>NZ_CP083950.1:0-2400000 GCF_006439395.2 Mesorhizobium sp. B4-1-4
ATGACAAAATCCGAACAAGCAGCTCCTGGCGTCCGACCGTCCGCTGGTGCATGGCCTCCGCGCACGATATCAGGCGCAGGAGAGGCTTCGAAGAGTACTTGGGTTGAAGTTCCTGCTGAAGACGGTCCACCGGCCGCGTGGTGTTACAGCGACAAGAGAAGTTATAATGGGGGCGAAACAGTCAGGCTCTATATCTCTTCCAATGTATCCCAGCTATCGGTCAGCATTTATAAGGATGGATTAAAGCGTGAGCTATTGCAGTCGTGGCCTAAGTTCGGTGCGTCGTTCCAGGCAGCCCCTGAGCGAGCATACGAGGTAGGTTGCGATTGGCGTCAGTCGATCACAATTGATTTGCGGGATGAAATCGCTCCAGGAGGCTATGTCGTCGAGATGCGCAAACCTGGCGGGTCGCCGTCGGAGCCACCGCTGGGGCACCATATCTTTTTCGTCCGCGCTCGAAGGGAAGAACGTTCCGACACGATACTTTTAGTCGCATCAACGTGCACTTGGAACGCTTACAACGATTGGGGCGGCGCCAGCCATTATCGCGGCCTGCACCCGGACTACCCGCAGGGCGCATGCCCAAATCTGTCGGCGCAGAGGCCTTGGGCGCGGGGACAGGTATGGCTGCCCCCAGGGGCACCGCGCAACATCGCTAAAGCAAGGCCCAGGCAACCGGCGCCACCTAATCAGGATGCCAAAAACTGGGCCTATGCTAACGGGTATGCTCGATATTTCGCCTCCACTGGTTGGGCGACATACGAGCGACCATTTCTGGTGTGGGCCGAAGACGCCGGATATCGGGTTCATATCATTCCTCAAGACGACCTCGATTCGAACCCCGCCTGCATCGAAGGATATGCGTGCTTGGCGTTCGTCGGCCATGATGAATATTGGTCGCGAAAGATGCGGGAGACGATCGATGCCTGGGTGGAAAGTGGAGGAAAGATAGCCCGTTTCGCAGGCAACTTCACTTGGCAAATCAGGCTTTCTAACGATCGTAAGAGCCAGACGTGCTACAAGTACTTGGCGCGCGAGCGCGATCAGTTTCGCGATGTGAATCCCGCGCTTATGACAGGGGCCTGGGAGGATCCGATCGTTGGTTACCCTGGCGCGGAGACTTTTGGAGTGAACGCACTTCGGGGAATGTACGCCGGAATATATTCCATGGCGCCTCGCTCGTCGCGCGGTTTCAATGTGTTTCGACACAAGCATTGGTGCCTGGCAAACACGGGTCTTGGGTATGGCGACATGTTTGGCGACGAGGCCAGTATCTTCTCCTTTGAGGTAGATGGTCTGGATTATGAGTTCGTCGATGGTCTGCCGGTACCTCGAGGCACCGATGGAGCGCCGCAAGGTTTAGAAATTATTGCCATGAACTGGGCAACAAAAGCCGAGTTCGGCCTAGATGAGCACGCTTGCTATCATTCGCTGTCCGACGCCGATGCACGGTTCACCGCCGCGATACTGGAAGGTGATGACAGTGCGGCCGCGGTCGAGCGGCATTCGCGCGGGAGCGGGATGATAGTTTCTTTCGAGAGGGGCTGCGGGGAAGTGTTCTGTGCCGGCACCTGTGAATGGGTAAACGGGCTGATTGAAAAAGACTTTTATGTCGAACGGATCACTCGGAACGTCTTCGACCGCTTCTTGAGCACGCGCCAGAAACCTTAAGTCCTCGGTCTGCGGTGACTGTCACTGCATGAGTAGCATGCTAAATGTCCAACCCATAAGCCCCGCGTTCGAGACTATCCAGCTGCAGTATAGAAGCTAAGTTACGTACAGACGTTCACCCGCGACGCGTCGGGATGAACAGGGAGGTCTTCCTCGACGGCTGCCGCCTGTTCTCACATGTATACTGCTAGGGGCATATCCACATGGACTGAATGGGACATTACAACCTCTCGGAGGTGAATTACTCTGGAGATACTATCGTGAGCAGGAGTATTCTTTGATCATCGATCCGGCGACTGGCGAAGGAATTGGCATGAACACACGGGCTCGGTCCGATCTCGACATCGTGGAGCTTTCGATCCCGCGGCTGCAGGAGGGATTCGCGGGAGGTCGCTTTGCGGCAGAGGACGTCACCCGCGCCCATCTGGCGCGCATCGAGCGATACGAGCCACACTACAACGCGTTCACTTCACTCAATCGCACCGCCATTGAGGACGCGAAGGCCATCGACGCACGCAGGGCTGCGGGCGAGGCGCTTGGCCCCCTCGCTGGCATTCCCGTGGTGGTGAAGGAGGCTATTGACATTGTCGGATTGCCGTCGACGATCGGCTGGGCGCCTTTGTCGAGCAAGGTCGGTGGAATCGATTTGATGCCAGAGAACGACGCGCCCGTCGTTGCCCGATTGCGGGCGGCGGGGGCCATCATACTCGGCAAGACTAATATCCCGGCGTTCAGCTACGATGACACGCGCGCCACTTCAAGTTGTTATGGGCCGACTTACAATGCGGTCGATCGTTCCCTTGCGCCCGGGGCAAGTTCGAGCGGAACTGCGACGGCTGTTGCCGCGAGCTTCGCGGTAGTCGGTATTGCAACGGAGACTGGGGGATCAATCCAGAACCCGGCCGCAGCGCAGAGTCTCGTCAGCGTCAAGCCGACATTCGGCCTAATTCCCAACACAGGCGTCGCGCCCCTCGCCGGATCGACGCGCGACGTCGTGGGACCACATGCCAGAAACGCGGTTGACGCAGCGATTCTGCTTGATGCACTCGCGGGTTATACAGTGGAAGATCCTAAGACCGTGGCTTCGATCGGTAGGCTTCCAGTTGGAGGCTACGCCGCCGCCCTGGACAGTGACGCGCTCGTGGGCGCGCGTCTGGGCCTCTACGGCGCTGGCTGGCGGAAGCAGGCGCTATCCGACGAGACTACAGCCCTCTACAACGTGGCCAAAACCAACTTACGGACCGCTGGCGCGGCGCTCATCGAGGATCCATTCGCTCACTCCGAGTTCGCCGACATAGCCGTGAAGATCCATGGAGACGACAATCGAGGTCTCGAGTCGGTGGTGTACGATTTCGAGAATTACTTGCGCCGCCTCGGGCGCTCCTCGGCGGCGAATTCGCTTGCAGGCCTGAAGAACCTGATTTCCGAAGATCCCTTTGCAGCGGGGGGCGTTCTGGGCAGGTATGTCGAATCAGAGCCTATTGCCCGCAAATCGCTCGAGGATCCGACGCAACCCCCTGATCTTAGCGGGTTCCTCGCGGTCCGGCTCCAATATCTCAACACCTTTGAAGCCATCATGAATCGGCACAACCTCATGGCGCTTGCCTTCCCACAATCCTTGGCAGAAATACCCGGCGTATTCGACGGGTCGAGATATCCAGCGACTACCGTCTCAGAAATTAACATTGCAGGTCTTCCTGGCGTGACTGTTCCCGCCGGTCGTTATCCTAACGGGTCTCCGTTCAGTTTGATCTTTGTGGGTAGGATGTGGAGTGAAGCTTACTTGCTCAGCTTGGCCCATTCCTACGAGAAGGCTCATCCTTGCAGAATTGTACCTCAAATCGTTGAGACGGCGTTCGTGTGAGCGCGCTGGGGACGGCGACCGAGGCTCATGTCTCCCTGGAACTGACGCGAATGTCTGCTGAACATGGGATCATAGCTCCCAATGGAGTCGCAGCTTGGGTTTGAGTGACTGCTCAAGATATTTGAGGTCTGGCGTGAGGTGCTCGCTCGGGGAATTGCCTAGGCCGAAACCGCAGGCCCTGCCGAACTCCCCCTAACAGGCACCGTTCCTCGGATGTTTCACGAAAAAGCGACGGCACCGTAGGGTATGACCCGGTCCTAAAGGAACTGAAACATGAAAAACGTCACTGTCGTCGGAGCAGGGCTCATGGGATTGGGGATCGCGCAGATTTTCGCTGCGCGATACTATAGCGTAACCGTTCAAGATATCTCGATTGCGGCTCTGGATAGAATGCCAGAAACTATCGCGCGAATAGGCGACCTCCTCGGCAACGACCCTGAAACCTCTCGGCGAATAAGGACGACTACCGACCTTGGCCAAGCTGTGGGACAAGCGGACCTTGTGATCGAAGCAGCTGCCGAGAAGCTTGAGGTCAAGCAGTCGATCTTCAGCGTCTTTGAGAAAAGGGCCCCCGGAGAGGCGATCCTGGCGTCGAACACTTCCGTCATTCCGATTTCGCAAATCGCAGTACCGGTCACCGACAAGCGGCGGGTCATGGGTATGCATTTCTGGAACCCCCCATATCTCGTTCCCTTAGTCGAGGTGGTGGAAATTCCCGAGACGGGTCATCTTGAGCGCGACCGCATCATGCAGCTCCTAACCTCTGTGGGACAGGAGCCGGTGCTCGTTCGGCGAGACATTCCCGGTTTCATCGGAAACCGGCTACAACACGCACTGAAGCGCGAGGCAATCGCGCTTGTCGCCAATGGTATTTGCGATGCCGAGACAGTTGATCGCGTGATCAAACTCGGCTTTGGGTCGAGACTTGGCGTAATCGGAACACTCGAACAGTCCGACATGGTTGGACTCAATCTTACACTGGACATCCATAATGTTGTCATTCCAGACCTGGATGTGACGCAAGGGCCACATCCCTATCTTCAGCAACTCGTGGCCGCCGGCCATCTCGGCATGAAGACCGGAAAGGGTTTCTATGAGTGGACGGAGGAGCGTGCCGAGGCCGTTCGAGAACGCCTCAAGACGTTCTTGGCTCGCCAGGCAGAAGGTCGCCGGGAACTGAGCAGCGATCATCAGCATGGCCAAGAGAGAACTTGAAGACTAGCAATAGGAGCCTGCTGGCCAAGCCCCATATCTGTCAACATTTGTGGTGTTGAACGGTAAGACTTCTAGACGAGACGCTGGCCAGATTCAAAACGAGATCGACCATTTTTCCGAGACAGGTAAGGTTGTGACGCGACTTGATCAAACACATAATCCAAAACTTGAGAGCTGGGTGCACTCGGCAAACGGTCATCTAGACTTTCCGATTCAAAACCTGCCGCTGGGAGTGGTTAGCTCCAACAATGGCTCTCCCCGTATCAGTGTAGCCATTGGCAATCAGGTCTTCGACCTTCGAAAGGCCGTTGCTGTCGGTCTGTTCAAAGGTCAGTGTTCCAAGCTTGAAGAGGCCGTCTCAGGGGAGACCTTGAACAGTTTTATGGCACTCGGGGAAGGTCCGCGACAAGCTCTGCGAGTCCGTATGTCCGAGCTGTTGGCGCGAGGCGCGTCCGAGCAGGACAGGGCGGAGTCATGCCTGCACGACGCCGACAATTGCACGATGCACCTGCCGGCGATCATCGGTGACTATACAGACTTCTATGTCGGAATCCACCACGCCACCAATGTTGGTAACCAGTTCCGACCAGACAATCCTCTGCTGCCAAACTACAAGCACATCCCTATAGGTTATCATGGGCGAGCATCGTCGATCTGTCCATCAGGAGCAGCCGTGCGAAGGCCGAAGGGGCAGCTAAAGCAGCCCGAGGCGCTCGAGCCACAGTTTGGGCCGAGCCAAAGGCTTGATTACGAGTTGGAGCTTGGTGTGTGGATGGGCCCCGGCAATTCGCTTGGGCAGCCGATCAAGATAGCGAAAGCCGCTGAGCACGTCGCCGGATATTGTCTTCTAAACGATTGGTCGGCCCGTGACATTCAGGCGTGGGAATATCAGCCGCTGGGCCCGTTTCTCGGCAAAAGCTTTGCTACCACGCTATCCCCATGGCTTGTCACGCCTGAAGCACTAGCGCCGTTTCGGATGCCGCAGACCCCCCGGGGGGAGTCCGATCCTGCGGTGCTGCCATATCTCGCGAGTGCGACGGATCAGCGTGAGGGAGGACTGGATCTGAAGCTTGAGGTCTTGCTGCTCACCGCCCGTATGCGAGAGCAACAATTGGCGCCGCAGAGGCTGACGCTTTCCCACACTTGTCACATGTATTGGAGCGTAGCGCAAATGATCGCACATCATACCAGCAATGGCTGCAACCTCCGGCCGGGTGACATACTGGGAACAGGAACCATCTCAGGCGTCGACCGGACGAGCTATGGTAGCATGTTGGAGATTTCGGGCGGCGGAAAGAATCCGATCTCGCTTGCAAACGGTGAAGAGAGAAGTTTTATCGAGGATGGTGACGAAATAATTCTGAGGGCGCACGGCGTTCGCAACGGTTACGTCTCAATCGGCTTCGGGGAGTGCCGTGCTAAGGTACTTCCCGCGATTTAGATATGAAATGTGCGAGCACCACCGGCCGTGTCAGCAGCATGATCCCTATCAGGTCGAGGAACGAGCACCTGTAGAGCACCGCGACCAGCGGCATTTACCCCACCGGTACGAGCCGGCACCGTCCATCAGGCCGTGCACGTAATCGGGCAGGCCCGCGAAGTCGAAATAGCGTGCCAGCATCGCGGCGCCCACGCCGATCTGGAAGATTAAGTTGGCGGCGAGTCTGATGTCGCGGGCCGAGCGAGCGCGGATTGCGGCGAATCTGGATCAGAATCATCGCGCCAACGCGGTGATCAGGCCTGGGCCGACCGCTCCGATGAAGAGCTTGCTGAGCGGCACCTCGGCGATGACCGCGCAAAGAAACAGCGCGCTCGACGGCGGGATCAGCGACCTAATGGACCCAGCAGCAGCGATCGTGCCCACAGTAAGCGACCTGTCAAAGCCGCGTTCATCATCACCGGCACGAACTTACGCATCGCCGTCACACTGGCGGTAAGCGGTGCGCCAAGGCACCTCCCAAACACTGGCAATCGAGGATCCACTCAGCATCGAAAACGGAGTGGCGTCCCCGATCGAGATGGAGAGCAGAGCCGGCCAGGATGGAAAGCGGAGGCACGCCCACGCCGCGGAACCGCTTGTAAGTTGTACGAAATACGTGGGCAATTGCGAATCTCGCTTTACACGACTGTTTACCGCAACTATTGTTCGCAATACGGTTTTTAGTGCGAAATGCGCACTTTTCAGGATTAGCCGGAGCTGCCGAAAAGCGAGCCTGGAGGCGATAGGCTTGGGAGCACGCTGGTGCAGCGCCGGTCGATCAAGGACAGCGTGAAGAAGAACAAGGAGGGCTGAAACATTCTCTCGACCGGTGGGGCGGCAACTCAATCACGAACCCGATCGCCCACATGCGCCGAGGGCCAAAGATCATGGACGCGATCAACAGCGGGACTTCGAGGTCGTGCCTATACCGCAGTCGCCAGTTCTACCGCCCGATCGCTTTCAACAAGACCTGCGTCACGGGACTCGTGACCGGCACCCGGGTCTACTGGAATATCCCTAGCAGACCTGACGCCCCCCGGACGCCGTTACAACCAACGTGGGTAGAGTCTGCCCACCCCCTTCATAAGCAGGGCCTCCAAGAGAATGACGATACAGAACAGCAGCATCGACACGTCACTGAGCGAGGCGATTGCCCGTTTCGAACAGAAGAACCCGGCAAGCCTTGCCCAGCACCAGGCCGCCTCGGCGGTCCTGCCCGGCGGCAACACCCGCAGTGTGCTTTACCACGAGCCATTCCCGATGGCCTTGAGTGGCGGCGACGGCTGCTACGTCATCTCGCTTGACGGAAAGCGGTATCTGGATGCGCTGGGGGAATATACCGCCGGGCTGTTCGGCCATTCCAATCCGGTGATCCGGCAGGCGCTCGACGCGGCGCTTGACGGCGGGCTGGTGCTGGGCGGCCATACCCGGACCGAGGCGGAGTTTGCCGCCGTTCTCTGCGCCCGGTTTCCTGCGCTCGACCGTGTGCGGTTCACCAATTCTGGGACGGAGGCGAACCTGCTGGCGCTGAGCCTCGCCCGGACCCTCACCAAGCGCGGAAAGATCATGGTCGCCGACGGTGCCTATCATGGCAGCATGTTGACCTTCGCGGTCGATAACCCGCTGAACGCGCCCTTCGATGTCGTGAAGTTCTGCTACAACCGGATCGAAACCGCCGAGGAGGCCGCACGCGACATCGACGATGACTTGGCGGCGATCATCGTCGAGCCGATGATGGGATCGGGCGGCTGCATTCCCGCGACGCGCGACTTCCTCGCGGCTCTGCGCGACCTGGCCGGCCGTACCGGCGCGTTGCTGATCTTCGACGAGGTGATGACATCGCGCCTGGCGCCCGGCGGGCTTCAGGAAAAGCACGGAATCACCCCTGATCTGATGACCCTGGGCAAGTATGTCGGCGGCGGGATGAGCTTTGGCGCTTTCGGCGGGCGCGCCGACCTGATGGCTCGACTCGACCCGTCCGCCCCCGGAGCTCTGATGCACGCGGGCACCTTCAACAACAATGTCATGACCATGACTGCGGGCCTTACTGCGATGACCAAGGTCTACACGCCCGATGTCGTCGGCGCCCACAACGCGCGCGGCGATGGGCTGCGCGACCGCCTGAACAGGATCTGCCGGGAGGCTGGCGTGGCCTTCCTGTTCAGCGGGCTCGGCTCCCTGCTGACGGCCCATCCCATGGCCGGGCCGCTGGACACCTACTCCCAGACCCGCGCAGTCGACCAGCGGCTCAAAGCGCTCTTTTTCTTCGACATGGTGGACCAAGGGATCTGGCTTGCTCGGCGTGGCATGATCAACCTGTCGCTGCCGATGGGCCCTGCCGAGATGGACCGGATCGCCGACGCCGTGAGCAGCTTCGTCCACCTGCGGAAGGGTCTTTTGACCTGAGTTCACAGCGGCGGCAGCTCGGGACTGGCTGCCACCGACTCCGCCCAAGCCAAGCCTTCACGCGAGACCGGAATGACCCAAGCCGCCAGGGACAGATCCAAAACCCTCCTCGGAACATCGCGCCGGAGGCGCTCGGGCCGATGCTGATGCACGAACATCTGCTGTGCGACATCATTCCCCCGTCAAGCACGAGGTGGACTGGATGACCAGGTTGAGGGTGTCGCGATGGTCGAACTCAGGGCATGGGCGAGATCGCCCTAGATACCGGGGCGGCAGTGGTGATGGGCTGTGGCTACTACGTTGCCGAATACCAGGACCCTGCGAACCATGAACGGTAGATCGACAGCTTCGCCGGCGAGATGGTGGAGCAGGTCACGCAGGGTAATGGGGCACCGATGTCGGCCGGCATCATGGACAAGATCGGCTGCCAACCTTGGACCGATCTCGAAAAGCGGGTGATGCACGTGGCAATAATCGCCCAGGGCGAGACGGCGCGACATCCGCCCGGGCGACCCAGCCATTCAATGGAAGTGGCACAGTTCTTCATGAGGGGGGACGACGTGGGCCGCCTGCCTGAAATGGTTCCGTCCCCGCCGCTTTAACTTTACACGGCTATCGCCTTAAAATCCGCAGTTCGCGAAAAGGTATGCTCGATGCCCAACGACAAGCTTCCCGAGCGGGATTTTCTTTCGACCCTGGCCAAGGGCCTGTCTGTGATCGAATTGTTTGGGGAACCGTCGCGTTATCTCACGCAGTCCGAGGTGGCGGACCGGCTCGGGATCACCAAGGCGGCGGCGCGGCGCATCCTGCTCACGCTTGCGGAACTCGGCTATGCCCAGGCGGACGGACGGCGCTTTTCGCTGAAACCCCGGGTCCTGCGTCTCGGGTACGCCTACCTGTGCACCCAGGGCTGGCTGGAGATTGCGCAACCCGAACTGGACCGGCTCATGACCGATCTGGACGAATGCTGTTCGATTGCGATGATAGATTTTCCGGATATCGTGCTTCTGGCCCGCGCGGTGGTGCGGCGGATCATGTCGATTAGCCTCAACACCGGGGTGAGGCTGCCTTCTGTTCACACCTCGCAGGGACGGGTCCTGCTGGCCTTCATGGGGGAGATCCAGCGAGATGCGGTTCTGGAGGCCAGCCGTTACGACGCGTTGACCGTTAACACCTTGACCGACAGGGCTCGGATCCGCGAGATCATCGAGACGGTGCGGGCGCAGCGCTACTCAATCGTCGAGGGCGAGGTGGACCTCAACATGCACGCCATCTCGGTCCCGATCTTCGCGCCGGACAAATCGGTCCCCTATGCGCTGTCGGTCAGCACACAGGCGAGCCGGCACGACCGTGCCTCGCTCGAAGCCATGGTGCCGCGCATGTCCGAGACGGCGCAGGCGCTGGGCGACATTCTCAAGGCCTTCCACCGGCAATCTTGACCGCGACATCTCGTTGCGTGGCACGAGCAGGGCCACTAGATCAGGAGAGACACCGATGCTGACCGAAACGGAAACCCGCCTGACCAGGGCGCTCGCCGCGCGCGCCGACTGGATTGCCGCGCTGATGGACTGGTACCGAGAGACCTCGCGCGATGTCGAGGGGATCACCCGGCCGTCCTGGGGCGAGGTCGAGGAGCAGGGGCTGGAGCGGATCGCCGAGGTCTGCGCCGAACTGGGGCTCGAAGTTGTGCGCGACGAGGTCGGGCAGCTCTTCGCCACGCTTCCCGGAGCCCAGCGGGATCTGCCGCAACTACTGATCGGATCGCATTTCGACAGTGTGAACCGGGGCGGGCACTATGACGGCTACGCCGGCGTTCTGGCCGCGCTTGGTACCCTTGCCGCAATGGTCGACGCGGGCGTGACGCCGGAGCGCGACGTCACGCTAATCGGGATGCGCGGCGAGGAAAGTCCCTGGTACGGGATCGCGTACATCGGCAGCCGGTTCACCTGTGGCGATCTGGGCTGGGAGGAAATGAAAGCACTGCGCCGCGTCGATACCGGCAAAACCCTACCAGAGCACATCGCGGCGCTGGGTTACGACCCGGAGGCAGTGCGCGCCGTCGCCGGAACTCCGCGGATCAATGCGACAAACACCGCACGCTATATGGAACTGCACATCGAGCAGGGGCCGGTGTGCGAGGACGCCGGGATCTCCGCCGCTATCCCGACCGCGATCCGCGGCAATGTCCGCCTGCCACGCGTCACCTGCACCGGCGTCCATGCCCATGCCTCCGGAGCACCCTTCGGTCAGCGCTACGACGCGGTCCTCGCGACGGTCGAGGTGTTGCACCGGTTCGAAAAGTGGTGGAAGGCGCGCCGCGCCAAATCGGGCAGCGACGCGCTGTTGACCGTTGGCAAGATCCACACCGATCCCGGGCAGGAGGCGATGACGGTGGTCCCTGGCGCGTGCAGCTTTTCGTTCAACTACAGCAGCACCGACGCCGCCGAGATCGCGCGCGGGGTCGCGGAACTGGAGCGTCTTCTCAATACGGTCGCCGAGGACCGCAGGGTGCGGTTCGAGATTGGCTTCCGGACTGGCAGCTCGCCTCAAGCGCTCGACGCGGGCCTGCGGTCGGACCTTGCGCGGGCGGCGAAGGACCTTGACCTGGAGGCACTCTCCTTCCCAGTCGGCGGGCACGATGCCCAGGTCTTCGCTAAGAGCGGGATCCCGGCCGCGATGGTGCTGGTGCGCAACCAAAATGGCAGTCACAACCCGCATGAAGCGATGGAGATGGCGCATTTTCAGGAGGCCGCCGCGATCTACGCGCTGGCGGCGGCCCGCTTCGCGGTCGCATAGCTCGCCCGGCGGCCCGAACCACCTCGGCTGCGAAGATGACGACGATCTTGTGCTTGCGCGACCCGAGGATGAGCGCTCGGCTCGATTTCTGGGTTGGTGCCCGCGCTCGGCTGCGTGTACGTTGCCGCTTACCATCGGCGGAAGGATGATCGCCTCCTCTGCGCGGCAACAAAAAGGTGGGTTCTCACCAGATCGCCGCGCTATAGCCTCCTCCTTACTCACTGGCGTAAAATCTCTCGTCCTTTACGGTCATGTCGCCGACAAGTTCATTGTTCGTCATAATCGACAACGCGTTTGACTTGGACAACTATCTTCACAATTTTCTCCAGAATGATCTTTCGTCAGATCGATGACGTTCATGGAGCCCAGGAAAGAGCAACCGAGCTACTTCTCTTGGCGCACAAGACAACCGAGGCTGGCATGACGACGAAGGTGATGCTCGATATTGCCGAACGAGGTAGCCCCTCGCTTTTCAGTGTGCAACATCTATTGTGAGATTTATGAATGCCGGACGGCGGGCAGCAAACGAATGAGGTCTATGTGCCTATGAACGTACTGGCCGCAGCACCGGAGATGTCGCGCGTTGAACGCAGCGAGACGCTGACCGAAGCCGCCTACGGAAAACTCAGTATGGCTATCATGGAGGGCGTCTTCCTTCCCGGGAACAAGCTGACGACGCGTGACATCGCGTTCACCCTTGGCGTGAGCCCGACGCCCGCCCGCGAAGCTTTGTTGCGACTGGTGGCTGACGCAGTCGTGGAAATGCCGAATGCCCGGACAATGAAGATCCCGCATCTGATGCCCGCAAGGCTCGAGGAAATCACGCGTATCCGGATTTGCCTTGAGGGAATGGCTGCGGAACTAGCAGGGCCGAGCCTGACAAAACAAGATCTCGGTGAACTGGAAATGCTCCAATTGCGGATCAACGAGGCCTACGACCAACGCGACTACCGCGAAATCCTAGCAAACAACCGGAGCTTCCACTTCCTGATCTACAACAAAGCCCAAGCGCCGATCCTTCTCTCAATGATACGCAACTGCTGGCTTTTGATCGGGCCATCCCTGAACCTGCTTTATCCGCAGTTCATGGCAGGGCGGACGGGAATTCGCAATCACCAAGAAGCCATGGAAGCGATTCGCAATGCGGATGCGCAGAGATTGCGTGCAGCAATCCAGCAGGACATCAGCGACGGTTCGACCGTCCTGCGAAAGGCCATCGCAAGTTCGCTCTGAGTCCAAGAGCCTTCTTGACGAGATGATTCCATGTTTGTTATAACACATAACATTTGGGGGGACGGCCTTGGCATCGACATTGGTGACCTTTACCGATCCGGTCCTCATTGATCGAACGGAAAGATCGAGGCGCTGAAGTCGCCGTCCCGGCCGATGATCCGGGTGCGGGCATCATCACCGCGCTGACCCCATTGGCAATAAGGTCGGCCTCACCTTGGAAGAGCTCCTTGAGGGTTGTGGCATGGTGATTCATGGCGCGACGATCGCGACCAACACTGAGAGGCAGACATGATTTCCGACGCGCTCATAAGCAAACTGAAAGACCCGTCGCTCGCGACCGGAAAGGCCTTGGTCGGCTCGGACTGGGTAGCCGCGAGTTCGACAGGCGCCACCTTTGACGTCACTAACCCCTCGAAGGGGGACGTCGTCGCCACGCTACCCGATCTTGGCAGGCAAGAGACCATCAAAGCGATTGATGCCGCTCATGATGCCCAGAAGGCATGGGCAAAGCGCACGGGCAAGGAGAGGGCGGCAATTCTGCGCAAGCTCTATGATCTCATGGTGACCAATGCCGACGATCTGGCCACCATTCTAACGATGGAAATGGGTAAGCCTTGGCCGGAGGCAAGGGGAGAGATCCTTTACGGTGCCTCTTATGTCGAATGGTTCGGCGAGGAGGCAAAGCGTGTCTATGGCGATACCATCCCCGGTCATCAGCCGGACAAACGCATCATTGTGATCAAACAGCCGGTCGGCGTGGTCGGTGCCATCACACCCTGGAACTTCCCCAACGCCATGCTCGCTCGCAAGATGGCTCCAGCGCTGGCGGCGGGCTGCAGCATCGTATCGAAGCCAGCCGCGCAGACCCCTCTGTCTGCGCTAGCGCTTGCTGTTCTGGCAGAACGTGCCGGGCTGCCATCAGGCCTGTTTTCGGTCCTAACCTCCACCGCTTCCTCCGAAATCGGCAAGGAGTTCTGCGCGAACGACAAGATTCGCAAGGTCACCTTCACCGGCTCGACCAACGTCGGGAAAATACTCATGCGGCAGGGCGCGGACCAGATCATGAAGCTTGGGCTCGAACTCGGCGGCAACGCGCCGTTCATCGTCTTCGATGATGCAGACCTCGACGCCGCGGTTGAAGGAGCCATGATCTCCAAGTACCGCAATGCCGGTCAGACCTGTGTCTGTGCCAATCGCCTTTACGTGCAGGCCGGCATTTACGACGCATTCGCCAGCAAGCTTGCGGACCGAGTTCGGCAGATGAAAGTCGGCGACGGCTTCGCCGAAGGCGTGACGACCGGACCGCTGATCGATCAAAATGCACTCAACAAGGTGCAGGAGCATGTCAGCGACGCTGTCGGCAAAGGCGCGAAGGTCGAGATCGGTGGTAACCCGGCCAGCCAGGGCGGGTTGTTCTTTGAGCCTACGATCTTGACTGGGGTCACGACAGATATGCTCGTCTCCACAGAGGAAACCTTCGGTCCGGTTGCCCCACTGTTCAAGTTCGAGACTGAAGAAGACGTTATCGAATCGGCGAATAACACCGAGTTTGGGCTTGCATCCTATTTCTTCTCCAAGGACGTCGCGAAGATATTCCGTGTGGCGGAAGCGCTTGAATACGGAATGGTGGGCATCAACACCGGACTGATTTCCACCGAAGTCGCGCCCTTTGGCGGTATCAAGCAGTCTGGCTTGGGGCGAGAGGGATCGAAATACGGCCTCGATGACTACACGGAGGTCAAATACATGTGCTTGAGCGTGTGACCGTGAGCGAGATCGTCCTAATATGAAAATTTCCCCCGATTTCTGGACTGTTTTTCGATTAAACTGAGGTGCAGGTTGCCTCCGCTAGGGAGTTAGCCTCGCCGGCAACAAAATCTCGTCTGGCGCTAATGTCCCCGGATGGGCAAAAGGAGCAGCCAGAATGTCCTGTGAACCTGAAGGGGTGTCGCAAAGTCATTTAGGAGTGACTCATAAAACGATGAGCAGGTTGGCCGGTGGCGTACCCGATGAATTTCTTGATGACTGGGTTTGGCGTTTTGACCGCCATCCTGCGCAGATTTTCAGGGCTGATACCCTATAATGCGCAGAAAATCGGCCTACGTGGGCCGCTATAATCGATCGCAAATGCAACGCATCTCACGCGCATTTCTCGGAGCCAACAGAGGCAAAGCTTCTAAGACACTTAGGGACACTGTTGGCACCGTACACCGATTTCAGCCTCAGCAACGGAACTACTAACAGGCACATAAATGACAGACACCACGAGCGACAGGTCTCCGACGAAAGGTCCGGACATAGAGTACCAGAACCACCTTGCGGCCGGCCGCTTCATGATCCAGCGGGGTGTAAGCACCGGTAAGATGGTCTTTTTCCCTCGTGCCGTCGCACCGGTCACCGGCGAAGAGTTGGAATGGGTTGGGGCCAGCGGGCGTGGTGTCGTCTATTCCACGACTGTGGTTCGCAAGCGCCCGCCCGAATCCGACGTCAATGTCGCGCTTATAGATTTGGAAGAAGGCGTCCGCATGATGAGCCGCGTCGAAGGCATCGATGCCCATTCCGTTCGGATCGGTATGGCCGTCGAGGCCCGGATCGTTCCGCACGAAGAGGGGCACCTGGTGGTTTTCGCCCCTCAGCAGGAGAAAGCCTGATGAGCGCCTTTCCTACTGCACGGACCGCGATCGTCGGCGCGGCGACGTTCGGTGAGGGCCACTGCCCAGGCTACACGCCCTATGACATGGCGGCCATCGCGGCGCGCGATGCTCTGGCTGAGGCAGGTCTGAGCTTTGCCGACGTGGATGGCGTTTTCGTCACCACCTCGACTGACACCTTCTTCGCGGCGGCACGACCTTCGCTCAATACTGCGGCATTCAGCCTAAAGTCGCCGACAACAGCCGCACTGGAGGAAATGTCTTTGAGAGCTACGTCGAACGTGCGGCTTGGCTGCTTGATGCTGGGCTGATCGATTGCGCCCTGATCGCCTATGGCAGCAATCAGGGCTCGACTACTGGCAAGCTCGCCAAGACTTCGCAGCCCTTCCCGTATGAGGCGCCCTACGGTCCGCTCATGCCAATCTCGGCGTATGCGATGGCCGCCGCTCGCCATATGCACGAGTTCGGCACCACAAAGGAACAACTGGGGGAGGTCGCCATCGCGGCGCGGGCGTGGGCGCAGCTCAATCCGGCTGCGGCCATGCGTGATCCTTTGACGATGGACGAGTACCTCGGATCGCGTATGATCAGTGACCCCTTCGCCAAGCTTGATTGCTGTCTCGTCACCGACGCGCGCGCGGCGGCCGTGGTCATGACACGCGCCGACCGCGCCCGCGATCGCCCCAAGGTCCCTGTCTGGGTCCGGGGAGCCGCCAGCATGACCACACACTCGCACATATCGGCGATGCCGGACCTGTTGACGACTGCGCTGGCCGAATGCGGTCCACGCGCCCTCGCGCAGGCTGGCTTGAGCCCACGCGAGATTGACGTCGTGGAACTCTATGACGCCTTCACCATCAACACGATCCTGTTCCTGGAGGATCTCGGCTTTTGCCCCAAGGGCGAAGGGGGGCGCTTCGTGGCTGGTGGAGCGATCGCTCCAGGGGGCAGCCTGCCGGTGAACACCAATGGCGGCGGCCTTTCGTGTGTGCATCCAGGCATGTACGGGCTCTTCACCATCGTCGAGGCGGTGCGCCAATTGCGCGGCGAGTGCGGTGACCGCCAGGTAACCGACGCGCGCACCGCGATTGCCCAGGGCAATGGCGGTGTGCTCTCCAGCCAGGCAATCACTGTTTTAACACAAGATTGACCCACCACGACAATGTACAACTCACCGCGAGAACCGGGCCGATCGGGCTGATGACGTGCCCACGTCGATCGCGATGGCAGGTAACCCAAGTGACCCCATAGCATCGAATCTTGCGACGTGTGAAGCAACTGAGCCTCGATATCTAGCAGCTGACTACCTCACAAGGAACCAACTCATGTTCGAAGCCCACGCCATAGCCGACATGGTTGCCCAGGACTTCGGGACCTTGCCAGCCATGATCGGCCGGCAAGCCGCGGTCCGGCCGGACCACGTCGCTCTCGTCCATGGCGAGCGACAGTTGACATGTAGTGAACTTGACGCCTTGATCGACCGAGTAGCGGCCGGCCTGCAGCGCAATGCCGTCAAGCCCCAGGACGTGGTCGCAGTCTGCGCCTCGAGCTCGGCCGAATATGTGGCGGTCTTCATGGGTGCGCTTCGCGCTGGCGTTGCGGTCGCGCCCTTAGCTCCCTCCTCCACACCGGCGAGCCTCGCCACCATGATCGCCGACAGCGGTGCGTGCCTGTTGTTCCTCGACCACATGGTTGCCCAGTCGCTGGTTCGCGTGCCAGACAGGATTGCGGCGCGGCATATCGCTCTCGATGGCTCCGCCGCCGGCGAGGCCTTCGAAGCGTGGCTGCCTCCGGCCGGGACACGCCCGGACCCGGTGGAGATTCAGCCCGATTGGCCGTTCAACATCATCTATTCCTCAGGCACCACGGGCGCCCCGAAGGGCATTGTCCACTCGCACGCCATTCGGTGGCAGCATATCCGCCGTGGAATCGGCTTGGGCTATGGCCCCAACGCGGTAACCCTGATCTCCATCCCGCTCTACTCGAACACTACACTGGTGAGCCTGATCCCAGCTCTGGCCGGCGGTGGGACCGTGGTACTGATGGATAAGTTCGAGGTGGTCCGCTTCCTTGAACAGGCTCAGTCACACCGAGCCACCCACACAATGCTTGTACCGGTTCAGTACCGGCGATTGATGGAACATCCGGATTTCGATCGCTACGACCTCTCCAGCTTCCAAATGAAGTTCTCGACCAGCGCCCCCTTCTCAGCGGCGGTGAAGGCAGAGGTCCTGAAGCGCTGGCCAGGTGGCCTCATGGAATTCTACGGGATGACCGAAGGCGGCGCTGGCTTTGTCCTGGCCGCCCACGAACACCCTGACAAGCTGCACACGGTAGGCCGGCCCGTGCCGGACGCCGACATCCGTTTAATCGACGAGGAGGGCCGCGAGGTTCCGGTTGGCGCGATCGGCGAGGTGGTCGGCCACTCGCCGTCGATGATGAATGGCTACCATAACCAGCCAGGCAAGACAGCCGAGGTCGAATGGCGCGACGCAACCGGCAAGCGGTTCATTCGCACGGGCGATGTCGGTCGTCTCGACGAAGATGGCTTTTTGATCCTGATGGACCGCCGCAAGGACATGATCATCTCCGGCGGATTCAACATCTACCCGTCGGACCTGGAGGCGGTGCTGACATCTCACGAGGCGGTGGCCGAGGCGGCGGTGGTCGGCGTGCCCTCGAATCGATGGGGCGAGACGCCGATAGCTCTCGTGGTGCTGAACGCCGGCACCGTGATCGACGCTGAGGATCTTCGCATTTGGGCCAATGAGCGGGTCGGCAAGATGCAGCGTCTACACGCTCTTCAGATATTGTCCGCCCTGCCTCGCAGTGCGATCGGCAAGGTTTTAAAGCGAGAGCTGAGGGACCAGTATGCCCATCTGGCGTCGGAGTAGGGCGTCGAGCCATGAACCGCTCCCGACGGGTCATCAGCGAGCTCTATGGAGGCCGGGTGGTTGCGCCGTGCACTTCAACGAACGATGTCGCGGAGCTGCTCAAGCTGGTTGCAGAACCGCTCGATGGGCGCTGCAGAGGTCCAATCCAGAGTGCGGTGGCCACATGACGAGATCTGGTAGGTGTACGACTAAATCCCTCCTCATTCACCGAGCGACCGTAGCGGCCGTCGGGCGCATCATTGCAGGCCGAAGACCTTGCACTGGGCGCTTCGCCAGCGCAGCCGAATAGCAAGTATTCCGAGAACAGGAGAATCAGATGACCGGTGCGGTTACATATTCGGTGGACGGCGATGTGGCCGTCTTCACAATCGATAACCCTCCGGTCAACGCGCTTAGCGATGTAGTGAGAAGCGGCATTGTGGGGGCAATGAACCAGGCGGAATCCGATCCGGCTGTCCGCGCAATAGTGCTTACCGGCAGCGGCCGGACTTTCAGTGCCGGCGTCGATATCACCGAATTCGGCAAGCCGCCGAAAGAGCCGCCGCTCAGAGAGGTCAATAGGCGCTGCGAAATGTCCACGAAACCCGTGGTCGTGGCATTCCACGGCTGGGCACTGGGTGGTGGGCTCGAGATGGCCCTATGCTGTCGTGCGCGCGTCGCATCGCCAGACGCTCATATAGGCCTCCCCGAGGTGAAGCTCGGACTGATCCCTGGTGCTGGTGGTACCCAGCGTTTACCCCGCCTCATCGGCCCTGAAGCGGCTCTCGATGTGATTGTTCCAGGCAAGCCGGTTGGTGCAGCGAACGCGTTGGAAATAGGGATCATCGACCGCATCGTCGAAGGAGATCTGCTCGAAGGCGCCAAGGCGTTCGCGCGGGAGCTCGTACATAGCCGCGAAACACCTGCCGCTGTGCGCGATCGCGATGAGAAGCTCGCCACAGCGCGTTCCAACCCCTCTACCTTTGACGCCCACGCGAAGGAGCTGACGAAGCGTGCGCGCGGGCTTGACGCCCCTCTAGCATGCGTCAAGGCCGTACGCATGGCGTTGGACACGCCGTTCGACGAGGCGCTCGACAAAGAGCGAGCGATCTTCATTGAGTTGATGAATAGCTTGCAATCGAAGGCACAGCGCCATCTTTTCTTCGCCGAGCGCGAGGCGGCGAAGGTCGAAGGCGTCGGGCGGGACGTGAAGCCGCGCAAGATCTGCAAGGCGGCCGTCATCGGCGCGGGCACAATGGGTGGCGGCATCGCAATGTCCCTGATCAACGCTGGCATCCCAGTCACCCTCCTGGAAATGAACCAGGAGGCATTGGACCGCGGCTTTGGTGTCATCCGCAGGAACTACGATATTTCGGTAGAGCGCGGCTCGTTGACCGCAGAGGTGCGCGATCGACGCATGGCGCTTCTCACCGGAACGACGCGGTACGAGAACCTTGCCGACGCCGAGATCGTCATCGAAGCCGTCTTCGAGGACATGGCAGTGAAAAAGCAAATCTTTGGCGCGCTCAACAAGGTTGCGAAGCCAGGCGCAATTCTCGCTTCCAACACCTCCTTTCTTAACGTCGATGAGATCGCCGCCACGACCGACAGGCCGGAGGACGTGCTTGGCCTGCACTTCTTCTCGCCGGCCAATGTTATGCGGCTGCTCGAGATTGTGCGCGGCGGAAAGACTGCGCCAGATGTTCTCGCCACGGCGCTTTCGGTCGCCAAGCGCATTGACAAGGTACCGGTCGTCGTGGGCGTTTGTCACGGCTTCGTTGGTAACCGCATGCTTGCCGCCCGGTCAGCAGAGAATGAGGATCTTCTTATCGAAGGGGCGACACCGGAAGCCATCGACAAGGTGTTCACCGATTTCGGCTTTCCGATGGGGCCCTTCGCCATGGGCGACCTCGCCGGGCTCGACATCGGCTGGCGCAACCGAAAGGCTCTCGGCAAGACGGCAGCGGTCGCCGATGCGCTGTGCGAGCTCGGCCGCTTCGGGCAGAAAACGGGGAAGGGCTTCTACCTCTACGAGGCAGGCTCACGGATACCCGTGGTCGACCCATTTGTAGGGTCGCTCATTGAGGAGAAGTCGCGCGAGGCCGTCGTCAACCGGCGGGAAATCAGCCCGATAGAGGTCATCGAGCGCACGATCTATCCGATGATCAACGAAGGTGCGCGCATTCTTGAAGAGGGCATCGCGGCGCGGCCTTCCGACATCGATGTCGTGTGGGTAAACGGCTACGGCTTTCCAATCGGCAAAGGAGGCCCAATGTTTTGGGCCGACCACGAGGGACTTTCCAAGATTGTCGAGCGTCTCGAATATTGGCACGGCAGGACAGGGAAGGTTGCCTTTGAGCCAGCGGCGCTTCTAAAGCGGTTGGCACAGTCCGACGCGTGCTTTGAGTGATACCTCCTGTCCCCACCCTTCGGAGCAGATTTTGGCGAAAGCCGCCAACGCGTTTGGAGCGCTGGACATTCTTGTCAACAACGCGGGCATCGGCGGGTCGCGCTCGATCCACGAATTGGAAAATGAAAACTGGGACGAGATAATAAGCGTCAATCTCGGATCCGTGTTCCGCTTTTCGAAGCGCGCAATGGCCGCTCTCAAGCAGAGCTCCCATGGGCGCGCTTCATCAACATTACCTCCGTGTTCGGCATTTTGGGTTTCCGCAGCTCGGCGAATTTCGCGGCCGCTAAGGCAGGTGTCATCGCCTCAGCCGGGCCGTGGCGGCTGATTACGCGTGGGACGGCATCACCGTGAACGCCGTCGCCCATGGCGTGATCGAATCGAAAATGTATCAGCTCAACTCCGATACCAACTCCTGGTATCGTACCGTCATGCTCGACGCTACGCCGATTCACCGGCAGCGAGCTCTGGGCGATGTGGCGGCCCCCGGGGCCTTTCGCGCGTCCGACGACGCCTCCTACATCCCTCGCCGCCGACGGAGTTGGAGCGTCAAAGGTGCTCGCTCTCAATGAATAGCCTCGGCTCGGATCTCGGCGGGGATGATGCTGGCACGAATCTGAAGAAGGACCGTCGCCGGGCTCAGATTGAGCATCCTGGCGGCCTCGGTCAACGTGACTTCGCCGCGCTCGGCTCATTCGTCGTCCCTGTAGGCGGCGATATCGTGCGTGTTGCGGAAGCCCCGCACTCGCGACTGTGTCCAGCCATTAGATCGACCTGTCCGCTGTCCTGCTCGGTTGAGCATGCCAGCAATGGCCTTGTCAGGCATCATTCGTGCGCAGGTCGCTCACGAGGGCGCGAAGGAGCTGCTGACGACAACGCATGTCTACGTTAGGTGCACGCCAAGGGGTCTCAAAGTCGGCGGCAATGCCAGAAAAATCTCCATCTTGAAACAAGATAGCCGCTAACAGAAAAATGTATTTGAACAGTCACCGTTTCGTGGATCAGGTGCACGCCCAGGTCAGTAATCCAATTGCCGACCGCCATTCCGCTAAGTGTCGAGTTTCCTGAGGAGTGCTAACACTCGACACGGCAGCCCAGTGCCGTGTGACCTTTGGAAGCTTGTCGTTAATTGCTACATTCGGGCGGCGCCGGCAGGCGCTGGCCTCGTACGCTTGAGGAGGACAGCATGGCAGACGAAACCCCGAAACCTCGCGAGTTTGTGCCGATTGAGCGGCAAGCGCTAGATCATGTTTGGATCCACTCCGCGCGTTGGCTCGACCTCGCCGAGCGAGACGGGCTGCACGTCATTGTCCGGGGCGATGGCTCGACACTCTACGATGCGCATGGCCGTGCATATCTCGACGGCCTCGCGGGTCTCTATCTCGTCAATGTAGGCCATGGGCGCAAAGAAATCGGTGAGGCAATGGCGACACAGGCAGGGCAGATCGCTTATGTTTCATCCGCCGATTATACTTGCCTCCCAGCAGTTCAACTCGCTGAAGTTCTGGCGCAACTGACGCCGGGGGACATCAACCGCTTTTTCTTCTGTTCAGGTGGCTCAGAAGCGGTCGAGAGTGCGATCAAAATTGTTAAGCAAGTTCAGGCAATGCGGGGCTTCCCCAAGCGATACAAGATCATTGCGCGACGCGGTGCGTATCACGGAGCGACAATGGGGGCGATGAGCATCACCTCCTCGCGCAACGAAAGATTTTTCGGTCCCTTTATGTACGGTGTTAGCTTCGTCTCTTCGCCAAATCGCTACCGAAACGATTTCGGGCTCGAGGGAGATGCCGGCGATATCGCCTGCGCCAATGCCCTAGAGCAGGAGATTCTGGCTCAAGGGCCAGATACCGTGGCGGCGTTCATCGGCGAGCCGGTTTCAACGTCGAACAATTGCCACGTGCCTTCAAAGAAATACTGGCAGCGCGTGCGGGAGATTTGTGACAAGCATGGCGTTTTGCTTGTGCTCGATGAGGTCATCAACGGCTTCGGCCGCACTGGTACAATGTTCGCCACTGAGCAATTCAACGTCGTGCCTGACCTCATCACGATGGCGAAGGGTCTCTCCTCGGGGTACGCGCCGATCGGCGCGGTCGGAGTCAGCGATCGAATCTACGACGAGTTCAAGAAACAGGACACGGCGCTCGCGCACCTCTTGACCTTTGGCGGGCAGGCGGTCTCGTGCGCCGCCGCCCTCAAGAACATCGAGATTCTTCAGCGTGAGGAATTGCCGCAGCGCAGCGCGTCCAACGGCGCTTACCTGCTCCAGAAATTGCAGGGCCTGCGCGACCATCCCACAGTTGGCGACGTGCGCGGCCTCGGCCTTATGTGCGTTGCGGAACTGGTTGCGGACAAGGGGACGAAGGAGCCATTTGGACCTATTCCTGCCGCGCATCCGTTCAGCCGGCGAGTCCAAGAACTCATGGAGCAGAAGGGCCTCCTCTCCCGTGTATACGCGTCAGTACATTTTTGTCCGCCGCTCGTAGCGACGCGAGAGGAGATCAATCGCATGGTGGCCATCGTGGATGAGAGCCTTACCATTGCCGAGAAGGAACACGGCTTCAGCTAGAAACCCGTAGGTTAGCCCGCCTGGCGCGCTGCGTTCATGCTCATTGGCACCTTATTTCGCAGGTATTCGGCGAAGAGGTGGCGAAACAAGCAGTCCCGCGCCCCGAAAACCCGGCTACTTTGGACGAGGTTCACGCATCCTCCCAAGGCGTTTTTTGCCCGGCAGCGAGCATTGTTCTCCTGCCGGGCACTTGCCCGAGCAGAGATGGGCCGGACTTGCCAATCAATGTGAGAGAAGGCGCTTCGCTCCCATGGAGCGCCAAGGAATACGGTCCGGGTTGTGAAGGACGCGCTGCGGCATTTGGCAGCACAGAAATCCATGCACAACACACATGAAACCCGCCTCTTGCCCCAAGAGCGGATTTTTCCGGCGGGCGGCACCTGTTGCTCACCTTTTTGGCCCGGTAGGCACATGCAGGGAGATGATAGGGGAGGGAGATGACGATGTCTTCAAGAGCCAAAACCGGATTTTGGTGGGACGAAAGGCGCTTTTGGCATCCAGGAGGGAGCTATGCCTTCGTAATGCCTGTCCGTCGTCTGGTGCAGCAGATTGCGGCTGGCGGCTTGCCAGAAGATCCGGAAACAAAGCGCTGTGACAAGGTTCCGGTGGTCGTTGGCGTTTGTCACGGCTTCGTTGGTAATCGCATGCTTGCCGCCCGCTCAGCGGAGAATGAGGATCTTCTTCTCGAAGGGGCGACACCCGATATCGTCGACAAAGTATTCACCGATTTCGGCTTTCCGATGGGGCCCTTCACCATGGGCGACCTCGCCGGGCTCGACATCAGATGGCGCAACCGAAAGGCTCTCGGCAAGACGGCAGCGGTCGCCGATGCGCTGTGCGAGCTCGGCCGCTTCGGGCAGAAAACGGGGAAGGGATTCTACCTCTATCAGGCAGGCTCACGGATATCCGTGCCCGACCCATGGGTCGGGTCGCTCATCGAGGAGAAGTCGCGCGAGGCCGGCGTCAACCGGCGGGAAATCAAGCCTATAGAGGTCATCGAGCGCACGATCTATCCCATGATCAACGAAGGTGCGCGCATTCTTGAAGAGGGCATCGCGGCGCGGCCTTCCGACGTCGATGTGATATTCGTCAACGGCTACGGCTTCCCAGTCGGCAAAGGCGGCCCAATGTTCTGGGCTGACCACGAGGGACTTCCCAAGATTGTCCAGCGCCTCGAGTACTGGCACGGCAGGACAGGGAAGGTTGCCTTTGAGCCAGCGGCGCTGCTGAAGCGGTTGGCCCAGTCCGGCGGGTGCTTTGTCGGATTGCAGATAGAGAAGGCGGCATGACGGACCTCTTCATCTGACTTGGCGCGCCAATCGCTTTGAAACCGTGCCGCACGGCGCATAAGGAGTCCTAGGAACAGAGAATGAGCCGTTTCCACTACGAACCAGACCCTGAACGCGGAGTCTTCCAGGAGGTGGCCCCGGGGGTCCGCCGCATGGTGGCCGCAAATGCCTCGCTAATGACTTACCACGGCACCAACACCTATCTGATCGAAGCGCCCGAAGGCCTCTTTGTGCTTGATCCAGGCCCAGCTGACGACGCAAGGCATTTCGATGCGATCATCTCGGCGTTGGGTGGTCGGGGAGCAGGAATTATCGTGTCGCACCACCATTCCGACCACTTCGGCGCCGTATCTCGCCTGCAGAGCGAGACTGGTTTGAGGGTCCACGCCTCCGCCAATTTCGCTGACGATACTTTTCGCCCGGACTTGCCGTTGTTAGAGGGCGATTACGTCGCAGGGCTTGGGGTTGTGCATACGCCCGGCCACGCCAGCGATCATCTTTGCTTCCGGCGCGATGATGGAGTGTTATTCAGTGGCGATCATGTCATGGCCTGGAACAGTTCCATCGTCATGCTCCCCGACGGCGACATGGGCGCCTATTGCCGTCAACTCGAGCGGCTCATCGCGGCGGAGGACCGACTCTACCTGCCGGGGCACGGACCGGCGCTCCATGATCCGACGTCATATACATGCATGCTTCTGCAACACCGCCTGCAGCGCGAGGATGCGATCCGGATACAGATCGGCAAGGCACCTGCAACACCTGCGGAAATCGCGGAGACCGTCTACCGCAAAACCGATAAATCGCTTGCCTGGGCGGCGGAGCGCAACGTCGAGGCCCATCTCGATAAACTCAAGCAAGAAGGATGCGCGGTGCGGGACGGCAACAGATGGCGGGCCATTTGACGCAAACGCCAGCTTATGGAGCAGGTATTCTCACCGATCCCGGCCACCACCTGCGATTGATCAGCCGAAATTTCTAATGCAAATTGAACAAGAACGACGTCGTCGCTTAAGGCAGGTGCGCCCCGGGTACGGAAAGGCTGGACTGGGCCTGGTATTGGGCTTCTCAGCATCCCACGTCGGGCAGGTCCGGCCGTCGTGGAGGAAGGCAGTGAAGCCGTCCCAGCATTCTAAGTACGCAGCATCCGCCCCAGCGTCAGCATCTGAGGCAAAGTGATCGAGTCGTTGGCGGCGCTCGACGCCACTGGGTGCGACGCGAACCGTGCGACCACCATCTCGGCCTTAGGCGCGATATACAGCCGCTGGCCGTGGATGCCCTTGGCTTCGAAGGCGTCCAGCTCATTGTGGCTCACCCACCACATGCTGCGATAAGAATAGCCTGGCAGCCACGCGTAATGGAATTTTGCGGGGTCGTCGCCCTTTTGCACCTCGTGAACGACGGACGCTGGAATGAGCTGCTTTCCGTCCCACTCGCCTTCGCGACGCATCAGTTCGCCAAAGCGCGCGAGGTCGCGCAGGCTCGCGTTCAGCCCGCCGCCGACCGACGGCATGCCGACCGCGTCGACAAGGACGTAAGCATCCTCCTCGCAGCCGAGCGGCGCCCACAGGCGCTCGTGCAGCAGCTGTGCGAACGAGCGGCCGGTCACGCGCGCCATAACCCAGGCCATCACGTCCGTGTTGACGCTCTTATACGCGAACTCTTCGCCGTGCGCCCCCTCCTTCTTCACGGTGCGCAGGTAATCGCACAATGTCCGCGGCCCATCATAGCCGACCGGCCGCGGCCGCCCACCAAAGGCGCGCGAATACGCACGAACCCCGGAGCGTTCGTCGTCATAGATCTCGGTGTACGCCAGACCGGTCTGCATATCCATCACCTGGCGTAGCGTGGCATCAGCCCAGGCAGTGGATCGCAGCTCGGGCAGGTAATGCGGGATCACCTTGCCGTCATCAAGCATGCCCTCGTGCACGAAGGCCGCGGTGAGCGTACCCGCGTACGACTTCGTGACCGAGAAGCACGCATGCGCCAAGTGCGGCTCGAGTGCGCCGAAGTAACGCTCGTACACGATGCGCCCGCGATGCAGCACCACGATGCCATCGCAGTAGCTGTCGAACAGCGCCTCGTCGAACCGGCGGGTACGGCCGTCCAGATCGTCGAAGGTGAGTCCGTCGATGTCGGCCGACTTGTCGCTGCAATCGAGTGGCGACGGCCCGCCCCGCCCGCGCCACACGTTGGCACTCGCCGCAAGCTCGCGCCTGTGCGATAACGACCAGCGGATCTGCGGGAAATCGAGGAAGGTGCCGCTCTCGAATGTGACGCACTTGTCTGCTGGCGGCGGCGCACCGCGCATCCAGCCGAGTTCGCGCGGATCGGACGCGCGTCCGTCGAGATAACGTTTTCCGTCGAATTCGAGTAAGCCCATCGACTTCGTCTCCTCCTTCACGTTGCCTATCGGGGCATGCTGCTCGATTCTCTCACCATCTCGCCAGCGCAGTTTCCGCGAGGGCGTCCGGCAGGCCGAATGCTGTTCCGGCATCCAATGTCTTATGAAGTGCCTGGATCACGGAAAGAAAAGCGTGGCCGTGCACGAGCGAGAAGAAATGTTGGCGCGGTCGAAGTCCACATCGGTGATCTAGCATCCGCTGCCGGAAGCGGCATAGGGCGGCTGCGGCTGAAAGAACGGCGCCGCCCGCACGCTGCCCGGCGTGATGCGCCTGGAACGCTCAAACTCTGCCGGGGAGTTCGGCCCGAGACCTCACTGCTACTACGTCCTGTGGTGATGGATTGCATACTTGTCCCTCGCTGAGCGGAAGCCGTGTTCAGAGTGCTACGATTTTGTATCGAATGCTCCCTAAGGTGTCAAAGCGCATCATTTGATTCTCAACGTTGATTGCGCGATTTGGCTTGCTGAGGTGCGTCTCAAGTTTGAGCAAAGCAGCAGAAAAAGACCGACCGGCGGCTCAAGGCTGCAAAGGTCGCCGGCGTCGGGCGGGACGTGAAGCCGCGCACCGTGAGCATCAGCTTGATCGGCCTGCCTTTGGCGTCCACAAGAGCGATGGATTTTGGTTGTCAGCCCGCCTCGGGATCGACCGAGACAATGATCTCGATCCCCTTTTTGCCGTCACGCCCTGCTGATGGACGCGAACATGGAGGTGTCGATCATCTGCACCTCGATTTGCAAGGCGGCCGTCATCGGCACTGGCACAATGGGTGGCGGCATCGCCATCGTTCGTCAGCGCTGGCATCCCAGTCACCGTCTTGGAAATGAACTAGGAGGCACTCGACCGTGGGTTTGGTGTCATTCGGAGGAACTACGATATTTCGGTAGATCGCGGCTCGCTGACCGCAGAGGCGCGCGATCGGCGCATCGCGCTTCTCACCGGAACGACGCGTTACGAGAGCCGTGCCGACGCGGACATCGTCATCGAAGCCGTCTTCGAGGATATGGCAGTGAAAAACCAAATCTTTGGCGTGCTCAACAAGGTTGCGAAGCCAGGCGCTATTCTCGCTTCCAACATCTCCTTTCTTAACGTCGATGAGATCGCCGCCACGACCGACAGGCGGGACGCGCCAGTCGCTTCGAAGCCGCTCGCCGAGCATCAGGAGTCCTAGGCGTAGACTCATTACAGCGTAACCAGATGCGGATTGAGACGAGTTTGAGGGCGGCAAGATAGTTCTCGGCCACCTTGTCGTAGCGGGTGGCAATACGGCGGAACTGCTTGGCCTTATTGAAGAAGCGCTCGACGAGGTTGCGCGCCTTGTAGAGGAAGGGGCTGAAGCAGATCGGATCCTTGCGGTTAGCCTTAGGCGGGATGTTGCCCATGCCTTTCGCTCGGTGACGACAGACCGCAAGACGTTGGCATCATGGCCGTTGTCAGCGAGCAACATGGCACCCTCGGGCAAGTCCGTGATCAAGTCCGTTGCGGAGGCGATGTCACTCATCTGACCTGCCGTCGCTATGGGCTTTGGTATGGCCATGATGCGGTCCCACACACCTGCTTTCCGCCATCGGACAAAACGATTGTAGCAGGTGGTGCGCGGACCATAGCGCTCCGGCAGGTCGCGCCACGGCGCACCCGGATCGCAGCACCCAGAAGATGCCGTTTAATACGCGGCGGTCGTCGACGCGTGGCACGCCTCGATGTTTGTTAGGCAGCAGCGGCTGGATCACGCGCCACTCGAAGTCGGTCAGGTCATATCGGCTCATTCTGATGCTGAATCAGAAATCTGCCTCTCATGAAAGCCGCCATTTGCGAAATGACCCGTTGCCGCCCCCACCGTCGGATGACAACATGACGCGAAAGAAGTTTCGAGAGGTCAATCATGAAACGACTTGAACGGGACGCGCCACTTCCCGTCGAAATGCAGGGCCGGTGGATTGACGTGGAAGATTCGACTTCGGACCTGATCGTTCAGGGCGGCGAGATCATCTGCTTCGGAGAAGCAGTCTGCTACGATTATAAGCTGGTCGATACAGATGATGGCGCTCTGACGGTCAGTCTGAAAATGAACGATCCAGCAGCCGAGGGCGCCTTCCAACGCGCCAACATCACTGAGCTGGTAATTACGCCGGAAGGCGAATTCCATGCCTACAATGTCAAGTTCGCCAGCCACTTCGAACACGCAGAGAGCTGACGGGCGAAAGCGACCGCTAGCCCGCGACACCATCAATTTATGGGTTCACGGCCTAGGAACAAAGCGGGACTATCCCGCTTTCGACAAGACCGCGCACCGCCCAGCGAGCTAACAGTTATTCCGCGCAGTTCGGCGCCTAATGCAGGATTCCTACGCGAAATCGGCAAAACTCGACGACGAAAGACGCCAGCATATAGATATGGTAGTGACGTTAAGGGGGGAGCGCTCATGCGTTTGGAAAGCCTGTGTGCTGAAGGCGAGCAGAAATCAAAGCCCGCAGCCCCACTGAGGATGGCCACATTTCAAGTTGCGCTGAGTCCTGCGCTCGACATGTGGTAAGTAGCACATTTTGGCCCAGATCCAGTCCCGGAGTGGCAGGATGGGCGTCGACCTAGACGGGCCAGCGTTGCCGAGCGGTGTCGATAAGTGGCGCGAGGGGCATCAGCGTCAGAGATGGGCGTCTCGTTTGCCTTGGAGAAGACGCAAGTCCAAATGATGCAAGTCCAAATGTAGCAATTATTCCGGACCGTTTATTCAGTATCCTATCTAAAATAGGCATTGCAAACGAGGGGCCGGGAAAAAGAGAGCAAAGAAACGTAGCTATAGCGAGGGAGGAAACCATGGTATCGGAGACGTCGAAATTCAATCAATTCTCGAAGGGCCCCACTCGGCGACGCGTGCTAAAGGGCGGCCTTGCCATTGGCGGCGGTGCGGCGCTGGGCACGATTCTTGGGCCGGAGGCATTGCTCAGTTCGGCGAGGGCGGAGAGCAAAACCCTGACGCTTGAAAGTGGGACAGGCATGTACGCGGATTGTTTGCGCACTTCCTTTTTCGAACCATTTGAAAAGGAGGCAGGGATCAAAATCCTGACCAGTCCCGAAAACGCCGATAATTCGAAATTCAAGCTCGCGGTGACCACCCGTCACTATACCTCTGATGTAATGGATGTCAGTTCGGCATTTGCTCAACCTCCGAACGGTGAGAAATATCTTGAGCCCATCGATTATTCGGTCATCAACAAAGCGGACTTGATCCCGGACCTGGCGCAAACCTATGCTGTCGCGCTTGACGATTTTGCCTACACTCTCGGATATAATTCCGAGAAGACAGGCGGAAAGATTCCGACGGGCTGGGATGATTTCTTTGACCTGGAGAAGTTCCCCGGCAAGCGCGGCGTTGGAGATAGCCCGAATACGATCCTTATTATGGCCTTGCTTGCCGACGGTGTGGCACCCAAGGACATCGTGCCGCTGGATTTTGACCGTGCATTCAAGAAGCTGAACACCATTAGGAAGGATTTGGTGTTTTGGGAGACGGGCGCCCAGGTCCAAGACCTGCTCATATCGGGCGAAACGCCGCTCACCATGATGTATGCCAATCGTGTTGCCTCGGCACATGCCGACGGTAAGCCGGTGGGGCAGGTCTGGAACGGTTTCCTGGTTGCCTCCGATATGCGGGCCGTAGCCAAGGGGAATCCGAACAAGGACCTGGCAATGAAATATCTGGCCTTTGTCCTGAGCAAAAAAAATCAACGGGACGCAGACAAGCTGCATCGCCCTCGGCCCCGCGAACATCCATGCGGAGACCAACCCGAAATGGGGCGACGCGTATCCCTCCGGTCATTTGGACAAGCCGCACGTGCTGCTCGATAGTCCGACGCTCGCGTCATGGCTGGGCAGCCACTATGATGAGATCAACAATCAATTTCAGCAATGGAAGGCGTCCTAGAACGATACAAACCATGCTGGAGCTTTTGAATGTCTGTGTCGCTTAGCCCGTCCAATAACCTGGCGTCCGGGTATCGAGGCCTCTTCCGCCGGTGGTTCCGAGCCGTTCGCGGAACATCGTCAAATCCGGTTTCCAGGCAAGACGAGGCGCAGGCAGCACCAGCCAACCGATGGGGATGGCTGGTGCTGCCGGCCTTGATCTTTTTGGTGTTGTTTTTCATCTGGCCGTTGGCGTTTGTAGTGGTCCAAAGTTTTGTGGATCCCAGTCCCGGCTTCGCAAATTACATTCGTCTCGTGTCTTCCCCAATCGTGGGGGAGACCTTTCTCACGACTATCGAGACGGCCCTTGTAGCGACGTTCGGGGCGTTGCTCATTGGCTATCCCTACTCATATCTCATGTACATTTCGTCGGCGAGGGTGGCCACGATCCTGCAACTGGCTGTACTGATCCCCTCATGGGTCAGCTTCATTGTGCGGACATATGCCTTAACCGTGCTCCTGCGTGATACCGGGGTCGTAAACACCACGCTGATCGACTTGGGGGTTATCAGCACGCCATTGCCATTGATCCGCAATAATTTCTCAGTGATGTTCGGCATACTGGCTGTTCTGTTGCCCTTCATGGTCTTTCCGATCTTCGCGGTAATGCGCCGGATCAGCCACGACTATTCACGGGCCGCGGCGATTTTGGGGGCGGGACCCGTGCGGACGTTCGTTCGCATAATTCTTCCGCTCAGCATGCCTGGCGTCCTTGCCGGGTGCGTCCTCGTGTTTGTCATCGGGCTAGGTTTCTATATCACGCCCGCGCTTTTGGGCAGCGGTCGGGATCTGTACGTGGCCCAGCAGGTCGTCATCGCTGTCCAGCATGTGGAATGGGGATACGGGAGTGCAATCAGCGTGGCCCTGCTTTGCGTGACGTTTACGGTGCTAATCGTTGCCAGCGCTTTCGTCCGGTTCCGCGACGTCTTCGGCGTGGGGGTTTCCGAATGAGGCCCAAGTTCTTCTCTCGGCTCCTGTTTGGCGTCTTTGGTGTCATGGTGTGCCTTTTCTTGGCGGCACCGCTGCTGATCGTTGTGCCGTTGAGCTTCACCGAAGCTCGGGAAATGATATGGCCGCCTGTGGGCTTCGACTTCCACTGGTACGATGTGGTGCTGTCCAGTTCTGTCTGGCAAAGCGAAGTCGTCTCCTCGCTCGAGGTCGGTATCGGTTCGGCAACGCTAGCCACCGTGCTTGGTCTGTTTGCGGCGCTTGGGCTCGTGCGCGGCAGGTTTGTTGGAAAGCGCCTGGTGTCGGCGTTGCTTCTGTCGCCGTTGATCGTTCCTACCGTCGTGATTGCCATCGGCATGTTCTTTGTGTGGACCTTTGGATGGCAGATCGGACCGATCACGGTGGGCGGCAATCTGGTGGGGACCGTGCTCGGGCTGATCCTGGCACACGCCGTTCTGAACCTGCCGTTCCCCATTATCATGATAACGGCTTCCCTGGTCACGGTGGATCGCAATCTCGAGCGTGCCGCCGCGATTATGGGCGCCAACCCGCCCATGGTTTTCTTGCGCGTCACCGCTCCGTTGATCCGGGTGGGGATTTTATTCGGGTTTGTCTTCGCGTTTCTTGGATCCTGGGACGAATTTATCGTGGCGTCGTTCCTGACGAGCCCGGCTGTCATCACCATTCCCGTCGGTCTCTTCAACGAAGTGAAACTTTCCATCGACCCTACGGCGGCCGCGATCTCGACGCTTCTTCTGGCAGTCACTTCGCTCATTCTCGGGTTCATGCTTTTTCGAGGGAAGCGCCAACTTCTCGGCGATAGCGTGCAATGATGAACATCCAAACACGACGGGACGAGGTAATGCACGAAACGACGTCGCAGGCCCTGGTGATGCAAGGGGTTACCAAGAAATACGGCAATCATGTCGCTGTCGACGCAATCAACCTCGAATTGCGCAGGGGCGAGTTCATGACTTTGCTCGGCCCTTCCGGCTCCGGCAAGACCACCACACTGAATATGGTGGCGGGGTTTGTTCACCCGACCGCAGGACGAGTTTTGATCGACGGGCAGGACGCAACGCACATACCTCCCCACAAGCGCGGTATCGGCATGGTATTTCAGAACTATGCGCTGTTCCCGCATCTGACGATTGGACAGAACATCGCGTTCCCGTTGACGCGCACCCCAAAGGCCGCGCGTGCCGGAATGGTGCGCGAGGCGCTGCGCCTTGTGGGACTGGAGGGACTGGAGGAACGTTTCCCGCGGCAGCTTTCAGGGGGGCAGCAACAACGCGTGGCTTTCGCGCGGGCCGTCGTTTACCGGCCGCGTCTCCTGCTCATGGACGAACCATTCGGCGCACTCGACAAGAAGCTTCGGGAGGCGCTGCAACTGGAGGCGCGGCGTCTGCATCAGGAATTGGGCATCACCGTATTGCACGTGACCCACGATCAAGAGGAAGCGCTGGTCCTGTCTGATCGGATCGCAATATTCAATCGTGGGCGTATAGAGCAACTGGACAATCCCAAGGGCATCTACGATCATCCCAAAACGGAGTTCGTTGCCGACTTCATTGGCGAGGCGAATATCTTCCGCGGGGTCGTGGGCCGCGACGGCGAGACGATCTCCGTCAAAGGGGACGGTTGGCATCTGCTTGGACCGGCGCACTGCAAAGAGGCTCTCGCGCCCGAATCCCGAGCTGCCTTGGTGATCCGGCCCGATAAGCTGGTCCTGGTTCCAGTCAATTCGCCGATTGCATCCGGCACGCAACGAATCATTGGCCGTGTGCGGCAGGTCGTGTACCTGGGCGGCACGCTGAAATACGAAGTGGAAGCGCTGAATCAAGCCATCTATGCTCGGTCGAAGTCGGATGCCTCGAGCTTCCAGGCGACTCCAGGCGAAGACGTAGGGGTGGAGTGGCGGACGGAGCACGGCGTCGTCGTTCCGGCGAATTGATCGTCCGACAAAAGGAGGGGCGCTATCCACGCCGTGTCCGCCAACTTGCTGCTTCCCAGTGAGACTCCGCTGCGGCCCGTTGCGCAATCCTTTTACGGCCGTACGCCGGCAGCGATCATCCCCGACATGGAAAGGCCATCGGCAATGAGATCGGCCGCAATCTCGCCGACGCCGGATATCGGGGCCACAATGCACCCGACAGCCACAGGTTCAGGGTCTTCACCGCCGCCGGCCAGAAGCGCCGCGTCACCCCGGCCTCAAGCGTCAGATGAGCCGCGGCTCCGCCATCGACGGGCGGCGGCTTGCAGCCAATCTATTCCGATCGGTGAGATCAAATCTGCCGGCGGCTGGGGTGCAGAGGAAGCACTCACCTCGATGCTGTCGGGAGCGCCGTAATTATCCCGAAGCTTCGGACGTATGCTGAACGCCGGCAAAACCAAGGCACCTGCGCCGGCGGAAGATAAATGAGGCCATTTGACTTTTTCGAAGCAGGGCGAGCGATCAAACATGTCGTCAAGTGCATTGGGTATTCCGAGCCAATTGAAAGAAGCGAGCCCGATCACCCTGTCGTCGACAGCCGACCGGGCAATGCGACGGAAGGCGCTGAACCGGGGGGGCGGGCAGGGCAAGAAGATCGACGGGCGCAGGGTTAGGTCGACATTGGCACTATCGGCCTTATGGTGTGCCTGGTCATATACCTGCCCAGATTCAGGAGCGAACGGAACGGCAGTTCTGAGAGCAGCCCCAGAAGTTCCCAGTTGGTTGCGCCGTAGCGGTCTTGCGGGGCGTCTCTCATCGTGCGACGTTACAGACGTGCAGGTTTTCTACCGAAAAGACTTACAGTGCACAGGATTTTGAACATGCCGGGCAGCTACGATCGAATAGACGCTCGGATCATGCAGCTTGTACAGAAAAATAATCGACTAACCACCGACGAGATCGGTGAGCGCGTTGGTCTTTCTTCTACCGCCGTCCAGCGCAGGCTCAAAAAGCTGCGTGAAAGCCGCACCATAGAAGCAGACGTTTCTATTATATCGCCGAAAGCGGTCGGGCGACCCGTGTCGATGTTGGTGCTGGTTTCGCTTGAACGCGAGCGGTCAGATATCATCGACCGGTTCAAACAGCACCTTCGCGCGAACGAAGAAGTAATGAGCGGTTATTATGTGACTGGAGAGGCCGATTTCGTGATCGTTGTCACAGCCACCGATATGGAGGGCTATGAGCAATTTACGCGCCGCTTTTTTTATGAAAACCCCGATATCAAGGGCTTCAAAACGATGGTGGTCATGGATCGCGTAAAGGTCGGATTCACTATACCCATAGAGGCACCGGAAGATCCGAATTGAGCCACGAGACTACTATTGCCCTGCCATCACCACAATTTTGGTGACGTTTCGACAGGTTGCAAATGCAAAAGCTATCGGACAGCCGAGCGGCTCAGGAAGCCTACGGACCCTCTAGCTGCAGCGACAGATATCGCACTTTACTGTTCAAGTTACGTCACGAGACGACCGCCGCCGCCATCAATCACGATTGTCGTGCCGTTGAGATATCTTGCTCGCTCGCCGACGATAAATTGGACTAGCTCCCCGAGCTCCTCAGCCATTCCTATCCGTTCTGAGGGGTTGGTATTTGCAATTCTTACAATGGCAGCGTTTCGATCTAGGCCTTCGTCAGCCATTAATGCCTCAATTCTATTGTGAACTCTACCCGTATCAAAATAGCCAGGAGCCACGACATTCACACGAACGCCACTCCCCGAAAGTGCGTCGGCGAGATGCTTCGCCAGCACCGCTATCCCGGCACGCATGACATTCGATAGAAGTAGATGACCCGTGGCCTCATGCACGCCGGAAGACGTGACGAAGACGATGTCCCCACGTCGACCAGATGCTTTCATTGCACTGGCTGCAGCCCGTGAAAGTCGCACTGCACTCATAAGCAGCATCTCGTAGGAATGATCCCAATCGTCGTCGCTTAGGGTTTCGAAGGTCCCGTACGGCATGTGACCAGAATTTACAATGAGGCAATCGATGTGGCCCAGAAGCTCCGTTGCACGTTCGAATAACGAGTCTACGTCCGAGCGTTGCGAAAGGTCGGCGACGATACCATGAGCCTCTTGGCATTTTTCATTGCTGCGCAGCTGACTTACAGCTTCGTCTAGTACCGCCTGATTGCGACTGCAAATTACAACGTCTGCGCCGTCTTCGGTCAGTCGTTTAGCGATTGCAAAGCCTAGACCTTTGCTGCCTGCCGTAACCAATACCCTTCGGCGATGACTATTCATTATCCGACCTCTACATAGTGGAAATGAATGAACTCTATGACGCATACCGACGATTGCCTACGTTGCCAATGCCCCAGGCGCGTCTGCGGCTTAGCCCAACTTGTTCCTAGCGCACCGTCACGATCGGCATCCGGCGCGCCCGTCAACGTCGATACCCGCGACGCCACGCTAAAAAATGCTCCGCATTGCGTCCGCCTCGCGTTTCCGGCCTGTGCGTCGTCAACCAACTTCTCAACGCTTGAGTGGACGCGCAAGGAACACTATTCCTTCGTCGGCATTCACATGTGCCCCGGATGCAATTGCGCAGACGATAGACGTGACCGGTGCTCGAATTTCAATGGAACGAGCCGACAACGACTCCATCGGATGAAGAAGGCCTAATAGATCTCCCTTGTTTACTTCATCCAATACCGAGCGGCGAGGTTCGAAGATCGCTGTCACGGGCGATTTCAGTTGGTCGGCCAAATGCGTTTCAAGTGTCTGGCGAGACTTGTGCTGACGGAAGGTCGGATACTCGGCTGTTCCCTCGACCAGCCCGAGCGCGATGAGGCCGTTGCGTACTCCAGCTTCGTATATTGCCAGATCTTCGGCGCCGACCGTGCCGCCTCCGAATTCAGCGCAAATGAACACCTTGCCCTGGTTTTGGGCCTCGATATCGAACATCCCGGGTGTGTCGTCGTATTCCCAGACCAATGTCATTGGCAATTTGAACGCTTCCGCCATTTTGACCGTCTCGGCCATGAGATCGGCATCAGCAATGGGATGCGTCGTGGTCGCCGGTGGGAAATCCCACCTTGGTCCGAAGCTGTGCAGATCAAATATGGTATCGGCCATTGGCAGCAATAGACGCGAAACGGCATCCGCAATCCGTTCTGTTACCGACCCTTCGGCCCGGCCCGGAAACACTCGGTTGAGATTCAAGCCATCGATCGGCGTGTTCCGGGTCCATGCCTGCACGGCCAGAGGATTGAGCACCGGTAAAATGATGACCCTTCCGCAGGCTTGCACTTCGGGCAGCCACTCGATAATTCGTCGCGCGACTATTGGCCCCTGCAATTCATTACCATGACATCCGCCGGTGATGAGAAGACGCGGTCCCTTCCCCTTATTGAGGCTGAAGACCGGGAGCGAGAGCACTTCACAGTCGGCGCCTCCTGGGACAACAAGGTGACCCTTGTTCACGCCGGGCGTGTCGAGATCGAATGTCAGATGGGCTGTTTCGTTCATTGCTTGCCTCCTCGGTAGGAAAATTTGCAAGACTTGTGGCAACCTCGCCCAGTCTGCATCTGCCCAGGCGCGCAATATGGCGCCCCGCTCAACAGGCAGGATGTCATGCCAGATGGCAAAACGCGTCCTGCGCAGCACTCACAGCGAAGTCCACATCGACCTCGTAGCATGCAGCAACATCCATCAGCCGTTCGCCCATTTGCCGGATTAACGATCTTGAGTGTTCTGCGCCCTCGATCCACGACCACCAACAAAGGCACGGCGCTCGAGAGGTCGACGCGTTAGCGTCTTCAATGTCTACAGAGTGCCTTCATAGATAACTTCGGCGGATTCTCGGTACACAAACTAGACCGCCCGCGACGCCGGTTGACGGCAGAGTTTGCTGATAGTGTGCATGCTTGCTGCGATGTTGCCTAATCAGTGCAGGATTCCGGTAACAAGAATTGATAATGCAGGCGCGGTGCAACGGAACAATCGTCTCACATCCGAGAAGTTGGCCGAAATTGTGCATCTGTCTTCGACGGCTTGCCAGTCGGCCAAAGCGCCTGCGCAGCAAGTCGTAATCAGGGCAGACGTCCCGATTGTCTCCCAAGGCCATTTCCCGGCGCCGAATCTAAATTCGAACCGCTTGCGAGTCGACGTATTAATGAGGGGCCGCTTCAATCGGTATGTCACTAGCAAGGATCGCGATGGCTCCTCTCGACTTCGCGGGCACAAACGATACGGGCGTCTTTGCGGGCCTCCTACCAAGAACTCAGCTCCCTAGCTGGCCCGGCAATATCCGCCGCCTGATTTAAAATAGGTGAGCTACCATCACAGTATCGATGCGGACCGGCGGATCTCTTTACGCAGAGACCCGGCACATTTCATATACCGCATACTGCGTTATTTAGCTTCAAGAATCGGCGCGCGGCACCAGATCGCCTGCGCCATGTGATCGCAGACAAAGACGATGTCCTGTCACCTCAAAAAACTGTCGTGGGCACGTCGCAGCCCGCTTCGAGAAGACAGCTAGCGCAATGCCGCAGGACAAGTTGATCTTCCGTTGATGACGCTAGCCCTCAGGCAGCAGTTTTTACACTTATTGATGTGGCTGCAGCAGGCCTGCCGGTAGAAGCCATCAGTTGCCACGGGTTCTCAGCCGACATGTTGCGGATTTCGGTCGCGAAGATCACAATGACGATCAGATCGACGCCTCTGAGGACCTGCGATGCTTGCAGGACGCGTGCAAGGCAACGGTCCGCAATCAAGGCTCGATGTTTGTTCCAGGCGACAACGCGCTCTTTGCTGACGCGCGCAGCCCTCAGCAGCCTTTTGCTGGGGAATTGCTGGGAGCGACGTCTTTCAAGATACAAGAGGCCGCCGTTGATTTTTCAGCGGTTGCATGCGGCCGCCGAACACATGGGTCAACCGAGGCTAAGATTTGCGGACACTCGGCCCATCGGATGTGATCGAAATTATACTGCTATGGCCCCCGGTTCGGTACGCCTCTGAAATATAAATTTCACGACAGAGATTTACCAAAGAACGCCAACCCAAGCATAAATAAATCGCCGCAGTGCGGAAGATCGCCGTTTTCCTTCATCAGCACTGGTGTAGGGTTGCGCTGGTGGATACTGCCTCACCGGATGATGCGGACGAAGGGTCAAAAAACAGAATGAGCAGCCGCGGCAATGCTTTCCTATCGGATTCCGAACGTGACGCAGTAGTCGAACTGCGCCATGCGATGCATCGAGAGCCGGAGCTTTCCAATGCGGAGTGGAAGACGCAAGAGCGGATACGGGCACTACTGGAGCGTTTTGGCCTTGAAGGCGCGAAGCCCTTCCACGGTACCGGATTGTACATCGACATTGAAGGCACCGCGTCCGGCCCAAAGCGGTCGATCGCGGTGCGCGGCGACATCGACGCCCTGCCGATCCAGGAGACGCGCGAGGATTTGCCCTATCGTTCGCAGGTCGACGGCGTCATGCACGCCTGCGGTCACGACGTCCACGGATCCATTGCGCTGGGTACCGCGCTCGCCTTCCATCGCATGCGTAACAATTTCGCTGGCAAGGTACGTGTCCTCTTCCAGCCTGCCGAGGAGGCGGAGCCGCTTGGCGGGCGTACTGTTCAGGACGAAAAGCTTTTGGATGGTTTTGACCGGGCTGTCGGCTTTCACGTCAGCCCTAGGATTCCCGCTGGCATGTATGGCGCGCGGCAAGGTGCGGTAACCAAGTCGGCCGATCAATTTAAGCTCACCATTACAGGCAAGATGGCGCATGGCGCATCGCCGCATAAGGGAGTTGATGCGATCACCATCGCAGCCGCCTTCGTGAACGAAGTGCAGAAGGTGGTTTCGCGGGAAATGCCATTCGACGACGGTGCGGTCATTACTATCGGCACTATACATGGCGGCGAAGCGACCAACATCATCTGCCCGTCGGTCGTCATGGAAGGGACAATCAGGACCAGCAGTTCGGAGCGTCGGGCGCTGCTGTCTCAGCGCGTCCGCGAAGTGGCTGAAGGTGTCGCTGCAATGCACCGGGGCCACGCCGAATGCACCATCCGTACGGGCGAACCCCCCGTCATCAATGATGCCGAAATGGTGGAGCGCTTCCGACAGCTTGTCCACGATACGGCAGGGAGCGAGGCCTTCTCTAACGCCACGGAATCGGTAGGAGGCAGCGACGATTTCGGCTTCTACGCTGCTTGCGTCCCCTCAATTTATTTCTGGTTTGGCAACAGCGAGCCGGCCAACGAATCTGGCGTTCACACGCCGACCTTTGGAGCCTCCGATAGCCTTCTCATTCCAACAACTGAACTTACCGTCAGATACGTACTCGATCTGTTGAATTCCTGACCGCCAGTGATAGCCTGGTCATGACTTGTGGCCTGCCTTGACTGTGCGGTCCAGCGAGGTTTCGATCTCGGCATTGTCGGCCCTGCGCCCCGGCACGCAATGGCCTAGCAGGCTGTTGAAAAACTGCTTTGTTCACGGAACGTATCAGAGTCAGACAGGGTACAGATCCGATCCAAAACGGGTATCTCCGGGACTTTTTCATCAACCTGCTAGGCCGACAACACGCGCGGTGGGGCTAATTTGCTGTCGCCGGCCAGTTCAGCCGCCAGTCAATTGCCTCGTGAAGTCGGTCGAGTTCCTCCGACGTCACGTAACACGGCAGCATTATAATGTAGATGCCGTTACCCAAGGGTCGCACCAACAATCCGCTCCGAGAAAAAAGGCGCGCAGTTTCGCGCCGCCTTCCGAAGGATACCCGCTGCTGCCGATGCGCTGGTGGAACCGCTGTCGGAATAGAAGACCCAAGTCGAGGCCGGCAGGCGTCATGTCGACCAGTGCCGAGGCCAGTCGCTCGGCCGGCTCTGGTGAGATTGGCAAAGATCAGCTGGTCGAGCGTCTCGGAAACGTTCCGGATCGCCTCCATGATTTTCGGATGCGATGGCCATGGGTGATCACCACCATGACGAGATCGCGTCGACGATCCGTCTGCCCTCACGCGTCTCGACATAGGCCCCATCGGTGCGCGTGATCATTAGGCAGCGGCGGTTCGACCGGATGGTGCGTGAGGGGACCCTGGATTGGCGGAGCGGTTCTTGCGGAAGAACTCAACGAATACCGCCTTGTCGAAATAGGGGCTCATAGCCCACTGCAAGGTCCGCGGCGTCAGCGAGTCGAGCGGGGCAGGCGGCCAAGCACGCGCATCTCGCCGATGCCGGCGATGGTTAATCCGGTGTTCGGCATTGCCTCGCTGATGAAGGCCACGCCGAGCAAGGGGATGCCGCCCGGCGCGGCGCCTCTATTGACAGAGCGTATGGTAGATGGTGCCGAGCGCGGTGCCCGCCCACACCACACCACCGGCGCCTGTCAGCGGGCAAAGACATCGAAGAAGAGAGTGTCTCGGTTGAGCGGCACCATCAATCCTCCGGCGACTGCGACTATGAGCGGGGCCGGTCTGGCCAGCATTGTGGACGGCACCTACTGGAACCCAATCCAGTCTGGGCTTGATGGCGAGACTGACGGCCAGGTCGCCGACGGCCTCGCGCAGTTGCCCGCTGAGCGGATCATTCCGGAGGCCCCGCGCCTGGCCTTCTATCGGCAAGACGTGTTTGACGGCCGGTATCAGTGCTAGTGATGACGATGAAGCTGGTCATGGCCTCGCCCGCTGCAGTTCAGCCGGCGCCTCGATCAGATTGGCAATATCAGCCGGTCGACATTGAGGGTCAGCGAGATTCTGAGCCGGCCGGTGCCTTTCGGCGGATGGCGCGCACGTCGAGGCCTCGCTCCGGGTGGGCGGTAGCCAAAGCATAGTGCTGATGGATGGTTTTCGCCGACATCAATGTAGTTCTGCGTCGTCAACGGACCTCCTTGTTTTCCTCGTTGTGAATAAAGTGGGCGCACTGTCACCCTTTTGGTGTGTATCGGCCATAATCGGGACCGTACTCCGCTGCGACGGCCTCGCAAATTCCAGAGGCAAAGGCGGCGAACTGTGCTTCGGCACGGAAAAGAGGACCGGCAACTGTTACAGCGAAGATCCGGCTGTTGATCATGACAGGAATAGCTACGCCACCAAGGTCGGGGGTATAATAAGAGGCAGAGCTGAACCATCCTCGGCGTCTGCCGGCCTCAAGCTCCGCTCTCACCTCGTCCAGGTTGCGCGGCCCTTTTGGTCCGCGTTCTTCGAACGTCGCCTTGCGAAGGACAATCTCTCGATCACGTTCCTCAAATTGGGATAGAAGCGCAAGCCCTGACGCCGTCAAATGAATAGGCACCCGTTTGCCTGGCGTGGCCGTATAGCGCACCGGCGCCTGTGACTCGATCACCTCAAGGAAAACGGCGTATTGCCCGCTTGCCGCCGAAATCCAGACTGTCTCCCCGCTCTTGTCGGCCAGCTTCCGCATAATCCGCAAAAGACCTTCCGGGACCGGCTCCGCTTCCGCAATCACGCTGGCGAGATGCAGCCACCTGGGCGTGGGATAGAAGCCCTCACGGACGCGAGGCTCATAAAGATACCCTTTTTGAGCGAGCGTTGTGAGGATGTGGAATGTACTCGAACGCGGCCAGCCGAAATGATCGACAATATCGGCAAGCGTGGCTGGGCTCTTCGTTTCAGCGAAATATTCCAAAAGGGCGATGAGATTCTCGATCTGCTTCACCGTCATTGGACCTTCTCCCTACTCTCGTGCTCTCGTGTTAGCCACGCTTGGACGCGACGCGTCTAAATCCCACAGGGAAACATATCGGTGACGCGCGCCTAATTTGACAATCTCCATTCCCAAACTTATATTGTTCCAAATTGCGACAAATTTGTCCATATATGTAAACATACTGGGAGCGATTCTTTATGGGACCGCTGGACGGACTGCGGGTTCTCGACTTGACATCTGTCCTGATGGGGCCGTTCGCGACCCAAACGTTAGGAGATCTCGGTGCTGAAATCATCAAGGTCGAAGCTCCGGAAGGAGACATCATTCGTCAGATCGGTCCGAGCCGCCACCCTGGCATGGGGCCGCTGTTCCTGAATACCAACCGCTCAAAACGCAGTATTGCTCTGGATCTGAAGAACCCGGCGGGCCGGAAAGCTATGCTTAGGCTCGCCCGAAACGCTGATCTCGTGGTTTCAAACATCCGGCCGCGGAGTATGGCCCAGCTTGGACTTTCCTACGAGGACTTTGAGAAGGTCAACCCGCAGATCATCTACGCCGCACTTATTGGATTCGATTTGCGCGGCCCTTATGCTGACCGTCCTGCCTACGACGACTTGATTCAGGGCGGCGCTTGCCTTGCTTACAGCTTCAGCCGGGCAGGTCGGCGCCCTGCTTACGTTCCAACGGCAATCGCCGACCGGTTTGTCGGGGTCGCTGCGATAAATGCCATTCTCGCAGCGGTTATCGAGCGGAATGCATCCGGCCGCGGCCAGAAGATAGAGATTCCGATGTTCGAAACCATGGTGGCCTTGGTGCTTGGAGACCACCTGGGCGGGCTCACCTTCGATCCGCCGTTCGACCAAGGCGGCTATCAACGTCAGTTATCGCCGGACCGTCGTCCGTACCAGACCAGTGATGGCTATGTCTGCGCGTTGATATACAACGACGGACACTGGGAACGCTTCTTCAAGGCGATCGGCCGACCAGATATCCCGCAGAGCGATGCCCGATTTGCGAGCTTTGCGTCACGCATGGCCAATATCGATGAGGTTTACGCCGAACTCAGCCGTATCATGTTGACGAAAACGACCGTGGACTGGCTTCAGCTTTTTCTCGAGGCTGACGTGCCCGCCATGCCGATGCACAGCTTCGAATCGGTGCTCGAGGACGAACACCTCAAGGCGACCGGCTTCTTCAGGATGGTTGAGCATCCCAGTGAAGGACCGGTTCGCAGCATGGCAGTTCCCGTCCGTTTCTCGCGCAGTGATGTCGCACTGGATCGTCTGGCGCCGCGGCTGGGTGAGCATGGCCGTGAGATTCTCGCGGAAGCCGGATTTGGGAACGATGAGATCGTCCAGATGACAGCTTCTGGTGCTCTTTGCCTTTCCACTGAGGACTAGAGCTATGGAATTTGCCCAAAGTGAAGTCCAACAGTCCATCAGTGAGGCGATTGGCAGGCTTTGCAGTCCCTTTGATGACGCTTACTGGCTCAAGCGTGATCGCGAAGGCGGCTTCCCTCACGATTTCTATGACGCGCTCGCAGAGGAAGGCTGGCTTGGAATCTGCACCTCGGAAGCCCATGGCGGCTCCGGCCTCGGTATTATGGAGGCTGCGGTAATGATGCGCACGATTGCCCAATCCGGAGCGGGATTGTCGGGAGCATCGGCGGTTCACATCAACATCTTCGGCCTCAATCCGGTTGCCGTTTTTGGAACCGAAGAGCAGAAGGAAAGAATGATCCGCCCCATGGCGGAAGGTCAGGCCAAAGCCTGCTTTGCCGTCACCGAACCCAATACCGGGCTCAACACAACGCAATTGAAGCTTCGCGCCGAGAAGCGCGGGGACCGCTATGTCGTCAATGGTCAAAAAGTGTGGATTTCCACTGCTCAGGTTGCAGACAATGTGCTTCTGCTGGCCCGCACCACGCCGCTGGAGGGCGTCAGGAAACCGACGGAGGGTCTTTCACTTTTCTATACTCGTTTTGACCGTGAACACATCAAAGTCGCCGAAATCGAAAAGATGGGCCGCAAGGCAGTGGATTCCAACGAGCTGTTCTTCGAGGAGTTCGAAATCCCGGAAGCCGACCGCATCGGCAAGGAGGGCGCGGGATTCGAATATATACTGCACGGGATGAACCCTGAGCGCATTCTGATTGCAGCTGAAGCCGTTGGGCTTGGCTTCGCCGCCCTAAAGAGGGCCACGGATTATGCGCGCGAGCGGGTCGTCTTCGACCGGCCAATCGGCAAGAACCAAGCCATTCAGCACCCTTTGGCCGCCTGTTACGCCAATCTCGAGGCATCCTGGCTTTCGGTGATGAAAGCCGCGTGGGAATACGACAGCCGACTTCCCTGCGGCGCATCCGCCAACATTGCCAAATACCTCGCAGGCGAGGCCGGGTTTGACGCTTGCCAGACGGCAGTAATGACGCACGGCGGGTTCGGATACGCCAAAGAATTTCACGTAGAGCGCTATTTACGCGAGAGCCTGATCCCGCGCATTGCGCCCGTGTCGCCCCAACTCGCGCTCTGTTTCATCGCTGAGAAGGTGCTGAACCTTCCCAAATCCTATTGAGAACTGACAAATGCCCCGCGACTCTATTTCCAGATAATACACGGTCGCCCGCCCAAGATGACACATTATCAGGTTTCCTGCGCGGCTGCGCCTCTGGAAAGCACTCTATGTGCAATTGCAATATTTGCATCCTGACTGCTTGTCAGTGTAGTTATACTTCAAATGAGGCATTGGATGGTATGACTAAGGGACTACAGCACGAGGATGGTGAACCGCCATCGCCTGTGAAGAGGACTGGGGACCTGATCAACGCCGGGAAAAGGGCGGTAACTTTGAAGCCGGACGCAAGCCCCCAGTTTGCGAGCAAGGACAGGGACATAATGCAAGGGATCATAGATCGTCTCGGCGCGCCCAAAGGAGCGGACGTGCTCGGCGACGACCACGCCGCCCCGGCGGATGACGATCCTGCCGGCATATGCATGGATCCCGACCGGCGGCCGAGGGCCGTCGAAGGACGGAGTATTCGCTGTTGTCGAAGCGTACCGTGCAGGTCTTCGACACCGAGGCCGGCATCGCATGCAATCGTTCGAAGGGGCTGCGATACTCGACCAGCTTACCGCGCCCTTCCTCGAACACGTTCCAGATCGTTCGTTCCGGCTGTTCGATGTTACGGTGCGCCTTGGCGTAGGCGACGCTGTTGACCTGCAGCCAGACGTTCAATTCTTCAGGCGCCGCCTGGGCGTGAAGAAGCGCTCGCGCAACAGCCCGATCTGGTTCTCGACCTGACCCTTCTCCCAGCCCACGCCGGCGTGAAGGCGACCGGCTGCACTAGATAATGGCTGCACGTCTGTAGGAGGCGGCAATTGTATTGGCGGTCCTTGCCGACAAAGATCCTTCCCACCGCCGTGTTCATGTTGTCGTAGATGCCGCGCGTGCAGGCGCCGCCGAAGAAGGCAAAGGCCCTGTCATGGGCGTCGAACACCATCTCCTGCGTCTCGCGCGGATGTCGGCTGGTTCGTTCGCTATGCCATGAATGCACCGTAGTCGCGCCGTCGCGGATTGCAACGAAACCCGGCGATGGGCGAATGCGACCCGCCGGGTTGCTCTTTCATTGGCAGGGCTGCTGCTCGCGCGAATTGGCAGGGGGTACGATTTCCCGAGCCACGAAGCCAAGCGAGATCGGTTCGTCAAGAAGACCGGCCGAAAAGTTGATGAGCCAAACATTGCTGCGGTGGTTCCGGACGATTTGATGTCTCGAATATGGTGAAAAAGCGCATGATTCGCTCAATTTTGCAGGTAAACTGCGCACGCAGCTGCGCTTCGCGGGCTTTTCAAACAACGCCGCTGCTAGTGTAGTCGCTGATCGCTCGGTAGCAGCGAGCCGGGAGGATTGCATTGAACAATAGCCTACTTTCCGACGGCCTTCACAGGCCAACCTGTGAAGGCCGCGACAATCTTCGCATTCCGATCGCCGAACGGGCCATTCGCAATTTTTGGCACTACTGCACCCCTGACAATCAGTAATTTGCCAGAAGGCATTGCGCCAGTTTCACTCTCACAACTGCCCTCGAGAACCCGGATCCAACTCCCCGATCCCAAAGGAGGAACAAGATCATGACTATTATAAAAATGTCGCAAGTATTTCCGCGTAACGAATATCTGAGGCGCCTGTCCGCCGTAAAGGCGGAAATGAAGCGTCGCGAGATCGCGGTAGCGATTGTAACCGTTCCCGCCAACATTACCTATCTCACCGGCTATACCTCAAAATCTGGCTATGTCCCACAAGGTCTGATGATTGATCTTGAAGATCAAGAGCCAACTTTTTTCACACGTCGGATGGATGCTCCGGCTGCCAAGCACCAGATGTTTATCGACAATGGCCATATCATTGGTTACCCGGAGGCTCTAATCGCCAATCCGGAAAAGGATGGCTATGACGTCGCAATTGATTTTCTGATGGATCATCACCTTGGCGACAAGCGGATCGGGCTTGAAACCAGTTCTCTTCCTGCCGCAACCGTTCAAAAATTTAAGACGCGTTTGCCACTGGCAAAAATTGATGATTTCACGAATTGTGTAGCCTGGATCCGTGGTGTCAAGTCTGATTTAGAGATCGCTTTGATGAGAGAAGCGGCTGCTAACACTGACGCGGGTATGCTTAGAGCACGAGATGTCATCCGGCCAGATGTCCGAGAGGCGGACGCTGCTGCGGAAATCATAGCTGCATTGACACGCGGCGTAGATAATAAGCCGAGCACGGATGTGTCGGGTTTCTTCTTGTGCGCTACTCCGCGCACCGGCACATGCCATATCCGATGGACGGAAGACACTTTCCAAAGCGGATCGCAGGTTAACCTCGAGTTTAGTGGAAATCGGCATGGCTATACCTCGCCCTTGATGCGAACGATTTCCGTGGGCCAACCTTCTGATCGCTTGAAGCGGATACACGAAGGGGAAGTGGCGGGCCTGGAGGCCGCGCTTGAGGCCGCAAAGACTGGAGCGGCATGCAATGACGTCGCTGTCGCGTTCAATACGGCCCTTCGAAAGCATGGCTTCGAAAAAGAATCACGTTGTGGCTATGCCGTCGGAATTGATTGGACGGAGCCGACTGCCAGTTTGAAGGAGGGCGACATGACGATCCTTCAACCAAACATGACCTTTCACCTTATGCTCGGCAACTGGGTCGATGACGAGTTCGGCTATGTGATCAGTGAAACCTTCCGCGTCACCGACCTTGGCGGTGAAACGTTTTCAAAGTTTCCACGCGATATTATCACGGTGTGAGTTCGTCGAGTGAATTGTGTGTCAGCCGCAACGACCGTTTTGCGGCTGACACGCGAGATTCGGCCCGTCGCGTTGTGTTCGGCCAGGAAATCGAAGAAGGCCAGCAGCGCGTTGCGGTCACGTCAGGCAATTGACAGGGTTTTGATATTGGCATCGTACTTGCCGACGAGAGCGGTGATGACGGCCTTGGCCGACGTTCGGTCCGGCGCGTCCCGGACTGCGCTGAGATCGGACTTCATGTTTGGCTGCACCGATTTCGGCCCTTGTTGAGGATGTTGACGAGCTTGTGCGGCCAGCCACTCTGAGGGCGCGTTCAAGAGAACACCTTCTCGAGCGCCTTCCAGAAGCCGCTGCGCGCGGAGGTAGACGCCGTCGGCCCAGATGTAGACGCAGTTGCGGGCCGAAAGGTCACGGCGCCATAGCGATCATAATCGCCTGCTATTTTCTTCCTTCAGTCGCCGATCACACACGGCGACAGATTCGGCGCGTCCTTGCCGAGCAGGGCGGTCCGCGCCTCCTGGAAGTCACCGGCGGAGATGCCGCGCAGGTAAAGGAACCGCAGCAGCGCGTCGTGGCGCTTCGTCCGGCGCGTCCAGTTCGGCAGGATCGCCAAGGTGAAGGTTATGCGATCGTTGCCCAAGACATTCGCATCCGGTCGCGCAAAGCTTGGCATGCTTCCCTGGCACCGGGCCGATGCCCGTCGTGTCGCAGTGCCGCAAATCGCCACCGGACCCCGTGCATTGTTTTAATGTCGAGCGGTCCCCTACTGTTCAACTTAACGAACTCCGTCGCAAGGCTGCTTCATAAAATCCTCCGGTTCTGTAGTCGTCTTTTGCGCTCCTAGACGGGAAGGGAACATATTCGGGTGACATCAGAGGCACCCCATCGCGGGTGATTAAAAATCAGATTCACGCCTGTTTCGCGCGCCCTCCTCCAACGGAACGCAGAAATCCTTTGAATCAATGCAGAAATCGCGCGATTTAAACGCTCAGTCAAAGCTAATATTGTGAAGGCGTGGATGTGTTGGACAAGGGTCCGAATTGGCGATGCGTCATTCTGAGCGAGGCATTTCCGCTGTAGTGTTATCATTTCATCAACCCCACGCCTGAGCCACGTTTTTTGGAGTTTTAAATGGCATCGCAATCCCCACACTCTCTTGGAGTCTTGTTGCTGGAACGCGGCTTGCCGCCTAGCACCACGCCATCCCTGCCAAAGGCGAACTCGCTCACAAATCCGGAGACTTTCAACTTTCCGATTATCACAGAGACTGTCCCAGGGGCTTGGGTAGAGAATGTCGTTCGCGGCGATCCCGCGTTGGAGCCCGCCTATATCGCAGCTGCGCGGCGGTTGGTCGAGCGAGGGGCAGTAGCAATCAGCTCCAACTGTGGCTTCTCCGTCCGTCACCAGGCGGCGGTAGCCGCCTCGGTGAATGTACCCGTCGCGATGTCTAGTCTGCTCCTCCTGCCGATGTTGCTCCGCCAGACGGGGCCGTCTGGCAAAATTGCTGTCTTGACGTATGATTCGGCACATCTTGGTGAAGACCTTTTTGGGATTGACAGTTCCGCTGATCGAGCGAGGATCGTGGTTGGTGGCGTCGAAGGCGGCGAGTTCTGGCATAATGAGATGAAGCGGCCAGTGCCTCCGACCGATGTCGCCTCTATTGAGGCGGATGTCACTGCTTCCATCGCGCGGCTGCGCCAAACAAATCCGGAGATTACGACCATCCTATTCGAATGTGCAGGCTTTCCGCTTGTTGCACCGGCGATCCGCCGGCACACGCAGCTGCCCGTCTATGACATCAATGGCATCTGTCAAATGATGATTGCTTCGATCGGTTGAACGGCTTCTTTGTGTGTCAGCGAAACGGGGGGAGGTTATATCGAAGCTGATGTAACGAGTGTCGATTTCCAGCGATCCAGCTTGCTGCCTACAGTTTGCTTTTGGCAATTGCGTTTCAGATCGCTGACATCGCAAAATGCGGGCATGCTGCTTCGCACTCGGCGCCTTCACTAAACAATGAACCGCTAAAACAATGGGGAACGATCATGTTTGAGATATCACGCCGAAATTTTCTAAAGAGTTCAGCGTCGGCTGCAGCCTTTGGTACGGGGCTCTCGCTGTCAGGTTTAGGCCGAGCGCGTGCAGCTGAAACGATCACTGCGGTTGAATGGGGTGGGGATTACTTTGAATCGATCAAGAAGATCGCGGCGAAGCAATCTTTTGTGAACATCAACTGGCAGCTGCACACTGGTGGCGCTGCGGCGATTCTGCCCAAGATCAAGGCGATGTGGCCGCACCCCGGCATAGATCTTCTGACCGGCTGGGATGTGACGTGGCAAGTTATCGCCAGTGAGGGTTGGGCGGAGCCGGTTACGGCGGAAAAAGTTCCTAATATTGCGGATATTCCGAAAAAGCTTCTGGTCAAGGACAGCGCCGGGAATGTCATAAACATCCCTCGCACCTTGTCGTCGACCTTATGGTTTTATCGTGAAGACACCACCCCTTTCCCGATCACGAAGATCGACGACTTTTTGGACCCAAGGCTCAAGGGCAAGATTTGTTTCCCGATTCCGACACTGACCTCCAATCTCCAGATGGTCTCGATGGCGCTGTACAAGGGCGGCGACGAGAAGAACATGGAGCCTGCCTGGGATTTCATGAAAAAGCTGGCGCGCAGTGGAAATATCGGTCGCGTCGCCAACTCCGACGTCGAGATCAGGAATTCCATTACTTCCGGCGAAACCAGCATCAGCTTCCAGGGCAATGGCGGGGGGCACGATCTGGTCAAGAACTTCCATACCCGGTATCTCAACAAGATGGACCCAAAGGCGACCGGCTTCGTGACCTTCTTCTATCAGGAGGGATGGTGCGTCCTGAAAGGCGGGAACACGGACGCCGCATTCAAATTCGCGAACTTTGCCATCAGTCCGGAAAGTGACGGCGAATTCAATCGGCTCATCGGAGCCATCCCTGCCAATGTGAAGGCGGAGCTATCCGAGGATGCCAAGCCCCTGGCGTTCAATAACGAAGAAATGGACAAGTACGCCTATATTCCCGACTGGCCTTATCTGTCCAAGCAGAGCGATGCCTGGATGAAGCGTTGGGAACAGGAGATCGCGCCTCTCCTTTAGCCGTGGACCGTTCCGATCTTGCGCCGGGCCCCAAGTCGTTGGCTGGAGAGATTGAATGAATCGTACACGATCCCAGATGCTGCTGCTGCTCCCGGCGGCAGCGGTATTTGTCCTCTTCCTTGTGCTTCCACTGCTAACTGTGGTTGAAGAGAGCTTTCGGACATTCACCCCAGGTCGAATTGGGGCCGTAGCGGGGGCTCCGCTTACCACCGAGAACTACACGGAGCTCTTCGTCCCGGTCTACGGCCGGTACTTCCTGCAAACCTATGTCCTGGCGTTCATTGCATCCGTTATCGCCATTATCATTGCCTTTCCGATCGCGTACTACATCGCGAGGAATGCATCCGCGGGGATCCGAAAAATCTGGATTTCCGCTCTCGTGGGGCTGATGTTCTTAAGCTCTCTGGTTCGAATCTATGCGATTCAGCTAACCTTTGGCTCCGTCGGGATACTTGCCCCGATCATGGCCTTCTTCGGCGTGAATATGAATGGCGGACCGTATATAAACTTCGTTATCATCATCGGACTGCTTCACTACGAAATACCCATGTCGATCCTGATCGTGATTGGCGCGATACTGAATCTCAACCCCCGCTTGACCGAGGCGGCCCAGTCTCTTGGCGCATCGGCATTGGCATCTCATCTTACAGTGACGATCCCCTTGTGCATAAAGGGGCTGGTCTCTGCGTTCCTGGTTTCAATGACGCTCGGCGTAAGCGCCTTCGCCATACCCTGGATCCTCGGGCGCGGGCGTGTGCTGTTCATTTCAAACCTAATTTACAGCCGCTTCAGCGAGGTCGCGAACTATTCCAGCGGCGCAGCAATTTCAATTGTCATGATAGTGCTGTCCTTACTGATGATTTTCATCTTATCCAGGCTCACGACGCTACTTGACAGGACGTAAGGCATGTTTAGCAAACGAAATGTCGACGCCGGTTTTGCGAAACTGCTGAAACTGTTAATCGCGCTGACCGCAGTGTTTCTAGCGCTTCCCGTGATCATGACCATAATAATGTCGTTTGATTCGCGTGACTACCTGGGCCCGTTCCCGCCTCCCGGCCTGTCGACAAAATGGTTCAGTCAGTTTGTCAACAACGGCTATCTTTGGTCGGGATTTTATACCAGCCTGTTGCTCGCGACTGCGACGACCGCTGTCGCGACCGTGATTGGTGCCTTGGCCGCGCTGGCGATCAGTCGCATGTCTGCGCAATGGCGGGATCCTGTCACAACGGCGTTCCTGTCGCCCTTGGTGCTGCCAGGAGTTATCATTGGGTTTGCCTTGCTGATGGTGTTTTCGACAGTGAACATGGTGCCGACCTTTCTGAAGCTGCTCGCCGGGCACCTCATCATCACAATTCCCTTTACGATCAGAATGACATTGATCGGGCTGACCGGCATAAGCGCTACCCTGCGCGAGGCAGCGCTGACCCTCGGCGCAAATGAGCGCCAAGCGTTCTTCACGGTCTCCTTGCCACTGGCCAGGAACAGCATTGCGGCCGGCGCAATCTTTGCCTTTGCGTTCTCGATGGATGATTTGACAATCAGCCTCTTTTTGAGTGACTTCAACACCTATCCGTTTCCCGTCGCTCTCGTGAGTCTGATGAGGTCGAATTTCGATCTCACACTCGCCGCCGCCGCCGTCTTCCTGATGGGGCTGACTGCCGTTATTTTGTTCGTGTTTGATCGCGTGCTCGGTCTCGAGCGGGCCATTGGCCACGGCGTCTATGGGGCTTGACCGGATGAATGTTCTCGAACTGAAAAACGTTACCAAGAAATATGGCGAATTCGTCGCCGTTGATGACGTCTGTCTGGAGATAGAAAAAGGGAAGGTGCTTTCTCTTCTGGGGCCGAGCGGCTGCGGCAAAACAACGACGCTCCGCATCATTGCCGGTTTTACCTCGCCGAACAGCGGAACCGTGGAGATCGCAGGCAAGGACGTTGGCCATTTGAAACCCTTTGAACGCAATGTCGGACTTCTGTTTCAGGACTACGCGCTCTTCCCCCATATGACGATCGCCCAGAACGTTGCCTACGGCATGCGCTACCGCGGCACGCCGGCTTCGGCGATACCTTCTCGTGTCCAACAGATGCTGTCGCTCGTGCGCATGGTGGGGATGGATGCCAGATATCCCGGTCAGCTGAGCGGTGGGCAACAACAGCGTGTCGCGCTGGCACGGGCGCTTGCAACTGACCCCCAAATCGTTCTGCTGGACGAGCCCTTGTCGGCACTGGACGCAAAGCTTCGGCTGGAGTTGCGCATTGAGCTCAAGGAGATCCTCAGATCGGTCGGCGCAACCACTATCGTGGTTACCCACGATCAGGAGGAAGCCCTCAGCCTGGGCGATGAAGTCGTTGTCATGCACGCCGGCAGGATGATCCAGCGCGGCTCGCCGACCGAGATCTATAAGGCCCCAGCGGATAAGTTCGTGGCAGAGTTCGTGGGCAGATCCAACTGGTTCCATGGAACAAGACGTGGCCAATCGCGAGGGGGCTTCAGCACTTATGTCGCAAGCGATGACATTGAGATCCGCACCAGCCAGGATCAGTCGGACAAGCGTGCTGGTGCCGATCTTTGTGTGAGACCCGAGCACATCGAGCTCCTGGATGATGGATCCAGCGACGTTCGTGAGGATCCAAGCCAGAATGTTCTGGCCGGTACCGTACTCGACGTTGCCCCCCTTGGTTCGGATGTGCACGTCGTCGTCGAACTGCCGAACGAAAATCGCTTGCTGGTGATCCACAAGAACGTCGGCAGGACACCGGCAGTCATGCCCGGACAACCCGTCAGACTGCGCTTTGCAGCATCCGATGTCCTCGTCTTCTAGGATGACAGGCTGATGAGGTGCACACGAGCTGAGCGCCGGCAAGGCTTCCAGGAACACTATTGGCCGTAACCCGGTTTCAGTCTCAGCAGCGGAGCGTCAATAACTGATAGGCACCCCGATGACAGGCAAGCCCTTCGGCCGCCAATGATTGCTCCATTAAGGATACATGTCCAAAAGGCGACGAACCCTGACATGGAATGGCACAAATGCACAGCGTTGAGACTTTTCGGAATTTGCACGGCGAGGCAACTGACTGGCTCCGCTACCTTCACCAACATCCTGAACTCGACTATCGCCTTCACAACACAGCGAGATTCGTGGCGGAGAAGGTACGCCTCCGGCGAAGGCCGCCTTGCGCGAGCGTGGCACGTTAGCGAGGCTGCGCTCTCAAGGTCGTGCTTACGAGCGCAGTCAGCAGCACAGCGTGAGCCAGATGACGATATTGACCGGGCCGGAGCGCCGTCGTTGTTGGAGTGAAGAGGATCAGTGCCGGATACTGGCCGCGGCGCCGGGGGCCACGGTGGCGGCGGTGGTGATGTCGCGACCAGCCTGATCTACAAGTGTAAGCCTTCGGTGAGGGCCGAGACCCATTCGTGATGCTCAGCGTGTCTGGCTGCGGCTGTTCGCGAAGCCCGCCTTGCCGAGAGCGCGGCGTTTGGCGAGCTTTTGCATCCGGGTGAGGATTTCGTCTTCAGCGACACGGTCGGGATCGAACCGGTGCCCGTGCCAGCGTTTGAGTTGGCGATGCTGCTCGTGCGACGGATCGGCGATGGCGTCGAGGAACAGTTCGAAGCCGGGGATGCCGCCAACATCTTCTGGTGGAGCGCGACAGGCGCCGTCGATGTATCGGGGATATTCAACAGCTGGATCGGCGTCAGCGATCGCCTCGATCGTGACCGTGTGCCGCCAGTCGTCGCCGAAGTCGTAGGTGTAAGCAAGTTTGGTGATGCCGCGATCGACGAGCGCGCCGAGCCGCATGGTCTTGGCGGAATAGGTTCTGTCGCGCATGTTGTCCCATTCGGGATTGGGGATGCCATAGCGCTTTCCGTCGGCCCGGAACTCGAAGAGGTGATAGTCGTCGAACGGCATGGCCGCCTGGATGACGTCGTGCAGCGCTTTGAGCGCGGCCGTCATCGGCACCTCCACGCGCCGCCAGATGGCGGGCTGCCAGTCATCGAGCTGGATCTTGATACGGGCGATGCGATCGACGTTGGTCATGCCGCCAATCTTGCAGATTGCGCCTTCCAGTTCCACGGCAAGAGATCGCTCAGCCGGTTCTGCGGCGTATCGGCGATGCGAGCGAGCACGTCGGCAAGCCAAGCCTGCGGGTCGACGTCGTTGAGCTTCGCCGTTCCGATCAGCGTGTACATGCGGCAAGAGCAGAAATGGGCGTGTTCCAGGACCAGTCCCCAAGCTCAATTCTCGAGCGAAATGCCGACATCTGCCGCCTCAGCCTCTGCAAAAGCAAGCGCCGCTATGGCAGTATCTTGGATACCAGTCCCGGTAAGGTCGGCGATTGTTATCTGCCCTTCGTTTGTCCTGCCAGGCTTTTCGCCCGCGATGATCTCGCCTATTTCCGAAAATGGCTCAGTCTCAACTACAATCCCAGCTGAAACAGCGTGATGCAGCTCGCCAAGCCTACTCGCCTGCTTGAGACTATCTGCGATGTACAAATCGGCAACCTTAAAAGCGGCCGGGTCCAGTTCATTTTTGTGCTCCGCGTCGGACCCCATAGCTGTGACATGTTGACCAGGCTCCAACCAGTCTCCTCTAATAATTGGTCGTTCAGAGGGAGTGGTGGTCACAATAATGTGGGCGCCTGCGACCGCATGAGCTGGATCGTCAAAGACAGCGACCGGTATGTCCAATTCTTCAGACATTTGACATGCAACCATCCTCGACGCAGTCAAATCACGCGCCCAGATACGCGCCTCTTTTATTGGCCTAACAAGGGTCAATGCCCGGAGTTGCAGACGTGCCTGAACTCCGGCGCCCATAATCGTTGCTTTCGAGGCATCGCCTCGAGCTAGATATTTAGCCACGACCGCGCCGGCTGCTGCGGTCCTGACGTTTGTCAAATAGCCATTATCCATTAACAGTGCTTGTACACGTCCGGTTTTGCTGTGAAAGAGAACCATCATCCCATTTGTGCTAGGCAGACCTAGCTTTGGATTGTCAAAGAACCCCGGACTGATCTTTACAGCAAATCCATCAAGACCCGGAACATACGCCGTTTTTACGTCCACTTCCCCTCTGTATTCGGGGACGTTCAATCGCAAAATTGGCGGCATCTCCACCGCCTTGGTCGCAAGCGAATGAAATGCCTCCTCGATACATCGCACCGCGCGAAGGTCGAGTGGCACGAGCGTCTTCAGATCGTGCTCAGAAAGAAACCGTATTTTCGACATTATTCTTTCCATCTCAAAGGATTGGGCACGCTGTTAATAACGCTGCGATGTAGGTTCATATCAATATTGCCACCTGAAACGACGACGACGACCGGCCCTCTCGGCTTAGGGATTTTCCTTGCGAGGAGCGCCGCAATGCCCACCGCACCAGAACCTTCGACAATCTCTCTCTCTTCCTCGTAAGCGTGACGAATGCCCGCAGCGATTTCTTCCTCGCTAAGCACGATGACATCGTCCAGCAACTTTTGGCACATTGGAAACGTCCAGCGGTTCTCGAGTCCAATACCGCCGCCGAGCGCGTCTGCCAGCGTCGGAAGCTCTGCCACAAGCACAGGTTTGCCGGCGCTAAGACTGGCCTTCATCGCCGCACCGCGCGTCATCGATATTCCGATGAACCTTGCACTAGGTCGTAACGACTTCAAGGCTGTGGCAACACCTGCAGCAAGCCCACCGCCTGATAGACCGACCAGTACTATGTCGACATCAGGAACAGATTCCACAATTTCAAGGCCAATTGTCCCTTGGCCAGCGATAACATCAGGATGATCGAAAGGAGGGACGATCACCATGCCATCTGCAACCAATCGGCCCACCTCCTCTTGCGCCTCATCTTGCGAATTCCCAACGATTCGGACTTCAGCGCCCAAACGCTGAATTTCCGTTACCTTGTTCTCCGGCACGAGGCTGGACATGCAAATCGTCGCTTGAGAACCTACAGCACGCGCTGCATAGGCAAGGGCTCGGCCATGATTTCCAGTTGAAACCGCGACCACTCCTCTCTCTCGCTGGGTCTCAGAAAGCTGAAGTACCGCATTGGTGGCGCCGCGAAGTTTGAAGCTCCCAGTAGCCTGACGATGCTCAAGCTTTAGCCCCACGGCCGTGCCACAAATCTGAGACAAAGTCAGCGATGTCACGAGTGGCGTAGCGCGAATATGGGTAGCAATTCGCTCGCGGGCCTCGTGGATCGAATCGAGATCAATTGCACTTGTCATACGTCAGGCTTTCAACAGTTCGTGAGAAGTCGTGCTCAGAGGCTCGCCACCCCGCTCGGTCGCCAAGATCTTTTCACTACATCCGAACAAACAACCGTTTTCGCTGAATAGGATTATCGGCGTATCGAACGCCATGCCTTTTTCAATGATATCTTTCGCTTCCGGTTCAAGGCTATCGTTCCAAGACGCCTCGACTTGGTAACCCGTGCGATGTCGAAATCCGTCCGCTCGCCCGCTTCGTTCGACCACGCCTCGGACGGCACAATCGAACTCGCCAGCCGTGGCTCCAGGTCTCGCAGCGACGATGGCTGCTTCAACAGCCTCCTCTGCCAAGGCGTGGACTGCCTCAGTTTCAGCATGACGGCCCAGCACGGCGCTTCGTACCAGAGCCCCCACATATGCATCCTTGACGCCGCCGACTTCAATCATCGCTGGCTCATTAAAGGAAAGCTGATGGGCTGAAGGCCTTTCATGTGGCAGTTCATTGCGATCACCGAAGCCAAACGAAACAAGGATGACCGGCGATGCCCCCAAAGCGCTCACCCTCTCATTGATTAGTTCTGCGATCTCCATCTCGCTTACGCCCTCTCGAAGGGCCGACTGGAACGTCCGAATGGCAAGTTCATTCACTGCCATCGCATCGCGCATGGCCTTAAGTTCGACGTCGGCTGTTACCGCAGACACCCGGGCTATAATCTTGTTAGCGTCGACGACTTCGAGCTCAAGAAGCTCGGCTTGAAGCGCCATCACATCGGCTCGGGCCAAATTCCAACACCCAAGCTCCATACCTGCTCTTTTGTTATGCAACCCAAGCTTTCGAAGTCGATCTGCGCAGACGCTGGCAAATTCATGCAAATGCGCATAGCCATCGAGCTCGCCGACACAACTTTCGTCGCGAACTGACTGCACCTCGTACTCTCGAGCCAGGTACACTGGTGCGTGGCCGGGCGTTAGAATGAGGACGAACGGCCCGAAATAGCCACCTCCGCCATGATATCCCGTGAGATATCGGAGGTGGCCATGCGCGGCAATCATTGTGGCATCGATGCCTGCATTGTTCGCGGTATCCAATACACGCTTTTGGCGTGAGCTATACTCTCCCATGGTGAATGGCAAACCCGATCGTGGTATCACGGAATTCACTGTGTTTATGACTTTCCTCGCGCGTAACGAGCAGTTAGCCGCAGCGCTCACTAACAGCGGTGAGCGCCACTGGAGCACTTAAGGCGGGGGACCTCTGGAGGCATACTCTAGATAAGAATGGGAGCTGAATTTCTGCAATTTTGAGGCAGTCGGCAACGGATAACGTCGCGATCAACGTCTGTTGTTACCTCTAAAGGATGTTGGGCAGCCTCGCGTGTTGAGCGAGCTATGGACGGAATTGGGTGATGAGGCCGTCAGGCGGCGCGGTAATCCTGTGCCGCATTGACGGCGACGCCGTCGATGAACTTGACGCCGGCGATGACCATTGGCAACTGGCTTTCTCCTTTCAGCCTTCGCCAGGTCTTGGCAGCGCTCATGACCAGCTTGAAGACCATGAGACGTGCGGTTCTGCGCGACAGATTTCCCTTGGTACCCACGGTTCGGTGCCGGACGGTGGCGAAGACTCGCTCATCGCTCCGGCAGGCGCTCACCGAGCGCAGCCTTACCTGGGCTGTCGGCATCCCATTCAAGCAAAAGGTCTATGCCGCCGACGTGGCGATGATCTTCCCTGTTGCCGGACGCGGCCGCCCGCGCCGGCGGCATATCCCCGACGTGAAGTCGATGACCGCACAGGCGATGCTGGAGAAAGCCCAACGGCGGACGGTCAGTTGGTGCCGTGGCACCAAAGGCCGCCTCTCGGCGCGCTTCGCCGCTATCCGTGTCCGGGTTGCAGACGGTCCACCCCAGCGCATCCGCGACATGGGCGCTCAGCACCTGCCCGGCGAGGAGGTGTGGGTGATCGGCGAGCCCCGCTCGACCGACGAGCGCAAATACTACCTCTCCAACTTGCCCGCCGACACCCCGCTCAAGCAGATCGCAGGCGCCATCAAGGCGAATAGGCGCATCAGCAGCTCAAGGAGGAACTTGGCCTCGACCATTTCGAGGGGCGCTCATGGACGGGCCTGCACCGGCACGCGCTGATGACGATGATCGCCTACGCCTTCCTGCAATCTCGCCGCCTCAAACAAGCGGGAGGGGGAAAAAAGAATCCTCAGCCCGCCGCCCCAACCGAGCCTACCCGCCGTCAGGCAAGCCATCCTCACCGCCCCCAATCCGTTGTCCCCACTGCCGCAGAACCCTCTCCGCTAGGAATCTGCCAAAGTAGTGCTAGAGTCCAACCCAACGGTTGTAAGTAAGCCTCCGATAAGGACCGCGGCAGCTCGGATCGTCACCGTGCCTGACTGGGACTCTTCTCAAAGCCGGCCTTGCCGAAATTGCTGAACCGATGCGGTGGATGCCCCCTTCGCCCGGCAATGCGCAACTACTTCAGGGTCCCGCTCCCGAAGAAACCAATCAAAAGTTGATCATTCGCTGCGCCCCCGAGCCACCGATCCAAGCCACGCAAAAGCTTTACGATTTTCTGAGGGATGTACCATGCATTTCATTAGACAATCTGGACGGATGGGCGCGGCCGCGCCCATCCGGTTCCATAACTTTCAAGTCGCCTATGCTTCCACTGGACCGGTAAGAGGCAGCAGTCAGCGCTCCTCTACTATTTTTAGTAACCCAAATCGAGATTAACTTCCCGCTTCATTGGCGTGCCTGCTGCAAACTCTGCCAAATTCTGAGTTCCTAACTCAATATTCCTGGCCAAGACGTCATCGGCATTTGCGGCTTGGTCGTCGGAGCCAACCACATTCGGCAGTTTGTTAACTCCCAGGCGCGACCATCCGCCAGCCGGAAAGGCTCTCCCAAACCCATAACTCCACCAGACATCCGCCGCGAAGCCGCGCAAACGATCAGACGTAAGTGCCTCATAAAGAGGTTTTTCTTGGATCAACATTCCACGCGAAATGTTGATCAGAAAGGCTGATGGCTTCATAGCCGCTAGTTCCGCCTTACCGAAAAACTGATTGGTCTCGCGTGTATTGGGCATCGCCAGAACGACATAGTCGCACTTCGCCAGCATCGAATGCAACTCGTCCATGCCATAAATTGCATCCACGTTTTCTGCCGGCCGCTCTTTGTTGCGGCGGACACCGAGCACTTGCATATCAAAGCCCTTTGCGTGTTTGGCGATACGGCTCCCGATCTCGCCGACGCCAATTACTCCAAGAGTGCGACCATGTAACATGGCGGATCGATGTTCATCCGCATAAAGAGGGAAGAGACGCTCACGGGCGCGCGACGCTTGATCCTTGAGAAGGGTCTTCTTCGCCAAAGCAAGCACGAACATCATCGCCTGCTCAGCAACGGCAATCGCATTGGCGCCACGAATATTGCCAAGCTTTATACCGCGTTGCTTAAATAAACTGAGCGCCCCCATTTGCCGTAGGTCATCAACTCCAGAATGCAGCCACGAAAACACCTTCAGCTTATCCGCGATTTCCAGAACGCCGTCCGAAACGCTCAACGCTATGATTGCGTCGGCGTCCGGGGCCAAATGCTTCACATCCGAATAAGCACAATCAAAGCGAGACAGATATTCTCCCTTTGGCGCTACGACCTCTGTCCCAGTGGGAAGGGCGCTTTTGATATAATTAATCTCATCTTTTGTAGCATACCACAGGCAAAGAACTTTCATCGCTTCGTTTCTCCCGATTAGAGGTTTTCCCAGACTCAGAGGCGCTCCATGGCCTAGGCTGACTTGGTTGGCGCGGGACTGTAGCCTCTTTTGTTCGCCCTTTTGCTGCTTCTTATGCCGTCTAATCGCAGAAATGCTGCGGCCAAGGCATCCGTGGTAGTTAACCCGGCCCTCACCAAAGGGATATTGCTTAGAGCCGCTCGCAAAGTGCGGTAATCGCATCAACATCAACAACATAAGGCTGGCTTTTAGCTAGCTATTGAAAAAGGCCAGTTCCGATCAGACGCCACGATGGTCCGGCGTCGGCGACTTCTGCGTGACGCACTGTCTCGCAACCGGACCATTTTCGAAGATGCTCCGTGTCTCGTCGTGTGACTGAGCCTGTTCAAGGAAGCGGACTACGTCGAACTTTTCCAAACAGGACTGCGGTTCCACCGCCGGCCAGGGTCGGGATCAGGCTGGCAGCCTGGTATTGGAACAGAGCAGGACAGAGACTATGGTTACCGTCTCGGATGCCCACTCCCGCAGCGGATGTGCCAACGCATGACGTGCGACTGAACGATGCCCTTCGGCCCCCCGGAGGAATAAATGATGTTGAATGGCCAATCGGGCCGAATCTCCACCGGATCCGGGTGTGACCCGGCTGGCGGCAGGCAAGTTCTCGAAGGCTTCGCCGGCCGTGGAGTCGTCGACGGCGATAGGCCGCGCACCAATCCTGTCCGAAACACCCCCCTGGGCCGTCGTCCGGTCAAGAAACAACAAACGAGCACCGCTGTCGGCGATTATGGTGGCCAGGCTCTCGGGCGTGGAGGAGGGCGGCCAAGCCAGGCGCGAAGCGAACCCATGAAGACCGCCGCATATTCGATCGAGCTCTGGGCGCACGCTGCGATCGCCTGCTGAGGCTCGATGCCATCTCGCTGCAGACCCTTCCCGACCCCGTACATCAAGGCGTGCGGTTCACGATAGGTGAGCCGCCGCTCGCCGTGAATGATGGCAATGTTATGGCGTGATTGCCGATCGTGGCTGGCAAGGGGCCGAAGCGTCGAATGAACCGATTGGCTATGGATTGCATCTCGACCATGGGACTTCCTTCGGCTTAAAATTCTGTTTGATGATATGCGCCAAGACGCTTGGACTGTCCCAAGGAGCCGGTGTTTTCGCACCCTCGGATGTGGTGCCATTCCGCACGTGCTCAGTCGACCGGGCGAACAGTCTCCGAAGTTTGCTGCAACCTTCTGCCGGGATTGGGACCGGTATACGGCTAGCAGAAGTTTGGCGGTACGCCCTCTAGGATTCGAGTGGTCGCATGCATTCACCGACTTTCGCCCCAACAAAGCGGAAAAAAGGCGCTCAAGTACCAAAATCAGCATATTTCTGGCGGCCGAGCCCTCCTACAATGCTGCCTCAAACACAAATCGGTTGCCTTAGTACAAGGGGAATGCCGCCTTGGCACTAAAAAGCTCAACCGCACTGGTCTATTCACCACTCTGCAGTCACCAGCGCGGGCCGAACCGCGTGATCGAAATCTCGACTGACACTCAGTCCAAAAAACTCGCGATCGGCACGACTGTCAAAGGATCCAAACCGGAAATTGGCCCGGGCGTATTTTTTCAGTTAGTCGATGGGAAAAGGAAGCAAAATGTCTACAATCGATATTGAAAAAATCAGCACAAAGGACAGGAACTCCGTCCTGCATCCCTTTACGCAACTAAAAGATTTTGCGACCGGAAAGCTTGGCGAGCCGACGATCGTCGAGACCGGCAAGGGAATACGGATTCAGGACGCCTACGGCAATCAGTTGATTGATGGCTTCGCCGGGCTCTACTGTGTCAACGTTGGCTACGGCCGAACCGAAGTTGCCGAAGCGATCTCACGCCAAGCTTATCGTCTCGCCTACTATCATTCCTATGCTGCCCACACGACCGACGAGCTCGCGATCCTGTCGGACCGGCTCGTTAAGATGGCGCCCGGCAAGATGAGCAAGGTGTTCTATGGTATGTCCGGTTCCGACGCTAACGAAACGCAGGCCAAGCTCGTCTGGTACTACAACAATCTCCGGGGCAAGCCGGCGAAGAAGAAGATCATCTCGCGTGAGCGCGGTTATCATGGCTGCAGCGTGATCTCCGGTTCAATGACCGGCATGAGCTTCTATCACGACCATATGGACCTCCCGCTGCCGCATGTCGTTCACACCGGCGTGCCACACCACTACTGGGGCGCCAGTCCGGGCGAGACCGAACGCGAATTCTCCTCGCGCCGTGCTGCCGAACTCGATGCGCTGATCGAACGTCTCGGTCCCGACAATGTCGGCGCCTTCATCGCCGAACCGGTTCTCGGCACCGGCGGCATCACGCCTCCGCCGGAAGGTTACTGGAAGGCGATCCAGGCCGTTCTGCGGAAGCATGACGTTCTGCTCATCGCCGATGAAGTGATCACCGGCTTCGGCCGCACCGGCTCGATGTTCGGATCGGAGCATTATGGCATCGAACCCGATCTGATCACAGTGGCCAAAGGCCTGACCTCCGCGTATTTCCCGCTTTCTGGAGCACTCGTGGGCGAGAAGGTTTACAAGGTGCTTGAGGACGGGGCCGACAAGGTCGGTGCGTTCTCGCACGGCTATACCTATTCCGGACATCCGATTGGTGCAGCTGCTGCAAATGCTGTGCTCGATATTGTCGAAAAGGAAAACCTACCAGGGAACGCGCGCGAGGTCGGTGCTTACTTCCAGACCCAACTCAAGGAGAAGTTTGCGCAACTGCCGATCGTTGGCGAAGTGCGCGGCGTGGGTTTGATGGGTGCAATCGAGTTCGTCGCCGACCGGGATAAGAAGAAGCGATTTGATCCTTCTCTGAAGGTCGGTGCTCGTGTCTCCAAGGCGGCCCGTGATCGTGGCCTGATTGCCCGCGCCATGCCGCATGGTGATATTCTTGGCTTCGCTCCGCCGCTCGTTACCACCAGGGCCGAAGTCGATGAGATCGTTTCCATCGCTGAAAGCGCGGTTCGCTGCGTCATGGACGAACTCGTCCGCGAGGGGCAGAAGGTCTGAGTCAACATCGGCAGCCGGAGAAGTCCTGTCATGCGAAAGACAACCGGCACCTGAGCGGGATGCAACAAGCAATCGGACTACAGTGCAGAGAAACGAGCTGCGCTGTCAATGACAACTCTGTCTCCGCAGCAATGGGCGCGGTGCGAAACCTCCAACAGGAAGCCGAATGAGCGCTACCAAACTTCGCGTCGCAATAGGGGTGGACACAATCTCAGTGGACAATCCATATGATGGGTCTCTCATCGGCTCGGTCGACGTGACCGATGCAAGCAAGATCAACGAACTTGTTGCACGCGCCCGTCAAGGTGCCGAGCTTTCTCGCGACCTCCCACGGCATCGGCGCGCGAGCATCCTCGAAACGGCAGCCCGGATCGTTGAAAGCCGGAGGGATGCGTTCGCGAGAACGATCGTACTCGAAGCCGGAAAGACAATAGTGCAGGCCCGAAAGGAAGTGTTTCGCTGCGTCAACACGCTGAGGCTCTCCGCCGAAGAAGCAAAGCGAAACGCCGGAGAGATCGTGCCATTCGATGCCTATGCAGGATCGGAAAATCGCCAAGGCTGGTTTACACGCGAACCGCTTGGCATCATCACAGCCATTACCCCTTATAACGACCCGCTGAACCTCGTGGCTCACAAACTCGGACCCGCCATTGCGGGGGGCAATTCGGTGCTTCTAAAGCCTTCCGAACTGACTCCTCTTTCGGCGATCAACCTAGTCGGTGCGCTGATCGAGGCAGGATTACCGCAAGAGGTCATCACAGTTGCGATCGGCGGGCCGGATCTCGGTAAGGCCCTGGTCTCCGCACGCGAGGTGCGGATGGTGTCGTTCACTGGAGGCTTTGCCACAGGGGAGGCCATCAGCCGCACGGCAGGGCTGAAGAAACTGGCGATGGAGCTCGGCGGCAACGCGCCCGTCATCGTGATGGATGATTGCGATTTCGACAAAGCGGTCGAGGCTTGCGTCTCCGGTGCGTTCTGGGCGGCGGGCCAGAACTGCATCGGAGCACAGCGTATTTTGGTTCAAGCCGGACTTTATGAGCGGTTCCGCGACGCTTTTGTCGCGGCAACGAAGAAGCTGAAGGCCGGTGAGCCGTCTCAGCAAGACACCGACGTCGGCCCGATGATCTCGAAGCAGGCGGCGGAACGCGCTGAGGCAGCGGTCAATGCTGCGCTCGACGTTGGAGCGAGATTGCTATGCGGACATCGACGCGAGGGGGCTCTCTATTATCCCACTGTGCTCGAAGCGACGCCACCGACCTGCGGGCTTTGGCACGAGGAGGTGTTTGCGCCAGTCGTTATGCTCGCTCCGTTTAGTTCGCTCGACGAAGCAATCAACATGGCTAACGATCCGGAATACAGCCTGCATGCTGCCATCTTCACCAATAATCTCTTTGTCGCCCTTGAGGCCGCAGGCAGGATCGAAGCCGGCGGAGTAATGATCAATGACTCGTCCGATTACCGCTTCGATGCCATGCCCTTCGGCGGCTTCAAATACGGCAGCATGGGAAGGGAAGGGGTCCGGTTTGCCTATGAGGAAATGACCCAGCCCAAGGTCGTTTGCATCAATAGGGATAAAGGCTGAACGAAATTCACCCAAACCGTCAATCTGATTGCGAATGTCTGAACTGTGCGGTGGCGTATTTCGAATGGAGCAGTGTTGAGCGATGGAGACAAGGGTGCACGTCGGTTCCGCCAGCTTTCTTGAGAGCGTCGATCAAAACTTTCGTCATGCCATGTCATTCCTCGATCTGCCGGAGGGCCTGGCGGAGCGCATCATCCAATGCAACTCGACTTACACGGTCCGATTTGGCGTGAGGCTGAGGGGGCGTATGCACAGCTTTATTGGGTGGAGATCCGTTCACAGTGAACATTGCGAACCGGTGAAAGGCGGCATTCGCTATGCTGCCAACGCCGAGGCCGAGGAAGTGGAAGCACTTGCGGCATTGATGACGCTCAAATGCTCACTTGTGGACGTGCCGTTTGGCGGTTCGAAAGGAGCGCTCAAGATCGATCCGCGGGAATGGACACCGCAGGAACTTGAGCGCATCACCCGTCGCTTTACACAGGAGCTCAACAAACGGGGTTTAATCGGCCCGGGAGTCAACGTTCCTGCACCGGACATCGGTACGGGTGAACGGGAGATGGCGTGGATGATGGACGAGTTCCGTCGCGCCAATCCGACGGACGTCATCAATGCGCGGGCCTGTGTTACGGGAAAGCCGCTGTCCAAAGGGGGGATTGCCGGACGAACGGAGGCCACGGGCAGGGGCGTTCAGTTCGCCATCCAAAGCTATCTCCGCGATGCACGCACGCGCGGCCTGAACGGTCGACGAGATCTTCGGGATGCGTCGGTGATCGTTCAGGGCTTCGGAAATGTCGGTTACCATGCGGCGAAGTTTCTGTCGGAAGAAGACGGCGGTCGTGTAATTATCGTCACGGAGCGCGATGGATATGTGGCAAATCCCGCGGGTCTTTCAATCCAGGCGTTGAAGCAACACCAACTCAAGACCGGCAGCGTTCTCGGCTTTCCCGGCGCCCAATCTTTTGCGGCCGACATGACGGGCATCGAGCAGTCGTGCGATGTTCTCATTCCCGCGGCCATGGAAAACGCCATCAATTCCGGCAATGCGGGGGGCATAAAGGCGCACCTCGTCGTGGAGGCGGCAAACGGACCAATTACATTTGAAGCGGATAAGGCCCTTCGCTGCCGGGGAATAACAATCCTTCCAGACCTTTACGTCAATGCCGGCGGCGTTGTTGTCAGCTACTTCGAGTGGGTCAAGAATCTCACGCATATTCCCTTCGGTCTGATGGAACGGCGCCGACGCGAGCGGCGTAATCTTGCAATAGCCACGGCGCTCGAAAGAATGACCGGTCAGGAGTTTCCGGCGGACATGCGCGGGGAGTTTCTTGAAGGCGGCGGCGAGCTCGATCTTGTCCGCTCGGGTCTTGAAGATGTCATGCGCAGCACCTGGAGTCGCATATCAAACCTCCTCGAAGACCAGCCTGAACTGGGAGATTATAGGACTGCCGCCTATGTCGCCTCTATTCGGCAAGTCGCCGACGCTTATGAGGCGATCGGGATCTAGCTGGAACGAGACATGGCTTCACGCGGTAAGACGATGACGGAAATGTAGATTGCTTGTTCGGCCTCCCAAGGCGCCGTGGCTGCCGTCGAACTCGTTTCGGCGGCAGCCGATCCTCACCTATGGAGAAAGTTCCATAAGGGGCAGGGGCCTGAAATCGTGAAGACCGAGGAAGGGGCCGATCTATGCCGCAACGAGCACTTTGATGACAGAAGCAACGTTTCTGAACCGGGGAAGGATTGCGACATGACGGCCGCCATTTACCAAAGTCGGTGTCATCGGATCGGGCCAGATGGGAAGCGATATTGCCTATGTGGCGGCGCTCGTCAGCTACGATCTCATGCTTTATGACGTCCGCAAACCCCGAGGCGGGCTGGCTCGGCCGTAAGGTCGGACGCGGTTTCTACGACTGTCGGCGGGCACCACCTGTTCCGACACGCTAACTAGGGACCATTCACAACATGCCGTATGACGAGATGATCTTGCTGGGCACCAGACACATGGCAGAATGCCCGAATGAGCCGGTTCCGCACAGAGTCGAAGGCGCCAGTCGAGCCGGCGCGCCATATTCTCTGGACCGAATCCGCCCATGCGACAGCCATTGACGCGACCAGCCTGAACGAGTGAGCCGAAATGCCGCCGAACGAGGAAAGCGCGGCGACGTCATTGCTGGCGCCGCTGAAGAACCCGACCTTCCGCTCGATTTGGCTCGCGTCGCAAGTATCGAGCCTAGGCTGGCTGATGCAGACGGTCGCACTCAGCTGGCTGATGGCGACGATCTCCACCTCTGACGTGATGGTCGCGCTCGTCCAGGCCTCCTCCACCTTACCGTCATTTCTCCTTGCGATCTTCGTCGGGGCGATCGCCGACAATTTCAGCCGGCGCACGGTCATGATCGTCGGTCGCGGCCTCATGATGACGGCTTCGGCGATGCTGACGATCCTCATGGTGCTCGGCGTAGCCGATCCCTGGACCATCCTTGCGTTCAGTTTTCTCGACGGCTGCGGCATTGCTCTCAGCGATCCGGCCTGGCGGGCATCTATCGGCGATATTCTGGAACGTCGCTACCTACCGTCAGCGATCACGCTGAGTGCTGTCAGTTTCAACACAGTCCGGAGCGTCGGCCCGGCGCTTGGCGGGATCATCGTCGCAGCCTTCGGACCGGTGGTCACCTTTGCTCTGACCACCCTCGGCTTTGTCGCTCCGCTAACTGCGCTGTGGCGTAACAAATGGAAAGTGCCATCCTCTCCGCTGCCCCGCGAGAGGTTGATGACAGCGATCCATGACGGCCTGCGCTTTACTGCCATATCCTCTCAAATCAAGGCAACAATTGCACGCGGGACGCTGTTTGGGCTTGCAAGCACGTCGATGCTGGCGCTCCTGCCTCTTGTTGCGCGCGATCACCTGAAGGGGGGCCCCATCGACTACGGTATCCTGATGGCGGGCTTCGGCGGAGGCGCCCTTCTCGCCGGGATCACCAACACATCGCTGAGGCGGACGCTTGCGCAAGAGCGGTTGTTCATTCTCGCCTGCCTGGCGTGCGCGTCATGCGAATTCTCTCTGGCCCTGACGTCCGCGCTTGCCATTGCAACGGTCGCGCTTGCTTTCGGGGGGGCCGGCTGGGTGACGGCCTGGTCCGGGCTCGGCATCAATGTACAGCTGGCAAGCCCACGATGGATCGTGGGGCGCACGATCTCCATCTACAGTGCATTCACCTATGGCGGTCTTGCCGGCGGCAGCTGGCTTTGGGGAACGGTTACCGAGAATTATTCGCTCACGTCCGCACTCATCGCATCGGCAGTCACCACATTGGTTGTCGCCGCCGTCGGGCTGAAGCTGCCGATCTGCGACCGACTGGAATCGGAACTGGAACCTGCGGGAAACTTCGCGCCGCCAGCGGTCGCGCTGGATCTTAAGCCGAGAAGCGGCCCCATCGTGGTGACGACCGAATATACGATTTCACGCCAGAACGCCGAACGCTTTCTGGACATCATGCGCGAGCGCAGACACGCGCAAAGCCGGGTTGGCGCGCGCCACTGGTCGCTGAACTGCGATGTTCAGCAACCGTCTCGATGGATAGAGATATACCGCACGCCGACCTGGACGGACTACCTTCGCCTCAATCATCGCCGGACGGCCGCCGACAAGCAGTTGGATGAAGAACTCCTGCAGTTAATGCCTGCAGACGCGAACCCACCGAAAACGAGCATCCTGATCGAACGGCCGACCGAACCTGTCCGCAAACCTGGACCACCGATGCCTATCGTTCCACAGAGGTGATCCCATCACGGGTTGATCCGCCCGCACCCGGTCCGGCAGCAATGCAGCGTGAAATGCTCTCGATAGCGGTTCACTCCGAAATGGCGCCGTCCGGCGCCGAAGGGCCGGTGCTGTCAACGCCTCGGCCGTTATGCCTTGCTGCTGCCGCTGCCGCTCATTGATCATGCTCATCGAGGGCGTAGCCCGCTGAGCGTATGGTGCGGATGACGTTGCGGGGAGAGACCGTCTTCATCGTCTTTCTAAGGCGGCTGACATGGACGTCGACGGTGCGTGTGTCGACATGGTGGTTGTCGGACCAGGCCGCTCGGATGAGTTCGTCGCGGCTGCATACCTTGCCGCGGTTCTCGACCAGATAGCGCAACAGATTGAACTCGATCGGGCCCAGATGCAGCTGCTGTCCGCTCCAACGCACCTTATGGCTGGCGAGACGGATTTTAAGATCGCCGCAGATCAGCGACGGGTCATCCTCGCCATCAGAACCCGTCGGTGCTCGCGACAACTTGGCCCGCAGATAGGTAAGCAGCTTGGCCGGCGCAAAGGGCCGCACGAAGATTTCGTCGATCCCGGCCTTCAGCAGCCCGAGGTGCTGGTTCTCGGCGCCGGGCGCTATCAAGGCGATGACGGGCAGGGCGCGACTCCGCGGATCGCCCTTGAGTCGGCCGCAGACCGCGTCCCAGGCGGCGTCCGCTGGCTGGCAGTCGAGGACGACGGCGTGCGGCCCCCGTTCGCTCGCCAGTTGGACCGCTTCGTCGACGCAGCCGGCCAGCTCGCTTGCGAAGCCGGCCTCCTCCAGGATGTGACCGAAGACCAGATAGAAGTCGGCCTCCTTCGAGCAGATCAGGACCAGTGGCTTCATAAGCGCCCTGCCTCAACACCTGTGTCGGTTTCCGGTCGCGTTCCTTTCGGAACATCTTCCGATCGCCCTATGCCAAATGAGTTCCACATGCCAATGCTAGCGGCCGGTTCCACCGTTTGGCAATTCCAGGTTGCCGTATAATCCTATATGCTCGCGAAACAAACTCCCTGCGGGGGCAAGCCCATGGGGAGATAACTGGCGGCGCGGTTCTGAGCTGTGTGTTTCAGCGGGCAAGGGCTGTAAAGCACTGCGCAAATCGGGCAACGTCGGTGGTGAAAGTACCCATTGCCGAAGCCTGCGACCTTCCGCTAGCACTGCGGGGAAAGGGATCGTGGACGCCATCCCTCGATGACAGTCAATCTGAGGATTTCAGCGTCGATGATGAAGACCAGCATCGAACATTTGCCGGAGAAGAAGCAGCGCGAGCTGCGCCGCATCATGGATATCCTCCATGAGGAGTTCGACGATGCGCTGGCAGACGGTTCGACCGAATTCAAGAAGAAGGGTCGTATCCTCAAGACGATCCTGTTCGGCTCCTACGCCCGCGGCGACTGGGTCGACGAGCCGCATACGATGAAGGGTTATCGGTCGGACTACGACCTGCTGATCGTGGTGAATAATCGCAAGCTTGCCGATTTCGACTATTGGTACAAGGCAAAGGATCGTCTTGATCGCGACCGGGGTGTGAACACGCCGACAAACTTCATCGTGCATTCACGGCGCGAGGTAAACACGGCACTGCGCGAGGGGCAGTATTTCTTCACCGACATCCGCCGCGATGGCATCGTGCTTTACGAGCTCGATGACGAGCCATTGGCTGAGCCGAAGGCGATAACGCCCGCGGCAGCTTATAAGTTTGCCGTAGAGTATTTCGACGATCGCATACCTGGCGCACGGGATTTCTTTGACGCCTTTCGTTTTGCGTTGGAGAAAGGACGCCTGAAAAACGCATCCTTCCAGCTGCATCAGGCGATTGAGAATAACTACGCAGCACTTCTGTTGGTGCTGACAAACTACAGCCCGCCCTCGCACAAGCTGTCCTTCCTGCGTGCCTTGGCAGAGGAGCAAGACCGGCGGCTTGCCGAAGCCTGGCCACGCGACCAACAGCGCTACCGTGCCTGGTTCAACACGCTGAATGAGGCCTATGTCAAAGCACGGTATTCAAAGCATTATGAAATCAGCGAGGAAGCCCTTGTCTGGCTCGGCGAGCGTACCGCCGAGCTCCATGAACTTGTCGAAGAAATCTGCCGTGCTCATCTGGCGCGGTTAAAGGAAGCCGCGGGCGGCTGAAGAATTGAGCCGTACTCTGACGTGGCTCAATCAGCCGGCGTCTTGACGGACTTGCCATACGCGACAGCCCTGATCTCAGGCTCGGTATGAGGTGTTTCGATACTTAAAACTATTTCAACGTAGCCGGCATATGATCCGAATTACGTTGCGGGGCGCTGAAATGCTTCCAGAAGCGGGAATGCCCGCGGCCAGGAAACCTTGTTCTGCTCGCAGTCATGCTCCCTAACAAGGACATCGTAAATCGCAGCGGCGAAGGATTCGAACAGCACTTCGACCCTGTACAGGGGGCCTGCGACCGTCAGCGCGTCGACACGTTCATTTGCTATCATGGGGATGGCCACGCCACCCAAGTCAGGAGTATGGCAAGAAGCGGACCAAAACCATCCCCGCTCCAGCCCAGCATCGATCTGCTGGACGACTTCTTCGACTGTCCGCGCCGCACGAGGACCGCGCTCATCGAACGTTGCTTTCCGGAGGAGGATATCCCGATCCTTGAGGCTGAACTGAGAAAGCAAGGCCTGACCGGAAGCAGTCAGGACCCGTTTTCCGGCCGGCGCGGCATACCGAACGGGCGCTTCTGATTCCATGACGTCGAGAACTATTGCGTATTGTCCGCTGGCAGCCGAGATCCAAACCGTTTCGCCAGTGTTTGCGGCAAGCAGCTTCACCGCCCGGGACATCCAGCCAGGAAGCGGTTCAGCTTCCAAAATGGAAGTGGCAAGCTGATGCCATTTAGGAGTCGGGTAGAAGCCCTGTCTGACCGCGGTTCGTAGAGATAACCTGCCTTCGCTAAAGTGGTAAGAATGTGGAACGCGCTCGATCGCGGCCATCCGAAATGATCAACCACGTTCGCCAAGGGAGCTGGCCGCTTGCGCTCCGCGAAATATTCGAGAAGCGCCAGAGAGTTTTCGATCTGCTTGATGGTCATCTGGTCCCCCGATCTCCTCACATCCTGCCGCGATCTGCCATGGCATAGCGATCATTTTGCGCAAAGTCCTATTTGACAAACGGCAGTTAGCCGCTATGTTGTTCCCATAAATAGATTAAACGTCCATATATGAAAACAAATTAAGACGGAATTATGGGACCTCTGAACGGAATTCGCGTCATCGATCTCACGTCGGTACTAATGGGGCCGTTCGCGACCCAAACACTCGGTGACTTTGGTGCCGAAGTGCTCAAGGTCGAGTCTCTGGAGGGAGACGTAATCCGTCAGATCGGTCCGGCCAGAAACCCGGGAATGGGTCCTCTATTTCTCAACACGAACAGATCGAAACGCAGCATTTGCATCGACCTCAAGACCCCAGAGGGTCGTGATGCGCTCCTCAAGCTCGCGGAGTCGGCAGATGTAGTGGTAACTAACGTCCGGCCACGCGCGATGGCTCGGCTCGGGCTTTCCTACGCAGAGTTCCAGCGGGTGAACCCGAGGGTCATCTACGCTGCGCTCGTGGGTTTCGATTTGGAAGGTCCCTACGCTGACCGTCCGGCTTACGACGACCTTATTCAAGGCGGAGCTGGCATAGCGTTCGGGTTTCTAAGGGCTGGGATACGTCCAGCGTATGTCCCGTCAGCCATCGCAGACAGGTTTGTAGGAATCGCATCGGTCAATGCTATCCTAGCTGCTATCGTCGAACGCCATTCGTCCGGCCTCGGCCAGAAAATCGAAATCCCGATGTTCGAGACCACCGTGGCCTTGATGATGGGTGACCATCTAGGCGGGCTGACGTTCGATCCGCCTCTAGACAAGGGCGGATACTCCCGACACCTCTCGCCTGATCGTCGACCCTATCAGACAAGCGACGGCTACATCTGCGCTCTCGTCTATAATGACGGGCATTGGAACCGCTTCTTCAAGGCGATCGGGAGAGAAGACATCCCGGTGAACGATCCAAAGTTCGCCACGTTCAGTGCACGTATGGCGAACATCGACAAAGTCTACGCCGAATTGGGACGCATCATGCTGACCAGGACGACGTCAGAGTGGCTTCGCCTCTTCCAGGAAGCGGATGTCCCAGCCATGCCGATGCACTCTTTCGAATCGATACTCGAGGACGAGCACCTTAGCGCAACCGGTTTTTTCCGGGCAGTGGAGCACCCAAGCGAAGGAAAACTTCTCAGCATGGCGGTTCCTGCCCGCTTTTCCAGGAGCACCACCGAAATCACCAGACTGGCTCCCCGTCTCGGCGAGCATGGCGTCGAGATCCTTACCGAAGCCGGATTCAATCCGGAAGAGATCAATAACATGAGGGCGTCCGGCGCGCTTCGAGTGGCCGCCGAGGGGTGAGTATTTATGGACTTTAGGGTTAGCGAAGACCAACAGTCAGTCTTAGAAGCCGTCGCGAAGCTGTGCCGCCGTTTTGACGATGCTTACTGGCTGGAACGTGACCGCCATGGCGGGTTTCCGTCGGACTTCTATGACGCAATGGCTCAGGAAGGCTGGTTGGGCATCTGCACCAATCAAACCTACGGAGGGTCGGGCCTCGGCATAACAGAGGCGGCGATAATGATGCGGACCATCTCCGAATCCGGAGCAGGACTATCCGGCGCGTCCACGGTCCATATCAACATCTTTGGACTCAACCCCGTCGCGGTATTCGGCTCAGAGGAGCAGAAACAACGGATGATCCGGCCCATCGCTGAGGGCCGCGAGAAAGCCTGCTTCGCCGTTACGGAGCCGAACACCGGGCTGAATACGACCCAGTTGAAGCTTCGTGCCGACAAGCGCGGCGACCGTTACGTCGTCAACGGACAAAAAGTCTGGATTTCGACCGCTCAAGTCGCGGACAATATCCTGCTGCTGGCCCGCACTACGCCACTGGATCAGGTGAAAAAGCCGACAGACGGGCTTTCGCTCTTCTACACGCGTTTCGATCGCGATCGCATCCGGGTGGCAGAAATCGAAAAGATGGGCCGGAAGGCCGTAGATTCCAACGAGCTCTTCTTCGAAGATTTCGAGATACCCGAGTCAGACCGTATCGGGGACGAAGGAAAGGGCTTCGAATACATCCTTCATGGAATGAACCCGGAGCGCGTGCTGATCGCGGCAGAAGCCGTCGGACTAGGCTTCGCAGCACTCCGGAAGGCGACCGAATATGCTCGGGAGCGTGTCGTTTTCAACAGGCCCATCGGGAAGAACCAAGCGATTCAGCATCCGCTTGCGGTTTGCCATGCAAACCTCGAAGCAGCGTGGTTGGCGACCGTCAAGGCCGCTTGGGAATATGATAACGGACTTCCCTGCGGAGCATCTGCCAATATTGCGAAGTACCTGGCTGGCGAGGCGGGTTTCCAGGCATGTCAGACAGCCGTCATGACCCATGGCGGTTTTGGCTATGCGAAGGAATACCACGTCGAGCGTTACCTCCGAGAAAGCCTTATCCCGAGAATTGCACCCGTTTCGCCACAGCTTGCCCTCTGCTTCATAGCGGAGAAGGTGCTGGGCCTCCCGAAATCGTACTGAGGTGGTGGGATGCCGGGTCTATTCTTTGAAGAGTTCAGCCTGGGCCGGAAGTTCCGGCATGAGCTGACACGCACAGTGTCGGAGGCGGACAACACCATGTTCAGCCTCATGTCCATGAACCCCCAACCGCTTCACGTGGATGCCCACTTCGCGAGCAGCACGGAATGGGGTCAGCGCCTGTTCAATTCCATGTTCACCTTATCGATCATGGTGGGCCTGTCCGTTCAGGATACGACATTGGGCACGACGATCGGCAATCTCGGAATGTCCGAAGTCCGGTTCCCTAACCCGGTCTTCCACGGCGACACGCTGCGGGCGGAAACGGCAGTACTCTCCGTGCGTGAAAGCAAATCCCGCCCTGATGCCGGACTGGTGGAGTTCGAGCATCTGTGCTTCAGGCAGGACGGAACGCTGGTAGCCACGTGTCGGCGCACGGCGCTGATGCGCCGGAAGCCCGTAACGGGAGAAGCGTAGATGCGTAGCTTCCTCTTCGTTCCCGGCGACAGCCTTCGAAAATTCGAAAAAGCCTCCTCCGGCGACGCCGACGCGTTGGTCATCGACCTCGAAGACTCGGTGGCCGCTTCTTCGAAAGCCGGGGCGCGGCAGACTGCCGTTTCGATGCTGCACGGTCAGGACCCTTTCTTCCAGCCTGCGGGACTTCGCCGAACAGCAGATTGCGAAGACGGCTAAGGGCATAGCTGAAGCATTCGGCGCCGAAGCAGAGGTCCGATACGACCGATACAACCCCGTCACTTTCAATCATTCCGAGGAAACTGACTTGGCGATCGAAGCCGTACGAACCTTAGCTGGAACTGGATCCATCGACGATAAACTGAAAGTCCGGATGGGAGCGGAGGATTTCGCACACATGCTGGAGGCGCGACCCGGCGCTTACATCTTTATCGGGAATGGTGCTTCGGCAGGAGTACATAACCCTGCATACGACTTCAATGACGACGCCATACCTTATGGTATCGGTTACTGGGTTACGCTCGCGGAGAAAGCGTTGTCGGCCTGAGGATCAACTCGGCCAAGCCTACTCTCAATGCACAGAACATCCGGCCGTTACCGTCCTTTCAAGACGTTCGGCCTCACCGAATTTTACAAACTCCTGGAGGAATTGCCGCAATGGAAAAGACCGTACTTTTCGAGACCGCTGAGTATGCGGCTCGACTTGTCGCTGTGAAGAACGAAATGTCCAAGCGTGGGCTCGACGTCCTTCTGATTTCGGAACCTCCGCACATCAACTACTTGACGGGGTACGACGCCTACTCACTTTACATCCCGCAGATGGTCGTCGTGACTACGGACCACCCCGAGCCTATCTGGATCGGCCGGGGTATGGACCGCATCTCGGCCTCGATGACGACACACCTCTCAGAGGAAAATATCCGTTCCTTCCCGGACGCATACGTGCACTCCGCACTAAGTCCCTATGATTACGTCGCGGAGGTCGTGAAGGAAATCGCCGGTGACAGCCCGAGGATCGCTGTCGAGATGAGCGGTTACTTCTATTCGGCACAGGCCCATGCCGATCTCCTCAATGCGCTGCCGAACGCCAAGTTTGAGAACGCGAACTTGCTGGTGAACTGGATACGTCTTGTGAAAAGCCCGGCGGAGATAGCCGTAATGCGAGAGGCCGGAAAAATAACCGACGTGATGATGGAGCGCGCGATCGCGTTCATAGAGCCGGGTGTGAGAGAATGCGACATCGCGGCGGAAGTGTATCACCAGATGATGGCGGGCACGCCTGAATACGGTGGCACGTACCCTTGTTCGCCACCGTTCCTTTGCATCGGCGACCGCGCCCTCGCGCCCCACGCTGCATGGACGGATGCGCGACTTCCCTCTTCGACGATAGTAAACCTCGAGCTCTTCGGAAACCGCAATCGGTATCAGGTCAATCTCGCGCGAACGATACACGTCGGCGAACCGAAACCAGCATACCACAAGCTCGCGGATGTGGTGGTCGACGCTCTCAATGGAGGTCTTGATGCAGTTCGTCCGGGCACAACGTCCGAGGAGGTCACTGCGGCTTTCTCGTCGATTCTGAGTAAACACGGCATCAAGAAGGAATCCCGCCTTGGTTACTCCATCGGCGTTGGCTATCCCCCTGCCGTAGGTGAGAAGACCGTGAGTTTGCGAATGGGCGACAAAACTGTCCTGCAGCCAGGCATGTGCTTCCATATGATGTCGGGGCTTTGGTTGGAGAAGGACGGTGTCACGATCACGCAGTCCTTTGTGGTGACAGACAACGGGTATGAGGCGCTGACGTCGCTCCCGCGGCGGCTCTACGTGAAGTAGCCCTCCTGCAGAACTCTAACCCGGTTCGGCTCCAACGGACCGAAAATCATTACCGGGACGAGGCGTTTGTTTCGGTGAAGGATAGGCTGAAGCATGTCGCGGCTTAAAGGATTCGGGATTGAACGAAGCCGCTGAAAAGGTATTTGGCGGATGGGTTTGCGGGTAATTCTTTCTGTTTTGAAGGATAACATTCGAGCGCATGACGGGGCCACGCTGCGCCAGATCGGCCAGAAACGCCGATCTATAGAGAAATGGTTCTTGTAACCGAAGGCTGGGATGGCCAGATCAACGGCTGGCACCGTGCCATCCTCTTGGGGCTTTGCCTTGGTGAACTTGACCGTCCAGCGGCATCGCGTTCCTTTTGGCGCAACCGACCTTCAGCGCGTAACCGCGCAGGGTCCCGCGGATGCTTAGTTCGACGTCGAGAAGCTTGCCTTGCAGAAGCTTGCGTCCAACAAGAAGTGCTCGGCTATCCCTGCAAGTCATCGATTTGGCATGAACCGGGCGGTACCATCCCATCCGCAGCAGCTAAGGCGATCCCGCGTGCATCTTTCCGGTCGGTCTTCACCGTCATCGCCGAAAGCGCAGCCTTCACGTGCCGCGTCTCCAGCAAAACTACATCGCGGCCGGCGCCAATAAGCCTGGCATGCAGCCACTGCGATAACAGTCCGACCTCAAGCCCGATCTGCCGGATGACATCACCCCCCCAGGGCCTCGACCTTGCGTAGCGGTTCAGTGTCAAATCGGCTGGCTTCGGTTGGCCTCGCGATATTTCGCCTTGAACTGCAACACGAGTGCGTTTCCGATGCCGCCAGATGCATCCGCTATATCTCCCGGCTTTGCCGAGCAGCGGCCAGTGCCCCGACACTACGACATGTGTACGACATGTGAGGAAGACTTGATAGCGAGCGCTTGCGGTCGATATCAAGGGGATACTGCTGGGCGTTTTCCAATGCCCGGCTGCCATGCCGCCTTTGGCACCCGTTCTGGCTCACTCGGCAACTAACCTAAGCATAAGCTTGGATCCGCCTGATGAAGCAGGCACCATGTAACTCTGTCGATATGCCGGAAAAGGTCGATGAGAACATAAGTCCAAGGCCTGGACCGGTTGAATTAACTGAATTACCAGCTCACGGAAAAATCGTTACGCCAAAATCTGGCTCGATGAGTTCAACGCCGTCTCTTCTCGGAAACAATATATCTATACTTAAGGTTCTGCACAAATCACCCTAATCATCATGGGTTCCTTTTAGCGTCCCCCGACTGTCTAACGTTCTCCAATGTGGTGTTGCTGCAGTCGCTACCGTACTCTGTCGCGATGGTTTCATATATAGCGGAAGCAAAGCGATCGAAAAGGGCTTCGACGCGGAAAAGCGGCCCTGCAATTGTCATAGCGAAAAGTCGATCGCTGAGCATAACGGGGACCGAAACGCCTCCCAAATCCGGGGAATAATATGAAGCAGACCGAAACCATCCCCGCTGCCTTCCAGCCGTCAATTCCGCTCTCACTTCGTCCAAGTTTGTAGGTGCATTAGGCCCGCGGTCCTCAAATGTGGCTTTACGAAGAATGATTTCACGATCGCGTTCGTCTAATTGGGACAGAAGGGCAAGCCCCGACGCCGTCAAATGAATAGGAACGCGCTTACCTGGTTTCGCTGCATAGCGCACAGGCGCTTCTGACTCGATCACGTCTAAGAAGACGGCATACTGCCCACTTGCTGCCGAAATCCAGACTGTCTCCCCCGTCCGGTCGGCCAACCCCCGCATGATCCGCAAAAGACCTTCCGGTATTGGCTCCGCCTCCGCAATCGCGCTCACGAGTTGCAGCCATCGCGGCGTAGGATAGAAGCCTTCACGGATGCGAGGTTCATAGAGATACCCGATGCGGGCAAGCGTTGTGAGTATGTGAAACGTGCTCGATCGCGGCCAGCCGAAATGTTCCGCCACATCGGCCATGGTAGCTGGCCTCTTTCTGTCGGCGAAATACTCCAGAAGAGCGATGGCATTTTCAATCTGCTTGACCGTCACTGTACCTTCCTTCTCACCTCGTCGTTCGCGTGCAATCTACACGATCGGATTCCCTACAGAAACTCCTATCTCAGTTTTTGTTTATTTTGTCCATAAATATGGATAGTCGTCCTATGGAGTCGCATAGGCTCCGCGTCCTCACGCCTGAGGGGTGTGGCAAGCTATGCGCCACTTTGGGTGGAGCGGTACCGTACCGGCGCGACGGCTAGAACATGCGCGATTTATAGCCCCTATTAGCATTCTTGTAGGGATGCACGCCTCCATGGCCTTAGATGCCAGGTGCACCAATAATACTTGGTCACCTGTCGAGTTTAACTTCTGGCTGACGCTTCGGCATTGCGCGTCTGACAAAGGGTCTGGCAGGCGAGGCTGGGCGGGCAGCGTGGCTTGCCAGACGTCACGGGGCTGTGGATCTTCTGGGCTAATAATAACCTGGGGAGGGCTCACTTCGAGACATGCGAGGGTCGGGTCTTCTCGGCCTAATATCATAGGCTGACGTTATAAATGTATCTATATCCACTATTTTACTTTGTTGAATAGCACTGCAACTATTTCTATAAACAGAAACCTAAGCTTATCCGCAAACCTAAGCTTATCCGCTCCGCTTGGTTCAAAAATAAAGGGAGAACGAACAATGAGCATGTGGACGACCACTCTCGTGAGAGTTGCCTGCAGACGGCATCTGCCACCGTGGCGCTCGGCTGTCATGCCTTTGGCTGCTTAGCGCAGTCGTCCGGCGAGCTAAAGATCAGTCGGCGGCAGCAATTTGGAGGCCATAATTGAAGCCTATCCTGAGCTTCCGTATCTACCATGGCTTCACGGATAATTAGCGGGCGCAAAGCGTTTTGAGCGACGTTTGCTATTTTAGTCGCGCCGAATTCCTCGCGGAGCGACCGTGACCCGCCTTGGCAAACGATTTTTGTGGAGACGGAAAGGGGGCGCGCATCTACCCCTCGTTTCCATACGCCAGCGTCAACTCCCCTCCACACCAGTCTATCTGCCTAGCGATTCGAACTTGTGACGCCCACCCGATCTGGCTGCTAAATGAGGCGGTTGACAACACCAGCTTGCCTGCTAATGTTGTTCCGGAGGTTGATCGATATGTCTTTATATATAGACGAAATAGATAAGCCGGATCGAGCCCGTTGCGAGAGAGCGTAGGTGCATTGACGAGCGCTCGGGAACGAGAAAACCGGCAGCTGCATTGCAAGAACCCATTAGGAGAGGAGAGATCCGTTCTGTCAGGTTAAATCGTAGTTCGTAACGTTCTTCACTGATCTCAAAAAGAAAACAAAGAAAAAGGGAACACGTTTATGTTTATGCCGTCGCGCCGCGAAATTCTGAAGATCGCAGCTTCAGTTGGAGTTATGGCTGCCGGTATGCCATTTGCCGGCATTACGAAGTCTCGTGCTGATGGTACGATTACCGCAATTGAATGGGGCGGGCATTACATTGATGCGATAAAGAAGATTGCGGAAAAGCAATCGGATGTGCAGGTAAACTGGCAATTGCACGCAAGCGGGGCCATGGCCATTCTGCCCAAGATCAAGGCCACTTGGCCGCATACTGGTATCGATCTCTTGGCGGGCTGGGATCCGCTGTGGCAAGCAGTGGCCCGGGAGGGCTGGGCAGAGCCGGTCACGCTGGAAAGGGTCCCGAACCTTGCCGACATCCCGCCGAAGTTGCTGGTGAAGGACGGTGCAGGGAACATCATCAGCGTTCCGCGGACAATAACGTCGATGTTCTGGTACTATAGGCAAGACGCTATTCCATTCGAAGTGACGAAGCTTGATGATCTTCTTGATCCCCGGCTCAAAGGTAAACTCTGTTTTCCCGCCCCTTCAATAAATTCTAATCTTCAGATGGTTTCTCTTGCTCTCTATAAGGGTGGAGACGAGAGAAATTTAGAACCAGCATGGGAGTTCGTAAAAGCGTTGGCTCGAAGTGGAAACATCGGCCGGGTTGCAACGGCTGACAACGATGTTACGAATTCTATCAGTTCAGGAGAAACATGTATTAGTTTTCAGACTGGCTCGGCTGTTATCGAACAGGCGCGTAATTTCAAGATACGGTATCTTACAAAGATGGATCCGGCATCGGGATTTCGGTCATTTATCTTTCAGGAAGGATGGTGTGTGTTGAAGGGCGGTCACACTGACTCGGCTTTCCAGTTCGTAAACTTTTCGATCAGTCCGGAGAACAATGCGGAGTTCAATCGGGACATCGCGGGTATCCCCGTCAATACGAAGTCGACAGTACCCGACGAAATCAAGCCCATGGTGTTTAACAACGATGAGATGGACCGATACGCCTTTATTCCGGATTGGTCTTACCTATCGACCCAGAACGATGTTTGGATGAAACGCTGGGAGCAGGAGGTCGTGCCTCTGCTCTAGCTGCAATTACTGTACTTCCAAATCGGGGCGCAAAGGCGCATCGAATTTCCTGGGAAAAGTCGGTTGTTGGCAATCAGCAAGAATGTCGCTCGGGTGCCGCGGTTTGTCCCCGGGCAATTCGTGCATGCCCGATTTTCGGCGTCAGATGTCCTCGTGTTCCAAGACCGGTGAAGCGAATAAATGCTGGCTGCCACAGTTGGTCCGGGACTCTGAGGGGACGACGACTGGCATTTAGCGGTGGGGAATGAAAACCAAGAGAGGTGTTGCTATGGCTAGTTCGTTGATTCCAAAATTTACCCGCTCGGGAATAAACCGCCGGACCGTCTTACAGGCCGCCGCCGCCGCGATGTCAATTCCGGCAGTGGCGCGGGCAACCAGCGCCTTTGCCCAAGAAAAGCTCACCGGCAGTGGCCAGGTAGTTGTGTATTCATATGGCGGCTCCTTCACCGACGGCATGCGCAAACGCGTATTCGAGCCTTTCACGCAGGCTACCGGCATTACGGTCGTGGATGTAACTGCCGATAATGCCGAGCCTCAGGTTCAGGCGATGCACCAGGCTGGCCGCATCGATTGGGATACTGCTTTCATCCAGACCTTCAACTATCCAGATATGCACAAAGCAGGGATTTTTGAGCCCATCGACTACAGCCTGTGGGACGCGGAATCGCTGGCGGGCGTGCCGGAAAAGACTAGGCTCCAAGATGCCGTGGCCGCGTTCGAAGCCGTTATGTTGTTGGCTTTTGATGAGCGCGTCTTTGGAGATAAAGGACCCAAGACCTGGGCAGATTTCTGGAATATTGAGGCGTTTCCTGGCCCGCGTGGGCTTTATTCCTTTGTTCCACAGTACACCCTCCAGTGTGCGTTGTCGGCCGACGGTGTGGCAAACCAGGACATCTGGCCGCTAACGGACGACAAAGTCGACCGGGCGTTGAAGAAGCTCGACGAGATCAAACCATATGTAACTAAGTGGTGGACCGCAGGTGGTGAATCGCCCCAGCTTCTCATTAATGGCGAGTATGTCATGACGAGCGCGTTCGATGGCCGTGCGATCTCCTCCATTCTCAACCGGGCGCCGATCCGGATCGCTTGGGATGGTGCGTACGGTAACTACAATTTTTGGGTGGTACTCAAGGGTGGTCCGAATACCGACAACGCCCAAAAATTCATAGCCTTCGTGAACCGGGCCAAGAACGCAGCAGAGTTCACGCTTGGAACAGGGTATCCCGGCCCCAATGTGAACCAGCTGGGGCATTTGCCCCCTGAGCTAGCTGCCCTGGTCAACATTAATCCGGAAAATGGATCTAAAGTGGTCCTCGAAGACTACGAGTGGCTCGCTGCAACCCGTTCCGACGGCAAGAAGAATATCGATCATCTCCAGGAGCGCTGGCTGGCATGGCGAGCAAGTTGATCCCCTTCGTACGAAAGGTCATGCCGGAGTCCTCACGGACTTCGGCAGGCCCTACAGGCTGGGCGCTACTTCTTTTGCCTGGAGGCCTTTACCTCGCCATCCTCTTTGTCGTGCCCCTTATCGGCCTGCTGTTGCTATCGCTCGGCATGCCAGAATGGACGCTGGTCAATTTCCTACGCATAGGTGAAAGCCCGGCTTACCTTTACGTGCTCCGCAATACTCTAGAGATCAGCGTCTCGGTGACTGCAATTGCGTTAGTGCTCGGCTATCCTATCGCCTACACTCTTAGGATGAGCGGCGCGACGCTCCGCACCTTCCTGCTCATAGCGGTGATTCTTCCCTATTTCACCAGCGTTCTTGCGCGGACTTTCGCTTGGATGGTTCTTCTCGGACGCGTAGGCGTCATCAATGAGATACTACTCTCGAGCGGGCTGATCTCTCACCCACTTACCATGCTTTACAACCGAACCGGCGTAATCATCGGCATGACACATATCGTCATTCCACTCATGGTTCTGCCAATGTTGACCGTAATGTCCGGCATCGACGAAAGGTTAGTGCGTGCTGCGAGGGCAAACGGTGCAAGCCCTTTGGCTGCCTTTTTGACGATTTTTTTACCACTCAGCCTGCCGGGTATTATTGCTGGAGTGCTGCTTGTTTTTATCTATTGCCTGGGCTTCTACATCACGCCGGCCCTACTCGGTGGCTTGTCGGATCTCACCATCACAATGGAGATCAACACTCAGGTCGTAAACCAGCTCAATTGGAACTTCGGCTCTGCGCTGTCTATGGTGCTGCTCGTTGTCGTGTTGGCCATATTGTGGATCGGCTCGCGGTTCTTTCCCATTGAGCAACTCCTGGGGTTCGCCGATGACAAAGTTGGGGCAAATGTTTCCCTACGCCGCCAGACGCGAACTCGCTGGTTGATGCATGTGGGTTCAGCAGCAAATACGCTCGACCGCTGGCTCCCGTCGTTGGGCGGGCGCGGTGTTCCGATACTGGCATGCTTGCTGGCAGTGCTTCTCTTGCTGCCGGTTCTTATTGTGGCTTACTTGTCCTTCAGTTCCTCGCCCTATTTCGTGTTTCCTGTGCCGGGCTATTCGCCGCGCAACTACGAAGCCTATTTCTCGGATGCTCAATGGATTCGAGCTACACGCACAAGCATCCGCGTCGCCTTGATGGCAGCTGGAATCGCGGCCGGGCTTGGGACGATGCTCGCCTTCGGCCTCTCTCGCGGTCGCATCCCTGCTCGGGGCCTAGTTGTGGCGCTTGTGCTTTCGCCCATCATCATGCCGACAGTAGTGGTGGCGGTTGCGACATACTTCGTGCTGGTGCAAGTCGGCCTTCAGGGCACCGAGTTCGGCCTAGCACTCGGTCACGCGGTCTATGCCATCCCCTTCGTCGTGCTTGTCGTGGTAGCCAATCTGCGCGATCTCAATCCGGCGTACGAACGAGCAGCTCGCAGTCTTGGCGCCGGACCTGTGGCAACCTTGTGGACGATCACTGCTCCCCTGCTAATGCCGGCTGTGATGGTTGCCGTTTTTTTTGCCTTTCTAACCTCGTTCGATGACGTCGTATACGTGCTCTTCCTTGGCATCGGCAAGGTGACCACATTGCCGATGCGTATGTGGGACGGAATAAAGCAAGACATCAATCCCACTATATCGGCTGTGGCGACGCTGCAGATGGTGTTTGCCGCGACTATCGTCATAGTCAGCGCCTTAGTGAGGCGCAGCAAAATCAGACGTCCGCACTGAAGTCTCAATCACGATAGAGGTATGATGCTTAAGACCATACGTAACGCTGCCGAAGTAATGATCGGCGGAATCACACTGCGGGATCTGAGCAAGCGGTATGGCAGCGCACTTGCGGTTGATAACGTTTGTTTGGAGGTCTCTCCGGGCGAATTCCTGTCCCTTCTTGGTCCGAGTGGGTCCGGCAAGACGACCACGCTGATGATGATTGCCGGGTTTGCGACCCCCGACACGGGCCGAATCCTGCTGGACGGGAGGGATATAACCCGGGTCCCCACACATCGACGCGAATTCGGAATCATCTTTCAGAACTACGCGCTATTCCCTCATATGACGGTTGCTGAGAACGTTGCTTATCCGCTTCGCATGCGCCGTACGGCCAGGGCAGATATAGCAAGCCGTGTCAATCGAGTCCTCGAGCAGGTGCAGCTTCGTTCACTGGCGGATCGATACCCGCACCAGATGTCTGGTGGCCAGCAACAGCGCGTTGCCATCGCTCGGGCGCTGGTTTTCGATCCGCCGGTCTTGCTTCTGGATGAACCGCTTGGAGCCCTTGACAAGAAGCTTCGCCAACATCTGAGAGCAGAAATCAAGGCGCTTCACAATGAGGTCGGGAAGACAATGATTTACGTCACCCACGACCAAGAGGAGGCGCTGGCCATGTCGGATCGGGTTGCCGTCATGCACGAGGGCCGCATCAGGCAGGTTGCCCCACCGCGCGACATGTACAGCCGGCCTGCAGAACTCTTTGTCGCAAGCTTCGTAGGTGAAACGAACTTGATCCCGGTGACGCTCAAAAACGGCTTGGCCCACGGTCCAAGCGGAGAGCATCTCAAGGCCCCCATCTGGGAGCGGGGGGACACGCAAGCTACACTTTGTATTAGGCCGGAAAATATTCTTTTCCATATTACCACTATCGATACGACAGCCGATCTCGTGGGCACCGTCGCTTCTATCACGTACCTTGGTGACGCGACGGTCGTCGAATGTGTGACGACTGGTGGGCTGCGGATAACGTCGAAACTACTCAACCAGTCAGGCAAACAACTTCCTTCTGTGGGATCGAGCTGCACTTTAAAGTGGGCGTCGACCGATGCTACGATTCTTACCCAATAGCGGGTGTCTGTGGCTGGCCGCACTGCGGGAAAAGGGTGGCACACCAGCGGTGAATCAATCTCACGTTTACGGGCAGTAAAATAGCTGAAAGTAAAATGATCTTGCTGGTAAGCCGGCTCTCTATTCCACGAGGTTATAGGTAAAGTACTAGCCGACACAAACATGGAGACAAAACTTGCCAAATACCGCATGGCCAAATGGTGCCAAGGTTGCTGTCACTCTCACTTTCGATTTCGACGCTGAAACGTTGTGGCTCGCGCGTGATCCGGCCAATGTCGATCGCCCCGGTACGCTCTCGCAAGGCACCTACGGTGCTAAAGTGGGCGTCCCAAAGGTTCTCGAGGTCCTTGCCGATGAAGGGTTACCAGCCACGTTCTTCGTGCCCGGCTGGGTCGTGGACAACAGAACCCGGGTGGTCGAGACGATCGTGAAGGCTGGCCACGAAATCGCAAACCATGGTTATCTGCATAAGGCGGTTGATCCAAAAGATCCCGAAATGGAACTGGAGGAGCTCCAAAAGGGCATTGACGCCATCAAGCGTGTAACCGGTGTTTCTCCAGTTGGTTATCGCGCACCGTCAGGAGAAACGAGCCCGAACATGATCCGCCTTTTGACCGAACGGGGTTTCATTTACGACAGTAGCATGCTCGATGACATCGAACCTTACCGGCATTTCTTGGAAGATGGATCTCCTGCTATCGTTGAGTTGCCTTGGCACTGGAGCATGGACGACGCTCAGTACCTGCTTACCAGCGGCAAGGCTCACCGCCCAATCCTTACAAACGATCACATACTTTCGATTTGGAAAGCGGAGTTCGATGAGGCCTATTTATCAGGGGGCTATTTCGATCTGGTCATGCATCCGCAAGTGATCGGCCGCCCGTCCCGCATCCGCATGCTGCGCGACTTCATTTCATATATCAGGAGGCACAACAGCATCTGGTTTGCACAAAGCCGCGATGTTGCGACTACATGGCTCCATGTCGCGAACAAGGCAAGTGGGGAACCGCGCATTTCCCCGTTTTTGCGCCAAAGCGAGGACGGTACGATTTCGCAACGCTAACACGCTCTCATAAATGAGCGTCGGGTTTCGTTGGAGGCTCATCCGGCGGAGATCCTGCGCGGTTCCGGTTGGGGGCCAAGAAAAAGTAGATTTCGATTCATTCATTCCGGCTACTACCACCACGCCGTATTCCGAAGCTTACGCAAAACCGGGGCACAGGGGCACAGGGCATCTGCTCGCAAGAATGGCGTCGCACCACCGACTGAGGCCAAGGCGCCAGGTTTCGTGTGGCTTTGCTGTAAGGGTTACTCCGAGGAGGAGCGGGCACAGAAAAGTCAGGCAGATCGAAAACTTTGATCAGTGGGCGGGGGTCACTTTCAAGAGTGTCATAACTAGGCCCCAGGCTTGTGGGCTGATTTCCCCGCGGCAAATCCATTTCATAGGCAAGCCTTATGAAATGATCTGTGTACATTATTTGACTTTCTGTGAGCATGGCCGCTTCTTGTTTCAAAGGGACGAAATCGACGTTCCTTGAAAGAAAATAAACAGCGCTTCGATGGCGCGACGTCGTCAGTTGTTGTCTTGCTGAAAAGGCTATGGTCACCAAGCCGAATCAGGAGCGGTCCAACTACGAACGAAGCTTTGTCCATTCAGGGGCCGGCGCATTTGTCGGGTGTGGTCCGCACCAGTTGCGAGGTCTAAGGGCCGACCCTGGCAGCTTGGGGAATGTCATCATGGAGGATCTCCCGGCCTCTGTCGGCGTGGATCTGTTTGCCGAGCACGGTAAGAATCCACGGGCACGTACAGATGTCTTAGTGACCGCTGGAGGATACGAAACTCGTCTCGGATTCTCAGATCCGGTCTTCGATGAGAGCGTTGTAGTCGCGAGCAGCTTTGAGGAAAATCAAATAACCGAGTTGCGGCTCTACCCTATAGAACACCGTCATTCGAAGCGGCCGGCCAATCGCAGGGTTCTACGGCCGGCTCTTGCGCCACAAGCCAGAGCGACCCTAGGCCGCTTACAGATACAATCGAGGCCGTTCGGAACTGAAATCACTATCGAAAACGATGTTGGCGTCAACCGCGGTCCGTTCAAACACGGATCAATCGAAACTGAAGGAACCATCATGGAAAAGCAGCAGCTTTTTGAGCGAACCGAGTTTTTGGCCCGATTGGCTGCGGTGAAAGACGAGATGGCGAGACGGGGTATTGACGTACTGCTCATCTCGGAACCGCCAAACATGAACTATCTCACCGGCTACGACGCCTATTCATACTATGTGCCGCAATTCGTAATTGTTTCGCTCAATGGTGACGAGCCGATCTGGATCGGCCGCTTCATGGATCGAGTGTCCGCGGTGATGACCACCTATCTCGCAGATGATAATGTGAGGTCATATCCCGACAAATATGTACAGTCGGCTACCTTCTCGGCCTACGACGTCATGGCGGAAACGGTAAAGCAGATCGGTGGTGAGAAAGCGCGAATTGGCGCCGAGATGGGCGGCTACTATTACTCCGCGCGGGCTCACTCCGATCTTATGCGAGCTTTGCCGCATGCGGAATTCGTAGATGCCGATTTGCTTGTGAATTGGATCCGAGTGGTAAAAAGCCCAGCCGAGATCGCCCTTATGCGCCAAGCCGGCAAGATTGCGGATGCCATGATGGAGCGCGCCATCGATACAATTGCGCCAGGCGTGCGCGAATGCGATGTCGCAGCGGCTGTCTATCACCAGATGGCGGCGGGCACGCCGGAATTTGGCGGGGCCTATATGTGCTCTCCACCCTTTCTGTGCGTTGGTGAAAGAGCAGTTGCGCCCCATGCCGCCTGGACCGACAAGCCCCTGCCGGCTTCAACGATTATCAATCTTGAGCTCTTTGGAAACCGGCACCGTTACCAGGTGAACCTAAGTCGCTCGATATCGCTCGGAAAGCCCACTCCCGCGTACCAGAATCTTTCCGAGATTATGGTGGAAGCCTTGAACGCCGCTCTTGACAGTGTACGGCCTGGCCGCACCTGCGCAGAAGTGGAGGGCGTCTTCCGGCAGAGCCTCGCCCGGCATGGATTGGAAAAGGAAGCGCGTCTCGGCTATTCGATCGGACTAGGATATCCGCCGGGGGCCGTAGAGCGCACGGCTAGCCTGCGCAAGGGGGATGAAACTGTCCTCAAGTCGGGGATGTGCTTCCACATGATGCCCGGCCTGTGGCTTGACGATGTCGGCATAACGATCACGCAGTCTTTTGCCGTAGCTGACGACGGGCACGAACCCCTGTCGTCGATTCCGCGCAAGCTTTTCGTTAAATAGCTCCGAAGACAGAGGATTTGTTTGGAGACCCAGCTAACCGGCGGAATTCTTTTTGAAGCCGGCTAGTACTGGTAACTGGTAGCGGTGCTCAGGAGTCAAAGCAGAAACGGATGCGGGTCAGCTAGTTCTACAACGTAGGCTGATACTATGCCGCACCATTCGGTGTAGCTCGTACGTGCAACCGCGACTTCTCATGGCGTCTGCTGGTCTGACTGCGACTCGGCGCGGTTTATGATATGAAGGAGAGTTTCGCGTGGTCGTTAAATCAACACCTCTCGGCGTGCTAATGCTTGAGCGGGGGTTGCCGGCCGTAGGTGTCATCGCCCCACCGCCGCTCGGCTCTCTCCGCCACTCAGCCACCTTTGACTTCCCTGTCATCTACGAAACAGTTGCGGGAGCTTGGGTAGACGTCAGCCAGGCGCCTGATCGAGCGAGGGGCCGTGGCAATTAGCTCCAATTGCGGCTTCTCCATTCGTTATCAGCGTGCAGTAGCCGCATCGGTGAATGTACCCGTGGTAATGTCGAGCCTGCTCCTGTTGCCGGCATTGCTCCGGCAGTTGCCTTCACCCGGCAAGATCGCGGTTCTGACCTATGATTCCCGCCATTGCGGCGAGGAGCTTCTTCAGATTGATGACCCGGGCGATCGAGCGAGAGTGGTGATCGGAGGCATCGAAGGCGGCAAATTCTGGCATGACGAATTGAAACGTCCAGTGCCGCCTATCGATGTTTCAAGGTAAGCGTCGTCTGGAACGCACCCGCGTCTAAAAAAGCTCAACGCGTCGTTCAACATCATGAGTGCCGAAGGGTATAATGGGACCAGACAACGAGGAGAGCTCTATGAAAGTCGAAACGAAACTCAGAATTGAACGAGGCGACGTGTGCGTAGCCGACAGGCTGGACGAGGCATTCAACCTGGTTACCGGGCATGAGCTTCCGGAAGCGGACCAGAAGCCCTTTGGTCGGATAAGAGGCAATGACTTTGGGATGGAGGACGCTGAGCGCGCTGTCGCAATCGTCCATAGCCGGAGCGCCCAGATACTGAAGCAGGCAGACACTGCCGATGTCTTTAAGGATCCGGCGCTTCAAGCTATCTGGGCCGATGGGCAGCGAATGGCAGCGGGGCTTGCTGTGCGGAAGGCAGACGAGTTCATGTCCGCTCTCAGGGATGATGTCCGCGAAGCCACAGGTAGCAATGACTAACTGCGCCCTTTCAAAATTGCTTGGGCATAGCCGTTTACTTAGGATCGCGTCGTACTTTCACTGAACCTTGCTGTGCAAAGCTCTCGGTGCGAGGGCGCGGTTGGAATAGGCCCAGGGCAGAAGTTCGTCGATCTGGCTGTTGGGATGTCCGCTGACGATCCTGGCGAGCACGTCCGCGAGGTAGGCAAGTGGCTCGACTCTATTGAGCTTGCACGTTTCGATGAGCGAGGCGACGACGGCCCAGTGCTCGGCACCACCGTCCGATCCGGCGAAGAGGGCGTTCTTTCGGTTGAGCGCGATCGGGCGGATCGACCGCTCGACGGTATTAGAGTCGATCTCGATGCGTCCGTCGTCGAGGAAGCGGGTGAGTCCCTCCCAGCGTGACAGCGTATAGCGGATTGCCTCGGCGAGCTTGGTCTTCTGGCTGATCAGGCCGAGCTTCTCGCGCAGCCACGGCTCGAACTCGACCAGGATCGGCCGGCTCCTTTCCTGGCGCACAGCACGACGGGCGTCTGCTGGCTGGCGGCGGATGTCGTCCTCCACGCGATAGAGCTCTGCGATGCGCCGGAGCGCCTCGCTGGCGATCGGCGCTGGGCCGGCTGCGGCGAGTTCGTAGAAGCGCCGGCGCACGTGTGCCCAGCAGAAGGCGAGCGTTGCGCCGCTCTTGTCGGCGAGCACGCGATAGCCGCCATAGCCGTCGACCTGCAGGATTCCGGTGAAGCCCGCCAGATGGGCGATCGGTCGCTCGGCCTTGCGGTCCGGCGCATAGACATAAGCGACGCCAGGTGGGTCGCTCCCCTGCCATGGCCGATCGTCGCGAGCGTAGGCCCAGAGCTGCCCGGTCTTGGTCTTGCCGCGGCCGGGATCCAGCACCGGCGCCGTGGTCTCGTCGGCAAAGAGCTTCGGCGAGGCTTTCAGCTTCTCCAGCAGCCGCTCGTGGACCGGACGCAGATGCCAGGCGGCGCGGCCGACCCAGTCGCCGAGGGTGGAGCGATCCAGATTGATGCCCTGCCGGGCGTAGATCTGCGCCTGGCGATAGAGCGGCAGGTGATCGGCATATTTGGAGACCAGAACCTGCGCGACGGTGGCCTCGGTCGGCAGACCGCCTTCGATCAGCCGGGCGGGCGCCGGAGCCTGCACGACCACGTCCTCGCAGGCACGACAGGCATATATTTGGGCCGCCGTACGACGATCACGCGCAGTTGCGCCGGCACGATGTCGAGCCGTTCGCTAACGTCTTCGCCGATCCGATGAAGTCCGTCGCGGCAGCATGGGCAGGCATGGTCCTCGATGTCGACGACCATCTCGATGCGAGGCAGATGCGCCGGCAGCGCACCCCGGTTCGCCCGCCGCTTTGCGGTGCGCTCCCTGCGCGTGGCAGGATCGGCACGCTCGGCCTCTTCCTCGCCTGCCGCCTCGATCTGTTCGGCCTCCTCAAGGCCAAGCAGCAGTTGATCTTCGGGCAGGCTCTCGGCCCGGCGGCCGAAGCGGTGACGCTGCAATTCCTTGATGATCTGGGTCAGGCGAGCATTCTCGACATCGCGCGCCAGGACCATCGCCTTCAGCACATCCGGATCGTCGGGAAGCTGGTCCGCTGTCATCGCCATGATCGGATCAGACCATATTCGCCAGTTCCGGGCGACAGCGGAATCCAGGCTGATTCACTTGGTCGCGGATCAACCCGCCTGCGCCGGAGCGCGCGTCCGGCGGGCTTCATGAACCCGCCGCCAATCAAGCCCTTCAAGCAGCGCCGACAACTGAGCGGCCGTCAGCCGCATCACGCCATCCTGCACTTTCGGCCAACGGAACTCGCCATCCTCCAGCCGCTTCGCATAGAGGCAGACGCCGGTGCCGTCCCAGAAGATCAGCTTGATCCGATCCGTTCGTTTCGCCCGGAACACGTAGACTGCACCGCTGAACGGATCGGCGCCCATCGTCTCGCGCACCAACGCAGCCAGCCCCTCCGCACCCTTGCGGAAGTCTACCGGCTTCGTTGCCACCATGACCTTGACGGCGCCCGTCGGCCCGATCACGAGGTTGCCTTCAGTGCACGGATCACCGCCGCAACCGTCTTGGCGTCGGCTCCCCGGCCGACCCGCATGGCGATGCCGTCAATCTCAAGCTCGATCACGCCAGCATCTCGGGTCGCCTTCCGCTTCCGCGGCTGCGCTGGACGCGTCGGCGCGGGTTCCGGAGCCGGCGCCGTCACCACCGCCGGAACAAAGAGCGGTTCAGGTGCCGACGCCGTCAACGGCTGACGAGCGGCCCGACGCCACGCGAACAGTTGCTGCGGAGACAAGGCATAGCGCCTGGCCACCGCGCTCACGGTCTCGCCAACCTCGTAGCTTTCCGCCACGATCCGCGCCTTCTCATCCGGCAGCCATTCTCGCCGCCGACCGGCGCCAGTGAAGATCTCAAGCCGACGAACCGGCTCTTCATCCCTGGACTTAAGCGTAAGCTCTGAAATCGTCATGTGTCGAAGCCCTCGAGGGCTTCGAACATCGTTCCTTCCGGTCATGTGCGAAAGGTGCTGTCAGAACACCGCTTACGTTTCAAGTCTTGAGGCGGATGTTGCGTCCTGTATCGAGCGACTGAGAGGCACGCATCCGAAAATCGCAATCATCCTATTGGAATGTGCGGCCTTCCCAAGCGTAGCGCCCGCAATCCGTCAGCAGACAAACCTGCCGGTCTATGACATCGCCGGTTTGTGCAAGGCCACTATGGCTTCTGTGGCTTAGCGCCGGCTGATATCCGACACCGAAACGATTGCACGTAAACGCAAGGCTGCGGCAAGATCGTGCGGTTGCCAAAGCGATTGCTACGTTTCCGTTCCCGTGTGGCGGGCCTGCGTCAAACCTGGCGTGTCATCTACCGCTTTAGTCTGAGCGCGACCTTCTTATCTGGGGTTCGCAGTTCGCTCGAAGCTCGATCACTAATGAATTGGATCAGCTTGCTCATAGTCGGTGATTGTAGCCTCTCCTTGCGAAACACGAAGCCTATTTGACGTGTGATAACGGGCTCGACCAGCGGAATCATACTCAGTTTATCCTTACTGACCATAGACAAGGTCATTGACGGCAATATGGTGATTCCCAGCCCGGCCGATGCAAGCGCGCTCGCCGATGGTATCTGGCGAACTTCGAATGCCGCATCCACCGAGATGCCTGCCTGGAGAAAGCCTGCATCGGTCAATTGGCGAACCGAAGAACTCCGGGAAATGGCGATGAAGGGCCAATCTTGAAACTCGTGCCAGGTCACTTTCGGCATGCGAGCGAGGGGATGTCCGCGGTGGCAGACCGCGTGTAGAGCGTCCTGGAAGACAAGGTGAAACTCGAGTCCGGTCATATCTTCCGGCCGGCTTAGGAGGGCGGCGTCAACAATGCCGTCATTGAGCATCGTCAAGGCTTCGCCCTGGGCAACATCGTAGATATTGACGTCGACGTTGGGATGAGCCTCCAGGAATAGAGGCAAATAGTCGGACAATAAGGAGCAAACGGCTGACGGAAGCGCCGAAATCGCAATTCGGTTACGCTGGCCAATGAGATGATCGCTAATCGTTCCAAGTGAGTGATGTAGGTATCGCACTGCCTCGCGCGCGGTTGCAATGATGTGTTGACCCTCGGGCGTCAGCTTCATCTTGCGGGTTGTGCGGTCGATGACAGGCATTCCGAGCTCGACCTCGACTCGGCGGATGGTCTCACTTACTGCCGGCTGGGAAATCCCAAGCGCCTCGGCAGCGGCGGTGAAGCTCATCGCATCGCCTACCGCAGCCAAGATCTCAAGTTGTCGGATAGTGAGATTCATAGTGACCTGCTCGAACGAGCAAAGCCTACATCATAGGTCGATGCTATGAAAGGATGTGCCGGCATTATTTGACATTTTTGCCCTTGGCCCCGTAAGCCACTGTGTATTTCCGCGCTGGGGAGCGAGGATCAGGCGGCAATATTATCGGAGGTTTTCTTGTCAAAGCCCGTCCTAATTGGTGCCGCCGCTGGGTTTGCCGGCGACAGATCCGACTCGTCGGGCCCTTTGATAGACTTGCTTTCGCGCAGCGACGGGCCCCGGTTTCTAATTTACGAGACTCTTGCTGAACGTACGCTTGCTCTTGCCCAGAAGCAGAAGCAAATCGTGCCTTCGGCAGGCGCGGTGCCGTCGCTCGAGCGGCTTTTACGACCCGCGCTACGCGACTGTGCTCGCAATGGAATAAAGATCGTCGGCAACTTCGGGGCAGCAAATCCGCATGCGGCCATGGATGCAATCGCCGGTTGGATGGCCGAAGACGGCTGTGGCGCATTGCGTATCGCTTGCGTTTCGGGAGACAATCTACTTGATCAGATTACCGACGCAGACTTGGCTGCCATTGACTTGGACAATGGTGTGCCGAAGACCCAACTCGTAGCTGCTAACGTATATCTGGGAGCGGCCGCCATTGTTGAGGCGCTCGACGGCGGAGCTGACATAGTCGTCACGGGACGGGTAGCTGACCCGGCCTTGGCTCTTGGTCCTTTGATTCATGCTTTCGGTTGGGCGTGGAACGATTGGGACAAGCTTGCCGCCGGCACCTTAGCCGGACACCTCCTGGAATGCGGACCTCAAGTATCGGGGGGGTACTTTGCTGACCCAGGTTGTAAAGACGTGCCGACGATGGATGCGATAGGCTATCCTGTTGTGAAGGTAGCATCAAATGGTGTGTTCGAAATAACAAAGCCGGACGGTACCGGCGGATTGATCGATCGGCGAACCGTCACTGAACAGCTTCTCTATGAGATTCACGATCCAGCCGCCTATTTTACGCCGGACGTTATTCTCGATATCACTGATGTCGAGCTTGTCGACTTGGGAGCACACCGGGTTCAGGTAAGCGGCGCGAAAGGCAGCCCACGTCCCAACAAATTGAAGGTCACGGTCTGCCTCGATGGCGGGCAATTAGCGGAGGCCGAGATTTCCTATGCCGGACCAAACGCCTTAGGGCGCGCCAAACTGGCCGCCGAGACCATACTGCGGCGGATGGCGAGATTTGCCCCAGGGCTGAAGGTGCGGGTCGATGCCATTGGGCAGCAGAGCGTGTTCGGGTCAAATGAGCGCAGTCCGTTTTCCGTGAACGGCGTCATGTGCGGCTCCGAAGATATTCGACTTAGGTTCGCGGCGATGACAGAAGATCGAAAAGTCGGTCAGTTGCTATTGGACGAGGTCGGCGCGTTGTATTGCGCCGGACCGGCGGGCGGCGGAGGGGTTCGGGCACATCTGACCCCTCGATTGGCGAGCGGCTCATGCTTCGTGGAGCGCGAGCGCGTCAACCACCATGTGATCTTTCGGGACGCCTGACCATGACGACAGCTAGACGATACAGGCTCTACGACCTTGTGCATGCCCGATCGGGTGACAAAGGAAATCGCCTTAATATCGGTGTCTTTTGCAACGACACCGAACTCTTCGGAGCGTTGCGCGAGCCGCTTAGCGCCGAGTTTGTTCGTGGGGTCTTTCGGCACCGAAACCCGTCATCCGTCGTCCGCTACGAGCTTCCCAAGTTAAGCGCTTTCAACTTCGTTCTCGACGGCGTTCTCGAGGGAGGAGTGAACGTAAGTCTCGGCTTGGATGGACACGGCAAAACACTGTCCTACCTGCTTCTGTCCGCTTCTCTCGAAGAGTCTCCCGCCCTGCGTGCATTTGTCGAGGGCCGTAAAGTTCAACTGGCGATCTGAAGGAATTGTCCATGCATGTAGATGCTATCGTTGAGGACCTGCTGGACCGCCAAGATGAAATAATGCGCGAGCTCTTCAATTTCCTGCGGATGCCAAGTGTAAGTACCGATCCGGCGTTCTGCCAGGGAATGCGAAGGGCGCAAGAGTTCCTGTTGGATTGGTTGAACCGGATGGGGCTCAGTGAGGTTCAACTGTTGGATGGTGGCGGCCATCCCGCGGTATTCGGAGCCTGGAACGGTGCATCAGGCAAGCCCACGGTGCTCATCTACGGCCACTACGACGTGATGCCCCCAGATCCGATTGAAGCGTGGGTGACTCCGCCTTTCGAGCCCACAATACGTGACGGGCGCATCTACGCTCGAGGCGCCTCGGATGTAAAAGGTTCAACTGTTATCGCGCTCGCGACGGTCGCTGCCTTTCTGAGTTTAAGAGGTTCGTGTCCGGTCAATATCAAGATCTTCTTGGAGGGTGAGGAAGAGAGCGGCAGCCCGAGCCTGCGCAACATTGTATTGCAGCACAAAGAATTGCTGCAAGCTGAAGCGATGATTTCGGCCGATGGTGGGCGGGCCAGTGCTCACTTCCCAACGATTAACGTGGGCTGTCGCGGGCTGGGGGAACTGGAATTTTCCATTCACACAGCTGACAAGGATCTTCATTCAGGAAGGTATGGCGGCACAGTTCGAAATGCCATCCATGAGATGGCTCGCATCATTGCGTCGCTGCATGATGAGCGGGGCGCTATCGCCATTCCAGTGTTGATGGCGGGCGTCCCGCCATTGTCGGAGGAAGAGCGGTTGCAAATTGCCATGCTACCGTTCAATGAAGCCGAGTTCCTAAGGGAGGTCGGTGCGCAAGGTTTTGGCGAAACCGGATATTCAGTGCGCGAGCAGCTCACCTTGCGACCGGCATTGGACGTCAATGGGATTTGGGGGGGCTATGTCGGCCCTGGTAGCAAGACGATCATTCCGAACACCGCCCATGCCAAGCTTTCGCTGCGTATCCCGCCGGGGCAGGATCCTCATCAAGCACTTGAAGCGGTAAAAGCGCACCTGCGGAATGTCTGCTCGCCCCTCGGGGTACGTCTTTCAATCATAGATCCAAATACGGGCACTCCGGCTTTCAGCTTGCGAAAAACACATCCATTGGTCGTCGCGGCGAAGAAAGTTCTGCTCCAGACCGCCAAGTTGGAGCCGGTCCTCGTACGTTTGGGCGCCACTGTACCGATCACGACGATATTTCACGAATTACTAGGAGTGCAGACACTCATGTTCGGCTTCAACCTACCAGATGAAGATGTTCATGCTCCCAACGAGTTCTTCTATGTTAAGTCCTTGGCGGAGGGACTGACTTCGTGGCCGAGGCTGCTTGAAGAACTCGGCAAATTCGACCTTGAGCAATTCCGGCAGATGGCAATCGAGGCGGCTCCCCCTCAGTCCCCTCATGGCGACACCTCGCACGGGTAGGTGGGCGAGCGGTCGGAAAGACGATTGCACCAACTCGGCCCATGGGAGTGGTCACCCTCTTGCACTGTCTTCTCAGCCGGCTACTGCCCATCAGCCTCGCCGCGGCCAGCGAAAAGCCGGCGCTAGAGAGACAGCTAACGGAATTGAGGTTTGAAGAACACGAGAGTCATGTGTGGTCTGGTTAGGACCCAAGGCGACAAGGACGGCAGCGGCCTCATCATGGCACTCCACGCTGCCGCTATGAAGCAGCCTTGAGGTCCTTTGCGCCAACAATGCCCCCTCAGCACTCAACCCACTTTAGCCTCAGGTTTGGCGGTCAGGCTTTCTCACCCTCCCAACGGGGAGGCCGGCGACCCACCGGCGAGACCTTGGCCTCAAGTTGCGGGCCGACTTTTAACAGCGAGGCAGTGGCGGAGATCCAGACGCTTATCCCTCTGCGCCAAAAACGCCAAAGCCATAATGTAAAACAACACTCAAGGAAGTGCCAGCATGAAAAAGCAACTTCACTTCGATAAGGTGGAATTTGCAACACGTCTGTCAGCGGTAAAGCGGGAGATGTCCAATCGAGGGCTCGATGTCCTCCTCGTTGTGGAGCCGGCGAACCAGAACTATCTCACCGGCTACTCCGCTTACTCATTTTATACGCCGCAAATGGTGATTGTATGTCTGGACCGTGACGAGCCGATGTGGGTAGGGCGCTTCATGGACCGCGTTTCGGCGACCATGACGACCTATCTTGCTGAAACCAATATCAGGGCCTATCCGGACCAATATGTAGCGTCCGCGACGCTATCAGCGTTCGACTTCATGGCCGATGTTGTAAAAGAAGTTGCTGGTGAAAAACCCACAATAGGCGTGGAGTTTGGAGGATTTTATTATTCAGCCCGTGCCCATGCCGACTTGGTCAAGGCGCTTCCCAATGCCAAAATCGTAGACGCCGACCTGATCATAAACTGGATTCGGATTGTGAAGAGCCCGGCCGAGGTGGCGATTATGCGCCAAGCCGGTGGCATAGCGGACGCAATGATGTGCCGTGCTATCCAAGTGATCGAGCCCGGGGTGCGCGAATGCGACATCGCTGCAGCAGTTTATCACCAGCAGATTTCCGGAACGTCCGAGTTCGGCGGATCATATGCATCCACACCGCCTTTTCTTTGCATCGGACCTCGTCAAGTCGCACCGCATGCCGACTGGACCGATGATCCCCTCCCACCTTCGACAATCGTAAATCTTGAACTTTTTGCGAATCGATACCGCTATCAAGTCAATCTCGCCCGCACGGTTTCGGTAGGCAAGCCGACCGCTGAATACGAAAAGCTTTCCGAGATTGTTGTGGAGGCACTGAACACAGGGCTGGAAACAGCTCGTCCGGGCGCGACTGCTGAGGAAGTTAGCACTGCCTTTAGCAGGAAGCTCGCAAAGTATGGGATCGAGAAAGAAGCGCGAGTCGGCTATCCGATCGGTGTGGGCTTTCCTCCCTCAATGCAGGATCGCACGGCCAGCTTGAGAAGGGGCGACACAACCGTCCTCAAGCCGGGGATGTGTTTCCATATGATGTCGGGCCTGTGGTTAAAGGACACTGGAATCACCATCACACAGTCTTTCGTGGTTACCGAGCAGGGACATGAGCCGCTGACGGAGATACCGCGTAAGCTGTTCGTCAAGTAGCGGACCGATGCTGTTGCCCCGGTAGTAATCCTTTGTTGTCCTCGGTTTCAAAATGGAAGCTAACCTTCTTCGCTCGCTCGGCATCCTCCTCCCTTGATCGCGGATTGCCGTTCTACGCGCCGCCGCTTTCCCCGCAGCCAGCCTCCAAGCGAAGTCCATCCTCATGAAGATGGCGAATTACTCGTTGTCGTATTCCATGAGGCTAACCGACCGGCGAATCTCTTCTCGGACTTCCAGCTTCCGTCGCGTTTATGGCAAGCTCTCGGTCGGATGTTTACAATGAATGAGGACGATCCCTATTTTCGCGGTGGCGTTCAAGCAGGTCAGGGCGATCAGCTGCGCCATGAAGTAGGACCTGACGCAAAAAGGAACAGAGTGGGCTCGCTAAGCTTCAACTCGATACGCTATAGGGCCGAGACGTATGCCCTGGAGGTGTTCCGCGGCAGATATGAAAACCTCGCGCGCCGTCCGATCGCGGAAATGCGCTGGGAAGCACGTGTGTTGATGCCGCTGCCGCTCATTGATCGTGCTCGTTGAGGGCGTAGCCTGCTGAGCGTATGGTGCGGATGACGTTGCGCCGAGAGATCGTCTTCATCGTCTTTCTGAGGCGACTGACATGGACGTCAACGGTGCGTGTGTCGACATGGTGATTGTCGGGCCAGGCCGCTTGGATGAGTTCGTCGCGGCTGCACACCTTGCCGCGGTTCTCGACCAGATAGCGCAACAGGTTGAACTCGATCGGGCCGAGATGCAGCTGCTGGCCGCTCCAACGCACCTTATGGCTTGCGAGCCGTATCTTGAGGTCGCCGCAGATCAGCGACTGATTATCCTCCTCATTGGAAACCGCCGGTGCTCCCGACAGCTTGCCCCGCAGATAGGTGAGTAGCTTGGCCGGCGCGAAAGGCCGCAGGAAGCTTTCATTGATCCCGGCCTTCAGCAGGCCGAGGTGCTGGTTCTCGGCACCGGGCGCGATCAGGGCAACGATGGCCAGGGATCGGCTCCGCGGATCGCCCTTGAGCCGGGCGCAAATCTCTGGCCCGCTCGCACCCGACGGCTGGCAGTCGAGGACGACGGCATGCGGCTCCCGTTCGCTCGCCAGTTGGATGGCTTCCTCGATGCCGCCGGCCAGCTCGCTTACGAAGCCGGCCTCCTCCAGGATGTGGCCGAAGACTAGGTAGAAGTCGGCGTCCTCAGAGCAGATCAGGACCAGTGGCTTCATCGGCGCGCCCTGCCTCAACACCTGTGTCGGTTTCCGATCGCGCCCCATCTCGGAACCTTCCCATTGCCCTTATGCCGAATTAGTTCCACATGCCAATGCTATCGGCCGGTTCCACCGTTTGGCAATTCCAGGTTGCCGTATAATCCTATATGCTCGCGAAACAAACTCCCTGCGGGGGCAAGCCCATGGGGAGATAACTGGCGGCGCGGTTCTGAGCTGTGTGTTTCAGCGAGCAAGGGCTGTAAAGCACTGCGCAAATCGGGCAACGTCGGTGGTGAAAGTACCCATTGCCGAAGCCTGCGACCTTCCGCTAGCACTGCGGGGAAAGGGATCGTGGACGCCATCCCTCGATGACAGTCAATCTGAGGATTTCAGCGTCGATGATGAAGACCAGCATCGAACATTTGCCGGAGAAGAAGCAGCGCGAGCTGCGCCGCATCATGGATATCCTCCATGAGGAGTTCGACGATGCGCTGGCAGACGGTTCGACCGAATTCAAGAAGAAGGGTCGTATCCTCAAGACGATCCTGTTCGGCTCCTACGCCCGCGGCGACTGGGTCGACGAGCCGCATACGATGAAGGGTTATCGGTCGGACTACGACCTGCTGATCGTGGTGAATAATCGCAAGCTTGCCGATTTCGACTATTGGTACAAGGCAAAGGATCGTCTTGATCGCGACCGGGGTGTGAACACGCCGACAAACTTCATCGTGCATTCACGGCGCGAGGTAAACACGGCACTGCGCGAGGGGCAGTATTTCTTCACCGACATCCGCCGCGATGGCATCGTGCTTTACGAGCTCGATGACGAGCCATTGGCTGAGCCGAAGGCGATAACGCCCGCGGCAGCTTATAAGTTTGCCGTAGAGTATTTCGACGATCGCATACCTGGCGCACGGGATTTCTTTGACGCCTTTCGTTTTGCGTTGGAGAAAGGACGCCTGAAAAACGCATCCTTCCAGCTGCATCAGGCGATTGAGAATAACTACGCAGCACTTCTGTTGGTGCTGACAAACTACAGCCCGCCCTCGCACAAGCTGTCCTTCCTGCGTGCCTTGGCAGAGGAGCAAGACCGGCGGCTTGCCGAAGCCTGGCCACGCGACCAACAGCGCTACCGTGCCTGGTTCAACACGCTGAATGAGGCCTATGTCAAAGCACGGTATTCAAAGCATTATGAAATCAGCGAGGAAGCCCTTGTCTGGCTCGGCGAGCGTACCGCCACGCTCCATGAACTTGTCGAAGAAAATCTGCCGTGCTCATCTGGCGCGGTTGAAGGAAGCCGCGGGCGGCTGAAGAATTGGGCCGTACTGTGACGTGGCTCAAGCCGCCGGCGTCTTAACGGACTTGCCGTACGCGACAGCTCTGATCTCAGGCTCGGGCACGAGGTGTTCCGGCCAGAATCGCGCTCTCTTCCAGTGCAGCAGTCCGGGCGTGTAGTAGCCGATCCCAGGCGTCGCGACACCGAGCGGCGTGCCGATCCTCGCGAAATTCAGTTTGAAGTGATAGCCAGATTTCACAACGACGAAATCCTGGCTCGCCACATCGATGCCTTGGCTCGCAAAAGCCGCCGGATCGTGCGTGAAGCCCGGCTTGCTCGTCAGCATGATGCTCAGCCGGTCATCGACAACCAACACCGCGGAGCGGCCAAGGGAGGTTTCTTCACCGGCGCCGAACGGCCCTTTTATCACAAAGCGACCCTCGCTGATTGCCGCCACGACGCCGGAGACCGTTAGGGGCGCGAAACCTGGCGTCAAGCGTCCGCCGATGCCAAGCGTTACGCGAGCGCCAATGCCGGCCTGTGCGGCGGCTTCCACGCTTGTGGGATCCGTAACCGGAATAGCGCCACGAAGGCGGTCGCCCCGAACCAGCGCATGTTTGATGATGGCCGTGCTGTCGCCGGGCGCCCCGGCCAGAACCCGATCGCCCATGTCGGCGAGGATGTACGGGCGCCGACCAGACTCTCGCGCAACGAGATCAAGCGCCTCGTCGATTGTGGAAAAATTATCGCGGAAACGTTCGCGCCAGGCCCAGAAATCCCGGACGAACTCCATTGCCGCTCGTTGTGCAAGCCGGCTCGGACCATGCGTCAGCACGACCGCTGCTTGCCCCATATCCTCGTCATCCGTGTACGGATAGACGTTGAACAGAGATATGTCCCAGATCTCCGGATGGGCCATGGCGATGGCCCGCGCACGCGCGTGGAGTTCGGCGAGGGGCCCCGCGCCCGTCTCCGCGGCGCCCGGCAGGATCATAGGCACCTTGGCCATGGTGAGGACCGGTTTGAGCGTTCCGTCCAGCACGGCCGCGAGGCATTCGACGACACGCTCGCCGCACGAAACCACATCGGAATGCGGGTTCTCCTTGCACGCAATACAGATATCGACCGAACGCAGCATGCTCTGCGTGACATGGGCGTGCAGGTCAAGACCGATGCCAATCGGGACATCCGGGCCAACCGCCTCGCGCAAGCGAACAAGAAGATCGCCGTCGGCGTCCGGCAGCTCGGTCGTCGCCATTGCACCGTGCAATTCCAGGGCGATGGCGTCATATCGTTCCTGGCAAGCCAGAGCTATCAACGCGTCCCGGAGTTGAACGTAGAAGTGATGATCCACCAGGCCGCCAGGAGGAGCCACTGCCGAAACGGTAGGCACCACCTCGTGGCCAAACTCCGCTGCCCGCTTGACGATGCCGCCAAGGGTCGTACCCGAACACCGTGCGTGAGCGAGCAAGTCTTCGCCATTCTTGATTTCGAACGCCTCACCCGAAGTGATCTGCGGGCTGAAACTGTGCGACTCATGAAACAGGCGCCCGACAAGGATCCGTCGATGTGTCGAGGGTCTCGCGTCGGGCCGGTGCTTTGGTTCGGCCCCGCGTGATGGCATGGCTGCGTGCACAATTTGTCTCCTTCTCGACGCCAGAAGCCAACCGCGCCCAGGCTTCATCCCTGGCGACCAGGTTCACTTCGCCGCCGCGCAATTTCGATCGTGCTCATGAGGATCAGCGAGACTAGCGTCAGAACAGTCGAAACGGCCGCGATGACAGGCGTCAGATTGAAATCGATGTCTTCGAACATTTTGCGCGTGATCGTCTTGCCCTCCATGCCCGAAAGGAAGAAGGCAACCGTCGCCTCGTCGAATGAGGCGAGGAAGGCGAATACCGCGCCCGCGGCAACGCCAGGCATGATGTTCGGCAGCACGATGTGAAAGAAGGCCTGTATCCGCGTGGCGCCGCAGTTGAGCGCTGCAAGTTCGAGGTTCGCATCGAAGCGCTGCAGGGCTGCACTCACCGTGATCACCACATAGGGGACCGCGAGCATCGAATGAGCGATAACAAACCCATAGAAGCTCCCCACCAGGCCAAGGGGCGCGAAAAAGAGATAGAGCGCCACCGCGATGACAATATGGGGGACAATCAGCGGAGCCAGCGTCAGCGCCTGCAGGAACTCTTTCCCCGGCAAGCGGCCCCGGACCAGGGCGACAGCGGCAAGCGTGCCGATGACCGTTGCCGAGAATGTCGTGGCTACGGCAATGCGAATGCTGAACCAGGTCGCTGCCATCCAGTCCGGATCGCTGAAATACTGCTCGTACCACCTGAAGGTCAGGCCCTGCGGCGGGAACTCGATATAGGGTGAGGTGCCGAGCGACATTGGGATGACGATGAGTGTCGGCAGGAGAAGGAAGAACAGGATCAGCCCGATCATGAGCGCGGCAAGCAGCCCAGCCAGACCATTGCCGATGCGGCGCTTTTCTCGAATTTGGCGTTCGGCAAGAACGAAGTCAGCGTCAACCAAGTTTGAACCCCTTGTTGAGTGCAAGCGCGCGCCGGAAGACGATGACAAGCAAAAGTGTCGCGATCAGCAGGACGGCGGACAACGCGCCCGCGAATGGCCAGTTAAGCAGCTCCGTCGTCTGCTGACCGATCAAGGTCGACATCATCAGCGTGCTGGGCCCGCCGACGAGCGCCGGCGTGACGTAGAACCCGAGCGACAAAATGAATGTGATGAGCACACCGGCCGCGACGCCAGGCAGACTGAGCGGCAGCGTAATGTGAAGAAAGGCCTGGAGGCCGCCCGCGCCGAGGTTACGAGCCGCTCTGGTAAGATCGTCCGGGATGCTATGGACCACCGAATAGATCGGCAAGACCATGAAGGGCAGCAAAACCTGCGTCATCGCCACGACCACGGCACCTTGCGTATAGAGGAGCTTTAATGGCGTCTCGATCAACCCAGCCTCATGAAGGGTGTTGTTGATGACCCCGTTGCGCTGGAGCAGCACAATCCATGCGTAGGAGCGGACGAGAACACTCGTCCACAAGGGGATGAGCACGCAGGCACCGATCAGCATTGCTGCACGCCCGGAGACCCGTGACATGGCCAGAGCGACGGGATAGCCGAGCAGGAAGGCCAGAACGGTGACGATGAAGGCGATCTCGAACGTCCGCCACAGAATGAGGAAATATAAGGGTTCCTGCAGGATGCGCAGGTAATGTTTGGGCGTTGCCTCTGGCGCAAAGACGCTACCCCAAAAAAGCCTTCCAACCGGATAGAGAAATCCACCCAACAGGAGCAGAAGAAGCGGTGTTACGAGAAGAAGCGACAGCGTCGGTCCATACTCTCTCGACGATGTTGGACCGCTGCGAAAAAAGGAGCGTTTCGTGACCGGGGTAGCAGACATCGTCAGCACCTCGCCTCAGGGAAAAAGTGCACTGCCTGGCTTGGTATCGCCAGGCTGACGCGATCTCCTTCCAATGGATGCGAAATGTCGCGGTCCATATGGACCTGGACATGGAGGAGTTCTCCGCCCGCAAGCCGGACAAGGAACGTGCGAAACGACCCGACGAAAATGACGGCTTCGACAACGCCTTCAAGGGTCGGGCCGTCTGTTTCACCCGGGCGGAGCATCCGTATCTGCTCAGGGCGCACAGCCAAACGCAGGCGATCGCCGGGCTTCGGGCGAGTTTTCGGAGCAGGGGGGCGCTGAGCTATTTGAATGAACCCGCTTTTACCAAACCCGATCTCGAGACCGGTTCCAGTGCAATTGCGGCATTCGCCTTCCAGGAAGTTCGTCTTGCCGACGAAATCGGCGACGAATGGTGTGGCAGGCGTGTCGTAAAGCTCGGTAGGGGAGCCTATCTGCTCCAAAGAGCCGTCGCGCATCACCGCGATCCGGTCCGACATGGTAAGCGCTTCTTCCTGGTCGTGCGTGACGTAGATAACGGTTACACCCAGCCGCTGCTGCAGGCGCTTTATCTCGATTTGCATTTGCTCACGGAGCTTCTTGTCGAGCGCGCCCAGTGGCTCGTCCATGAGCAGCACGGGCGGCTCGAACACAAGTGCTCGCGCCACTGCAACGCGTTGCTGCTGCCCGCCAGACAGTTCCCTCGGCAGGCGTTTCCCGTAGCCCTCAAGCTGTACCAGAGCCAAGGCGTCGGCGACGCGGCGCGCTGCATCGGCCTTTGGGACTTTACGCATGCGCAGCGGGAACGCGATGTTGTCGGCAACTGTCATGTGGGGAAACAGAGCATAGCGCTGAAACACCATGCCAACATTGCGCCGGTTCGGAGCGACGTAGGTCACATCCCGATCGCCAATCCGGATGTCGCCCGAGCTAGGCATCTCGAAGCCGGCAATCATCATCATGAGAGTCGTCTTGCCTGACCCTGATGGCCCGAGAAGCGAAAGGAACTCGCCGGGACGAACGTCTAGCGTGACCTCCTCGACAGCCCGAACCAAACCGTAACGCTTTCCCAGTCCCCGCACCGATACATTCATGCCATCCACTGCCTGCCTACCTCCGTTGGTTCCTGTGATCAGCGACCTTGCGATACCCGATAGTGCGAAGACCCTTTGCGGCATTGGAGACTTTGCCGCGAGCAACCAGGTGCGCAGCGTTCAGCTCGCAAGCCATGTGCTCCAGCGTTCCAGAATCGCGTCCCGGTTCGCTGCCAGCCAGTCACGGTTGATTTGGACAATCTGAGACCAGTTATCGGGTTGAATGACACTTGATGCCCGGGCATCCTGCGGCAGGAACTTGATTGCTTCGCGCTGGGCGGTCGATCCAAACGATTCGTTCGCGAACGCGGCGTGTGCCTCCGGGCGCGTATAGATGAAGTCGAGGAGCGCAAGCGCGGCATTCGGGTGTTGTGCGCCCTTGGTCACCGCCCAGAACGCAGCATCGAGGGGGGCTCCCTGCCAGCTGATTCCGAGCGGTATCTTCTCGGCACGCAACCGGAAGGCGCGACCGGAAAACAACATGGCCATGACCACTTCGCCAGTGCGGAAGAGCTGCTGGCTCTGATCGCCGCTCTTCCACCATACCGTCACATCGGGTTTGATCTCGTCGAGCTTACGGAAGGCGCGATCAACATCCAGCGGGAACAATTGATCGCGGCTCACGCCATCGGCCTCGAGCGCTGCAATCAAGTTCCACCATGGATTACCGACGTTCGGCAGCGCCCTCGGTCCGGGAAAGGTCTTTACATCCCAAAAGTCCGCCCAACTCGCCGGCTGAGAATGGCCATCTGGAAAACTGCGCTTGTCGAAGGCAAGGACACCGCCTCCGATATCAAACAGGACACCATGGCCCAGACAAGAGCCGTCAACCCCCCGAGAGCCGACGTCCGGTAGGTTCGCGCAATCGCCCAGATCGTCGAGAAGGTTCGCGATGTCCGGGGTGAGGGAGTCGATCGAAAGAGTAATGACGTCCCATTCAACCCGTCCAACCGATGCCATCGCCTTGAACTTGGCCAGCTTCTCGCCATAACCTCCGCCAGCCGCAACCACCTCTATTCCGGTTGCCTCGGTAAACGGCGCATAAAAGTACTTCTTCACAAGATCGCCGTACGCGCCGGTGCCACCCGCCACGACCACTTCTCGCTCGCCAGCCTGGCGCGCCCGCTCCACGAGCTTATCGAGCGGAGCCGCGGTGGCATTGTTGGACAACGCAACGAGGTTTCCGATGCCGGAGACGGCTCCTGCGGAAAGCTTGAGCATTCCGCGTCTGCTCATCAACGTCCCATGGATCACGATCTCCTCCTCCAGTCAGCAAGCTTGCGTCTGTTACCCGATTATGAAGTATGAAATTTGGTGTAACAAAACTTTAATATTCGCGTCAAGATGCCGGTGCCCGGTTATCGGGAAAATTTCTGGCGGCAGCGCAGCTGCGGCAATAAGCTGATGCTTATGAAAGCTGCGATTCGAGCCCCGGGGGTGACCGGCCTCAGGCTCGGCTGCCGAAAGTGGGACCATTGATGTTTGCTACGCCAAAACAGAGGGATAAAGCGCTGCCCAGTGACATGGCGCCGATTGATAGGCATCGCAGCCTTGGTGAGAGCGCCTACCTGACCCTGAAAGATTCGCTCATACGCGGAGCGCTGCGGCCTGGCACCAAGCTTACTCTTCGATCTGTCGCCCAGGCCCTTGAGGTCAGTACGACGCCTGCGCGCGATGCCATCACACGGCTGATCGGCGAGGGGGGGTTGGTCAATACGGGTCCCAAGACCGTGATCGTTCCGGTTCTCACCTTGCCCGACCTCGAAGAGATCACGGCCATACGCCTTGCGCTGGAAGGGTTGGCTGCCGAGCAGGCCGCCAGCAGGGTGACCAAAGAGGAAATCGATGAACTGGAACGCTTGCAGGAGCGCATCAATCGCGGACTCGACGAGGGCCGCTACAGTGACGTGCTCGATGCCAACAGGGACTTTCATTTCCTGATTTATCGCCGCGCGGGCATGCGTCAACTGGTATCGATCATTGAGTCCCAATGGCTTCGCATGGGGCCGGCTTTCAATGACCTCTACCCGGAATTCGCGCTGTCGCGAACGGGTGTTTCCAACCATTTGTGGGCCTTACGCGGGCTCCAAGATCGCGATGCGGCCGCTGTCCGAGCTGCGGTCGAAAACGATATTCGCAGCGGTTATCGTCGCCTCTCGGCCCTGATCCTCGGAAATCGGGAAGACACAAGAACCGGCTGAGCTCGGATTTTTGTTGCATCAAATATCAAAATCTGTTTTCCCTCATTTTGTGCCTTGGTGGTGCGCGCAGTCGCGGCCACAATCATGGAGGTGAGGCGTGATCCCGATTCCAGACCATTTGCAAAATTCTCAACCAGCCGAATTCTCGGCGGGACAGCGCTCGCAAGCGTTGTTTGAACGCGCCTGTTCTGTCTTTCCCGATGGAACGACGCGCGTCACGATCGACCGGGACCCAGCCCCTCGCTACGTTTTGCGTGGGGAGGGTGCTTATGTTGTCGACGTCGATGGGAGGCGCTTTCTCGACCTCAACGCAAATTTCACCACGCTCATTCACGGACACGCGTTCGAACCCGTGATTGCCGCCGTCGAGAGGCAAATGAGGAATGGCAGCTGCTTTGCCAACCCTACGGAGGCGGAGGTCGAACTTGCCTCGCTGTTGTGCGAACGCGTGCCAAGGCTTGAGCGCATTCGCTTTGTCAATACAGGCACGGAAGCCGTCATGTTCGCCGTCAAAGCGGCTCGTGCCTTCACGGGCAGGACCTGTATCGCCAAGATAGAAGGCGCCTATCACGGCGCCTATGATTGGGCGGAAGTGGCGCAGGCAAGTACGCCGGAAAACTGGGGTCCGCCGGATCAGCCTGCTGCGACTCCGTATTACCACGGCGTGCCGGCCTCGGTACTGGATGAGGTGGTGGTGCTTCGGTTCAACGATCCGATGGGAGCGCGCGAACTCTTGAGCCGGCGCGCCGGCGAGATCGCAGCCATACTTATCGATCCCATGCCCAGCCGTGCCGGTCTGGTCGCGCCAGAGCCTGAGTTCCTTTCTGCGTTGCAGGAAACGGCACGCAAGCATGGGATCCTCGTCATTAGCGACGAGGTCCTCAATTTTCGTCAGGATTATTGCGGCGCTTCGGCACGCTATGGTCTTGAGCCGGATCTGTTTGCGTTGGGCAAGATTATTGGAGGCGGGTTTCCGATTGGCGCGGTTGGCGGATCGGGTGAGATCATGGCCGTGTTTGACGCCTGCCGCGGTCGTCCACTGCTTTCGCAAGGAGGAACCTTTTCGGCAAATCCGATCTCAATGGTGGCCGGCTACGCTGCGATGGCGTCGCTTGATCAGGCCGCCTTTGCACGGCTTGAAACGCTGGGAAGCAATCTGTGCAAGCTCTTGGTGAGCGCGATCTCGCGTGCGAACGCACCGCTCAGCATAACTGGGGCTGCTTCGCTGTTCCGGATCCATCCAAAACCGACGCCTCCGCGGGAGTTTCGCGAAGCCTATTGCAGCTCAGCGGAAGCGAATTTCAACAAGCAGTTGTCCCGGTTTTTTGCCCGCCATGGAATCATTCTGCCCAGCGGTGCCGCGGCATGTCTTTCGACACCCATGGGCGAACCGGAGATCAATGCGATCGCAAGCGTCTTTGAAGCATTCCTCGCGCAACACTCCGGCCTCCTTGAGGAGATAGTCTGATGTCCGTGGCCCTCGAAACCGTCGCCGAGCGTATCGCCCGGGCATTGAAGCGCCATGGCGTCGAGCTCATTTTCGCACAAAGCCTTCCCTCGGCGGTCATTCTCGCAGCCGAAGCGATCGGCATACGGCAGATTGCATACCGCCAGGAGAATATGGGCGGCGCAATGGCGGATGGATATGCGCGTCGATCTGGCCGCACCTCCGTCGTTGCGGCTCAGAACGGCCCGGCCGCAACGTTGCTGGTTCCTCCGTTGGCCGAAGCGCTGAAGGCCAGCGTGCCGATCGTAGCGCTGGTCCAAGAGGTGGAGAGACCGCACTTCGATCGCAATGCCTTCCAGGAGCTTGATCATATCGCCCTGTTCCAACCCTGCGCCAAATGGGTCAGGCGTCTCATCACGGCGGACCGCGTGGACGACTACGTCGACGCGGCCTTTACCGCGGCAGGAAGCGGTAGGCCCGGCCCCGCGGTGCTATTGCTGCCGGCGGATTTGTTGCGGGAGGAGGTGCCCGAATCCCGGCATCCACGCACAGCGATGCTTGGAGCGTGGCCAATTGACAGATCGCGACCGGGCGACCGGGAAATCTCGGCTGCAGCCAAATTGCTGGCACAGGCACGCCAACCGATCGTCATGGCCGGCGGCGGGGCCCTGACGACTGGAGCACCGCAGGCGCTTGCTCGCATGCAGGAAGTGGCGCACCTACCGGTGATGACGACGCCCATGGGCAAAGGTGCGGTTAATGAAACGCATCCGCTTTCGCTCGGCGTCCTTGGTCCTCTCACCGGCCCAGGATCGATGGGGCGCCACTCAAGGCGGCTTCTGGAAGAAGCGGATGTGATCCTGCTTGTCGGTACGCGCACCAATCAAAACGGGACGGACAGTTGGCGCTCCATTCCGCAGTCAGCGCGGATCATCCACGTCGATGTCGACCCAACGGAAATCGGTCGCAACTATGAGGCACTGCGCCTTGTCGGCGATGCAGCAGAAACGATTACAGCCCTCACCGAGACGCTGGGTCAGTACGACCTGTCACATCGCCTGGTGCAACGCGATCAATTGGAGCGAAAGATCGCGCAGATGCGGGTTGCTTTCGAAGCCGCTCGCGGGAGGATCTTGGCCTGCCATCCGGCGGTGCTTCGACCCGAGCGCATCATGATCGATCTTCAGCGCTCGCTTGCGCCCAACATGACGGTGGTTGCCGATGCCAGCTACTCTTCCATGTGGGTGGCCGGCCAACTCACGGCCCTTGAAGCGGGGCAGCGCTTCCTGACTCCGCGTGGCCTGGCCGGTCTCGGTTGGGGACTACCCCTGGCCATTGGTGCCAAACTGGCCAACCCTGATGCTCCAGTTGTCGCCCTCGTTGGCGATGGCGGCTTTGCTCACTCATGGGCGGAACTTGAAACAATGGTGCGCCTCGGCATCGCGGTCACCGTCATCGTCCTGAACAACGGCGTTCTCGGATATCAAAAAGACGCTGAAACCGTGAAGTTTGGACGATACACCAGCGCTTGCCATTTTGCGCCTGTCGACCATGCAGCCCTTGCCAGGGCTTGTGGTTGCAAAGCCTTCCGAGTCGAGAACGCGGAGGAGGTTCTGCCTGCGCTTCAAACAGCCCTTGCTTCGGAGGAGCCCTGGTTGATCGATATCATGACGGATCCCGACGCCCATCCGCCGTTGTCTTTGTATGATGGAAAGCTCGATTCCTGCGAACCATCTCCTGCTCTGGCGGAGGATGCTTAATGACCGAGCTGGGCGAGGAGACACCGGTTGCGGTGATCACCGGCGGCTCGAGCGGCATCGGCCTTGCAAGTGCCGACGCGCTTCTGCGGGCAGGTTATCGTGTCGCCTTCTTCAGTCATCAGCCGGAACGGGTCGAGGCTGCAACTCGCACCCTGGCCGGGGTCTACGGGGGCGATCGAATAAGATCGGCAGCGGTCGACCTGCGTGACCCAGAGGCCGTGCGTCGCTTCTTCGGCGATCTTGAGGCGCACTGGCCAGCGCCGTCCATCCTCGTTTGCAATGCTGGATTCTCGCCGAAACGCAACGGCGGACGGGTTCCCTTACAAGAAATCGACCTTGCCGACTGGCACGAAGTGCTGGCGATCAATCTCACCGGTGCGCTGGTTTGCTGTCAATGCGTTCTGCCTGCCATGGCCGAACGAAGATACGGGCGCATCGTCTTCATTGGTTCCCTGGCCGGTCGAACGATGCCCCGAATAGCCGGCGCGGCCTATAGCGTGTCCAAAAGCGGGCTCGTCGGTATCGCTCGGTCAATCGTCAGCGAATACTCCCAGTTCGGCATCACGGCCAACACGATTACTCCCGGTCGCATCGTCACGGAAATGACTGGTCCGACAGATACGCTCGTCAACAAGGAGAGTCTTGCGCGCATCCCCATCGGCCGTCTGGGTCGAGCAGAGGACATCGCCCGAGCCGTTGCTTTCTTGGTGGCGCCCGATGCCGACTTCCTGAACGGCGCGGTACTCGACATCAACGGTGGTGAATTCACGCCGCCATAGTCCCTCAGCGCTTTCTTTTACATCGCTACCGTTATTTAGGGAACCTTGCCATGCCCTTTGCAACAGCCACCTCCCTGGCATCGAACAGGTCGCAACACTGTGACCTCATTGTCCACAATGGCGCGATCCTTACGGTGGACGCCGATAGCCGCGTCGTCGCGGGCGGCGCTCTTGCCATCCGAAATGGACGCATTATCGCGCTTGACCAGCAGGAGAAGATCTTCGCCTGCTACACCTCAGATCAATTGTTTGATGCGGTCGGCGGTATCATCCATCCGGGGTTCATCGACGCGCACGTTCATGTTTCCCAGTACACGGCGCGTAGCGTCTTGCCCTTGATGGAAGGAACATCCGTAACCATGGGGCACTGGAAAGGCGAGCTGACGCCGGAGGACGAGCACGCTAGCGCCCTTTTGGCTGCTCTGGACTACCTGCAGTGCGGCTATACGGGTTTTGTCGATCCCGGCACGATCTTTGCGCCGGACGCGGTCGCGGCCGTCGCGGATCAAGCCGGCATTCGCATCTGGCTCACCGACCCTTATGTAGCCGATGGCGGTGAGGCGCTGGCAGCGAATTTACCCGAGCTCGTCAGTGAGAGTTTTCTCGCCCGCTGGCCGCGAAATACCGATGAAGCGCTAAAGCGACTGGGGTCCCAGCTTTTCCGCAACAGGAACCAGGACAGCCTGGTGAAAGCCTTTATCGGACTCTATGGCGAGGCGACCGATTCATCCGAACTCTACGAAGCCGCGCTGAACCTGGCCCGAGATCACGGTGTGCGGTTGCAAGAGCATCTGGGATATCTTCCGGCCTTTCAGCTCAAGCGGGAGAGGACGCTGGGCCAGCCACTGCTAAGCTGGTTCGAGGAACGCGGCTTTCTGGATCCCAATGTCACCTTCGTTCACATGAATTTGGTGCGCGAAGACGAAATTTCCCTTCTGGCGAAGCATGGCGTGCGCGTGGTCTGGTGTCCCTGGGGCCAATTGCAGATGCTCGGTCAGCCGGGTGCGCAGGCGCGCATGGTAGACCTCCACCGATCGGGAGTGGGTGTCGGCATCGCAAGCGACATTCCCCGCGTTGCGGATTTCGACGCGCTTGGCACCTTGGCCGCGTCTGCGTCAGCAGCGTCGGGCCAGCCGGCAACGCCGCGCGAAATTCTGCGCATGCGCACAATCGGCGCCGCGGCAACCATCGGCGCCGACAGTGAGCTTGGAAGCCTCGAAATCGGCAAGCGCGCTGATTTCGTGGTGCGGTGCCCGAGCGCCTCGGTGAATTTCGGCTTCGATCCGGGGCTCGAACTGGGAGTGATCGGCGGCCGCAATGCTGTGGAGGCGGTGTTCGTGGGCGGCCGCCAGGTCGTCAAAAGCGGTCGGGTCGTCTACTTGGATGAGCGCGCCGTCATTGCCGGAGCCCACCGGTCGGCGCGCGCGCTTGCGTCTAGGATAGGCCTTCGCGCCTGAGCTGGTCAACCAAGGTGCAGGCCGGCGGCGAGGCTACGCACCAACTGATGGGGGCGCGCAACCAGGGCGGGCGTCCTGAGGCCTACCACGCACTTCTCGGCAACGAACACGGAGTCTACGATGCTGGCGTCCGCGACGACCGCGGCGTTCCCTCAAGTGCTCTTGTATTTATGTTGAACGTAAATTATGTTACGTTCAACATAGGAGTTTGGCATGGGCGCTCAAATCCATTCTGCCACGGACAACGAAGCAAAGGTTGCGTTGACCCGCAACAAGCTCGTCCTCGAGCAGGCGAGGGCTGTTGGCCTCCTTGGCACTGCAAAAAATACGCGTTTGTCGGGACGTGTACCGTCGGAGCTGATCGACGCGGCCAAAAAGCGCGCCCACGTCGCTTCGGACACCGAATTGTTGGAGCTTGCGCTGTCGCGGTTGGCGCTGGAGGATGATTTCGGGGCTCGTCTCGTCAAGCGGAAGGGTAGCATTCCCTCGGACATCGACCTTGGGATTTGATCTCGCCGAAACCCTCCGATCACTCAAACCACACAGACGCCAAGGGACACTCGCTCGTCGGGCCGATGACGATCTGCCATGGATTGACGACGAGCCGACTATTGGCGGTCCATTGTTTCTGGACACCACCGTTTATCTGGATGTTCTGCAGGGCCGATCGCCCGCGGAGGTCGATAGGCTTCTGACTTATCGGCTGTGCCATCACTCGGCTGTTTGCCTTTCCGAGCTGACACACGCATTCGGTCGACTGGATCCGAAGCATATCTCAACGAAGACCGTTCTGAAAACGATCCACGGGACGCTCGCGGATATACCGGAGCATCGGCTTCATGCTCCCGATACTGAAATCTGGGGGCAAGCCGGCATCCTCGCTGGCCTGCTTTTCCGAATGAGCAATTTGCCAAAAGGCGAAGGTCATGAACGCAAGTTCGTCAACGACGCTCTAGTTTTCCTGCAGGCGCGGCAATTGGGTGCGAGCGTGCTTACGGGAAACATCCGGGAATTCGACTTTCTTTCCCAACTGGTTCCGACGGGACGCATTGTTCTGTACCGAACTCCAGAAGCGTCCCGATCCGTATGAATTCGCGCTCACACAGTCTTCAGCGATGCTTCATGCGCCGGAGGCTGAGAGACGAGAGCGCTAACCGAACATCAATCATTTGCAGCAAGAGAGCTTGCCTGCCGAGCTTGTCCTTGTTCCCGAAAGGCAGCTGATCATCAGGTCGGCGAGCAAGTGTTCTGGTTGGAAAGCTACGGAGCGAGCGAAGGGCTGCTTCAGCATCGAATACTGACCTCAGTCAGAAGCCGAGCTTGATGTCTGGATCGATGTTCCTGTGAGCTTGTTCATGCCGTTGGTAAAAGCGTTCAGCTCGGGGCGTTACCTGCCGTACGAAGAAGCTCCGCTTCGAGCACGCCGTCTTGCCGCAAGACCAAGGTTGGAGGCTCGTTCAGACATTCGAAGATGCCCTCTGGGTTCCAAGCGGAATCAACCGAAGGTTCGCCGTATCAACCCATCGATTTCGCAAAGCGCTGATGGATTAACGTTGCCAGCTTCGGCTCCGCAAGTATCTTTGTTGCTTGACCATCAGGATATATCGCGGAACTTTCAGCTTCCTACAGCTGTGCTGAAATGAAGCTCGCTTCCACGCCGTGTCTGGGCCACGCGCAATACATTGCCGAATGGGTCAAGATCCTCAAACAGGACAAGAAGGCCATCTTCACGGCAGCTTCGGCGGCATCCGCCGCCACTGACCACATCCTCGCCTTCACCCGACCGTCCCGAGAGGAGACTGCGTAAGCGGCCTCCAGACCCCGCCTTGCGCCGAAATCAGGCTGGATCTGATAGGCGTCATTTAAAATCAGAGTCCAGCCTTATGATCCCGGCATTCCGAATAGTTTTTCGATCTCTGCCATCGGCTTGAAGAGGCGCTTGGCCTGATTTGGTATCCGAAGAAGCTCATGCCGCTCGCAAAACGAGATCGCTGCATCATCCTTCGCGTCTACCACGACCGCCAGGGAGGCTGTCTCACTTCGAAGGCAACGTCGGAGGGCATCGAGAAGAAGAACCGTTCCAAATCCACCGCCCCGCCGCCCCGCGTCGACCGCTAGCCGGCCGAGCAGCGTGGCCGGTAAGACCGGATAGCGCGGCAGCTTCTTGACAAACGCCGCCGGCAGTTCCGTAGCCCGGATAGATATGTTCGAAAGTGTGTAGAAGCCGACGACGTTGGGGCAGGGAGGCTCCAGCAGCACATAGGAAGCCGCTACGCGTCGGCGTGCATCCTGGCCAGCCTGCGAATGTAGATAACGATCTAGCGCCTCGACGCCGCAAGAGAACGCCGAACGATCTTGCCGCGTCGTGTCGAGAAGCTCAATGATAGGCCTTGCGGTGTCGCACACGTCTAGTGGTCGCCGATCAGCGCCTTATAGTTCGCCACACGTTCCTGCATCCGCTTGTCGGGTTCGCGCGGATTGAGGAGCGCCTCCACAAACGCTTGGGAGTCCCTGACACTGAGCTGGATTACTTCATGCTCGGCAATGGCGCGTTTCGCGGCGTCCTGGACGCTCGCCAGCACGAAATCGGTGATGCTGCGCCCTTCGAGAGCTGCGGCGTGTTCGATCAAAGCCTTCTGTTCCGCCGTCACGCGGGCTTCAAGCCGCTCACCTCGCCTGCGAGCTGCTGGGACACTCTCTTGTCTTTGTGCCTGAGCCATAGCCATTCTCCTGTTCGGTATAATGTACGGCCAAATGCCGGCATTATCAAAAGCCCCTGGATACTAGGGTACGACCGAGAAGTTCAGCGAGAAAGCCTCTCTCCGCATCCCGCCGGAACTCATCGGCGCAAAAATGTTCGGAATTAATATGAGCGGTCAAAGCCCCTCCGAAAGGCGTGAGGAGTGATGCCCTCCGATCAGCCAGCGGCCGTCGATCTCCTCGAAGGTGAACAGGAAACGCGCCGGCCGCGGCCGGGCGTGGGAGCTTTCGCAAGGCGGGGCGTGCTCTGGATGTTCAGGTATCGACGATTAGCCGACGTATCGCTGACCTTGACGATCTCGGCGTGTCGCTGTTGCGGAGCAGTCGACGACGACCGCATTCTCGGCGTCTTCGCCATATTACCTCCTCTCATGATGTTAGCCAAGTCGTGTGTTTTGTTGAACAAAACAGGCGAGAGCGGCCTTGTCACTCGGAGCCTGCTCAGTTTGCTGAACAGCCATTCGTGACACCGCCTGGGGAGGGCCCCTCGCAGACCTCGTGTGTCGAATGTACGATCTACCATGACGTTGAGCGAGATTCAGTGACGGGTCAGGTCCAGGCGGGCGGCAAGGCCTCGCACTGATTGATGGGCGCGCGCAACCACGGCGAGCGTGTCGGCCTTCAGCACTTCGCCATGCTTCACCACGCACTTGCCATCAACGAATACGGAATCGATGGTGCTGGCGTCGGCGATGACCGCGAATTCCAGTGCCGGATCACGCCCCAGGTTTTCAGACACGTCCGGCCGGCGGACAACGAAATCGGCTTTCTTGCCGATCTCGAGGCTGCCAAGCTCCGACGCGGCGCCCACGGTTCCTGCGGCTCCAAGTGTGCGCATGTGCAGGATCTCCAGACCAGAAACTGCCAACCCCGTTGCCGCCGCCGTGACGGTAGCCAGTGTACCGAGCGCACTGAAGTGAACGGCGCGAGGAATGTCGCTTGCGATGCCGACCTTCACGCCGGCACGATGCAACTCCACCATTCGGCCTTCGGCGCCGCCGCGGCCAAGCATCTGCAACTGCCCGTAGGGGCACCAAACGACGCCGACGCCATGCGCTGCCAAGAGTTGAACGTCGCCGGGATGAACCGCATTCATGTGCACAAACGTGACGTGGCTGTCGAGGAACCCCTGATTGCTCATGTGCTGCATCAGGCTGGCCCCGAGCGCCGATTCCCGCTGGCGGTATAGTAGAGGTGCGTAGCCCAGGTGCTCCTGCATCTGAACGCCATGCTCACGGGCCAATTCGAAGGCGGCACGAAATAGCTCTTCGGAGTCGGTACCCTCGCCGTATAAGCCGACAAAGGCTCTGACGAGGCTGTTCTGGCTCTGGTTGCGAAATAGCTGCGAGCCCAGGCGGCGGAAGGCTTCGTCCCGATTTTTTGGCCACAGCGCAAGAAACGAATCGCTGACAAGCTCTGGGAAGTGCTTCTTGAGCTCGAGCCCGGCGTCGGCGACATAGGGATCGGTGAGCCAGATGCGAATGCCGAATTCATCCGCGACTGGGGCGACCGCATCCGGCGTAAAGATCGTGCCCGGGTCGACGAAGCCAGTGTAGCCGCTCTTCAAATAATCGACGGCCGCCAGGGCGGCGCTTGCATATTCATCTTCCGCAGTCAGCGCGCTCTTCCAGTCGCCCATTGTGATACGCGTTCCCTGCATGGAGGAAAGGACGCTACGCGAGGTGTATTGGGAAATATGGACGTGGGCGTCGATGAAGCCGGGATGCACGATCCCTCCGCCGGCGTCGAGGGTTTGGCGGGAATTGTAGCCGCAAAGGATGTCCCGAGTGGCCCCCACGGCAACAATTGATCCGTCATGAACCGCGATGGCGCCATTCGCAATCACCTTGTCTGTTTCATCGACCGTCAGAAGCAGCGCGTTGTGAACGACGAGATCGCAAAGGTGTTTCTCGTGGTCTGGGATACCTTTGTCCTCCATCAAGATGTTCATAGTTCTCTCCGTGTTAGAGGAATTGAAAGCCATCGAGCGCCCCGCGTTAACACGCATCTGTTCTGGGTCCGCCGCTTTGGCAATCGATGCCGCACTGGCTCGGGCGCACCTCGTAGAAGCCCTTCATGCGGTTGCCGTATTGTCTGTCTTCGACGTGCGCGAATCCGATCTTTTCGGCCGCGCGAATAGCCCGTTCGTTCTCTGGCCGGATCAGCGCGACCACTCGTTCCAGATGGAGGTCCTCGAAGGCATAGCGCAGGATTGCCCCGCCGAGTTCTGGACCGACCCCTCGGCCAGCAACATGCCCGAACAGGCAAAGGCCATACTCGACATCCGCCGTATTCTCGAAGCAGCGTAGGCCCGCGCGGCCCGCGAACTCGCTTCTGTCCTGTGAGCTTCCTTTCAGCAACACACCGAAAAAGCCAAAGCCGTTCTGCCGCCAATCCCGGACATATCGCTCCATCTTTTCCTGCGTGTCCTCGCGCGACGGAGGCTCCCCGGAAAACAGCGCTCGCACGACAAGGGGATCGGTGTGCAGGCGATGAACGTCCTCAAGGTCCGACATGGCCAGGGGACGAATGAAAAGTCGCGGCGTTTCAAGAGCAAGCATCGTCGTTCTCCTTAAAGGCCTGTCATAGCTTCCGGGATATCAATCCACGGCCAATAACAATGCTCGCGACTACCGGAGCGATGAGCGTCACCTGGCTTAAAGTCAGTCTTTCGTTTGCAAATACTGCGCTTAGTATAATGCTTAGAGCCGGCACGAGGTAATGATGCATGCTGGCAAAGGTTGGCCCGCTCAGCCCTATCAATCGATAGTAGACGACGTAGACCACTGCTGTGGACATGACACCCAGCAGCAGAAGGGCTGCGAGGGCCTGCGCACTCGGGGCGATCGTCCAGGGTCGCTCGAAGGCAAGGCTTAGCGGCAGCAGCATCGGAATTGCGCAAATCATGACCGCTGTTCCAGTCACGAGCGCATTTGCGTCCTGCAGCCGGGCCACTGCGCGACCGGACAGTGCATAGCTCGCGGCTGCTCCCAAAAGGGCCAAAAGCGGTACCGTGCCTCGGCCCGCATGGAACGTGAAACCTGCGGAATGGCCTAGAAGTGCACTAAGACCAACAAAGCCTACCAACAGACCGAAGACCGTACCCCTTGACGGCCACTCGCGCTGGGCGAAATGGGCAAAGAGCACCGCGAACAGAGGGGTAGTGGCGACCAGGATCGCCATTTCGCTTACTCGCACGGTCTCGGATGCCCATGCAATCAGATAAAGAGGCAGAGCGTGGCCGAACAGCGCTATTTGGACGTACCGGACCCCTGAGCTGAGATCGAGCGGAAGAAAACCTACTTTGGTCAGCCTCAACCAGACGAGCAGCGCTGCGGAAGCGATGAGGAGTCTCGCCGTGGCAAGGGTCGCCGGAGGCACATCAAGAACGGCAATCTTGATAAGAAGATAGGAGCCCGCCCACCAGATTGAAACGGCAGCGAGCAGGAGATAGGCAAGAAGCGGTGACCGATCGCTCACGATACCAGAGGCGCTCTTCATGGCAGCATTCTCCTGCCTCACGCAACAGCGGCGGACGGTGTTTTCTCGGCAAGCCTGGCCAAAGCTCGACCAAACTGGACGGCCAGCATGGTGATCTCGGTCTCCGTCATGGGGGTTGAAAGCGCACCCAGGCCGATGCGCGAAAGGAGGACTCCTTCGTCGCGGCAAAGCGACATCAACCGGGAGAGGAGCTGCCTCTGCTGCCAGGCGTGATAGGCACTCGCGTAATCTTTTACTTCCCTGTCGCTGATGAAAACGCAGAAAAGGGAGCCGGCTCCGGTGACATTCCCTCTTATATCGGAGGCGGCGAGTACTCGGTTAAGTTCGCACCGAAGTCGCGCGCCGAGAGCGTTGAGCCGCTCGACTTCAACTTCTGTCAGGGCGCGCATGGCGGCAGCCCCCGCAACCATGCTCAGTGGATTGGCGGTGAAGGTCCCTGCCTGAGCGACAGGCGGCTTGCCGCGGCTTGGATCAAACACCTGCATGGTTTCAGCCCGCCCGGCAACGGCCCCGATGGGCAGTCCGCCGCCAACGATCTTGCCGAACGCGCACAGGTCCGGTTCGATCCCATAGGTGGAAATCGCGCCGCGATAGCTCAGCCGGAAACTCAGGACTTCATCCGAAATCAGCAGAATTCCATGGCGGGCTGTGAACTCGCGCAGGAAGCTCAGGTACTCGGGATCGACCGGCACCAACCCGGCGCGCGATGGAAGGGGGTCGATGACGACGCACGCCAGCGTCTGCTTATGCCGCTCCAGCACCCGCTCTGTCCCAACAACGTCGTTGAAGGGAATGACGACCACCTCAGCCAAGACTGACGCCGGCGTTCCATCGTTGTAGGCTTTCGCCTCCGCGGACCCGGTTTGCCAGTCGGCGGGAATGGGATCGAAACTTGTTTCCACATAGTCGTAGTTGCCGTGATAGGCGCCCTCGCACTTTGCAATTTTCGGGCGCTTGGTGATTGCGCGCGCAGCCTTGATGGCCATCATCACCGCTTCCGATCCAGTGTTTGTGAAGCGCATTTGCTCGAAGAAGGGCACCCTGTCGCAGAGGATCTCCGCCAGATCGATCTCGCTCTCAGTGGGATTTGCGAAACTGAGCCCCCGGCCGACTTGTCCGATGAGCGCCGAATTCACTTCCGCGTGGTCATAACCATGGATCAGGGCGGTGAAATTGTTTTGGAAATCCAGATAGGAGTTCCCGTCGACGTCGGTTACAAACGCTCCCTTTCCGGATTTCAGATAAAGGGGAAAGGGCGCCTCATAGACGCTGCTGCGCGTGTTGCCCCCAGGCATGACTTTTTTCGCACGCTCGTGTGCGAGGCTGGAGATGCTGATTTGATCATCGCTGGTCATGGTCTGAAATCCCAATAATCCCGGTGTGGTCCGGACGAGACGTCGCTAGTCGAAAGCTCAGCCAGACCAGCCGCGACGGAAGCCGACATGGTGCTTCCTCAGCATCGATGTCATTCGTGGCTCAGGCCGAGGTAAGTGTCTGTTGTTTGTCGCTCATAATCTTGCAGCACAGCCGCTCCAGGTCCGAAAGGTCATGGCTTGCGGTCAGGCAGATGCGTATGCCTGCTTGGCCGCGAGCCACCGTCGGAAAGAACGTCACGGATGTGTAGAAGCCGCCTTCCAGCAGTCGCTCTGCGAAGTCGATGGCCGCGAATTCGTCGCCCACCTTGATCATGCGAATTGGCAGCGCGGCACCCCGCTGACCGGTCTCGATTCGCTTGTCGAAAAAGGCGATGCGCTCGGCCAGCCGCTCTTGGCGAAGCTTGAGTTCGCTCGTTTGATGAATGTCCGCCGAGGCGAGGGCGGCGCCGATGGCTGCGACGTTGGGAGATGCCGAGAACGCATGGGGAAGAGAGTAGCAGCGAAACAGCGCCTCCTGATGCGCCGTCCCGAGCAGGAGCATGCCACCCGAAGCGCCGAAGCCCTTGCCGAGCGAGGCCGCTACGATTGTGCGCCCGCCCAGTTCAGGGGGCAGTTGTGAGCGTGCGAAGCCTTCGCCATTGTCGCCAAACAGTGAAATTCCGTGTGCGTCGTCGATGTAGAGAAAAAGGCCGTACTTGTCCTGCAATCGCAAAAGCCCTGGGATCGGCGCGAAGCCTCCCATGGAATAGACGCCGTCGCACACATAGGCGACAACTGGATGCTTGCAACAAATCTGCTCAAGAGCATCGAGGTCATTGTGGGGAATTGTCTCGACTTGCGTCTCCTGCGCCACGACTGGCTTGTGAAAGGCTAGGGAGGCATGGGCGAGGCGATCGAAAACCATGACCGGTCTCTGCCCATCCGTTAGATGTCCTGAAGCAATGATCGGCAGCGCCCCCATGTTGGCAACCATGACCGTTGAATACACAATCACCCGCGCCCCAAAGAGCTGGGTAAGCGTATCCTCAAGATCGCCTATGATCCCGAAGTTCAGTCGTGTCCGCGCACAGGACCAGTGAAGTGATCGGTATTGTTCTACTGCGGCAATCGCGCCGGCGACGATAGCCGGATGGTTATCCAGGCCAAGATAGGAGCAACGAACATAATCTGTGATGGTGTTGCCTTCACGCTCTCCTGCCGTGAGTGTGACTGCCCTTTCCTGTATGGAGCGGCCATAGACGGCCATGAGCCCGCGGCGATGTGCCTCTTCGAAATAGGTTCGCGTGCGATCGATCACCGAGGCGGTGTTGCGGAAACGCGTGGCGCCCACAGTGCTTCCTGCGGATACTTCTGTGGACATTTAGGACTCCTTCGAAAGTATTATCGTCGATGGCAAAGGCAATTGTTGCGATCGAGTGAAAGGATGCCAGATATGAAGTAGGTATAGCGTAAGATATATTGTCTGTGCATGAATTGTTGTTAAAAGATTCTGAAACGTCTATTAACGATACGATGAAGGAATTCACATTCTTTTAGGTCGATTCGGCGGATCCCATGCTTGTGAGGCGGTCCGGCCTCGCACGAGAAAGGTTCTGCTCGTGTTGAACTCGCCGCACGTCGCAGACTTACAGTGCCCGCGATGGTCTAACGTGACGACCGTTCCGCCGCCTAGGAATCCCTCGCGTCATCAAGCATGTAGCCTGCGGACCGGACCGTTCGAATGACCACACGAGATCCGAGAGTTAGCAGCGACTTGCGCAGCCGGCTCACATGAACGTCCACCGTGCGGGTATCGACGTGGATGTTGGTGGGCCACGCGATCGCAATCAGGTTCTCGCGGCTGAAAACTTGGCCTTGATTCTCAAGCAGATGTCGCAACAAGCGGAATTCTATCGCCCCGAGTTGGATCTCCCTTTCGCCACGCCGCACGCGAAAACTATCAGGGCGCATTTCCATGTCGCCGAGGGTAGGAATGTGGTGGCTGTGAACATTACTGCGAGCGCCCGCCCTTCGATCGGATTGCAGGGAAGCAAGCAGCTTCGCCGGCACCAGGGGCCGCACCAGGCTATCGTCGACGCCCGCCTTCAAAAGGGTGATATGCTGGTCTTCCGCACCAGGCGCGATCAGTGCGAGAAGCACAATAGCGCGGGTCGCCGGATCTTGCTTCAGCCGGGCACACAAGGTCGCGACTGGAAGGCCGCCAGGACGACAGTCCAGAATGACCGCCGCAGGCGATTTTTCCCTCGTCCGTTCTTCGGCCTCGTGGATGTTGCCAGCGAGCACGGTTTTGTACCCGTCCCCACCAAGGATGTACTCGAGGATGATGTAAAGTTCTGCGTCTTGTGAGCAGACAATTGCAACTGGCTCCATCGGCAGCCCTGCTCCCGTTCGAACGCGAGCGGGTTATGATATACGAGCGCGCGGTCGTCCTTCCTCCGGACTCTGGCACCTGGCGGTTTCCGAGCTCAAAGCTGACATGTCAATGCTCACCGCTACCGCAATCGATCTCAGCGGGATAGGTAGTAGAATTACCACCTTCGCGGAGGCGTTTTCCGAGTTTGGAACGCGCCCAGCGATTTGTCATTGCTGCATCGATCTGGCATAGTCGGTCTCACGCCAAGAGGCGCTCGACGCGCGCCTCAACCGCAAGACCAGGGACGACACGACTGCGTCCGGGCGATGCCCGAGACCGTGGCTCACTTCTGTGGGTGATCAACGTCCGGTCTGATGGCCCATCAGCCCCGCGCCGGACGCAACCCGCGGGAGATTTTGGCGTGGAACAACACGATAGCGAAGACATACTGGCCGGCGGAAATCGGCTGACACTGTGGCATTTCGCCAATCCTTCCGAGGCCGTCGACGCGGCAATTGCCCTTTATGGCGCAAAGGCATCGCTCGCGGCCGCATCGGCGGCCTTCACCGCGCGCTATGCAGGTCGCGAAGACGACTTTCGATTTTGGTTTATCGTCTTTTCGCAATTGAGACGCCGGGATGGGCAGGAGCCGTCAGAAGATCCCTCTGCTGACCAATGTGGAGCCGCTCGCGTTGTAGCACAATAGAAGGAATGGCTAAAAAGCGCTGCCGTTCTGAGCTTGCGGCAGCGCTAATACTTTCCGGCTTTAGCTTGGGTTGCAACTTCCGGGGCTGAAAACCACTTTCAATGAGCTCGGCAGATCAGTAAGCTCCCATCATTTCCGTGGCATTCACGCAAGGGGAGCGCGGCGGCAATGAATATCGCGCATGTGTTTCAGGATGCATTGCAGTTGGCTAACGCCACCACCGTCGAAGCGCTCGTCGCCCTTTATCGCGCGGCGATTCGCCAGTTCGGGTTCAGCCACTTCATCGTGACGGGGTTGCCAAGCCAAGGCCAGCGTTTCGAAAACTTGATTCTGGAGCGCTTCTGGCCTGAAGATTGGATGTCGCACTATGTGTCGCGCGATTATATCAGGCGCGATCCGGTCGCGATTGCCTCCGTTGTCTATAGGGCACCCTTCACCTGGAAGGAAGCCTGCATACACGCCGCCGAGCCGGGCTCTGCCGGCGATCGCATCATGATGGAAGCCGCCGACGTCGGCCTGAAGGCTGGCGTGTGTGTGCCCGTTCCAGTCCGCAATGCGCTGGCCGGGTGCATTTCGCTGGCAGGTGAAGCGCCGATCACGGAGAAGGATGCTCTCGAACCCGTCAACGTCCTTTCTTTAACCTTTGCGAGCAGGCTTCAGCTGCTCGCCGATCATGGCCGCCCCAAAGGTCTGACGCTCTCAGACCGCGAACGTGAAGTGTTAACCTGGGTGGCCGAGGGCAAGACGGCCTGGGAAATCTCCCGGATCATCGGCATATCCGACTCCACGGTGAACAAGCATATCGCCGGTGCTATACGGAAGACGGGCTCCGCCACGCGCTCGCAAGCTGTCGCCAAGGCCTTGAGGGCGATGGAGATCGCCGGCTGAACGGAAGCTGTCCGTCAATGGTCAAAGCTGGCCATAGCCGGCGCGAGTGTCCCCCCAAGAATGTCGCTCCGAACAGGAGTGACAGCATTAATGATTCGTCTCATCACCGGCAGCACCGACCCTAGCCACCAGGAATTCCTGGAGGAGCACTACAGGCTTCGCCACGAAATCTTCGTCGGCGAACGCGGTTGGAGTGCCCTCGCCCGACCTGACGAGCGCGAGATCGATGCCTATGATACACCGCAGACCATTTACGTGCTCGCAATCGACAATAGTCATGTTGTCGGCGGGTACAGGTTTCTGCCGACGAGTGAACCTCACCTTCTCCAAGATCATTTTTCGCATCTTGTCGACGGACCGGTGCCGCGCGGCCATGAGATCCACGAATGGTCACGATTTTTCATAAGGAAGGATCATCGCGGGACGGGGCTTTTCAGGCACTTGATCGGCTCAGTTCCCGGGGTGTGCAAGCTCCTGGGCATTACCAGTCTAACCGCTGTGATCGAGCCGGATTGGCTGCCGCGGTTTGACGCCGCGACTTTCGGCTACCGAGTGCTTGGGCCGTTTGTCCAGGCCGCCAGCATGCAGCTGGCCGCAGTGCGGATCGACATTCAACACGCTCCGGCGCCGGGCCAGGCAATCGGCTGGGATAGCTAACGTTGGCTCCTCGGACGGGCGAAGCGCGTGCTTTGGACATTCCGTCCGTTTTCGGCAAATCCGCGGCCATCACAATTCCAGGTTTCCAGCACGGTGGATACGGGCAATGACACCTCTCGGAGCTGGACCTAACGCATGGCTTGAAGACGAAGCTTACCGCTACACGGCGCGCCTTACCAGGCGCGGTTGGGCATGGGAGTTCCTCAGGCGCAATGCCGCCTTTGTAAGCGATCTGATGGTCGCCCTCGAACAGGTGACCCACGCAAGAAAGGCGCCAAAGCTTTCTGTTCTCTCCTTGCCGAGCGGCTTTCCCGGACTTGCCGAATGGGGCCTTCACTTTCGCCAGCTCAGCTGCGGCAGAAGCATGCGTCTTCTGGTCTCCTTGCCAGTGTGCCCACGTGCTGCCCGTGGCTGCAATCTCTACGGCTGCAGCCACGTCGATGGATCTCGGCGCGTTGTCCTGTCATGCGGTCGTCCTGGTGGAAAGGGAAGGGGGCGATCAACACATACTCCTGCAGCAGGAAGGGTATCAGTTGCAGTTGGCGCTGACCGAAGGCAGCTTGTTGGAGCCGGCCCGGTTGGTGACGGAGGCTGTGTTTCCGACCGAATGGACGAGGCAGCGGCTCAATGCGCTTGCTTGTCTCAATCATCTTCATGCCAAGGGAAAGCTTGCGGCCAAATACTTTCCCGTCGAGCCGCGAAATCGACGCATGAGTTTCGCGCTCCGCGCGCTCGATGGCGCATTGGCAGGAGCGCCTCATCGCGACATTGCCATGGCGCTCTTCGGCCACGCCCGCGTCCAGGCGGACTGGAACGATCCCGGTGATCATTTGCGCGACCGCATCCGCCGTGCCATTGGGCGGGGCCACTGGCTCATGAATGGAGGATATCGAGGGCTGCTTGTTTGAGGTGTCAACCGCAAGAAATCCAGCAGAATCATCGATGATGATGAGAAAATTCGGTGGTCCCTTACTGTTATCAATATACCGCACCGATCGGCGCATTGATGATATCAGCGAGCTAGCTGAGCGCTCCTTCATTGGACACGGTCAGCTCGATCTCCGGATCGGTGAGAGCTGTCGAATCTTCAGTTCTTATGTAAAAACTTGGGACCTTGCCGAGGTTGGCGCAGTTTAACGGCTGCGGGAGCAGAGCCGCAGCTTCATAGGATGTCCCCGCTTCTCATCTCGATTGGCGGTAGGCTCCGTTGCCTGTCCCACAAACCCTCATAGCCGTCACAGCTGTTCCCGTGCGATCTTGCGGCGAGCTGGATGCGATCGTGATCGAGAAGCTGTCCAGCTACAAACGATTGAAGTGCTCTTGCCTGCAATAGCGCTCTTCCGCTAAAGCTCCGAGCCGAATCCGGAACCGTCTGGCCGAGACAGCGCTCTTCAACAGCGGATCCTTCCAGCTCGCTTACGATCAAGGAAAAAAATGAGGCAGCAGACCCGACCGTTCGTTGTGGAAGTCAGACAGAAGCGCAACTATCAAAAACGCGACCGTTCCATTTGGGCCGATGTCGATCTCTCAGCAGCTTTCGCCGACACGACAAGACAGTTCGAGGAGATAGATCCGCCAAATCGCCCCCTTATTGACTCCGACGTCGTGGACCTTAATGCTGAACACGTCCAAAAGGAAAAAGGGGAATATCTCATGGCTGATGCTGAGCAAGCTGAACCAGTAGAGAGCGCCACGAAAGGTGCCAAGACAACAGACACGAAGACGAAATCGCAGCGTCCGCGGAAGGCAAAGACGGAGATCAGGACATCTGCCCGTAAGAACGGTGCCCCGGCGTCAACTGAGGCCAATAATGTCCCGGCATCAGTGCAGCCTGGCCGCAAGGTCTACTCCGAAGAGGAGCGCACCCAAAAGCTCGGTCAAATTGAAAAGTTGATCAGCGGCGGTGCCACTCTCAAGAGCGCCGTCAAGCAGGCCGGCACATCGGAGCAGACCTATTATCAATGGAAGAAAAAGGCCGCGGTACCTGCACCAGGCAACGGTGAGCTCAAGGATCTTCTTGCGCTCGAGGAAGAAAATAAACGGCTGAAGAACCTGCTTGCGGAACGTCTGCGCAAGGAGAATGCGGAACTGAAGAGGAGGTTGGGCCTGCAGTAAAGCGGTCACGACTTTCCGGACTTGGAAAAGGAGCGGCGCCACATCGCTCCTTTCCCCACGCCGATAGCGACTTCTGAGCCAAGTCGGCTCACGATTCGTTAAACTGGAGCATCAGTCCTGTCGCCTGCAAATACGCCTGAATGGTTTAACTGCGCCATCCCTGGGCCTGTCGTGTTGGAATGTCTCGAAATTGACATAGCAACGTGCCGAGCATTGCCACGCGCGGCTACTCGCTCTTGAAGTGTCGTCGCCCTGACAACACATTCTGGGACGGTCGGCGCGTACATGCGGCGGCCTTATGCATGTGGATCGGCTTGATCAGCAGGTTGGGAGGAGCAAATGAGCGTTGAGGCTTTCAGCAGCCCCATTTTCGTGAAGCGAGCCACCTACATCATACAAGAGATTGCCAGCGTTGCGGACGCGATCGATTTTCTCAATGAATGGCCGGAAGCTTGCAGAGACTTGATACACGAGACCGCCCTTAGGGCGTGCTATGAGGCTCACGATGGCCGCAAGCCCTTGAGCGCTGCACGCAATGCCTTTCTAGGCTTTGCGAAACGGGTCGCGATATTGGAAGATTCAACCTCTGCAATGCAATGGATCGCTGCGTGCCAGGCCGGCAGTGGAAAAGTCCAGCTATAAGACCACGCGCGGACGCTTTTCCGGCCGGAAAACCGCTCGGGGAGACCGTCGGTCGGCAGGCGAGCCGTCCTCGATGCAAAGCATTCATGTGAATCACGCCGATGCAATGTGCGCGGATGATGCCAGGGCCGGTTCGCGGGTCGCGTCGGCGACCACACGAAGCTTTTCGGCTGTTGTACGTCTCGGTCGCGCCATGATCGCGTCCTTGTCCTCGCGCGGAATACCCCGCTTCGAGACAATGATGCCAAGTGGCGACGCGTTGGCACGGTGGAAATGTGTGGTAAATTAATGCCTTGCGGCGTATCGGAGCGGATGCTGGCAGCTGGCGGCGTAGTAGCGGGGCACGGGTCGACCGTCGTCGTAGCAATAATATTTTTGTGATCGCCCCTGTTGGGAGAGGGGCGTGTTGTCGCGGTGACAACCCCCGGCATCCTAAATGCCTTGGAGAGGCCATCTTCATTTGCCGGGACCGATAACAATTCCCCCAGCCTTGCGCTTCAAAGGAAATACGGCTATATATCTGGATATAGCACGGAGGCACGCGATGAGCAACAGTGCGCAGAAGAGAGCCCTCGAGAGTTATCGATCCCGCCTGACCGAACGTGGCATCGCGCGGTTCGAGATTCAAGCGCTCGACTCCGACCGCGATTTGCTTCGATCCCTCGCCCGGAAATTGACGGAGGACGGTCCGGAAGCCGGGCAGCTACGGCGGACCGTCCAGCAGGCAGTGGCGGGTGAGCCTCCGAAAGCAGGCGGCATTCTCGCGGCCTTGCGTCGCTCTCCTCTGGTCGGCGTGGATCTCGACCTCAGCCGGCCGCGAGAAGAGGGGCGTAAGGTCGATCTGTGACGCGCTACCTTCTTGATACAAATATCATCAGCAACGTCATAAAGCCCGAACCGTCGGGCTCGCTGCTGGCTTGGATGGGCGCGCAGAAAGACGACGACCTTTTCATTGCTTCGCTTACCGTCGCCGAAATCCGCCGAGGCATCTTGGAGAAACCGAAAGGCAAGAAGCGCAGCACCCTTGAAGCCTGGTTCTCCGGTCCTGAAGGTCCGCAAGCGCTGTTCGCCGGTCGCGTCCTGTCGTTTGACGAGAAAGCTGGCCTCGTCTGGGCCAGCCTCATGGCTGGTGGGAAGGCAAAGGGACGCCCCAGAAGCGCGCTCGACACCATCATCGCTGCGATCGCCGAGGCCAACCACTGCATCATCGTGACAGACAATGAAAAGGACTTCGAGGGTGTTCAGATCATCAACCCACTTCGAAGCTCTGGAAATTAGGAGCTAGACAGGTGACGATAGCTCGAACGGTCCGGCCGGTTCACTTTGAGGATTTCAGCGGCGCCGAGTTCGAACGCCTCGTGTTCGCCTATCACCTTTGCGATGGCTGGATCGACACGCTCGCTCAGACCGGGAGCGACTTGTCAGTCCACCTCGGATTTTCTTCCGTCACGAAGGCGATATCGATTGCCGGACCAGCAAGGGCAGAAATCAGACGATCGCTCGACCCGTCGACCATGCGCAGTTCGATGTCCGGAAAACGGCGCCAATGCTCCATCAGAGTTGCCCGAAAGTTGCCGGCTGAAAGCGACGCGTGAACGCCGACTGTCAGTTGACCGCTTTGACCCCGCGGACGCGCGGTCAGTCGACTCCTGATGGTCTCCACCTCCTCAAGGATGCGCCGTGCGGATTCCAGGAACTCGAGGCGTGCGTCGGTCGGGCGGGTACCGCCGTTCGTGCGATCAAAGAGGAGAGCGCCGAACTGATGTTCAAGATCGCGTAGGATGCGGCTGAGCGTTGGCTGACGCGTGTTCTACACCTGCGCAGCCTGGCGCAAACTGCGATGCTGGGCGACCACGATGGCCCATCTCAGATCTCGAAGTTCGATAGACATCTGCCAGCACCGTCACGAACCGGAACGACAACAGAATATGCAGAGATACGGCTGAGGTCGCGCTGTGAGCGAGCGCGCATTCCCATCTCATATAAATGGCTTGAGCAGTGACCTCGCTCATGTCGACAAAGGGCGCGAATCGCAATCCCTCTTGGTTAGGAAAATGCCGAGAATGCGAAGCCGGGGGGCTGCTTCACATCTTCATTTTCCCACGTTGCCCCAACTTGGGACCTGAAGGAATGCTTACAGTACAAGCGAGTCGGTCGAATGGAGCCTGGACAACGCCGAAGATGGTAATGGTCGGGGCGGTGGTGGTGTACTTGTAGTAACGCCGGAGCATCGGATATCCGGTTGGTATTCCGAATATCTCCTCGACCTTGCCCACGGCAGGAGCCGCGTCGATGATGAGGTCAGTATCCACTATGTGAATGGCGTGCTGTTGTAGAGCATCCGTCACGAAACGCTCGCCAAACTCCTCGATTATCTCGCTTTCAACGTCTGCTGAAAGATATGTGGCGTCATACATGAAGGGTGCGCCGTCGGCAAAGATCGTCTTCCGCACGCATAACATCGCCTCTTCGGGAGGATCGAATGCTTGCATCGTGGGATCAGATATCCTTTCCCGCGTGATGGACATGAGCTGAATCGTTGCGCCCTCGTAGGAGGGCATCAAAACATCAAGTTTTCGCAGAACGCGCGTCTGCTTCTTAACATAGGTGCCTTTGCCCGCGACTGAGACCAAGGCTCCCGCGGCTTGCAAGTCGCGTAAGGCGCGTTTGACAGTAATGTGGCTGACGCCGAATTCCTCACCGAACATGGCAGTGGACGGGATGAGGGCTTCCGGCTGGTAAATTCCGCTCTGTATCCGTTTTAGAATCTCTTCACGCACAGTCTCATGCAGGGACAATGACGTCCTCAGCTGTGGGTTAGCCATCAATACTCTCCATTCGCTTCTGTTCAAGCATTCCTCACGGCCTAGGGCGAATTCCACCGCATTTCAACGATTTGCTGCAGGGTTGCATGCCCACTTGACATAGTTGGCATACCTAGTATATGTGTGCGCCGTTGTCAACCAGGGAGGAACAAAGATGACGAAATCGGCTATCCGTCGGCGAACCGTGTTGGGGGCGATTACGGCGTTGGTCTTAGCGCCGTTCGATCCAAGCATTTCAGGCGCTAGAGCACAGTCGATCAAAGACAGCGTTCTCAACGACGGCAAGATCACTATTGGCATCGGCAACAACGCGCCTTGGGGATTTGTGGACAAGGACCAGAAGGTGGCCGGCATTCAACCCGAGATGATCAAGGCGGTGCTTGGGCCTGTTGGAGTGAAGCAGGTCGACTTCGTTGTCCTGGATTGGGGTGCGCTTATTCCTAGCCTGCTGTCCAGGCGAATCGACGCGATCGCGTCTGGCATGGCGATCACGCCCTTGCGCTGCGAGCAGGTGATTTTCAGCAACCCAGATATAGCGATCGGCGATGGCGTGCTGGTGCTCGCAGGCAATCCGCACAACATTCACAGCTATGCGGACATGGCCAAAGATCCAGCCCGTCGCATGGGCGGTGACCGAGGCAGCACCAATTCTGAAAACGCCATTAAGGCCGGCATTCCAAAGGACCAGATGCTGTTGTTTCAAGATGACCAGTCAGCTTACGCCGCGCTGATGGCGGGCCGGATTGACGCGTACACAATGTCAACGGTTAGCGTGATCGCCGCGCTCAAGGATCCCAATCTCAGCGGAAAATTCGAGCGCGCGCTTCCGTTCACCGGGTTTGTGACGAATGGCCGAGAAGCCGCCAACTACGCCGCAATCGAGTTTCGTCCGGAGGATGCTGCGTTGCGAGACCTCTATGACGAGAGTTTGGCGCAGCGGAAAGCCGACGGGACGGTGAGGAAAGTAGCCAAAGCATATGGCTTTACGGATGCCGAGCTCGCCCCTCCTGACGTAACGGCGAAGAGCCTATGCTCTGCCAACTACCGTTAAGGGAGGTGTGGCCGAACGGGGAGCAGTGCGAATGAGCTTTCTCGATGTCATGTTGGGCATCTTCAATGGGTTCGGCATTACTGCTGAAGTGACCATCTTTGGGCTGCTGTACGCGGTGCCTTTCGCCCTCGTCGCAGGAGTGCTCCAGCATTTTGCTTCAGGCTTCTATCGCTGGGTCATCACTGCCGTCATCGAGTTCTGGCGCAGCTCGTCAGTCATCGTGCTGCTTTACGCTTTCTACTACTCGCTGCCTGCGTTCGGGATCCATCTCTCAGCTGTTGGCGTCGGCGCAATGGTGCTTGGGCTGAATGCCGGAGCATATGCCAGCCAGTCTGTGCGTGCGGCACTGCAGGCGCTTGATCGCGGACAGTGTGAAGCTGGCCTGGCTTTGGGACTAAGCCGATTCACCGTGCTCCGGTTGATCGAACTGCCACAGGCTATCAGGGTGATGATCCCAACCTTCGTCAACGAGGTTATCCAGTTGATCAAAGGCACCGCACTGGTCTCGCTGATCACACTGACGGACATGACATTTCGCGCAAAGGAAATCGCGCAGTTGAGCTACAACCCTACTGGCATTTATACGGCCCTCCTGCTTTGCTACCTCATGATCTGCTACCCGGTGACAATCTTCGGCCGCTACCTGGACGCGTCACACGGAAAGGCGGGAGGGCGCATCAATGAGCTTTGATGTCGCATTCGCCGTCCGAATCGTTCCGCTGGTCCTGGAGGGCATCTGGAACACCATTCTGGTGGCGATCCTTAGTTTCATTGGCGCGACACTTCTCGGCTTTTTGTGGGAGATGCTGCGCCGCTCTCATCGGCTGGTGCGTCCGATCGCGCAATTCATAGTGGATGCTATCCGCTCAATACCGGCATTGGTTCAGATATATTTTCTTTTCTTCGTCCTCCCTTCATACGGCATTGTTCTGCCGGCACTGTTCGTCGGCGTTTTCGGGCTTAGTTTTTACTACTCGGGCTATATATCGGAGGTCTTCAAGGCCGGAATCGACGCCGTGCCCATCGGGCAAAGTGAAGCGGCGAAAAGTCTTGGCCTGAACCGGTGGGACACGGTATTCTTCGTCGTTGCGCCTCAGATGTTGCGCAACATTGCGGCACCGCTCGGCGCTTATTCTATCGGCATCCTCAAATCCACGCCGTTGCTGGCAGTCATCGCTGTGCCGGAAATGCTGGGGAGTGCATTTGATGTTGCCTCGGATACCTATCGCTACGCGGAGCCGATGTTCGTTGCCGGCATCCTCTTTCTGATCCTGTCCCTACTCGCGGCCGCGCTTGTCGCAAGCCTTGAGCGTCGTCTGGGGCTAGTGACCCAGTCCCACTAGAACGACCGCGAAGATCACGGAAACAAGGAGGAACAATTGGCTTTCGGAATCCAGGAACGCAACACAACCAGCAGCCTGCGACAAAGCGCGGTGCTGATCGAAGGTGTGTCCAAGTGGTTCGGATCGTTTCAGGCGCTACGAGACGTCGACCTGCAGGTGGCGGTTGGCGAACGGGTCGTTGTATGTGGACCGTCGGGCTCGGGCAAGTCGACATTGATCCGGTGCATCAACCAATTGGAAGAGCATCAGAAAGGTCGGATCGTTGTAAACGGAATCGAACTGCGCCCCGGAATGAAAGGGTTGTCGGAGGTGCGTCGTGAGGCGGGAATGGTTTTCCAGCAGTTCAATCTTTTTCCGCATTTGAGCGTAATGGAAAACTGTACCCTAGCCCTGAGGCGCGCACGAAAGATGACATGTAGTGCAGCGGAGGAACTCGCCCTGCAGAATCTTGAGAGGGTTCGTATCGCCGAGCAGGCTCCAAAATATCCTCGTCAACTCTCGGGCGGCCAGCAACAACGTGTGGCGATTGCTCGCGCGCTTTGTATGAAACCAAAGATTATGCTCTTCGATGAGCCAACATCCGCACTCGATCCGGAGATGGTCAAGGAAGTACTCGACGTCATGACAGAGCTTGCTTCGGAGGGCATGACGATGGTTTGCGTAACGCACGAAATGGGCTTCGCGCGCGAAGTCGCCGACCGGGTGGTGTTTATGGACGCGGGCGAAATTATCGAGCAGGCCGCGCCAAGGCAATTTTTTGACAACCCCCAACAGGCCCGGACGAAGAAATTCCTGGGTCAGCTGTTGCACTAGGTGAGGTCGACAGAGTTGACAAGATGAAGAGGTGAGACGGAGGCGAGTTTCGGTCCGGGGCCACCGGGCAGTTGTGGCAAATCGCCTTCTCCCCCTGTGATGATCAGCGTCGGCACGGACCATAGCTGCGCACCCCGAGGTCGCCAGGCCGTGGTTGACGCGGTCGCGGTGCTCGGGAACTGAGAGTGTCAGCCAGTTGTGCGCATTGCCACTGGAGAGGACCAGCCTCTGCGGACTTGAAGGTGTGGAATGGCCAGTTCCCTCGAACGGTTCTCGCGCTGGCGCGGCCGGTCAACGCGGTCAGCAAGTGCTGCGTCGATTTCGACAACTACGGATTGAACGCCAGGCCACCTGGCACTACGCGGCTGAAGGAGCATGCCATGATCGCAAAGGGATGGGATATCGAGGTCGTGCGTGCCGCCTTTCCGGCGCTGAGGCTGGCCGACGAGGGCATACCGCGCGTTTATCTCGACGCGCCAGGCGGCTCCCAGGTGGCTGCGCGTGTGATTGAACGCATGAGTGAGGTGATGCTGAAAAGCTGCGCTAACGAGGGCGGAGCCTTTCGCACCTCTCACGAGAGCGACCGTATCATGGGCGACGCGCACACAGCTGTCGCCGCCTTGCTCGGCGCGACTTCGCCAGACGAAATCGTCTTCGGCCTCAACAGCACTTCTCTGATCTTTTACTTTTCTCGCATGATCGCTCATGACTGGAGGGCTGGTGATGAGATCGTGCTCACGCGCATGGATCATGATGGCAACGTCGGTCCGTGGGTGATCGCGGCAGAGGAGCGCGGCGTTACCATCCGCTGGCTCGACTTCGATCCTGAGACGTTCGAGTACCGGTACGAGGCGCTGGATGGGCTTATCAATTCTCGCACAAGGCTCGTGGCTTGCAATCATGCCAGCAACATCTTCGGCACAGTCAATGATGTCTGCCGCATCGTGGCGGCTGCGAAGGCAGTCGGCGCCGTAACCATGGTTGATGCAGTCCAGTCGACGCCGCATCTGCCTCTGGATGTTGCCTTGATCGGCTGCGATTTGCTGGCCTGCTCGGCCTATAAGTTCTTCGGCCCGCACGCGGGCATGATGTTTGTAACTGCCGGATTGCGCGATCGCCTAAAGCCGCTCAAGGTGCGTCCCGCCTCTTGGGCCATGCCTTTTCGGCTTTCGCCCGGCACTCCTTCCTTTGAGGCTCAGGCGGGAACTCAGGCGGCCATCGAGCATATTGCCTGGCTCGGCGAGTGCTTCGGCGGAGTGTCCGCGCTGGCGCCGTTGAGGGAGCGCATCGTGGCCGGTCTTGAGGCGGCTACGGCCTATGAAGCAACGCTGATGGACCGATTTTTGACAGGTATCGTTGGCGTGCCGGGTTTTGAACTTTATGGCACCGGGAGCCGTAACAGGCTCAATGCCCGTGTCCCCACCTTCTCCTTCAGGTTAGCGAAGCGGTCGCCTCAGGAAATCGTGCAGGCCCTAGCCGAACGAAATATCTTCGGTTGGGCAGGTGACTTCTATGCTTACGAGGCTTCGGGGCGGCTTGGTCTGCGCGATAAGGGAGGCGTGGTGCGGCTCGGCCTTTCGCATTACACGAACCTGCAAGAGGTCGACCTTGCCGTGGAGGCTATAGCTCGCCTGGGTGACTGATGGCTAAATTAGGAAGACTTGTCCTCGCCCGTTCAAGGGCCGAGTCGCGTAGCTGATGTCGGCGCAGGTGGCGTACTTATCGAGGCCAGATTTTGGGGACGGGAAGCAGCGACAAGGTGCCGAAGATCGGCTTGATCGTCCACCGCGCGAGTAACCGAGGGCCGGGTCGAAACGGGCCAGGTGGACCAAGCCATTGATCAACTTTGGTCGGTGGCCGTCGGTTTGCTTGCTGGTGTCACCAATGTGGGGACTACGCGGCTATGCGGCGAAGATCCCCCTTTTCGACCCAAATGGCTCCCGCCTGGCCAAAGCCTTGTTTAGGAAGCCGCCAACGTAACCTTGTCTTCGCGCCTTAGTTCTGAGCCTCAACCATCAGGCCGAAGAGCGCGTCGCCCGTTGAAGTCAGCGTGGGAAAGCGCCGAAAAGCGACAATGCCGGATGAAGGGAATTCAAGCTCAATCGGACGGGCCAGCGCGTTATCGAGGCGATGAATTGCGCCAGCCTTCTGTCCAGGTGCAACCTGCTCGCCCGGTTTCACGAAGGGTTCAAAAAGACCATCACAGGGCGAATATATCGTGTCGCCGCGCCCGAGAAACCGAGCAAATCGGATTGTGCGCCCCTCTGGCGCGTCGAAATCGGGCGCAATGCCATAATCACGCAACACTCGGCGCACGCCGCTCTCCGCAATTGCAAGGCCGGCCTCGGACAAGGTCGATCCACTACCGAGCTCGGTGGTTATGGCTGGAATCCCCGCCTGCTCCGCGGCGGCATAGAGCGTAGCTCCTGCGCCTCCTCCTGCACCGTCCGTCAGTGCACTGTAAGGGGCACCAAAACTCGTCAACAGGCGTCTGACCGCTTCCGCTTCAGTTTCGTTTCGACCCGGATGCGCAAGCGCCATAGGCAAGTAGTCCAAGGAACTGCCACCCGAATGCAAGTCGATGATCACATCGGCGAGCGGAAACAGTTCGGTTGCCACATAATGTGCGATTACAGCAGTGGGGCCGCCTTGCAGATCTCCGGGGAAGACTCGGTTGAGGTTGCCGCCATCGAGAGGAGAATTGCGGCGGCCGGCCGCAACTGCGGGTCGGTTAAGAGCAGGCAGGATGATGACGCGGCCCTGCAGCTTGGTTTTTGCAAGATCGTGCACAAGCTTGCGAAGTGCGACCTGGCCTTCGTATTCGTCGCCATGGGTGCCTGCGGTGAAGAGTGCCGTCGGCCCGCCTCTGCCACCATTGAGGCATAACATTGGTACCGGAATCCAGCCGTATGCGGACGTGTCGGAAGAGTGTGGAACGCGCGCGAAGTCGCTTTGGATTCCAGGGGCGTCGAAGTCGATTGTAGTCCAAACAGGATTTTTCATTGAAGTTTACCAGATTTGATTGTGAACGGCGCTGAGGACCGCTGCCAATGCCGAACGCAGTGTCTCCGACGTCGAGCTCCAGAGCCCCGCATTCGTAAGCCTGTGTGAGTCGCGCGCAGTCGACGTGCTGGTCAGATGAGAGTTTTGTCGCGACATTAGACGCCCTTTGTTCCAGGATGGGAGGTCGACGCCGATTCGCCGAAAGCGTCGACCTACGAACGTGCACATGGTGCGGTTTGAGCGGTGTCTAGAGTTCCACCATCGGCAACCTTGCGGGCGAAACGGTACTTAGGAACTCGGGACCATTCGGCGTAACCCTGAACACCTCTTCGGTTTGAAATACTCCGCCGGCTGCCTCGAGTTTCGGTTCCACATGCAAGACCATGTCTTCTTGGATGATCTCGTCGGACCCGGCCATAAGCGACGGTGGTTCCGTCAGCGCAATTCCCGACCCGTGTCCGACGCGCCCCGCGATGGCCAGCTTGCCGAGTTGCGAGGGCTTTCCGTCAGACCAGAGCGTTTCGAACAGCTTAAAGGCATCGTCGCCGGTCATTCCTGGACGGATGCCCTCAGCGAGCCGGAGAGTGACGCCCCTTACAAAATCGTAGCACGCCTCTTGTTCCGAGGTGGGCTTGCCGACCTTGGCCACGCGATTTAGATCACTGATCTGATCCGCTCTGCGTACACCCATATCGACCCAGACAAAGTCGTCATGCTGTAGCTTTTGGCCGGCGTTCGGCTGTGCATAGTTCATGCCTTCGCGGCCGAAGCGGACCGGAAGCCAATCGACACTTTCTGCACCGAGACCGATCATCCGCTGCTTGAGCAGTTGTCCAAACTCATACTCACTCAAGCCAAGTCGAAGATCCGCCAGCCCACCAAAGAACCCATCGGTGGCAATTTTGCACACAGTTCTCTTCGAATGCAGTTCATGCCCGCTCTTAATGAGGCGCTGGAGCCAAATCAGATCTGCGGCATCTGACAGCCGAAAGTTGCGTGGTGCGCCCCGCAGAAACTCAAGCAGACCTACCGATCCACGGCCGTTCATATCGCGACCATAGTCCAGGCCAATCGCTGACCCGGTTGGAAGATCGCTCAGGAATCTCGCTGTGGTATCCAGCGCGACATCGGTGAAGCCGTGATACGGAATTGTATGCACATCCGCGTACGTCGTGGCGTTTTCGCCACGATTTATCAGGATTGAAATTCCGGGCTTGTCCAGTCGAACAATTGCCAGAAGTGGCCGTGTATCGGAAAGCCAGAACAGGGTGCGAAATCCCGTGTAGTATTCAAAATTATGCTGGGATGTGATGACGAGCGCATCCAGTTCGGCCCGGACCATGTTTTGTTTCAGCTGCGTGATCCTGGAACTCACTTCAGATTCTTCAGGCCATGCGGGAATATTATCAGCCATTTTTTCTACTCCATGGATAGTTGTTTGCTTCGTGACTGAGTCAAGCATTGCGCCACGGAGTTCGTCAGCATGCATGGCTTTGAAACTTGACTTGATTTGCATTTGCGATACGCGCGCCGGTGCTTCTAGTCGCTCGGTACGTGCGCGTGTTCGGCGCTATCGCGTTCACGGTGAGGGCCGACCGGCTCGATACCTGCTCTGTTTACGCGCCTGCTGGTGATCGCTGCTGGCCACTTCTGTCCTCTCCTCGCCCCCGCTTGACATGCCTAATATACCTACTATACGATATATACCCGTAGCCGACTACTTTGGCAACTAAAAGGGAGGAACAAATCAGTGACGATCGGGAGAACACTCGCGGTGTTTGCCGCCTTGGCAGTCGCGCTAGGAGGAGCCTCAACAGCAGACGCCCAGGAGGCGCTGGCGCGAGCCCAGAAGACCGGCCAAGTAACAGTTGGAATTTTTAATCAGGCGCCTTGGGGCTTCGTCGATGCCAACGGTGAGATAAAAGGGCAGTCCGTGGATGTGCTGAAGGCAGCATTCGCGCCGCTCGGCATTGCCAAAGTGGATGCTGTCGTGGCGGATTTCGGGGCTCTCATACCCGGGCTTCAGGCCGGCCGGTTCGACGTCATTGCAGCCGGCCTGTACATCAAGCCCGAGCGCTGCAAGCAAGTAGCTTTCGGCAACCCAGATTTAAGGATGGGCGACGCGCTTCTGGTGTTGAAGGGCAACCCCAAATCCCTCCACAGCTATGCCGACGTTGCGCAGAAAAATGATGTAAACCTTTCCGCCGGCAAAGGCTCTGTGGAGTATCAGTTTGCCCTCGACGCCGGGATACCAAAAAACAGGCTTTTCGCGTTTCCAGACACCACCGCTGAGCTGTCGGCATTGCTATCTGGACGCGTTGACGCGATGGCCGAAACGACTGCTACCGTAAACGCCCTGGCTCCTGCGTCGGACAAAGTGGAACGTGCATTGCCTTTCACCCAGCCCGTGAGCGCTGACGGCAAGACTGTTTACGGTTACCCGGCATTGGCATTCCGCCAAGCAGATTCGGATTTTCGGGATGCGTACAACGATCAGCTTAAGAAGCTGAGAGAGAGCGGCAAGCTCCTCGATATCGTGAAGGCTTATGGTTTCACCGAAACCGATCTGCCGCCTGCCGATCTGACCGCGGCAGACCTTTGCAAATAGAATAGCCGACCAGAGAGCCAACCGAGAAGGGGGCGATATGCTCGCGCAGAAGACTCAAGAGGACGCAAACCGAACGGTGTGGCCGCGAAGGACGTCTGCGAAGACAGCTACCGCTAATCGCAGGGGCGGAGCGACTGGGACTGTCTTTGGCAACGTGGGAAGCCCACAGAACTACTGTTTAGGATTATCCAAATCCTGTGGTGTGAACCGCGCTATCCCATTCGCTCCGCTTGAAATGTTGCACTGCGTGCATCAGGACATTTGCGAAGGCCTGTGACTCGGTCGCCCACAACCTGCAGATGGATTGGGATGAACGCCCATCAATGCGCGTCGGCTTCAGCCGGACGATTTCGGTTCTGCTTCTACCGGAGCAACCAACAAGCGGAATGAAAAATGTCAATCGAATCCATCGTTATGCGCGAGCAAATCAAGACACCCTCTCCGGTGGAGCATATCCTGTTTCCCCGCGACCCAACGCACGACAACGCGGGGCTTTTGGCGCGCTTTCTCACTGACCTGAGTTATGAAAAGATTCCGAGCGATGTTCTTCACCTCGCAAAGCTCGTGACGCTCGATACGATCGGTTGCATCGTTGCTGCGACAGCCACGCCTCTAGGAGAGAAGATCCTTGCCGCGTACGGCACGGGCATTCAGTCAAACGGCTGCTGCGTTCCTGGCACCTCCGTACAGCTCGCCCCTTCCATCGCGGCCAAGGTAAACGGCTGGCTGTCCGACGTGCTCGATTATGAGGACACCGCCTCAGGTCATCCCAGCGCGACTGTTATACCTGCAGCACTGGCTGTAGCGCAGCACCTGGAAGCGCCGCCCAAGCAGTTTCTCACCGGAATCGTGGCAGGGTATGAAGCGGGTCTTCGGCTCCATGATGCCACACGGGCGAGCCCAGAAGCATACCGTCGATTTGCATCCTATCACGCCTGGCATGGGGTGGCGGCCGGTGCAGCAGCCATGGTTGTGTCGGGCGGATCAGAAGAGCAGTTTCGGTCCGCCCTTGGCCATGCCGCTGCAAACACCAACATTCCTCTTTGGTATGTCGAGTACGGTCGGCCAGCGCACGCTCTCAAAGCCAACTATGGCCAGATGGCGCTAGGCGGCGTCGATGCTGCACTTTGCGCCCGTCGAAATATCATCGGTCCCTTCGCGCTATTGAGTGATCCTAAGCGGGGCTTTGCGGCGATCATCGGATCGGACCAGTTCGACCCAACGCAACTATCAGACAAGCTGAACGAAATTTGGAGAATGAGGGAGACCTGCTTTAAGGGATATCCAGCCTGTTACGCGCTACATTCAACCATTCATGCAGTGTCCACCCTAATAGGGACCAACAACATCGAACCGGGACAAATCGACAGAATCCTCGTTGGCTGTTCCCGAAAAGTATCTGAGTGGTTTTCTTATTCGGATTCTCTTTCTGATCTTGATGGCCAGTTTTCTGTCGAATACGTTTCCGCAATGGCTGCGCTGTCCATCCAGCCGGGAAGAGAATGGTATTCACCCGCGATAAGGACAAGTTCCCGCGTAGCAGACTTAATGAGCAAGATTGACGTCGAAGTCGATCCAGGAGCCGAGAAGGCGTATTGGACCAGCCATAGTCTCGAGTCTTCGGTGTCAATTTTTACGAAGGCTGCGCAGTCGTTCAGCATAACGGTCGACTGTCCTCCTGGGCACTACACTAAACCGTTTCGCGATTCTGATATCGAAGACAAATTTCTTCGCAACGTACGTGCGACTTCACTCGAGGAACGTGGGCCCCAGATCATCGAAAAGCTGATGAATGTCGATCGGCTGAGCTCGCTAGGAGAAATCAGCGAGCTTTTGCGCGTGCCCGCAGCTTAGACCGGTTTAAGGCCCAGTCGTCCGGAAAGAGGCGTGAGGGCCTCTCAGCTGAAATTGCAGGAGACAAGATGCGGAATACCCCCGAACTCGACGACACACTTTGCGTTATCCCGCCGGAGACATCTCTCGAGGGGTTCGCCAGCCTTGCGGTTCCCGTCTATCGCGCCTCCACGATCGTGTTTCCGGACGCTGCCGCTTACCGCAGCCGGGGCTTCCGGTCTCCAGATGGCTACAGTTATGGGCTGTCTGGGACACCAACCACTCGGACCTTGGAAGGCCAATTGTCCGCCCTGCACAAGGCGGAACGGACAATCATCGTGCCGTCCGGTCAGGCCGCGATCTCGGTCGCTATGATGTCGTTGCTCAAAAATGGCGATCATCTGCTGGTGACCGACAACGTTTATCCGCCGGTCAAGGATTTTGCCCAGCAAATTCTAGCGGGCCAGGGCATTGAGACCGAATTCTTTGACCCGACCCGGCTGACAGACCTGGAGTCACGGCTTCGTCCGGGACGCACCAAGCTGGTCTGGCTGGAGTCGCCCGGCTCCACCAGTATGGAGATTTGCGACATTCCAGCGATCTCCCGCTTAAGCAAGGCTGCGGGGGCCTACCTAGGGTGTGACAACACTTGGGCGACCGGTGTTTTGTGTAAGCCGCTCGATCTGGGTGTCGACATCGTGGCCGAGGCGCTGACCAAATATGTTGGAGGCCATTCCGACATCCTGCTGGGCGCAATCATCCTCCGGGATATGGAGCTCTACACGCGGATACGAGGCACGCTGAGCGCTTTGGGCGTCGGCGTCTCGCCAGACGAGTGCTCACTTGCCCTGCGGGGCATTCAGACCATGGGCCTGCGTCTGAAGCATATCGGCGAGACATCGGAGGAATTCGCTCGTCGCCTGGCCGAGAATTGCGATTTTCCCGTGCTGCATCCATGCCTATCCGATTTTCCCGGTCACAGCGTGTGGCAGCGCGACTTCAAGGGCAGTTCAGGCGTTTTCAGTCTGCGACTGGACGGTGTTTCCGCTGCGGCGGTCGACGAAGCGTTGGATAGCCTGAAAACATTCGTCATCGGGAATTCCTGGGGCGGGACGAGGAGTATTATTGCTCCAATGGTGATCGCTCACGATCGCCATATCATTCCCTCCGGAAAAACCACCACGTACCTGCGCATCAGCATCGGCCTGGAAGACCCGGATGACCTCTGGGCCGATCTGCAGCGGGTTCTCGAACTGCTGCGACGCAGTGAATTTTGATCCCGAGCTGATTTCCACAGCTTTCCGCCGGTGGATATCACAAACTGGAGGTGTTCGATGGGAAGAAGGTATTGCGGCCATGTGGGTGTCGGCAAGTCGCGGGCTTTCGCCGCCGCCGGGATAATGGCGAGCAGTTCAGATCCTGAGTTGGCTAAATCGAGCTGAAGGGAGGTCGAATGACGGATCAACAACAGGAGAACACACCGAGACTGATATCTAATGTCGTCCGTGGGGTCACTGCAGGAAGAAGAATGTGACGACGGAGATGTCGTCTTTTGACTGGCTAGGGCTTGGAGTGCACGTTCGCCCGAAACCACGCGGTCCACGCTTTCGATATTTCCAAACCAGGGTTCAAATGCAGAACTTCTATGAAGCCACTGTTTCCCGCCGGCCCTACCGGCAACTGACTGGCACGCTCGATGCGCAAGTCTGCATTGTTGGCGCCGGTCTTGCCGGACTGTGCACTGCGCTCGGACTTGTGGAACGCGGCATGCGCAACGTCGTGGTGCTCGATAGCGAGACGGTCGGCTTTGGTGCATCGGGCCGAAACGGGGGGTTCGTCTTCGGCGGGTACAGTCTGAGCAACACGGATTTGCTGCATAAACTCGGGCGCGACGAGGCCCGCCGCCTATATCGGCTCACAATGGATGCCGTCGATATGATCCGAACGAGAATTGCCCGCTACGGTATCGATTGCGACATCGTTGACCGCGGCGTTATGCTCGCGAACTGGTTCGACGATTGGTCTCAGCTTGATCGCATGCGCGCGCTGATGAAACGCGAATTTGATGTCGATTGGGAGCCGGTCGCGACAGAGAAGCTGCGTGCGCAGCTCAAGACCGCGCGCTATCACGGAGGCCTTTTCGAACCCAACGCTTTCCACCTACATCCGCTCAAGTACGCGCTGGGTGTCGCCAAAGCTGCCATACAGGGCGGCGTGAGCATCTTCGAGCAATCGCCCGCGCGCGCGATTGAGCGCGACGGCGCGGGTTACGTCGTGCGGACGCCCAAAGGCGCGGTGCAGGCGAGAGATGTGGTGTTCGCGGGCGGTGCTTACGCGCGTGGGCTGTTGTCCCGCATTGAGCGCGCGGTGCTTCCGATCGCCACCTATGTAGTTGCAACAGAACCACTTGGCGCTCACCTCATCGACGCAATCGACGCGCCATATGCGGTCTATGATACACGTTTCGCCTTCGACTACTATCGCCCATTGCGGGATACACGAGTTCTTTGGGGTGGCCGGATTTCGGTACTCGACCGCGATCCGAGAACCATCGCGCGTTTGCTCAAGAAAGATCTTGTGCGCGTATATCCGCAGCTTGCTGACGTCAAAATTCAGTACGCATGGGGCGGCTTGATGAGTTATGCGCGCCACAAGATGCCGCAAATTGGCCGCGATGCTGACGGCATCTGGCATGCGATCGCGTTTGGCGGGCACGGGCTGGCGCCAACAACGGTCGCAGGCGAGCTACTCGCCGCCGCGCTAGCCGAGGGAAGGCCTATACCGGATAGCTTTGCCATGTTCGGCCTCACCCGGACGTTCGGCATAGCCGGTCTTGCGGCGGCACAGCTCACATACACCGCATATCAAATGCGCGATACACTCACAGCCTATCGACATTGAGGGCGGCGTTGCCACTGCTGCTGCGATGGTCGGCTTGCACGGCACGTATGTCACCCTCTGGCCCGGATTTCCCGGCTCATCGCGTCTGTCCCTTCCGAGATAGCGTCCGCGCAGATGGTGTAATTTCGGGGAACGCTTTCGATTTCTGCGCGTCGGCAACCCGCATCCGCGCGGGCATCGGGCGCCCGGCGGTTTCTTGCTATGACGCGCGACACAAACCCGGAGTTCGCGAGCATCATAGTGTTGTTCAGCGATCGATAGGGGATGGGCTATGCTGCCAATCGCGTAATAGCGGACTCAACCAATCGCAAGAATCGTTGGCTGCGAGCCCGCGCAACAGAGATGTGAGGCGGCCTCTGGCGCTGGCGGCCGCTGCAGAGAGCGCAGTTTTAGTTGCGCGGGCTCGCAACACCCGATTCTTGCGATTGGTTGAACAGACAATTCCCAAGCTCGCTGCATAGCGAGATGTGCCGTTAGAATGATCCAGCGGTCCACGCGAGCGCCGCTGCAATGGCTCTAACCGGGGGCACCCCTGCGCAAGCGGAAAGAAGTAGGTCGATAGGTCATTGTGGCATCGTTGGCGTTAGTTCGCTCATAATACGCCACGTATGCGCGGTAGTTGCCTAACGAACACGAGACAACAAAAAACGACTGCTACCCCTAGGTATTTCACCCGAATGTCACAAAGCCGATGTCTATTTGATAAACGATGCGTGAAGCAGGGGGAGTTTATGCCGAGGTACCAGGACATTAACGGTGGATTTGCATTGGCGGGCTATCCGGGCGACGCAAAGGTCATGCTCGCCTTCAACTTGAAGTCAAAGCCAGACAATCTTGCCGGCTTCACTATTCAGGTTACGCCGCCGGGGAAGCAGCCCTACTTCCTCTGGAACGACCTTCAGTTCAAAGACCCGAGCGCGCATGCGCAGTTGCAGGGCGAGCCAGCCTATTCCACAGCAAATGCACCGATCCACAAGTTCCGTTGGGTCCACGTCCCCGGCCTCGACCATCAGGGGCTGGAGCCACCTTACGGCGATTACACCTACACGGTGACTCCGCGCTATTTTGATGGCAACCAGCACATGACCGCGCTGGAGCCGGCCCAAAGCGCCAAGGTCACCGTACTGCTGCAGCCGTTCGATGAAGGCGCCGTCAACCTCGGCTTCACACGCGGTTTCGTGCAGAGCCAGGCCTTCGTCCATCATTTCGGACCGAAGCTTCCCACCCGCCCCACCAATGGCCCGCTGAACTACGACACGAGCAAGCAGGCAGGCAAAGACCCGCAAGGCAAACCTTATACCTACGAGCAGCAATATCAGTGGCTGGGCTTCACGGCGCGAAGTCGGGTCTTCGATCTCTTGAATGCCGTCGACAAGGCCGCCGATGCGAAGATCGATGTTTTCTGCTACGACCTCAACGAGCCCGACGTGGTCCGCTTGCTTCTCAAGCTCGGCGAGGCGGGTAAGGTGCGGATCATCCTCGACAATGCGGACCTACATCACGATGCTGCCGACCCCAAGCCGGAAGACGAATTCGAGCAACTCTTCATCAAGGCAGCGGGACGCGACGCCATCAAGCGCGGCCGGTTCGGCCGCTATGCCCATGACAAGGTTTTCGTCGTCTACAAAGGCGGGAAGGCGCAAAGCGTTCTTACCGGCTCGACCAACTTCTCGGTGACCGGCCTCTATGTGAACGCCAACCATGTTGTCGTCTTTGATAGCCCGGACGTCGCCCACCTCTATGCCGGGCTCTTCCAGGAGGCGTGGGACGATGACGTGAAGGCGCCCAAGTTCACGGCGAGCAACTTCGCCAATCGGACCTTCTCATTCCCAAACAAGGACGGCGTGCCAGCGTTCGACGTGACGTTTTCACCCCGACCACAGGACGCCGCTGCTGCGCGCCTCGATGAGATCGTCAAGCGATGTGATTCTGAAGCAGAGAAGGGCGGCAACGTCTTCTTCGCCGTGATGACGACCACGAGCACGTCGCCCAATCCCGTCTACGAGAAGCTCACCGCCCTGCACGAAGACACGCGGCTCTTCAGCTACGGCATCTCCGATAACCCTAGTGGTATTGCGTTCTATCCAGTCGGCGAAAAGCACGGGGTGCTGGTTACGGGCAAACCGAAATATACCCAGCTACCGCCGCCCTTCGATCAGGTCCCCAATATCCTCTCGGCGGAAGCCCATCAGATCCACCACAAGTTCGTGGTGTGCGGGTTTGGCGGGCACGACCCTGTGGTCTATTGCGGCTCTTCCAACCTCGCCTTGGCCGCCGAGCACGTGAACGGTGATAATCTGCTCTGCATCCACGACGACAAGATTGTCACCGCCTTCACCATCGAGGCCGTGCTGCTGATCGACCACTTCAATTTCCTGGACCAGACCGCCAAGGCGCCAAAAGGAAAAGGCGCGGAAGCCAAGACCGAAGAGCCGCCCGCCGACAAGCGCGCGGCTGCCGTCCAAGCCGAGTGGTTCCTAGGCACCGACGGCAAATGGGCCGACAAGTATTTCGATCCTAAGGACCTGCACAGCCGCGACCGCGAGATGTTTGCGGCAGGCCCTGCCATGGAGTGATGCCATGATGATCGGAAAGCGCGAGCTGAACGAGCTGGGGCCGGTGTCCAGGTCAGACCTGTCAGGCCGGTCCCACAACGGCCGTCGTTCCTGAAGTTCCGACATAAGCCTGTCGTCTTCACCAATGACACGGGCGCAGGATTCCGACGCCAGACAACTGCGACGTCGCGTATTTGGGGCAGCCCACCTTGGCGCCAGATGCGAGGCTAACGAGAACCAACGCGATACCGGCGCCTCGTCGGCATTGTCAGGCGTCCGTCGGTTTCACCGAAGACCAAAAAAAGGGTGTCTTCGTCCTCCTCAAGCCGCGTTTCGGCCTGATAAGAAAGTGATTCGCTGGGCGCATGGCGGGCTGTTCGCGGAGGACGCGGAGCAAGTGATGTCCAGGGCACGAGAAAGCTTCGGTTTTCTGACACCTCAAATTCAATCTTCATGGCCGCGATAGGTCGAAAATCATACCAGTCGTTTTCGAATGGATGCCGAGGCGCTGTCGATCACCGCGACGAATACGACGATCACAATAAGAATGGTGCAGACGTTGCGATTTTCGAAAGACTGCATCGACACTTGCAGATAGTATCCAATGCCGCCGGCGCCGACCAGTCCGAGAATGCTTGCGGCCCGCACGTTCGCCTCGAAGCGGTAGAGCGCAAGCGACGTAAACAACGGCATAAGCTGCGGCCCAAAGCCTTTGACGATGACCTGCAGCGGGCTGGCACCTGTCGCGCGCACACCTTCAACTTGCCCCATATCAAGTCCTTCGATTGCTTCGCTCAAGAGCTTTCCGAGAGAGCCAATTCCTCCGACAGCAAGGGCCATTACACCGCTAAAGGGACCCAGGCCGACGGCGGCAACGAATATCAAGGCGATGATGAGCTCGTTGAGCGAACGAAGAAAATCGAGAGTCCGGCGTGCAAGCAGATATATTCCATAGCTCTTTTGAGCATTCCGAGCCGCAAGGAATGCCAGCAGCAGTGCAGGCGGCACGCTTAGCGCTGTGCCCCACACCGCCATCTTCACGGTCACAATCATCTCGTCCAAATACTCAGGAAGTTGGTCAAGACTGGGGGGAAAGTATCCCGAGCCTGGACGGTCAGGTGAGCCGAAAATGTATCTCCACGCCTGCCCCAATCCAGAGAACAAGCCGACCATGTCTATTTCCGCTTGCCCGTATGACCAGGCAAGCAATCCTAGCACTACGATCCATACATAACCAAGGGTTGGAACACGTCTAAGGCGATCGACGACCATTGACGAGAGTCGATCCTGCATTGCAAGCATCATCATCTTTGAATGCCATGGTGCGGCCATATCTCTTTTTCTTCTTTGGAGAATCATTTTTTAATTGATGAGAGGGTCCTTTTAACCTCGTCGAGTTTTCGCGTAGAATCGTAGTCTTTGTCGGTCGCGATCACGATCTTCGCAACGCCGCCGGGCAGCGCATCCAGAACGACCGGATCGGCAAAACTTACAAGCGCGTCCTGATACGCCTTCTTTAGGCTTGCCGGCAGCGTCGCCCGAAGGACGTAGGGAGGATTCTGGATCAGTTCCGAGGTCCAGACCGCGCGTAGGTCTGCCTCTTTGGCAACGCCCTGTTTAACCGCGACGCTCTTGTAGGTGTCCGAGAAGGCCGCGACATCGACCTTCCCGTTCACCAAGGCTTCAATAGAGGGTAGCGCCCCGCCCGCAAAAATGACCTTCGAAAAGTAGTTTTCAGGCCGTATATTCAGTTTGTTGATGAAATGATCCATCACCACGAGGTAGCCACTGGTTGAGTTCGGGTCACTGAAAGCAAGCGATTTGCCCCGAGCTGCCTCAAGGCTCTCTATGCCGGAATCGGCACGCACCCAAAGCGACCCGCGATATCCCGTACCGCCAGCCTTGGTCGATTCGACGGCTATTGCTTCTGCACCCGCATTCTTCTGGGCTAGGACATAAGCCTCCGCACCGATGCGACCAGCGTCGACTTGTCCATTTGCCATCGCGACAATGACGGCTGCGACATCTGTTACCTTATAGGTGGTTATTGGAATTCCGATCTGCTTCTGAACGTGTGCAAGAATCTTCGTATAGGCGTCGATCACCTTTTCGCCCTCGTTGGGAACGATCGCAAAGCGAAGCTCTTTTGGCCAGCCTGTGCGATCCTGAGCAAGTCCTGGCTCAACAAGCACGAATGAACTCATGACGGCCAGTCCGAACAAGGTGGCGCGCCGTGTCAACGTTGCAAGCATGGAGGTATCCTTTCAGAACACTGGTGAAGCCGAAACGAGAGCCGGGCCATCATCACTCGCAGATGGGCCATAGAGCGAATCGACCAGCTCAGCTGTCAGCTCAGCCGTTGGGCGGTCGAACACGATTGAGCCATCCCGAATGCCAACCACGCGATGTGCGTAGTCCTTGACGACCTGGATGGAGTGCAGGTTGACAATGACTGGGATGTTGTCGACGTCGTTGATTTCGCGAAGAAGCTCCATCACACGCTGTGAACTCGATGGGTCAAGCGACGAAATCGGTTCGTCCGCGAGCATTATCTTGGGCCGTTGCGCCAATGCTCGTGCGATGGCAATGCGCTGCTGCTGCCCGCCGGAAAGGGTGTCGCAACGCTGTTTGGCTTGCGTGGACAGGCCAACCCTGTCAAGCAAGTGCATTGCCAGTCCGACATCTTCCCGGCGGTGGGCACCGACCACCGTTCTGGGCCAGGAGTTGAAGCCCAAGCGCCCGAGCAGAACGTTCTCGATCGCGGATAGACGCTTGACGAGGTTGAATTGCTGAGAAATGATGCCAATGTTGCGCCGTAGTTGACGGAGTTCACGCTCTCCGCTCAGGCGCAATTCAAGCGACCCCACCCAAACCTCGCCTGAGCTTGCTCGCACCATCCCATTTAGCAAGCGCAGTAGCGTGGATTTACCCGAGCCAGATGGGCCAACCAGCGCGGTGATATTGCGCTGGGTGAAAGAGCAACTTACGTTGCTGAGCGCCTGTCGGCCATTCGGGTATTGGTGGCTCACGGAACGCAGTCGGATAGCGAAATTGCGCGATGTATCCGGGCCCGCGCTCATTATTGCTCCCTTCGCGTTTTCGTCTGATTGGGAGGCCGCAGAGATAGGTCGACCATGTCGCAGCCCTTCTCGAGCAGGCAGATGATCGTCCGGCGCGATAGGCGTCCCGCTAGGCCGTGAAGCCATCAGACGTGTCCCGTTGCGGTAGCATCGTTTTTCGGGGGAGAAGCCCTCACCTGATCTCCTGGCCCCCAGGGTGCAAACTCGTCACGGAGTTGTACGGCGCCATCCAGGAAACGCTGCGGGCGGTAGTCAGCTAGGTCCGGATTGTCGTTCCCATCGATTATTTCGCCAGCGAGCAGCTTGCCGACCAAGCCGCTAAGGGAGATCCCGCTGTGCATGACAGCGATAGAGAGGTTCGGCATTTGCGGAATGCGGCCCACAATCGGCAACCCGTCGCCAGGAATGGGGCGCACTCCTACACGGACGGTTTCAACTTCATTTTCGCCAAAATTTCGGATCCATGGCTTGACAAGCAAGGCAGTCTCTTGGGCATAGCTCTGTGCCTCGGCTGCGCTTGGTATTTCCTTGCGGTAGTCAGTGCGGCCAGCCAGAATCCGCCCCCCACCTTCTGGCTTGAAATGAACCTGCCCAGCATAGACGACATGTCTCAGGCGAACCGGCAGCGGTCGTGTAACGAGTGTCACGCCCGGCTGTGTATTGATTGGCAGCGAAACCCCGATCTGGTCCAGAAGGGCCTTCGAATCCGGCCCATTGCAGACGAGGGCCTGGTCCGCATCGAGGATCCGCCCGGAGGTTAGAACCCGGACGGTCGTTGGCGTGTGTTCGATATTCAGAACTCGCTCGCCGCTCGATACCTTGACACCGAGATCCTGTGCAGCACGCAGAAGCAGTCCAATCATTGGAGCCGGTTCAAGACGTCCTTCCTCTGGCATTCGGACAATTGGATAGTCCGTCTCAGGGAAAATAAGGTCGGGCTCCAAGTCGGTCATGAGCCGCTTCGCGGTCCAGCGCTCGTATCTGAGCCCGGCCTCCGATGAAGCGGCCAGGTGCTTTTCCAACTGAGCAGCATCAGCTTCGTTGTTCGTATAAAAAATGCTGCCATCGCCATGGACGATGTCGCGAGCGCCAAGTCTTCCAGCAAGCTCGTGCCAATAGCGAAGCGCGCGAAGCCTCAGCATCGCATAGCGACCGGAAAACCGTACGGCATTGAGATAAGCGAATGTGGAGGTCGACGTGCCGTAGCCTGGGCGCACCGCCTCGATGACTTCAACGTCTGCCCCTTTGCCGCTAAGATGATACGCAAGTGACGCACCAACGATCCCGGCTCCGATGATGACGATTTTCATATTCGCTCCTGCTTCACATATTCGAACAAGTATGGGAAAACTGTAACACCGGCATGACAATTGGCGGATCTGCTCGGCCGGTTCCGGACCATCCCTCGAGGAAATTTTCATTTTGACGATCATTGCTCGCGAAAAAGTAGGCCAAGCACTCAAGGAAGAAATTGCAAGTGGAGTCGCCAAGCCGGGCATGCAGTTGCCCAGTGAAAGCGCGCTCGCCGCTCGTTTTGGGGTTGGGCGAGGGACAGTCAGAAGGGCACTGGCGGCCCTACAGACAGAAGGGTTTGTGCGCACCGAGCACGGGCGTGGCAGTTTTGTACAGGAGGCGATTTATCCCTATGAACTTTCCCGCGGCAGCCGCTTCTCTCACACGCTGGATGGCCTGGGCGTTTATGAGGCTCGCGAGACAGTGCGAAACGGGATCGTCGATGCGAATGGCCGAATTGGGCGCCTGCTTGGTTTGCAGCCGACCGAGAAGCTTGCGCTCATTGAAGTTGTGAGCTTCGCACAGGGACTTCCTCTTCTTGTGGCATCGAATTTTGTGTCTGCTGCTCGCTTCCCTGGCATCGGCGACGCCTACGAACGGAAACAATCGCTCTCCGCCGCGCTGAGGCTATACGAGATGACCACGCAACACCGGACACACACGGAAATCGGTAGTCGTTTGCCCAGCGCGGAGCAGGCTAGGCTTCTTCGGCAACCGAGAACCAGCCCAATCACTGAAGTAGAGAACATGGTTGTCGATCAGTCTGGAGTGCCAAGCTGGGTAGAAGTTTTGTGTTTCGCTTCCAATCGCGTGCGGCTTATTCTGGAAAGGTGACGCCTAGCGTCGACAGGTCATTCATCGACTGCCGCGCTTGTCTTCGTCCTCCGAGCTGCGGCGCTCCTCAGCGACCCGCAACGCGCCCGGCTCTCGCCGTGAATTCGTGCTCTTGCTGCACCCCTACCTTATCATCACTGCCGACCCTCGGAGAGTTTGGCCTCCCGGCGGGGAGAATTGAGTAGCATGAGTGAAGACGCATCGCGCGAACCCCGTTCGTAGATACTTCTTGCCTGCGCAGAGGGCAGCGACTCAACAGCGCCGTGGAAAATCTGTGCAAGACAAGAATGTGATCGCATGGAACAACATGCGTACTTGTACCATGCGGTGATTATATCTCATCTGCCAAACTTTGAAACGATCAACAAATTCTATTAGGCATCTCTAGAGTTACTGAGAATTATAAATTAATCGCACCGAGCTATTAACAGTCCATCATGTGTATGTTACCGAGTCACAGCGGAACGAGGGCAGAAGACCGCGAGAAGCCGGTAAAGTGGTGGGTGACCGAGGTGCTTTGTGTTGGGGGGGCTTGCATTTGTGTTTTGTGCGATCAAGAATTTTGGAAAGGATAGCCATGGTTAAGTTCATCCGAGTTGTGACGAATCATCAAATTATACGAGAAGGACACCTACAAGGTGAAGAATGCTTCGTAATACGTGTGTAGAGGGTTCGCAGCCGATGTTTGTTTTCACGGCCGCCGCCAATGGGGCGTTGATGGTGCAGCCGAGACTTCCTGAGGGAACCGCCAACCGGCAAAAAATCTTTTTGGGGCCCAAATCAGTTCCGGTGTGCGCCACATCCGGTCGGAAACCGGAAAGTCCATCAAATTCTTTGCCGAAGGGACGGCTAAGCAGTCCATCCCTTTCCTCCTGCTGCTCCACATCTTGAGGACCGCAACGTCCATTGTTCGATTGGATGCCAAACGTTTCCGGGAAGCCCACGATCAGGAAGGAACCGTCGGCATCACGTTCTCAAGACGGTCAAGTCTATGTTCACTTTTCCCATTCTTGGTGTCCGCAAAGTTATCGACCGCGGCATTGCCGATGCTGCCGCTAATGGCGGGTTCCGCGATCCGTTTTTCAGGACGCGGTGCAATGAGGGCGACCGGCCCGGCCTCTGGCTCATCAATGACGAGGGTGTCTACCTTATGTCCAACGGCAAGCTCGCCGAGGGTTCACCCACGCTGTTCTACTCGGAGCAATGCCACCCGATTGGCAATCCCGACTGGCGGGACTATAAGCGCCGTCACTTCGGCGGGGCAGCCCGTATGGAGTTCATCGAGGCCGAGCGGTTGATCCCGCTCTTCGACCGCAACTTCCGGGCAACCCACCTCAATGTACAGCTCGCCGGATCCGACATCGGGCTGTCTTTGATCGCGCGCTGATCTCTTCCTTTGATCATCACGCTCGCTCCGACCGATCCTCATCCGCCAAGGCCAAGACCGTCCGCGTCCGCACGAATGCTTGCGATGATCGGCTGAAACAGCTTATCTCATGCCGGATGCGCCAGTGATATGATCAACCGTTGCCTAATTTCTTCCGCGACCTGATGCAACACTCGAAGAAACTGGTCACCATGGGCGGATCGAAGTGCCTTGGCAGGCCTCCAGAGATTCAGCTGATAGGTGATCTGGACGCTCAGCTTTCGCAGGACGATCCCTCTGGTCGCGTAATGTGCGGCCGTTAACGGGTTGACGATCGAAACGCCAACCCCGGCGGCAACCATCGAGCAAACGCCGGTGGCAGTGGTGGTCTCGACTGAATACCGGCGGGATATACCCGCCGCATCGAAAATCTGGTCGAGCTTGCGCCGATATGGATCCTCTTGGGAGAAGTAAACGAAAGCGAGCCCTTCGAAATCCTGCGGGTCCAGGACCGATTTCGAGGTCAGGCGATGTCCTGCAGGAAGCACGCACACGAGTTCGCCCACGTTGATCGTCTCAGTGGCGGCCTCGTCGTAGTCATAGCTTCCTTCAGTTAGCCCGATGTCAAAAAGCTGCGTCGTGAGGTCATGACGTAGCGCTACTTCTTCGAGTGAGTGCACGGAGAGGTGGACCTGCGGGCGGCTTTTCAAAAAGCGATTGGCTACAACAGGCAAAATCGCTTCCGCATAGGCAGGGATGCACGCGATCCGCAGGTGCGCGGCATCATACCCCTTGATCGCCGCCGCTACGCGGCCGATCTCATCCATGCCGACAAATGACCGCGCCACTACAGCGTGGAGCAATTGCGCCTGACTTGTCGGGGTCAAGCGCCTGCCGAACCGACTGAATAGATCGAAGCCGATATGCTGTTCTAATTCGCGTAACTCGCGGCTGATGGTCGGTTGCGATGTCGCTAGAGAGGCCGCCGCTGCTGTCGTGCTTTTGTGGACCATGACGGCATTGAAGATTTCCATTTGGCGCTGGCTGAGCCGCATATTGCCTTCCCGAACATATCAGAAATGAATTAAAGCATGGCAATAATGTATTTTCCAGTCTGAAAAATTTCTGGAATGATCCCTCGAAGTCGCAAAACCGCATCCGCGAGACGATGGGAGCCTTTTATGGCCGAACATTCGATGACCCTGGTTGAGCCGGACGGCGGCACCGGCGAGCGCGACCCATTGGTCTATCGCGATGAGGTCCTTCATATTGAGGGCGTTCGCGTTGATGCGATTGCCCAGGCAGTCGCAACACCCTTTTATTGCTACTCCTCCGCCGCAATAAGAGAGGCATACGGGACCCTGTCGCGCGCGTTGAGCCCCATCGGCGTTTCGGTCTGCTTTGCCGTAAAGGCGAACTGCAATGTGTCCGTTCTCGGCCTGCTAGCTGAATTGGGAAGCGGCATGGACATCGTATCGGGCGGCGAACTCGAGCGCGCTCTCGCCGCAGGTGTGCCGGCTTCGAAGATTATATTCTCTGGCGTCGGCAAGAAACGGGCCGAGATCGCCCGCGCACTGGAGGTGGGGATCCACCAGATCAACGTCGAATCCGCTGCGGAACTCGACGTTGTTATCTCCGTAGCAGCCGCCCTCGACCTGCGCGCGCCCGTCGCGCTGCGAGTTAATCCGGACGTCGATGCCCACACCCATTCTAAGATCAGCACAGGGAGGAGGGAGGACAAATTCGGCATTGCGATCGAGATGATACCCGCTCTCTTCGCCAAGGCAGCTGCTGCGCCGGAACTCGATGTTGTGGGGCTTGCCGTCCACATCGGTTCACAGATTCTGGATCTCACCCCCTATCGGGAAGCCTATTCCCGTATGGCAGATCTTGTTGCGTCCCTGCGATCCCGGGGGCTCCCCGTGCATCGTCTCGATCTTGGCGGTGGGATCGGCATTCTTTACGATCAAAACGCAGGTCGGGAGATCGGCGAATACGCGGAAATCGTCCGTGAGACAGTCGGCGATATCGGATGTGAACTGACTGTTGAGCCAGGGCGTTGGCTGGTCGGGCCCGGAGGGGTTCTCGTGACTGAAGTCCTCTACGTCAAAGAAACGGGCGATCGGCTCACCGCGATTGTCGATGCGGGCATGAACGACCTCATGCGGCCGGCGCTTTATGGCGCTGTTCATCCTGTTCTGCCCCTGAGACACGATCGCCAGGTAAACTCGCACATCTATCAGATTGCGGGCCCAGTTTGCGAGAGTTCCGATGTCTTCGGCACCTATGCGGCCCTGCCGCCATTGCAGTTGGGCGACCGGCTCGTGTTTGGCTGCGCCGGTGCCTACGGCGCCTCCATGGCATCGACCTATAATTCGCGCGATCTGGCGGCTGAAGTCCTCGTCGATGGCGATCGTTTCCGGGTTATTCGGCGCAGGCAAACCATCGAGGCGATGCTAGCCCTGGAGGAGGGATCTGAGTGGCAGATACCTCGTGCAGAGCCTGCAAAGGACGTCGAACGCGTATTTAGGCAGACAGCGTGATGAAACACATCGAATTTCTATCGCGACCTGCATCGGTTGAAACCCCGCTGCACTGGCCATTCGTCAAGATGCACGGTCTTCAGAACTATTTCGTCATCCTCGACCGGCGCGACGGTAACAAGCGATTTGATGTCGAAGACGTCATTCGCATATGCAGCGCTAACACCGGGCCTGGCGGTGAGCAATTGCTGACCATCGAGCGGCCGTCGAGTGAGGGACTAAGCGCCGGCGCCTACGCGGCGATGAGGATTTTCAACATCGACGGCCAGGAAGTTGGGGCCTGTGGCAATGCCACACGCTGCATGGCCTATCTGCTACTCGAGGAGACCGGCAAGGACGAGGTGAGGATAGAAACCACAGCCGATGTCCTGCTATGCCGTAGGGCCGGACTGAGCGAGATCAGCGTCACGCTTGGTCCGATCAGCATGGATTGGCGCAAGATTCCCTTATCCCGGGAGGCTAATACGCACCACCTACCGGTGGAAAGCGGGCCACTCAAGGACGGGATCGCGCTCAATGTCGGCAACCCGCATGCCGTTTTCTTCGTAGATCGGCTCGATAACATCGACATGCCCCGCTATGCACCCGCAGTGCAAAATGATCCTCTCTTCCCTGAGGGCGCGAACGTAGGCGCGGCCGAGGTCCTGGACGAACGGACGCTCAGGCTCGTGGTCTGGGAACGCCCCGGCATATTGACGACGGCATGCGGAACCGGTGCGTGTGTCGCGGCATATGCGGCGCGCAAACGAGGTCTCGTGACCTCGACGTCCATCGCAGTTCATCTTCCTGCCGGAAAGCTGGAAATCGAACTTCTTGGCGACGATCGGGTCATCATGACCGGACCAGTCGCGTTTTGCTGCCACGGATTCATAGAAGGAGGCAAGCAGCGCTAGTCACGAATGCGCCGCGGATCATGGCTCGGATCGTCGCGGTACCGAATACAGGCGTTAGAGAGCCACCACCACAACAAACAGGGGAATGAACGATGCAAGCCACGACCATTTCTTTTGCATTCAGCGCTGCGCTCTTCGTGTCGGCACTGCCAGGTGCTGCGCAAGCGCAGGATGTCCCAAACAACCTCAAGGGGACAGGCGAAGTCGTCGTCACGTCGGGCGGCGGAACCTGGGAGGAGGCCCAGAAGAAAGCATTCTTTGATCCGTTCACGCGCGATACTGGCATCAAAGTGGTGCTGGTTCCTGAGGATCACGCCAAACTGTTGGCCTCGGTCAAGCTTGGGCAGCCCGCGGCCGACATCACCGACATACCCGGCGGTGAACTGTCGGCTTGGGTCGGCAAGGACGCTGCCGAGAAGTTTGACTACCGCTACTTTGGCAAGGAAACACTGACCGGCATGCCGGAGCAGATGAAGGCTGAGTATGGCGTTGGCTCTTTGCTCTACTCTATTGGCGTCGCCTACAACACCAAGAAGTACCCGGAGGATGGGAAGCATCCGAAGGACTGGGCGGATCTCTACAACGTTAAGGAATTCCCTGGAAAGCGGGCGTTGCCGAAATGCGACAAAATTCTCGATGGCGGCTTGCTTGAGGGGGCCCTACTTGGCGATGGCGTCACCCCGGATAAGCTCTATCCCCTCGACATGGACCGTGCTTTCGCTAAGGTCAAGCAGTTGATGCCCGATGTGGGGCGCTGGTGGGTGGCAGGCGCCGACGCTCCGCAAAGCCTGATCGACGGCGAGGTTGATTTGGCGGCAGCTTATAACGGTCGGATCAATACTGCGAAGAAGCAAGGCGCACCGCTCGCGTTTTCGTGGGACCAGTCCTTGGTTCAATTTGACTATTGGATTGTCATGAAGGACACGCCCAACAAGGAAAACGCATTCAAGTTCCTTGCCTATATCTCTCGTCCGGAGCCGCAGGCGGCGTTTGCTGAGGCAATTTCTTACGGCCCAGTGAACAACGAGGCCTACAAGGTCATCCCCAAGGACGTCGCGCAAATTCTCCCGGGCGCGCCGGAACTTGTGAAGAAGCAGGTGTTCCAGAACTACGCATGGTGGAGCGAGAAGCGGCCTGACGGCCAAACCAATTACGACGCTGCGCTCCAGCGCTGCGTTGCGCTTCTGTCGCAGTGAACACCGAGAGTCGCTGCGGGGCCATGCGGTGCCCGCGGCGACCGCCTTGGCGAGGACAATCTCGGCCGACCGGCCGACAGGGAAAAATTGATGCAAGTCACTGCCTTAAACAATAGCTGCGCCTACGGGCAGCCAGGCATTTTCCGCGGGCATCTGCACTTCGGTAACGCTCGACTTTCCGGCTACAGCTGGCCGCTTTGCGAGGTCCGCGGCACGAGGCCGGGTCCCCGGCTCTGCGTATCGGCCGGAGTCCATGTCAACGAGGTCTCCAGCATCGAAGCCGCCGTGCGCCTGCAACGGTTGTTCGATCCGGAAACGATCAAGGGATCCGTCTCGATCATTCCCCTGATCAATCAGCCCGCGATGTACAAATACTCCGAATATGTCTGCCCGATCGATGATAAGAACATCAACTTCACCTTTCCCGGCAAGAGCGACGGAACGTTCTCCGAGGCGCTGTGCGACGCGATCATGAACGAATGGTGCGCCGGCACCGACTGCTATGTGGACCTGCATGGCGGAGACCTGCGGGAGAACGTGGCGAGGTTTTCCATTTTCCAGCATACGCAAAACGCCGAACTCGACGCGCTGGGGCGGCGTGTTGCGATGTGCTTCGATGCCGACATCGTGATGGGGCTGCCGGCGGCCCATATGGAGAAGCCTGGCCGGCCTCCCACCGGTTTTGCCCGGCACGGCCGGCTTGCCTTGATGTCCGAAGCGGGTTCGAACGGGCTTTTGGACGAGGGAGCGATCTGCTTCCACGTCGAGGGTGTGCTCAACATCGCCCGCACGCTCGGGATCCTCGATACGCCCGTGGCCCCGTTCCGAAACGCCCGTGTACAATGCGATGACTACCTCTGGGTCGACTGCCCGGTGGACGGTGAGTTCCATGCCGAGGTCGAGCCGGGCGAGAGGATCAAGAAGGGCCAGCGCCTCGGCACCATGCGCGATTTGTTCGGCGAGACGCTGGTCGAGATTGGCGCACCTGAAGAGGGCCTCCTTCTGTGGCGCATAACGCATCCGTCGATTCCGAAAAGTGCTCCGGTGCTTGCTGTTGCAGTCGCGGAAAAGCCGCTTTAGGCATAGAGCACGCAGCGAAGGAACGCGATTAATATGACGCTGCTGGACGCACGAAGAGCTGCCGCTTACACCGTGGAAAGAGTGGCCAAGAGGCATGATTACATGAACCGGCTCTTGGCCAATCACTGGATCCGTGGCGCCATTGTTGCCGGGCCGCTCATCATCCTTCTGGTCGGTTTCCTCCTCATTCCATTGTCGATCATCGTGTGGGGCAGCATCGAAGGCACCAAGCTGACCTTTGCGCATTACGCGGGCATAGTCTCCGATGAACTCAACTTGAAGATCCTGCTTTACACGCTCAGGATCGGGCTGATCGTGACCGTCCTTTCTCTGGCGGCAGGCTATCCGGTTGCCTATCTGTTGACGCAGATAAGGTCTCGCGCGTTGTCGACTGTGACCGTCTTCATTCTCATTCCGCTGTTCACGGCCTTTCTGATCCGGACCTATGCCTGGATCATCATCCTCGGCCGCCAGGGGCCAATCAACAATTCGCTCATCTGGCTCGGCCTAATCCGCGAGCCCTTGCCACTCCTCAACACCACTTTCGCCGTCGTGATCGGGATGGTGCATGTGTTCATCCCCATGGCGATTTTCACGATGTATTCGTCAATGGTGCGGATCAACCACGATTTCGCGCGCGCGGCGCAGATTCTTGGCGCAAGGCCGGTCCAAGCGTTCCTGCGGGTCTATTTCCCAATGTCACTTCCGGGGGTTTTCTCCGCGGGGATCCTTATCTTCATCGTTGCAATTGGATTCTATATCACGCCGGCCCTTCTCGGGGGCCCCAGTGATACAATGATATCTCAGCTGATCGTCACGCAGATGACGACGCTGTTGAATTTCGAGCTCAGCTACGCGTCGTCGATCTTGCTTCTTCTCGTCACGATCGGCATTCTTTTCCTTGCAAGCCTGTTCATTCCTCTCGAGATGATCTGGTCTTCCGCGACTGCCGAATTGTCGAACCGAAAGCCACGCGCAAAATCCCGCCTGGTGTCGGGGGCCAAACGGACCTTGAATCCGGTCCTTAGCGCTATCGAAACGCTGGTTCATGCGGCGACCAAACCGCTTCTAACCCACAAATCGCGCTGGCTCTGGGCCTATACGATAGGAGTGATCGTATTTTTGACGGCGCCCCTGATCGTCGTGGTCCTCCTTTCGTTCAGCTCGTCGCAATTCGTGGTCTTTCCCCCTCCAGGCCTATCGCTGCAATGGTGGGTGAAGCTGGCGAACGCGACCGACTGGCATGCAGCCTTCCTCTTTTCGATGAAGCTCGGGATCACTGCCGCCGCTTTTGCGACTCTCATCGGCACGATGGGGGCCTTCTGGCTGGTGCGCACCACGCTGCCCATCAAGCGAGCGCTCTTCCTCTTCTCGCTGGCACCTCTCATGGTGCCTGTGGTCATTATCGCGACATCGCTCTATGTCTTCGAGGCGCACGTTCATCTGCTTGGCAGCTTCGCCGGGCTGGTGATCGGGCATGTCCTTCTGTCCGTACCCTATGTCATCGTGATCATGGCCGCGGCATTGCGCGGCTTCGACCAGTCGCTGGAAAAGGCGGCTGCCATCCACGGCGCGCGTCCGCTGCAGGTGCTCCGCCTCGTGACATTGCCAATCCTGAAGCCGGCACTCCTTACCGCAGGTCTTCTTGCTTTTCTGACCTCGTTCGATGAGTTGCTGGTCGCCATCTTCTTGATCGGGCGGCAGACGCCGACACTGCCGATCAAGTTCTGGGGCGATATCAAGTACCAGATTGACCCGCTGCTCAGCACCGCTTCGACCTTCATTGTCCTGCTCGTGACTGTGGCGATCTTGCTGGCGCAGTGGATCAGGGTACGGCATGAGAAGCGGACATCGGCTAGCGTCAGCGAGTGAGCGATTGGAGATAACAATGTCCACCAGCCTTGAAATGAAAAGCATACAGAAATTTTACGGCGCGCTCCACGTCGTGCGGGACTTCGATCTCTATATCGAGCCGGGCGAGTTCGTAACCTTCCTCGGGCCGTCCGGTTCGGGTAAAACGACGGCGCTGAAAATGATTGCGGGGTTCGAAACGGTCAGTTCCGGTGACATATTGCTCGGAATGCGCTCGATCGTCGATGTGCCTCCCTATGAGCGCGGCATCGGCATGGTCTTCCAGAACTATGCGCTCTTTCCGCATATGACGGTGGCCGAGAACGTTGCCTTCCCCCTGACGGTGCGCAAGGTCGCGCGGGCGGAAAGTGAGGAGAAGGTCCAGCGCGCACTGCGGCTGGTCAAGATGGCAGAGTATCGCGACCGCTACCCCAATCAGCTGTCCGGTGGGCAACAACAGCGCATCGCCCTCGCTCGTGCCATCGTCTTCAATCCAAGCGTTCTGCTCATGGACGAGCCGCTGGGCGCTCTCGACCGCAACCTGCGCGAACATATGAAGATCGAGATCATGCGAATCCAGAAGGAGCTGAACATCACCGTGGTCTTCGTCACCCATGACCAGGACGAAGCGCTCATCATGTCCGACCGGATTGCCATCATCAACGAAGGCAGGCTCGTCCAGGTCGCCGACAGCCGGAGCCTCTACTACAGCCCGCAGGATCGGTTCGTCGCGTCATTCGTCGGCGAGTCCAACCTTCTACCCTGCCGTATCGAACGCGTTGAGAACGGTGCAGGCAAGGTGACCATCGCCGAGCGTGCCCCAGGGGTGGCGCGCCTATCCGGCCAGACGAGAGGCCAAGCGGGATGGCTGTTTGTGCGACCGGAGCATGTAGACATCGACCCGCGCGGTGCGACCTCCGACGTTGAGAATGCTCTCGAAGGCATCGTCGAGGATGCGCTCTTCCTGGGCGAAATGACACGCTACGCCATCCGCTGTGGAGAGGAGATCATCACCGTCAAGCAGCAGAATCGCGGGCAGGCCCATTTTGCGGGCGGAACACCGGTTACCGTTTCTTGGAAAGCCGACAACTGCATCGTCTTGAACTGAAGGCCAGGGAAGGCACGATCGACGTTTTAGATGCGTGGGCCGCCCCCATTCCGCTTGCGCTGCCGGCCATGTCACAAACACTCAGGCAGTATGCGCTTCGTCGCGTGCGGAGTGTAAGCTTACGCGTCTGCAGCTGTTTCGAAAGCTGTCTCCGCTGGTCCCTAATTCATGCCTTCATGCGACGCAAGCCGATCGCGCAAAAGTCCTGTGCTCATGCCATGGGATTTCAAACAGAGCTGCACGGTTCTGCTCGCCCCGTGATGGAAAGCTCAAACATCATTGTCTCGAGCGTGCCGCATGCAGCACAGCTGGCCCAATACCTTCGGTGACTGGATCCCACTGGAGCATTGGCATTCTCGGCCGCTTCGAAATCGGCTCCGCCGCCCTGAAGGCTGGCGAGCTTGTCGTGAAGTCTGCAATCTCTGGCGAAACGCTCGCCCGGCTGGCATCATCACTTGTTCAATTTTCCGGTTACCGTCTGGTCGTGAAACGCGGCGCTCGCATCGGTCTGCGGCAATTCGATCATCTGTAAACGCGTCCCGGATCGAATACCGGGATCAGCTCGAGCAGCAATGCTGCCTCTCTGATCAAACTCGCGAGTTCCTGATCTCGGGCCTCACAGTCAGCCAACTGTTGCCTCACCGTCTGGATCACTTGATTGGTCGAAACGGCGGATCGGCGACTGTAGTCGCCAAGGACAAGCAGAATCGCTGCCTGCAAGGCCACCTCCCGCCCGGTCCAGCCTGGCTCCTCCTTCAGCCCGAATGTCCTGGTCCGCTCCCTAGCGGAAAGCAAATGGAAGGTTAATAAAGCCACACTCCTTCAATATTCAAGGTGTGAGTAGCTTACTCCAAAGGAATGCGATCGAATTTGCCGTAGGTCAAATCCGATGTTTTTGGTGGAATATCAATTGCCTCCTATCAGCATGAAAACCGCCAACACTTCTCGGATTGTCATTGTGGTACTATGCAGGTCGGACGAACCCCCAGCTACTGTATTCTCCGATTCTCGGTCCAATGCGTGGCCGGCGAGCCGGGGTCCAGATATCGACCGAGTGAGCGCAGATAGGTGACGATCTCTGGAAGCAGGTAATCACGGTCACCAAACTCTTCGTTTATGCGCCTGAGTTCGTCCTCTGCCGCACCCGTCTCACGGGGCTCGCCGAGCACATAGCCATAGTGGCCAATAGCGCAGATGTCGCAGCGGGCAGCGATGACCTGGGCGACGAACGCGGGGATGTCGTCTGCTTTCATGAGCCGAATATTGCCTGTCATCGTAGAAATTTCTCCCTGTTGCTTCGGCATTGCAGTTCCGCTGACGCTCAATTTGGTCGAATCTAGGCCCTTGCGTAACCTGTGCACTTACATGTTAGTTAGCGTTTGCCCGGCTTGAATCACTGGCCGTGATCTCGACCGCCAGCGCTGTCTCCAGATGAGTCCAGAAGCTGTCAGCGTGAGCGGTCCACGAATTAGCTGGGGCGACTATCAGCGAAAGCGTATCCGATAGTTGCAGCGCGCCGTCCTCTGCGGTAGTCGCCGTTTCAATCATCTCCTTTGGACCCGGGGAAGACTCCGGACAGCGTATGCATCGCAACATTGAAGGCTAACCAGATCGGAAGGGCCGATCCGCCTGCCAGCTTTGCTGATAAGTGTCCGTGGCTGAAGCAAGCAACACCTCGGCTGTCATCCGCCGCTGCCGTCGACAAGAACCGATGATTACCCAAGCCTAATTTATTCAAGAGAGACGATAATCCATGACATCCGGATCAAACGGCTTACTTCTAATCGGCACGTCGCACGTTGGAAAGTCGACATGTGCCAATAACATTGGCAGCGCCATCAGATGCCCTGTTATTTCGACCGACATGCTGGGACGTCACCCCGGTCGGCCTTGGACGGGTGTGCCGGATGCCGTTCTCGAATTTTATCATCGTATGTCGGATGATGCTATTCACTGGTTCCTACAGGTGCACCATGAGAACATGCGCCCTCTCATCGGTGCTAAAATAGAGGCAGTGCGGGAAACGGGTGAAGGCTTCATATTAGAAGGGGCCGCTCTTCGCCCGGAATACCTTGGCGACTGGCAGATCGGAGAAGCCTTGGCTGTGTGTCTGCACGTCGAACCCAATTCCCTGCGGGAGCGCATCCGAACGGGCAGCAACCATTCGCAGCAGAACGACACCATCAAAGTCGCAATAGACAAGTTCACGGAACGGTCCGTCCGCGAAAATGAAGCCCTGGCTGAAACTGCCGTCAGAAACAAGATTGAGGTGGTTGATGTCACCGACTTTAAAGGCGCCGACCGTCTGGCAAGAGAATTGGCATCTCGACTTGTTGCCTCACCTGGGCTCTGAAACGGCAGTCCGCGCTGCCGCCTTTTGTGTACCGCCAGGAACAAAAGTTCCGCGCACTCGATAATTGCTCCGGATCGGGTGGATATGTTGTTCGGGATATCGGCCTGCTTTGACGGGCTGGAGCTTGGAAATGGATGAACAAATGCGAGCGAGTGCTGAGAGGCCGATTGCCGCAATCGCGGATACGGCGACGCCCGGATAGACAAGGGACACCTGACAACTGACACAAACGCGGGTCACAATCCGAATCATCAACTTGACTGCTCTCTGTCGACGGGTCGCCGTGCCTGGAGAGCACAGTCTCCTCCCAACAAGGATGCCAGACCCGCATTGTTCCGCGGCCGAGACCCTGGCTGTACTTAAATCGGGTTCGTGCTGACCGATGACAAAACGTGCCATTCTCGCTCCGATCTCCGAGATCCTGCGTGCCTACTGGAAGTCAGACCGCTGGATGCTGCTCGTCGTCACGGTCGTCGTCTTGCTCTCCAGTGTTGCAAGCATCGCCGCTCCCCTTCTTTTCTCGCGCCTGATCGACCGCTTGCCGCAGGACAGCTTCCCGACGGTGCTCGCCTGGGGCTTCGTGGCCTATGCCGTGCTCTTGGGGCTGTCCTCGGCGCTGCAGCACATGGTGCAGTACCTCTCCCTCATGAGCGCGGAGAATCTCGGATTCATCAACGGCACGCGCTTCTTTGAACGCATCCTGAAGAAGACCAGCACCTTCTTCGTCGAACACAACCCGGCGGAGATCCAGAATGCGAGCCAGCGCGGCCGCAGCGCGTTGACGACGCTGGTGCAACTCGGACTTATCGTCTTTATCCCCGGCGCAACGCAGATCCTGCTTACGCTCGCTACCCTCGGCACGCTGATCAATGCCGAGGTCGCGGCGATCGTCGTGATTTATGGCGTTGCCGCCGTCACGCTCTCGCTGATCTCCGCTCGTCGCGCCCGGGTCTTCCTCGACAAGGCTATCGAGGCCGGGCAGGAGAATGCCCGCTTTGTTGGCAACGCCATGAACGCCATGGAAACGCTCAGGCATTTCGGCAGCCATGGCTGGATGAGCCGGCGCTTTACGGCGAAAGCCGAGGAGGTGCGTGATAACTGGCGCGCCTATGTGCTGCAGCGCGTCGCGTACATCGCGGTGCTGGGCTTGGGTCTCTCCGTCCAGTTCGCAGTCACGTTCCTGCTGCTCTTGCCGCGCTATGGGGCCGGGACGCTGACGATCGGCGATGTCGTGCTGTTCAACACACTGCTGCTGCAGCTCAACATGCCCTTCGAGATGATCGCCCACGCCATCGACGACGTTGCACGCTCGCGGGCGGCGCTTGTCCCGCTCGCAGCCATGTGGGCGGCGCCCGAGGAGCGGCAGGTCTTGCATGCGCCGACCTTCATGCCGAGCGAGGGGCGCATCGTCTTTGAGGGTGTTAGTTACAACTATGCCAACGGGCGTGGCGTAGCGGCTATCGACTTTACGGCCGAGCGCGGCGGCGTCACCTTCCTCGTCGGCGAGACGGGCTCTGGCAAGTCGACCCTCTTCAAGTTGGCCCTCAAGTCGGCCGAGCTTGCTCAGGGCCGTATCCTTGTCGACGGCGTCGATCTTGCGACGATTGGCCGGCCTGACTGGTACAGCGCGGTCGCGGTCGTGCCGCAGGACGCCGTGCCGCTCAACGAAAACCTGGCCGACAACATCCTGCTCGGCCGTCCGCGCGATGAGATGCGCCTGCGCCGGGCCGCCGAGAAGGCGGCGCTACTGTCCTTCATCGAAGCCTTGCCCGGAGGCTTCGAGACGACGGTGGGCGAACGGTGCCTGAAGCTGTCGGGGGGGCGAGCGTCAGCGCATCGCCATTGCCCGCGCACTCTACGGCGATCCAGCGATCCTTTTTCTCGACGAGGCCAGCTCGGCACTCGATGAGGCGACCGAGCGCGACATAATGGAGCATATCCGCTTGCTCGCCACGGATGTGACGGTACTCGCGATCACCCATCGGCGAAGTGTGATTACCCAGGCCGATAAGATTATCGACCTCATTGGCGGTGGTCTGGCCGGCTCCAGAGGCCGGGACTGCACCTAAATTAGCGATATTTCCTCGTCGAGATGGAAGCACACTCGGCTGCTCGGGTAGCTCATGAAAGAGAGGAAGCATGGCGACTTGTCGCCATCCACGATCGACGAAATTGTCTCTATCACGTACTCAGTCCGGTCGATGTTCAAGGACTGCTCTTCATACAAGGTCGGTGGCCTGGCCCCGATCCGGATGGTTGCCCTGTGAAGGCCTTTTCTGCCGCAGTTCTTGATCAGCTCCGGGAACGAAAGGTGCGCCTGAGTTTGAAACAGCTCTTCGCATATCTGTGTTAAATCCGGAAAACTCGAGACAGCGAAGACATTCTCTCCAACGCCGATGTCCTGCCCGTCAGCCGTGGCTTTCACACGAACGCCGGTTATGGAATCGCCGGTTCCCACTCCAAGCTTTCTGGCGACGTCGGAAGACGCTGTGCTCAATTCAATCCCGAGAATTCGACGTCTGCCTAGAATGTTGAGGGCGCGCAGGTTTTGATCGAGGAAGATCGTGCCACCGATCCGAAAGGCCAATGGTTGATCGGTGACGAAAGTACCTCTGCCCTGCTCGATGCGGAGCATGCCCTGATTCCGAAGAGCGCTCAGCGCACGACGCATCGTCTGTCGCGCAACACCATAGTCCTTGGCGAGCTCGGTATCCGGAGGGAGTTGCTGGCCAGGCGCAAATGCTCCGCCCCGAATCTCCCGTGCGAGCCTTTCGTACACTTCTCTCCACAGAGTTACCCCAGTCTCACCCGGTCTAACGTTCATCGCATTCGTCAGCTTTCCATCTGAAACAAGGGCCCAGGTCCTGATCACGCTTGTACGTCACAAAAATATCACGTGACAAGAAAGATCCATTCATATATTCGTCCGCATCACCAGACGACTATGAAAGCGGATGAATTCGGTTCAGAGGCTTCATCGCCGGCGTTCGCCCACATGTCCCTTGTTGAACCGGAGGTCATCGAATGAGACACTTATCATCTAGGAAAAGTCGGCTGGTCGGCGCGCTCATGGCAGTGCCGCTGGCGCTGGGCATCACCTCCCAAGCTCATTCCGAGGACTTGAAGATCCTCTACTCCGCTTCGAACCTCATGGTTCCGGTGCACGATGCCTTCAAGAAGGACTTCGAAGGCAAGCATTCGAGCGTGAGCGTAAAGTTCGAGCCGACGCTCGAGTATCCCGATGCCATGGCATCGACCCTGCGCGGGTCCATCATCGGCATCCTTCCGGATGTCGGCTACTACGGCATCTCGGATATCTGCTTCCTCGCAGAACGCGGTATTCCCAGGCCACTCGACCCGATCATTAATGCGGATCCAGACTGGAAGACACTCGGAATGCCGGATTCCGCACTGGATGTCGCCAAATGCAAAGGCGTGTCCTACGGCATTCCCTTTAGCGCGTCCTACATGGTTGTCATCTTCAACAAGAAGCTGGTCGAGCAGGCCGGCGGCGATCCCGGCCATCTTCCTACAACTTGGCCGGAAATTATTGCCTTGGCTAAAAGGATCCACAGTCAAAGTGGCGGTATCGCGTTGAACTACGAGGCGTCGTCGAGCTGGAGCTTCATGACGCTGGTCTTAAGCCAGGGTGGCAAGATCCTCACCCCGGACGGGAAGGATATCGCTTTCGATTCCGATGCTGGTCTCAGAGCGCTTCAAATCGTCGCCGATATCGGTGCAGCCCGCGCTCATATAGACCTTACGAAAGCCCAGCAGCGGCAATCCTTCAATGCTGGAACTTTGGGCATCCTTGTCGACTCCTCGAGCGGCCTTGCCGCATACAAGAGGGCGGCTAACGGGAAGTTCGACCTGCTGGTGGTTCCGTTCCCGATATCCAGCGATGGCAAGGTTCCTGCCTCTGGAATGGCGGGCGTTCTGACTGCCAAGGATAGCGGAAAGCAGAAGCTCGCATGGGATTACATGAAATATGCCGCGTCAGTCGACGGCCAGACCGACGTCGGCAGGATGACGGGCTTCCTACCGTTCAACGAAACGGCGATGAAGCAAGCCGACAAGCTCGGCGACTATTACGACCAGCGCCCGGAACTGAAAGTCGCGGCGCAAAGCGTGAAGAACGCAACTGCTTGGCCAAGCTTTCCCGGTCCGAACGGTCTGAAGATTCATCAACTCATTATCGACTATATGCAGAAGGTCTACACTGGCGTGCTGGCTCCCGATGTCGCTTTGGCTGGCATGGCGAAGGATACTCGCGCTCTGATCGAGTGAACCGCCGATATCTCCGGGAGCGTTCGCTGAACCGCTCTCCATCCTGAACATTGTAGGAATACTGAATGTCGCACGATGCGCTTGTCGAAGCAGGTCGGCCAGAGGTCGATTATAAAAACAATACCGCTTGGACCTTGGAAGCTGGGTCGTCCTCTGTCGCCGATGCCTTTCCTCCCGCGAGCGTTCTGAAAAAGTACGGTCTCGCGGAGAAGAGTTACGAGCTGGATGTCGAGCGACTCCACCGCTATCGCATCGCCCGAATCCAGGCAGCCATGGACGCCACAGATTGCGACGCGGTTCTGCTCTTCGATCCCGTCAACATCCGCTACGCGACCGGTGCCCGGAACATGCAGATTTGGACGATGCGCCACCCTGGCCGGTATTGTCTCGTCCTACGCACGGGCCGCGTCATCCTGTTCGAGATGGGCCGCCGGGTCCATCATGCCGCCGGCCTGCCGATCGTCGACGAGGTGCGGACAGCTCAACCGTGGTTCTTCTACTACGCAGGACCGGAAGCCGCGACCCACGTCAGAAGCTTCGCGGGCGAGGTGGCGGAAATCGTGGCGCGCTCCCGGGCACGTATCAGCATTGATCGTATTGATCAACAAGGCCTGATCGCGCTCGAAGAGAGCGGTCTGATGCCTACCGACGACGCGCAGAAACTTATGGAGCATGCGCGTAGCATCAAGTCGGAAGACGAGGTGACGGCGACGCGAATGGCGATCGACGTCTGCGAGGCGGGGATAGGACGCATCAGGCAGGAACTGCGGCCCGGGATCAGCGAGCTGTCTCTATGGTCCGTGTTTCATCAGACCAATATCGAACTGGGGGGAGAATACATCGAGACCCGCCTGCTCACCTCCGGCCCAAGGACAAACCCCTGGCATCAGGAGGCAAGCCACAAGGAAATCCAGGCAGGCGAAATGGTGACGTTTGACTGCGATCTCATCGGCCCGCTCGGTTATGGTGCAGATCTTTCTCGGGCCTTCGTCTGCGGGAGGCAGCCCGATGCAACGCAGAAGGACCTGTACCGGCGAGCCCTTGATCAGATCATGTTCAACACGGAGCTGCTTCAGGTCGGTGTCTCCTTTTCCGAGATCATCGAAAAGGCATGCCATCTTCCCGATGAATACCACCAGTGGCACCGCGTTTCGCACGGCAACGGAATGAGCACGGGCGAATATCCCGCGATCGGACGCCGACCTGGCTTTGCCAGCGGATCGATCCATCAGGGACACGTCGAAGAAGGTATGGTTCTGTGCGTGGGCACCTTCGCCGGACTGAAGAGCGGAGGGGAGGGTGTCAAGCTGGAGCATCAGCTTGTCATCAGAGCCAATGGCCCGGAACGGCTTTCGTCCTCGCTTTACGATCCTGACTTCTGCGGCTAATCGAGCTCCGGTGCGGCCCTTACATATCAAGCGGACTGCGCCTGGTCCCAAGCGACCGAAAAGATCAGGGAAAGAAGAACGATGACAAAACCAAAGATGTTGAGAGACAGGATTGTTGGACGTTTCTAAACCGTCCATGGCCCGCGTTCCTCACCGCCTATTAGCGCAGCAGCACGGATTTGCGGCTGCCGACCTGCGATGGGGACTCGCGGTGCTCCGGGTTAGCCCAGAGTGACCACGGGCGGCTCGACGTCGCCTCCGGTGCGGCATCGGCCTGGAACGACCCCTTTGCCGATCCCCCCGCAGGCGCCGCCTACCCGCACAGACCCTTGACGATCTCAAGGCCACGAGCCAGGTCCTCGGAACTGTCCGGCGCAGTAACGGATAGCCTGACAGCATGAGGCAGGACAGGACGATCGCGCGTAGCATAGAAGCGGCTGTGGCGAATGCACACGCCATGCTTCTCGGCTTGAAGCACGACGTCGTCCATCGACCGGCCAGGGGAGAGTGGCAGCCAGACGTTCATTGCGGTGCGCTTTGTCCTGAGACCTGGCACGTGCCCCAGTATGGACGCGGCGATATACTGGCGGCGGCGAATTTCTTCGCCCACGTCGCGCACGATCAGGTCGATCTCTCCACCTTCCATGAGATCTGCGAGCAGCATGGCCGAAAGAGCGGGAACGAACCAGCCGGAAAAAACGGGCGCGGAGGCGATCAGCTTCTGTGCGGCAACCGGATCTGGACACACCAGAATGGTTTCCCGCAGGCCGAGGCCGACTGTCTTGCTGAGCGTCTGCAGATACCACGAGCGTTCCGGCGCAAGCGCGGAGAGCGGGGGCAGGCCCACATCGTCGAGCATTCCATGGACGTCGTCTTCGATGATTGTCACATTGTGACGGCGGGCGATTTCGGCGATCGCCTGCCTCCGCTCCAGTGGCATGACAGAGGTGGTCGGGTTGTGGAGTGTTGGATTGCAATAAACAAGCGCAGGTCCATGGCGGCGGCAAGCGTCGTTGAACGCCTCGGGGATTAGCCCCTCATCATCAATGCTCACGCCGATATTCCTCAGATCGAGGCGGGAGCTGATTTGTTCCACAGGCGTGTAGGACAGGGCCTCCGACAAGATCGGCCGGCCTTCCGTCGCCAGGGCTGCGAACAGGATCTGTAACGTGATCTGCGTTCCGCTCGTCAGAAGCAGCCTTTCCGGTGAAAGCAAGTCGAGGCGTCGCCCGACCCAGCGAGCAGCGATATCGCGCTCGCTGTCCGTCCCGTGGAAATGGTGAAGGCGCAGGGCCTCGGCGAGATCCTTTCTTCGCATCAGACGGCCGAGTGCCTCGGATACGATCGATTGGAGGAGGGGAGTCCTTGGTGCGACCGTACGGGTCAGGTCAATGGTCATCATGATGTTCAATTGAGCGGCAGCGGATTTGGGCCCCCGCCGCTCCGATCATTCAGATGCCGATCAGCTTGCGAATATGGGTGGTGACGTCCGAGAGTGCTTCGTCTGGCGTCTTCTTCAGCGTCACGACAGCGCCCATGGCAACCGTCAAGGCCTCGTTGGCCTTCGCGCCGTTTTCGCCAGGGAAAAGGTACCAGCCGGTGAGGTCCTTGATTTGCGTGAGCGCTACCGCATAATTCGGGTGCGAGGCGTAAAACGCTTTCATTTCGGCGTTCTCCAGCACCCGGTCGTTCACTGGCACGTAGCCGCTCATCTTGGCCATGATCGCCTGCCCCTTCGGGCCGGAGGCGAACTTAATATATTTCCAGGCGGCATCGCGTTGGTCGTCCTTCTTGCTGAACATCACCATGCCGTTGCCGGCCGCCGGCGCCCGCCCGCCCTCATAGAGAGGCACCGGAACCATTGCATAGGCGAAGCGATCGCCGATCGACTTGTCGAAATTGCCGAGATTGCTGCTGGTATTCTGATAGATGCCGAGCGTGCCGGCTACGAAAGCCTGGCGGGCATTGTCACGCGACATGTCCAACTGACCCGCTTCCCCGAACTTGCGCAGCATGTCCATCGTCCACCCGCCATCGCGATTGTCGATCAGCAGTTTCTTTTCGCCGGCGCTCATCATGGTACCGCCACGGCTGAACAGCAGGGTCTCAAAGGCGAAGGCACCGCTTGCCGCGTAGTCGTAGTAGATGCCGGAAATATTGCCTTTTAAACCCTCGATTGCCTTCGCAAGCGCGTTGATCTCTGGCCAGTCAGTGGGCAATCTGTCGGGATTGCCGCCGGCACGGTTGACGAGATCGAGGTTGAAGAAGATCGTCGGCGTGGAGACCGCGAATGGGATCGCAAAAGTCTTGCCCCCGATGCTGCCGATACGCTGGACGGCGGCCGGATACCCCGCCGCGTTCCAGTTGTTCTCGCGGGCGATATAGTCGTCGAGCGGCACGGCGAACTTGCGGTCCGCGTAGACTCGAATGAGGTTGAGTCCGTCATGGGAGACGTCCGGCAGGCCGCCAGTGATCTGTCCACGCAGGTTGTCCTGCATGAGATCGTTATAGGTGGCAAAGCCGCGGGCGGTCACCGTGATGTCGGGATTTTCTTCTGTGAAGGCCTTGGCGACCGCCTCGTACATGGCAGAGAGGTTGGCCGGCGAATAGGCGACTTGCAGCGTCGTCTTCGCGGCTGCGACAGCAGGGGTCTGAGGCATTGCGAGCATGCCAAGCCCTGCAAAGCCGGTGAGCAGCATTTCTCGTCTCGTGGTCATGACGTCCCTTTTCGTGGTGGTGAAATGGCGAATTATCGAGGAAAGCGGCTAGCTGGAATTTCAAATATAGACAACTATGTTAGTAGGAGAATTGTGTGACGCCTGCATGACCAAAACACGGTCATCCCTTGCTTGACGGCAGCGTTGCGGTGGGCCAGACGAGATGGACGGGGAATGGAATGGCGATCTGGCAAAATATAAGCGACACGCTTGTCGAAGAAATTGAAAAGGGGATTTTGACGCCTGGCGGACGCCTGCCCGGCGATGTCGAGCTCGCCACGCGTTTCGGGGTCAATCGACATACGGTAAGGCGTGCCCTTTCACATCTGCAGGGGCAGGGCCTCGTACGCTCCGAGCGCGGCAGAGGCACGTTCGTCGTCGAGGATGCCATCGCCTATCGATTCGGATCGCAGACCTATTTCGAACAGAACTTGCTCGACAACATGCGCGTGCCGAGCCGGCGTATCCTCTCCACGATCATCTATGGCGCCCCGACGGCCATCGCCTTGCAGTTGCAGATCAAGGCCGGTTCGCCGATCCTGACAGCGGCGATGCTCGGCGAGGCCGACGGCATCCCGGTTCACCTCGCCCGGCTGCATTTTCCCGTCGAGCGGTTTCCGAAAGTGGAAGCAGCCTTTGCCCGCATACCGGTCGGCCAGAGTTCGCAAATTTCGCTATCCGAACTGATTGGCGAACTGGGCGTGAAGAGTTTCCGCCGCAAGACCGCACGGATCAAATGCCGCTTGCCGGATGCGGAAGAGGCCCGTTACCTGAAGATGGCGGCGCAGGACCCGGTTTTCCAGTTGGAGATCCTCAATATCAGCGACAGCGACATGCCGATTTTCTATGGCGTGACGTCCTATTGCGGTAGCCGCGTCGAATTTATCCTCGACTACTGATTTTCCGCTCAGCACCTCCGGACTCCCAACAAAGTCGTATTGACCGCGTTGACAAACATAGTTGTCTATGTTTGAGATCGAAAACGACGACGCCGCTTCCCGCAGGCAACCCAACTGGAGATAAAAGTGCAGACCGCAAAACCTCTTTCCCCCATGCTGGGGGCCGATGTCACAGGGATCGACCTGAACGAGCTCTTGAACGACAATGACAACCGTATCGAACAGATCAAAGGCCTCGTTGCGGCCCACAAGGTGCTGCGTTTCCGCGGCCAGCAGCTCGGCCCCGGCGAGCTCGTTCGGCTCGCGGGCCGTTTCGGACCGATCCGGTCGCTGCGACGCGCCAATTCTGCTGGTACGGTTCACATCCCGGAGCACCCGCAGATCAAGGTGGTGTCGAATGTGTCGCGCGACGGAACGGTCCTCGGCGACGGCGGTTCGTCGGAAAATGCCTGGCATACCGACGGCAGCTATCTCGATACGCCGACGGCGCTGACCTTCCTCTACGGTCGCAAGGCGCCCACCCGCCACCCGCCCAAGACCTATTTCATGGACCTGCAGGCCGTTTACGACAGCCTGCCCAAGGTTCTGTCGGATTTCATCGCCCCCCTCAAGGCCATTCATTATTCAGAATCCTCGTACGCAACGGAATATGCCGCGGACATCCAGGCCTTGCCGGAGGGAGCCGACCGCCGCCATATTGGCCCGAAGCACCCGCTGGTGCGCCGCGACCTGGCGACGGGCCGGCTCTCGCTATTTCCTCCACGCCAGCGTGGATGCCTGATCGAGGGTCTTTCGGCGCAAGAGAGCGAAAAGCTCTCGAACGTTCTGTGGAGCATCATCGAACGGTTCGACAGCTATTGGGGAGACAGCATCGAGCCGGACGACCTGATGCTCTTCGACAATCGATTTTCGCTGCACCGGCGAGAGGCTTTCGATGCACTCGAGGAACGTATTCTCTGGCACGTGACGACCGACGGAGAGCGACCGCAATGACCGCACCCGTCATCCGCTTTCCTTCGGCGACCGCCGATCTTTGCGATCTTTTCGCGGAGCGCGCGCGGATCGTCGATCTGCCGTGGCGGAGCTTCGGCGGCAAAGCCTCTTTTCAGGGGCCTGCCGCCACCTTCGCTGCCCAAGACGATACGGCGCTGATCCGCCGGCTCCTGGAGCAAAAAGGCGAGGGCCGATTGCTGGTGATCGACAATCGGGGCTCGCGGCAGCACGCGGTCTTCGGCGACCACTTCGCCGCGCTGGTGCTGGAGAACGGCTGGGCTGGCGTGATCGTGAATGGCCTGATCCGCGATGCGCAGGCGCTTCATGCCGTCAATGTCGGGTTAGCTGCCCTCGGCACCTGCCCGCGCAAGCCGCGCAAGCAGGGAGCAGGGGAGGGTAACGTCATCCTCGATATTGCAGGAGCCACGATCGCACCGGGAGACTGGGTAGCGGCCGATGCCGATGGTGTCGTGGTGATCGATGCCGCCGAACTGAAACAGATGCATGGCGTCTGCTGAGAGATTCCATGTCCGATCTCTGGCCCGGCGGGCGCCTGGTTTCCGCGTCAGGCCATCAGTTTCTTTTATGTGAGCGGATCGACGCTTCGACCGCCCCGCTCGTGCTTTTTCTGCCGGGCGGCAGTCATCTGGCGCGCATCGCCTACGGTCATCCGTCGGGAGTGCCCGATGATGGATGGAGCAGGTAAGTGAAGAAAATCAAGTAGTTATGAGAGATCGTGTGCAAATAAAGCATACGAAAGTTCTACTTCTCTTCCATCTTCGCTCTCACGAGAGAACCGCCGACGACCCTCTTCAGGCCCGCGGATGTTCGCCGACGTACACGTTTACCTATTTATCCGCCGCAGCGTGGCCAGTGCTTCGTAATTCTGTCGGAAGCCTGGCATGCCGGCATTAATGTTCGGATGGCGCGGATTGCCTGTGCGATGGAAAAGAATCCGGCGCTGCTTCTGGAACGAACATAAGCCTCGGCCGCAACTGTGATGGCGCGCCACGTGCCGGTCATCCAGAGTTTCCTCCCTGAACCCAAACCAACGCGATTTTACAGAGTATTTTTTTTGCGGGCTCCAATCCTATCTCCGATTGCGGACAATCAGCTGGAGGCTGTGCCGAAGTGACGTTGCTCCTCCTCCCCATAGGCTCCGTGTGTGAGTTTTATCATGCCGGCGCGGTCGACAATCGTGATCTCGCCGCGCTTGGCGTGAACCAGTCCCCGATATTCAAGCATTTGCAGGGCTGTTGTTACGCCGGGACGCCGAGCGCCAAGCATGGTCGCCAGAAATTCATGTGTCAGGTAGATTTTTCCCTCAGTCCGATCGTGGACCATCAGCAGCCACCGGGCCAGTCGTTCCTCGATTTTCGAATGTCCGTTCACCAGCGCCGTTCGGGACGACTGCACCAGGAATGCATGGGCATAGCGAAGCAGCGAATCTCGGAGGGTTTGGCTTTGTGCAATTGCGGCGCGAAGGTTTTCAACCGGCAGGCACCAGCCATTGCCGGCGACTTGGATATAGGTTTCGTTGGGAGACTTGTCTTGCCCGAGAATGACCGCGACTCCCGTCATACCTTCTTGGCCGAGGATGCCAACCTCGCTCTGCCGGCCTCCGGTCATCGTGGCGACCACCGACGCGATACCCGTCTCCGGAAAATACACGTGCTCGATAGGCTGATAGGAATCTTCCAGCCGGGCTTTGATGGCCAGTTCGACGTGATGCATCGATGGCTGTAAAAGCGCAAAATCCTCTGGAGATAGAGTTTGCAAAATTGAGGCATGGCTCTTCTCCCCCTAACGGGCAAGAGCGCGTACCTCTTACTGTCAGCCGCATCCGATATGACCGGCGGCCGATGCCAACAGCATAGGCTTGAGGCATGCGATTAGCAATTTGTGGGCTAATAAAGCGCGCGAGACATTGCAACAGGGAGAATGCATCGACGCGCAATTGGCCTGGTCGCCGCCATCCATATGGCGGGCTCACGCCGGACCGCCGCCAAGCTCCGGGAAAGCGGAAGGGTGTCCGTGACGTGTTCGAACCCATTCGCTGCTTCCCGCTAAGTCTTCCGCGCACGCGTTTCGGCAGCCTTCCGAGCCGCGGCCGAGCGACCGATGCGCACTTCGTCTCGCCCGCCTTCTTCGCCGCAGTCGAGCGTCCTTCCGCCTCCCGGTGTGATGCAGCGCTTTTGGTCCGCCGTGAGAGAGCATCACGCGATGCAGTGTTCCTCGGCTCATGCTCAAGGACCTCGGACACAGCCTTGGAGACCTTCGGGCGATGCCTTGGCGTGCGCTCGCCCTGTCCGACCTCGTACTCGTATTCGGCGCCTTGCGTGTACTCTTCTTAACCTTGCCTCTTTTTGGCGGCGGCAGGTCAACCCTAGCGCGACGTGCCTCGGAAAGGCCGATGGCGATCGCCGTCGAGCGCGCATCATGCTCGCTGCGACGAATCTTTTCGATCGCCTCGCGGTATCGAGGCGTCGAGTTAATGACCCGATCGTTCGCAATCGGCGTCCGGACGTGCACCGAAGATCCTGCTTGGAGGCAGCTTGGCTTTGCAAGGGCCAGCCAAGCTTCACGAAATATTTTGTGAGGGAACTGGCTAGCGGCGAAGCCCTTTCCCTTCCGAGGCGACTGATCGTCTCGTATCGGTGGAAACGGAGAAGAAGGATGGTCAATCAAGCCAATCAAGGCGGTACCCATGAGCAGCATGTGAAGGCTGGACAGCAGAGCCACAAGAACATGGATGACAAGCATCGCCAGCAACACGCTGCCGACGAGCGTCAGCAGGGCAGCGGCACGCGTGGTGGCACGCATGAGCAACACGTCAAGGCCGGTGAGCAGAGCCACAAGAACCGCTGACCGGCCAGCCAGATCGATTATGAGCCCGTCTCGGAGGCTTCCGAGGTGGGCTCAGCCGCGGCGAGCGCCGTTAACGCCACGTGTAAAGCGAATGGGAGATGATTTCGATGCCTCGCCCACCCGAATCCGAACCAAACCGAGACGCGCCCATGCCCGCGCCGAGCTGGAAGCCTAAACCGATCAGGGAACCTGATCCGGACCAACTTCCCGACGAAGCGCCGTTGCCCAATCCAGATGAGAGTGAAGGGTCGCCGAAGCATGCTGCCGGTGCTGTCGCCCGTTGTCGCCAGCAGTTCGAAGGTGACCATACGATACCCTGAATAGCTTTTAGAGGACATTGAGCGACAGTTCGCTAAAGCTTCCGACAAATGCGGATCAGTGTCTCGATATCGCTACGCGAGAATTTTCGGCCGCGCTGTTAACCGCGATCAAAGCTGCGTCTGCCACAGCTGCGCAAGGACACGTCAAGGAGGTCTTGGTCCAGGGCCTCGACGGCAAATGGCGGACGGAATGGCCGCTGGGGTGACTGCCGGCACAGCAAAGCTTGCCTGACCCGGAAAAGGGTTGCCGCCGCTCGATGGCCTCAACGGTAAAGTGATCATGCCCAATCCGCCCATGCGCGAGGCCTTTTGGCGCGCCACGACTTCGCAGAAGCCAAGGCCAAGGTCCATGGCCCGGGCAGCAACAAGGCTTGCGCCAGGGTGTTGCACGTTTCTGTTAAGGTCTAGACTAGCATGACAGTGCTGCTGTCCTGGGACATTCTGAGGCAGTAGCCACCAAGGGGGATCGGTTCCAGCAGGAGGAGGTGACATCCTAATGCCAAGAAAACCAGCGGGGACCGAGAAAGCGAAGATGAAACGCGCCATAGTCTTCGACCAGTTGATCGCATAGCCCATGACACAGCCTAAATCAGCCGCGAGCGCTTCCCGTCACTAAGCTCCATCAGATGATCCGGCTCTGCGGAGAACCACGCAAAGCTTCCCCATGCCAGGGAATCCACCGTCTTCTTGAACGAGGGGCGGCTGCGGTCGAGATAGGCGGTCAGGAAGGCGACATGTTCCAGCGGAAATCCCGCGTCGTTCGCTAGGTCCTCCAGGGCTTTTTTCCGCCTGGCATTGATAGGACCATCGGTTGCCACGACCTCCGCGAATACCAAAAGGGGATGCTCGGGCGCCAGGTCCACGAGGATAATGTCGGGAAGATCCTTATCCGCCTTGATCGTCAGCCCAACTGATTTCGCGAGGGCGTCGTCGCGAGAAACAACCTTGTTGCCGCTTTCGCTGACAAACAGAATCGCAGGCTCCCCCATGAAGCGGGGCGCAAAGACCTCGATGACGGCCTTTGTGATTTCCGAACTCGGTCCAGGCTTCATCCGCCGGGTTTCACCGTTGGGGAACGTCACGCTTAGACTGTCGCCGGCCGATCCCGCGCCGCCACGGACAATGGCGATGCGGGCAAGCGCCCCCTTGTTCAAGGTTTTGCTCTGCCAAGCGCCGGTCGCAGAGTCCAGTTTTTCGCCGACCAGATTTGGGTCGAACAACTCGGCGAACCCGGCCTGCAGCGCGTAACGCGGCTTGCTGGAGGTCGTCGGTATATCCTGCCGCTCGATAGCGGCACCCACGACCACGAGGGCCTCCCGAAGGGTTTCGTCCCGGATCGGTTCGCGCGTGGTGTCCTGATACCATTGCGTTCCTGGCGCACGACCTCCGGCCTTCATGACCTGCGAGGCGTACCCCATGCGTTGATCGTCGGAGACCATATCCGCTTGATCATCGCTGAACCGGTAAACATGTTTTGGCCCGAGCCAAATGCCACTTCCCTCGACGGCTCCAATATAGAGGGCCACGAACACCGTACTGGCGGCTAGATCTCGCGTCAGATAGCCGCGATGGGGAGTGCCTTCCGGAAAAATGGCTTTGAGCCTCTCCTGCACGGATTCCCACGAAAGAAGACCTGGCAGGGTGCTCATGCGGCCGATCGGCTCAGGTATAGCATTTCAATGTGCGCGTCGATTTCGGGTTGGCGCGCTTGCCGGTAGACCATTTTTGTCAATTCCGCCAATTCATCAGGAGAAGGAAGAGGTAGCGCCTCAAGCTCGAATGCTGAAACCGCCACGCTGCCGCTGATACAGCGGAACACCCGGTCAACAATCCCCGAATTCAAGACAGCGGCGATGACCGCCGTCGAAACCTTTGGGCTTTTGACGCGCGGCTTGACCATGTTGAGATGGTTTTCGACGATCACGCTGCCGTGCGTCTTGATAAAGTCGGCGGGCAGTTCAGCCGCAATCAACCGGCGTGCCTGCTCCTTGGCGGTGGTGCGCTGCAGCAGGACGCAGGGCTCCGACACTTTCAACCACTCATCTCCGGCCGATGGCCGGAAATGCGGTTCATGGTTCCGCTTGTCCGCCCGGAATATGAAGCGCCCGTCGAAAGTAACGGCTTCGGCCCAAATCACGGGCAAGGTATCTTTGCCGGGCCGATTGCGGAACTGGCCCTTAAATCGGTTCCACACCATCGGACCTGTCGACACCTTGTAACCCCAATCGGATAGCCGCGTCGGCATCCGCTCCAGCGACTTCACCAGTCCCTCATCTGAAGGATTTCTTGGCGCCAACCAAGGATCTGTGCGCTCGCTTGGTAGGCTGAACCCGCCGGCATGCGTGACCTGGGCAGTTCCGTTGACAGACAGATAGTGGACCACCGTCGGCGCCACTTTGGCGCCACGTTTGTACGTGGCCAGCATCGTTTCCTGGAGGACGTCTTCAAATACCCCTTTGCGGGCGGTCACGAAGTCCACCGCCCGCGGCGGCGCTTCCTTGGACAGCAGCCCACGTAGTGCCTTGAAGTACTCGCCCGCGAGGAAACCGGTCGGCGTCACGTAGGCGATGACGCCGCCAACCCGTGTCCAGCGCAGCGCCAAGTCAGTGAAAAGGCCATAGAGATTGGCGTGACCGTAAAGGCTGCGGCCGTAATGCTCCCGTTGCCGTGCTGCAAGCTTGATGCGGCCGTAAGGCGGGTTGCCGACTACCAGATCAAAGCGCTTACCGGAAACCGTCTCGGTCAAGCTGTCGCAGACTTTTACAACGGAAGGGAAGCGACGGCCGGTGGCCTTCAACTCGTCGGCAAAGGCGATCTCCAGCCAGGCTTGGGTCAGCCAAGCCGCGAACGGGTCTATTTCAAAGCCCTGCAAATGGGCGCCGAAGTGCTCGATCAGCTCCGTGGCGCTAGCTTGAGGGAGGGCGCTGCGCATACGCATCGCCACGGGCAGTAGGAACGCCCCGCCGCCGCATGCTGGATCCAGGATTCGTGCGGTCTGCCAGTCGACGCCGGCCTCCTTCGCGAGCTGCAAGAGCCGGTCGGTGAGCGCTGGTGGAGTGTAATAGGCTCCCCAGGCGGTGCGCACTTCCTGGGGCAACATGGCGGTGTAGCAGGCACTCAGCTGATAGCAGGCCTCCTCGATCGGCAGCATGGCAGCGGCTCTGCCCAACGTTTTGGCCAACTCGGTCGCCGAAGTGTCAAGCGAGTAGGTCAATGCGACCGTGAGCGGTGCGATCGGAAGCGACCAGCCGATCACCTCTCCAGAGGCCTCGACATAGGCCTCAACGGTCTTGGCGATGAAAGACCAAGCTGCTGGTTGTCGCCGCCGAATGTCCAACTGATCGCTCCAGGCGCGCGCCATCACCCGTCCGTTTTGCAGGCTCAGGGGGGCATCCGTCACTCCGGCGTACGCTGCGACGGCTTTTCGTGGTCTTCCGACCTGGCGAACCGGAGACCTCATGGAGCACACTTCCTGTGGAACATATCGTGTACACTACCGTGGACTCGGAGATCTGACAACGGGTATCAAAAGGGGACCTGGAAGGGTTTATTGTTGGAGGGTCTAGGTGGATTTCGCATGCTACGCTACCACGATTCGGGCAAGGGCTGACGGTGGCGTCCGGCGGCGAAAAGCTCCAGCAAGCAAATTTACGCGCGTTCGTCCCTTCCGAAGACAGTCTCAGCCCGGTGGCAATGATAACCGCGATTGCATCCATTGCGGCCGAGGATTCGGGTTTGATCGGCTGGATCTTGATGACCGGCTCGCTGGGCTTTCGATGCGGGCTTTGGAGCTTGGCGCGGTGCTCCTGGGGAAGGTCACGTAGGCCAGCACATCGGGCTCGGCGTCGTCCATGATGGTGGCGAGCTTGGGCATCTTGGGCTGGATCTGGTCGGCGACGCCATTGGGGGCTGGCGGCCTCCGGCGTTTCCTGGGCGAAGGTGGTGGCGATGAAGGCCGAGACGACACGGCGCCCGCTCTTTCGGGCATGGGCCAGCACGTTCCTCATGAAGTGGACTCGGGCAGCGTTGCCAATTCGCGCACAGCACCTTGGTGACGACTGCCTTGATGCCCTCGTGCGCGTCGGAGATGACGAGCTTGACGCCTCTGAGGCCACGTCGGGTGAGCTTGCGCAGGAACTCGGTCCAGATCGGCTCGGCCTCGGAGGCGCCGATCTCCATGCCCAGCACCTCGCGCCGGCCGTCAGTGTCGACCCCGACGGCAATGATGACGCCGACCGAGACGACGCGCCCTTGCTCCTGTTCTCGAGATTGCGCTTCAACAGCCGCAATCCTTCAAAACAGAAGCGTCACCTGCAAACCGATCCGCCAAATGCCGCGTTCGCGGCTTGGTTCAATCCTTAAAACGCTCGCAGCGGCTTGGACCCTGCCCGACAGAAATGATGCGTGGCTAATGTCAATATGTAGCGAATATCCTCTTAAGTTTGGCTTGGTCTTGCGTCCTTGCAAGCGCGAGGCCAAGCAGAATTCGCGCCTTCTGTGGCGGCAGGTTATCCGCCGCAAATATCCCCATCGAGCGATGCCTGGCGCTGTCCAGTGCCCCGCCGCTTCCGACGCGAGATGATTGTAGGGCCACGACACCCTTCGAAATTGCTTCCTTAAGTGCCGTGACTTCCCCTGGAGTGCCCATACCCGGCCCGAAGCCGGCAAGCACGATGCCTTTCGCGCCGGCAGCCGTGAAGGCGCGGATTGCCGTTCCGTCCGAACCCGCGTAGCTGTAAGCGACGTCGACGCGCGGCATTGCCTCGATGTCTGCAATCGAAAACTCACTCTTGACGGTATGCAATCGCTCCGTTCGGCGATAGTAGCGAACCATCTCGCCGTCGACTTGACCGAGCATGCCAAAATCCGCGGATTGAAAGGCATGCAAGCGGAAAGTCGACCGTTTGCTCACGTCTCGTGCCGCATGGATTTCGTCATTCAATACGACCAGCACGCCGCGGCCGTTTGAATCGGGCGACGCTGCAACCCTGATCGCGCTCACCAGGTTCGCCTGCGCATCCGACGACATTCCATTCAGCGGCCGCTGCGACCCAACGACAACCACGGGAATTTTCAGCTTAAGCGTCAGCGAGAGGCAGTAGGCGGTTTCCTCCAGCGTTGCGGTGCCGTGGCCGATGACAATGCCAGCGAGCTTTGGGTTGTTTTCGGCGAGCCTGGCGCAGAGCAACGCCAGATCCCGCCAATCGTCGGATGTTACTGCGGTGCTCTCGATGTTCTTGAAACGAACAGGCGTTACGAAAGCCAAACCGCCCAACGTCGGCAGCGCCGCGATGATGTCGTCGGCATGCAGTCTATTGTCGTTGCTTCCGTAATCCAGGACATCGAAAGCATCCCTGCCGATTGAGGCGATGGTGCCACCGGTTCCGACGAATGCCACCTCGGGTACTGTTGTTACCATGTGCTGCCGGTGGTTCCGTCGGAAGAGTCGCCGAGCGCGTGTTGCTGCGCCAGGAGGCGATATTTCTGGATCACCGTTTGATAGCGCAAAGGATCGGCAAAAAGCGAGACCTCAAAAAGCTCCTCCGCCTCTTGCCATGACAGAAGGGCCATCTGAACCGCCGCATCCTTAATTCTGAGCCCCCGCTGGGCGGCGAATCGCGCCACCGATCCGGCCTTCGGATAGTCGAAGATCGCCGCGATCGCCGTGGACAATGCCAGCGATCCCTCTGCAGCATCGCGGCATGTCGCCTCGTTGGCCGTCAGCCCGGCGATGCACTTCGAAATGAGCAAAGGGATCGTCCGGTCGAGCAACACGATCGACTCGGTAACGGCGTTCAGGATGATCGACTCCCAAACATTGAGGTCGAGTTCGCCTTCGCAGGCGCGCGTGACGGTGGCGTCGTTGCCGAGGACGCGGAAATGGACCTGGATAGCCATCTCCGGAATGACCGGGTTGATCTTGCCGGGCATGATCGAAGAGCCGGGCTGCACCGCAGGCAGCGTGATCTCGGAAAAGCCGGCGCGCGGACCCGATGACATCAGCCGCAGATCGGCGCACATCTTCGCAATCGATAGTGCCAGCGATTTCAGCGCGCCGGAGATCGATACCCATTGGTCGGCATTCTGCAGCCCGTCGAAGAAGTTCTCGTCCGGCTTCAACGCGAGGCCGGTAATGCGGCCGAGCTCGGCGTACACCCTCGTCTTGTAGCCGGCGAGCGCGCCGAATTCGGTGCCGACGGCGGTCGCGCCGAGTGGCAGGCGCAGGCACTTCTTCCTCATGATCCCCAGTTCGTGCAGGGCGCGTTGGAAGCCATGCCGGTAGCCCGACAACTGCTGGCCGAGAGTGATCGGTAACGCATCCTGAAAACAGGTTCGCGAGAGTTTTATCACACCGGCGAACTCGGCCTCCTTGACGACCAGCGCCTCAATCAGGCCGGACACGGTGCCCTCAAGCTGTGTCAACAATCCGTGCACGGCGAGTTTCATGGCCGATGGGATGACGTCGTTGGTCGATTGCGCCATGTTCACATCCGTATTGGGATGCACGCGGTCATAACCCTTGCGGCCCGTCAGCGCCTCGTTGGCCCGGTTCGCCAGAACCTCATTGACGTTCATGTTGGCGGCCGTGCCGCCGCCGCCATGGTAGATGTCGACGCAGAATTCCGACTGCTCGAAGTTTTCCAGACAATGGTCGCCGGCCGCGACAATCGCCTCGGCGATCTCCTTGGGCAGCCCACCAGCCGCCAGATTGGCCAGCGCGGCTGCCTGTTTGATGCGGATAACGCTCTCTGTGAAGCCTGGAATGTCGGCGATCGTCCTGCCCGAGATCGAAAAGTTCTCTCGCGCGCGCACCGTCTGGATGCCGTAATAGTGGGCGTTGTCGATGGGTCGGCTGCCCAATGCGTCCGTCTCAATGCGCTGGCCGGCGCTGCTTGCCGACCCGGGCGAAGTCTCGTTCATGTCGATTTCCTTGGCCTGGATAGAGGCAACTTCAGAGGACTTTATCCAAGAACTCTTTGGTCCGTGGATCCTGTGGATTGGCAAAAAATGCCTTTGGCTCGCCGTGTTCGACGATTACTCCCTTGTCGGTGAAATAGATGTGGTTGGCTGCCTCGCGCGCAAACCGCATCTCGTGGGTCACCAGGATGCAGGTCATGCCGTCCTCTGCGACCTTCCGAACGGCGCTGAGCACTTCCTTGACCATTTCGGGATCGAGTGCCGCCGTCACTTCGTCGAACAAGATCACTTCCGGCTGCATGCAAAGTGCGCGGGCAATCGCCACGCGCTGCTGCTGCCCGCCCGACAGTTCGCCCGGATAGGAGAGCGCCTTCTCCGGCAGCCGCATTCCGCCAAGCAGGTTGCGCGCCCGTTCCTCGACTTCCTTGCGCGGTTCCTTGAGCACCTGGATCGGCGCCATGGCGACGTTTTCCAGCACCGTCTTGTGAGGAAACAGATTGTACTGCTGGAACACCATGCCTACACGGTGCCTGAGCGCCACCTTGTCGACATTGGGATCAGTGACCGTGATGTCGCCGACCTGAATGGCGCCTTGATCGACCGGCGTCAGGCCGTTGATGGTCCTAAGGATCGTCGACTTGCCGGAACCGGAGGGGCCGATGATGGCAGCCACCTCACCCTTGGCGACACTGAGATCGACGCCGCGCAACACCTGAAAGCTTCCGAAGGCCTTGCGCACACCCCTCAAGGAGACCAGTGCGCGATCTTCACTCGCAGTTCGCATGGGAATTCCTCAGACGGTTCGGAAGCGCCGCTCGAGTGCGCTGCTGATGCGGGAAATCGGATAGGTGTAGAGAAAAAACATCACCAGCAGGGTGGCGTACATCGGGATCAGGAAGCCGCCCTGCGCCTCGGACTGGACCGCCGCCTGGGTGCGCGACAGCGCTTCCTCTACGCCTACGATCGATGCCAGCGGCGTCGCCGTGATAAGCAGCGCGTAAAGGTTCATCCACGGTGGCAGCATGCGCGTAATGCATTGCGGCAGGATGATGCGGAACAGCGTGACGGGCCTGGAATAGCCAAGTGCTTCGGCCGCCTCCCACTGCCCCCTTGGCACAGAGCCGATCGCGCCGCGCACAATCTCTGAAAAGTTGGCTGCCACCGGCACGCTGAAGCCAATCGTTGCGCGCAGCCAGCTCGGCACTTCGTGGGTCATGCCGGAAATGGTGATCGAATAGGGCATCAGGAAGATGCAGTAAAACAGCAACACCAGCCACGGTGCGTTGCGGAACAGTTGGGTGGCGAGGCGCGAGACACCGCCGATCAGACGAGCGTGCGAGATCTGGCCAAGCCCCAGGAACACACCTGCTGTCGTACCAAGCGCGATGGCCAGAATGCTCATAAGGATATTGAGCCCAAAACCCCAGAGCACGAAGGGAAGCCAGCGAAGGATATCGGTGAAGATGGAAGTTTCGGACATGGCGCGCTCCGTTCAGTTCGCGCCGAAGCCGGGCAGGCGCATCGCCGCCTGCACAAAGCCGATCAGCCAGACCACGATTCCGGTCAGTAGAAGATAGATGGCCAGCATGACGTTCATCATCTCGAAGGTATTGAGAGAGTCCGACCAGATCTGGTTGGACACGTAAAGCAGTTCCGCCACGCCGATCGCATAGGCGACGGTCGTCGACTTAGTGAGATCGACCAGATTGTTGGCGAGCGAAGCGAAGGAGAAGCGCAGCCCGAGCGGCGCCACGACATAGCGAAACGCCTTGAAGCGCGAATAGCCGAGCGCAAGCGCGGCTTCTTCGTACGAACCGTGCACGGCACCGATCCCGGAGCGGAAGGTTTCGATGTTGAAGGCGCCGGCGTAGAGCGAGAGCGCTATCACTGCCCAGGTGAAATTTCCAATCATTGGCACGGGCAGGCCGATGCCGTTCTGTCCGACCGGCATCAGGCTGCCGACCGCGAAATAGAAGAAATACATTTGCACTAAGAGCGGCGTGTTGCGGACTACAGCCACATAACCGCGCACCAGCATTGCCGCCGGTCCGCTAGATAGAGCCAGCACGGCAGCTCCGGCGCCACCGATCAGCACACTGAGGAATGTGCAGATGAGCACTAAAGCGCAGGTAGTCACGAGCCCAGACACGAAGCGTTGGAAATCGAAGGCATCATAGAGGATCGTCAGGTTGATGCCGGACGCCTTCAGGTTGAGCGCGAACTGATGGATTAGATCGAGCATTGCCCGCTCCCGCGATGAGGTACCCGGTTTCCGTCACGGGAACCGCGTAACATTTGATAAGAGCACGATTGCCAACAGGGACATGGTTTTCTGAAGGGGCGCGTGTGTTCGAAACGGCTGCCGGTTCACTCTGCGGACAGATGGTCCTTCAGCGCCTCGTGCATTTTGCGCAGATAGGCGGATTCCGCGATACCGTTGGCCTTTTCCAGTTCAAGAAGCTTTCCGGAACGGTGCCAGTTGGCGATAGCGCCGGCGACCAGAACGCCCCACGGCTTGTCGAGATCGGTCAGCCGGACGGCAATGCCCCACGGCGCATCGTCCTGGGTCGGCAGCGGCATGTGATAATCCGCCCATTTTGGGTCGGCGAGTTGCACGTTGATCAGATTGTCGTCGGACAGGACGCCGATGCAGCGGCCCTGCCGCAAGGCGCTGTCGACCTCCGCAGTGCCGGCAAAGGCCAACAGCTCGATCTTGAACTTCTCTTGCGCCGGTTTGTTGTACCAGGCGCCCTGGATGGCGCAGATGGTCTGGCCGGCCATTTCTTCCCACTTCGTTGCCGTCACTTTCTTCGGCAGCAAGATGTTGTAGCCCGACGAGTAGTAGTTCGGATGGACGAAGCCGACCACCCGTCGGCGTTCGGCGGTATCGGTCGCCGAGGCGATCATCACGTCGATCTGGCCCTGGGCGAGGAATTCGAAGCGATTGGCAGAGTTGACCTTGACGATCTCTACCTGGGCACCGAGGAGCTGGCCGAGCGCATTGGCTAAGTCGACTTCCATTCCCACGAAGTTGCCGTCCGCCGCCCGATAGGACCACGGTTTGTAGTCATCCTTGGTGCCGACCTTTAGGACCTTCGTCGCCTCGATCTTGCACAAAGTATCGTCGCCACAGCCGAGCGTCTCGGCGTGCGCGACGGCCGTGCCAAGCCCAAGAGCCAGGCCGAATATGAGCGTCTTGAAACCGTACATCATCATCTCCGTTCCTGAGTGTTCAATACCCTGCGGCCTCTACGAAGCGATGGCTTCGCGGGCGACTTCTTGTTCTGATTGTTGTTCTTGAAAGCCTCATTCCGTTGCCATCTCGGATCGGCGTTCGCAGACAGGGATGACGCCATTAGCGGCTGGCCGCAATCGCTTTCTAGACTAAGTAGCGAGATTAATGAAGAATATGACCCCAGTTGATAGTGGGAGAATTCTTATGAGGGGCAGCATCGACCTACGGACTCTCGAAATCGCTGCGGCAGCGATTGAGAGTGGCAGCATGAGCACGGCCGGCTCACGCTTTGGTCTGACCCAGTCCGCCGTATCCCAAGCCGTGGGCCGCGCCGAGAAGGAGATCGGCGCCAAGCTGCTGCATCGCAACCGCCGGCCGTTGGTTCCGACTTCCGCGGGCAGTGTGCTGGCTGTCCAAATCCGAGAGGTCGTTCAACGGGTCAGCCGAGTGGTTGACACGGTGCGGTCGGCGGCAGCAATGCCTGAGCGCCTTGACCTGCGGCTCGGTCTGGTCGATTCCTTTGCCGGCACTATCGGAGCCTATCTGGTCAAGGAACTGGTGGATGGCGCGCTAGCTCTGCAGCTGACAGCGTGGTCGGGGCTGGCGTTCTCTCACACAGAGGCACTGATGCGCCACGCCATCGACGCTGCCGTCACCTCGGACCCAATGGAGGGCCTCGACGATGTCGTTCGCTATCCGCTGTTTCGCGAACCCTATCTCCTGTTGGTCCCGAAAGACCTAGGTCCTGATTGCCGGGACCACGATCTGCGCGAAATTCTTTCGCGCCATCACCTCATACGACATAGTGCGCGCTCGCATAGCGGCACTCATGTTGAGCGGCATCTGCGTCGGCTCGGCCTGGAACCGCCGCGAATGCTCGAATTTGACACCTCCGACTCGCTCGTCGCGATGGTAGCGACTGGCGTCGGTGTTGCCATAACGACGCCGCTGTGCTTGCTCCAGGGCGCTGCCTACATCGACGGTGTCGAGGTGATGCCGCTTCCGGGACCGGGATTTTCCCGCGAGTTGACGTTCGTCACCCGCAGCGAGGAATTTGTGACACTCGGACCGCGTATTGCGGAACTCGCTCGAAACATTGTCAAAGTGAGGGCGTTGCCACGGTTTCTAAAGCTTGCCCCTTGGCTTGAGCCCAAGATGGAATGGATGGCATTAAGATCTGACAGCAATCCCTGAACAGGTCGATCGTACGTTACCTGGCTGTGGGTGCGAAGATTTTTAAAGTGGCGCGAGCCATCGATTTGTTACACGAATGTGAACAAGCATTGAAACGGGTGAAGTCAAACGCCTACTTGTACATCGCACAAGTGAGCCGCACAATTTGCACTTCATTTCTGGACGATGACTCCACGCATCCGAGCTTCAGACCCCAGTTGTCTGAAACCAAGGTCGGCTGCTGGCCTTCACATGGGATATGCCGCTGCCAAAGCCCATTAGGTGCAAGCGTTGCAAGATCTCATCCGAACCTGTCAGTGTCGAACTTCGTGTGGGCACCTTCAGAGCGCGGTCATAGCAACGCGCTGTGTGGTGGAGCGGATCTATCAATGCTTTGACTTCGGCGAGCCAGGTCTGCGGGCCATGAACCTATCGATCTCAACCTCGGACGGTTGACTGTATTCTTTGAATCGGTGGATCGTTGAAGTGTAGGGCGGAGTTTCCCACCACTCGTCGCTCCCGGAAACAAGCAAGTTAAACATTCCGTACCCCGCCTCACGCCGCCTTTTCCATGGACCATCGCACGCGTTCGGCGAGGAAGGCGGCAAATGTCTTCACATTCATATTGCCGCTCGCCTCTTCCAGCCCTGCCAGATAAGCCTTCCGGTCTTCTACTCTCACGACCGTCCAGGGATAGCCGCCCGACGCCAGCATCGCGTTCATCAGGAATCTCGCCATGCGCCCGTTGCCGTCCGGATAGGGGTGCACATATCCCAGAAGCCAGTGCCCCAGCACGGCACGCACCGACGCCTCCTGTTCCGCTGCCAGCAGGTCGAATAGTTCATTCATGCCATCAGCCACCACTTCAGCACGCGGCGGCACGTGCTGCGAGCCGCGCAGATACACAGGGTGGTTGCGATATCCCGCAAGCGCGCTGGCCTTGAGAATGCCGGCCGTCACTGATGGCGCGAACAGCTCCCGGTACCACTCCCTGTGGGCTCCCCGCGTCAGCGCGCCGGCCGGCTTGCCGTCAATGATCGCGGCGACCGAGTCCTTGACCTTCTGGAATGCGAGGTAGTAGCCGCGCGCGGCGAGGGCATCCCGGTTCTTGCGATCCTCTTCATCAATCTCCGGATTCCAGCTCCCCTCGCGCACCCGGTCGATGAGCTCCGGGGTGACGCTGTAGCCTTCTATCGACAGCGAATGGTACGCATCGCTCTCATAGATATCCTCTACGAACTTCATATAGGCGTCTTTGTCCGAAGGCAGTCCCGGCGCCTTCGGGAATATCTCAATCACGGCTTCGCGCTGCGATTCCCATATCGCGCGCAAGCGGGCGACCAGAGGGGGAACGCCGGTCGCAATGCCGGTCACGCCCGTCTGCCCGGCGAAGGGGTCTGACTCGCGAACGTCATACCCCGCCGCTTTGAAGGTCGCCAATATCTCGTCAGCAAAGGCGCCGCGCCCTACGCGGCGGAATGCACCCGCAAGCCGCCCCGCCACGGCAGAATGGCCGCCATCCAGCAGCAGGGCCAGCACGGTGGAGACGTCGCGCACGGACGCCATGGCGACCTGCATCTCGATAGGCGCACGCTGGAAGAACGCTTCCGGCACCCGGATAAGGGCGGCCTCGACGGTGAACACACGCTGGCCGTTTTTCTCAGTCAGCTCAGCCGGCATCTCCTTGACCTTGAGATCATAAAGCGAAGTGCCGAACAGCAGGTCGATTTTGTTGTTCGTCCCTTTTGGGGTGTTGACCACCACCTGCGGCGGAATGGTCGGCGCTTCCGCGTGCAGAAGCAGCGACTGCTCTGGTGACAGGAACCAATCCTTGCCAAACCTCTCATTGCAGTACAGGGAGCAAAATTCCCAGAAGCTTGCGTACCAGGGGGTGGTGTCCTGTTGCTGCGCCTGGGGGCCAGTCGACATGACCCACCCTTTGATCAGATCGCGCAGAAAGCCGTTCTGGAGCAGGCGCTCACGGTGAACGCGGGTCAGTTCGTCCGACTTGAATATGCGTCGCCCGCCCTCTTGGAGCTCTTTGAGGATAGCTAGGGACTCAGCGAGTTTTTCCCGGGGCTGGGCCATGGTGCCTTGCAAGTTTTTAATGCCGTTCGATCACAAGTCTATAATGTCGAACTCTTACAAGTCAATGATGTCGTAAAAAGATAAGTTTTTTGTGCAGTGGAATCACAAGTTTTTTGTGCCATATCCATATTTGAAAGTTTGGACGCTAAAGATCATTCCGGCGCGCCGGAATGATCGGACCACCTCTCCCGCTCAAAATCACCATCCTTACCGCGCGGCGCTCGCTGCGCCGCTCCGCCCGCGAGATGCGCGGCCGTTCGGAGTTACCGCCGCCGCGCCCTTCGTTTACGCCGCCATCATCTGCCGCCCGCGAGATCGACCGGTTTGCTCCACGGCTCCTCGCGCAGGATCGCCTCTGCGGCGCCTGCTGCAGGTTGCCCGCCTTCCGCACCGCCCGTGGATTCTCCTCCTCCGGAATCGGGCCGCTTCCCGTGACACTCACGCTATGGATCAGATCGAAAGCCATATCGGCATGCGTTTCGAGATCGGGCAGCCGACGCGCGAGGACTGCATAAGGATCGGCGTCGAACACACCGTTGAGGGAGGCGACAGCTACGAAGTGGTTGCCATCCACGGTGAGAATACCTCCCCACGAGCGCTTTGCTACGCTCTTCAGAACTGCGCTGCCGCTTCCTGCGGGTTCGGCAGCATACGTCTTCCCCGCATCGGAACCACGCTTCACGGCATGTCGTGTGGCGGCTGCGTTCTCAAGTTTCTTCACGAGCGCCGAAACGACCTCCGAAGCCCAGCTAATTCTGGACAGCGACAGATAATTCTAAACGGCACACAGGGACCTGTCAGGGCGATTTGTGCGGCCTCGACCATTAGATCCCCTTGCCCCGGATGTTGTTCTCATCAGGACTGGCTAAGCTTTCAGAACGAGCTGAGATCGTACCGAAGACGGGCTGGCGATTGTGGCGCCGAGTTTCTCCAAGAGCCATTTCGCTTTGTCGACCAGTTCGGCATTGCTCTTCACGAGTTCAGTCCGCGACATCCGGATCGTGTCCTCCATGCCTATCCGCACATGCCCGCCGAGCAGGTAGGATTGCATGAGCATCGGGTAAGCAGCGCGGCCGATACCGAACCCTGTCCAGATGGCGTCCCGTGGCAGCATGTTGCGGGCGAACATCATTGTCTCCGGCGTCGTCGCGAAGCCGTATTTCACGCCAAGCACAAGGCTTACGAGCGGAGGGCCGCGAAACACGCCGCTTGCGAGAAAGTCTTTGAGGAGATTGATATCTCCGCTGTCGAAAAGCTCGAACTCGGGCCGGACCCCGCAGTCATAGATGATCTCCGCCATCTTCCTGACGTTGGGCGGGGTGTTAATGACGACCTCGCTGCCGAAAGTCATCGTGTTGAGGTCCAGAGTGCAGATGTCGGGCCGCAGATCGCGGATGTGCTCGACGCGGCGTTCGGCTGTCACGAAATTCGTCCGAGGACCCGCGATCTTGGGATCCTCCTCACCGGGCTGGAACCGGCCACCCGGCCCAGTGGTGATGTTCAGGATCACCTCAGTGTTCTTGGCGCGGATCAGGCGAACAAGTTCGCGATAGTGATCGAGTTCCATCGACGGTCGACCGTCGGGATGGCGGACATGGAGATGCAAGATCGCCGCACCCGCTTCGGCCGCATCGAGTGCCGAGGCGGCTATTTCTTCCGGCGTCACCGGCAAATTGGCGTTGTCTTCCCGCCTCGTCAGGCTACCGGTCACGGCGCAAGTGATGATGGTGTCGTTCGACATAAGGCTTCTCTCAGCTTGCAAGGATGGCCGTCGCGGCGATCTCGACGAGCAGGCTGTCGTCGATGAGCGCCCCCGCCTGAACCATCGTTGTCGCCGGTCGAATGTCGCCAAAGACGGCGCCATGGGCTCTGCCGACGGCTTCCCAATCCTTCATATTGCGCAGGAAGATACGTGTCTCGACGACATCCTCGATCGAGGCGTCGAGTTGGCGTAGCGCCGCACCAATGCGCTCCAGAACCACGATGGTTTGCCCTTCCGCGTCGCCAGGGTGAAGGACACCATCGGGTGCCGATGCGGAGGTGCCCGAGACGACAATGATGTTTCCGGCCCGCACCGCCCGGGAATAGCCGATAGCCGCTCCCCAATTGTTGATCACGTCGACCTTTTGCCTTTTCATACGCGGCTCCTTGACTGTCCTGAGGTTTTCCTTGCCGCCATCAGCCTGCGAACGCCGGCAATGCTCGGTCGAAGGCGCGCAATATTTCGTCGATATCCGCGTCCTCCATGACGGTGGAGAACGCCATCAGCCCGTTGCCTGCAATGATCACGCCTTGGTCGAACAATGCCTTGGCGAGAGCCGTAACCCGCGCGCCGCCATCTGCCGCGGCGAATGTGGAGCGGTAGTCGCTCAGCGGTGCGTCCGTCAGGTGGACACGGCGCAGCGAGCCCAGTCCTGTAACCTGTCCCTTGATCCCATGCCGGGCGAAACAGGCGCGAACACCCTGGTCGAAGCGATCGCCGAGCGCCTCGAGCTTCTCGAATACAAGGGGTGTCAATTCTTCAAGAGCGGCTATCCCGGCCGACATCGACATGGGATTGGCGCTGAAGGTGCCGCCATGCGGCACCGCGGGCTGGCCCTTGCTCGGATCGAACACCGACATCACTTCCGCACGGCCGCCGATGGCGCCGATCGCGAAGCCGCCGCCGATAATCTTGCCGAGCGTGGTAAAGTCCGGGTCGATGTCGAAACGGCCCTGTGCGCCATTGTAGCCAAGGCGAAACGTGATCACCTCGTCGAGGATCAGCAGGGCCCCGAGTTCGCGCGTGACGCGGCGCAGCATCGCCAAGTACTCGGGCTTTGCCGGGACGAGACCGGCGCGGTTGGGCATGACATCAACGAGCACGGCTGCAAGGCTGTTGCCGCTGGCGCGCAGAATGGCCTCCGCGACTGGGGTGTTGTTGAAGGGGATGACGACGACATCGTCGAGCACCCCCTGGGGTGTCCCTTTGGCGGTCGGCACAGATCCCGGCCTCTCGATATCGCCCCAGGTAGCGGGACTGGCGTCCTGACTTGTCTCGGCGGGGTCGTAGGTCCCGTGGTAGGCGCCCTCGCATTTCGCAATCTTCGGCCTGCCGGTATAGGCGCGAGCGGCCTTGATCGCATTCATCACTGCTTCCGTGCCGGAATTTGTGTAGCGAAGCCGCTCGACGGACGGCAGGCGATCGCACAGTATTTCCGACAGCCGGATTTCGCTCTCGGTAGGCATGCCGAAACACGTTCCGGCTTCGAGCTGCCGTGTGGCTGCCTCAAGGATCTGGCGGTTGCCATAGCCATGAATCAGGGAGGTGAAGTTTCCCAGGGCATCGATCCGGACATGGCAATCGACGTCGGTGATCCGGCAGCCATCGCCGCGCCAGGCATAGATCTGATGCGGTTTGCGATAAACGGTCGTACGGGTGTTTCCGCCAGGCATGACCTCGCGGGCGCGGGCATAGAGCTTTTCGGAATTTGGTGTCGCTGGTGCTGACATGAGAATGCTCATCGCTTGGTTCTAGGTGGCAAGGTGTATCCGCTCACGACGCAATGTCGGGTTGCCGCTCTCGAATTCCTGAGCAAAACGGTGGCCCGAGTATACGGCGGCATAAATGGCAGCGGGCGCTTCGCAATCCCCAATGCGCGAGACGCGGCGCAGGCGGCCTGCATTGCCCTGATCAAGACGCGTGGTCAGTGCTTCAAACAGTTCGTTGCGAGGCAGCCGAGCCGTGACGAGGACAAGGGCGTCGGCCTCTCGGTGCGCCGTGGCCCCGGTTCGCACATCGACGAAGAGCGCCAGGCTGTCTCGGGTGCCGGCCAGCGCCATATGCGTAACCATCCCGACGCCGCGCTCATGGAGCCGCTTGGCCGTGCGGATGTTTTCAAGCGTGTTGATGGTGAAGGAGGAGATGTCGGCCGCTGGCGTGAGCAATGTGACGTCGTTGCCGGCAAGCGCCAGCTTTTCGGCGATCACGGCGCCCATGTAGTAGTGGTCGTCGTCATAGACGATGACGCGGCCTGACGGGAGATTGCCGCGCATGACGTCGTCGGGTGTGAACACGGGCAGGCTGGCCGACAGGGCAATCGGCTTGAACGCCGCACGTCCGATGCCATCCGCGCGCCATTGTGATCCTGTCGCCAGCACGACCTCGTCGGCATCGAATTCGAGAATTTCGGCCAGTCCGAGATCGCTTTCGAGATAGACGCCGACATTCGGGAGCTTGTCGATCTGTGTGATGCGCCAGTCTCGAACCCTCAGCCATTCACGCAGGCCCGGCAGCTCGCCTTCAAGGGTCACGCGGCCACCGAGACGGCTCCGCCGCTCAGCCAAGGTAACCTCGTAGCCGCGCTGCCCGAGGGCCCGGGCGCATTCGAGGCCCGCCGGTCCACCGCCGACCACGAGGACGGTCGCATCGCTCGATTTGGCGGAAATTCGTTCGGGGTGCCAGCCGCGCCGCGATTCCTCGCCCATGGTCGGATTCTGCGTGCAGCGCAGGTTCGTCATGGCAAAGTGGCTCGACACGCAGATGTTGCAGCCGATGCACTCGCGGATGTCTTCGTAGCGACCCTCCTCGATCTTCTTCGGCAGGAAGGGATCGGCGATGGACGGGCGCGCGGCGCCAATCATGTCAAGCACGCCGCGACGGATCAGGCCCGCCATCGTGTCAGGCGAGGTGAAGCGCCCTACACCCACGACCGGCTTGGTGGTGACGCCCTTGATCCCGGTCATGAACGGCTCGTGGTCGTTCTCTGATGCGAAGCGCGAGGTTGGCGAATCGTCGGCCCAGGTTCCCACCACGAGATCCCACAGGTCCGGCAGTTCGGCGAGCAAACTGATCGCCTCGATCCCTTCCTCCGCGACGCGAAGGCCCTCGGGGCCAAACAGCTCATCAATGATCAGACGCACGCTGACCGCGCAGGCATCGCCGCCCCCCTCTCGCGTCGCCTCGATCAATTCCTTCAGCAAGCGGACCCGGTTCTTCAGCGAGCCACCATATTCGTCGGTTCGTTGATTGCGGGGCGAGATGAATTGGAAGGCGATAGTGGAGAAATTGCCGTCGACATTGAGGATATCGAAGCCGGCCTTGCGCGCACGCTGCGCCGCCGCCTTCCACCAGCCCAGCAACGTCTTGATGTCGGACTTGTCCATGGCGCGAACCTGGACTGGATGGTGTCCGCTGACGGGTCGGTCCATCGGGCCGAGCGGCACCTCGCGGGTCATGCGATTGGCGTTGTAGTAAGCGGGATAGGCAAGTTGCACGCCGGCGAGCGAGCCGTGCTCGTGGACCGCTTCGACCATTAGGGCGAGTGGCGGAATGTCGCCGTCATCCCACAGCATCTGCAGAACCTCCGGCATCAGGTCGCCGGAGGGATGAACCGAGCAATGCTCGGTGTTGACCACCGCCCATCCGCCTTCGGCCTTGATGCCGCGCATCGCGGCATGGGCCTGCGGTCGCAGATTGCCCATGCCGTTGCAGTGAGGTGTCTGGTAGAACCGGTTGCGGGCGACAACGGGTCCGATCTGCACCGGCTCGAACAGGATATCGAAGCGTGGATCCCGCATGTATGGCTCTTTCTGTACCTCGCATCAAACAACGAGGAGGGCGCGCTTGGTCAATGGAGGAACAGGACGATCGCTACGCGCGGATCTTGATCCAGGTCGCCTTGAGCTCGGTGTACTTGTCGATCGCGTGCAAGGATTTGTCCCGTCCGAAGCCTGACTGCTTGTAGCCGCCAAAAGGCATGGTGATGTTGCTCTCGTCGAAATTGTTGACCCAGACCGAGCCCGCCCGCAGCCGGCGGGCGGTGGACAGCGCGACGTCGATGTTGTCGGTCCACACCGCGGCGGCGAGGCCGTAGATGGTGTCGTTGGCGAGCGCGATCGCCTCCTCCGCGCCCCTGAAGGAGATGGTTGCCAGGACGGGACCGAAGATCTCCTCCTGCGCAATTCGCATCTTGTTGCTGACATTGTCGAAGACGGTCGGCTCGATATAGTAGCCGCCGGTCTCGCTGAGGACACGCTTGCCGCCGGACTTGAGCTCGGCGCCTTCCTTGGCGCCGATATCGATGTAGTCGAGCACACGGTCCATCTGCACCTGGCTAACCATGGCGCCCAGCTTCGTGGCGGCATCAAGGGGATCGCCAACGGTAAGCGTTTTCCCAACAGCGATAACCTTCTCAAGAAACGCATCCTTGATCTTGGCGTCGACCAGCAGGCGCGAGCCGGCGTTGCAGACTTCACCCTGGTTGAAAAAGATGCCATAGGCCGCCGCCGTCGCGGCTTCATCGAGGTTGCCACAATCAGCCATGACGATATGCGGGGTCTTGCCGCCGCATTCGAGCGCAACGCGTTTCATGTTGGACTGGGCAGAATAGCTCATGAAGAGCTTGCCGACTTCAGTCGAGCCCGTGAACGTCACCGCGTCGACATCCATATGCAAGCCAAGCGCCTTGCCCGCGGTTTCGCCAAGTCCGGTGACCACGTTGAACACGCCATCCGGAATGCCGGCTTCCGCCGCGAGCTCCGCAAGACGAATGGCGGAAAGCGGCGACTGCTCGGCTGGCTTGAGGATGACTGAATTGCCCGCCGCGAGTGCCGGTCCGAGTTTCCAGCATGCCATCAGCAATGGAAAATTCCATGGAACGACCGCTGCCACGACGCCTACCGGCTCGCGCGTGATCATGCCCAATGCACCGCTGCCGGTCGGAGCGATCTCGTCATAGATCTTGTCGATCGCCTCGGCGTACCAGGCGATCGTATTGGCCGATCCCGGGACGTCGATGGACCGTGCGTCGGAGATCGGCTTGCCCACGTTCAAGGTCTCAAGCAATGCCAGTTCATCACCGTGCTGATGCATAAGGTCGGCGAAACGCTGCAGCACTTTCTTGCGTTCGCTCGGCGAGCGCCGTGACCAGGAACCAGAGTCGAAAGCCCTCCGCGCGGAGTGTACCGCCAAGTCGACATCCGCCGCGTCGCAAGACGCGACTTGGGTAAGCGTTGTCCCGTTGGCGGGGTTGATCGCGCCGAACACGCCACCGGACATAGCGTCGACGAACCTGCCGTCTATGAACGATTGTCCGCGCAGGGTGAGGTTCGAGGCGGCCCGCCGCCATTCGATCGCAGTCATCTAATTGCCTTTCTCGATAATCGGTACAACGCATCAATTTACGAGAAAGTAGATCGAGGACGCGTTTCGTGTCAATATAAAATCGGCTTCTCGGTCGATTTTCGCATTGAAAAGGCAAAGGGCGGGAGGGTTCTATTTAAAAAAGTACTAGGAAGGTCTCGCACCAACGAGCGTCATTCGGTCTTATTAACGCCAAATAGCGCGCCATGGACATTCCAGGCGCTTCGAAACGGATATATTACTTTCCGGTCAGGTGCTGGATTTCACGGTCAGCTGGAATTGCTTTTCAAGTATCTTGGAAAGTTTCTCCGCGGTTCGCTTTATGAGCGAGACGTTAAGGTCTCGATTGGCCTCCAGGATTCCATGGATCGTGCCCGTCACGCAGAGGCTGTGCAGCGTACGCTGGCCCTCAATCCTGATCGGGGCGGCGATCCCGGCAAATCCGTCCACATCCTCCCCGATGCAATATGCCACGCCAGTTTTGCGCACGGCTTCCAACTCGTCCAAAAGCAGGCTGAAGTCGGTTTTTGTGGCTGCGGTGAACCGCTTCAACGGCCTGTCAAGCACGGAAGCGATAAAGTCGGGGTCCTGAAAGGCGAGGATCGCTTTGGCGGAGGCGCCGGCATGGGCCGGGATTTCAAGGCCTGGAACGATGTAGGCCCTGACCAGATTGCCAGGCGAGACCATGTCAACGCTGCGGACGCTGTCGCCGGAAAGTCGCGCGATGAAGCAGGCTTGCCCCGTTTGTTCCGACAGTTCCTGGAGCGTAGGCCGCGCGACGACCTTGAGCCATTCGTCGCTGACGCCAGAAAAGAGCAACCTTTCCAGCCGTCGTCCGAGCTTGAAGGTGGCCGTCTTTGGGCCGCTTTGCTCGATCAACTCAACATCGGCCAGACTCTTCATCAGCCTATAGGCCGACGCTTTAGGCAGATCGAGCATCTCGCCTACCGTCGTCCCCGAGATGCCGTCTGGAAAGCCGGCCACGATCTCGAGAATACGGACATAGCGTTCCAACGGCTTTTCTGTGGCTGTCTTGCCCGATGTGCTCTTGTCCATGATGTCAGCGCTCTAGCCCTTTGCGATTCGATCATCATGCCAGTCGAAATAGCGCATAGCCAAGGGCACGAACCACGGAGAGCCGCCGTAGAACGGGGCCGTGGGGAATTTTTCGACGTCGAAGACGGACGACGGGTCTCCTCGTTCAAGAATTCTGGCTGCAAGTTTCTCCCCGAAATGTGTTCCGAGCGGAATGCCGGCGAAGTTGTAGCCGAGAGCGAAATGCACGCCGTCCTTCGTGCCGATATGGGGCATGAAATCAAAAGTTCCAGCGCAGTGCCCAGTCCAGGCACGACTGATCCGCACGCCCATGAGATCGGGCAGAATTCTCACCAGGCGATCACGGAGCGCTCCGGCGAGGGGTGTCGCCGTCGGGCTCGCGGTGCCGGTCATGCCGCCGAAGAGAAGGCGGCTCGAATCGGGCGCCGGACGCAGGAAATCGATGTTCATCTTGGTATCGAGATAGGTGCGGCGGCGCGGTATGACCCTGTCGATCGTTTCCGGCGGCAACAGTTCGGTTGCAATCAGAAAGCCGCGGAATGGAATGACCCGCCTTGCAAGCCATTTGAGGTCGCGGCTCGTATAGCCATTGGTGGCGATAATGACATGACGGGCGGCAATGTCGCCTCTCGACGTTCGAACGGTCTTCCCACGCACATCATGATCGACGCCCGCGACATTCGTGAGGGGGTACAGCCTGACGCCGGCATCGAGCGCCTTGCCGACGAGGCCGGCGTGATAAAGCCCGGGATGAATCGAGCCGAGATCTGGAATGACCGCACCGCCATGGTAGCCCTCGGAGGCGATTTCCGTTCGAACTTCATGTTTCTCGACCACGGAATAGTCAAAACCGACGGCTTGTCGGGTCTGTTCGAGCTCCGCAACCAAGGCACGAAAATGTGCGTTCGAATTGGCGGCAATGAAGCGCCCGCAAGTTTGGTAGTGGCATTCGATCTGCTCGCGCTCGACAAGCGCCTGGACGCCACGGAGAGCGGCATCAAGCTCCCGATAGACCCGCACCGCGTGGTCGCGCCCGGACTTTGCCGCCAGCCATTCAACGGACCGCTTGAGCGTGCGACCAACGAAACCGGCATTGCGGCGCGCAGCGCCCTCGCCAATCCTCTGCGCGTCGAGAACGGCAACGTCACAACCCGCCCGGGCCAGATGCAGCCCGGCGACCAGACCCGTGATGCCGCTGCCAACGACGACGACATCCGCTCCGCCGTCAAGCCTGGCCGGTGCCATGTTCTCGCCGGCAGAGGCCAGCGGCGCCGCCGACCACCAATAAGGCTCCTCGAGATAATCGTCGGCGAACAATCCGGCTTGCGCCGTGCCGGTCGTCCCAGTGTCTTGCGACATGATGTGCAGCATCACGTTACCTGTTCTTGTTGGCGTTGTAGGCTACAGCCATCAGGCAGCTTGTCAGTATGATCATCACCGCGGCCGCGGCGAGGATCGTGGGATCGAGCTGTTCACGCAGTCCCGTGAACATCTGCTTTGGCAGCGTGCGCTGCTGTGGTCCGGCAATGAACAGGACCATCACCACTTCGTCGAATGACGAGGCAAAGGCGAACACCGCCCCCGCGGCCACGCCTGGCGCGATGATTGGAAGCATCACCGTTCGAAATGCCGTCACGCGGCCGGCGCCCAGACCTGCCGCGGCCCGCATCAGATTGAAGTCGAAGCGTGTTAGCGTCGCCGTGACGGTGATGACAACGAAGGGCGATGCCAGAATGGTGTGGGCAATGACGACGCCGGCGTAGGAATAGTTGAGGCCGAGCGGCGAAAAGAAGATGAACAGGCCGAGACCCAGCACGACGACGGGAACGATCATGGGCGTGATCGCAAGCGCCATCACGGTCGTCCGAAAGGGAAACCGTGGATTGACGAGGCCGATTGCCGCGAGCGTGCCCAAAGTGGTGGCAACGACGGTGGTCGAAATCGCAATCACCAGGCTGTTGATCATTGCCCCGGTCCACAGGGGCGAGGAAAAGAGCTGTGCGAACCAGCGGAGAGACACTGCACGGAATGGGTAGGTGAACCAGGGATCGGCATTGAACGAAATCGGGAGAGCGACTGCCAGCGGGAGCACCAGCAGGAGAAGAGCGAGCCCCACAAACCCGTAAAGCGGTATGCGAATGTATGCGGGAAACTCGGTGTAGACGCGGTGGCTCATAGTCAGATCCGATCCGATGAGTGACGTGCGACCTGGCGCGCGAGGGGGAGCGCCACAATGCCCGCTCCAAGGATGAGTACGACGCTCAGTGCCGAAGCGAGCCCCCAATTCAGATCTTCATTGGTAAACCTCGCAATGAAGAAGCTCACCATCTGATCGGACGGTCCACCTACCAAGGCCGGCGTCAGATAGAAGCCAAGGCACAGCACGAAGGTGAGAAGCCCGCCTGCGGCAATGCCCGGAACCGCCTGCGGCAGAAAAATCGTCGCATGGGCCAGAAGAGGGCCTGCACCGAGGCTGCGGGCGGCCTTTACATGGTTCGCTGGAATCGCGCGCATCACGCTGATCATGGGCAGCACCGTAAACGGCAACTGGATCTGGATCATCGCGATGATCGTCGCCATGCGCGTGTAAAGAAGGGGCAGCGGTTCGGAGCTCAGTCCCGTTCCGGCCAGCGCATTGTTGAGAACGCCATTGGTCTGGAGGAAGACTATCCACGACATTGTCCGCACCAGGAGCGAGGTCCAGAACGGGAGGAGAATGAAGAACAGGAGGACCGCCGCGGTTCGCCCGCTGGCATTGGCAATGACATACGCAACCGGGTATCCGATCACGATCGTGAGGCCCGTGACGACAAGGCTGATCAGGATTGTCCTGAGATAGATCGACCGGAAATCATAACGCGATTCCTGAGACAGGCTGCCATCGGCTTCGATCTTCACGGGAAAGCCGGTTGCCCAGCGCAAATAGAAAGCGCTGTAGTGACTGTCATGGTGCTTGATGATGCTCCAGACGCCACCCTGTCCCCACGCCGCGTCTGCCTGGATCAACTGGGCTTTCCAAGCCTTCGGGTCGGCGCGGTCGAAATCCTGGGAAAGCGCCTGCTGAGCGCTGAAGATGGCACTCGCCCCACCAGCCAATTCGTACCCCAGCCGACGGGCTAGCGGGCGCACGGATCCAACGTGTCCTGCGGCTTCCAGTTCCTGTCCGAGCGTCATGAAGGTGGCAGTGGCTGGAAGATCATCTCCACCCCAGGCCTGAAGCGTCTGTGTCGTCAGAGGCAGCGCCTTGGCGATTTCCCCGTCGGATATCGCCGTATGAACGACAGACCCTATGGGAATCACCAGGAACAGAAGTAGGAAGATCAGGAGCGGCGCCGCCGGAAGAGCAGCCCGAGCTGCCCTCCGGTTGTTGTCGCTTCTGATCGAGGACCGAACGACGACACCAGCCGTCGATGACGCGATGTTTCCCGTAGGGGCATCATTCTGCGTCATTACCAAGCCCACGTCGCCGTATGGCAGTGTCATCTAACAACTCCCGACTGGCCTACTGGGAAATCCAGCTGGAGAAGCGCGCGTTCAGTGCGTCCCCGTTCTTGGCCCAGAATGCTCCGTCCTGGGCCAGCGCGCCCTCGCTATTTCGAGGGGCGGACGGCAGGTTCGGCAGCACGTCCTTCGCGACGAGATCGCTGGCAGCCTTTACGGTTGGGCCGTAGGCGATGTAGTTGCTCAGGGTGGCGTTGACATCCGGCTTGACGCTGAAGGCCACCAACGCCTTGGCGGCTGCAAGGTTCTTCGAGCCGGAGGGGATGACCCACATGTCAAAGCCACGGATCTGATTGGTCCAGGCGATCCCAAGATCGGCACTTTCCTTGGTGTTGGCATCGGCAATGCGGCCGTTCCAGGCCAGTGCCATCGTCACTTCGCCGGATTTGAGAAGTTGCGGCGGCTGCGCGCCGGCCTCCCACCAGACGATGTCCTTCTTGATTGTGTCGAGCTTCTTGAAGGCTCGATCAACGCCGGCGGGCGTCGCCAGCGTTGCATAGACATCAGACGCCGCCACGCCATCCGCGAGCAGGGCGAGTTCGAGCGTATCCACCGGGCTCTTGCGGAAGCCGCGTTTGCCCGGGAAGGTCTTTGTGTCGAAAATGTCGGTCAGTTTGGTGGGCGCGTTCGGGAACGCCTGTTTCTGAAACGCCAGGATGGTGGCGTAGACGCTCGTTCCCACCGCGCAGTCGGTAAGGGCGCCCTCCACGAGGCCCGCGGATTTGAAGGCCGCGTCAGTGCCAATCTTCTCGAGCAATCCCTGGTCGCAAGCGGTCGCGCCTGTTTGCGGATCGACGTCGATGACGTCCCAGGCGACATTGCCGCTATCGACCATGGCGCGCAGCTTGGCCAGTTCGCCGCTCCAGGTATCCTGGGTCACGGTGATGTTCTTTGCCTTCGCGTAGGGATCGAGGAAAGCCTTTGTCTGAGCCTCCTGCAAAGCCCCACCCCAGGAAACGACGGTCAGGCCGTCTGCCAAGGCTGGAAAACTCGCCGCAGTCAGGACAAGCCCGACAAGGCATGACTGTTTGAACGAACGCGCTCCTAACATGTGATGTCCTCTCTGGATTTTCAGTTCTGTTATCTGCCGTCAAGCGCCCAGGCATCGTGCGGCTCCCAGTCGAGAAGGACAGGGCTGCCCATCTCCATCTGGATTCCCAACGATGATGAACTCTTCGCAATCAACCGTTCCCCGCCGGGCAGTTCGACGTGGATCCGGAACTGGTCGCCGCAGTAAATGATGTCGCTGACCTGACCGCTGAGCGTTCCGGCGCGGTCCTGCCCGATTATACGGACGCTCTCCGGCCGGATGGCGATCGTTGCCCGTCGATCAACCTTTGCGTGTGCGCTGCTGCGTGCCCAAATTTCCTGGCCGCCGGCCAGTCTTGCGCGGGCCAGATCGCCTTCGATCGAGACGATTTTCGCGTCGAGGCAGTTATTGTCGCCAACGAACTCGGCGACGAAGCGGTTCGCGGGGCGGCCATAGATATCCTGCGCTGAACCGATTTGCTGGATGCGGCCGTCGTTGAAAATAGCGATCCTGTCGGACATCGTCAGCGCTTCGTGCTGATCGTGCGTGACATAGACGACTGTCAGGTCAAGCCGGTCGGCGATCCGACGGATTTCGAGCTGCAGGTCCTCGCGCAGCTTCTTGTCCAGAGCGCCGAGCGGCTCATCCATCAGCACCAGGCTGGGTTCGAAGACAAGCGCTCGAGCGAGCGCGACCCGTTGTTGCTGGCCACCCGACAAGGCCGTGGGCTTGCGTTGTGCAAGATTCGAAAGTTGGACCATCGCCAGCGCTCCGCCGACGCGCGTGGCGATCTGCTCCTTGGAAAAGCCTCGCACCCTCAATGAATAACCAACGTTCTCAGAGACCGTCATATGCGGGAAGAGGGCATAGTTCTGAAACACCATGCCGATATTCCGCCTTTCCGGCGGCATGTCCTGAATCGGCCGCCCGTCGAGCGTGATTTGCCCGCCTGACGGGTATTCGAAGCCGGCGAGCATCATGAGTGTCGTCGTCTTACCCGATCCCGAAGGTCCAAGAAGCGTCAGAAACTCACCTTTCGCGATGTCGAGGTTGAGATCGCGCACGACAAAACTATGGCCGTCGTAGGTCTTGGATATGCCGGTCATGCCGACATGCATCGGGGGCTGAACCATCGTAAAGCGCTTATCCCATTTTTCTCGTTTATCGAGACTTATTATTGAATATTGAGAATAGAGCATTCATGTTGGCGGGCGTCAATCCCCGTGCGCAAATTGTGACCGTGTCATGGACATCGATATCGGCTGCGGCTTCGATCTGCGTTCCCTTGGTTTGGGGAAAGCCGCAGGGTTCGCCGATCAGTTCACACGACCACACGGGCGACACCCCAAGGAATATTTTGCCATGCTGGCCGGCATCTTGGCCGATGCAACCAATCTCGGTGCGCAGCGGATGCCGGCGCGTTCAAGAGCATCAGCGCCCATCAGATTGGGCCGCCCGGGCCTGCAGTCATCCCAGTCTGTGGGGCAACGGAACGACAGCGTCGTCCGAGGCACTGTTCTTGTGAAAGTCCGTAAATCCCAAGCCGACGCCCGCGCAATGAGCCGGTTCTGCCGTCCGGCAGGCCTAACTTTTCGCATCGAGACGGATGATGCGTTGAGCGGGCTAGTGGAGGATCTCGGTGACAAACCGAAGTGCGCAACCCGGTCGTCGGACCCATCTACGTGGAGCGCGCAGAGTGGGGCAACCTCCTTGCCATTGAGATTTGACTGGCGGCCAAAGGATCCGAGGACGTGACCTGCTGCCGCAATGCGAGCCCCCTCATTCGGGTGCTCTTGGACTTGAATGTTTGACTGTCCAAACCTGACCATCAGGTTCCATTTAACGCAACTGGTTGGACGCTTGCGAACGCGGTCCCGATCGCTCCGCCCTCCTCGCCGAGCTGATTGCCATGAACGTTATCGCCTCCTGCTTTCGAAAGAATTGCTTGAAGCGTCATACGCATCGTTCCACGAAACCCTACTTGGACCAGAAGCCCGGCACGTCGCGCTTGCGTAAGAAGATGCCTGTCTTCCAGGTCAAGCTTGTGCGGATAAATATCATTATCATCCTACTAGACAGTTTCGGAGCAGATCGCCGCGGCATTCTCCACCTGCGCGGCCCTGTTCTGCTTGAGGAGATCCAATGGGACTTTACCGTCGAGCAGAGCGCACGGATGAATCAGCCAAAGCCATGCAGAGCGTGGATTCTGCATCTTTGCCAATACTTGGCTAATGCCATCGACTGGACGTCCGTCGACGAATTGCGCCAACGGGAACACGTGCGTTCGCCTGCTTTTCGGCAGTGCGATGACCTCATTGCGACGTTTCCACAGATGCAGCGTCGATCGCGGAATGCTGAGTTTGTCCTCAATAAAGGTCTGGCCTGCCACCTCGCCTGCCCAGCTCTGCATCAAGGTCAATCGACCTTGGTGTTGTTCGGCGCTAATCTCCACGTCAGCCTGATCGGCAATCGCGTTTCCAGATAAAGGCTGGCCGCGCCTTTGGCGCTCATTGAACTCTACGGCCAACGATAGAACGAGCCTCGAGATCGCGTCGGGAAATAGTTCGCCGGCGCAATCCAACGCCAATCGGTGTTCTGATGGAAGTGACGTAAGGGCGATCAGCACCTCGCCAGCCAGCCTGCCGGCAATGTCCAATATCTCTCGTACCACCGGCACATTCTGGCGGCGCAACACAAGCTCAATCTCCACAGCGATCAGCCGTGCGGCTTCATTGCGCCAATGGCGGCTCAGGCGGTTCCGCGTCGCTGAAAAATTGCTTTCTTTCACCGTCATCATACCGGCTCACCCGCTGGCCCGGTACAACACCCGACCAGCCAGCGCGTCAGACGCGCATCTCTAAGGCCTTGGTCCCATGCAACCTCAGCGAACAAAACCCTTCCGTCACGGAGACCACGTTTCTGCTGAGCGATCCCCCAATGCACTGGACGAGGTGGAAGGACTTGGTGATCTGTTTCACGGAAACGGGCCATCAGCAGACTCGCATTTTTGCGGACAATCGTCCTCGACAGACAGGGCAGATCGGCCGAATGGATTTTTTGGAGGCGGTTGGCCCTTCGCCGAGCTTGGCGAGAGCCTGGTCGCACGAGCAGGAAAGCAAAATTGTCGCCCCGCAATGGAGGGATATACCCTTTGTATCGCTGATCCCGTCGTACGCTCCGCTGCTTTGTTGCTCGCAAAAGGGGGGTAAGGTGATCGAGATCAGGCGGTTCCCCACCAAAAACCGTCCCTGTGCTACTCAGGTCAGCCGAGCAGTTTTTTCGTCTCAGTGGCCATGGCCTGCAGTGCTGTGGCAGGTGCCTTACGTTGGAAGATCACCTCTCGCATCTCGTCCGACATCATTTTGGCAATCATGACGGTGTTGTCGCTCGAAAACGAGAACTGATCGCCAGTGATCGCGAGACGCTCGACAATACCTCGATGAAGAGGATTGATCTTCAGGTACTCATCGAGAAAAGCTGGATCTTTCAACGCTACGAGACTGATTGGGATATAACCAGAATTCTTTGCCAAAATCATCTGGCCTTTCTTTCCGACAGCGAACTTCATGAACTCCCAAATCACTTTTTGCTTCGCGGCGTCTTTCGTGAACATGACGAAGCCGTGTCCCGCACCGGCGAGGCGGCCTTCAGGGACCGCGACGGGTATTTGACCTACAGCCAGTTCAAAATTTCCATTGACCGCCTTGGCGATGGAAGTGGTCCCACTCGCCGACTGTATATGCATTGCGGTCAAGCCTGCTTTGAATGCCTGGCGGGCCTGCTCTGTGGACATGTCCGTCCTCACGATCCCGCCAAAGCGCGAAAGGGTGTTCAATGCTTGCAGTCCCTCTCTTCCATCAAAGGCAATCGACGTTCTGGCCGAATTCATCATCCGACCACCATATGAGGCAAGCAATGTCTGGAAGATCCAGGCGTTATTCGCCATATACTCAATGAAGCCGCCATTGACCGCGCCATCCAAGGTTTTAATTTTTAGCCCGATGTCGTGAATTTCATCCCAAGAGGCGGGTGGCTGTTGCATGGAATACCCAACCTTGCGGAGCAGGTTCATGTTACAATAGATTATTGGGATCGTCGTACCGTAAGGGATCGAATACACTTCGTCGTTTACCGTAGTGGCGTCGATCATCGCCTTCGAAATCCCGAGGGCTTCGAGGCTACCGAGGTCATTTGCAAACAATTTGTTGAGCGGTTGCGCGATATGCCTACTCGCCAGAATACCGGTATAGCTTAGCGCCTGCCAGGATGCATCCGGCAAGGAGTTTATCATGGACGCTCGGATAGTGTTGTTGAGAAGAGGGTCCCAGCTATCTCCGTCAGCCACAAACTTGACCGACATAGAAGCATTTTCCTTTTCGAATTCTGTAGTGAGTCCGGAAAGAACGGCTTGGTAAGTTGGTGCCGCCTGGGAAATCGTGACAGTTGTTTTTTCTGATGCCCTGACGATGGCAGGCGCGGCTATCACGGCACTAGAGACAGCGCCGGTTAGCAGAAAACTTCTGCGAGTGATTATCATTTAGAATCTCCAAGTTTGATTTTTCCCGCAAGGAGGCGTTACTCGGCAAATCCACAGCAGCGTGTTTAGGCCTATGATGCTTGCCTGATGGCGGACCTTAAAGCGACATGGGTACTGCGAGCTTGACGAGGCCGTCCCCGATTTGTGTTGCCACCTGCAAGCGACGGCAAAGGACAAAGCCAGGCTCCGTAAAGCGGATTGCGGTCGGGGCCGACCAGGGCAGATCGATCGAGTGTAGAAATCCCGCCAGTTGATCTTTTTCAACATGCTCGCCAGGCTGAACGCGGGCTTCGAACAAGCCGCTGCTCGGCGCACAAACTGTCGAACTAACCGGCAGTCGGCGCATGAATGCCACTTCCGGCGATGCCTCCTCCAGTTTGCCACGCCAAACGCCGACGTGATGAAGGAGGCGTATCAACCCCGACCAAGTCTGATCGAGCATCAGAGGGCTTACGGACCCGCCGCCGATCTCGGCGGTTATGTTCAATACGCCCGCGCGGTCGCACGCGCCGAGCAGACTTGAAGCTGTATAGTCTTCCTCATCCACGAAGAACGCGACGGGGAGCCCAAAGCACCTGGTCAACTCGATGAGGCGCTGCCTCCTCTCGCCCTCAATCGCGCCCGATATCATCGCTGACGGAAAGTAATCGATGTGCTTGCCGCCGGAATGGATATCCAAAACGACGTCCGCTCTCGGGATAAGAAACGTCTCAAGGAAGTGCGCAATGCGCTGCGTTGTTGTTCCACTCGGTGAGCCAGGAAACGCGGTGTTCAAGTTACCATTGTCGGAAGCCGAAAATCGTTGCCCGATCCTCACTGCCTCGGCGTTTGCAGCGGGGAGCACGATCAATTGGCCACGGACGTCTTCTGCCTTGATCCGATTCAACGCGGTTCTGGCAATGATCTGCCCCTCGTACTCATCTCCGTGGCATCCACCAATGACGATGATACAGGGCCCATCCCCGTTGCGTATGGACGTGATCGGAACCATTGACTGCCCGAAAGGTGAAAGCTCATTCGCGCTTTTCACATTGAGATAGCCGTCGTGGCGACCATCTCTGTCAACATCAACATCCAGTCGAAATGATGAAGTTCTCATCCTAAGTGAACTCCTGAGGAAGGTCGATAGGGATGGCACAAGTCGCAACAGCATTTGCGCTTGGCGCGTCGTGAGCTCGTCCTATTTGAAGCACCAGATCGATATCTGCGCGCCGGACCAGGAAGAAGGAGACCAGAATCCAGTCGCGTTCGCAGGGCTTCAAAAGCATGTCGCGCAAAGTGGCTTTCAAAAGCATGGGTCAAGTGAAGGGAAATTGGTTCGGCGTAAGACGCAGACGCACATGCGACCAACCCGATGGCGCCCGACTGATAATAGTGTTCGTTTCATCCTAGAGCTCCGTATCAGGTGGCTTAGAAGCAGAACCGCCGCCGGGACGTACCGCGCTTCAAAATAGGAAGAAGAGAGAGCGGGACGTTTCGGATAGCCGGATGCTTAGGCTGCCCGGATGAAGACGATCTGACAGGTTCGGATCAAGTGAGCCACCTGTACCCAATTCCCACGGAAGACGTTCCTGCAAGCAGCTGAGGAGGGAATAGACGGAAGGTGCAATTTGCCCGCCGCTGGACTGGATCGCAGTTGAAACATTGCCCAGCATACGGGAGCGATCTTTGGCACCAAGCAGGATCGTCAATTCACGTCCCTTCTTCTAGACGTCACGTTCACGGAGATCGGTGGCTCGTCCTTTTGTGCGATTAGGAGACGAGGGCTGTTCGGATTGGCCGAACCGATCCTCACGCACTAGGGGCGAGCCACGGGAGAGCATAGCGAAGCGTTCATTTCGTTTGATGTAGCCAAGAAGAAGCACGCGGTGGCGATTGCAGAGTGCGACCACACTGGCGCGGTGCGGTTTGTCGGTGGGTTGAGAATGGTCCGACAATGATAGAGCGGACGATCAAGTGGGAAGAGGTATGATCGACTGCCCGTCTGCTTCGAGGCAGGGTCGACGGGTTACGGGGCCCCCTCCACGAGGCTGGCCGCGGGCGTGTGCGGGCGCGAGAAGCTGATAACGACGACCTGCGCCGCAACGCCCGTAGCTACTCTCCTTCCTCCCGCGCCATGGCCGGATCTACGAGGGTGGCGGTCATTGAGGCGTGACCCATAATGCTCCCTGACGGTTCTGAGGCGGGGAAAGCGTTGGGTTGTGTCCTGCATCGGAAAACTGCAGAATTTTGATTGATCAAGCAATCAGAATTGTTGACACTTCACTCCACTTGCGTCACTAGTTGGAACGAAAGCGCACGGTGGCAGGACGATGAGCCGATGCGCGTCGGTCAATTGCATGGGGAGGTCGCGCATGGTGGGTGTTCTCGATAGTGGCATTAAAACCGCAATGCGCGAGCACATTCTCGTGCCTGCTCAGGAAATGGCAAAACTTGGAAAGTCCTCCCAGCCGGTTCTGGCCTATGCCGAAGGAATCTATGTTTATACCGACGATGGCCGCAGGCTGATCGACGGCCCGGCGGGCATGTGGTGCGCCCAGGTTGGATATGGTCGCAAGGAGATCGTGGACGCCATAGCGCATCAGGCAATGACGCTGCCTTACGCATCTCCCTGGTATATGGCCACGAGCCCAGCTGCGCTTCTGGCCGAGAAGCTCGCAACGCTGACGCCAGGAGACCTTAACCGTATATTCTTCACCACTGGAGGGTCGACCGCAGTCGATAGCGCGCTCCGATTTTCCGAGTTCTACAACAACGTACTGGGGCGGCCCAAGAAGAAGCGCATAGTCGTGCGCTATGATGGCTACCACGGCTCGACTGCGCTGACCGCTGCCTGCACGGGACGCACGGGGAATTGGCCGAACTTCGACATTCAGCAGGACAGGATCACATTTCTTGCGAGTCCTAATCCGCGTCATGCCGGCAACCGAACGCAAGAGGAATTCCTTGATGATCTTGTGTCGGAGTTCGAGGATCGGATCGCGGAGCTAGGCGCGGACACGATCGCCGCCTTTCTTGCGGAGCCGATCCTTGCGTCTGGCGGCGTCATCATTCCGCCGGAGGGATATCACGCCCGCTTCAAGGCGATCTGCGAGAAGCACGACATACTCTATATCTCGGACGAGGTGGTTACCGGCTTCGGTCGCTGCGGCGAATGGTTCGCATCGGAGAAGTTGTTCGGTATCGTGCCCGACATCATCACTTTCGCCAAGGGCGTGACCTCGGGCTACGTGCCCCTGGGAGGGCTTGCGATCTCCGACAAGGTGCTCGCGCGGGTTTCGGGCGACAACGCCAAGGGTAGCTGGTTCACCAACGGTTATACCTACACCAACCAGCCGGTGGCTTGCGCCGCGGCGCTGGCCAACATCGCGCTGATGGAACGTGACGGCGTTGTCGAGCATGCGCGCGCCCAGGCGGACTATTTCGCCGATCGGCTGCAGTCGTTGTCCGACCTGCCAGGCGTGGCCGACGTTCGCTCGGTGGGACTGGTGGGGTGTGTCCAATGCCTGCTGGACACCGACCGGATCGATCCGCTGGACGAGGACAAGGCCTTTACCCGGGAGATCGACCAGCGCTGTTTCGAGCTCGGGCTGATCGTTCGGCCGCTGGGCGATCTGTGCGTCATCTCGCCACCGCTCATTATCACTCGCGAACAGATCGACGACATCGTCGCCATAATGCGCCAGGCCATTTCCGAGGTCGGCGCGGCGCATGGCCTTGGACGCTAGACGCGATCGCCCGGGAATCGGTCTTGCGCAAATCTTAACAAAAGGATGAGACTGACATGCTGCAAACTATCGACTGGCATGCACGTGCAAAATCAGTACGGCTGCCGAACCGCCCCTTCATCGACGGCCAATATGTCGAGAGTGTTTCGAATGAGACCTTTGCTTGCATTTATCCCGGCGACGGACGGCTGCTGACGCAGGTGGCCTCGTGCAACGAGGCCGACGTCGACAGGGCGGTCCGCTCAGCGCGCAAGACCTTCAACGCGGGTGTCTGGTCGCGCATGACGCCCGCCGATCGGCGCAGAATATTGCTGCGCTTCTCCGAACTAATCCTGACCAATCGCGAGGAGCTGGCGCTCCTGGAGACGCTCAATGTCGGCAAGCCGATTGCCAACGCGTTCAACGGCGATGTGGTCAGCGCCGCCAACTGCATTGCCTGGTATGCCGAGGCAATCGATAAGGTCTATGACGAGGTGGCCGCGACCTCCCATGAGATGACCACGTTGGTGGTGCGCGAACCGCTGGGTGTCGTCGCCGCCGTGGTGCCGTGGAACTATCCGATGTCGATGGCCGCATGGAAACTCGGCCCTGCGCTAGCCACCGGTAATTCGGTGGTCCTGAAGCCGGCCGAGCAATCGCCCTTCACGGCGTTGAAATTCGGCGAGTTGGCCATCGAGGCCGGGCTCCCACCCGGTGTCCTGAATGTCGTGCCCGGCCTCGGTCACATCGCCGGCAAGGCGCTCGGCCTGCACATGGATGTCGACTGTGTCGGCTTCACCGGCTCGACCGAGGTCGGCAAGTATTTCATGCAATATTCTGGTCAATCCAACATCAAACGCATCGGCCTGGAGCTTGGAGGCAAGTCTCCGCAGGTCGTGCTTGCCGATTGCGACGATTTGGATGCAGCCGCGGCCGGGGTCGCCGCCGGCATTTTCGCCAATACAGGGCAAGTCTGCAATGCCGGTAGCCGTCTGATCGTCGATGAAAACGTTCGGGACGTGCTATTCGCAAAGATAATGGCACAGGCAAAGTCCTTCGTGCCCGGCGACCCGCTGGACGCCGCTACCCGCATGGGTTCGCTGGTCACCCAAGAGCAGATGGATCGGGTGCTGGGCTACATCGACGCCGGCCGTGCCGAAGGGGCGACCACGCTGATTGGCGGCAGCCGCGTTCGGGTCGAAACCGGCGGCTTCTACATCGAGCCGACCATTTTCGACCGCGTCAGGAACGACATGAAGATCGCGCGGGAAGAGATATTCGGTCCAGTGCTGTCGGCCATCACGGTCAAGGGCTTCGACGAGGCAATGGAGGTGGCGAACGACACGATCTACGGCCTTGCGGGCGCGGTTTGGACGGGTTCGATCAAGAACGCACACCGAGCGGCCAAGACGATCAAGGCGGGTGTGGTGTGGGTCAACTGTTTTGATCGTGGGTCGATGGCGGTTCCCTTCGGCGGCTTCAAACAGTCTGGCTTCGGTCGCGACAAATCTCTGCACGCGATGGACAAGTACACCGATCTCAAGGCGATGTGGTTCGCGCACTGACTGTTGCCGCCGCCCATCTTGTCGACGGCGCGGCCACAGGAACTCAACACTGATCTGCTGCATTCGGAGGTGGAAATGTGGAAGGACGAAGTCCTGGCGCAACCTGTCGTCGGGTATGTTGACCGCGTTCGTGGAATAGAAGCCGAGCCACTGCCCGACAATATCGGCGCGCTTATCGATGCCGCCGCCGATGAGGCTGGTGATAGGCTGTTGTGGAATTTCTTCGAGCGCGGTGAAACCATCACCTATGCCGATATGCGACGTACGGTGAATGGGCTCGCAGCGGGTTTTCTGGCGATCGGGATCCGCAAGGGCACACATGTCGGCGTGATGCTGCCGAATATCGCCGCCTTTCCGCTGACTTGGCTGGCGCTTGCCAGAATCGGGGCAGTGATGCTGCCCATCAATCCCGGCTACACGCCACGCGAGACCGCGCATGTGATGAAGGTCGCCGAGGCCGAATGGGTGGTCACCCACGCCTCCACGCGTGCAACGCTCGATCTTGCACACGCCGAGGATCTGGTGTCGCTGCCGTTGGAGCGGATGATCGTCGTGGGAGGAGACGTACCAGACGGCGCGCGCGACTGGCAGGCGCTGGGCGAGCCGACCGATAGCTTCGCGGCACCCGAACGCGTCGGCCAAGACGACCTCCTGAACATCCAGTTCACGTCGGGCACCAGCGGTTTCCCAAAAGGCTGCATGCTGAGCCAGCGCTACTGGATTTCCGCAGGCAAGGTGAATGCATTTCGTGACGGCAGGGTCTATCGCCGCATTCTGGCCTCGACGCCCTTCTTCTACATGGATCCGCAGTGGCTGTTGCTGATGACCATGTATCAGAGGGGCACGCTCTTCGTCGCCGCGAGGCAATCGACCAGCCGCTTTTCTTCCTGGCTGAAGGAGTACGGTATCGAGTTCTGTCTGCTGCCGTGGATTCTGCATGGTATGGCCACGCAGCCGCACGACGCCGACAACAAGGTGGTGCGCGCCAACATCTACGGCTGTCCGAGCGATCTTCACCAAGCTTTGGAAACGCGATTCGATCTGAATGCGCGCGAGGCTTTCGGTATGACGGAGGTGGGCCCGGCAATGTTTGCCCCGATCGAGCGCTCCGACAAGGTCGGATCCGGATCGTGCGGGGTGCCCTGTCCATTTCGACAATGCCGCATCGTCGACGAGGTGGGCAATCCCGTCGAGCAAGGGGCAGTTGGCGAATTGCAGATCTGCGGTCCCGGTATCATGCTGGGCTATTACAACAATCCGCAAGCGACCGCCGAGGTCCTGCGCGACGGATGGTTTTCCACCGGTGATCTGTTCCGTCAAGACGGGGACGGTTTTTTCTACATCGTCGGCCGCAAGAAGGACATGATCCGGCGCTCGGCCGAGAATATTGCCGCGCGTGAGGTCGAGACGGTTCTTGCCGCGGCCCCCGGCGTGGCCGAAGTCGCGGTGGTCGGCGTGCCGGACGCTCTCAGGGGCGAGGAGGTCAAGGCCTATCTGAAGCTCAAGGAAGGCCAAGGCCTCGACCAGCAGCTCTTGGACGGTGTCATCGCTACAGCCCAGGCCGGTCTCGCTGCCTTCAAGGTTCCCCGCTTCTATGCCGTCGTCGAGGATTTCCCCCGCACCGCTTCGCTAAAGATATCCAAGCCGCAGCTCAAGGCGCGGGACGCCGGCCCGCGGGCTGGTTCCTATGATCGCACGGTCGGCGCCTGGATCGAAGGAGCCAACGCATGAAGCCGCACTATGACGCCGTCATCGTCGGTGGTGGTCATAACGGGCTGACCTGCGGCGCCTATCTTTCGCGTGCCGGGGTCAAGGTCCTGGTGGTCGAGCGGCGCGATGTCGTCGGCGGCGCGGCCGTGACCGGAGAGATCGCGCCCGGATATCGCTCGTCTATAGCGTCCTACTACCAAGGCCTCTTGCAGCCCAAGGTCATCCTTGACCTTGAGCTGCAAAAATACGGCTTCGAGGTGCTGCCGGCGCATCCCACCGTCTTCGCGCTTGAAGGCGGCAGGACCTTCACCATGTGGGACGACCCCGACAAATTCGCAGCCGAAATCGGCAGGTTCTCGAACGCCGACGGTCAGGCATACGGGCGCTATCGGGCCCATATGCAGAAGATCGCCCCCTTTATGAGGCAGCTTCTCTGGGAAATTCCCATTAATCCCGGCAGCAGCAAGATGCGCGACTTGAGGCGCATGGCTGGATTCGTATGGCGCTTTCGCAAGATTGGTCCGCAATTTTTCGACATCTACAACCTTCTGACTATGAGCGCCTACGACTACCTGTCGCGCTGGTTCGAGTCGGAGGATGTGAAACTGGTCCTCGGCTTCTTTGCCGGCGGCGGCGGCGCCAATTCCAGTCTGAAGACGCCGGGCTCGGCCTATATGCTGGCGCGTGGCATCGTGCGCGACGGCAGTACGCCGGCAGGCCCCGCCGGATTCATGAAAGGCGGAATGGGCGCGATCTCCGACGCCATCCGCCGTTCCGGTGAGGTGCATGGCATGAAAATCCGCACCGGTGTCCCGGTCGAAAGAATCCTGGTCGAGAACGGACGCGCGGTCGGCGTCCGGCTCGCGGGTGGCGAGGACATCCGATCAAGGATCGTGGTCGCCAATGCGACAGCGCGCACGATCTTCACCAAGCTCATCGAGCCCGGTCAGTTGCCTGAGCACTTCAATCGCGACATCTCCAACATCCGTTGCGAAAGCACGGTGTTTCGCGTCAACCTGGCGCTAAAATCGCTGCCGGACGCGCCTGTCTTCGCACAGGCCGCGCGCGAAGGCGGCGTCCTGCCGCAAATGACGATCGCCCCCAGCGTCGCCTATATGGAACGCGCGCATCGCATCTCTCAGGAGGGCGAGATCGCCGACGAGCCGTTCCTGATCGTGAAGGTGCCGTCGATGGTGGATCCAACGCTGGCGCCTCCCGGGCACCACATCATGAACATCTTCGGCGGACACGCGCCCTACACGCTCGTCAGGGGCAGTTGGGATGAGCGGCGCGAGGAACTGTGGGAGAATGTGTTGAAGGTGCTCAAGACCCAGTTCCCAAACATCGAGGAGCACATCCTGCACCGACAGGTCATTACGCCGCTGGATCTGGAGAGAATTTTTGATCTTCCGAACGGTCATGTGCATCACGGTGAAATCAGCGCCGACCAGATGTTCTTCCGCCGGTTCTCTCCGAACTATGCCGATTGTCGCAGCCCGATCGAAAGGCTTTACCAGGCCAGCGCATCGGTTCATCCCGGCGGCGGCGTTACCGGCGTTCCCGGGCACAACGCGGCCAAGGTGATCCTGGAAGACCGCGGGAAATGGAACTGAGCCATGCTTATCGATTTTTCCAGTCGGCCGCCGCTGCCGGAGTTTTCCCCTGCGGCCCCGCATTTGAGCAATTATAGGCGGGTCTATGAGGCAAGCGAGATGCTCTCGGCGGGTTCGGAGGCCGCGCAGGGGCTGGATGGATATCTGGAGACCTATGAGCGGCTCGGTACGCGCCATGTCGTGTTGAAGGCACGCGATGTGAGCACGACGTTTGGCTTCAAGGTCGCCAACGAGTTGGTAGCGGATTTCATAAATTCGCACGGGCCGCGCTTCATCGGCTTTGCGGGTGTCGACCCCTATCAGGCGGATGCGGTGGCCGAATTCGATCATGCGGTCAACCGCCTCGGGTTGCGCGGTCTCAATCTTCAGTGTTTTGAGCTGAAGATGGCGCCCGACGACGCGCGGCTCTTCCCGCTGTACGAAAAGGCGATCGAACTCGATGTGCCGGTCAACATTCACTGCGGCATCAACTTCTCTACGCACACACCAATGTCGCTGGGCAAGCCGGAATACCTGGACAACGTCATGGTCCGCTATCCCGAACTGCGGGCCATAGCTTCGCCCCCCGGATGGCCCTGGGTGCAGGAACTGATCGGGGCCGCCTGGCGCCACCCGAACCTTTACATCGGCGTGCTTGCCGTCCGTCCCAGGCTGCTGGCCAAGGCGCATTCGGGATACGAGCCGCTGCTGCAATATGGCCGCACGATCCTGAAGCACAAAATGATCTTCGGCTCGGCTTTCCCGATGATGCCGGTCGATACAGCGGTCGCCGAAGTCAACAGCCTCGACCTCGGCGACGAGGTGCGCAAGCTGTGGCTGCACGACAACGCCGCCCGCTTTCTAGGACTTGAGTCAGCCAATGAAGCGGTGCGCTAGACGTCTTTCCGCAACGATGAGGCTTGCTTTTCGCCGCGCGCATGGCGAGACAGGATTCCGACCCATTTTCGAATGAAAAGCTGAATTTCCATGTCAGATGTGAAAGCCAGGTCACGGGGCACCAAGGGCAATACGATGGCGACCAGCCGCGACGATCAGGTCATCGATCGCCGCCGCAGCCTTGTCGAGGCGGCGGTCAAGGTCATCTCGAAGCGGGGCCTCACGGGCGTCACGATCAGCTCGATCGCCGCTGAGGCGAAATGTTCCTATGGCGTGGTCTCCTTTCATTTCCAATCTAAGGAAGGCATCATCTTCGCCGCCCTGGACCATACGGCTGCGGAGTACGAAGCCTATCTCACCCAGCTCAACGCGTCCGCGCTCGGCCCGGCCGACCGCATCCGGCGGATGATCGATACTGATTTCAGCCGTAAAGCGGCCGGCCGGGATACGATCGCGTTGTGGCTGGCTTTTTGGGCCGAAGCGGTTCGGGTTCCCCTTTATCATAAAAGATGCGCGGAGCTGCGCGAACACTACAACCGGGCCGTCTATGCCGATATCACTGAGCTTGCGCAACTGCGTGGCGTATCAATCAATGCTGCGCAGTTGGCGATCTCGTTGAACGCACTGATTTCAGGACTGTGGATCGAGAACCTGGTGTCAACAATGTCGATGGCCGAAGGGCAGAAGATCGGTCACGAGGCCTGCCTGGCTTTCATGCGGTTGCACTTTCCTGAGGACTTCTGAAGGCCGGAACTGCTGTCCGGCCTTGATCTCATACCTGCGCGGACAAGTGGCCCCGCAGGACGTTTACGACGTTCGTTCCGATCGTCTCGATAGCATAGCCTCCCTCCATCACGAACAGTGCTGGTATTTTCAGCGCGCCGATGCGACGCCCGATCTCGACGAAATCGGGGCTTGCCAGCTTAAAATGCGACATCGGATCTTCCTCGAACGTATCCACCCCCAGCGAGACTACCAGGCGGTCAGGAGCCGCTGCCGCTATGCGGTCGATAGCCCGGTTGAGTGCCGCGCACCAGGTGGAAAAATCTGTTCCCCAAGGTAGCGGAAGATTGAGATTGAACCCCTGACCAGTTCCTTGTCCGGTCTCGTCGGCGAAACCGATATAGTAGGGGTATTCCTGAACTGGGTCGCCATGGATCGAGACGGTCAGGATGTCATCTCGGTCGTAGAAAATATCCTGCGTGCCGTTGCCATGGTGGTAGTCGATGTCCAGCACGGCGACGCGATGCGCGCCGGCGTCGCGGAAATATTGCGCGGCGATGGCCGCGTTGTTCAAGAAGCAGTAGCCACCGAAATAGTCGCGTCCGGAATGGTGTCCGGGCGGCCGGCAGAGCGCGAAGGCTGAAGGGTCGCCCGCGTTGACGAAACGGGCCCCGGTTAAGGCGCAATCAACTGCAGCTCGCGTGGCTTGCCAGGTGCCTTCCAGAACCGGGCTGCTCATGTCGACTGCGTAGCGACCGAGCTCTGCGCCCGGCCGAACAGTCGGGATCATACGCGTGCGACGCGGAGGCCAGATGTTGGGATAGGCTGGGATAGCACCGGATTCAGACACCCACTCGGCCCAGAAATTTTCCAGAAAACGAACGAAATCCGCATCATGCACGGCAAAAGCCGGTGCGAGGTCGAAACTTTCCGGCTCGACGATCGGGCCGAGATCAGCGCGCTGCACCGCATCCAGAATCAGCTGCGCCCGGCGCGGGATTTCGAACGCCTTTACCCATTTTCCCCGATAGAATTCGGTTTCGACGCTTTGCATCTTGTGGCGGTCGGAGAATACAGTTTTCATGACGACCCTCCGAACGGCAGATCGGGATGTAGCGCGGGTGGCAAAACCAGCCGCCAGCGGCGCTCGCTGTGCGAAAGCGGCGCACAAGGCAGCCTGATCGTCGTAGGTGTGGCAGACAAACTGGATATCCTGGTCACGCCGGTTCTGGCGAAGGCTGATGGAACCGCCAGCACCGGGTAGTTTGATTGGCCACTCCATGGTCCAGCTGAGATAGGGACCGAGCGACTTGTCCTTTGATCAGCAGCGGGTCTCTCATCTCGCAATAGGGTTCGACCGGACATGGCAAGGGCGAGCAGGAAGAGAGCAGACTCTTCCTTGGGTTCAAGATCCGCTATTTTCACCATTATATGATTGATTGGTCAATCAGTTTGTTGACAGGTTCGCGTTTCCAACTACTGTAGTTTCGAGGGTGCCGGAACGAAGAAGCGGCCGAGATGTCAGCCAAGCAATCCCGAGGTGAACATGAATGAAGTGGATCAAATCCAGATGGACGATCTGGCTCGCAAGCTATGCAACGGCGCGATTTCCCGCCGCGAATTTCTGGCACGCAGTTCGGCGCTTTTCACTGCGGGTGCAGTCATGACCATGCCGGGATTGTCGTACGGCCAGACGGCCGAACCGAAGATCGGAGGCAAGATGCGGCTGGGGCTCCACAACGCCTCGCAGAATGACAATCTCGATCCAGGCACTTGGTCAACCAGTTGGACGGGAGCCAGTTTCAATGGTGGTGTCTATAATAATCTGGTCGAAATCCTGCCCGACGGCGAAGTTGCCCCCGATCTCGCCGAAAGCTGGGAGCAGGAGGACAAAGCCGCGACCTGGCGATTCAAGCTGAGGAAGGGTGTCACCTTCCATGGCGGCAAGAGCCTGACGCCGGAGGACGTGCGCCAATCGTTCCTGCATCATATGAAGCCCGACTCGACGTCAGGCGCCCGCGCCATAGTTCAGCAGATTTCCTCGATTGACCTCGACGGGTCCGACACAGTCGTCTTCAAGCTTGCCGGCGGCAACGCTGACTTTCCTTACTTGATGTCGGACTACCACCTGTCGGTCTTTCCGGCGCAGGACGGCGGCATCGATATCCAGTCGGGCAAGGGAACGGGCGCGTTTCTCCTCGACTCCTTCGAACCTGGCATCGCCACCAGACTGAAGCGTAACCCGAACTATCACAAGAATAACAAACCCTATCTGGACGAAGTCGAGTTTATCTCCATCCCCGACGCGACTGCGCGGCTCAATGCCTTGCTGACGGGCGAGGTGGATTTCATTCAGGATCTCGACATCCGCAATGTTGCAATGGTCGAGCGCAGCTCGGATTTCAGCGTCCAGCGCGTGCCGAGCCTGCGGCACTTCTCGTTCGATATGGATACGCGCGTGGCGCCGTTCGGCAACCCCAATGTCCGTCTGGCGCTGAAATATGCGCTCGATCGCGACGACATCATCGAAAAAGTATTTCTTGGCGAGGGGCGCAAGGGTAACGACAACCCCGTTTCCTCGATCATGAAATACTATCATGGGATGCCGCAGCGCGATTACAACATCGAGAAAGCCAAGGAACACCTGGCCAAGGCGGGGCTAACCAGAGTCTCTGTGGATCTTCACGTCGCCGACAACGCCTTTGCCGGGGCGATCGACGCGGCGGTTCTCTATCAGGAACATGCAGCCAAGGCCGGCATCAACATCAACGTCGTGCGCGAGGCGGCTGACGGCTATTGGGAAAACGTCTGGCTGAAGAAAAGCTTCGCCGGCGTGGACTGGTTTGGCAGGGCAACGGTCGACTGGCTGTTCTCGACGATCTACACATCCAAGGCTCCCTGGAACGCCGGCTGGTCGAATGCCCGTTTCGACGAGTTGTGCGAAAGGGCGCGGGCCGAGACGGACGAAACCAAGCGCACGGCCTACTATGCTGAGGCACAGCAGATCATCCATGATGATGGAAACCTCTTGACTGTTGCCTTTGTGGATTGGCGCAACGGTGTTTCCAACAAGCTGGGCTACCACAAGGTGGGTGGCCTGATGCCGCTCGACAATATGCGAATATGCGAGCGTTGGTGGCTCAAGACCTGAGCCTATTGGAACTGCCTGGGGGCGGGTATGGTCCGCCCTCTCTCATGGCTGAGCAGGGCGGCTTTGCTTTGGTGCTTGCCGGGCGTTGACGCGCATTTTTGCGGCAGGGCGGTTGCAGATACGCATGATGGTGTTGCTGTTTCGGAAAGGGAGGAACTTATGGAGCGGCAGAATATCGAAAATCGTGAACATCGTACCGCCGTCGCCGGTATGGCACCGACGCGGCGGGGCTTGCTTGTTTGGGCAAGCGCCGTCGCCGGCATGGTTGCCCTGCCGGGCCTCTCCTGGGCCCAGGACAAGCCCAGGCAAGGGGGTAAGCTGCGCTACGGCATGAATGACGGTTCGCAACAGGATACGCTCGATCCGGCAAGCTGGGCGACTGTGATGACCGGCTTTGCCTTTAACGGGTCGCTTTGCAACAACCTCGTGGAATTGCAGCCGGACGGCTCGCTTGCTGGCGACCTGGCCGAAAGCTGGACGGGCGAGGAGGGTGCGACACGATGGACGTTCACCCTGCGCAAGGGGGTGAAATTTCACGACGGCCGTCCCTTAACGCCCGAGGATGTGCGTCAATCGCTTCTGCATCACATGGGCGAGGGAAGTACTTCGGGCGCGCTCGCCATCGTGAAGCAGATTAAGCAGATCGACAAGGACGGCGATGACAAAATCGTATTCATTCTTGAAGAGGGCAATGCCGACTTTCCTTACCTGATGTCGGATTACCACCTGTCGATCTTTCCGGCCCGCGAGGGCGGCGGCATCGATTGGCAAAGCGGCATCGGGACGGGTGCATTTAAGCTGGAGAGCTTCGAGCCGGGTATCGCGATCCGTTTGAAGCGCAACACCAATTACCACAAGCCCGGCCTACCTCATTTCGATGAGGTGGAGGTGGTGAACATTTCCGACAGTACTGCCCGGCTCAACGCTTTGATGACGGGCGAAGTCGACGTGATCGAGGATCTCGATATCCGTAACGTGGCGATGGCTGAGCGAAACCCGCGCTTGAAGATCGTTCGCACACCCAGCCTGCGGCATCTGACATTCGACATGAACTGTTCCGTCGCGCCCTATGACAATCCAGCGGTGCGCAAAGCGCTGAAACTCGCCATCGACCGCGAGGACATTCTTGCCAAGGTTTTCTTGGGAGAGGCCAAGAAAGGCGACGACAATCCGGCCGCCTCGATCATGCCGTTCTATGCTGAAACGCCGCCTCACCATGACTATAACCCGAGTGCCGCAAAGGCCATTCTGAAGGAGGCGGGTCTGGACAATGTGACCGTGAACCTGTCGGTGGCCGAAACCGCTTTCCCCGGCGCGGTCGATGCGGCAGTCCTGTTCAAGGACCATGCGGCCAAGGCCGGGATAACCGTAAACATCATCCAAGAGGCCGACGACGGCTACTGGGACAACGTCTGGCTGAAAAAGCCATTCAACGCTTCCGACTGGTACGGCCGCGTCACGCTCGATTGGCTGCTTGCCACGTCATATGTCTCTGACGCTCCCTGGAACAACACCGGCTTCAAAAAACCAGCCTTCGACGCGCTCGTCAAATCGGCGCGCGCAGAGATGGACCAGCCAAAACGCGCCAAGATCTATGCCCAAGCGCAACAGATGCTGCATGACGAGGGCGGCTTGATCACCGTGGCATTCGTTTCTTGGCGTCTCGCCATGACGACGGATATCGGTCACGCGGCATTGGGGGGCATTCTGCCCGCCGACAACCATCGCGGGGCCGAGCGTTGGTGGCGGACGAACGCATGAGCACGTACCTGCCGGCCGCCGGGAGCCGTCCCCGCAAGCGAGTGAACCAGCGGAGAGCACGTATGACGACCAGATCCCATCCGATCCTGTCGATGGCGGCGAGTCGGATCGGCTTGGGACTACTCAGCCTGCTGATCGTCTCCGTGATCATCTTCTCGGCGGTCAGCTTTTTGCCCGGCAGCTATGCCTCTGCCATCCTCGGCCAGAACGCTACGCCGGCTGCAATCGCGGCGATGGAGGCGAAGTTGGGACTGAACCGCCCCTGGTTCCTGCGTTATCTCGCATGGCTGGGGGCGGCCGCGACGGGGGACATGGGATTTTCATTCTCTGGACGCCCGGTGATGGCCCTGATCGGGCCGCGCTTGAAGAATACCCTCGTTCTGGCCTCGATCACTGCCGCGATCGCGGTGCCGCTCTCCGTCGCACTGGGCATCGTGTGCGCCCGCTATCGCGGCCGGTTCCTCGACAAGTTCCTGTCGACCTCTACGCTTGCCTCGATCTCGATTCCCGAATTCTTCGTGGCCTACGTTGTCATGATGGTCCTGGCTGTGAAGCTGCAGCTTTTCCCGTCGATGGCGGGCATTCGCAACGGCATGGGGCTGGGCGAGCAGCTCTACCGAATGGTGCTGCCGATCCTCACCCTCCTGCTGGTTATCTTGGCGCACATGGTGCGCAATACGCGCGCTGCGATCCTGTCGGTCATGGCGAGCCCCTATATCGAGATGGCACGCCTCAAGGGCGAGCCGGAAAAACGCGTCGTGATGCGCCAGGCATTGCCCAACGCGATCGGTCCCATCGCCAGCGTGGTCGCATTGAACCTGGCTTACCTGATCTCGGGCGTAGTCGTGATCGAAGTCGTGTTCGTCTACCCCGGTGTCGGTCAGGCGATGATCGACGCCGTGCGAAATCGCGACGTGCCGGTCATCCAGGCCTGCGCGCTTATCTTCGCCGCTGCCTATATCGCATTCAACCTGATCGCCGACATCATCTCGATCGTCAGCAATCCGCGTCTGCTGCATTCACGTTGAGGGAGGTGAACCATGGAGCAAAGCCTTCAAGTCCGATCCGTCGCCCCCAACCGCGTCTCGCGCGCGCTGAAGCTCGCTCTAACGGCGCCGCCGAGCGCGAAGTTCGGTATGATTATCGTTGCCATCTACGCCTTCGTTACCCTTTTCGCTCCGTTGCTCGCGCCTTGCGGCGAGGCCGACGTCGTCTCGCGCGTTCCGTTCGAGCCATGGAGCGCCAGCCATGTTCTGGGAACCGACCAGCTCGGCCGCGATTTCCTGTCGCGTCTTATCTTTGGCGCCCGGAACTCCATTTCGATCGCGCTGGTCACCACAGCCATATCCTTCGTCATCGGTTGCCTGCTGGGTGTTATCGCAGCACTGGTCGGAGGGATCGTTGACCAGGTGATCTCGCGTCTTGTCGATGCGTTGATGTCTGTCCCGGACTTGATCTTCACCCTGATGATCCTTTCGATCTTCGGTTCCTCGGTGTCGAACCTCATTCTGATTATCGCCGTGCTCACCTCGACGCGCTTCTATCGCATCGCACGGGCAGCTGCGCTGAATATTTCAAGTCTGGATTTTGTCGAGCACGCCAAGGTGCGCGGGGAAAGCCTGCTATGGATAGCGGTCAATGAGGTCTTTCCGAACATCCTGCCATTGATCCTGTCCGAGCTGGGCATGAGGTTCTGCTTCATCTTCCTCAATATCGCGGCTCTTTCGTTCCTCGGAGTCGGCATTCAACCGCCAACGGCGGAATGGGGATCGATGGTCCGCGATAATGCGGCCCTGATCAACATGGGCGACATCACCCCCCTCATTCCGGCGGCAGCCATTGCCTTTCTGGCCATCGCGGTGAACTTCGTGGTCGACTGGCTCTTGAACCGGGCAAGCGGCCTGAGCGACGAGGATTGAGACGATGGAGGGCCAGACCGTGACCGCAATACCGACCGCTTGCGTCATCGATATTGTAGACCTGAGAATAGAAGCGAAATCGAACGATCAATGGTCGAAAATCGTTAACGGCGTCAGCCTGTCGATCCGTCCTGGAGAAGTACTGGGGCTGATTGGCGAATCCGGAGCCGGCAAATCGACCGTTGGGCTGGCGGCCCTCGGCTACCTTCGTCCAGGCGCGAAAGTCACCGGGGGGGAGGTGCGGCTGTCGGGCTACAACATCCTCGCCGTTCCGGAAGAGGAGCGGCGCAAGTTCCGCGGAACCAAGGTCGCCTATGTCGCGCAAAGCGCGCAGGCAGCCTTCAATCCGGCGTATCGCCTGATGGACCAAATCATCGCGGTCGCCCTCGATCGCGGCGGGATGACGCGCGAAACGGCGCAGAAACGCGCACTCGACCTGTTCCATGCGCTTCAGCTTCCCGACCCGCAGAACTTTGGAAGGCGCTATCCGCATCAGGTTTCGGGCGGGCAGTTGCAACGCGCCATGGTCGCCATGGCGATGATCTGCAATCCGGCCCTGATCGTCTTTGATGAGCCGACCACCGCGCTCGATGTGACCACCCAGGTCCAGGTCCTGATCTCGATCCGCAAGGTGATCGAGGATTACGGTGTGGCAGCGATCTACATCACGCATGACCTGGCGGTTGTCGCCCAGGTCGCGCATCGGGTGGCGGTTCTTCGCAACGGCGAGGTGGTGGAGGAGGCACCCATCGCGCGGATCATGGAGCAGCCCGCTCATGCCTATACGAAAAGCCTGTGGGCAGTGCATGAGATGCCCGTCGGCCATGGTGACCAGCATGGAGGCAAGGGCATGCCGCTTTTGTCGGTAACCGGTCTTAGCGCGCACTATGGCGATTTCCCGGTTTTGACCTCGATCGATCTCGAAGTGGGCCGGGGCGAGACCGTGGCGCTGGTCGGGGAATCCGGTTCGGGAAAATCGACGCTGGGTCGTGTCATCGTCGGACTGAAGGAATTGTCATCGGGGCAGCTGATCTATGACGGCAAGCCGCTGCAGGGCATCATACGCCGCCGATCTCTGGAGACGCTGAAACAGATCCAGATCATTTATCAGTCCGCCGATACCGCGTTGAATCCCCGCCAGACGGTGCGCAAGATAATCGGCCGTCCACTGACGCTCTATCAGGGGCTGCGTGGCGCGCGCCGCAATGCGCGAGTTCAGGAATTGCTGGATCTTGTCGAACTGAACGAAACCCATATCGACCGCACCCCCGGCCAGCTGTCGGGCGGACAGAAGCAGCGCATTGCCATCGCTCGCGCCCTTGCGGCCGACCCGCGGCTGATCATCTGCGACGAGATCACATCAGCTCTGGACAAAGTGGTTCAGGCGGAAGTGCTGCGGATGCTGATGCGGCTGCAGGCACGCCTGGGTGTCTCGTATCTCTTCATCACCCACGATATCGAAGTAGTGCGCGCCATCGCCGACCGCGTTGTCGTTATGCAAGACGGCCAGATCGTCGAGCAGGGGGGCAAGGATCAGGTTCTAGCTCAGCCCCATGCCGACTATACGCGCAAGTTGCTCGACTCGGTACCCGACATGGCCGTCGGGTGGCTAGACGGCATCGTTGCCAAGCGGGCTGCCTGAGCTCGGGCAGCGATCGTGCGGCTCGCGCTCCTACTCGCAACCTGCGACCTGCTTCAGGGCGCTGGTTGAACGGCTCAGGCGATCTCGCCAAGGTGGGGACGTGAACCTGCCTGAGATGTTGTCTTCGTCAGTTGCGGAAGATAGGACATTGGCGCGACGGCTTGCGGCTGATATCGCGTTTCAGACCACTCACCGGAGGAGATCCTGTCCTCGGTCGCGCCACATCGGATCTGGCCGAGGCGGAAACTCGTATGGCGGTCATTGAAAGGTTGGCGAATTTCGGCGGGTTACGCTTCAAGGCCCTCTGAAAGAGACTGACGAAGGCCACGTCGAAGCGGCGGCAGCCGCGCTCAATTCTCTGCTGCGGGTCGCAAACCTCGCCTATGTATATTCCAGGCGACGCGACCCAAAAGCGGCGGTCGGCGCATAACTGCGATGTCTTCATTGGTGTGAAATAGCTGCGCAACGCCCCATCGTTTCGAGACCGGCCGCAGCTATCGAGCTAAGTTCGTAACAACAAATTCCATGCTCTGTCTAAGCGACGCAGCCGGGGCTGAGGAAGTATGCACCTCGGTAGAAAATGCTTCGTAGGAGAATGCCCCCGCATAGCCGGCCTCCAGCAAAGCACGAAGCTGGCCCGTATTTTCAAGGCGGTCGCGATCATCGACTAGGACACGATGTCGGTCCTGCATGTCTTCGGGTGCCAGGGACGGGTCGACAACACCTGAAATGTGCACGATGCCGGTGAATGCTGGAAAGAAGTCACGCTCGCCCGCAAGGTGATGATGGAAGGTGTCGTGTACGAGCTTGAAATGCGCTTCGCCGCCTACCGCCTTGATCGAGGCGACGGCGTCGGCCTTGTGGCGCAGCGACGAAGTGACGAAACCCAGCGGCTCGATCAGGGCGATGAGCTTTGCCTTGTCAAGCATGGGCATGATCTCGCTGAGCGCCTGACGTAACGCCTCATCGCGCTCGTTCCCGGCATAGACCGGCGCGTCGTTGCGCGGGATGAGGCTAATCGACTCCGCGCCCGCTTCCGCTGCCTGTTCGATGAGCAGTTGGACTTTGTCGCGCATGCTGTCCGACCACGCATTGAAGCCGTAGGCTTCTGACAAGCCCAGCAGCCGCAGCCCTTTCGCGCGCGCATAAGCGCCGATCGCCGCCGGGTGCTCACCGTCGAAGAACGGCGCGGCAGTCAACTTCTTGTCGGCCAGGTCATTGCGAAGCTCGACGCCGACACAGTTCAGAGACGCCGCCAGGTCGAGGAACGCTCGGCAGTCAAGCCGCGGCGCGGTCATGTGGTTCAGCGCGAATTTCGGTTGGCTGGTCATCGAGGCCCCGTTCATCGTTGTGTGGTCGAACTGCATCTAGCCCAAGGACATGTCAGGCTTCCAGCCTGCGCGCGAGGTGCTCCACGATCGCGGCGTCGACGTGGATCTCGTGCTTGCGCTCCGGATAAGCCCCGGAGAGGACTGCGTTTGCGAATGCTTGGAACGCAGCCACTCGCATGGCTTGGAGCTTCGCCTCCTCGGCGGCGAGATCGGCAAACTTTTCGGCGTGCCGCGGTATATGACCGGTGTTCGTGCCAAGCACATCACAGGAAAAGAGATACTGCGTATCGCAAACATTCCCACAGCCCATACCCTCCGTGATAAGGCGTGTGTTGTTGGTGATGAAGACCGCAACCTCGACGGGGATCAGTTCCATCTCGACGGCCCAGGCACCTGCACTCTCGAGAGCTTTCACGCTCTCGTAAAGGTGGGCGGCTTCTTCAGCGGTTTTCCCAACCGCCCGCACGCCTGTCCAGGTCCGCCAGCGAGGAACGTAACCCACATGGCCCGTTACCGGGATCCCTTCCTTTGCCAGGGCCTCCACGATGTGCAGGCCTCCGGCGAAGTAGACGCCATCGACGCCCAGTTCCATGGCACGGAAGCTTTCGCGAATGGCGGCCTCGGGACTGGAGAAGACACCTTGTGCGGAGCCTGCCTGGATGAAGACGTTTGGGGCCGCGGCACGGATGCCTGGAAGCTTCTCGTCGATCTCGCAGGTGAACATATCGATGCCGGCTTCCTCCGCGGCGGCCGCTTCTGCCGCGGAGTCGACGTGCATCGTCAAGATCTGGCGCTTTCCCTTCAGCGCTCTAAGTACGGCTACCGTCGGACGGTGGCTCATTTCTCGGCCTCCATGCTGGCGTTCATTCTGTCGCGTTTTTTCTGCCAGCGCGCTTCCATCAGCTCGTCGCCGGCCTTGGTACCGTCATGCCAGGTGCCGAACCACCGATCGAGTGGAATGCCGCCGTCGGCGTAGTTCACCTCGAAGTATTTGTGATGGAGGTAGTGGGCGAACGCGTGGGTGTCGATCGCACTCTCATCGCCTGTCTCGATCTTGTCGAAACCGACATGGCCCACCACCGCGCCGAAGCCGACGAAATGCAAGTGGTAGATGGCAAGCAGCGGATGCGAATGTATCAGCAGATGGATCAGCGATCCGGAAAAATAGAGAAGATGTTCGATCGGATGCATCGACAGCGACGACCAGGGCGAAGGATTGATCGAATTGTGGTGGACGGAATGGATGTGCTTGTAGAGCAACTGAATGTGGATCGCCCGGTGGATCAGATAGAAATGTAGCTCATGGAACAGCGGCAGCAACAGGGCGATTACCGCAAGCCACCACGTGTTGGCCGGCAGATCGGCCGTCGGAACATACGCATTGGCGAACGCCCATAGGATGAGCACCTCATAGGCTGTCCAGATCGGAACCCCGGTGCCGAAAGCCCGGATCATGTTGTCGACGTTCTGCCTGCCGAAAAAGAAGATGTCGCTCTTCGTATCGGAAGGGAATTTGGCGTTGAACTTGAAGCGGCTTCCTTGCCGCCGTTGAACATAGAGCCGCAGCTCGAATGCCCCGTAGAACAGGAAAACCGCGAGCATGTTTCGAAGCAGCAGCAGGCCGGCCCACTGCCAGTTCAGCGTCTTGAGCGTTTGCCAGTCCGGTGTCAGCCAGAACCAGAAGACGCATGCCGACGCCATGAAGAGCAGGTTCCAAGGAAGAAAATAGCCCGGCAGCCATTTCAGAATGGCGACCGGTTTCGGCGGAAGCTCGAACAACGGCCCCGTTTGGAGGGTGCCTTGGGGAGTCCAATTCCCGCGCTTGTCCCGTTTGCCGAATTTCAGGTCGTTCATGCAAATTTCTCCGTGGCTGGATCGGGCGGAGAGGTTCCGCCCGATCCGTTGCGCATTCTCTTCCGCGGAGGGGGAAGAGACTTCCACGGGAGCGTGGAAGGGCTGAAGCAGCGCAGTGCTGCCCAACTAGTTCAGGCCCGCCTCCATCACGCGGTGCTTGACCTTTTCTAGGTTGGATTTGTCGATGATTGCCGGGCCGGTCAGGATGTCTGCATCTGGCATCATTCCGTAGTCGAGGTAGTTCCGCGCGATGACGGTCGGCAGATAACCCTGCAGGTACATTAGCTGGTCGATGCCGGCGATCGCCTCGTCAGATCCGATCGCGTCCAGCAAGGTAGGCGATATGTCGAAGGAGACGTTAGCCACCTTCTTCGAAATCCCGGCCCGGCGTTCCACATCGAGGGCGGTCTCGAAGCAGAAAGGACCAGCATTCATGCAGAAGAGCGCGTCGGTATCCGGATGCGCAAGGAAGTAATTATCCAAGGTCGCGGCGATTTGGGCCGTGTCGGTCGACAGGGCTATCGTCTCGGAGGTTGCCCCTGCTGCAATCAGTGTGTCGTTGAAGCCCTTAGCCATGGCTTCGAGGCCTGCGTGACCCGGGACATGGTTTGGCACCACGCCATGCTTCACATGCGGATTCTTCTTCAGGACCTCTTTGGCTGCGGCCACGCCCGACTGGTAAAGGTCGGCTCCGATGCCGATCAGGTACGGCACCCGCTTGTCTCTCGGCGCCGGGTCCAGCGAGTTAATCGCAATCATCGGAATGCCGGCGGCCTTCGCCTTTTCGATGGTTGGCCGCATGGCCGTCGGATCGGTTGCGGTGATCACCAGAAGGTCAGGCTTCTCGGTGATCGCGGTCTCCATCCGGTTGATGGTGGTTTCGATCGAGAACGTCTGGTCCTGGGTCCATTTCAGTTTGAGGCAGTTGTCGGCCGCGCCCTGTTCGGCCCCTTTCTTGACCGTTTCCCATACGGGCTCGGCGATAGCGTGGGTGGCGTAGTAGATCAGGTATGGCTTTCTGCCGTCGCAGTGATCCGCGGCGGCAGCCGACCCGGCCGCCAGCAGCACAAGCCCGCCGGCAGCAGCAAATTTCCGAAACATCGTGGATATCCTCCCTTGGCTAACGAGGTCTCTCAGACGGCAATTTTTTGCGGTACACGCGTGCCGGTATTGATCAGATTGGCAAGTTGCTGCACCGTGACCTGTTCCCGCTCAGGCGCCTCGGCAACGGTTCCGTGGAACAGCACCGTGAAGCGATCGCACACCTCATAGGCATGGGCGATGTTGTGCGTGATCAGGATCACAGCGACACCTTGTTCGGCAGCCGCGCGCACATAGGAAAGAACCTTCGAGGTTTCCTTCAGCGACAAGGCAGCGGTGGGCTCGTCCAAGATGAGCAGCGTCGATTGGAAATGGACTGCTCTTGCGATGGCAATCGATTGACGCTCGCCGCCCGACAGCTTTGCCACCGTCAGATCGACATCGTCGATGTGGATTCCGAGCCTGTTAAGCGCTCCACGGGCGACATCACGCATGTGACCGACACGCAGCTGCCAGTGGAACGGCAGCTTTCGGCTTACTTCCTCTTCTCGGCCGAGGAAGAAGTTCCGCCAGATCGAAAGCAGCGGGATGATCCCGAGATCCTGATAGACTACCGAAATGCCACGGCTCATCGCCACCCTGGGCGTGTCGAGTAACGTCCTCTCCCCATTCCAGAAGATCTCGCCCGAAGTTGGCTGGTGGACTCCAGCGAGGATCTTGATCAGGGTGGACTTGCCCGCACCATTGTCGCCCAGCAGGCCCAGCACTTCGCCAGGGCGGACCGCCAGGTTGACCTGACGAAGCGAGTGGACGCGGCCGAAAGACTTGCTGACGTTTCTGAGTTCAAGGAGATTCATCACGAGGTGCTCCGCTTGCGGACGCGCTGGTTCACGATGGCGGCGACGATGAGCAGCAGGCCTATCCCGGCTTGGTACCAATAGACGTTGATGCCAATCAGGATGAGGCCCTGCTGGATCATCCCGATGATCAGGACGCCCAGGAACGCACCGATGATCGACCCATAGCCGCCATTGAGCGATGCCCCGCCGACGACGACTGCCAGCACGACTTCCAGCTCCATCCCAGTGCCGCGAAGGGCATCGACCGACGAGAAGCGCGCGACAGAAATGAAACCAGCCAGACACGCAAGCAACGAAGTAAGGGCAAAGGCAGTAATCTGGACGCGCTCGGCTGGCACACCCATGCCTCGCGCGGCATCGGGCGAGCCGCCGGTGGCGAAAAGCCAGTTTCCGAACCTCGTGCGACTGAGCAGATAGGCGAAGAGAACGACCAGGCCGAGGAACCAGAAGAACGGGCCAGGAATGATCCAGATGCTGAAGTCCATCGAGGAGAGGAAGGCATCAGGGCTCTTGAGACGAATCGGAAAGCCTTGCGTGATGGCCAGGAGTACCCCACGATAAAACATCAGGCCGCCAAGCGTTATTATAAGGGAATGGATTTCCAGGCGTGTTACGAGAAGGCCGTTGATGGTGCCGACCGCAAGCCCGAACAACATGATGATCGGCAGGGCCACCCACGCCGGCACGCCCTGGTTGACCAGCAGGATCACAATGGCGGCCGACAGGCCGTAGACCGAGCCGACTGAAAGGTCGAATTGCCCTGCGATCATAAGTGTCGCAACACCGACCGCGACGATGCCGAGTGCGGAGCTTGCCAAGAGAATGTTGGCTGTGACCCGCTCCGAAAAGAAGTGCGGAGCCACGAGTGCAAAGAAGAGATAGACGAGCACCGCCGCGATTACGACGCCGCTCTCGGGGCGCCCGAGCAGGCGGTCAAGTCGGGTCTTCGGAGGCCGTTTCCTTGCGATCGCGGTCGTAGACGCGGGCGCAAACGGCTGTTCTTGCGTCACCAATATAGTTCCTCCTTCGGCAAGGCTTATGGACAAACCTTGCGCTACGAGCTTCTGGGGTCTCGCACTTCCTCCTGATCCTTATTTAAGGCGACGTGTTGCCTCAGAAGCAACAAGTCTTTCTTGCCAAAAGCCTCAAAATTGGCGGATAATTTTCGCAGAAAACTCATATAAACTCAGTTTTTCCCAGGCTCGACCTGATACTAAAAGCGCCTCGATGAAACGTGACGCATTTTGAGGCTTCTCAAAAGGACGATTAACGCAATGGCGCGCATATCGATCGCGGACATAGTTCGAGAGTCGGGGCTATCGAGGGCGACTGTGGATCGCGCCCTCAACAACCGGCAGGGGGTGCACGGCCGAACCAGGATTCTGGTGGAGGCGGCGCTTCAGAGGCTCAATGCCGCACGCGACATACAGCCGAAACGTCCAACGATTGACATGGCCCTACGCATCGGACGAGGCTTGATGACGCAAATCCAGCGTGTTGCAAATGATCTCGGTCCGGCAGAGCTTGTGCTTCACGATCTCTACCAGCTTGACGATGCAGCGGTGCTCTCCCGCGTGAAGGCGCTCTGCCAAGACGTCTCCCGGCCCCTAATCCTTACCGTCAAGAACACGCCGCAGGTTGTCGCGGAACTGGCACGGGCGCGGCGCCGGGGTAAGGCTGTGATAGCACTGGTGTCTGATCTGGATCAGATGGCGCGGGATGTTTACGTGGGGATCGACAACCGGGCGGCAGGCCAGACAGCAGCGTTTCTTGTCGGTCGCATGTTGGGCGACCGGCCGACCACGGTGGGCGTCGTCCTTGGTGATCACGCCTATAGATGTCACGAGGACCGCGAAATCGGGTTTCGAGCCGCTCTGCGTGCCTATTTCCCGAGAGTGATCCTGGTCGGTGAGGCGATCGGGCAGGACAATCAGCAAAAGACGTACGCGGCCGTTCGCCGGTTGCTTTCTGAGTATCCCGCTCTGGGTGCCCTTTATAATGTTGCCGGGGGCAATTTGGGGCTTTTAGAGGCATTGAGAGAAGCGGGTCGCGGGACCGATCTTTTAATTGTCGGCCATGAGGTAAACCACGTCACCCGACCGATCCTGCAGGAAGGATTAATAGACTTCGTAGTTGCTCAGAACCCCGCAGAGCTAATGTCGAACGCGATGCTACACTCCCGGCAGTCCAAGGCTCAGCGCGACAGCGATCAGTCCTTGGTCGACTTCGGGGTTTTCACTCGGTTTAACCTCCCAACATATGGGTGGGAAGTATCGAATGAGTTCGACCCAGCCGATGGTGGCAACCCGAAATAGACCCAGGACGGCCCATGACCTAGCAAGTGGACCGACCTGCTCGCGGCACATCCGCGATCTTCAGCGTGGTTGCTGACAATTTCTTCTGTGGATGGCTCCTGTGGCGCAAAGGTGATTTGGCGTTTTTGACGATTGGCTCTGGTGCAGTCTTATGTCAGCCCGTTCCAGTCGTCCATGTCGACCGCTGGCGTTGATGGTATTTGCGAGTCGGGCCCCTCTCTGCTGCGGGCAACGGCGCCCACCACGTCGGCATGCTTTTTGCCAGCTCCCGGTGTGACCGGTTCGTCACTGCATCTCATCGCGCTTGCAATTGGTGACCTTCTTGCTCCTTCGTCTTTGGCTTCGTTGTTGCCGGATCAGATCGATCTGCGGCGCCGATCGGTACCCGATAGGTTCCCTCCTCGCGTCATGACGGCCAAAACAGTTGTCGCGTAGCACGACATGTCCTTGCCCAACAAAGGGACCAACCCCCCAGCTTCACCGCCCAGGGTCCTCACAACCCAATATCGACTGGCGTTCGCCCGCCATGCAAGGTCTGAGAAAACCCTGCCGGCGGGGAGGGATCACCGGCAGGGCAGGCCCCGCATGATCGCAAAGCATTCGCGATCGGACTGCGGAGCCAAGTCGGGACCTCAATTCCATCCGGGCTGCACGCAGTTGGTCGCTGTGCCGCGCGGCGCGTCCCACCATCTTGCAAGAAACCTTACGAAGCGCCGAGGCATCGAGCATCTTGCGGGTCAGGCCGGACATCCGATTTCGGAGGCTCCCGCCGCCAACGGGTCAATCGGCAGCGGTTATGACCCAGATTGGTGGCCGGTGGCACGAAGATGGGCGACGCGAGCCGCCTATCTCCGATCGAGCTTAGTTGAGGCCTGCTTCCATCAATCGATGACGGACCTTGTCGAGATTGCTCTTGTCTATGATTGCGGGACCAGTGACTATGTCGGCATCAGGCATCATGCCATAGTCGAGATACGTGCGGGCAAGCACCACCGGCAAGTAGCCTTGTAAGTACATCAGTTGGTCAATGCCGGCGACCGCTTCCCCTGAGCCAATCGCGTCGAGCAAGGCCGGCGACACGTCGAAGGTGACGAGCGATAGTCTATCGCCGGCCCCAAGCTTTTCGCGCCGCGCCACGTCGAGTACGGTCTCGAAGCAGAACGGTCCGGCATTCATACAAAACAGCGCATCAGTATCCGGATGAGCCAGGAAATAGTTGGAAATGGTCGCTGCGGTCTGTGACGTGTCAGTACCAATCGCGATCACATCCGTCGTGGCCCCAGCCTTTTGCAGTGTGTCGGTAAAGCCCTTGGCCATCTGCTCGAGCCCGACATGGCCAGGCACGTGGTTTGGTACTAAAGCATGCTTGGGATGCGGATTTTTCTTTAGAATCTGTTGGGCGGCTGCCACTCCGCTCTGATAGAGGTCGGCACCAATACCGATGAGGTAAGGCAAGCGCTGCCCTTTTGGTGCGGGGTCGAGCACATTGATTGCGATAATCGGGATGCCGGCGGCCACGGCCTTATCAACAGTAGGCCGCATGGCCGTAGGATCGGTCGCGGTAATCACCAAAAGATCGGGTTTTTCGCTGATTGCCGTCTCCATGCGGTTGATTGTTGTCTCGATCGAGAATTTCTGGTCCTGCGTCCATTTGATCCGGAGGCAATTGTCATCCGCACCTTGCTCAGCACCTTTCTTGACAGTCGCCCAGACAGGCTCGGCAATGGCGTGGGTGGCATAGTAGATCAGGTACGGTTTTTTGCCCGCACATCGGTCTGCAGCCGAGGCGGTGCCCACTAACGCGGTAGCCAGCGCCACGGCGGTCATGGTTGCAAATGCGTGATTGGCTGTCATTTAGGTTCCTCCTCATTGTTGGCAAACGTCAGGCTACTGCTCCGCCGATATGGCGCGAACCGGTGTTGATAAGATTGGCGAGGTCGCCGGTCGTGACATCATTCTTGTCCGCGATCTCGGCGACGCGACCGTGGAAAACCACAGCAAAGCGGTCGCAGACTTCATAAGCGTGGCTGATATTGTGGGTGATAAGCACGACCGCTACGCCTTGGCGGCGCGCCTCCCGCACATATGAAAGCACCTTTTCGGTTTCCTTCAAGCTGAGTGCGGCGGTTGGCTCGTCGAGAACGAGCAATTCGGATTGGAAGTGAACTGCGCGCGCAATCGCAATCGATTGGCGCTCGCCTCCCGAGAGACGTGCCACCGACAGATCGACATCGTCGATGTGAATGCCAAGCTGCTTCAGCGCCTCGCGTGCGATGGAGCGCATCCTATGACGCTTCAACACCATCAGGCCGGGGAGCTTGATCGACACATCGTCCTCCCTGCCAAGGAAGAAGTTTCGGTAGATGCTGAGTAGCGGGATTATGCTGAGGTCCTGGTAGACGACGGAGATTCCGCGCGCCATGGCGTCGCGAGGCATCGGAAGCGTGATGGTTTGGCCCTTCCAGACCAGCGCGCCGGTGGTGGGCTGATGCACGCCGGCAAGGACCTTGATCAGTGTCGACTTGCCGGCGCCGTTGTCGCCCAGCAAGCCGAGCACTTCGCCAGAATGAATGTCGAGGTTTATCCCGCGAAGCGAATGAACCCGACCGAAGGACTTGCTGACATCTTTGAGTTCGAGGAGTGGAGCTTGGTTCATTGGGTTGTCCTCACACGAACGCGCTGGTTGATGACCGCAGCGATAATGAGGAAGAGCCCTATGCCTGCCTGATACCAGTAGACGGAGATGCCGATCAGGAGCAGTCCCTGCTGGATCATTCCGATGATCATCACGCCCAGCGCGGCACCGAGAATGCTGCCATAGCCACCGTTCAACGAAGCGCCGCCAACGACAACCGCCAGTATGACTTCCAGCTCGAAGCCTTGACCACGCAGCGCGTCTACACTGGAGAAGCGCGCCACCGAAATATAGCCGGCGAGGCACGCCAGCATTGAGGTAATGGCGAATGCCATGACTTGGACGCGCTCGACCGGCACGCCCATGTTGCGAGCAGCTTCTGGCAGACCGCCGGTCGCATAGAGCCAGCCACCGAAGCGCGTTGAGGTAAGCAACAAGGCGAATATCACTACCAAACCGAGAAACCAGAAGAACGGGCCCGGGATTCCGATCCAGGTGAAGTCGAGAGCCGATAAAAATGCGTCCGGCGCCCTCAGCCGGATCGGGAAGCCTTCCGTTATGGCTAGCAAGACGCCTCGGTAAAACATAAGGCTGCCGAGCGTAATGATGAGAGAATGAATCCCGAGGCGGGTGACCAGATACCCGTTGATCGCGCCAACAAGCAGCCCGAACACCAGAATGATCGGGAGGGCCAGCCAGCCTGGGATCCCTGCGTTAACGCCCAGAATTATAACGGCGGCACTGAGACCGTAGACCGATCCAACCGACAAGTCGAAGTGCCCACCGATCATCAATGTGGTGGCACCGACGGTTATGATGCCGAGCGTAGCCGAGGCCAGGAGAATGTTGGACGTAACCCGCTCTGAAAAGAAATGCGACGCCGAAAAGGCGAAGAACAGATAAACGAGCGCTGCAGCGATCACGACCCCGGATTCCGGCCGGGACAAAAGACGCTCGAGCCTTGATTTCGGAGGCCGTTTTCCTACGACAGCCTGTTCCGTAGAATGTGGCATCACCGCAGAATCTGGACGTAAACTTGTCATTCAACGGCCCCTGCTGCGCTTTATTGCTTCAGCGAGTTAGGATGGCAACGCGACGAGCTACGCCTTGCCACTATTCCTGATTGACTTGGGTGGTTCGCCAAACGCTGGCCTTGGCTCTGCATAAATAAAGTCACGAGTAGAAGACCTAATGCTGGCGTTTTTCTCGACGATATTGAAATAACTGCGAGGACTATCCAGCATGAAGAAACGAGCCAACTCGATGCCAGTGCGCTCGGAAAGCAATCCGTCATCAATTTCTTCTTGAAGACATCGTGCTAGCCATCGGCGTGCCTGTAAGGCATATCCCACCGTCGCCGCCGGAACATTGGCGTCGCCGCCAAATATGAAGATTTTGTTAGTTGGAGCGCCGTGGAGGAAGCGGCGCAGGAAATCGCTGGCGTGGAATGGGTTGATGCTCCAGGCCCAACACATGTCGACGGCGACATTGCTGTAGTGTTTCACCATCGCAATAAGTTCGTCCGAATATGGATAGGCGATGTGCATCAGCACAAAGCGGGTGTTCAGATGGCTCCGGATAAACTGGCAGAGATTTCCTGCGGCGATGTCGGGTGTGACCATAAAATTGTTTTCGGCATAGTAGCCGGTGTGTATTTTGAAAGGCAGATCATATTGGGCTGCCAGCCTGGCGACATGCGACATGGACCAATCGCCGAGGCACATCCGGTCCTCCTCATCGATGTCAGTACCGATGCGCAACCAAGAGGCGAGCGCTGCCTCCGCTTCCTGATCGGTCCGCTCAGCCCACTTCAACGGCCGACGGTAGGCGTGTTGTGACTTAACGGCGACGGCATACTTGGCGCTGCTCTGGAACAGCGTCTCGATCGCGAAACGGTACGACGCCAGCGAAGTTATATCTTCTCCCAACACTACGGCCAGTCCCGATAGGTCGGGCGTTCCATTGCAGAGATCGAACGTATTGATGTCGTAGTGGAAAAAATCTTGCCCAATCATTTCATCGGGCAGTGGCCTCGAACCGGAGTCGATCTGCACATGATCCAGATTGGCCACATCCCTAAGTAGCATGAGCCGCTCGCCGGGATTGCCTTGTAGCGTAGTTTTATCAGCCGCATTCCTCAGTGAGGTTGCGGTAATCTCCTCGATGTCAAACAACTTGGTAGCTGTCAGTTTGACGGCTTCCCCATAACCACCCAATTCCACGCGCCTCCACGCAGGCCCCACGGCATTAAACCGAGCCTCAATATCTAGGTTGCCGACGTCGATGAGTGCGCTAAGCGCTTGCCGGCTCGCGCCGGCTGAAAGCAGATCGTGCAGAACGTAGTTGTCAAAGAGATGTTTTAATATGTCAGGTCGAGATTCCTGGTAAAATTTCTCGAACTCAGTGTGTTCGTGAGTGCTGCATAACGGCGATGACGCGATGAATTCGGCAAGCTCGTTCGCCATTGTTTCTTTCCACCCGCTGCTCTAATTCTGCAATGCTATGTCCGAGACGTGCTTCGCCGAGAACGGCTAGCTCAATCCGCTCGCTTTCATGAGGCGGCTAACTGTGAACTCGACAATATCCGACCTGAAGCCTCGCAAGAACTGGCCAAAATGTTTGGATTCCAACAAGCGGTCAACAGAAGGGCGGGCGCAAAGGCAACGTTTGCTGATGCGGAGCCTGCCGATATGGCGACGGCAGTGTGAGGAACGTCGATACCGCCGATCGAGTGATCAATGCGGGTGAGCGCGGACAGAAGCCGAACAGTTGGTGTTGTGATGGGCAGAGAGCTGCTGCTCAACCGCACGCTGCATCTGCGGCTGATGCAGGGCCTTAAGGCGTCAGTCGCCATAGGCCATCGAGGGAAATCTGGACAGGCCTACAAAGCTGATCCGGTGGGCAGCTGGAGCGATTGCGCAGAGGGTGCAGAACCGATGCCGTTATCAGTCGGGACCGTATGGATCTCGCAGGGCGTGGCCTCGATCAGCTCCGCCATATCCGAGGCCGTATTCCGATCGGCCTCTCGTAGCATGGCGAAGGGGAGCTTCAAGGCATGCCGTCGAAAGGTGACGATGTCGACGATGTCGACTTCCTCCCGACGCGCCCGGACAGTTGAGCGCTATTGTTTCAGTCCCATCAGCGCGTCGGCTGTCGTTGACCGCATTGCGCCAATCGTGTGCACGGCCTATAGGCGTTCTTTAGCCATCACCCATTTACATTTCGACGGTGATGTCCGCCGAATTTGCGCCGACGTGAGGCGAATGACCGCCATGGGTTTTCATGTAGCTCGAGATTTCAGCCTCCAGCTCGGCCATATGCTCCCCGCCCGCCATGAGGTCTGTGATCTCCTCACGGCTCTTCTCGCCTTTGCGAAAGTCTGAGGCCTTGATACCGCGGATCAGGACGGCGAAATGGTCACCTACAGTCAAGGCATGCACGACCTGATGGGTGATGAAGATCACGGCGATACCCTTCTGGCGCGCTTTCAAGACGATGCGAAGTACATGCGCCGCTTCCTTGACGCCCAGCGCTGCGGTCGGCTCATCCAGGATCAGCACTTTGGCGCCAAAATACACGGCGCGCGCGATGGCCAGCGCCTGACGTTCGCCGCCCGACAGACCGCCAACCAGACGATCGCCATCGTTAATGCGGGTAATCCCGAGTTCGCGCACCGCGCTGACCGCAATCGCATTTGCACGCCTGCGGTCATACGCCTTGAACGGTCCCCAACCCCTGGTCGGCTCCTGCCCTACGAAAAACGAGCGACCAATGGTCATCAGCGGGAACGTCCCTCCGAACTGATGGACGGTGGCAATCCCGCAGTGGCCGGCCTCGCGCGGGTTATTGAAATCGATAATCTTGCCGTCCATCTCCACTGTCCCGGAGTATCCGCCGGTCAAAAGGACGCCGCCGACGACCACCGCAACGATCGCATTGAAAATGTATGACTGCCCCGCCGAAACCTGCGCGCTGTTGAAGAGAATGGCCTGTCCCACGCCGACGAAGGCCGCGCTCACGCCGCTGCTCATGAAAAGTAGGATCGTCAATCGCTCAGTTGGAATTCCTGCGTTGCGCGCGCTCACCCGGTCGCCGCCCATAGCGAGGATCCAATTGCCGTAGCGCGAAAAGTGGAGGATGAACCCAAAAAACAGCGCTATGCCCATCCACCAGAAGATTGCTACCTGGAGAATCCCGCCAACAAAATGCCCAAGCAGGAATTTGGCGGTCGGGCCGGCATCGATCGCTACACTCGTGGTTCCGGTGATGATTACCGAGAGAAACAGCACAAGGCCGGCGACAGAAAATAGCGTGCCCAAGGTGACGATAAGCGAGGGGAGGGCGGTGCGAACGACGAGCAATCCGTTTAAAAAGCCAACGAGCGCTCCCAGCGCGAGTGCCGCAACCACTCCCAAGAAAATCGGCTCCTGAAAATATCCGGATATGATGGCGACAGTCATGGACCCGGCAGGGATCATCGATCCGATAGAGATATCGAGTTCGCCCGCAATTATCAGCAACCCAATCGGAATCGCGACGATCCCGATTGAAGAAGCAACATTGAGCCACCCGGCGACGCCCGCGACGGACAAAAAATTGTCGCCGCCGAATATCGAAAAAAATGAGAAGACGGCCGCGAGGCCGAGGAGAGCGCCCGTCTCGGGTCGACGCAAAAGGCCGACGGGCGAAAGGCGTAGGGCGATGTTGTCCACGAATAGCACCCTGTAATGAAACTAAACATATCTGATATGTCGCCGCCAACGGCGCCAGGTCGGGACGTCAAATGATGCCCGGCCGTCGGACAAGTCCTCAAGCCGGACGCCAAGGGTGGGGGCGCCTAACGATAGCCGGCCTTTCCGCCGGCGAGGGTTGCGTCGACGTTGGAGAAATCGACGATGCCAGGCCCCGTCAGGATCGGAGCAGACGCAACCTTGAGCGCATAGTTAACGTACGCATCCGATAGCGTCACCGCCAAGAAGCCTTGCAGCCACGGCTGTTGGTCGATCGCAAACAACTGCTTGCCTGCCTTCGGCGCCGGCCTGCTGGATGGCGGTGTAGGCGGAATCTGCATCGGCGGCCGAAATCATGAAGATGCCATCAACGGCGGGGTCTTTCCTAAGAGTCGAAACGATGGCCTGCGCGACCGCGGTCGGATTGCCAAAGGAGCTGGGCGGCAAAGGCAACTGCTTCGATTTGCCGCCCACCTTGGAAAGGCCGTCGGCAATACCTTTACACCGCTCCTCAAGGTTTTGCACCGGGGATGGTATTGACGCAGATGACGTTCTTGGAGCCGTGAGCCGCAAAATAAGCGCCACCAGCCAAGCCGGCTGGATATTCTTCGTTGCCAATGTAGTTAATGGCGCCAAGCTCTTTGGCTTTGTCGCTGCCCCCGGCGTTGTAGAGCATGACGGGAATGCCTGCAGCGAGCGCGGCTTTGTAGGCCTCATCCTGTGAAGATGGGACCCAGTCCGGAGCAACGATGATACTGGCCTTTTGGCCGATCGCTGTGCGGATGAGATTGGCGGCGTCGGCGCCTTCGTTGTCGTAGGTCTGGAGCTGGAGATAGTTCACGGTACCGCCGTGCGCCTTAACGACGAACTCTCCGTCGTCGATGCCCTTCTTGATCTTCGCGAAGAACGCATCGTCAGCCTTGCCACCGATAATGGCGACCTTCGCGCCATCAGCGAGCACGGCCATCGCGCTCGTCGCCATAGCAGCCGCCGCGATCATCACCTTCACCAAGCTCTTGGTCAATTTCATAGCTTTCTCCTCCCCTTCTGTTGAGATATCGCTGCAGGATCGGCCGCAATCCGACGACGAGTTCGCCACGATTATTTGCAACTTTTGTTATATACATTTAGGCAAGACCTAAGTGTTTCGCTCTGTGGACATGCTACGCCCAGGTAACGTCGGTTCTCACAAACGTTAACTCCCACGAGCTTTCATGAGGCAGCTAACTGCGAATACGACAATATCGGACTTGAAACCTCACAAGAACCAGCCAAAATGTTTGGATCCCAACAAGGGTTCAGCAAATGGTAGGGCGCAAGGCAACCTTTGCCGATGTGGCGACGGCAGCGGGAGTGAGCGTCGGCACCGTTGACCGTGTGATCAATGCGCGCGGGAGTGTACGGGCCGCAACCGAAGAGCTGGTCTTGAAGTGCGCACGAGAGCTGCAACTCGACCGTGCCCTGCATCTGCGACCGACACGTCTCTTACGTCTAGGCGTATTGCTGCTGAATCGCACAGACCCGTTTCTCGAAGACCTCATAAAGGGATTCCAGACCTCGGCCTCGGACTATTCTTACCTCAACATACAGGTCAAGCTATACCTATACGGACAGCTGGATCCTCGCGTGATCGCTGCGAAAATCGTCGCCGTTGGACGGGCCTGTGACGGGTTGGCCGTCAATGTCATCGATGATCCGCTTGTCCGCACTTGCCTCGCGGAGGTCGCAGCCAAAAAGCCTGTCTTCACCTTGGTGTCAGACTTGCCGGATATAGGCAGGATAGCTTACATCGGAGCGAATGGAGGCGCCGAAGGCCGCGTGGCCGGCGAATTGATGGGCCGCTTCGTCGGCCCCCAAGGCGGGCAAGTTCTCCTGATTTCCGGACCAGAATCCTTCCACGGACATAAGGAACGGGAGCTGGGGTTTCGCTCCGTTCTTGGAAAGCGTTTCCCAAACTGCGTTGTGGTGGGAGCCATTAAAACCTTTGAGGACAAGAAGGTCACCTGGCGGCAGACACGCTCCGCACTGAAGGAAATCCCGGGAGTTGTCGGAATTTACAACACCTCAGTCGGGAGCGATGAAATCGCGTCCGCATTGACTGAAACAGGCAGAGAGCACTCAACGACATTCATTACGCACGAATTGACAGAAACAAATCGTCTATTGCTCCAGCATGGTATTTTGGATGCAATCATCGACCAAGATCCCTTTTCCGAAGCAAGCATGGCCATTCAGCGATTTCTGTCGTTTTATGGAAGACTTGACGTCAAGCATATGGAAACACCATTTCGCATTTATCTCAGGGAGAGTTGCTATTCATAGTGCAGCAAAGCAATTAATGCCTGAGATGACGGCAGGAAGAAAACGTCAACCCAAAGCAACGTGGCAGATCGCGTGAGATTCGATCATGGTCAACTCCGCGATCGCTCCGTCGCTAGCGACCGAGCGCGGCAGCAGAGGGCTACTGGTAGGAGAGGCGGATGGTCGGTTTGAGCAGACTTGAATTGAAAGTCTTCAATTGAAAGTCTGGTCATTGCCGGCACGGCTCAGCGGATCGTGTTCCACGACGCGGCTGATATATTACTCCGAGATCACCGTCGCACCGGGAAGCGAAGGGTTGCGGTGGACACCGGTTTGCAGGTTGTGGTAAGCGATGTCCTGCTCACGCCTTGACTGACACCGTTGGTTGATTTCAGCCATGATGGACACGGCAACTATGCGCGACAAGCGGACGTTGCGCCGTTCACCGTGCTTTCGGGCTCCTTCGCTGCAGCAGGCTTTGCCTCGGGGGCTCATCCCATCGAAGGAGAGTTTCGAGTCAAAGGCTTTGACAGCATGCTGATCTGCACGCTGATCACCGCGCGGCGCCAGCTTTTCAAGGTCAACTGCCGTCGAGCTTGCCTTGGCGAAAGATGTGGCAAATGAAGTCATCTGAGGATAACTTCAAGAGCGACACCCAAGAAGCTTAGATTCTAGCAGCAATCACCATCCTTGAAGCTGGAGTGATCGGCGTAGGCGAAGAGCCCAGGCATACCCCCGGTATGCAGAAACACTGTGACCGCGTTCGGCGATATCGCGCCTTTCCTTATGAGCCCGCATAGGCCCGCGAATGACTTTCCGGTGTAGACGGGATCAAGGATGATCCCTTCGGCCTGTGCCATCATCCGCATCGCCCGAAGAGTCGAATTTCCAAGAATCCCGTAACCTCCATCGAGGTGGTCCCTCACGCTCAATATTTCTTCTTCGCTCGCGTTCAAATCCATTTCCAGGAAGCTTTCCAGTCCCTTCAAGAGGTTCCTTACCTTTTCCCGCTTGTCCGCCGGTTCGCCATGCGAGACGCCCCAGACTTTTACGTGCTTTCCCAGTAGCCTGAAACCGGCGACCAGCCCCGCCTGAGTTCCCGCGCTCCCGCTCGCAGTCACCACGTTTTCTATGGCCATCCCCAGCGCCGAGGCCTGCGTCCACATTTCGGCGGCGCAGTGAACGTACCCCAAGCTCCCTGACGGCGTCGATGCTCCTGCCGGAACGAAGAGAGGATTGCGACCTTCGTCCCGCAATCTCGTCAGAACCTTCTCAGGAGTCGTCGCACGCCCCGTGACATCGGTCCAAACTATCTCCGGTCCAAGCAATCGATTGAGCAAAAGGTTGCCGGAACGGTCGTAGCTTGGACCATGGATGCCGGGCCGACGATCTTCAAGGATGAGCACGGAACGCAGACCGCAACGCGCCGCGGCGGCAGCCGTCTGGCGCGCATGGTTCGACTGGGTAGCCCCCACCGTGACCAGCGTGTCGTGGTGCGGCTCCAAATGTTCTCCAAGAAAGAATTCAAGCTTCCGAACCTTGTTTCCACCTCCAGCCAGTTGGGTGAGATCGTCGCGCTTGATGAGGAGGTTGGACAGGCCCAGGCAATCACCAACGCCCACAAGACGGTCCAATGGTGTCCCGATGCCGCCTAACGGCAGCCGGCGGATCCCTTTCCCGTATAGGTCAGTGGGCCACCAGCTGCTCGGCAGAAGCTCGTTCATGGACCAGATTTGGGTTGCCGGTGCTCGTCTGCCAGACAGGCGTTTCGTTGGTGCGAAGTTCATCGTGCATCGTTTTCCATTTGGCGCCGGAGGTTGCAATGACCCGTACACCAGCGCGCCACAAATTGGTAATATGTTATATTATGTGCAATTTCTAGCGTAAATCGGAAATAACACAACATTGTCACACACCTTTCATGGAAAGCTGCCATGTGTCCGCCATCAAGTCAGGGATCAAAAATGGCTTCCAACACGAAGAACGTGTCGCGCGACAACGAGCAGCCCGGGCTTCTGGCGCCTCAGCGTCAGCAGCGGATCGGCGAACACGTCGCCGAACGTGGTGACGCGCGGATCGCCGAGTTGGCGCAGATGTTTGCAGTCACCGAAGAGACGGTAAGGCGAGACCTGAAGCAACTCGAAGCGTCTGGTGTGGTGCGCCGCGTCCATGGGGGAGCGATCAGGGGCACCCCAGCCTATGACACGTCCTTGCAGCATCGCATGCAGGAAGCCGCAGCCGAAAAAGACCGTGTCGCCGCTGCAGCCTTGCCGCTGATCGGTAACCCCAGAACAGTTTTCATCGACGAAGGCTCAATGACCATACGCATCGCAAAGCTGCTCGTTGGACATCCTGAACTTCACATTCTGACCAACATGCCTGCTGTTGCCGAAGCCGCATCTGCCGGCCCTCACGAAATAGAATTGACCGGGGGGCTCCTTCACCGGCGCGACCAGTTCCTGCGCGGTGAAGCTCCATTGGAAGAAATCCGAAAAAGGATTTTCGACCTGACCATCATGGGCGCGTCCGGCTTCGATCTCGAACACGGGATGCTGGCCAACGAATCCTACACCGCTCAGCTCCGTCGTCTTTTGGTGTCTCGTTCACGCCGCGTCATGGTGCTGGCTCGCGATCACAACTTCGGCCGGAAGGCATCGTGGTGCATCGCGCCATTTTCGTCGATCCACACCATCGTCACCGATGAAGAGCCGCCGCAATCTTTCTCGCAAGTCCTTTTAGCATCCGGCGTCCATGTCGAGGTCGCGCCGCGCTCAATCCAGGAAGATGTCTAGCTTCTCGCCAGCCTTCCTTCTGTAGCCGCAGCAATCGATACGGGCCCTTCTTTCGACGGAAGCGCTCCGTCGAACAGATTTCAGTTGTCAACGAAGGGAACCATCCATGCCTATCACCATCAACCGTCGCAATTTGTTGCAAGCCTCCGCAGCAGCCGGACTTTTTGCCGCCTTCGGTGCTCACGCTCAAGCCGCAGGCACAGGTTTATCCGATCTGACGATCGCGGTTACGAGCCTTCCGGTAAGTCTCGATCCTATGGGGGCGAATTCAAACGACAGCGAGCGCGTATCGCAGAATCTCATCGAAAATCTAATCTTCTACGATTTTGGCACCAAGCAGTTGAAGCCGGGCCTCGCCGCGTCCTGGCGTCGACTCGACGACCTTACTCTTGAGCTCGATATCCGTCAGGACGTGAAGTGCCATGATGGCAGCCAGTTCACGGCAGAAGACGTGGAATTTATGTTTGGACCGGCGCGGTACGGTTCAGCCGACGCGAAGGGACCTGGCTACACAACTGCCGTGTCCTTTCTGGGTACGATCGCTTCCGTGAAAGCGGTCGAGCGCTTCAAGGTTCGCATCACCACCAAGACCACCGATCCCCTACTTGAGCTGCGCCTCGCGAGCTGGATGGGCCAGGTCCCGAGTGCTTCCGGCTTCCGAAAGGCTGAGAATTGGGAAAAATGGGGTCTCTCCGTCGTGGGCACCGGTCCATACCGCATTGCCGAAGTCCGTCCGGGCCAATTTATCCGGTTCGAAGCTTTCGACGGTTACTGGGGTGAAAAGCCAGCGATCAAGTCCTTCACGCTCAAGCTAACGCCGGAGGCAGCAACACGCACGGCGGGACTGCGGACAGGCGAATTCGATATTGTCACCGAACTTGCTCCGGACCAGTTCAAGGCTCTGGCGGGCGATGCAAACACCGAAGTTGTGGGCGGACCGATCCGCAACATTCGCGCCTTGGTCTACAACAGCCAGCATCAGGTCTTGAAGGACGTTCGCATTCGACGCGCGCTCAATCTTGCGATCGATCGGCAGATCATCGTCGACACGCTCTTCGACGGCAAGGTGACTGTACCCAACGGCCTTCAGATGCAGGCCTTCGGCGACATGTATGTCAGCGAGCACAAAGCGACCCCCTTCGATCCCGATGCGGCCAAGAAGCTCCTGAAGGAGGCTGGCTATGACGGAGGCGAAATCGCCTATCGCTACCTGAAGGACTACTACACGAATGAGATCGCAACCGCTCAGGCCCTTCAGCAGATGTGGAAAGAAGTCGGGCTCAACGTCAAGCTGAGCATGGTGGAATCTACCGAACAGGTTCTGGCGGCTGGTCAGGGCATCAGCAACATCTCCAACGCCGCCTACTATCCGGATCCGCTTGGCCAGGTCTTCCGCCTCTACGGCAAGGGAGGTCTCATTCCGAGCCGCAAGCAGTGGAGCAACGCTGAATTCGACACCGTTGGCGAGGACCTTCTCAGCCTCGACCACGCCAAGCGCCGTGCGGCCTCCGCGCGCCTCCTCGACATCTATGAGCAGGACCCTCCAGGCACCTATCTCCATACCCTTCCCATGTTCTACGGCAAACGCCGGAAGGTCAAATGGGCTCCGAACGACACAGCGTTCATGGATCTACGTGCTGGGAACCTGCAAGCTGGTTGATATCATGGATGCTAGCAACATCATCCCTGAGCACACACTCCTGGAGATCCGCAATCTGCGGGTCTCCTTTCCGACGAGGGAAGGGGAATTGGTCGCCATCGACGGTATCGATCTCGACGTCGGTGCGGGCGAGATCGTTGCCTTGGTCGGCGAAAGCGGCAGCGGGAAATCGACGTGCGGCCTGTCAATCCTCGGGCTCCTCGACAAGCGCGTGGTCGCTACCGGGTCGATCAGATTCGATGACGTCGAACTGCTTGACGACGGCGGGTCCACCCAGGCTTCGCTGCGCGGTCGAGAGATGGCAATGATCTTTCAGGAGCCGACAGGTGCGCTCAATCCGGTGCGCACGATCGGAAGCCAACTGCGAGAGATGATTTGCTATCATACCGGGACGACCACCGGTGCCGCCCAGGAAAAGGCGGCCGGAATGCTCGAAAAGGTGCAAGTCCCGGACGCAGCCGGTCGAATGAAGCAATATCCGCACGAGATGTCAGGCGGGCTCAACCAGCGGATCGTCATCGGCATGATGCTTCTGCACGGTCCCCGGCTGCTTATAGCCGACGAGCCGACAACTGCGCTTGACGTGTCCACTCAGGCCGAAGTGCTGACCCTTCTGACAAAGCTAAGGGACGAACAAGGGTTGGCGATTCTGTTCGTCACGCATGATCTGGCGATCGTCTCGATGATCGCCGACCGGGTCGCAGTAATGCAGCGCGGACGAATAGTTGAAAGTGGCCCGACATCCGAGGTTCTGACCAATCCAAAAAACCCTTACACGAAGGCTCTCGTCGAGGCACGCCTTGATTGGACAACGCCTCCGCCGGTGCTTGTCACTATCTCTGAGGATCCGATCCTGCGCGTCGCATCGGTAACGAAGTCCTATGCCAGGAAGTCAGGCGTTTTTGGATCGCGGCAGCGATCCCAAATTCTCTCCGACGTCAGTTTCGCCATCAAATCCGGTGAGGCGTTCGGGCTCGTCGGCGAGAGCGGATCTGGAAAGTCCACATTGGCACGTATCGTGGCCGGCCTCGAGCTTCCTGATTCCGGCACCGTGAAGTACGGGGCGATGGTCGAGCAAACCGGCAGAAAGGCGCTGCATCGAAGTGTCCAATATGTGTTTCAGGACCCTGCCGGCGCGTTGGACCGGCGCCTTCGTATAAAGGATCAACTCCGCGAGCCGTTGGATATACATGCCATCGGCGAGCGACGCGAACGGGATTCAAAATGCGTGGAGATGCTTGAGCTGGTAGAACTGGACCGGTCATTTGCCGGCAGGTTTCCGCACGAGTTGTCCGGCGGACAGCGTCAGCGAGTGGTGCTGGCACGGGCCTTGATGCTCCAGCCCCGTTTGCTGATTTGCGACGAACCGGTTTCCGCCCTCGATGCTTCTACCCAGCGGCAGATCCTTAAGCTTCTGCATGGTCTGCGGGAGCGTCTAGGCCTGTCGCTGTTGTTCGTCAGCCACGACCTCACGCAGGTGAGATACCTGTGCGACCGGGTCGCTGTCCTAAAAACGGGCGAGATCGTCGAAACAGGCGAATGTCGTCAGGTGCTGGAAACTCCTCAGCATCCTTACACCAAGATGCTGGTCTCATCCATCCCTCGTCCTCATTCGGTCCGCACGGGGCTGCCGCCGGCCACCGAAGACGGAACGTCGCTTCCTGCCGCCGCGGAGGTCTGACGATGGTCTTGCTTATTCTTCGGCGACTAGTGCGCGCCGCCATAACGATCCTGCTTCTGACGACGTTCGCTTTCATCGTGCTGCGCACGTCTGGAGGCGGCGCCAGCGCCATGCTGGGAGCGGAAGCCGATCCAACCGCCATCGCAGCCTTCAACGCCCGGTGGGGCCTCGAAAGGCCGCTTGTCGAGCAATACGTCGCCTTCATCAACGCTCTGCTTCATGGCGATTTCGGTCAGTCTTTCATTGGTCGGCGTCCAGCTCTGGATGTTGTGCTGGAGCGTGTTCCGGCAACCTTGTCGCTGATGGGTTCAGGGCTGCTGGTAGCAGTCGTGCTCGGGCTGACCTTGGGCGTCTTCATCGCCCAGCGACGCGGAACTGCGGTGGACAAGGTTGTAACCTTCGTTGCCCTGGCGGGGTATTGCGTCCCGTCCTTCATCATTGCGATCTTCTTGATCCTATTGCTCAGCGTCGAACTCAAGTGGCTGCCGACAACAGGCAACAGCACGGCGATTCACTACATTCTTCCGATCACCACCGTTGCCGTTGGGGAGTTCGCTGTTTTCGTCCGGTTCACGCGCACCACAATGCTCGAAATGCTGAACCAGCCCTTTATGCGAGCAGCACGTGCGAAAGGGCTGAGCCCAGGAGCTACGGTCTGGCGCCACGCGATGCCCAATATGGCGGTGCCGATCGTCACGCTCATCGGTCTCGCAGTCGGCTCCCTGTTCGTAGGTGCCACGATTACGGAAAACGTCTTCGCCTGGCCGGGCATGGGCCAGTTACTCGTCCAAGCCGTGAACTTGCGTGACGCTGCGGTCGTTCAGACGATCATGGTGCTCGTCGGGATTTCCATGGTCGCCGTCAACATGACGGTTGACCTGCTCTATGCCTGGCTCGATCCACGGATAGGAGAACTTTGAGTGCGGAACCGAAGCGTCAACTTCTCTGGATCAGCTCTCGTTGCTGCACTGTTTCTCGTTGCGCTCGTTCTCATAGCCACGGTCGGCCCGGAGCTATACTCGATCAGCAACGAAACGATGGATCTACGTGCACGCCTGGCACCGCCTGTTCTGCTGGGAGGGACCTTCGCCCATCCGTTCGGCACGGACGATCTTGGCCGGGATGTGCTCATCCGTCTGCTGTATTCGATCCGTGTGACGATAGCGGTCGCCTTTCTCGCCACCGGTTTTGGCGCCACGATCGGCATCGTCATCGGCCTTCTGGCGGCGCACTTTCGCGGCTGGGTCGATGATCTGCTTGTCGTTCTTATCGACCTTCAGGCGGCCGTCCCCTATCTCCTCATGGTGCTCGCCTTGATCACGGTTTTCGGCAGCAACATGACCATGTTCGTGCTGGCACTCGGCCTTCATGGATGGGAACGTTACGCGCGACTGGCTCGCGGCGTCGCACTTTCCTTGAAGAACCACGGCTTCGCACTCGCCGTGAAAGGACTGGGAGCAGGCCCTTTGCGGATCTACGGGAGACACCTTTTGCCTAACATGGCAGGTGTCCTGATCACCAACTTTACCCTGGCGCTACCGCAGGTCATTCTGCTGGAAAGTTCTCTCTCCTTCCTTGGCGTCGGCATCCAGGCTCCAGAAACCAGTTTGGGAGGCATGGTCGGTTTCGGCCGCGATTATCTTACCACCGCCTGGTGGATCGCAGTCATTCCGGCCTTGGTGATTTTCGCGATCTCGATTGCGGTCACAGCAGTTGGCGAGGAAATGAGGGAGAAGCTTGACCCCACAGTCAGTCAGCGCTGAGCTCATTCTTCTTTTTTCCAGTTCAACGCCTCGATCAGTGGGGATGGTATATCAGAACGCTCCGGCCGCCATGCCGGCCAGTCAGGCGGCGTATCTCGCCATTACGGGTTGCCTTGACCACTGGGCGTACCAAGCATCGAACAGCTTGAGCTGCGCCTCCGCATAGCCGCGCTGACTGTCGCTCAGTGCATCGGTCTGATTGAAGTGCAGCCGGTACTCAGGGTTACCCTTGAGCACCATCATGTGCTTGAAATAAAGCACCAGGTCCGGACCCTCGTCGAAGGAGGACAGCACGGCGAGCGCCGCGTCCAACTCCAATGCCAGACGGCGCGCTTCGGCATCGCCCTTCGCCGCCGCCCGACTGAGACCCACGAGGTGCAGCACTTCCCTGGGCAGGACGTTGCCGATGCCGGTGATTGCGCCGGACGCTCCGCAATTGACGAAACCGTGGAAGACGGCGGTGTCGACGCCGATCATCAGCGCAACCTCATCGTCGCGGCTGGTTATATTTTCCGCCGCATAGCGCAGATCCGCCGGACCGCCGAACTCCTTGAAGCCAACCAGGTTCGGGTGTTCGGCCCGCAACGCAAAGAAGAGGTCGGCGCGCGTGGCAAAGCCGTAATAAGGGCTGTTGTAGATGACCGCCGGCAGATCGGGAGCGGCGGCAAGGATTGCCTTGAAATGGTGGCGCTGCGCTGTCACCGACGGCCCGCGTGACAGGACGCGTGGGATCACCATCAGACCCCGTGCACCAACCTTCTGGGCATGGGCGGCGTGCGCCACGGCACTGGCGGTGTTGACCGCGCCGGTGCCGACGATCACCGGCACGCCGGCCTTCACCAGCCGCTCGACACCTTCCATGCGCTGCTCGTCCGTCAGGAGCGGCCAATCACCCATCGAGCCGCAATAGACGACCGCCGACATTCCAGCGGCAATCAGCTCGCGCCCCTTGCGCACCAGCGCCTCGAAGTCGGGAACGCGGTCCCCGGTGCAAGGGGTCATCAGCGCCGGCATGCAGCCGGAAAACACATTGGCGTTCATTTTCGGACTCTCCTTGATGCTGGCGAACGGGCCCGGCTGCTCACTTTGTCCCGGCGCCGGCCGTCTGTCACGGCTTCTCTATCCGTTTATTGAGCAATTGACAACAGGGTAGAAGGTGACATATTACCGGTTACCACTAACCATTGTTGTGGCTGTTGCTGGGACAGATAATGAAAATCGCCTCGATCGACGCTTTCGGATACGAACTCACCTACGCGCATGGCGAGTATGTGATGTCGAAGGGCCGCGCCGCGCAAAGCCAGGCGTCGACGCTCGTGCGGATCCGCACCGACGCGGGCCTTGAGGGATGGGGCGAAAGCAGCACGCTCGGCGGGACCTATCTGCCGAGCTTTGCGGAAGGCACGCGGGAAGCCGTCCGGGTCCTTGCCGCTGCTTTGATCGGCCTTGATCCGACCAATCTGTCGAAAGTGCACCGGGCGATGGATGCCGTCCTGCTGGGGCAGAACAATGCCAAGAGCGCTATCGACATCGCCTGTTGGGATATTTTGGGAAAGGTCGCCAATCTGCCGATCTCGACCTTGATTGGCGGGACAGCGCAGGACGATTTCCCGCTCTATGAAGCTGTTCCCCTGACTTCGCCTGAGCAGATGGCCGACTTCGTCAGAATGCGAGGCGAAGCCGGGATCAATCGATTTCAGGTCAAGGTGGGCAACGATCCCTTTGACGACGCCAGACGCACTCGCAGTGTCGTCGAAGCCTGCGGGGGTGACGCCGTGATCATTGCAGACTCAAACGGCGGCTGGAATCTCCAGGCCGGCATTATCGCGGTGCGCGAGCTGGCGGGTCTTAAGGTCTATGTCGAGCAGCCCTGCCGCGACACTGCCGACTGCGCAATCGTCCAGAAAATGAGCTCGCTCCCGCTGGTCATGGACGAGTCCGTCGTCAATTCCGCGGAGCTCTATCGCGCGAAATACGAAGCAGGCGCTGGCTCCGTAAACATCAAGCTCGGCCGTGTCGGCGGCATCACCGGCGCAGTCCGTATGCGCGGCCAAGCGCAGGATCTGGGAATGACGATGTGCATCGAAGACGTATGGGGCGGCGACGTCACCACGGCTGCCGTGTCCCATGTGGCCGCTAGCACCCAGCCGGAAGCCTTGCTGCACGCATCGTTCTTCAACGATTGGACGAAGGAGCATGTGGCTGGATATCTGCCGCGCTCCAGCCGAGGCCGCGGCAGGGCGCCGGACGGGCCGGGTCTCGGCATTTGCGTCGACGTGAAGGCGATCGGCCCGGCGCTTTTTGAGGTCAGGTAACGGTGGCGATCGGCGTCTTGTCCGCAACGTGGTCGGCGGCACCGGCCTACCTCGACGTTCATGCGACCGCTGCCGATAGCGACGGTTCCCGGGCAGCTGCTTTCACGCTGCTTTGATGGTTCGACACAGGAGAACATAATGGCCCTCAAGGGTGTACTTTCCGCAATCGTCACACCGTTCACGTCCGACGGTGAGCAAATCGACGAGGCGGCGCTGCGAAAGCTCGTCGACCAGAACATCGCCGACGGGGTCGACGGGTTTGTGCCCGCGGGCGGCACCGGCGAGTTCTCGGTCCTGTCTCACCGAGAGAGGCTGAAGCTGGTGGAGATCGTCGTCGAGCAGACAGCAGGACGAGTTGCCGTACTTGCTCATACCGGTGCGACCTCTTCAAGGGAGGCGATTGCACTTTCGAAGCACGCCGAGCAGATCGGAGCCACCGCGATCATGCTGGCGACGCCGTATTATGAGCCAATCGGCCTGGAGGAAGCGCTTGCCTACTACGCCGCGGTCGCGGACGCGACCAGTCTGCCCATTTGTGCGTACAATTTTCCGCCGGCTACCGGGTTGCACCTCGACGTGGATTTTCTTGTCCGGCTGGCGACCGAAATCCCTCAGGTGAAATACGTCAAGGATTCGTCCGCCAATATCGTGCAGATGAACACGCTGATCTCCGATCACGCTGACAGGATCACGTTCCTGAACGGCGAGGATGTCCTGATATTGCCTGCCTTGATGTTGAAGGCGCCGGGCATGGTCATGGGCGTTGCGAACTTCATGGCCCCAGCGCTGGCCAGGCTCCACAAGGCCAGCCAGGAGGAAGATGCTGCGACCGTGGCGAAGATCTGGCGGCAGATCAATCCGGTGATCCGCGTGCTGGGAAACGGCGCCTACAACAGCGGTGTCAAGGCGGCTTGCGAAATTCTCGGCCTACCTGTCGGCAGCGTCCGCGCACCGATCCGGCCATACTCGACCGTGCAGATGGAAAAGCTGGAAGCGGCGCTGTCCAAGGTCGACCCGATCCTGCTCACAAGGGCCAGGCACTGAAACGACGGGAGGGCGCCTTGGGCGCCCACCTTCTTTATGGGGACCTCGCCGCAATCAGGCCCAGTCGGTCACCAGGTGACTCAGATGCTCGGTCATCAGTTTGGCGGTCAGTTTCTGGTCGCCGGCAACCAAAGCATCAAGGACCGGCTGATGCTCCTCGGCCGATTTCACCAGGGCACCGCTTTCCGAAAGCGCTTTGAGGCCATATTGGCGTGACATATCGCGCAGGTTCTCCACAATGGCGGTGAGCTGGTCGTTTTCGAGGATCTCGAGCAGCCCGATATGGAAGCGCCGATCCGCGTCCAGATATCCGACAATGTCTCCCTTTTTCGCGCACCGGACCATGTCGGACGCGATCTTGGAGAACTCATCCTTGCGAGGCGCGACCTTCCCCTTCATCGAAGCGAGGCGCGCCATCGATGGTATTTCGACGAGAAGGCGCAGGTCGTAGATGTTGCGCCGCTCTTTCTCGCTCAACGGCACGACGCGGAAGCCGCGGTTCCTGACGGCCTCCATCAGGCCCTGGTTGACAAGCGTCAGCATGGCTTCCCGGACCGGGCTGTTGGACACGCCCAGTTCCGCGGCCAATGATGCCGCCGAATAGATCTGCCCGGGAGCCAGGTCGCCTGAGATCAGCCGCAGCTTCAAGACCTCGAGAGCCTGGTCTCTCAGGTTGGTTTGGTGCAATCGGTTTTCCATTCACGGCCTCGACAGGTGAGTGATTACCGATAACATGCGATCCATCGGCGAGTCTCGCATCACAGGTGAGAAAACTCAATACGCGTGAAATCCCGTTTGTCCATTGCATCCGACAGGCACTATTTCGACGGGTCGCTCACGGCTTACGTGTGTCGGACCTCAACAGGCCTGCCCTCGGAGGATGAGCGATAGATTGCGTCGATCACGCGTACGGCCATCAAAGCTTCGATATCCTCGGTGGCAGGCGCATGTGGGTCGACCAGGGCGCTGACGATCGCTTGCAGTTGTTTGCGCTGACCGTCCGTTGGATAGTCGCGAGGCTCGATCGGATCTCCAAAACTGAAGCTTTCCGGAATCCTTGAAGCGACCGGCTCGTTCTTCGCCTGCCGGAACACGATCTCGTCGTGCTCGCCATTGATGATAATGGAGCCTTCGGTCCCCGAAATGGTCACGAGGTGGCGTTGTCCGGGGAATGCCGCGGTCGACGAGGACAATGTGCCGATGGCGCCGCCTTCGAATTCGAAGACCGCCACGGCTACGTCTTCGGTTTCGATCTCGTGATACGTGGTTCCCGTCTTGGCAAATACCGATCGGATCGGCCCCACCAGATATTGCGCGAGATCGATGAGATGGGTTGACTGCGTAATCAAACAGCCGCCACCCTCGATCGACTTGGTGCCTCGCCAAGCGTCCTTCCGGTAGTAGGCAGGCGAGCGATATTGATTGTCGACGATGTTGACCAGGATTACCCGCCCGAGCCTGCCGTTGCGGATATCCGACACCGCCTGCTCAGCCGCAGCGGAGTATCGTCGCTGGTAAATGACAAATAGCCGCGCGCCGACGTCGTGGCATGCCGCGACGATCCTCAACGCACGCTCTTCGTTTATCTCCAGCGGCTTTTCGATGATGACGTGCTTGCCGGCCTCTGCGGCCGCTATAGCGTAGTCCAGATGCCGGCCGTTCGGGGTCGTGATGATCACCGCGTCGATATCCGGGTCCGCCAGGAATTTAGAGATGTCGCAATAGCAGCGCGGAACGGCAAAGGCAGCGCCGAAGGCCGCCGCCTTTGTCTGGTCTCTCGCAAAGACTGCCTCCAGCGAGGCGCCTGCGACGCGTTTCAGTTCACGAGCGTGGGTTTCCGAGGCGACACCGGCGCCTATCAGGCCAAATCGAACTGTTCGGTCGTTCATCTGGATCTGCCGACGACCTTCAGCATGGCAGCGTTCTGTTCCTTATCCATCAAGCGGGCTCTGGCGCGCCTAGCGGCTTCATGCGCGGACCCGGCCGCGATTTCCATGTTGCCGATCTCGGCGAAATAGTCGCCGGCGAAATGGATGTCGACGTCGCCCCTTTCGCAATAGGTGAGCATGGGTTCGAAATTGAAGCCGGCGGGGCGATAGGTATTGCCGGGAACCCAGCGCTGCACGATTGCCTCCTTGATGTGGCCTTTCAGCTCCGGAAACATCCTGTAGACATCCGTGAGGTAGGTATCGCGGATCTCTTCGTCCGAAAGCTTGAGCATCTCCCGCGCCGGTGTTCCGCCGGAATAGACCATCAGGCTGCCGCCCGGCTTTCTTGGGCCTGTGCGCAGCGGATTGGCGTGGTTGAAGAACATGTCGAACGAGGCATCCGGCGTGGTGATGGCATAGATGTCGTCATAGGGCATCGGTCCGGTTTCATCGGTGATGATGCCCATCGTGGGGAACGGTCCGTACTGCACATTCTTCAGCGTCGCCCGCACCTCCTCGGGTATGTCGCGGACGATCTCGGCCGCCTGGTAGGCTGGAACGGCGACGATCACCTGCGAGGCGGAAACGGTATTGGTGCCTCCATTCGCTTCATAGGTCACGGTCACCTTGTCGCCGGCCTTCTCGACCGATTTCACCGTGGCGTTGTATTGCACCCTGTCGCCGAGCAGTTCCATCATCACCTCACCCAGCCGGCCAGAGCCGCCATTGAGGTTGAGGGCCATCGAGTCGCCCTTGCCGGCCCAGACCGCGCCGAACAGTGACACGCCGACGCCAGCGTTCTGGTCTTCCATTTCCGCGGCGGCGCGGCGAGCCGCCGACTGGAATAGCGCTTCGACGCGCTTGGGCGGGTGGCCGATGAAGTCGCGGAACGAGATGTCCGCCATATATCGGGCGACCCTGGCCCGGCGCCGTTGATTGGTCTCGCCATAGACAGTTTGCATGGCTTGCTGCCAGCCCTTGACCGCCTTGAGCATGCGAAGTCCGATGGAGGCGAGCGAAAGGCGCTCGCGAAGGCTCATCTTGAGCGTCAGTGGAAGTGCTGCCACGGCCTTCGGCTTGTAGACCTTCCCACCCCAATAGATCGCGAATTTGTTGCCGGGGATCCGGATGACATCGAGGCCGATCGAATGCAGGATGTTGCGCATATGCGAACCGGCCGCCGGAAACAGATGGCCGCCTAGATTGAGCCAGTAGTCGCCTCTGCTGAGTGAATAAAGCCGGCCGCCGAGCCGGTTTGTCTTTTCCAGAACCAGGATGCTTCGATCCCGAAGTTCCCAGGCCGCGGCAATCCCCGCTGGCCCGCCACCGATCACAATCGCGTCGTAGTGAGTATCCGTCATTCGGTTGTTGTCCCAATCCTGTGGCTCATCTGGTCGATGCCATGACCGGCTCGGTTGCGACACCGTAGCATGGCCTTCAAAAGAACGCGCTTGTCAAAGCAATCGGTAAGCGGTAATATATTACACGTAAGCCATCATTGTCAACGCGCGGCGCGGGCTTTGGGCAAACTCTAACCGACACAAAAATCCGGAGGGAACGGGAATGATCTTCAACAGACGGAATGCCTTGTGCGTGATAGCAGCAATGACCGGCATGTCCTTGATGCCCATTGCCAATGCACAAGCGGAAAAGGTGGATGCTGTCGCGGCTCTCCTGCCGAAAGCCATCCAGGACGCCGGCGTGCTTCGCATCGCCGTGCCGGACGTCGGCAAGCCTCTCGCCTATAAGGAAGGCGCCGACCTCAAGGGGATGGACCCGGACCTTGCGCATGCGGTGGCCGATGTGCTCGGCCTGAAGGCTGAAGTCAGCCTCATCCCGTTTGCGGCAGCGCTGACAGGGTTGCAGGCGAACAAGTACGATATTTCCTACGGCGAATTTTATGTGACCGCCGAGCGCCTCAAGGTGGCGGACTTCGTCACCAGCTGGCAGGACTACAGCTCGTTCCTTGTCACCAAGGCGAAAAGCTATAAGCCGACTGCCCTGACCGACATTTGCGGCCATATCGTGGGTGCGATGGCGGGCTCAGCCGAGTTGGAGACGCTCAACGCGGCGTCGAAGAAGTGCTCCAAGGCAGCAACGGTTAGCGCTTTTCCTTCGATCAGCAACGCCGTGCTGGCGCTCAACAGTGGCCGTGTCGAGGGCGTCCTGATCAACCGCGGCGGCGCCCAGGAATCGATCCACATGGATGGCGGCCTCGATGCCTCGGGCGAGATCGGGGGAGGGCCGACCGCCACCGCCGTTGCCCGCAACGAGAATTCTGAAAAGCTGCTCGCCGCTATAAAAGCGGCCTACGATCACCTTATCAGCAGTGGCGAATACGCGAAAATCCTCGAGAAGAACGACACCTCCTATGGAGCGGCAAAGGAAGCCGTCATCTATAAGGAGGGCTCGACGCCTCCCAAATACGGGTTCTGATATCCGCTTTGAACTGCGATCCCGCCTCATTGTTCGAGGCGGGATTTTTTTAGGTCATGACTGAATGGGCGTCGTCGGCCATCGCAGGTTTGACGGCCGACCGGCAGGCCCTCACATCATCAGTTCGTAGCAATGGTCGGCCTTCAACCTTGCTCTGAACGCGTCGCATTCGTCCTGCGTTCTGCTGCTACTCCATGAGAGGAGCGGCGCCATCGCGTTCGCGGCGACGTGCACGGCTTCGGCCGTCATGCGGCCAGTCCAGCCGAGGCCTGTCCTGCTGAACAATACACCGTTCAGGTCTTTTGCGTGCTCGTGCTCGACGCAGAACCTGACGTCATCGACCGTGGCCGGATAGTCGTCCTGCAGCCGGCGTCCGGTTCGGGGAAGGGCAACGTGTCCGCCCGGGTGCATTGGCGCGGACTTCAATGGCCGAATTTTCGAAGAGACTGCCCTGGCCAAGGCTCGGGCGGTCGAGAGATGATTTGCAACGATCCCCCAGCTCAGCGCCAGCATATTCGGCATCCCTTCCGCAGTCAGGTCGTGGATCACGTTGAACGGCAATCGTCGGCCTTTGGGGTACCCATCTCTGACGGTGATCGGCCGCAGCCCGGCCCAGGCCATCACAATGCTGCTTCGGTTGACTGAAAGGCCCGGTGCAAATTTGCGCAGCTCGGCCAGCAGGAATGCGATGTCTTCCTCTTGCGGCCTGACATCCTCAAGCGCGCCGGTGAATGGCGTTTCGGTCGGGCCGACATAATGGAGATCATCCCAGGGCAGGCAACAGATCGGCTCACCGATGCTGTTCGTTCCGGCCAAGCCGAGGGCGCGATATCGCTCTGGCAGCTTCACCAGCAGATAGACGCCTTTAACCGCGACGACCTTCCGCACGACGGCTGCCTTGGGCGTCGCGCTGGCAATCACGTCGTCTACCCAGACACCAGCCAGATTGAGGACGACACGCGCACACACATCCGCTTCCCGCTCGCCATCTCGAATTTGCTGAAGCCTTGCGTGCCACAGGCCATCCGATGCGCGCCGCAGATCACCAACCTTGGTGAAGTTGAGAAGCATTGCACCATTTCGCTCGGCGGCAAGGGCGGCGTCGATCGCGATCCGCTCTGGCCAGTAGAACCGGAAGTCCTGGAACGAAACCAGAGATCGGAGCGCGTCACGCTTGCCGAGATCCGCGACGTACGGATTGGAGCGACTCTCGGCAAGGTCCAAGCGACGATATTGGAAGCTCGCCCCATTGCCTGCGAATGCTCTGATGATCGTTGCGCCGAAGTCGATCTGCCATCCGGTGTAGGGGCTGTCGCGAAAGATCGGCACGAAGATCGTCATGGGCTCGAGCGGCACCGAGCGCTCGCGGCAGAACTCCCCGAAATCCAGGGCGGCTCGCCTGGCAGACCGAAGACGCGTCGCCAGCTCCTGGGGATTCTTCAGGTAATCGGCGATGGATCGCCTGGGCGCGAGTAGCTGCAGGCCGCAATGCAGGACGCGTCCCGATCGGGCGGTCGTTGCTCCGCCAAGGTCGGCGCGATCCACAAGGACAACGCTATGGCCGAGCCCGGAAAGTTCCCGCGCCGCCGCGCAGCCATTTATGCCGGCGCCGACGACCAAGACGTCGAAGGGCGATTTTCCAAGGTCTGAAAAGTCGCTGCCCATCGCCCGATCGATGCTCAGCCGAAGAGGTCGGCAAGGTGCGGGTTGAGGAACAGATCGTGCGGATCCATTTCCTGCCTGACCTTCTGGAAGCGCGCGAAATCGGGATAGAGCCGCTCCACGCGATCCCGGTCGAGGAAATGAAGCTTGCCCCAATGCGGGCGGGCAGAAAATGGCAGCAGCGCCTGATCGACAGCGCGCAGGAAGGGGAGATAGTCCCGGCCGATTTCGCCCGAGACGGAGATTGACGTACTGTCCCTGCCGCTCTGGGCCGACAGATACGCCTGATCCGGCTTCTGCCAGCGGACCTGAAGCGGCGATATTTCGTCTGGGAACCGCTTCCACATCAGGTCACGCATCAGCTCCACGACGGCGCGGGCATCGGTGGCGCGGACCATGTATTCGAGCTCGTGGAATTCGGCGATGGTCGTGCCGTCCGGATAGATGCGATAGGCTCGATCCGTGCGCCGGTTCATTTCGCCAACCGGTACTTCCAGTTGGTCGGCAGGAACTTCCTTCAGCAACTTTACGAAGCAATGATCGGCCGGGACATCACCCAGTTTGTACATGTGCGACGATCGATCGGTCGGCATCCACCAGAAGGAGAAATGCCGGTATTCGGAAAGAAGGAAGTCCCATTGCCGCAGCACCTCGGTCATCGGCAGGACGATGTTTTCCTCACGCAGCCCGTAGGCCGGAACGAGCTGCAGGCCTACCCTCAGCACCGGCCCGAGCAATCCGAGGGAAAGCTGGGCGGCCCGCAGCCGCTCGGGATCGGATTGATCGATGTCGACGATGTCGCCCTGGCCGTTGACGATCCGCATGCTGGTGACCATTGATGACATCGACCCAAAGGCCGTTCCCGACCCCTTGGTTCCCGTGGCGACCGCGCCTGAGATGGATTGGACGTCGACATCGCCCTGGTTGGCAATCGACAGTCCCTGGTCCCACAGCGGAGCTCCCAGGGCCGCCAACTTCGATCCTCCCCAGACCTCGGCTCGCTTGCTCGACCGGTCTGCCGAGATCACGCCGCTGAGCTTCGAGAAATCGAAGAGAACGCCCTCTGTCTGAACGACCGGCGTGAAGGAGTGACCGCCACCCGCCACCCGCACGGATTGCTTCTGCGCAATAGCGGCGCGAATTTCCGAGATCGCCTCCGCCTCGTCTGCCGGCGTGATGATCCTAGTCGGGTGAAAGGTCTGGTTGCCGCCCCAGTTGGACCATTGATTCCTGCCTCCCAAACGACTTCTCCTGTCATTTTCGAGCGCGCGCCCCTTGACTGCGCGAGCAGCGGCCGCCACTATGTAAACGGCTACCGGTTATCGATTACCTGTTCGCGCCGTAAATTGCCAGTGCAAAATGCAAGGAGGACCCTCAGGGGAATGCGCGTGAAAGATCCATCAAGCTGCTCCCCCAGTCAGGACATGGAAAAAATGCCTGTTGTCCCACTAAGGCATTACGGGCGTTGGCTGGCCGCGGCGGTTCTGCTGGTGGTTCTGGCCGGGTTGGTCGTCTCGATGATCACCAATCCGCGTTTCAAATGGGAGATCGTGCTCCAGTACCTGCTCGACGATTCCATCATCTCGGGCCTGCTGATGACGATCTGGCTGACCATTGCCGCCATGGCGATCGGCATCGTCCTGGGCACGGCAATCGCGCTCATGCGGATATCCGAGAACCCGGTGCTGGCAAGCGTGGCTTCAGGGTATCTATGGGTGTTCCGCGGCACCCCGTTGCTGGTCCAGCTCATCTTCTGGTTCAACCTTTCCGCGCTCTACCCGCAAATCACCCTCGGATTCCCGTTCGGTCCGAGTCTCGGCAATTTCGATGCCAACCAATACATTACAGTCTATGTCGCAGCTCTGCTGGGGTTGGGCCTGAACGAGGGGGCCTACATGTCCGAGATCGTGCGGTCTGGATTGAATTCGGTACCAGTGGGGCAGAGAGAAGCGGCCGAGGCGCTCGGCATGTCGAACTTCCGCGTCATGTGGCGCATAATCCTACCGCAAGCGATGCGCGTTATCATTCCGCCGACAGGCAATCAGCTCATCGGCATGCTGAAGACCACGTCGCTGGTCAGCGTCATCGCGCTTCAGGAGTTGTTGTATTCGGCGCAGCTTATCTACTCGGCGAACTTCCAGACCATACCGCTGCTGATCGTGGCCTCCATATGGTATCTCGTCCTGACGACGGTTCTGTCGATCGGGCAATATTTCCTGGAGCGGCATTTCGGCAGAAGCGACCGCAGGACAGCGATGGTGCCCTCCGACGATGTCACGGACGCTTCGGCCCAAATTGTGGGGAGCGCCTGAGATGCCAGCACCCAATTCCAGTTTCAGGCCGGCGCAGGGTTTTGCGGTCGTCGCTCGTGGCGTCGAGAAATCGTTCGGACATCTCCAGGTTCTGAAAGGTGTCGATCTCGCCGTGGAATACGGAAAGGTCGCCTGTATCCTAGGGCCTTCCGGCTCGGGCAAGAGCACGTTCCTGCGCTGCATGAACCATCTCGAACGCATCGACAAAGGCCTGCTGCAGGTCGGCGGCCAGCTGGTCGGCTATCGCCAGCAGGCCGGCAAGCTCTACGAGATGAAGCAGGCCGAAGTGGCAAGGCAGCGCGCCGACATCGGCATGGTTTTCCAGAGCTTCAACCTCTTCCCGCACATGACGGTGCTGCAAAACATCATCGAAGCGCCCGTCGGCGTGAAGAAGGTCGACAAGAAGCAGGCGACTGACGAGGCCATGCAACTGCTCGCAAAAGTCGGCCTCACCGCGAAGGCGGCTTCCTATCCGAGGACCTTGTCGGGTGGTCAGCAGCAGCGCGTCGCAATCGCGCGGGCGCTGGCGATGAAGCCGAAACTGATGCTCTTCGACGAGCCGACGAGCGCTCTCGACCCGGAGCTGGTTGGCGAGGTGCTCAACGTGATGCGTGAACTCGCCGTGGACGGAATGACCATGATCGTGGTCACCCACGAGATTGGTTTTGCACGCGAGGTCGGCGACATGGTCGTTTTCATGGACGGGGGCGTCGTCGTCGAGCAGGGCAGCCCGTCCGAACTCTTCACCAACACCAAGAGCGACCGCGCCAAGGCCTTCCTGAGCAAAGTCCTGTGAAATTTCAAGATCGTTAGTGGAACCCAAATGACAAGCCTCCCAGATAAAGTGAGAAACCAGGCCTTCATCAACGGCAAGTTCGTCGATGCCGAAGACGGGTCCGAGTTCGATAATTTTAATCCGGCGACCGGCAAGCTGCTGATCAAAGTGGCCGCGTGCTCGGCGCGCGACGTCGATGCGGCGGTCAGCGCCGCGCGCGCCGCCTTCGAAGCCGGCACGTGGAGCCGCATCGAGCCGCGAGAACGCAAAAAAGTGCTTCTGAGGTTTGCGGCTCTCGTCGAGGCCAACGGAAAGGAGATCGCCCTCCTCGATTCCGTCGACGCAGGCAAACCGATCGCCGACTGTGAGAACTTGGACGTTCCCGACGTCGTCAACAACATCCGCTGGTACGCCGAAGCCATCGACAAGGTCTTCGGCAAGATCTCGCCCACGGGGGAGGGCAATCTCGGTCTGATCGTCCGCGAGCCCGTCGGCGTGGCCGGCATGGTGCTGCCCTGGAATTTTCCGGCAGGCACGCTCTCCTGGAAGATCGCCCCGGCGCTGGCGGCGGGCAACTCGATCGTCGTCAAGCCGGCCGAGCTGGCGCCGCTCTCGAGCTTGCGCATTGCCGAACTGGCCTTCGAGGCAGGCATTCCTGCTGGAGTTTTCAATGTGGTGCCCGGCCTTGGGCACATCGCTGGCAAGGCGCTCGGGTTGCATCCCGACGTCGATGTCATTTCCTTCACCGGGTCCACGGAAATCGGCCGGCAGTTCCTGCGCTACTCGGCCGACAGCAATCTAAAGAAGGTCGTGCTGGAGTGCGGCGGAAAGAGCCCTCAGATCGTCATGGCGGATGCCGCAGGAAACCTTGACCAGATCGCCGAGAACCTTGCAAATGCCGCGTTCTGGAACATGGGCCAGAACTGCACTTGCGGTTCCCGCATCCTCGTCCAGTCGAGCATCAAGCAGGATTTCGTCGATCGGTTGGTCAAGGCTTCCAGAAGCTGGGTCGTCGGTGAGCCTACTGATCAGGCGACCAAGCTCGGGCCGCTGATCGAAGCCTCCGCCTTGACCCGCGTACTGGGTGCGGTCGACCAGGCGCGCAAGGATGGCGCAACAGTCGTTTCGGGCGGCAACCAACTCTTCCACGAGACCGGTGGATGGTTCGTGGAGCCGACCGTCGTTGACGATGTTCGTCCAGATAGCGCGTTGGCCCGGGACGAGATTTTCGGGCCGGTGGTTGCGATCCTGCCCTTCGACACTGAGGAGGAGGCGATCCGGATCGCGAACGCGATCCCCTACGGCCTGGCGGCCACCGTCTTCTCGACAGACATCAACGTCGCGATCCGCGTCGCCCGTCGAGTGCAAGCCGGAACGGTGGCGGTCAATGGGTATGGAGAGGGCGATATCACCACGCCTTTCGGCGGCTACAAGACCTCGGGCTTCGGTGGCTATGACAAGGGTCTCGAAGCCTTCGATCAATACATGCAGCTGAAGACCATCTGGGTCACGCTTGGCTAATCGGTGCTCATGATGGCAACAGCGAACAGGCTCGCAACGACCGCTCCCAAGCATCATGCCGCGAATGGATACCATGGCTGAAACCGTCACCCTCACGCTTGACGAAGCCCACGATCTCTGCCTGCGTGTTCTTCTGGACCATGGCTTGGGCGGGAAGCAGGCCGAGGCCGTGGCCGCGGTGATCGTCGCCGGACAGCGGGACGAATGTCACTCGCACGGGCTCTATCGATTGATCGGCTGCGCGCATGTGCTGGGCACGGGTCGCGTGAACAAGGATGCAAAGCCGAGGGTGATCGACTGGGCGCCGTCGATCGTCAAGGTCGATGCCGATTTCGGCTTTTCATCCTACGCCTATAATGAAGGCATTGGCCTTGCGCTCGAAAAGGCTCGATGCCAAGGTCTCGCCGCCTTCGTGATCAACAGATGCTACCACTTTTCGGCGCTTTGGCCCGAGATCGAACCTCTGGCCGAACAGGGCTTCGCGGCGCTCGCGCTGACACCAAGCCACAGCTGGGTTGCGCCGGCCGGCGGCACAAGACCGCTGTTCGGTACCAACCCGATCGCGTTCGCCTGGCCGAGAGCAGACCATCATCCATTCGTGTTTGACTTCGCCACGAGCGCTACGGCGCGCGGCGAGATCGAACTCCACCGGCGGGCCGGCAAGACCATTGCGCCTGGGCTTGCCCTCGATGCCGCTGGTCGGCCGACCGTCGACCCTGCCGAGGCGCTTCGTGGCGCCATGCTGACCTTCGGCGGTCACAAGGGATCGGCAATGTCGACCATGGTGGAATTGCTGGCCGGGCCGTTGATCAACGACATGATCAGTATGGAATCGAAGGCCTTCGATGATGGGCTCGGCGCCATTCCATGCCATGGGGAACTGATCCTGATATTCGATCCGAGCGTGTTCCTGGGCGATGCACTCGGAAAAAATCTCGCCTGCGCCGAAACGCTTTTTGACGCGATCATCGGCCAGGATGCGCGATTGCCGTCCCAGCGCAGATACGACGCTCGGCTCAGAAGCCTTCGCGCTGGCGTGACCATTCCAACGCCGCTCTATGAAGAGCTGCTCGCGCTGATGAAGGCGCCCTCCGAAAACGCCCGGGCATCTGGTCGGCTGGGCTGAGCGGGGAGTACGGATTTTCCATGCGCGCCTTCTTCCATCATCTGCGGGACCAGATCCGGATTGCGATGGAGGATTTTTCGAGCAACCACAGCCAGGTCTGCATATCCTCGTGTGGCGTTATCTGCTTCGACGTCAGTGAGCATACCCCGCTGTTTGCCAAGCAAATAGTCGCGGTCAACAGGAGCAACAATGCGCACGAAAGCCAGCATTCGCGTCGTCGGTTGTCATGCCGAAGGGGAAATCGGCGACGTGATCGTCGGTGGCGTGCTGCCGCCGCCAGGCCGCACGATGATGGAGAAGATGATCGCGATGGAACGTGATCACGACCATATCCGGCGCATGCTGATTTGCGAGCCGCGCGGCAGCGTTGCCCGGCACGTCAATCTCCTGGTCCCCTCGACGCGCGAGGATTGCGTCGCAGGCGCCATCATCATGGAGCCGACGGAATATCCGCCCATGTCGGGCTCCAACACGATCTGCGTCGCCACCGTGCTGCTCGAGACCGGCATGGTGCCGATCAACGAGCCCGAGACGCGCTTCAAGCTGGACATGCCGGGCGGCGTCATCGAGGTGCGCGCCGAATGCCGCGACGGCAAATGTCTGTCGATCACCTTTCGCAATGCGCCGGCCTTTGCCGAACGCCTCGATGTCAATATCGAGGTGGCAGGCCAGGGAACGCTGAAGGTCGACATCGCCTATGGGGGGATGTTCTACGCGATCGTCGACGCCAAGGCGCTCGGCTTCTCCGTCACACCCGACGAGGCGCGCGAACTGGCGGTAACCGGCGAGAAGGTTCGCCGCGCCGCGCGCGAGCAGTTGGATGTCGTTCACCCGGAGTTCGACAATGTGCGCGGCGTCTCGATCGTGCAGTTCGCCATGCCGTTCCAGGGGCCTGGCAATGTCACACGCAACACCTGCATCGTTTCGCCCGGACGTTCCGACCGCAGCCCCACGGGAACCGGCACTTCGGCCCGCATGGCCGTGCTGCAGGCGAGGGGCCTGATGCGCGTCGGCGAGGTTCTGATCCACGAATCCATCATCGGATCCCGTTTTACCGGCAGGATCGTGGAACTTGCCGAGGTCGCCGGTCGCAGGGCCATCATTCCTGAGATCACCGGCCGCGCCTGGATTACGGGCCAGCATAGCTATTATCTCGACCCGACGGATCCTTATCCGCAAGGCTACGTGCTCTCGGATACCTGGGGCTCATCCACCTCGGTAAAGCAGTAAGTGTGCGTTTCTGTACCGAAAAATGGGATTGCGATTTTCAAAGACACACTGGTTCAAGTCTGGTTTGCCGCGCTCAGGCGGTCAGGGCGCGTTCGCTCAACCATTCGGCCGTGCGCTGGCTTGCCTGTTCGGCGGAAACCACGAGGCTGAACCCCTGCAGCAGGCTGTGCAGAAAAGCCCCGGTGAAGCAGTCGCCGGCGCCGATCGTGTCCGGCACTGAGACCTGCCTAAACGGGGTGACCTGGCGTAGTTCACAGCCGTCATAGAGCGAGATCGGATGTCTGCCATCAGTCAGAACCAGCGTGTTCAGGCGTGGTCCAGCAATCAGCGCGGCCTTCTCCCAAAGCCGATGAATGTCTTCACAGGGAAAATCGGCGCGGGACCCGATGATAATGTCTGCCGGCCGTGGTGATGCGCTGCGCAGCGGAAACTGCGAGATCACCAGGGGTATCTTCTCCAGGGAAGCGACGACACCGTCACCCAGCAGCAACGCGTTGAGATAGGCTGCGTCGCCGCAGACCGGCTCCGATACCTCAAAGTGCGGGCGCACCTGGTCGCCGCTGTTTAAGATGGTGCGCTCGCCGTTCGGCTCAAGCAGGATCTCCGTGAGTATGGATTCGCCAGCCAGCATGGTGACGTGACGGACATCGACGCCGATGAATTTCAATGTGGCAAGCGCAGCCTGACCATGACCGTCGTCTATCAGATTGCTGACCAACCGGACATCATTGCCGAGCCTCGCCAGTTGGCCACCGGTATGAAAACCGCCGCCGCCAAGCCTGACAGCGCGGTCAAAATAGGTGATGCGCGCGCCCGGAGTGAGTTGTGATGCGAGCGACCAGACTCGGTCATGGTTGACGTGGCCGATAACGACGACTGTGCCCATCCCTGCTACTTTTCGTCCAATCCTGGCGCCAGCGCATCGACGATGAAGCGCTGCGCGAGCAAAAACAACACCAGAACGGGCGTCACCGACAGCAGGCTCGTCGCCATCAGCGGTCCCCACAGAATTTCCGCGCCATCGAGATCGGCAAAGGCGGCGATGCCGGTGGTCAGCGTCTTCTTGAACGTATCCTCCAGCACTAGCTGGCCCCACAGGTAGATGTTCCAGGCTCCCATGAAGGAAATTACCGACAGCGCCGCGATCGCCGGAATGACATTCGGCACCGCGATCTCCCAGAATTGCCGCCAGACGTCGGCGCCATCCATCCGCGCGGCCTCGAACATCGAGCCCTGCAGCGAGCGGAAGGCCTGGCGGAAATAGAAGACGTAGAAGCCGATATAGGGAATGGAGGGAATGATCATCGCGCCATAAGTGTCGAAGGCCTGCACTTTGACCACCGCGATATAGGTCGGGATGATGGCGAGCACTGATGGAAAGGACATGGTGGCCACCACCAGCCAGAACAGGAAATTTCGTCCGGGAAATTCCATGCGGCCGAAGGCGTAGCCTGCAGGCAACGCCAGCACCAGCTTGCCGAACGTGATCAGGCTCGATGTCAGGATCGAGTTCCACAGCCACATCCAGATCGGATGACGCGCCGCGGCGATCGCGAAATTGGACACGGTCGGCTGTTCTGGCCAGAGGCGGATCGCCTTGGCGGTGATGAGCTCATTGGGCGTGAAGGCCGATGTCACCATCCAGACCAGCGGGAACACCGTCGCGACGCTCAGACACAAAAGAACGACGTGAATGGCCAGGCGTTCAACCTTGAACGACAGCGGCAGGGACTGCCCGTTCATCCGTAATGCACCCGCTTTTCGCCGATGCGGAACTGCATCCAGGTAACCGAGAGCACGACCACGATGATGATCATGGCAACTGCGCTTGCTTGTCCGAATTGGAAGAACTGCATGCCTTGTTGCCAGAGGAAATAGAGGATGCTGCTGCTGCGTCCCGCTGGCCCGCCATGGGTGAGCACATCGATAACCCCGACAATGTCGTCCAGGATATGGAACAGCGTGGTGACCGAAATGAAGAAGGCCGTGGGCGTGATCATCGGCAGTTCGATGTCCCGGAAATATTGCCAGCGGCTAGCGCCGTCGAGCCGCGAGGCCTCGCGCAGGCTATGTGGAACATTGGCAAGCGCCGCCAGCCACAAAAGCATGTTTAGCCCGAACGTCTTCCAGAAGGTGATCAGCGATACGCACAGCAGCGCCAGGTCCGGATCCGTGTGCCAGCGCGAGCGCGGCAAGCCGAAAGCCGTCAAGACCTCGTTGAAAAGGCCGTTGACCGGGTTGAGCAGCCACGACCAGGCGACGCCGGCGACCGAAAAGGCAAGAATGGTCGGCAAAAACAGCATGCCGCGATAGACGGTGCCCATCCGCGATCCGCTCACCGAATGGAGCATCACCGCCAGGACCAGCGGGATGACGATCTGCGCCGGGATCAGGATGGCGCAATAGGCAAGCGTGTTCCACGCCGACAGCTGGAAATCGGCGTTGCTGAACATGGCCGCATAATTGGCGGCACCGACGAAATTGATATCCGAGGATAACAGGTTCCAGTCGAGGAGCGATAAAGCGGCCGAGCCGGCGATCGGCCCGTAGAGAAAGATCAGAACGGCCAGAACCGCTGGCCCCACGAAGAGATAGGGGGCCAGCAGCCTAGTCGTTCGACGAAAATTCGGTCTGTTCATCCGGCGGCAATAAGGGCACTGAGTTCGTCGTTCGCGCCCTTCATGCCGTCGGCAACCGAGGTTTCCTTCAGCAGCATCCGTGACACCCATTTGCGCCAGATTGTCTGGCCCTCCAGGCCGCGCTTGCCCGGCCAGATGGTCTCCGCTGTCAGGCCGTCAACCAACTGGCCGGCGGCCGGCTTCATGAAGTCGTTGATGAGCGGAATGTCGTGGACCGAGGTGTTGAGGTAACCGACGCTCGACCAGATCGCCTGGCCTTCCTTGGAGGCGCAGAATTCGAGGAAAGCGAGCGAGGCTTCGGCCTGCTCCTGGTTCCTGGTGTAGACGGCCAGGAAATTGCCGCCGCTGTTCATCTTGCGGGCGTGGCCGGCCAAGCCGGGGAACTTCGTCGTGACCGCCTTGGCGGCGCCGAACGGGAAGGTCGTGGCGCGCGTCGAACTGGTGGTGCAGATCGCCAGCGCGCCGGATTCGAACGCCGCGTCCTGCTCCTTGGCGCTGACCGGCAGCCACAGGCCTTCGAACGCCGGCGCACAGAACTGCTCCATACCGGCGGCGGCTTCCGGACTGTTGAGCGCGAGCTTTCCGGCCGGATCGATGATGAAACCGCCTGCATTCTGGATGAAGGACTGGCTCGTCCACTCATTGTTGGACAGCGCCAGCGCCGAGCGGTAGGTGGCATGCTTGTCCTTCAGCTTGCTGTCCAGCTGGCGGGCCGATTTGTACAGCCAGTCGGCATCCGGCGTTTCGGGCAGGGCCGGATCGAGCCCGGCTTCCTGCCATAGCGCGCTGTTGATGAAGGTGATCGGCGTCGACATGGCCCAGGGAAGTCCGATCAAGGCGCCATCGATGGTGACCAACGGCAGGACGGAGGGATTGAAGTTGGCAGCGATCGCGCCGGCCTTGGCGGCGTTGATCTCGCGCAGGTCGCGGGCGCCAAGCGTGCGCCTGGCAAAATAGCCGAACTTCCAGCCGGTGATCATCATCGCCGGCGGGCGGCCCGCCGCGATGCTGGCGACCGCCTTGGCGGTGGCGGCCTCATAGTCGCCGTCGAAGCGGTTGACGACCGTGACGCCGAGCTTCTTGTCGTTGAAGGCGTCGACAACCTTCTGGAACGGCTTGTCGGAACCCCATGTGCTCGAAATCTCGATCTGCGCGTCGGCGGAAAACGCCGGATACAGACCGGCAACCCCTGTCGCTGCCAATGCAGTCGCACCGGCCATGAATTGACGTCGGCTTATTTGAACCATATCAGACCATCCCTATTCATCCGAATGTTTCATTTTCATTCGGATGATCTGGGTAGCGCGACTTGATGACAGGCATGTGTATGCAAAGGCGCCGATCTCATCGGCCACCGTAGGCGCGGGGGATATCCTCTGTATGACGGCGCAACGAATGCGCGCGCACGTTGCCAAAGCCCGTGCTGCCCGATATTTATCATTCGAATGACATAACCGAATGCGGCAAAGAACCGTGTTGTCGTTCGGGAAGGAACAGCAATGCAAAACAAGATGTTGCATGGCCAATGGCAGCAGGTCGAAGAGGCGCTTGCTGCCGAAATTGCCGCCGGACATTTCGGCGACGACATGCAACTGCCGAGAGAGACCGAGTTGATGGCGCGTTTCGGCGTCGGCAGGCACAGCATCCGGCGGGCAATGGCGCAATTGCAGAGCCGCGGGCTTGTCCAAGTCGAACAAGGCAAAGGCACGTTCGTACGCGCAAACAGGCTCGATTACCGCCTGTCCGAGCGGACTCGCTTTTCGCAAAACCTGTTGGATCAAGGTCGCGAGCCGCTGGGCCAGGCCATCAAGGAGGAGGCGATCGCGGCACCGCGCCGGGTCAGCCAGGCGTTGAGGCTGCCGCCCGGCGAACCCGTTTATCGCATCGTTCGCCTTGGTCTGGCCGACGAGGAACCGATCGACTTTTCCAACGCCTATTATCCGGTCCGTCGCTTTCCCGGCTTCGATAAGGCCAGACGCGGTGGCCGCAGCGTCAGCGTCATCCTCGCAGAATATGGTGTCGCCGACTACATCCGTTTGCGCACTGACATCATCGTGCGGCTGCCGACCAGACAAGAGGCCCGACGGCTGGCGCAATCCGAGGCGCAACCGATCGTGTTTACAAAGAAGGTGGACGTGGACATGAAAGGCACCCCGATCGCGTATTCCGAAACCGCCTGGGCCAGCGAGCGCGTGCAATTCTCGATCGACAATACAAACCAGCTTCTCAATGCGCTGGCACAGGTTCTTACCCCAAAGAGTGAGCCTTAGGGAAAACGGTTGCTCTGGCAAAAGGATCGTCTGTTTCTACTGCTGAAGGGCAGGGTTGGCAGCAGCAGGGAAAGGCCACGAGCGATCGAAATCCAACTGCTCATCCCCTGGTCCATCGGCGCAGCTTACTCTTGCAAGGCGGGTGCAGGCGCAGGTGCCGCCGCATTCGGCCACGTTGGACGTACCGCTCCCGCTAAGCTTAGCATGCGCACGTGGGTGCGATCGAGCGCGCTCCGTTTCCGCCAGCGTAAGCGTGCTCGGGCGATTGGCCCACGCGCTCAATGTCGATCCTGCGATCTGATCAGGCCGCCGAAGAAGTAGGTTTCGAGCTTCACGGTCGGATCTCCTGAACCTGGTCGGTTGGGAGTTCCTGTCGCATCTGAAATGGCGCCGCGCGCCTTTGGCGCCCACCGGGTGCTCGTGAACCGAGCCCGCTTTCCTTCGCCAGGCTCAGGCGGTCTCGGCCATCCGGCTTCGCCCCCTGGCGCAAAGCAGCCTTGCGGCTGCCAGTCGTCGCCGTCCTTTGGCCGGCGCGGTCTTGGTTAGCCTTCCCCGGTGGCGCGGGGTGGGCGGCACTCCCTTCTAGGCCCGCCGCGGCACCCCGCAACCTTCGCTTACGCTTCGGGTCCTCCACTGCGTTGCGGTCCTTCGGATGCGGGTCGCCTCTGACGGCGGGCCTTTCCGGTCGCGTCTTGCCGCCCACCCCACTTCCGGGGAAGGGCGCGCGAGTTGCGAGCGGAGGACCAAACGATGCGCAAAACTGGCAAGCGTTCGAGCCATGGCGGGAGCGGCGCGAAGAAGGACAGGCCGCCAAGGGCAAGCCTCTATTCCGAGATCACGGATCGCATCATCGGCGATCTGGAGCGCGGCTGCGTTCCATGGGTAAAGCCTTGGGGCAGGGCAAATGCCGGGCTCGGGCTGCCCAGGAATGCCGCCACCGGGCGCTGCTATTCCGGCATCAACATCCTGATCCTTTGGGGTGCCGTCATCGAGCGCGGCTATCCCTGCCAGAACTGGCTGACCTTCCGGCAGGCGCTGGCGCTTGGCGGCAATATCCGCAAGGGCGAGCGCGGAACGACCATCGTTCATGCCGATCGCTTCATCCCGAAAAACGAACATGAGCGCGCCAAGGCCGATGGCGACGAGCCGCAGGCCATTCCCTTCCTGAAGCGCTTCACCGTCTTCAATGTCGCCCAGTGCGACGGCCTGCCCGAGCATGTTTGCGCCGCCGCCGAGCCGTTGCCCGAACGCGAAATCATCCCGCAGGCCGAGGCGCTCATTCATTCTACCGGCGCGGATTTGCGCATTGGTGGTGACCGCGCTTTCTATACGCCGGCCGGCGACTTCGTTCAGCTGCCGCAGCCAGAGTCTTTTTTGCGGATTGACTATTACCGCACCTGCTTTCACGAACTCGGCCACTGGACCGGGCACCCCACGCGGCTCGGCCGCGATCTCTCCGGCTCGTTCGGCTCCAAGGCCTATGCCCGCGAGGAACTGGTCGCCGAACTCGCCGCCGCCTTTGTCTGCGGCAGTCTCGGCATCGAGCCGACCGTACGCCACGCCGACTATATCGGCTCCTGGCTGAAGGTGCTGCGCGAGGACAATCGCGCCATCTTCAGCGCTGCCAGCCGCGCCTCGAAAGCCGCCGATTTCCTGCTTGCTTTCGAGACCCTCGACGAGGGCGAGGGGCGTGAGGGGATCGCGGCATGAGCGCGCGCGATCCCCATTCCCTGCAGACCGAGACGACGCCGGAAGGCGAGCAGACGCTTATTCCGGGCGTTCGCCGGATCACCACGCGCGACCGGCTTGCGCTTCTGATGGACGCTCCGATGCGGCCGCGCGCCGCGCAAAAGCCGCTCGATATCGGCCTCTTCGATCAAGCGGCTCGCGACCAGCTCGACCTGTTCTAGAAAAGGAGTTTTGCCATGATCCTGATCACCGAGGAACTACGCGCGCGGCTTCTCGCCAACGGCGCGGCCGAAGCGGAAACCGACCATTATCCGGTGGTGAAGCTGTTCGATCCGACCGGCGCGGCGACCTGGCTGCTGACCGAACTCGACGCCGATGGCGACACGCTGTTCGGCCTTTGCGATCTCGGTTTCGGGTACCCGGAACTCGGCAGCGTCAGCCTTGCAGAACTCCAATCCGTCAAGGGGCGGCTTGGACTCGGCATCGAGCGCGACCTCTATTTCGAGGTGCGGTTTCCGCTCTCGGTCTATGCCGAAGCCGCTCGGCTATCCGGCCATATCACCGAGGCCGAACAGCTGTTGCGACAGGCCGCGACCGCACTTTCAAACGCGATTCCCGAGCTTTCGCCCGACGCGGCGAGAGAGCGCCGCTAGGCGCAAACCGTCCCGCCGCTCGGCCTCAAGGCCTCGCGGCGGGGAAAACGTCAACCAGTGCAAAAAGGAGAAACACCATGCAGCTTGCCCATATCGCAATCGATAAGCTCAACATTTCCGCCGTCAACATGCGTCATGCCAGACGCAGCCCCGACGTGTCCGACATTTTGCCGTCGGTGCGCGCGCGCGGCGTTCTGGTGCCGCTTCTGGTGCGGCCCAATGGCGAGCCCGATATGTTCGAGATCGTCGCCGGACGCCGACGCTACTTCGCGGCGAAATCCATCGCCGACGAGCGCGGCGAGGCCGACCCCGTGCCCTGCGCCATTATGGAGGACGGCGACGATGCCGACGCCCTCGAAGCCTCACTGATCGAAAACATTGCCCGCCTCGATCCCGACGAGGTCTCGCAGTGGGAGACCTTCGCCCGGCTCATCAAGCAAGGCCGCGCCGTGCCCGATATCGCCGCCACCTTCGGCATCACCGAGCTCGCCGTCAAACGCATTCTGGCGCTTGGCGACCTGTTGCCGAAACTCCGCGAGGCCTATCGGCGGGACGAGATCGACGCCGAGACCGCGCGTTATCTCACCATGGCCTCGAAGGCGCAGCAACAGGACTGGCTGGCGCTGTTTTCCGATCCCGACAATCGAGCGCCGCGCGGCTTCCAGTTGAAGCAATGGCTGTTCGGCGGCCAGTCGATCGCCACCAAGGTGGCGCTGTTTTCGATTGAGGATTACCCCGGCCTGATCGTGTCCGACCTGTTCGGCGAGGACAGCTATTTCGCCGATGCCGATCTGTTTTGGGAAAAGCAGAACGCAGCCATCGCCGCCAAGCGCGACGCCTATCTGGAGGCCGGCTGGGCGGAAGTGGTGGTGCTGGAGCCGGGCCAGTATTTCCACGCATGGGACCACGAAAAGACGCCAAAGAAGAAGGGCGGCAAGGTCCTCATCACCGTCTCGCATCGTGGCGAGGTCGAGTGTCACGAAGGCTGGCTGTCGCACAAGGAGGCCCGTCGCACCCGCTCGCAAGGCGAGGCGGGTGACGAGGCCGAAACACCGGCCAAACCGTCACGCCCTGAGCTTAGCGGCCCGATGCAGAACTATGTCGATCTGCATCGCCACGCCGCCGTGCGCGCTGCCATGCTCGACCACGCCGGCGTTGCCCTGCGGCTGATGGTGGCGCATGCGATCACCGGGCCGGGCCTGTGGCAGGTGCGTCCCGAACCGCAACGCGCCGCCAACGAGGCGGTGGCGGCAAGCCTCGCCAACAGCAAGGCCGAAGCCGCCTTTGCCGCAAAACGCCGCGAGGTCCTGGCCCTGTTGAAGGCACCGGATGAGGACGCAACTGTCGCCGGGGGAAACGGCGACGACCATGCCACGGCGAGCGTCTTTGCCCGGCTGCTCGCGCTCCCCGACGATGATGTGGTGCGCGTGCTCGCCATCGTCATGGGCGAGACTTTGCAGGCAGGCAGTGCCGTGGTCGAGGCGCTCGGCAACCATCTCAGTGTCGATATCGGCAGTTACTGGCAGCCGGACGAGGCCTTCTTCGACCTCCTTCGCGACAAGGAAATTGCCAACGCCATGCTGGCCGATGTTGCCGGCAAGCATGTCGCCGACGGCAATGTCAGCGAGAAGGTCAAGACGCAGAAAAAGATCATGCGCGACTTTCTTTGCGGCGAGAACGGCCGTCAAAAGGTCGATGGCTGGCTGCCGCGCTGGATGAAATTCCCGGCCGAAACCTACACCAGGCGCGGCGGTTTCCGCACCGCCGACCAGTGGGCCAAGGTGCGACCGCTGTTCAGCGCCGAATGATCTCGCAGGGGCGGCGGCACCTCGCTTGCCGCCGCCCACGCGGGCCGCCCCGGTCGGGTTGATCTGCCCATTTCGTCGCTCTTGCGGATCGCGTCCGGCAGCAAAATCCAGCCGCCAAACGCCTCGCCATTGGTTAGCGATCAGCAGGCCGGGATGGACGGCAGGGCGCCAGCGCCGATCGGCACATCTGTCGTCGGCATGACCTCCGAGCCTCAGCGGCCCCACCTTGCCATCGCCTCTGCCTGTTGCATGCAGCGCGGTCAGCGCGACCTGTCTCCATCGCGTCTCTCAAGGACCATTCCCCTGCGGCTGGCTTGTCGACCTATGGGCGATCCGGCCCGCCCGAAACCCTCGGCCAGCAGCTTTTTTCCCCGCCGCCCGTGGCGGCTCCTCGCGCCCGCTTCGCTTCAAAAAAGCCGCCCGCTCGGGTCCTTCGCTGCCGCTGCGGCCCTGTCGGGTTCAGGCGCGCCGGACGCGCCCATCACGGTCCGCCATCGCAGGGGAATGGTCCCCGGCGAACACAAAGAAGGAGACTATCATGACCGCGATCGGCTACGTCACCAAGCAGGAAAACGGCGGCTACAAGGGCCAGCTCAAGACGCTCAGCGTCCGCGCCGACATCGACATCGTGCCCAACCAGGCCAAGGGCGCCGACAGCCATCCCGACTTCCGGGTGCTGACCCAAGGGGTCGAGGTCGGCGCGGGCTGGATCCGCACCGGCGAAACCTCCGGCAAGGACTATGTGAGCCTGTCAATCGCCGCCCCCGAGTTCGGCCCGCGCAAGCTCTACGCCAATCTCGGCCGCGCCGCCGGCCAGGATGACGACGACACCTACGCCATCATCTGGAACCCGGTCGACTGACCGGCAAGCCTTCAAGCCCTCGCGCGTAACCGGCGCGGGGGCTTCCTCCCAAGGGGCGGCGAAAACCCACCACCCGACTCTTCGCCCGTCCCCGAGACGCTCTCACCCGCTCATCCTCGCGCTGGCTTTTCCCAAGCGCAACGAGGATGACAATGGACGACGAAAACGAGCGCGCCGCCCGCGCCAAGAAGGGCAGCCCGTTTCTCAACACGGCACAAGCCGCCTTCTATATCGGGCTCTCCCAGCGCACGCTGGAAAAGATGCGGCTCACCGGCGCCGGCCCGAAATTCCGCAAGCACGGCCGCTATGTCCGCTACCACATCGACGAGCTCGACGAGTGGTCGAAAGGGCGCCCGCAGGCCGCCAATTCCGATGATGGAGGCCGCTCATGAGCCGTCCCTCCATCCGTCTGATCGGCAGCCGGCTGCGGCGCATCCGGGCGCGCAAGGCAATCGCCATCGCGGCAATTGGCGTCGGCCTCACCGGCTTCACCGCCTTCGCAAAACCGTCGCCCTGGCTGGTCTGGAACGCCTCGGCCAGTGCCCCGGTGGGGCTTTATTTCGTCAGTTCGGCAACACCGGCGCGCGGCGATCTGGTGCTTGTACGAACCCCGGATACGGTTGCCGTTCTTGCCGAAAAACGCAGCTATCTGCCCCGCAACGTGCCGCTGGTCAAGCGCATCGCGGCACGTCCCGGAGAACATGTCTGCACCTTCGACGACGCCATCATCATACGCGGTGAGATCGTCGCGCGCCGCCTCGCAACCGATACGCAAGGCCGTGCGCTGCCATGGTGGAACGCATGCCGAAAGCTCGCCGCCGGCGAGGTCTTCCTGCTCAATGGCGAGGCGCCGCGCTCCTTCGACAGCCGCTATTTCGGGCCGGTCCCGGCCACGAATGTCATCGGGAGGCTCGTGCCGTTATGGATCGAGTAACCCTCCTGATGCTGGGCATGATCGCCATTGCGCCATGCGCCTGTTCCGCCTCGACCGGCGCTGAGCCGGTCGCCATCTCCCTAAGTCCGCAGCTTCGAAACTGGCAGCAGTTCGTAGCGGAAGCAAGCCAACGCTTCCGTATTCCACAGCGCTGGATTTATGCCGTCATCGACGCCGAGAGTAACGGCAAGACCAGGCTCGATGGCCGGTCCATCACCTCGCGTGCCGGTGCCATGGGCCTCATGCAGGTCATGCCTGGCACTTATCAGGACATGCGTGCCGAGCACGGTTTGGGCGCCGATCCGCATGATCCCCACGACAATATTCTCGCCGGAACCGCCTATCTGCGGGCCATGTATGACCGCTTCGGCTTCCCCGGCCTGTTCGCCGCCTACAATGCCGGCCCGGAGCGCTATGCGGCGCATGTGAAGCGCGGAACACCACTTCCGAACGAGACGATTGCTTACCTGAAAGGGCTCAAGGCGGCCGGGGTTTCGGCCGCCGACATGGACGAGTTCGGGGGCAAGCCGCCGCGCGCAACCGACGCCAAACGTTCGCTCAGGAGGATCGCTGTTCTTCCTGCGCAACGGCGAGCCTGCGGGCAAGCCGAACGGCGAAATTCTGGTGCCGCTCGGCAAGGATCGCTTTGGGACAGGCAAGCTGGATGGCCGGTGAGGCAGGGGGGCGGGGCTGGCGGCTGCGCGTCGGCGGGGGCGGCCGGGTGGGGGAGGCGTAAGGCAAGATAAAGGGACCACCTCCACGAGGCGGTCAACCCTTTGTCTGCACATCGTTTTCCGCGGAGGCTGTTCGCGTGCCTTGGAGGCTAATCGCCGCAACCCTTTGATTTTCCGACAAACATCCGGGAGGCTTCACGTGAAGGATGACGAGTTCACGCCCAAGCTTGGCAAGATCCGATCGAATGGCTCGAAAGCCCGCAAGCGCTACGCCAACCGGCTTCGGTCTGCGATCAATCGGGCAGGCGGCAAACACCAGCGTGGCGGCCGCTTCACCGGCAGCCGGGTAGGGCGCGGCGGAGCGGCTGCGGCGTTGCTCAAGTCACGCGACCGCTATGCCGCGTTTCGCCAGCGCCGGGTGGTGGTCAAGGCGCGCATCGTCAAGCTGGCTGGCAAGGGGCAGGACGGGGCGCGTGCGCATCTGCGCTACATCCAGCGTGATGGTGTCACGCGCGAGGGTGAGCCGGGCGAGCTCTACGGCGCCGACAAGGATCGCGTCGGCGGAAAAGAGTTCCTCGATCGTGCTGATGGCGACCGCCATGAATTCCGCTTCATCGTCGCGCCCGAGGACGGGATAGATTATGACGACCTCAGGCCGCTGACCCGGCGCCTGATGGCGCAGATGGAAGAAGATCTCGGCACCAAGCTCGACTGGGTCGCCGTCGATCATTTCAACACCGGCCATCCGCACACCCACATCATTGTACGCGGCAAGGATGAGCGCGGCGAGAATCTCGTCATCGCGCGTGAGTATATTGCAAGTGGAATCCGCGAGCGGGCGGCCGAGCTGGTCAGCCTAGATCTCGGTCCGCGGACCGACCGCGAGATCGAGCTTCGCCTGCGCCAGGAGATGGAGCAAGAACGCTTTACCAGTATCGACCGGCAGCTGCTTAGAATGCGTGATGATGACGGCCTTGTTTTGCCTGACGGCCGCGATGCCTTTCGCCAGACGCTGCACCAAGGCCGGCTGCGCAAGCTGGAGCGCATGGGGCTGGCCGAGCAGGCAGCTCCGGACCGCTGGCGCCTTGATGACGGGCTCGAAGCCGCGCTGCGCCACATCGGCGAGCGCGGCGACATCATCAAGACCATGCATCGCGAGCTCACCGGTAAGGGGCTCGCCCGCAGTGCCGCAGACTATGTTGTCTACGATGTGGGACAGAATGCCGAGCCCGTGGTCGGCCGCGTTGTTGCGCGTGGTCTGGCCGACGAGATCAAAGACCGACATTACCTCATCGTCGATTGTGTGGACGGTAAAAGCCATTACATCGACATTGGCAAAGGCGAGGCCACGGAACCGACGCCGGACGGCTGCATCGTGCGCGTGACGCCGACGAGTACCGAGCCCCGGCAGGTTGACCGAACAGTCGCCGAGATCGCTGCAGCCAATGGCGGGCGATACACCATCGACATTCATCTCAAGCATGATCCGTCGGCCACCCAACGCTTTGCCGAAACGCATGTTCGGCGTCTGGAAGCGATCCGGCGAGTCCCTGGGGGCGTGGAGCGTGCGCCGGACGGTACCTGGAGCATCGCGCCCGATCATCTCAAACGCGTGGCTGATTACGAACGCCAACGGGTGAGGGCGGAGCCTGTCGTTGTCGACAAGCTCTCGTCGATGCCGCTGGAACGGCAGGTCGGTTTCGACGGCGCCACCTGGCTCGACAGTGAGCTGGTTTCAGCAACGCCGGAGCCCTTGCGCAACACCGGCTTCGGCCGTCAGATCCGGGAGGCGCAAGCCCGCCGGCGGCAGTGGCTGATCGCGCAGGGCCTCGCGCGGGAAGAGCAGGACAGGACCCTCTATCGCGCCAACATGATTTCTGTCCTGCGTCAGCGCGAGCTGAACCGTGTTGCGGGTCAGCTCGCGGACGAACTCGGTCTCTTTTACGCTGAAGTCCAAACTGGTGAACGAGTCGAGGGCACGCTGCGCCGATCGATCGAACTTGCCGGCGGCAAATATGCAGTGGTCCAAAAATCGCGAGAGTTCACACTCGTGCCATGGCGGCCGGTGCTTGACCGATATGTTGGGAAGGAGGTCTCCGGGGTCGTGAGTGGGGATGGAATTTCTTGGACGGTCGGTCGGCAGAGGAGCGGGCCGAGCGTAGCCTAGACCGCCACCCGGGATAGCGACGATCTTGGGATGTCGTTCATGGTTCAGGGGAGAGTGCAAGGCGTAGCTTCTCTGACGAGGTCGACGCCAATGCTACAAGCACAGTCGTTTGTATATATCGGAATTGTAGTGCCTTGCTCCCTCACTTCGGTGTGCTTGGCTCATACGCCGATATTCGTCCGGCCAATTATCAAGCGCAAACCGAATTGCACGCATCTTGAAGAGAACATGCAGAACGCATTGGTCACGGATGATGCTTGGACAATTAGTATCCTGCTCACGGCTTTCGTTCAGGTTGGCTGCAACGATCGGAAGGTCAAGATCGAGCGCAAATTCCAATTCCCAGCGTACGAAACGATAAAGGTTTTTAGTCTTCTCGCCGATCAGCACAATCACCGCCGAAGATTGACGCATTCGCTCCTTCAAATTCCGCTTCACGTAGTCTTCGCTTTGAGCGCGGCTTGTCATGCTGTCGAGATCGTGTGCATCTAAGAAGTTAAAATCGATCCTCTCGTTTGCGCGCCAGCCTCTCATGTATCGATAAGCCCAACCATCGGTATCGCCGTCGAAAACCACGTACGTCGGATCTGTATGGGATGTCATCTCAGGCCCCCTGCTGTTGACGTGCCGCCCACTGAGTATGTTCGCGAGAAAACGCAAGCTCGGCTTCGTTGATCGCTGCGGAAAACGCAGCGGGGGTTGCAGCGTCCTTGACTAGCCCCTGCGTTAGACCGATCTCGTGAGCTGTAAGGGTATACGCGGCGGCCAGTTCATTGAATTTCTTTATTTGCGTCCACCCAATTGCGGCTGATGCGAGCACGACCAATGGCTCGGTCGGCCAGCCTTCCGATGACGGATCAACGACGCGTGCCAGAATGAACGCCAGACCGAGTGCGTAAGCCGCGCACGAAATGATGAGCCAACGCCGTGCTGCAGCCTCATTTACCGATGCCTTTTTCTCGTACCATTCCCGCTGATCTGCAATGCGATTCTTAAGGTAGAACTGGCGCCGTTCCTCCAAGCCGCTCTCACGCATTTCCTGCATTTCGTCAGGAAGCTGGTCTCCCGTCGATCTGAGACCGACAAGAGCGTCGCTAACAGAGTGATTGGCCTTCAGCACGTCCCTAAGCAAGTCACGAAAATCGCGACGGGCGTCGCTTGACTTGGCATCGTCGAACGGCTCGGCGCGCATGGCGAACCGCCAGGCTAGTGTCTTCACGGATTCCGCGAGCGCCCGCGCCTGGTACCACGTCCGCTCGGGTTTTTTCATGGAGCGGTAGACCATCACCATCATCGAAAATGCGAAGAATCCGGCGTAGGCAGCAAAGTAGGCACGGCTAGAACTCCAACCGAGGGAAAACATAGCGGTTACCAGCAGCAGAAAATATTCAAGGCGTACCAACGCCAGAAACCACCACTGGCTTCTGTTGGAGGCGTCGTCCGCGCTTTCGTACAAAACAGGGTACTTCATAATCGGTTCTGGTATCCGTAGCCTACGAGGCGCTTTTCGGCGTCACTTCAGTTCATTCGCCAGCTTGCTCCAAGGCACCACCTTTATTCCGGGCTGAGCAAGCCATGTTGGGATTGCAGCTGACGAAGCTGGACCTGCATGGGTCGCGATTACGGTCTTTCCGAGTGCTAGGCTCTGTTCGACTTCCCACCGGACCCAACGGCTCTGCGCCGTGCTCTCGGAGACGTATACCACAGTGGTCGAACACCGTTTTATCCTTTCGGTGATCTTACCCTTTATGTAGTCCGCCCGTTCGCTGTCATAGGGCTCGCGAACTGAGTGGTCGTTGAATTCGATGTCGCTGTTTTCGTTCTTGGCTTGACCGCGCAGTAGATTCACCTCAGCCATGTCTTCGGTCGCAAAGCTGATGAAGACGTTCCGTTTCCCGCCAGCGAGGGCGGCTTTCGCCTTCTCTTCGAGAGATCGAACGTCTCCCAAGCGATTCCAATTTCCTCCTCCTCCGCCACCCATCATTCAGCCCTTCCGAATTTGAATTCGTTGCACGCAATGCACTCGCCGCAGGCCTTTTCGCCGCCTTCGTGGCAGGAATAGGTGCCCACTATCCCCTTCAGTTGGGCAAGTTCCACAACGTCGATTTTGTGAAACTGCGAGAGTGGCGCGAGGACTTTGATGGTTCGGCCCATGCTGCGTTCGATCATTCTCTCCGCCTCCAAGAGAAAGGCTGATGTTTGATCCGGGAAAAGACTGGTTTCCTCATGGAGCAGGCCGATCGACACGGCATCGGCATTCTTCTGAAAGGCGTAGGCGGCAGCAACAAGAAGGAAGAGTAGGTTGCGACCTGGGGTGAACGCATCGCTGACGATATGCAGCGTGCTGTCCGTCAAACCTGATCGAACGAGCGATCCGAAGCCTGATAAGTCCGCAATCTTCGGCTCTGGGAGACCGAGCTTCACCATCGCTCCTTTGCACGCGGCAAGTTCCCTATCTCTTGACCGTTGTCCGTAGTCAATGAAGAGGGGATATTGAGCGAGACCCTCCTCCCGAGCCAAGGCTGCGACCAGGGTGGAGTCGAGGCCGCCCGATACCAAAGTCACGATGCTCATATCTTGGCCTCTTCCTGCCTTTTTGCTACTCTCATTACAATCCAGATTGCCCAATCCAAAATGCCCACGGGGAATCCGAGCTCACGAGCATGGCCACGCATACTTTCTTCGTCACGCTCGTATTGCTTCATGGTGGTGATCGGCCTCGACTGCACTGTTCGCAGGCCGATCAGCTGCATGTAGTCCAACACGTGCCGATCCAGGATGGCGAGCTCGTAACTAACTCCCACATTTCTCAGAAACATGCTCGCCTGTTTTGGACCAAGGCCGGGGGCCGTTTCGACCAACCAATGCCGCATCGCATCAGGGCTCTCGGACATCGTCAAAAGAGACCCGAGCGTTCCGAACTGGTCGGCTATGCGCCGTTTCGTGACTGCCAATTGCCGAGCACGAGCAACAGGAAATCGATAACTCCGCCCGCCACCCGGACTCCTGAGTATCGTGATCAGCTGATCGGTGAGCTCTCCTTCAAGATCCCCACCATGCAGAATTCCGTGAGCTTCGATCGCAGAGGCCGCCTCGGCGGCGAGCACGTACGGAACTTGACTGCTCAAAAGGCACGCTGAAAGTTCCCACCACAACTGGCGCTCACTGGTTGCTTTGGAATTTCCTGCGATTCGACTCTCGATCTCCGGACAGATGGCGCAGACGGCCGTGGTGAGCTCTCGAGCAGTGAAGGCTTTCATCGGAACAAACCTTCTACCTCTCGGTTCAGTTGCTGCGCGGCTGCCTTTCCGATTCGCTCAGCGATGAAGGCTTCCAGGCGGCTGTTCGAAATAGCGCTCCGGAGTTCCCGCATAAAGGCGGTGTAGTAGTCGATGTTGTGGAAGGCGACCTTACCGGCGAAGTCGATCTTGTCGTCAAGGAAAGCTGCGCGCGTGACTGGAGAGTCCGCCACTCCCGTCTGAAAGTTGAAAAAGTCATAGTGCTGGAAGTGGTGAAGCCGGTCGTGCTGCATGTCTGCGACAACCCGGCACCACTCAAGGCCATCGAAAGTGTCCGCGCCCGCGGCCGTCAAAATCGCGATGCTCCAAGGGTTACCGGTGCCGAGGAGGTGAACCGGCTGATAAAACGGAAGCTGGCCAAGTTTAGCTCTAATCGCCATCATCGTTCTGCAGCGCTGGAGAAGGCCAGCCCCAAGCTCACGCTCAGGAATCCCGATCAACTCTGGCTGCAGTTCTTGCGCGACCGCGAAAGCGGTATTAATGAGCATCTGAATATCATGGCCCCCCGATGCCTTTTTCGGCGCATGGACGACCGGCAGAGTCTTCAAGTTTGTCGCTGATCGATCACGCTCGACGGCGTCTATGACCGATCGCGCAGCGACCCGTGGTCTTTTGCTTGGCCGCATATCGTCAAAACAAAAGATCCAGTCGTATGAGGTACCGCTCAACGCGGCGGCCAGATCGGAAGGGTTCCACCGCTTGTTGGTAAGCCTTGAGGCTTCGTAGTTGCCTGAATCTACGAGCACAAATCCACCATTCTTACGGTATTCCTCCAATGCTGATCTCAATTGTTCCGGCTTGCGTCGCGGCACCAGGTCCCAGGCTGAGACTAGCAGGGTAGGATATCGAGAAACGTTCAGCGCCTTTACAGCTTCGCTCGGCTTTAGCTGTGTCTCGAACGAAGAAGTAGACAGGAAAAGACAGGGCAGATCCAATCCGTTCAGGGTCGCCGGTCGCCTTGGTCGATCACGAGCCGGCACAACCGCGTTAATCCGATTGACCAGCGTCCTCAAATCCGGATGATCGAACCGCTCATCCCATTCAGACAGATCGCTGTTAGAATAGCCTCCGAATCCATACGCTGCATCGCTTCCGTCCAATGTGACCGAGACCACGGGTACGTCGTTCTTCTCCGCGAGGCCCACTTCGTCACGCACCGTATCCTTCCACCGAGATGCCTTGGACCAGAAGACGAGCACGCAGCTTGCCTTCTTAATTTCCTCTTCAATCTCGGTGGCAAAGCGATGGCGGATCATTTGGTCCCACCACACGCTCCAGGTTTGGGAAAAGAAATCGAATAACTTTGCTACCTGTCTTCGATCCTCTTTGGCATAAATCAAATAGATATCAGCCACGCCCCCTCCGAATCACAACCCAAGCACTAGCACGTGTAAATCTATGCAGTTAAAGGTGCAACGCTAGTTCACAGAATTCATGCAGCTAAGCACTCCAACCGGATAAGTACAGCGCCGTTGAAAAGTCCTCGGTTGTTTCGCAGTTTGCGAAATTTGCTAAAAGGGGTTCCAAGGATCTAGCTTCCACTAATGCGATGCATCGCACACCCTCGTCGTTGAGCCGCTTGGCGGTTCGGATCCCTTCCTGGTCAATGCCGTCGACGAGCATAAGAACCGTCGAGAGATGCATCCTCTCTAACTCGACCGCTTCCAGGGCCGGGCAAATTGCATTCAAACCGAGTTCCGCCAGGCCAAATCGAGCCTCTTCGATTGTGTAGCGCCGTCCCAAAGTATCTATCGCCCCCAACAGAAGCACGTTTCCGGTGTCGCTGATGGGATGCCTTTCGACCGCTTCGCTCGGATTGGGGGGAGTGAGCGGGGCATGAGGATTGTCGCAATAGGACGCGACGTGCATGGACGCTAAATAGGCGGCATCGTAAGGCGTGAGTTTGGCCTCGGCCCAATGATGCGCGAACGCTGCGGTGAATATGTCGCCTGTTCCAATTTTAAATATGCGTTTGCTTAGGAAGGCCGGGACGGTAGACGGCAATGAACCGCGGGAAAAGACGAGGGCACCTTTGACACCCCTCTTTACGATGACGCACGCGACCCGCTTGTCCTTGAGCATCGCGTCGGCCGCATCCGCCAGGCTGCCGGTTCGAGCTGCGGCGCGGAGTTCACGCTCGTTTAGCACCAGAGCCAATTCGCTCGCACGGGAACCATTGTCGTGAAAAGGAACGAAATTTTGAGCACTCTGGGGGTCGTAAATTGCTCTATCGGCCGCAACGATCGCGTCGCCCTCGATAAAACCGAACCGCAGCACGGCATCGCCTTCCACCTTGATAGCCGGCATCCGCTTGATTTCCGCTAATGGCGGCTGCAGAAGAGGCCGAGACAGCGGGTGAAAATAGGCAAATACGATTCCGGTATGGCGACCGGCGAAGGTTGCCTGGATAGCCAGATCCTGTTTGACTCGATCGAAGCTCCCCTCGCTTTCGAAATAGCAATGCAGCCGGCTGTTAGGCGATAGGTCAACAAGCGCGCGAGCCGCCCGACCGCCGGAGCCCATAACCGCATCCCAGGACGGGTGAAGGCACAGCTCCCGATAGAGACCGCCAGCGATTTCCATATCCGGTTCTCCGCGCAAGTTTTCCGCAGGAAAGATATCCTTAGAGGATGCGCAAATAAGCCAGTGGAATAGCGACCCGGCAAGATGCCATGGCGCGCATTGTTGTGTAGGTTGATCCAACTAGGAATGATCTGGGTTCATATGCAGACCGTAGAGCACAATGTTGATGTCCGCCCAGTATGTTTTGTCGTGATGGGTTTTGGCAAAAAGACTGACTATGAAAGTGGTCGGACGCTCGACCTAGACGCGACATTTGAAGCCATAATCAAGCCGGCGGCTGAACGAGCAGGCCTGCGGGCAATCCGGGCTGTCGATATCAATGGAAGTGGTGTCATTGATGTCTCCATGTACGACCTGCTCCTGCGCGCGGACGTGGTTGTGGCCGACATTTCCACCGGTAACGTGAATGCCGTTTATGAGCTGGGCGTGCGACATGCGCTTCGGCCCAACACGACGGTGATTATGAAGGAGGACCAGGGAAGGCTATATTTCGATCTCAACCATATCAACACGTTTCACTATAAGCACCTTGGTGAGGACATCGGCAACAGAGAGGCCATTCGCGCTAGCAATGAGCTGGCGGCGCTCATCGTCAAAGCGATGGCGTCCACAACCCCAGACAGCCCCGTCTACACGTTCTTGCCGAAGCTACGGCGCCCTCGGCTTTCGGACGAACAATACGCCGAGTTGCTTGACGAGGCAGAAGAACATCACGAGGTTTTAAGCAACGTTTTGCGCGAAGGCCGGGAGGCCTTCGATCGAAGCGATATGCAAGCGGCAGCAGCCGCTTTTGCCAGAGCCTGCGAACTGAAGCCTGAGGAAGCGTCATTTCGACAGCAATATGCTCTCGCGACTTACAAAACCAAACTTCCGACCGAGGAAGAAGCCTTGCTGAACGCTCTCCGGATTATAGACCAACTCCAACCTGAAGATTCCAACGATCCTGAGACGCTTGGGATCACCGGCGCGATCTATAAACGCCTCTGGTTGCTCAGAAAAGATCGCGTTCATTTGGATAAAGCATTGCGTCTCTATGGACGGGGATTCGAAGTCAGGCGCGATTATTACAACGGCGAGAATTTAGCCACATGTTTTGACATGAGGGCGGCGGAGCAAAGTGATCCAGATGAAATCCTTTTTGATCGCATGAGCGCTAAGAAGACAAGAATTTCCCTTGTTGATATTCTATCGTCGATGATCGCCGAGCCATCGTTCCAGGAGAGATCCGACCGAAAATGGGTTTATGCAACCCTTGCAAACACAATGTATGCGCTTGAGCGGCGAGCCGAGGGGTCCATCTACGAGGAGCTATTCCGGGCGTTGAATCCTGCTGGTTGGGAGATTTCGACGTTTGAGGGCGTTAGGTCGCTATCCATACGATCCTGATTTGGATCCGCGGCCTCCGCGAGAGGAATCGGTCGCGGTGGCGCTATTCGAGATTCAGGGTGACAACCGCCGATGCTGACATCAATGAGCGGCGCGTTGTCAACGACGTCGCATCGAGTTTTCGGATTTTGGCCTCGATCCGGAATCTGGACTTCTCACCAAAGGCCGACTGGGGGTAACTGTCTGCTCTGTTCTCATGTGTTGAATAATAGTTAAACTCGTTACTTGGATTTTGCCGCATCTATATTTAGAATCTTTGAAAAAGAAAGAAGCGTTCACTTTTCGGATAATTTATTGTTCGGATAAAAAAGCTTGAGAAAATGTTGTAACTTTTGCGAACTTCCATCCTTGTTGAAAACTTGGGCAAAAACGCCGAACCCTCCCCACCCGGACGAGTGAAGGCCAAATTTGGACGCGCGGTCCTCGACGGTACGCACGGGATTCGCAAAAGTCGGATGCAGCGTGTAGATGACTTTTTCGATACCATCAAGTTCCGCCGGAGTACCCTCGACCCATATCGACCAACGCCACCAGTCATCTCCCTGATATTTACTCTTCTGCCTGATGCGGATGGTCACTTGCTATCCCCTTAGATGAACGCCGATGGCGTTGGTGCTCTCATAAGCCGAAACCCAGCTGCGTCCCTGGTGTTCGATTACCACTTGCACGAGAGCATCTTTTGGAACGCGCTTAGCCTCGACGAAGAGCCCTTGCCCGATCGGGGTGACAGACGTCGGTTGAAGAGGAAGCTCGTCGCCGTTCAAGCGGACCCGATAAAAGCATCGGAATTCGGGCTTACGATGGATCGGCCAAATCTCCTGGACGCGTTCGTCAGGCATAAGCTGCAAAGTGACGCTGATATTGCGGTGCCATTCATGCAGGAATTCAGCAATCCTGACCAAACATTCGTCTCGTTTTTCTTCCTCGTAACTGATGCGCTGGTGACCGCCGGCAATCCCCTCTTGAGGATCAACTCCTTGTTCACGGATTTCCACCGCTTGTATGGGTACCGCTAGGGCCGTCGCAATTTCGTCGAGAACCCAACGATGGCTCGTCCACATTCCATCGGCGATCTCGACCCTGCGCGTCGCGAATCCAAGCAAGGCAGACGACGTGCGAATATTGTTCCTCACAGTCTCGGTTATGACGCCGTCAATGATTTCGCCGCTGACGACCTCGTCGCCGAATGAGCGGATTAGACGATAGACAAGGTCCGTTATCCATCTGTCTCGCTCGTTGAATCCATGCGCGACGAATATTCGCATATCAATTCTTTCTAGCGTTTGGACTCGAACTGACCAAGGCCGGAAGGCGCATACTCAAAATCCTTCTCATTTTCCCTTGCTTCGATAGCGACCGCATTTGTTACCTACAGCGACTGGCGAGAGGATCACTGCACGCTGTTACAACGCTGCACCACTGAACACTGGTTCAATCTCGAAGCTCCAGAACCTTTACCTCTGCAGGACGGATTACTTTTTCACAGAGGTCAGCAAGCAATTGCTCCTGGTCAGCATAGCGATGAACCGCCAAAAACGACGGCCGGGTTCGATAAAAGTCGAACATGCCCGGCTCCTCCTGTGTTGCCAGAATTATTGATTGTACAGGCACCGAGGGGAGGTCCGGTACAATTGCACGCAGCTCTTGCAACACAGATTTGGCATCAGAAATATCTGCAACCACAAACCTCGCCATCCTTGCTAGCAGCGTGATTGTTTCGTCTGTATCGCGACCCCTAGGCCTCTCAAAGTCAAATAAGATCGGAAGGTAATCACGCTCGCGCAGTTTCTCGCGAAGAGCGTCGAGGACGGCCTTTCGCTCACCCGTGAAACGACCAAGGATCAGCACCACCTTTGAAGTAATCGTGTCGATCACGTCCCGGATCTTGTTATTGCTGAGCATTAGGTAAATGAACTGCGCGACCTCGATGTTGTCGACGGTGATCTTGGGCTCGTTGTCTGGCGCTATCACCAAGTTCTGCTGCTTAGCCCCCTCTAGTTTCAGACCCCAAGCAGATATGCCGTAGATCCTGCAGCCGGAAAGATCTGCATCCGTCAGGTCAGTGTCGACCAGGACTGCAGATTCGAGACACGCCCCGCGCAAGTCCGCTCCGCGCAGGCATGCGTCGCGGAGGTTCGCTGAGTAAAGGTTGGCCTTGCGGAGGTCCGCGCCGTTGAGGTTTGCGGGGAAGAGGTCCGCCGCGGCGAGGTTCGCCCCGCGGAGATCGGCCCCACTTAGGTCGGCCAGGTAGAGCCTCGCGCTACTAAGGTTAGCTCCGCGCAAGTCCGCTCCGTCCAGACGCGTCCCGCGGAGAATGGCCTCGGTGAGGTTCGCCCCCCTGAGATACGCTCCGCTCATGTTTGCCCCACTGAGGTTCGCCTCGCGTAAGTCCGCCCCATTCAAAATCGCTCCGGTAAGGTTCGCTGCCCGGAGCTGCGCACCCGCGAGGTCCGGGCTGATGCTGGCGTTCACCTCATGCCACGCGTTCCAGGCGGCCACGCCCTGGTTGAGCAATGCGACGTGCTGGTCGTTAGCCATGGAACGCTACCCTCTCTGCCCGACGAGCCAAAAGGCTCGTCGTCAACCCGATATTCTCCGACTGTTTGGCCAATCCAAAGGCGGGCCGAAAAGCGTCTAACGACAGGTTAGGCTCATTTCACTGCCAAGGTTGGCGTCGATTCATTGAAAGGAAATCGATATCCTCAGAAGCCGATGAAATGTTCCTTCTTTACCCTTTCGGCGGCCTTCTTGCCAACTGCATGCAGTTCGGGAATTCCGTCAATCGCGTCCATTCTTTGAACCGTCTCAGGCCGGACATTCTCTAGCCCTAAGGCATCCAAACCTGCTCGGGTCAGTTCTGCATTGTAGCGCACGTACGCGAACAGCTTATTTTCTTTCGGGAGAGGCCCAACGCTGTCGACGAGATTTCCAATCTCTCGGTCAATTGTCTGGCCTGCACGGCACTCCCCAAAGATACGGCAAAGTAGGTCTTGCTCGTTGGAAGCAGCAAACATAAGTGCCGATGGAATCGTTGTTGCGTTGAAGAGCAAGTTCATATCATTAGGATTAAGGCCAGAGCGAACATCCGGACAGGTGCCGGTACCAACCGAAACTATTAACATCTGATCGGCTCCGGTCCGCCAACGGGCTTCCGGATTGCGACTCCAGTAACGATCAACAGTAGCCATCAAAAACATTTGGAATGTGGGATTGTTATACATAGTAACTCCGCCATCGACGAAGATAAAATGCCTATCGGTGTCAGAGATGCCTGGAATAATAATCACCTCAGGTGGAAAGTAAGTTGGGGCCGCCGTGCTGGCGCGGACTAGTTGCCAAAGCGGAAGTTTGCCGTTGTCATCGGACCGATCTGGATTATTATAGTACCCGAAGGGATTATTTGACAGCGGCCATGGCGAATCGGTGGTTGCGTTGCGCATGACTAGCAACAGTAGGCTTTGCAATTTATCTGAGCCTAATGTGGTCTCACTACCAAAAACCTCCTTTAATTTAACTGCTAGCGGCTCAGAGTCGAACTTGTATTTTAGACGATCAAGAACATTAGATCTGACGAACATCTGAGCGCCGCAATTTTCATAAAAAGATTGGATATCTCTTACAGATAATCCCATGGACAATCCGGCAGCTATAATTCCGCCAGTGCTGGTACCAGCAATGTAATCGAAGTAGTGTGATAAGCGAAAGCTGTCACCATCGATATCTGGCCGCAGAAGGTTTTCCAATTTTAGGAGGATTTCCAGCGCCAGTACGCCTCGAATTCCGCCGCCGTCTATCGAAAGTAACTTCTTTTTACCTTGCCGAGTTATACGATCAATCAGAGGCATATCAAACCTTTACTTGCTTAAGGCTTAGAGATCGGATGCTGGAAGACAAAAAATATCAGTAAAACCTCCGCCACTGGTGCTTTGGTGTCCGAACCGTACGGGAACTGTTGCGCGACGCCCTTCTGAAGATAAGCCGGGATCGGCAAAGCCTGCAAGTCGATGTTTGCGTTAAGTTTAGAATGGATATTCCCAAAGGGGGGTCTGTAAGGCTTTGCGGCTTTCATCCATTGGTATTGCTTGAACCGATGCCGCATTCGGCTACAACGCGCACAGCTAGGACGCTGGATTGGTTAAGGTGGCACCTTTCAGGTGAGACAAGGGGGCATTCAGGCCCCGGTCAAGCCTCGAAAATGCACGGCGGGACGACAATGTTCTGCGCATTGCCGGCTGCGCGATTGCTACATGCAGGACATGGCCGGTTCTTGGATACCCAGTGGCCCCGACCGCCATCCATCAACTAGGTCCTTCGCCACACTAGATCGCATATAAGCGGCGTTTCCGTTCAGACCGCAAAGCGCGATGCTTGCTCAAACCCTCCCGGAGGAACCGAGCGAGCCAATGACCCCCACAAAGCTATTGATTGGGCAAATCGCCGTAGTATTCGCCACCGCTATTCTCGGAGTATGGACGGCAACGCAATGGAGCGCCTACGCGCTGGACTATCAGCAGCAGCTTGGCACACCATGGTTCCTCGCGGTCGGCCGGCCGATCTATAAACCGTGGAAACTGTTCGAATGGTGGTATCATTTTGATGCCTATGCGCCTGAGGTCTTCGACAAGGCAGGCATGCTTGCCGGCGCTAGCGGATTCTTGGGCTGCGCTGGTGCAGTCGCGGGTTCGCTCTGGCGCGCGCGGCAGCGTGGACTGGTTACCACCTATGGCTCCTCACGATGGGCCGTGAAGCAGGAAATCGAAAAAGCAGGGCTGTTTCGACCGGCCGGTGTTTTCCTCGGCGAGCTTAAGGATCGATATCTGCGCCATGACGGGCCGGAGCACGTCATGGCCTTTGCGCCGACACGTTCGGGCAAGGGCGTCGGATTGGTTGTTCCAACCCTGCTTTCCTGGACCGGCTCGGCTGTCATCCATGACATCAAGGGCGAGAATTGGCAGCTAACTGCCGGCTGGCGGTCGAAGTTCTCGCACTGTCTGTTGTTTAATCCAACCGATCCGAGGTCGGCGCGCTACAACCCGCTGCTGGAGGTGCGCAAAGGTCCTAATGAGGTCCGCGACGTCCAGAACATCGCTGACATTCTTGTCGATCCTGAGGGCGCGCTCGAGCGGCGCAATCACTGGGAAAAGACCAGCCATTCCCTGCTGGTTGGCGCCATTCTGCACGTGCTCTACGCCGAAGAGGAAAAAACACTTGCCCGCGTCGTCACGTTCCTGTCGGACCCGCAACGCTCGTTTGCCGCAACACTTGGGCGGATGATGACGACCAACCACGTCGGAACGGCGGACAGGCCTCAAGTGCATCCGGTCGTGGTCTCGGCGGCCCGTGAGGTGCTGAACAAGTCAGAGAACGAGCGTTCGGGCGTGCTCTCGACTGCCATGTCGTTTCTCGGCCTCTATCGCGATCCCACCGTGGCGGCGACAACATCGGCCTGCGATTGGCGCATTGCTGACCTCATGGATGCACAACTCCCAATGTCGCTCTATCTGGTGGTGCCGCCATCGGACATCTCGCGAACCAAGCCGCTGGTGCGACTGGTGCTCAATCAGATCGGCCGGCGGCTCACCGAGCGGCTGGAGGGCGATCCGAAGAAGAGCCGCAAGCATCAACTGCTGATGATGCTCGACGAATTTCCGGCACTCGGGCGCCTCGACTTCTTCGAGACCGCGCTCGCCTTCATGGCCGGCTATGGCATTCGCGCTTACCTGATCGCGCAATCCTTGAACCAGATCTCGAAAGCTTACGGCGAGAACAACGCCATTCTCGACAACTGCCATGTCCGCATTGCTTTTTCTTCCAATGACGAACGCACTGCCAAGCGCATTTCGGACGCGCTCGGTACCGCCACGGAACTCAGATCCATGCGCAACTATGCCGGCCATCGGCTGGCCCCCTGGCTTTCGCATGTCATGGTCAGCCGCCAGGAGACCGCCCGGCCGCTGCTGACGCCGGGCGAGGTGATGCAATTGCCGCCATCGGACGAACTAGTGCTGGTTTCGGGGCTGCCGCCGATCCGTGCCAAAAAACTGCGCTACTATCAGGATCAAAATTTCACCGAACGGGTGCTGCCCGCGCCGGTGTTGCGTGACGGTCCCTACGCGGACTGCCCTGCATCGCGCCCGGACGATTGGACTGGGCAGGTGCGCAGCGTCGATCGCCGTCTTGTTGCCGACGGCGAAAGCGCCGGCGCCACGATCGAAGACGAGGGCGGTGTCCAACAGCAGCGCCATCCCGGGTTGCCTGAAGAACCGACCGACGTCACTCAGGAGCCCGACCAGGAAGATCTTCTCAAGCCTGCCGACGATGATAGCGAGACGATCGCTGATAAGCGCGTCATGGACCGGATTTCCACCGCGACACGCGCCTACGGCATCAATGAGGGTAGGGGCGACGAGAAGGACATCGTCCCCGGCTTCTAAAGCTCGCTCAAAGGCAAAGCGCATCTCGGCGTAGATAACGGCCATAAGCGATTTCGAGCGTCTGGTGGATGCTTGTTCCCGTCGCCGGCGCAATGCCGGCCTTTCGAGAACAAGCCGCATGAAACCCCACCGCATTCGCCATCAGTTTCTGCTTGAGCCGGAGCTCAGCGAGAAGCTGGACAAACTCAGCCGCGATCCATCGACGACCAAATCGGCGATCGTGGCGAAGGCGGTCGAGGCGTTCATCGAGCGGCGTGGCGAGAACGAGCTCGACCGGCGCTACGGCTTGAGGCTCGACCGTCTTTCCCGCGACCTCGCTCATATCAGGCGCGATGCCGAGATGATCCTTGAGAGCCTCGCGCTCTTCATCCGGTTTTCGATCACGCTTCATGCTCACACGCCGGTTCCGGACAAGGCAACGCAGGCGATCGCCCAGGAACGCTTCGACAAATTCGTCGAGCAAGTCGGCCGCCAAATTGCTTCCGGGAAACGCTCGCTTGGCAAAGGCAGTGACGTGGGAGTGGAAGGATGACCTCCCATCCCGAAGCCGACCATCGCCGTCGCGCGATGCTGCGAACCGCCATGGGCCTAGCGATCACCGAGGCGCTTTCCGATCCATTGGTCATCGAGGTGATGCTCAATCCCGACGGCGCGTTGCGGCTCGACCGTCTCGGAGAAGGCCGCGTCGATACCGGCGTGCACATGCACCCTTCAGAGGCCGAACGCATCATCCGTCTGGTTGCCTCCCATGTGCGCGCCGAGGCGCATGCCGACAACCCGATCGTCAGTGCCGAACTACCCTCGGGCGAGCGTTTCGAAGGCTTGCTGCCACCCGTCGTGCTGGCGCCATGCTTCGCCATTCGCAAACCAGCGGCAAAACTCTACACGCTGGCCAACTATGTCGCCGATCGCATCATGTTGCCACTCCAGGCTGATGCGCTGAGGAACGCGGTACGCGATCGGCGCAACATTCTGGTCGCTGGCGGCACTTCGTCGGGCAAAACGACGCTGGCCAATGCGCTGCTGGCCGAAGTTGCCGAATGCGACGAGCGGGTGATCCTGATCGAGGATACGCGCGAACTGCAATGCGCGGCAAAAGACTGCGTTGCCCTGAGAACCAGGCGGGGCTCGGTCACGCTTGCCGATCTCGTGCGCTCGACGCTACGCCTCAGACCCGACCGCATCATCGTTGGCGAAGTCCGGGGCGCGGAAGCGCTCGACATGCTGAAGGCCTGGAACACCGGGCACCCAGGTGGCATCGCCACGGTTCATGCCAATTCGGCGCGATCTGCCCTCTACCGGATCGAACAGCTCGCCCAGGAAGCCGTCGTCACCGTTCCCCGCCGCCTCATCGCTGAGGCGATCGACCTGATCGTCTTTATCGCCGGACGCGGATCCTCACGCCGCATCGACACGATCGCCGAGGTCACCGGTCTCGACGGCAGCGGCGATTACGCCGTCGCCCAACTCACGCTTCCGCAACTCCAGCAGCTTTGAAAGGTACCCTCATGCGCAAGAGGCTTCGCATTCTTTCCTCCGCCGCGCTCGCGGTTCTTATCACGGCCCCGGCTTTCGCCGCGGGTTCCGGCATGCCTTGGGAACAGCCATTGCAACAGATTCTGGAGTCGGTGCAGGGGCCCGTCGCCAAGATCGTCGCGGTGATCATCATCATCACCACCGGGCTGACACTTGCCTTTGGCGATACCGCCGGTGGTTTCCGTCGACTGATCCAGATCGTCTTCGGCCTCTCGATCGCCTTCGCGGCGTCGAGCTTCTTCCTCTCTTTCTTCTCCTTCGGCGGCGGGGCGCTCGTCTGATGGCGGCCGGAGAGCAGCACATCGAGGGCTTTGAAGTTCCTGTCCACCGGGCGCTGACCGAGCCGATCCTGCTGGGCGGAGCGCCTCGAGCGGTGGCGATCCTCAACGGCACGGTGGCTGCGGCCATCGGTCTTGGTTTGCAGCAGTGGATCGCAGGCATGCTGCTTTGGATTGCCGGTCACACGCTCGCGGTCTTTGCCGCACGCCGGGATCCGGAGTTCGCCAGCGTGCTTGTCCGCCACCTTCGCCTGAAGGCATGGCTTGCATGCTGAATCTTTCAGAGTATCGCGGCAAGGCCGACCGGCTTGCCGACCATTTGCCCTGGGCCGCACTGGTGGCGCCCGGTATCGTCCTCAACAAGGACGGCAGCTTTCAGCGCACGTTTCGGTTTCGCGGACCCGATCTCGAAAGCGCGACGGAAGCTGAACTCGTCGGCGTCTGCGCGCGGGCAAACAACGCGCTCAGACGCTTGGGCTCCGGCTGGGCATTGTTCTTCGAGGCGGAGCGCATCGAAGCGCTGGGCTATCCGCATTCGCGTTTCCCCGACGCGGCCTCATGGCTGGTCGATGAGGAACGGCGTGCGGCCTTCGAGGGCAAGGTCACGCATTTCGAGAGTCGCTACCATCTGACCTTGCTGTTCATGCCGCCGCCGGACAGCCAGGCGCGGGCGGAAAGCGCCCTCGTCGACTCTCATCGTTCAGAAGGCAAAAGAGACTGGCGCCAGGAGGTGGCGCGGTTCCGTGACGAGACCGACCGCGTTCTAGATCTTCTGTCGGGCTTTATGCCCGAGGTGCGCGCGCTCGACGATGCCGAGACGCTGACTTACCTGCACGGCACGATCTCGACCCGTCGCCATCCGGTCGCCGTGCCTGAGACGCCGATATACCTGGATGGCATCCTGGTCGATGCGCCACTTACCGGCGGCTTGGAGCCGGCGTTGGGTGAGCAGCATCTTCGCACGCTTACCATCCTCGGCTTCCCGAACCTCACACGACCCGGAATACTCGACGCACTTAACCATCAGGATTTCGCTTATCGCTGGATGACGCGTTTCATTCCGCTCGACAAGACCGAAGCCACTAAAACTCTGACACGGCTCCGGCGGCAGTGGTTTGCCAAACGAAAGTCGATCGCGGCAATCCTCCGGGAGGTAGTCACCAACGACCCGGTTCCTCTGGTCGACAGCGATGCCGACAACAAGGCGCTCGACGCCGACGAAGCACTCCAGGCGTTGGGCGGCGATCATGTCGGCTTCGGCTATCTCACCACGACCGTGACGGTGTGGGACGAGGATCGCCAAGCCGCCGCGGAGAAACTTCGCACGGTCGAGCGCATCGTCAACGGACTTGGCTTCACTACGATCCGTGAAAGCGTCAATGCCGTAGAAGCGTGGCTCGGCTCGTTGCCCGGCCATGTCTATGCCAACATTCGCCAGCCGCTCATTCACACACTGAACCTTGGCCATCTGATGCCGCTGTCATCGGTGTGGGCCGGCCCGGCGGAGAACGAACATCTGGCCAAGGTCACCCAGACCGAAGCCCCGCCGCTTCTCTTCGCCGAGACCAGCGGTTCGACTCCGTTCCGGCTTTCCACCCATGTCGACGATGTCGGCCACATGCTGATCGTCGGGCCGACCGGCGCCGGCAAGTCGGTTCTACTCGCCCTGATCGCTTTGCAGTTCCGCCGCTATGCCGGCGCGCAGATCTATGTCTTCGACAAGGGCAATTCGGCCCGCGCGGCGACACTCGCCACGGGTGGAGAGCACCACGCGCTCGGCGCGGATGGCACACTCGCCTTCCAGCCACTGCGCAACATTAACGACCCAGGTACCCGCAGTTGGGCAGCCGAATGGATCGCCGGTCTCCTTGCTCATGAGAACGTCACCGTCACGCCGGAAGTGAAGGAGGCGCTCTGGTCGGCGCTCGGCAGCCTTGCCACTGCGCCGGCGCAAGAACGCACACTGACCGGCCTGTCGGTCCTGCTTCAGTCCAACGCGCTGAAGTCCGCATTGATGCCCTACACGCTCGACGGTCCCTTTGGTCGGCTGCTCGATGCCGATGACGATCGGCTGGCCCTGTCGGATGTGCAGTGCTTCGAGACCGAGGAACTGATGCACAGCCAGGGCGCCGTCCTGCCAGTGCTCACCTATCTGTTCCATCGTCTCGAGGAGCGGTTCGACGGGCGGCCGACGCTGCTCATGCTCGACGAAGCCTGGGTCTATCTCGACAATCCGCTGTTTGCCGCCCGCATCCGCGAATGGCTGAAGGTGCTGCGTAAGAAGAACGTATCGGTCATCTTCGCCACGCAATCGCTTGCCGACATCGCCGGCTCTTCAATTGCGCCTGCGATTATAGAGAGCTGCCCACAGCGCATCTTTCTTCCCAATGATCGTGCCGTGGAGCCGCAGGCGAGGGCGGCCTACGAACGCTTCGGTTTAAACGAGCGGCAGATCGAACTGGTCGCCCGCGCCACGCCGAAGCGCCAATACTATCTGCAATCGCGTCGCGGCAACCGTCTGTTCGAGCTGGGCTTGGGTCCGATCACACTAGCGCTTTGTGGCGCCTCCGATCCAGCCACGCAGACGCTGATCGACAGCGTCTTGTCCGAAGACGGGCAGGAGAGCTTTGCTTTCCGATTCCTCAGTGCGCGTGGCTTCGATTGGGCCGCCGAGCTTCTCCTGCAATTCCCTTAATCTGACATGGAGCAATTGTCATGATGCGACGCCGCCTTCTCTCCAGCCTGATTGTTTCCCTGATCGCCATGCCGATGGCCGACTATGTCCGGCCGGCCAACGCACTCATCGTATTCGATCCATCGAACTATACGCAGAACGTGCTGTCGGCGGCGCGCGCGTTGGAGCAGATCAACAATCAGATACAATCTCTCCAGAACCAGGCGACCATGCTGCAGAACATGGCGCGCAATCTTCAAAGTCTGGATTTTTCTTCCGTGGGCCAGCTTACCGGTTCATTCCAACGCATCGACGGGTTGATGGACCAGGCAAGTGGCCTGAGTTTTGATCTCGATAAGGTCCAAGACCAGTGGCGCCGGCAGTATCCAGACAGCTACGACGCCACGATCAAGGTCAGCGACGTGGCAAGCGCTGCGCGCGAACGCTGGCAGAGCGCCATGCAAGCGTTCCGCCAGACCATGGGTGTTCAGTCGCAGATCGTGGACAATGTGCGCGGCGATGGCGAACTGCTCACCGATCTCGTCAACCGCAGCCAGGGTGCGGCCGGTGCGCTCGAGGCAAGCCAGGCCACCAATCAGCTGATTGCGCTTTCGACCAAGCAGCAGATGCAGATCCAGACGCTGCTCGCCACGCAGTTTCGGGCTGAGGTCGAGGATGCGGCGCGCAAGGCGCAGTCCGAGGAAGCCGCACGCCAGACGACGAAGCGTTTCCTGGGCACCGGCACGGCCTATCCCGGCAACTGATCACCAGTCTTTGCGATGAGGAAGGCGGCGGCATGAACGACCTCGGGGTAATCGATCGCTTCATGGAGACTTTTACCCGCTACATCGACAGCGGGTTCGGTCTGCTTTCGGGCGACGTCGCCTTCCTTACCACCACGCTGATTGGCATCGACATCACGCTTGCCGGTCTGGCCTGGGCGCTCGGAGGCGAGCCCAATATTTTCGGCCGGCTCATTCGCAAGGTGCTCTATGTCGGCGTCTTCGCCTTCATCCTGAACAATTTCAAGAACCTGGCCGACATCATCTATCGATCCTTTGCCGGGCTTGGGATCAACGCGTCTTCTGGCAATCTCTCCGCAGACAATCTCCTGCATCCAGGCCGGATTGCCGCGACCGGTTTCGAGGCCGCTTGGCCACTGCTCGATCAAGCAAGCCAGCTTCTCGGCTTCCCGGAAATCTTCGGCAATGCGCTCACCATCTTCGTGCTGCTTCTGGCCTGGTTCCTGGTCATCATCGCCTTCTTCATTCTTTCGATCCAGCTCTTCATAACCATCCTGGAGTTCAAGCTCACCACGTTGGCCGGCTTCGTTCTAGTTCCGTTTGCACTCTGGAACCGGTCGGCGTTTCTGGCCGAGCGCGTGCTCGGCAATGTCATCTCGTCGGGCATCAAGGTGATGGTGCTTGCCGTAATTGTTGGCATCGGCTCCACGCTCTTCGGTGAGTTCGCTGCCGCGCTGCAAGGCAAGGAGCCGGACCTGGCCGCGGCCATGTCGCAGGTCCTTGGAGCGCTGTCTCTGCTTGGCCTCGGCATTTTTGGGCCTGGGATCGCTTCGGGTCTTGTATCCGGTGCGCCGCAGCTTGGTGCGGGCGCCGCACTTGGTACCACGGCGGCCGCGGCCGGTGCATCGCTCGTTGCCGGAGGTGCGGCATTTGCCGGCGCCCGCATCGCAGCAGGCGGCAATCTCGCCGCAGTCCGTGCCGGCACAACCATGGGATCGGCCGCTTCCTCGGCTTGGCAGCTGGGACGCGCAACCTCACCTGACTCCGGCCTGTCCGGTGTGACTGCTGGAATGCAGGGCGTGGCGGGTGCCGCCGGCGGCGTGGCTATGCGCGCGGCTCGGTCTGCTACAGGAGGGTTCGGACGCGGTGCGGATGCTGGTCGCGAAGCCGCATGGACCGCAACTGGCGGTACACCAACCGCGTCAATGACCGGAAGCCTTGCCAGTGCAGGCCCGGATGCCGCACCCGCCTGGGCCAAGCGCCTGCGTTCCGAACAGACCGCCCGCGCCCATCGACATGCCGCCACGCAGGCCGTCCGTGACGGCGACAGGCCGGGCGGCAGCGCCAATCCCTCTCTCAACGACAAGGATGACTAGATGCTCTTCAAGCGACCCGTTCAACGCTACGGCAGGACGCCCGAGCCGGTCACGCCGTATCAGAAGGCCGGCCAGCTCTGGGACGAGCGCATCGGCTCATCTCGAGTGCAGGCGAGGAACTGGCGGCTGATAGCCCTCGGCTGCCTGGCCTTGGCGACAGGACTTTCCGGCGGACTTGTGTGGCAGTCGATGCAAAGCCGGGTCGCACCTTATGTCGTCGAGGTCGACCGGTTCGGCGAGGCACGCGCCGTTGCGCCGGCAATCCGCGACTACGAACCCACCGATGCCCAGATCGCCTGGCATCTCGGCCACTTCATTCAGAGCGTCCGCTCGATCTCCACCGATCCGGTGCTGGTGCGGCAAAACTGGCTGGCAGCCTACGACTTTGCCACCGATCGCGCGGCGCTCTTCCTCAACGAATACGCCAAGGCGAACGACCCTTTCGGTCAGATCGGCACGCGCAGCGTCTCGGTCCAGGTGACCAGCGTCGTCAGGGCTTCCGATAGCTCGTTCCAGGTCAAATGGACTGAGCAGGTCTTTGAGCGCGGCAGCCTGGCCAGCACGACGCGCTGGACCGCGATCCTCACCATCGTGATCCGCCCACCGAGCAATACGGACCAACTGCGCAACAATCCGCTCGGCGTCTTCATCAACGCCATCGACTGGTCGCGTGAGCTCGACAGCGCCGCGCCGACATCCGTTTCCCCGAAGGAGCCAGCCAATGACAAATAGAGCCCAAGCATTCCGCGCCACGCTGATCCTGTCGGTCTCGGCAGCAGTCCTATCAGCCTGTGCGTCGAAGCCGGTGCCACCGCCTGCGATTTCCTATGATGCTGCCGACTTCAAACCGGCGGCAATCGAGAAGGCGCCGGAGAGGCCGGTGAAGATCGTTGAGATCCCAAAGCCATTGGCGCTGCCCGGTCAGTTGCAGCCCGAACCGGGCAAGGCCGTCAACGACCAGCGTTCCCCTGAAGAACGCGTCACTGATGCCAACAAGGCGGCGACGCAGCAACCCACCAGGTACGGCTATGTCAATGCGGTTCAGGTCTATCCCTTCACGGATGGCGCACTCTATCAGCTTTATGCCGCGCCCGAACGCGTCAGCGATATCGCTCTGCAACCTGGCGAGAAACTAACGGCCGTGTCGGCCGGCGATACGGTGCGCTGGGTCATTGGCGACACCGTCAGCGGGAACGGCGACAACCAGCGCACCCATGTGCTGGTAAAACCCTTCGCGCCGGGGCTTAGCACCAATCTGGTGATCACCACGGAACGGCGGACGTACCACCTACAACTTCAAAGCACCGAGAAGACCGCGATGGCAGCAATCTCCTGGACGTACAGCGAGGACCAGATCATTGCGCTACGCCAGCGTAACGCTCAGGCCGAGGCTGTCCTGCCGGTAGCGTCGAATGTGGCACTCGAGGACATTCGCTTCCGCTACTCGATTAGCGGCGACACACCGCCCTGGAGACCGACGCGCGCTTTCGACGATGGCAGCAAAGTCTATATCGAATTCCCGGGTCGCATCGATCAGGGTGAGGCACCGCCGCTCTTCATCGTCGGTGCTGACGGGAACAACCAGCTCGTCAACTATCGGATGCGCGGCAACTACTACATCGTCGATCGCCTATTTGCGGCGGCTGAACTGCGGCTCGGCAGCAAGCAGCAGCAAGTGGTGCGCATCACGAGAACCGACGGACGACAGCCGCCCCGGCGTATCCCGCTATTTTCGCGTTCCAGTCGCTGAGGGGAGGGGTTCATGACCGATACTTCCCAACCCGCTGCGCCGCCGAAACTCGACCCCGAGCAGCTACAGTTGCGGGCCTCACCCCGCCGCGCGGTGCGGTTCAGGCGCGGTGTGATCGTCGCCATCGCCGCAGTCGGATCCGGTGCCATCCTGGGCGTCACGATGATAGCGCTTCAGGGACCTGCCTTGCGCATGAGAGAGCAGGCGGAAGACCTCTACAACACCGACCACAAGCCAACCGCGGAGGGACTCGACACGCTTCCCAAGGACTATTCCGGAATGAACCCGAAGCCTCCCATGCTAGGACCGCCGTTGCCCGGTGACCTCGGCCGTCCGATCCTGGAACGGCAGCGGCAACTCGGCATCGCGCCGGGGCAGGAGGCATCCGCCGAAGAGCAGCGGCTGGCCCAGCAGGCGATTTCGGCGCGTGAATCGCAAGTCCTCTTCCGCATCGTCAATCGAGCCACCCAGACAGATCTCGCCGGTAATGGGCGAGGTGCGCAGCAGCCGTTTGAGGCGCTTCCGCAGTTCGATGTGAGAAGCGGGTTGCCCTCGGTTGCACCAGCCGAGGGCGACCAGAACAACCAACAGCGCAAGCTTGATTTCATCAGTCAGCAGGACTCGCGTGGGATCTATAATCCGCATGCGCTACAGACGCCTGCTTCGCGATATCAGCTCATGGCTGGGAGCGTGATCGCCGCTAGCCTCATCACCGGCATCAATTCCGACTTGCCAGGTTTGGTCGTCGCGCAGGTCACCGAGAATGTGCACGACACGGTCACGGGCAACACCTTGCTCATCCCGCAGGGCTCACGGCTGATTGGCACCTATGACAGCGTCGTCGCGTTTGGCCAAAAACGCGCACTGCTGGTCTGGCAACGCATTGTGATGCCTGACGGCTCGTCGATCGAAATCGACAATCTGCCCGCGGCAGACACCGCCGGTTATGCGGGGCTGGAAGACAAGGTGGATTTCCACACCTGGCAGTTGATCAAAGGCGTTGCGCTGGCCACCTTGCTGGGCGTTGGCACTGAATTGAGCTTTGGAGAAAACGAAAGCGATCTCGTCAAGGCAATCCGGGAATCCGCCCAACAGAACGTCAGCCAAGCCGGCCAACGCATCACGGGGAAGAACCTCAATATTCAGCCCACCATCACCGTCCGCCCTGGTTGGCCACTGCGAGTCATCGTGCACAAGGATCTTGTGCTCCGGCCATACCAAAGTTGAACAGGAGTAGCTCATGGCCGATCTGAAACTGAGAAAGCTTCCAGACCGGACGCCTTCCAAGATCACCATCACTGTTAGCGCGGATCTTAGCCGAGCGCTCCACGACTATGCGGCGCTTTACCGTCAGACCTACGGCGAGTCGGAAACGGTGGCTGAACTCATTCCATTCATGCTGTCGGAGTTCCTGGAAAGCGACCGAGCCTTTGCCAAGGCAAGAAAGGAAGGCCTGCCCGGAGTTGGGATATCGGAGAAACCGCGACGGCAATCTGCTTCAACAGCAGACAATGTGTAGCGCAGGCTATGGTTTCGCGCACACAGGCTGGCGGCAACGTAGAGCCATCCTTCGGCGGTCCAGCAACAGTTAGCTGTGAATTACTTTGGCTTCACAGCCCTCGACTCCGTAACGAACTTCGTATTTACTCAAGTGGCCGATACCGCATTCCGCGCGAGCCTTGGTTAGGCTCCCGCGCTGAGACGCAATTCTCTTACGAAGGCCGGTACTAGGAGCCTCCAATGACTGACAAACCTGAGATACCCGAAGCTCTTGGGCAAGGAATTAATAGCATCGGACTCCTTGAGCGCGGTGACGCAATTATTCGAGACAATTATCTCCCTTCAGAGTTTGCCGAAGAGACAATGGAATTGCTCTACGTTGATTCCTATTCTTCGCTATACTCATTTCTAAGTGTTAGTGCCCAGGCATCATTTTCTGGCTTTGAAGGAAAAGTCTCCGGTTCGATGGACTTTGTTCGAACTATCACCATGCGCAGCCAGAACATCTATTTTTTGCTAAGGAAGAGGTTTTTTAGCAAGCGTTACAGGTTGGTGAATGCCTCATTAACCGAGACGGCATTGACCCTACTTAAAACCTCCCGAGAGGACTTCCTTCGTACCTACGGCGACGAATTTGTGAATTCCGTTGAATATGGCGGTATATTGTTTGTGTTAATCGAAATCCAGATCGAATCCAGGTCTGAAACGGAACGTTTGCGAGCCGCGGTTTCGGGGAGCAGTGGTCCAGTGTCCGGGTCTGCAGACGTCAATAGTATATTGGCAAAAGCAAGTGGGGAGAATAGCATCAATCTGCAGGTCTCTTCCGTCGGGTTGAACGAGTCGCTACCTGCACATCGACCCGAGAAGGAAACAGTAACTAAGTACATCGATGGTGTTTTTGACTTTTGTAACAACTTCCGAGCAAAACTGGTAAACAGCGGTCTCGGCTCGGAATTGGCGTACAGCACGGTTAGTTATGATGTTGTCGATAACAGGGCAGGAATTCTGCCGCTTAGTTTTGACCTTCAAAAATCGATTTTACAGGACTGCGTCTACATTCGCGACGAGATTAATGCAAGGATCGATGTTTTTCGGTATGCGGCCATCAATCCCGATCAATTTGAAAACGGTGATAGAACCCTTTTTAATGGATCGCTTCAGCGGCTGGAGATGGCGCTGCGACAGGTCAACGACTTTGCGGCACGGTTGCTTGAGCGCCCAGCGGAAGTCACGGAAACGGTGGCGCTGAAGGAGGCCGATCTTCCGTCGTTGCCGGTTCCGATCCCGATAGTAGACATTCCTGTTCAAGTGACTCTAAGGAGCACCATTGACCCATTGCTCGGTGGTGGAACCTGTGAAGCATCGGGAGGCGCAGGCCAATTGGTACAGTTGCCCTTCCGTAGCTGGCGCGGGGTCGGTTTCTATCCTCCAGTGATGGTAGTTGACTTTGGCATCGCTCGTGGTGCTCGAGATGTGCGCATAGCATGCAGCGGAAGGTCACTGTCGTGTACGTCGCCATACATCGGGAAGTGCGAACCGGTTTATGTAGAAGGACTGGACGGTATAACCTGTGGTGATTTTGGGTTTTTTGGATTGAGGTTTCGTCTTTCTGGCAAGGACAGCTCAGACTACATGCTCAGGTACAGAGCCGCTTTAGATGATAGAACGGGTACCCCGAAGTACACTGCTTTTGGCCAAGGTGGAGACGTGATAGGGAGCATGGACTTTCCTACCCCAAGCGGCTTCAGTGATTTCGCTAAGCTTCCACCTCCGATTATAGGCTTGGAATTGCAACTGTTGCCCAAAAACATAAGCTTTGCACAAAGGATACTGGTGGTCGGCGGGGCCAGCCTAATAGCGTTGCGACATCCAATGGACCTACCGGCCCCGGCTTCTCTGTCCTCATAGTCCACGCCATCTGGAGCGACGGCACCTTCGACGTCGGCGATGCGGCAGCAAGCCATGCCGACGCCGCGCGGCGTTCGCACGGCAAGGCCCGCGGATGAGAACCGATGCAGACCAGGAACGACGGAACGCACGTTATCCTGCCTGCAGCCGCGCCGATCGCGAGATCGCCGGACCGCGCTCGATTGCCTGTGACGATGCTCCGTCAGTCAGATGGAAGAGTGCGCCACGACGGTTCCCGTGCTGCAAATAAGCAGCGCTGCTAGCCGTCGCAGAGCGCGGAAGACTGCACGGCGCATCGGAACTCGATGCCAGAATGCGGAATCGTGGCATGGAGTGTAGAATAGTGTATTATCGTAGTTTTTGAGAGTAACTACGATGGCAAACAGAGTTTTGAAGAATACGCCGATTAAGACGGCAAGATAAAAGAGCACGCATTGTGCGGCGGTTGATTCGTTGCTTTTGTTGTGTTTTTAATCATGCTTCGCAAATTGCCATTGCTGCGCACAATGTTTCACGAACAACTAAGTCGCCGTAGTTTCGAGAGTTTTCCCACATTGTTGCGTGCGGCAGCCAAGCCGCCGGCTGCGTTGGGATCGCTGTCACTGGCCAGGGGCGGGTAGAACCGAAGAGGGAAGAACTGGCGAACGATAACCGGCTCGGCGAGGCAAGCCTCGTTGGTCGTCCCCACTCAGGTGGAAGGCGCCAGGCTCGTCAGTTCTTGCCTCAGCAGCATCATCTGCCGCGCCATGTCCACGAACAATTGCAAGTACACATAGACCTGTTGGCGGGTTACGGTCGTCGCGACGGGATGACCGGCGTCATTGCGCGCGGTTCGGATCACTGTCTGAATCGTCCACACGACCTCTAGATTCTCAACTACGGACTTGGGCAGATCGCTTTTGATCGTGTCGATGGCCCTTCGGAATTTTTCGACTTTGGACCCGATGAACTCTGCCTTCTGAGCGCTGTTGAAGCGACTGCCGTGGTCCGGGTGAGTCGCAGCGACTTCGACCAAACGAGTGAACTCTGCTTCGGCCGCAACGCCGACCATCACGCACGCCGATAGCAGAAGACTTGCGTAGAAGGCGCCAGCTGCCTCGCGCAGATAGATTAGAGCCTCGTCACTTATGTCAGGCACCTGCTTTTTCACGAGCGCTATGAACGTCCCGGAATCATAGAAGCGCAACGGGCTCTGTGCAGCGAGTTCCTGACGGCCAAGGTGTGACACCCGAAACCAAGGCCAAGCCGGGTTATAGTCGTTTAGACCGAGCGTAATCATACCTTGACGAAACAAGTCCCAGAAGGCGTCGCGGGCCAACTCGGTATCGAAGGGATGGAGCGAATTGGCGCCATGGCTGACCCGGGCGCCCGCCGGCGCTCCTCCTTCTCGTCGCGCGAACTCGTCGGCGAGTTCCGAAATTAGAGATGCCCACTGTCGAGGAGGATCGTTGGGCCGCACTACGATATCGACGATGGCCTCTCGAATCTCTTCGTAGCTATGCTGTTTGGCGTTGTAGCTCATTCCCGTCCGGTTCCCAGTTCGGCGCGCCAATCGTAGGCCGGTGGTCTAGATAGGGGCCCACCCAAGATCCTGTTGCAATCGCTTTCGATAACCCGTTTTGATTTGCAAAGGGGCCTTGCGGACATACTCTTCGGCTTCAGCCTGTTCACCTTGGTTGATGAGCATCTTGAAGTGCTGCAGCACAACATCGTAGTCCGGCACGACGTTTGGGCTTCCCTTCAGTCCGGGTCTCAGATTTGTCCATACTACGGCATCAAGATTGTGAGCGGGAGCCCACCCGGAAATAGCTTGTGCACCGCGTCCGTGTGACGTCCCATCGACTTTGCGCTACCAGCCAATCGAATGCTGGATGTGCGCTTCGTTGATGCGCTCCCGTGACGCCAAGGCTTCCTTGGCGGCTTGTAGATTTGCGACTTTCATCAGCGTCCACAGAGTCGTAACCGGCTCAACGCCATCCGCGATTACAAGAGTTATGCGCTTTCGGCCCGATTCACGCGCAAACTCTATCGGCAATACCGGGCCGTCGTTTTTCCACCCACCCGTCACGGGGAAATCTTCTGGGTTCCAAATCAAGGATCCCCAACCCAAGCATGCGATCCTCATCTGCTCTCCTGGCCCCGTATAAGGTTCAGCTAAAACGACCCGGTCTTCGGTAGTAGATTCCGATCCGTGCGACTTACGCGCACTTTAATTTCGGCCCGTTCGCCCACTCGTACTTCAGAGTTCTTTCCACATTTGCAGGCGCGTTAGGTCCAACAATATCGCCGGTTAGGTAGTCGGCCTAGTGGTTCCCATACCCCAGCTGCGCACAGGCCATCTGCCCTCTGCGTCCTTTTCCTCTACTGTGAAATGAAAATCCTTGAATCGATGCGCTTCGAAGCGAGGCAGCATGTCCGAAAATTGCTCTCTGGTGACGTAGAGGGAGAGGCTCAGCGACGGCAGCTGATCGGCCTCAAAAAGAACGCCCGCGGGTGGTCTGCCTTCATTGGCGTTGGGGGCCATGGCCATTACGATTCCAGGCCATCTGAATACGGCATTCGGCATGATGAGCGAGGTAGCCAGTATGACGTAGGTGAACTCAAATGATTGTCTCGGCGGGCCTTGCTGCACGACCTGGCCAAAATTGACGTTGGCCGAGCCGACGATTTCGCCGCGCCATTCGCCAGCGACCATTTGCTTGCCCTGGCTGCGTCGGGCGAGCCTGCTTTGATCTCGCCGAATGGCTGCTATAGGAAATGATGTAGTCAAAGTTACGCATTCCGCGACGGCGGCTACATTATTCCAATCTTTTCAACAGGCTAAAAATCTGACGGCATTTTTGACGGTATTGAGTGGACCATCAATGTTATTTTTGCTTTAATATCAAATATATAGGAGACTTGTTGATGATCGAGTGGGAATGATTTGGGGCCTTCGCGCACTATCGCGTGCTATCGGAATACCCCTACAAACGACTGATTTAATAAGCAGAAATCTTCGCCCATCGATCGCGAACGATCGCGTGCAAAAGGACCGTTCTGACGTCTTTTTGACGGTACCGTTTTCTTGGCGCGCCAAAATCGAAAAAGTGCCTTTTCATTGGGAATCACCAGCTGCGTTTCCCGTGGATGTGTTCCATGCTGGCAGCCATCCTTTAGCGGCCAGGGCCGGATCGCCAGCTTCAATGGCCAGCGGAATACCGTCGAACATGATCTTCATGTCCTCGAGCTCCGCCGAAATCTCATTGCGCTTGCCGTTGCAGTCCGGGCGTCGATTCGCCCAGCTTATTGCGGTACCCACGCCACTGGGTTATTTTAACAGTTGATTGGGTGCGGCATCTGCCAGCCATCGCGGATGCCTTTCGTGCCTTGCCGTTTCGGCGGATGTGAAGTCTTTAACGGACCGCGGCGTCACGAGCTGTGTCTTGTGACCCGACAGGTCACTAACAGTTAAGGATGAGCCATGCTGCGATGTTGTGCGTTCATTGCGGCCCTGATCCTCGCGAGCTTCACGGCGTTCCAAGCTTGCGCCGATCGAAGGGTTGCGCTTGTCATCGGCAATTCCGAGTACCGCGAAATTCCGGCTCTGAAGAATCCGGAGAAGGACGCCGACGATGTGTCGAACACCTTCCGGCTGGCCGGATTCGACGTGTTCGTCGCTAAGGATCTCACCAAGATTGAGTTCGAAAAGCAGTTCCGCAACTACCTTGCGGCGGCGGACGGCGCTGATCTTGCGGTCGTGTACTATTCCGGCCATGGCTTTCAGATCGGCGGTGAAAATTTCCTGATCCCGGTCGATGCATCGCTCAGGAACGCGGCTGATATTGAGGTGCAGGCCGTAAAGCTCGATGATGTGCTGCAGCAGTTGCGCGCGAAATCGAAGATCCAGGTGATCATCCTCGACGCCTGCCGCAACAATCCGTTTCCGCGCAAGGACTATTGGTTGCGAGACCAGCTGATCGCTGCCGGCGACACCGGCCTTGCGCAGGTAAAAAGTTCGCTGAACACGCTTATAGCCTTCGCCACCGAACCCGGTGCTGTCGCTTATGACGGAAGTGGCGATCTCAGTCCTTTTTCCTCCGCCTTCTCCCGTCGCGCGCTGGCGCCGAACCAGGAGATACGCTCGGTGATGGCGGCCGTTCGCCGTGATGTGGTCGAGGCTACGGCCGGCAAGCAGGTGCCGTGGGAAAACTCATCGTTGATCGACGAGGTCGTCCTTATGCGTCGCACCAGCCGGCCCGCACTGCCGCCGGTGCTGGAAAAGGTCGTGCCGTCCGGCGTTGGGCCTGTCGCGCTCGACCTACCGGAGCCGGTCGATGTCGATGGCGGCGCGGTCACCGTCAGCATCGAGAGACCGCCGGCGTTGGGGCACCTGATTTTGGATGGCAAGCCGGTTGCGGCGGGTGAGTGGATCGCCGGCAAAGATCTTCCCCGATTGGAGATGGACGTGCCCAAGGGTGCTGGCGCCCAGGAAGAAGTCGACATGCTGGTCTATGCCACACGCGACAATTGGGGTGGCGAATCCCAGGGCATCCTGGTGTTCAGGGTCAAGAATGGGGAGGGCGCCGAGGGCAAGCAACTTGTGGCCTCGATGGAGTCCGAGCAGAAACAGGAAGTGGTGGAACGAGGCATTCACATTACCGGCGCCGCCGAAGCGATCGAGAACCGTGACGTACAGGTTCCCGTCGGCGTGGGCCCGGTTCCGTTGAAGCTGGATTTCCCGACCAAGGATCCCGCGGTCAGCCTGAAGCTTGCGAGCTACCCGGCAACCGGGACACTGTCCCTGCCGGATCGGACCTTATCTCCGGATTCGCGCCTGATGGCCGATGAAGTCGACCACCTGCGCTACGAACCCCAGATTGGCGCCGTCAAACCACTGATAGTCGGCTTTGAAATCAGGGCGGACAACGCTTCGTCGAAGCCGGCGACGATGAAGCTGTCACCAACCGTCGATCCCTGCGACAGGGAGGCCGGCGAGCCTCTCGACCTGCAGGGCGTCGTCCCCGGCCTGCTGCCGAACGAAATCAGCAGCAACGCCGTTGACGTCTGCCGGGCGGCGGTCAAAGCCTATCCGGACGTCGCTCGCTTCCGCTACCAGCTCGGTCGGGCGCTGCTTGCGGTCGGCAAGGTCGATGAGGCCAAGAAGGCGATCCAGGAGGCTGCCGACAAGGGGCACGTCCGCGCAGTGTTCGAGCTTGGCTACCTCAACGCGACGGGAACGGGCATGCCCGTCAATCGCAAGCAGGCCAATACCTTCTACGCTGCAGCGTCCGACAAGGGGGATCCCTATGGGATGACCTCGTGGGGCCGCGCCTTGTTCAATGGCTACGGCGTCGAGCGTGACAGCACCAAGGGGCTGGACCTGCTGCTGAAGGGGGCGGCGATGGGGCACACCTATGCCATGAACGATCTTGCGGCGATCTTCACGGAAGGTCGCAATGGCGTGCCTGCCGATCCAGCTCGCGCCGTGGCCTTCCTCAAAGCTGGCGTCGAGCGACAGGACATGTATTCGATGAACTTGCTCGGCCGCAATTATCTCGCCGGCACGGGGGTCGAGAAGGATCCGAAGGCAGCACTCTCGCTTTTTCAGAAATCCATGGATCTTGGCCAACCCTACGCCCCCGGCAGCCTTGCGCGCATGTACAGGGACGGTGTCGGCGTGCAGCAGGATCTTGCAGAAGCGCAAAGGCTATTCGAGCTGGCGACCGACCGCGGCGATCAGTCGGCCGCGTATGACCGCGCGGCTCTGGAGATCCAGAGGGGTGACAAGGCGGACCAGGCCGTGGCGGTGCGTTACCTTGCTTTCGCCGCCGCGCTCGATCTGCACAACGAAATTCCGGATGCCAGGAGCAGTCTGGCGAAGTTCGGAGCCAAGGCCAAGACGGCGGCTCTGAAGCGGATGCGTGAGGACCTCAAATCGAAGATTTCGGCGGACGGCACGTTGGACGATCGACTGGTCAAAACGGCCAGGGCGGTCTGGGAACAAGCCAACCCGCGCCGGGACTTGTTCTGATCAACGTGGAGGCGATAAGGTGGGCTGGGCATCGAAAAAACACGCAATCGTCGCAACGATCCTATCAGGCGCTCTGGTTGTCGCGGGGTGCACGACCGTGACGCCGAGAGCCGAGCCGACCCCCACGGTGAAACACAAGACGAAGGTCATTCGCACGACGACCGCGCCAAAGATTGTCGTTGCCAAGAAACTGATCAAACCCGTTGGGGAAACGCCTGAATCTCCGCCCCCCGTCTTACCGGCCATAGGCGGCGGCAATAGTGGTGGCAATAGTGGTGGCAACAGCGGCGGAAACAGCGGCGGCGGCGGTGGCGGCTGGGGAGGCTGACCAAAAGTTTCACTGAACTCGCTGATCGCCGCGCTCGGACTATGGCGACGCGCTCTCAGATGATTGCATGGCATGCGTCTTCAACCGCGCTCGACGGTTGGTAGTGGGTCAGTTTGAAATTCCGACCCGATCTCAATAGGCGCTTTCGCCTTGGCTCTGTCTGGAAATAGGCGCTTTCGCATGCCATCTTCAAGCCATGACAGATAAGCACCCGAAGCGCCCCCCGCGATCCAACCAGTTGGCGAAGTCGATGTCGCGATAGCCACCGGCGAGGCCGAAGATAAGAAGCCGCTCGCCATCGTTGCGCTTATCGAAGCGAAGGAAGCCGAGAAGCCAATGGCGCGCGGAACATACAAAAAGCTGTCCAATGTCTCAGAAATCTAGCAAATGGGTAGCCGTCGCCATTATGCTTGATAAAGCACCAGATGAGCCGGTTACCTGTCCCTTTTGCCAGACCGCCGCCCTCATAGTTTATGACGTGCCATTCGGCAATGAAGGTATGTTTGAGCGGTGGGTGCATTGCCCCCTGTGCAAAGAGGCGACCGCAATGCGGTGTGGTCCCCGAATTTCAAACTGACCCACTGCCCGACGGTTAGAGCCGCTCGCCAAGCAAGGGCAAGTGCTCTATGCTCCGATCGCATGTCGGTATCGATATTGGGTTGTCCTGGGCAAGGGGGCGTTCCGTGGTCGAAGTCGTCGCATTCTGGCGGAGGACGAAGGCAGGCGCTGCAGCGCAAGCCGCGGGTCTCATTATCATGGCAATGGCCGGATTGTTGCTGTTCTGGCCGCAAGCTGCCAATGCCGCGGCGAACTGGACGCTCGATCCTGGCGCCTCGGTGCTCACCTACCAGTCGGTGAAGAAGAACACGATCGTCGAGACCAACAAGATCAGGAACATCACCGGCACGCTGAGCTCCGCCGGCGACGCCAAGATCAGCTTCGATCTCAATTCCGTCGACACGGGCGTCGACCTCCGCAATGTGCGCATGCGCTTCCTGTTCTTCGAGACATTCAAGTATCCGACGGCCGAGCTGACGGCCAAGGTGGACCCGGCCGCATTCGCCGACTTGCCGGCCAAACGCCGGATCAAGGCAACCTTGCCATTCCGGCTGAGCCTGCACGGCGTCGACAAGGATCTGGAGGCGAGCGTCGTCGTGACCATGATCAGCGACACTCAGGTCTCCGTCGCTTCCGAGGCTCCCGTCGCGGTGCATGTCGAGGACTTCGGCCTGCTGCCGAACGTCGACAAGCTGCAGCAGGCCGCCAATGTGACGAACATAGTGCCCACCGCCTCGGTGTCCTTTGACTTCGTCTTCATTGCCGACGGCAGCAAGCCGGCTGCGGTGCAGACCGTCGCTGCCGGCGCCGCCGATGTCGGTCCGGTGGCCACCGATGCCGCGAAGACCAATTTCAGCGACGAGGAGTGCCTCAACCGGTTTGCCGTGCTGTCGCGCACCGGCGCCATCTACTTCCGCCCGGCAAGCGTCAGGCTCGATGCCAAGAGCCGTCCGCTGCTGGCGGAGGTCGAAGGTGTCGTCGGCAAGTGTCCGACGCTCAAGGTCGAAGTGTCCGGCTACACTGACTCCGACGGATCGCCCGAGGCAAACAAAACTCTTTCGGAACGGCGCGCCCAGGCGGTTGCCAATGCGTTGGTCGCCGACGGCGTGCCGCGCACCCAGATCAGTGCAGCGGGCTATGGCGAGGATCGGCCGGTTGCCGTCAACGACACGCCAAAGAACAAGGCGCTTAATCGGCGGATCGAATTCTCCGCCACGAAGCTCGCGAACTGAGGTCGGGGTGGGCTCCCGTCCAATCGCGTTTTGCGCCGGCTTGCTTCGCGGCGCTGGTCTTGCCGCCCTTGTCTTGCTTTTGACTTTGACGGTCGCCAGCGCCGAGCGCCGGGTCGCGCTCGTGCTCGGCAACTCGCAGTACCAGCACGCCGCGCCGCTCGCCAATCCCGTGCGCGATGCGCAGGCGATGGCCGAGCGCTTGCAGAACATTGGTTTCGAGGTGATCTCCGGCTTCGACCTTACCAAGCAGCAGACCCAGGCCACGGTTGCCCAGTTCGCCAAGCAGGTGCGCGGCGCCGATGTGGCGCTTTTCTTCTATGCCGGCCACGGCTTGCAGGTTTCAGGCAAGAACTATCTGCTTCCGGTGGATGCCGCGCTCGAGGACGAGACCTCGCTCGACTTTGAGACCGTGTCTGTCGATTTCATCCTGCGCCAGATGTCTCGCGAGACCAGCATAAGGCTGGTGTTCCTGGACGCATGCCGCGACAATCCCTTGGCCGATGTGCTGGCGAAGACCGCGGGCATCAAAGGTGCAAGCAGCGGTCTTGCGGAAATTCCGATCGAGAATGGCGGCGCGGGAACGCTCGTCGCCTTCGCGGCCAGTCCCAACCAGCTCGCCTATGATGGCTCCGGCGACCACTCGCCCTTCACGACGGCATTGCTCCAGCACATTGGGGAATCCAATGTCTCCATCACTGAAGCGATGAACAGGGTGACCAGCGACGTCTTCAAGGCGACCGCCGGCAAGCAACGCCCCTGGATCAATGTTTCTTTGACCACCGAGGTTGTCCTGCACAAGGTCGATCTCAACGCGCCGCTGATCGTCGGCGAGGCGAGCGTTCCGCCGGCTGAAGCCGGCTCCGGGACCCGCAACACCGGCGCGTCGTCAGGCCAGGCCGACGATCAGCTTGCGCTCGATCTTCTACGCGCGAAAATCCCCAAGCTCGCGACTGACGGCCCGATCCTTTTCGATCGTCCCGTCCAATTCGGCGACCCGGCGATCGACGGCAAGAGCATCGCCCAGTTGATCAGGAGCGAACCACTCTTCAGTCCGGTGGAAGGCCTCGACAAGTCGGTTTGGGAAGGCAAGCACTGCGACACCTGCCATGAGTGGAACGAAGCAAGATTGTGCGAGCAGGCGAAGAATTTCGCCGCCAACGACGTCTCGGTCCTGCGCCTGCAGCATCCGCTCGGTACCCGCTTCAAGGTCGCTCTGGCCAGATGGGCACAAGGCGGTTGCCGGTGATGCTGGCCTGATGCCAGCATGACGGCGAATAGGGATCGGCGAAAGCCGTTACGCCTCCATCTCCGCCATCTGGATGCCCATTTCGACAAAGGCGGAAAGCACGGTAAACCGGTCCCCCTGCGAGGCGCGGGCGAGCCCGGCCAGAATTCCGGCATTGACGGCGTGGGCGGCAGGAAATCCGGTCGACACCATGTTGAGGGTCGGCTCACGCCACACCGCTGCCAATGCGATCCAGGCGGCCGGCGTCGCCGGCGGCAGGTCCAGGGCATTGCTCAGGGCGGCTTGATGGTGAGGATTGTCAGGTTCGCCGACGCGGTCGTGGACAAGCGCCAGCAATTCCAGATCCCGGTCCGCGAGGAGCTCAACGAGATTGCTCAGGCATTCATGTCCCCACCAGACGGCGGCTCGCTCGGGCAGGAGATAGGCGCAAAATGTGACGGCTTCTTCCGGCACGCGTCCGGCAAGCAGGGCACGGCAAAAATCAAGCGGCGGCTGACCGGTGGCCAGCGATTTCATGTCCCTGGCGATGGCGGGACAAGCAAGAAACAGATCCCGTGCCGTTCTGTATCCGAGTTCATTGGCCATGGCTGCCACACCCCGAGAGCCAGCGGAATAGCACTGAAGCCTGTGGCCGGGCGCCGGTCAAGCGTCAGTGTTGGCAGATCCGGCAGCCACGAGCAGCACGCGTTTGTTCACAGACAACCGCTTCCCGATTTGATATGATACCCGCCAGCGAAATCCTCTCGGACAGGAGTGACGGTCATGCGATGGGGCAGTTCAGCCTTGGCATTGGCGGCCATGCTTCTTTCAACGCATGTCTGCGCCGATCCGCTTCAGAAGTCGGAAGACATCGTGAAGTTCTTCGCCGGCCAGCCAGGCAATCTGGGCGCATCGCGCGGCATCTGCGTCGGCACGGAGGAAGAGTGCAAGAGCAAGGCTGAGAAGACTGGCTCAGCTTCACAAAAAACCGGTCTCGACATGATGATCAATTTCGCCCTTGATTCCGCGCAACTCGACCAGATCGCGCGCACCGAACTCGACGAGTTCGCCAAGGCGCTGAAGGACAATCGGCTGAAAACGTTCAGCTTTGTCGTTGAAGGTCACACCGATGCAACCGGCTCGGATCGCTATAACCAGGACCTTTCGGAGCGAAGGGCGCAGTCGGTGGCGGCCTTCCTGACCGCGAACGGCGTGGAATCTACCAGGCTCGAAGCAATCGGCCTTGGCAAATCGCATCCGCGCGTCGCCAATCCTTACGATCCTGTCAACCGCCGCGTGGAAATGCGCATCAGGACCGAGTAGGCAATTGGCGCCAGGCCGATCCGTTAAAGGCGATACAGTCAAACGGGAGTCCAACTCCAGGAAAATCGTGAAACGGCTTTCCCGGGAAAAGCGCATCGCGCCTTCCCTTGGGAGTTGCCTCAAAACCAAAACAAAGAGATAGAGCGGTTCACCGTTTCCTCGAAGCGGTGAAATGCGCTAACCTGGCCCAGGCGTATCCTGGATTGAATCGAGCAGGGTCGCTATTGCCTGCTTGTATTTTTCGAACTCCGGCGATGTCTGCCTGAGTTCGGTCGTGGTCGTCGCCGGCTGGCTTACATCCGTCAAAACGCGCGGCGCTTTCTGTCCCATCTTCCGTTCGGCCCAGTCAACGACATAGCTGGCGGTCTTGCCGATGAGGAACGGGTTGGCCTCGATCACGGCCGAGCCCAGAACGGCCCTCAATTGCGACGAGCCGGGCGCGGCCAGCACCTGGTGCGCTCCCTCCATGCCAAGGAAGTGGCAGAGGTAAAGGCGGCCTGCCGTTATCTGGTGGCCGCGGGCGCGCAGATAGGCCTCGCCTTCGCGCGCGAGGTTACGCACCATCTCTCGCGACAAAGTCACGTCATAGCGAAGCGCGAGCAGGTCAGCGGTCGAGAGCGAACGGGCAAGATCGGGACGATAGGTGTTCATCATCCGGATCCAGGTCTTGGTGATGAACTGGCCGGCGCCGGTTGCTGACGAGTTGGGGTTCTTGGCACGGGCGCTGCCGCCGCTTTCGACATGCACGATCCGGTCGGTTAGCGTCTCGACGGCAGAATCGCCAGAGCTGCCGGCCCCGCCGGGATTGGCGGAATCAGCGCTGGCAACCGTGGTGACCGTCCCGAGGGGATCGATCGCTTCGCCGTTCTGATAAAGCTCGAAATGCAGATGCGGTCCGGTCGAGAGCCCGGTGGTACCAATATAGCCGATGACGTCGCCGGCCCTCACTTTGGTGCCGACGCCGCTGGCTATGGCAAATTTCTGCATGTGCGCGTAGCGCGTCTCGCGCCCGTTCGAATGGGCGATCTTGACCAGATTGCCATAGCTGCCGCCATCGCCCTGGAAACTGATCTCGCCGTCAAAGGCGGCCAGGATCGGCGTGCCGATCGGAGCCGCCCAGTCGACGCCATTGTGGATTCTAACCGTGCCGAGGATCGGATGCTTACGGGGGCCGAAGGTCGACGTCATCACCCCGCTCACCGGCGTGACCATGCCGTTGATGACGGTCAGCGAACGAACCTGATCATCGCCGGTCACGCAGGCATACTGACCGTCGCTTTGCTGGAAGACGAAGCAGTCGAGGTTCTTGTCCTTACCCAGGACGCCGACGTAAAGCACCCGTCCGGAGATATCGCCCTGGCCGCGCGGTGTCTGCGAGTAGATCAGCACCAAGCGCTGGTCCTCGCTGGCGAAAGCGTCCAGATCCTGTCCTCTCGACAGATACATGATCGCTTCGCCGATCACGCTGGTCGGCACCTTGTTGCGCGCCGCGGTCGAGTAGATTGCGTCGAGCAGGCGATACTGCCGCTTGGGCCCGCCCTGATCCGAGGCACCGGAATAGTTGAAGAGGTCTTCGCGGACCCAGGGGTCGACGCCTGAAACGAAGGCGCCGGCCGCATTGCGCGTCAGCGTACCGACATAGACGTTCCTTGCGTAGACGGAGACCTGCATCAGCGACATGGTCGTCGTCTCGCGGTTCGGCCGGAAACCGCGCAACGCGACCACAAAACCGGGTTCGAGTCCGTCGCGGTTGAACAGCGCTTTCAGCGCCTCGCCCGCAAGCCTGGCATCGTCCGCGGAGAAATGGGCGTCGAGCACCACGCTATTCAGGCTGCGGCCGTTGAGGATTTTCACGAAAGTATCCTCCGTGGCCTCGAAGCGCTGATATTCGCTGATGACGGTCTCGACGGTGGTGTTGTTCTCGATAGCGGTTTTCTTGAAGGCGGGGAGCGCTGCCTCGCCTTGGTCGATAGTCTCGCCCCAGCCGGCCTCAGGATCGTCTGCGTCGGCTTTGGGTGCCGAGCTGGCGGGGATATCGCCCTCTTCCGGCGGCGCCTGCAGGTCGTTCGCCAGATCGCTTCGTTGATCGTTGGGCGCCACAGCAGACGCGGGCGAAGTCGGTTGCTGCTCGTTCGGTGTTGCGGCGGAAGGCTTCGGAGCAGCCTGCCGCTGCGCCTGGAAAAAGGCAAAATCCTCCTGCGTCGAGGGGATTGTCGTCATGAATTTCTCGCTGGTGCTCAGCATCACGTCGGACAGAATCTCGATTTGCGGCGAAGCCCCGGAAGTGTCGAGTTCGGCCGGGCGCGCAACCGTATGGCCCTTCGAGGCGGTGTCGGCATCGGGCGCCAGCGTGATCCACATCGGGTCGCCGGCAAGGTCGATGATGGCCGGCACATAGACCGAGGCGTCGGGCGGCACGTCTTCCATACCTTCGACCGGATGCAGTTCTTCATCCTCGTCGCCGAACGACCAGTCATCCTTGGTCAGATAGAAGCCGGTGGCGATCGCGATGATGGTGAGCGCAGCAATGCCGGCAAGAAAGCGGCGCCAAAATTTGCGTCTGCGCTCGCTCTGGCGCGCCAGCTTCTTCCGTTTGAAGCTCGTGTCGATGCTGTGCGTCACGGGCTGTTTCCGGTCAGGAAATAGGTCCAGCGCACCTGCTCGAGCGTATCGACCTCGACGAAACGCGCCGCGATATGACCTCGCTGCCAGCACTCTTCGATGCCACGGATAGAGAAGCGGCGCCGATCGACACACATCTCAGTCGATCCGTCGAGGATCGCATGGCCGAACACGTCGGTCGCGTACAGGTAGATGTACCGGTTGGTCAGTTCCTCGCGGATGACGTTCACGCACTGGTTGGCGCCGATGGTCCACCAGCCGTCGGTCTGGTCGGCATTGTCGACCTTCTGTCCAACGGCGAGATTGACGACATCGAGCGTCTGGTTGCAGACGGTGAATTCGGCGTGCGCGCTGTTGGTCGAGAGGATAAAGAGCAGCGCCGCGCCGAACAGCGCGGAAAATGCCACGCGGGCGGAGAAGCCCAGCAAGAATCGAAACCAGTCTATGCGCGTCAAAGCCTGGCAAAATGAATGCAGGTAGCGAGGGTCCATCGGCGTTTCATATCTATCCGCCGAGCCGGAAATACTTGGCGGTGGCGGAAAACTGCGAACCGTCGGCCTCGATCTCCCCGAGGATCTTTGGCAAAAGCTCGGAGGCCGGTGTCGGTATCGAGAACATTGCCGCCTGAATGTCCCGCGGCCCGGTGATCACCAGCATGATCTGCGGCAGGGCCTTTCCGGCCGCCTTGTCGGCGGCGCCTAGACCGATCGGGATGCTGAAGGTCGCCTTGTCGGTTTGCGCCACCATGCGGTCATCGAGGTTGAAGGCGATGCCCCTGTGGTCGATCAGCATGACGTTGGAAACGAGCCCGCCATGCGTTACCAGCGCGCCGGTGATCGGCGCGCCATCCGCCACCGACGTCCGGTCGAGAACGAGCTCAGGCCTTTCCACCTGGTTCCGGTCGAGGAAGCGCAGAAAGTTGGTCACTTCACACTGGGGCTGCTCGATGAGACGGACGCTGATGTCCGGCTCGAGATGAAACCTCGTCTTAAAATCATTGAGCATCTGCTCGAAGGGCTGCACGGCTGTTGCAAAGCCTTCGATAGCGGCGGCGCTGTCTGTTGCCGATGTCAGCGACGCGTAGAAACAGTCGCCGCCGCTGAAGTCGCGCACCCATGAAGCGCGTTGCACCGTCTCGTCGGCCGCTTTCGCCGGCGGAAGCGCCGGCTTGGGCACATTGATCGCGACTTCGGTATTTCCGGGCTGCGTGGTCACCAGCGGCTGCGGCTGCCGAGATGGCTGCGCTGTCGGTGCCGGCGTTGGTGGCGTCGGCTGGCTGGCGGTCGGGGTCGGGGCCGCCGGTTTAGCCGGCGGGCTGGTCGGCTGCGCCGGTAACGGGCTCTCCGAAGTCGGCGGCGAGGAAGCCTTAGGCTTGGCCAGTTTGGAAAGCATGTCGACGAGATCCGTTGCGCTGGGTTTTGTCGCCGGCGGGTTTGCACTTTCCCCAGCCTTCGGCACCGACACGGGCGGTATTTGCGCCTGATTGTTGTTGGCCGTGAATTCGGGCTGGGCCGCCGGCGCCGGCCTTCCTACGGCCGGCGCGACAGGCTCCTGCTTGTCGGTGGTCGGCGGCTGGGCCGCCGACGCCTGCTCGGCGGGCTGCCGTGGTTCTGTTGCCGGCGACACCTCCGAACTGGGGGTCGCTACGGGGATTTCGATGGGCTTGGCTGGCTCCGGTTTCTGCTCGCCCGCCGCGTCTGCCTGGTTCTCAGCCGGTATTGGGGACTTCACCTGTGCATCCGGCAAGGCAGGTGGCTTCATTGTCCCGATAGGGGCAGCGTTGTCAGCTTTTGATGGCTCTGGCTGAGGCTGTACCGGTGATTTCGGCTGAGGTTTCGATGTTTCCGGCTGCGGCGTTTGGGCCACCGGCTTGGGGGCCTCCACAGCGGGTTCGGGCACCGGCTTCGGCGTCAGCGGTTTGAGTCTCTGTTCGACCGGCGGGCGCGCAAGGATCCCACTGAAGTAAAAGCCGCCCCCCGACAGGAGCGCCAGCGTCAGGAGGCCGCCAGCGATAGTCGGCATCCGCGACGACTTTCGCAGCGCAGCCGGCTTGGGCGCGCTGGCCGGCGCGGGCGCTGGCGCGGGCCTTGGTTGCGACAGATGCGCCGGCCGCACATGTTCGACGAAGCGCTGTTCGCCCGGAGACGCCGAAGGCTGGGGCCTGGACTCGGACAGCGCCGTCCAGCCGGCGCGCGGCAAGCCCGAGCGTTCACGCGAACCATACGATGCCGGCGGCAATGTCGCGTCGACATCCTCGCTACGCGTTGCCCTGGCGATCTCGGCCATGCTGGCCGGCCGATCGCGCGGATCCGGCTGCAGCATCGCGCCGATGAGCTCGTGGAAATCGGGATCGATGTCGGACAGGTCCGGCACGGTCCGGCGTTTCTCGATGACCTCGTATTGCGTGCCGCTCATATCGAGCGGCTTTCCGCGCAGCGCGGCGGCGAGCACCAGTCCGAGGCTATAGATATCGGACTGCTCGCTAACCTCACCGCCATAGAGGCCGAGCTGTTCCGGCGAAACGTAATTGTATTTGCCAGCGAACTTCCCGCCGATCAGCGTTTCACCGCCTGCGGCCGCCGACCGAGCGATGCCGAAATCGATGATCTTGGCACGTTCCACCCGTCCGCCAGGCAGGATGATGTTGTCCGGCGAGAGATCGCGGTGAACCGCGCCCGCCTGGTGCACCGCAGCGAGCCCCGACGTCAGGCGATGGCAAAGCCGACGCACTTCTTCCCCCGGCATCGGTCCGCGACGCATTACGTCGAATAGTGATTGGCCGTCCACGAACTCCATCGCGAGATAGGGCCGGCCAATCCTCGGATCGATGGTGAAGACGTGATAGCGCACCACCGCGTCATGCGACAGATGGTTGAGGATCGAAGCTTCCTTGCGGAACAGCGACAGGATCGTCTGGTCGCGGGCGAATTCGGGCAATACGATCTTGATCGCCACATGGTCGCCGGTTTGGATGTTGTGGCCGCGGTAGACTTCTCCCATGCCGCCGGATGCGATCCTCTCGTCGAGTTCGTAAATGCCGCTGAGCTGCGTGCCGACGCCAGCATAGGTGACGTCCGTCGATATCCGGGTCTTGTCGTCGTCGCTCATCTCGCCAGGCTCTCCGCTCCGGGCTGATCCGAATGGGGCGCATCGTTGCGCCCGCCGCCGATCTTCACGAGTACGATGGTCACATTGTCGGTTCCGCCGCGCGCCAGCACAGTCTCCAGCAGGTGCCGGCACGCCGCCTGCGGTGTTGCGGATCTCACTGCGGCTTCGATCTCGGCATCGCTGACATGCGCCGTCAGCCCGTCGGTGCTCAGAACGAAAACATCCCCCGGCATCAGCTCGCCCTGCTGGAAATCGATCTCGAGCTCATCGCTGACGCCGACGGCATGGGTGATGACATGGCGGCGCGGCCAGGTAAGTGCTTCCTCAGCGCTGATCATGCCGCGGTCCAGCAGTTCCTGGACCTCGGTGTGATCCTTCGAGACCTGAAGGATCACGCCGTTGCGGACCAGATAGATGCGGCTGTCGCCGGCCCACAGGCCGGCGAACCGTCCGTCCATGGCAAGCAAGGCCGCGAAGGTGGAGCCGATGGTGATGCCGCGGGATCGAGAGATGTTGCGGATCTCAGAATTGGCGCGGCTCATCCGGTCTTCGAAGCGCGCGCGAAGGTCCGGTGCCGAGCTCGCGATGCCGATCGTCGCCAGATGATCGACGATGCTGGCCGACGCGACCTCGCCGGCCTCGTGCCCGCCCATGCCATCGGCCACCACCCAGAGACCGGTCTGCGGCTCTATCAGGTAGTTGTCCTCGTTGTGGTCGCGCACGCAGCCCTTATGGCTCACGCCGAAGCTTTCGATGGGAAGGACGGCAGTGCTCAATTTGCCACCAAGCGCTTCGCGAGCGTCCTCTGCGACCAAGCATGGGCAGCGCGCCCACGCTACTTTGCCACAACCGCATAGATTAGAGTACCAAAATGAAGGCTGAAGCTGGCGGTGCGCTGGAACACAGGCCTGTCAGAACGCCTTCGGACAGCTGAAGCTGGACAGGGCTGGCAGCAGGAAGGGATTGGTCCCCGGTCCGGCCTGGATCGTGTAAGCGACATCTCGTCCGCCGATCACGAAGCGGGCTTCGGTGTTGGCGCCATTGGCGGTGATGGTCGCCTTGTCCAACAGGCGCTTCAAGGCCCACGGTCCCTCGAATTTAAGAGCGGAGTCGCGGCCTGGCATTTCCGGCAGCAGGGTGAGACTGGCGGAAGCCGAGGCCGTGCCGTTCGGCCACGTCACTGTGCCTGGCGCGTTCCCCGTCTGGCTGCTCTGGACGGTCTGGCCGTCAATATCGAGAACCGCGTTGTCCGCGTCGCCATTCAGCGAAAAAGGCGTGATGGTGATCGAAACCGACGGCACCGAGCCGCCGGAAGGGAAGAAGGCGCTGCGGATTTCGGCGGCCGACTCAAATGATTTCAGGGTCGACTTCGCCAGGTCGCGGCTGGTGCGGGCATCCTGTCTCCAGGTCCATTCCTGGCCGGTCATGTCGATCAGCGTCGCAAGGTTCTGCGCGAAGAAGCGGTCCATCAGCCCGCCCGGCGCGAAAAGCTTGGCGAAATCCGCCATCGATATCTCTTCCGTGCCGTCGCTGGCGAAGGGATAGCGACCGTTGACCACCTGCTCGCAGACTTGTGTGACCGTCTGGTCGAGATTCTTGTTGAGGTTGGCCACCGAGGCTTCGGCGACATTGCCCTCAAACTCGTCCGCTGCCGCGTTGATCATGTGCGCAAGCGGCTTCGGAAGACGCGAGACATTGGCGCGCAGCGTGGAGATCTGCAGCTGCAGGTTGGCGTTGAACCGTTCGGTCTGTGAAGGGACATCGGCGGACAGCTTCAGGCTTTGAAAGATGTCGCGGAAATTCCGCGTCAACGCATCGAGCGGCCGCCGTCCGCTGGCGCCGCTGACCAGGGACTGGAAGGATCGAAACTGTGCCTCGACGCTCGCGCCGGCATTCTGCGCAACAGCCGACCCAGAGCCGGCACGGCTCTGTGACTTGCCGCCGGCGATCTGCAGGCCGATGCGTGCCAGACCCTTGGCCATGCTGGCGGGGTCCTCCCGTGTCGCGCTGCTCTCGCCTTCGGCCATGGTGTCCTCCTTCGTCAATGCGGTCTCATCGGCGACCGCCGTGAAGAGCTGATCGAGAGGCGAGTCCGGCGCGGCGAGGGCGGAAAGCGCCAGATATTGAGGCTTGTCCTTGAGCAACGCCTTGAACTTCAGCTGGTCGAGTACACCGTTCCATGCGAAGGAGAATTCCTTGCCATAGCGGTCGATCAGCTCGGGACCGAGCTTGGGCAGGTCCTGGTCGATGCCGCCCTGTTCGCCGCCGCCGCCAAGCACCCACTGGTCGTTGACGAGCATCTGCGCGATGCGCGAGAGTTGCGGCAGGAAGAAGCGGTTGAAGCCGGCGCGCGTGTAAAGCCCGGGAATGTTGAGATCAGCGAGGTCGCTGCCATCCACGCGTTCGAACAGGAGCTGCGCCTCAGGGCCGGCTTTCGCTTCGACGGAAAAGTTCTCCAGTCTTGCGGCGTAGATCGCCGACTTGATCAGCGCCGAAGCGCGGTCGGCAAGGCTCATGCGCCCAAGCGAGCGTTGCGCGGCTTCGATCAGCGGCTGGTTGAGTTCGAAGGCGGGATCATAGGCGTCGTCGAGTGCAAGCATTGCGCGCAGATGCTTTTCGAGCTGTGCGCGGCCCTGGCGGTTGTTCTCGCCGGGATAGCGGTTCTCTTCCCAATCCTGCCTCATCCAGGAAACGATCAGCTCTTCATCGACCTTGGGAGCCTTGCCGCCCAGCATCAGGTAGATCTTCAGCGGCTCGTAGAGCGCGATGGGATCGGCCATCCTGGCTTGGATGGTCCGCTCCGCCTGCACCAGGAGCCGGGAGCGGAATGTCCGCTCGAGCGCTTGCCGATAGGCAGCCCTGGAGGCCGACAGCAGCCTCTCGCGCTGGCTAAGCCCGAACGTCTCCTCGATCGGCTTTCCCTGATCGCCATTCTCGTACCCGGCCGGCAGGTTGCGCAGCTGGTCGAGCGGGCCGATGACGTTTTCCAGGTCGACGTCGGTCACCGTCGTGCTCTTGAGCAGCGAATCCGCGCTGTCGCGATAGTGCGCCATGGCCTGCCTGGTGGAGGCGATCAGAGATTTGTTGGCAAAGAAGCTGAGGCCGAGCACGCCGAGCGCCGCCAGGGCGGCCAGCGCAATCGCGGCGAGGCCACCAAGCCTGGCAAGCCTGGCGCGCCGTTCGGCCGTCCGGTCGAAGGATACCCAGCCCGATTCCGCGAAGATCACATTGGTCAGGAGATCGTGCAGGAAGAAGCTCTTGCCGGTGCCGGAAAGATGCGCCTGCGAGGCACTGCCGAAGCTGCGGCCGATTGTGCCCAGCACCTGGTCGAACGGTGTTCCTTCCTGAGTACCGGAGGAGAAATAGAGACCCCGCAGGCTGACATTCACCCGCAATCGAGAGGCATCGAACAAACTGCCGATGAAATGCGTTATCCGGTTCCTGAGTGCGCCAAACTGCGCCGGGAAGCCGAAGATGGCTATGCGCGCCACAGGGTCGGCCTCTTCCTGCAGGCGATCGACAACTTCTTCTGCCAAGCGCTTCGCCAGCCCGTCGAATTCGGCCGGTGCCTCGCCGGCCATGTTCCTTGTGCGATCGGCGGTCTGGAACGTCGCGCCCCACACCTTGCGCCTGCGCGCCTCGTCGAATTCACCGAAATAATCCATGAAGCCGGAGACGAGATCGGCTTTGGTGAAAAGCAGATAGACGGGAAACTGGATATTCAGCACCTCGTGCAATTCGCGCAGGCGGTTTCTTATCTCGGCGACATGCGCCTCGATTTGCTGGTCGTCGAGACCAATGAGATCAGCGAGGCTGATGGCGAGGATCACGCCGTTGATCGGTTGCCTGGTGCGGTTCTTCTTGAGCAATCCGAGGAAAGCAAGCCAGCTTGCCTTGTCGCGCTCGCGGTCCGATTCCTGCGTCGTGTAGCGGCCGGCCGTGTCGATCAGCACCGCCTCATCGGTAAACCACCAATCGCATGACCGCGTGCCGCCGACGCCGGCCACCGGCTGGGCATTGCCGGAGCCCGCAAGCGGAAATTTCAGCCCGGAATTGACCAGGGCCGTTGTCTTGCCGGCGCCTGGCGGGCCGATGATGATGTACCAGGGAATATCATAGAGGAAGTTGCGCTTGCCGCTCGTCCGCTTCAGCGTCGCGATGGCTTCGCTCATGCGCGCTTCGAGCGCCTGTGAATCGTCGTTCCGCTCGTCTCCGCGCACAATGGCCGTTTCGAGCGCCTTTTGCGCCTTGCGCCTTTGCCAGAAGCGAATGCCATAGAACAGCGCCAGCACCGCAATGGTGACGCCGATGATCACTGCCCTGAGCCAGATGGATCCAAGCGGGTGGGTATCGGCGAAGCGGATCAGCGGTCCGGCATACCAGACGGCGGCCGAGTAGCCGGCCAAGGCAAGCATGCTGAATATCCGCAGCGCCCAGCGGATCAGCCGCTCCTCGCCGCGCCCGCTCACAACGTCTCGTCCTTTGGGATCATCACGTCGACGCGGCGGTTCCTGGCGCGGCCATCCGCCGTCGCATTGTCGGCAATGGGCTCGTCTTCGCCCTTGCCGTCGACGCTCAGACGCGATGGATCCTTCAATTGCTTGGCCATCATGGCCTGCACCGCTTTCGCGCGCGCGACGGAGAGATCGAAATTCGATTTGAACGTGCTCGACTTCTTCGGCTTTACATTGTCGGTGTGGCCGACGATCCTGATCGGTCCGGGTTCGGCGTCGAGCGCCGTGGCGATATCCGCCGCGATGGGCTGGAACTGTGCCTTCAACTCAGCCTGGCCGGATGCGAACAAAAGCTGGTTGCTGATCTCGACAACGATAAAGTCGCCCTTCGTGCCGACGCTCAGTCCGCCAGCGGCGATCTCCTTGGCGAGTGTAGCGCGGATGCGGTCGATCTGCGTGGTGCTTGGAGGAACTGGCGGCGGCGGGTTGGCTTGCACCGGTTCAGCGGGTGCCGCCACACTGGCGCGTTCAATGGTAACCGGGGTAGAAGGATTGAGCGCCAGCAACTCGCCGGCGGTTGCATCGCCTTCATCGGTGATCAATATCCGTAGACCGAAGAAGGCGGCAGTCACCAGAGCCGTCGCGGCAGCCGCAATCGCCCAGAGCGGCAGCCTCCTCCTTGGCTTGGCCATCGCCGCAGCCATGCCTTGCCACCGCGGAGAAATGTCCTCGGGGGGGCGCGGCCTGAAATAGCGCAGCGTGTCGTAGACGTCGCGCCGGACGCGTTCGAGCATGTTCGGCCCGCCAGGCAATCCCCGGTACTGGCCTTGGAATCCCAGCGACAGGCAGGCATGCATCAATTCGAGCAGGTCGTAATGCGCTTCATGCTTGGCGAGGATATTGTTCAGCGCTTCGTAGAAGCTGGCGCCTGTCGGTTGCATGTGGAAGAACTGCACCACCAGACTGTGCTGAAGCCAGGTTTCCTTGTTCGGCCAGGGCAGGTTGCCGACGAGATCGTCGGCGGTTTCGCAAAGTGCGAATTTCGCGATCCGCGCATCTTCTTCCACGATGCCGGCTTTGGCGACGGTACGGTCGAAGGTCTCGATGGCGTCTGCTATATGCTCCGCCAAGGCCGCCGCTTGCCGTTCGACCGGGATCAGCCGCAATTGACCGAACAGCAGAAGCAAAGGGCCCGCAGCGGCAAGGAGAGGATTTGCGGCGGCATACTCCACGCCAGCAGTGGCGTCGAGCAAGACATCCTGCTGCAATGCCGGTGTCGCTGCGGGCATCATTCCGTGCTTGGCCTCCTGGACGACCACGGTTCCGGACGACCAGCCGGGCGGCACCTGCCGGCCGACGCCGGGGTCGAATACGGTCGATTCCCTGGCGGGCGATGGACGAGGTCGCACGCTTTGCGGACCGGAACTACCGGGAGCCACGAGCGGCTTTTGCCTTGGCCGCGGCGCGCGGATGACGGTTTTGTCCGGCGGCTCGGAGGGATCGTCCTTCGAGCTCATTGGCGCACCATCGTAGGGGTCCAACGAGCTTCTTTCAGGTCCGATGAAAGATGCGCACCGGGCTGAGTATCAACAACGAGCCGCACGGAAAGACCGATCTTGCCGAAACATGACATTCCTGCACACGCTCCAAGCCACGCCGCTTTGCCAGCCAGGCAAGCTCCCACGTGCTATCCTAGTCGCACAGCAAGCTGATTGAAATCGGAAAGCAGGATGACCAAAGAAGCGGATTTCCCACGAGGCCGGTCGCACAGCCTGTAAGAGCCGTGTTCGCGACTTTTGCCGAGCATGGCTATTTCTGCTTGCCAGCCTTGGCGTAGGCGTCGGCGAAATAGGCAAGGAAGACATCCAGCATGCCGTTTTCGTGCTTGTCCTCCATCGTCCGCCACGTTGCGACGAGCGCATCCCAGGCTTGGCTTTTCCTGGATGAAAAGGACGCCGGCGGGATTCTTTTGGCGGTCGCCTCCGGCGACAGGTCGTCGAGCAATCTCGAGAGCGCGGCCTGCATGGCGGCGTAGGTCGCGATTTCGTGGGTCTTCAGGTCGCGGAACGCGTCCTCGATGCTATGCCTGGCATCGAGATAGCCGGCCCGGCGCTTGGCAAACATGATCTCCAATATGTCATCGGTGCCCGGAACGAATTTCAGCGGGTTGTTGTCCTCGGCGCCGATCATCGTGCGGTTCGCGCTTTTGGCGAGCACCTTGGCCGCCGCGCGCGCCTTGAGCAGCAAGGACAGTTGCTCGACGGTCGTTCTCAACACCGAGCCGATCTCGGCGGCGACGTCATGCGGGTTACGCGACTGCAATAACTCCGGCGATAAGCCGGCTGCCTTGGCGATTTCGCGAAGTATCCCGTCCGCTTCCACTGGCTGCATGGCAGCGACAGCCGGGCTGGGCTGCAGTGCCGGAGACGTCGACAGCGGCGCTGCCTCGACGGGGCGCTGCTGCGCCGGATTGGGGAATTGCACACCGCCGGGTTCAAGCTGTCTTCCCGTCGACGATGGCAACTCGTGCTGCGTCGAACCGGTCCTGGCTTGTGGACGACCGGTAGTAACGCTCTCTTGGTCAAAGGAAACGACGATGATATAACGGCCGATCAGCAGCCGGTCGCCTTGGGTTAGCCGGTGCGGCGCATTCATGCGCTGGCTGGAGCCGTTGACGAAAGTGCCGTTGCGCGAGACGTCAAGAAGCCAGAACGAGCCCGCCTGGTAGCGGACTTCGCAATGCCGGCCCGAGATGAACTTGTCGGGGTCGGACAGCGTCCAGTCGCAATTTTCGCGCCCGATTTCGAAGCTGCGGTCGCGGGCGCCGTAGCTCGTCGCGATGCCTGGCGGCACCTTGTCAACATTGCTGATCTGGAGCGAAATGAACATTCGAAACCACTGACAATCCTGAATCCTAGACATTCTAGCAGCTTGCCAGCGCAGTGGGACAGGTGCGTTTCACATGAACGCACGCCATGGTTTAGCCCTTGCTCTTATTTGGCCTTCATCAAACATATGCTACGCTTGCAGCGATCCGATGCGGTGAATTCGAAAACCTTCCGAACGTGAGGGCGGGGCTTCAATCCATCACACTGGCCGCGTCGAGGAGGGGCACGACCCATGCCGAACGAACGTGCCACGGTTGTACAGACGCCCGTCGACGCCGACGTGCTGACCTTTACTCATCTCGTCGGTCGTGACGAGATCAGCCGATGTTTCGCCTATACCGTCGGGTTCGTCAGCAAGAGCCGTGACGTCGATCCGCTGAAGATGCTGGGCGGCGTCGTTTCCGTCGAAGGTGAATCCGATCCAAAGCGCTGGTTCAGCGGCCTGGTGTCGGATTTCAAGCTAACGCGCATAGAGGATCGGTTGGCCTATTACGAGGCCAGCGTCAGGCCATGGCTCTGGTTCCTCGGCAACACCACCGACTGCCGCATTTTCCAGAACATGACCGCTGTCGAGATCGTCGAAAAGATCTTTGCGAAATACGGCATCGCAAAATTCGAGAAGCGACTGCAGGGTTCCTATCCGTCGCGCGAATACTGTGTCCAATATGACGAGAGCGACCTCGATTTCGTGCAGCGATTGTTCGAACACGAAGGCATCTTCTATTTCTTCGAGCATGATGAGGGCAAGCACACGCTCGTGCTGTGCGACGCGATGAACAAGCTGAAGCCAGCGCCAGGCTACGAGAAGGTGCTTTACAATTTCGAGGGCCATGGCTCGCGACGCGATGTCGAATACATCACCGAATGGATTCCAGGCAGTGCGGTGCGTCCGGGCGCCTACGCTCATACGGATTATGACTTCGAGAAGCCCGGCGCCGACCTGATGGCGAAGTCCTCCCAACCCTTCAGCCACAAGGAGGCTTCTGGCGAGAACTATCGGCAGCCCGGAGCGCATCTGGATGTCGGGCGCGGCGACACGATCGCCGGCATCCGGCGTGAGGAACTGCAGGCCGTTCACCAGCACAGCACAGCGGTTGGCACTGTGCGCGGCCTCTTTTCCGGCTGCAAATTCACGCTGGAAAGTTTTCCGCGCGACGACCAGAACCAGGAATATCTGGTGGTCAGCGCCGAATACCGGCTGTTCGATCCGGGTTACCGGACGCAGAATGAGGCCCATAGCGAGAATTTCAAGGTGGTGCTCGGCGTTGCGCCCACCAAATTGCCTTACCGGCCAGCGCGCATTACACCGCGACCGATCATGCGTGGCCCGCAGACCGCGACGGTGGTAGGTCCTTCGGGCGAGGAGATTTTCACCGACAAATATGCCCGAGTGAAGGTGCAGTTCCATTGGGACCGCCTCGGCAAGAAGGACCAGAACTCGTCCTGTTTCGTGCGCGTGTCGCAGACCTGGGCCGGCAGCGGCTGGGGCTTCATCCAGATCCCGCGCATCGGCCAGGAGGTCATCGTCGATTTCATCGAGGGCGATCCGGACCTGCCGATCATCACCGGCCGCGTGTACAACGCCGCCGAGATGCCGCCTTACGCGCTGCCGGGCAACGCGACGCAATCTGGCTGGAAGTCCAATTCCTCGAAAGGCGGCGGCGGCTACAACGAGCTGATGTTCGAGGACAAGGCTGGTTCCGAACTGGTCAATTTCCAGGCTCAGAAGGACCACCATCTGCTGATCAAGCACGACCGTAACAAGACGGTGCAGCACGACCAGTCCGATCGCATCGATCACGACGCCAAGCATTCCGTGGGCCACAATCTTGACGAGGACGTCGGCAACAACAAGACCGTCAAGGTCGGCGTCGATCAGACCACTCATATCGGCAGCAATGACACCGAGACGGTGGGCGCGAACCGCTCGCTGACCGTCGGCGCCAACGAGACCATCCATGTCGTTGGCAATTCGACGGAAAACATTGACTCCAGTCATTCGCAGACCGTGGCGATCGTCCAGACCATCACGGTGGGTGCCGCGCGCGTCGACACGGTGGGGGCTTCCGAGACGCGAAGTGTCGGAGCGGTGCAGACGAACACGATCGGGGCCTCGCGGAGCGTGACCGTCGGTGCGGGACAGAGCCACAGCATTGGCACGTCGGACAGCTGGACGGTGGGGGCAAACCAATCGGTCGATGTTGGCGCAAACCAGAGCTTCAACATAGGTGGAGCGCATGCCTCCCAGATCGGCAAGGGACGGGACGCCAAGATCGCCGAGGACGATGCGACCGATGTCGGCGGTTCGCGGGCGTTGAAAATAGCCAAAGGCAGTCTGGTAGAGGTCGGCGAGGACGGAGCCATAAAGGTCGGCAAGACCCTGATCATTGAAGCTGGCGATGCCATCACAATTACATGTGGCTCGGCTGCGATCGCTATGAAGAAGGACGGCACGATCAACATTTCCGGCAAGGATATTACCGTCAATGGGTCGGGTAAGATCAATGTGAAGGCATCGAGCGACATCACCATGAAAGGCTCGGAGATAAAGCAGAACTGAGGGGCCTCGATGACAAAGATCGTAGAGCGAATTGAAGGCGTGGTGATTGGCATATTCCTGGGCTTCGGCGAGGACGCGCCCCTTGTCGTCTTCCCGGGAAACCCTCGAGAAACAGCAGCGGCCGCGCGCAGCCTCACTGAGCTCACGTCGGACATGATCGGCGCGGAGGTGGCGCTGTTGTTCCAGGATGGAGATCCCGGTCGACCGTTGATTGTCGGGCGCATCATCGATCCCGCGCACCGGCCAAATGTTCCCCACGTCATCAGAGACGGTGAGAAAATGAGGATCACTGCGAATGAACGTCTTGAGCTGCGGTGCGGCAAAGCTACGATCATCATGGAAAAGGATGGGCACATCACCATCCGCGGCACCTATGTGACCAGCCACGCAAGTGCCACCAACCGCCTCCGCGGTGGCTCGGTCAATCTGAACTGATGCCAGCGCCCGTTCTTCGCGAGATTGTCCGCCAACACGCTGAGATGGCTGCGTTCCTCTGGACTGTCTACGACTACAACCTGCTCAACCCCGGCAAGAATCCGGACATGGATGAGGAGCGGCTTGCCCGACTCGTCGAGCGTTTGGAAGCACATCTTGACGGATTGCGAGTGGCTGGCGAGGTCGGCATCGAGATCGCGAGCGAGCGCTACGCCGAATATCCCGAAGCCGGGGAATTATTCGTCATGCGCATGCTGTCGATCAAAGAGGCGTTGCGCATTGCCGATCTCGACCTCAGAAGGGTGCGGGCTTATCTGGCTGCGAAGCCCAACCCAGACACGCCGGCCGTCTCAGGCCGTCAGGTGTAGTCAGGCCCGACCCATTCCGAGCCGTCATATCTTATGGCTGAGTTCCCGCCGGCCACCGTTAGATACGAGCCGTTCGACGAAAGACGGTAGACGGGAAAACCGTCTTTCAGGTTGGAAACCGTTGCCCCGTCGAACGTGAACACCCCCTGTCCGCCGCCGGCAATGTGGATTGTCTTCCGGTAAAATGCCATTTTGTAGAAATCCCGACCGCGTTGCGAGACGTCGGTCCAGGCAAGGCCCGCCCCGCGAAACAGGGTCCCTGCGCTGCCTGAGACCAGGACATCCGTCGACGACAATCCCAGCAGTCCAACCAGGATCGCGTTGGTCGGCAACTGGATTTGAGTCCACTGCCTGCCGTCATAGTGCCAGAAAAGCGCTCCTTCGCCGGATACATAAAGGTCACTCGGCGACGACCCTGCAATGCAAAGAATGGTGTTGCCGAGCGCGGGGCTAACGGCGGCCCAGCGTGCGCCATCCCAGCGATAGACAACCCCCTCCGATCCCCCGGCGTAGACGGTGTTGTCGTCGAAGCCCCAGACGGTATTCAAGTGGCGAGGCGAAACTTGGCTTGACGTCCATTCGCTCCCCGAGCCCGAATGCACAATGCCGTTGTCGTCGCACACATAGAGACGACCGGAACCGGAGCGCCATATGTCGGTGAACCAACATGGTTTTTCGTAAATTCGTTCAGTCTGATTGTCGTCGCTGGCCACGTCGGATTCCGAAATGACGAATGAGTAAAAACTCTCTCCGTCGTAATACGCGACGGCGGAGAAAATGGTCCCGTCATCCGCTGCAACCGTGCCATTTACCGTTACGCTATAATCAGCCATGTTATCTCTCCTAGCGTCTGCGAACCGTGCTCGATGGGGTTGGTTTGAACTTGCCGGTTGCTGGTGCACGCGCCTCGGTGCTGTCTTTTTTTTTCTCCGGTCCGCTCATCATCTCCTTGAAGTGAATGTCGCAAATCATCCTCAGGCATTCGATGGCGGGGTGCTCCTTGCCTCGTGGTCCATCCGGGATGTTCTTGGCCTTTTTCATGGCCTCCATATTGGCTTCCCGAACTTCCTCGTAGCTTGGGTTCGTGCCTTTCGCGCGCTGTGCCTTTGCCCATTCGCCTTGGGCGGCTGTTTTGCGGCCATGCTCGGTGTTGGGATCGGTGGCGTCTTGGAGGCAGACGCAGGGCGCATCGTTCATCGTATAGCTCGGCGTCGTGCTGATGGCCTGGCCGCCGCGCGAATTCTGGAAACAGGCATTCTGCAGGATGTGGTCCGATTGCTGATTGGACGAGCATTCCTTGCTGGCGTCGCCGTAGCGGTGCACCTTCATGCCGAGCTTTGCCAGAATTGACGCGCAGGACTGCTTGCCGACCTTCAATTTTCCGATCTTTGGCCAAGGCGGTGCGTTGCCGGTCGGAGAAGCATGATTGTTGGTCGACAGGTCAGTCATGCGGCTGACGGGTTCGCCATCGGCTTTCACGTCGCTCGACCAGGCGACAGCATATTCCTTGCCGGTATTGACCGAAGTGATCACGCCTTTCTTGGCGGCGCATCCGGCCTCTGTGCCGCTGGTCTTGGTGTAGTACGACTTATTCTTCTGGGTAATGGTCTCGCCACCGATCTTGACGGTGCCGGTGCCGTTGTCGGTATCGGAATCAAGTCCGAACGAGGGATAGGGAATGGGGACGCCCGGCGGCGTCGCGGGGTTTTCGGGCGGCGTGAAGCAGACGTCCGGAAAGGCGGCGATCACCTTGTTGGCCTGTGCCTTGCAGGCAACTTCGAGACCGTTCGCGTAGACAGTCATCAGGCTGCCCTCGCGGCGAGGATTGCCGCCCCGCAGGCACCGGCATCGTTCGACGCTTCGATCAGCACTGGATTGCCGGCGGCGTATCCCTTGCGGGCCGCCATCCAGGCCATGCCGATCATCAGCGGGACCACGGCCGCGCCGACATTGCCGAGGGATTCGCCGGGCGACCAGATGTCCTGAAAATCGTGACGGCCGCGTAGCAACCTCAGGCTCGCCAGGGCGCTCTGTTTGAACCAATATTGTTCGCCGATGAGATCGGCGATGCGGTAGCCAAGCCGGTTCATCTCGATGCCGGTTTCCTTGAATGCAGCGCTGTAAGCGGACGTCATGCCGTCGGCACGCAGCGGCAGATCCTCGGCATTGTAGATCGTTGCGGATTCACGCGCCAAACCCAGTCCGAAGAGGCGGAGGCCGTCGCCACGCGAGCCCGTGCATAGAACGGCGGCTGCAGCCTCGCCTGGAATGAAGCCATTCGGATTGTCAGCGGCAAGCAGGCGATTTTCGCCGAGATAATAAGCGATGGCAGGCGCCGTCAGATAGCTGTCTACGCCCGCGATCATCACATAGGGAACCTCACCCGAAGCGATCATCCTGCGCGCCTGATCAAGTGCTATGTGTCCGGAAGTCCGGCCATGCGCGACAATACGTGAGCGCATGTTGGGTTCGATTTCGGTAATCTCCGAAACATTGCGGAGCAGGCGCACGCTATCGCCGGCCGGACGGCCCGGGCGATCTTCCTCGGCGAGGCAAAGGATGAGCGCGGTCTGGCCACGCGCCTGAGGGATAGTCTCGAACGCCTCGCAGATCGCGGCTGCGGCCAGGTGCGCCATACGTTTTTCGCCGATCCAGTCCCGTGGCAGCGGCACGGGCGCGCCGATCAGCAGATCGGTTCCCGAGCCGACGAATCTCGTCTCTTGGAAGCCGTCGAGGCGCGCACGCATTGCAGCGCAGGCCGAGGGTGCATCGAGACCGACGGCCGTCACCATGCCGACAGAGGCTATGTCGAGCCTCGTACTCATGCGTCTTCCACCTCCTCGGACGCGGCTCCCTCGCTTCGGACATAGTCCCTGCCGGTTGCACGGGCACGCAGCATCGACTCCGTCGGCGGACCGACCCAACATTCCGAGAAATCGAGGATAGTCTTCTGGATGCGCTGCGAAACACGCCACACGAGCGAGAATCGACGGTTCTCGGGATCGAGCAGGATAGTGTCCGGGTGAATGCTCGCCTCCAACGACTTCTCGTTGCCCTTGAACAAGGTGATCGGCAGTGCTGTCGAGGGCAGCCGGAAGCCAACACGTCCCTCTGGAGTCAAATTCACGAGCACCACCTCCTCCCCGCCTCTTGGATGGTCGATCTGCTGGTCGGGCGGCGCCATCTGGAAATAGCGTTCGTCGAAATCCTGGGGCAGGAAGGGAAAAACGTTGTCGATCCAGTTCTGATCGTAGGTGCCGCCATATTCGATGCGGCCCGGCCAGCCCCGGCCCATTGGCCCGAAGCTCATCGGCTTGTACTCGCCGAACGGCGAGCGGATCTCTTCGCCGACGGCCTGGGTGTTCGGCAACCGCAGGCCCGGAACGAAACGCTGGTTCTTCGAGCGCGACCAGCCCGTGCCGACGGGATTGTACTTGTAGCTGGCGGGAAGCTTGTCTTCCGGGTCCAGCCGGTCGACGCCACCCCACGCGACGTCGTAGGAGATCGGCAGTTTCAGGAAGGGCTGCGGCGCGGTTGCGGTGAAGACCGGCCCAATCGAACGCCACTCGCGATGGCCGACAACCTCGAACAGCTTCGACCAGTTGCCTACCTTGATGCCGACCGGCACGCGCTCCGCCGGACGTCCTCCCGGCGCATAGGCGCAACCGTTGGCGATCACGTCGCAGCGCGGTTTGCGGAAGGCGAAATCAGTCTCCCAGAGCGTCGCCGAATAGCCGGGCGCGCCGGTCTGCGTATCGGCCATGACGAGCGGGACCTGCTGCGCCGATTTCTGCACCAGGCCGCCAGGCTTCGCCGGAAAATCGAACGTGCCTTTCACCACAATGACAATCCACTCATGGCCGGCCTTGTCCATGCCCATGGTGAACTGATGCGGATAGCCCATCTGGTTCCAGATCTGCATCAACTGGTCTCCCAGTTCGCGGCGAAGATCTGCTCCAGGGTCGGTTGAGGCGCCTGCGGATCGACATCGAAAATATCCGAACGCGCTGTCCAAACGACCAGGTCGTCAACGACGTCGCCATTCTGCTCGACGCATGGCACCGGCAGGGCGACAAGCGCGGCGTCCAGTTCGTCGGGCGTCATCTCGCCGCGTTGTGCGGCGAAGGCAGCGTCCTCGATGCTGTCGAACCATGTATCGGCGTAGGCCAGCTGAAGGGGAGTTCCGGCGAGCTGCGCCACGATGCTCAACGGAAACCGCCTTCCGACCCTGTCAGCGCTCCGCAGCACGATGCCGGCCGAGGCGCCGAAGGTGGTGGGGCCAGCCAGGAAGCGCAACGCCATGCTCTGGGGCCAGGCTTCGAGCTCGAACAACGGCACGATGTGCTGGGCCAGCCAGCGGTCCCATGTGCGCACGAAGTCTCCAGGCAGCCGCCGGGTCACGAAATCGCCGGTGGCGGGCATCTTGCCGTAGAAGCCGGGCACTATCAGATCTGCGGCGGACATGTGAACTTCTTGAACATTTCGAGCGTGTATGGGTTCTCGACGCTGGCGGCCTTGAGTTCGAAATCGGCCCACATTCCCTTCGTGCCGAGCCGCAGGCTGTAGACGTCGGTGAGCTTGGTCGCGGCGAAGCGGCCGCCGCGCAGCATTCTGAGCCACGCCCAGCTGCCGGTCTCGTTGAGCATCACCTCTGGCGAGCCGTCGACCGGCTGGAAGGCGAGCGAGATCACCCCGGTGCCATCCTTACCGGGCCACGTCATCGGCTGCGGCCTGGTCGCGTTGTTGTAGTAGACGAGGTTCTGGCCATCAAGGTTGAGCGTGACCCGCGCCACATTGGGTGAGAGGTCCTTGGGCTCCAGCGTAAAGTTCATCACCGGGCCGGTGCCGCCGGGAAACAGGTCGTCGCGGATATGCCTCGCCTGCTCGAACGCGGCGAGCGCCGCGGGATCGAGGCCGAAATCGGCCCGCCACTTCCATGGCTCGCTGGCGGTGTCGACATAGTTGATCAGATGGTCGTTGGTGAAGGCATCGATCATGCCGGTCGGTCCGAACAGACGTTGAAAGTCGCGCACATTGACGTCGACCGCACTGTCCGGGCTGAATGGATAACGGTTGTTCAGCGCCGCCTGGCAGAAGGGGAGTATGTCGGCCCGCCAGATGGCGTTGAGCTCGTTGGTTACGGCCTTCTGCGAGAGGCCGCTGGTGTCGCCGGCAATGCCGCCCAGCCAGTCATTAATCGGCGAAGGCAGGATCTGCGCCTGCCTGGCGACCGCGCCGGTCAGTTCGGCAAGGCCGCCCTGCTTCTTGATCGCATCCTGCGGGTTGGGATTGGCAGTCACTGTCTGCAGCACATTCGACAGCGCCGTCAGCGCCACAACGGCGGCGTCGAGCGCCGGCGGCTGGCCGTCGACCTGGGCGATGGTGCCTTTGAGCGGCTTGAAATGCTCGGCAACGAGGCTGCCGGTCATGTCCACCTGACTGGCGGAACCGGCGCGCGGCAGCAGCTTCGCCCCTGTGGTCACGACCTTGCCCAGCTTGCCGAGTTTGCTGAGCAGCTTCGAGCCGGTCGTGACGGCAGCGCCACCTTTGTCGGCCGACGTGTCGTCGGAGCGGGTGAGGTCGGTCTCCTGCACCACCGCCGTCAGCAGCCGCTTCAGCGCGGAATCGGCGCTTGAAAGATCCTTGAGGTTCTCACTGGCGATGTTGAGATCGGTAAGCGGCGCAAGCCGCATGTCGCGCAGGAAAGAGTCCCATTGGGCGATATAGTCGTCATAGTAGAGCTTCAAGATGTCCTCGGAGAGCGCCGAAACCGAGGTCTCCGAATTCTCCGAGCAGCCGCCGGCAAAGACCGCGCGATCGAGCGCAGCCTGTCCCGCAACATCCTCGACCCGGTCGAGGATCGCGTCGTGGAAGCCCGCATAGGTATAGGGGCCAGGAACGCCGACGCGCAACGTCTTGTCGGAGCGGCGCGCGAACACTTTGGCGCCGTTCGGCCCAGCAAAATTGGCCGGCACCCATTCCTTGAGGGCTGCCACTTCCGGGTCCGCCAGCAGCTGCTTGTAGGCGCGCTCCGGCAGCGAGATCGTGCATACAGTCTTCAGTGCCTCCGCGACCAGTTGCTTATCCGGGGCGATGTAGCTGTCGTCGACGGCCATGCGGCGGATAGCGGCGAGCTGATGCTCTTCGGCGTCGGCAGTGGGGAAGGGCGGAGCCGCCGCGAATTGCGGCAGGCTGTTTACCCACCAGTTCTGGGCGAAATCGGTGTCCATCTGCGACAGGCCGGTCATCATCCGGTAGGTCTTCAGCGCGCCGAGCATGAAATCCGGATCGCGGATTTGCCGCCACATCGTGGCCTCGAGCAGGGCGACCATATGCGGCTCGAGCACATTGCGCAGCGCATGGTCGTAGGTATCGGTCTGTGCGCGCACCAGCTCCGCCGAAGCGGTCGGGCCGAGCAGGTTATGGACGGCGTCCGGTGGCCGCGTTCGAGCCGTCGTCACTGCGTCCATCGCCGCCAGCGCGCCATCCATGGTCGGCTGCTCGACCGCGGCCGGCATGGCGGCTACGTCGGTGAGCGGCCCCTGCAGGGCTTCGAACTGGCCGGCCTGTTCGGCGATCGCATTGCGGTTGTCGAGGTAAGACCAGGTGAACAGTCCGCCGGCCAGCAGAGCCGCGAGCGCACAGGCGGCGGCAGCGCCACGCCAGATCCAGGCGCGGCGACGCTGCGCCAGCGGATCGTATGTACCGAGGCCAGCCTCCTTGAAGATCACTTCGGTGAGGAGGTTCCTGAGGAAGAAGCTGCGTTTCTCGACGCGCGCCGTCGGCAGGGCACGGCGCGGCGGCAGGCCGAAGGAGGACGACAACGCCGCGGTCAGGCGGTCGATGGGCGCGCCTTCCTGCGTCGCCGACGTCAGATAGAGGCCGCGCAGCCAGGCGGCTTCCTCATAGCGGCTTTCGCCGAACATCGCCTCGACCAGCACCTGGATCGGCTCGGAGAGGCTCGCCAGCTGCGCCGGAAAGCGGAAGATCTCGGCACGCGATCCGAGCTTGTCCTCGTCTTCCAGCCGGGGCACCAGCCGCCGCTCCAGCTCGGTGGCAAGCCTGGCGAGCTCCGTCTGGATCGTGCCGGCATTGACGCGGGCATCGAGCGGGAAAGTGGTTCCCCATACCTGCTCGCGCGCGGTCGTCGACAGGCCGCCGAAAAAGGCTTCGAACCCTTTGATCAGGTCGGCCTTCGTCAGCATCAGGTAGACAGGAAGACGAATTTCCAGCCGATCGTTCAGCTCCGCCAGCCGGCGGCGGATCTTGCGGCCGTGCGCCTTGATCGCCTCGTCGCCCTCCGAGAGCGCATCGATCGACAGCGCTACAATGACGCCGTTGAGCGCGCGGCGACCCCGGTGCTTCTTCAAAAGGTCCAAGAAGCCCAGCCATTCCGCGGCGTCGACGTCCGGCTGGCTTTCCTGCTGGACGTAGCGGCCGGCGGTGTCGATCAGCACCGCGTTCTCGGAGAAGAACCAGTCGCAATTGCGTGTTCCGCCGACGCCTTGCAGATCATCGGTGAGGTCGATCGGGAAGTTGAGGCCCGATTGGCGCAATGCCGTGGTCTTGCCGGTGGCAGGAGGCCCGACGATCACATACCACGGCATTTCGCGCAGGAATTTCCGTCCGCCGAGCTTGCGCCGCTTGAGCTCGGCCATCACCTCGCCGAACTTGGCGCCGACGGCCGCGACACTCTCCTCGCCGGGGGTAAGCCGCTTTTCGGCCACGGGTGCCGCGATCTCGGCGACGAACATGCGGTTAGCGCGGATCGCGCGCCGTTGCGCGACGATCAGCCAGATCAGCCACAGGATGATCAGCCCGGCGATGATGGCAATGCGCACATTGTCGGATTCGAATGGCGCGTACCGCCCGACCTGCACGATCGGGCCGAATATCCAGATCAAAAGCGAAAGCAGCGCAATGCCGATCAGCGTCCAGAGAAAACGCGAGGTGATGACCGCCCAGAGGAAGCGGAGGATGAACATCTCAGAGCCTCTTCTCGACCAGGACTTCGACGCGCCGGTTGAGCGCGCGGCCCTCGCGCGTCGAGTTGTCGGTCACCGGCTCGGCGTCGGCGCGGCCTTCGGAATGGACGCGCTCCTGTGGCACTCCCGCCTGCACCAGGAGGTCCGCTATGGTTTGGGCACGTGCCTCCGAGAGCCGCTGGTTGCTCGCGAGCGGATTGGACCGTTGCAGGCGCACATTGTCGGTATGACCGACGATCGTGATGTTTCCAATCAGCTCCTGATTGGCGAGGATCACCTTGGCGATCGACTCGATCAGCGGCTCATAGCCTTGGGACAGTGTCGGCCGCGAGGATTGGAAGAGCTCGGGGTTGGAGGACTGGATGATCAGCTTGGCCAGCGAGACGCTCTCGGTGCCGCTGAGCGCGCCCTTGAGGTTCGCCGGCGCTTTGGCCTTGAACTCGGGCAGCAGCGCGAAATCGACCGGCTGTGGCGGTTCAGGTTCGGGAGCATCCTGCTTGGGTGCGGCGCGGGTGACGTCGCTACGTGAGGCCGGCGGCAGCGTGCGCACGAGCGCGGAGAGTTCGACCGCCTGGCCGCTCAAGCCCATCGACAGACCGATATAAGCGGCGGCGGCGACGACAGCCGCGGCAAGCGGCATCACCCAGATCGGAACGATGAAGCGCTGCGGCTCGTCTGAAGCGATCACGCCTTTCCAGTTTGGCGACAGCGGCGCGTCCTCGGCGTCCGCATTGCGCAGGAAGCGCGCGGCTGCCACACGCACGGCATTGAGCGAGCGGTCACCGGCGCGGCCCGGCACCCGATACTTGCCGCGGAAGCCGAGCGCCAGACAGTAGTATTGAAGCTCCAGCATCTCGCGGTCGCGGTTCGGATGACGCTCCAACTCGTCAAGGCGGGTGAAAAACTGGGTGCCGGCATCGACGTCGCCGCGCAGCATGACCACCAGCGGCTGGCGCGGCCAGGCGCTGGCGCCGCCCCAGGGTGTGTTGAGCGCGAGGTCGTCGAGCAACGCCGCCACGGCCCAGGCCGCCTGGTCCGCGCGCTCCAGCGAGGAGCCCGCGGCCATCGCGGCGTCGCGCGCCTGAACCAACTCGTCGAGCAGGCGCGTCCGCATCACTTCCGGGTTCTCCGGCGCCAGCGCGCTTTCGAGTTCGGGCGCGAATTCGAGCAATGGCGCGAAGATGTTGATGAGTGTGTTGGGATGAGCGCGCGACCTTTTGACCGGCGCGCCCGGTACCAGCGGCGCCATCGGCCGTGGCGCGGCGCCCGACAGCCTGATGCGTGTGCGCTCTCGATCCTCCGACAGTCCGAAAGGATCATCCCGGCTCATGGCCTCACCTGTTCACTGAATAGCAGTCGACCTGCGGCTCGCTCGGCAGGACACCGGAAACGCCAATGACGAAGCCGGGGGCGTCGAGCAACGAGGCCCAATGCTCGCTTTTCTGATCCAGTTCCAGGCACAGCCGGTCGCCATCATAGGGAATCTCGCGGGGCTGAGAATGAAGCGGCTTCAGCGGAATGCCCGGCAGGCGGGACTTCCAGAGCCCTTCGAACTGATCGGCGGCGCCGACTGTCGCCTGGTTGACGAAGATCTTGCGCAGCGCGTCTTCGGACAGTTCCGATCCGACACGGATGACGATGCGGCTGGCGACCAAAAGCTTCGGGTTGTCGATGCGCACTTTCCAGACATTGGTCGCGTGCCGCATCACCGGCAGCGCGCGCGATTTCGGCTCGATGTAGCGCAGGCTGAGGATGAGCGAACGCAAGGCGTCCGCCAGCGCCATATAGGAGGGGCCAGGTGCCATGTGGTCATAGGCCGGCAGTTCGCCGAGCCGCCGCGAACTCGAGCCGTAGGTTGCCATCTCGCCGGCGAGTCCGGCAAGTTCGAGATAGAGTTCGGCCGGATGAAAGACATCCTGGGCAAGCATATGGGCAAGCCTTGGGCGAGCGGCATTGGCGAGGTGTAGCATCAAAAGGTCTTCGACGCTGCGGCCGGCGCCGCCCATCACCATCTTGCCATGCGCTTCGGCGATCTGGTCGAGGCCGGTGACGACCTCCTGCAGCAATTGCCGGTACCAGTGGACCGCGCCGGTGATCAGCGTCGGCGGCAGGAACGTCTCATCGAGCGAGACGCCGCCGTCGGCGCGCACACCTTTTATGTCGGCGATCGGCAAGGCGGTGTAACCGCCGACCGATTTGCCGGGCGCGATCAGGGCCGCTTGCGGTCGGGCGATCTCGATCTCTTCCGGATCGGCGCGGCTCTGGACGGCGTCGCGCACCGAAACGATCTTGCCGTGGTAGCGCGCGCCCGTCGATGCCGCATGCGCCGGGTCGAATCCGACGCCACCGGGCGGCTCGAGCGGCAGTGCGATCAACACCGGACCGGCACCGGTATCGGCCGTGACCGGCAGCGGCTTCGGTGCATCCATCAGTTCGGGGATGGAGAAAGGCGTGCCGTCCGGGAAAATGCCACGGGCGGACACGATCGAGACCTGGCCGGCGTCGAGCAGCGATTGGTCGAGGGTCAGTTGCTGGAAGCCGAAAGTATGGAGCTGGCCGGCCTGCAATGCGCCGCGCACCATGCCCTCGAAGAACCGATCCTGCTGCTGGAAATGCTGGGTCCTGAGAAACAGGCCCTCCGACCACAGCACCCTGTTTGCATCGCTCATGCCGCTACTCTCTGCACGCAACCATCTGCTGCTTTGTCGCTAGGCGGAAATGCCGCCCTTGCCGAGGCTGACGTTGATGGTGAATTTCGACCCCGGCGACACAGACTTGGTCGTGCGCCAGTTGCGTCCGCCAGGCTCGCGGATCAGGGCCACGAAGCCGAGGGCCGCTGCGTTCGGTTCGACCGTTATGGTCTTGGCCGCCGTCTTGCCCGGCGCGACCGAGATCGTGTCGGAGCCGAGGAGGTCGGCCCCGAGCGCCGAACTCGCGTTGCCCTGCAGCGCGAAATAGTCAGCCGAGTTGAACTTGCCGGTGCTGGCAAGCCGCATCACCAGAACCGTCACCGGCCGGTCGCCGCCGCCCGGTCCTGGATTCATACCGGCGCCGCCGGTCACGTTGACCGAGATAACCGATGGTTTCGGCGGGCCGCTCTGGCAAGCCGCAAGCAACCCCGTAGCGCCCAGGGCAACGACGAATTCGCGTCTGTCGATCATGTCCTACTCCTCTTCATATGCGTCCCTGAAGTCCGCGCCGATCTCGCCCAGGAAACTCGATTCCGCACTCTGGGCGATGTCGCGGTGGCGTTTCTGGTAGAGCTCCCACAGCTTGGCGTTGCGCCCGCCGGAGAGCAGATTGCCGATGGCGGAATTGGATTTGAGTTCTTCCTCGATAGCGGCCGGGTCAAAATGGTCGATCATGCGCCTGAGTGCGGCCTGCACCCCCCGCCAAGCGCGCACATGGTGCTGCGCGAGATCGCGCACCGCATCGGAAATCGCCGCCTCGCCGGCGAGAAAGCCCGGACTGCGTTCCGAGATGATGGTGACGATGACATCCTCGACCGTCGGCAGGAATTTAAGCGGGTTGACCTCGGAAGCACCGACCACCGTCTGGGCGACGCGGGCGCTTCCCTTCTCCTCGGCGCGCTTGCGCAGGAGTTGCATCAAGCCATCCAGCATCAGCCGGTATTCGCGCCCGAACTTTTCCATTTCGGCGATCGCATCGCGGCCGGGAAAATCGGCTTCGTCGACGCCCATGCCGCGTAAGAATGCGGCACGAAGCGCCATATCGGCGGAAGCAGGCCGTGCGGGGTGCGCCGGCTTTGACGCTGGAACGGCGCGGCGCGGCGGCGGTGATGCCGCTTCCTGCGCCGGCATATCCCAAGAATGCGCGGTTCGCGGCTTTTCAACCTGATGCTGCGCACGTCCTGCCAGGTCGGCGCCGTTGGTGAGAGGCGGCGTCGCGACCGGTCCAAAGCTGAAATCGTCATCGAGGCTGGCTGGCTTTGCCGCATGCTCGGGCGCATCGTTGCGCGAAGACATTTCACCAAACCCGAACGGATCTGGCTGACCTGGAGCAGCGGCACCGCTGGAGTCCGGCGTCGCCACCGGGTCGAGGCTGAACGGATCGTCAAAGGCGGGCGAACTGCGTTGGCTCGATGGGCGGTCATAAGCCCCAGGAACAGGCTGCTCGAACGGGTTCGGAAGATCCGCCGGGCGCGGCGGCCGCGGCTCTTCCTCGACCTTGGCCGAGAAGAAGTCGTCGCCGCCGATGCTGGCCGGCGATCGCGCTCCCGGCGATGACCACGCAGGCATGGGATGACTGGCGACCGGCGCAGGGCCGATCGACGTCTGGCTCGCTTTGGATTGAACCTCGACATAGACCACATAGTCGCCCATGCGCAGCCGCATGCCGCTCTGCAGCCGCATCGACCGGCCAGGTCCTAGAGGGCTGTCGGAATCGTCGACGAACAATCCGCTGCTCGACGTGTCGGTAACGAAATAATCAGCCCGGCCGCCGCTGATCTTGCAATGCGCGCGCGAGACGAACATGTCCGGGTCGTCGATCTGCCAGCCGGCATCGGCGCCGCGCCCGATCACCAATTCGCCCTCGTCCAGCCGGGTCTGCCTGACCACTTGCGAGCGCGGCCCCTGTTCCAGCGTCAGCAGCAGGCTCATGCGGCCGCCTCCGCCATTTCCGACCGCCAACCCACGATGGTGCGCAACCTGAGATCGTCGGCGTCACCCTTTTCGGCGGGCCGTGCCAGCCAGGCCGTCCGGCCAAGCTGGACAGTCCCGACCCGTGGCCGCGGCACGGCGTCGCGCGCGAGCACGACGCGCAGATCGACGTCGAGCGTCTCGCCGATCATGTCGCTCACCGCCTTCTTGAAAAGGCCAAGACGCCGTTCGCCGGGCAGGAACGACTTGAAGTCGTCGAGGCTGAGCGGGCCGACGCGCAATTCGATCCTGCTTTGGCGGCTGAAGACCCGCGGCCCAATCGTAGCACCGCGTCCGAGACCGGCATAGGCCTTGCCGAGACGCGTCTGCAGCGCCGTCGGTATGGTGATCCAGGCGGCGACGAATTCCTTGATCTGCACCGGTACCTTGAAGGCGGTGGCGAGAAACAAGGTAAGCCGCTCCACGCCATCGACCTGGTTGGCGAGCGATCCAGCCTGTCGCAGTCGCACAGTGTCTAGTTCGGGATCCTGCGTGCCGGGGAGGCCGATCCCGGACATTGCCTCCAGCATGCCGCGAACGCGCCCGCCGACGGAACGCTCGACCTGAACCGCCGGATGCGCGTCAGCCCAGGCGCGGTAGTAAAGCGCCATCATGCGGTGCTGCAGGATGTTGACGAAATCGACGAAGGTCGTGTCGCTGGTCTGCTCGGCGTCGGCCCCCGTGAACCAGCGCTGCGACAGCCGGTCGAGCACCCAGCGCGTCAGATGCAATGGCATCGGTCCTTCCGGTCCAAGCAGCCCGAGATTGGCGACGGTTACTCGCGCCGGGGCCTTGCCCCCGGTGTCATGGAGCCTGACGACATCCCGGGCCGAGAAGCTCAGGCGCACATGCTGGCCAAGTCTCGCCGGTTCGCGGTCGGCCGTTCCGGAATGGCCGAACAATCCACGGCGCTGCTCCAGGCGTCGCAGCAGCTCGAAAAAGTCGAAGCTCTCCGATAACGGTTCGGCTGCGACCGTTGCGGGCTCCTCTAGATCAGGTAGCGATTGCCGGGCGTCATCGGCCATGGCACATCCTCCTGCTTCTGCAACAACCGCGTGCGGGTCCGCACAAATCCGTTTATCCCAGCGTGGCGGGCGAACAGCCGCGAAAGCAGGGCCGAAAGCAGCAGCGAGCTTTGACCCGCCAGCACGGACTGGTCGACATGCAGTGTTATCTCGGTGCCGCGTCCGAAGCACATTGGCCCGTCGATCTGGAGCCGCTCGATCACCGGGCGCGAATCGATACGGACGATCGAATGCACGTTGCGGGCAAGGCCCGGATCGCCCCGATCGGCATAGAGGTCGAGCAAGGCATGCAGCGGATCGACGCCACGGCCTTCCTGGGCAAGGCTGAGGAAGTTGAGAGAGAGCTGCGCCACCAGCCGCCAGGCGAGATTGTCGGCGCGGGATTCGCCTTCAGCGCCGGCCGGCAGGGACGCCGGGATTGCCGGCTGCGGCGCCCGTAGTGCCCCGAGCAAGCGTACCGCTTCGACCGGATCGGCCGTCTCCAGCGTCAGCGTCGGCGTATCGTCCAGGATCGGCAGGTCGCGGTTGGTGCAGAGCGCCGTGATGTCTAGACGGTTGAGCGGCCGGTTTGGTGCGCTTCCTGCCGGGCGTGAGACGGCGATAAAGACATCGTCGCCCGTGTAGGAGGTGCGGGTCAGGCCCTCGCGCCGCTCGTCTTCCGTGGCCCGGCGCGGCCGTCGCTCGGTCGAATAGACCCAGCCGCTGCCGCTGTTCTGCCCCAGGCTGAACAATTCGGGAATTGTCGCCTCGCCGCTCTCCGCGTCGGCATCCTCGACCCGGGAGACCCGGAAGATCTCGAAATCCCGCGCGCGGGTGCGGTCGGCGTGCAGAACCTGACGCGTTTTGCGCGGATCGATCTCGATGACGTTGCATTCGCGTTCGAAGAGATTGATGACCGGCGTCACGAACAACTCGAAATCGGCGGCCGTCACATCCGCGAGCTCGGGCACGGGGCGGCGGAACAGGAAGATGATCTCGATCCCCGCATCGCACTTGCGCACCACCGGCTGGAGGCCGGCGACCCGCACATAATGGAAGCGCTCCGGGATCATGAAATATTCGCGCAGCAGCCGATATCCCTCGAAGGTCGGACGGGTGCGCGGCATCAGCGCTTCGTCGTCGCGGATGCCGACCATTTCGGGCTCGGGCAGCGCCGATAACCGATCGGTCTTGCCTTGGGCCCGCGCGCCGACGGCCGAGCAGGCGCCGAAGATTGCATCGAAAAGCATCGGTGCCTTGGCACGCCCGGCGAAATAAAGGTCGAGACGGTCGAGCGACAGCTCGCTGAGCTTGCCTTTTCCTGTCCGGGCGAGGGTGACGCGAAACGCCGCCTCGCGGCGCACATCACCGATCGGCGCGATTCCGGCGGCGGCGAGCGCGCTGCGATCCTGGAAATAGCTGACCGAGGTGATGGCGATCGGCCACAGCGTGACCTCCTGCGCGGTGGTGAAGGTGGAGCGCGTCGAAAGCCCTGGATGCAGGCCGGAGACCAGTCGTGTGCCGCGCGCGACGGCGTGGCCGGCGATCATCGACTGCACCTGCTGGCCGGGTTTCAGCACAGCCATCGCCGTCGCCGGCGCCGGTGTCACCAGATCCGGGTAAAGCACATCGAGCACGGCGCGCGAGAAGCGCGAGCGCTCCGCGTCGACTTTCAGACGGGTGCGCGCGGCCAGGAAGGCCACGCCGTCAAGCAGGCGTTCCACATAAGGGTCGGGACATGGGACCGTATCGAGGGAAAGATTGCGGGCAACCGCCGGATGCATGTCGGCGAATTCCGCCGCCAGCGCCCGGATATGGGTCAGTTCTTCTTCGTAATACTCCACGAAGACCCGATCCATCTCAGGTCTCCCGGAATTCGGTTCGTGCCAGGCCGTTGTCGAGATTGATCGTGGTGCGCAGCCGCATACGCTCCGGCGTCGGGGCCATGATCAGCACCGCGTCGATCTCGATCTTGAGGCCGACGTTCTTGTCGCCGAGCGTGACGTTGACGGTGGTGGCGCTTTCCTTCAGGCGCGGCTCGAAGGTGGCGAGCACCGCGCGGATTTCGCGCGCCAGCGCATCGCGGTCGAAATCCCGTGACGAGCGGCCGGAAAAGGACGGCACGCCATAATTGATCACGCTGCGGCGCACCTCCGGAAAGTCGGTGAGCGACGGCAGTTCGTCCAGGGGCTGTTCATGTTCGGCGTCGGAGAGCATCGGCACGGATTCGAAACGCTCGGTGTTGAACAGGGCCTCGATGTCGCGCCGCACGGCTTCTCTCAATACGCGCGCCGAAACGACCACGCCGCGGCTTTCGATTTCGGCGCGATGCTCGGTCTGGAAGGCCAGTCGGTGCAGGCGCCGTTTCTGCTCGGATGTGAGTTCGGCGTCGGTATCGACGGCGCGCGCGCTGCCGGCAAGAAGAGCCTCGACGCGCTCGTCGCCGAGTTCTTCATCCAGCTGACGGCGCAGCCCGTCGATCTCCGACGTCAGCCCCGGCAAGTCGTTGACGAGGCGGTCCCAGAGGGAGGGCTGGACCGCCTCGCGCTTTGCCCGCGAACTGCCGGCAAGCTGCGCCTTCGCGCCGGGCCGCTTGGCCTCACTTGCCGACATAGACGTCCATTTCGATCTCGTCGTCCTTGTCATAGACGAACTTGATCTTCTTATAGGCGAAGCTGACTTCTTCCTCGATGAGGTCCGCCTCGTCGGCGGCCTGCCGCATGTCGTATTCCATGATCGAGGCGTCGGTGAGCGTCACGACCAGATAGTCGCTGGTCTCGCCGTCAATGGTGCGGCGTGCCGAAAACACCACCTCGTCGAGTGCCTTGTTCTCGAAAAGAGCCTTCTTCAGATATGGCGACGACTTGTCGTAGTGCTTGGAGAATTTGATCATGCCCATCGACACACGGCCGCGTCGCGAAAGCGAGTTCGGGTCGTAGGGAGCAATCATCTTGTAATCGATGCCATGCACTTCGATCTCGTCTTCATGGCCGTCGCGCTTGCTAGGACCCTTGATATCCGGAACTTTCAAAAAACCATCAATCTTCATTGAAGGAGCATCGCTTCTCTCTGTGGTCGGCATTGTCTTTCTCCACCGCTTTCAAAACGAAACAGGATGACTTCACTGCGATTTCAGCCCTTCACCGACGGCAGTTCCGACACCAGCCGGAGGGATGCGTTGATGCCTTCCAGCTGGTAGTGCGGGCGCAGATAGAAACGGGCATTGTAGTAACCGGGCCGGCCTTCGACGCTGTCGACCTGAACCTCGGCCGCGGCAAGCGGGCGCTTGGCCCGCGCCTTGTCGTCGGCAAAGGCCGGATTGGCCAGCACGTACCGGTTGATCCATTCGGTCAGCCAGATCTCCATATCGGTGCGTTCCTTGAACGAGCCGATCTTGTCGCGCGCGATCGCCTTGAGGTAATGCGCGAAGCGCGACACCGGGAAGAGGTAGGGCAGGTTGGCGCTCAGCCGTTCGTTCGACTGGGCGTCGGGGTCGACCAGACGCCCGGCCCGCGTCTCGTCATCCTGAAGCGAGTGCGCGCCGATGAAGGCTGCGAGATCGGTGTTCTTGCGATGCAAGATCGGCATCAGACCGAGCTTCGCCAGTTCCGCCTCGCGCCGGTCGTCGATGGCGACTTCGGTCGGGCATTTCATTGCGACCGAACCGTCGTCCGTCGGGAAAGCGTGAACCGGCAGGTTGAGCACCGTGCCGCCATTCTCGACGCCGCGGATCTGTGTTCCCCAGCCATAGAGCTTGTGGCTGCGGTTGATGTTCACGCCCATCGGGAAAGCGGCGTTCATCCAGACATATTTATTGTGGTCGCCACCCACCTCTTCCTCGAAGGTGAAGCCCTTCACCGGAACGGTTTCCGAGCCGTAGGGCAGGCGTGCCAGCACGCGCGGCATGGTGAGCCCGATATAGCGTGCGTCCTCGCTCTCGCGCAGCGACTGCCATGAGGCATAGGCCGGATTGTTCACGATCATCTGCAGGTCTTGCGGGTTCGGCAGTTCCTGCCAGCTGTCCATGCGGAACAGCCGCGGCGAGGCTGCCGCGATGAACGGCGTATGCGCCGAGGCACAGACGCCCGAGATGTTGCGCAGCAGACCGACGTCACGTGGATGGTTGGAAAACTCGTAGGCGCCGAGGATGCAGCCGATCGGCTCGCCGCCCAGCATCGAATACTCGTCCGTGTAGACTTTCTTGAAAATCGGGCTCTGGTCCCACATCTGGCCTTCATAGTCTTCCAGCGTGTCGGCCAACTGCTCCTTGGAGATGTTCATCACCCGGATCTTCAGCTTGGTATCCGTCTCGGTATTGTTGATGAGATACCAAAGGCCTCGCCAGGTGCCTTCCATCTCCCGCACTTCCGGGGCATGCAGGATCTCATTGACCTGCGTCGTCAGCATCTTGTCTATGCCCGCGATCAGGGATTTGATCGACTTGATCGCATTGGACGAGATGCTCGTCGTCTCGGAACGGGACTGAGCGGCCAGCGCCAGGTTGCGCACCAACTGCTGCAGCTTCTCACTGTCGTCCTTCTTGACCTTGAAATCCTTTTCAAGGAGGCCGCTGAACTCGCCAAGATCGATGGCTTCCGCTTCGGCGGTAGCGGCTGCGGTCTTTTGCTGTTCGGCCATGACTTACTCCTCGCCCTTGCCGTCAGAGATCGCCTGGCTGGCGATCTTGCTCAGCAGCGGCTCGTTGTTCAGAAGCTGCGCGATGCGTTTTTCGGCATCGACGCGGCCATCCATGAAGCCCAGCAGTTCCTCGAGTTGACGCCGCATCTTGAGGATCTCGGCCAGTTGCGGCACCTGCTCGGCAATCTTGTCCGGCGCGAAATCACCCATTTTGGAGAAGGTGAGATCGATCGCCAATTCCTCGTCCCGCTCGGCGCCTTCCGCTTGCGGCAACGTGTTCTTCACGCGCGCCTTCACGCGCGGCCCCGTCGCTTCCATGAATTTGGGGAAGCGATTGGCGTCGGTTTCGACGAAATTGCGATCCAGAACCGACTTTGACGCCTCCTTGGTCTGCGAGGCGCCGGAAAGGTCGGCCATGACAGCCATGACGAACGGCAACTCGATCGTCGTCGGGCTGCCATAGGTTTCGACGTCGTAGGCGATCTGCACGCGCGGGGCGCGGTTTCTTTCGATGACCTTCGCTTTGCTCTCTGCTGGCATGCCTGTTACCTTTCATCCTTCTGGGTCGGCTTCTTGGGATCGGGGACACCGGCAAGCAGCCGGAATTCCTTCAGCCCCGACGGGGCGAGATCTTCCATCAGTTCCACGAAATCCATGTGCACCATCCGACGCACGCGCCGGGCGAGATGCGGGATAGGACTCGACGGTTCGGTGCGGTCGTAGAATGCGACCACCAGATCGAGGCATTTGACGACCTCGTCGCGCGAGTTGATCCGGTCAGGCAGGCCGGTGCTGGCTTCCACGGATCTTGCCGCACTTGCCATCGTCTCGGCTCCATGACCGTTTCGGGGTGGCGTCGATGCCGGTGGAGACGCCTGGGGGGCAGGCTTTGCCTGACCGTTGGCCACGGCGCCGGCGCTGGAATTCCGCTCCAACGTCGTCAGCATGCGCTGCAGGAACTTCTTCAAATCCGGAATGGCCGCGCCAGTGCCGTCGATGCGGGCATTGAGCGCGGTATCCACCGCCTCCAGCGCCGAAATCGCGGCGCGCGCGTCGGCCAAAAGTGTCGTGACGGTGTCCGCTGCCTGATCGAACTGCGCCGTGCATCCTGTGCGAACCCGGTTCAGCATCTGGTTGTGGGCGGCCGTCAGGGCCGCCTTTTCGGCGGTCCCCAGGCCGGAGGCAGCTTCCTGGAGCATGACGCGCTCGTCGAGTGCTGCCTGTTCCAGATCTCGCCCGCTGATCGGCCCGATCGCGCGCGGTGAGAAGAAGACAGTCTGCCTAAGGTTCGCCAGCAGGCCTTCCTGGCCGTTCTGGAGGTCAAGCAACGCATTGATGCGTCGCAGCGCCGCCTCGCGCGGCGTGGCACCTGTCCGCAAAGCCGGATGCATCGTATCCCAATACTGGTCGAAAGTCTTTGCGATCAGGGTCAGCCCCAGGGCGAGGCCGGCGAGCCTCTCTTCATTGGCCAGAGCGCGCGTGACGATGACCAGAAGGCGCAGATCCCGGCCGCGCGACTGCAATTCTTCCGCTTTTTCGAGGACGGCCGCCCAGTCCACCGAGATGGTCGACTGCGAAGCCTTGTTGCCGCCGTCGTGGATGACCTTGAGCTGGGCTTCCGTGAGCCGCTCCAGCTCGTGGAAAGCCGGGTCGTTGCGTAAATCCTCTCCCGACGGATTCGCACCGTCCAGAGGATTCAGCCAGAGTGCTAGATCAATCACACGTACCCCCAGCAGGCGGCCCCGTGACTCCGATGTGACGCAACGTTATCATCGGTCCCACGCCACGACAATTGAACACATGCTCGAAAACTAACAGAAGCTGAATGCCTCACTTATCTTTCGGCGAAACCCCTTGGGCGACTGGCGGATCAGGCATGTAAAATGGTTCGCATGGTTCGAACCGCAATCGTCGCAGGAGTGTGCAAGGTTTGTGTAACCGCGCGGTGCCGCCCGGATAAGCTTCGAAGAACTCGCTCGTCATACGGCTTTGTCAAGCAGCCGCTTCTATGGCAGGGTATGGCCAGCAGATTTCGGGGGCAGGTTCAGATGGAACAGCGCCGGTCGTCGCAAAGTTTCAAGCGCAAGGAACTCGTTGCGAAGCTCAATCCCACGGGGGTGCGCGCGTTCAAGGCCGCAGCGGACACGGCCAAGCTGCGCGGCAACCCCTATGTCGAGCTCGCCCATTTCGTCCAGCAACTGGTGCTGTCCGAGCGCTCGGATGTGCAGATGATCGTCGCCGATGCCGGGCTGGATGTCAGCCGGCTGACGGCGGACATGACCCGCGCCATCGACAAGCTGCCCTACGGCGCGACCTCGGTGGAGGAATTCTCCGACCATATTTTTCACGCGATACAGGAAGGCTGGAACCTGGCCACGCTGGAATTCGGTGTCGAGGAGGTACGCAGCGCGCATATTCTTCTCGCCTGCCTGAAGACACCGGTGTTGGAAGGGCTGGTTTCGAAGATCAGCGCTGAATTCGACAAGATCGACGCCGACGGGGTCATTGCCCGCTTAGCCGATGTCACTGAAGGCTCGCTCGAAGCTGGCTCACCTCCCGCCGCCGCTGCCGAAACACCATTGAAACGCGGCCCAGGCGGGGATTCGGCGCTCGCCAAATACGCCACCGACCTCACTCAGCGCTCCCGTGACGGCAAGATCGATCCGGTCGTCGGTCGCGATCCTGAAATCCGTCAGATCGTCGATATCCTGATGCGGCGCCGGCAAAACAATCCGATCCTGACCGGAGAGGCGGGTGTCGGCAAAACGGCGATCGTCGAGGGCTTCGCCTTGCGCATCGCCGAGGGCGACGTGCCGCCGCCGCTTCAGAATGTCAGCGTGCGCATGCTCGATGTCGGGCTGATGCAGGCGGGTGCCAGCGTCAAGGGCGAGTTCGAAAAGCGGCTGAAGGCTGTCATTGACGAGGTGCAGGCCTCAGAGACGCCGATCATCCTTTTCATCGACGAGGCCCACACACTGATCGGCGCGGGCGGCGCGGCGGGAACCGGCGACGCGGCCAATCTCCTGAAGCCCGCGCTGGCGCGCGGCGAGCTGCGCACGATCGCCGCCACGACGTGGGCCGAATACAAGCAGCATATCGAGAAGGATCCGGCGCTGACCCGTCGGTTCCAGACGGTCAAGGTCGACGAGCCTTCCGAAGCGGTGGCCGTGCTGATGTTGCGCGGTGTCGCCGGCGTGCTTGAGCAGCACCACCAGGTGCAGATCCTTGACGAGGCGATCGAGGCTTCGGTTTCCCTTTCACACCGCTACATCCCGGCCAGGCAGCTGCCGGACAAGGCGGTCAGCCTCCTCGACACCGCCTGCGCCCGCGTTGCCGTCTCGCAGCATGCGACGCCGGCCGAGGTCGAGGACATCCTGCGCCGCCGCCAGGCGCTCGAGGTGGAGAAGGGCATCATTGGCCGCGAGGCAGCGATCGGCATCGAAGTGGCCGACAGACAGGCCCGCGTGGAAGCCGGGCTGGCGGAAACCGAGACCACCCTTGCGGCAGCGCAAGCACGCTGGGATCGGGAAAAGGCACTTGTGACCGAGATTCTCGACCTTCGCGCCAAACTCCGTGGCGAGGGCATGCCGCTTGACGTGGTGGAGGACGGCGAAGCTGTTCCGGGCGAAGCTGTCGAAGCGCCAGCGGCCGAAGCGCATGAAAAGAAGGCAACTGGGGCCAAAACGCCGGAGTCCGAGGCGGCTGAGCCCAGCGGCTCGAAGACCGGATTCACGAAAACAAAGGCGGAAAAGACGGAGGCCGTTGTGGCCCACGAGCCTGCTCCTGTGTCGGATACCGTTACTGATCTGGCACGACTGCGCGAACTGATGGCGGAACTTGCCGAGGCGCAGGGCGAGACCCCGTTGATCCTGCCGTCGGTCGACCGCAATGCCGTGGCGGCCGTTGTCCAGGACTGGACCGGCATCCCGACGGGACGGATGCTGTCCAGCCAGACCGAGAAGGCACTCAATCTCGCCGCCACCTTGTCCGAGCGCGTGGTCGGTCAGGACCATGCTATGGAGATGATCGCGAGACGCGTCCAGACCAGCCGCGCCGGCCTCGGCGCGCCGGAAAAGCCGGTCGGCGTGTTCCTGCTTTGCGGCCCGTCCGGCGTCGGCAAGACCGAGACAGCCCTGGCGCTGGCCGAAACGCTTTATGGCGGCGAGCAGAACCTTATTTCGATTAACATGTCCGAATTCCAGGAGGCGCACACGGTCTCGACGCTGAAGGGCGCGCCACCCGGTTATGTCGGCTATGGCAAGGGCGGCATCCTGACCGAGGCCGTGCGGCGCAAGCCCTATTCGGTGATCCTGCTCGATGAGGTCGAGAAGGCGCATCCGGACGTGCACGAGATCTTCTTCCAGGTCTTCGACAAGGGCATGATGGACGACAGCGAGGGCCGTCGGATCGACTTCAAGAACACGCTGATCCTGCTCACCTCGAATGTCGGCTCCGAGGTCATCATGGACCGCACGAAGAACGGCACCTTGCGCGCCGGCATCGACGATCTGGACAGCGCCTTGCGCGGTCCGCTGCTGAAAGTGTTTCCTGCCGCTTTCCTTGGCCGGGTCGTGACAATCCCTTATTATCCGCTTTCCGATGCGATGATCGAGGCGATCACCAGACACCAGTTCGGCAAGATCGCGCGGCGGCTCAAGGCAAGCAACGATGCCGAGCTTGTGATCGGCGACGGCGTCATGGATCTGGTCAAGGCACGCTGCACCGAGATAGAATCTGGCGGACGCATGATCGACGCCATCCTGACCAACACGCTGCTGCCGGAGTTGAGCCGCCGCGTGCTCAACCGTTCACTCGAAGGGGCGAAGATGACAAAGGTCACCGTGGGCGCCTCGGCGGAAGGATTCATCTACTCTTTCGAATAGACTTCGATTGGAACCGGCCATTCGAGCATTCGCACGCCGACAAAAGCGCATTACCCGACGTCGTTGCCAAATTTCCGTGTCAGGCTATATCTCACCAGTTGGTGGAGACCGCCTCCATGAAACAGAAGAATATTCGTCGACCAGGCGAATCGTGACCGGGTAGACCGTCACGATAGATGCGCAGTTCGGCCGGCGATCAGCTTCCGGCAGTCAGCGATTCGAGGACGCAAGGGTTCTATGGCGAGCACCGATGAGTGAGGCGGATGTGCCCCGACCAGGAGACGACCTATCGAACCGGATGGTTTTCGGATGACATCTGTGCGGCATGGTCGCAGTCAGGCAGATCGGCCATAATGTTAACACAATGTTATACCGTTACCTACGGGTGAAGCGGGGCAAGCCGGTCCGGCCTCTCGAACTGCAAGAGGAGAAAGACATGCGTTCCTTTCCATTCGCGGCGGCGCTGCTGTTCGCGGCGACGCTGCTGGCAGGCGCTGGCGCTCGCGCCGAAGACAAGGTGAACATCGTCGCGGCCGAGAATTTCTATGGCGATCTCGCCCGCCAGATCGGTGGCAGCCACGTTTCCGTGACCAGCATCCTTGCCAACCCCAACGACGACCCGCATCTGTTCGAGACCAGCCCCTCGACGGCGCGTACTGTCGCCGACGCCAAGATCATCATCTACAACGGTGCGGACTATGACCCTTGGATGGACAAGCTTCTTTCGGCCTCGACCAGCACGCAGCGCACGACAATCGTGGCCGCGGATCTGATCGGCAAGAAGTCGGGCGACAACCCGCATCTGTGGTACAATCCGGTGACGCTGCCGGCGATCGCCAAGGAACTCGCCGCCGATCTTTCGAAACTCGATCCTGCCAACGCGGCGGATTATCAGGCCAATCTGGCGAAGTTTCAGTCGTCGCTGGATGCAATCAACAAGCAGATAAATGACGTCAAGGCGGCCTATGGCGGGACCGCGGTAACCGCTACGGAGCCGGTATTCGGCTACATGGCTGAAGCCCTCGGCCTCAAGATGTTGAATTACGACTTCCAGGTGGCGGTCATGAACGACACGGAGCCGAGCGCGACACAGGTGGCGGCGTTCGAGAACAGCCTGAAGGACGGATCGGCCAAGATCCTGTTCTACAATTCGCAGGTGACGGACGAGGCGACGACGCGCCTTCTCGACCTTGCCAAGCAGAACAAGGTCACCGTCATAGGCGTCACCGAGACGGAGCCCGCCGGCCAGACGATCCAGTCGTGGTTCGGTGGCCAGATCGGCGACGTGCAGAAAGCCCTTGCCGCGCGCACGCAATGAACGTCATCGCCTTCGACAGGGTCACATTGACCTATGGGGGACGTCGGGTGCTTTCCGACGTCTCCTTTTCCATTCCGCAAGGCGCGTTCGTAGGGCTGCTCGGTGCCAATGGCGCCGGCAAGACGACCATGCTGCGCGCCATCCTCGGACTTATCCGCCCGGCCAGTGGAGCGATTTCCGTTCTTGGCCGGCCACCGACACGCGGCAATCCCGTTATAGGCTACATGCCGCAGGCGCGCCGCATCGTGACCCATGCCGGCATCAGCGGCTTCGATCTCGTCGTCACCGCGGCGGGCGGCCATCGCTGGCGCTGGCCGGCGGCGTCGGCGCTCGAGAAGGACATGGCATGGAAGGCGCTGGAAGAGGTTGGCGCGGCCGATATCGCCAGGAGGCCATTCGCGGAGCTGTCGGGAGGCGAGCGGCAACGTATCCTCATCGCCCAGTCCTTGATCGGCGACCCCAAGCTTCTCCTGCTCGACGAGCCGCTGATCAGCCTCGATGCCGCGCATCAGCGCACCATCATCGAACTCGTCCATGAAGTCGGCGAACGGCTGGGCATCGCCGTGATTTTCTGCTCGCACGAGATCAATCCCTTGCTGCGCGTCGTCGATGCCGTGCTCTATCTCGGCAACGCCAGTGCCGCGATCGGCAGCGTCGATGAGGTCATCAACGGTCCGGTCCTGTCGAAGCTTTATGGCACGCACATCAACGTGGTGCGGGTAGCCGGGCGCATCTTCGTCATGGCGGACGGCATCGAGTTGGAAGGCGCTGCGCATGTTCACGATGTTTGACTACGAATTCATGCGCAACGCCTTCGCGGCTTGCACGGTCGTCGCCATCGTGACCGGGGCGGTCGGATATTTCCTCGTGCTGCGCGGCCAGACTTTCGCCGGACATGCGTTGGCCCATGTCGGATTTCCCGGCGCGACAGGCGCCGGCTTGCTCGGCCTGTCGCCATTCTTCGGGCTGACCATCTTCACCGTTCTGGCCGGTATCGGCATCGGACTTCTGGGGGAACGAGCACATCGTGACGTCGCGATCGGCATCGTGCTGACGCTTTCGCTCGGTCTCGGTTTGCTGTTCCTGCATTTCTACACCGCCTTCGCGTCACAGGCGACGAATGTGCTGTTTGGAAACGTGCTCGGCATAAGTTACCGGACAGTCATCATACTTGCCGTCCTGTCCGTGGTGATCCTGGCGGCGTTGATCTTCATTTCCCGGCCCCTGCTCTTCGCCAGCCTGCAGCCCGAACTGGCGGAGGCGAAGGGCGTGAACCTCGATTTCGTCTCGACCATGTTCATGATCATTGTCGCGGTGACGACTGCCGAGGCGACCCAGATAGTCGGCGTGCTGCTCGTTTTCGCGCTGATGGTCGCCCCGGCGGCAACAACGCTGCGCCTGGCGCGCGGCGTGCTGCGAGGCATTCTTATTTCGATCGCGCTAGCGGTCGTCATCGCCTGGACCAGCCTGTGGCTTGCTTTCCTGACCGATTGGCCGACGAGCTTCTGGATCACGTCGCTCGGAGCAGCCGCCTATCTGGCTGCCGGCCTCATCCAGCGTTGGAGGGCGGCGCATTGACGGGCAGAAGGACCACGCGTTTCTTCAGGCCTGCCGTGCCGTTCACGGTATCGACCTATGCGTGTCTTGCTTCAAGGGATCGCGCGGCCGGGTGAATTGCGGAGCAGGCGGCTCGTAGCGGTATTTGCCAGGGCTCGACCCGTTGGATGGAGCCTCCGATGGTTGGGGCATGGCTGCTGGAGGCTTGGTGGCGATGGCCGCGCCTGCGAGCAGAAGTCCGATCGCGACCAGCCAACTGCCCAGGATGCGTGCGCCGATCGTGTACCATGCAGGTCGGAAAATCCGCCCGGTCAGGCCGATTGCGACGATGACCCAGAGGGCAATGATCGTCCCAACCAGCGGGATTCGAGGGTCGTTCACGGTAGGGTCGGTGAGCTTTATGACGACGGCAAAAAAAGCGCCGATCAGCGCCGCCGCCACAGCGATTGTCCAGCCTCTGAAACGACCGGAAATGATAAGGACGATGCCAACTATCAGCATCGAAAATGGCGCAGTGAGGAAAGCGTGAGTCGTCGCTCCCGGCACATCGGCCATAAGGGCAAGATATCGATCGTAAACCAACGCCCCGACCAGTTCGCCCAGCAGGAAGGTCGCGAGTGTGAAAACTCGAAGCCTCACGCCTACCAAAGCGGTTGCAACGCCCAGTCCGACCAAGGGCAGGATGCGTTCGGGCGAAAGGGCGCTGTTGAGGATCCACCATGATGTCTGGGTCCTTTCGGAGGACGCTGCGAGCGCGGCGATCATGGCGATCCCGGCGACAGCCAGAACCGGGCCCGACCATCGAAGCAGGAATCGCCCGGCCGAGCGCCCGGGAGTTGCTTCAGACGGCAAGGAAATAGAGGCCTCCCGCCGCGATCAATCCGCCCAAGGCCTGGGACAACCGCCCGCCGAATGCCTTGCCCAGCAGAAGTCCGACTCCGATGCCCAGCAAGTGGATGAAGCCGGTGGCGATGACAAACCCAATGGCATAATCGGCAGGGTCGGCTGCATTCGGCAGTTCCGCCCCATGGGCGTATCCATGGCAGATTGCAAACACGGCAATCATAAGCAACGCGACCCATTCCGCCGGCCGCCAAGCGCATGCGATGGCAAGCCCCAAGGCCATGATCGAGAGGGCGATACCAATCTCGACACCGGGTAGCGCGACCCCTGCAATCCCGGCGATCCCGCCCATGACCATGATCAGCGGAAACGCAACCGGCAGCGCCCAGATCGAACGTCCGCCGATCTGGGCGCCCCATAGTCCCACAGCAAACATCGCCAGGAAATGATCGGGCCCGGTCAGCGGATGTTCAAAGCCGCTGCCAAATCCACCTGTCCCTGGCTGAATAATATGCGCTTGCGCCATCGTCGACCCGGCCGTCAAAGCGGTCGCAGCCGCCACGAGACGGTAAGAATAGTAGCCAAGCCGGATTTCGTATCTGCCGGACGGCAGGCTCGCTTTTTCTTCAGGAAACTGCGCCACTCACGGACCTGCCAGGGTTGCCAAAACGCCAATTGCCGTTGATGGAGCCATCAAAATTGGACTTTTATGGGTAGTGGGTCGGTTTCTAAGCCATTCGATCGCTTTCTGTAAGGCTCTCGAATGATTAGTTTCTCGGCTTCCTTGGCCTCGATCGGCGCGACGGTATCATCGATCTCTCGAGGGCTTGCCAACGACACCGGCGGCCACCGCCGGGTGATGCGCGGTGAAGCATGGATGCATCCACCCAAGTCTCACATCTTTCTGCTTGATACGTTATACTATAACCGATAACAAGATGAAAACCGTCCCTCAACGGAGTTCCCTCCATGCAGACCCAGACTCCAGTGACCGTGCTGACCGGCTATCTCGGCGCGGGCAAAACCACGCTTCTGAACCGTATCCTGTCCGAAAATCACGGCAAGAAATATGCCGTCATCGTCAACGAGTTCGGCGAGGTTGGCATCGACAACGATCTTATCGTCGACGCCGACGAAGAAGTGTTCGAGATGAACAATGGCTGCATCTGCTGCACGGTACGCGGCGACCTGATCCGCATCATCGACAGCCTCATGCGCCGTCGCGACCGTTTCGACGCTATCCTGGTGGAAACGACCGGACTCGCCGACCCGGCGCCGGTCGCGCAGACTTTTTTCGTTGACGAGGACGTTCGCTCCAAGACCAGGCTCGATTCCATCGTGACCGTGGTCGACGCCAAGCATCTGCTCGGCGAGATCGATGAAGCGCACGAAGCCCAGGAGCAGTTGGCATTCGCCGACACGGTGCTGCTCAACAAGACCGACCTCGTCTCGGCCGAGGAACTGAAGGAGGTCGAAAGCCGCATCCGGCGCATCAATCCCACCGTTTCCATCCACCGCACGCAGCGTTGCGACGTCGATCTCGACAAGGTTCTCGGTCGCCATTCATTCGACCTCGACCGGATCCTTGACGTGGAGCCGGATTTCCTCGTCGAGTTCCACGAGCATGAGCACGATGACCATGTTACCAGCTTCGCTCTGGTCACCAGGGAAGCGCTCGACCCGAAAAAATTCCTGCCATGGCTCCAGGCGATCACGCAGCGGTTCGGCATGGATATGTTGCGCATGAAGGGCATTCTCGCTTTCAAGCAAGACGACGACCGCTTCGTGGTGCAAGCCGTCCATATGCTGCTCGAGGGCGATCACCAGCGGCCATGGAAGGCCGATGAGGAACGGATCAGTCGCCTTGTCTTCATCGGTCGCAATCTGCCGAAGGACATCATCGAAAGCGGCTTCATGGAGTGCCGGGCGTAACCTTTGCCGATCAAGAGAGGCTGAGAAGCTGGTGAAATTCGTCAATCCCTTTGCTCCCAGACGGGGGCCGCCATCATCGAATGCCGACAGGATCAGACAATGGATACGCAATGGGCTTGATCTGAAGGAAGACGTCGCAGTCACCGTTACGGAGGTTCGCTGCCGCGAATCCGGCTGTCCTGATCTGGAGACCGTCATCAGCATATTCGAGGAGGGGCGTCCGATGCGCTCCTTGCGCGTCGGCAAGGCCGCGGCAATGATTGGAAAGCCTGACATTGCACTCGCGCTGCAAATCGAGCAGCGGCTTCCCAGCCAGGAGACGGAGGGTTCACCCCGAAAGGTAAACGTCAAACAGCATTGAAGGCATGGACTGGATCGAGGATCAAATCGAATGGAGCGCCGATAGCAACAAGGTCGCCATCGGCCTGACCCGTTTTGGAGCGGGCAAGAGCCTGCTCCTGCTGCCGGCGCTCAGCTCAATCTCGACCCATACCGAGATGCGGTCGCTGCAGGAGCGGCTCGGTACATCCTTCGCGACGACCGCCATCGACTGGCCCGGCTTCGGCACCTTGCCTCGCCCTAAGGTCGAGTGGCGCCCGGAACTCTATCGTGCATTCCTGCGCTTTGTCATGAGTGTCGTTCAGCCGGCTGCCACCATCGCGGCCCGTCTGGCGGGGCTTGCTCACCGCGCCCAATTGGCTCCCGACCCGGCGTTGGCCGAATAAAGCTTCAATTCTTCATGCAGGAAATCCGCCACCCGGCGGATACGCATGCTGGTGCGCACGTCGCGATGCATCGCGAGCCAGACCGGCAATACCGGCAGCGGCAGGTCCGGCAGCACCACTTCCATCAACGGGTCGCGGCGGATCAGCGGCTCCTGACCGATGCCGATGCCATTTCCAGTCCGCAGCGCTTCCCACAGAACGATCTGGTTGTCGGCCCTGAAACGGAAAGCATTGCGGGTCAATGAGATGCCGAACTGGGCAAAAGCGCGGATCATGTCGTCGCTGCGGTCGAAGCCGACCAGATCGTGGGCGGCGAGATCGCCGAGCTCCCGCGGGCGGCCTCGCCGGTCGAGATAGGATATCGCTGCGCAAGTGCACAGCGGTATGTCCGCGACCTTGCGCGCCACCAACTCGTTCTGCGCCGGCTTGACCATGCGAATGGCGATGTCGGCATCCCGGCGCAGGAGATTTTCAACCTGGTTCGAAGCGACGATTTCGAGCTCGATGCCGGGCTCCTCGACGGCAAGCCTGGCGGTCATCTCCGGCAGGACATAGGCAGCCACCACCTCGCTGGCCGCGATGCGCACGCTGCCTTCGATGGCCTCGACGGATCCCAACGCCAGCCGTGAGAAGGCGCTGGCCTGCTCGCTCACCGCCCGGCCGCGTTCGAAAAGCGTGCTGCCGGCCTCCGTCAGCGCATAGCCGCTTCGGCCGCGCCGGAACAGCGTCACGCCCAGCGCTTGTTCCAACTCGGCGATGTGGCGGCCAAGCGTCGGCTGACTCGCGGCGAGCTTTCGCGCGGCGGCGGACAGGCTGCCGGTTTCCGCCACGGTGACAAAACTCTTGATCAGGTTCCAGTCGATCTCTGTCATTCATTTGTGAATATCAGATTGCCGTTTTCTGTCAATTTCTATTCGAAGTCAAAGGCTTCATACAGCAGGTGCAAGCAAACACGGAGACGGCCTGCAGCCCTCCCAGAAACCACCAACCTTGAAAACCAGGAGTATCCAACATGACCAAGATCGCAATTACCGCCGCCGCCATGCTCGTTGCCATGGGCGCCGCCTTCGCCGGCAGCGACAATTATGGCTCGGCTGATGCCAACCAGCCGGCCGCTACCGTCGACAACCCGTACACGGCTTCGATCAAGAAATCGGAGCCCGCGGCCAAGCAGCCCGTCGTTCAGGGCAGCGACCGTAATCTGTTTGGCAGCCATTGACAGCCCACACTTTGGCAGCAAGCGACGGGAATCCCGTCGCTCTGCTGTCGGTCGGTTGCCGGAATGCCGAGGATGCGTCTGTCGCCTCGCACGGTCCGCAAAACTCGTCGCGGACCGCCCTCATCATCACCAACGAAGCCGTTCGAACTCGAAAGAATCCCATGACCAACACATCATCCCATGCCGCTCTTGCCGAACCCTGGCGTCTGCTCTGGAACGGAGATCTATCTTACACCGACAAGATCATCGCTCCGGATTTCGTCGCCCACGCCGCGCCGCTGACCGGCTTCGGCGATGACACCATCAAGGGCCGCGCCGCCCTCAACGCCTGGGTCGGCGGCATCAATTCCGTCCTCACCGGCCTCGATTTCACGATCGAGCAGGGGCCGATCATCGATGGCGACTTCCTGGTTGTTCGCTGGCGGGCACGGGGCACCTACCATGGCGGTTTCCCCGGTGCATCGGCCAATGCGGTCGGCCGCACGATCACCTTCACCGGCACGGACACGTTGCGCATCGAGGATGGTCTTCTGGCTGAATATTGGGCCAATGCCGACAGCCTGCTTTTCATGCAGCAACTGGGGGTAGCCAAGGTTCCTGGCGCTCAACTGTAGGGCCGATACCTCAGAGCCGGCTTACGCATTCGTCCGTACCGGAGCCAGTGACATGAAATTCCTCTTTGAGAACGACGCCTTCTCGTTCGACCCCAATCCTGATCGCGGCGACGGCTGGCAACGTGCCTGAGGCCTATACGCTGAGTGGGCAAAACCAGGTTCCGCTCGGCGAACTGTTGAACCCACTGCGCCACGCCCACCGGTGCAAGCTGCCTTGCGCAAGTCCCCTTCCTGATCTATCGCGCCGACAAGCTGACCGCGTTGGAACTGGCCGACGCTGCCTCCAGCTATGCCACAAGGCTGAATGACTGGGCCGCGGAAGGCGCGCCAGCCCGCGCGGCCGCGTGAGCGGTCGCCCTGTCTTCCTGGAAATAGCTGTAATGACCCCGCAGACCAAACACTTGGTGCCATTCTGGCATCGAAAGGCCGCTCAGCGATCCCTGCGGTGATCGGCGGCTGCCTCGCGGGTGGCAGTTTTTGTGGGATAGTTGTCATTGCGGCGAACCTCCGTGAAGCCGGATATTCCCTCATGAGATGACAGAGCGGCGCTTTCGCACCCAATCCGATCGCTGGCTCCAGTTTTCCGCCTGCCATTCAATTGGGGAGGGAGCCATGAACGAAATTTCCAATGCGTCGAACGCTGTCCGGCTTGCTCTGCTGGAAGGCCAACTGGTCACGGGACAAATCGATCGTCGGGTTTTCCTGGACGGCGCGACGCAACTGGGCCTGCCGGGCCCGGACGCCGACCAGGCGGCACAGAAGTTTATGGCCATTGGAGCCAACCAGACCGCGCTCCGATCTCGACTGAGGAAGAGTTACGAGTACATCGTGGTGGGGGCCGGCGCCGCGGGCGCTGCGGTGGCTCGCCGCTTGGCCGAGAATAGTCTTAACAACGTGCTCCTGCTTGAGGCAGGCGGCGATGACCTCAGGCCAGGAATCCTCATGACCGAATCCTGGTACCTCAACCAGGGCACCGACGTTGATTGGGCGTACGAAGCCACGCCGAGCGCTGGCGTCAACCACCGCTCGATCAAGCACGCCTCCGGCAAGGCGCTCGGTGGCGGAACGAGCATCAATGGCATGGTGTGGGCACGCGGCCACAAACATGATTTCGACTCCTGGGCCAGTGCAGCGGGCGATGCGGACTGGGGCTATCGGCATGTGCTGGAAATCTACAAGCGCATCGAGGACTGGCATGGTGAACCCGACCCGGAACGCCGTGGCCAGGGCGGAGAAGTCTTCGTCCAACCGGCACCGGACCCCAACCCCCTCGCGCCGGCCTTCCTGAAGGCGGCTGAATCCTTGGGGATACCTGTCTTTGAAGATCAGAACGGCGTCATGCAGGAAGGTTCCGGAGGCGCTGCCATCTCGAACGTCCGCATCCGTGACGGCCGCCGCCTGAATACTGCTGCTTCCTATCTTTACCCGGTGATGGACCGACAGAACCTTACGGTTTTGACGAACGCGTTCGTCTACCGCCTGCTGGCCGATGGCAACGCGGTCACCGGGATCGAATTCGAATGGCAGGGTGAAATTCACCGGGTAGCGACTTCACGGGAAGTGGTTCTTTCGGCGGGCGCCATTCAAACACCGAAGATCTTGTTGCTCTCCGGTATCGGCGATCGTGCCGAACTGGACCGGTTCGGGATTCCACTGGTTTCGCATTTGCCCGGCGTTGGACGGAACCTTCAAGACCATCCCATTATCGGCTCCGCGCTATGGGAACCACACGAGCCTATGGTGGTCCGTAACAATGCCGCCGAAGCCAATCTGTTCGTCAAAAGCAGCGCCGATTTGGCCACTCCCGATCTTCATATATTCCAGATCGAAGTTCCCTATGTCTCCGAAGTCACCGCACAATATGCCGTAAACGGCGCCTGGACGATTGCACCTGGCCTGGTTCGCCCGGCGAGCCGTGGCTTTCTCAAACTTAAATCGATCGATCCTCGCGCTGCGCCGGAAATAAACTCGAACTTCCTGTCGGACCCGCGCGATCTTGCGGCCTTGCGACGGGGCATGCAACTGGCCCGCGATCTCGGCAATTCCGAAGCGATGAAGCCATTTGTGAAGCGGGAGCTTCTGCCCGGTGATCGTGCTGGGGAGGAATTGGACAATCTCATTCGCGACGGCGCGACCTCCATGCATCACCCCACGAGCACCGCCAAGATGGGGCAAGACGATGCTTCTGTCGTGGATTCAAAGCTGAAGGTCTATGGCGTCGACAATCTTCGCATCGCCGACGCGTCGATCATGCCCGACATCATCACCGGCAATACCCAGGCGCCCAGCATAATGATTGGTGAGCGCCTGGCCGAGATCCTTACCAAGTGACGCCCAGTGATTTCGGAAGGGTCGAAGAAGATGAGCACGGTCACAAATCTCGCATTCTTCCGCGCTCGCCCAGGGCGGACGAATGAGCTGGGGATTGCGCTGATGGCCCTTGTCGAGCCTACACGGAGCGAATCGGAGTGTCTGACCTACAACCTGCACCAGTCCGTCGAGGATCCCGATGTTTGGTTCGTTTACGAAAACTGGAAAACAGCCAGCGGATTGGACGCCCACATGCATGCGAAACATGTCCGAGAGTTCCTGGCAGCAGCACCGACACTGATCACCGGCGACGTCGAGTTGCGCAGATTTTCCATGATTTCGGCGTTCCCGACGCGAGCCTGGGACGCATGACGGACAGAGATCGACAGCCGATCACGGGGGATAAGATGCGCTTCACGGGAAAGAACATCGTCATTACAGGCGCCAGCGGCGACCTTGGTCTGGCAATAGCCGAGCGGCTGATATCGGAGGGAGCAAACGTGCTCGCCGTGGTGGAGCGCGAGGAAGAACGCACCAAGCTGGACAAGATTTCGCCGCCGCCGGGCGTGTTGGAGTCCTTTGTCGCCGACGTCACAAACACCGAGCAGGTAAAAGCGTACGCCGAAAAGGCCTTCTCGCTGTGGGGTGCGATCGACGGGTTCGTCAACAATGCCGGCATCCAGACCCGTGTTCGTCCAATTGTCGACTTTCCCGAAGCGGATTTTGACCGGGTCATGGCTGTCAACGTTCGCGGAGTCTTTCTCGGGATGAAGTACATTTTTCCGCGAATGCGCGACGGAGGATCAGTGGTGAACATGTCGAGCGCGCTTGGCGTCGTCGGCGGCCCCGGCATCGTCGCCTATGTCGGCTCTAAACATGCAATTGTCGGCATGACGAAGACCGCAGCCCTCGAAGTTGGGAACCGCGGCATCAGGGTCAATGCATGCGCTCCGGGTCCAATAGCAGGATCCATGACATTCAAGCTTGCCGAGGAAGTGTTCGCAGGGTCCGACAAGACGTTCGCCGAGACCGTGCCGCTCGGTCGCCACGGCACACCGGAGGACGTAGCCGGGCTCGTGGCTTTCTTGCTGTCCGATGATTCCCGCTACGCGACAGGCACTGTTCATGCCGTGGATGGAGGCTTCACCACGCCGTAATCGACACCGTTGGGCCCGGGCCAACCCCGTCAAATAGAGGCTCTGGGAGCACAACAGTGAGCAGGTGTCTCGATTGCAATGAGCTCGCTCCGAACCGCGTAAAGGCCCTATTGCCGCCGCAGGCGGTGTTGAAAAATAGGCGACAAAAGTCGCTCGGTGACTGTCGCGGCGACGATTTGAACCGACCAACTACGCAAAAGACAGCCGGATCATTGCGAATTGAGTTGGCAGCCGTCGCCGGCTTCGTTTGACCTCTCCACCGATCTGTTCCTGGTGGCGAAGCGGCGGCGATACTCACGAGGCGGAATGTTTAGCACGCGCACAAACGCGGCCCGCATTTGCTCCTCGCCCCGATATCCGCAAGTCTCGGCTATCCCTTCGATCCGATCGTCGCTTTCTTCAAGAAGGCGTCGCGCGGCGTCGAGGCGTATTGCTTCAACCGCCTTGGCGGGAGTGCGCCCGCGTTTTTGGGTGTAAACACGGGTAAAATTCCTCAAGCTCATGTGCATACGATCCGCCAGGGCCTCGACATTCAGCGAGGTGGTGAGATTCTCGGCGATCCAACGGTCGAGTTCGATGAACGTATCAGAATCCGCTTCTCCTTGAGTCGCGAGAAGCGCGCTGTACTGCGATTGACCGCCGGCGCGTTTGAGATAGACAACAAGCATCCGCGCTACGCTCATCGCCGCCTCGCGACCGCAATCGTCCTCGATCAGTGCCAAGGCCAGATCAATACCTGTGGTCACTCCGGCAGACGACCAGACACGTCCGTCGCGGACAAAAATGGCGTCGGGTTCCACGGTTATTTCGGGATACCGTTGGGCAAGCAATTTCGCGTGCATCCAATGAGTGGCGGCGCGTCGACCCTTCAACAGGCCTGCCGCGGCGAGCAAGAAACTGCCGACGCAGACGGAACATACGCGGCGGCATCGCGGGCCTGTTTTTGCCACCCATTTGATGAGATCGACATCACGCGTGACGTCATCGACCAGAAACGCCCCGGGCACGATCAGCGTATCGATCTTCACACGATAGAGGGATTTGATCGATTGAGCGACAAGCGGCACTCCGTCGGCGGTGGCTACCTGGCCGCCTTGCGAAGAAACAACGGTGCATTTGTAGCGGATGCGGTGCTCGCCTCCGAACTCCGAGAACACGCGGAAAGCCTCCAGCGGTCCGCCCAGATCCAACAGCGATACACCCGGATAAACAGCAAGGACGATATGCCTTTCCTCGGTCAAGCGTGTGGCCACGTTTTGTTTCCTTGCATCTGGGGGCAACGGTATCGGCGTAGTTGATCGGGGCGGACACTATGGTCGTGTCTATGACGGACAGCCCGTGCCGCTCGATGTGAGCTTCACCTAGGTTTCCAGCCATACCTCTTCGAAGATCGTTTCCTGCATGGGATGGGTGCTATAGTTCTTCACCGCCTGTGCAGAGTGATTGAAGATTTTGCGCCAGTAAGCCTGAACGAGGACACCGGAGTCCTGAAGGATCTTCTCGACATCCTTCATAATCGCGCGCCGCTTCTCTACGTCGGGGGTAGCCATCGCCTGAGATAGTTTCTCATCAAATTCCTTGTTCGAGAAACCGGACTCGTTCCAAGCTTCGCCAGAGCGGTAGGCAACCGCCAGCACCTGCACGCCGAGCGGCCGCATCGACCAGACGGTGAGCGAGAAGGGATATTTCGTCCAATCGTTCCAGAAGGTCGAGCCTGGCAGAACAGTCCGCTTCACTTTGAAGCCCGCCTCGCGCATCTGCGCCGCGATCGCGTCGCCAGTGTTCTTCTGCCAATCCTCGTCGACCGTGATGATCTCATGCTCGAAGTCCGCTTGACCGGCCTCGGCCATCAGCGCTTTCGCCTTCTCGATATTCCTCTCCACTTTGGGAAGCGGCGCGTATTCGGGATGGATGCCGCACACATGATGGTTTTCCGCCACCTCGCCAAGATTGTTGTAGCCCAGTTCGAGCACCGCTCCATTGTCGACCGCGAGTTGCACGGCATTGCGCACCCTCTGGTCGTCATATGGCTTGTTGTTGACGTTCATGCGGGCCGTAAGTGTGCCGGCGGTCAGAATCTCGCTGCGCACCAGCCCCATCTTGTCCAGGATCGCCACATAGTCGCCGGTGGTCTCATAGTTGGTATGGACTTCACCCGCCTCGAAGGCGCTGATCATGGCGTTGGGGTCGTTGCTGTAGTCGATGAATTCGATGCCGTCGAGATGAACCTCGCCGCCCCACCAGGGCCCGCCGTTCTCGCGCCGCTTGTAGACCGCGTGCACCGCGGTTTCGTAGGAGACGAGTTCGAACGGTCCGGTGCCGATCGGGTTCTTCACGAAATCCGAACCCATCTTCTCGAAGTCGCGATGCACGATGAGGGCTGGATAATCCGAAAAGGCGGGGATGATGGAAATGTCCGGCACCGACGGCGTCAGCTTCACCGTATGGTCATCGACCTTGGCGATGGCGCCGTTCCGGGCCTTGCCCGTCGCCGGGTCGATCAGGCTGGCCATGCGCGCGGCCATGGAATTGCCTTCCGCAGATTTTTCGCACCAGCGTTCGAGGTTGAAGATGACGTCGTCGGCGTTGAAATCGTCGCCGTTGTTCCATTTCACGCCCTTGCGCACATGCAGCACGTACTCGGTCGCATCGTCGTTCACGTCCCATTTTTCGAGAAGCATGGGCTTGAAAGTGAAATCCTTCGTGTATCTGACAAGCGGCTCCAGGACCTGGCGGGCGATGTTGCCCATTTCGCCCCAGTCGAAGCTGCGTATATCCTTCATCTCCTTGACCAGCATGGCCACCTTGATGACGCCGCCTTTCTTCGGCTGTGCCGCCGCCGCCGGGGCCGCGAGACCGATCATGCCGTAGGCGACGGCTGTCGAAAGCCCGAAGACGCTGGCGAGTGCCAGGAATTCGCGGCGATCCATGCGTCCCTCAGCGGCCTCCACCGCCATCCGCTGGACAGTTTCGGGAACAGGTTTGTCGTTGCGTGTCAGAAAGCCCATTTCTTCCTCCCATTGGCCATCAGGCCCGTTTCGTCCGCCATGCCCGTCAGGAGACGGGCATGGCGCCGTCCTCTTCTATGCGGCTCGCAATGAACCCATCCGAGATCTCGGCCGAGGCAGCGGCCACAGGAAACCCTCGAGCGTCCGCTCCAGATGCCGTTGGCGCGTTCGGTTGCCGTGCGCGAACTGGTCTCCGTCGAAGTGCCGAAGTTCGAAAGGTCGAGAACCAGCGGCTCGTCGAAAGCGGCGGCGTTCGGATCGGCATTTCAAAACGTGGAAGCCAGCGGCCGCATGGCATGTTGAGCCAGCTGCGAATTCAGCCCGACCGATCCGGACCACATCCGTCCCACCGGGCTTGGCGAGGCGATACGACACCAAAGCGCCAGCGACCCTGCCTCCCATTGCGACTGCTCGGTAGTGTGACTTCAATCCTGCCTCCCAAGATCAGGATGATCACCATTGGACATATATGTACAATGATTGGACAGCTATGTCCAGTAACTCCTTGCGCGATGTTTTGGGCTGTGTCATTCGTCAGTGATGATCAAGCTGATGCCGCAGAAAGAGCCCACCCCCGGCAACATCAAGGTGACCCGCTGGGATTGGATCAATCTGGCTCTGGAGGTGTTGGTCACCGAGGGCGTGGAAAGCGTACGCGTCCTGCAGGTAGGCGAGAGATTAGGCGTGTCGCGATCGAGCTTCTACCATTATTTCGAGAACCGTCAGGATCTGTTGAATCGTCTGCTGGAGCATTGGCGCGACACCAACACCAGGGCAATAGTCGAACGGGCGGCAAGGCCTGCACAGAATATCATAGGCGGTGTAATGAACGTCTTTGAGTGCTGGGCGGACGAGAGCCTGTTCGACCCGCGCTTCGATTTCGCTGTGCGCGAGTGGGCACGCCGCTCCGCCGAAGTGCGCAGGATCATTGACACGGCGGATGATGAGAGACTGGGCGCCATACGCGATCTTTATCTGCGTCATGGCTACAGTGAAGAAGACGCTCTCATTCGCGCCCGCGTGCTCTATTACATGCAAATAGGCTACTATGTGCTCGACGTGAAGGAGCCGGCGGAGACTCGCCTTGGCCATCTTGCGGCCTATCTGCGCAGCTTCACCGGGCAGGAACCAAGCGACGCCGACGTGGCCCACTTTTCCACCTTCGTCATGCAGGCGCGATCACGGCAAACGGCCCTCAAATAGCGGGCAGGATGTCCTCAGGCCTGTGCCGTTGCCACGTGCATCAAAATATCCACCAGGCGATCCTGGCCCGACCCTCGAAGCGCTTCCGGCGGACTCCGACCGTAGCCAACCGTCAGCAGCAGTCCATCCGTAGCGGCCATGATGACGGCAGCGCGTTGCAGCCCGGCGTCGAAGGAGAGTTCCGGTCTTATGCGCAGGATCAGATCGCGGAAGCGGACAAGCTGCTCGTCGCACAGCGGATCCAGCGCTTTGCTGGCGATGGGATCGCGATGCGCTAGGTTCCAGAGTTCGTAGAAGAACCCGGCGGTGTGGGCGTTCTTGTTGTCCTCGATCAGGAAATGCAGCATGCGCTGAAGCTTGGTCTCTGCATTGCCGAGAGTCTCGCTTTCGAGGCGGCTAAAGGCTTCGTTGTAGTCATGCGTAATGGAGTCGATGACGGCCTCGAAGAGTTTTGCCTTGTTGCCGAAGAAATGTTGGACGGTGGCGATCCTCACGTCGCAGCCGGAGGCAACGGCCCGCAGGGTGGGGGCGCCTTGATCGCACAGGAGCGGACCAGGTTCGACTGAAGACAGCAAGGCTGAGCGCGGACCTCGGTCCGGGTTCAGGACGCAACGAATCAGACAGAGCGAGGGCTGGGATTTGGTGATGGCGTCTCACGGCAGCGACAATGCTGTCGGGGTCAGACAAGGTGCTTTATGAGCGCTTTTACGGCGATGGACGGTGTAACCGAGCGCGCCTGCAGTGCAGTCGTCTCAATCTGATCAAGGCGACTTTCAGGAAGGATTCGGACAAGATTTCCCTCGGCGATAGGGACGTCTGCAAGATAGCCAGGCAACAGGGCTATGCCCAGACCTGCGCACGCCGCATCGCGGGTTACGTGCATGTTGCTGGTACTGATTTTCCACGGGATGCGTATCGACTGATCATCGATCGTCCAGTGATCGAGATCCGTGCGCGTGAGGATGCCACGGTGGCTGGCAAGCTCTGCCACCGTCCGAGGTGTTCCGGCGCGATCGAGATAGTCGGGCGAGGCGACCAGCTTCCTGTCGACATGCCTAAGCCGACGCCTCACCAGATCGCTGTCGCCAAGCTGGCCAAGCCGTATCACAAGATCGAAGCCGCCGGCGATTACGTTCACGAGCTCGTCGCTGAGGTGCAGGTCGATGCGTACCTCCGGATAGCGCTGCAGAAATGTGAAGAGTTTCGGCGCGAGGACATGCTGGCCGTAAGCAATAGGGGCGGCGATCTTTAACGTTCCACTCGGGATGGCATGTTCCGCAAGCGCCTCGACCTGGGCCTGCTCGGCATCGTGAACGATCGGACGGATCCGCTCAAAGTAACGCCGGCCGGTGTCGGTGAGACTGAGTGCGCGCGTCGAGCGCAGGAGCAGCGGCGCCCCCATGCGCTGCTCCATCAGCGCAAGCTGGCGACTGATCGTCGCCTTGGGAAGACCGAGCAAGCGGCCGGCGGCGCTCAAGGAGCCGCACTCCACGATCTTTACGAAAAGGGCCATCCCGGAGAGGTCAACGGCGTCGGTCATCGTTCCAAATGTAAGACGCTGGAGTTCCAAATGCGAGTCTACTGTTCCACCCGGCGCGGGTCCAAATTCCGTTCACCGTAACATCCATCCACAGGAGCAAACAGCAATGACTACGAACAGCTATACAAAGTCCAGGTTCACTAAAGACAACGCGGCACTTCTGCTGATCGACCATCAGTCGGGAATATTGCAGCTGGTGCATGACTATTCACCCGCCGAATACCGCAACAACGTTCTGGGGCTTGCGAAGCTCGGCAAAGCCTTCAACCTGCCTACCATCCTGACCACGAGCCTTGACCAAGGTCCCAACGGCCCGTTTATCCCCGAGGTGCTGAGCATGTTCCCCGACGCCCCGCTGATTCGGCGGCAAGGGATCATCAGTGCGTGGGATGATCCTGAATTCCTGGCCGCGGTCGAGAAAACGGGCCGCAAGAACCTGATCATGGCCGGTGTCACCATCGATGTATGCCTCGCCTTCCCCGCCATGCAGGCGGTCGAGGCGGGCTACAATGTGTATGGCGTGGTCGACGCCTCTGGCGGGAGTGACGAGACCCTTCGCGACCTTGCCATTGCCAGAATGCAGGATCACGGGGTCACCCCCATCAACTGGACAACCGTTGGATTCGAGCTGCAGCGCGACTGGAGGCTGCCGACCGCTCAGGAGTTCGGGCCGGTCATCCGCGATCACTATCACAGCTACAGCCTGTTGATGGACAGCTACGAGGCCCAGACCGCAAACCCTGCCAAGAAGGCTTCCTAGCTCCTCCCGCACCGTTCCTGACGGTCGACTGCGCCCGATCCCACGCTCAAGATCGGGCGCAGCGCCAGGAACCAAAGAGGGATTTCGGCATGAACGCTAGATCAAGCCATCGACTGTTTTCCAGTGTCTCGCTGCGACTGCTCTGCATACTCGTCAGTTCGCCGTTTTGGATAAGCGGGCTGAGCAAGCTAGGCGATTGGAATAGCGCGATTTCGGAGATGACACGCTTCCATCTGTCGCCGCCAGCACCTTATGCAGCAGCGACGATCCTGGTCCAGCTCCTCGGAAGCGCCATGTTGATCGTCGGTCCATATAAATGGCTTGGCGCCATCGCGCTGAGTGGCTTCGTCGCGCTGACAATTCCGGTCGCCCACGACTTCTGGAACCAAGTGGGCGCCGACCGCGCGATCTCTTTGGATTTCGCCATCGAACACATGGCGGTCATCGGTGGATTGCTGGCAGTGGCGAGGCTGGCGGCGGAGAGCAGGTCTCCTGGCGGTCAATAAGAACCGCACGAGTGCCCGCAAGGACCAGCGCTCGTCGTGAGCGGCTCGCATGCGATTTGCGTGCCCCTTCCGATGGCGCGTCGATACGAACTGACCCCGCTTTACGAATTTCGATCCAGAAGGCAGTCGATGAAGGCCCGCAATGCCGGCGTCGGTGAGTGGCGATTCGAATAATAGAGGAAGAGGCCGGGAAAGGTCGGCGACCAATCCACCAGGACTCGTTGGAGGCGTCCTTCCTCGATTGAACGCACAATGCGATGATCATTGAATGTATAGAGGATGCCGAGACCCTGAAGCGCGCCATCCAGCACCACCTCCTGCATGTTCGAGGTCAACGGTCCGTCGACCGACATCTCGAACGCCTTTCCGTCCTTCTCGAACTCCCAACGATAGACCGCGCCGCTGCCGGGGTAGCGCCAGTTGATACAAGCATGGGCGTGCAGGTCCGCCGGTGTGTTCGGGATCCCTCGCGTACTCAGATAGTCGGGCGACGCGACGGCCATCATCTCCATGTCCGGCGTCAGCCGAACGGCCACGACGTCCTTTTCGAGCCGCTCGCCGGCGCGGATACCGGCGTCGAAGCGCCCGGCGACGATGTCGCTGAGGCTGTCATCGGAGACGACGTCCAGCACCACGTCCGGATAGGCCCTGTGAAAGTGCCCGAGCCTGGGCGCGATCAGCATGATCGCAGCATAGCCAGGCGCATTGATGCGCAGCAGACCGGCCACACGGCCGGTCGCGTCGACCGCTTCGGTCACCGCTGAATCAAGTTCCAGCAGGATTGGCCCCAGCCGCTCATAAAGCCGTTGGCCGACTACGGTCGGCGCCACGCTTCGTGTCGTGCGGTTGAGCAGCCGGGCACCGAGCCGGCTTTCGAGCAGGCGTATAGTCTGGCTGAGAGCGGATGGGGACAAGCCGAGATGGTTGGCTGCGCGGGCAAAGTTTCCGTGCTCCACGATTGCCGCGAAGGCCTTCAGTTCGGCAAAGTCTGATCCTCGCATTATGCATCGTTCTCTAACTGACCCATCAGGATTATAGAGGATTATTTTACCGGCCGCGACGGTGCATCTTCAGTCCCATAACTTCACTCGTTCCTGGAGGTTCACCCCATGACCCAATCACTTGACCTTGCTACCTATCGCCTGCTCGGCCGTTCCGGCCTGCGCGTCTCCCCGCTTGCCCTGGGAACCATGACCTTTGGCTCCGATTGGGGCTGGGGTGCCGAACAGGACGAGGCTCGGCGCATATTCGACGCCTATGTCGATCGCGGCGGTAACTTCGTCGATACCGCCAACGCCTACACCAACGGTTCCTCCGAGCGCCTTGTCGGCGAATTCGCCGAGGGCAAGCGCAACCGGTTGGTGATCTCGACCAAATATACGATGGCGACGCATCCGGGCGATCCGAATTCGGGTGGCAATCATCGCAAGAGCATGGTTGCTTCGGTCGAGGAAAGCCTGCGCCGGCTGAAAAGCGACTATATCGACCTGCTCTATGTCCATCAGTGGGAGGGGCTGACCCCGGTCGAAGAGATCCTGCGCGGGCTCGACGATCTCGTGCGGCAGGGCAAGGTGCTCTATCTCGGCCTTTCGGATATTCCCGCCTGGCAGGCGTCTCGGATGCAGGCAATCGCCGACCTGCGTGGCTGGACGCCCTTCGTCGCGCTGCAGAGCGAATACAGCCTGGTCGAACGCACCTCGGAACGCGACCTGATCCCGATGGCCAACGAGATGGGTATGGGCTTCATGCCCTGGGCGCCACTCGCCAATGGCGTCCTGTCGGGCAAATACAGCCGCGCCGATCTCGGCGCTTCGCAGACCGGCATCGCGGGGTCGCGCAAGGCGGTTGCCGGCGCCCACGGTTCCCTGTCGGAACGCAGCCTTGCCATCGCCGATGTCGTCGGCGAGATCGCCCGGGAAACCGGTCGGTCGTCGGCGCAGGTCGCGCTGGCCTGGGTCACGGCCAATACCGGGGTGACGGCTCTGCTGCTCGGCGCGCGCACGCTGCAGCAACTGGAAAACAATCTCGGCGCCCTCGACGTCAGCTTGAGCGCCGAACAGATGAGGCGGCTGGATGCGGCGAGCGCGATCGAGCTCGGTTTTCCGTACAACCTGCTGCACGGCCCATTCCTTCGCGCGGCGGTCAGCGGAGGGGCGCACTTCCCGGAGCGGACTTGGTAGCGAACGGGGCTTGGCAAGCCGACCACTCCAGCACCTCATCTGCCTCTGGCTGCCGTGTGGTCGGGTGCCGAATGATGTCGGTATCAGCGCCCGGCAACGATGCTCGATGCTTTATTCGCGGCAACTGCAACGTCAGCGATAGGCGCGGTTGGGCGAGGCCCATGTCTCACGGCGTTGGCGGCAGTTTTTCTGGGATTTATGTCATTTCGATCGTCAGCGTCGCGCCATAGGCTGCGAGATGCCTCAAGCCGTCAAGGCTCGGCACCAACCTCGACGTCATACGGCGGAGAACCTCGATGGCGACATACAAGATCACGGTGAATGGGCAGCGCCGGGACGTAACCGTTGATCCATCGACCCCTCTGCTCTGGGTTCTGCGCGAAGAGCTGAAGCTGACAGGCACCAAATACGGTTGCGGCATCGGCCTGTGCGGCGCCTGCACCGTGCACCTTGCCGGCGAAGCAACCCGCTCCTGCGGCTTGCCGGTCTCGGACGTCGGCGATCAGGAGGTGGTGACAATCGAAGGCATCGGCGGCGATCGTGTCGGTCGCATCGTGCAGGAGGCCTGGGTGGAGAAGGATGTCGTGCAGTGCGGCTATTGCCAGAGCGGCCAGATCATGGCCGCCGTGGCGCTCCTCAAGGTGACGCCTCGACCGTCGGAAGCCGATGTCGAGGGAACGATGACGAATCTATGCCGCTGCGCCACCTATGTGCGCATCCGCGCAGCCATCCAGGACGCCTCGACACGGTTGATCTAGCAAAGGAGCCGGACCATGCGGTTCGCATACCAGCCCGACAAGGGTCATTTGAGCCGCCGCACCTTCCTGCGCGCATCGGCAGTTGCCGCGGGCGGACTATTGGTTTCGCTGCATTTCGATCTTCCCGCGCTCGCGCAGGATGCCGGGGCGCCACCAGCCCCAGCCGACGCATATGTCCGCATCAAACCCGACGGGCGGATCGTGATCGCTGTGCGGCACATCGAGATGGGGCAGGGCGTGCTCACATCACTGCCGATGATCGTAGCCGAAGAGCTCGATGCGGACTGGTCCCAAGTGAGCGCCGAGCTTGCCCCGGCGGGAGATGCCTACAAGGCGCCACCGCTCGGGATACAGAGCACGAGCGGTTCGTGGTCCGTGCGCTATGGCTATCAACAGCACCGCGAGTTCGGCGCTCGCATCCGCGCGATGCTCGTGGGCGCGGCCGCCGATCGATGGAAGGTGCGCCCGGACGAATGCCGCACGGGAGCAGGCGTGGTCCATGGTCCAAACGGCCAGTCAGCAGGTTATGGCGAACTCGCGGACGATGCTTCGCGCAGGCCTGTGCCGGAGCAGGTCGTGTTGAAGAACCCTGGCGACTTCCGGATTGTCGGGAAGCCGACGCGCCGCATGGACAGCCGCCCGAAGACGGATGGGTCGCAAAAATTCGCGCTCGACATCGACCTTCCAGGCATGAAGATCGCGCTCATCGCACGGCCGCCGGTATTCGGGGCGAAGGTCAAGGCGTTCGACGCGCAGGCGGTCCGCTCGATGGACGGTGTGCGGGACGTGTTCGAAATTCCCCTCGTCAAGGGGAGCGCCGTGGCTGTGGTCGCGGATCGGTTCTGGAGCGCGAAACAGGCACGGGACCAGCTCAAGATCGACTGGGATTTCTCAGGCGTGGAGCGCGCCGACAGCCACGAATTGCGCGCCAGGTATCAGGCCCTCGCCAAAACGCCGGGAAACGTCGCTCTCAGCCGAGGCGACAAGACCGCGCTTTCCCGGACAGAACCCTCCAAGCGCATTGTCGCGGATTATGAACTTCCATATCTGGCCGCAGCCGCGCTCGAGTGCTTGAACATGACGCTTCGCTATGACGGCGACCGCGCGGAAGCATGGATTCCGTCCCAATTTGCCACGCTTGACCAAGGCGTGCTCGCCCAGGCGCTCGGATTGGATCCCGGCCAAGTCACACTGCATGTGGTCTTTGCCGGCGGCGGATTTGGCCGGCGCAGCCCGCTCGACGGCAATGTGCCCTTCGAGGCCGCGGCCATTGCCAAGCGCGTGCGCGGCACGCCGGTCAAGCTCATCTACACGCGCGAAGACGACATGCGGAGCGGTTACTACCGTCCCATGACCACCCATCGCGTCGAAATCGGCATCGGGGCCGATGGGATGCCATGGGCCTGGCGACACGTCGCCGTGGGCCAGTCGTTCATCATCGGAACGGCGATGGAGAAGACCTTCATCAAGGACGGCGTTGATCCGCTCGTCATCGAGGGAGCGGTGAACAACAAATACCGCATTCCGAACTTTGAGGTGTCGGTACACCATCCGGCGGTGAACGTGCCGGTCTACACCCTGCGCTCCGTCGGGCACTCACAGAACACTTTTGTCATGGAGACGCTGATCGACGAGCTCGCCGTTCGCGCCAAAGCCGACCCCATCGCCTATCGGCTGAAGCTTCTCGATCCCGAGGCCACCAAGGTCCGCGATGCATTGACCCTGCTCGAGGAGAAGAGCCGTTGGCGAAATGGCCTTGCGTCCGGCCATGCCGCCGGCATTGCCTGCGCCGACTATTGGGATACGGGTATCGCCTGTGCGGCCGAGGTGTCGCTCGTCGACAATCGGCCAAGGGTCCACCGCGTTACCGTTGCCATCGCCTGCGGGCTGCCGGTGAATCCGCTTTCCATCGAAGCGCAGTGCCAGGGCGCGATCGGCTTCGGTCTCACTCAGCTCACGTCGGCCATCACACTCAAGGACGGCGAGGTTGAGCAGTCGAACTTCGATGGATTTCGGCCGCCTTACATGTCCGACGCGCCGGCGGCGATCGATGTCCATATCGTGCCAAGCGATGACGCCCCGCTGGGTGTTGGGGAACCCGCCACCCCAGTCATTTCGCCGGCCGTGGTAAACGCGTTGGCCAGTCTCACTGGAAAGCGATACCGGTCGCTCCCGATCGATACTGTCTGAGGCAAGACGTCAGTTTTGCTCCACAACCGAGGCAACTGACGGCAAATAACGCCATAGTATCATGACTTGGCAATCTGATCGGCAGTTGGAACGAAGAGGTGGCGGTGAGGAGATCACGGAAGCAGACAGAAGAAAATGTTGACCTGCCACAGCCTACGAAAATCGGCGCCGAATTCTGTCTTGAGCGTAAATTTACGAAGGAACATCAGATAGTTAGAAGAAAACGATTTTAGCAATTGGCATCGCGCTTTTTGTGCGTAAGCACTACGGAAGCAGGAGAGATCGCGCCAATTTTGCCGCAAACCCTCTTGTGGAAAATGCCATCGAAGTCGGCTCGATGGTGACGCGGTGGCCGAAGGTCACCCCTTCGGGGGCGAACAGGATGCATCGGCTGGTGAGATTGGTGTGGTTGATGACGGTGGCGTTAGACCGCTACCGCCTTTCCCCACACCAGTAGGTCAGCGATTCCGGCTTCGTTGCCTTGGATGAGTAATTTTGCACGCCGATTCACAACTGGCGGCGTTGCGTTGAGGAAACGTTCGTCCGAGGCTGAACGTCAGAACCACAATCGTGCCGGAACGTGGGTTTTCAGTCGGTGCGCACCCCCCAAGCGACATGGAACCATTATCCAAATGGCACGTTTTCAAGCTTGCGGCGAGATGTAGCTTGGCCGTGGGGCTTTCTATCCAAACGCAATCCATCGGCATCGGAGGGGCGCTGTGACCGTGCAGGCATCCAAAAGGGAACTGGACCATGTAATCATTCTGAATTCTCTAAGAGCCTTCCGCCGCGGTGATTTTTCCGTCCGTATCGAGAACGCATACAAGGGGGTCGATTCCGAAATCGCGGAAACCTTCAACGAGATCGTTGACCTCAACGATCAGGTGACGCGTGAGTTCGAGCGCCTCAGCAGGGTTGTCGGCAAGGATGGGCGCATTGGTGAGCGCGGTCGCGTTCGCAACGCCACTGGCAGTTGGGAATCAAGTGTCCGGTCCGTCAACGATCTGATCGAGGATATGGTCCAGCCGACAGCCGAGGTCGCCCGAGTCATCGGTGCCGTTGCCAAGGGCGACCTGTCGCAAACGATGATGGTCGAAATTGACGGCCGGCCTCTGCGTGGGGAGTTCCTGCGGATTGGCAAGATCGTCAACACCATGGTCGGCCAGTTAGCCTCCTTCGCCTCGGAAGTGACGCGCGTGGCGCGCGAGGTCGGCACCGAAGGCAAATTGGGTGGTCAGGCGCGCGTGAAAGGCGTCGCCGGGACTTGGAAAGATCTGACCGACAATGTCAACGCAATGGCCACCAACCTGACCGGGCAGGTGCGCAACATCGCCGAGGTCACGACCGCCGTCGCGTCGGGCGACCTGTCGAAGAAGATTACCGTCGACGTCAAGGGCGAAATCCTCGAATTGAAAAACACCATCAACACGATGGTGGACCAGCTCAATTCCTTCGCCTCGGAAGTGACGCGCGTGGCACGCGAGGTCGGCACAGAGGGTAAGCTCGGCGGCCAGGCACGCGTCGAAGGGGTCGGCGGCACCTGGAAGGATCTGACCGACAATGTGAATTCCATGGCCGAGAACCTCACCGGCCAGGTGCGCAATATCGCCGAGGTGACGACCGCCGTGGCTCTGGGCGACCTCTCGAAGAAGATCACCGTCGACGTGAAGGGCGAAATCCTCGAGCTGAAATCGACGATCAACACGATGGTCGACCAGCTCAACTCCTTCGCGGGCGAGGTCACGCGCGTAGCGCGCGAAGTTGGCACTGAAGGCAAGCTTGGCGGCCAGGCACAGGTGCGTGGCGTCGCCGGCACGTGGAAAGACCTCACCGACAACGTCAATTCGATGGCTGAGAACCTCACCGGCCAGGTGCGGAATATCGCGGAGGTGACGACGGCGGTTGCTTCCGGCGACCTCTCCAAAAAAATCACCGTGGCGGTGCAAGGCGAAATTCTCGAACTCAAGGACACCATCAATACGATGGTTGATCAGTTGAACTCCTTTGCCTCGGAGGTCACACGCGTGGCGCGCGAGGTCGGCACCGAAGGCAAGCTCGGTGGCCAGGCCGAGGTGAGGGGCATTGGCGGCACGTGGAAGGATCTGACCGACAACGTCAATCTGATGGCCGCCAATCTGACCGGGCAGGTGCGCAACATTGCCGAGGTTACGACGGCCGTGGCCCGCGGTGACCTGTCCAAGAAGATCACGGTCGACGTCAAAGGGGAAATCCTGGAGCTCAAGGACACCGTCAATACGATGGTCGATCAGTTGAACTCCTTCGCCTCGGAAGTGACGCGCGTCGCTCGTGAAGTGGGATCGGAAGGCAAACTAGGCGGACAGGCTCATGTCGAAGGCGTCGGTGGCACCTGGAAGGACTTGACGGACAACGTCAACGCAATGGCCGGCAATCTGACCGTCCAGCTACGCGATGTGTCCAAGGTCGCGACGGCTATCGCGACGGGCGACCTGACGCAGAAAATCACGGTCGATGCCCTGGGCGAGATCCTGCAGATCAAGGATGTCATCAACACGATGGTCGATCAGTTGAATTCGTTCGCCTCGGAGGTGACGCGTGTGGCGCGCGAAGTGGGTTCGGACGGCAAGCTCGGCGGTCAGGCACAGGTGCGCGGCGTTGCCGGCACCTGGAAGGACCTGACCGACAACGTCAACGCCATGGCCGCCAACCTGACGGGTCAGGTGCGAAACATCGCCGAGGTGACGACGGCCGTGGCGCTCGGTGACCTCTCGAAGAAGATCACCGTGGATGTCCGTGGAGAGATTCTGGAGCTGAAGGACACCATCAACACAATGGTGGACCAGCTCAATTCCTTTGCCTCGGAAGTGACCCGCGTCGCGCGCGAGGTCGGTACCGAAGGCAAGCTCGGCGGGCAGGCGCAGGTGCGCGGCGTTGCCGGGACGTGGAAAGATCTGACCGACAACGTCAACTCGATGGCCGAGAACCTGACCGGGCAGGTGCGCAACATCGCGGAGGTGACGACCGCTGTTGCCCGTGGCGATCTGTCGAAAAAGATCACGGTCGACGTGAAGGGGGAAATCCTTGAGCTGAAATCAACCATCAACACGATGGTGGACCAGCTCAACTCCTTCGCCGGTGAGGTCACGCGCGTGGCGCGCGAGGTTGGCACCGAGGGCAAACTCGGCGGTCAGGCCCGTGTCGAAGGCGTCGCCGGTACCTGGAAAGACCTCACCGACAACGTCAATTTGATGGCGACGAACCTGACAAACCAGGTGCGTGGCATCGCCGACGTGGTGACGGCGGTTGCGCAAGGCAATCTCAAACGCAAGCTGACGGTGGATGCCAAAGGCGAAATCGCCTCCCTTGCCGATACGATCAACGGCATGATCGAGACACTCGCGACCTTTGCCGACCAGGTGACCAACGTCGCCCGCGAGGTGGGTATCGAAGGCAAGCTCGGCGGCCAGGCGCGTGTGCCAGGAGCGGCTGGCCTGTGGCGCGACCTGACCGACAATGTCAATCAGCTCGCCGCCAATCTCACAACCCAGGTGCGTGCAATTGCCGAGGTTTCGACAGCGGTCACCAAGGGCGATCTGACGCGCTCCATCAGCGTCGAAGCTTCGGGTGAAGTTGCCGCGCTCAAGGACAACATCAACGAAATGATCCGCAACCTGAAGGATCAGACGCTGAAGAATGCCGAACAGGACTGGTTGAAAACCAATCTCGCCCGGTTTTCGCGGATGCTGCAAGGCGAGCGCGACCTCGCCACTGTCTCGCGGCTCATCATGTCCGAACTCGCGCCGCTGGTGAACGCCCAATATGGGGTGTTCTACGTTACCAATCGCGACGAAGAGGAATCCTATCTCGAGCTGGCGGCGTCCTATGGCGCTGAAAGCAAGGCGGCGATCAAGCAGCGCCTCGACCTGCGTGAAGGCCTGGTCGGCCAAAGTGCTGCCGACAAGCGCGCAATCATGCTCGACAATGTCCCGCCGGAATTCCTGCGCGTCACATCAGGCCTCGGCAGCGCCTCGCCGGCCAACGTCATCATTCTTCCCGCCTTGTTCGAAGATGAGGTGAAAGCCGTTATCGAACTTGCCTCGTTCGGCGAGTTCCGCGACACCCACCAGTCGTTCCTCAACCAGTTGATGGAGTCCGTCGGCATCGTTCTCAACACCATAGCCGCGACTATGCGCACCGAAGGCCTGCTCAAGCAGTCGCAACTGCTGACCTCGGAATTACAAGCGCGCCAGACTGAACTGACCAAGAAGCAGGAAGAGCTGCATGCCACGAACGAGGAGCTGCAGGAAAAGGCACAGCTGCTCGAAAACGAAAAGAAGCAGGTGGAAAACAAGAATCTCGAAATCGAGATGGCGCGACGCGCATTGGAGGAGAAAGCCGAGCAGCTGGCGCTGACTTCGAAATACAAGTCCGAGTTCCTGGCCAATATGAGTCACGAACTGCGCACGCCACTCAATTCACTGCTTATTCTCTCAAATCTCCTGGCGACCAACCAGCAGGGCAATCTCAACGAAAAGCAGGTCGAGTTCGCGCGCACGATCAATTCCGCCGGAACCGATCTTCTCAGCCTCATCAACGACATCCTCGATCTGTCGAAAATCGAATCCGGGACGGTCTCCATCGATATCAACGATATGCCGGTGTCACACCTGCGCCAGCATATGGAGCGCACGTTCCGTCAGCTGGCGGCCGACAAGGGACTTGGCTTCACCATAACGATCGACCCAGCCCTTCCAGATATTGTCCGCACGGACGAGAAGCGATTGCAGCAGATTGTCCTCAACCTGCTTTCGAACGCATTCAAATTCACCTCCGAAGGTGAGGTCGGTTTGAACCTTCGGGTCGAGAAAACTGGCCGCCGCAACGGCGCCGCGCAGCCGATAAAGGCTCTCGCGATTGCCGTGACCGACACCGGCATTGGCATACCTGAGGATAAGCAAAAGCTTATTTTCGAAGCCTTTCAGCAAGCCGACGGCACCACCAGTCGTAAATATGGCGGTACGGGTCTGGGACTCTCTATCAGTCGGGAGATCGCTCGGTTGCTTGGCGGCGAATTGCGCGTCGAAAGCACACCGGGCAAAGGATCGACGTTCACGCTGGTTATCCCATTCGACGGCCCCAGAATGGCGACAGTGCAATCGGCCTTGCTTCCTGTGGCGGACGAAGTCGCGGCGCCAGCATCCCCCAACAGTCCACCTTCGGCCGAGTTAATCGATGACCGCGATTCTATTTCGCCGACCGATCGGGTCGTTCTGATCGTTGAGGACGACCCGACCTTTGGAGGCCTGTTGCTTGGCCTCGCACGTTCGGCCGGGTTGAAAGGCGTCTTGTCAAACGCGGGTTCCGGCACTTTGGCATTGGCGCGCAAGCTGGTTCCCGATGCCATTACGCTTGATCTCGGGCTTTCGGATATCGACGGCTGGGTGCTTTTTGATCTGTTACGCCATGATCAGAAGACGAGGACAATCCCCGTCCACGTTATCTCGGGTGCGGGAGATATTAATAGCCTCGCGCGCAAGGGCGCCTCCAGCATTTCCACTAAGCCCGTATCATCGGATGAACTGATGCAGGTGTTTCAGGACATTCATTCCAGAAAGCTGCGCATCCAACGCCGCGTTCTGGTCGCCGACCCCGATCCGGATCGCCGGCTGTCGCTGGTCGAAGCGATCCGCGACGGCGTCACCTCGGTAACCGCGGTTGGTCGGGTCGCGGCAAATGCGGACGACATCGGGATCGCCTCGTATGATGCCGTCGTGCTCGGGTTTGGACGCTCGGCCAAAGACAATGCGCAGGCATTAGACGAGGTCACCGGCCAATTCGGCGAAGCCTTGCCGAAACTTTTGTTCTTTGCCCCCCATCCCGATGCGCTTGACCCGGTCCTGTCGCTGAATCCGGCTTTTGCGAATGCGCCGCGCGCCGAGAATTTCGCCCAGTTGACGCTGCATATTTCAGCGGCCCTTCCGGGAGAAGGCCGCGAAGAAAGCATGGTCGAAACAGAACAGGACGCCAGGTCCGATCTCGCCGGGGCGAAGGTTCTGATCGTCGACGACGATATTCGCAACATTTATTCCCTCACCAGCGTTCTGGAGACCTATGGCATCCAAGTTCTGCACGCTGAACGAGGCCGCGACGGCATAGCGCTGCTGGAACAGACGCCTGACGTCGATGCAGCGTTGATCGATATCATGATGCCGGAAATGGACGGCTACGAGACGATGCGGCAAATCCGCACCACATCCTCGATAGCTCACATCCCACTGATTTCGGTTACGGCCAAAGCGATGAAGGGTGATCGGCAAAAATGCCTGGACGCGGGGGCTTCCGACTACATCGCCAAGCCAGTCGATCTCGATCTCTTGCTGGCGCTGCTTCGTGTCTGGATTGGGCGTTCCCGGTCACGCGGCGACATCCCGGAAAAAATGCTCGTGGCAGCGAACTGACGGCTATTCGATGCAAAAATTGCAAAGAAGCAGAGCAAGAAAACCTGGGGTCGTCCAACTGCCGGAAGGACCGGCACGGGCACGTATTCTCGCCGTGGACGACGATGAGCGCAATCTGCTGGCAATCAGCGAAGTGCTCGCGACCACCGGCGACGTCATCTGCGCCCAATCGGGCGAAGAGGCCCTACGCTTTCTGCTGAAGGAAGACTTCGCCGTTATCCTGCTCGATGTCCTCATGCCAGGGCTGGATGGATATGAAACAGCCGCGCTTATCCGACAGCGCGAACAGTCCAAACGCACGCCAATCATCTTTCTCACCGCGATCAACAAGGAGGACGCCCATATGCTGCGCGGCTATGATGCCGGCGCGGTGGATTATGTGTTCAAGCCATTTGATCCGACCATGCTGCGTTCGAAGGTCGCGGTTTTTGTCGAGCTTCACGAAAAGACGATCGAAATCCAGCGGAAGGCGGGAATTGAGCAGGGACTGCTGGCGCAGGCGCTGCAGGCGCAGAAGGAAAAGCTTCAGGCGGAACGGGCTCTGCGCAGCGCAGAGGAACGGCAGGATGCCATACTGAGTTCGCTGCCTGTCTGCTTTCACGCGCGGACGGCCGAGCCGCCCTTTGCGACGCGCTTTGTCACCAAAGGTGTCGAGCGTTTGACCGGCTTTTCGCCTGCGGATCTGACTTCCGATCCAGGATTCGGGCTCAAGCGGGTCCATCCCGACGATCTGGCACGGCTCGAGCAGGCACTTCTGGCGGCCAAAACGGCTGGCTCGTACACGTGCGAATTCCGCTGGAAGTGCGCCAACGGCGAGTATCGCATCTTTCTTGATCAAGGCGTCATGTCGAACGGCGCTGACGGCCGCGAGTCCGAAATCCTCGGGACGCTGCTCGACGTTACCGATCAGCGTGGCCTCGAGGATCAACTGCTACAATCACAACGTCTCGACGCGATCGGCAAACTGACGGGTGGCCTGGCGCATGACTTTAACAATCTGCTGGCTGCAATTCTCAGTGGATTGGGATTGCTCGAACGCCACGCGACATTGGACGGTCAAGCACGGCAGATTCTCGACTTGATGCGGCGTTCCGCGAAACAAGGAGCTGACCTGGTCACGCGAATGCTGGCCTTCTCCCGACGGCAGACCCTAAAGCCGGAAGCGGTGCGCCTGGCAGTGCTGGGCGACAGCATGAACGGGTTGGTCGCACCTGTTTTGGGAGCGTTGGTGCGATTTGACTGGCAAATCGACGATACGGTGTGGCCAGTGCACGTCGATGCCGGACAGCTCGAGCTGGCTTTAATGAATCTGGTTTTCAATGCGCGTGATGCCATGCCCTCTGGCGGTACGATAACCGTGCAAGCGCACAACCGTTCACTTAGGAGGTCTTCGGCGGATGTTTCGGCGGGTGACTATGTCGTTGTGACGGTCAAGGACACAGGTTCTGGCATAGCTCCTGATATTCTCGCCAAGGTCATTGAACCTTTCTTCACAACAAAGCCGGTCGGGAAAGGGACCGGTCTGGGCCTCAGTACGGTCTATGGCTTTATAAGGCAATCCGGCGGTGCGCTTCGCATAGACAGCGTCGTTGATCGTGGAACGAGCATGCAACTCTGGCTGCCACGCTCCGTCGCGGAGCCAGACAGTCCTGCTGCCGAGACCGACGTCGGATATATGCGCCTAGACGCCGACGCGAGGCGCCCATCGATCATTCTGATCGATGATAGTAACGCGTTGCGGCAACTGACAGCCGAGTCTCTTCGTCAGCATGGTTTTGATGTGACCTGCGCCGCAGGGGGGGCCGAGGCATTGGCGTTGATCGAGCGCGCTCCTAATGATTTCGACGTCATCGTTACCGACTTTGCCATGCCACTCGTATCGGGCGTGGACGTCATCCGCTTCGCACGCACTCTGCGCTCCGACTGGCCTGCGGTTATCATAACCGGCTATGCCGATGCTAGCCAGATCGCCGATCGACCGGCGGACGTGCCCTTGCTCGGCAAACCCTTCCACGACAAGGATTTGGTCGAAACCATTTTTTTAGCGATCGCAAATGTGGAGCCTAAAGGACTCAAAACGGCTAGCCAAGTGAGGACGCCGGCCGCTTGACACCACCCGGCGCGCCAGCAAGAGCAATGGGGTGTAGAGAGCGTCGCGAGGCGGCCCAGCGGAGGAGGTGAGCGCATCATAACGCGGCTCCGGGATGCAACGCGAGTTGCGTCGGCTGCAGCGTTCCCATGCCGGTCGCCGGTAAGAAGAAGCTCACACGGCGTGCCAGGCGATATCTACCAGTCTTGCCGTCGGTACCAATCGTCAATATCGCGCCGCACACGATCCTTCTCGATGCCGTAGCGCTCCTGGATCTTGCCTTCGAGTTGATCACGTTTGCCGGCAATACGGTCGAGGTCGTCGTCAGTAAGCTTGCCCCACTGTTCTTTGACCTTGCCTTTGACCTGCTTCCAATTTCCTTCGACACGATTCCAGTCCATGAGACGGTCCTCCTTGATTGCATTACGGTGCCAAACGTCATGCGCCCCGTGATGTTCCAGGTCGGTGCTCGCTTTTGCACGTGCGGCGTGTTGGTTTTGAGGGCCATCGATTTGGCCGGGTTGAGTGTTGGGCTCAGGATGCCGGCCCTGTGATGCGTACTGACGGGTGCTTTCGCTGCGGTCGGGCAAAGCCATAGGGAGTGTATTGCCGCAGCCGTCGTACCCACAGACATGGTTCTCGATGTGCCCTCATTCCCGCCAAGGAAACCGCTATTTGATGGAAAACATATCCCACTTTAGCGTTTATGATCGTGGCGGGCAGGCGGAGGAACTTCTTGGCGATCGATCGTAACGGCATCTCCCCCAGTTCCGGACTGGGAGGACCCCTTTCCTTAGCGCGTCGGCGCACGGCGTTGCCGACCGTCGCCACCGTCGTAACCACTGTTGCGGCGTTGTATTTCGGACGAGAAGTATTCTTGCCGATCGCGATCGCGCTGCTCCTGACCTTTGCACTCGCTCCTCTGGTCTCGGCGCTCAAACGGGCAGGCATGCCGCGCCTCGCCGCGGTCATCCTGAGCGTGCTCGGGGCATTCGCGGTTCTGGCGCTGTTCAGCTTTATTGTCGCCTCGCAGGTCAGCGAACTCGCTCAGAACATCTCGCTTTACCAGTCAAACATCCTCACCAAGGTCCGTTCTCTCAAAGAGACCGGAGTGGGCGGCGGCGTGATCTCGAGATTGAGCAGTGTAGTCGAGCGGGTTGGCCAGGAGATCAACAGGCAAGAGCCTTCGCTTCCAGCTTCCCCGCAAACCCCGAAACGCGACCCGGTGCCGGTTGAAATCGTTGCCAAGGAAAAGCCGCTCGAAATCCTCCAGAACATCATCGGTCCGCTGATCAGCCCTTTGGGGTCAGCTGGCTTGATCGTCATCGTCGTCATCTTCATGCTTCTGGAGCGGGAAGATCTACGCGACCGTTTCATTCGCCTTGTTGGCTACGGTGACCTTCATCGGACAACGCAGGCGCTGCAGGACGCCGGCTCGCGGGTAGGGCGCTACTTGCTGATGCAATTGGTCGTCAACCTGATCTACGCGATCCCAATTGCGATCGGGCTATGGGTGTTGGGCATCCCCAACGCGCTCCTGTGGGGACTGCTGGCGCTGGCCCTTCGTTTCGTTCCCTATATCGGACCCGTGATCGGCGCGCTTCTGCCCCTCTTCCTTGCGCTGGCGGTGGCGCCAGGATGGTCGCTTGTGTTGTGGACGGCAGCTCTATTCGTGGTGATGGAGTTGATTACCGGGAATGTCATCGAGCCTTGGCTGTATGGATCGCGCACGGGGCTTTCGCCATTGGCCATCATCGTTGCGGCAATCTTCTGGACATGGCTATGGGGTCCGCTGGGATTGGTCCTGTCGACACCGCTCACGGTTTGTCTGGTGGTGCTTGGCCGGCATGTACCGCAGTTCGAATTCCTCGATGTGCTGTTCGGCAACGAGCCGGTACTGGACGCCCACGCGCGGCTGTATCAACGGCTGCTGGCAGGCGATCCCGACGAGGCAACAGACCATGCCGAGGAAACTCTCGAGGAGAATTATCTGGTCGAATTCTACGACAAGGTGGCCCTGCCCGCCTTGCTGCTCGGTGAGAAGGACCGCGTCCGTGGCGTAATGGACGACCAGCAGATTCAGCAGGTCGCAGCCAGCGCGCTGACGCTGGTCGCGAACCTCGAAGACAGCGCTCAACACGAGATGGACGAGGAGGAAGCCCCGGTTGTCGGCGAGGATGCGGGGTCGCTCGAGGACAATGAGGCCGCGAAGAATGGCTATGCCGAATTGCCGGATGGCTCGGGATTGACGGTGCTTTGTGCTGGCGGCCGCGGTCCACTCGACGACGCGGCGGCGGCGATGCTGGCGCAGGTGTTGGAAGTGCAGGGCGCCACGGTGTCAAGGGCGAGCTTTGTAGACTTGGAGCCGTCGACAATTCGTCGCCTTGAGTTGGGCGGCGTCGATACAGTGGTGGTCGGCTTCCTCAATCAGGATTCCGTCAAGCATGCCCGCTTTCTGGTGCGCCGACTGAAGCGGGCCAAAGCGGACCTCAGGGTCGGGATCGCGCTATGGTTCAAATTCGACGGGGCCGACAAGGAGGACGCCGACAATATGGCCAAGGACATCAGCGCCGATTTCGTCGCGTCCGGTATGGTACAGGCGGCCTTGGGCGCGCTGGCTTCGGCGCCGCCTGTGCCGCTCAAAATCGTCGCCAAGCGGCGCACACGCCGCCGAAAAACGTCACGAAGCGATTGACCCCGCCGCGTTGTGGGCTCCGGCGGGTTGGACCGCCTGGTGCTTGCCGGGTGAAGTCGGCGGTGCTCGCCGGGCATGGCTGCATTTCTGGACGGGCGAATTTGCAAGGCAGCTGATTGGAAGCGATCGGCCACGCCGGGTTCGGTGATGCGGCAGCCGAGAGTCCGACAAGGGTGGGGCTTGGTCGATATTCGATCGCCCAGCGGCATCGCGCTCGGATGTCTTGGCAATCTGGAACCAAACCGGGATGTGTTCGTTCGCAACCGTTAGAGAACAGGAGGTCACGATGCCACGTGGCGACAAGTCGAAATACACTGACAAGCAGGAGCGCAAAGCTGATCACATAGCCGAGGGCTACGAGCATCGCGGGGTATCGGAAAAGGAAGCCGAACGTCGTGCCTGGGCAACGGTAAACAAGGATGACGGCGGCGGCAAGAAAGAGGGCGGATCGGGACGTGGAAAGCACACCGGCCATCCCGCGGCTCACAAGGGAGGAGAGAAGGGCGGCAAAGCCCAGGCATCTCGTTCCGCGGCCGAGAGGTCGGCCTCTGCGAAGAAGGCCGCCGCGACAAGGAAAAGGAATGCTGCAAGCCACTCCCACTCATAAGTTACAGGCAGCACTTTTCGCGCTAACGGCAATGGAGTTGGTGTGACGTCGTTCGGCGGTCACGGGGTGATGTGGCCGATTTCTGCCTCCTGGCTGGACGCACGAAGGTCGAGCGGCTTGCTGCTCCACTGGTGGTCTTTTTGCGTCAGGCAAGGAAGACCGCTGCCTGCTATCCGCCGCGCGAAATCAACCTTACCGGCACCGATTTGGCCGCGGGCACGTGACCCTCAGGCCCCGGACACATCGCTCGACCCCGTCCTCGGCTGCCGATTTCAGATCGACCTCGTCCCCGTCGGAAACTCAAGCCGTTGCATATCGCATTTGTTCATCAGCAGAACCATGTGAGTCTGTGGAACACTGGCGCGCGAAGACCGTTTAGGCCGCAATGCCGCCTTGGCAAGGTAAACGTATCTCCGACAGTGGATCTGTGATGACGAGAAAACCCTATGTCAAACCCACGCTCGTGAAACGCGGAAGGCTAACAGGGCGCACGGCTCAAATCATAGCTTCCGGGATCATATTGGGCGAATAGGCGCGGGGGCTTCGGCCAAACCCCTTGCCCGCGCGCAATGTCATCGCACGCATCCCGGAACCACCCGTCAACGATTGGGTTTCCCGCCGAAGGAGATTTTCCATGTTCAGGTTTTTGATCGGTCTCGGCATCGTCTATGCCGCTTACAAGATTGGCAAGGAAGTCGGTCGAGACCAGGCTCTGCAACAAGGTCCGTCTGAATTGGCACGCGATGATCCCGAGGCAGCCGCCCGGCGTGTCGCTGGGAGCTGAACCCCGGCGGGCAGGGAAGCTTCTGGGAGCGGTGAACACCATTGATCGATAAGGAGCTCGGCGGACCGATGGCTCGGACCAAGAGCCGGCGAACAGTGGCGAGGCTGGGAACGGGACGTCGCCACGCTGGTTAATTCCCTTTCCAGCGTGATCGAAAGGCTCTTCTCATGTCTAAAACCGTTGGCGATTTCCTGATCTCGCGCCTCCACGGCTGGGGCGTACGGCGGATGTTCGGATACCCCGGTGACGGCATCAACGGCGTCTTCGGGGCCCTCAACCGTGCGGATGGGAAGATTGAATTCGTCCAGGCACGACATGAGGAAATGGCCGCGTTCATGGCGTCGGCCTACGCCAAGTTTTCTGGCGGACTTGGCGTCTGCATAGCAACTTCCGGTCCCGGCGCGACGCACCTCGTGACAGGTCTTTACGATGCGCGCCTTGACCACCAGCCCGTCTTGGCCATTGTCGGCCAGCAGGCGCGTAGCGCGATCGGCGGCCACTACCAGCAAGAAGTCGATCTTGCCTCGCTGTTCAAGGATGTGGCGGGAGATTTCGTCCATCAGGCCGCCGTGCCCGCACAGGTCCGTCACCTCGTTGACCGGGCCGTTCGCATTGCGCTGGCAAACCGAACCGTGACGGCGCTCGTCCTGCCGAACGACTTGCAGGAGATGCCTTATGAGGAACCGTCCCGCGCTCACGGCACGGTGCATTCCGGCGTCGGCTATCGCAAGCCGTTGGTTATTCCACACGCGGATGATTTGAAAGCGGCCGCCGATATCCTCAACGAAGGCGAGCGTGTCGCAATCCTCGTCGGCGCTGGTGCCCTTGCCGCGACGCAAGAGGTGATCGACATCGCCGATCGCCTTGGCGCGGGTGCCGCAAAGGCGCTTCTCGGCAAGGCGGCTTTACCGGATTTTCTCCCTTGGGTAACTGGCTCGATCGGGTTGCTCGGAACGGAACCCTCCTGGGACCTGATGCGGGACTGCGACACGTTGCTGATGGTCGGATCCGGCTTTCCTTATTCGGAGTTCCTGCCAAAAGAAGGTCAGGCCAAAGGCGTCCAGATCGATCTTAAGCCCGGCATGATGTCCTTGCGCTATCCGATGGACGTCAATCTTGTCGGCGATGCAACTGAGACGCTCAAGGCTCTGCTGCCATTGTTGAAGCAGAAGAAAAACAAGTGGCGCAAACAGATCGAGAAGAGCGTAGCCGACTGGTGGAAACTTCTGGAGAAGCGAGCCAAGACAAAAGCCGACCCAGTCAATCCGCAACTGGTGGCATGGGAGCTTTCGCCGAGATTGCCGGACAATGTCATTCTGACGAGCGATTCCGGATCCTGCGCGAATTGGTACGCGCGTGACGTCAGGATCAGGCCGGGGATGATGGCATCGCTCTCCGGCGGCCTCGCCTCGATGGGCGCCGCTGTCCCTTACGCGATCGCCGCCAAGTTCGCGCACCCGGACCGGCCGGTGGTGGGGCTTGTTGGCGATGGAGCCATGCAGATGAACAACATGGCGGAACTGATCACCGTCGCCAAATACTGGAAGTCGTCCTGGCCGGACGGCCGGTTCATCATCTGCGTCTTCAACAACCAGGATCTCAATCAAGTTACTTGGGAGCAGCGGGTCATGGAAGGCGACCCGAAGTTCGAGGCGTCGCAGCGTATCCCGGACGTGCCCTATCATCGGTTTGCCGAACTGATCGGTCTTAAAGGCTTGTTTGTCGATCGCCCAGAAGACCTCGGACCGGCCTGGGACGAAGCATTCGCGTCCGATTACCCCGTCGTCCTTGAGGTCAAGACCGATCCCGAGGTCCCGCCACTTCCCCCGCATTTCACCTTCGACCAGATCAAAAACCTGACATCGTCGCTTGCAAAGGGCGATCCCAGTGAAACCGGTGTTATTCGCGGGACCGTCAGGCAGGTTCTGGGTTCGATACTGCCGGGCAAGTCAGACTAGCAGAAACTGGTGGAGTGCCGAGGTCCTTCCGTTGAGGCTAGATTTCATCTCAGGATGATCTGGTGCGCAGCCGACCCTCGTAATCATGCTTACCGAGCGGCACGCCTCGCGAACGCAGGATGTTGTATGCGGTGACGGCATGGAAATAGAAATTTGGCAGCGAGAAAGAGAGGATGAAGGTCTCCGCGGTGAAGGCAAGCCTTCGCGGGCCGATCTGAAGGTCCAGGTGCTTGCCCGAGCAGCCGTTGACCTCATCGGGGGTGAACGCCTCCAGCATCATTTCTGCCTTGCCGATCATGGCCTGCAGGTCAGCGAAGGGAACAGGTCCGACCAAGGCGGGAGGGGTGAACGCGCCGGACTTGAGGGCCTCGACCCCCCAAACGGAATGATGCCACGCCGCCTCGATCTGAAAATGGAAGGGTGCCACGTCGTCGAAGAGGCGGGTGTGCACGATATTATCGGGATCGACACCGGTGTTCGAGAAATGCGTGGCCGCACGGTCGAGGAAACCTCCGATGGATCTCACGGTCTGCAGGAAGGTTGGCACGCTGAGATCGTAGAGCGATGTCCGCATCGGTCATTCTCACGAGCAATTTGAATTTCCACATTCAGCATGTGGCACGATGGCTGCAACCGCAAGGCAAGCGCAATTATCGACTGGCGGCGGTCTTGCCCAGTGGAACCCTGATTCGTGCGGAACATTTGGCTGCTCGTCGCATTTTTGCACCGGAATCGATGGAGGCAGGGAGGTTGGCTTGAAACGTCGAAAAATCGACAGGGAAAAAATAGAAAGAGCGAACAGAGAGTCCAAATTGGTGCTGGAGGCTGAACGCCAGGCGAGGCTGGCGAAAACGGCACGTCTTCGCCAACAGCGCCTTAAGCTCACAATGTCGTCCGAACCCAGGTCGGTAGAGTCCGTCAATGCAACTTCCACACCAAAATAGCAGCCCGCAAGGGTCGCTTTTGAGGGATTAACCCGTGAATTCCGACCTTGGCTTATCGGGCCCTCGGATTGAGTGAAGTCAAGCCACGCGGTAGGCATCGATCCTGACGACATTCGCGACGAGGTGGGCGATCTCCCGGAATATATCGCTGAGGCGATCAACGAGCAGGACGCCCCGATCGAGTCCGACGATTGGATCAACAAGGGAGCCGAAACACGTTCACGGCTTTTTCGAGATGATCCCGCTGATGGGGCGCCATCAGCATTGTCTCGCCGCACTGGGGCCAGTGCCTGGCGCTATCCGGATTAGAGGCGCAACCGCTCGTTATGATTTTGCATGGAAACAGCGGCAATTTCCGCCGGCCTGTGATGGAACCCTCTTTCAGCAACGATGTTATTCATCACCCAACCGGCCGGCAATGATAAGCCTGGCGGCGCAATGGGCCTCACGCGAAAACAAGGCGAAGTGGAGGATCGAACCCTTCAGTCGAACGGCCAAAACCAAAGACCGCAGGCAACACCGAGCCCGGCCATTGAGAAGACCTCCGGCGCTGGTCCCTCTATTGCCGAACACTCAAAGGATGCAAAAGCGGGGTAGTGGGTCAGTTTGAAATCTGACCCGTCGGCCTTGCTATGCAATAGAAACAAAAGCCGGCGAGCAGAGCAGCGAGTGCCCCTAGCGTAGCGAGTGATCTGAAATGCCCGTCACACGGAAGGATCAAAAAAGAAAAACTTGCTGCGATAAGAACCGCCGCTGAAGTCCACGTTCCCGGTCTTGCGGCAACAGAGCGTGGGAAAGCGATGGCTGCAGCAACTGCTGCTAAGTAAAGCGGCCAAGACATTAGGAAGCCGGCCGCAACATAAACGACGAAAAGCGAAAGTGTCTCAGACCATGGAATCTCCGGCGAAGGATTTGACACGGCTAACAAACCTCCAACCACGCCGAACACATAGGACAGCGTGATTTTTGAGGCGAGCGAGACCCTTTGCCTCAGTGTCATGCTACTGCCCGCTTCTCGTAACGGCCGCGCACGACCGGCCTTTCAGCTTCCTTCGCCTCGATCAGTGCCACGATATCCGCGATCTCCCAAAGCTTGTCGGTGACGCCAGCGGCCATCGCCGGGTTACGCGCAGAGAAGCATGAATTCGCACAAAATTATAATACATGAAGTGCAGGGCAACAGCATTTGCGTGAGCCTCAACCTTCTTTGAGAAGCCGTTGGTCAGGCGCGTGAAGCGGCGCATGTGCATGCGCATCTTAAGATTCTGGCGTTCCGAAAATGACGTGCTGACATGCTTGATGTCGGGGTTTCCTTCGATCCGCTCTTTACGTGCGCAAGTGCATTCGGCAGGGTTGTACTGACCCACTACCAAAAAGCGGCAAAGGGCGGCCGCCAGCCTGGCGCCTATGTGAAAGACTGAAGATGGCCCGATGACTGCCGCCTCGCTTTCACGAGTACAGCATAAGAAAAATACTCGCGGCCACGGAATGCAAGGCAGCGTGGCCGCGAGTGACGCCCGGTCTCAATCGCTCTTCAGTTTGCTTGGAACATTCCGGGAGCCAAGCCGCTTCTGGCGAGTGCGGGTGTGGCAGCGGAGGCGGATGTGGGTCTCATCGAATTCGATTCCGCCGCCTCGGTGCAGCCGTTCATCGAGGCCTGTCGCAAGCTGCGCCTATGGGCCAGGGAAGGTGCCGTCAAACTGTGACGACGCACCGAGGCTGAACAGTCCTTGCGTCCTGGCCCTCGGGCCAGGCAGCGAAGATTGCACTCAATCGCTATCGGATGTCTCGACGTGGGTTGACCCCTCCGTCGCGAGCGCCAAGTAACCTTCTCTACGCCGATAGCGAGGTCGCCATGTCCATTATCGTCAACGGCTCAGCCGTGCCACTGCCCGCCGACCCACGGGTTTCGCTGCTTGATCTTCTGCGCGAGGAACTCCGGCTCACGGGCACAAAAAAGGGCTGCAATCAGGGCGCGTGCGGGGCCTGTACGGTCCTGCTCGACGGCGAACGCGTGGTTTCCTGCCTGACCCTTGCCGTGCAGGCCGAAGGGCGCGCTGTCACCACTGTCGAGGGTCTTGCGCAAGGAGACGAGCTTCATCCGCTTCAGCAGGCGTTTATCGACCGCGACGGTTTCCAGTGCGGCTATTGCACGCCGGGACAGATCTGCTCCGCCATCGGCATGGTGGCGGAGTTGGGGCGGGGCCTTCCCAGCCACGTGACCGGCGATCTGAGAGCCGGTTCAATCCCTGCCAGCCGCGAAGAGCTGGCAGAGCGCATGAGCGGCAATCTGTGCCGGTGCGGCGCGCATAACGGCATCATCGATGCGATCGCCGCGACGTTTATCAGCAAGGAGGCCGCGCAGCCTTACCGGCCCGATAGCCCGGAGATGGCAGCATGACCCCGTTCCAATACTCCCGAGCGACAAACGCGGCCGAGGCGGTACAGAGAGCAGGCCTTGAGGCAGCCAAATATCTTGGCGGCGGCACCAATCTGGTGGACTTGATGCGCGAGACGATCGAGCGCCCGGCCATCCTGGTGGATGTGACCGGGCTGCCGGCAAACATCGATGAGCATGAGGGCGGATTGCTGATTGGAGCGGCAGTCCGGAACACCGCCTTGGCCGAGCACCGCGCGGTGCGCGAGCGCTATCCCGTTCTGGCCCGCGCCATCCTTGCCGGCGCCTCCGCTCAGATCCGCAACATGGCGACGGTGGGCGGCAACATCCTGCAACGCACACGCTGCGCGTATTTCTATGACGACGAGGGATCGCGCTGCAACAAGAGAACCCCCGGACAAGGCTGCGATGCCGCGGACGGCTTCAATCGCATGCACGCAATTCTGGGCGCCTCGCCGGCCTGTGTCGCGACGCATCCCTCGGACATGTGCGTCGCGCTGGCCGCGCTTGATGCCAAGGTCCAACTCGAAGGCAGGACAGGCAAGCGGACGCTGCCGCTGACCGACCTTCACCGCCTGCCAGGCGAACACCCCGAAATCGAGACGGTTCTGGAGCCAGGCGAGTTGATCACCGCCGTCGAACTGCCGCCGCTGACAATGGCTTCAACCTATCGCAAGGTGCGCGACCGCGCGAGCTATGCTTTTGCCCTTGTCTCCGTCGCCGCGGCGCTGCGGGTGGAGAACGGTGCCGTCAAGGCGGTGCGCCTCGCCCTCGGCGGAGTGGCGCACAAGCCCTGGCGGGCTTGGAAGGCCGAGGCGGCGCTGAAAGACGGTCCTGTTACCGCCGAGGCCTTTCGGGCGGCCGCGGAAGCGGAACTCGCGGACGCCGTTCCGTTGCGTGACAACGCGTTCAAGATCGAACTGGCCAAGCGCACCATCGTCAGCGTGCTTGGCGAATTGGCGGGAGAAGCCGCATGAGCATCCTGGAACAAGCCGGCGAGGCGGCCAAGGGCGCGGCCCAGGGCCTGATGAAGAAAGCCATTGAACTGGCACCCGACAGCTGGTTGCCAGGCGGGAAGCCCGATCCGCTCATCCATCACCAGCATGGGCATGTCGGCAAACCCATGTCGCGGATCGACGGGCCTCTCAAGGTCAAGGGCGCGGCCCGTTTCTCCGCCGAGTTCCCGCTCGCCGACATGACCTACGCGGCTGTGGCGTTCAGCACGATCGCCAAGGGCCGGATCGCTGCCCTGGACATCAAGGCTGCGTCGGAAGCGCCGGGCGTGGTTCTGGTGATGACGCACCTCAATGCGCCGCCCATGAAGCCGACGCCGCTGTTCATGACGAATGCCAAGGCGGCGGGCGGCGATAATCTGGCGGTCATGCAGGACGATCGTATTCACTGGAACGGCCAACCGATCGCCGTCGTCCTGGCAGAAACCCAGGAGCAGGCGGATCATGCCAAGTCACTGATCCGCGTCGAATACGAGGCCGAGCCGGCGACCACTTCGCTGGCCGCTGCCAAGGCGCAGGGCACCGAGCCGGGTCAATTCATGGGCGAACCGCTGAAGCTGGAAATCGGCGATGCCGAGGCGCAATTGGCTGCGGCCCCGCACAAGATATCCGTGACCTATCGCACACCTCGCCAAAACCACAATGCCATCGAGCCGCACGCCGCGACTATGGCGTGGAATGGCGAGGAACTGAGGGTGCATGATGCCTCGCAAGGCGTGGCGCACACCGCATGGTCCTTGGCGAAGATCTTCGACATCGACGAGAAGCAGGTGAATGTCACATCGCCCTATGTGGGCGGCGGCTTCGGCTCGAAGTGCCTGTGGCAGCACCAGGTGCTGGGTGCGGCGTCGGCGAAGCTTGCCGGCCGGCCGGTGCGGATCGCCCTGTCGCGCGAAGGCGTTTTCAGGGTGGTCGGCGGCCGCGGCCTGACCGAACAGCATGTGGCGATCGGCGCGCAGCCGGATGGCCGTTTTACCTCGATCATCCACACTGGCGTCACCGTGATGACCCGGCACAATGCCTTTCCCGAGCCGTTTATTATTGCGACGCGCAGCGGCTATGCCGCCGACACCTTCAAGCTCGATGTCGAGGTGGCGTATATAGACATGGCGGCCAACACCTTCATGCGGGCGCCCGGCGAAGCTGTCGGCACATTCGGGCTCGAATGTGCCATTGACGAACTGGCCGAAGAACTCGGCATGGACCCGATCGAACTGCGCATCCGCAACGAGCCGGAGAAGGATCCGACCGAAGGCACTCCCTTTTCGTCAAGGCATATCGTCGAAGCCTATCGGGCTGGCGCCGAGCGCTTTGGGTGGAGCCAGCGAACCGCGCCCGGGACGCGCCGTGAAGGAGAATGGCTGGTCGGCATGGGGTGCGCGACCGGCACCTATCCCTATTACCGCATGCCTGGTGGCGCGGCTCGCATCACGCTCACCCGCGACGGCCGGGCGACGGTGGCGGTGGCGGCTCACGAGATGGGGATGGGCACGGCTACCGTGAACTTATCCGTCGCCGCCGAAAGGCTTGGCCTGCCGCTTTATTCTGTTTCGATCGAATACGGGGATTCGACCCTTCCCGGTGTGATTCTGGCGGGTGGCTCGCAGCAGACGGCGTCCATCGGAGCGTCGGTGATCGCCGCCCAGCGCGTGCTTGTGACCGAGTTGCTCAAGCTCGCGGGAAACGACTCGCCGCTGGCGGGGCTCGGCGCCGACCAGGTCGGCGGCTACGATGCAGGCCTGGCCAAGCTCGATGAGCCGGAACGCCACGAGAGCTACGCTTCCATCCTGTCGCGTGCGGGACGCGACGAGGTGGTGGCCGAGGCGAGCGCGCCTGCGCCGCTTGAACTGCAACACTGGTCGATGCACTCTTATAGCGCCATCTTTTGCGAGGTGCGCGTCAATGCCGTGACCGGTGAGACGCGGGTCAACCGTGTACTCGGCTCATTCGATTGCGGCCGGATCCTCAACCCGAAGACGGCTGCGAGCCAGTTCCGCGGCGGCATCATCATGGGCCTCGGACTGGCGCTGATGGAGGAAACCGAGTTCGATGAACGCAACGGTCGCATCATGAACGCCAGCCTGGCCGATTATCACGTGCCGGTGCATCTGGATGTTCCGCCGATCGAGGTGATCTGGACCGACATCCCAGATCCGCACACGCCGATGGGCGCTCATGGCATCGGCGAAATCGGCATTACAGGCACCGGCGCCGCGGTCGCCAACGCGGTTTACAACGCCACCGGGAAGCGCATTCGCGACCTGCCTGTAACGCTCGACAAGCTGATGTGACCGATGTCGGCCTGGAGCAGGGGGCGTAAGGCCCCACGATCTGCTTACTGATCGCGGACCGGCCTCGATTGACCGGTGATTGCCGGGTTGTCGGCAATCGCAGCATCCGCAATATTCGAGTCGAGCTTGCTGGGCACGAACCTTTGCTGTCTGCTGGATGCTGGCTGACAGCGGATTGACAGCCTTTGTGTGCGAGATGCCTGGTTGATGACAACCATTCTCAAACGACTTGTCGTGGCTGGCCTTATTGGGGTCGCCGCCGCCCAGCCGTTCGCGGCGCGAGCCGGCGAGGATGACGACGGCGATCACGACCGGGCAAGGGACCTTTACGAGCATGGCCAAATCAAGGGCTTTGCCAGGATTCTGGATATCGTGCGTGCCAAGGCGCCCGGCGATGTTGTTGCTGTCGACCTTGTCCGCCTTGGGAGCAAATGGATCTATCGCTTGCAGGTTGTCGGCGCGGACGGCCGCCGCAAGCTTGTGGATGTTGATGCTGGAGCCGGCGTGATCGTAAGAGGCGAAGGGGGCGACCGTTGAGAATCCTCCTGGCCGAGGACGAACCCCGGATCGCGGCGGACGTCGCTGCAGCGCTGAAGGCGTCCGGGATGGCCGTCGATGTGGTGCGCGAGGGTGAAGAAGCCTGGTTTGCGGGCGATGTCGAGAACTATGACGCGGCCATACTGGATCTCGGCTTGCCCAAGCTCGATGGTCTAACCGTCCTCAAACGATGGCGAGCCAACGGTCGCCGGTTTCCAGTCCTCATCCTGACGGCGCGAGGCATGTGGACGGAGCGCGTCGAAGGCATCAATGCGGGCGCCGACGACTACCTGCCCAAACCTTTCGAAATGGAGGAACTGCTGGCGCGATTGCGGGCGATCCTGCGCCGTTCGACAGGCCAGGCAGCGCCGGTGCTCAGATCCGGCCCCTTGCTTCTCGACACTCTTCAAATGCGTGTTTCGGTCCAAGGTGCCCCTGTTTCACTCTCGCCTCTCGAGTACAGGCTTCTGGCGTACCTGATGCATCATGGCGGGCGCGTCGTGGCACCGACCGAACTGACGGAGCATCTGTACGATTCCGGCAACGATCGTGATCCCAATGCGATCGAGGTCATCGTTGCCCGCCTGCGCAGGAAGCTCGGCAGCGACATCATCAAGACAAGGCGCGGCTTCGGCTATCTGATAGCCGATGATGGCAGCTGATGGGAAACTCGATCCGGTTCAGGCTCTGGCTGGCGGCCACGATTTCAATTCTCATCGCCCTTGCCATCGCAGGCGTTGGGTTGCGCTATCTATTCGAACTGAATGTAGAACGGCGTATCGTCAGTGAGCTCACCGTAGACCTCAACGAACTGATCGGCGCCACCGCTTACGGTGCCGACAGCCACCTCTCTGTCCAGGCGCCGCTGACCGACCCGCGTTTTTCCATTCCTCTGTCCGGCCACTATTGGCAGGTGGAGGACATCGCATCGAGCTATCTTGTCCGCTCGCGTTCGTTATGGGATGCGACCCTTGCACTGCACGCACACCAGATCGGTGGCGAGCTCAAGGAAATCAAGGAGTTCGAAGGGCCGGAGGGAGAGCTCGCAATCGCGGTCGCGCGTACGGTCATCGATCCCGGCGGCCGATCGTTTCGTGCCATCGTCGCCGAGAACCACCGCAGCGTGGAAGTGGCGGTGAGCGAATATGTCCGCGATCTCGCGCCGGCCCTGATCGTTCTTGCCCTGGCCCTAATGGCCGCATTCTTCATCCAGATCACTGTGGGTCTCGCCCCGCTGGAAAGCCTGCGGGTCGCGGTCCGAAACGTTGTCGCCCAGCGCGCGACGCGGCTCGAAGTGGCGGCGCCTCGGGAGGTGCAACCGCTCGCCGATGAGATAAACCGCTTGCTTGAGGCCCAGGACAAGGCGCTTCTACGCGCCCGCTCACGCGCGACCGATCTGGCGCATGGGCTCAAGACGCCATTGCAGGTGCTCTCAGCGGACATTCGCGCGCTGCGGAAGAAGGGCGAGACGGAGCTAGCCGACGATATTGAAAGAAGCGCCAGCGCGATCCGGCGACACGTCGAGCGGGAACTGGCCCGGGCCCGCCTTGCACCCGGCATTTTCGGCAAGGCCACTTGCCGCGTCTTCGAGACCGCGGCCGGCGTGGTCGGCGTGGTAAAACGGACGCCTGGCGGCAAGCGTCTTTCCTTCGAGATCGATGTCGCCGATGATCTTGTCGCGCCGATCGATGAAGGAGATCTGTCGGAGATACTCGGCAATCTCGTTGAGAATGCCACGCGCTTTGCACGATCATCGGTACGCATAGCGGCATCCGTGACAGCCGCGGCCGTAATTATCGCCGTTGCTGATGACGGGCCAGGCATCCCGGACGCGGACCGGCAATCCGTCCTGTCTCGCGGGGTTCAGCTGGACAGCAAGGGCGGCAGCAGCGGCCTTGGCCTCGCTATCGTTTCGGACATCGTGGAAGCCTACGGCGGAAGCCTTGCCATGGCAAATGCCGACCCGGGCCTGATCGTGACCATTTCGGTCCCAAGGCACGGGTGACTGCTCGTCAGGCAAAGCCGGGGAAGTAGTCGACCTTTATCCTTGAACGGCGCACGCCCATGGCGCGAAGCTTCTGGCGAAGCGCCTTGACCATGGCCTGTGGGCCGGAAATGTAGAACGTCCGTTCGAGATAGTCGGGGACCGCCAGGCGTATCAGGCGCTCGTCGATATAGCCTGGATACTGGCCGCGCTCGGCGCCCCGTGCGACGGCATGGATTGTCCTGATGCCGAGTTTTTGCCTGGCGGTGCCGAGCACATCGCGATAGGCGATATCCTGCTGTCCCTCGGTTCCGTAGAGAACGACGATCGGGCGTCTCTCGTCGCGGTCGAGCAGATGTTGCAACATGGAGCGGAATGGGGTGATGCCGATCCCACCGGCCAGGAAGGCGATCTTTGTTCCATGGTTCGCCGGAAGGGTGAAGTTGCCTGCCAACTGCGCGGCATGGATTCTGCCGCCGGGCTTCATGGCGATCAGTTCGCGCTTGAAGGCGCTCGATTGCGGGTAGAATTTCACGCCCAGACGGACGGTTTCCTCGGTCGGCGCCGAGGCGATGGTGAAATAGCGGCGGTTGCCCCGATTGTCGGAGCGGTTCATGCCGAGCGTCCACTCGAGATATTGGCCCGCCTCGAAGGCCAGCTTTCGCGGCGAACTGAAGACGAAGTCGTAACTGTCGATGGCGGAGCGCTCTATGCGTTCCAATGTCAGCACGAAGCGGCCCTTCGGCCCTGCCGCGTAAGCAAACACATTGCCAGCGAGCAACGCCAGCTCCGGCGTGAAATAGAACGAGCCGATATGCACGTTGGGAGCGAACAGGAAACCGACGACCGCCGCGAAGGCGATGCGTGGCCAACGCGTGGTAGGCGCCGTCAACGGCTCGGTCAGCATCACGAAGGCGAAGAACAGCAGCGGCGACGAGGTCAGCGTCTCCTTGAGCGCCTCGCCATAGAGCGATGGCTCTGTCGTGGCCAGGATGGTGATCAGCGCCACGATCATGAAGGCCGCGACGAGATCCAGGCGCCGCAGCTTTCGCACAACGAGAATGCCGCCGACCAGCACGAAGGGGAGCAGCCATGAATTGCCGCCGGCCCACCAGGTGGCGGGCTTGTCCAGAAGCAGCGCCGACAGCGCCACGCCGAGCGCCGCCGGGTTGAAAACATGCTTCCGGCCGACTGCGAAAATGAACTTGGATGAGATCGCCCAGACGGAGGCGAATGCCACGGCGCCAATGCCCTTGAGGTCCGTTGCGGCCACCGGATCGAGGATGAGGGCAAGGATGAGCGCGGTGATGTAGACGGACTCCTTGTTTGCCGGAACCTCGAAGACCAGTTCGAAGGCTTTGTTGGTGATCCAGCAAACCGCGAGCGTCAGCGCGGAGGTAAAGGCGAGCGCGAGTGGATCGTAGGGCACGAGCTTGGCAAAGGTGAAGGCGAAGGCCGTGACCAGCAGGGCCGTCAGATAATAGAGCACCAGCCTGAACATGGTCAGGTGATCGAGGGATCGGTCGAGGGCCTTGATCATGGTTCGCATAGATCTCCGAAACCGGTTGTCAGCGTTGCCCGACCGTCGATGTGGATGACATAGCCCTCGATGCCGGAAACCTGCTCGATGAAGTGGATGCCATCCCGGCCCATTGCGAAGGCGGCGGTGGCGAAGCGGTCGGCGTCGAGCACGTCGGGTCCGACAACCGTCAGGCTGACGATCCCGGTGATCGGATCATCGAACCTATACGGGTTGTAGATGTGTTGTCCGCGCGCATAGGTGCCGGAAGTCGCGACGCCGAGACCACGCGGGTAGATGACCTTGACGATTTCATCCATTTTGAAGGGATTGCGTATGCCGACGCTCCAGTCGGTTCCGGAGGCGTTCCCACCGCTCGACTGGACGTCGCCGCCGGCTTCGATGAAGAAGTCCTCGACGCCCGCTTGGCGAACGAGGCCCGCGGCGTTGCGGATGGCCCACCCTTTGACGATCCCCGAAGGATCGAGCGAGCCGTCCGGCCTGCGAATGTCGAAGTAACCGCCCGTCTCGTTCTTCGTGCGCTCGGCAAGTGCCAGCACTTCCATCATCTCGCGGCTCCAATCCTTGACCGGAACGTCGCCGCGATTGATGGCGGAAATCTCGCTGTCGGCCTTGTACGTGCTGAAGCGCCGGTCGATTCGGTCGAAATAGCCGAAGACGTCCTCGATCAGCGCGCCGGATGCGCCACCGATATCGACCGTAATGGGCATTCCCATCAGAACGCGGGTTTCGCGCATCGAATTAGGAAGAAGCCTTCCTGAGCGCGCCGTGGAGCGATTGGATGAAGGCCCTGCTGCTCAGCGTTGCACCTGAGATGATGTCCACGTTGGCGCTTTGCGCGCTGATCGCCTCGTCGCGCAACATGGGCAGCGCCTGTCTGTTGATGCGGACGGAGGTGCTCCGGTCCGACGGATACTTCAGCACTTTCAGCGCGGTCAGACGGCCGCCCTGTACGGAAACCTGGATCTGCATGGGACCGTAATAGGCGTCCGTAACAGGACCGACATATGTTCCGTCCCTGAAACCGTGCGTGGCCGGAGTTGTCGCGATCGCCTTCATTCCTGCGCGGATGATGCGAGCCGGTGCTTGCGGATAGTCCGGCCGCGGTTGTGGGATAGGGATGTACACGGCGGGAGTTACGGCGAATGACGAAGTCTCCTGCGTTTCAGCAGCGACGCTCGGCTGAGGTTTGGCCACGGCTGGCGCCGGTGCCGGTGCCGTGGGCTGGGAGGCTGGCACCCGCGACGCCTGCGATAGCCTGACCGCGGCTTGCTCCGGCTCTGGTGCGGGCATCGGAATAGCCGCCGTCGTTTCCTTGCCGATCGCCGACGATGGCACGTCGAGACGGGGCTCCAGCCGCGCGCTCTGCCGGCGAGGCTCGAGCAAGGTCGGCGCTGGATTAGGGGTGCTATCCGCGGGTGTTGCGGGGATGGCTGGCTGCCCGGCATCTCGCTCCGTAGCGTCGGCAGGAAGCGCCGAACCAAGCATATCGTCCGTCTGGGCCTTGCCGGGTTGTTCCCAGACATAGGCGCCGGAGGCGGCGATCACGAAGAGCGACAGGGCAATCTTTTTCATCCGCGTTTCAATCCAGCTTGGCTTATGCACTGGCGAATCCATTCTGGATCGCTTGGGATGCATTATCCCACGACGAAGCTGACAATTGGCTGTCAGTTGGCAACGGCTCCGCCGTTTGACCTCGGCCGCAGCAGCGGCAAACCTGCGCCACGACGGCGCGGGCGCCCGGGCACTCAGCCTGTTTCCAGTTGTTTGCTTCTGTTCCGGCGAATTAATTTGCACTGTTAATGACAGTGCTAGGCCCACACCCAAAAAGACGCGGTAAAGGGCCTAATCGCGTCAAAACAATCGAGTGGAAGTGACGGGTAAAAGCAGCGAGAGGCCCTGCTTCATGTCAGCAACTGCGTTGGCACCCCAAGCACTGGACCGGCCTCGCCGAGCCGCTGATCGAGCGTGTGCACCGTGGCGCCATGCTCCGGTGCATGGCGAGATGCAGCGCATCGCTGGCCCGAAGCCCAAGCATATGCTGATCGGCAAATTTCGCCGCGGTCCGGAATTGCCTGACCGTCACGCCGAGCACGGTGAAGCTCTCGGCGACCAGCTTGTTGAACATGGCGAGCACCCCGGCGCGCTGTTCCAAGCTGATCTGGCCGGTCCGCAGCTTGATCGCCATGGCCGAAGACGCCTCGGTGATGGTCCAGTCGCTGATCAGAAGCTGCGCCGCATCCTGCTCCGCCAGCCAGGTCTGAACACGGGGCGTCACCGCTTCATTGGAGAGCGCCGCGACGATCAGCGACGTGTCGAGATAAAGCATCAGTAGCGGTCGCCGTCCCGCATCGCTCGCACCAGATCAGCAGCGCTTTCGGTCTGCGGCTGCATAATCGCCGTCAAAGACCGGAGCACGGCGGCGTCGATCGGTTTGCGCGGCTTGGCCACGGCGGTAAGCCGTGCAACCGGCTTGCCGCGCCGGGTGATGTCGATTGAATCGCCCGCCTCGACCCGGTCGATCAACTCGCTCAGATGGGCCTTGGCGTCTGCCAGATTGATCTCATCCATGCCATTCTCCTGACCATGTAGATGGTCATATAGCGTGTTCAGCTCAAGAATTCCAGCGCGACCTCTCGACGTCTTTCGTGCGTATTGGATGGAATCTGTGGGCGGCAACAGAAATAGTTTCGTCAGGCTGCTGGCGCTGTTGTGCTCAAATATGAAGAGGATCAGAGGTGTTCCTCTCCAAGAGAGGCAAGGTTGGCGTCGCAGCCAAGATGCCGCCGCCAGCAGTTTGGGAGATCCCTCTAAATACGAAGCGGATGTTGAACGGGCAGGACATGCCGCTCGACAGCGCAGGCGCGAGAGCAGGGGCAGGATCATGAAGTATCCGTAGAGCGCCTGCACGTCGTCGTCGGGAGGTGAAATGATCGTAAGTGAACAATGGAAACAGATGCGAGCCGTCGCGTGCGACGCCTTCATGCATCGCGCGCCTGAAGGCCGCCTCCGACCAGGCGCAGATGCCAGTCTCCGGATCGGGCGTGATGTTGGTGGAATAGAGCGCGCCGAACGGAATTGCGAACGCGAAGTCGCCCACGAATATCTGCCCACCCTTGGTCGGGTGGCACTCCGAGCAATGGCCGCCGCTTGCAAGAACATTGCCCTTCGCAACCAGCTCCGGCGCGAAGCGGGCCGACGGGCAAAGCCAGGTCGCTATAGGTCGCCAGCCGGAGAACGAATCCTTGGCTTCCGCCTTTGGCGGATTCCTCGCTATTCGCGGTCCATACGTGGCAGCGGGACACGGGGGGCGGCGGCCTTGCCCGCGCGGGAGAATGACGTCCGAAGGCGGTAACGGTCGCCAGCGTAGCGGATTGTCGAGGACAGGAGCGGCCGACCGGCCGAGTCGACGATGAGTTGACGCATCACCAGAGTGGATTTGCCGACGTCAAGGGCGAGATGGCGCGCGAGTGCAGGATCGGCGCCGCGCGCTTCGATCGTGGTTTCGGCGCGCGCCAGGTCGACGCCGGCATCGATCAGCAGGCCGAACAGCGACGCGTTCCGAAAGTCGATACGGCCAAGATCGGGAAAGAGGGCGACGGCGAAGAACGAGGTATCGACGGCGACTGGAACCTGGTCCAGGCGTCGGATTCTTTCCAGGTGGAACAAGGTCGCGCCGGGCGCGATCGAGAGCTCCTCGGCCTCGTCCAGCGAGGCTGGCGCTTCCTCGGCGCGCAACACATCGGAGGAGGGCGTCAGGCCAAGACGTCTTGCGGTCTCGCTGAAGGATTCAAGCGTGTTGGGAAATTCCTTCGGCACCTTGGCCGATACATACCAGCCACGCCCATGCGAAGGAGTAAGCACACCTTCCTCGACGAGGCTCTGCAGCGCCCGGCGCAGGGTGACCCGGCTGATCGACATACGCGTGAACAGATCGCGCTCGGGCGGCAGGCGCGCGCCTGAAGCAAGCTTGCCGGTCGCAATCTCATGCAGGATCGCGTCGGCCGCCAGCCGCCACAGCGGCTCTGGCCCATCCGACTGCAGCGGAGCGCCCTCCATCTCAGTCATCCATCCGCCTTTACCCTTTCCCACACGCCCGTTCGCATCGACCGATAGCAGGCGTCAATTATCTGGTTGACGACGACACCGTCCTCGAAGGTCTCTGACGGCGCCGTGCCTGCCGCGAAATGGTCGCAGAAGTGCCGCATCTGCTGCGAAAAGCCGTACGCCCTTGTTTCCTCCGGAACGGGATACACCCAACCGGTCTCGGCGTCCGCTTTCTCCACGAGGTAACCCACCGGTTTCTCGATGAAGCCCCAAACCGGACCGACGGACGTGTCCGTGACGATACGGCCGGCTGAGCCAACCAATTCGTGGCGCAGCTGCATGCCGCCTTTCTCGATCCAAGACGATTCGATGGTGGCGAGCTGGCCGCCTGCGAATTTCAACAGCGCGATCGCCGTATCTTCTCCCGTGGTCTTGTCACCATGGACCATGGTGGCGCCCCAAGCCATCACCTCAGTCACGAGATTATCCTTGCCGAAGAAATGGCGGGCGCTTTCGACGGTGTGACAGCCCATGTCGAGCAGTGCACCGCCGCCAGCGAGCTCAGCGTTCCAGAAGTGCGGCGCATGCGGTCCCGAATGCGCCTCGCGGGCCCTCATGGTCAGCAGGTCGCCGATGCCGCCTGCCTTCACCATTTGATATGCCTTTTCGATGTTGGGCGAGAAAACGGCGCTTTCGGCATAGCCGTGCCAGACGCCGGCGCGCCGGACGATCTCAAGAATTTCCTGGGCTTCCCTTCCCGTGCGCGCCAGCGGCTTGGTGCAGATGACGGCTTTGGCGTGGCGCGCGGCGATCCTGACGGCTTCGAGATGGATCTCGTTGGGCAGCGCGATGACCACAAGGTCGACCGCAGGATCGGCGCAAAGCGCCTCCATGTCCTTGTGGGCGGTGACCTTGGGCCCCCATTTCGTGGCGAAGGCGGCGGCACGCTCGAAGCCGCGCGAAGAGCACGCCACGAGTTCGGCGTTGCGCACGTCGAGCAGGGAGTCCGCATAAGTCTCGGCAATGAAGCCCGAGCCTAGAATTCCAACTCCAATCATCAATTCCTCCCCAGAAATTCCAATCCAGTAGCGCGGCGACCCGACTGTGTTCGACCCGAATGAGGTCGGCGCTGCAAAAAGACAACACAATACCACTTGTCACAAGATGTATCAGTAGGTATGGTCCGAGGCAACAGTGCAAAATCGTGAATCCACACGAAGCACCGTGTTGAGGGAGGAGCCCCAAAATGCGTTCGATACGGACAGTAATCCCGCTGGCAATGACGTTTGGCGTAATGTTTTCCGGCGGCGTCGGCATGGCCTATGCCGACCCTGTCACCATCACCTTGAACAGCTGGCGCACCGAGGACATCGCGGTCTGGCAGGACACCATCCTGCCTGCCTTCGAGGCCAAACATCCCGACATCAGGGTCGAGTTCGCGCCCATCAACACCAACGAATACAATGCCGCCATCCAGTCGCAGATCGAAGGCGGCGCCGGCGGCGACCTGATCACCTGCCGCCCCTTCGACGTGAATCGCGAATGGATCAAGCGCGGCTATTTCGAGCCGCTGGAAGGGCTTCCGGGTCTGGCGAATTTCGACAAGACCTCCAGGGCGGCCTGGACCGGCGCCGACGACAAAACCTATTGCTTGCCGGTCGCCGCGGTGCTCGCCGGCTTCTACTACAACGCCGACATCTTCAAGGAACTCGGCCTCAAGGTGCCGACCACCAGCGCCGAGTTCATCAATGTGCTGCAGGCGATCAAGAAGGACGGCCGCTACACGCCGTTGGCCTACGGTTCGGCGGAGTCCTGGCAACTGGCCTATAATGGGCTCTACAGCATCGGTCCGGCCTACTGGAAAGGCGAGGAGGGACGGCTTGGCCTGATCGATGGCAAGAAGAAGCTGACGGATCCTGAGTTCGTCGATGCCATCTCCGCTTTCGAGGCCTGGAAGCCGTTCCTGCCCGCCGGGCAGGAGAGCCTGAACTATGCCGACATGACGCAGTTGTTCACGCTCGGCAAGGCGGCGATCCTTCCCGATGGCTCATGGGACATCAACCAGGCAACCTCGACCGGCCTCAACATTGGCGTGTTCGGGCCGCCGGTGCCCAAGACTGGCGACCAGCGCTATCTGCAGGAAATGCCCGACATGGGCATCGGCATCAACGCCAAGAGCACGCACAAGGACGCAGCAAAAACCTTCCTCGACTGGATCGCCGGACCGGAGTTCCAGGAACTGTACGTCAACGCGGCCCCGGGCTTCTTTGCCATGAGCAGCAAACCGGTCACCTACAAGAACAAGCTGGCGCAGGATTTCGCCGATCTCAAGAAGGGTGCTCAACTGACTCCGCGCTTGGCGCTGGACCGCCTGAGCGCCGGTACGCCGCCGCTCGACGACGAGACCTGGCGTCTCCTGCAGGTGATGTTCACCAAGTCCGACGTCACGCCGCAGCAGGTTGCGACCGAACTCCAGGCGGGTCTTGCCTCTTGGTACGGGCCGCAGAAGAAGTAATCCGGCAATGCTTCGCGCATGCCTTGCCAAGTGGCGGGGCATGCGCAAGCCTCTCGGCACGCCGAAGCCATCCACGCCGGCGTGAACATGAGGTTCCCAGTTGATATCTCCTGCTGCCGCCCACCGAAACCTGCTGCTGTTCGTGCTGCCGGCTCTGGCCGTCTATCTGGTCTTTGCAGTGCTGCCGCTGGCGACGTCGATCGTCATGAGCTTCTTCCAGACCAGCGGCGTCTCGGGTGACGTTTTTGTCGGCCTCGCCAATTACGAACGCCTGTTCACACACCCGACCATCAGTGCCCGTTTCTGGAATGCATTGCTCAACAACATGCAGTATTTCGCCATCCATTTGATTGTCGAAGTGCCGATGGGGCTGCTGCTGGCTGCGTTGCTCACATCGGGCAAGCTGGCGCGCTCGGAAGGCATCTACCGCACGCTTCTGTTCATCCCGGCGACACTGTCGGTGGTCATCGTCGGCTTCGTCTGGCGTCTGATCATCAACCCGCTCTGGGGTCTGGTCGGCTTTCCGTTGCTGGGAACGGAATCGACCGCGCTCACCACCATCTCGTTGATGTCGGTCTGGCAGTATTTCGGCATTCCCATGGTCTTCCTTTACAGCGCCCTGCTGGCGGTGCCCAACGAACTCGTCGAGGCCGCCAACATCGATGGCGCCGGCGGCTGGACGACCTTCTGGAAGATCAAGTTTCCGCTGATCGCACCACAATTCGGCCTGATCGCCATCCTCACATACATCTGGACGTTCAATGGTTTCGACCTGGTGTTCGCGCTTAACGGTTCGGCGCCCGGCCCGAACTACAGCACCGATATTCTCGGTACCTATTTCTACCGGACCTTCTTCGGTTCGAGCGGACAGCTTGCCGATCTTGATCTGGGTGCCGCGGTCGCGACGATCATTTTCCTCACGGTGTTGTTGGTGACCGCGGCCTATTTCCGGCTGATCCAGCGTCGCCTGAAATCCTATTCGGTCTAGGAGCCGGGATGAGCACCCCTGGCCGTACATCCGATCTCACAATACCGGCCGCCCGCCGCCAGCACCGCGAGCCGTGGACGATGGAGCACGTGATCGTGCATGCGCTGCTGATCGTCTTCGTGCTGCTTGCTATCGGGCCGGTACTGATCGTCATCGTCAACTCGCTGAAGACGACGCCGGCGATCTTCGGCGGGCCGTTCGACCTGCCCACGGCCAAGACCTTCAGCCTCGAAGGCTATAAGCGGGTCCTTACGCGGGGCAATTTCATCGTCAACTACCGCAATAGCCTGGTCGTCACGGTGACAACGATCGGGCTGACGGTGGTGCTGTCGACGCTCGCTGCCTTTGCCCTGGTCGAGTACCGCATTCGGCTGGCATCGCTGCTCGGCGGCCTGTTCGTGCTCGGCATCATGCTGCCGATCCGGCTCGGCACCATCCCGCTGATCCAGATGATGCTCGCCTGGAAGCTGATAGACACGCTCGCCGCGCTCATCCTCGTCTACACCGCCATGAGCATCCCCATCGCGGTGACGCTGATGGTCACCTATTTCCGCACCGTGCCCACCGATCTCAAGGAAGCGGCTCGCATGGATGGCGCGAGTGAGTTGCGCACCTTCTGGATCGTGGTGCCCCTTGTCAGGCCGGGCCTCGCGGCTGTTGCCGCGCTGACCATGCTGCCGGTCTGGAACGACCTCTGGTTCCCATTGATCCTGGCGCCAAGCCGGCAGAACCAGACGGTGACGCTCGGCGTGCAGCAGTTCGTTGGCCAGTTCATGAACGACTATCCAGCACTGCTCGCCGCGCTCACGCTGGGTGCGGTGCCGCTGGTTCTGCTGTTCACTCTGTTCTCGCGGCAATTCATCAGCGGCCTCAGCAAGGGCTACAGCAAATAATTTCCCACGCACCAGCAATTTCGAACTGATGGAACACCAAGATGCAGATAGGCAATTACATCCGACGGCAGCCTTCGACCCTAACCGATCTACCCGCCGCGATCGGTGCGGATCTCGCCAACTTCGACAGCCTGCGCCAGAGGCCAGCGCGGATTGTGCTACTCGGCACTGGCTCCTCCATGAATGCACTGCTGGCCGGCGCCGAGGCGCTGGAGGAGGGCACAGGCGCTTCGGTAATCGCCAAGGAGCCGGAGGCTTTCTTGCGTCTGCCGCCAAAGGCATCGGACCAGCGCACGCTGGTTCTGGCCGCCTCACAATCCGGCATGAGCATCACCACGATCGAGGCGGTGCGCCTGTCGGTGGAGCGCGGCTTCCCGACGCTCGTCATCACCGGCGAAGCCGACAGCCTCATCACCCGGGCAGGTGCCGAGGTCATCGTCATGCCGATCGGTCCGGAAATGGTCGGGCCCAAGACCATGGGTTACACCGCAACCGTCATTTCGGTGCTGGCGGTCGCCGCAAAGCTTGCCAACAAGACGGTCGATCTGTCGGAGCTGCTCGCGCAGCTGGAGCAGACGGCCGAAACCGGTCTTGCGGCCGCTAAGGATCTGGTCGCCCGGTTTGGTGTACCCGACTACATCCTGGTCGCCGGACAGGCGACACATCTCGGCACCGCGCTCGAGGCATCGCTCAAGATCGCCGAGATCAGTGGCGTACCGACCGCGGCCTTCGACACCGAGGAGGCTTTGCACGGGCATGTCTACGGCACAACCGACAAGAGCCTGGTGATCGCCATCGCGCAGACCGAGACCGAGGCGAAGGTCGCCGCCAATCTGGGCGAAGCCCTGGCCGAACTCGGGCCGCGCGCTGTCGTCCTCAACCTTTCCGGCCATCCGACCCGCTTCGACCTGGACGTCAGTTGGCCGCTCGCGCCGGAACAGCAATGGCTCGCCGGCTGCTGGGCGCCCATCCCGCTGCAATGGTATGGCTGCGAGCTGGCGATCGCGCGCGGTATCGATCCGGACAAGATGATCTACCCCAACCTGGGAAAGCGGCTCAACGTGCGCATCCGCAAGGAGGCCTGATGGTAACCGCGATCGGAATCGATATCGGCGGCAGTCTGGTCAAGCTCGGCGTGGTCGACGGTTCGGGCAAGGTCCTGGCGCGCGACACAGTCCCTGTGCATCGCGACATCGAATTCGCCGATTTCGTTCATCTGGTTACCGAGGCGACCGAAAAGCTGAGCAAGGCGCATCCCGGCATCGCCGCGATCGGCATCGGCGTTCCAGGCACGCCAAATCCCGAGACCGGCATGCTCAACGGGCGCTGTCCCGCGATCCCGGCGCTGCTCAAGGGGTCGCTGTCGAAACTGTTCGCCATTCGCTTCGGTGTGCCAGCCGTCGTCCGCAACGATGCCGTCAGCGCCACCCATGGCGAAATGCGCCACGGCGCCGGACGTCCGTTCTCACGCTTTGCGTTGCTCACACTCGGCACCGGAATCGGTGGCGCCATGGTCATCGACCGCAAGGTCATCGACGGCCCGGATGGGCTGCCGCCGCAGTTCGGCTGCATCTCGCTCGACCCGGCCCGCACCGATATCGCCGATCCGGTGCCGGGCATGGTCGAGAATCTGGCCAGCGCGCGCGCCCTGGTCAACCGCTACCGCCTGCTGGAGCCGGACACCGACGCAAGGAACGCCAAGACCGTCGTCGACCTCGCCAAGGATGGCGATGCGGTCGCGCTGCAGGTGGTCGACGAGGTGGCACGCTGGCTCGGCCAGATGATCGGCATCATGTCGAACATGCTCAACATCGAGGCGGCGATCATCGGCGGCGGCCTGTCGCTGGCCGGTCCCTTCTTCACCGACCGCATCGCACTGAACGTCAGGGATTTCGTGCTGCTCAAGCCCGGACGCCCGCCGGTGATCGTGGCTGCCGAGCACGGCAATGATGCCGGCGTGATCGGAACCGCGGCACTGGCGCTCGACATGTTCGCGCCCACGGCAAAGGAATAGCGCCATGTCCGACGTCGAACTACGCAAGATTTCCAAGAGCTTCCAGAATCTGAAGGTCGTGCACGATATTGATCTCGACATCGACAAGGGCGAATTCGTCGTTCTCGTCGGACCGTCCGGATGCGGCAAGTCGACGACATTACGCATGGTGGCTGGACTGGAGAGGCCAAGCGGCGGCGAGATCCATATTGGCGGCAAGCTGGTCAACAACGTCCAGGCCAGGGATCGCGATATCGCGATGGTGTTCCAGAGCTATGCGCTCTATCCTCAGATGACGGTGGCGCAGAACATGGCTTTCGGCCTGCGCATCCGCAAGGTGCCGGAAGCGGAGGTGACACAACGCATCGCCCGCGTCGCCGATATCCTTGATCTCAGCGAACTCCTGCAGCGCAAACCGCACCAATTGTCCGGAGGTCAGCGCCAGCGTGTCGCCATGGGCCGCGCCATGGTGCGGCAGCCGAAAGTTTTCCTGTTCGACGAGCCGCTCTCCAATCTCGATGCCAAGCTCCGGGTCAAGATGCGCGCCGAGATCAAGAAGCTGCATCAGATGGTCGCCACCACCACCGTCTATGTCACGCACGACCAGGTTGAGGCGATGACGCTGGCCGACCGTGTCGTGGTGATGAACAGGGGCCGCATCGAACAGATCGGGCCGCCCAATGAGCTTTATCATGAGCCAGCCAGCCGCTTTGTCGCCGGCTTCATCGGCAGCCCCGGTATGAACTTCTTCAAATGCCGGCTGGAGGCGCGCGGCGACGGGCTGGCGGTGGTGCTGGGCAACGACACCGCGCTCGCCGTGCCGGCTTCCCGCACCGCGCGCTATGCTGGCCATGTCGGGCGCGAGCTCGAATTCGGCCTGAGGCCCGAGCACATCACCGAGCATCGCGAGCGGCCTGACACCGTCGGGATCAAGGTGCCGGTCGAGGTCGTCGAGCCGATGGGTATGGAGACGCTGCTGCATGTTCTGATCGCCGGCGCCGAGGCGACGGCGCGCATCGACCCGGCGGCGACGCCGAAACCGGGCGAGACGGCGACGCTGTCGCTCGGCATGGGCCATATGCACCTTCTCGATCCCGAAAGCGGCAAGGTGCTCTGAAGGCTCCGCACAGACGACAACGGCTCCGCCACACTTTCACGTGTCAAAAACCTAAAACAATATATTATCCGTTGACAAATATAATTTTGGAGCGAATTTTTAGATGCGGCGCCAGACGACCGTGATGACCTTCGACGAGAGGGCCATCTCCATGCAGTCCCAGGAATGTGCCGGTCATGATCGACATCCAGAGCGTGTCAAAATCCTTCGTGACCAGGGACGCCGATCCGGTCCGCGCGCTGAATGAAGTCAGCCTGGAGATCTACGACAACGAGTTCTTCACGCTGCTCGGCCCGTCGGGCTGCGGCAAGACAACCTTGTTGCGCCTGATCGCCGGCTTCGAAGCGCCGAGTTCAGGCGCCATCCGCATCGCTGGCAGCGACGTCGCCGCGCTGCCGCCGCAGAAGCGGCCGGTCAACACGGTGTTCCAGAGCTACGCGCTGTTCCCGCATATGAGCGTGGCCGAGAATGTCGCGTTCGGGCTGGAAATGCAGAACGCGCCGAAATCGCTGATCGATGACCGCGTCAGAGAAGCGCTTGAAATGGTGCGGCTGCAAGGCTTCGCCGCGCGGCGCCCGGCGCAATTGTCGGGTGGCCAGCAACAGCGCGTCGCGGTGGCGCGCGCGCTGGCGCCGAAGCCCAGCGTGCTTCTGCTCGACGAGCCGCTTTCGGCGCTCGATCTCAAGCTGCGCAAGGGCATGCAAAGCGAATTGAAGCGGCTGCAGCGCGGAACCGGCATCACCTTCGTGCTGGTCACCCACGACCAGGAGGAGGCGCTGGCCATGTCCGACCGCATCGCCGTGATGTGCGGCGGCGACGTGCTGCAGATCGGTACGCCCAAGGATATCTACGACAATCCGCAGGACCGCTTCGTCGCCGACTTCATCGGCGAGTCCAACCTTTTGCCGGGTGCCGCCCTTGGCCGCGATCCGGCAAAGACGATCGTCGTGCGGCCTGAACACATCGTCGTCTCGCCGGCCTTGGATGGCGTCCGGGGACATGCCAGGGGCGCGGTCTCGGCCATCACCTTCCTTGGCTCCGACACGCTCTACGAGATCGTGCTGGAGGAGGGAGCAAAGCTGCATTCGCGCACGCGCGGCGGTGCGTCGCTGTCGACAGGCGATAGCGTCGTCGTCGACTGGGCGCGCCATGTCGAACGCGAACTGGCGAACTGAGATGGGTCCGAACCGCACCTATCTTTTGATTGCGCCGGCCATGCTGGTCATCGGCATCTTCATGGTCCTGCCGCTGTTCCTGGCGGTCGGTTATTCCTTCATGACCGCCAACCCCTATGGCGGCGTAACCCAGCCGCCAACTTTTGACGCCTATCTGCAATTCCTCTACCAGCGCGATTTCGACGACAGCCTGGTGTTCTCGCCGAGCTATGCGCTAATCATCCTGCGCTCGGTCTATCTCGCTGTCGCCACCACCTTGATCTGCCTCGTGCTCGGCCTGCCGGTCGCATGGTATATCGTCTGCCAGACGCCAGAGCGGCGTCGGGTGCTTCTGTTCGCCGTCACGCTGCCGTTCTGGATCAACACGCTGATCCGCACCTATTGCTGGATCCTGATCCTGCGCGACGAGGGTCTGGCCAACGGCGCGCTGCGCCATGCCGGTATCATCTCCGATCCGTTGCCGCTGCTCTACAATGACGGGTCGATCCTGCTCGGTCTCGTATACACCTTCCTGCCTTTCATGGTGCTGCCGATCTATTCGACGCTGGAGCGCCTCGACCCCAGGCTGATCGAGGCCGCTTACGATCTCTACGCCAGCCGCACCGCCGTCTTCCGCCGCATCGTCTGGCCGCTGGCGAGGCCCGGCGCCTTGGCCGGCGCGACGCTAGTCTTCGCGCCGGCGCTGGGCTCATTCCTGGCGCCGGACCTGCTCGGCGGCGGCAAGAAGCTGCTGATCGGCAGCCTGATCCAGATGCAGTTCACCTCGTCGCGCAACTGGCCTTTTGGTGCAGCGCTTTCAACCGTGGTTACTGTCGTCGTGCTGACCGTCTTTGTCATCCGCTCGCGCAAAGCCGGGGAGCAACGGCGATGAATGGCGCAAAACCGTTCGACTGGCGGCACACGCCGGGCCTGTCGGTCTACACCGCTCTGATATTCGTGTTCTTCTACGCGCCGCTGCTGATCCTGGTTATCTACGCCTTCAATTCGAGCCGGCTGGTCACCGTGTGGTCCGGCTTCAGTTTCAAATGGTTCATCGCGGTCGCCAACAATGGCGCGATCCGCGACGCCGCCTTTAACAGCCTCATCATCGCTATCGTTGCCACCATCGCCTCGACGGCCATCGCTACGGCCGGTGCTCTGGCGCTCGAACGCGGCCGGCTGCGTTTCGGGCGCGGCGCGGCAACCGCCCTGATCGCCATGCCGCTGGTGGTGCCGGAGATCGTGGTGGCGATCACCACATTGATCTTCTTTTCCGGGCTCGGCATGCATCACGGGCTGATCAACCTGATGATCGCCCATACCGTCTTTTGCATCCCGTTCGCGTTGCTGCCGATCCAGGCGCGGCTGCGCGACATGGGCGGCACGCTGGAGGAGGCGGGACGCGACCTCTATGCCGACGAGTGGCGGCTGTTTCGCCGGATCACGCTGCCCTTGCTGACCCCGGCGATTCTGGCAGGCGCCATCATGGCTTTCGTCGTCTCGCTCGATGATTTCCTGATCTCGATGATGGTGTCGAGCGCCGGCTCGACCACTCTGCCGGTCTACATCTACGGCATGATGCGGCTTGGCGTGACGCCCGAGGTCAACGCCATCTCCACCATCCTTCTTACCGTTTCCATCATCTTCGTCGCGGCGGCCCTGCTCGTCGGACGGCGCAACCGATTTGCCTGACCATGATCCTGAAAAGTGGGAACCGGTTTTCGGAGGAGATCATGGTCAAACAAGAAGTCACAACAAAGAAACCAGTCAGAGGAGAACGACCGTGACCAAATGGAAGGAAGGACTTTCGAAAACAGCCTTGGCCGCCGCCATGCTGGGGGCGATCACCACCACCGCACTCGCCGATGCCGGTGAACTGCATATCTACAACTGGACCGACTATACCTCGGACGAAATGATCAAGAAGTTCGAGGCAGAGACCGGGATCAAGGTCACCATCGACACCTACGATTCCAACGAGACCGCACTCGCCAAGCTGAGTTCGGGTGCTGCCGGCTATGACGTGATGATCATCAGCAACGACTTCGTGCCGATCTTCGTCAAGCAGAAGCTGTTCCAAGAAGTCGATGCGGGCGCGATGCCGAATTTTAAAAACGTCGATCCGAAATGGCAGCACCGTCCCTGGGATCCCGATGCTAAATACACCGTGCCATGGGTGTGGGGTACCACCTCCTATTCGGTCGACACATCAGTCTACAAAGGCCCGACCGACAGCCTGAAACCGCTGTTCGATCCGCCGGCGGAACTCAAGGGCAAGGTCGGCATGTTCGGCTCGCCGACCGAAGTGATGTCGCTGGCGCTGGTCTATCTCGGCAAGGACCAGTGCAACAGCAATCCAGCCGACCTCAAGGAACTTGACGCCTTGCTCGAGGCGCAGAAGCCCTTTGTGAAGGTCTACAATTCCGATGGTATCGTCGAGCGCCAGGTTGCCGGCGAGACGGTCATGCACGAGCAATGGTCGGGCAAGGCGCTGGCGACGCGACAGCAGAAATCGACGGTCAAATACGTCTATCCCAAGGAAGGCGTTGTCGGCTGGATGGATAATGTCGCCGTGCCGACCAGCGCGCCCAATGTCGAGCACGCCAAGAAGTTCCTCAATTTTCTGATGGATCCGCAAAACATCGCGCTGCAGCAGAAATATACCGGCTACCAGAGCGCGATCGCTGGATCGAACAAGCTCCTGGCGCCCGATGTCGGCGGCTCGCCCGAATTCAATCCGCCGGCCGATCTCAAGATCACCTTCGCGCCGTCATGCGACGAGAAGGCGATCCGCGCCTATGACCGCATCTGGACCAATCTGCGACAGTAGGCGGCGATGCAAAACGCCGTCCAGTTGCACGGACGGCGTTTTGTACTTCCGGAGAAAGTTGGATGAAACGCTACGCCCGCACCGTCGTCTTGCGTGCCGGAAGGTCGGAGGTCTCCGCCGCAAGCAGGATGTCGGTGGTGACAGCCAGATGCGCCGCCAGCAGTTCGGCTGCCTTTTCTGCATCGCGGTCGAGCACGGCAGCGGCGAGGTCCTGATGTTCCTTGCCGATGTTGCGGGCTCTTGGCGCCAGCGAGACCGAACGGCGGCGGTAGCGCTCGCTCTGGTCGTAAAGCTGGTCGCGCAGGCGCAGCAGCCAATGGCTATCGCAGCCGGCGACAAGCGCCTTGTGGAAGGCTGCGTGCGCGGTCGCCCATTCGTCGCTCGAATGCACGGGATCGTCGGGCGTGTGCTCGGGGGTGCGCGACAGCCTGTGGAGAGCGGCCACCAGTTGCGATTCCCAGACGACGTCGCCAACCTCGATGGCGCGGCGGATGCACAAAGTCTCGATCTGGATGCGCGTCTTGGTAAGATCGAGCAGGTCCTCGGCCGAGATCGGAGCGGCACGAAAGCCACGCTGCGGTTCGGCCACGACGAGGCCCTCGGAGGTCAGCCGCGACAGCGCCTCGCGTATAGCGCCAAGGCTGACGGACAGCCTGTCGCAGAGCTCCTGGACCTTGAGCCGGCTGCCCGGTTCGATCCGGCACGACAAGAGATCGGCGCGCAAATCTTCATACGCGCCCTGGGTGAGATTGATCGAGCCTTCCCTAGCCATCCGTTTGCCTGCGGGCGAATCCGTCCATCGAGGAGCCTTGATACATTATCTCTGGCAGAAGTCAGAATGCAAAATAATATATTCTATGTTGACAGATATATAATTTCTCAACAAAGTCCAGCCTTCAGAAGCGAGGAAAAGACCAGTGCGATTTGCAGCCTATAAATCGCCGCGGGGACCTGGGCTGGCGATCGCCTTGCCGGCAGGCGAGTTCCGCGGCATTGACGCAAGCGACGCGATGTTTCCCGGATGGCTCGACGAGTTGATCGCTGATGGCGTGCAGGCGTTGCATGCCGCTGGCGGGCGGCTGGCCTGCGGGCGCCGGATCGATCCGGAATGGGTAGAATGGCTGCCGCCGATCTCAAGGCCCGGCAAGATCATCTGTGTCGGCCTGAACTATGTCGATCATTCGATCGAGAGCGGCTTCGTGCCGCCGACCTATCCCACTTTGTTCGCCCGCTTCTCGACCAGCCTGATCGGGCATGGTGCTGCCATCCGTCGTCCGCAAGCGTCGATCCAGCTCGACTATGAGGGCGAGATGGTGGCCGTCATCGGCAAGGCCGGCCGCCACATCGCGCCATCCCAGGCGTTGAGCCACGTCGCCGGCTATTCCATCTTCAACGATGCCTCCATCCGCGACTTCCAGACCAAGGCGCCGCAATGGACCGTCGGCAAGAATTTCGACGGCACCGGCTGTTTCGGTCCGATCTTCGTGACATCAGACGAGTTGCCGCCGGGCGGCAAGGGCCTGCGCATCCAGACGCGTCTCAACGGTGAGGTCGTCCAGAACGCCTCGACCGACGACATGATCTTCGACGTCGTCTCGCTGATCTCGATCATCAGCGAAGCCATCACGCTGGAGCTGGGCGACATTCTCGTCACCGGCACGCCATCGGGCGTCGGCGTGGCGCGCAAGCCGCAGTTGTTCATGAAGCATGGCGATGTCTGCGAGGTCGAACTCGAAGGCGTCGGCATCCTCTCCAATGTCGTGGCCGACGACGTCGCCGCCCGGCAAGCCGTCAACCAATAACCCCGCCAAACCCGAAAGGACGATATCATGACAAGAGTGATGTTTAGAAATGCCATGATCTGGGACGGCACGGGCGCCGACGCCTATCCGGCCGATCTGCTGGTCGACAATGGCCGCATCGTCACCATTGCGCGCACGCCAGATCAATTGTCCGGCGACGGTGCGACGACGGTTGAATGCCGCGGTATGACGCTGATGCCTGGCCTCGTCGAAGGCCATGCCCATATCTCCTTTGGCGGCGCGATCAAGGATTCCGACCTCGGCCTGATCCCGCCCGAGGAGCATCTTCTGCTCACCATGCGCAATGCCAAGACCTTGCTCGACCATGGTTTCACCAGCGCCTATAGTGCGGCAACCTCGAAGCTCAGGCTCGACATCGTCATCCGCAATGAGATCAATGCCGGCCGCTTGCCGGGTCCTCGCATGCGCGCTGGCAGCCCGGAGATTACGGTCACCGGCGGTCTCGGCGACGAGCGCCAGCAGCATATGTATCACGAGAGCTTCGGCATGATCGCCGATGGCGTCGAGGAGATCACCAAGGCGGTGCGGCTCTGCTGTCGCGAAGGCGCCGACAACATCAAGATCAATATCTCCGGCGATGATCTGAGCCCGGCGGCGCATGGCGGCCTTACCGTCATGAGCGAGGCCGAAGTGCGGACGGCGGTGCAGGTGGCGCGTGACTTCGGCAAGAAGATCAACTGCCATGCCCGCGCCGCCGGCTCGGTCAAGCGCGCGGTCAAATGCGGCGTCGACGTCATCTACCACTGCGAATCCGCCGACGAGGAGGCGCTGGACGCGCTGGAATCGGCCAAGGACCGCATCTTCGTCGGCCCGGCCATCGGCATCATCTACGGCACGCTCTATGAGGGCGAGCCCTTCGGCTTCACGCATGAGATGGCGGTGAAGTTCGGCATGCAGCGCATCCTGGACGACAGCCGCAAGGTCTACACGGAACTCCGCAAGCGCGGCGTGCGCGCGTTGATCGGTGGCGACTACGGCTTCGCGCAGACGCCGCAAGGCACCAATGCGCGCGACCTCAAGCATTTCGTCGACCTGCTCGGCTATTCGCCCAGCGAAGCCTTGCAATGCGGCACGCGACTCGGCGGCCAGGTGATGGGCCTTGGCGATGAGCTTGGCATGGTCAAGGAAGGCTTCATCGCCGATCTGCTGCTAGTCAATGGCGACCCGCTGAAGGATCTCGACATGATGGTGCATGAGAAGAACCTCATCGTCATCATGAAGGACGGCGAGCTCTACAAGGACCAGTCCGCCTCCGTCGCCGCGCAGCGGCAGGCAGCTTGAGATCATGCGGCCCCAGGTTCCGATCGATGTCGATGAGACAAGCGGCATCTGGCGGACCGACGAGCTGCCCATGGTCTATCTGCCCAGGCACTTTCTGGTGAACAATCATCTCGCGGTTGAGGAAGCCCTAGGCCGCGAGACCTACCGCGCCATCCTGCGTCAGGCGACGGCAAAGTCCGCCATCGAATGGTGCGAGGCGCAAGTCCGTGGCAAGGGTCTCCATCGCGAGGCGACATTCCGCCACTATTTCCAGCGCCTGTCGCAGCGCGGCTGGGGCCAGTTCTCGATCGATATGTTGGACGTTGCCGGCAGTCGCGGAAGCATCAGCCTCAGGAATTCGATCTTTGCCCTCGAGGCCGGGCAGCGACCCGGCCAGCGCGTCTGCTACATGTTCGAGGGCTTTGTCACCGGCGCGCTTTCGTTTCTGCTTCGTCACTCGGCGGCGAAGTCGGGCAAGATCGAAGCGGAGGAGATACACTGCGCCTGCGAAGGCCAGCACGATCATTGCCGGTTCGACTTCTCGTTAACGCCATAAAATCGCATCACGAAGTGTATCTTCCGTGTTCTCGACTTTGCCCTTCAAGATTTCGGGATACTGCTTGGTCAGAAAGACGCGAACCTTGCACTCCAACGGGGATTGAGCGCTGCCAGCCTTCGCGGATCCAGACTGGCCCGCGCGAGGGGGAGCTTCAAGACAATCGAACACATCGCGGTGGCGCTTGTGATCGTACGGCAGCGGCCGGGGAGAAAAAGCTACCTGATAGCGACACCATCGATCGGGACGAACCAAACGGCAATTTCCGCGAGCTTTTCTGTTTTGACGTCGCCAAGTGTTGACCAAGCGATGGCCAGCGATGCGGGGCAGATTGCTCGGGAATGGCGTCAGAAGCCCAAGAGGGCATCGGACACGTTCTATCGCGTTCTCGCGTGTACATCGCACAAGGCGTCTGACGCGTGCTTCGGCGCGGACGGCAGACAGATTGTGCAATAGCCCGGACCCTGTTCGCGACGAGTTGCGTGGCTCGAACTCCGGTGACAGATCTACTGGCGTTCGCCAGGATCGGAGCAACTCGGCCATCAGCCGTTGGGAATTCCGGCGGCTACGCTGCGCGTAAACGGCGTATCGGACACTCCAGAGAATGATTTCAAGGCTGTCCCAAGGCACCGGAAGGGATTTGCGTCAGATCTGACCGGCTCAAGACATACTTTTAGTCATTATTTCATTGATCACTATGCATTTCTTTTAGTTATACGCAACTCCTACACTATCTCTCGCCGCCAACCCTGACGGTGATGTCAGACAAGGAGTGGGACCACCAACCGTTGAGAAATAAAGCCGTTCGACTGGTGCGGATTTCTATCGAGTTGAATTACGTGACGCGACCAGAATGGCCGCCAATACCGTAGCAACGGAGAGGGAGAGGGTGCTCGATCTCGACGGTTCGATGCGAGACCGCGATGTCAGGTCCAGTATGCCGAGCAACGTCTGCAACTGCGCTTGAGCCTGGCGCAGCGTGAACGGCTAGCCGCAACCAAATGCCCCAAACCCGAACCCTTTCAGGAGGCGGCCGTCGGAAGCCCTTCGAAGGGCGTCATGCCCTACACAGGGCCACAAAGGAGACCAGCAGTGATTATCACCACTATCCAGAACGACGGCTCCGGGCCGCCGACCATCCGAGAGCATCTATCCCGCCTCTTGAAGTTCATCTCTCTGTTTGCAGGAGCCACGATCATGACCCAATCTGCCCTTGCCGCCCCGAACGTCGTCAGCGACCCGAACATTGATCCGCAGGTTCGTTCGTTCCTGGAGCAGATCAACAAGGACCCTAGGTGTTTGATCCCGAGCTTTAATGGTGCGATATTTTCTTCCGACTGGAAGGATGGGTTATGGGACAAGTTCTGCACGGCCGCGCCACGACGACAGAGGCAATCCGTCGAGCAATACAAAATAGTCAAGAGAGCCTGAGGGCGCTGGCCAGGCGCTACGGGATCGATCAGAAGACGGTTCGAAAGTGGAAGAACCGAACCTCGACCGCCGATCTTCCGACAGGCCCCAAGGACCCGAAGTCGACGGTGTTGTCTGTGGAGGAAGAGGCGGCCATCGTCGCCTTTCGCAAGCACACGCTGCTGCCACTGGATGATTGTCTCAGCCGACGATCCCGCATCTGACACGCTCGTCCTTGCATCGTTGCCTTCAACGCCATGGTATTTCGCGATTGCCGCAGGTGGATGGTGACAAGCCGGCCAAGAAAAAGTTTCAGGCCTATCCGATCGGCTATTTCCATATCGATATCGCCGATGTGCAGACCGCCGAGGGCAAGCTGCGTCTCTTCGTTGCCGTCGACCGGACGTCCAAGTTCGCCTATGCGCAGCTACACGCGACGGCGGACAAGATGACGATGGTCCAGTTCCTGCGAGATCTGATCGCGGCCGTGCCCTATGCCATCCACACCATTTTGACCGACAACGGCATCCAGTTCACCAACCGAAGCTGCGACCGCCATGCCCCCCGGCATATCTTCGATGATGTCTGCGCCGACCATGGCATCGAGCACCGGCTCACCAAGATCAACCATCCCTGGACCAACGGCCAGGTCGAGCGGATGAACCGAACCATCAAGGACGCGACCGTCAAGTGCTTCCACTATGACGATCACGATCAGCTGCGCCGACACCTCGCCGACTTCATCTCAGCCTACAATTTCGCACGCAGGCTCAAGACCCTCAAAGGCCTCACGCCTTATGAGTTCATCTGCAAAATCTGGAAAAAAGAGCCCGAACGGTTCAGACTCGACCCGGTCCATCAAATGCCGGGACTAAACACCTAGCCCCTTCTGGGAACTGCCTCAGCCGAAGCCGCAGGAGATTCTGACGGGACTCCAGAACCAGACGCAGGTTGACATGTCCGGCGTCACCACGGCGGAGAAGACCATCACGCAGAACGGGCACCAAGTGAAGCTTTACGTCATGAAGCCTGAGAAGGTGAGTGGGAAGACGGGTGTCTTGCTCTTTATCCATGGTGGCGTTTGGATTGTCGGCAACTACGAGAACCATAAGCGCCTGCTGCGCGATCTGGTGGTTGGATCGGGCCAGATTGGTGTGTTCGTCGAATATACGCCGCTGCCGACGGCCAAATTCCCGACCCAATTGGAGGAGTCCTACGCTGCGCTCCAGTGGGTTGCTGCCCATGCCGGCGAGTTCGGTGCTGATGGGAAGCACATCGCGGTCGCTGGCAACTCGGTCGGCGGCAATATGACTGCAGCCCTGTCACTGATGGCGAAAGATCGCAATGGTCCGAAAATCAGCTATCAGGTGCTGCTCATCCCCGCTACGGACGCCAGCGTCGATACCCAGTCCTATCTGGACTATGGCACGGACCGCTTTCTGGCGCGCTCATTCATGAAGTACGGCTGGGATCTCTATGCACCCGACGCCAAGACACGCGACAATCCTTACGTCTCGCCGCTACGCGCCACGCTCGATCAGCTGAAGGGCTTGCCACCAGCGCTCGTCATCACCGCCGAAAACGATCCTCTTCGCGACGAAGGGGAGGCCTATGCCCACAAGCTGGAGCAGGCCGGCGTCGACGTAGCTGCCGTGCGCTACAATGGTACGATACACGATTTCGTGCTTCTGAACGCGCTACGTCATGTTCCATCGACGGATGCAGCATTGCGGCAAATCGCCGATGGCATTCGCGAGCATATCGCAAAGTAGAGGAGCGATCCGGGGCGACACGGTTTGTCTCCGTGTCGTCTCTTTCGCTAGATGAGATTTTGGTTGAGTGGTTTGGAAATCCATCTGGGAGATGCACTCAATCCACTTTAGGCGGGCACTAGCCTACCCGCATGGTATGTGCACGACGAACGCCGACGTTATCAACCAGGACCTGCTGGCCTTTGTGAAACGCTACATCGCCGCGCGCTCTATCGGGCGCAAAGTGGGGATCCAGTTCTTAAGACGCGCCGAGGACGCGATTGCTGATGTGCCTATGTTTCTGCATCAGACGGTCAATTCCTGTACGAAATCTAGAAAGGCGCGAACTTTGGCGGAGACTAAATTCGACGCATGATGATAGGCATAAAGAGGGAAAGTCTCGTCTACCCAGTCCGGAAGCAACTGGACAACTCGCCCCTCCGAGAGCAGATCTTTGACATAGAGCTCCAGCAATTGCGCGATGCCAACTCCCCCGACGCAAGCCCCAACTAAGGAGGCTGTGTCGTTGACCATCAGCCGCCCGGGAGCCTCGAATGGAACAACTTCCCGGCCTCGCTGAAACTCCCACTCAAAGGGACGCCCCGTCGTCGGATCGCGGATTAATATGCATTGATGTCCTTTCTCCAAATCCCTCGGATGCTTGGGCTCGCCTCGGCGCGCAAGATAGGCGGTGGAAGCACACGTTAGGACACGCGTTTCGAGCAATAACCTAGCTTTTAGGGAAGAGGACTCTGGTTCTCCGAAACGGATCGCGACGTCGAAGCCGTCTGCGACCAGATCGCCCATTCTGTCGCGCACACTTATTTCGACGGAAAGATCAGGGAAACGGTCAAGGAATTCGTTCATTCGCCGCGCTAATATATAGTGACCGAATGTACCATCCGTGTTGACTCTTAGCCGCCCTCGAACAACCGCCTTTGACCCGCTGGCCGTCACTGATGCATCCTCGATGCCGGCGAGAAGTGGCGCGATTGCTTCATAGAAGCGCCGACCTTCGTCAGTTAGCGAGATAGCACGAGAGGTGCGATTGAAGATTCGGATGCCGACCCGCTCCTCTAGGCGAGCTACGGCGCGACTCACCGCGGGCTGAGTTAGGCCCATGGCTTCGCCTGCTCGGGCGAAACTGCCAGCCTCGACCACGGCTGAGAGAACGCCGACCCCGCTCAGCAATCTAGTGTCGAAAGCCATATAGGCATACTTTCAGTTATCCTTTCAGTGAAAGTTATGCATTTTTTTTAGCCTCACTCAAGTCCTAGATTGCTCCCGGCCACCGCCTTTGATGGCGATGCAAGACATGAAGGAGCAACACATGAGCAAGACTGGAAAGGTTGCACTAATCACCGGCTCATCGCGCGGTATCGGTGCAGAACTCGCCCTTCACCTCGCGATGAACGGGTTTAAGATCGTCGTGAATTATGCTGGCAGTGCGGGTCCAGCCCGGGAAGTTGCCGACAAGATTGCAGCGTCGGGCGGCGAAGCGATCGTCGCACAGGCTGACGTCGCCAATCCCGCGGCGGTCATCGCTATGTTCGACGCGGCCGAGAATGCCTTTGGCGGGGTCGATGTTGTCGTCAACTGTGCCGGCATCCTGAAGCTCGCTAAAATCGCCGACCTCGACGACAAGACATTCGACCAGACCATCGCAATCAATCTAAAGGGCACGTTCAACGTCTGCCGTGAAGCGGCAAAGCGCTTGCGAGTCGGTGGACGCATTATCAATTTCTCATCCAGTGTCATCGGCGCTCGCCTGCCGACCTATGGGGTTTATATCGCTACCAAGGCCGCTGTCGAAGGCCTGACCCAGGTCTTAGCTCAGGAAATGCGCGGCCGCGGCATCAGTGTGAACGCGATCGCGCCCGGTCCTGTCGCCACTGACCTCTTCCTGAGCGGAAAGAGCCCGGAACTCATCGATCACATGGCGAAGATGAATCCGCTCGAACGTCTCGGCCAGCCCCAGGATATTGCGCGCGTCGTCGGCTTTCTCGCTGGCCCTGAGGGCGGCTGGATCAACGGCCAGACGATTCGCGCGAACGGCGGAATGTGCTGACGGGAACCCCCTCAAGCTTATCCCCACTCACTGTCTAGGAGCCTCACCATGAAAGAAGTGATCCTTGTCACCGGCGCATCTAGCGGCTTCGGCCTGCTGTCCGCCCGAGCACTCGCTCAAGCGGGCCACACGGTCTACGCTTCAATGCGGGAGACCACCGGGCGCAACGCGCCGCGAGTTGCAGAGGTTGAGGCTTATGCAAAGGAGTTGGGCGTCGACCTGAGGACGGTCGAGCTTGACGTCAGTTCTGATCCGTCCGTGGCCGCCGGGGTTACCAAGATAATCGCGGACAATGGCCGGCTCGACGTTATCGTGCATAACGCTGGCCATATGGTGTTTGGACCAGCAGAGGCCTTCACGCCGGAGCAATATGCTGAACTATATGACATCAACGTTCTTTCGACGCAGCGCATCAACCGGGTGGCGTTGCCGCAGCTTCGCAAACAGGGGCGTGGCCTGTTGGTCTGGGTTTCGTCCTCATCCACGCGCGGTGGGACACCGCCGTTTCTAGCACCGTATTTCGCCGCCAAAGCTGCTATGGATTCGCTCGCTGTATCCTATGCGAGCGAAGTCGCACGCTGGGGCGTTGAAACCTCAATCGTGGTTCCGGGCGCCTTCACCAAGGGCACTAACCACTTCGCTCATTCTGGCACGCCAGCCGATAAAGGCGTGGTCGCGGCCTATGAGAGCGGCCCTTATGCGGGGGTCGCTGACCAGGCGCTGAAAGGTTTGGCCGCATTGGAACCCGCAGACGCCGATGCCTCGGCTGTCGCAATAGCAATTGCCGACGTCGTGAATGCGCCGTTCGGAAAACGGCCCTATCGCGTCTTCGTTGATCCCTCACAGGATGGGGCAGAAGAAGTGTTCAGGATCGGCGATCGCATGCGCCGCGAGATGTTTCGAAACATCGGTCTCAAAGATCTTCTCGCTCCACACATTAACGGTTGAAAGACCACTGCGGCACACGCCTTCGCATCCGCCGCTCGGCGGCGACCGAGAGCGGGACATGAGGACATTAGCTTAATGCCGCGCCCATCCGCTTGGAAATCGAAACGATCCATGCGCGCAGTTCCGGACCGAAGGGCTTTTGCAAGGCTGCACGGTCCCAGGCAAGAAAATAGGCCTGAGATAATTTTAGCCGCTGATCGAAAGGGACAATGAGCCGGCCGGACGCGATATCCTCGGCGGCCATCGAAAGTTGCGCCAGCACTATGCCCCTTCCGTTCGTCGCGGCATCGATCGCGGCGCTCGACAAGGAGAAGGCGACTTCGCCCGAAACCTTTCGGTACGATGCCCCGATGCTTGCGGCCCATTCCGCCCAACCTGGCGGCGAGCGGTGGTCGCGGGCCCACTCTATGCTGAGAAGCGGCAGATCGAGAATGTCGGCGGGTTTGCGCACAGGATGCTTTGCGAGCAGCGCTGGCGAGCATGCCGGCACCACCCAATCCGTGAACAGTTCGGTGTAGTGGTTGAAATCACGATACTTGTCACCGTAGGAAATACGGAAGTCGAACTCTTCTGTGTCCAATCGGGGCTCTGTCTCGGCGCCAACCAGGCGCACCGTCGCGCCGGCATGGCTGGCCTGCCAATCCAGCAGTTGCGGGCCGATCCATTTGCTGGCCAGTGATGGCAGGCAGGAGATGGTCAAAGTGTCCGCGGAGCGGGCCCGTTCGATGACATCCTGAGCCTCGCGAATCTGTTCGAATCCGACGGAAACCGCTGCGTGATAGACACGGCCCAACGCCGTGAGGGCCACGCTCCTGCCGCGCCGTTCCAACAGCCTCGCCTCCAGGGCATCTTCGGCCTTGCGTATCTGTTGGCTGACCGCGCCGACCGACACTCCAAGCTCGTTTGCCGCGGCGGTCACGCTGCCGCACCTGCCGAAAGCCTCGAAGGCCTGTATCGCACGCAACGGGGGCGTCTTGTTCACCTGGGCAACGATCCTGGGGTCAGCTTGATTTAGTTTTTCTAAAATAGAACGCAGATGCAAGCCCTATGTCGCCCCAAGCTCGCACGATATTCGTTTTCGTGTTCACAAGCTGGGGAGGACGCCATGTTTCTTCGAAACTGCTGGTACGTTGCCGCATGGGATCATGAGGTCGCCGACCGGCTGGTGCCAACCCAAATCCTCGGCGAGGACATTGTCCTCTACCGACGGACCGATGGGCAGGTGGCGGCGCTCGAAGACGCATGTCCGCATCGCAAGCTGCCTTTGTCCATGGGCCGCATCAAGGGCGACACGGTCGAATGCGGCTATCACGGCCTGACCTTCGACAGCACGGGAACCTGCACGCGTGTGCCGGGCGCGGAAAAGATACCGCATGTCGCGTGCGTCCGCTCCTATCCGATCGCCGAACGCTACGGACTGCTCTGGATATGGATGGGCGAGGCGGCCAAGGCCGATCCCGCCTTGATTTTCGAGGTCGACCACTGGGGCGATCCGGCATGGGGCGTCAACCGCGGCGAGTCGATGTCGCTGGATTGCAATTATCTCTACATGACCGATAATTTGCTCGATCCCTCGCATGTGTCATGGGTCCACCAATCTTCCTTCGGCGGCGTCCAGGCCATGGAGGATGCGCCGCTCGAAACGACGGTCGGCGCGGACGGTGTGACCGTGTGGCGCTGGGTGGTCGATGCCGAGCCGGCGCCCTTCTATGCGCCCTTTCTCAAATTCAGCGGCAAATGCGACCGCAAGCAGCACTATGAGGTGCGTTACCCCTCAAACGCGATCATCAAGGCGATCTTCGTGCCGGCCCGCACTGGCGGCGAGGGCAAGCCGCTGCACGAGGATGTGTTCCTCATGGACAGCTACAACTTCATGACGCCGGTCGATGAGAACCAGACGAAATACTACTGGTTCCAGATGCGCAATTTCGCGCCCGACGACCTGGAGGTTTCGCGCCAGTTCGCCACATCCGTGCGTGGCGCCTTCGACGAGGATCGCGTCGTGCTCAATGCCGTGCACAAGGGCATGGCGAACAAGCACACACCCAATCTCGATCTGAAGATCGACGTCGGGCCGCTGCGCTTCCGTCGCAACCTCGCCAAGCTGATCGCAAGCGAGAGCCAGGAATTGGCGGCCGCCGAATGAACGCATTCACCGCCCGCGACTCTATCGCAAGCAGCGGGTTTCGCGACCTGAAGGTGGTCGCGAAGGTGAAGGAGAGCGCCGTCATCACGTCGTTTCATTTCGAGCCGGTCAATCCACGCGACTGGCGCGCTTTCGAGCCAGGCCAGTTCCTGGTGTTTCGCATTCCGGTGCCTGGGAATGCCGCCGGCGAAAGGCAATACGTGCTGCGCAACTACAGCGTCTCCTGTTCGCCGGCCAGCAAGGGCCGCTACCGGATCAGCGTCAAACGCGAGGTCGCACCCGCGCCAGGGCTTCCCAGCGGGATAAGCTCGTGCTTCCTGGATGATCAGGTCGACGTCGGCGATGTGCTCCAGGCGGAAGGGCCGCGCGGCGATTTCGTGCTCGACAGGACCAGCCCCCGTCCGGTCGTGCTGCTCAGCGGCGGCGTCGGGCTGACGCCGATGGTGTCGATGCTGCATGCGCTGGCCTCGATGCCGGACCGCCGTGCCGTCTTCATCCATGCTTGCGAGAATGGCGACGTGCATGCCTTGCGCGACGAGGTGGCCGGCCTGGTCGCCACCCGGCCCGGGCTGATCGCCCATTACTGCTACCGATCGCCGTCCGAACACGACAGGGCCGAGCGGCGCTTTCAAAGCGAGGGCATGATTTCGCGAGACGTGCTGCAGCGCCTGCTACCGATCGACGACTATGACTTCTACCTCTGCGGGCCACCACCGTTCATGCAGGCGATCTACGCCCTGCTGCGTGGGCTTGGCGTGCCAAAGCATCGCATCGCCTACGAATTTTTCGGCCCGGCGACGGTGCTCGAGCCGGATGCGGTGCGAGCTCCCCCGGTTCGCGTGCAACTGGCAAGGATCGAGGCGACCGGCGAGACGACAACCGTGGAATTCCGAAAATCGGGCCTCAAGGCGGTCTGGGACGGCTCGGCGGCATCGCTGCTCGACTTCGCTGAGGATCAAGGCCTAACACCGGAATTCAGCTGCCGGGCCGGCATCTGCGGGACTTGCAAGTCGCGGCTGGTCTCGGGCGACGTCGCCTATTTCGAAGAACCGCTGGACGAACTCAAGGCTGGCGACGTGCTGCTGTGCTGCTCGAAGCCGCGCGGATCAGTCGTCCTGGATATTTGACAAGATCGTCGTGCCGCGCGTGGTCAGGGGAAACGGAAGTCGGGATTTGGAACAGTCGGTCAAACCAGCGTCGAGCCTGCCTCTCAATCCGCATGTCGCGGCATTGCCGCCCTACAATGCCGGCATGAACATCGCGATGGCGCGGGCGTTGAGTGGCCGCCACGACATCGCCCGGCTTGCCAGCAACGAAAACCCTGACGGTTGTTCTCCCGCCGTCATGGCCGCATTGGCCTCCTCATCCTTCGAGCCATGGCGTTATGCCGACCCAGCTTGCACCGCGCTGCGGGCGGCACTTGGCGATAGACTGACGGTCGACCCCAACCTGATTGTCGTCGGCAATGGCTCCGAGGAGATGATCGCCGCCATCTCGCGTGCCGTCCTGGTGCCGGGCGCCTCGGTGGTGACGACGGTGCCGAGCTTCGGCTTGCATGAGATAGAGCCGCTGGCGGCCGGTGCTGATGTCGTCAAGATCGCCATGACGCCGGAGATGAGCTTCGACCTTGCCGCGCTCGAAACGGCGATCGCCGCCGGGCCGCGAGTGGTCTTCATATCCTCGCCCTGGAACCCGGTCGGCCCCGGTCTCGACCGCTCCAGCTTGCGACGGCTGATCGGCGCCGTTCGGCCCGGCACGCTTCTCGTCCTCGACGAGGCGTATTTCGAGTTTGCCGATCCCGGCGCGCCGGACGGCATCGAGGTTCTGCGCGACAGTTCTATCGACCATGTCGTGCTGCGGACGTTTTCGAAGGCTTATGGCCTGGCGGGACTGCGCGTGGGATATGCCGTCTGTTCCAGCCTTGAACTGGCGAGAGTGATTGCCGCCGCGAAGACGCCGTTCAACGTCAACGCCGCGGCGCAGACCGCCGCTGTCGCTGCCCTTGCCGATGAAGGTTGGATGAAGGCGTCGGTGGGGCGCATCAGAGCCGAGCGTGCCCGCACAGCCGCCGCGCTTGCCGGCCTTGGCTTCCAGGTTGCGCGGTCGCAAACGAACTTCCTGTTCTTCGACGGCAAGGTCGACAGTTCGAGCCTTGCCGCTGGTCTCCTCAAGCAGGCGATTATCGTCAAGGCGTGGCGTGAGGCCGGCTATAAGCGCTTTTTGCGCGTCACCATCGGCTCCCCGGCGGACAATGACCGGCTGATCACGGCACTTCAGGGATTGGTGGCACAATGACCGGCCTCGCTTCTCCAGGGCAAGCGGGCTGGATCGGCCAGGCGGTGCCATTGCCTGTTGTCGACAGCATCCGCGGTGTCGTCGGCGCCTCGAACGTGCGGACCGGCGACGATGCCAGGGCGATCGACCTTGGGTCGAACGGTATGGATTGCGGCGCCGGCATTGTCGTCACGCCTTCGTCGACGGAGGAGGTCGCGGCGGTGGTGCGCATCTGCCGCCGCAACGAGGTTCCCATCGTGCCGCAAGGCGGGCGGACCGGCCTGGTCGGCGGCAGCATTTCGCGGCCGGGCGAGATCGTCCTGTCGACGGCGCGCTTGAGCCACATCGATCGGCTCGATCCGATCGAGCGCGTGGCGGTGGTCGGCGCCGGCGTCACTCTGGAAGCCCTGCAGCAGGCCGCGCTCGAACACCGGCTGGAACCGGGCATAGACCTTGCAGCGCGCGGCTCGGCGACGATCGGCGGCATGGTGTCCACCAATGCCGGTGGGGTGATGGCCTTTCGCAACGGCGTCATGCGCCATCGCGTGCTTGGCCTCGAGGCCGTGCTGGCCGACGGATCGATCTATTCCGATCTGACCCGGGTGGTGAAGAATTCCGCCGGCTACGACCTGAAGCATCTCTTCATCGGTGCCGAGGGCACGCTCGGCATCGTCACCCGCGTGGTCGTCAAGCTCGACCCTTCGCCGCGAGCCACCGCCACCGCGCTTTTCGGCCTGCCGTCGATCGAGGCGGCTTTGCAGATCATCCGCATGGCGCTGGAATCGGATGTCGGGCATCTGCGCGCGGCGGAGGCGATGTGGAGCTCGTATTTCAGGCTGGCAGCCGCCGCGCATGGATGGTCCGAAGCCGGCGTGGCGCCCGGGCAGCCTTTGTTCCTGCTGCTGTCGCTTGGCGGCGCGCGCGAGGACGCGCTGCGCGAGGATTTCGAGCGGATTTATTCGGAAGCGATGGAGCGTCATCCCGAAGCGACCGGCATCATTGCCGGCTCACGGCGGCAGGAGGACGATTTGTGGCGGCTGCGCGAGGACACCGGGGTGCTTTACCGCGCTCATCCCGATGCGCCTTCCTTCGACGTATCCGTGCCATTGTCGGAGATTTCAACCTATCTCGAAAGGATCGTACCCGGCCTTGCCGCGATCGAATCGGGTCTCGCGCCCTATGTCTTCGGACATCTGGCCGATGGGAACCTCCATATCGTGCTCAACCGCCAGGGTCCGCTGACTCCTCACATCGCCAAGGCGGTCGAGGACGTCCTGTATCAACAACTCCGGGAGATTGGCGGTTCCTTTTCCGCCGAGCATGGCGTTGGGTCGAAGCGCATCCATTCCCTGCTGGCGACAGCCGACCCGACGAAACTCGCCGCGATGGAGCGGGTGAAAAGAGCGCTGGACGATCAGTCGATCATGAACCCCGACAAGGTGCTTGCCTGCGATGCCTGGTTCGTCCGGTCCTCCAGGCCGCTCCCTTCCGGCAGCGAGCGCCGACTGCCCCTTAAGAACGCGAGCGATCTCAACGATGATTAGCCCCACGGCGGAACGACAGGGAATGAACGGATTGACCGCGGCTGCCAGTCGCCCGGCGGGACCAATGGTACGCCATGAAGAGCCGGCGCCCTATGCCCCGGATTTCGCCGGCTTGCGCCAGGGCTTCCGCGAGGCGGCCAAGCGGGCGGGCGCGGAACTGTCTGAATATATCCATCCGCTGAACGGACCGGATGGCGAGGCCCTGGCGACCGATGTGGCGCTGCTTGGCCGTCGCGATGCGCCGAAACTGATCGTGCTCATCTCCGGAACGCATGGCGTCGAGGGGCCGTTCGGCTCGACCTGCCAGACCGCGTGGCTGGGCCAGAAGAACCTGCGGCGTCTGCCCGACGACATAGCGATCCTTGCCGTCCACCTCATCAATCCCTGGGGCACGGCATGGTCGCGGCGCGTCAATGAAGACAATGTCGATCTCAACCGCAACTTGATCGACTGGTCGGCGGGCGCTCCCGTCAACAACGGCTATGCCGGCTTGCACGATGCGCTTGCCTATCATGAATGGGAAGGGTCGGATCGCATAGCGGCCGACGAGAAGCTCGCCGCGGCGCGCAAGGAACTCGGGCATGCCGGACTGGCGGCGATCGTCGAGGCCGGCCAGTATGAATTCGCAGACGGACTGTATTACGGCGGCGGCGGTCCCGTCTGGTCGAACCGAACCTTGAACGAAATCCTGAAGACCTTTGCCGGCGGCGCGCGTCAGGTCATCGTCTTCGACCTGCATACCGGCGCCGGGCCCTATGGTTATCCGGCTCTGCTTTCGGTGGCGAGTTCCGAGCATCCCGGCCTTGCCTGGGGCAAATCCATCTTCGGGCCTGCGCTTGCGACAGTCCTTACCGGTCCGGGCGCCAAAACGGGAACCGGCATCGCCGCAACTGCGACCGGCTATGTCTCCGATGCCGTCCGCAAGGCGATGCCGAAGGCGCGTGTGCTGCCGCTTGTCGTCGAATGCGGCACGCTGGACGGTCCGACCGTGATGGAAGCGGTGCAAGCCGACAACTGGCTGCATCTGTTCGGCAAGCTCGATTCGCCGCTGGGCAAGCGGATCCGGGACACGCTGCGCTCGGCCTTCATTCCGGCCGACGCGGATTGGCAGCGGACCTGCCTGTCGAGCAGCCTGCGATACTTCGACCGTGCGCTGGCGGACCTGGAGGCTGTCGAGATAGGCCAGGAGGAGGCCATCGGGAGCCAACAAATGTCGCGAACCATTCGCGCTTCGGTGGCCGACCAGGCTCCCATGCATGAACCAAAGACCACGACGCCAGCCGTGCAGATCGACGAACTTCACAAGAGGTTCGGCTCCCTTCTGGTGTTGAAGGGGGTCAATCTCACGGCCCATGCCGGGGAGGTGATTTCCATGATCGGCTCGTCCGGATCCGGCAAGAGCACGTTCCTGCGTTGCATCAACCTCCTGGAGCAACCGGATGGCGGCAAGGTCGCCATCGACGGCGAGGTCATCAAGATGAAGCCGTTGTCCAACGGCCGTATCGGGCCGGCCGACATGGCGCAGGTCGAACGCATCCGCGCCCGCGTCGGGATGGTCTTCCAGAACTTCAATCTCTGGCCGCACATGACGGTGGTCGAGAACATCATCGAGGCGCCCAGGCATGTGCTGAAGGAGCCCCGCGAGAAGGCCATCGAACACGCCCACGCCCTGTTGAAGAAGGTTGGTCTTGCCGACAAGCACGCCCACTATCCGGGCCAGCTTTCCGGCGGCCAGCAGCAGCGGGCGGCGATCGCCCGAACGCTTGCGATGCGGCCCAAGGTCATTCTTTTCGACGAACCGACATCGGCGCTCGATCCCGAATTGGTCGGCGAGGTGCTGCGGGTGATCCGTCAACTGGCGGAGGAAGGCAACACCATGATCCTCGTGACGCATGAGATGCAGTTCGCGCGCGAGGTCTCCCACAAGGTCCTGTTTCTCCACCAGGGAAAGGTGGAGGAAGAGGGTGCACCCGCGGAGCTGTTCGGCAGCCCGCGCTCGGAGCGTCTGCGTCAGTTCCTGGCGCGCACGCTGTGAGGAAAAACCGCACCCTCGAAGCGTTCGGTTCGCACCGGACAACGGCAATGAGATCAACAACAAGGGGAACTGACATGAAACTGAAAGTCTTGACGCTGCTCGCCTTTCTCGCGGGAGGCATGGGCAGCGCATTGGCCGCCGAAGGCGAATTGTCCATCGGAACCGAAGGCGCCTACCCGCCATGGAGCATGTCCGACGCCAATGGCAATGTCACCGGTTTCGACGCCGATGTCGGCGCCTTGCTCTGCACCAAGCTACAAGTGAAGTGCCACTTCGTCGTGCAGGCCTTCGACGGGTTGATCCCGGCGCTGAAGGCCAAGCGCTTCGACGTCATCATCTCGGGCATGTCGATCACCGCCGATCGCAAGAAGGAGATCAATTTCAGCGTCGGATACGCCGAACTGGCCAATATGTTCGTCGCGGCCAAGGACTCCGATCTGGCTGCCATCACCGACGTCGACACGCTGCTGAAATCGCTCGACGGCAAGAAGGTTGGCGTGCAGGCCGGCACGACGCACGCGCATTTCCTCGAGAAGCGTGCGCCGAACGCCGACCTGAAAACCTACGATACGCTCGACCAGATGCAGATCGACCTTGCGAGCGGCCGTATCGACACCGCTTTCGCCGATCAATCCGCCTTGCAGGACTTTCTGGACAAGCCGGATGGCAAGAACTTCCAACTGGTCGGTGTCGAGATCAAGAGCACGTTCGATCCGACGCTTGGCGAGGGCATCGGCGTCGGCATCGCGCAGGACAACACCGAACTCAAGGCCAAGATCGACAAGGGGCTTTGCGAGCTGATCGCCGATGGTTCGGTCGGCAAGGCCAGCCAGAAATGGTTCAAGACGGACATTTCCCGGCCCTGCCAATAACGCCGTGGACTTCTATCGCATGTGCCCGGGCAACCGGGCGCATGCATCCGGGCTTCGTATCATTCGCGCAGACTAGAGCACTCACATGGAATTCGGTCTCTGGCAGGTTTGGGAAGCGGGTTGGGTGCCCGCGATCTTGCGCGGCGCTTCGATAACGATCCTCGTCGGTCTCGTCAGCATGGCGGCCGGGCTGGTGATCGGCATTGTCTGCGGCCTGATCAAGTGGGCCCGGATATTTCCGCTTTCGCTGCTGGTCGATGTCTATACGTCGCTGGTGCGTGGCGTGCCCGAACTGCTGATCATCTACCTGCTGTTTTTCAGTTCGGTTGAATTCGTGACCAGGGTCGTGACCGCTTTCGGCTATGCCGGCGTCGCCGAGAGCGGCTATGCGTTCGTTATCGCGGTCATCGCCATCGGCGCCATTTCAGGCGCCTATTCGACCGAGGTCGTGCGCGGGGCGCTCGGCGCCATCCCCAATGGGCATATCGAGGCCGCTCGCGCGCTCGGACTGCCCGGCGGCCGGATCTTCCGCCGCATCATCGCGCCGCAGATGCTGCGCATCGCCGTTCCCGGCATCAACAATGTCTGGCAGACCACCATCAAGGACACGGCGCTGGTCTCGGTGGTCGGCCTTCAGGAATTGATGCGCATTTCATTCATCGGCGCCAATTCCACCCGCCATCCGTTCATCTTCTATCTGATCGCGGCAGTGGTTTATCTCCTCATCACGCTTGCAAGTCAGGCAGGGTTCGACGGGATCGAACGCCTGCTCAGGCTGCGGACGAGAAAGTAGTATGATGGACCTCATCCAGCTTGCGGTTCCCGTTCTGCTCAAGGGCCTATGGGTCACGGCGGCGCTGACGTTCGTTTCGGTGCTGATCGGCTTCAATCTGGGTCTCGGCCTGGCGCTGATGCGCCTGTCCTCCAACCGCCTCCTGTCAGGCTTCGCCAAATATTACAGCAACGTCTTTCGCGGGACGCCGCTGCTGGTGCAGATATTCCTGTTCTATTACGGGCTCGGCCAGCTTTCCCTGATCAAGGACAACGCGGCTCTGTGGTGGGTGATCAGCGACGGTGCGCGCTGCGCCGTGCTGGCGCTGGCGCTGAACACGGCCGCCTATACATCCGAAATCCTGCGCGGCGGATTGATGTCGGTTCCGGTCGGGCTTGTCGAGGCGGCCCAAGCGTGCGGCATGTCGCGCATCTTACGGTTCCGGCGCATCGAGTTTCCGCTCGCCATCCGCCAGGCGCTGCCGGCCTATGGCAACGAACTCATTCTCGTCGTCAAGGGCACCAGCCTCGCATCGACAATCACGGTGCTCGAAATCACCGGCTATGCCAAGCGGCTGATGAGCCAGACCTTCGCGATCTTCGAGATTTTCGCCATCGCCGGGGTGCTCTATCTGGTGATCAATCTGCTGTTGATCGCGATCATCCGCTCCATTGAGCGTTTTCTCATGCGGCACGAGGCCCCCTCCCGCCAGGATTCGGCCGCACCGTCTCCGGCAGCATCGTGACGGTGCTTCCCTCGTTGTACCACTCCGACACGTCAGCCGCGAGCGAGCTACAAATCCGGATGGATCAACCGTGCTTCCCGGGATTGGGCTCCGCGCCCGGAGGCATCGTCATGACGTCGGCCCACTCGGGATGCTTGCGATATTGCGCGCGGACATAGGGACATATCGGCAGAATCCTGAAGCCGTTTCTGCGTGCGTCTTCCACCATGAAGGAAACCAAAGCAGCGGCAGCGCCAGTTCCCCTCATCGTCTCCGGCGCACTCGTGTGATCGGCGCTGATCAGATCGGCGCCCCTCTTCGTGAAGGTGATCTCGGCCTCTGCGTCGATCCCCTCTATGCGGGCCACATAGCGTCCATGCCGCTCCCCGGTTCGGTTTGTTCCTTGCTGATTTTGATGTCAGCCATGATCTTCTCCGTACTTCCTGCCAAACCACTCCTGTGCGACCACCGTATCCTCCGGTGTAAGCTCATGCGCTGCTTCGACGACGTGCACCTCCAGCGTCGCGCCGGACGCTGCGAGCCAATTCGCCAGCCGGGAGCCGTCACCCAACGGATCGCGCGAGCCGGAGACCATCAGAACGCCAACGTTGCCCAGGTCGGCCGTGGGCAAGGTCTCCAGCACCGCCATTGATCGCAAAAGGATCGCCCGGCGGATGACTCCCGGTTGCAGACCAATCATCGCGGCGGCGAAATTCGCGCCGTTGGAAAATCCGAGAAAGCTTATGCGTCCGGATTCGAGCCCATAACCCGTGATGGCGCCTTCCACGAAGGCCGCGAAGGCCTCAGCCTCGGCTTGGATGTCAGCCTGATCGAAGGTGGTGGCCGTTATCCGGCGGAACCAGCGCGCGCTTTCCTCTTCGTGGCTGCGTCCGCGCACGCCGAGCAGTGTCGCGCGCGGCGCCACCCGATGCGCCAGCGGCATCAGATCCGCCTCCGTCCCGCCGCTGCCATGCAGCAGGATGATCGTGCTGCCGTCCGGATTTTCGGGTGTGTGAAAGCGATGCACGAATGGCAGGTCGCGCCGTGGCAAACGCGCCTCTCCAGGCAAGGCGAACTGCGGCAACATGATCCGAAGATCATCGGCCCGGTCCCTGTCGGCCGGAGGCAGCATCAAGGTTGTCCCCAGTTGCTCCGCTGTTTCGTCGACGGTGAAGCCCGGCCCGTCCGTTGCCACCTCCAGCAATGTGCCCGCGGGCTCGCGCACATAGAGCGACGTGAAATAGCGCCGGTCGTGGACATTGGTGGGCGACGAATTGAGCCGCGACAATTGCTCCCGCAGCGCATCAATGGCCGCGGTGTCCGAGGCACGGAATGCAACATGGTCGGCCGTACCGGTGCCGGGAATGCCAGGAACATAGCCAGAGCCGTCACGGATGTCGACGGCATCGGTATCGGACAGAAGACGCGTGATACTGCCCCGGCTGGGACCACGCCGATAGCCGAACCTCTCGATGAAAGCGGCGGTCTCTTCCGGAACCTCTGACAGGATCGTCACGGCCCGCAACCGTCGCGGGGTGATCTCGGCTTTGCCCCATGGATGCGTCGCGGAAAGATCGGAAGCGACCAGTTTCACGATGATGCCATCCGGTCCTTCAATCGCAGGACAGCTTCGCCGAATTCGTGCATCGGCCCGTCAACCGCAACGCCATGTTTCAAGGCGCGCGTCATCCATTCGCCAAGGCTGGCCGGAGGAACCGCGAAGGCTATTTCAAAAACCTGGCCATTGCCCACACGCCCCGGCGCGCCGTCTTCCCAGACAAGGAAGGTGACGAGTGAACCTGGAGATCCAAGCCCATCACCATAGAAAAGATGGAGCTGTTCGGCATCCTCATAACCGCCTGTGCGCTTGACCAGCCGCAAGCCAAGGAAACCGACATAGAAATCGACATTCGCCTGCACATTGCGGGTGATCAGGGTGACGTGATGGATGCCGCTTGGCTGATGGCTGCTCATGTCGGCATCCTGTCTGTCGGGTTTATCTGCATGAAGGCGACCTCGTCGGCGCATCGAGGGATTGCTTAAGATCAGTGACCTGAAGCGTCGATAGCCGGGACGAGAAAATTCGGCGTCGTCTTCGGGCGGCAGGCGGGATCCAGACCTGTCTTGCCGCATTGAGCCTCTTGCCTGCCCGGCCTCAAATTTCTGGCCCCAATCGAAGTGGACACTCGCGTTCTCGATTATCCTTGGGGTGGCAGCGACCGGGGGTATTGAGGAAACCGGTCGCGCAAAGCGCCTTATGGGCCGCGGGTCAGGAAGGTGGTGACGGCATCGATCTCCTGCTGCCTGACCTCATGCACGCCATCATGCAATTTCAAATCGACCTTTGCGCCCTGGCCTTCGAGATAGCCGGCCAACGCCTCTGTCAAGGGCAGCGGGCAGATCGGATCGCGCCTGCCGGCGGTGATCAGAACCTCAAGCGATCGAAGACCCGGATTGGGTCGCGGCGACCAGGGGATCAACGGGTGCATCAGCACTACCCGGTCGAAAAGCTCTGGTGCGTCGAAGATCACCGAAGCGAGAATGTTCGCGCCGTTGGAGTAGCCGAGTCCGAAGACCGTTGCGCTTTCATTCGCTTCCCGGTGGGCGCGGATGAAATCCGTCATCTTCCTGGTACGGGTCGCAAGGTCCGCCATGTCGTAGATACGTTCCGCCTTGCGGCGGAAAAAGCGGTTTGCGCCATGCTCGGACACGTCGCCTCGCGCCGAGATGATGCCGGCTCCGGGCAGTATCTGCCCTATCAGGCCGGTGAACTGATGTTCGTCGCCGCCGGTTCCGTGGAATGCGAAGACAAGCGGAGCTCCGATTTCGGGCTGCTTTGCGAAATGGTGGTAAGCGTCACGAGACATGATGTTCTCCTATTTCACCGAAGGCCGCCGGCCGCAGCCGGCGGCGGGATTTCCGATGTCAGTCGACGATGGGTGGGAGGATCTCTTCGATCCGGTCGCGCAGGGAGGCGTGCTGAAGCGGCAACTTCAGCGCCTCGCCGAGATGCGCGGTGTCCTCGTCGCGATTGAATCCGGGTTCGTGGGTCGCCACCTCGAACAGGACACCTCCGGGCGTGCGGAAATAGATGGCCCAGAAATAGTCGCGGTCGATAACCGGGGTGACGTGATAGCCCGTGTCCATCAGTGCCTTGCGCACCTCGGCCTGGGCCGCCCTGTCCTCGACCGCGAAGGCGACGTGATGCACCGAGCCGGCACCCTGGCGCGCCGCCGGCGCGCCGGGCAACACCTCGATATCGACGAAGTCGGCGCCATTGCCGCCCTTGATGGCGTAACGGGTCAGCGCTCCCCGCCGATCGGCTTCCTCGTAGCCCATATATTTCAGGAGCTCGCCCGTCGCGCCGCCGTCACGCAGCCGCATGGTCACCCCGTGAAATCCGTGGACACCCTCGTCGGTCGGCACCGTTCCGCCAGCGAAGGGCTGACGCTTGTCGCCATCGACTTCAGTCAGGGCAAATCCGTCGCCGTCGGGGCCGAGGAAGCGCAGGCGCTTCTCACCGAAAGCTTCGTCCTGTTGCAGTCCGAGCACGCCCTTGCCGGCAAAACGTTCCTTCCAGTAGCCAAGCGTTTCCTTCGGCACCGAAAACACGGTCTCGGAGACCTCACCGGCGCCGCGATTGCCTTTGGCGATATGCGGGAACGGGAAATAGGTCATAACCGTGCCCGCGGATCCGACCTCGTCGCCGTAATAGAGGTGATAGACGTCGGGCGCGTCGAAATTGACGGTTTTCTTGACCCGGCGCAGGCCCAGCGTCTTGGTGAAAAAGTCATTGTTTTCCTGTGCATCGGCAGCCATCGAAGTGACGTGATGCAGTCCTTTGATCTGGGTAAGCATGGTGGTGTCCTCGCTCTTGGTTGTCTTCGTCGAGCAAACAGATAGCCTCCCTCTTTGGCCCCCGGAATAGGCATAATCTTGCATTGATTGTTGCTCATATCGTAATAATCTCAGAATGGGTGAACTTGAATCTCTGCGCGTATTCCTGGCCGTCGCCGAACGAGGCAGTTTCGCCGGCGTGGCTCGCCAGCTCGGCATGACACCAGCGTCGGTGACGCGCACCATCGCCGGGCTTGAACGGCAGCTCGGCGTGCAATTGCTGGTACGCACGACGCGGCAGGTGTCCCTGACATCCGCCGGAGCCGTCTACGCGGCGCGCGTGGCGCCTCTTTCCCAAGGTCTCGTCCGTGCGGCGGAGGAAACCCGCGAGGCTCAGGGGATAACGTCCGGTGGCATCCGCATCAGCGCCCCGCTTTCACTAGGGCTGAAGGTGCTACCCCCCGTGCTCTCGCAATTCGTGACCCTGTATCCGCAGACGCACGTCTCCCTGGCGCTTTCCGACGGGTTCGTCGATATCGTCGAAGAGGACTACGATCTCGCGATCCGGATTTCCGGGCCGCCCGTCGACAAGTCGACCATCTGGCGCAAGATAAGGGAGGTGCCGCGGGTGCTGGTTGCTGCCCCAAACTATCTGACCTCCCGCGGTACCCCGCAGTCGCCCGACGATCTGGCGGAGCATGCTTGCCTCAGCTACGCGTCGGATGCGCGCGACGAGCATTGGGAACTCTCGAAAGGCGGCGGCCGGCGAACCCACAAGGCAACCGGCGTCTTCAGCTCCAACAGTGGCGATCTGCTCGCCCGACTTGCCCTCAATGGCGAAGGGATCGTGCTCTTGCCCCGGTTCATCGTCGACGATGATCTCGCCGCTGGAAGGCTGGTGGAGGTTCTTGCGGACTGGAGCACTCCGCAGATCTGGCTCACGCTCTACTATCCGCCTTACGAAAAGCTACCGCTCCGGGTTGCCACCTTCTCCGATTTTTTCGAAGCTTATATCCAGGAAATCCGCTCGTTCTGAGCCGGAGAAAGCAGGCCGATGTCATCGTTTCTACCTGAATTCGCATTCTCCCAGGCAGCAGTCCGGGTCCGGTTTGCCCCAGGGGTTCGCCATGACACCGGCGCCGAGGTAGAGCGCCTCGGCTGCAGGCGCGCGATCATAATTTCGACCCCCGGCCAGGTCGCGATGGCGCACGACCTGAGGACGGATATGGGCGAATTCGCCGCAGGCGTACTGCCGCTCGCGCAAATGCACACGCCCGTGCCGGTGACCCAGGAGGCCATGTTACAAGTTGGACAAATGGACGGGGATTGCCTGGTCGCGATCGGCGGTGGATCGACCATTGGGCTTGCCAAGGCGCTTTCATTGAGAACCGGACTGCCGCAAATCGTGCTGCCGACGACCTATGCCGGCAGCGAAGCCACTCCGGTGCTCGGTCAGACCGAAGACGGGGTCAAGACGACATTGACGGATGCCCGGATTCAGCCCCAGGTCATCCTCTACGACGCCGAACTTATCCGTTCGCTGCCGGTTTCGACGACCGTGGCAAGCGCGCTCAACGCCATGGCGCATGCTGCCGAGGGGCTCTATGCGCGCGATCGCAATCCGATATCGACGCTTCTCGCGACAGAGGGGCTTCGAGCGTTCCGGAGGGCATTGCCGGACGTCTGCCGCAATCCTCGGGATCTCACGGCGCGTGGCGAGACCCTCTATGGGGCATGGCTGTGCGGCACTGTGCTCGGGCAAGTCGGCATGGCCTTGCACCACAAGCTATGCCATGTGCTCGGCGGCTCCTTCGGCCTGCCTCATGCCGAGACCCACGCGGTAATGCTGCGCTATACGATCGCTTTCAACGCGACCGCCACAGGTGCCCTTCTGGATCCGATACGCGAAATCTTTGATGACGGCGACATTGGTCATGCGCTTGCAATCTTCGCGGACGGCGTCGGAGCGCCACGGGCCTTGCGTGACCTCGGAATGCGCGAAGCGGATCTCGCCGGCGCCGCCGATCTTGCAATGTCGTCCGCCTATTGGAATCCGCGGCCGCTGATACGCGGCGAAATCCTCGGTCTGCTGAGATCGGCGTGGGCCGGGAGGACCGTAGCCAAGGCGGCAAGGGCTGAAAGACAGTCCCAAGGACAAATGGCTGCGGTCGTACGACGACGTCACCGGTGATCCCGAACGGCCGGCCAGTTTCGCTCACAGCAGCGCGCGAGAGCGCCGGTCCTGACCGATTTGCAGGGACAGCGATGTACCCAGCCGCTTGAACCCGCGCCTCACCGTAGACAGTGGGTTCGCCGTCGCTAGGCACATGCTGCTGACCCGCAAGTTCGGGGAATGAAGAACCCGACCGTCATTATCGAACCAACAGCGGCCGCCGGTGGCTTTGGACAACCGCAGGGCTAGGCCAGCCGTGCCCGAGTCGTGCGCGGCGTTGCCAGGAGGAGGCTCGTCTCGCTGCCGGTTATGCCGGGAATGAGGCGGATGCGGCGCAATACAGCATCAAAATCGGTCAACGAGGCCGTCCCAAGTTCCACCACCAGGTCCCAGCGGCCATTGGTCGTGTGGATGTCCGAGACCTCGGGGAAGCCTCCTAACGAGCGCACCACGCGATCAGCGGCGTGGCCTTCGATCTCGATCAGCATGATGCCCCGAATGCGCTGATCGACCGCATCGGCGCGGAGCACGACCGTGTAGCCGATGATCTGGCCGGACCGTTCAAGCCGCTCCATGCGCGCTCTGACCGTGGCGCGTGAAACGCCGAGGTCCACGGCCAGATCAGATACGCTGCGCCGCCCGTCGTGCCGAAGCAAGGTCACGAGCCGTTCGTCTAAGGAATCCATCGGGTGCTGCCGTTTCGATCAAAATCGATACCGATATGATAAAACAGCCTTGTCGGATTGCCAATTTAATATGTTCACGTCGCCATGCCGCCATGGTTCCTTCCCGGCTGTTCAAGCGTTGCCAGCGGGAGAAACCATGCGTTGCAGAATCGTCGGGGCGCCGGTGCAGGACGGCGCTGGCAGAATGGGATGTGAAATGGGTCCGAGTGCGCTGCGGACCGCCGGACTTTCCCAGGTGCTGTCGGGCCTCGGCCACACTGTCGAGGATATGGGTGCCGTCCAGCCGGTTCCGACAAGACGCCTCGTGCACGGCAACCTGGCACTGAAGGCCCTGCCTGAGGTATCGGCCTGGACATCCGCCATCGCCGAGGCCGCCTACGCTGTGAGCAAGGATGCCATGCCGATCTTTCTCGGCGGCGACCATTCGATCTCGGCCGGCACCGTATCGGGCATCGCCCGCCGCGCCGCCGAAAGCGGGCGCCCGCTGTTCGTTCTGTGGCTCGATGCGCATCCGGACTTCCACACGCTCGATACCACCGCCAGCGGCAACCTGCACGGTGTTCCGCTCGCCTATGCCAGCGGCCAGCCGGGTTTCCGCGGCTATTTTCCGGATCTGCCGGCAGCGGTCGATCCCTCGCGCATCTGCACCATGGGCCTGCGCAGTGTCGACCCGGCCGAGCGAACGGCGCTCAACGAGGCAGGAGTAACCGTGCACGATATGCGCGCCATCGACGAGCATGGCATTGCTCCACTCCTGCGCGCTTTCCTGGCGCGCGTGTCGGCGGAAGACGGCCTGCTGCATGTCAGTCTCGATGTCGACTTCCTCGACCCGTCTATCGCCCCGGCGGTCGGCACCACCGTTCCCGGCGGTGCCACGTTCCGCGAGGCGCATCTGGTGATGGAGATGCTGTCCGACAGCGGTCTCGTTTCCAGCCTCGACCTGGTCGAGTTGAATCCCTTTCTGGACGAGCGGGGCCGAACCGCGACGCTGATGGTCGACCTGACCGCGAGCCTGATGGGTCGCCGCATCATGGACCGCCCCACCCGCAGCCATTCCGGGAGCTTTTGATGATGACCACGGCAAAGCTGAACATCGTCCCCTTCGTCAGTGTCGACCGTATGATGAAGCTGGTGATTGCCATCGGTGTCGAGCGCTTCCTGACCGAGCTTGCAAGCTACATCGAGGAAGACTTCCGTCGCTGGGAACTGTTCGACAAGACGCCGCGTATCGCCTCGCATAGCCATGACGGCGTCATCGAGCTGATGCCGACAAGCGATGGGCGCCTCTACGGCTTCAAATACGTCAATGGCCATCCCAAGAACATGCGCCAGGGCTTGCAGACGGTCACGGCGTTCGGCGTGCTCGCCGATGTCGGCAGCGGTTATCCGATGCTGCTCACCGAAATGACCATCCTGACCGCGCTGCGCACCGCTGCCACCTCCGCTGTCGCGGCCAAGTATCTGGCGCCGAGCGGCGCGCGCACCATGGCCATCATCGGCAATGGCGCCCAATCGGAATTCCAGGCGATCGCCTTCAAGGCGCTCACAGGCATCGACCGGCTCAGGCTTTACGACATCGATCGGTCCGCCTCGCTGAAATGCGCGAAGAACCTTTCAGGCATGGGATTCGATATCATCATCTGCGGGACCGGGCAGGAAGCGGTTGAAGGTGCCGGGATCATCACGACCGTTACCGCCGACAAGCAGAACGCCACCATTCTCACCGACAACATGGTCGGCTCCGGCGTCCACATCAACGCTGTCGGCGGCGATTGCCCCGGCAAGACCGAACTGCACAAGGATATCCTGCTGCGCTCGGATATCTTCGTCGAGTTCCCGCCGCAGACACGCATCGAGGGCGAGATCCAGCAACTGGCCCCTGACCATCCCGTGACCGAACTCTGGCAAGTAATCACCACCAAGGCCCAAGGCCGCCGAGACGCCAAGCAGATCACGCTGTTCGATTCGGTCGGCTTCGCGATCGAGGATTTTTCGGCGCTGCGCTATATACGCGACCAACTGCAAGCGACCGGCCTCTACGAGGAACTCGACCTGCTCGCCGATCCCGATGAACCACGCGACCTGTTTGGCATGTTGCTGAGGGCGGCCATGCAGCCAGCAGCTTGAGGGTATCCAAGGTAACCCGAATTTCACCCATCCCGAGGAACTGGGCAGCCGCGACGTTGCTGTCAAATCCGTCCTGCCGCTGCGGCTGACTTGCGACACAGCTCATTTCTGGTCCAGTCAGATTTCTGGATCGCGGTGCTGAAAGAATTGGAGGAAAAGCTCTCGCTCAGTCGTTATGTCGAGCTTTTCGTAGATGCGGCGGCGATGGTTCTTGACCGTGCCCACCGTGATGCCGAGCCGCTCGGCGATGGTGGCGGTCGGGTGGCCGGCCAGGATGAGTTGCACGAGCTCCCTTTCCCTGGGCGAGAGTTCCGGCCACAGGCTAACGGGAATTGTCGGTTTCTGTCGCGGTGAAGCGCCGGGGCTTGTCGGCGCTGACGTGCGGGAAAACTCGGCTCCGCGCGCCTTGATGTCGAGCGCGTGCAGTGCCTCGAACACCGGCAGCCGTTCGTCCAGCAAGGCGATCTCGCTTTCCTTGAACGAACTGGTCGAGCGATCGAGGAAGATGCCAAGGCACCAGTCGCCGCCATCGGCCAGCATGATGCCGACCTCGTCGCAGATTTCCGACTGTGCCAGGAAGCCGGCTATGTACTGGCCGCGCTTGGCCTCGTCATCCGCCAGTCGCTTGAGCGGCATGATGCCCAACCGGCGCTCGCGCCGCCACGAGGCATAGAACGGGTCGAATACATAGTAGTTGTCGAGATAGCGCCGGACCATTTCATCCGAGAAGCGCCGGTGCTTCACGAATTCCGGTGTCTGCGTCGTCGAGTAGCGCGTCACCGTGACGAGGTCGTGCTCGATATCCGCGCCGATCAGGTCGATCAGGCAATCGACATGCCTGTCCGTGCCGGTGGCGGCGATCGCCTTGGCGAGCGGCGCCCAGATATTGCCCATGCGCATGCCTCTTTGTCGGCGACGAACCCCTCGTCGTCATTGTGCCTTTAGGCATATGGCGCGAACCGGCCTGTCGAATCTAGCCTGTGGTCACTTTCGGCAAGGGAAGGCGACCCGTGGACCAGATCACCACCAACCCCATCGTTATCGGCATCGACGCCGGCGGCACCATGACCGACACCATCCTTGTCGATCAGGACGGCCACTTCAAGATCGGCAAATCGGCGACCACGCCAAAGAACGAGGCCGAGGGCTTCCTCGCTTCGGCCGAGGACGCGGCCGACGCCTGGGGCATCTCGCTGCAGGACCTCTTCTCCGGCGTCAATGTGGTGCTCTACTCCGGCACCGGCATGCTCAACACGCTGTTGTCGCGCACCGGCCGCAAGCTTGGCCTGATCACCACCAAGGGCCTCGAGGACATGATCCTGATGGGCCGTGGCCTGCAGGCCTGGGCGGATTATTCCTATGCCGACCGGCTGCATGCGGTGACGCATCACCATCCCGATCCGCTGGTGCCGCGCCGCCGCACCCACGGCGTCACCGAGCGTATCGACCAGTTCGGCGACGTCATCCTGCCGCTCTACGAGCACGAGGTTCATGCCGCCGCGAAGAGACTGATCGCCGACAAGGTCGAGGCGATCTGCATCATGACCGTCTTCTCCCACGTCAATCCGGCACATGAGAAGCGCATCGCCGAGATTTGCCGCGAGGAGATCGCCGCTGTCGGCGCCGACATCCTTGTCTACACCAGCCATGAGGTGCGGCCGGTGATCCGCGAACAGTCGCGGCTGAACTCGGTGCTGATCGAGGCCTATGCCACTTCGCGCGGCCGCAAGCAGCTCAAGGGCATCGAGGATGTCTCGAAGAAATACGGCTTCAAATATGGCGTGCAGACGCTGTTGTCCTTCGGCGGCCTGACCTCGATCAATCATCCGCGCCTGCACGAGACCATGATCTCCGGCCCGATCGGCGGCATCCTGGGCGCGGCCTATGTCGGCAAGCTGATCGGCAACGACTCGCTGATCTGCTCGGATATGGGCGGCACCTCCTTCGACATGGGCGTCATCACGCGCGGCCAGACGCGGATCGAGAACGAGCCGCTGATGGACCGGTTCAAGCTCAACGTGCCGACGCTGCATCTCGACACGATCGGCGCCGGCGCCGGCATGATCCTCAAGGTCGACCCGCTGACCAGGAAAGTCTCCCTCGGACCGGAGAGCGCCGGTTCCGATCCCGGCCCGATCTGCTTCGCCAAGGGCGGCACCGAGCCCACCATCGCCGATTGCGACGCCATCCTGGGTCGCCTCAACCCGCATTACTTCCTCGGCGGCAAGGTCGTGCTGCAGGTCGAGAAGGCGCGCAAGGCGTTCGAGGAGAAGTGCTCAAGCCTGCTTGGCGTCGGCGTCGAGGAGGCGGCCGAGGGCATGATCGACATGCTGGAGGCCGACGCCAACAACGCCCTGCGCCGCGTCATCTCGGGCCAGGGCATCCACCCTTCGGAGTTCACGCTGCTTTCCTATGGCGGCTCCGGCCCGCTGCACCTGGCCGGCTGCGCTCGCGGCATCGGCTTCAAGGACATCATCACTTTCCAGTTCGCCGCCGCCTTCTCCGCCTTCGGCTGCACCACGGCGGACTTCATGCGCCGGCATTCGGTGTCGACGCAGATCGATATCGGCGCGCGCGCAAGCGATGACCAGCTGGTGGCCTTCGGAACGAAAGTCACCGCCATCTGGGACGATCTCACCAAGGCGGCCGTCGACGAGATGATCGCCGATGGCCATAGCAGGGACAAGGTCAAGACCGTGCCGTTCCTGATGATGCGCTATACCGGCCAGCTTGAGGACGTCGAGGTGATGGCGCCGCTGTCGGCCATCAACTCGGCCGAAGACATGCGCAAGGTGATCGACGAATTCGAGGCGGTCTACGCAAAGGTAAACCATCGCGTCTCACGCTACGGCGAAGCCGGCTTCTCGATCACGGAGCTCGGGCTCATCGCCACCGCCGACAAGGTCAAGCCTGTGCTCTTGAAGCGCCCGCTCGGCAAGTCCGATCCGGCATCGGCCGATAAGGGCGTTCGCGAGGCCTATATCGGCGGCCGCTGGCACAAGGCCGACCTCTACGAGATGGACCTTCTGCAGCCCGGCCATGAAGTGATCGGCCCGGCCATCATCGAACACCCCGCCACGACGCTCGTCGTCCATCCGCAAGACCGTGTCCATGTCGATGAGTGGACGCTGCTGCACTATACCCACGCTTGAGAAGGGCGAACGCCATGCTGGACAAACCCGCTTCCGCCCTGCGCATCCGCGAGCGGCTAATCGAATCCGAACGGCTCATGGAAGAGACCGGCTGCTACGACGGCATCACGGAACTTTCGCTGCGCAACCAGGATCCGCTGAAATTCGAGACGCTGCACACCAAGCTGCGCGCCTACTGCGTGTCGGCACGCGAAATGGCGCGCCGCATCTCGGCCTCGCCCGGCGTGCGCGAGGTCGGCGAGATGGTGGTCGCCATCTACACGCCGGAAGGTGATGCGATCGCGCTCTCCAATGGCATCATGGTGCATGTGCACACGATGAGCCGCTTCATCAAATGGATGATCAGACAAGGCTACGAGGAAAACCCCGGTATTGTCGACGGCGATATCTTCGCCAACAACGACGCCTTCATCGGCACCGTACAGGTGCCCGACGTGATGGACGTGGTGCCGATCTTCCATTCGGGCAAGCTCGTCGGCTGGGCCGGCGCCGTCTGCCATGAACTCGAAGCCGGCGGCATCACGCCCGGCGGCGACGTGGCGCTGGCGCAGGAGCGTTTCACCGAGGGCCTGTTCGTCTGCGCCGAAAAGGTCGGCCAGAACGACGAGCTGCGGCGCGACTACGTGATCCGCTGCGAGCGCAATCTGCGCATGCCGATCTACTGGGTGCTGGACGAGAAGGCCAAGGTCGCCTCCTGTATCGATATGCGCGAAAGCGTCAAGGCGCTGATCGACGAGATCGGCCTCGACTACTGGATGAAGATCTCGAAGGAATTCATCGAGGAGGGCCGCCGCGCCCAGCTTGCCCGCACCCGCCAGCTGACCGTGCCGGGCATCTATCGTGGCCACACCTTCTACGGCCATGTCACCGCCGGCAAGCCGGGTTATCAGCCGCTCGGCGACCCCGACTGGCTTTACAATATGCCGATCGAGATGGAGATCACCACCGATGGCAAGATCATCATGGACTTCGAGGGCACGCAGCCCTGGGGTTACCACTCGATGAACTGCACGCCGGCCGGCATGGACGGCGGCATGTTCGTGACGCTGACCCAGCACATGAATTTCGAGGGCCTGGTCAATGACGGCGCCTGGATGGCGACCGAACTGAAACTGCCGCACGGCACCTGGACCAATCCGGACAACGAGATGGTGGCGACAGCCACCTCATGGGCGCTGCTGCTGCCCGCCTATGGCGTCTTCCAGCGCCTGTTGTCGCGCTCGTTTATCGCCCGCGGTTTCGTCGAGGAAGCCTTCGTCGGCCAGGTCAACAGCCCGATGATCGAGATGGGCGGCACCAGCCAATACGGCTCGCTGTTCGGCATGGCGCATTTCGAATGCGCCGCCGCCGGCTCCGGCGCGCTCGCCATCAAGGATGGGCTCGACACCGCTTATGTCGGCTGGAATCCTGAATCCGACATGGGCAATATCGAAATCTGGGAACAGAACATGCCGATGGTCTATATCGGCCGCTCCATCGTCCCCAATTCTGGCGGCGCCGGCAAATATCGCGGCGGCTGCTCCTTCCTGTCGACATGGCTGGTCAGCAAGACCGACCATCTCAGGCTGGTCACTTCCGAGCATTCCTCGCGCGTCTTCGACAATGGCGGCATGTGCGGCGGCTATCCGGCGCCGACCTGCCAGAAGCACCGCGCCGTGCGCGACTCGAACATCTTCGAACTGGCTGAAAAGGGCGCGCCGCTGGCACATCACACCGGCACCAACCCTCACCGGTCCGAACTCGAAGTCCGGCTGCAGGGCGAGCATGTGACAATGGAAGGCCCCTACATCACCGCGCCGCACAAGACCGGCGACGTCTTCACCCATTCCTACAATGGCGGCGGCGGCTATGGCGACGTGCTGGAGCGCGATCCGATCAAGACGGCATCGGATGTCGAGAACGGCTATCTCACCCGCGAAGCCGCCGAAGGCATCTTCGGCATCATGCTGGATGAGGATGCGGATGGCTATCCTGTCGCTAACCTGGAGGCCACCAAGCGCCACCGCGCCGAGATGCGCGCGAAGCGGCTCGCCCAGGCAAGGCCGGTATCGGAGTGGATCGCGAAGGAGCGTGTCCGGGTCGAAAAGGCCGACTTCGCACCTGAGGTGAAGAAAATGTATGCCAGCGCGATCAAGCTGTCGCCGCGCTTCACCAAGGATTTCAGCGCGTTCTGGAACGTCGACGCCAGATCGATCTTCATGCCGGGAGCAAAGCCATGACCTCGTACAGCAAGGAAGTCATCGCCGATCTGGTCGCGGGCACGCTGCCCTGGCCGCAGACGCGCCGCGTCATGAGCGCCTACAAGGACGACGACCGCTTCTTCAAATATGTCGCGGTGCTGCAGGACCGCGTCGGCTGGAAGGATCCAATCCTGCTGCCGGTCTCCGATCACCTGTTCATCTGCCAGAGCGGCGACGAGCGGGTGACCCGGTGCGAATGCGGCCACTCCTTTGGCGACTACCGCAAGAACTGGAAGCTGAAGGCCTCGATCATCGTGCGCAACACCGAAGAGTCACTGCGCGAGATCTATCCCAACAGCGATCTGCCGGATCCCGAATGGATGGAGATCCGCGAGTTCATCTGCCCGCAATGCGGCACGATGCACGAGGTGGAGGCTGCCGCACCTGGCTATCCCATCGTGCACGATTTCGAACCGGACCTCGAAGGATTCTACCGCGACTGGCTGGGCAAGCCGCTGGAGTCGATGAACAAGGGAAGCTGATGGCGAAAACAGGTCGCGTTGCAGACAAGGTAGCGCTCGTCACCGGGGCCGGTCTCGGCCTCGGGCGGGCGTCCGCGCTGCTTTTGGCGGCGGAAGGCGCGACGCTGGCCGTCAGCGACATCGATGATGCGCTTGCCGCCGATACGGCGATGCAGATCGAGAAGGCGGGCGGCCAGGCACTGGCACTTCGCCACGATGTCTCGAAGCCGGAGGACTGGCCTTCCGTCATGGCCGCGATCGAGGGGCGGTTCGGGCGGCTCGACGTTCTGGTCAACAATGCCGGCATCGCGATTGCCAAAAACATCGAAGACACCACGCTTGCCGAATGGCGGCGGACCATGGCCATCAACCTCGACGGTGTCTTCCTCGGTTGCCAGGAAGGCATCAAGCTGATGAAGCGTTCTGGCGGCGGTTCGATCGTCAACCTGTCGTCCATCGACGGCATCATCGGCGAGGCCGAACTTGCCGCCTATTGCGCCTCCAAGGGTGGCGTGCGCACGCTGACCAAGGCGGTCGCCGTGCACTGTGCCGAAAAGCGCTACGGCATCCGCTGCAACTCCATCCACCCCGGCTACATCTGGACGCCGCAGACCGAAAACTATCTGCGCGATCTCGGCACGCTCGACCAGGAAAAGGCCAAGGCGCTGTCGCGCCACCCGATCGGCTTCCTCGGCGAGCCCGACGACATCGCCTACATGGTCCTCTACCTCGCTTCGGATGAATCGAAATTCGTCACCGGCTCCGAGATGGTCGTCGATGGAGGCTATCTTGCCGTGTGAATTCCCGCCCGGCCTTGCCGCCCGCACCAAACCTTGTGGAGATCTCGCCTGATGACAAACCTTTCCGGCCGCAGCGCGATCGTCACCGGCGGGTTCTCCGGAATGGGTTTTGCGATTGCCACCGCCTTGGCAAGGGCCGGCGCCAACGTCGCCGTGGGCTCCTACATCGCCCCCGCGGGCGCCGACAAATCCGATGCCGCCTATTATCCCGGCGCCGATGAGATCGAGCGCGTGTGTTCGGCCCTGTCGGCCCACGGCATCAAAGTTTATGCTGCCCATCTTGATGTGCGTGACAGCGACGTGACCAACCTTTTCGCGGCCGAGGCCCAGGCCGCCATCGGTCCGGCCGACATTCTGGTCAACGCGGCCGGCACCACCGCCGAGCAACCGGTCTGCGGTCATTCCGACGCACTGTGGGACAAGATCGTCGACACCAATCTGACTGGCGCGTTTCGCGTCACCCGCGCCGTACTGCCAGGCATGATCGAACGTGGCTGGGGCCGCATCGTCAACATCGGCTCGACCGCCGCCACCGTCGGCTGGAAGGACAATCCGGCCTATTGCGCCTCCAAGGCCGGGTTGCTCGGCCTGACCCGTTGCGTGGCGCTGGAGGGTGCGGCGCATGGCGTCACCTGCGTCATGATCAGCCCAACCTGGGTCGAGACCGAACTGATGCGCCGCAACGTGGCGCAGGTCGTCGAGCGCGAAGGCAAGGGGCGCAGCGCCGAGGATGTCATGGAGGAATTCAGGAAGAGCAATCCTCAGGGACGCATGATGCAGCCGGAGGAGATCGCAGCACTTGCCGTCTTCCTCTGCTCGGATATCGCCAAGGGCATCACCATGGAAAACATTCAGATCACCGGCGGAGCATTATGGTAGCATCCGCGCGAGATGGCTGCGGGCCTTCATGGGAGGAGGTCGGCAAAAAGTAAGGAATAAAAAAGTCCAACCGACAGGGGAACTGACATGACAAGAACAAATGCCTTGAAAGGCGCCGGCGTCGGGCTGGCGCTTCTGCTCGCTGTAACCGCTCAGGGACGAGCCGCCGATCTCGGCGCCAAGGACGAGCCGATCAAGCTCGCCATGCTCGAATGGACCGGATCGCATGTGTCTACGCACATCGCCGGGCAGTTGCTTCAAAAGCTCGGCTACAAGGTCGAATACGTCACCGCCGGCAACTTCCCGCAATTCTCCGGCCTTGCCGACGGCACGCTGAGTGCCTCGGTCGAAATCTGGCTGAACAATGTCGGCGACATCTATCCCAAAGTGCTGGCCGAAAAGAAGATCGAGGACATCGGCAAGCTGGATCTGAAGACGCAGGAGGGCTGGATCTATCCAAAATTCATGGAGAAGGTCTGCCCCGGCCTACCGGATTGGAACGCGCTGAACAAGCCGGAGTGCATCCAGGCGCTGTCGACACCCGAGACCGCGCCCAACGGCCGCTTCCTCGACTATCCGGCCGATTGGGGTTCGCGAGCCGCGACTATTCTGGCCGACAACAACATGCAGTACACCGCCGTGCCGGCCGGCTCGGAAGGCGCGCTGGTCGCCGAACTCGAGGCCTCGGAAGCCGCCAAGTCACCGCTGGTGATGATGTTCTGGGGGCCGCACTACGCGCTGGCCGAAAACGATGTCGGCTGGATCACCATGCCGCCCTGTAAAGACAAGACCAACGAACATTGCATCACGCCACCCGATGTCGACAAGATCGTCTGGTCCGGCTTCGGCGCCAAATGGCCTGCAGCCTATGCCTTCCTCAAGGCATTCAAGATGGATGCCACCGAGCAGCAGAAGATGATGCTGGCGGTCGACAAGCAGGGCAAGGACCTCGACGCCGTCGTCAAGGATTGGCTCGATAAGAACGAAGCAGTGTGGAAACCCTGGGTCGACGCGGCCAAGGGGTGATCTCGGCCCATGCCTTGCCCAGGCACTGACGAGAATTGCCGCTCGGTTCCCGGTGATCCGGGAACCGGACGCTTGCTTGATGCGGGCGACCGACGATGAGCAAGGCGGTCCGAGAGATAAAACTAGCCTGCCGCAATGTGTGGAAGGTCTATGGGCGGCGTCCCGCCTACTATTTCGATTCACGCGGCTACATCATCGAACCCGACGCGCTGGCCGAACGGCTGCGTGCCGAAGCGCATCTGCCCGCCGTGGTCGACGCCACTTTCGAGGTCGCCACCGGCGAGATCTTCGTCATCATGGGGCTGTCCGGCTCAGGCAAGTCGACGCTGGTGCGTTGCCTGTCGCGGCTGGTCGAGCCGAGCGCCGGCGAAATACTGCTCGACGGCCGCGACCTCTCCAAAGTCTCCGGCAAGGAACTGATCGAACTGCGCCGCCACGCAATGGGCATGGTGTTCCAGAATTTCGGCCTGCTGCCGCACCTGACCATTCTGGGCAATGTGGCTTTCCCGCTGAAGATCCAGGGCAAGCCGGTGAAAGAGCGCGAAGCCCGCGCCCGCGAGATGATCGCGCTGGTCGGTCTCGAAGGCCGCGAGGCTTCGTTTCCGCACCAGCTTTCCGGTGGCCAGCAGCAGCGCGTCGGCATCGCCCGTTCGCTCGCCGTCGGCCCGGAGCTGTGGTTCCTGGACGAGCCGTTCTCTGCGCTCGATCCGCTCATCCGGCGGCAGATGCAGGATGAGTTCCTGCGCCTGCAGCGCATGTTGCAGAAAACCATCGTCTTCATCACCCACGACATGGCCGAAGCTTTCCGGCTAGCCGACCGGCTCGCCATCATGCGGGCCGGCAAGATCGTCCAGATCGGCCGCCCGGCCGACATCGTGCTCAGCCCGGCCGACGACTATGTCGCGCAGTTCACCGAGGACATGCCGCTGTTGCGCGTCATCAAGGCTGGTGATCTTGCAGTGCCGGCGAACGGAGCCGCTATGCCGCACGAGAGCATCGCTGCCGACACCAGTATCGAGGAGCTTATCCCACGCCTGGCGTCCGGGATCGGCGCCTTCACCGTGCCGGGCGAGGGCGTCAGTCCGCCACGGCTGCTCAGCGCCAGCGCGGTTCTTGCCGTGCTCGATCGCGAACAGGCAAGACGGACACGGCCATGACGGCGCCTGCCGCGACATTGCGATCCTCGCCGAGGGTCGTTGTGGAGCCGGCCCTTCTGCCTTGGTGTGGACTGACCGTTCTGGCCGTCCTTTGTCTCGCGCTGAAGACGGATCTCCCCTGGCTCGTGACATTTCCGAAGGAATGGACGCTGCCGTTCGCACCGGCCATCAATTTGGTCACCGATGCGGTCGTGACCGTCGTCCAGCCCGCATTCCGCGCCCTGTCCGCCGTGCTCGATGCACCCATGCGCGGCGCGCGCCTGGTGCTGGTATGGCTGCCGTGGCCGGCGGTGATGCTGGCGGTCGCGGCGCTTGCGCTGAAATCGAGCGGCATTCGGCTGGCGGTCTTCGCCGTTCTGGCGCTCGCCTACATCCTGCTTGCCGGCTACTGGCCGCAAAGCATGAGCACGCTGTCGCTGGTGCTGCTGGCCGTACCGATCTCCGTTGTGCTCGGCTTTTGGCTTGGCGTGCTGGGTCATAGCAGACCGCGCCTGCGGCCCGCACTGCTCGGCGCACTCGACCTGATGCAGACCGTGCCGGCCTTCGCCTATCTCATCCCGCTGCTTCTTCTGTTCGGCTTCGGCCCAGTGGTCGGGCTGATCGCCAGCGCCATCTATGCGACGCCGCCGATGGTGCGCAACACCATGCTCGGTCTCGACCGCGTGCCATCGGACATCAGCGAAGCCGGGCTGATGAGCGGCTGCACGCGCCGGCAGCAGTTCTGGCACGTCGAAGTGCCGACCGCGCTGCCGCAAATGCTCGTCGGCTTCAACCAGACGACGATGGCGGCGCTCTCGATGGTCATCGTCGCCGCCATCATCGGCGGTTTCGAGGACATTGGCTGGGAGGTGCTGTCATCGATGCGCAAGGCCGAGTTCGGCCAGAGCATTCTGTCCGGATTGGTCATCGCGCTGCTCGCCATTCTTGTCGATCGCCTGACCATCGGCTTCGCCAGGGAACGGCCCACCGGGCCGACCGCCGCCATGACGTGGATGACCGGCCGCAGGCTGGTAATTGCGCTGGTGCTCGCCGTGATGCTGGCGGTTGCCATTCGTGTCCTGTGGCCTGACGAGACCTTGCTGCCTGCCACCGGGTTGCGCATGCAGGTCGGTGGCGTCAATCAATGGCTGCTCGGCCTGGTGCGCGATTATGCCTGGTTCTTCGACCATGTCCGCAACAGCGTCCTCTATTGCCTGTTGCTGCCGCTCAGGATCGGCATTTCGGGAGCCGCCACGCCTACGCTCTGGGGCTTTGCGCTGTCGCCGTCGATGGCGGCCGGATATTGCGCGCTCATCCTGACCGTCGCCGCGCTATCGACACGCGGCTTCGGCTGGCGGGCTGGCTTGGCCGCACTGGCGGCCGGCCTGGTCCTGTTCACCGGCTTCCTCGGCCTGCCTTGGCCGGTCTTTATCCTTGGCGTCGCCTTGCTTGCCGCACAGGTGGCGGGCATCCGGCTTGGCCTTTTCGCGCTCGCGGGCTTTGCTCTCATCCTGGTCAACGGGCTGTGGCCCCAGCTCATCCAGTCGCTCTACCTCTGTACGCTGGCGGTGCTGCTCTGCTTGGTCATAGGCGGTGCGCTTGGTGTCTGGGCCGCCTATAGCGACCGCGTCTCGCGCTTTCTGAAGCCGGTCTGCGACGCACTGCAGACCATGCCGCAATTCGTCTTCCTCATTCCGGCACTGATGTTCTTCAAGGTTGGCGAGTTCACGGCGCTGATCGCCATCATGCTCTACGCCATCGTGCCGCCGATCCGTTACGTCGAGCATGGCTTGCGGCATGTGCGTGTCGATGTCGTCGAGGCGGTCGAGCAGATGGGCGCGACGCCTACCCAAACATTGTTGCAGGCCAAGCTGCCGCTGGCGCTGCCGGTGGTGATGCTGGGGCTCAACCAGACCATCATGGCAGCCTTGTCGATGCTGGCGATCGCGGCCCTTGTCGGCACGCGCGATCTCGGGCAGGCGGTCTATGTCGCGCTCGGCAAGGCCGATGCCGGCATGGGCCTGATCGCCGGCCTGGCAATCGCGTTCCTGGCGATTCTGGCGGACCGCATGGTAGCGGGGTGGGTAGAGGGGCGTATCCTGGTCCCTGATCGAGGCGCCTAGATGTTTAGTCCTGGCAAATGGTGGAACGCATCGTGGATGAAACGCTCAGGGTTCCTTGCAGATGAGTCCGCGGCCAAAGTTGTGGGCCGCGACGAAGTCGGCAGGATGCCGACGCAGGTGTTCGTGGCCCGGCTGGGATCCAGGCATGACATGCAGACTGGAACCAGTGTGGAAGGCCTCAGGCTTGACCATTGCAACTTCTGCACCACCTTATTGAAATCTATGGACAATTTGTCTCTCGGCCATGGCAAAATGTCCAGTAGCGAAGCGAGGGCCGGCTTAAGCCATTGAACCACGTCCAGCACGGATCGAAGTCATCGTCAGCACAAGCCAAATGCAGGAGGTATGAATGACCAAGCACAAAGTCGGCTATCTCATCGGCAGCCTCGCGCGCGAATCCATCAACCGCAAGCTCGCGAAGGCGCTGGTGCAGCTTGCCCCGCCGCAACTCGATATGTCGGAGATCTCCTTTAAGGACTTGCCACTCTACAGCTACGACTACGATGCCGACTTTCCGGCCGTCGCTCGCGCCTTCAAGGATGCCATCGCCGCTGTCGACGCCGTCCTTTTCGTGACGCCGGAATACAACCGCTCCATCCCCGGCGGTCTGAAGAACGCCATCGACTGGGCTAGCCGTCCCTATGGCAAGAATTCCTTCGCCCGCAAGCCGTCCGCTGTCATTGGCACGTCGCCCGGCCCGATTGGCACCGCGGTCGCCCAGCAAGACCTGCGCAGCGTGCTGAGCTTCTGCAACTCGCCGCAGATGAACGCCCCTGAAGCCTATATCCAATTCACGCCTGGCCTGGTCACCGACGCCGGGGAGGTCACGGTTGCATCCACCCAGGAATTCCTGCGCAACTACATGGCCGAATTCGGCATGTTCATCGCCAGGGTGCTCCAGGTGCTGCCGAGAAACGCCTAAAGCAATTGCAGGAAGGTGCGCAGCGGTTTTCCGATCTTGGTGGCATCCTCCAGCGTCTTCAGACCTGGCGCGAAGGGTTCGCATTCGTCATGGCCGAAATAGGCATGGCGAACCCCCGTCGCCAGGATCATCGTATCGAAAAAGCTTGGCTCCTCGCCGCGTGTTTTCCTCGTCTCTTCAGCAAGCACGTCCTTCAAGGCGTCTGCCGCTCGAACTCGGCCTCCGCCCGCAGGCTGTCCAGGTCACGCCCCACGGTCGCCACGGCAAGCCGCTTGTCGTTGCGCCAATAGCTGACCATGCAGTCGCGCGCGACAGGATCGCCATCTATCTCCAGCCGATCCCACTGTTCGGCATGACCCACATAGTTGATGGTCGTGTCGTAGTGCTGGCTCCAGAAGAACGGAACCGTGGCGAAGCGCTGCCGCTGCCCCAGAATATTGCGCGCCGCAACCGCGCCCTGGCGCTCCGCAACCACCCAGTGCTCGACGCGGATGCGGTCTCCCGTCCTCGGGTCTGGCCAGCGCGCGATATCGCCGGCCGCGTAGACTGCCGCGGCGCTTGTTTGAAGAAACCCGTCCACCAGCACCCCGCCGTCCATGGCGAGGCCGGCCTGCTTCGCCAAATTTACCTCGGGATGCACTCCGATCCCCACAATCACCAGATCGGCGCTCAAATCCACGCCTGTCGAAAGCTTGACGCCATCCTGGTGGATTTCGGCCACGGTGGTCCCGAGATGGAAGACAACCCCATGCGATTCGTGAAGTGTCTTGACCATGTCGCCAAGCGCCGCGCCGAGGAGGCGTTCCATGGGGCGTGAGCCGGGCGCGACGACATGGACCTCCAGTCCGCGCTTTCGCAATGACGCCGCTACTTCGAGGCCGATGAAGCCCGCGCCGACCACGACGCAGTGTCGTGCCGTGCCGCAACGCGCGATCAACGTATCGCAGTCTGCCAGGGTGCGCAGCACTTCCACCTGCGGCAAGGTTGCGCCGGGAACGGTGAGCCGGACGGGTTCGGCGCCGGTGGCAAGCAGCAGTGCCCCATAGGTCACCTCGCTGCCATCAGAGAGCGCTATCGTTCTCCGCGCGGGATCGAGCTTGACGGCGCGTTGATCACATCTGACATCGATATGATGATCCGCGTAGAATTTCGGCGACCGCAAAGGAAGCCAGGCGGCCTTCGCCGTCCCGGCGAGATAGTCTTTCGACAAATTCGGCCGATCGTATGGTGGCGAACGATCGGTGCTCAACATCGTGACGGGTCCCTGATAACCCTCGCGGCGCAACGTTTCGGCGGCGGCGTTTCCGGCCGCGCCGCCGCCGATGATGAGCACGGATTCAGGCAGCCCCGCGGCCGCCAGTTTGGGCGGTTGTGGCATCGGCAGCCCGTCGCCCACAAATGCATGACCGGCTCGGCGCGCCACATCCCAACATTTGAGATCGCTCAAAGCGGGTGACCGAAGAACCTGGCCGGTGCGAAGGCTGAAGCAGGCATGGTGCCAGGGGCAGCGGATCGTGTCACCGACCAGCAGCCCCTCGGCCAGCGGTCCGCCATAGTGGGTGCAGGTTGCGCCGACGGCGAACAGTTCTTCGCCTTGGCGCACGAGCAATGCGGGCTTGCCGTTCACGTGGCCGGACAACATGCCGCCCTCGGGAATATCCGCCAAAGCGACACCCTGGGTGAAATCGGGGCCGGCCGGCGACGATGAATGCTCAGTCATCCCTGTCTCCTTGCCCCTTTGGCGCTCCTGGAATGAGAAGGCCACCTGCCGCCGTCGGCGCGCAGGGCTGTGACCATAGCGGTTCCCCGGCACAGCACATAGGATGACATAGGACGAGCAATCTTCGTGCCAACGGCCACCCATATAAACTGCCAGAAAAGTCACCGAAGAGCTTGACACCAAGGGAAGACCTCCCGGTTCACCATGCTCTCCGGCAGCCCGGCTCGCGGCAGCCCAATGCCTCGGCCGCCTCTAGACGTGCGTGGTTTACTTCCTGCCGCGCGGTTGAGCCGCTTCTTCAGCCGCGAGCACCACAACCGCCTCGGTTGTCAGAAGCCTGAAGGTGAAGGTCTCCTGGAGATAGAGTTCAACGGCCGTGCCGGAATGGTTGAGGTAGCCAATAGAGATGTCCTGGCCGATATCCAGCTCGAAATCGCCGCCACGCGTGGAAAGCACGAACCCACCCTCGATGGCCGGCGCCCAGATGACCCCTCCCTCGACCACACGCTCGATATGATGGAATACCGGGTAGCCCTCGTCGCTGCCACCGCTCGCGGCCGTGTACGCGGCGGCACCCAGCACGAGCGCGTAGGGACCATTGACGCCGGCCAGCCGCAACTGGCTGACCGCGTGTCCGACAGCTTCCGCATAGTTCATCACGTTGGACGGAAGCATCAGATGAGGATTGCTGCTGCCTTCGCGGATGCCCTGTATGCCAGCCGCCGCGTATCCATCGAAAACAGAGCGGTCCTCGGCGAAGGCGATCTTGCGCGCGGCTTCCTTCACGGGGGACCAATCCGAATCCGTCGCGCCGCACTCGACATCATCGATTGCCTGGCGCGTGAGTTCGAATGGAACGCGCAATTCGACCAGCGCCTTCACCTCGCGTTGTGCGGATTGGACCCCGTCACCGAAGGCGGGAAGCTGCTTGAGATGACCGGTGCCCACAGCCGAGAAGTCGACACCCTTTGGGCCGACAACGTCGACAACACGCCGCGCCGCCAGATGGCGCTTCAGCGTACGGGCCGCCTCGTCTTCGATTTGCGCCCAGGCCGCGTCGGAGATGGGAGCCAGTTCTCGATGAAGATTGTTCATGTCTGCCTCATTTCTTCAGTGATCCAATGCCGAGTGAACCATCGTTGGGAAGCGCGTCCGGCCGAGGCGCCTCCGGCGCTTGCGGCAACTTCGCGTCGGTGTCGGCAACCGGTCGTGCCTCGGGGTCGACATCGTCGAGGAAGGTCGCCGTCGGCACGAAGAACAGCGTGCCGGTCACTGCGCGGCTGAAATCCAGCAGATGGTCGTAGGTGCCCGGCGGGTTGCCGATAAACATGTTCTCCAGCATCTTCTCGATGCGGTGGGGGGACCGCGCGTAGCCGATGAAATAGGTGCCGAACTCGCCCTTGCCCACTTCGCCGAATGGCATGTTGTCGCGCACGATCTGAAGTTGCTCTCCGTTTTCTTCAATCGACGTCAGGACATTGTGCGCATACGGCTTCTTCACCGTATCGAGCTGTTCGATGTCGGACAGCTTATGCCGGCCGATGATGTTTTCCTGTTCCTCGACCGGCACCTTGTTCCACCGCTCCACGTCGTGCAGGTATTTTTGCACGATCACGTAGCCGCCGCCGCCAAAGGCGGCGTCCTCATCGCCGACAAGGGTGGCCGCGTCCGCGGCCTGGCCGACCGGGTTCTCGGTTCCGTCGACAAAGCCGATCAGATCGCGGTCATCGAAGAACTTGAAGCCGTGCACCTCGTCCACGGTCGAGACCGCGCCGGCGAGCCGCGACATGACATGTGTCGCGAGTTCGAAGCAGAGGTCCATGCTCGCAGCGCGGATGTGAAAGAGGATGTCGCCAGGCGTCGAAACGGCGGTATGCACGCCGCGAATTTCGCGAAAAGGATGCAGGTCTTTCGGCCTCGGCGCCCCGAACAGCCGGTCCCAGGCATCGGACCCGAACCCCATGACGCACGACAGCTGTCCGTTGAGATTGCGGAAACCCACGCCGCGGAGCAGGCTGGAGAGATCGGCGCACAAGCCGCGAACCGTTTCCTCGGACGCCGATCCGGGATTGATCGTCACGACCAGGAATATCGCTGCCCGCGTAAGCCTGGCGGCGACCGATTGAGAGACGGGAGGTGGCAAGCTTGAAACCATGTTCTATCCGTTGATGATGGTTTGAAGCGCGATGCCGGCATTGGCCGTGGCGCTCAAGCCAGGTCAGCATATGCGGGACTCGCGACAACGAGCCCGTCTGTCGACCATAAGACATTTGCAGCGAGGTCCGCATGGGAAAATCGGGGAGCACGGGGAAATCAGGAACACTGGCCAATCGCGCTGGGGACGGACTTCAAGAGCGGAGTTCTTCGGTCGCGGCATTCCCGGCGATAGGCAGCATCCTGATCCAAGGAACGCGTGCCGTTTGGCCACTGCCATTCCCGACCAGGTCAAGCGAAGGCGAGGCGTGAGCACCGCCGGAATTCCCTGTGCATATAGCGGTCCAAACATATAGTTTTGGTCCTGCTGAAATTAATCGCGGATAGCGCTGAACCAATGTCCAAGAAGTTTGCATTCCTTCTGGTCCGCGACTTCACATTGTCACCCCTGTCGCTTTTCATCGACACGCTGCGCCTGGCGGGTGATGAGGGCGATCGAAGCCGTCGCGTGGAATTCGACTGGCAGGTGATCGGAGAGCGCGGTCTGCCGATCAGGGCCAGCTGCGGCGTCGAACTGCTGCCGACAAAAGAGATTGGACATCCCGAGGATTTCGACAATGTTGTTGTGGTTGGTGGCCTGCTCGACACCAACCGCGGCTTGAGTTCTGAAAAGGAGGCATTCCTTTTGCGGGCTGCCGAGAAAGGCGTGCCGCTCACCGCCCTTTGCACGGGCAGTTTCGTGCTCGCGCGCTACGGGTTGCTGGACGGTTATAGTGCCGCGGTCAGCTGGTTTCACATCAAGGACTTCCGGGCGGAATTCCCTGACGTGAACGCCCATGCGGACAGTCTGTTTTCCGTCGACCGCAACCGCTCTACTTGCGCCGGAGGCACGGGTGCAGCCGACCTGGCCGGCTATTTCGTGTCGAAATTCATTGGTCACAAGGCAGCGGAAAAGGCCGCCAAGATCCTTGTCCTCGATCGAATCCGGAACATCCGTGACGTTCAACCGGTCGGGGATCTGTTTGCCGGAGCCTCCAGCCGTCCGGTGAAGCGAGCCTTGCTCTTGATGGAGAGCAATCTCCAGGAAAAGGTATCGGTTACCGAAATCGCGGCCAGATTGAACTGCTCCAGGCGCCAGCTGGAGCGTCTTTTCGGCATCGAGTTGGGCATCAGCCCAATGGCCGCCTATCTGGCGCTGCGGGTGCACTACGCGAAGTCGCTCCTCGAAGCCAGCGACTTGCAGATAGGGGAAATTGCGTTCAGGTGCGGCTTCGGCAATGCCGGGCATTTCAGCCGCGTCTTCCGCCGGCACACCGGCATCACGCCAACGAACCTCAGACACCCAGGCCGCATATCTCGCGAGGCCTGATGCGGTGATAGTTCCGCGTTTGGCTGGGATTGAGGGGGGTGCCACAGCTCAAGCCGGGACCAATAACGAGCGGGAGTAGGCAAAAGTTTTAAGACTATGCCGGGAAATCCCGCTCAAGGATCTATCCAGCGGCAACCGGAAACCACATCCACGCCGCCTTCGGGCTCTCCTGTTGCCGACGTCGTCGGCACGCAATCATTCAGTGTCGGGATTTTCGAGCACTTCAAGCATGGTGGTCAACATGCTTCCGACTTCTTCCGATATTTCCTCGGGGCGAATTCCCGCCTTGATGGCGTCCGCCGTCGCTTGTTTGGCGAGTTTCGCCGCAAGCGCCGGATCGGACGTCGAATAGGGTGGAACATTTTCCTCCACCCAGTTCTGCAGGAATTCGATGCCGCGAGCGCTCATGACGAACTAATGTTCATCGAAGCGATTTCGTTCCGCGGAGGTATATTCAAGAAAACGTCAGACCCTTTTGATGAGGGCCTGACGGTTCCAAAGGTTCACGTCACGACGAACGAGGATGCCGTCAACGACAGATGCGGAGAAACAGCGGCAAACTGGATCTGATGCGCGCCGCCGGCCCCATCGCTGTCGAAGGAGAGGGCGCCGGTCGAACTGTTGTAGATAATGTGGTCGGTATGGGTATGCGCGCCCCTGCCAGTGTGAAACGCATCAGCGGGAAGGGCGCCCACCTGAAGCCCGGCAAACACAGTGTGGTCGAGATGGATCTTGTCCTGCGTCACATTGAAGTCGGTGATCTTGTCGATGTTGCCTGTCTTGAGGGCGGAATTGAAGACGAAGACGTCCTTGCCTCCATTTCCTGTCAGCACATCTTGCCCGCCGCCGCCATTGATGACGTTGTTGCCGGCGTTGCCCTGTATGGTCTGCGAGAATTCGTTTCCCGTGAGGTTGATGGCAGTGGTGCCGGCCCGGCTCGTGGTGGCAAGCTGCTCGATTTCCGAGCCGGCTGATAGTGCATAGCTCACTGTTGCCAGCACGGTATCGTGGCCTGCGCCCTTCAGTTCCACCACCTTATCGCCAGGGTTGTTGACATAATAGGTGTCGTTGTAGCCGCCACCGATCATTGTGTCGGCGCCGGTGGTGCCGTGAAGTACATCCGCGCGGCCGGTGCCGTAGAAAACGTGATCGCTGGTCGAAGGCGCGGTGCTGGTCGGAGGGGTGGTGCTGGTCGAAGGTGGGGTGATGGACGAAGTCGTATCGCTGGTCGAGGGCACAGTGGTGCCGGACGAAGTCGCGCCGCTGGTCGGAGGCACGCTTGCGGTGCCGTGGTTATGTTGAAGGAAGAGGGCTTGCAGCGCCGGCGAGTTTCCAAGCGCCGTGTCGCCCTGCTGGGAACCCCATGCATAGGCATAGTCGAAGGCGGGCGACGGAACCAGCTTGGACCAGTGGTCCAGCATGGTCTGTTCCTGGGCGGCGGTGGGAAGGACATATTGGCCGCCCGTATCGGTCGTGTAGCTGCCGCCGCCGAACGTCTGATAAACCGGAACGACCTGGTTGAGCGGGACCCCCGAAGCGACAGCCGCGGCCACGGTCCTGTCGATCATGTTGTAGTCGACCGCACTTGTCCCGGTGCGCACCGGATAGGGGTCCAGCCCGTAATAGTCGATATGTGTGTTGGCGGGATTATAAGTGTTTGAAAAATCGGGATTTGCGGAAGACCCCATGTTCATCATGGTGATGAAGGTTTTGGCGCCCGGCACGTTGGTGTGGATCCAGTCGGATTCCGCCTTCAGATTCGTGGCGGTGGCATAGGTTCCCCATTTGCCGGTGGGGTCCGGCTCATCGACAAGGAAGAATCCAAACGCTTTCGGATTGCCGATAAAGGGCGTGACTTTCTGGATAAAGGACGAGGTTGTCCCATTGGCTTCATCGAGCCAGACCAGACCTTTCGTGCCAGCCGGCAGGGCGTTGAGTTCGTCCACGGATGAAACGTCGACAAGATTGAATCCGGCGTTTGCAACCTCGGAGGCGGATCCACCCGAGGCGTAATGGAGGGTTGTCATGAAAATATCCTTCGTCTGATTCGGTAGATGCCCCACGCCTGCCTATTGGAAAGGGTATATTAGAACCAAATCAAATACCGGCGCCCGTTGATAGAATCATTGATCACGGCGAGAAAAGGTCCACGCGATGGGATGTCGGCCTTGGTTCCGGGCTTGTTGATTGTTCAGGGATATTTCCGGCGCGGCAAGGCAGGACTGGACTGTCTCTGCCTCGGTGGCACTGCTGGATTTTGTTGTGGACTGCAGAAAGCGCAGGATCGCGCTGGTTCATTCCAGCCGCTTCGGAGTGTGCGGATGGCGGTCGTCCACGCGCTATGCGCCGCTCACCAGAAAGGCTCTTTCTATCAAAGGACGGTTGTGGCTCAGATACGGTTCAATGAGCATATCGAGGTGTCCCCCGAGGATCGGAACTATGCTCAGATCGGCAAAAAAGGCGCTCCAGCCAAGATCCGTCGGAACCCCTGTACGCCTGCATCGAAACAGGGTGGCGGTAATCGGCAACGCGGTCTTCGGTTGCGCGAGCCATTGGCCAAATGCGCGCATCCGCAGGATTTCCTCAAGCTCAAGGCGCAAAATGAACCGCACTCTGGCGAAGGCCCTCCATTTCAGCCAGTCGATGCCCCTGGCGAGCAGGGCTTCAGCGCCAAATCTGGCAAATGCTTTTGCGAGAGCCCGTAACATCATGCGATCCGCCGTCACTCTATGCGAACGGATGCGCTGGACGGTGCGTGCAAGAGTTTCACGGTAGTCGTGCTGCCCAGGCCCGATATTGGTGTCGAGGATTCCCAGGAACGTGACCGATCGACCCGCTGCAATAAGTTTGGCGGCAACCTCGAACGCGACGCCGCCGCCAAGCGAATAGCCGATCAGCTTCACGTCGCCATCAGGCTGGACCTGGCTGATCTGGTCGACAACCGCGTCCACCATCCGCGGTATGGTGCCATGTCCCTTCAGTAGATCGTTCAGGTCCTCATAGCGAATGGCGACAACCCTGGCGACATCGCTCATCTCGACACCGAAAGCCGCCAGGCTTGGCCCGTAGCCGATCGATCCCGGCACAATAAACAAAAGCGGCCTCGGGTCGGACGCCTCGACAAGCAAGTCGCTTGTGTCTTGCTCTGCGGACGCTGCCCTGACGACGTCGGTAAAACTCATTCCGACGGTGAATGCGTCCAAGTTGAGTTCCCGTCCCAGAGCCGTCTCAAGTTCCATGACGAATTGCAGCAGCTTCAGTGAATCGCCGCCCGCGTCGTCCCAGTGGCTGCCAGCCGCCTTCTTGCCGGGAAGTATCCTCTCCCATACGGCCGCTGCCACGCCTTCGATATCGAGCGGGTTCAGCGCCTGCCGGACGTCTGGATTCTGGGCGTCTTGCGCGTTCAGCGCGCGATCCAGTTCCCGCAACTTGACACTGTCGACCTTGCCGCCCTTGAGCTGTGGTATCTCGGCAATACTGTGCAGTCGCGTTGGATGAACTGCTGGCGGCAGGGCTGTCCTGATCAAGTCCCGCAATTCGGGTATGATTTCGCTTGCGCCAGTTTTCACGGGAACGACAAAGGCCACCAGTTCGTTCGCGTCCGTCACCACCGCGACGGCATCACTCACTTGGGGCGCCCGGCGCAGGACGAGTTCCAGTTCGGCAGGCTCGACCCGTCTTCCGTTGATCTTTATCTGGCGTCCCTTTCGTCCGACGATCCACATCATTCCGGTGCCGTCGACCTTGACCAGATCGCCGGTTGCGAAGATCCGAAGCCGGGGATTGGCGGAGCTTGCACGAAGAGGAACATGTCCCCCGTCCGCCCAGTAGCCGAGCGTGGTGTAGTTGCCCCTGATCACCAACTCCCCTTCATCGCCGGGGGCGACCTCGTACCCATTCTCATCCACGACGGTGTATTCGATGCCGGGAAGGACGAAGCCGACCGGGACCGTCGCGCCTCGCTCCGGGTAATCCCTCGGCAGGAACCACTGCGTGCCGGTCGTTTCCGTGGACGAATAGCTGATCTGGACAAGGCAGGACTCGGGGACATTGTCGCGAAGCCGGTCGATGTCGGACCACAACACTTTTTCTCCGCCGACCCGCACGACCCGCAGTGACGAGAATACGTCGGGCGCTGAATCGGTCATCAACACACGCAGCAGCGCCGGCACGAGATAGGCGATCGTCACCCGCCATTTTTGGAAATTGTCGCGCGCAGCGCGGATGCCGGCACTCTCAATGTCCAAAAGGTACAATGTGGCGCCGCACAGCATCGGGGTCATCATCTCGCGGCAGCCCGCGATCGTCGCCGGGCCGGTCAACGGCATGAACGCATCGTCGGGGCCGATGTGGCAAGCATCGACATATTGCTGCACCCGCTGGAGGATTGCCCGCTGGCTGTTCACGACGCCTTTCGGGGCTCCGGTGCTGCCTGACGTGTACAGGACGATCGCCGGCGAATCGACCGGCACGTCGGGCGGCAGCGCCGGTAAGCTGCCGTCCGGCGCTGCGGCCATGCAGCTTCCCGCATCGATCCATTTCAGGGACGAGGCATCAGGCCAGCCTGCCGGCTTGCCCGGCCCCGGCCTGACAATTGCGGCTAGCCGCGCGCTGGCGGCAATTGCCGCGAGGCGCTGAAATGGATCTCGGGGGTTTAGCGGCACGGCGGGCCTGCCCGCACGCATGGCGGCAAGCATGGCCACCGGGTACCAAAGAGTATTCCCGATCAGAAGCCCGACCGCCTTACCCATTGGAACTGAACCGGCAATCGCACCTGCCAGGTTTTGGACCGCGTTCAACAGCTCCAGGAAGCTGAGGGATGTCGAGCCATCGCTGATCGCGATCCTGTCCGGATATTTCCCGACAATTCTCTCGAGGTGCCAGAACGCCGATTTTTCGGAGAAGTCATCGCACATCCTTTGGAAGGCAGGGTTTGCCGGTCCGTCCATGTCCAGAGGACGGGTGGATGCCTGTTTCCATGTGAAACCGTCTTGAGGACCATTGTCGCGCGTTATCGCGACATCCCGCTCTTTCGCCAGTCCCAGCACGGACTGCAAGGCGCGCAAAGGCAGGCCTTCTGAAGAACGCGTGCGATCAAACGCTTCCAACGCGACCCCCTTTTTTGCTGACCCGCTTTGCAGTGTCGTACGCGACCATCTTGGCCGTGGCATCGTTAGAACGAATGATTCCGACCGAACTCGCCGATCCGACATGAAAGGGGTCAGGTGCATCGCAGCATCATTGAAGCCCTGCTTCATTCAAACAGACGAGGACAGCGGGAAGGCCTGCTCCTAGCGTGGATTTGGGTGTCGTGCGCACAGGGGCAATGAAGCCGAACCATGAGAGCAGATCCTAGAGCCAGCCATTTTGCGCGACCGGGATACCGCCGGCATCCTGGAGGGGCAGGATGAACCCCCACCTGGTCTGTGTTGGAGGCGAGGATCATCGTCTTAGAATTCCGTTCCTGCTGGCGCTGCGCGAAAGGGGCTTCCGGGTCACTGCCGTATCGAGCGATATGGGCAACGCCTTCTCTCTTCATGGCATTGCGCATCGTCGACTGGGATTTGACCGCTTTACCAGCGGCGGCGGGGAATGGGGCGCTCTAGGTGCTGTCCGCGAATTGATCGCGGAACTGCGTCCGGACATCGTTCAAAGTTTCGACACCAAGCCCAATCTTCTGACCCCTTTGGCCGTGCGCGGGCAGGTGCCGGTTGTCCGCACCATCAATGGCCTTGGTTGGACATTCTCGTCCCTCGAACCACGGGCTCTGGCCTTGCGTCCGATCTTTTGCGGCCTTCAAGGACTGGCATCCTTATGGACAGCCATGACCGTCTTCCAGAATCGTGACGATCAGGTCTTCTTCGAACGCTATCGGCTGCTTGGTCACGACAAAGCGCGGCTGATCCGCAGTTCTGGCATCGACCCGAAGGCATTCTCGACAGCAAGGTATCGTGGCCCTTCGGCCACGACGATGCGCGAGAGCCTTGGGCTTCAGTCGGCTGAAATCATAATCTTTGTCGGCCGCCTGACCCGCCAGAAGGGAATTCCGACCCTCCTCAAGGCGGTTCCCCGTGTCCTTTCCGAAAGACCCAATGCGCGTTTCGTCCTTGTCGGTCCGCAGGACTCCGAGGGACCGTTCGCGGTCAACAGGGCCGATATCGATCGACACGCGCCTCACGTCATTGCCTTGGGATCGCGACAGGATGTTCCGGCCCTCCTTGGCATGGCCGACCTGTTCGCGTTTCCGACGCAATATCGCGAGGGTATTCCGCGTGTCCTGCTGGAGGCCGGATTGTCCGGATTGCCGATCGTCGCCTCGCGGATGCCCGGCTGCAATGACGTGGTTGAAGATGGCTGGAACGGCTATCTCGTCGCGCCACGCGATGTGGATGGCTTCGCATCCAGGATAATCGAGATCCTGTCCGATCGCGCCCGTGGAAAAATCATGGGCGGCCGTTCCGTCGGACTCATCCGGGAGCGCTTTTCGCTGTCGTGGGTCGTCGATCAGTATTGCGAGCTGTACAAGACCGTCCTCGGGGCAAAGTACCGGGGCAGCCTTGCTCGATCGGCCCCCGCGATCCTGATGGAAGAGGGCGCGCGGAGCCCCCGACTGGGGGAGGCGCGGCAATGATCCGTGATGTGCTCCTGGCCTGCGGCATCGCAATGTCCTATGCGGTCCAACTCAGCATCCCAGGCCTGCCGTTCGGCTACAGCGAACTGTTCCTCGCGCTTTGGATATTGCTCTCGATCGTGCGGGTTCTCGCGGGCGGCCGATTGGAGTTCACGCCGGCCCTGGCCCAGCTTGCACGTTTCTGGCTGATCCTGACGCTTGCCCTGGGTGTTGGAGCCTTCGTCGGCTATCTGACGACTGTCCTGTTCATCGCTCCGTTGATGCATGACACGATGGCGTATGTGCTGTTGGTCTTCATCACCTGCCTGGCCGCGGCGGAGCCCGACGCCGGTCGCCGTCTACGCAACATTGGCTGGTGGATCATTGCTGTCGCGAATGCATGCTTTGTTGTTCAACTGGGGCTTGGGTGGGGCTGGATCCATCAATCTGGCGTCAATCCCTGGTATTGGGACCGCTTCAGCGGTTGGTCCGACAATCCGAACCAGCTTGCGCTCTATTGCGCTCTCCTGGGTCCGCTAGCCTTGCATCTTGCCGTAACCACCCGCAATCCGTGGGGGAGGTGCCTTGGGCTAACCGGCCTGGTCCTCACCTTCTACGTCGGAAGGCTGACAAAGAGCGATACCTATCTCTATACGACAATCCTGGCTTGCCTGATCCTTCTCGGGCTGCGGATTCGGGCTTGGCTTGCAACTGATGGCGGCAAGGTCAGCCTTTCACGGCAACTTGCCCTCCTGTTCACGATTGCGTTCGTTCCGTTGGCGATCTCCATCGCGCCTTACGCCCTCAGCGACGCCGCCAGCGCCGAAAACTTCGCCAAGAGCCTTACCAAGGACAAGGGCGGGCAAGCGACCGCGGAAACCGCCGAGCTTCGCCTCTACCTTTGGGACGAGGCATTGGACAAGGGAGCAAGATCTGGGTCGCTCGGCCTCGGCCCCGGGCCTCACCTTGAACGTCCCCCCATCACCAATCAGCAGTTTCTGCCTCGGCCTTTCGAGGCCCATAGCACGATCCTCGATCTCTATACCCAAGGTGGCTTGATTTCAGTCATGGCGCTTTTGTGGATCCTCGGCTCTGCCGCCTTGTCCGCCTGGCGTGCGAGATTGGATGCCCTCGTGGCGCTCATGGCGTCGATCGTTGTGTTCAGTGCCCCGCACCTGATTATCCGCCATCCGATCGTGTGGTTCTCTGTGACGCTCTGCCTTGTCGCCGGGACGCCTCAGACGATCCCCGCCATCGTTCGCCATAGGAGATATTAGGATGTGCGGGATCGCTGGAATTCTCTTGGCGCCCGATGCGGTCGATACGAACGCGCTGCGGGCGATCGGGCCGATGACGACGGCCCTTCGTCATCGTGGACCTGATGGCGAGGCATTTTGGATGAGCCGTGAAGCCGGGGTCGCCTTCGGCCACCGGCGTCTGGCCATCGTCGACTTGTCGGAGGCGGGCCGGCAGCCGATGCATTCCGCGAGCGGCCGGTATGTCATCACCTTCAATGGCGAGATATACAATTTTCGCGATCTGCGCCGCGAGTTGGAAGGGGAGGGCCACCATTTCCGTGGCACCAGCGACACCGAAATCATGCTGTGCGCGATCGAGAGCTGGGGTCTCGACGCCGCGCTCGCGCGCTTTGCCGGCATGTTCGCTTTCGCGCTGTGGGACCTGAAGAACCGTATCCTTCACCTCGCCCGCGACCGAATGGGCAAGAAGCCGCTCTACGTCGCCTCGACACGCGAGGCGCTCGTCTTTGCCTCGGAACTGAAGGCGATCACCTGTTTCCCCGGGTTCGCCCCGGAACTCGATGTCGACGCCGCGGCGACAATGCTTTCGAAAGGATGGGTGCCGGATGACAGTTGCATCTGGCAGGGCGTGTTCAAGCTGCCACCCGGTTCCGTCCTTTCCGTGACGGCGGCGGATTTCGCCAATGCCCGCGGTGCAGGCTCGCTTGCGCGTCGCATTCGACGCTGGTGGTCGCTGGCCGATGTCGCCAGCACGGCGCTGCGGGAACCGCTCACCGGCAGTGACGAGGAACTTACGACCGAGCTCGATCGTCTGCTTCGCCTTGCCATCGGCGAACGAATGGTTGCCGACGTGCCGCTTGGCGCCTTTCTGTCGGGCGGTATCGACAGCTCGACGGTCGTCGCCCTGATGCAGGCACAGTCGCGGAAGCCCGTCCGCACTTTCACCATCGCGTTCGGTGAGAGCGGGTTCGACGAAGCCCCTCATGCGGCCGCGGTTGCACGACATCTGGGCACCGACCACACCGAACTTCACCTTTCACCGGCCGCCGCGCGTGAGGTCATTCCGGAACTGCCACGGATCTGGGACGAGCCGTTCGCCGATGAGTCACAGATACCGACACTGCTGGTGTCGCGCCTCGCCCGGCAACACGTGACCGTAGCGCTGTCGGGCGACGGTGGTGACGAGTGCTTTGCGGGCTATTCCCGGCACTTCCTGGCGGCTCGCCTCAGAAGACAGCATGAGCTTCCATCCCCACTTCGCCGGATGTTGGCGGCTGGGGCCGGATTGCTGGCCCAGGCCTCCCGGAAAGATATCTTCGGCAGGCTGCCGCTTTCGGCGAACGCGCGGCACGGATTGCGCAGTGACCGCCTGAACCGCCTCGCCCGCCTGCTCGCGGCTGCAAATGAGGACGAACTGCTTCAGCGGCTGACCGAGTCCTCGGTCAACAACCTTGTTCATCACAGGCCGCCGGCAATCAAGCCTCGTGCAGCAGAGCTCGACGACCTGCTATCCCGTCTGCTGTTCGATGATATGACCGGCTATCTGCCCGGCGACATCCTGGTGAAGCTCGATCGCGCCACCATGGCCAACAGCCTCGAGGGGCGGTGCCCGATCCTGGACCATCGCGTCGTCGAATACGCCTGGCGACTGCCGACCAATGCCAAGGTTCGGAATGGCAGGGGTAAATGGATACTTCGCCAGCTCCTTGATCGTTATGTCCCGCGGCGGCTGTTCGATCGGCCCAAGCAAGGTTTCGACGTTCCGGTCGGGGCTTGGCTGAAAGGGCCCCTGCGCGCCTGGGCAACGGATATCATCGCCACAATACGCCTCTCGGAAGACGGGATTCTCGACTTTGCAAAGGTCGACGCCTGTTGGCGCGATCACCTGCAGGGAAAACAAGATCATTCCCGCGATTTGTGGCCTCTGCTCATGTTCCAGGCGTGGCGCAACGAAGCCACGCAGCCACCGGCGCCGGCAACGCGCCTCTCTCATCATATCGAACTGACAGGGGGTTGAGATGGAAGGTTCCGTAGCTGGCCGCGCCAAACGTCCGCGCACCACGCAAATGGCCGTCGCTGCGCTCGAAACAAATCCGCGGATGAGGCAACCGCTAAGCGAGCCCCTGGAGCCGTCGTCTCCTTTCCGTCAGCTTGTCGTCACCTTGGCGACGAGAAAATGGTTCTTGCTTGCCATCGCCGTTCTGGGTGGCGTCCTTGCTGGTCTCGCCGGTCTTGCTCGTCCGGTTCTGTATGAGGCGACGACGCAGGTAATCATCGACGCTCCAACTGGCGGTGCTTCCTCGGGCAGCGCAGGGTCCGTTCAGGATTTGCTGGATTCGAGCATCGATGACCATCTGACGATGCTCTCCTCGCAAGCCCATTTGCGTCGAGTTCTGGCGTCGCTGCGCAAAGCGCAGGCGGCCAACGCTGCCGGAAAGAGTGGCTCCAGCCTCGTTCCCGCCGATCAGCACACCGCAGGCTCGTTCCTGGGCGATCTCCTGAACCGGGTGTGGCCGCAGGGCAAGCCGGCGGCGGGAAGTCCGGAAGCGGCGGACGCGGCCGAACTGAAGGCGCTTCGGAACGAAATGAGGGTCGGACAAGAGCTGCGGTCGCGGGTCATCTCCATCGGCTTTACCGATGCCAGTCCGGCCCGTGCTGCGCTTGTCGCGAACACATTCGCTCAGGTCTATATTGACGACCTCACACAGAAACGACGTGCATTGGACCAGGTCGAACTGCAATCGCTGGTCGCCGGCCTGCCGCAAGTGCAAAGCGATCTGGTCGACGCAACCAACCGTCTGGAGACGTATCGGCTGACCCACGGCGCCGTCGATCAAAGTGCGGCCAACAATGCGGCCAATGAGAGAGCGGAACTCAGCCGACAGATTTCCCTGTCGAAAGCCGATCTCTCCGCCTCGGAAGCGCATCTTGAACGTATCGAGGATCTGCGGAAGGCGGGCGCGCCCGTTTCGGCGGTCGCTGAAGAAATCGGATCGCCGGTGCTGGCCGACCTGATGGCTCGCCAGCTGGGCGCTGGTGCGGACGAGGGTCAGGGGAATGCGATCAACCGTGAGATGGACCAGGACATCGCGCGCATCGCAGCCGAGGCAAAAGTCTACCGCGCCCAGGTTGCGGCGCTGGAAGAACACGAAAGAGTGCTCGACACGGCGGTGTCCGACACTGCGAGCCAGCTTTCCGGCTTGCGTGCACTTGAGCCTCAGGTGACCATCGTAACGCAGCGATACAACGAGCTTCTTGGCCGGCGACAGGAGTTGATGCAGCACATCGCCGCTCCATCACCCGGAGTAGCGATCCTTTCGATGGCATGGCCGCCGTCAACTCCGAAGACGCTGCCGGCAGTTTTCCTGGTCCCGCCCGGCATGATCGTGTTCGGGCTGATGGGGGCGATTTTCGTCATGGTCCGCAACGCCTTCAATCAGACCTTGCGCAGTGAAGCCGAGGCCGAAGCCGAGCTTGGGATTCCGTGCGTGGGGTTGCTTCCCAAGGTTTCGGGACTTCACGCGAAACAGTTGCGGGATCAGGTTCTGAGCCAGCTGACCTCACCGTTCAGCCGTGCCGTGACGTCCGTTCTTGTCACCGCTGCGCCAACTCAGGGGAGGGGGCATCCGCCACACATCATCCTCGTAACGTCCAGCGTCCGGGACGACGGCAAGACCGAGTTGGCATGGAGTTTGGCGCTTGCGGCAACACGGCTGGGAGGAAGGGTGCTTTTCCTCGACCTTGACCGCAAGGACGTGCGGCTTACGAACGAGTTTCGGGGCGAATTCAGCACTGTCAAGGCTCGCAACTCCTTTGGGGACTATGTAAGTGACCGCTGTGTTCTGCAGGACGCAGTCACGAGAATGCCAGAAATCGGCATCGATCTCATGGCTGCTCCAGCACCCTCGGATGACCTGCTGACGCTTCTGTCGACCGTGGACAGGTCCCAGTTTACCGATGAGTTGCTCTCGGTTTACGACATCATCATCATGAACGGACCCTTGGGTCTCGGAGGGCCTGAAACCAGGCTTCTGAAGCGCTGGGCGGATGCGGTGCTTTTTGCCGTTCGCTGGGCCAGGACGCGGCGCAGCATTGCCCGCGGTGTTCTGGAATCACTGCGGGCCGGTGGGTCCGTCAGCGTTCCAGTGGGAAGTGTGCTCACGCAGGTGAATCTCAAGAAGCATGCTGGCTACAGTCTCGGAAACAGCGCCGACCTCCTGCTGACGAGGGTTTGATGAAGGCCGTCGTCTCTACCTCGAAGGAATATTACCGGGAACCAAGTGCGTTCCCATGATGGGATCTGATCCGGAATGATCATCGAATTTTTCGGATCCCCAGGATCCGGCAAAACAACGTTTGCGCACGCGCTCGCAGAGCAGTTGCGTGGGAAAGGCTATCACGCCAAGGTCGCTCTCAGCTACAAACCCGGCACCAGGGCCGGAAGCTTCGACCTCGGGATTTTCTTGTTCGTCTCACGAATCGTATCGGCAATCTTTTCGACCGCACGAATATTGATTTCTTCCAAGGGAAGGCCGAACGATCTCTCCATTTCATTGTCGTTGGTACGGCTGATACCGCCAAAAAGGCGAATATGGCGCGCTCGAATCTGGCAATATATCTTGCACCTTTCACGTCGCTGGAGCCGTGCGAAGCAATCGTCCGAAATAATAATATTCGATCAAGGATACGTTCAAGCGATTGGATCGCTGGCGGCATTCAACGGGAGCGCTGATCATGCCACGCTCGCAAAGGCGCTCAGCCTCGCGCCGCCGGCCGACCTCACCGTCAGGCTGGTGGTGCCATCTGCGGTCGTGGAGAATCGCTTGCGGCGACGGATGGAGCGCGAGCCGCCGGCGGAGCGAATTTTCGAAGCTGACATGAACGTGAATATGCGTTCTCTTGGTGTGTTTGAATCTATAAATGATCTTCTCGCGATTTCCGGGCGAAAAGTCATTTCCGTGGAAAACGCCGACGGTCGATCAAAATTCAACAGTATTTGTAAGGTCGAGAAACAAATCATTTCCGCACTTTCGCGGACAGATAAGGAAGTCGCGGCTGGAGGCCAAAGACAACGCTCTCTCGATAGCAGTGCCACCGCAGGTCTCGATAATCGCTTTTATGCAGAGTCTCCGAACCGTCCCATGGATGTTCCTCCCGCAATCGCCGCGCCTTTGCGGAATAAGGATGTGGGCTCCCGGCTCGCTCGGGCGAGCGTCTTCGCCCTCTTGATCTATATCGGAGGTGCCGGACTGACCAGCCTTGCACAACTGGCCATTGCACGCCTCATCGGGCCTCGCAACTACGGGATCTATTCCTACGTTCTGGCATGGACGTCCGTGCTCGCTTACCTGGCAACGCTAGGGTTCAACGTGTCCTTGTTGCGTTTTGTACCTGCCTATAGAGCCAATGGCAGGCTTGATCTGGCGCGAGGGGTGATAAAATTCGCGGTGCAAAGATCGCTATTGGCGGCGTCGCTATTCGGGATAACGGGCGCTGCCTTGGTTCTCCTTTTTTCGGATCATACGCAAAACGGACTTGAGACAAGCATTATGCTTGGCATGGCGGCCGTACCCTTGATTACCGCTTATGCTATCGGCGCTACGCTTGTACGTGCTTTTGGCGGCGTCGTCTCGGCGCTATTGCCGGAGCGCATCGTGCGAGACGGGCTCCTGTTGGTGTTGGTGGCGATGATGGCAAAGTTAGGATTGCGGGCCGTTCACGCGCCGGAGGTGATGCTGGCGGTGCTGATAAGCTCCGCGGCCACGGTTGGGCTGGTGTTCATCACGGCGGCGAAGTTTGAACCGCCCGGCCTGCGGCAGGCCCGGCCCAGTTACGAAGCGAGGGAATGGTGGCTTGCCGTGCCTCCGCTCATGCTCATCACCGGTCTCGATGTGTTTGTCAGCCGGGCCGGCGTGCTGGTGTTGGGGTGGACCAACCATATCCGCGAAGCGGGTATATTCGCCCTGGCGTTGAACGTCGCGATGCTTGTGGGGCTCTCTCGCATCGCCGTCGCTACCATGTTTTCGCCAACAGCGGCCGATCTGCATGCCAGGGGAGACCGCAAAGGCCTGCAGCAGCTGTTCGCGCGGGCCACCTTGCTTTCTGCTGGCGGTGCCATCGCAGTCGCCATCCCGATGATGGTGATTGTCGAACCGTTCCTGAGCTATTTCGGTGAGGGCTACACCGCGGGAACGCCAATCGCTCGGGTTCTCATCTTGGGATATATCTTTGTCGCGCTGTGCGGGCCCCAGCAGAATCTTTTGGCAATGACCGGAAACGAATGGGCCGCCGCCACGACCATGATTGCCGGTGCGGTGGCCAACATCATAGCCTGTGCCTTGGGCGTCGCGATATACGGCCCGATTGGCGCCGCCGTGGGTGTCGCGCTTGCGCTGGGCATCTGGAGCGTTGCCATGGCTATCTATATCGGCAAGCGACTGAAGATCCTGCCTGGCTTGGTGTTTGTCCTGCTCTCGATCAGGCCAGGTGCGATCGGCGGCCAGCAATGGAATTGGTTCTTGAGGGTTGGCAAATGACAGCTGTCGATCCGCGGTGAACGTTTGCCGTTCTCGGCTGGCAGCCCTTTCTGCGAAAATTCCGGTATCATTCGACAAAACGGTGTAAGCCGTCCTCGTGGGCTGTCGCCGATGCGAAGCCGACAGCCCGGCGAAGATCGCTCGCATCGGCGCGGGTCTCCAGTGCATCGCCTGGAGGTAAGGAAACGTCGATGCGAAGGTCGCGGCGGCCAAGGGCCGTCTCGATGATGGCGATCAGGCGTTGATTTCTTCGGGCCGGTCATCGCCGATCTTGCAGATCCGGTGTGATGCCGAACTCGTGGCGGGATCGACCATGCGACTGTCCCAATCCGGATGCGGCGGCATGGCAAGCACGCGGCCCCCTTCGACGATGTCGTCGATATAGGTGAAATCCCGCCACACGTGGCTGTCAGTCCTACGATCTGTGCAACGCAGCCGCGCGGCTGCGTTGCAACGCCGATCTCCGATCGCGTGAACGCGGTGACACCCCGGCGCCTATCTCATGGCAGGACCGAAATGCGCCCCAGAAGCGCCACCAACTCCGCCTGGCGCCTTGTCTCGGTCTTGGCGAACAGCGAGGCGAGCTGGGAGCGGATCGTCGTGCGGCTAAGGTGCCAACTGCGGGCGATCTCCAAAGGCGCGTCGCCATGAGCTAGGCGCAACGCCAGCTGCGTTTCCGCGCTGGTCAAGCCGAACATTCTTTGCAATGTCTGAGGGTTCGCCGCCGACGTGTTCTCCCGATCCAGCAATGCGACGATGCTTGTCCCGTCAGGAGCGATGACGCCCGTCTCGTTCAGGATCACCGGCTTGTCGCCTCTGCTGCGGATCACCACCCATGACAGTGAGCCTGGCTGGAAATGCACCGGAACATTCGCGACCAGCCGCCTTAGCCCGGCAGAAAGCTCGCAGGCCGTATCGGCCGCTTCGCCCTGGCGTTCAAGCGTGTCTTGAGCGGCCGTGTTCCATTCGATTACTTTCTTGTCGCGGTCCAGCACGAGATAGCCGCAGCCGATGCGGTCAAGCATGCCGGTTATGGATTCCAAACTGCGTCGCTGCGGCCCGCCAATTCTGGCGTCTGATCGATCCGAGAAGTGTGTCGAGCGTGCATGCCCGGTATCCCTCAACACAATATATTGGCTACCTGCAACCGTATCGTTGCGCCTGTCAATCAGTGTCATCGCTTCTACCCCAACCCTTGTTGCATTTGACGCAAGTAAATGACGTGTAAATTTACCTGCTTTGATTTCCGTCTTTCGACAGGGATCACACTCCTCTGGCTTGAATTTCGACACGGTTATAGGAATCCGCGTCAGGTTTCTTTCGCAGCTTTCGTTGGATGCGCGTTCCTGATGAGCCCTTCCGCAATGATTCTAGTCCCCGGCAAAGGCGTGGCAATCCAGCAGTGGGATTAGGCTGCCCCCTCGCGGCCTAGTCTCGACGGGCTAGACGGAAGGTTGTAGTCTTGGGCATGGGTTCGCATCTGCGTTGGCTGGAATCGAACGTGTCAGGCACCCCGTTAGCTCATGTGGCTTCCCTATTGGTGCTGGCAGTATCAATAATATTCGAAGTAACAAGTACGGTATATGTTGGCCAGGACACGGCGTTTATGGCGTCTATTCCTGCTATTATTGTCGTTGTATACCTCGAAGGCCGTTTGGCTGGCATCGTTGCGACGCTTCTTATGGCCGCCCTCGGCTTGTGGGTACGACGCGTCCTGAACGCTCAACTCTCTGCCGAAGATTGGACCCGCGCCATCTTCCTTGTGGTCTCGGGCGGCCTGATAGCGCTTGTGTTCCACCGCCTGCGACAGGATTTGCGTGGGGCGCTTGAGGTTGCGGAGGCGAGGCTTGCCGCCATCGATGCGGCCGAGAGCCGTTATCGCTTGGCTTTCGAACGTGCCGCCTTGGGTTTTGCAAACACCAATCGACGCGGCGAACTGCTGCAATCGAACAGACGCCTCTGTGAGATGACAGGCTACGCGGAACGGGAACTTGCCCAGCAACCGCTCGAGGCACTTGTTCTTCCCGACGATCGAGATGCCGTGCGGGAGTTGTTGAGAGACGTGGACAGTGGCGCCGCATCGTCCGCCGCGGACATCCGCCTGCTGAGAAAGGACGGCAAGATATTCTGGGCGCGTCTGGCCGTGTCTTCATCGCGGCCTGATGAGGTCTCCACCGAGAGCGTGTTCGTGGTGGTTGACGACATTTCGGAGCGACGAGCGGCTCGCGAGGCGCTCCGGGCTCAGAAGGAGTGGCTTGATCTCGCTTTGTCTGCCGGACGCCTGGGAACATGGCAAATCGACCTCAAGGAGGGGACAGTCGCAGGCTCCGACAAGTTCTGGGACATTCTCGGTCTGCCGCCAACGCCCGTCCGCCGCTTGGAAGAGCTCTCGGCCGTGATTCATCCGGCCGATTGGCCGAAGCTGGCGGCTTCGACCAAACCCTCTTCGGCGGTGAACTACGACGTCGAGGTCCGTGTCCGGCGGACGGACGGTCATGTGCGCTGGATCGCTCTGCGCGGACGCCAGGAAAGACACGGCGATCGCCAGTTGCGCATCGGTGTGGCTGCCGATCTCACCGAGCGCCGACAAACCACGCTTCTGCGCGCGGCCGTAAAGAAACGCGAGCGCATCATGCGCGAAGAACGCCATCGGTTCAGCAACCTGTTCCCAGTGATCACAGCACTGGTGAAGATGATCAATGTTCCCGAGAACGACGTTGCCAAATACAAGGAGATGCTGGTCGATCGGATCAAAACGCTGGAAGCGACGCATCTGCTCCTGTCAGGTCATAGCAGTATTTCAGGGATGCTCCACGATCTCGTGGAGCAGGAATTGCGACCCTTCAAGGAGACCCGTGACATAACGATCAGCGGCCCCTCCATTGTCGTGCCAGTTGGCGCCGCCGAGAGCTTGGCAATGGTTCTTCACGAACTGACGACCAATTCGGTGAAATACGGCGCGCTGGGTAATCCGCAAGGCAAGGTCGACGTAAAGTGGGAGTTCGCATCCGACGGCGCAGGTGATGATGTCGTCCTAGACTGGGTGGAATCAGGACACCGCAACAATTCAGGCGTCGTGCGCCACGGTTTCGGCTCCATGATCATCGGCGTGGACGGCGCGCCGCTCGTCGGTCATTCCCCGAAACTGGAAATATCGGAGCACGGACTGCGATATTCGTTACGGCTGTCACGAAAGGAAATCGAACTGTAGAATGTGTCGTCCGTGAAACGGTCTCGTGGCGCTTTAGGTTTTCATCCTTGGGATGTCCCGTTCCCAACGCAGTTGCCCGCCATGGGCGACAGGCATCAGGTCACATCTTTCGATAGCCAGGTTTGCAGCAAAACCGCTGCTTCAGTCCGGTTCCGCACCCCAAGCTCGCGCAGAATGGCAGCTGCATGGATTTTCGTTGTCGCTTCGGCAATATCCAGATTGCGGGCGATCTCCTTGTTCGAATACCCTTCCGCCATCAGCTTGAGGACGTCCTTCTGCCTCGATGTCAGTCTAGCGAGGTTGCCTGAGTTCACGCGCTGACGGGTCGGATTTTTCGCGGAGGACTGCGGGGCGTAGGATCTCTGTCCGGCCGACGTCCGGGACAAGAGCGCCGGCACGTAGATCCGTCCCGACAGGATCTCGTTGACGGCCATCACAACTTCTTCATCCCTCTGAGATTTGACGATGTAACCGTGAAGTCCGATCGAAAGAGCGGTCAATATCTCAGAGCGCGAATCGTCCCCCGAAACGATCGCGAAGCGTGTATCAGGATAGGCGGACAGAACGTCGCCAAGAACTTCCTGATGAAACAGTCCGGGCATATTTAAATCGAGGATCGCAAGATCGATGGATGCCTGCTCCTCGAGAAGACTGACCACGGCGTCGAAACACGCAGCCTCGAAAATTTCGGCACTTGGAATTCCAGCCGTGAGTGCCAGCCGAAGGCCGCGCCGATACAAGCCGTGATCGTCGGCGATGACGATCCGATACATTGAACTACCCCAACACTTGCTCGGCTCCGACGAGAAAACCCGCTGAAGCCTCCCATTACTCTGTGATGAACCGAGCCGCGGTGTCCCAAAATCGCAGCCAACCACTGGTCATGACATCACGATGATATCCACGGCGCTCCCATCCGAAGATATCAAGTATGGCTAATATAGTCCTAAATTGCGAAAAAGCTTCTGTTATTTTTTCTTAACTTTCGCGTGAGGTGCCTGCCTCCCGAACCATACCGGGTGCCCGGTTCCGATGTCCGGACCAGTGGGCCGTACAGCCTATTGATGCCGGCATAACACATGCGAGCTTCGTTCGTCTCACGGTCAGGTCCTGAACGCTTAGATCTGCCCTTGACCTCGCGGCTATTTACTACCGGAAACGCGTCGGATCGTTGCCATTCGAATGCACGACGACAGCCACCCCGGCGGTCACATACCTTCACTCATGATGTTCGGATTGCCGCCGAGGGTCGGATCGGATCTGACCGGGTGCCGGATCCGGATGAACTCGAACACGAATGCCCGGATACGGCCAACTGCAAATCAGGAGGATCGGATGAAAGCGGTGATTCAATGCGGTGGGATGGGTACGCGCCTTCGGCCTTTCACGTCGGTCTTGCCGAAACCCTTGATGCCGATAGGGGCTCGGCCGGTTCTTGAGTTGCTTCTGAAGTGGCTGCGGCGCAACGGCATAGAAGAGGTTTATATCACGACCGGCTATCTCGGGCACCTGATCCGCAGCGTCTGCGGCGACGGATCGCAATGGAATCTGAAGATCAGATACACACAGGAAATGGAGCCGCTCGGCACCATCGGGCCTCTCTCCCTGATCAGGGATGAACTGAACGATACATTTGTCGTGCTCAACGGCGATGTTCTCACCGATCTAAGCCTCAGCCGGTTTGTCGCCGCGCACCGTTTGCACAAGGATCCGGTTACGATCGCCACGGCCTGCCGGCTGATCAAGATGGACTTCGGCGTCATCGACGAGATCGACAATGCCGTTCAGCTCTTTCGGGAAAAGCCGACACTTTCCCATCTCGTCAGCATGGGGATCTACTGCATGAACCCGGACGTCCTGCGGTTCATTCCTTCGGGCATACCATTCGGGTTCGATGACCTGATGCTCCAGATGATGCAGGGCGGCACGACCGTGCATGTGTACAAGCACGACGGTCTCTGGCTCGATATCGGTCGCGTTGACGACTTCCAGAATGCACAGGCGATTTCCTGGGAAGAGCAGTCGACCTCAATCGAGGTCGCCGCCGCGGCCGCATAGAGAATTCAGATGAGGCCGAACCGTAAATAAGAGTTCAGGAGGTCAAGATGCTCTTGGTGAGCGCCCCGATCCTAGGCGTGCCGGAGAAGGCAGCTCTATCAAAAGTGATTGATAGCGGCTGGCTTACAATGGGAGAGCGGGTAAGAGCTTTCGAACGGGCCTTTGCCGACATGCATGGCGCGCAGGATTGCGTTGCGGTCGGTTCCTGTACCGCGGCGCTTCATCTCATCCTGCATGCATTGGGAATTGGCCCGGGCGACGAGGTGCTGGTGCCGTCGCTGACCTTTGTGGCGACCGCCAATGCGGTGCTGTATGTCGGGGCGACGCCGGTCTTTGTCGATATCGAGTCGGTCGACGTGCCGTTGATGTCGATTGCGGAAGCCGAAGCGCGGTGCACGCCACGCACAAAGGCGGTCATTCTTGTTCACTTCGCGGGCTATCTCGCCAATCGGGAACAATGGCAACGATTCGCCCGTGCCCGAGGGCTGCATATCATCGAGGATGCCGCGCATGCTCCCGGCTTGAGGTCGGTGGGGACATTCGGCGCCGCTGCTGCCTTCAGTTTCTATGGCAACAAGAACATGACGACGGCGGAAGGGGGAGCCGTGATTGCCCGCGACCCCGATCTGCTCGACCGGGTTCGCCAGGCCCGCGGGCATGGGATGACCACAGGGACGCATCAGCGGCTGAACAGTCGCACCCCGCAATATGATGTCACCATGCTTGGCTTCAACTACCGCATGGATGAGCTGCGCGCGGCGATTGGACTGGTTCAACTCGAGAATCTGCAGGAGTGGAACGAAATCAGGCGTATCCTGGCCGTCCTGTACCAGCGCCTCATCGCAGAACGTTGCCCTGCGGTGACAATTCCCTTCAGCGAACCCCGGACGTCGGCTTACCACATCATGCCGATCCTTTTGCCGCGCTATGCGAGGCGGCAGGACATTATCGATGAACTGCGGACTCAGGGCATACAGACCACGATTCATTATCCACCGGTGCACCAGATGACATTCTATCGTGAGCGTTATCCCGGCACCAATCTGCCGCGGACAGAGGATTTTGCTCAGCGAGAGCTGACAATTCCACTGCACCCCCAGATCACTTCGCCTGTCGCCGAGGCGGTTGTGGCCGCGCTCGCAGCCGCGCTCAACAGCGGCGCTCAAACAGGAACTGCGGCATGAATGCGACGGACCTTTCCTTTCACCGGCGTCTCGTCTCAAACCGCACGCATGGCTTCGCGAGACGTGCCATCGATCTTGCCGTCGCAGGCGCCGCAATTGTCATTTTGGCACCGCTGATGCTGCTGATTGCCGTAGCGCTTCTGCTCGAAGGCGGCCGCTCCGTCTTGTTCGTACAGACCCGCATGGGCGTGGGTGGCCAACCCTTCCGTATGTACAAATTCCGCAAGTTTGGCGTGGACTGCAGCCCCCATGGGTTCGCGCTGACCGTCGTGGGCGACAGCCGCATGACGACGGTGGGCCGGTTCCTCGCCGCGACAAAGTTCGACGAGTTGCCACAGCTGTGGAATGTCCTCAAAGGCGAGATGGCGATCGTCGGGCCGCGACCCGAGAGCCTGGCGTTCGCCGATTGTTTCCGAGGTGGCCTGGAGGCCGTCCTGCAATACAAGCCTGGCCTGCTGGGCCCGACCCAGGTTCTTTTCCGGCACGAGGCGCATTTCTTTCCACAATCCGTGGATCCGATCCTGTTCTACCGGGAGGTTATGTTTCCCGCCAAGGCCAAACTCGACCTTTCCTACTATCCGCAGCGCACCATCGTCTCCGACATCGTCTGGATGCTGCGCGGCTTTCTGGCTGTTGTCGGCTGGGTTCCATCACCGCCGATCGACGTATGAAACCCAAATGGGAAGCCCCCCAGTCAGCCAAGGGAATGCGCGGTCATGAGTTACAACGGCAAGAAAGTTCTGGTGACGGGCGCGGATGGGTTTATCGGCTCGCATCTCACCGAAGCGCTCGTTCGCAACGGGGCGGATGTCACGGCTCTGGCGCTCTACAATTCCTTCGACAGCCACGGGTGGCTGGACGATTTGCCGGACAACATTCGGAGCCGGCTGAATCTTGTCCGCGGTGATGTCCGCGACTGCGCGTTCCTGAACCGGATCATGCGTGGTCAGGCCGTTGTGTTTCATCTGGCTGCCCTTATCGCGATTCCATACTCCTATGCGGCTGCCCAGTCCTATGTGGAAACCAACATCCTGGGCACGGTGAACGTCCTCGAAGCGGCGCGCCAGTGGGAGACGGAGCGAGTGGTGCATACCTCCACGAGCGAGGTCTATGGAACCGCCCTGACCATGCCTATCCGTGAGACTCATCCACTACAGGGACAGTCGCCATATTCGGCCTCCAAGATCGGTGCCGACATGATGGCGGAATCCTACGCCAGGTCGTTTGACCTCCCGGTCGTGATCATGCGGCCGTTCAACACATATGGTCCTCGTCAGAGTGAGCGCGCCATCGTGCCGACCATCATCCGGCAGGCCCTCGATCCGAACTGCCCGGCGATCATGGTCGGCGACACAAGCCCGATCCGCGACCTGACCTTTGTCGAGGACACCGCGGCGGCGTTCCTGACCGCGGGCCTGGCCGGGCTTGAATTCGGCCACGCCTACAATGCCGGCAGCCAACGCGCCGTGACCATCTCCGACGTGTTGGATCTTGTCCTCGAGTTGAGCGGTTCCAAAAAACCGGTCCATCGCGACGAAAGCCGTCTGCGGCCGCAAAATTCGGAGGTTCGCGCCTTGCTCGCGGATTCCTCGCGCTTTGAGAGTGAGGCTGGATGGCGGGCGCAGACCAGCCTGCGCGACGGGTTGCAGCGAACGATCGCATGGTGGCGGGCGCGCCTTAGCGAAGGCCGGGTACGGCGCGAAAAGGGTTATATGACATGATCCTGCTCCGCCGGCATGTTTTGGCGCTGTTGCTGATCGCCGGTGCCGTATTCCTCGATATCTATACGGCCGGCGGACGGGCAAGCAGCGTATCGGAGCAGTCGGCCGCACCGGCGGCGAAGAACCTGCCTGACTATCTGCGCGAAACAAAGGATGCGGTGTTCGGCACCGCGATCGTGCGGATCACCAGACCCGGAATCCTCGGCCACGGGATTGTATGCGGCAAGAAATACTGCACCCACCGTTATTCAAGCGCCCAGGCCTGGAACGCGGACCAGAGTCTTCTCCTTATCGTCAACGGTTGTGGTGCCATGTGCTTTCTCGATGGGCATACCTACGTTCCATTGTTCCGCCGCGACCGCTCGACCGAATGCGAATGGCATCCCAAGGATCCCAACCTGATGATTTGCGTTGGTGGCCGGCGGATTTCCACCTGGGCGCCACGCACCAATCACGAGGATATCGTGTTCGTCTCGGCAGCCTATCGCAATCTGCAGTTCGGGCCCTACAAGGGCAATCCGAGCCGAGACGGCAACCGCATCGCGGTGCGTGCAACGCGTAATGACGGCAAAGCGGTGGTCTTTGGCTATGACCTCAAGCTGCGGCAGAAATTCCCGGATATCGATCTTGCGCAACTTCCGGGGGCCACCAACGCCTGCTCGATCTCCCCGCTCGGGATCAACATTCTGTGTTCCCAGGAATTGCCGGACGGCAACGAACCGAGCTTCATCTTTTCGATCGATGGCGTCTTGCGCCAGAAGTGGACAGAGCATCACCGGCCCGGTCACGGCGACATGACGGTCGATGCCGACGGCGCCGAAATCTATGTCGGGATCAGCAAATCGGACCCCGACAAGTATCAGGTGATCAAACGCAGGTTGACCGACGGCAAGGTCACCTCGCTGATGAAGTACGGCGAGGCCATGCATGCGTCCCTCAGGTCCCTGGACAGGCCCGGCTGGGTGTTTCTGAGCTATGGCGGGACATCGGCCGAAGTGTCGAAGCACCAGGATTGGGCGCCCTATGCGCAGCAGGTCATCGCGCTGCGCACGGACGGCAGCGGAGAGGTCCGCCCTATCGTCAACACGCAGAACGCGCAGTTCGACTACTGGAACGAGACGCATGCCTCGCCATCTCCAGATGGCTCACAGGTGGTCTGGTCTAGCAATTGGGGCGTGCCTGGCGGCCCGGTGTACGATTTCGTTGCTCGTGTTGAATGGCCTTGGCAGCAGGTGTCGAACCAGAAGGAGATTGTTACAAATGGCCTTCACTAAACGAACCGTTCTTGCTTCCGTTGCCGTGATGTCCCTGACATCGATGGCCGCCGCGGGCGACGTCGGGCCCTATCAACTGTCACCTGGCGATACCGTCGAGATAGGGATAGCGCCGATTCCGGAGCGAACGCAGCGCGCCGTGGTCCAGATGGACGGCAATATCGCCCTTCCCGAAGTCGGGATGGTCATGGTCGCGGGCCTGACGGCGTCTCAATTGCAGACGCGCATGCAGGCGCTGCTGCCGACCAAGATTTTTCATGCGCGCCTGCCCGATGGACGGGAGCAAATGGTTGTCGTCCAGCCAAGCGACGTCACCGCCGTCATCGCCGACTACCGTCCGATCTACGTGATGGGCGACGTGCTCACACCGGGACAGCAGGCCTATCGTCCGCTCATGACCGTACGGCAGGCGCTCGCCGTCTCCGGCGGCTTCAGCCTTTTGCGGTCGCGGGCAGGCCAGACCGGACCCGATCCGGTTGACCTCAGGCGCGATTACGAAACGCTTTGGGGCGACTACACCAAGGATTATTTTCACGCCGCCCGTATCCGCGCCGAACTTCAGGACCAGGCGGACTTCGACAAGCAGACCCCACAGGGATCGCCTCTTTCGCCTAGCATCGGAGCCGCGATCGCCCAGGCTGAAGCGGATGCGCTGAAGATTGCGCTGGGCGATTTCCAGCAGGAGCAGACTTTTCTCGAGAAGGGCGAAAAGGATGCGGCCGATCAGATCGACGTTTTGCAGAAGCGCGAACAGGTCGAGGCCGAGGGTGTGAAGGCGGATCAGGAAGACCTTGCGCGCGTCACAAAGGTGTTTGAGTCAGGCAACCTGACCAACAACCGGCTCGCGGACGTCCGGCGCGCCTTGCTTCTGTCTTCAAGCGGCGCACTTCAGACATCGGTGGAGCTCATGAGGGCGCGACGCCAGCAGGAGGACTACGTCAGGCAGCACGAACGCAATGACAATCAGAGGAGGATTGGCTTGCTGACGGATCTGAAGGACACCAACGCGAGGCTCGCCGACGTCACCGCCAAACTCCACGCCGCCAGCGAAAAGCTGCAACCGAGCGGAGCATCGGCCCAGCCATTGCCGATGGCCGGCGAAACGATCCGGGCCCAGGTCACCATCGTGCGCAAGGTCGGCGATGAGTGGCGCAAACTCTCGGCCGACGAGGACACGATCGTGATGCCAGGAGATACCGTCGAGGCCAAGTTCAGCAGTGATCTGCAGAGCGCGGCAATCCGGTAGGCGGCCACGATCGTTGGCCGATAGAAACGGGCTTGGGAAACTCACTGTTCGATCAGGCAGTCGAACAGAACCGAACGGGAGATCCTGGTGAGGCTCAATTCCAAGCGAAAGCCGACGCGGTCGATGAACGCGGCTCAAATGGCCCAGCCGGCAAGTTATGCTTTCGATCCGTCTTTGGCGGTGCAAAATCCCTTGATCGAGTCCCGGACCGGTGGACCTGGACTCTGGCAGGACCTGACGTCCAACCAGAAGGTCCACACGCAAGGCGACCGGGCGTCGGACAACTACAGAGCCAGCCATTGCGCGCGGGGCTATGGCGCGCATTACAACAAAACGCACGAATCCGGCTATTACGGCGCGCTGTGGGATAAAATCGAAAGGCCCCTGATCCTGGGTGTTCTTGGCCCAATGGGTGGAGCCGACCGAAAGTGCCTCGATTTCGCATGCGGAACAGGTCGCATTACCAATGTCGCGGCTGGGCTCTTCGGCGAAGTGGTCGGCGTCGACGTCTCCAAATCCATGCTTGCCTGCGCGCGGGTTCCCCACAATGTGAGGCTGCTTCACATCGATATGACAATGGAATCCCTCGACGAGACCTTCGATATCGTAACGGCATTTCGCTTCTTTCTGAATGCGGAGGATCGACTGAAACAGGAGGCGCTGAGAGCGATAAATCTGCAGCTGAAAGACGGCGGACGGCTGGTGTGCAATATTCACATGAACGCGACGTCGCCCGTTGGCCTGGTCTGTCGGCTGCTCAACCGGTTGTTTGGACGCACAATTCGCAACACGCTAAGCGAAGCGAGGTTCAAGGAGCTCCTGACCGCGTCGGGATTCCTCGTCGAGGAGGTGATACCTTACGGTTATCTGCCCCGGCCGGGACGCCTCTTGCCAGGGCTGTGCGAGGCGTTGATGGAGCCTTTCGAGAAGGCGTCCAGAACTCTTCGCATCCCCGGACAACTGGCGCAGCATTTCCTGGTTGTTGCGAAGAAGCGCTAGAAAACGGAATCGCAAATGGCCCGGTGAAATGGCTACGAGCCGGGAACCCGGCCCGCCCGCAGAGCGAATCACCCCCCCAAAAAAGATAATGCGGCGTCGCTCTCATTGACTGGAACGCTATCGATCCAGGCTTCCGGAACACCCTAGATGGCGGTTTTCCCCCGATTTGACGCGTCAGTTTCGGGTTTCTCTGGCTGGCGTCACGATTTCGCTGCATTTTGACCGAAGGGCACATACGTTAGCGGGGCGTAATGTTAGAAAGCAAAGAGGGACAACGCTCCTGAAAACCAAAAATTTGTCCATGGCCGTCGGAGCCGATGGGCCTGCGCGACTATTTTTTGCCAAAGGTCGCAGGTCATGACCCCCGGTGGAAGACGCTCGCCCGATCTGCGCGCCGCCATGCTTGGCACTGCGCCTGGGCTGATAGGTGTTGGCCTGTTCTCGGCGGTCATAAACATTCTCGCCCTGACCGGCTCCGTCTATATGCTGCAAATCTACGATCGCGTTTTGCCTTCGCAGAGCATTCCGACACTTGTCGGATTTACCATCGGAATGCTGGGCCTTTACGCGGTCTACGGGTTGCTGGATTTCGTGCGGCTTCGCCTCCTGGTTCGGATCGGCAATCGCCTCCACAGAAATCTGCAGCAAAAGGTCTTCGGCCTCTCGCTCTCCTTGCCGCTTATCGGCGGGCAGGATGCGAGCCGGATACAGCCACTTCGTGACCTGGATCAGTTGCGCGGCTTCCTTTCCGGATTGGGACCGACCGTCATCTTCGACGCCCCGTGGATACCGTTCTATCTGCTGGTCATCTATCTCCTGCATCCTTCGCTCGGTCTGCTGGCAGCGAGCGGTGCGATTGTGGTCGTACTGCTCACCGTGGTGGCGGAGATCCTTGGCCGCGGACCTGCGGCGCGCGCGTCCGAGACACTTGTGTCGCAACGGACCCTTGCCGATTCCGGCCGCCGCAACGCGGAGGTTGTGCGCGCGATGGGCCTTTCCGGACGGCTCGCCCGTCGCTGGGCCGAGATCAATCAATCATATCTCACGCACCAGGAACAGCTCTCCGATATTGTCGGCGCCACCGGTTCCCTGTCGCGGGCGCTGCGGATGGCTTTGCAATCCTGCGTTCTGGGGCTAGGTGCCTATCTCGTGATCGGGGGTGAAGCGTCCCCCGGTGTGATCATAGCATCTTCCATACTGCTGGGCCGCTCGTTGGCCCCGGTTGACGCGGCCATCGCAAACTGGAGGGGGTTTGTGGCGTTCCGGCAAAGCTATTCACAGCTGGCGGCGGCGTTGGCCGCCTTCGGCAGCCAGGGCGAACTCATGGAACTGCCGCGTCCACACGCAATGCTTGCGGTCGAGGAGTTGACCATAGTCCCGCCCGGTCAGCAAAGGCCGACCGTCACCAACGTCAGCTTCCACCTGTCCGGGGGAGCAGGGATGGCTATTGTTGGCCCAAGCGGCTCTGGCAAGACCACGCTGGTGCGCGCCTTGGTGGGTGTGTGGCAACCGCTTCGCGGAACGGTAAGGCTGGACGAGGCCTCGCTCGACCAATGGGGCCAGGAACAGCTTGGCGCTCATATCGGCTACCTGCCGCAAGATGTTGAACTGTTTGATGGAACGGTTGCCGATAATATTTCGCGATTTGGCGGCAAGGGCGACGCCAAGGGCGTGCTGGCTGCTGCCAGGGCCGCGGGCATCGACAAGATGATCATGCGCTTGCCGGATGGTTTTCAAACACGGGTAGGCGAGGGAGGGGCGGCCCTGTCGGCCGGACAGAGGCAACTTGTCGGACTTGCCAGGGCACTTTATGGCGACCCGTTTCTTGTCGTCCTCGACGAGCCGAATTCAAACCTGGATGTTGACGGCGATGCCGCCCTGGCCGGCGCGATCCTGGCGGTACGCCGGCGCGGAGGCATCGTCATCGTTGTCGCGCACCGTCCTTCCGCCCTTACCAATATCGACAAGGTACTCGTAATGTCGAATGGCATGCTGCACTCCTTTGGCTCGCGCGAGGAGGTCCTGGCCAACGTGATCCGGCCCTTCCCCTCGGCCGCTGAACGGCCAGCGTCGGTGGTCCCGATGCAGAAAGGGGTGAGCGGTCATGCGTGAGGTCCTGTTCCATGTCTGACGCGACGATGTTCTCATATGCGCCGATTGGCGATGGTAGCCGAAGGACCGAGGCCAGTTCGGCCGATGCGCGGGATGATATCCGGGCCAACCTGATCCTGGGCGTCGCGGTCACGGTTCTGTTGATCGCCGGCGGAGGGCTTTGGCTCGGTTTGACCAAAATCGCCGGCGCGGTGATTGCGCCTGCCACGGTGGTGGTCGAAACCAATATCAAGAAAGTCCAGCATCTGAACGGCGGCACCATCGGCGGTATCTTCGCGCAAGATGGAGACCATGTGCGGGCGGGCGATGTGGTGGCCAGGCTGGACGACACGCTGACTCGGGCCAATCTGCAGATAATCAGTGAGGACCTCGATCGCGCGACCGTTCGTCTTGCGCGGCTGGAAGCCGAGCGGCAAGGCCTGCCGGATATGCAGCTTCCGTCCAGCCTTCAGACGCGGATGGGCGACCCGGAACTGGCTGCACTCGTCAGCGGCGAACGCGCCCTGTTCGAAAGCCGCGCTGCCGCGTTGACGGGGCAGAAGGCGCAGTTGCAAAGCCGCTCAAAACAACTTGAACGCCAGATCGATGGCCTCAAGGCACAGCAGGCCGCGGAAGATCAATCCGTGACCCTGCTGGACGCGGATCTTGTCGACGTCCAGGCGCTTTTTTCCAAAAAACTGGTGTCCAAGGAGCGGCTGAGCAACATCAGGTTGGATGCCACCCGGGCGCACGGAGAGTCAGGGCGTCTCGCGGCGGCGGTCGCCGAGGCGCAGGCCCGGATCAGCGAGACCGAATTGCAAATTCTTCAGCTCGATGAACAAAGGCGCAGTGAGGTAACCAGCGAGCTACGCGAAACGGAAGCCAAGCAGACCGAACTCAATGAGCGCAAGGTTGTGGCGCAAGACGAGTTGACCAAAACCACCATCCGCGCTCCGCAATCGGGAACGGTGCAGGAATCCACCATCCACACAATCGGCGGCGTGATCGCTCCTGGGGAAGTGCTCATGATGATTGTTCCCGACGCCGACAACCTCGTCGTCGACGCGCTGATTCCTCCCTCACGCATAGATGACATTCGACCAGGCCAGCGGGTCTCGATCCGTTTTCCGGCTTTCGATTCCGGCACCACGCCTGCTTGCCAGGGATCGGTCAAACGCATCTCTGCCGATCTGATCAAGGATCAACAGCGCCAGCTCTCGTATTTCTCGGCGCGTATCAACGTCGAGAACAAGGCGGCCTGCCTGACCGATGCCAAGGTGCTCAAACCAGGCATGCCGGCGGAGGTTCATATAAGCACCGACGAACGCAGCGTCTGGTCCTATCTGCTGAAGCCGCTCACGGATCAGATGTCGAGGGCCTTCCGCCAATGAACCACCGGAAGCGAGCCGCAAATACGAGCGCCTCTTCCCCCTGGAGCAATCCAGGAAAAAGTGCGTAGCGGCTTTCCGTCCGAAACTATGTAAAAACAAGGAGTTAGAGCGGATCAACGATTCTATCAAACGCTGAACCGCTCTAAGACCCGGTGAGCGCCCTGCGACGAACGCGGCGCGCGGCCCGCGCTGTTCGCTCTGCCGTTACGGGAGCCTTGGCCACATCGATCTTGTGCGGCAAGCCGTTTGTGGCCACATGGAGTCTCTCAAAGGGTAGCAATTCCCTGATCCGGGCGTTGACCAATGCAATTTCGGCCCGCAGGTCTTCGCATTCCTGCCGGCGGATATCGAGTTGTATCTGATCGGACGCCTGCTGCAGTGAAAGCTGTGAGAAATTGGCGGTTAGCTTCGAAAGGTTCTGCTTGTCGGTTTCGGCCTCCTTGGTGAGAGCAGCCAACCTTTCATCCGCGACCTGCTTTTCCGCCACGGCGTCGCTCCATTGATGCTTGAGCTTGGCGATCTCATCCGAGGCTTCTTTATTTGCGCTTGACGCGACCTCCAGTCGCGACTGGAGGTTCTGAATCTCGGAACGCAATCCTCTGATCTCGGCACGGTAGCGCTCGATCTCGGCGTTCTTGTCCGCCTCCGTGATACGGGCGGCTTCCGTCACCTCCGACAGTTTTGCCTGGGCGACCTCAAGCGACGTATGGAGCCGTGTCGCTTCCTTTTCGCTCCTGCCGAGCGCACCCAGCATTTCGGAGTTTCGCGCCGCTTCGTTGGCGTGGATCGTGGAGAAGGCGTCGAGTCTGTGCCGCGCTTCATCTTCCCGCTTTAGCGCCTTTTCGAGGTCGATCGACAGGCTGACATTCTTTTCCCGCAGCAGTTTGTTTTCGCGCGCGCGCCTGTCAGCCTCGACGGTTACGGCGGCAAGCGTGTTTGTGAGGTCTCCAAATTCCGCTTCGCTTTTTGCGTTCGCGTTCGCTGCTTCCACGAGTTCCAGCCTTGCCGCGGCCAGTGCGCCGCGAAGCGCCTCGCTGTCTTGAACCAGGCTTGTCTCGCGCTGCTGCAAAGTCTCCACAATGCTTTCCCGCTCATGCTGCCTTCGGTTCAGGTCATTGAGCTTGTCCGACAGGACCCTTTGCTCCGCCGTCAGGCTCTGATTCGTCAGTTCCAGTTCGTTGGCGCGGAGAATGTCGGCGTGAAGGATATGGAAGAATTCGCGGGTCAGGTGATGCGTGCTTGCGATCTCCGACAGTCTCGCGTTGATGTCCTCGAAATGGACCTTCGCATCGCGAAACAGCCCATCGAAGGACGTCAAGGCGGCCATACGGCTCTGCGTATGAGAGGTCAGCCGTCGCGCGGTTTTCGAGGTGCTCGCGTCGTCTTCGGTTTGCGCGCCCTCGTCCTGCTCCATGGACGCCTCGCCCAGGACATCGTTCTCTGCCGGCGCCGACAGGTCATCCAAACCAATGCACTCGTCGACGGCGTCCGCCAAGTCAGCTTCGAGTTCCTCGAATGACTTCTCCGCGTTATCGGCTCGCCTGATCAGATCCCTGAGCTTCATGCCCTACATCCCCCTACGGCATGCCTGGACCCAGCAAGGCACGCGGACTGAGATACCCTTTGTATCGGGAGATCCGTTGAGCGTCTTCGTGCAATCAAACGATGCCAAGCTCCGGCGATCTAGCGCTGTCACCGCAGGAATCGTCGAGAACTCGCGAGGCAGGCCTGGGGTTTGATGGTGGTCGATCACCTGCAAGGGCTGCCTGGAGGCTCTCGCGTCAGGCAGCCCTTCTTGCGTTCATCCTGACGTCACCTGTTGCCTGAATTCAGCGCCGCTTTATCGGGCGGCCCGACAGCCTCTTGGAGGGGGGCATCAGGCGGCCGGGCCTAACCGGCGGTTGGGTGTGTTTTGGTTTGCCGGCTGAGCCACCCTGCACCTCATTCGATGAACGCGCATCATTCAAACGAACACTGCCGTCGCGATAGGCACCACTCAACCAACTACGTCAGGCCCCAGCCCCGGACCAGCGTCCACTTGGATCAGCCGGTTTCAAGCACGAGAGTCCGGGCTCCGATTAACGCATTGGGCTCCTTCAAATGAACGATCAGCCCGTTATCAAGGAAGGATAATGTGGGCTTTTACGGCAATAAGGCCGGGATTCTGCCGGCTATGGAGGCAACGCCATGTGCGGTATCGTTGGGATCGTCGGCCACTCACAGGTTGCGCCGCTCATCGTCGCTGCGCTGAAGCGTCTGGAATATCGCGGCTATGATTCGGCCGGCATCGCCACCGTCGAGCGTGGCAAGCTTGCCCGCCGGCGCGCCGAGGGCAAGCTGGTCAATCTCGAGCGCCGACTCAGGGACGAGCCGCTCGACGGCACCATCGGCATCGGCCACACGCGCTGGGCAACGCATGGCGTGCCCAACGAGACCAACGCGCATCCGCATTTCTCCGAAGGCGTGGCCATCGTCCACAACGGCATCATCGAGAATTTCGCCGAACTGCGCGACGAGCTGACGCGCGACGGCTATTCCTTCGCCTCGCAGACCGACACCGAGGTCGTCGCCCATCTGGTGGCGCGCGAGATGGCCAGGGGGCTGCAGCCGGTCGAGGCCGCGCACCAGGCGCTGAAGCGGCTGGAGGGCGCCTTTGCGCTGGCCATCATGTTCAGGGGCGACGACAACCTGATCGTCGGCGCCCGCAACGGGCCGCCGCTCGCCGTCGGCCATGGCGATGGCGAGATGTTTTTGGGCTCCGACGCCATCGCGCTCGCCCCGTTCACCAATTCGATCACCTATCTTGAGGACGGCGACTGGGCGGTGGTGCGCCGCGACGGCGTCGCCATCTTCGACATCGGCGGCAAAAAGGTCGACCGCAAGCGCCAGCAATCGCTGTCGACCAGCTTCATGGTCGACAAGGGCAACCGCCGCCATTTCATGGAGAAGGAAATCCATGAACAGCCCGAGGTGATCTCGCATACGCTGGCCCACTATGTCGATTTCGTCTCCGGCGTCTCGAAGCCGCTCGACCTGCCGTTCGATTTCGCCAAGATCGGCCGGCTGGCGATCTCGGCCTGCGGCACCGCCTATCTCGCCGGCCTGATCGGCAAATACTGGTTCGAACGCTATGCGCGGCTGCCGGTCGACATCGATGTCGCCTCGGAGTTCCGCTATCGCGAGATGCCGCTGTCGGGCAACGATGCCGCCTTCTTCATCTCGCAGTCGGGCGAGACCGCCGACACGCTGGCCTCGCTGCGCTACTGCCGCAAGGCCGGCATGAAGATCGGCGCCGTGGTCAATGTGCGCGAATCGACCATGGCGCGCGAATCCGACGTCGTGCTGCCCACACTTGCCGGTCCCGAGATCGGCGTCGCCTCGACCAAGGCCTTCACCTGCCAGCTGTCGGTGCTGGCCTCGCTTGCGGTGCGCGCCGGCGTGGCGCGCGGCGCGATCTCGACGGATGAGGAAAAGACCCTGGTGCGGGCGCTTTCGGAAGCACCGCGCTATGCCAACCAGGTGCTCAAGCTCGAGGCGCAGATCGAACGCATCGCGCGGGACCTGTCACGCTATTCCGATGTGCTCTATCTCGGCCGCGACACCAATTTCCCGCTGGCCATGGAAGGGGCGCTGAAGCTCAAGGAAATCTCCTACATCCACGCCGAAGGCTATGCGGCCGGCGAACTGAAGCACGGGCCGATCGCGCTGATCGACGAGAACATGCCGGTCATCGTCATTGCCCCGCATGACCGCATCTTCGAAAAGACGGTGTCGAACATGCAGGAGGTGGCGGCGCGCGGCGGCAAGATCATCCTGATCACCGACGCCAGGGGAGCGGCGCAGGCGAGCGTGACCACGATGGAGACGATCGTGCTGCCGGACGTGCCCGAAATCATCTCGCCGATCATCTACGCGCTGCCGATCCAGATGCTGGCCTACTTCACCGCCGTGTTCATGGGCACCGATGTCGACCAGCCGCGCAACCTGGCGAAGTCGGTGACGGTGGAGTAGGTTTCATCCTTTCGTCATCCTCGGGCGGAGCAGGCCTCCACAAGAGCTTCGGCACGGGAGAGCGGCGCACGGAAGTGCTGCGCGACATCAATCTTGATCTAGCCGACAACGAGTTCGTCTCGCTTGTCGGCATATCGGGTTGCGGCAAGAGCACGTTGCTGTCGATCGTGGCCGGACTGCAGGACTTCGACGCCGGCGAACTCAGCATCGACGGTGCCCCGATCCTGCAGCCGGGTCTCGACCGTGGCGTCGTCTTCCAGTCCTACACGCTGCTTCCCTGGCTGACGGCGCGGCAGAACATCGAGTTTGCCCTCAAGGCCGCGGGCTATGACCGGTCGGCCTGCCGCGAGATCTCGCTCAAGCATCTCGACCTCGTCAAGCTGTCGCAGAGTGCGGACCGCTATCCGTCCGAATTGTCGGGCGGCATGAAACAGCGCGTCGCCATTGCGCGTGCGCTTTCCTATCGCCCCAAGATGCTCCTGATGGACGAGCCCTTTGGCGCGCTCGATGCCTTGACCCGGCATCAGATGCAGGAATTGCTGACTCAGAGGCGTCAAGGCGTCCCGAAATGGCATAGCATCCGCCCGTCTGGTCAACTGGCCGGGGTCTGGGGATCAGGGATCAAGGACCGTGGGGACCGCACAGGCCGAGCGTCCATTCGATGGTTCCACAAAAGTCGCCGACGAATCCATGGTAGCTGCCGTAGCCATTGTAGTAGCTGTCCATCCAGCCATTGTCGCCGGTCCAATTGTCGCCTGTCCAACCGCCGCCAACCCACACGCGAGGGTTTGGATGTTGCCGTTGTACGACGTACCGATGTCCGTTGTGGCGATGAACCGCGGTATGGACAAAGTGGTACCTGACAGCCGCCGCATCGGCGATGGAGGTAAATGAAATCGCGCTCGCGGCGGCCAGCACGATAGCGCCGCTGGCGAGCATCAGACGCCGTTTCATGAAGATGCCTCCTGTTCCTACGAGACATGCACAGGAAAAACGGCCTGCCGCCCCAGACGTTCCTTCACGAAATAGGAACGCTGAATGCCTGACGCTGAATGCCTAATGTCTTTGGACCATCCTTCTTGACGCGATCGCTGCTTTCCTCGCCCTCTGTCCGCGCTCAAGATTTTTTGACCACCGTCCGGTAAGAATTCATTGTCGCTGCTGCATTTGTCGGACCATAAAACGCGCCAAGTGATCCCGCCCCGGCTGGTTGGTCGCGGATGCCAGCCTTTCGCCAAGGCATATGAACCGCCTGCATGACGGAATTGGCCAGAGCATTGGAACAGCCTCTATTTGCCACCGAGCGCGACCCGAGGCTGAGGTTGATCATCCCGATCATCGTCGCCATCGCCTTTCTGATGGAACAGCTCGATTCCACCATCATCACCACCGCGATCCCGGCCATGGCGCAAAGTCTGGATACGACGCCGGTCCGGCTGAATCTGGCGATCACCACCTACATCCTGACGCTCGCCGTGTTCATTCCCGTCAGCGGCTGGTTCGCCGACAGGTTCGGCGCGCGCAGGGTGTTCGCCCTGGCGCTTTTCACCTTCACCCTTGGCTCCGCGCTGTGCGGCATAGCGAACAGTTTCGGCATGCTGCTGGCCATGCGCGCGCTGCAAGGACTTGGCGGCGCCATGATGACGCCGGTCGGGCGGCTGATCCTGCTGCGCAGCTCTCCACGCAGCGGCCTGATCACCGCCATGACCTACACGACCTTGCCGGCCATCATGGGGCCGATCATCGGGCCGCTGCTCGGCGGCCTGCTGACCACCTACGCGTCGTGGCGCTGGATATTCTATGTCAACCTGCCGTTTGGCTGTCTTGGCATTCTGGCGGCGCTGCGCTTCGTCGACGATTTCCACCAGGAGGCGGTGGAGCGCTTCGACTTCGCCGGATTTCTGATGGTGGGATGCGGCGTGGCGTTACTGCAGTTCGGGCTGGAGAATATCGGCCGCCCGATCATTCCCGCCTTCACGACGGTGCTGGTGTTGGCTGCGGCCGTCCTGCTGCTGCTCGCCTTCGGGCGCTATGCGCGCCGCGTCGTGGCGCCGGCTGTCGACCTGACGCTGTTTCGATTTCGCTCGTTCTGGGTCGGCACGCTGGCGGGGGGCCTGTGCCGCGTCGGTCTCAACGGCGCCCCGTTCCTCCTGCCGCTGATGCTTCAGGTCGGCTTTGGCATGAGCCCGGTCACCTCAGGTTCGCTGACATTCGTCGGCAGCTTCGGCGCGCTGCTCATGCGGCCAATGCTGTCGCCGCTGCTGCGGCGCGTCGGCTTCAAAGTCGTGCTGATCGGCAGCGCGATCGTGGGTTCCGCTACCGTGGCGGGCTTCGCCTTGATGAGTGCCGATACGCCGCATTGGATGATCGGCTTCTATGTCTTCCTGTTCGGCGTCGTCCGGTCGGCGCAGTTCATGACCTCCAACACCCTGTCCTACGCGGATCTGCCGGCGGACAAGCTCAGCCGCGCCACCAGCCTGGGCGGCGTGCTGCAGCAGCTTAGCGTTTCGCTGGGCGTTTCGGTCGCCGCCATGCTGCTGGGCCTGATTGCAGGGGAAAGCCACGTCCTGACGCCGGAACGGTTCCATCAGGTGTTCCTGCTGACCGCGATCATCCCGCTCATATCCATTCCCGGCTTTCTGTACCTGCGCGCCGAGGACGGCGTGCAGGTCAGTGGTCACATCGGCAGATCACGCAAATCATCCCGGCAAGGATAGTGGAACAATCCGTTCGCTCAAAAACCGTGCGGCGCCGCTCTCGTTGAAGCGTTCGTCACGGACGTGTCGCAACTTGCCGCCGGTTTGCCGCCTGCGATCGATCTGACACCTTTCCGGGCTGATAGGTTCTGATTGTTCAGGGCAGCCCTGCTGTCGCAGCAGGCTTTGCCGTTCTTGTATGGGGGAAACGCCGTGACCGCAGAGACCAGCATGCAGGCCGTGGAGCCAATCGACCCGCAAAGCAGCTACGCCGTGCTGATCTGCGATCTGGTCGGCCTGCGCTTCGGGCCGGACGGCAAGCCTGACCCGAGCGAAGTCCGCGCCCATATCGAAGCCAAGGGGGGCCGCTTTCACTCATCGTCGCTCGGAGACAAAGCGGAGCTTGAGCGTGGCCGTGTGCATTTCTTCTACCAGCCGGACCTCAGCACCAGGGAAGAGCTGATCGAGGCCGCGGGGGAGGGGCGCTATGACGCCGTCATCGCGGCGGCGACCTTCCTGCCAGCCGAGACCGTCTTCCCGCTGGCCGGCGTGCGCATCGGCGCTGGCACCGGCAATATGGGCTCGGGCTCCTGGGGTGGCGGCAGCGGCGAGGGCGGCACGGCGGTGCTGATGAACACGCCCGGCATCAACAGCCGCGCCACGGCGCAGATGGCGATGAAGGCGATCCTGAAAGTCCTGCCGGATCTCCCGGTCGATATGCTGCACGACCTGGTGGCGCGCGGCGCCTTCGACACCGGCAGGGAATTGCGGGATTTCCCCACCGAAAAGCTCGAAGGCAAGACGATGGCGATCATCGGCTATGGCAATATCGGCCGCGAGGTGGCGAAGCTCGCCCGTGCCTTCGGCATGCGCGTGGTGATCCACGCACGGCCTCGGCACCGGGACTGGATAGAAGCAGAGGGATTTGTCTATGCGGCGAGCCCGGCCGAAGCGGCCGAGGGGGCCGATGTGCTCAGCGTCCATGTCGGCCTGGGCAAGCAGGACGCGCAGACCGGCCGCTACGCCAATGCCGGAATCGTCGCCGCGGATGTCCTGTCCCGCATGAAGAATGGCGCGGTGCTGGTCAACTACGATCGCGGTGAGCTTGTTGATATCGAGGCGCTTGACGACGCCCTGTCCTCCGGCCGGCTAAGCCACGCCGCCATCGATGCCGACCTGTTCAGCGATGCCTCGACCGGCGGTCTGTCCGGTCCGATGCTGCCTTATCTCGACCTCGTCGAGAGGCATGGCGCCAAGCTCGAACTTCTGCCCCATGCCGCGGCCGACACCGACCATCCTTCGCGCGTCGCCGGCGCCAAACAGGCCGTCGACCAGCTGTTCGATGTCATCTGCCGCAAAGCGGTGACGAATGCCAAGGGCTCCGTGCCGCCGGGCTATGTCTCCCTTGGAATGACGACGCCTCCCGGCATCGGACCGGTGACGGAGTCCCATCTTTTGAAACTGACCTCCCACGACTGCACCGAGCTGGCGGATCTCTGTGACCGGCAAAGCCGGTTGTGGAAGGCGCTGTCGGAAACGCCAACTGCCGAGCGTGGCGGGATTGTTGCCGAGCAAGGCGAAGAGCTTGTCCGGTCGATCGACCGTTTCTGCCTGTTGGCCGAGAAACTGAATCTCAGAGGCCCTTACCAATAACTCGACCTGCCGCTGCGGAGGTTTAAAGGCTTCAGGCGGAAGGACGCTGCCTCAGTAGCGGGGACCGGCCACCATCCGAGCAATCCGTGTCATATCGGTGCTCATCTCGCGGTCGTCATCGAGTGGACTGACAAGCGCACGTACGGCGGCGAAGGTGCGCTGCGGCCCTTCGCCCATGCTGTCGACGACGCCGCGCAACTCCACGCCGGTGGCCGCGAAGATCAGCTCCATGGCAACGAGATAGCGCAGGCGCTCGATGATCTCGTCAGTCTTGGCCACCACTCGGGGCGCCATCGACGACTGATCCTCGATCCCATCCGCAACGGCAAGCGGGCTGAGCGACATTGGGTTGGCGAGATGCCGGATCTCGGCTTCCAGCGCGGCCAGGGGTTTCTGCAGTTCGGCATAGCCCTGGCGGCTGCCGCCCCTGGCCGACAGGAAGCGTGGCAGTTCAGCTGTTGTCGGAGACATCAGTTTCATGCAGCGATTGGCGGTGCCGACCGCGCAATGCGCGAGCGCCTGGCCGAGCTGTTCCCAGGCAAGCGTGAATGCCGTGAGGTCGAAATTGCCGTTCGAAACCACCCGCTCGTCTTGCGGCAGGATCACGGGATTGTCGCCGGAATGGGTCAGTTCGATTTCGGTCGCCAGCCTTGCCTGTTCGAACGCATGAAGCAGGCCGCCCCAGACCTGCGGCACGCAGCGATAGCTGAGCGGGTCCTGTAGGCGCCGCGCCGCCTTGTCCTTCCACAGGCCGCTGCCCGCCAGCTCCGTGCGCAGCCGAGCGCCGATCTCGCGCTGGCCGAAGGCCGGCCGCGCGGCCAGGGCATCCTCGTCGATCGCGCTGAGGGAGGAGCGGAACGCCTCGTAGTTGAGAGCCACGGCGGCCAAGCCCCAGTCGATAAGATGGGCGACGTCTTCGAGGCACAGGCAGGCCGTTCCGGTCGACAGGCTGTTGGCGACGATGAGGGCGTGGCCGTCCTTCTCGCGCAGGTCGAGCGGCTCCAGTCCGGCCAGCGTTAGCGCCTCGGCCGATGGCATGATCCGGCCCTGGAATTCCGCTTCGCCCTCGCCGCGCAGCGCTCGCGCCATATGCCCGAGATGGGCAAGGTCGGCCGCGCCGATCGATCCCCAAGTGGGGATCACCGGATGGACGCCGGCGTTGAGCGCCGCCATAAGGCCCAAGACCACGCGTTCGGAGGTGCCGGTGCCGCCGGCGGCCATGCCCGAGATGCGTGCGGTCATCAGCGCCCGCACTGCCTCGGTCGGAAGGGCGGGGCCGATGCCCATGCTGTGGCTGAGCGGCACGCTATGCTGAAAGGCGATCAGATCGGCCTCGGCGAGCGGCGTGTCGACACAGGCGCCGAGGCCGGTGGTGACGCCATACATCGGTTTGCCGAGCTGCGTCAGGTGCTCGATCAGCGCCCGGCTCGCCCGGATGCGGCGCATCGCTGCCTCGCCGAGCATAAGCCGGGCGTTGCGCCGTGCGATCTCGGCGACGTCGGCCACACCGAGCGGCTTGGCGTTGAGCAGTATCATCCGGGCTGTCATGTCTCGCCTGTACCCGTGACCAGATGCCCGGACCAGCGGCGCGGCGGGCCTCACTGTTTGTGGCGGCTTGCTGGCTGGAGTGCAAGCCATTCCCATTGTGGCAGCGACGAGAAGACAGGCGGAGCGCAGGCCTGGATTTGTTAACTACGCCGGCCGCTCCGCGACAGCGTCGGGCACCACAACCAGCTTGCCGACAAAGTCCTTGGCAACGAAATCGGCTTGCGCGTGGTGGAAATCGGAGAGCCGGTAGACGCCGCCGACCAGCGGCCGGATCTTGCCCGCCTCGATGTAGCGCACGATGCGGCGGAAATCCGCGCGCGTGCCCTGGCTCGAACCGTGCAATTGCAACTGCTTGAGATACATGGTCCTGAGATCGAGCTGGACGACCGGGCCCGCAATCGCGCCGGCGGTGGTGTAGCGGCCCTCCGGCCTCAGGATGCGCAGCAAATCGTTGAAGATGGCACCGCCAACGAGGTCAGCCACGACGTCGATCGGCTGGCCGCCGGTCGCCTCGGCCACGGCTCGCGGCAAATCGGCGACGCCACGGGTAATGACGGCCTCCGCTCCGATGTCGAGCACCGCCTGCTCCTTGCCCCTGCCGACGACGGCATAGGGGATGGCGCCGCGCGCCCGCGCCAGTTGCACGATCCCAGAGCCGACGCCGCCCGAAGCGCCAGTGACCAGAACGCGTTCGCCGGCTTTCAGCGCGGCTCGTTCCAGCATCTGCTCGCCGGTGAGGTAGGCGCAGCAGAAGGTGGCGAGTTCGACGTCGCTCAGCGTCGAGTCGACGACATGCGCATTCTCAGCCGGCACAGCCTGGTATTCGGCATAACCGCCGTCGCGGCCGTGGCCCATATAGTCGATATCGGCAAGCGAATCGTCGTCGCGGTTGTAGATGGAGAAATCGACCATCACCCGTTCGCCGATACGATCAGACGAAACGCCATCGCCGACGGCAGCGATGATGCCGACAGTGTCGGTGCCCTGGATGCGCGGGAAAACAAGCGTGTTGCCCTGTCGCCGCCAGGTCGACACCGCTGCAGCGTCTTCCTCGGTGCCATAGGCGCCCTGGCGCACCCACACATCGGTGTTGTTCATCCCGCAAGCGCTGACCCTTATAAGCACTTCCCCCGAAGCAGGGGCGGGCACTCTCACATCGGTGCGGTAGACGAGTTTTTCCGGTCCGCCGTGGCCGGTCAGCAGCACGGCGGCCATGGTGGCGGGGAGCGTGTTGGTCCTGGCATTCATGGCTCGATCTCACAGATTGGCAAACACGCTCTTCACGGCATCCGCGGTCTTGGCCACGACGATATCGGCCTCCTCGCGCGTCAGGCAGAGCGGCGGCGCGAAGCCGAGGATGTCGCCCTGCGGCATGGCGCGGCCGATGACGCCGCTTGCGGCAAGGGCCGTGGCGACCTGCGGTCCGATCTTCAGCGAAGGATCGAAGAAGACGCGGTCGTCGCGGTCTTTCACGAATTCGACCGCCGCCAGCATGCCGTCGCCACGCACCTCGCCGACGTTTTTGTGGCCGCCGACGGCCTTGGCGAGTTCAGCACGGAAATAGGCGCCGGTCTCGCCGGCATTTTTCACCAGCTCCATCTCGTCGATCAGTTCGAGATTGGCCACACCGGCGGCAACGCAGATCGGATGCGCCGAATAGGTCCAGCCATGGCCGAGCGAACCGAGCTTGTCGGAACCCTCGACCAGCACCTGCCACATCTTGTCGCCGACGATGACCCCTGACAGAGGGGCATAGGCCGAGGTCAGGCCCTTGGCGATGGTGATCAGATCCGGCCTGATGCCGTAATGGTCGGAACCGAACATGGTGCCGAGCCGGCCAAAGCCCGTCACCACCTCGTCGGCGACCAGCAGCACATCATACTTCTTCAGCACCGCCTGGATCTTTTCCCAGTAGCCTGCGGGCGGCGGCACGATGCCGCCAGTGCCGAGGATCGGCTCGCCGATGAAAGCAGCCACCGTCTCCGGACCTTCAGCTAGGATCATCTCCTCGAGCTTGTCGGCGCAATATTGCGAAAACTGCTCCTCGCTCATCGAGCGGTCGGCGCGGCGGAAATAATAGGGCGCCTCGGTGTGAAGGATCGGCGCGCGCGGCAAATCGAAGGCGTTGTGGAACAGCTCAAGGCCGGTCAGCGATCCTGTCATCACGCCCGAGCCGTGATAGCCGCGCCAGCGCGAAATGACCTTCTTCTTCTCCGGGCGGCCGAGAACGTTGTTGTAGTACCAGATCAGCTTGATGTTGGTTTCGTTGGCGTCCGAGCCGGAGAGGCCGAAATAGACCCTCGACATGCCTTTCGGCGCGCGGTCGATGATCATCTTGGCCAGCGTGATAGAGGCTTCGGTGCCGTGCCCGACATAGGCATGGTAATAGGCAAGCTTCTTGGCCTGGGCGGCGATGGCGTCGGCGATCTTCTGGCGGCCGTAGCCGACATTGACGCAGTAGAGGCCGGCGAAGGCATCGATGCTCTTCCTGCCATTGTTGTCCCAGACGGTGACGCCTTCACCGCCGGCCATGATGCGGGTCGGAGACTCGCCACGCGCATGCGTGCCCATATGGGTCGAGGGATGAAAGAAGTGATCGCGGTCCCAGGCGTTGAGTTCGTTGGACTGGTCGAGCATCTTTTTGACTCCTTGAAAGAGAATTCCGGCGCGGCCTAAGCCACATCCAGGCAGAGATATTTGAGATCTGTGAAAGCCTCCAGCCCGTGGCGCGAGCCTTCGCGGCCGATGCCGGACTGCTTGACCCCGCCGAACGGGATCGGTGCGCCAGTGATCTTGACACGGTTGATGGCCACCATGCCGTAGTCGAGCGCGCGACCCATGCGCTGCTGACGGGCGCCGTTCTCGGTCACAACATAGGCGACGAGGCCGTACTCCGTGGCGTTGGCGCGGGCGATCACCTCGTCCTCGCCGTCGAAGGGCGTGACGGCAGCGACCGGACCGAAGGTCTCCTCGCGCATGATCAAAGCCTCGTCGGGCACGTCGGCCAGCAGCGTCGGCTGGTAGAAGAGGGGGCCCGCCGGATGGCGCTTGCCGCCGGCAAGGCAGCGGGCGCCCTGGGCGAGGGCGTCGGCGACTTGCTCCTCGACCTTCTTGACGGCGCGCTCGTGCATCAGCGGCCCGATGTCGCTTTCGTCGGCAAGGCCGTTGCCGGTCCGCAGTGCCTCGATGCGCGCGGCGAAGGCCGCGCAGAAACGGTCATAGATCGGGCGCTGGACATAGATGCGGTTGGCGGCAAGGCAGTCCTGGCCCGAGGTGGCGAATTTGGCGTCGACGGCGATGCGCACGGCCTTGTCGACCTCGGCGTCGGCAAAGACGATCAGCGGCGCGTGGCCGCCAAGCTCCATCACCAGCCGCTTCATCGTCGGCGCGCTCTGCGCGGCGATCAGCCGGCCGATCTCGGTCGAACCGGTGAAGCTCATGGCGCGGACGCGCGGGTCTTCGCACATGCGCCCGACGATCGTCGCGGCTCTGCCGGTGAGGACATTGAAGATACCGGCGGGCAGGCCGGCGCGCTCGCCGAGTTCGGCCAGCGCCAGCGCCGATAGCGGCGTCTCCGAGGAGGGGTGGGCGACGATGGTGCAGCCGGCGGCGAGAGCGGCGGCGGCCTTGCGGGTCAGCATGGCCGACGGAAAATTCCAAGGCGTGACCACGCCGACGACGCCGACCGGCTCGCGCCGCACCATCATTTCGGCGTTCGGCAGATGGCTGGTGACGCTCTCGGCGTTGAGCCGCTTGGCTTCTTCGGCATACCACTCGACGAAGGAGGCGGCATAGTCGATCTCGCCGAGCGACTCCTTGAGCGGCTTGCCCTGTTCCAGTGTCATCAGCAGGGCGAGATCGTCTTTCGCCTCGATGATCAGCTCGAACCATTTTCGCAGGATTTTTGCGCGCTCCTGCGGCAATAGCGACCGCCAGGCCGGAAAGGCGCGCGCCGCGGCATCGATCGCCTTTGTCGTCTGGCGCGCGTCCAACGCTGCGACGAAGGCGACCGTGGTGCCGGTCGCCGGATCGGTGACTTCGAAGCTTTCGGCGGCCTCGCTCGCCGTCCAGTGGCCGTCGACATAGGCGAGTTCGCGCAACAGCCGGCGGTCGGCCAGGCGATCGAGCGCTTCATGGCGATGTGAGCGGGCGAAATGCGCGGACATGGTCGAAGCCTCCCGGTTCGGACTAATGCGGGAAGACTATCCCCCATGCGCAGACAGAGAGGCTGTTTGGGCGTCCGCTAAAGGAGAGAGTCTCTCTATTCGCCCCCGTGAGCAGAGCGATCTCTCTATGTGGGGAATATGCATCGCTGTTTCGGGAAAGCCGTCAGCTGAGCCTCTCAACTTCGTAATGCCAGGGTCTGCGCCGCGTCGCTTCGCTCCTTGCTCCGCCCTAGGATGAAGTGGCGATGGGCAACAGGTCAGCCAGTGGCAAAACGGTCTCGTCCTTCACCGTCTTGATGACGATGTAGGTGAAGTAGCGGTCGATGCCGATCTCGCGGTCGAGCAAGGCATCGACCAGCCGCTGATAGGCGTCGATGTCGCGCGCCATCACCTTCAGCACATAATCGACGCCGCCGCCCACCGACCAGCAGGCGACGATCTCGGGAATGTCACGGATGACTCGCTCGAAGCGGTCGAAATCGGCCTGGCGGTGGCTGGCCAGCGTCACTTCCATCAGCACGGTGGCGACCGGCGCCACCACACGCATGGCGATCCGGGCGTGGTAACCCGAGACGATGCCGGCTTTCTCCAGCTTGCGCAGCCGCATCCAGCATGGCGTCGGCGAGAGCCCGACCTGCTCGGCCAGCGCCAGCTTGGTGATGCGTCCGTCACGCTGGATGGCGTCGAGGATTTTGAGGTCGATCGCGTCGAGTTTTGCAGCCGTCATCACAGTCCACTTTTCGTCCACGGCACCATGACGGTGCATTATTTCGATTGTCAATTGCACTGATTTCGATCTCTAATAAGTCATGACATTGTGGCAACCCGATCCCGCGCTCATCAGGCGGCCAGCCTACCAGTCGCTTGCCGACCAGTTCGCGCGTGCCATCCATGACGGACGGCTGGCGAATGGCGCGCGCCTGCCGACCCATCGCTGGCTGGCCGACGATTTGAAGCTGTCGGTACAGACGGTGAGCCGCGCCTATGAGGAATTGATCCGGCGCGGCCTGATTTCGGGCGAGATCGGCCGCGGCAGCTTTGTCCAGACGCAGCGCCGCGAGCCGGAGCCGCCCTATCTGCCCGAGCGCCTCGGCGAGGTCATCGATCTCTCGATCCTGAAGCCGGTCTGCGAGCCGATGCATCTGGAACGGATGAAGCAGGCACTGGGATGGCTGGCCGAACACCTGCCCTCGAGTTCGGCACTGTCCTTCCGGCCCAACATGGTGTTCCCGCGCCATCGCGCTGTCGCCGTCGAATGGCTGAAACTGTGCGGGCTCGAGGCCTCCGCGCAGAATATCAGCCTGACCAACGGCGCTACCGCCGGCATGACAGTGGCGCTGATGAGCGTGGCGCCGCCGGGATCGACCGTCGCGACCGAGGCGATCGGCCATCACACGCTGGTGCCGCTCGCCCGCTATCTCGGCTTCAACCTCGAAGGCCTGCCGATCGACGGCAATGGCCTCATCCCGGAGGCGCTGGACGAGGCCTGCCGGCTTTCCGACATCCGCGCTGTGTTCGTGCAGCCTTCGGTGATTAACCCGACCGCGACGCTGATGGATTCGGGACGTCGCGCTGAGATCGCGGCGGTGGCGCGCAAGCATGACATCGCCATCATCGAGAACGATGTGCTGGGTCCGCTGGTCGAGGACCGGCCGCCGCCGGTCGCTGCCTATGCGCCGGAGCGCACGCTCTACGTCACCTCCTTCACCAAGATCACCGTGCCCGGCCTGCGCATCGGCTATCTCGCCGCGCCCGATCGTTACGTTGCCGCCGTCGCCAACCGGCATCTGGTCTCGAACTGGATGGCAACGCCGCTGGTGGCCGAGATCGCCACCAAATGGGTGGTCGACGGCACCGCGATGGAGCTTGTCCGCTGGCAGCGCCAAGCGCTCCGGCACAGGATGGTCATTGCCGCGGAGGTCCTTGCAGGGGTCGATTATCGTTCGCATCGCGATGGCCTGCATCTGTGGCTGCAATTGCCTGGCGACCGGGCCGAGGAGAGTTTTGTCGCCCAGGCCCGGCTGCAGGGCGTGGCGATCGCGCCGGGCGCCTCCTTCCGCATTTCCGACGCCCCCTGGCATCCGGCGGTGCGCATTTCGTTGGGTTCGACCACCGAGGGGGAACTGCGCGCCGGTCTCGGCGTTGTCACCAAGCTCTTGCTTGGAGATCCGGAGCACCTGCTGCTCGCCATCTAGGGGGTGCGTCGATATTCCGGTGATGCCGGCCTGCGAAGGTGGTCTCCTGCGCTTCCGGCTCCGTTCCGGTCTCAGACGCCGCCATTGCTGGGTCGGGCCTGAGCCCGACTCTCCACGGGTCGAGAATTGTGCGCAATCGGAATAATTGTCATGATATTATTTTCCCAATTGACATGATTTGGCGCGTTCCGCATCGTTAGGGGCACAGGCTTCTCCAGCACGGGGAAATTCATTTGTCCGCACCCATCATCAAGGTCGATGCCATTTCGAAGAGCTTTGGTGCCTTCAAGGTGCTGGACGGCCTGTCGATGCAGGTCATGCCGCGCGAGAAGCTGGCGCTGATCGGCCCGTCGGGCTCAGGCAAGACGACGATCCTGCGTATCCTGATGACGCTGGAGCGCATCGACGGCGGCCACATCCAGATCGATGGCGAGCAGCTTTACCATATGGAGCGCAACGGCCAGTTGTTGCCGGCCGACGAGCGGCATCTGGCAAAAATGCGCCAGAAGATCGGCATGGTCTTCCAGCTGTTCAACCTGTTTCCGCACAAGAGCGTCATCGACAATGTCACGCTGGCGCCGATGCTGACTAAGGGCACGCCGCGCGCCGCCGCCCAAAAACGCGCGATGGAACTGCTCGACATGGTCGGCATGGCCGACAAGGCCAAGGCGATGCCGGCGCAACTGTCCGGCGGCCAGAAGCAGCGTGTGGCGATTGCCAGGGCGCTCGCCTTGCAGCCGAAGATCATGCTGTTTGACGAGGTGACGTCGGCGCTCGACCCGGAACTGGTCGAGGAGGTGCTCAACGTCTTGTGGCGGCTCTGCGCCGAGACCGACATGACCATGCTGCTGGTTACCCATGAGATGGGTTTCGCCCACGACTTCGCCGACCGGGTGCTGTTCTTCGATCGCGGCAAGATCGTTGAAGAAGGCAAGCCCGACGAGATTTTCCGCCGTCCCAAGCAGGAGCGCACGCAAGGCTTCCTGAAGAAGATCATCGCGGCCGGACACCGCGTCTGACCGCCATGCGGGCGTGCGAACCGCCCACAAGCAAACCAAGAAGAGCAACAAGGAGTTGGGAACAATGAAGAAACTTGGCATTCTGGCCGGCATCGCCGGCTTCGCAATTATGGCAGTGCTCGCGACCTCAAGCGTGGGCTCGGCCGCGGACAAGAAGCTCGAACAGCTCAAGGCGCAGGGTTTCGCCCGCGTCGCCATCGCCAACGAACCGCCCTATACGGCGGTCGCCGCCGACGGCAAGGTTTCGGGCGCGGCGCCCGACGTGGCGCGCGAGATTTTCAAGCGTCTCGGAGTGGCCGATATCGTCGCTTCGATCTCTGAGTATGGCGCGATGATCCCCGGCCTGCAGGCCGGCCGCTTCGATGTCGTCACCGCCGGTCTGTTCATGAAGCCGGAGCGTTGCGCGGCGGTCGCCTATTCCGAGCCGGTTCTGTGCGACGCCGAGGCGATGCTGGTGAAGAAGGGCAATCCCAAGCACTTCAAGAGCTACGAGGACGTCGCCAAGGACACTGCCGCCACGATCGGCGCGCCGGGCGGCGGCACCGAGGAGAAGCTGGCGCTCAACGCCGGCGTGCCGCGTGAACGTGTCATCGTCGTGCCGGATGGCCAGAGCGGCCTGAAGATGGTGCAGGACGGCCGCATCGACGCCTATTCGCTGCCGGTCCTGTCGATCAATGATCTGATGAAGAAAGCCAACGATCCGAGCCTCGAAGTCATCGCGCCGGTGCAGGGCGCCCCGGTCTACTGCGACGGCGCCGCCTTCAAGAAGGGCGACGAGGCGCTGCGTGACGCCTACGATGTCGAACTGGCCAAGATGAAGAAGTCGGGCGAGTTCGCCAAGATCATCGAGCCCTACGGCTTCTCGGCGGCTGCCGCGATGTCGACGACGCGCGAAAAGCTCTGCTCGGCGAAGTAGAGCGCTCTTCTTCCTTCTCCCCGTTCACGGGGAGAAGGTGTCACGAAGTGACGGATGAGGGGCGGCGCTAGGTTTGGAGAAGCTAGCGCTGCCCCTCATCTGCCTGCCGGCATCTTCTCCCCGTTCAACGGGGAGAAGGAACTCGAATCGCAAACGTTGGAACTTCTAATCGATGACCCAATGGTCCGGCTATTTCGGCCTTATATTGCAGGGAGCGCTTGTCACCATCGAGCTGACGCTGATGGGGTCGGTGCTTGCCCTGGTCATGGCCTTTGTTGCCGGGATGGGGCGGCTGTCGCGCTTCTTTCTGCTGCGCGCGCTCGCCACAGCCTATATCGAATTCTTCCGCGGCACCTCGATCTTCGTGCAGCTGTTCTTCGCCTATTTCGTGCTGCCGCTATTGGGCCTGGAACTGACCCCGCTGCAGGCCGGCGTGCTGGCGCTGGGCCTGAATGTCGGCGCCTACGCCGCCGAAGTGGTGCGCGGCGCCGTGCAGTCGATCGGCCGCGAACAGCACGAGGCCTGCATCGCGCTCAACCTTGGCCGCTGGCAAGGCCTGCGCCATGTCATCCTGCCGCAGGCGTTTCTGGTGATGCTGCCGACCTTCGGCAACAACGCCATCGAACTGCTCAAGGCCACATCCGTCGTCTCACTGATCTCGCTCGCCGACCTCACATTCCAGGCGCAGGTGGTGCGAGCCCAGACCGGTAACACCATGGTGCCGTTCACCACCATCCTCATTCTCTATTTCATCCTTGCGCTGCTCATTTCGTGGGGTGTGCGCTCGCTGGAGCGCCACCTGGCGCGCGGCCTCGACGGGGTGCGCGTCTGATGACCGGAACTCGCTGATGGCCAAGGTTCGCTGATGGATTGGGATTGGGATTTTGTCCGGCAGATCCTGCCGACGCTGATCCAGGGGGTGAAGATCACCATCCTGGCGACGCTGCTCGGCTCGGTACTGGCGGCGATCGTCGGTCTGGGCATCGCGCTGGCGCGCCGCTCGCCCAACAAGGCGGTATCGCGCTCCGTCGGTTGGGCGGCCGAATTCGTCCGTGGCACGCCGCTGCTGGTGCAGCTCTATTTCATCTTCTACGTGCTGCCAGACGTCGGTATTCTTCTGCCGCCGTTGGTCGCCGGTGTCATCGGGCTCGGGCTGCACTACGGCACCTATACGGCGGAGGTCTATCGCGCCGGCATCGACAATGTGCCGCGCGGCCAGTGGGAGGCCGCCAAGGCGTGCAACCTCAGCGCCAGGCAGACCTGGTCCCACATCATTATCCCGCAAGCCATTCCGCCGATGATCCCGGCGCTGGCCAACTATTTCATCGCCATGTTCAAGGAGACGCCGCTGCTGTCGGCAATCACCGTGCTAGAACTGATGAACCAGGCCAAAAGCGTCGCCAACACCTATTATCGCTACCTGGAGCCGATCACGTTGGTGGGCGCCTTCTTCCTCGCCATCAGCCTCTGTTCTGTCGTGCTGTTGCGCTGGCTGGAACGCCGTTACGGCAAGATCGAGAGATAACGTATGAAGCCCTTGCCCGAGATCAAGGTCCACCCCGACCGGCCGGCGCTCGATGACCGCCCGCTGGCGAAGCGTGTCGGCCTGATCATCCTGGCCACCGACCACACGACCGAGCCGGACTTTCGCCGCATGGTGGCGAGCGAACGGATCGGCGTCTATGTCGCGCGCATTCCCTATGCCAATCCGACGACGCCTCGGAACCTTCGCAAGATGCAGCCGGCGCTGACGGCGGGCGCGGCCTTGATCCTGCCCGACGAGCCGCTCGACGCCATCTGCTACTCCTGCACTTCGGCATCGGTGGTGATCGGCGATGCCGAGATCGAGGCGGCGATCCAGGCGGCCAAGCCCGGCATTCCCGTCGTAACCCCGCCCATGGCCGGCGTGCGCGGGCTGAACGCCTTCGGCGTGCGCCGGATCAGCATTCTCACCCCCTACACGGTTGAAACTTCCAGGCCGATGGCAACCTATTTCGCCGAACGCGGTTTCGATATCGCCAGCTTCACCTGCCTGGGTTTCGAGGATGACCGCGAGATGGCACGCATTCCGCCGGCAGCCCTTGTCGACCTCGCGCGCCAGGCGACCCATCCACAGGCCGAAGCCTTGTTTGTGTCCTGCACGGCGCTGCGGAGCGCGCTCGCGGTCGCCAGTATGGAAGAGGCGATCGGCCGTCCAGTGGTGACCAGCAACCAGGCGACGGCATGGAATTGTTTACGGTTGTGCGGGGACGAGACGCCACATCCGGAGTTCGGCCGTCTGATGACGTTGTCGCTGGGACGGTAAGATTATGTTCTGCGTGCAAGAGCGTCTCCCTCTGACCTGCTGGCCACCTCCCCCTCGAGGGGGGAGATTCCCTGCCGCTGCGCTTTGGCTGCTTGTGGATGCTATAGAAACGGCGGTGCCGCATGAGCTGCCGATCTCCCCCCTTGAGGGGGAGATGGCCGGCAGGCCAGAGGGGGTCGCCCGATGACGCGCGCCATCGACCTTTCGGACATCCGAGCCGCCCGCGAACGTATCGCCGGCAAGATCGAACGAACGCCAACCGTGCTGTCCGAAGCTCTGTCGGAACGGTTGGGTATTCCCGTTCACCTCAAGCTCGAACATCGCCAGATCACCGGCAGCTTCAAACTGCGTGGCGCTTCGAACGCGGTAGCCTCGCTGAGCGTGCAGGAGAAGGCACGTGGCGTGGTCGCGGCCTCCACCGGCAACCACGGCCGAGCGCTTGCCCATGCGGCGAAACTCGAGGGAACGCGCGCGGTGATCTGCATGTCGCGGCTGGTGCCTCAGAACAAGCTCGATGCCATCCGCCGGCTTGGCGCTGAAATCCGTATCGTCGGCAACAGCCAGGACGACGCGCAGCAGGAGGTCGAGCGGCTGGTGGCGGAGGAGGGCCTCGTCATGCTGCCGCCCTTCGACCATCCAGCCATCATTGCTGGCCAGGGTACCCTCGGACTGGAGATGATCGAGCAGGTTCCCGACGCCGCGCTGGTGCTGGTGCAACTGTCGGGCGGTGGGCTCGCCTCGGGCGTAGCGGCGGCGATCAAGGGCGTCAGCCCCGGGACCAGGGTCGTCGGCGTGTCGATGGCGCGGGGTGCTGCGATGAAGGCGAGCCTCGATGCCGGCCGGCCCGTGCTGGTCGAGGAGTTGCCGACGCTGGCGGACTCGCTCGGCGGCGGCATCGGCCTCGACAACCAACTGACCTTCGCCATGTGCCGCGACCTGCTCGACGATATCGTCCTGCTTTCCGAGGAGGAAATCGCCGCCGGCATCCGCCATGCCTATGAGCAGGAGCGCGAGATCGTCGAAGGCGCCGGCGCCGTCGGCATCGCGGCACTGCTCGCCGGTAAGGTCAGCGCGAGCGGACCGATGGTGGTTCTGCTTTCGGGGCGCAACATCGATATGGAACTGCACAAGAAGATCGTTTGCGGAGAGAAGCCCTCATTTGCGGAGCGCGCCGCATGAACCGGATGACAATCCTGACCGAAGCGGAACTGCGTAAGATCGTGACGCTCGATCTTGATGCCGTCGCCTGCGTCGAGAATGCTTTTCGCGCGCTAGCCACTTTGCCGGTGGCGATGCCGCCGATCCTGCGGCTCGACATCCCTGAACATCACGGCGAGGTCGATGTGAAGACCGCCTATGTGCCTGGCGTCGACGGCTTCGCCATCAAGATCAGTCCCGGATTCTTCGACAATCCGAAACTCGGCCTGCCCAGCGTCAATGGCATGATGGTGCTTTTGTCGGCAAAGACAGGTCTGGTCGAGGCGCTGCTGCTCGACAATGGCTATCTCACCGATATCCGCACCGCCGCCGCGGGCGCGGTCGCGGCCAAGCATCTATCGCGGCCGGATTCGTCCGTCGCCGCGATCTTCGGCGCCGGCGTGCAAGCCGGATTGCAGCTCGAAGCGCTCCGCCTCGTGCGGCCAATCACAGAGGCACGCATCTGGGCCCGCGATGCCGCCAAGGCTGAGCTGACTGCGGGCGCCCTGCGTGAGAAGCTCGGCATCGCCGTGCGCGCCGAACCCAGTGCCGCGGAGGCCGTGGTTGGGGCCGACATCATCGTCACCACGACGCCGTCGACCGAGCCTCTGATCAAGGCCGGCTTCATCTCTGCCGGCCAGCACATCACCGCCATGGGCTCGGACGCCGAACACAAGAACGAGATCGCCCCTGCGATCCTGCGCATGGCTGATCTCTACGTCGCCGACAGTGCTCGCCAGACACGGCGGCTGGGCGAACTGCATCATGCCATCGCCGCAGGAATCATGGCCGCCGAGGACGAGGTGGCCGAATTGGGCCAGATCATCGCTGGCGAGAGACACGGACGGCGCTCGGCCAGCGACATCACCATTGCCGATCTCACCGGCACCGGCGTGCAGGATACGGCGATTGCCACGCTCGCCCGCGACCGGGCGCTGGCCGCGAAATCCGGAACCATTTTTGAAAGCTGATGCCGGCCAAAGCGTGATCCGGAAAAGTGGGAACCGGCTTTCACGCGCAAAGAAGAACCAGACGACGAGCCGGATTCAGCGAAGTTGAACAGGCTCCAGCCCAACAAACGAGGACCCAAAAAAATGCAGCCAAACCTGAAATTTTCGCGCGGCGAATATGCGGATCGCCTCGCCAAGACGCGCAAAGCCATGGAAGCCAAGGGTGTCGATCTCCTGATCGTCAGCGATCCCTCCAACATGGCCTGGCTGACCGGTTACGACGGCTGGTCGTTCTACGTGCACCAGGCGGTCATCGTGCCGCCATCGGGCGAGCCGGTCTGGTACGGCCGTGGCCAGGACGCCAATGGCGCCAAGCGCACCGCCTATCTCGCGCATGACAACATCGTCGGCTATGCCGACCACTATGTGCAGTCGACCGAGCGCCACCCCATGGACTTCCTGTCCAGCGTGCTGACCGATCGCGGCTGGGGCAAGCTGACCATCGGCGTCGAGATGGACAATTACTGGTTCTCCGCCGCTGCGTTCGCCGCCTTGCAGAAGCATCTGCCCAACGCCCGCTTCGTCGATGCCACGGCCCTGGTCAACTGGCAGCGCGCGCTGAAGAGCCCGACCGAGATCGACTACATGCGCAAGGCCGCCCGCATCGTCGAGGCGATGCATCAGCGCATCGTCGACAGGATTGAAGTCGGCATGCGCAAATGTGATCTCGTCGCCGAGATCTACGATGCCGGCACGCGCGGCGTCGACGGCATCGGCGGCGACTATCCGGCGATCGTGCCGCTGCTGCCGTCGGGCGTCGATGCTTCGGCGCCGCATTTGACCTGGGATGACCAGCCGATGAAGTCGGGCGAGGGCACGTTCTTCGAGATTGCTGGCTGCTACAACAGGTACCACTGTCCGCTGTCGCGCACCGTCTTCCTCGGCAAGCCGACGCAGGAATTCCTCGATGCCGAGAAGGCGACGCTTGAAGGCATGGATGCGGGGTTGGCGGCGGCAAAACCCGGCAACACATGCGAGGACATCGCCAATGCCTTCTTCGCCGTCCTGAAGAAGTACGGCATCATTAAGGACAACCGCACCGGCTACTCGATCGGCCTGTCCTATCCGCCGGATTGGGGCGAGCGCACGATGAGCCTGCGCCCCGGCGACCGCACCGAACTCAAGCCCGGCATGACCTTCCATTTCATGACCGGCCTGTGGCTGGAGACGATGGGTCTTGAGATCACCGAATCCATCCTGATCACCGAAACGGGTGTGGAATGCCTGGCCAATGTGCCGCGCAAGCTGGTGGTGAAGAATTGAACCCGATGTCCAGCCTCCGTCCGTCGCCTATCGCGCCGACCGTCGATTTCGATCGTGACGGCGTCCAGCATGGTTTCCTGCGCCTGCCCTACAGCCGCGACGATTCGGCCTGGGGCTCGGTGATGATCCCGATCTGCGTCATCCGCAACGGCAAGGGACCGGCGGCGCTGCTGACCGGTGGCAACCATGGCGACGAGTATGAGGGCCCGCTGGCGCTCTACGGACTCGCCCGCACACTCGACCCCAAGGACGTCTCCGGCACGGTGATCATCGTGCCGGCGATGAACTATCCGGCCTTTCGTGCCGGCACGCGCACGTCGCCGATCGACAAGGGCAACATGAACCGCAGCTTTCCCGGCCGGCCCGATGGCACGGTGACCGAGAAGATCGCCGACTATTTCCAACGCGAGTTGCTCCCCCGCGCCGACATCGTCTTCGATTTCCATTCCGGCGGCAGGACCTTGGATTTCGTGCCTTTCTGCGCCGCGCACACGCTGCCGGACAAGGTGCAGGAAGAAAAGGCCTTCGCCGCAGTCGAAGCCTTCTCGGCACCTTTCTCGATGCGCATGACCGAGATCGATGCGGTCGGCATGTACGACACCGCGGCCGAGGACATGGGCAAGGTCTTCGTCACCACCGAACTTGGCGGCGGGGGGACATCGCGTGCCGAAACCGTGCGCATCGCGCGGCGTGGCATCCTCAATGTGCTTCGCCATGCAGGCATTGTTGATGGCGCGGTGGAGAAGACCAGAACACAGTGGCTCGACATGCCCTCGGGCGATTGCTTCGCCTTCGCCGAGGACGACGGCATGATCGAAACCATGGTCGATCTCGGCGAAGCCGTCGAGGAAGGCGCGGTGCTGGCGCGCATCCATTCCGTTGGCCGCACCGGCATTGCCCCACAGGAAATCCGGGCAAAAATGTCTGGCTTGCTGGCGGCGCGGCATTTTCCCGGGCTGGTCAAAGCGGGTGACTGCGCCGCGGTGATGGCCGTGAAGGTAGGCTGAGCACGAGCGCCTGTGTGCTCGGCTCTGGCCCGAGCGGAGCGAGCCCGATGCGACCGGCTCGCAAATGGAGCATCGCGAACTGCTGGCCGCCTGCCGCGAGCGCGACGGCAGGAAAGCCGCGAGCGTTCTGCGGCAGTATCTGCGCGAAGGGAGCGAGACGCTCGTCAACGCGATAGAGGGCGGTGGCTTGTCGCGAAAACCCTAACCTCGACTGACAAATAGAGTGCCGATCGATACCGGCCACGTCGGGCGCGGTTGCGTCTATGCGAGTTCACTGCCACATATTGCAACGTCAATGCTCGACAAGAGGATCGCCATGTCTCCCGTCAGCCGCCTGCCGGTGCGCGCCCTTGCCCCGCGCCGCCATGACGAAATCCTGCGGCGGCTGAGCGCCCAAGGCTCCGTCAGTGTCGCCGAACTGGCCGGGTTCTTCGAGGTCTCGCGCGAAACCATCCGCCGCGATCTGAAGCTGCTTTCGGAGCAGGGCAGGCTCGGCATCGTGCATGGCGGTGCCGCCCGCTTCGAACCGAGCGAACCGGCGATGAGCCTGCGCAGCCAGGAAAATGCCCATGGCAAGGCGGCGATCGGCAGGGCTGCCGCCGGTCTGGTCAGGGATGGCATGGTGGTCTTTCTCGATTCCGGCACCACCACCTTGGCCGTCGCGCATGCCATGACCGAACTGCGCGATCTCACCATCTGCACGGCAAGCCTGAAGATAGCGCTGCATCTGTGCCATGTGCCGGGCATGCGCGTGCATATGCTGGGCGGCGAGATCGATCCGGGCGAGGAGGCGGCTTCCGGCATCGACACGCTTGATGCAATGGCCCGCTTTCGCGTCGACATCGCCTTTCTCGGTGGTGGTGCCCTGTCGCCGGAAGGCGACGTGACGGACTTCACCCGTGCCGGCGCCGAGCAGCGCGGCCGTATGATCGCGCTCGCCGGCAAGGCCTATTTCGTGCTCGACAGCAGCAAGTTCGGCAAGCTGACACCGCTCAGGATTCCGAATTTCGAACGGGCCGCCGGCGTGATCGTCGACGCCAATCCCGAACCAGCGCTTGCGGAAGCGCTTTCGCAAAAGGGGCCAGAACTCATCGTTGCTTTATGTGATAATTTGTGAGATTTTGAGTTGATATTTGGCATTGCTATGTTAGTATCCCGGCCATCCCTCCAATGGCGGAACGCTCATGGCACATGAATTTCCCATCCACGCTCGCGTTGTCATCGTCGGCGGCGGCATCATTGGCTGCTCGGTCGCCTATCATCTGACAAAACTCGGCTGGACCGATGTTGTCCTGCTCGAGCAGGGACAACTCAGCGGCGGCACCACCTGGCATGCCGCCGGTCTTGTCGGTCAGTTGCGCAGCCACTCCAACATGACGAGCCTGATCAGATACTCCACCCAGCTTTACAGCGAACTGGAGGCCGAGACCGGTCTCGCCACCGGCTGGAAGAACTGCGGTTCGCTGTCGGTTGCGCGCACCGCGGATCGCATGACGGTGCTGAAGCGCACGGCAGCGTCGGCGCGCGCTCAGGGCGTGGAGATCGACGTTATCTCGCCGAGCGAGGCTGGCGATCTGTGGCCTGTCATGGCGATTGACGATCTGGTCGGTGCCGTCTGGTTGCCAGGGGATGGCAAAGCCAATCCGACTGATCTGACGCAGTCGCTGGCCAAGGGCGCGCGCAATCGCGGCGCGAAAATCCTCGAGCGGGTCAAGGTGTCAGGCATCCGCGTCAGGAACGGCGTCGCCTGCGGTGTCGAGACTGACCACGGCAGCATCGCCGCCGAGATCGTCGTCAACTGCGCCGGCCAGTGGGCGCGCAAGGTCGGGCTGATGTGCGGTGTTTCTGTGCCGCTGCATTCGGCCGAGCACATGTATATCGTCACCGGCAGGATCGAGGGCGTGCATCCTGACCTGCCTGTCATGCGCGATCCCGACGGCTTCATCTATTTCAAGGAAGAGGTCGGCGGCCTGGTCATGGGAGGTTTCGAGCCGCATGCCAAGCCCTGGGGCATGAACGGCATCCCCGAAAATTTCGAATTCGCGCTGCTGCCCGACGATTGGGACCAGTTCGAGATCCTGATGGAAAACGCGCTGGTCCGCGTGCCGCAGCTGGCGCATGCCGAGGTCAAGAAATTCTACAACGGTCCCGAAAGCTTCACGCCGGACAACAATTTCATCCTTGGCGAGGCGCCGGAACTGAAGAATTTCTATGTCGGCGCTGGATTCAATTCGATGGGCATCGCCAGCGCCGGCGGCGCGGGCAGGGCGCTGGCCGAATGGATCGTCAACAGCGCACCGACCATGGATCTGTGGCCGGTCGATATCAGGCGCTTCGCTTCCTTCAACAACAACCCGCGCTGGCTGCATGACCGAGTCAAGGAGACGCTCGGCCTGCACTACGCCATGCCGTGGCCGAACCGTGAACTCGAGACCGCGCGGCCCTTCCGCCGCTCGCCGCTCTATGACCGGCTGGCCGCCAGGGGCGCCTGCTTCGGCTCCAAGATGGGTTGGGAGCGTGCCAACTGGTTCGCTGCTCCAGGAGAGAAGGCCGAGAACGATTACGCCTTCGGCCGCCAGAATTGGCATGAGGCGGTCCGCCGCGAGATGAAGGCGACACGCGAGGCCGTCGCCATCTTCGACCAGACGTCTTTCGCAAAACTGCTTGTCCAGGGCCGCGACGCTTGCGCCGTGCTGAACCGGATCTGCGCCGGCAATGTCGATGTACCTATAGGTACGTCGGTCTACACGGGCTTGCTCAACGCGCGTGGCGGCTATGAAAGCGACCTCACCGTGATGCGGCTGGATGCGGAGAAGTTCCTCATCGTCACAGGATCCGCGCAAGCGGTCCACGACGCTGACTGGATCGTCAGGAACATTCCGGCCGACGCCCATGCGATCCTGACCGACGTCACCTCGGCCTATGCCGTGCTGGCCGTGATGGGACCACACTCGCGCGATCTTCTCGGCAAACTGTCCTCGGCCGATCTCTCCAACGCGAGCTTTCCCTTCGCCGCCATCCGCGAGATCGATATCGGCCATGCCACCGCCCATGCCAACCGCATGACCTATGTCGGTGAACTCGGCTGGGAATTGATCGTGCCGACAGAATTCGCCGTTGGCGTCTACGAGGCGCTGCATGAGGCAGGGGGTGAATTCGGCTTGGCTGACGCCGGCTACTACGCGCTCGATGCCTTGCGCATCGAAAAGGGTTTTCGCGCCTGGGGCAGGGAATTGACGCCGGATATCAACCCTTGGCAGGCCGGGCTTGGCTTTGCCGTCGCTATCGACAAGCCGGGCGGCTTCATCGGCCGCGACGCGCTGGTCGAGGCAAGGTCTGCGGCGGCACCGGCCAAGCGCATCGTGCTGTTCACGCTCGACGATGCCGAGCCGATGCTGTGGGGCGGTGAGCTGATCCTGCGTGACGGCAAGCCGGTCGGCGAGGTTCGCTCGGCGGCCTATGGCCACACGCTGGGCCGCTCGGTCGCGCTCGGGCTGGTCGAAAACGAAGCCGGCGTCGACGCCCAATTCCTCAGCGGTGGCCGTTTCGAAATCGACCTCGCTGGCGTTCGCCATACGGCAACGGCGCACCTGCGCAGCCCCTACGATCCGAAATCAGAGCGGGTGAAGGCGGATAGGGTTGAGGTTCGCGCCGCCGCTTAATCCGCCGACATCGAGCGCGCCATGTCGAGAAAGGCGCGCACCAGCTTGCCGCCGCTGCGCTCGCGCAGGCAGATCAGCGCTTCGTCCATCAAGGTTTCGGGAGCGTCGATGGTGATCGGGACGAGCCGCGAATCCTGGCCGAATTCGGCCGCCGAGACAAAGCCGATGCCGGCGCCCGAGGCGACGATCTCGCGGACGGCCTCGCGGCCCTCGGCCTCGATCACCGGCCTCAGTTCGACCTTCGAGGCAGCAGCGAGGTCTTCGAGCTTCTGGCGGGTCTTCGAGCCGCGCTCGCGCATGACCAGCGATTCCTGCGCGAGCTGCTTGAGGGTCAGCGATTTCTTGCCGGACAGCGGGTGGTCGAGGGAGGTGAAGGCGATGATCGGCGTCGAGTTGAGCTTCAGCACTTCGAAGTCTCGCCCGGCCGGCACCTCGCCCAGCACGCCGATGTCGGCATCATAGCTGTAGAGACTGCTGATGACCGTCTCGGTGTTGCCGGCGCGCACCGAAACCTGGACGCCGGGATAACGGGCCCGGAAGCTGCCGAGGATATGAAGCAGGTGATGTGCGGCGTCCGCGACGATGCGCAGCGTGCCGGAACGCAGCGCGCGCGATTCGGTGAGCAGTTCCAGTGCCTGCTGTTCGGTGTCGAACATGCGGTGGGTTATCTCGAGCAGCTTCTGGCCCGAATGGGTCAGCGTGACCTGCTTCTTGTTCCGATTGAACAGCAGGACATCATATTCTTCCTCGAGCTTGCGCACCTGGTCGGAAATGGCCGGCTGGGTCAGGAACAGCGCTTCGGCCGCTCGCGAAAAGCCGCCCGAGATCGCCACTTGATGAAAGGCCCGCAACTGGACGTAGCGCATCTTTTCCGCCGTTCGAGGTCAGGAAGAGTGGATATCTTACCATAAGTCAGATTAACTAAAAGATAGAAATGAACGATTTGACTTATGTTCGGTCAAACTTAGCCTGAGTAAAGGTCGACGTCTCTGCCGGCCACGGACATTCCGGAGGCGTAGCCATGCAATTTTCCCTCATCCTGCTGCATCTGGCGGGTGCCGTCATACTGCTGCTCTGGGCCGTGCGCATGGTGCGCACCGGCGTCGAGCTGGCCTGCGGGCCTGCATTGCGCGATGCCCTGAGACAGGCTCGCGGTGCGCGGATCAAATCGGCGGGGGTCGGCACCGTGCTTGCCGTCCTGCTGCAAAGTTCCACGGCCGTCGCCATGCTGGCAGCTGGCTTTGCCGCAAGCGGTATGGTTTCGGTTTCGGCCGGGCTGGCAATCCTGCTTGGCGCCGATCTTGGCTCCGCCTTGGTCGTGCAGGTGCTCTCGTTCGACTTGAGCTGGCTCGTACCCGCGCTGATCCTGATCGGCGGCGCGATGTTCCTGATGTTCGAGGCGCGCGGCATCAAGCAAGGTGGGCGCATCCTGATGGGCATAGCGTTCGTTCTGTTGTCGCTGCACATGATCGGCGAGGCGACCGCGCCGATGCGCCAGAGCACGCTGCTGCCCTTGGTGATTTCCTATTTGCGCGCGGACTATTTCACGGCCTTTGCCGCCGCCGCCCTGTTCACGTGGCTGATCCATTCCAGCGTGGCGGCGATCCTGCTGTTCGTCACGCTCGCCGCGCAAGGCGTCTTGCCTGTCGAGGTCGGTCTGTTCTTCATCCTCGGCGCCAATTGCGGCGGTGCGCTGATCGCGGTGTGGCTGACGCGCGGCGAGCCCGTCGAGGCGCGCCGCATCCCCCTTGGCAATCTGATCTTCCGCGGCACGGCCGCGCTCGCCGCCCTGTTCGCCCTTCAGGAAATGGCGTTCCCGACACATCTTTTCGGTGCGACAGAAGGCCGGCAACTGGTCAACCTGCATCTCGCCTTCAATCTGGCTCTGGTCATCTGCTGCCTGCCCTTCGCTGGCCTGGTGGAAAGGCTGGTGACCTTGCTGGTCGGCGACAAGCCGCCGGCAAAGGACAGTACTGATCTGATGTCGCGTCGCGCCAGCGCGCTCGATCGCAGCGTCATGCGGACACCCCGTCTTGCGCTGGCCAGCGCGACCCGCGAGTTGCTGCGCATGGGTGAAGTCGTCGAGGTGATGCTGGGTCCGGTGATGGATTTCTTCGACGCCGGCACTGCCGATCAGATCCGTCAGGCGCGCAAGCTCGATGACGAGGTCAACCGCGCCCACACCGACATCAAGCTCTACATTGCCGAGGTCAATCGCGGCAGCATGACCGCGGCCGAGGCCCGCCGCGGCATCGAACTCACCGATTTCGCCATCAATCTCGAACGGGCCGGCGATATCGTCGCCAAGAACCTGCTCGTGCTTGCCGGGGAATTGCGGGACAAGAATCTGCGCTTTTCACGCGACGGCTGGGGCGAACTGGGCGGGCTTCACAGCCGTGTCATGGCCAACATGCAGCTTGCGCTCAACGTGTTGGTATCGGGCGACCTCGATTCGGCGCGGCAACTCGTGGTCGAGAAGGAGCGTATGCGCAAGCTGGAACGCATGAGCCATGATCGTCACCTCAAGCGCCTGCAATCGGGAATGCCGCAGAGCATCGACACCAGCGACATTCATCTGGAGGCGGTCAGGGCGCTGAAGGAAATCAACTCGCTGATGGCGTCGGTCGCCTATCCCCTGCTGACGCAAAGCGGCGATCTGCTTGAAAGCCGGCTGGCCACGCGCGCCGCGGACGCAATGGCGCCCGTGCCAGCCTGACAGAGATGGCAATTCTACCATCGTGGAAATCGATACTTCGATACAAAATAACGATTTTACAAATATGTCATTCCGGCCGAGAGTAAGGCCGCATCAAAAAGCAGCGACCTGTCGGAGGACACCCATGCTCGCCGAGACGAAATTTGCCGCGGAGCCGCTGGCCATGCCGGCGCTGGGCGAGCCCTATCTCTTGACCCCGGGCCCGCTCACCACGGCCTATTCGGTCAAGCAGGCCATGCTGCGCGACTGGGGATCGTGGGACGGCGACTTCCGCGCCATGACATCAGACATGCGCCGCCGCCTGCTGGCGCTGACCGGTGACGCGAAAGGCGAATTCGATTGCGTGCCGATGCAGGGCAGCGGCTCCTTCTGCGTCGAGGCGATGCTGGGCTCGTTCGTGCCGAAAGACGGCAAGGTTCTGGTGCTGGCCAACGGCGCCTACGGCCTGCGCGCCGCGCAGACCATGCAGTATCTCGGTCGTGCCTATACGCTGATCGACAAGGGCGACTATCTGCCGCCGCGCGGCGACGAGGTAGCGGCAGCCCTTGAAGCCGACCCCGCCATCACGCATGTAATCGCCATCCATTGCGAAACCAGCTCGGGCATCCTCAATCCGGTCGCCGAGATTGCCGAGGCCGTCCAAGCCAAGGGCCGCAAGCTGCTGGTCGATTCCATGAGCGCCTTCGGCGCGGTCGCGCTCGACGTCAACGAGATCCGCTACGAGGCGATGGTTTCCTCCGCCAACAAATGCATCGAGGGTGTGCCAGGCTTCGGCTTCATCATCGCCCGCAAAAGCGAACTTGAGGCCGCCAAGGGCCGCAGCCATTCGCTGTCGCTCGACGTCCACGCACAATGGGCACATATGAACAAGACCGGCCAGTGGCGCTACACGCCGCCGACGCATGTCGTCGCCGCTTTCCTCGAAGCGCTGCGCCAGCACGAAGCCGAAGGCGGCGTCGCCGGCCGTGGCGCCCGCTACACCAGGAACCGCGACGTCATGGTGGCCGGCATGCGCGAACTCGGTTTCGAGACCTTGCTGAAAGACCGTTGGCTGTCGCCGATCATCGTCACCTTCTTCAATCCGGCCCATGCCAACTTCGCCTTTGATCGCTTCTACGAGCTGATGAAGGACAAGGGCTTCATCATCTATCCGGGTAAGCTGACGGTCGTGGATTCCTTCCGCGTCGGCTGCATCGGCCAGATGGACGAACATGTCATGCGCCGCGTCGTCGAGACAGCGGCGGAGTCACTGAAGGAAATGGGCGTCGACACCGCCGCTCCACCCGCCGCGGCAATCGCCGAGCGTGCCAAACTCGCCGCCTGAAGCGGCAGGATTTCAAGGGATTTTCGATGAACCAGATGTCTCCCGTTAACGTCGCCGTCAACGGCCGCACCTACGCCTGGCCGCGCGTGCCCGCCATCGCCATTTGTCTCGATGGCTGCGAGCCGGCCTATCTCGACGAGGCTATTCATGCCGGGCTGATGCCGGCTTTGGTCAGGATCAAGCAGAAGGGCACGGTGCTCATGGCGCACTCGGTCATCCCGAGCTTCACCAACCCCAACAATCTCTCGATCGCCACCGGCCGGCCGCCGTCGGTGCATGGCATCTGCGGCAACTATCTCTACGAGCGTGAGACCGGCAAGGAAGTGATGATGAACGACCCGCGCTTCCTGCGCGCGCCGACCATCTTCCAGGCCTTCTACGACGCCGGCGCCAAGGTTGCCGTGGTGACCGCCAAGGACAAATTGCGCGCGCTGCTCGGCAAGGGGCTGGCTTTCGACGAAGGCCGTGCGCTGTGCTTCTCGGCGGAAAAGTCCGACACCACCACCAAGGCCGAGCACGGCATCGACAACGCCTCGAAGCACTTCGGCCTCCCGGTGCCGGAAGTCTATTCAGCTGAGCTGTCGGAATTCGTCTTCGCCGCAGGCGTCCAACTGCTGAAGGAATTCCGCCCTGACATCATGTACCTGACCACCACCGACTACGTGCAGCACAAATATGCGCCCGGCGTGCCACAGGCCAACGCCTTCTACGAGATGTTCGACAAGTACCTGACCGAACTCGATGCGCTGGGCGCGGCGATCGTCGTCACCGCCGACCATGGCATGAAGCCCAAGCACAAGGCGGACGGCTCGCCCGACGTCGTCTATGTCCAGGACCTGCTCGACGAATGGCTGGGAAAGGACGCCGCCCGCGTGATCCTGCCGATCACTGATCCCTATGTCGTGCACCACGGCGCGCTCGGCTCCTTCGCCACCGCCTATCTGCCTGATGGCGCGGACCAGGCCGACATCATGGCGCGTCTGGCCAAGGTCGACGGCATCATGCTGGTCGTCGACAGCCCGACGGCCTGCGAACGTTTCGAACTGCCGGCCGACCGCATCGGCGACATCGTGCTGATCTCGACCGAGAACAAGACCATTGGCACCAGCGAACACCGGCATGATCTCGCGGCCCTCAACGAACCGCTGCGCTCGCATGGCGGGCTGACCGAGCAGGAAGTGCCGTTCATCGTCAACCGCGTGCTGCCGGACCTGCCGAATGAGCCAACCTTGCGCAATTTCGACGCCTTCTACTACGCCACCATGGCGGCGGCCTCGGCGTAGGCTGAGCCAATGTCGACCCCCACTCCGCCTCGCTTCGCTCGGCACCTCTCCCCCGATCGACGGGGGAGAGGAAAGGCGCCAAGCCGATCCCGCCGCGCTTTGGTTGAGAAACAATGGGGCGCTGACGTTGCCAAACTTCCTCTCCCCCGTCGATCGGGGGAGAGGTGGCCCGGAGGGCCGGAGTGGGGGTCGACCCTGTGCCCCAACGCACCCAAAAATCTGCTGGAGCAGAGCCCATGACCAAACTCGAAACTTCCATCAAGGTGCGCCATGAACCGATGCGCATCGCGGGGCGCAAGGTCGATGCCGACGGCGTCGTTCCCGTCCACTACCCTTATACCAACGCTGTCATCGGCACTGTGCCGGCCGGTGGCGCCGAACACGCCCGCCAGGCCTTCGAAATCGCGGCTGGCTACAAATCGAAACTGACGCGTTACGAGCGCCAGCAGATCCTGTTCCGTACCGCCGAAGCGCTGGCATCGCGCAAGGAGGAAATCTCCGATCTCATCACGCTGGAACTCGGCATCTCCAAGACCGACTCGCTCTATGAAGTCGGCCGCGCCTATGACGTGTTCACGCTGTCGGCGCAGATGTGCATCCAGGACGACGGCCAGATCTTCTCCTGCGATCTCACACCGCATGGCAAGGCACGCAAGATTTTCACCACGCGTGAGCCGCTGAAGGCGATCTCGGCGATCACGCCGTTCAACCATCCGCTCAACATGGTCTCGCACAAGGTGGCACCGGCGATCGCCACCAACAATTGCGTGGTGGTGAAACCGACCGAACTGACGCCGATGACGGCGCTGCTGCTCGCCGACATCCTCTACGAAGCCGGCCTGCCGCCGGAAATGCTCTCGGTGGTGACCGGCTGGCCGGCCGACATCGGCAACGAAATGATCACCAACGAGAACATCGACCTGATCACATTTACTGGCGGTGTGCCGGTCGGCAAGATGATCGCCCGCACCGCCGGCTACAAGCGCCAGGTGCTGGAACTCGGCGGCAACGATCCCCTGATCATCCTCAACGATCTCTCCGACGACGATCTGGCCAAGGCCGCCGATCTCGCCGTCGCGGGTGCAACCAAGAACTCCGGCCAGCGCTGCACGGCGGTCAAGCGCATCCTCGTCCAGGAAAGCGTCGCTGACCGTTTGGTGCCGATGGTGCTGGAGCGAGCGAAGAAGATCCGCTTCGGCGATCCGATGGATCGCGCGACCGATCTCGGCACCGTTGTGCACGAGAAGGCGGCGGCTTTGTTCGAAGCCCGCGTTCACATGGCCGCCGAGCAGGGCGCGGAAATCCTCTACAACCCCGGCCGCCAGGGTGCGCTGCTGCCGCCGATCGTCGTCGATCGTGTGCCGCACACATCCGAACTGGTGATGGAAGAGACCTTCGGGCCGATCATCCCCATCGTGCGCGCGCCGGACGATGACGAGGCGCTGATCGCGTTGTCCAACTCAACCGCCTTCGGCCTGTCGTCGGGCGTCTGCACCAATTCCTTTCCCCGCATGCAGAGGTACATCGCCGGCCTGCAGGTCGGCACGGTCAACATCTGGGAAGTGCCGGGTTACCGCATCGAGATGTCGCCATTTGGCGGTATCAAGGATTCGGGCAATGGCTACAAGGAAGGCGTCATCGAGGCGATGAAGAGCTATACCAATGTAAAGACGTTTTCGCTGCCCTGGTCCTGACCGGACCACACTGGCTGGCAGGACAAATCGAGGGGGCGTTTCGCGCTCCCTCATTCGCGTTTCGGAGAGGGTTATGGCCCCAATATCTGAGCTTGTGCATACCGAGGGCGATTCCAACACCACGGCGGCGCGCGGCCGCTGGGACGCCGGCCAGGATGATCCGCGTATCCGCGGCCTGCTCGACCGCGACGCGGCCGCTTTCATGCACCAGAGCCTGTCCAGTCCCTGCCTGTCGACGATCGCCAAGGCGGAAGGCATCTGGATCGAGGACATCGCCGGCCGGCGCTTGATGGATTTCCACGGCAACAGCGTGCATCACCTTGGTTACGGCCATCCCAGGCTGGTGGCGGCAATCAAGAAGCAGCTCGACGAGCTCTGCTTTGCGCCGCGCCGCTTCACTTGCGAGCCCGCGGTCGAACTGGCCGAGAAATTGGCGGCACTTGCACCCGGCGACCTCGGCAAGGTGCTGTTCACCACGGGCGGCTCGGATGCAATCGAGGTGGCGCTGAAGATCGCACGAGCCGCGACTGGCCGCTTCAAGACGGTGTCGTTCTGGGACGCCTTCCATGGCGCTGGCTTCGGCGCCGCCAGCGTCGGCGGCGAGGCGACCTTCCGTTCCCATATCGCCGGCCCGATGATGACCGGCACCGAGCATGTCGCGCCCTGGGACGGCTATCGCTGCCCCTACGGCCACGATTCACTGGAAGCATCCGGGCTCGCTTGCGCCAACATGATCGCCTACGTGCTCGGCCGCGAGCAGGACGTGGCGGCGGTCGTCGCCGAGCCGATGCGGGCGACGCCAAACCCGCCGCCGCCTGGTTTCTGGAAGCGGGTGCGCGAGGCCTGCGACCGGCACGGCACGCTGCTGATCTTCGACGAGATCCCGACCGGGCTCGGCAAGACGGGAAAATTCTTCGCCCACGACCATGATGGCGTGACGCCCGACATCGTCGTTCTCGGCAAATCGCTCGGCGGCGGCATCTTGCCGATCGCCGCCGTCATTGCCCGCCGCGACCTCGATGTCACGGGCGGCTTTGCCATTGGCCACTATACCCACGAGAAGAACCCGGTGACGACGCGCGCCGCGCTGACGACAATCGACATTATCCTGGAAGAAGGGCTAGTCGAGCGCTCGGCCGAACTCGGTCGGCACATGCTCGGACGCATGCAGGATCTGATGGCGCGCTCGCCTCATGTCGGCGACGTCAGGGGCAGGGGGCTGATGGGCGGCGTCGAACTCGTCCAGGACCGAGCCACGCGCCAGCCGGCACGTGAACTTGCGGAACGCGTCTTCTACACGTGCCTGGAGCAAGGGCTGAGCTTCAAAATCAGCCAGGGCAATGTGCTGACGCTCTCGCCGCCGCTGGTCATCTCGAAAGCCGATCTCGATCGCGCGCTCGATATCGTCGAGGCCGCGGTGCTGGCGGCCTGACCATGAAAGCCGTGCGCACCGACCAGGAACTCGAATGCCCCGGCATCGATGCCGGCTTGCGGGGGAGGGGCGTCGAACTGGTGACGCTGCCCGAAGGCATTCCCGAAGCCGATCTCATCAGCGCGGTCGCCGACGCCGACCTTCTGCTCATGTGCTACACACCGATAACCGCTGCGGTAATCGAGGCAGCTCCTAGATTGAAGGGCATCGTCAAATATGGCGTCGGCATCGATGCCATCGACGTCCCTGCCGCGATGCGGAGCGGCATCCCGGTCGTCAATGTGCCCGAATATGCCGAGGAAACCGTCGCCGAAGGCGCCTTCGCGCTGATGATCGCGCTTGCCAAGCGGCTGCCGGCCATTACGGCGGCGGTGTCGCGCGATGGCTGGGTCTGGCCCGGGCAGCGTTGGCTTGGGCGCGATATTTCCGGCGCCACGCTGGGCCTGGTCGGCTGCGGCAAGATCGGCCGCAGCATGGCGCGCATGGCCGGGCAAGGGTTTCACGCACGGGTTCTTGGTTTCGATCCCGGTGTCGATGCAGCGACGATGCACGCTGCCGGCATCGAGAAGGCCGACGATCTCCACACCATGCTACGGGCCTGCGACTTCCTTTCCATCCATTGTGTGCTGAACGACAAGACGCGTGGCCTGATCGGCAAGGCCGAACTCGATTGCATGAAAACTTCCGCCGTCATCGTCAACGTTTCTCGCGGCGCGCTGATCGATGAGGCGGCGCTCGTCGAGGCGATCCTCGCCGGGCGCATAGCCGGCGCCGGGCTCGACGTCTATTCGGTCGAGCCTTTGGCGAAGTCCGGCCATCCGATGAGCGCATTGTTCGGTCGCGACAATGTGATCCTCTTTCCGCATCTCACATTTTTCACGGCGCAAGCGATGCGCCGGCTTGAAGAGGACACGCTCGCCCGCTGCTTCGAAATCCTCGACGGGCGTCCGGTGACCATCCGCTCGTTCGATCCTCGTCTGCGGGCGCAGACGGCAGGCGTTTTATTCTCCTGATTTCCATCACCTTTTAACTTTCAGGACCCCTGCCTCGGGCCGATTCCGCGCCCCTAAAATGCGTCCACGACATGGATGCGACAGTTCTATGACAAATATCAGAGGAAGTTTGTCTGTCATAAAATAAATAGATTTTACTTATCGATCACCAATCCTCAGAGTTGTCATAACGACGACATCCAATCGGCTCAACGTCCGTCAGAGACCGAGCCGATTGGTCCTAGTGCATCGCAGAATGTGCCTTCAATCATAAAGGGGAACTGGTCATGAAATCACGAAACGCAACCATGGTCGCGGCCTTTGCCGCATTGCTCGCGTCGGCCGCTCTCGTCGGACCGGCACTCGCCGACGGCGTCGTCACCATCTATTCCGCCGATGGCCTGCATGACGGCAATGGCAGCTGGTACGAGACCGAATTCGCCGCCTTCACCAAGGCCACCGGCATCACCGTACAATATATCGAGGCAGGTTCGGGCGGCGTCGTCGAGCGCGTCGCCAAGGAGAAGTCGAACCCGCAGGCCGATGTTCTGGTGACCTTGCCGCCCTTCATCCAGCGCGCGGCCGCAGATGGCCTGCTGCAGGATTACAAGCCTGAGGCCGCATCCCAGATCGACGGCGGCACCGACAAGTACCGGCCGCTGGTCAACAACTATATGAACTTCATCTACAACAGCGCCGTGCTGTCGGAAGCGCCGAAGAGCTACAACGACCTGCTCGATCCGAAGTTCAAGGGCAAGATCCAGTATTCGACTCCCGGCCAGGCCGGCGACGGCACCGCCGTCATGCTGCAGATCATTCACGCCTTCGGCGGCGAGGATGCTGGCTTCGCCTTCATGAAGAAACTGCAGGACAACAATGTCGGCCCGTCCGCCTCCACCGGCAAGCTGACCGCGCTGGTCAACAAGGGCGAATTGCATGTCGCCAACGGCGATTTGCAGATGAACATGTCGCAGATGGCCGACAATCCCAACATCAAGGTGTTCTGGCCCGCTGGTCCGGACGGCACCCGCTCCACCTTCGCGCTGCCCTATGAAATCGGCCTGGTCACCGGTGCGCCGAACGCCGACAACGGCAAGAAGCTGATCGACTTCCTGCTATCCAAGGAAGCCCAGTCCACCGTAAGCTCGATTGCCATCGGTATGCCCGCCCGCAAGGACGTGAAGCCGTCCGACGCCAATTTCGCCAAGTTGCAGGAGGCGATGAAGGGCCTGACCATCTGGTCGCCGAACTGGGATGACGCGCTGGCCAAGCTTCCCGACTACGTCAAGAAGTGGAACGAAGCGACCGGAAGTTGATCCCCAAGGGAACCAGTCGGGAGAACAACGCCATGTCGGCCGTCGCCTTCACGGGTACCAGTGTCATGGATATCGACGCCGCGAAGGTTCGCGGCGCCGGTTCCAACGTCCACTTCGACAGGGTCAGCGTCGCTTATGGCGCGCATGTCGTGCTGCATCCGCTGACCCTGGACATCGCACCGGGCGAGATCCTGGCAATGATCGGTCCTTCCGGCTCAGGCAAGACAACTGCCTTGCGGGCCGTGGCCGGTTTCGTGCGGCCTGCAAGCGGCCGCATCCGTATCGGTGCCACCGACGTCACCGACCTGCCGCCTTACGAGCGTGGTCTCGGCATGGTGGTGCAGAACTACGCGCTGTTTCCGCATATGCGGGTCGAGGACAATGTTGCCTTCGGCCTCAGGGCACAAGGCGCCGACAAGGTGTTGATCGCCGAGCGGGTCAAGGATGCGCTCGGCACCGTCGGCATGTCGGCCTTTGCCAGGCGCTATCCGCGCGAGCTTTCGGGCGGTCAGCAGCAGCGTGTGGCGATCGCACGGGCACTGGCGGTGCGGCCGCGCGTACTCCTGCTCGACGAACCGCTCTCGGCGCTCGACGCGCAGATCCGCCGCAACATGGTCGAGGAGATCGCCCGCCTGCACCGCAGCCTGCCGGGCCTGACGATCCTCTACGTCACCCATGACCAGACCGAGGCGCTGACGCTTGCCGACAAGATCGCCATCATGCGCGACGGCAGGGTCTGTTCGCACGGACCGACGACGGAACTCTACCGTCGTCCGCCAAACCGTTTTACCGCCGAGTTCCTCGGCCGCGCCAACCTTCTGCCGGTGACGGTTGAAGAACCTGTCGGGTCGAAAGGCTTTGCCAAGGCAAGGCATGGCGATGCGCTGCTCACCGGCGCCGGTCGTGACGAGAAGGCCGGCGACAAGAGCCTGCTCTGCATCAGACCGCAGCATCTCAGCCTGACGGCCGACAGCGAGCACACCAATCGCATCGTCGGCACACTCAGGGAAGTGCACTGGCAGGGCGAACTGACCCATCTCGTGCTCGATGTCGAGGGCACGCCGGTGCGCGTCTCGGCAACGAAACTGCCCATGGCGTTGCCGGAGCCCGGCGCAAGGGTGCCGCTGTTCTTCGCACCTGCCGACACGTCGCTGCTTCCGGAAGACGCCGGTGTCTGAGGCTGTCGCCATCCGTGCGCCGGCGATCAGGAGAGAACCCGGCAAATTCGGGATCGTGCCGCCGGCGGCGCTGCTGGCGCTGCTGTTCTTCTATCCGCTGGCGCTGATTGCCCGGCAGGCCTTCCTTGACGACAGCGGTGTCGCCAACGTCGCCGAGATCGTCCGTGTCCTGCATTCGCGCTTCTTCCTCAACGCGCTGATCAACACGGTGACGATCTCGGTCGCCGCTACGGCCGGATGCCTGATCGTCGGGCTCGTGCTGGCATTGATCCTGGCCTTCGTGCCGTTTCCCGGCAGCGGCTTCATCGCCCGACTGATCGACACTTTCATCGCATTGCCAACCTTCCTGGTGACGCTGGCCTTCACCTTTCTTTACGGCTCCGCCGGCATGCTCAATTCGGGGCTGATGGAGGTCTTCTCGCTGCCGCTGCCGCCGGTCGATTTCCTTTATTCGACCTGGGGCGTGGTGCTGGCCGAAGTCACCGTCTACACGCCCTTCATCCTGCGGCCGCTGCTCGCCGCCTTCTCCCTGGTCGACCGCGGCCAGATCGAAGCGGCAAGCGTGCTTGGGGCGAGGCCTTTCCGCATCGTGCGCCAGGTCATCCTGCCGGCCGCGGTGCCCGCGCTCATCGCCGGCGGCAGCCTCTGCCTGCTGTTGACCGTCAACGAATTCGGCATCGTGTTGTTCATTGGCGCCAAGGGCGTCATCACGCTGCCGCTGCTGATCTACGGCAAGGCGATCCAGGAATCGGCCTATCAGGTCGCCTGCATCATCGCCGTGATCAACATTGCGCTGTCGCTCGGTCTTTTCGGCCTCTACCGCTTCGCCGCCGGCCGGTTGGGGGTCTAGCCATGCTGGTCTGGTCGCGCTCCGGTCGCGCTGTTCTATGGGTGCTCTTCGCGCTGATCTTCGGTGTGCTGTTCCTGGCGCCGCTGGCGGTCATCCTCTTGTCCAGCCTTGCCGACCAGTGGAATGGCGTGCTGCCCAATGGCTTGACGACGGAGCACTACGCCGACGTCGTCAAGGGCGCGGCCTGGAATTCGGTCAAGGCGAGCCTCATCACCGGCTTCCTGGCCAGCGCCTTGGCGCTGGTCAGCGGCACCTGGGCGGCCCTTTCGCTTCGCCTTCAGGGCGATGCCTTGAAGCGGCTGCTTGGCCTGTTGTTCTTTATCCCCAGCGCGGTGCCTTCGGTATCCGTCGGGCTTGGCCTGCTGGTTGCGTTCAGCCATCCGCCGCTTCTGCTCAACGGCACGGTGGCGATCGTGATGATCGCGCATTTCGTGCTGATCTCGGCTTTCACTTTCGGCAACGTCTCGGCCGGTTTGGCACGGCTTTCGCCCGATTTCGAACAGGTGGCGTCAAGCCTCGGCGCGCGGCCCGCATACCGGCTCTGGCATGTCACGCTGCCCTTGCTGGCCCCCTATCTGGTCGCCGCTTTCGGCCTGAGCTTCGCGCTGTCGATGGGTGAACTCGGCGCCACCGTCATGGTCTATCCGCCGGGCTGGGTGACGCTGCCGGTGTCGATCTTCAGCCTCACCGATCGTGGCGATATATTTGCAGGTGCGGCCCTGACGATGATCCTGGTGGTGGCGACCTTGGTGCTGCTGCTTGGGCTCGAGCGCATCACCGCGCGCGCCACTGGCTCGTAAATTCCGAGGCTCAGGCCGGCTTGCGCTCGACGATGTAAATGTGGTCGGCCGCCAGCACCACTTCGCCGCGCTGATTGATCACTTCGCAGCGCTCGATCACCCGGCCTGAATCCGGGCGCTTGGGGTCGTCCTGCTTGGCCGCGATCGTGGTGCGCGTGCGGATCGTGTCGCCGATGAACACCGGCTTGATGAAACGCAGCCGGTCGTAGCCATAGGAAAAGGCGACGGGGTTGACGACACCAGCCGTCAGCCCGATACCGACCGAAAACACCAGCGTGCCATGCGCGATGCGCTGGCCGAACGGCGTCGTCTTCATGTACTCGGCATCCATGTGATGCGGGAAGAAATCGCCGGTGTGGCCGGCGTGGACGACGAAGTCAGTCTCGGTGATGGTGCGGCCGGTGCTGAGGCGCGTAGAGCCGATCTCGTAGTCCTCGAAATAAGTGATCTGTTCCATATCCTGCTTTACGGCCTTTCCGCGATTGGCGTCGCTGGCGCCGCGCTTGATCTATAGGCGGCTTCCACCAGCGCCATGGTGTTCCAGGCGTCTTCGACCGAACTGACCAACGTGTCATCTTCACCAGATGCAAAGCGCTGCACATTGGCCATACGCCCGACGAAGGCGTCGGGAAACCACTCGCCGGCCAGTGGCACCGCGACCCAGTCCGTGCCGCCCTTCGCATAGATCTCGAGAGTGTCCGGCTCGCCGGCGGGATAATCGAGGTTAAGGCCGAGCTTCAGATAGGCTGCACCTTCGGTGCCGCAGATGCGGAACTCGCAGGCCTGGTGCCGCCGGCCGAATTTGTGATCGTGGTTGATCGACAGCGCGCAGCGCACCGTGTCGCCATAGTCGAGAATGGCGCTGGTCCGCGTCTGCGCCACCTTATGATTGGGATGGCCGAGTGTCTTGGCGTGCACTCCCTTGGGGTCGCCGAGCAATTGCCGGATCAGGTCGAGATAGTGGATCGAATGCATGGCGATCTCGACGCGCGGCGCCTTGAGCAGGAATTCCCACAGCTGCCAGGGTGTCGCCAGCGCCAGCCAGGCGTCGAAGTCGACGACCCCGCCGAGCCAGCCCTTGGCGATGGCATCCTTGAGCGCCAGCATCATCGGCGCGAAGCGCAGCTGGAAATTGACCGCCGCCTTCAGTTCCTTGGCGCGGCAGATTTCGAGGATTTCGGTTGCCTCGCCGAGATAGTTGCCCATCGGCTTCTGGATCAGCGCCACCGCCCTGTCGGGCAGAGCCTTCAGGATCTCGGCGTGCCGTCCCGGCGGCGTCGCCAGGTCAAAGATCGCGTCCGTGACGGCTGCGGCTTCGTCCACCGAGCGGAACGCCGTCACCCCCCATGTCTCGGCCAGGGTTTGCGCCTTGGCCTGGTCTGGATCGTAAAGTCCGGCGACCGGGAATCCGGCCTTTCTGTAGGCTGGAAAATGCGCGTCACCGACGATCGACCCCGCGCCGAAGGTGACGATCGGCCGGGGCTTTGAGGGTTTGGGCCAGGACTGGATGAGTGAGGCAGGGTCGAAACCGCCTTCAGTCATGATGGAAGACCTTGTCCATGGAGGCCCACCACTCTCCGTCCTTGCGGGTCGCCAACGGCTCCTGGCAGGGCATGCAGACCGCCCACCATTCCTGCGTCTTCGGGTCGGCGGCCATCTTGGCCATGTCGGCCGCGTAGTCGGTGCCGTGGTATTCGAAATAGGAAAACAGCAGGTTCTCCGGCTGCTTGAGGTAGATGGAGTAATTCTTGATGTTGCAGGCCGAGATCATGGTCAGCACGTCAGGCCAGACGGCGGCATGCAGGCGGACATATTCCTCGACCTTTTCGGGCTTCAGCCCGAGCACCATTCCCATCCGCTGCATGTTCGTTCCCTTATTTCGTGATCGTCGTGGTGAATTCGGCGATGCTCATGGCCTTTACCGCGTCCCAGTCCCAGTCGATGCCGATACCCGGCTCGTCTGGCGCAAGCGCCTGCCCATCCTCGATGCGCATGCGGTTGCCGGTCAACTGGTCGAGTTGCGGAATGTACTCGACATATCGGCCGTTCTGAACAGCACAGGTCAGGCTGACATGCAGTTCCATCAGGAAATGCGGGCAGACCGGTATGTCGAACGCTTCCGCCGCATGCGCGATCTTGAGCCAGGGCGTGATGCCGCCGATGCGGCCGACATCGACCTGCACGATAGAACAGGCGCCTTTCTGCATGTATTCGCGGAAATGGCGCATCGAGTAGAGCGACTCGCCGATGGCGATCGGCGTTGGCGTCGAGTTCGACAGCCGCACATGGCCATCGATATCGTCGGCGGGCAGCGGCTCCTCGATCCAGGCAAGGTCAAGCTCGCGCAGCCTCGCCGCGCGCCGGATCGCCTCGTCGACGGAAAACCCCTGATTGGCGTCGGTCATGATCTCGTAGCCGTCGCCGACCGCCTTGCGCACCGCCGACAGGCGGGCAAGATCCTCCGACCCATGCGGCCTGCCGATCTTCACCTTCGAGCCGCGAAATCCCCTGGCCTTGGCGGCCAGCGCATCGTCGACCAGCGCCTGCGTCTCAATGTGCAGCCAGCCGCCTTCGGTCGTATAGAGCGGGCACCGGTCCTTGGCGCCGCCGGCGAGTTTCCACAGCGGCAGGCCCTGCTTCTTCGCCCGCAGATCCCAAAGTGCCGTGTCGATCGCGGCGATGGCGATGGCGGTGATGGCGCCGATCGTGGTCGCATGGGTGGCGAATTCGAGGTCGTGCCAGATCGCCTCGATCATCTCGGGATCGCGGCCGATCAGGCGTGGCGCGAGATGGTCGGACAAGAGCCGCATCACCGACGAGCCGCCGGTGCCGATCGTATAGCTGTAGCCGGTGCCGACCGCGCCGTCGGAATCGGTGACCGTCACAACAGGCGTTTCCTGGCTGACGAAGCTCTGGATCGCGTCCGTGCGCTTGACCTTGGGCACAAGGTCCACCATCCGCAGTTCTATCTTTTCGATTCTAGCCATGTCGGTCAGCTCCGCAATGTCTTTCCGGTGTCGGCGGCAAACAGATGCGCCTGCGACATGTCGAGGCTCATCGCTACTCGTTCGCCCGACTTCAGCGGTCTCGGGTTCAGCATGCGAGACACCCAGTCGCTGCCGTTGAATTCGACGAACACCAGTGTCTCGTTGCCGAGCGGTTCGGTCACCGTGATCGGCAGTTCGATCTGGTGCACGTCGGCGGCGTCGCCGGAGCTGATACCGTGCCCGGTCGGGTAGATATCGTCGGGCCGCAGCCCGAACACGATCTTGTCGCTGGTGGCGACATTGGCTCTGAATTGGCCGGGCAGGGGCAGCTTTTCGCCGCTGGCGAAAACCAGCTGGCCGTCATCGACCGTCGCCTCATGCAGGTTCATCGGCGGCGATCCGATGAAGCCGGCGACGAACCGGGTCGCCGGCCGGCGGAACACCTCGTCGGGCGTGCCGACCTGTTCGATATGGCCGTCGCGCATGATGACGATGCGGTCGGCGAGCGTCATTGCCTCGACCTGGTCGTGGGTGACGTAGATGACCGTCGACCGCACCTTGGCATGCAGCTTCTTGATCTCGGTGCGCATTTGCGTTCTGAGCTTGGCATCCAGATTGGAAAGCGGTTCGTCGAACAGGAACACGTCTGGATCGCGCACGATAGCGCGGCCCATGGCGACACGCTGGCGCTGGCCACCGGACAATTGCGACGGGCGGCGGTCGAGCAGCGTGTCGAGGCCGAGGATGGCAGAGGCCTCGGCGACGCGGCGATCCATCTCGTCCTTGGCGGCTCCCGCGATCTTGAGCGAGAAGCCGAGGTTCTCGCGCACCGTCATGTGCGGATAAAGCGCGTAGGACTGGAACACCATCGAGATGTTGCGCGAGCGCGGCGGCAAATCGTTGACGACGCGTCCGCCGATCTCGATAGAGCCGGCGCTGATCTCTTCCAGACCGGCGATCATGCGCAGCGTCGTCGACTTGCCGCAGCCGGAAGGGCCGACAAGCGCAATGAATTCGCGGTCGGTGATGTCGAGATCGATACCGTGCACAATCTCGATATTGCCGTAGCGCTTGGTCAGCTTTTTGAGGGAAACCGTTGCCATTCTGTCAGCCTTTCACCGCGCCGGACGTCAGGCCGCCGACAAGGTGTTTCTGGACGATGTAGGTGAGGGTGAGCGCCGGGATGATCATCACCACGGCGAGCGCGCACATACCGCGCCAATCGATGGTGAACTCGGCCGTGTAGTCGAGCAGGCCGACCGGCAGCGTCTTGGCGCTGACCGAGCGGGTCAGCTGCGAGGCCAGCGCGAATTCGTTCCAGCAGGTCAGGAAGGCGAAGATGGCCGCCGATGCGATGCCCGGCCCGGCCAGCGGGAATTCGACCTGCCAGAACGCCTGCCAGCGTGTGCAGCCGTCGATCTGCGCTGCCTCTGCGAGGTCCTTCGGTACCTGGCGGAAGAAGCCGTCGATCAGCCAGATCGTGAACGGCACGTTGAGCGCGACATAAGCGAGGATCAGCCCGAAATGCGTGTCGATGATGCCGAGCCGCACATAGAGGAAGAACAGCGGCAGCGACAGCGCGATCCCGGGCACGGTGCGGGTCAGCATCAGGCCGAGGAAGACGCTCGATTTGCCGCGGAAACGGTAGCGCGCGAAGGCATAGCCGCCGGCCATGCCGATGGCCACCGCGATGACCGTCGAGGTCACCGAGATGATCAGCGAGTTGCGGAAATATTCGATCACCGGAATGCCGCCCTTGCCGATGCCTGAGAACATCGCGATATAGGCGTCGAATGAAATCTCCTTAGGGATCCACACCGGCGGCTTGGCCATGATCTCGACTGTTGGCCTGAGCGACGACAGCACGATCCACAGGCCAGGCAGGCAGATGGTCAGCATCGCTAGGAACAGCCCGATGCGATAGACGATGCCCAGCAGCCGGCGCTTGAGGCGGGCGGAAGAATTCTCGTCCATTCTCACGACGCCGCCCTTCACCACTCGGCCCCGATCTGCGTGCGCGCCGCGGCGAGCTTGTTGAAGAAATAGACGGTGAAGGCGATCGACAGCAGGATCGAGAAATAGGCCATGGCGTTGGCCATACCCATGCGCCCGTCGCTATAGGCGGTGCGCGCCACCAATGTCCAAAGCAGCTCGGTGCGGCCCGCCGGTCCGCCATCGGTCATGATCTTGACGATGTCATAGGCGCGCGCCACGTCGAGCGAGCGGATGGTCATGGCGATATAGGCGAACGGCATGACGAACGGCCACGTCACATAGCGGAAGGTCTGCCACGGCGTGCAGCCGTCGACACGCGCCGCCTCGATCGGTTCCTTGGGCATGGCGAGCAGGCCGGCGAGGATCAGGATGGCGAAGATCGCCGTCGACGACCAGATCTCGGCGATCGAAATGGCGATGAAGGCGAGGTGCCCCTCGATCAGCCACGGTATGGCATCGCTGGTGACGCCGAGCGACTGCAGCGCATTGTTCACCAGGCCGATATTGTCGTTGAACATGAACTTGAACTGGAAGCCGACGAGGATCGGCGAGAACATCATCGGAAACATCATCAGTGTGCGCAGGATGCGTTGTCCGCGCGTCGCCTTCTCGACCAGCATGGCCAAGCCAAGCCCAAGCAGCATTTCGAGATTGAGCGCGATGGTCAGCAGCAGCACGGTGCGCCCGAAGGCCCACCAGAAATCCGCGCTGGACAGAATCGAAAGATAGTTTCGGAAGCCGACGAAAACGAAGAACGTCTCAGGCCGCGTCAGTCGGAAGGGCGTGAAGCTGGAATAGAGCGACAAAATCAGCGGCACCACGACGACCGCCGCCAGCACGATGATGGCTGGAAGCAGCAGCAGGAACGGCGCGGACGGCTTGAAGCCCTTCATCAGGATTCCGTGACATGTTGTTTTGATTGTCGGCGTACTCGTCGAACCAGCCGACGGAAGCACCACGCGGCGCACTCAAGACGCGATCGCCTCCCCCAGTGCTGATGGGGGAGGCAGCCTTGGGAGCAATGCTTAGAGTTTACCGGCGTCCTGCAGGATTTGCGTTGCCTTGACGGCGGCCTCGTCCAATGCCTGCTTGGAGGTCTTGTCGCCGAGGATCGCCGCCTGCAGTTCGGGATAGACGGCGTTCGAGATTTCGATCCACTCGGGCGTCTGCGGCACGGCGAAGGCGTGCTTGGCTTCTTCCTGGAAGGCGGAGAGAACCTCCTTTTTGTAGGGATCGTTGGCGGCCTGCTGCAGGTCCCAGTCCCAGACCGCGGTGCGGGTGGGCAGCGGGCCTGCCGCGGCCTCGAGCTTCTGGCTGTCCTCATTGGTCAGCCACCATACGAGCGATGCGGCGGCCTCCTTGTTCGGGCAGTTCTCGGTCACCGAGAAGCCATGGAAACCCGACCAGCCGGTGCGCTTGCCGGAAGAACCCTTCGGGGCAACTTTCACGCCGACATTGCCGGCGACCTTGGACGACTTCGGGTCGTTGAAGAAGCCGGCCCAGCCCGGCCAGTCCAGGTTGATGGCGACGGTGCCGGAGGCAAAGCCCTGGCCGAGATCGTCCCAGAGATAGTTGGTGGTTCCGGCCGGCACGGCCTTGGCCTTGTAGAGGTTGACGAACCAGTCGAGCGCCCGGACGCCGGCCTCGGAGTTGAAGACCGGCATGCCGTCCTTGTCGAGATATTCGCCGCCCTCGGCGACCACCATTTCATAGAAGCGGCCGTTGATCGCCTCTTCCTTGCCGGCGAACTGCGTGCCGTAGAAATTGGGAGGGTTGGCGAAGAACTCGGCCTGGTCCGTCACTTCCTTCCAGGTATCCGGCGGCACCAGGTCATAGCCGTATTTCGCCTTGAACTTAGCCTTGTTGTCGGCGTTCTCGTAGAGGCTCTTCTGGTAGTAGAGAGCGGAGACGTCGAACTGCGCGCGCGGCAGCATCTCCAACTTGCCGCCAATGGTCGCCGCCTTGATCGTCGAAGGCACGAAGGCGTCGATCTCCGACTTCGGCAGCAACTTGCTGAGGTCGGTGTAGAGGCCCGTATATTGCGGCGCGAAGGACGAATGGTTCCAGCCGACGCACCAGTTGGTGCTGCCCGAGGCGATGTCGGATTTGAGCTCCTTGTCAATGTCGAAGCCGTTCTTCTTGGTCAGGATGTTGACCTTGGCGCCGGTGGCCTTCTCCCATTCGGGAATGCGCTCATAGAGCTTTTCATATTGCTGGCCGCCGATCAGCTTTACGTCGACGGTCACGCCTTCGAACTTGCCGGGCAGGTCGCCGGCAAGCGCAGTGCCTGCACCTGACGCAAGCACCAATGCACCGGCGCACACGCCGGAAAGCAGTCTGTTCATTTGGTTCCTCCCTGGGTGCGCCTTGGTGGCGACCGCAACTTGTTCGCGTGACAACAAGTGCTACATTCATATACAAACAAAACATTCATACATACGTCAAGGCGAATTTTGTTTCCGACACCCACGCGCCTGCGTATATGAAGAATCGAATTCACTGGAGGGATGCCCATGGACGACAGCGAAGACGAGCGCTACCGCGCGCCGGCGCTCGACAAGGGACTCGACATTCTGGAACTGTTGGCTGGTGTCGACGGCGGCCTCACCCAGGCCGAAATCGCCAAGAAACTCGACCGCAGCCCCAATGAGTTCTACCGCATGCTCGACCGGCTGGTGCGGCGCGGCTATGTCACAAGGCTTGACGGGGATCGCTATTCCCTGACCCTGAAACTGTTCGGCCTGGCGCAGTTGCACGCGCCGGTGCGGCGGCTGGTCTCCTACGCCACACCGCTGATGCGCGAGCTGGCCGAGACCTCGCAGCAGGCCAACCAACTCGTTGTTTTTGATCGAGGTTCCGCTGTCGTTATCGCTCAGCAGGAGGCGCCGAACTACTGGGGCATCTCGATCCGGGTCGGCTCTCATATCAGCCTTTTCGACACGGGTTCCGGCCACGTGCTGCTTGCCTTCCGCTCACCTGAGGAGCGGCAGATGATGATTTCCGAGCATGTCCGCAGCACCGACAAGACCTTGCAATCGGCCGAATTCTACGCCCGCCTCAACCAGATCCACGATCGCGGCTATGAGATGATGGCCTCGATGCAAACCGCCGGGGTCTATAATCTCTCAGCACCGGTGCGCGGTTCCGACGGCAAGGCGATTGCGGCACTGTCGATTCCCTACATCAGCGTGATCAACACGCCTTCGGCACCGGATATGACCAGGACCATCGAGCTTTTGCTGGCCACGACCGGGAAGCTGTCGCACTTGGCTGGATCGGCTGTCGGCGCGGCGGCATGAATTCTTATTTGAATGAAGAATTCCTCCGTGAGATGATTTGAAAATGCTGGAGGGAGGAGCCTCACCATGATCATCGACACCCATCTGCATCTCATCGATCGCTCGGCCTTGCGCTATCCCTGGCTTGCCGGTGTGCCGGCGCTTAACCGTGATTTCTCCTATGACGAGTACGCCGCGGAGGCGCGGCGGGTCGGTGTCGAACGCGTGCTGCATATGGAGGTCGATGTCGATGCGGCCGACATCGAGGCGGAGACGACCAGGGTCGAAGGGCTGTCGCGGCAGCCGGGCAGCATGCTGGCCGGGGCGATTGCGTCCTGCCGGCCGGAAGAGCCTGGCTTTGCCGCCTATCTCGAGCGGCAGCGGACAAATCACTTCGTCAAGGGCTTCCGTCGCGTCCTCCACGTCGTGCCCGATGACTTGTCGGAAGCTGCGCTGTTTCGCGATAACATCAAGCGGCTTGGCGGCACTGGCCTGACCTTCGATCTGGTCGTGCTGCCACATCAAATTCCCAAGGCCATTGCCCTTGCCAACCTGGCGCCCGACGTTCAGTTCGTGCTCGATCATTGCGGCGTCCCCGACATCAAGGGCGGGGGCGAGCACCCCTGGCGCGAGCACATGGGCGAGATCGCGCGCCGGCCGAATGTCATGGCCAAGATTTCTGGCGTGGTCGCTTACGCGGATCCCGGCAGTTGGACCGTCGACACCCTGCGGCCCTATGTCGAACACACGGTTCGTTCGTTTGGCTGGGACCGCGTCGTCTGGGGCAGCGATTGGCCGGTCTGCACGCTTGGTGGCGGCCTCTCGACCTGGGTGGCCGCCACCCATGCGCTGCTTTCCGGCTGCGGCGTCTCGGAACGCGACAGGCTGCTATCGGCAAATGCCCGCAAGCTGTGGCGGTTGGAATAGTCGCCTTCAGATGGTCGTCGAGACGTGCCGCTCGCGGCCGTAGAGCGAGACCAGCAGCACGATGATGAGGCCGAGCGCGGCCTGCACAGCCGAGGGCTGGAAGCCGAGCCCGATCAGCAGCGTGTTGATTTCAGTCAGCACCAGCACCCCGGCGATCGTGCCGAGATAGCTGCCGCGCCCGCCGACCAGCGCGGCGCCGCCGACGACGACGGCCGCGATGGTCTGGAACAGATAGGGTTGGCCGACATCGCCATAGGCCGAGCCGGTGAAGCCGAGCAGCAGCACGCCCGCGACAGCTGCGAAGAAGGCGCTTGCCGCATAGGTGACCACCCACATGCGAACGGGATCGATCAATGCCAGCGGCGCGGCGCCCGGATTGCTGCCCAGTGCGTAGAGCCGTCGTCCATAAGGCGTCCGCTCCAGCACCAGCACGACGAACGCCGCCACCACGACGAGACTGGGCACCAGCCACGGAACGGGCAGGGGGCCGGCCGATCCGCCGATCGATACGAAGCTGGAAACCACCGGTGGCGCGGAGCCTGACGGGAAGCCGGCGGTCCACAACAGCACCAGCCCCTGCACGATCATGCCGATGCCGAGGGTGACGATAAGCGGCTGGATGTCCAAACTGCGCGAGATCAGGCCGTTCAGTCCGCCGATGACCAGCGCCAGCACGCCGACGAGGCCGCAGACGAGAAAGAAGTTCCAGCCGTCGCCATAGAGCTGTGCCGCCACGACATTGGCGAAGCCGATGACGAAGGGGATCGAAAGATCGATGCCACCCATGATGACGACCAGCGTCTGTCCGATCGAGGCGACAGCCAGCAGCGACGCCAGCACCAGCATGGCGCGTACCGCGAACGGGGCCGAATAGCCCGGGATAAGAATCGTGCCGGCAAGGTGCAGAAGCGCCGCGACACCGAAGGCGCCGATGACGCGGGCATTGGTTGTCGCGAACAGGTTCCGGCTGGCCATGTCAGCGCCCCCTCGTGGCAAGACGTTCCTGCAGCGCGGTCAGCATCACCGCCAGCACCAGGATGGCGCCATAGGCGATCTGCAGCACGAAGGTGGAGACGTTGAAGGTCGTCAACACGCTCTGCAACAGGAAGATGTCGACGGCGCCGACAGCGGCGCCTGCCACGCCGCCACGTCCGCCGGCGAGGCTGACGCCGCCCAGCGCGACGGCGGCGATGGCGATCAGCGTGTAGGTCGGCCCGATATTGGGATCGGCGGAGCCGATCAGCGCGGTCAGCATCAGCCCGGCGCAGCCGGCTAGGATGCCCGCCATGACATAGGCGATGAAGCGTACGCGCGTGACATCGACGCCGGCGGTGTAGGCCGCGCGGTCGTCGCTGCCGACCGCCATAAGCTGATCGTAATAGGGCGTGCGCCGCACCAGCCACCAGGCGATGAACATCAATAGAAGCGGCAGCAGCGACAGCGGCCCGGCCAGCGCCTTGAGCCATGCCGGCGCCGGGCCGATTGGCGCCGGCAGGATCGTCAGCGTAATGCCGGTGAGGATCAGATAGGTGCCGAGCGTGGCCACGATCGGCTGGATGCGCACCACCGTCGCCAGGAAACCGTTCGCCGCGCCGACCAGCGCGCCGATGAGCAGGGCCGCCGGCACAAGCAACAGGGGCGACGAGATGCCTGCCTTGAGGAAAAGCACCTGGATCACGACAGCATTGACGAAACCCATCAGCGGCCCGACCGAAATGTCGATGCCGCCACGGCCGGCGAGGATCACCGGCGTCGAGGCGATTGCCGCGCCGATCAAGGGAGCGGCCAGTCCGACCAGTGCGCCCCAGGACCCCGGCTGGAAGCGCGCCGGGCTAAGGATGAGATTGACCGCAAGCAGGATGGCCAGCAGCACGACAGCGAAGCCGACGCTTCGCGAAAGAGACGAAAGGCGCGGATTCATGCCGCGCGTCCGAACATGGCTGCTATCACGTTATCGGTATTCATGGCTTCACCCGAGATTTCCGCGGCAACCTCGTTTTCCCTGAACACCAGCACGCGACCACAAAGCAGAAGAATCTCCTCGATTTCGCTGGACAGGATGATCAGCCCCATGCCGTCGGCGGCGAGACCGCGAAAGACATCATAGAGAACATGCCGGGTCGCCACGTCGACGCCGCGCGTGGGATCGTTGAGAAGCAGGATCGATGGCTGCAGCGCCAACGCCCGTGCCAGCAGCACTTTCTGCTGGTTGCCGCCCGACAACGTGTTGATCGGCGCATCGGGTCGGGGTGCCGAAATGGACAGCCTTTCGCGGTAGATCTCATAGCGCGCCTTGCGCGCCGCCGGGCTGATCAGGCCGAGGCGTGTATCGCGCGAAAGCGTCGCGACGGCGAAATTGTCGAGCACCGACTGTGTCGGAAAGATGCCGTTTGCGCGCCGGTCGCGTGGCAGATAGGCGATGCCGCTGGCAACGGCTCTGCGGAACCCGATGATCTTGTGCGACGCGCCGGGCAGGGCCAACTCGATCGAGCCGCCGAGCGGCGGCGTCAGGCCCGCAAGCATCTTGAGGAACACTTCCTGGCCGTGACCATCGAGGCCGGCAAGCCCGACGATCTCGCCGGGAGCGATCAATTGCGTGATCGGGTTGGCTTCAGCCGCGATGACGAGGTCGCGGATGGCGAGCCCGCGAAAATCTGAGGCGGCGCGATCAGCCATGCGCCAGCTCCGCCGCCGTGCGCGGTGCCATTGCCTTCAACAGTTCAGCGGGCGTCGAAGCGCCCCGCTCTTCGGTGCGCACCACGCTGCCGCCGCGAAGGATCGAGATACGATCCGAAAGCGACATCACCTCGTCCATGCGGTGCGTAATGAACAGGATGAGGCAGCCTTCGCCGGCAAGGGTCCTCATCAGCAAAAAGACGGATTCACGGTCGGCGAAGTCGAGCGCGGCGGTGACTTCGTCGAGGATCAGTACCTTTGGATTGCGCACGACCGCACGGGCGAGAACGACGAGTTGCTGTGCGGCGAGCGGCAACAGGCCGGCTGGCTTGTCGAGAGGCATGTCGGTAACCGCGAAGCGCTTGAGCGCGGCGGCCGCCCGGTCGCGGCGTTCGTTGCGCGGCACGACGCGCCGGAGCAGCCCATCGAGGCCGAGCAGGATGTTGTCGGTCACGCTGCGGTCCGGTGCGATCAGTACTTCCTGAAACACCGTGGCGAAGCCTTGCCCCTGGAAGGCCGAAGGGTTGCTGCCCGAAAAAGGCTCGCCCTGCAGCAGGATCGTACCGCTGTCCGGCTGCACGATTCCGGACAAGAGCTTGACCATCGTGCTCTTGCCCGAGCCGTTCTCGCCCAGGATGGTGTGGATGGTCCCTGCCCGGAACGCGATCGAAGCGTCCGCGAGCGCGACCGTCTCGCCATAGCGTTTGGATATGTTCCTGATTTCAAGCATGCCGTGTTTCGAAGCTGGCAAGCCGGCTCCCCTGAAAGGAGCCGGCTCGTTGGGTTTGTCTGTCGCAGGCGTTACTTCGCGCAGGCGTCGGGCACCTTCGAATAATCCCAACCCTTGGTCGGTGCGGGGTTGGAGAAATAGGTGTCGAGCCATTCCTCCGGCATCGGGTCCTTCGGCGGGATCGGAAAGATCGAGACGGCATCCGGCGTCATGCAGTCCTTATACCAGGCGCCGAGATCGGCGTTGTGAACCGGCGGGATCGGGATCAGCAGCGTGTTCAGCTTCGGCTTCTGCCCGTCCAGCATACGCTCGCCAACGCGGAACAGCGTCTCGGCGGTCCAATGCGGCAGCACCGCATGGCCTTCGAAACGATACTTGTCCGGATTGGCTTTCCAGTAGCCCAAAGCATCACCCGTGATCGAACCGGTGATCAGCGGCGCCGGCCGGCCAGCCTCGGCGAAGGCCTCTGCGACGACACGGCTTTCGCTGCCGGTCGTCCACACCGCGTCGATCGGCGCCGGATTGGTGGCGATCGCCTGCAGCACGACCGTCTTGGTGACGTTGGCCGTCCAGTTTCCGTTGACGGTACGCGAGATCTTCAGCTTCGGATTTTCCGCCAGCGCCTTGTCCGCGCCCTGGCGCTCCTGCACCACGATCGGGTGGCCGGCAATGCCTTCGACCAGCAGGATGCTGGCGCCATCCGGCTCGGCCTTGCCGATCGCCGTCATCATGTCATAGCCCCAGCGCGCATAGTTGGAATCGACATTGATCGCGTTCGGGCTGGTTACCGAGCCAGCAGCCGTGATGAACGGGATGCCGGCCTTGGCAGCCGCGTCGATGGCGTCGTCGAGCGCTGTCGCCGAGCCCGGGATCGAGGTGATGATCGAGCATTTCTTGTCGATGAAGGCGCGGATCTGGTTGATCTGCTGGCTGGCATCGTTGTTGGAATCCGACACTTCGAAGCTGGATACGGTGCCGTCGGCAATCAGCCCGTCGACCAGGCGCTTCAACTCCTTGGTCACCGTCACCCGCCACGGATTGCCCTGGTAGGATTCCGAGTGGCACCATTTCCATGGCTTCGGCGGCGGGGTGAAATTGTCCCAGGCCGAACCCAGCACCTTCTGCGGCGCGCCGTCATACTGCGCCTTGAGTTCGATCGGCAGTCCGCCGATGACGCCCTGGATATCCTCGGCAAAGGCAGTCGTTGCAAGTGAGGCGAGAGCGGTTGCGGCCAGCAGGCCGCGGATCGTGTTTTTCATTATTGTCTCCTCCGTTCGGTTTTGGTTCAGGCTCCTCCACCGGCAGCGCCGGACACCTGCACTGGGTTACTTTCCCGGAACAGGCGATTGAGATCGGCGACGACCTGGCCGGCGGGGTGGCCTGAAGTCACGCCGGAATTGACGCGATCGGACGCCGCTTGCTGGAAAGCCATATAGCCGTCATGGCGCGGTCGCACCCAAGCGCCCTCGAGCGTGGCACGCGTATCCCTGTAGAAATTGCCGGCCGCCGCATTGACGGCCTGGTCTTCCCAGGCAGCGGCATGGCCCGGCTGACCGCCAGCGGCAGCATAGGGACCGCGTTGGACGTCGCCGCTGGAGATCCAGTAGGCGAAATCGATCGCGGCCTCCTTCGCCTTTGAGAAGGCCGATACAGCGATCCCGGTGCCACCGAGCGCCGAGCCGACCGGACCAGCGTTCCCGATGACCGGGATGTCGGCAAAGGCCAGCCGATTTGGGCGAAACCCGGCCATCGCATAGGAGACGTAACCATAGATGAGCGGCGCGCAGACGATCCGGGAGCCGGCCTCCGCCATGCGTTCGGAGACGGCAATCGGATCCATCTCGAAGCAGGCAGGATCGAGCAGCGCGGCCATCTCGCGCATCCTCTCGAAGACTTCGCTGCCCGTCTCGACATCGATCAGGTCGCGCGACGGATCGGTCGCGCAGGGATGCCCGAGATTACCGGCCAGCGTGTAGAAGGTCATCAGGCAATGCGGCGGCCGCAGCGGCAGCAGCACACGGCCTTGCCGGGTGAGATCGAGCACTTCGCTCCATGTCGCTGGCGGCGCATCGAGCGCATCCGGCCGCCAGGCCTGGACCTGCGTCGCCGCATCGATGGGAAAGGCCCATTGCCGGTCTTGCCAGGCGTAGCTTGGATAGGACTGGCCGACACTGCCTGCGGCAAGTACTGCGCGCTCGGCCTCGCGGCCCGCGATGTCGAGGGGTTCGAGACAGCACTCCGCCGTGATCTGGCCGACATGCGGATGGTCGATGACAATCAGGTCGTAGGCGCGCGCCAGCTCCTCGACGGGGAAGGATTCGAAATCCTGCAGCGAGCGCTTGTCCCATTCGATCGCAACGCCGGTTCGCTCCCGCCACAGCGCCGAGCACGCGACCATCGGATCGTGGCCGCGCGGATGGCTCCAGGTCATGCCCTTGAGCGAGGGTGCGCTCACAGGCCGAACTCCTCGCGGATTGCCACGCTATGCTCGCCGATGCGTGGCGCCGCGCGGTCGACCTTGGCCCTGATACCGTCGACCCTGAGCGGCGAACGGGTGGTGAGGACGGAAACATCGTCCTCGCGCGTCACCGTCTGCAGCATGTCGAGAGATTGAAAACCCTCGCTCGCCAGCATTTCCGGCCAGGTCAGCACCTTGGCGCACCAGATGTCGGCCGGCTCCAGAATGGCAAGCCATTCGTCGATTGTTTTGGTGGCGATCCTCTGCGCGATGATCGCCTTGATGTCGTCGCGGGCCGTAAACCAGGATGCCGGCTTGTCGCGATATGGCGCCAGTTCGTTCAGCGACAGCAGATCGGCCAATTTGGGGATCGGTGTCATGGCGATGGCGAGATAACCATCCTTGGCCGGATAGACGCCGTATGGCGCCGAGAGATAGGCGTGCGCGCTGCGGAAGCTCGAGCGCCTAGGCAAGCGGCGGCCGTCATTGAGATGCGTGGTCAGCACCTCGAACTGGAAGTCGACCAATGCCTCCAGAAGGCTGGTCTCGATATGGCTGCCCTGGCCGGTGATGCCGCGCCGCACCAGTGCGGCCAGGATGCCTTGCGCGCAGGCCGCGCCCGCCAGCATGTCGCCGATGGCGAGCCCGAACGGCACCGGCCCCTGGTCCTCGTCGCCGTTCAGCCACATGACGCCGGAGCGCGACTGCGCCAGCAGGTCCTGGCCGGGGCGTTTCACCCATGGGCCTTCCTCGCCATAGCCGCTGATCGAGGCATAGACGAGCCGCGGGTTGATCTTGCGCACGGCCTCGTAGTCGAGGCCGAGGCGCTCGATGACCCCAGGCCGGAAATTCTGGATCAGCACATCCGCCTTGGCCAGCAATCCGCGCAACGCCTCGAGGTCAGCTTCGTTCTTCAGATCGATGGCGAGGCTTTCCTTGGCCCGGTTGATGGCATGGAAGATGGTGGAATCGCCGCCGATCTCGGTGTCGCTGAGATAGAGCCGGCGCGACAGGTCGCCGCCGTCAGGACGCTCGATCTTGATGACGCGGGCACCGAGATCGAGCAGCCTGAGCGAGCAGTAAGGCCCGGACAGGAACTGGCTCATATCGACGACGACGAGGCCGGCAAGCGGCAATTCGGCTGCCATCTCTATCTCTCCGTCCTGCCGGCGAAATCGGCCGGGTTGCGGTACTTCACCGTTTGCAGATGCTCGCAGTAGAGAACGAGTTCGCCTTCGCCCTTGAACACTTCGTAGCTGGCGCGGATCAGCCCCATCTCCTTGTAGCGGGGCTTCTTGTCGAGATTGGAGCGGATCGAATAGATCGTGTCGCCGATGAAGACAGGCTTGATGAACCGCAGCTTGTCGTAGCCATAGGAAAAAGCATTGACGCAGTTGGTTGCGACCAGCCCCAGCCCCGCCGAAAAGACGAAGGCGCCGGCGATCAGCCGCTTGCCGAATACGCCTTCGCTTTCGGCAAACATCTGGTCCTGCACATAGGGGTGGATGTCGAGAACCAGCGTATTGAAAAGATGGCTGTCGCCTTCCGCCATCGTGCGCCGCAACGAGCGGATTTTCTGGCCGACCGGCCAGTCCTCATAGAACCAGTTTTCCGCGTTCCACACCGGCAAGGCGGCGTGCTCTTCAGGCATGTTTTTGGGGTATGTCGAAGCGACGCCGACAGTGGGGGCGAAATCATTCATGGTGATGGCTCCGGCGCTCTCGCAGGAGGCTTCGAGCAATCGTTTGAACACGCCTCAAAGCGTTCGAATGCACGACATCTCCTCCCGGCAATCTTCTTTTGTAAATAGTATTTTCACATATGGGATTGCGTTGCAAGCGAGGACAGGCGAAATTTTGGGCGCTGGCGCGCTGAAGCGCCGGCGGGCAGGGGAGGAAAATCATGAGCAACGCGCGGCTGGTCTTTGTCGGTAGCCTGAACCGCGAGGCGCCCTATTTTCAGGGCGCGCGGGGCGTCGGCCTCGGCGTTTACAGCTTCGACGAGCAAACGCTGGAAATCCGGAAACTGGCCGAGACCAACGACGTCGACAACCCGACATTCCTGTCGGTCACCCCGGACGGTTCGCGCATCTACGTCAATTCGGAAGTGTTCACCTGGCGCGAGGGAACTGTCTCCGCTTACGGCTTCGATCGCGCCTCGAATGCGCTGAACTACCTCAACAAGCAGCCCTCCCTCGGCAGCATCACCGCCCACAACACCATCACCCGTGACGGCACGAAACTGCTTGTCGCGAATTACGGCATAGGCGAGGGCGGTCCGGACCGTGCCGTCGCTGTCTATGGTTTCGAAAGGGATGGCGCGCTGTCCGCGCCGCTCGCCAGCGTGTCGCACAAAGGCACCGGGCCGAATGCTGCACGGCAGGAGCGCTCGCACGCCCACAGCGTCACCGAAACTATTGGCGGGGGGACGGCGATCGTCGCCGACCTCGGCATCGACAGGCTGGTGTCCTATCGGATCGGGCCAGATGGAAGCCTGACGAAGTCAGCCGAATCCGCTTTGCCGCCGGGCGCCGGCCCGCGCCACATTGCCCTGCACCCAAACGGGCGCTTCGTCTTTGTCATGAACGAGCTGGATTCGACCGTGGTGTCGATGGCGTTGGACCAAGCCAGCGGCAGGCTTTCGGTGATCGACGCCAAGCCTGCAGTCCCGGCCGAGGTTCGCGACAGCAACCACTGCGCCGATATCCAGATCTCGCCGGATGGCCGTTTCGTCTACGGCTCCAATCGTGGCCATGACAGCGTCGTGATCATGGCCGTCGACCAGAACACCGGCGCGTTGAGCCTCGTCGGCTATATCCCTTGCGGCGGTACGACGCCGCGCAACCTCGCACTGACGCCGTCAGGCGGCCACCTGTTTTCCGCCAACCAGAACGCGGACCGTATCTCGATCTTCGCCCGCGATGCCGACAGCGGCCTGCTGACCGACACCGGGCGGGCCATCGAGATCGGCACGCCGATGTGCGTCAAAATCGTCGCTTGAGCACCGGCAAAGCCGCCAATTTTCGTAGTCAAAGCAGCAGCCGAAGGTGATCCGGATCAAGCCTGCTGGATTGCCGAGAGCTTCCAGCTTGAGCCGTTCTGACGCGTGAACGTCCACAGTTCGGTCGTATCTGTCGGATGGCCTTCGTCGCCCTCGACCACCTTGCCGCTGGCTCGATCGCGCATCACATCGCGCGACTCATAGCGTAGCGCGGCCGTGGCATAGTCGCGGTCGTCCTCGCGCCAGCTTTCGGCGATGTCGGCCTGCAGCAGGGTGACGTCGGACACGTCGTTCCTGAGGCCCTTCTGGGCATTTTCGGCCAATTCCTCCGACAGATAGGACACCATTTCGGGGGTCACCAATCGGCGCAACGCGGCATGGTCTTCACGCCCAAAGGCTTCCTGCACATCGGTCAACAGCTGCTGGAAGGCGTCGAGATCCGTCTGGGCCAGCGTGATCTCCTCGGAACCGGTGGCCGGGGAGCTTTCCCCTGAACCGCCGCCAAAACCGGGAATCGTGAAGGGACGTGCCGTGTCCGCACCATTTGCGCGGTTTTCAAACCGCGAAGCCTGGCCGTTGCCGGCTCCGGCTCCGGCGAGCGCGGGACCACGCGCGGATTGCGACCGGAAGAACCTGATCGCCAGCATGATCGCACCGCCGATGAGCAGGGCCTGAAGCAGGAAGCCGAACATGCCGGCCAGACCGCCGAAGCCTTGGCCGAGCAGCAGCCCGACCAGGCCGCCAATCAGCAGGCCGCGCATCATGGTTCCGCCGAAGCCGCTAAAGAAGCCGGGCCTCTGCAGGCCGGCCTGCGGCTGCCGGGCAGCGGTGTTCACGCCGGTGTTGGGCGTCATCGAACGCTCGACCGGCGCGGTCGGCGCCGGCGCGGTCCTGGTCGGCGGCGCCGATTGGAACGTACGCGTGCCGCGACTGCCGAAGCTGCCGCCGCGACGGGCCTCGGCATGATCGATCGCGACCATGGAGAATGCGAGGAACAAACCTGCAAAGAGAGCGGCAAATCGGCTTGTGCGGGAATTCATCGGCGTGGACCTTTGTCGATGCGGTTTCGGACGTTTTCGGCAAACGCCGGCCCTGCAGGGGCCGGCCTCGCAAGGTCAATCGAACAACTCTTCGAAGAATGACTTCTTGCGCTTCGGATAGCGGTGGCCATGCGAGCGGGAATAATCGTCATCGCGGCCTTGGCTGTATTGCGGCTGGGCGAACGGTGCAGGCCGCGGCTGCGGTGCGGGCGCCGCGTCCTTGCTCGACCGCTCGATGATCTTGTCGAGCTCCCCGCGATCCAGCCAAACGCCGCGGCACTGCGGACAATAGTCGATCTCGATACCTTGGCGTTCGCTCATCACGAGCGCGACGCGGCAGGAGGGGCAAACCATACCAAGCAGGGAAGATGTCATCAGGGGCTCCAAACCTTTTTTAGAATGAGCCCGCTCGACCGAAATAATGGAAAGGGGCCCGTTATAGCGGTCCGACATCACAGCCGCTGAAAGCGGCAGTCAGAGGGGCCCGGCCCGCAACCGGGATTTAGGACTGGAGGGCCGGGCCTTCAAGGGCGTCGCAAGAATGATTTGTCCGCTATCGCGGATATGATCTTTCAAGCGCGGTCATTCGGCAGCCGCGCTGACGCTCGTGACGGCTACGGCTTGAACATCACCGCGATGTTGCCGGACTGTGCCGCTGATCCGCAGTCGAAGACAGTCTCTTTGAGGTGTAGCGTTCCGGTGCCATAAGATGGCTGACGGGATATGCGCATTGCAGGAGAGACAGTTCATGACCAAAGGTTCGGATCTGTTCGTGGCGGCCCTCGAGAACGAAGGGGTCGAGCGGATTTTCGGCATTCCGGGCGAAGAAAACCTCGACATCGTCGAATCGATCCGCCGCTCGTCGATCCAGCTGATCCTGACCCGCCACGAGCAGGCGGCCGCCTTCATGGCCGCCACCTATGGCAGGCTCACCGGCAAGCCGGGCGTGTGCATCACCACGCTTGGTCCGGGCGCGCTCAATCTGACGACCGGCTCCGCCTACGCGCTGCTCGGCGCCATGCCGATGATCATGATCACCGGCCAGAAAGGCATCCTGTCGTCCCGGCAGGCACGCTTCCAGATCGTCGACATCGTCGCGGCGATGAAGCCGCTGACCAAGCTGTCGCGCCAGATCGTCTCGCCGAAGATGATCCCCTCGCTGGTGCGCGAGGCCTTCCGCGTTGCCCAGGAAGAGCGCCCCGGCCCCGTGCATCTGGAACTGCCGGAAGACATCGCGGCGGCCGAGTGCGAGCCGGTGGCTCTGGTGCCGACGCATCCGGTCGACCTGCCTCTGGCCAGCCCGGACGCGCTCGATCGCGCCGCCCGCATGATCATGGAGGCCAAGCGTCCGCTGCTGATGTTCGGCGCGGCGGCGTCACGCCCGCGCGTGACCCCTGATATCGCCCAGTTCGTGCTGCGCACGCAAATTCCCTATTTCACCACGCAGATGGGCAAGGGCACCGTGCCAGGCGGCACTGAACTCTACATGGGAACGGCGGCGCTTTCGGAACGCGATTATGTGCACGAGGCCATCGAACAGGCCGACCTGATCATCACCATCGGCCACGACACGGTCGAGAAACCGCCCTTCATCATGGGCGCGAACGGACCGAAGGTCATCCATGTCGGGTACCAATCGGCCGATGTCGAGCAGGTCTATTTTCCGCAGGCCGAGATCGTCGGCGATCTCGGCCCTTCGCTGGCGCTGCTGGCCGATCGTGTCGAAGGCAAGATCCCCAACGCCCAGGCCCTGCTGCCGCTGCGGGAAGGCATTTTGAGCCGCATCGCCGCGCGCGCCACCGAAGACCGCTTCACGCCGCAGCGCATCGTGCACGACGTGCGCGCGGTGATGCCTGCGGACGGGATCCTCGCCCTCGACAACGGCATGTACAAGATCTGGTTCGCGCGCAACTACCGCACGCGCATGGCCAACACGCTGCTGCTCGACAATGCGCTTGCCACCATGGGCGCGGGCCTGCCGTCGGCGATGATGGCGGCACTGCTCTATCCCAAGCGCCGTGTCATGGCCATCTGCGGCGACGGCGGCTTCATGATGAACAGCCAGGAGTTGGAAACCGCGGTCCGGCTCAAGCTCAACCTCGTCGTCCTGCTGCTGGAAGACCATGCCTACGGCATGATCCGCTGGAAGCAGGCGGTCGATGAGTTCCCGGATTTCGGCATGACCTTCGGCAACCCCGACTTCGTCAGATATGCCGAGGCCTACGGCGCCAAGGGGACGAGGGTCGATGCCATCGCCGACCTTCGGCCCGCGCTGGGGCAGGCATTCGCCGGCGGCGGCGTGCATCTCGTCGTCGTGCCTGTCGACTATTCCGAGAACATCAGGGTGCTCGTCGACGAATTGCGCCAGCGGCTGCCGGCGCCGCGGTCGACCTGACAGTTGCCGATCAAGACGGCTGCGCGGCGTGGACAAAGTCCCGATCGCCGCGCAGCCGGACGTCCTATAGCTTGCAGTAAGGCGTCACCGGGGCGATCGTGCCGAAATCCTTGACGATCTCGTAGCTGATACCGTCCGCCGCCGCCTTGCCGACATAGGAATGGCAGAGCGTGTGATTGTTGCTGGCATCGACGCGGATCTTGCCTTGCGGTGCATCGAACTCGATCGTCGGCAGTGCCTTGAGCACATCGTCGTCCTTCAGCGATCCGGCCTTCTCGGCGGCCAGCGCATAGAGATGCAGGCCGTTATAGCCGGCTTCGCCGATGCCGTTGATCATCTTCTCCTGGCCGAATTTTTCGCGGAAGCTCGAGATGAACTTCTTGTTGACCGGGTTGTCGAGCGCCATCCAGTAGGGCTGCGGCGCATAGGTACCGGCGGCGACGCCGGGCGGCAGCGCATCCTTGTTGAAGACCTCGTCGAGCGGCGCGATCAGCGGCTGCTTGATGTCGAAGCTGCGATATTGCTTGAGCTGGGTGACGGCGTCGTTGCCGACCACCATCGACCAGACGACATCGGGCTTCAGCGACTTGATTTTCTGGAAGGCGGGGCCAAAATCCGTGGTGCCGAACGGATAATAGTCGGCGCCGATGATCTTGCCGCCGGCCTTCTCGTAGGCAGCCGTGATCGCCTCGGTCATCTTCTGCGGCCAGGCATAGTCGGAGGCCATGATGTAGATGGTCTTGCCGAGATTCTCGGCGACCCACGGCATCATCGGGTCGACCTGCTGCATCGGGATCGGACCGGTGGCCACGAAGTAGCGGTTGCATTCGCCGCCTTCGAAATTGGTTGGATAGAAGAAAAGCTTCTTGGCCTTCGAGGTCACGGAAAGCGTTGCACTCCGCTCGGGCGAAATGATCGTGCCCATGATCACGTCGACCTTGTCTTCGTTGAGGAGCTTGCGCGCCTTGTCGATCGAGCCCTTGGTCGTGGTCTGGTTGTCCTCGATGAACAATTCGACCTGGCGGCCGCCAATGCCGTTGGCGGCATTGAGTTCGGCGGCGGCCAGCTTGTAGCAATTGAGCAGCGTCTCGCCGAGGATCGCCTGCAGCCCGGTGATCGGGATCGACAGACCGACCTTGACGGTGTCGGCGGCACGCAGGATCGATGGCGCGCCGATCATGGCGAAGGCGGCGGCGGCGCCTGATTTCAGGACAGTTCTTCTGCTTATCATTGTTGTGTTCCCTTCCAGTCCAGGCGCGCCCCATGCACGCCTTACAAAGCCAAGAGGTCTTTCAGCAGGGTCTCGTCGGCGAACACCTCAGGGGTGCCTTCGTGCACGATCCTGCCCTTCTCCATCACCAGGCAGCGGTCCGCCGCCTTGAGAACGAGATCGAGATTCTGTTCGACGAGGACAATCGCGATGCCGCGCTCGCGGGCGATGCGCGGCACCAGTTCGGCGATCGACTGCACGATGTTCGGCTGGATGCCTTCCGAGGGTTCGTCGAGCAGCAGCACCGACGGTAGGCCGCACAGCGCGCGGCCGATAGCGAGCATCTGCTGCTGGCCACCCGAAAGGGTGCCGGCGACCTGCGCCTCGCGTTCGCGCAGGATCGGAAAATAGCCGAAGATGTCGGCCGGAATGCCGCCGGCGCCGCGATCTCGGGCGGCGCGGGTGCCGACTTCCAGGTTCTGCCGCACGGTCAGCTGGTTGAAGATGCCACGGCCCTGCGGCACATGCGCGATGCCCGCGCGCGCCCGGCGGAAGGCAGCGGCATTCGTGAGATCCTTGTCGCCGAGAACCACCGCTCCGCCGCTTACCTTCAAGCCGCCGGCGATGACGCGCAGCAGCGTCGTCTTGCCGGCACCGTTGCGGCCAAGCAGGCCGACGACTTCGCCCGGCGCGACGCTGAGGTCGATCCCGTTCAGCACCGGAAGCAGGCCGTAGCCGGCCGACACAGCAACTGTCCGCAGCATGGTCAGCGCCTCCCCAGATAGACGTCGCGGACCATCTCGTCGCTCTCGATGTCGTGGAAAGGACCGCTGCGCAGCCGCCGCCCCTGATGCAGCACCAGCGTTTCGCAGTTCAACGCCCGCACGAAGCGGATGTCGTGCTCGACCGCGACGACCGAGAACTCGCCCTTGAGCCGCAGCAGCATTTCGGCGGTCGCCATCGTCTCCTGCGGCGTCATGCCGGCGGTCGGCTCGTCGAGCAGCAGCAGCCTCGGTTCGATCGCCAGCGCCATGCCGATCTCGAGCCATTGCTTCTGGCCGTGCGCCAGCGCGCCGGCCAGCGTGCTGGCGCGATTGCCAAGCGCGACCAGCTCCATCAGTTCACCGACCGGGCGAGCCGGCGCGGGCGCGCCCCACCGTGCGACCTTGAGGTTGTCTTCAACAGACAGGCTGGGAAAGACCGATGGAATCTGGAACTTGCGGGCGATGCCGAGCCGCGCGATCCGATGCAGCGGCAGGCCGGCTATGTCGTGGCCGAGGAAGCGAACGCTGCCACTCGTCGGGCGAAGCGTGCCGGTCAGCACGTTGAGGAAAGTGCTCTTGCCGGCTCCGTTCGGCCCGATGATGCAGCAGAGTTCCTTGTCGCGGACCGTCAGGTTCAACCCTTCGAGCGCTTGAAGCCCGCCGAACCGGATACCGACGTTTTCGGCCTGAAGCAGGACATCGCTCATTGCGCCTGGCTCCGGCCTTTGAACAGGCTCTTCAACCGCGCGTAGATCGACAGGATGCCGTCGGGCAGCAGAAAGACGATGATGACGAAGACGCAGCCGAGCAGAAGCGGCCACAGGCTCGGGTTGAAGCTGCTGATGGTCTGCTGCGCGCGCTGGATGACGATGGCGCCGAGCACCGGACCGAGCAGCGTGCCGCGTCCGCCGACAGCCACCCAGACGATGACTTCGGTCGACAGAAGCAGCCCGGAGAGATCGGGCGCGACCAGCCCCGCCATGCAGACATAGAGTGCGCCGGCAAGCCCGGCGATCGCCGCCGACAGGATGAAGGTGACGAGTAGCCGCAATGGCGCATTGTGGCCGAGTGCCGCCGCCCGGACTTCATTGTCCTGGATGGCGGTCAGCACCGTGCCCCAGCGGCCACGGCTGATCGACCATAGCGCCAGTACGACCAATGCGACGATGGCGGCCACGAAGATATAGGAGGGCACGTCCTGGCTGAGGTCGACATGCAGGCCGCCGACATCGAACGCGATCGGCGGGATGCCGATCAGCCCGCTGTCGCCGCCGGTAATCGAACTCCAGGAGACGGCGGCCTGCTGGCAGATGACGCCCATGGCCAGCGTGACGATGGTGAAGTAGCTGCCACGGATGCCGCCGAAGAACAAGAAATAGCCGATGATGGCGGCGACGAAGGCAGCACCGGACACCGCGCCCATGACGCCGAGGAGGCTGCCGAAGGGGATCGCATCGTTGAGCGTGACCAGCGCCATGATGTAGCCGCCAATGCCGAAGAAGGCCGCATGCCCGAAACACAGGATGCCGGTGCGGCCCCAGAAGAAGTCGAGGCTCGCCGCGAACAGGCCGAAGATGAGCGCGTCGCGGATCACCGTCAGCTGGTAACCATCGGCGAAGAACGGATAGGTGACGGCGAGCGCCGCGCAGACGGCGAAGACCAGCAGCCAGTTGCGGTCCCGGGCGATCATCGCGACGCCCCGTTGAACAGGCCATTGGGGCGCAGCCGCACGGCGACGATGGCGGCGAGCAGCACGATCGCTTGCGCCAGCGAAGGCGAGATCTGGTAATTGAGCACGCTGGTCAGCCCGCCGACGAAGACGCTGCCGGCGACGAGACCACCGATCGAGCCGACGCCACCGACGATGACGACGAAGAAGGCGTTGGCGAGATAGTTCACCCCCATCTGCGGCAGCACGATCGCCAGCGGCGCAACCAGCCCGCCGGCAAGACCTGCAATCGCCGCGCCGAAGGTGAAGGCGATGGCGTAGGTGCGGCGCGTGTTGATGCCGACGCCTTCGGCCATTTCGCGGTTCTGGATGACGGTGCGGATATCGAGCCCGAAGGACGTCCGGTTGATCAGCAGGATGACGCCGAGCAGGGTCAGCATGGCAATCGCGATCAGGATCAGCCGGTACGCCGGATAGACGGTGAAGAACAGGTCGAGCGTGCCTTCGATCGGTGGCGTCACCGGTTTGGCGCCGAGACCGAAGGTCAGTTCCAGCCCTTGCTGCAGGATGAGGCTGACGCCCCAGGTGGCGAGCACGGTCGAGACCGGCCGCGAATAAAGATGGCGGATGATGGCGAATTCCAGGATGGAGCCGACCACCGCGCCGGCGATCGGTGCGGCGGCCAACCCGACCCAGAAGGAACCGCCCAGGCTCTGGATGAAATAGACCGCGAAGGCGCCGACGGTGACGAACTCGCCATGCGCCAGGTTGGTGACGTTCATCAGGCCGAAGCTGATCGCCAGCCCGAGCCCGACCAGCATCAGGATGCTGATCAGTGTCAGCGCATTGAGCAATGTGGTGACGACAAAATCCATCGCGTCAGGCCGCGCCGGCGAGGCGTTGGCGCAAGCCGGCGACCAAGCCTTCGGCGGCATCGATCACATCAGCCTGATGCGGCTGCAACTCCTGCCCGGCCCATTCGTCGATATGGTCCGACAGCGGGTCGACCACTTCGGTGCGGTGATTGGCCAGCGTCTCGATGACGGCATGGCCGCAGAACGGCACATAGCCTTCCGAATAGCCGCCTTCATGGGTCATCATCAGCCGCCCGTTCGAAACTTCGGCGGCCAGCGCCACCATGCGCGCCGCGAGGCGCCGGAAGCATTCGCTGTTCAGCATCATGCGGCCGAGCGGGTCGAAGCCCGAGGCGTCGAAGCCGGAAGCGACGATGACAAGGTCCGGCTTATAGGCGCGCAGCGCCGGAGCGACGACGCGGTCGAAGGCCGCCTCATAGGCGCCGATCCCGCTGCCGGCCGGCAGGGGGATGTTGATGTTGTAGCCTTCGCCTTCGCCCTTGCCAGTGTCGGCCAGCGCGCCGCGTCCGGTCGGATAGAGATTGTCCTGGTGCAGGGAAATCGTCAGCACCGACGGATCGGAATAGAACACCGTCTCGGTGCCGTTGCCATGATGCACATCCCAGTCGACTATCGCCGCGCGGCCGAGCAGGCCCTCATGCTGCAGCCGGCGCACCGACACGCCGATGTTGGAGAACAGGCAGTTGCCCATTGCCTGGTCCGGCTCCGCGTGATGCCCCGGCGGGCGCGCCAGCGCGTAAGCATTGTCGACGCGGCCGGTCAGCACCGCGCGCGTCGCGGCATAGGTGGTCCCTGCGGAGAGTAGCGCGATGTCGAAACTGTTGAGGCCGATCGGCGCCTGCGGCCCGGCAAAGCCCGATCCGCGCTCGCTGAGCATCCTGATGTCGGCGACGTGGCGCTGTGTGTGTACGCGCAGCAGATCGTCGACCGAGACCGGCTCGGGAATGATCGGCACCAGATGACGCGACAGGCCGCTGACCTGGATGAGGTTATTGAGCCGGCGCTTCGACCCGGGCGATTCCAGATGTCGGCCAGGCTCCACGAAACGGCCGGGAGGCATCATGTCGGCGCTGGAGCCGGTGTCGTGCCACATCAGCTGTTCGTGAAAAACGTAACCTGTCGCCATCCGCAACGTCTCCTAAAAACAAAGGGACGCTAGCAGGCTAACGATCGCGTGGCCCGACCCCAAAGAAGGGTTGTGCCGGATATCTATGCCCCTCCTTTCGGAGGGGGTCGGAAGTTTGCGGCGGCTTGCGCGGCGCGCACGGCCTGGACGCGGTTCGACACCGAGAGTTTGCCGAAAATGTTCTTCAAGTGCCATTTGACCGTCGTCTCGCTCACCGACAGTGCGACCGCGATATCGCGGTTGGACATGCCTTCCGACAGGCAGCGCAGCAGCTCGGACTCGCGCTGAGTGAGCTGTTCCTTCTCTGCAACCGGCGCGGCTGGCTTGCGCGTTGCCACCGGCATTGTCTGCGCGGCATCGATGATGCGCGTCGCATAGGCTGACAGCGACGGATCGGTCTTCGCCTGAGCTGCCCGCAGCCGCATCAAACTTTCGAGGACAGGCCTACCCTCGTCGACGAAGGAGCGGATGAAGCCGGAGGGCCGCGCAAGACGCAACGCTTCGAGGAGACGGCGATCGGCCTCGCGCGGGTCATGGCCGGCGCTCCTGGCGCGCAGGATCAGCGCCAGTATGTGGCGGCGCATGCGCCCGCTGCTTTTCGTTCGCTCCAGCAGATCGTCGAAAATCGCCGCAGCTGCGGCATAGGATTTCTCCGCCGTCAGCAGCCTGCCTTCGGCGAAGTATTCGAACTCGTTGGCAACGCTTGGGAAGGTCTCGCTCCGATCGCGGCGATGTTCGTCGAGCAGGGCGCGCGCTTCCACGGTGCGGTTCTGATCGATCAGCAGCCGGACGCGATCATGCACCAGAATTGAAGCGAGGCGGCGGTAGACGGAGCCGCGCACGCGCTGGTAGACGCGCTCCAGCATGTCCAGCGCGACGTCGCCCCGACCGGTCAGCTGCAGCACGCGGGCATAGGTCGGCACGCTGGCCAGGGGATAGACGATGACCGCCGCGCCCTCGATCAACGGCCCGAGATTCTCGACCAGCGTCAGTGCCTCGCCGGACGCGTTGGTCTCGTAGGCAAGTTCGGCAAGCAGCGTTCCGGCGAGCGCCTCGGCATAGGAGTTCGCGCCGATCCGCGTTCTGGCCTCGATGATCGCATTGCGCAGCAGCCGTTCGGCGGCGGGCAAGCGGCCTGCCGAGCGCTCGATGACGGCCATGTAGCAATTGGCGATGGTGACGCCGAGCAGGCTGCCGCTTCGCTCGTGCGCCTTGCGCGCCGCGTCAACCGCCGCGCATGCTCCTTCGAGGTCGCCGAGCGCATAGAGATTGTAGCCGATGACATTGGCGGTCGCCCCTTCCATGAACCACGCGTCGGGCGCAATGACGCGCCGGGCGGTCAGCGCGGTGTCGTGAGCGTCCTCGAACTGTTCCAGCGTGCTGTGGACGGCGGCGGTGAGGACGGCGAGCTCGGCTTCGATCGTGGTGCCGGTCAGCGTGCCCGGATCGTTGCTATCGCTTGGCCCGGTCTCGACAAGCTTGCGCGCATTGCTAAGCGTCTGCTGGGCGATCTCGGGCTGGCTGCTGTGCACCGCCAACCACAGCACGACGAGTTGCAGCCGGATGCGCTGGTCGACCAGTTTCCTGGGCAGCAACGCTAGCAACTGGCGCACGTAAAGCAGCTGGCATTGGGCGATGAGCTCGAGCGCGTTGTTTTCGACGAACACCGCCGCGCGGGCCTGGTCGCCGGCGGCAAGCGCATGGCCGATGGCCTCGGTCAGCATCTTGCGTTCGCCGAACCATTCCGAAGCCGCAAGGTGCAGCGGCGCGATCATCTCCGGTTCGCGCCGCTCCATCTCGCTGCTGAGGAAATCGTGGAAGAGGTGATGATAGCGGAACCAGCGCCGCTCTTCGTCGAGCGGCACCAGGAACAGGTTGCGGGTCTCGATCTCGGCGATATCAGCCTCGGCGTCCGCCGCGCGCATCACAGCCCGGCACGCCTCGGCGCTGAAGCGCTCGAAGATCGAACTGTGGAGCAGGAACTTGGCCAAGGCCGGCGGCAGCTCCAGGAACACTTCGCCCATCAGGAAGTCGGCGACGTTGCGGTTGGCGCCGGTGAAGTTGCCGATGACGGTTTCGGGAGCATGCGCGGCGCTGAGCGACAGCGAGGCAAGTTGCAGGCCGGCGGCCCAGCCTTCGGTCCGTGAGCACAGGGTCTCCACCGTGCCGCTGCTGACGCTGAGGCCGAGCTTGTCATTGAAGAACGCTTCGGCTTCGGACGAGGCGAAGCGCAGATCGTCGGGGCCGATTTCGAAAACGTCGCCAAGAACCCTGAGCTTGCCGAGCTGCAGGTCGGGCAGGTTGCGCGAACCGATGACGAAGACGACGTTGGCGGGCGCCTGCCGCGTCAGCCGCTCCATGAACCGCTTCACCGCCGGCGCTTCGATGGCGTGGTAGTCGTCGAAGAAAAGGGTGATGTCAGCGTCACGCGCAGCAAGACCCGCCACAAGCGCCGCGAGCACGACATCGAGCTGCGGGATCGGGCTCGACTGGAAGGCGAGGTCGAGCTCGGCCGGGCTCTGGACGAGATGGCGCAACGCACCCACCAGATGCGACAGGAAGGCCCCTTCGTCATTGTCCGTCGCCTCGCAGGACAGCCATGCGGTCAACCGGCCGTGGCGCGCGACTTCCGCCGCCCACTGCGTCATCGTCGTCGACTTGCCGAAGCCGGCGGGCGCGGCAAACAGCACGATGCGCGTGTCGACATGCCGCTCCAGCTTCGACAGGATGGTCTCGCGCTGTACCCACCGGCGATGGTGGGGCGATGCCTGGCTGGCTGGTCGCGAAGACGGTCTCATCTGACGCCGGGCATCCATTCCGTTTCGATCAGCGGGATTTGCGGCGCGCAATCGCGTGGCAAGGTTCCCTTGATCCGGGGATCGTCGGTGATTTCGAAACCCGCCGCATACGGTTCAAATCCGCAAGCCCTGTAGAAACCGATGACGCTGTGATGATCGATGCTGCTGGTGTGCAGCCAGATACGGCTTGGGCCGAGGCTCCATGCCTGACCGAGCGCGCCGGCCATCAGCCGCTTGCCGAGGCCTCGGCCGGTCAAGGAAGGGAGCAGGCCGAAATAGGTGATCTCGATCTCGCTGTTTTCGGCCACTCGCAACTCGACCATGCCGACATGTGCGCTGCTCTCATCGTGAGCGTAGTAGATATGCTGGCGAGGGTCGGAAAAATGCGTGGCGATTTCGGCATCCGACATTTCGGCGGCGCGATCCCAAAGCCAGGGAGCGCCGATCTCGAGGAAGGTCGCGCGGTAGGAGGCAGTGTCGGGCTTTGTGATACGGGTCATTGCCAGCGGTCGGGCGAGACCCGGCACTGGCGCGCGCGCCTCCATCCACGTCACCGCATTGACGATCTTGCCGGCCGGTACACGCCGGTAACCGGACGCGAGATCGGTGACTTCATCCGGCAATGTGCCCTCGGTGACCAGCATTTGTCCTCGATCTTTCGTCGCGCCGCCTTGCCGGCCTGCAAGAAGCTGATGCCAACTCTGTGCTCGCCTGCCAAGAGGTTCCACAGGTGGGGCACGATTTTGGTCCCCCTGTCACTTGCATTTGCGAGGAATGGCATATGAGATATGATACACCATCCACGGGAAAGCGGAACATCATGCCTGAGCGTATAGCCGACGAAGCCATTTTGCGCGCGGTTGACGACGGCTTCACGCGGCAGGTCGCGTTCCTGGCGGACCTTGTACGCTTTCCCTCTCAACGCGGCGAGGAGCACGCCGCGCAGAGCTTCATGGCGGCGGCCTACGAGGCCGATGGCTACGCGGTCGACATGTGGCGCATCGACGTTGACGCCATCCGCGGCCTGCCGGGTTTTTCGCCGGTGGCGGTGTCCTATGACGATGCCTTCAATGTCGTCGCAACCCACACACCACGAAACGCAACCGGCCGCTCGCTGATCCTCAATAGCCACATCGATGTGGTGCCAACCGGACCGCTCGACCGCTGGGCCCGTGACCCCTACGATCCGGCGATCGAGGATGGCTGGATGCATGGCCGTGGCGCCGGCGACATGAAGGCCGGCCTGTCGGCTTGTCTCTATGCGCTGGCCGCCTTGCGCAGCCTTGGCTATCAGCCGGCCGCGAAAGTGTTCCTGCAGTCGGTGGTCGAGGAAGAGTGCACCGGCAATGGCGCGCTCGCTTGTCTGCAGCGTGGCTACCGTGCCGACGCTGCCTTCATTCCCGAACCGCTGGAACCGCGATTGATGCGGGCACAGGTCGGGCCGATCTGGTTCAGGGTCGAGGTCGACGGCGATCCGCAGCATGCGTCGGGCGCTTTCTCCGCCGGCGCCAACGCCATCGAAAAGGCCATCGTCATCATCCAGGCGTTGAAGCAACTGGAAATCGTCTGGAATGCGCGCAAGGTCGACGACAAGCATTTCTGCGATCATCCGCATCCGATCCGCTTCAACCTCGGCAAGATCGAAGGCGGCGAATGGACGTCGAGCGTTCCGGCGCGCTGCGTCTTCGAAATGCGGGTCGCGACCTATCCCGGCCAGAAGCTGGAAGACGCCAGGGCCGAGCTCGAAGCCTGCATCGCCGATGCGGCCCGCGCCGATCCATTCCTGGCCAATCGCCCGCCCAGGATGACCTACAATGGCTTCATGGCCGAGGGCTATGTGCTGGAGGGCGCCGACGAGATGGAAGCCGTTCTGCGGCGCAGCCATACCGCCGTCTGGGGCGAGCCGCTGCAGGAGCATGTCACCTCGGCGACAACGGATGCGCGCTTCTTCGGCCTCTATGCCGACACGCCGGCGATCGTCTATGGCCCGATCTGCCGCATGCCGCATGGCTATGACGAGGCGGTCGATCTTGATTCGGTGCGCAAGGTCACCCAGACCATCGCGCTGTTCATCGCCGACTGGTGCGGCCTCGAGCCGATCGATCCCGAGGTGAGATCATGAATGCCTCAGTGCCCGATGCTTTCGGCGAAACGCTCGCCAAGGACGCGCCTGACGTTTCGATCGCCGACGCATTGGCCCTGTTGCGCCGACACTACGGGCTGACCGGCACCGCGCGTCCGTTGCCGGGCGAACGCGACCACAATTTCCACATCCAGACCGAAGGCGAGGGCGAGTTCGTCCTGAAGGTCTCCCATCCGGCCGAAGAGGCCGGCTTCACCGACTTCCAGAACAAGGCGCTCGACCATATCCTTGCAGTCGACCCGACCTTGCCGGTCCCCTCGGTGCGCAAAAGCCTTGCGGGCGATGCGCAGTTTGCGGTCAGCATTGAGGGATCCCAGCCGCGCATCATCCGGCTGGTCACCTATCTGCCCGGCCAGTTGCTCTCGCGCTCGCCCACCTCGGCGGCGCAGGATCGCAATCTCGGTATCTTCCTCGCCCGGCTCGGGCGGGCACTGCGCGGCTTCTTCCACCCGGCCGCCGGCAGCGACCTTCTCTGGGACATCCGCAAGGTGGCAAAGACCCGGCCGATGCTGGCGCATATCTCGGATGCTCGCCACCGTGCCATAGTCGAGCGCGTCATCGACGCCTTCGAGGAGCATGCGGCGCCGGTCATCCCCAGCCTGCGCGCGCAGATCGTCCATAACGACATGAATTCATACAATGTGGTGATGGATGCATCGCGGCCGGAAATGGTGAGCGGCATCCTCGATTTCGGCGACATGATCCATTCGCCGCTGATCTGCGATCTCGCCATCGGCGCCGTCTATCGCTGGCCGGCGCAAGGTCATCCATTGGCGCCGGCCGCGCGCTTCGTCGCCGGCTACCAGTCGGTGCAGCCGCTTGAAGCAGAAGAGATCGGCATTCTTTTCCACCTGATCCGTGCCCGCCTTGCGCTCATCGCCAACATCGCCAGCTGGCAAGCGGAGCGCTTCCCGGCCAAGCGCGATTATGTCCTGCGCCTCGCCACCGAAGTCTGGACCTCGCTCGAACGGCTGGATGAGCTGTCGTCAGCCGCCGCCCGCCGCTATTTTCTCGATCATTCCAATCCGGAGTAGATGCTCGTGTCCCAGTCCTCGCCATATGCTGCAAACGCCGTCGCCTCAGCACAGGAGCAGGCCCTGCTTGAACGCCGCGCCAGGCTGCTTGGGCCGACCTACCGCGCCTTCTACCGCCACCCGATCCATCTGGTGCGCGGCAGCGGCGTCTGGCTCTACGATGTGCACGGGCGCAAATTCCTCGATGCCTACAATAACGTCGCGTCGGTCGGGCATTGTCATCCGCGTGTCGTCGAGGCGCTGTCGGGTCAGGCCGCCACGCTCAACACACATACCCGCTATTTGAGCGAGAACATCCTCGATTACGCGGAAAGACTGCTCGGCAGCCTGCCGCCGCATCTCGGCCACGCCATGTTCACCTGCACCGGCAGCGAGGCCAACGACCTTGCCATCCGCATCGCCCAGCATTCGAGTGGCGGCACTGGCGTCATCATCACCGACTTCGCCTATCACGGCGCGACGATCGCGACCGCGCAGCTGTCGCCGGCGGCGGTCGGGGCCAAGGGCGTGCCGGCACAGCACAGGACCGTGGCAGCGCCGGACACATTCCGCGACCATGGCCGCGCCGCGCATGATTTCGCCAGGAATGTCGCCGCCGCCATCGAGGATATGCGCGCGCAGAATATCCGCCCGGCCGCGCTGCTGCTCGACTCGGCCTTTTCCAGCGACGGCATTTTCTTCCCCGAAGCTTCTGTCATGCGCGAGGCGGCGGATCACGTCAGAAAGGCCGGCGGCATCGTCATCGCCGACGAGGTCCAGTCCGGCTTCGGCCGGCTCGGCCAAGGCATGTGGGGCTTCGCCAATTACGGCCTCGAGCCCGATATCGTCACCATGGGCAAGCCGATCGGCGACGGGCATCCGATAGGTGCGGTGATCGTGCGGCCTCAGCTCGTCTCCTCTTTCGGCTCGAACACCGGCTACTTCAACACGTTCGGCGGCAATCCGGTCGCCGCCGCCGTCGGCATCGCCGTGCTCGAGGTGATCGAAGGCGAGGGGCTGATCGAGAATGCACGGACGGTCGGCGCCTATACGCGCGACTTGCTCGATTCCTTGCAAGGCCGCCACAGCATGGTCGCCAACGTCAGGCACAACGGCCTCTATTTCGGCGTCGAGTTGACGGCGGGGAGCGATGAGGCGCTGGCTGCCAGCAAGACCTCTTCCGTCGTCGAAGCGATGCGCGAGGATGGCGTGCTGATCTCGTCGTGCGGTCCGCGCGGCAATGTGCTGAAAATCAGGCCGCCGCTGCCGTTCGCCCGTGACAATGCCGAGCAGCTGGCCGAGACGCTCGATCGCGCCTTGTCGAACTGGTGACCAGAGCGGGCCGCGCATGCTGAAGCTCGAACATCAAACCCTGAATGATCGCGCCTATGGCGCGCTCAAGCAGGAGTTGATTTCAGGCGGCTTCAGCCCGGGCCAGACGCTCGTCATCCGCAAGCTCGCCGAGACGTTCGGCATCTCGACGACACCGATCCGCGAGGCGCTGCAAAGGCTGGTCGCCGAACGGCTGCTCGAGATGCAGAACAACCGCTCGATCATTGTGCCGTTGCTGTCGGCCCCTGCTTTCGAGGAACTGACCCATATCCGTATCGCGGTCGAAGGGCTGGCGGGTGAGATGGCCGCGTCGCTGATGACGGAAGATGGGTTGGTGGACATACAGGCGACGCTGGCCGGCATGCAGCGCGCCATCGAGGCCGGTGATGCCAAGGCCTATCTCTCGCTGAACGAGGCCTTCCACTTCGCCATCTACCAGCATGCCGGCGCGCCGATCCTGTTGAACATGATCCGCGACCTCTGGGGCCGGGTCGGTCCTTATCTCAAGCTGTTGATGCAGGCCGATCGCTACATTCCGCGGTCGAACGACGCGCATCGCAGGATCGTTGCCGCCTTGGAGCAGCGCAATGGCCCCGCCGTTCGGGTTTCGCTCGAACAGGACATCGCAATGGCCGCCGCGGTTCTTTCCGAAAATCTTCGCACGGCGCGCTGATTGCAGGGCAGGCGCGGCCGGCTTATGCCGTCTCGTCCATCCGGTCGCGCAGAATGCTCCAGCCGAGCAGCATGTTGGGCGCATGCCGCAGCAGGGCGTGGAACGGGATCGGCGCCGGCGGCGCGAAAGGCAGCGGCAGGTCGCCGGCGTCGGTTCCAGCGGCCCAATCGGCCAGTACCTTGCCCATCGCCGTCGTCATGGCGATGCCGCGTCCATTGCAGGCACGGCCGGCGATCAGGCCGGGGCCGAGATCCAGGATGTGCGGCAGGAAATCCGGTTCGACCGCTGCCATTCCCGACCAGCTATAGGCAAGCGGCGGCAGGTCGGGCAGATCGAGGTGCTCGGCGAGCCGCCGCCAGATCGTTTGCGGAACGCGCGTGTCGGCACCGGCGCTCAGAATATGCATGCCGCCGCTGATCAGTCGGTTGTCGGCATCGAAGCGGAAGGTGAAGAGATTGCGCCTGGTGTCGCCGACACCCTGCCCGCCGGGAAGCAGGCGCGCGCGGGTTTCGAGTGGCAGGGGCCTTGTCGCGATCTGGAAAACTTTCAGCGGAAAATAGGTCCGCTGCAGCGTCTGAAAGAGCGGACCGCCATAAGCGTTTGTGGCGATCAGCACCTTGGCCGCGCGCACTGAGCCCGATGGCGTTTTCAGCGACCAACCATCGCCCATGCGATCAACCGACGTCACACGTGTCCGCTCGAAAATCCGCGCGCCCGCCCTTTCCGCCGCATCGGCCAACCCGCGTGCATAGGCGACCGGATTGATGACGCCGCCCGAACGGTCCATCCATCCTCCGACATAGCCGCGCGCGCCGGTCAGCGCTTCCACCTCCTGCCGATCCAGGGTTACGGCAGGCCGGCCCCGCAAGGCCCATTGTTGCGCACGTGATTGGACCTTTTCGAAGGCCGCCGCCGAGTGCGCCGGCTGGATCCAGCCGCTCTGTACGGCGTCGCAGTCGATGCCGTGCTGCCGGATCAGGCCGAAGACAAGGTCGGCACTGCCGGCGGCGAAATCGATCAGCCTTTCGCCTCGCTCCGGTCCGAGATGCGCGAGGATGCTGTCAGGGTCCATCTTGGCGAAGTTCGGCACGACGAAACCGGCATTCCGGCCCGTCGCGCCCCAGGCGATGATCTCGGCTTCGAGAACCGCGACCGAGATGCCTTTTCCGGCGGCGTGCAGGGCGGTCGAAAGGCCGGAAAAACCACCGCCGACAATGGCGAGGTCGACGTCGATCTCGCCATGCAGGGCAGGCCGCTCGCGGGGGCTGCGGCTGATGGCGTGCCAGAGCGAGGCGCCATGCGCCTCCTGCCGGACCACGGCATTCATGAGTTGGAACTGCTCTTGGCCGCGGCCAGCTTCGCCCGCTTGCCGAAACGTGGCCGTCGTGGCCTGTCGCCGAACAGCCCGTTCGGCCGGACCAGCAGGATGACGCAAAGCATGACGCCGATGGCGACGATCTGCAGCGAGGCGGCGCGCGCCTGCTGCTCCGGCGGGAACAGCACGCTGGTCAGCGTGCCCGACCCGGCCCAGATCGCCCAGACCAGGATGCTGCCGATGACGGCGCCGAGATTGCTGCCCGAGCCGCCGACGATCAGCATCACCCAGACCTGGAAGGTCAGGATCGGCAGATAATTGTCCGGCGCGATGAAGCCGGTGAAATGCGCCTGCAGCGCGCCGGCCAGCGCCATGATGGCGCCGCCGACGGCAAAGGCCTGGACGCGGTAGAAGCGCGCGCTCTTGCCGAGCGAAATCGCCGCTCGTTCGTCCTCCCGCAGCGCCTTGAGCACGCGGCCCCACGGGCTGCGTGACAGATGCTCCAGGGCGAGATAGGCGATCAGCGTGACAGCCGAGACGACGGCAAGGTTGGACAGGTTGAACAGCAGCGGCGTTTCGGCGAGGCTGCCGAAGGGACGCGGGACGAAACCGATGCCGAACGGCCCGCCGGTCAGCTTCTGTGCGTTGAGCGCGACCAGTTGTACGACCACCGCGACGCCGAACGTGGTGATCGCCAGGTAGTCCGACCTGAGGCGCAGCGTGGCCACGCCGGTCAGCGCCGCGGCAAGGCCGCCGACGATCATGGCGCCCAGCCAGCCGACGAGGATAGGCAGGCCGAAGCCGCCCAGTCTTGCGGCGTCATCTGGCGTGGTCAGCAGTGCGGACGTATAGGCGCCGATGGCGACGAAGCCGGCGAGGCCGACATTGAACAGGCCGGTCAGCCCCCATTGCAGATTGAGCCCCAGCGTGACCAGCGAGAAGATCAGCGCGGTTGTCAGGAAGAAGGCCCCGTAGCCGACGAGATCGATCATCTTTCCCTCACGCCAAAGAGGCCGATCGGCCGCACGAACAGCACCGCCATCAGGATCATGAAGGAGACGGCGGCGCGCCATTCGGCGCCGATCAATTGCACCGCGCCGGCTTCGGCGAGCCCGATGATCAGGCCGCCAAGCACCGCACCCGGGATGCTGCCGATACCGCCGAGGATGGCGGCGGCGAACATCGGCAGCAGCATGTCGAAGCCCATGAACGGGCGGATCTGCACCAGAATGCCGATCATCACGCCGGCCACGCAGGCCAATGCGCCGCCGACGATCCAGGTGACGCGCACCACCTTGGCGACATCGATGCCGACGATGCGCGCCAATGCCGCGTTCTGGCTCAAGGCCTGCATCGAGCGGCCGGTCTGCGTGCGCGTCATCAACAGATGCACGCCGAGCACGAGGATAGCGGTCAGCAGCAGCAAGGCGATCTGGTCGGGCGTGATGCGGATGCCGAAGCCAACCGGCATGGCGATCTGGATGGCCCGGCTGAAATAGGTCGGCCGCGAGGTGAAGGTGAATTCGAGCAGGCTCCGCAGTGCCATGGAGGCGCCGAAACTCGCCATCACAACGATGATCGCCTGGCCTTGAGAGCGCAGCCGCGAAAACAGCACCTTGTCGAGCAGCAGCGCCAGCAGCGCGGTGAATGCCATGCCAATGATCAGCGCAACGATGAGCGGCCAGCCGAAGGACAGCGGCGCGATCGGCGCCACCTTGCCGAATGTCGCGCCGATGGCGCTGACCACGGCCAGTGTCGCATAGGTCCCCCAGGCCATGAAGTCGCCATGGGCGAAGTTGGAGAAACGCAGGATCGAATAGGTGAGCGTCACGCCGATGGCGCCGAGGCCGATCATCGAGCCGGTCAGCAATCCGTCGACGATGAACTGCAGGCTCATGTCGCGTCTCCCTTTCCGGCCTGTGACGTCTTTTCCGTCTTGAGCGGGCGCTGGCCGAGATAGAGTTCGGCGACGACCGGGTCGTTCCACAATTCGGAGGCGACGCCCTCGTGGCGGTCCTTGCCCTCGACCAGCACATAGGCGCGGTCGCCGATGGCAAGGGCTGCCTTGGCGTTCTGTTCGACCAGCAGGATGGTGACGCCGGACTTGCGGATGCCGGCCAGCATTTCGAACACCATGGAGACGAATTTCGGTGACAGGCCGGCGGACGGTTCGTCCAGCACCAGCACCTTGGGGTGGACGATCAGCGCCCGCGCGACGGCCAGCATCTGCCGTTGGCCTCCCGACAGATTGCCGGCGGCCGTGCGGCGCTGGCGGACGAGGTCTGGGAAGGCAGCATACATTTCCTCGATGCGGGCAGGGATCTCGCGACGTTCGAGGATGCCGCAGGCGACCCTGAGATTGTCCTCGACCGACATCAGCGGAAAGATGTTCTCGGTCTGCGGCACGAAGGCGAGGCCAAGCCGCACCATGGTATGGGCAGGTGCTGCGGTGATGTCCTTGCCGTCCAGCAACACCGTGCCGCCGGTTATCGGGACGAGGCCGGCGATCGCCTTGATGAAGCTCGACTTGCCGGCGCCATTGGGGCCGAGGACGACGACGATCTCCCCCTTGCTCACGGTGATCGAAGCGCCGCGCACGATCGGCACGCCGGGTTCGTAGCCGGCTTCGAGATTACGGACATCGAGGACAGTCTCGCTCACGCCGCGCCTCCGAGGTAGGCCTCGATGACGCGCGGATCGCGGGCGACTTCTTCCGCCGTGCCTTCGCTGAGCAACTGGCCGCTCGCCATGACGAGGACGCGATGGCAGAGCCGCGTCACCATGTCGATGTTGTGCTCGATCAAGAGGAAGGTGATGCCGCGCGCATTGATGTCGCGGATGCGGTCGATGATGACTTCCAGAAGCGTCGCGTTGACGCCGGCCGCCGGTTCATCGAGCAGGATGATCGCCGGGTCGGCCATCATGACGCGGGCGAGTTCGAGCAGCTTGCGCTGGCCGCCCGAGAGCACGCGCGCCGGCTGATGGGCGAGGTGGGTGAGGGTGACGAGTTCCAGCAGTTCGAGCGCCTTTGTCCGGGCGGCTCTTTCCTGCGCCGCCACCCGCCACGGCGTGACGAAGTTGGCGAGCAGCCTTTCGCCGGCCTGGCCCTGCGCCGCCAGCATGATGTTTTCGATCAGCGTCAGATTGGGCAGCGGGCGCGGAATCTGGAAGGTACGGCCGAGCCCGCGACCGATGCGCAGGTGAGCGGCTTCGCCGGAAACGGGCGTACCGTTCAGGAGGATGTCGCCGCTGGTCGGCAATATGCTGCCGGCCAGCAGGTCGAACATGGTGGTCTTGCCCGCTCCGTTTGGCCCGATCAGACCAAGGATTTCTCCTGCTTTGACGTCGAACGAGACATCCTTGACGGCGACGAGGCCGCCGAAACGCCGCACGACGTTCCTTGCCGTCAGCACCGGCGCACGGGTCTCTCGCCCTTGCCGTCTGGCTGCCTCGCTCATCAGACCCTCTGGCCGAAGACGATCGTCGCCGCCTCCTGATTTTTGATTTGTGATCACACTTGCTTTGATCACGATATTCGGCTTTAATTTCCTCCGCAAGCCGAAAACGGGCCGAGAACGGAATTCCATGCAAAAGGCTGCCGTCGAAAAGAACAACGAGGCGATCGCGGCCCAGCTTGCGCCGGTCGGCCGCGAAACGGTGCAGGATCGCGTCTATTCCGAATTGCGGCGCGCCTTGATCGGTGGCCTGTTCGAACCGAGCCAGGTGCTGACCATCCGTGGGCTTGCCGATGCGCTGGTTACCTCGACCATGCCGGTGCGCGAGGCGCTCGGACGGCTGATCACGGAGAAGGCGCTGGAGGCGTTGCCCAATCGTTCGGTGCGCGTGCCGCCAATCACGCTCGATCGCCTCGATGATCTCCTGCGGGCCCGCATCCTGATCGAGGGCGAGGCGATCGCGCTGGCCGCCGCCCGCATGGGTCCGCGCCAGATCGCCACCATCGAAACCATTCTGGCCGAATGGGACGAAATGCGGGCGCTGAAGCACAAGAAGGATGTCGACCGCGAAGTGACACTCAACCAGAGCTTTCACTTCGAGATTTACCGCTCCTGCGGCTCGGCCGTGCTGATCCCGATGATCGAGAGCCTGTGGCTGCAATCGGGGCCATGCATCCGCGTCGCCATCTACGCCTTCTCGGAAGCCGGTGAGGTTGACACCGCGCAGTATCACCGCCGCATTGTCGAGGCGCTGGCCACGCAGAACGCGCAGGCGGCGCGCGACGCGCTGGTCGCCGACATCAGCCGGCCCTTCACCTTCCTGCGAAGCAAGCTGCAATCCGCGGCTGGGAAAGATCAGACATGACCTCCATCCGGATCACCGAGCCACGCTCGAAGCTTTCCGTCACGGCTGTGCTGCTGCCAGCGAAGGCGCCGGAAAACGCAGACTTCCTCACATTGTATCTCGCCACGCCACGCGCCGTCCCAGGCATCCACGCGATGTGGACCGGACCTGAGATTTCCTGTCCGGTTCCATCAGCCGATCTCGAGGGGCAGGCCTATGCGCGGCCGCTGCCGGCGGAGAACGCCACGCTGACGCCGCAGCCCGGAGATATCGTGCTGTCCTACGTGCCGCCGCGCATGTGGGGCGGCAATCCCAATGCCATCTTCGACATCGGCCTGTTCTACGGGCAAGGGGCGCGGCTTCTGTTCCCGATCGGCTGGCTGGCCGGCAGCGTGGTGGCGCAGGTGGTTGCCGAGGAACGCGAACAGTTCGCCGCCGCATGCGGCGTCATCCGCCGCACCGGCGCCTGCGATATCACTTTCAGCCTGATGGGGGCCTGACATGGCTGACGATAGTTTCGAACTCTTCGATCTTCGCGTCGAGGCGGTCATCCCCGAAGGCAAGCCGATCTATTGCGGCGCCAAGGCCGGCGACTATTTCGAACTCAAGGGCGAGATGCTGTCGATGCCGGCCGGACAAGGCTTTTCGATCTATTCGCTCGCCGCCGTGCTGCCGCTGCTTGCGGCAAAGCAGCGCCCGACCCACGCCAATGACTGGATGACCTCGGACGCCGAGATCGCCTGTCCCGATCCCAATTGCGCCAGTCGGCTACGGATCGTCAGACTGGCCAAGCGGCGGTTCAGCCATGCCGAAACCACGGCCGTGCCGCTGCCGAAGGAGAATGACCCGACATGACCGCCAAGACCTTCGAACTCGGCCCAGGCTACGCGATCTCGCGCGTAATCCGCGGTGGCTGGCAACTCGCCGGCGGTCACGGCGCTGTTGATCGCAGCCAGGCGGTCACCGACCTGATCGCCACTTTCGATGCCGGCATATGGACTTATGATTGCGCCGACATCTACACCGGCGTCGAGGAGCTGATCGGCGCCGCCCGCCTGCGGCTGGCCAATGAGCGCGGCCTCGATGCGGCGGCCAGGATGAAGGTGCATACCAAGCTGGTGCCAGATCTGGAACGGCTGGCCGGCATCAGCCGCGACTATATCAGGGGCATCGTCGATCAGTCGCTGCGCAGGCTGAAGACCGAGCGGCTCGATCTCGTGCAGTTCCACTGGTGGGACTATGCGCAGCCTCGCTATGTCGAGGCGATGGGCTGGCTCGACGAGCTTCGGCGCGAGGGCAAGGTGCGCAATCTCGGCACCACCAATTTCGACACGCCTCGGCTCGCCGAAATCCTGGCCGCCGGCATCCCGCTGGTCAGCCAGCAGCTGCAATATTCGGTCCTCGACCAGCGGCCTGCGCACAGCCTCGCCGCACTTGCGAAGACAAACGGCGTCAGCTTCCTCTGCTACGGCTCGGTGGCAGGCGGCTTCCTCAGCGACAGATGGCTCGGTGTGGCCGAACCCGCCACGCCGCTCGAAAACCGCTCGCTGGTCAAATACAAGCTGATCATCGACGATTTCGGCGGCTGGGACCTGTTCCAGCGACTGCTTCAGGCGTTGAAGATCGTAGGTGATCGCCACGGCGTCGACATCGCCACCATCGCCAGCGCCTGGGTGCTGGAGCAGCCGCAAGTGGCCGCCGTCATCGTCGGTGCCCGCAACCAGGCGCACGCGCTGGCCAACGCTAAGATCATGGATATCGAACTCGATGCCGATGACCGCGCGCGGATTGCTGCCGTCATAGCGCAGGGTGCCGGCCTTGAGGGCGACGTCTACACGCTGGAGCGTGACCGCAATGGCCGGCACGGTTCGATCATGCACTACAATCTCAATGCGGGCCGGGTGTGAGGCAATGAACGACAGGCTATTTTCGCAAGCCAGCGCTGAAGTCATCGACCTGCACCGCTTCTTCGCCGACTGGTTCGTCGCCGCGCGCGCCGACAAAGCGGATTTCGGCCGCTTCGAAGCCGCCATGGGCGAAGGCTTGACCATGATCGCACCAGGCGGCCAGATCCTCGATCGTGACGCCGTGGTTGACCACGTCCGCTCCAGCCGCGCCACATGCGACGACGGCTTCGCCATCTTGATCGAGGACATCAAGCCCGGCTGGCAGGGCAGCGATACGATCGTCGTCCTTTATGTCGAGGCGCAGTTGCGCGGCGGCAAGCATAGCCGCCGCCAGTCGAGTGCCGTTTTCACCACCAGTTCATCGGCGCCCAATGGCGTCCAATGGCGGCATCTGCATGAAACCTGGCTGCAGGTGCCGGAACACTGACACTTTCCAGACGTCAAACCAGTTCGTGTAACTCAAGGGGAACAACAATGAGAAAGACGATACTCCAACTCACCACCGCGCTCGCTCTCGTCACGATTGCCAGTGCCGCGCAGGCCGCCGACTGCAAGATCACCGTTGGCCTCGTCATGGAACTGACCGGCCCCGCCGGCGAGTACGGCCAAGCCGGCGCCAAGTCGGTCGAAATGGCTTTCCGCGACATCAACGACGCCGGCGGCGTGCGCGGCTGTGACCTTGCGACCGACACGCGCGACAGCCAGAGCCAGGGCAACATCGCAGTCGACGCCGCGACCCAACTGGTTCAGGTCAAGAAGGTGCCGGTCATCATCGGCGGCATCATCTCCTCGGTGTCGATCCCGATCCTGACCTCGGTCACCGCGCCGGCCAAGATCGTCCAGGTCTCGCCGGCGTCGTCCTCGCCAACGCTGACCGCGCTCGGTCGGGAGGGCAAGACCAACGGCATCTTCTTCCGCACCATCACCTCGGACGCGCTGCAGGGTGTGGCCGCGGCCAAATACGCCATCGACAGGGGCTTCAAGAAGCTGGCGATCATCCACGTCAACAACGACTTCGGCGTCAACATGGTTGCCGAATTCTCGCGCGCCTATAAAGCGCTCGGCGGCACCATCGTCTCCGACACGCCCTACAACGAGAAGCAGTCGAGCTATGCTTCCGAGGTCACGGCGGCGATGGGAGGCGAGCCGGACGGGCTCTATCTGGTCAGCACGCCGGTCGATGGCGCCACCATCGCCCGCACCTGGATTTCGCAGGGCGGCGTGCAGAAATTCCTGCTCAATGACGGCATGAACAGCCCTGACTTCATCGAGTCGGTCGGCGCCGATTACCTGAAGGACGCCTATGGCACCTCGTCCGGCACCAGCCCGACCGCATCGACCGAGTATTTCACCAAGAACTACAAGGCATTCTCCGGCATCGAGCCGTCGAACCCGGCGGCCGACCGGTCCTACGATGCCGGCGCCATTGTCGGACTGGCCATCGCCATTGCCGGCTCCGAGGATCCGGCCAAGATCAGGGATGCCATGTACAAGGCGGTCGACCCCGCCGGCACGCCGATCTTTGCCGGCAAGGAGGAGTTCGCCAAGGCGCTCGGCCTGATCAAGGACGGCAAGCCGATCCGCTATGAAGGCGTTATCGGTCCGGTCGCCTTCGACAAATTCGGCGACATCACCGGTCCGTTCCGGCTGTGGAGGATTGTCGACGGCAAGGTAACCACCGACGGTGAAATGACCACCGACGATGTCAACGCCTTGCAGGCCAAGCTGCAGTAAGCAGATAACATCCTACCGGCATCGATCTCGTCTCTTCGAGATTGATGCCGGTAGGAGGTTTCGTCCCGTCGCTTGCGGACAAGCCGATATCGCTTGCATGGCGGGCGATGACGAATAAGGTCGGTCGGCCGAAGTTGAAGGGTGGCGAGCGTGTTGAACAAGGATCATCATCGGACCATCCTGCTGGTCGAGACGACCTCTCTCGCCGCACGGACGCCTGAGCTCGATGTCGCCTGAAACGGAACGACTTCTGTCCGCCCTTGGCGATCGGCTGGGCGCGGGCGGCGTGCTCGCTGGCTCCGAGGTGGACCAGCGCTATCGCGACGATCCCGACGGCAAGCTTGGCGTCCTTCCCGAAGTGGTGCTACGCCCACGCGATACCGTTGGTGTCGCGGCAGCACTTGCCGGGTGCAACGCTGTCGGCCAGCCGGTCGTCGTCCATGGCGGACGCACCGGGCTGGCTGGTGGCGCGCGCGTCCAGCCGGGCGAGATCGTGCTGTCGCTGGAGCGCATGACCGGCCTTGCCGCTCCGGACGTTCAGGCCGCCAGCATCGTCGCCGAAGCGGGCGCGACGCTGCAGGTGGTGCAGGAGGCAGCCGATGGCGCCGGATTGATGTTCGGCGTCGACATCGGCGCGCGTGGTTCGGCCACTGTCGGCGGCAATATCGCGACCAATGCCGGCGGCATCCGCGTGCTGCGCTACGGCATGTACCGGGCGCAGGTGCTGGGGCTGGAGGCCGTGCTCGCCGATGGCAGCGTGCTGACGTCGCTCAAGGGCCTGCCCAAGGATAATTCCGGCTACGACCTCGGCCAGCTCTTCATCGGCGCGGAAGGCACGCTTGGCGTCGTCACCCGCGCCGCGCTCAGGCTGCATCCCAAACCGGCATCCGAGGTGAACGCCTTCTGCGCGCTGCCTTCGCTCGATGCGGCGATCGCGTTGCTTGGGCTGCTACGACAAAAGCTCGGCCCGCTACTTTCCGCCTATGAGGTCAACTTCGCGCCGCTTTATGACGTCATGGTCGGCAGCATGGCCATGCCGGCACCATTGCCGGCCGGCTCACCGGTCTATGTGTTGGCCGAGATCCAGGGCAGCGAGCCCGAACGCGACGGCGGGCGCTTCGCCGAGGTTCTGATGCAGGCGGTCGAGGACGGCGTGGTCGACGATGTGGTCGTCTCGCAATCGCCGCGCGAATTCCGTGCGCTCTGGGACGTGCGGGAGGACGCCAATCGTGTCCTGTTTTCGATCAAAGGCCTGATCGGCGTCGACATCAGCATCCCGTTGGCGCGCATGGGCGCCTTCCTGCGGGAAGCGGACGCCGCCATTCATGCCGTCGATCCCAGCGCCGACATCTATGTCTTCGGCCATCTCGGCGACGGCAACCTGCACTATCAGGTCCTGACGGCGGACCCGGCGGCGGCATATGGCATCATCTATCGCGGCGTGGCGGCGGCGGGAGGCGGCGTTTCGGCCGAGCACGGCATCGGCCTCGACAAGAAGCAGTGGCTGCATCTGGTGCGCGGCGAGGCCGAAATCGCCACGATGCGGCGGCTGAAGACAGCGCTGGACCCGAAGAACATCCTCAATCCGGGACGGATCTTCGATCTTTAACCCGACTGCCTTACCGCGATGACAGGTGCTCGGTAACTCAGGCCCGTTCCGTCGCCATCTGCCTGGGGATCAGAAAACGGGCGGCGAGTACGCAGAGCAGCACGGTGAACATCAGGATCAGCGCCACCAGCGCATTGATGTCGGGCGAGAAGCCAAGCCGCATCATCGCCCACAGCCTGACCGGCAGCGTGCTTTGCGTGCCGGTGACCAGAATGGTGATCATCGTTTCGTCGAACGACAGGGCGAAGGCCAGGATGGCGCCGCCGACCATGGCGCTCGACAGGTTCGGCAGGATGACGCGCCAGAAGGTCTGCCAGCCGGTGGCACCGAGATCGTAGGATGCTTCGACCAGCGTGCGGCTCATCGACTGCAGCCGCATCAGCACGGTGCGATAGACGATCGCCAGCACGAAGACGGTATGTCCGATGATGACTGTCAGTAGCGAGCGTTCGAGGCCGATCTCGCGGAAGAAGATCAGCAGCGCCAGGCCGCTGATGATCGGCGGCATCAGGAACGGCAGGAAGATGATGAACTGCAGCACCGAACGTCCTGACCGGCGGCCGTGATAGTAGAGCGCCAGCAGCGTGCCGCTGACTACCGAGAGCACGACGGTGCACAGGCCGACGATCAGCGTGGTGCGCAGGGCGGCTAGTATGTCGTGGTTTCCAGCCAGCGTCCGATAGGTAGAAAGCGTCGGCGACGACCAGTCGACATCGCCATGCGAGATGGTGAAGAACGACGATACGATCGGCACGAATAGCGGGCTGTAGAGCAGCACGGCGACCAACGTCGTGATCGCGGCCAGGAAGAGGGTGGAAGGCCGGGGCAGGGCGCTCATATCGAGGTCCCCCGGCTGCGTCCGAACCGTTCGCCGATGAGGATTGCGCAGATCACCACGATCGCAAGCGCCACCGAGAGCGCCGCGCCGAACGGCCAGTTATAGGCTGTGCCGAACTGGCTATAGAGGATGCGGCCGAAGGTGAAGCCGCTGATGCCGCCGACCATCTGCGGCGTCAGGAAATCGCCGATCGCCAGCACGAAGACGAAGCTCGCCGCCGAGGCGACACCGGGAAGACTGAGCGGCAAGGTGATGCGCAGGAACGTCTGCAAGCCGCTCGCGCCAAGGTCGTCCGAGGCGCGCAGCAGGGTCTGCGGGATCCGTTCCAGCGACAGGAAGATCGGCAGGATGGCGAAAGGGATCAGAAGCAGGCTCAGCGTCAAAAGGATGGCGTTCATGTTGAACACGAAAAGCGTCGACGGCTGCTCAAGGGTGCCGGTCGCCACCAGCGCCTTGTTGAGGAACCCGTTAAGGCCGAGGATGCTGCGGATCGCATAGATCTTGATGACGTAGCTCATCAAGAGCGGCACCAGGAGCAGCATCAGCAAGGCATAGCGCCACCGCCCTTTCAGGGTCGTCAGGAAATAGGCGGCCGGATAGGCGAGCAGGATGCAGATGATGGCCACCGAAACACACAGCACGATGGTGTTCCAGAACACCGGCAGAAAGATCGGGTCGGTGAAGAACCTGACATAGTTGCCAAGTGTGGGCGCGTAGACGATCGTGCCCTGGTCGACGCTGAAGAAACTATAGATCAGGAAGATCGCCAGCGGCACGAGGATAAAGATCACCGGCAGGGCAAAAGCCAGCACCGTTACCAGCAGCGACAGGTGCCCTTGCTCAGTGTGTGTCGAGCCGGCCTTGCTCATGCCAGCACCAGATGGCCTTCATGCGGCGCGAAGGAAAGCGAGACCGCCTCGCCGGATTTCAGCGCGCTGCCGTCGATCCGGCTCGGCATCCGTAGCCGCAGGCGTTGCGTGGCATTGTCCGTCCCCGCCATGACCGTGGCGACCGTCGACGAGCCGGCGAAGGCCAGATCGGCGATCGTGCCGGAAAGGTGGTTGTCGCCGTCGGCGCAATCGGCAATGCGCAAGGCCTCGGGACGGAACGCCGCGAAGGCGCTGGCGCCATCCGGCGCGGCCTTCAGATGCGGCTGGCCGCTGATCGAGCAGACCAGGCGCCCAAGTGCCGTCTCGATCGGCCGCTGCTCGCCCTGGACCGGCCCGAGCTTTCCGGCGACCAGATTGTTCTCGCCGAAGAAGCGCGCCACGAACTCGCAGTTCGGCTTGTAGTAAAGCTCGTGCGGTGTGCCGAGCTGGCGGATATGGCCAGCCTGCATGACGCAGATCCGGTCGGCCATGCCGATGGCTTCCTCCTGGTCGTGGGTGACGAACAGGAAGGTGGTCTTGATCTCGCGCTGGATGGATTTCAGGAATTCCTGCATCTGCCGGCGCAGCTCAAGATCGAGCGCGGCGAGCGGCTCGTCGAGCAGGATCAGCCGCGGCTGGCAGATCAGCGCCCGGGCGAGCGCGACGCGCTGGCGCTGGCCGCCCGAGAGCTGTGCCGGGAAGCGATCGGCGAAGCGCCCGAGCTGCACCAGCTCGAGAGCCTCAGCGACGCGGCGCGCGATCTCCTTGCGCTGGATATGGCGCACCGAAAGCCCATAGCCGACATTGCCGGAAACGGTCATATGCGGGAACAGTGCATAATCCTGGAACACGGTGTTGAACGGCCGCCGGTTGATCGGCATGCGGCTGATGTCCTCGCCCTCAAGGCGGATCTCGCCGGCTGTCAGCGGCTCCAGCCCGCCGATCAGCCGCAGGACCGTGGTCTTGCCCGAACCCGACGGTCCAAGGACGGTGAGGAACTCACCGTCCCGGATCGACAGGTCGATGTCGTGCAGCACGGGCACCGGGCCGTAGGATTTCGAGACGGACCGCAGCGTCAGCAGGTCGGTGTTCTGGTTCATGGCATGCTCTCGCTTACGCTTCGGCGGTCCGGAACGTCCGGACCGCCGGGTCTTCGAAGTTGGGGCAGCGAAATCAGGGCGTTGCCTTGACCTCGTTCCACATGTCCGAACGCTTGAGCGGGTCTTCGACATTGTTGAGCCAGACCAGCTTGTCGTTGCCGCCGGCGCTGCTCGTCTCGACCACTGTGTTGCCGAAGCCGGTGCGCTCGGAAAGCTCGCCGCTGACCTTCTTGCTCAGCATGAAGTCGATCCATTTCTCGGCCGCCGCATTGTCGCGGACGCCCTTGGAGATCACCCAATTGTCGAGCCACGCGAGCGCGCCTTCGCTCGGGTTAATGTAGGCGACATGGGCGCCGATCTTCTGTAGCGCCTTGACCTGCTGCTGGCCGTAATTGGCCCAGATCAGCGCAACGTCGTTGTTCTGGTAGATCTGCTGCGCCTCGTCGGCGGTGGTGTAGAAGCTCAGCACATTGCGCTTGAGCTCGACCAGCTTGGCCTTGACCGCCGCCATCTGCTCGGCGCTCAGGTTGAACGGATCCTTGTAGCCGAGCGTCAGCGCGGTAAACGAGAAATTGTGCTCGCCATTGTCGTAGGCGAGGATCTTGCCCTTGTAAGCCGGATCCCACAGCACCGACATCGAGGTCGGCGCCGGCTTGACCTTGTCGGTGTCGTAGATCAGCCCGATGGAGTCGAAACAGAACGGGATGCCGTAGACCTTGCCGTCCTTGGTGACGCCGCTCACCGTGCTCAGGTCACGGAAACGCGGCAGCACCTCCTTCTGGTTGGGCAGCTTGGTCACGTCGATCGGCGAGACCAGGTCGGCCTTGATGTAGCGCTGCAACTGGGCGGTGTTGACGGCGAAGACGTCGAAGTCCTGCCCTTCGCTGCCCTTGATCTTGGCCCAGATCTCGTCGTCGCTGCCGATGAACACGACATCGACGCCAATGCCGGTCTTGGCGGTGAAGTCCTTGACCCAGTCGGCATCCGCGTAGCCGTCCCAGGCCAGCACCCGCAGGTTCGCGGCCAGTGCCGCCGATGTCATCAGGCCGATGCCGAGCCCGATCGCCGCCATCTTCAGAAACAGTTTTTTCAGTCCCATTTTTAATCTCCCATTTTCGTTCTGGTGGACCGTATGCTCCGGACTTTTGCCGTCACAGCTGGGTGACGGTAATCAGTCCCTCGTCCGGCACCGAAACCATCCGGTTGCGCAGTGGCTTGCCGAATGTCGGTGCCTGGATTTCATACTCGTCGCCGGGAGCCGTCTGGACGCCGGAGGCGTAGCTCATCACCGCCGCGCCGAAGAAATAGGCGTGCAGGTCGCCTGGCCGGCGATGCATCGGGTAGCGGAAATGGTAGTGTTCGAGATTGACGATCGAGTGCGACATGTGTGCCTCGCCCGACAGGAACTCTTGTTCCCAGATGACCGCGCCGTTGCGCGTGATGCGGGAATGGCCGCGCACTTCTTCCGGCAGATCACCGATCAGCAGTTCCGGGCCGATCGAGCAGGAACGGAGCTTGGAATGGGCGAGATAAAGGTAGTTCTCGCCCTCCGTCACGTGGTCGGAATATTCGTTTCCGAGCGCATAGCCGAGGCGATAGGGATGGCCGTCCGGTCCGTTGAGATAAAGCCCGACGATCTCGGCTTCCTCGGCTCCGGCCTTTGCGAATGCCGGCATCGGCAGCGGCGCGCCGGGCGGCACGACACAGGTGCCGATGCCCTTGAAGAACCATTCGGGCTGGATGCCGATCTTGCCAGCACCGGGCTTGCCTCCCTCCAACCCCATGCGAAAGATCTTCAGCGAATCGGATTCCGCGGCGCCTTCGCCATGGGTTAGCACATGCATCTGGTTGCGCGCGGCGGCACTTCCGGTGTGGGTCAGGCCGGTGCCGGTGACCAGGAAACGCGCCGGTTCCGGATGATCGACCGGAGCCAGCACGCTGCCTCCATTCAACAGTTGGTCGTAGTCGACCTGTTCCACCGTCGTGCGCTCCTCGACGAGCGCTGCGATGGACACGCCACGCGCGATCGCGGCTTCCGCCAGTTCCAGGACGGTGGTCGTTCCCTTGAGCGGATGCAGGTGGTCGCCATCCTTGGATACGCGGCCGACCCGCCTGCTGCCATCCGGCATTTTGAATTGAACAAGACGCATGAAATTCCCTTCCTCTTTCGGTGCCGTCCGGGTCACACCCAGCCCCCGTCGACGATGAATTGCTGGCTTGTGCACATGCGGCTGTCGTCGGCCGCGAGGAACAGCGCCATGCGCGCGATATCGGAGGGCTGCAGCCTGTCGGGCAGGCACTGCCTCTCCTCGATCTGGCGCTCACCAGCCGGGTTCAGCCACAGGCGCATCTGGCGCTCGGTCATTACCCAGCCGGGCACCATGCAATTGACGCGGATGCGCTCGGGGCCGAGTTCGCGGGCCAGCGCCCGCGTCATGCCGTAGACCGCGGCTTTCGCGGTGACATAGGCCGGGCAATCGGGATCGCCGACCATCCAGGTGATGGAGCCGAAATTGATGATCGAGCCGCCGCCCTGCGCGCTCATCTGCGGCCTCACGGCCTGGGCCGCGAAGAACTGGTGGCGCAGATTGACCGCCATGCGGTCGTCCCAATAGGCTGGTGTCACGTCCTTGGTCTGGTGGCGGTCGTCATTGCCGGCATTGTTGCACAGCGCCTGGATCGGGCCGTTTTGTGCAGCCGCCTGCGCCGTGGCTGCCTGCAGCTCCTCGACATTGCGCAAGTCGCAGGGAATGAACAGCGGCGCGGCATGCCCCTCGGCCGCGATCGCCTCGACCAGGCGCCGTGAAGGCTCCTCCGCCAGGTCGACGAAGGCGACGCGGCTGCCTTGTGCGCAGAAATGGCGCACCAGGCTTTCGCCGATGCCGCTGCCGCCACCGGTTATGAAGACGCTGCGGCCTTTGAGGCTGGGGTAGGTCGCGTAGCCGCCGATCTGATCCGTCATCGCGTGCCTCTCTAGTGGGAATGCCGGGGGATGCCAGCGTCACGCCGGCCGACGAGGAAGTCGAAGTCGCAACCCTTGTCGGCCTGCAGCACGCGCTCGACATAGAGGCTCTGATAGCCGCCTTGAGGCGGCGCCGGCGGCTTCCAGTCGCGACGGCGGATCGCCAGTTCCTCGTCCGATACCAGCAACTCCAGCCGGCGGCCGGCGACATCGAGCTCGATGAGATCGCCGTCGCGCACCAGGGCAAGCGCGCCGCCCGCTGCGGCCTCGGGCGCCACATGCAGTACGACTGTTCCGTAGGCGGTGCCGCTCATGCGCGCGTCCGAAATGCGAACCATGTCGGAGACGCCTTGCTTGAGCAGCTTGGCCGGCAGCGGCATGTTGCCGACCTCAGCCATTCCGGGATAACCGCGCGGTCCGCAGTTCTTCAGCACCATCACCGACGAGGCGTCGATATCCAGACCCGGATCGTCGATGCGGGCGTAGTAATGTTCGATGTTCTCGAAGACGACCGCCTTGCCGCGATGCTGCATCAGTTCGGGCGTTGCCGCCGACGGTTTGATGACCGCCCCATTGGGCGCCAGATTGCCGCGCAGGATCGAGATGCCGCCTTCCTTGGTCAGCGGCTCGCTCAGCGGCCGGATGACCTCGCGGTTGTAATTGGAGGCGCCATCGATCAATTCGCCGATCGTCTTGTCGCTGACGGTCATGGCGTCACGATGAAGAAGCCCCACTTCATCAAGCGACGCCATGACCGCAGCTAGCCCCCCGGCATAGTAGAAATCTTCCATCAGGAACCGTCCCGACGGCATCAGGTCGACAATGGTCGGAACGTCGCGGCCAAGGCGGTCCCAATCCTCGAGGCCGAGATCGACACCAACCCGGTTGGCAATGGCGATCAGGTGCAGAACCGCATTGGTCGAACCGCCGATGGCGCCGTTGACGCGGATGGCATTCTCGAAAGCTTGCCTGGTGAGGATCTGCGAAATCGTCACGTCGCGGCGGACCAGGTCGACGATCTGGCGCCCGGCCAGTTGGGCAAGCACCCCACGGCGCGAATCCACCGCCGGTATCGCGGCATTGTCCGGCATGCCGATGCCGAGCGCCTCGACCATGCTGGCCATGGTCGACGCCGTGCCCATCGTCATGCAGCTGCCCGCCGACCGGCTCTGACCCTGCTCGGCTGAGAGGAAGTCGGCGACCTGCATGCGGCCGGCCTTCACATCCTCGGCGAATTTCCAGACATGGGTGCCCGAGCCGATATCCTGCCCGCGGAACTTGCCGTTGAGCATCGGCCCGCCGGAGACCGCGATCGTCGGCAGGTTGCAGGACGCCGCACCCATCAGCAGCGCCGGCGTGGTCTTGTCGCAGCCGACAAGCAGGATCACGCCGTCGATCGGATTGCCGCGGATGGATTCCTCGACATCCATGCTGACGAGGTTGCGAAACAGCATGGCGGTGGGGCGCATATTGCTCTCGCCCAGCGACATCACCGGAAACTCCAGCGGCAGGCCGCCGGCTTCATAGACGCCGCGCTTGACGTGATCGGCGAGCGCCCGCAGGTGGGCATTGCAGGGGGTCAGTTCCGACCAGGTGTTGCAGATGCCGATCACCGGGCGGCCGTCAAAGGCATCGGCGGGTATGCCCTGATTCTTCATCCAGCTGCGGTGCATGAAGGCGTTCTTGCCCTCACCGCCGAACCAGGCTTCGGACCGCAGTTTACGTTTGGTCTCGGTCACGATTGCTGGCCCCGATCATTGCGGCGTTTGTTGCGGTTCTCGACGCTGCGGCGCACGTCGTCCTCGGCATTGTCGATGAGCACCAGCAGTGCCCTTTGCGCGCCGGGCGCGTCACCGGCGGCGATCTTCTCGGCCACCTCGCGGTGCAGCGGCAAGGAATGGCGCTGCCCTTCCGGATTGTCGTTGGAGAGCCGAAAGCTCATTACCAATGCGGTTTCGACGAGTGCTGCCAGCGAGCCGATCAACTCGTTGCCGGTCATGCGCAGGATCGTCTGGTGGAACACCAGGTCGGGCTTGGCGAAGCGGTCGCCATCGTCGCTCACCGCTTCCATCTCGGCCAGCGCGGCGCGGATTTCGGCGATCTGCGCCGGGGTTGCCCGCTGGGCGGCGAGCGCTGCCGACATGGGTTCGATGGCGCGGCGCAGCTCGAACAGGGCGCGAACGTCCTCGGCGCTGACGCCGCCGGCATAGCGCCACGACAGAACATCCGGATCGAGGAAATTCCAGTCGGATCGCGGGCGCACGCGTGTGCCGGTCTTCGGCCGCGATTCGACGAGCCCCTTGCCGGCCAGAACCTTGATCGCCTCGCGTAGCACCGTGCGGCTGACGCCCAGCATCTCGCTGGAATCGTCGGCGTTGGGCAGGGCCTCGCCAGGCAGGAAGTCGCCCTGCACGATGCGCAAGCCGATCTGCTCGACGACGGTGGCGTGCAGCGCGGTGGAGCCGCTGGAGACTGCCACCGCGACCCTCGACGTCCGCGCCGTGCTAAAGGATTTTTTATTCTTCATACTATTCATATGATATGTTTTAAAGGGATGGCGACGGGAGTCAAGGGAGGGGAATGGCGATGACAAAGAATTCCACCGGGCGGCACACGGAGCTGGTCTCGATCGGCGACGGCCTAGCGACGGCAGAGATTGCTCCGGCCACCGGCGGCGCGCTGGCGTCGTATCGCTGGTGGCGAAATGACGCTGCCGTGGATTGGCTACGCCCGGCGGATCCGGCGGCGATCGATCGCCGCGATGCGGGCGCCATGGCCTGCTTTCCGCTCGTGCCCTACTCCAACCGCATAAGGGGCGGCCGCTTCGAATTCGCCGGACGCATCGTTGAGCTGCCGACGGCCCCTGACGATCCGCATCATGAGCATGGCCATGGTTGGCGCAGGCCATGGACTGTCGCGCGGCACGAAGCTGGCGCGGTTGTCTTGCGCTATCGCCACACCGCCGATTCCTGGCCATGGAGCTATGAGGCCGAGCAGGAAATCTTGCTGGCCGACGGCAGGCTTTGCGTGACCGTCACGGTGCGCAATCTGTCGGATGCACCGATGCCGCTCGGCTTCGGGCTCCATCCCTATTTTCCGTCGACGCCGTGGACGCACATCCAGGCGCCGGTGTCCGGCATGTGGGAAACGGATGCGGAGGTCTTGCCAACGCGCCACGTCCTGCCGCCGGCGGGGGCCGATCCGTCCACTGGCTTTGACGTGTCGGAGCTGGACTTCGACACGGTCTTCACCGGATGGACCCGCCGCGCCCGGATCTCCTGGCCGGAGCAGGGACGGCAACTGGACATCGAGGCCGAGGCGCCGCTCGATTTCCTGGTCCTCTATACGCCGCCGGGCGAGCCGTATTTTTGCGCCGAGCCGGTCAGCAACATCACCGATGCCTTCAACCGGCCAGGCGGCGAGGAGACCGGCCGCATCGTGCTGGCGCCCGGTCAGATGCGATCCGCCAGCGTTCGCTTCACGCCCTCACTGGCTATTTGACGCTCGGTAGCTCAAGGCGGGGGCGGGTCAGAACGGATAATGCTGGCCCGGATCCTCGATCGTAACCCAACGCAGGTCGGTAAATTCGGCGATCGAGGCCTTGCCGCCGAAACGGCCATAGCCGGAGCCCTTCACGCCGCCGAACGGCATCTGCGCCTCGTCGCCAACGGTTGGACCATTGATGTGGCAGATGCCGGCCTGGATGCGGGCGGCGACCGCCATGGCGCGCCTTATGTCGCGGCTGAAGACCGCAGACGACAGGCCGTATTCCGTATCGTTGGCAACGCGCACCGCCTCGTCCTCGCCTTTGACGCGGATGACCGGCTTGACCGGCCCAAAGGATTCTTCCGCGTAGACGCGCATCGACGGAGTGACATGATCAAGCACCGTCGCTTCCACGACAGTTCCGCTGCGCTTGCCGCCCGCCGCCAGGGAGGCATCCTGGCCGAGCGCGTCGGCGACCAGTTCCTCCATCTTGTCGGCCGCCTGGCTGCTGATCAGGGAGCCCAGGACGACATGGCCGCGCGGATCGCCGGCCGGCAGTTTCGAAGCACGGGCGGCAAGCTTGGCCACGAACTCGTCGGCGATCTTTTCATCGACGATCAGCCGTTCGGTCGACATGCAGATCTGGCCCTGGTGCATGAAGGCGCCGAACGCCGCGGCATTAACCGCGGCGTCGATGTCGGCATCGTCGAGCACGATCAGCGGCGCCTTGCCGCCAAGCTCGAGCAGCACCGGCTTGAGATGCCGTCCGGCGAGCTCCGCGATGATGCGGCCGACCTTGGTCGAGCCGGTGAAGTTCACGCGCCTGACGGCCGGGTGCGCGACCAGTGTCTCGACGATGGCGGCGGCGTCCTTCGGATCGTTGGTGACGACATTGATGACGCCCTTCGGCAGCCCGGCCTCGACCAGCACCTGGCCGATCAGCCGGTGCGTGCCGGGGCATAGTTCGGAGGCCTTCAGCACCACCGTATTGCCGCAGGCGATCGGCATCGCCACGGCGCGTGTGCCGAGGATGACCGGCGCGTTCCATGGCGCGATTCCGAGGCATACACCCGCGGGTTGGCGGATTGCCATGGCGAGCGTCCCCGGCTTGTCGGAGGGGATGATCTCGCCCGAAATCTGCGTCGTCATGGCGGCTGCCTCGCGCAGCATGTTGGCTGCCAGCATGACATTGAAGCCGGCCCAGGGGCCAGTGGCGCCAGTCTCTTCCATCATCAGCCTGGTGAATTCATCGACCTTGGAGGCCATCACATCGGCAGCCTTTGACAGCAAGGCGCGGCGTTCGCCGGGGCCGGTTTTCGACCATGCCGGAAAAGCGGCGGCAGCGGCTTCGACGGCTGCGTTGGCATCGGCCACACTGGCAGCGGCGGCGCGTGTCGCCAGCCTGCCGGTGAAAGGGTCCAGGCGTTCGTAGGAAGCCGAGCCTGTTGCCGCCCTTTCATCGCCGTCGATCAGAAGTCCGATATCCATTGTTCTCTCCCTCGCTCTCGATGGAGCCTTACAAGTAGCGTGTTAGAAGCCGAGCGCTTCGGCATTGATCGATGCTTCGAGCCCGCCATCAACGGGCACGTTGGCGCCATTGATCCAGCGCGCGCCATCCGAGCACAGGAACAGCACGACGGGCGCGATATCGCCCGATGTTCCGGCGCGACCGACCCTGGCAATGTCGCTGTCGACGCGGGCATCGCCAAGCACGGTGCGGAACTGTTTCAGGATCGGCGTCTCGACCGGCCCTGGGCTCACAGCATTGACGCGGATGCCACGGCGTTTGAATAGATCCTGATGCGCCGCGCGAAAGGTCCACAAGAGCAGCAATTCCTTTGAAACGGGATAGGCTTCCTCGTTTCTGACCGCGTGATCGGCTACCACCTTGGCGACGTCGGGAAAGCCTTCGATGCCGACCATCGAAGCGGCGCGGTTGAGATTGGCGCGCCAGCCATAGCCGGCGATCGAGGCGACATTGACGATCGCGCCACCTTCGCGAAGCCTGGGCGCGAGGCCTTCGGAAAGTGCACGCAGCCCGAAGAAGTTGACGGCCAGCGTCGACACCGCGCCGGTATTGCCGGAGAGGCCGGCCACGTTGCAAAGCGCATCGAGCCGCCGCGGCAGGCGCGCGATGAGATCGTCGACGCCCGCCTTCGACGAGATGTCGGCCTTGACGAAACTGCCGACCGATGCAGCCGGCTCGCGCACATCGACGCCGATCACATCCGCGCCGAACTGGCCGGCGAGTTCCGCCGTGCGTGCGCCGATGCCGGAGGCGACGCCGGTGATGAGGATCGTCTTGCCGAAAAGCATGGTCATGCCTTCTCCTGATGCTGTGTGGTTTGCCGCGTCGAAGATGCAATGCCATCGTCGGCCGGCGCTGCCGGGTTCTCGGGAAGCCTGACGCGGTAGCCGACCGGCAGCAGGCGCAGGCCAAAGCGCTCCTCGATCGTTCCCCACAGGCCGCGCGGCAGGAACAGCGAGAACAGCACCGCCGTGGCGCCGAGGCCGACGAGATACCAGACGCCGGTGCCGCCGAACCATGTCTCGATGAGGAAGAACACCAGCGCGCCCAAAATGGCGCCCTCGAAGGTGCCGATGCCGCCGACCAGCACCATGAAGATCATGTAGGCGGTCCACTGGACGTTGAAGTAGGTCTTCGGCTGGAAGGTGATGGAGGTCGCCAGCCACAAGGCACCGGCAATGCCGATCCCGAAGGCGGCGAGCACAAACAGCAGCCGCTTGGTGCCGGTGACGCGCACGCCGACCGAAGCGGCGGCATCCTCATTGTCGCGGATGGCGCGGATCGCGGCCCCCGTGCTGCCGCGCAGCAAGCCGAAAAGGACGGCGAGCAGGGCGGTCATCGATGCCAGCGCCAGCCAGTAGATCGTCACCCGCCTGGTGCCGGCGTCGTAGACATTGAGCGAGATCAGCGAGGTGCCGGTTTCGCCCTGCACCAGCCGGTCGAGATTGACCAGGAGATGCGTCAGGGCCGCGATCACCCACATGCCGATGGCGAACTCGCCGTTCTTGAGCCGCAGCATGAACAGCGACAGCGGCCAGGAAACCGCGCCGACAACGATTGCGGAAACGAAAAGCGCGGCGAAAGGGTTGAGCCCGGCATCGGCCAGCCGGATGGCGAAATAGGCGCCGAGCCCGAAGAACACCTGCTGCCCGACCGAGACCAGCCCGCCGAAGCCGGCCAGCGCGTTCCACATCGCCGCCAGGATCACATAGATGAACAGCGCCGTCATGCGGTCGACCGCGCCGGCCGACAGGAATTGTGGCGCGACCGCGAGCAGTGCGATGACGAGTGTGGCCGCGATCGCGGCGATCCGCGACGTCGTCGTGCCGCGCTCGATGACTGGCATGGGGGCGGAGGCGCTCATGGCGCTCTCCGGGAAGGCAAGCGCAACAGGCCGCGCAGGCCCTGGCCCGAGGCGGACAGCCGCACGAACAGCACGACGAGGAAGACGGCGTGACCACCGATGAGGAAGCCTTGCGGATGCACCTGCGCGCCGAGTGTCTGGGCAAGCGCCAGCACGATGCCGCCGATCAGCGTTCCCCATAGCGAACCGGCGCCGCCGATCACCGCGGCTTCGAAAGCAAACAGCAATTGCGGTGCGCCGGCATAGGGATCGAAAGTGGCGCGCATGCCGAGGAAGGCGCCGGCAAGGCCGACCGTGACCATGGCGATGGCCGCTGCAATGGCATTGGCGCGGCGCGCATCGACGCCGACCAGCCCGGCGGTGTCGGGGTCTTCCGATGTGGCGCGGATCGAACGGCCAAGCCTTGTGCGGGTCAGGAACAGCTGCAACCCGCCAAGCAGGATCACCGCGGTGGCGAACATGATCACGGCGAGCTTGCCGACATAGATGCCGCCCGGCCATTCCCATGAATCGTAGGAGAGGCTGCCGATATAGGGCGCCAGCGAACGCGTGTCGGCGCCGAACTGCTCGAACAGCATGTTGTCGACGACGATGGCGAGGCCGAACGTGGTCAGGATCGGCAGCAGCGCGCCGCCGCGCGCGCTGCGCTCGAGCAGGAAGCGCTGCAGCGCCCAGCCGATTGCCGCCATCAATGGCAGCACGATGAGCAGGCCCAGAAATGGCGAGACATGGAATCGCGAGGCGAGCAGCCACAGCGCAAAGGCGGCGAACACGGCGAGGCTGCCATGGGCGAGGTTGATGATGCGCATCACTGAGAACATGAAGGACAGACCGCAGGCGATCAGCGCGTAATAGCCGCCGAGCAGAATGCCCTGGATGATCTGGTTGCTCATGCCGGAACGTTCCCGCTTTTCCGATGCAGACCGAAATAGGCTTTTGTCACCTCGTCGCGCGAAACCTCCTTGCTTGGCCCTTCGAGCGCGACACGCCCTTCGAGCATGCAGATGACCCTGTCGGAGACCGCGAGCGCGCGGTTGAGATCCTGCTCGACCAGGATGATCGTCGTGCCGGAAGCGATCAGCCCCTGGAGCGCCGCGTAGACGCGGTCGACGATTGCCGGCGACAGGCCGAGCGAAACCTCGTCGAGCAGCAGCACGTCCGGATTGCTCATCAGCGCCCGGCCGATCGCCGTCGCCTGCTGTTCGCCGCCCGAGAGATGGCCTGTCTGGGCATGCCTGCGCGGCTTCAGGTTTGGGAACATCTCCAGCACCCTGTCGACACTCCAGTCGCCCGGCCGGCGAGCGGTCCTGCCGAGCAGCAGGTTTTCTTCAACCGTCATCTGCACGAACAGTTTTCGCCCCTCCGGTACCAGTGCGATGCCCATGCCGACGCGCCTATGCGGCGGCACGCCGGTAAGATCGGCGCCGTCCAGCAGCACCCGCCCGGCGGCGGGCTGGTGCGCGCCGGCAATCGCCCGCAGCAGCGTCGTCTTGCCGGCGCCATTGGCGCCGACCAGCGCCAGCGTCTCGCCGCGCTCGATGCTGAAGCTCACGCCGCGCACCGCCTGCAGCAGGCCGTGCCGGACAACCAGGTTCTCGACCGACAGCAGGCTCATTTCGGGCCTCCGCCGAGATAGGCGTGGACCACCCGCGGATCGGCCATGACCGTTTGCGGATCGCCGTCGGCGATGATCGTTCCCGCGTCCATGCAGATCAGCCGCTCGGCCACCTGCAGCAGGATGTGCACGATGTGCTCGATCCAGACGATGCCGATCTTGCGCCGGCGCAACTCCTTGATCGTGTCGACGAGCTCGCCCGCTTCTGCATCGGTCAGGCCGCCGCCGATCTCGTCCAGAAGCAGCAGCATCGGCCTGGCCGCCAGCGCCCGCGCCAGTTCCAGTCGCTTGCGGTCGAGCAGGCCAAGCGTCTCGGCTCGCCGGTTGGCAACGCCCAGCATGCCGCAAAGTCTCAGCGAACCGAGCGCCTCCTCATAGGCTTCGTCGCGGCCGAGCCCGGCGCCATGCGACGCGGCGACGAAGACATTTTCGAAAGTGGTCATGCCGCTGAACGGTTTCGGCACCTGGTGCGTGCGCACAAGGCCGAGCCGGCAACGCCCTGTCGCCGGCAGCGCCGTCACATCACCGCCCTTGAAGCTGACCGTGCCCGAACTGGGCGGAAAGGCGCCGGCAAGCACGCTGAGCAGCGTGGTCTTGCCGGCTCCGTTCGGGCCGACAATGCCGACGGCCTCGTCGGCTGCCATGGTGAAATCGACGGCGTCCAGCACCACAAGCGCGCCGAAGCGCTTGTGGATCCCATTGGCACTGAGGAACGCCTGTTGTTGCGGATGGGTCACCAGGGCTATCCTCGTCAGCGGTCCATCAGCCGTTGTAAGGAAGAAGCTTGGCCCCGACCGGAACCTTCGGATCGGTGGCGTTCTCGGTCACGACATAGTCAAGCGGGAACTTCGATCCTTCCTTGGCGGCGACCCACTGCGTGCCGATGATCGGCCCGGGCGAGACATTGGCCACGGGTCCGCTGGTGAAGTCGACCTTGCCAATCATGGTTTCGGTCTTGAGCGTGCTCAGCGCCTTCGCCACCGCCGCCTTGTCCTTGGCGTCGGTGCTCGCCTTCAAGGCCTCGAAGCCGGCATCGAGCAGCGACATCGAGGCGCCGAGTTGTTGTGTCCACTGCTTGCCGCTCGCCGCCTCATAGCCGTCGGCCAGTTCGATCCCCGAAACGCCCGTCAGCGGCGATCTGTAGGGGAAGGCCTTGTGCCAGTAGGCGGCGCTCGAAATCTTCATGCCGAGGTCGCCGAGCGCCTCGATATCCGATGGGAACAGGCCGGTCTTTGCGACCTGGGCGATCTTGATCTGCCTGATCAGGCCCTGCTGCGCCGCCTGGCGCCAGAAGGCGGCGAAATCCGGCGGGATCGGGAAGGAGTTGAAGATCTCGACGCCTTCTTGCTTGAACAGCGCGATCTGCGAGGAATAGTCGGTGGTGCCGGTTTCGTAGGCGCCGGGATCGACGATGGTGAAACCCTGCTTGGCCAGCAGCGGCGCGAGATTGGCGCGGATGGCGTTGCCGTCGGCGTCGTTGGGATACATGACGCCAACCTTCTTGTTGGTCTCGATCAGGTTCCATTGCGAAATGTAGGTCTTGAAGAACTCGCCGACGCCGAAGCCGAAATGATAGGTCCATTTGAACGGCGAGGGCGCGCCGGGCTTCGCGCCACGGCCGAAATACCAGGCTTCCCACGGCATGACTGTCGATAGACACGGCACGCCGGCGGCTTCGCAGGCGTCGGCCACTGGATTGATCACCTCGGGCGTCGATACCGCCAGCATGAGGTCGATGGCCTGGTTGTTGATCAGGTCCTTGGCGAGTTGGCCGGCTCGTGACGGATCCGACTGCGTGTCCTGGTCGAGGATCTCGATGCTGTATTTCTTGCCGCCGATCTCGAGGCCGCCGGCCAGTGCCTTGCGGGCAAGGTCGAGCACGTAACCGTCGGTCTGGCCAAAGCCTGCCAGCGGCCCGGTGCGCGGGCTGACGAAGCCGACCTTGAGCGTGTCGCCTGTCTGGGCGAAGGCTCTCTTGCCGCCAAGCGCGAGTGCCGCGCCACCGGCGATCGAGGTGGCGATGAACTGGCGTCGCGACACGCCACGAATGATGGGCCTGCTGCCAATGGAATGGGTCATGCGTTTCCTCCCTCTGTGCTCCTCGGTCGGTACAGTGCACCTGCGGTTTGGTTCAGTAAAATGATATTTTGCGGTGTTTTATTAACTCCTGGGTTAGGAGACTCCGCGCCGCAGCCGAGCTCGGTTCGAACCGTCCTGGGGCTCATGCGCCAGGCCGTGCCGCCTCGCGAATGGTTTGCAGCAGGATCATGAAGGCGGGCGAGGGGGCGGTGTCGGTGCGCATCGTCAGGCCGACCGGTCCTTTGGTTTCGTCCGTGTCGACCGGCAGGGCGACGAAGGCGCGGCTTGCGAGCTCGTTGGCGACCACGCCGGCCGAGATGATCCACACCGCGTTGCTCTGCCGCATGAAGGAGCGGCCGAAGGAGTCCGAAACCGTCTCGATTTCCGTCGCCGGCGCAGTCATGCCATTGGTGATGAACAGGCGATCGACAAAGGGGCGGATGACGGATTCCCGAGTTGGCATCAGCACCGGGAATTCGTCGAGCCTCGCGAAGATGTCGGCTCCCGGTTCCAGCAACGGATGCCCGGCCCGCACCACGAACAGCACCTGCTCGGAGTAGAGGTGCTCGAAGAAGAACCCGGTCATGTTTTCGGGCGCCGCGAGCCGTCCGACAACGAGATCGAGCGCGCCGATGCGCAATTGCTCAAGCAGCACGGCGTTCTCGCCGGTGACGATCTTGATCGCCGCCCCGGTGTTTTCCCTGAGAAACAGGCTCATGGCTTGCGGCATGACCTTCGCCGACACTGTCGGCAGGGCGCCGATGCGGATCGGATGGCGGTTGACGGCGCCGTCCTGGCGAACGGAATCGACGCCGCGCTTCAACGCCGATATCGCCGAGCCGGCATGGTCCAGGAAGATTTCGCCAAGCCTTGTGACGCGAATGCCGCGCCCGTCACGCTCGACGACGGCCACGCCCAGCGCCTCCTCCAGTTCGCGCAGGGTCTTGGTCACCGCCGGCGCGCTGACATGCAGGAAGTCCGCGGCACGGGCCACGCTGCCCTGCCGTGCGACTTCTAGGAATGCTTGCAGATGACGAAACCGGATGCGGCTGTCGGGCATGAATTTGATAACCCTTGAGTTAATGAAATGGCGCAAAATATCATTTTACCGAACCAAACGCGGCGTGCAATGTGGAGATGGAGGATCGAACCCGTGCCATTCGTCACCATTGGCGGCATCACGCTGCACCACCGATATGTCGAGGCGAAAGGCAAGACGCCCCCGGTCGTGTTCATCAATTCGCTCGGCACCGATCTGCGGATATGGGATGAGGTCGTTACGATTCTGGCCGGTGAGATGCCTCTGCTCGTCTACGACAAGCGCGGTCACGGCCTTTCCGACAATGGCAACGGCGTCCGTTCGATTGACGACCATGTCGACGATCTCTGCGCCCTCGTAGACCATTTCGGTTTCGACAAGGTCGTGCTGTTCGGTCTGTCGGTCGGTGGCATGATCGCGCAGGGCTTCCATGCCCGCCATCCGAAACGTGTCGAGGGTCTGATCCTCAGCGACACCGCCCACAAGATCGGCACTGCCGAAAGCTGGAACAGCCGCATTGCGGCCGTGGAGCGCTTCGGCATCGACGCGATCGCCGACGGTGTGATGAAAGTGTGGTTCACGCAGGATTTCCATGCCGCCCGCGCCGCCGACCTTGCCGGTTGCCGCAACATGCTGACCAGGCAGGCGCTGCCCGGCTATATCGGGACATGCAAGGCTGTTCGCGACGCCGATTTCACCGAGAGCGCGCGCCGCATTGCCGTGCCGACGCTCTGCATCGCCGGCGATCAGGACGGTTCGACGCCTCCCGATCTTGTCCGCTCTCTGGCCGATCTGATCCCCGGCGCGCGTTTCGAGATCATCCGCAATGCCGGACATATTCCCTGCATCGAACAGCCGGAGGCGCTGGTCGCGCTGATCCGCGGTTTTGTCGCATCGCTTGCCCCTGGAGCAGAAACCCATGGATGAAGTCCCCGGCAACACAGCCAGATATCGGAAGGGTCTCGCCGTCCGACGGTCGGTGCTCGGCGACCGCCATGTCGACCGCGCCGAGGTCGGCGCCACCGATTTCGATCAACCGTTTCAGGAACTGATCACCGAGGCCGCCTGGGGAACGGTGTGGTCGCGACCGGGCTTCAGCAAACGCGAGCGCTCGATCGTCACCCTGGCGCTGCTGGCGGCGCTTGGCCATGATGAAGAGGTCGCCTTGCATCTGCGCGCAACCGCCAACACCGGCGCCACACGCGACGATATCTGCGAGACGTTCCTGCATGTCGCCATCTATGCCGGCGTGCCGGCTGCCAACCGGGCCTTCAGAATTGCCAAGGACGTGTTTTCGGAAATGGATGGAGCCAAGAATGCCTGAGTCCGGCTCGAACCGGGTGCCCGAGACCGGCGCTTTCTTCCAGCGCGACCGAACGTGGCACCCGCCGGCGCTGACGCCGGGCTACAAGAGCTCGGTATTGCGCTCGCCGCAGAAGGCGCTGCTGTCCTTCGACAACACGCTGTCGGAGATATCGGGCCCGGTGTTCGGCCATGCCATGCTCGGTGAACTGGACAACGACCTCATCCACAATTTCGCAAGGCCGGGCGAGAGCGCCATCGGCGAGCGCATCATCGTCCATGGGCGAGTGCTCGACGAACGCGGCCTCGGCGTTCCCGGCGTGCTGCTGGAGTTCTGGCAGGCTAATGCCGGTGGCCGTTACCGCCACAAGAAGGAGGGTTACCTGGCGCCGCTCGACCCGAATTTCGGCGGTTGTGGCCGCACCTTATCGGGTGAGGATGGCGGCTACGCCTTTCGCGCCGTCAAGCCCGGACCGTATCCCTGGCCGAACGGTCCCAATGACTGGCGTCCGGCGCATATCCATTTCTCGGTCTTCGGCCATGGCTTTGCACAGCGGTTGATCACGCAGATGTATTTCGAGGGCGACCCGCTGATCTGGAAATGCCCGATCGTGCGCGGCATCGCCGACAAGGCGGCCATAGAGGCGCTGACGGCCGTCCTCGACACGCAGGCGACCATCCCGATGGACGCGCTTGCCTACAAATTCGACATCGTGCTGCGCGGGCGCCGCTCCTCGCTGTTCGAAAACCGGATGGAGGGCAATTGATGGCCCAGTCGCTCGACCGGCTCAGGGAGAGCCCCTCGCAGACCGCCGGACCCTACGTCCATATCGGGCTGACGCCCAATTTCTGCGGCATCGGTGGTGTCTATTCCAGCGACCTCGGTGCAACAATGGTCAACGACAAGACCAAGGGCGAGCGCATCAAACTTCACATCCGGGTCCTCGACGGCACCGGCACACCGCTCAAGGATGCGCTGATCGAGATCTGGCAGGCGGACGCGGAGGGGCTCTACAATTCGCCCGCGGAATTGCGCGGTGCTGCCGATCCGAACTTTTCCGGCTGGGGCCGTTGCCCGACCGACATGGAGACCGGTCTCTGCGCATTCGAGACGGTCAAGCCAGGCCGGGTGCCTTTCCCAGATGGCCGCCCGATGGCGCCGCACATCACATTGTGGATCGTCGCGCGCGGCATCAATATCGGCCTGCATACGCGGCTTTATTTCTCCGACGAGAAAGAAGCCAATGCCGGGGATCCGATCCTGGCGCGCATCGAACACCGCGTCCGCGTGCCCACCCTGATCGCCGCGCGCCAAGGCGATACCTATGTCTTCGACGTCCATCTCCAGGGGGAGAAGGAAACGGTCTTCTTCGACAGCTAGGCGACCCGTGACATGACTGTCTCGCCCTTCGACCATCCGCTGCTTTCCGCGCTTCTTGGCGACCAGGAGGCGGCCCGGCATTTTTCCGTCGAGGCGGAAATCGAGGCGATGCTGGCGTTCGAGCGCGCGCTGGCGCAAGCCGAAGCCGAAAGCGGGGTCATAACCCAGGACGCGGCGTCGGCGATTACGGCGGTGCTGGCCTCGTTCCGGCCGGACACGGCCTTGCTGCGGTCCGCCGCCGCCAAGGATGGCGTCATTGTGCCGGAACTGGTGCGCCAGCTCAGGATGGCGGTTGGCGAACCGCATGGCGATAAAGTGCATTTCGGCGCCACGAGCCAGGATGTCATCGATACCGGCCTTGTGCTTCGGCTGAAGTCCGTCGTCGAGCATCTTGGCCTGCTCCTGACCGAGACGGTGTTGCGCCTCACCTCGCTCGATGAGCGTTTCGGGGGCAGGGCGCTGACGGGCATGACGCGCATGCAAAAGGCGATCTCGATCAGAGTGGCGGATCGCATCAGGGCGTGGCGGGCGCCGCTGCAGCGGCATCAGGAAAGACTGTCGGAACAGTCCAGGCGCCTGCTGGTGGTGCAGTTCGGCGGAGCTGCCGGCACGCTGGAAAAGTTTGGCGACAAGGGGCCAGCGGTGCGCGCTGCGCTTGCCGAAAAACTTGATCTTGCCGATGCGCCGCAATGGCATAGCCAGCGCGACGCGCTCGCCGATTTTGCCGGCTGGCTGTCGCTGCTGACCGGCAGCCTCGGCAAGTTCGGCCAGGACATCGCGCTGATGGCGCAGGGTGGCACCGACATCGCGCTGTCGGGTGGTGGCGGCTCGTCGGCCATGCCGCACAAGCAGAATCCGGTTAAGGCCGAGGCGCTGGTGGCGCTCGCCCGTTTCAACGCAACGCAGCTTTCCGGCATGCATCAGGCGCTGGTGCACGAGCAGGAGCGTTCGGGCGCGGCCTGGACGCTGGAATGGCTGCTGCTGCCGCAGATGGTGGTCGCAACCGCCGCATCGCTGCGCCTGGCGGCCGAGCTGGCCCGGCAGATCGAAAGTCTCGGCCACTGATGCGCACCCAGGTCGTCATCGTCGGCTCGGGCCCCTCCGGTCTGCTGCTTGGGCAGCTTCTGGCCGGCATCGGTGTCGAGACGGTCATTCTGGAACGCTCGAGCCGGGCGCATGTGCTTGGCCGTGTGCGAGCAGGGGTGCTCGAACAGGGTACCGTCGAACTGCTCGGAGAGGCCAGAGCGGCGGCGCGGCTGCATGCCGAAGGCCTACCGCATTCCGGCATCTCGCTGGCGTTCGACGGGCGTCTGCACCGCATCGATCTCGCGGCGCTCACCGGCGGCCAGCATGTCACCGTCTACGGCCAGACCGAGGTGACGCACGATCTGATGGACAAGCGCGAAGAGGCAGGGCTCGTCACCGTCTATGAAGCCTTGAATGTCGCACTGCATGACTTTGACGGTGACGCGCCTTTCGTCACCTACGAGAAGGACGGCATCACTCATCGCGTGGACTGCGATTTCGTCGCCGGCTGCGACGGCTATCACGGTGTCAGCCGCAAATCGGTGCCGGAGCGCGCGCTGAAAACCTTCGAGCGGCAGTATCCGTTTGGCTGGCTCGGCGTGCTGGCCGAAGTGCCGCCGGCCGATCATGAACTGATCTATGCCAATCACGAGCGGGGTTTTGCGCTGTGCTCGATGCGCTCGACACACCTCAGCCGCTACTATGTACAGTGCTCGCAGGACGATCGCGTCGAGGACTGGTCCGATGATCGCTTCTGGGACGAGTTGCGCCGCCGCTTGCCGGAGCAGACGGCGGCGGGCGTCACGACAGGGCCATCCTTCGAGAAGTCGATCGCGCCGCTGCGCTCCTTCGTTGCCGAGCCAATGCGCTTTGGCCGGCTTTTCCTGGTCGGCGACGCCGCCCACATCGTGCCACCGACCGGCGCCAAGGGCCTCAACCTCGCCGCCAGCGATGTGTGCTATCTCTTCAACGGGTTTCGGGAGTTCTATGAGGCCAAATCTCCAACAGGTCTCGACGCCTATTCCGGCAAGGCACTGGCGCGGGTCTGGAAAGCGGTGCGCTTTTCCTGGTGGATGACGACCATGCTGCACCGCTTTCCAGACACCGGCGAATTCGGCCAGCGCATCCAGGAGGCGGAACTCGACTATCTCGTGCATTCGCGCGCGGCATCGACCGCGCTCGCCGAGAACTATGTCGGCCTTCCATATTGAGGGCGGCTCGCCCTTGATGCCGGGCGGCATCGAACCGCCGGTATTCGCGTCGCATGATCCCGCATGACGTTGCACGTCATCTATAGCCCCTGTCGCGAGCGCATGCTGGAAGCGCAGAAGAAGCACCTGCCGACGTTCCAGGCGGTTCCGATTGCCACCGTCCGAGCAGGTTGCGCTCGACGTTCTCAGATGCGCCAGCACAACCGCCCCGCCAATGTCTTCGTCGCCGGCTTCATCGGCTCGCCGAAGATGAACATGCTGCCGGTGCGGGTTCTCTCGGCCGGTGGAGAGGGCGTTGCCGTTGCCCTGCCGGGCGGATCCAGCCTGGTCGTGCCGGTCGAGGCAGGAACGAATGCCGCGAACGCCGAGCTGCTGCTCGGCATCCGGCCCGAACATATCCGCATCGCCGATGCCGGCCAGTTCAAGGGTGAGGCCGTGCTGGCCGAACGGCTTGGCGGCCTGACCATCCTGCACGCCGATATTGGCGAGAAGGCAAGGCTTGTCGTGCAGACCGAAGGCACCGACATCACCCCGCTGCACAGCCCCATCGCCATGCAGGTCGATCCGTCCCACTGCCATCTCTTCGCCGCTGATGGCAAGGCGCTGGCGCCACTCGGCAAAGCCCGTGCCGCCTGACATCGTCAGCGCATGAAAAATGGCCGGAGGTATCGCTGCCTCCGGCCATTGCTTTCGCGTGCCGATCACTCGGCGGGAACGATATCAGCCGGCAGACTGTCGTCGGCTGTTCCGGCGAATGCCCTCGCGAGCTTCGCCTGATCGAGCTCGCCTTCCCAGCGCGCCACGACCAGCGTGGCGACGGCGTTGCCGACGAAGTTGGTCAGCGCCCGGCACTCCGACATGAAACGGTCGACGCCGAGGATCAGCGCCATGCCGGCGACGGGCACCGAGGGCACGACAGAAAGCGTCGCGGCAAGAGTAATGAAGCCGGCCCCGGTGATGCCGGCGGCGCCCTTCGAGGACAGCATCGCCACCAGAAGCAGCAGGATCTGGTCGCCGAAGGACAGGTGGATGTTCGTTGCCTGCGCGATGAACAGCGCCGCCAGCGTCATGTAGATGTTGGTGCCGTCGAGGTTGAAGGAATAGCCGGTCGGGATGACCAGCCCAACCACCGAGCGCTTGGCGCCGGCCTTTTCCATCTTCTCCATCAGCGAGGGGAGGGCTGCTTCCGACGAGGACGTGCCCAGCACCAGCAGCAGCTCTTCGTTGATGTAGCGGATGAGCGACAGGATGGAGAAGCCGTTATAGCGGCAGACCGCGCCCAGCACGACGAACACGAAAAGGAATGACGTCGCGTAGAAGGTGCCGACCAGCATGGCGAGATTGATGACCGAGCCGATGCCGTATTTGCCGATGGTGAAGGCCATGGCGCCGAAAGCCCCGATGGGGGCGGCCTTCATCAGCACGCTGACCAGCTTGAACATCGGCGCCATCAGCGCCTGCAGGAAATTGAGCACCGGCGCGCCCCTGTCGCCGACCAGCGCCAGCGCAATGCCGAACAGCACCGAGAAGAACAGCACCTGCAGGATATCGCCATCCGCGAAGGCGCCGACGATCGTGCCGGGAATGATGTTCATCAGGAAGCCGGTGACCGACTGGTCATGCGCCTTGGCGGCGTAGGTGTTGACGGTGGAGGCGTCGAGCGTCGCCGGGTCGATGTTGAAGCCGGCGCCCGGCTGCACGACATTGGCCACGACAAGGCCGATGATCAGCGCCAGTGTCGAGAAGGTGAGGAAGTAGAGCATCGCCTTGCCGGCGACGCGGCCGACCTTCTGCAGGTCGCTCATGCCGGCGATGCCGGTCGCAACCGTCAGGAAGATGACCGGGGCGATGATCATCTTGACCAGCTTGATGAAGGCGTCGCCGAGCGGCTTCATGCTCTCGCCGATCGACGGATAGTAGTGGCCGAGCAGGATGCCGACGGTGATCGCCACCAGCACCTGCACGTAGAGTTGGGCATAGAGGGGCTTGCGCTGCGCGGCAGGCGCGGCCGATTGGTCTGCGATGTGCATCGAACTCTCCCTGGCCGGATGGACGGCAAATGCACCGCCCTGCGTGACTTCTCCCATCGCGGCGTTCCGGTCGCCCGCCGCTAGCCAGGACTTTTGCAAGCGGCGTGCCAGATCGGGGAAAGACCGGAATCCCGGGATTCCGGGCGTTGTTCAGCGTCCTTCGGCTGGTACGTGTGCGGATTTCCGCACAGGGATCGTTTGCCTGGGCGGAATTTCGCATTAGAGTGCGGACAGGGCCGTGAGGAAAGGAGCAGGCAGACGCCGCCAGCAGACACCAATAGTGGCTATCCAGGCCTTGCCGGTCGCGAAGTGCTGCGCGACGCGGTGGCGCGGCTGCGCGATGGCCGCTGGCTTGCCGCCGTCATCGCCCTCGCGATCCTTGCCGGCGCGATCGCCATTGCCGGACGCATCGCCGCCGGCCAGGCGGCCGGCGATCTGCGGGACGGCGCGCTCGCCGCCCTGCCGCTGGCGGCGGGCACCCTGACCGGCGAGATCGAAAAGCAGCGTCTGGTGCCGCTCGTGCTGGCGCGCGACGACGCGGTGCGCGACGCCTTGCGCCGGGCCGGAAAGACGGCAGAGACCGCTCTCAACGAAAAGCTGAAAGCCATTGCCGGCGATGCCTCGGCGTCCGCTATCTACGTCATCGATACGGCGGGCATCGCGATTGCCGCCAGCAATGCCGGCGAGCCGACGAGCTTCGTCGGTATCGACTACAATTTTCGGCATTATTTCCAGGAGGCGATGGCGAAGGGGGCTGCCAGCCAGTACGGCCTCGGCACGATCAGCGGCCGGCCCGGGCTCTACCTTGCCAGCCGCGTCGATGATGGCGGCAAGCCGCTGGGCGTCGCGGTGCTGAAGGTTGAACTCGACGGCGTGGAGGCCAATTGGCGCTCCAGTGGGTTCCTGGTTTTCGTCACCGACGAACGTGGCGTCGTGCTGGCCACCAGCCAGCCCGAATGGCGGTTTCATGCACTGGCGCCGCTGTCCGCCGAAGACGCCGCCGCCGCCCACGAGCAGCTGCAACTGGCCGATGCGGCCTTCGACCCGCTGCCGATACGGCGCGGCACCGGTGACGGCCTGGCGACGATCGACAGCCCCGGCAAGCCGCGTCAGTTCGTCGAGGTGGTGCAGGGTTTGGCCGGTGCGGTCCCTGGCTGGCGTCTCTGGCTGCTGACGCCGGCCGACGCCGCGCTCTCGGCCGCCGCCAACACGGCGCGCCTGACGACATTGCTGGGGCTGCTGCTGACCGGCTTGCTTGCCTACGTGCTCACCCGCCGCCGACGCACACGCCGGTTGCGGCAGGAAGCGCTGGCGCGGATGAACGCCGAGCTGGAAAGCCGGGTCTCCACGCGAACGGCCGAGCTGACGCGCTCCAACACCGCCCTTGCCGGCGAAATCGCCGAGCGTGAGAGCGCCGAAGCCAAGGTGCGCCGGCTGCGTGACGATCTCGCCCAGGCCAACCGGCTTTCGATTCTCGGTCAGATCGCGGCCGGCGTGGCGCATGAGATCAACCAGCCGCTCGCCGCGATCCGCACCTATGCCGAGAATGCCGGCCGGTTCCTCGACAGCGGGAAGAGCGAACCGGCGAGTGCCAATCTGACGTCGATCGTCTCGATGACCGAGCGCATCGGCGCGATCACCGGCACCTTGCGCACTTTTGCCCGCCGGCCGGGCACCGCCGCCTCGCCGCTGCCGGTGCGCGAAGCGATCGACGGGGCACTGTCGCTGCTGTCCGGCCGCATCCGCGATTCCGGTGTCACCATCGTCAAGCCGCGTGGCAACGCGTCGCCGATGGTGATGGCGAGCCGCATCCGGCTGGAGCAGATCCTGGTCAACCTGCTGCAGAACGCACTGGACGCGATGAAGAACCAACCCGACCCCCGCATCGAGATCGAGCTCGCCGAGCAGGACGACAGGATTCTGATCTCGGTGCGCGACAACGGTCCAGGTCTCGGGCCGGAAGCGGCCGCCAATCTGTTCATGCCCTTCCAGACCACCAAGGAGAAGGGGCTTGGCCTCGGACTGGTGATCTCGCAGGAGATCGCCCAGGAACTGGGCGGCACGCTGCGGCTCGACCCCGGCAGCGCGGCGGGCGCGTCCTTCACCGTCGATTTGAGGCGGATTGAATGACCGAGGGATCAGGGCTTGTGGCGCTCGTCGAAGACGATGCCGACCTGCTGCACGCCACCACGCAATTGCTCGAACTTGCCGGCTTCACGGTGGTCGCTCTTGATGCCGCCGAGGCGGCACTCGGTGTCGTCGACAGGGATTTCGACGGTGTGGTCGTCAGCGACATCCGCATGCCCGGCATGAACGGGTTGCAGCTGTTCGACCGCATCAAGGCGATAGACCCTGACATACCCGTGATCCTGGTCACCGGACATGGCGATGTCGATCTTGCGGTGGCCGCACTCAAGGATGGCGTCTATGATTTTATCCCAAAGCCCTATGCCGGTGACCGCCTCGTCGAAGCGCTGAGACGGGCGAGCGAGAAGCGGCGGCTGGTGATGGAGAACCGGCGGCTGCGCGAGGCCGCGGTGCTCGCCGCCGACGGCCTGCCGCTGATCGGCGAAGCGCCCGCCATCCGGCGCCTTCGCGAGACATTGCGCCAGATCGCCGACATGGATGTCGACGTGCTGGTGGAAGGGGAGACCGGAACCGGCAAGGAGGTGGTGGCGGACCTCCTGCACAGATGGGGCCGGCGGCGCGCGAAGCCCTTCGTGGCGCTGAATTGCGGGGCCCTGCCGGAGACCGTCATCGAAAGCGAGTTGTTCGGCCATGAAGCCGGCGCGTTCACCGGCGCGCAGCGGCGGCGGATCGGCCGCGTCGAGCACTCCAGCGGCGGCACGCTGTTCCTCGACGAAATCGAATCCATGCCGCCGGCCCTGCAGGTCAAGCTGCTGCGGGTGCTGGAGACACGCAGCCTCACCCCACTCGGTTCGAACGAGACCCGGCGCCTCGATCTCAGGGTCGTCGCGGCGACCAAGGTCGATCTCGGCCGGCCCGACCAACGTGGCGATTTCCGCGAGGATCTTTATTTCCGCCTCAACGTGGTGACGCTGCGCATCCCGCCACTGCGCGAGCGGCGCGGCGACATACCGATGCTGTTCGGGCATTTCCTCGGCAAGGCGGCGGAACGCTTCGGCCGCCCGGTCGCAGCGATGAACGCGGCGGTAAGCGATCATCTCCAGTCGCATGACTGGCCGGGCAATGTGCGGGAGCTCGCGCATTTCGCCGACCGTGTCGCGCTTGGCCTCGGACCTGACGACCAGGCAAGGGCAGCGCCCGCGCGGTTGCCGGCACCCTCGGCGGCCTTGCCCGAACGGGTCGGGCAATACGAGGCACAGCTCATCCGCGATGCACTGCGCGACCATGGCGGTGACGTGCGCGGCGCCATCGACGCGCTCGGCGTGCCGCGCAAGACGTTCTACGACAAGCTCAAACGCTACGGCATCGCCGCTGCCGAGTTTCGCAATGGCGGTGATCCGGACGCTCAATCTGTCCGAGAGCGGATATAGATATTGCGCGAGGGCATTGCGCTTCGTAACGCTTCATTCCTGCCCAGCCAAGCATTCCGGAAACAGCCATGAACACGACACTCGAAACAACGGCAAACCCCTTGCCGGAAGACCTCGCCTTTCTCGGCGAGCGCCTGACGGCCTTCAATGACGGCGATGTCGGCGCGTCGGAAAGGAAGGCGCTGGCCGTGTTCGTGCGCGACGAGCATGGCGCGGTCGTTGCCGGCATCTCCGGCTACACGGCCTGGGGCTGGCTCTACGTGCAATGGCTGTGGGTCGATGAAAGGCTGCGCGGCCAGCACATGGCCGGCAGGATGCTGGATGCTGCCGAGCAGGAAGCTGTGGCGCGCGGCTGCCGGAACGCCTGGATCGACACCTTCAGTCCCAACGCCTCCAGGGTCTACCAGCGCCAGGGCTATCAACCCTTCGGGACGCTGTCCGATTTCCCGGTCGGTCGCAGCCGCATCTTCCTGCAGAAGAAACTGTTGGCTGAGTGATCAGCCCGCCAGACGTCCGCCGCGCATCGGCTGCGGGGCTCCGGTTGTGCTTGGAAAACTGATCGGCAGGCCGCGCAGCACACGCACCGCCAGGAAGGCAAAACATTCGGCTTCCACCGCGTCGCCGCTCCAGCCGAGCTTCTCGGCCAGCACCACTTCGACACCGGCGCGGCTGGCGAGCATCGCCATCATCGTCGGGTTGTGACGGCCGCCGCCGCTGACCACCAATTTTTTCGGCCGGCTTGGCAAAAGGTCAAGCGCCTTGCCGACGGCGGCGGCGGTGAAGGCGGTGAGCAGCGCAGCGCCATCCTCGGCGCCCAGGCCGTCGGCCATCGCGGCGCCGAAGTCGAAACGGTCGAGCGATTTCGGATAGGGTTTGGTCAGATAGGGGTGCTGCAGCAGCTTGGCCAGCCTGGCCTCATCGACCGTTCCCGCGCGGCCAAGCGCGCCGTCGCGATCCATTTCGCCGAGCCCCTTCGACTTGATGAAATCGTTGAGCGGCGCGTTGGCGGGGCCGGTGTCGAAGGCAACGACATTGTCGGCGCCGTCCCACCAGGTGATGTTGGCAACGCCGCCGAGATTGAGCACCGCCACCTCGCCGCTGGCGCCGGCGCTGCGCATCAGCGCGGTGTGATAGGCGGCGGCCAAAGGCGCGCCTTGTCCGCCGGCGCGCATGTCGGCCGAGCGAAAGTCATAGGCGACCCTGGTACCCAGGATGGAATGCATCAACTCGCCATCGCCAAGCTGCCGTGTCTGGCCGAGCCGTCCGACCTGCGGCGCGCGATGCAGCACCGTCTGGCCGTGAAAGCCGACGACACCGATATCGGCCATCGTCATGCCATAGCCCTCGACCAATTCCTTCACCGCCGCCGACTGGGCACGCGTCAGCGCTTCCTCGGCCCTGCGGAAGATCACCGGTTCGGGTCCGACGAAATTCCAGGCCCGCGCTTCTTTCAGCGTGTCTTCCAGCAGGGAACGGATCGACGCGGGATAAGGCATCAGCCGGTAAGTGCCGAAATCGTCGATTCTTTCGCCGTCGGTTTTGATCAAAGCGACGTCGATGTTGCCGTCCAGCACGGTGCCGGTCATCAGGCCGACGGCCCAGATTGGTTCCATGATCGCTTCCTTAGTCGATGTTGATGAGATCGCCGACCGCTTGCCGAAGCTGGACGATTCCGCTGTCGAAATGACGTGTCGGATGGATCCGGTTGGTGAGCAAGGTCCACGCCTTGCCTTTGTCGAAGTCGATCCACAGGCCGGTGCCGGTAAAGCCGGTGTGGCCGATCGTTCCCGGGCTGCACAATGCGCCGCCCGACCAGCCTTCGTAAGGCCGCTCCCAGCCATGGGTGCGGGTGGCGGACACGGATGTTCGCATCAGCGCGATCGAGTGCTCGGATACGCCATCGCCATCCAGCAGCCCTTGCGCGAAATCGAGCACCGAAGCTGCCGTGCCGAACAGGCCGGCATGCCCCGCGCCCTGCAGCGCCGAACAATTGTCGTCGTGCACCTCGCCTGAGAGCACGCGATGGCGCCAGGTGCAGTCTTCGGTCGCGGCGGCGGCGTCCGACTCTGTTGACCAGGCAAAGCCTGGACCGGGTTCCAGGTCACGGATCGTTTTGCCCGACAGCCGTTCCAGCGCGAAGCCGAGCAGGATGAAATTGATATCGGAATAGACCGGGTCGCGAGCCCGCCATTCGCGCTGCAGGATGAAGGCGCGCAGCAGGTCGGGGTCGCGCCCATAAGTGTAGATCGGCTCGACGGCTGGAAAGGCCGTCTGGTGACCGAGGCACTGGCGGAACGTCACCGTCCGCTCCCAGGCTCCCGCATCGTACTGGCGCAGATCAGGCAGGACGGAGATCAGCGGCGCATCGAGATCGATGACACCGCTCTCCGCCAGCGCCAGGATGCGCGGCGTCGTGAAGATGACCTTGGTCAGGGATGCGAGGTCGAACCAGGTTTCGACGGTCATCGGCCGCTGCTTCGGCACGAGCTGCGCGGAGCCGATCGCCTTGGCGATGCGTTCGCCATTTCTGTCGACGATGCCAAGCATGCCGCCGGGAATGCGCTTGGTGACTACCGCGTCCGCTAGCGGTTGGAACGCGTGGTCGAAGAGATGGGCAAGGTTGGTCAATCCCGCCTCCTATTCGCAAGCTGGCGCTCCGTCCCACCCCCCTCTGTCCTGCCGGACATCTCCCCCGCAAGGGGGGAGATCAGATGTCGCCATCGCTTTCGCCAATCTCCTGCATTGTAAGGTGTGCGGGACGCTAGAACTGCCAATCTCCCTCCTTGTGGGGGAGATGGCCGGCAGGCCAGAGGGGGGTGCTGTCCCGCAAACATGTCTAAGTTTCCACCCTCACCATATGATCCCCGCCCAACAGCTCCCACTTCGCCGGCGCCGGCTCAAACCCCTGCGGGCGCACCAGCGAGGGCACCTGGCGTGTATCGATCTCGAAACGCTCGCGTCGGCGGTCGATGGTCGGAACGGCGGCGATCAGTTTCTTCGTATAGGAATGTTTCGGCTTCGACAGCACCGAGGTCGCGTCACCGATCTCGACGATCTGGCCGGCATAGATGACGGCGATCCGGTGGGCGATCCGCTCGACCACCGCCATGTCGTGCGAGATGAACAGATAGGCGAGCCCAAACTCGCGCTGCAGGTCGACCAGCAGCTCCAGCACCTTGGCCTGCACCGAAACATCGAGCGCCGACACCGCTTCATCGAGAACCACGACGGAAGGGTTGAGCATCAGCGCACGGGCGATGCACAGCCTCTGCCGCTGGCCGCCGGAGAATTCGTGGGGATAGCGCTGCAGGCTGTTTTTCGGCAGGCCGACGCGTTCGAGCAGGCTCGCCATCCTGGCACGCGTCTCGGTATCAACGCGACCACCGGTGGCGATCACCGGTTCGGCCAGGATGCTTTCGATGGTCAGTCTCGGGTTGAGCGAAGCGTAGGGGTTCTGGAACACCATCTGCACGGGCTTGGCGCTGCGCTCGGCCGAGGCCGTTCGCGTGCTGACCGAGAAGCTGCCCCGCGTCGACCGCACCAACCCAAGCACCGCCTTGGCTGTGGTGGATTTGCCCGAACCGCTTTCGCCGACGATGGCCAGTGTCTCACCCGGCATCAGGTCGAAGTCGACACCATCGACGGCGTGCACCGCGCCGGTGGCGCGGCTGAAGAAATTGCTCTTGAGCGGAAACCGCACCACGAGGCCGTCGACCGTCAAGGCCGGCTCCGTGCCTGCATCCTTGTCGCGCTGCCCGTCCGCGCGCGTCGCGCGGCCGTTGGCGAAATGCGGCACGGCGTGCAGCAAATGCTGCGTGTAGGGATGCCGCGGATTGTCGAGGATCTGGTTCAGCTCGCCCTGTTCGACGGCCTGTCCGTTCTGCATCACCATCATCTTGTCGGCGATGCCGGCGACCAGGCCGATATCATGGGTGATGAAGATCATCGACATGGCGCTTTCGCGCTTCAGTTCGGCCAGCAGCGCCATGATCTGCGCCTGCACGGTGACGTCGAGCGCGGTCGTCGGCTCATCCGCGATTAGCAGGCGTGGATTGCAGGCCAGCGCAATGGCGATCATCACCCTTTGCAGCATGCCGCCCGACAGCTGGTTGGGCGTGTATTTCAACCGCCGCGCGGCATCGGGAATGCGCACGCGGTCGAGCGCATCCCTGGCTGCCGCCGTGGCTTGCCGACCGGTCAGGCCGCGATGCAGCCGGAACGATTCCTCGATCTGCGAACCGATCGTCAGCACCGGATTGAGCGAGGTCATCGGTTCCTGGAAGATCATGCCGATCTCGGCGCCGCGAATGCCGGTCAATTGCGGCTCGGTCGCGCTCATCAGGTCGAATATGGTGCCGTTGGCCCGCTTCAGTTGCATCGAGCCGCCTGTGATGCGGCCGCCGCCGAAATCGATGAGCCGGTTGATCGACAGCGCGGTGACGGATTTGCCGGAACCGCTTTCGCCGACAATGGCCAGTGTCTCGCCGTCGGCGAGGTCGAAACTGACGCCGCGCACCACCTCGTTGGCCTGCGGATTGCGGCCGAAGCCGACGCGAAGGTCGCGGATAGACAGAAGCGGGGTCATGCCGGCGTCCTTCGCATCTTCGGGTCGAGTATATCGCGCAAGGCATCACCAAGCAGGTTGAAGCCGAGGATGCTGATCATGATCGTCAGGCCCGGGAAGATCATCAGCCAGGGCGCGGTTTCCATCAGGTTGCGGCTGTCGCTCAGCATCAGGCCGAGCGAGGCGGCCGGCGGCTGCGTGCCCAGACCCAGGAAGCTCAAGCCCGCCTCGGTGAGCAGCGCCCAGGCCAGCGCCAGCGTCACTTGTACCGTCAAGGGCGCCACCAGATTGAGCAGCAGGTGGCGCGTGACGATATAGCTCGAACTGCTGCCGAAGGTGCGCGCGGCATCGACGAATTCGCGGGCCTTGAGCGACAAAGCAGGGCCGCGCACGACGCGCGTGAAGATCGGCGTGTAGACGATGCCGATGGCAACGACGCTGGTCCATGTGCCGGGCCCGGCAACGGTGACGATGAGCAGCGCCAGCAGGATCGCCGGGAAGGCGAGCAGCACATCCATGATCCGCATCAGCACCCCGTCCCAGCGACGGCCGAGCCAGGCAGCCGCCAGCCCAAGCACGGTTCCGGCAAGGGCCGCGAAGGCGACCGAGAAGAAGGCGACCGTGAAGGATTGTCCGATGCCAGCCATCAGGCGGCTGGCCACATCGCGCCCGAACAGGTCGGTGCCCATCCAGTAGGCGGCGCTGGGCGCGTGCAGCCGGTCGATGCGGTATTGCGTAATCGGATTGTGCGGCGTCAGCCCTAGCAGCCCGAGGATCGCGACCACGAGATAGGCGCCGACGATGATGCCGCCGATGCGGCCGCTGCCATGGGCGAAAATGGCGCGCAGGATACGCATCATTGTTCGCCCAGCCGGATGCGCGGATCGAGCGCGACATAGGCGAGGTCGACCAGGAGATTGACGATCATGAAGTTGAGGGCGATGAACAGCACGCTTCCCTGCACCAGCGCGTAGTCGCGCTGCAGGATGGCATCGAGCACCATGCGTCCGAGACCGGGCAGGGCATAGATCTGCTCGACGATCACGGCGCCGCCCAGGAGATAGCCGAACTCGATGCCGCTCAGCGTCACGACCGGGATCAGCGCGTTGGGGAGCGCATGCCGCCAGATGACGCTGCGCGCCGGTGCGCCCTTGCTGCGCGCGGTGCGCACATAATCGTCGCTCAACACGTCGAGCATCGCCGAGCGCGATATGCGCGTGACTGACGCGGCGAAAGCGAAGCCGAGCGTGATTGCCGGCAGGATCAGCTGGCTGAGATTGCGCAGCGGATCCTGCCGGAGCGGCGCGAATTCGCCCATTGCAGGTAACACGCCGAAGCCGGCCGACAGCGTGTAGATGATCAAGAGGCCAAGCACGAAGCTCGGCGTCGACTGGCCGATCATGGCGACGATGCGCACCCCGAGATCGGAAGGCTTCTCATTGTGCGTGGCGGCGTAGATCCCGGCCGGCAGGCCGACGGCCAGCGCGATGATCATCGACAGGAGGGCCAGCTCCAGCGTCAGCGGGAAACGCTCGAGGATGACGTCGAGGACCGGCCTGCCATAGGTGACGGAGATGCCGAAATTGCCGTGCAGGATCCCGCCGATCCAGCGCCAGTACTGGACGAACCAGGGCTGGTCGATGCCGAAATAGGCGGCAAGCGAGTCCCGCTGCGCCGGCGTCAGCAGGCCGGCTTCGGTACCCAGCATCGCCGTGATCGAATCGCCCGGTACCATTCGGATCGCGACGAAGACCAGGATGGATACGCCAAGCAGGACGAGAGGAAACGCCGCCAGTCGTCGCATCAGATAGTTCACGCGAAGAAGTCCTCTCGTCTAGAGCATGATGCCGAAAAGTGTGAAGCGGTCTTCGGACGACATCATGCTCTATCTTTTGATCTAGAGGCGGATTCAGATTTCAGGTCGATTCGACCTGAAATCATCCGACTCTAGGGCCTGCGGCGGCTACTGCTGGATGGTAACCTCGCTCAGGCTGAACAGCGTGCCCGTCGGCGTCGGCACGAAGCCTGCAATGTTCTTCTGCTGGGCCGTGTAGCTGTAGGATGTGTAGAGCCATATCCACGGCGACACTTCGGCGAGGTGCTTCTCGAACTCGGCGAAGATCGCCTTGCGTTTCGCCGGGTCGGTCTCGGCGCGGCCCTTCTGCATCAGGTTGTCGAGCGTGTCGTCGATGTAGTTCGCCACCTTCTGCAGATTGCCCGTCTTGGTCCAGTAGCGGTTGTACATTGTGTAGGGGTCGGCACGGCCGCCATTGAGCGCGATCGCCATGTCGAAATCGCCCTTCAGCCAGGCGTCGACATAGACATTGAGCTCCATCATCTTGATGTCCAGCTTGACGCCGATTTCGGCGAGCTGCGACTGGATGACCTGGGCTTCCGCCGCGGCCGTCGGCGGTTCGCCGGTGGCACCGATCACGGTCGCCGAAAATCCGTTGGCAAAGCCGGCCTCGGCCATCAGCTTCTTGGCCTTTTCGACGTCACGCTTGTAGCAGAACAACTGGCTCGGATCGGTCGCCAGCGCCGGGATGGTCAGCGGTCCGGTGACCTTGCCCTCGCCGAGCGAAGCGGTGTCCAGCACCTCCTGCCGGTCGATGGCGCAGGAGATCGCCTGGCGCACCTTGAGCTCGGTCATCGGCTTGCGCGACGGGTTGAGCTGTAGGACGTGATAGGCCAGCACCGGCACGCGGTTGAGCTGCAGGCTGGGTTCCTTTGGCACCAGCGTGGCGACGAGCGGGTCATTGAGCAGCGCGAAATCGACTTGCTTGGTGCGCATGGCGGCCAGGATCGCCGCCTCGTCGGGCAGCACGCTGATCTCGATACCGTCGACGCCGGTCGCGCCGCCCGCCCACTCCTTGTTGGCGCTCAAGACTTCCTTTGCGTTGGGGTCCCATTTGTCGAGCTTGAAGGGTCCCGAGCCGATCGCCTTGGTGCCAATCGAGCCGGCCTTGATTTCAGCCGCCGGAACGATGGCCGCGTTGACGTCGCTCATCGCCGTCAGGATCGGCACGTCTGGCTGCGACAAATGGAAGACGACGGTCGTCGGGTCAGGTGTATCGATGCTGGCGATCGACAGGAAATTCGCACGGGCGGCCGCACCCGTCTTCTCGTCGAGGATGCGCTCGAAGGAGGCCTTGACGTCGGCCGAGGTGACCGCTGTGCCGTCCTGGAATTTCGCCTTGGGGTCGAGTTTGAAGGTCAGTTCCTTGCCATCCTTAGAGAATTCCCAGGACGTGGCGATGGCGGGAACGATCTGTAGGCTGGCGTCGACCCGCACCAGCGGCTCATAGATCAGTTCCAGGAGCCGCAGCGACGAAAAGGCCGTCTGCTTGTGCGGGTCAAGCCCGGTGGCGTCCTGCGACCACGCCATATGCAGCGTCGCCGCCTGCGGCGAAACCGTCGCGATGCCGAGCATCGCCGCCACGGCGAAGCCCGACAGCAATGTTCTTGTGAAGTGCCTTACCATTTTTTCGTCTCCCATTATGGTTTTGAACTCGATGCCTTGCAGTTTCCGCCGAGTGCTTCCAAGAGACACATGCTTTGGAGTATCGGCCCAGTCTATGCGGCTTCACGCCGTCTTGTCTCATGCGCCATCATGCCGTCATGTCGGTGATTGCTTTTCGCAGGAATCCCCCAGCCTTGCCGAGCGCCGCCCGCGCCTCCTCGACGCCCATGCCGGTGATCGTCACCAGGATGGCCAGCTTGACGTCGTTTCCGGTCTGGTCGAGAGCGTGCCGTGCCTGAGGCGCAGTGCAGCCGGTCGTCTGCATGACCATCCTGATTGCCCTGGCCACCAGCTTCTTGTTGGAAGGGTTGAGGTCGACCATCAGGTTCTGGAAACTCTTGCCGATGCGGATCATCGAGGCGGTGGTCAGCATGTTGAGCACCAGCTTCTGCGCGGTCCCCGATTTCAGCCGTGTCGAGCCGGTAAGCACTTCAGGACCGACGACCGGCGAGATGGCGATGTCGGCGATCCCGGCAATGGTCGATGCCGGATTGCACGAAAGGGCGACCGTGGTAGCGCCCATCTGCTTGGCATAGTTCAGCCCGCCGATGACGTAGGGTGTGCGCCCGCTGACCGCGATGCCGACCACCACGTCGTCCGGTGCGAGCTCGATCTCCCGCAGCGCCTGTGCGCCCATCTTCGGATCGTCCTCGGCGCCTTCGATCGACCGCACCAGCGCGTCGGAACCACCGGCGATGAGGCCGACAACCATGCCTTCCGGCACGCGGAAGGTCGGCGGGCATTCCGAAGCATCGAGAACCCCGAGCCGCCCGCTGGTGCCGGCACCGATGTAGATCAGCCGCGCGCGCTTCTGGAAGGCAAGCACGATGCGGTCGACCGCGGCCGCGATTTCCGGCAGCACCTTTTCGACAGCCGACGGGACAACCCTGTCCTCGTCATTGATCTTGCGCAGGACGTCCAGGGTAGGCAGCAGGTCGATGTCGACAGTCCTCGGGTTCCGGCCTTCGGAAACCAGCCGGTCCAGCTCGGACATCAACCCTTGTTCAGTCATCTCGGTGCTTTCAAATCGCCGCGCGGCCGGGCGTCGAATATGGATCTTCGGCCGGTGCCGGTGCACACGGATGAATCAATCCGCCTGTCGCCATTCAGTCTCTGTTGTTAACTTTTTAGAATTCGATATTCGCACCGTCAACAGATTTTTGGAATATTTTATTCCTCACCCTACTAAGCCTACCGTGTGCAGAGTGACCGCTTGGCAAGAATGATCGCGCCGGATACGGCGTCGCCGTCAGCGGGCTTGAGGCGGCGCCGGACATCGGGAGAGAGCCAGGGTTCGAGCGGGCTGGCGAGGCCGCCCAGCAAGGTCACGCGCGGCGCGCCTTTCTCGAACAGCACCCGCACCAGCGTGTCGATCTGCTCGGCGGCCCCTTGCACGATGCGCCGTCCGACAGGATCGCCTTGGTCGGCGTGGCGCATCACCATGGGCGCCAGCGCCGCGTAATCGGTGGCGCTGGCGCGGTCCATCCAGGCGACGGCTTCCATCGGGTCACCCTCGAAGCGCTGCATCACTTCCGCCAGCAGCGCCGTCCGCTCGTGCCGGCCGTCATGCGCGCGCAACGCCAGTTGCACGGCCTTCAGCCCAAGGTCGGCACCGCTGCCCTCGTCGGAGATCGGAAATCCGTAGCCGCCGGCGCGCAGGTCGCGGCCTTCGACAAAGCCGAGGCCGATCGAACCGGTGCCGGCAATCACGATGGCGCCGTCGAGGCCGGAATGCGCGCCAAGGCAGGCGCCGACGCCGTCGCTGACGAAATCGATGCTGGCAAAGGGATGCGCGATCGCCCGCAACGCCTCCAGCGCACCCTTGCGGCCGATGCCGGCAAGGCCGATGCCGGCGCGGATCCGGGCGGTTTCGGCCGGGCCGAATCCTGTCTCCTCGATCGCCGCGCCGAACGCCTTTGCAACGGAGGCCCAGGCCGCGTCGATGCCGAGCCGCGTTGTCGCCGGGCCGGACAGACCCTGTCCCAGCACGATGCCCTCTCTATCCTCGATGCGGGCCCGGCAGCCGGTGCCGCCGCCGTCGACGCCGAGGAAATAAATCGCGCCGCTCATGCGCCCAGCCGCTCTATGTCGGCGCCGCACAGACGCAGCTTGCGGTCCAGTTGTTCATAGCCGCGGTCGAGATGATAGACGCGGTTGATGGTTGTCTCGCCCTCGGCGATCAGCGCCGCCAGCACCAGCGACACCGAAGCGCGCAGGTCGGTGGCCATCACCTGCGCGCCGTGCAGTTTCGCGCCGCCGCGCACCAGCGCCGTCGTGCCCTGCAGCTTGATGTTGGCGCCGAGCCGCATCAGTTCAGGAACATGCATGAAGCGGTTCTCGAAGATGGTTTCGCGCAGCAGCGACGCGCCGTCCGCGCAACACATCAGCGCCATGAACTGCGCCTGCAGGTCGGTTGGAAAACCCGGATAAGGTTCCGTCGTGAGGTCGGCGGCCCTGAGCGGCCGCTCGCGCGACACGATGAGCCCGCGATCGCCGGGCCAGACGCTCACGCCCGTGGCCTCCAGCAATTGCACGACAGAGGCCATGTGCTCCAGCCGGGCATGGGTGAGTTCCAACTGCCCGCCGGTGATCGCCGCGGCGATGGCATAGGTGCCGGCCTCGATGCGGTCCGGGATAATGTCATGCCTGGCGGCATGCCAGCCTTTGTCGCCCGCGATCAGGATGCGGTGCGTGCCGGCGCCTTCGATGCGCGCGCCCATGGCGTTGAGGCAGGCCGCGAGATCGGCCACCTCCGGTTCGCGCGCGGCGTTGAGGATCTCGGTTTCTCCCTTGGCGGTGGTCGCGGCCATCATGGCGGTTTCCGTTGCCCCGACCGATGGCGAGCTCAAGACGATGCGCGTGCCGGTCAGCCCGTTCGGTGTCGAGGCGACGATCAAGCCATTCTCGATGGCGATCCGGGCGCCGAGTGCCGCGAGCGCGGCGACATGCATATCGACCGGCCGCGCGCCGATCGCGCAGCCGCCCGGCAGCGAAACCCGGGCATGGCCGAAACGGGCAAGCAGCGGCGCCAGCACCAGCACCGTCGCCCGCATCTTCCGCACCGTGTCGTAGGACGTCTCCTTGGAAACGGCGGCCCTGGTATCGATCGTCGCGGCATGCGGCGACCGCGTCACGTCGGCACCGTGAAGCCGCACCACGCCGAGCATGTTCTCGACGTCGGTCACTTCCGGCAGGTTGGTCAGTTCGAGCGGGTAGGGGCTGAGCAGGGCGGCCGCGATCTGCGGCAAGGCGGCATTCTTGGCGCCGGAGATCGTTACCGCGCCTTGTAGTCTTTGTCCGCCGACGATCCGCAGTCTGTCCATGGCTGATACCTTGTGTAGCGTATCCGGGCGGCCGTCCGGCTCGCTTTCGGGAGCCCGTCTCGAATCCCGAGCTTTCGCCTGTCCAGTCGGAGAATTAATTCTGCGTTCTTGGCTGTCAATCGGAATTGGAATAATTTATTCCTCTGAAGTCGAGCACCGGAGCACCAGATCAAGGGGATGGAGCATGATGTCGTCCGAAAACCGCTTCACACTTTTCGGCATCATGCTCTAGAGGGTCCATGTCCGTTCTGAAGAAAATCAATGCGAAGCTCGACGGCATGTCGCCTGGCGATCGTGAGATCGGCCAGTACATCGTCGACAATCCCGACCAGATGTTGCGGCTGTCGACGGCCGCCCTCGCGGCCGAGATCGGCCGCAGCCAGTCAAGTGTGGTCAAGTTCAGCCAGAAGCTCGGCTATGCCAGCTACCAGGAGCTCAAGCTCGCCGTCAGCGAGGCCAAGGCGCGGGACTGGCAGGTGCCGGCCGGCGTCATCCACGGTTCCATCGAGGTCGGCGACGGTTTTCCGGTCATCCTGAAGAAGCTGATCGGCAGCAAGCTTCTGTCGATGCAGCAGACCATCGCCGCCAACAGCGAGCGCATCATCTCCCGGACGCTGGAACTGCTGGATGGCGCGCGTCGCATCCATCTGGTCGGCGTCGGCGCCTCCTCTCTGGTGGCACGCGATTTCTCCTACAAGCTGATGAAGCTCGGCCGCAATGTCGTGTATGACAGCGACAGCCACATCCAGATGGCCAATGTCTCGACCCTTGGCGAGGGCGACGTGCTGTTCGCGCTGTCCTATTCCGGCGCCAGCATCGAAACTTTGCGCATCGCCGAGCTTGCCCGCAAGCGCGGCACGATGGTGATCGCCGTCACCGGCCTTCAGGACAATCCGCTGAGCCGCGTCGCCGACATCCGCCTTTACACCATCGCCGATGAAGAGCGTGCGCGCTCCTCCTCCATCACCGCGCGCGACGCGCAGCTGACGCTGACGGACCTGCTGTTCATCCTGCTGGTGCAGAGGCAGCCGGACGCCAACGACTATGTCCACAACAGCGAAGCGGCGGTCTCGGTGCTGAAGGCCGAGCGATCGCCGTAAGGCCCTCAGACGCTTTCGAGATAGGTCTCGATCTCGAAGTCGCTGACATTGAGGGCGAACGTGTTCAACTCCTGACGTTTGCAGGCGATGAAGGAGTCGCGCAGGATCGCCGGGAAAATTTCCGCCACATGCGCCCCGCCTTCGAAGGCTGCGATCGCGGAAGCCCAGTCCGGCGGCAACTTCGCCGGTGGAAGGCCTTGGCCATCGCTTCCGGTCGGCTCGCCTGGCGACATCTGCCTTTCGATGCCGATCAGCGCCGCGCCCAGTATGGCGGCAAGGACGAGATAGGGATTGGCGTCCGCGCCCGACACGCGGTGCTCGATGCGCCGCGCTCCGGTCGGGCCGCCGGGAATGCGGATTGCGACCATGCGGTTCTCGTAGCCCCAGGCGACCGCGGTCGGCGCATAGGATCGCGGGCGCAGCCTGCGGTAGGAATTGAAGTGCGGCGCGAATACCAATGTGCTCTCGGCCATCGCCGCCAGCAGCCCGCCGACGGCGTGGCGCATGATGTCGGAGCCTTGGTCGGTGCCGTCGTCGAACACATTGCGCCCTTCGGCGTCGATCAGGCTGAAATGGACATGGAAGCCGTTGCCGGCCCGGTCGCCATAGGGCTTGGCCATGAAACAGGCGGCAAAACCGTGCTTGCGCGCAATGCCCTTGACCGTGCGCTTGAACAACACCGCGTCGTCGGCCGCCCGCAGGGCATCGGCGACATGGTTCAGGTTGATCTCGAACTGGCCGACGCCGTTCTCGGCGATCGCCGTGTCGACGGGAATGCCTTGCGCCCGGCAGGCTTCGTAGACGTCGTGGATGAAGGCTTCGAAATCGTCGATCTCGTCGATCGACAGCGCGGCGTCGGAATCGAGCCGGCGCCCGGTGACCGGTGAGACGGGCCCGACCGGCCGCTGCGATTGCGGGTCGACCAGATAGAATTCGAGTTCCGTCGCCGCCACGGGGGTGAGGCCGAGCGCCTTGTAGCGGCCGAGGATGCGGGCCAGCGCCCGCCGGGGGTCACCGAGATAGGGCGCGCCACTTTCGTCGGCGAGCCAGAGCGGGACCAGCGCGGTCGGATGCGCCGTCCAGTCCACCGGCAGGATGCCGCGTCCCGTCCAGTGGCAAAGTCCGTCGGCATCGCCGGTCGAGAACACCAGCGTGTTGCCTTCGATGTCCTCGCCCCAGATGTCGAGGCCGATCAGCGAGTAAGGCATGCGCAGCTTGCCTTCCAGCGCCTTCCGGGCCTGCTCCACAGGGATGCGTTTCCCCCGCATGACGCCGTTGAGATCGCACACCGCCGCCCTCAGGCTCTGGATGTCGTTCCTGCTTTCAAGCCAGCTCAGGACGTCCGCAATTGCATCGCTCAATTTCCAACCTCTGGTTTTCGAAGGTGCCCAAGCCTGGCCGGCTGCGCTATCCCGGATAAAAATGCTAGTGAGTTTTCAAAAAGCATATCCGGTCGCCGCCGGATGCTTTTCCTTATTTTTTCAAGTCACTAGCTGGGATATCGGGAGGCATTTCAAAACCAATTTCGCGATCTGCGATCGCAACATAGAGGCAAGAGGGCCGAAAGCCAAGGGACATTCGACGTGCTTGATCGGCCGCGGCAGCCACGCCTAGGCTTTGGATCGCCGGGTAATCCTAGCTTCCAGCGTCCGGAAATCTGGCCTGCTGGAGGATGTGCGCGGCGCCCTCCTCGATGTCGCGGACGATGGCCGCGCGGGCTCGTGCCCCATCCTGCGCCTCGATCGCGGCGACGACTTCCTCGTGATAGTCGATGTCGAGGATGGAGGAGAGATCGTCCTCGAACCCCATGGCGAGATTCCGGAGGAAGGGGCCAACCTGCATCCAGACGGTCTCTATCAAGAAGATCATCTGCTCGTTGCCGCAATGGCGATAGATCGAGAATTTGAAGGCGTAGTTCTTCCTGAGATAGTCGTCGATATCGCCTTCGCGCGCCGCCAGGGTCAATTCCAGGCTGTGGCGCCGGATTGCCCGAAGATTGTTGCCGTTGATGCGTTTTGTCGCGAGTTCGGTCGCCGAGCCTTCGAGGATCGTGCGCACGACGGTCAGTTGCGAGAACCGGTCGGCGGAGATCGCCGGCACCTCGACACTGCCGTTCGGCATCGGGCTCAGCGCCCGCAGCGCCTGCAGCCGCATGAAGGCGCTGCGCACCGGCATGTCGCTGGTGCCGAGTTCCTTGGCGAGCTTGCGCGAGGTGAGCTTCTGCCCGGGCGTGAACTGGCCCGACATCAGGGCCCGCACAAGCTCCAGATAGACCTTCTCATGCAACGGGACGGTGTCGACGGCGGTCAACCCGAATTGTGTTCTGTCGGCCATGGGCGGGGGGCGCTACTTCATTCGTTCTGAAATCTACCCCGACGACATCTGCCGTGGACAGTCCCGATCGGGCCGGGCACGGCGAAAGCGCCGAACCCAGCGGTTTGTCGCCACATGATAGACGCTTCAATCGCTGCGCGGCAAGCCAACTCGTTTCTCTGCCGGCACCAACGTGCTCTACAACAAGATCCATGGCCCGGATGTGTTTCGCTATCTCGCCGAAGAATATCTGCCGGCGGCCTACCTGCTTGACCCGATCTATCATTTCCATCTGAGGAACGGGCGACCAGCCAGGTTCCGGAGCGCAAGGCGTCCTGAAGCGAAGGCCGAATCGCACGCATTCGCCAAGGACCGGACAGCCTGCCGCGCATGGTCGGCCCCTTCATCACAAATCTTGACCTTTCGCGCTCTTGCACGTCCGGCCGCTCTCTGGCTTTTTGGGGCACCCATCCGAACGGACTGATTCGCGTCATGCCGCTCGATCGCAATGTCTTACAGGCAGTCTGCGGGTGGGTCGTGAAGCGCGCGCAATTGGCGAAGGAGAAGCAGCATGGCCGAGTTCAAGAAGCCGGAAATCTCCGAGATGAGGCCCAAGATCACCGTCATCGGCGTTGGCGGTGGCGGCGGCAATGCTATCAACAACATGATCGCCGAACAGCTTCAGGGAACTGAATTCATCGCCGCCAACACCGATGCCCAGGCGCTGACCATGTCGAAGGCGACGCGGCTGATCCAGCTTGGCGCGCATGTCACCGAAGGCTTGGGCGCCGGCTCGCTGCCCGAGATCGGCCGCGCCGCCGCGGAGGAATCGCTCGACGAAATCATGGACCATCTGGCCGGCACGCATATGTGTTTCGTCACCGCCGGCATGGGCGGCGGCACCGGCACCGGTGCTGCGCCGATCATCGCCCAGGCCGCGCGCAAGGCAGGCATCCTGACCGTGGGCGTCGTCACCAAGCCCTTCACCTTCGAGGGCAGGCGCCGCATGCAGATGGCCGAGGAGGGCATCGAGCGGCTGCGCGAAAGCGCCGACACGGTGATCGTGATCCCGAACCAGAACCTGTTCCGCATCGCCGATGCCAAGACCACCTTCGCCGATGCCTTCGTCATCGCCGACCGGGTGCTCTATTCCGGCGTCAGCTGCATCACCGATCTCATCGTCAAGGAAGGCCTGATCAATCTCGACTTCGCCGACGTCAAGTCGGTCATGCGCGGCATGGGCCGCGCCATGATGGGAACCGGCGAGGCGTCCGGCGAGAACCGGGCGATGAAGGCGGCCGAAGCCGCGATCGCCAATCCGCTGCTTGACGAGATGTCGATGAAGGGCGCGAAAGGCGTCCTGGTGTCGATATCGGGCGGCAGGGACATGACCCTGTTCGAGGTCGACGAGGCCGCCACCCGTATCCGCGAGGAGGTCTACGAAGACGCCGACATCATCGTCGGCGCGATCTTCGACAAGAGCATGGAAGGCCGCTTCAGGGTTTCGGTGGTGGCGACCGGCCTCGACCGTTCGCTCGGCGAGGGCGATGCCGACGCCGGCATCGCCCATAACCACTCCGTACCGCCTGCCGCGCGGATTTTGCAGTAGGATCTGTTTCCTTCGAATGACTGGCATCGGGGCGTCCGCTTGCGGAGCAACACGGTCAGGCCGCACTCGCTTGCACTCCGTACCGGAACGTTCCGCTCGGGCGGTGGCGTTTCACCTGGATGGCAGCGTGGGAATCGAGTTCCTGGTAGCGCGGAAGTGAGACCGCAACGCTTCCGTCATTCAGGGCGACTTCTCGCCGACCAGCTCAAATCGCTCGATCTCGCAGTGCCGGCCGACCACCGCCAGGATTTCCGTTGACGTTTCCGCCGCCTCGGGTTGCTTCCACTCGAGGTTGAAGGAGTACACGAAGCGGCCGCGGCCGGAGTCATGCTCCATCGTGGAAAGACGTGCGTCGTAGCCAAGCGGCCGCACCATTTCCCGAAGGTCGGGCGGTGAGGATTTCGCCGAGGAGACCGACAGGATCGCATGATGGTCGCGCGGAATCTTGAGGTCGATCCATTTCAACGCCTGGAGCGTTACCATCGTCAGCAGCGTTGCGATCGCGCCAAGGCCGAACTGGCCGCCGCCAAACGCAAGCCCGATCACGGTCATGATCCACATGCTGGCGGCGGTGGTGACGCCGGTCACAAGATCGCCGCGCCGAAGGATGGCGCCGCCGCCAATGAAGCCGACACCGGTCAGCACGCCAAGCGGAAAACGCAGGACATCCATGCGGGCGAAGGAGTCCGCCCCTTTGCCCATCGTATCAAGCAGCATGTTGGCTTGGATCATGGCAACCGCGGCCGCAAGGCCGACCAGGATGGTCGTGCGAAGCCCGGCGGTGTGGCCGCGCGCTTCCCTGTTCAGGCCAATGAGGAAACCTGCCAGCAGCACAAACAGGAGGCGCGCGACGAGATCGGGCCAAGTCGGATGAACCGGCATATCGCAGCAAAGCGGCTCGAACATTGTTTTCGTGCTCCGCCCTTGTCCCCCAGGCCTTCAGCACCGCCCGGCGCTGGCGATTTCTTATGGCGCAATGCGTCGCACCCTCGAGTCGAGACGGGGCACGCCGGTCATCGGACGGCCAAAGCCAGCACCAATCCCAGCACAACGATGCCGATCAGGCCGGCGACGAAGATGATGCGGTGAGTGCGCGTGCGCAGGATGATTTCGCCCTGCCTTGCGTCCTGTCCGGAAAAGACGGGTCCTTCCCTGCCGCGATCCTTGCTCATGACGTGCTCCTTCCTTGCCGCGCGCGCCGCGACGCTGAAGTGTCGATGTTAAAAACCTTTTTTGACGCTCGAAGTTCCAGCCGAACTGCCGCCGTACGTGCCACGTGGGCTTCATCACGTCGGCGGCCTGGCCCAGTGCGAGGTCGCCAAGCGGCTGGGGATCCTGCAGAATGCGATCGACGCCGCCGGTATAGTCATACCGCTCGAGATCACCGATTGCCCTGGCGCCCTGCACAGCGGGCCTCGCAGGATCCCGGCAAGTGCGTGAAAAACGAAGAGCGGTTCGGCGCGTCAAACGCTGAACCGCTCCAGCAGCCGGCCGTTCAGCCGAATTTCGGATCGAGGCTACCCGACTTGTAGCGCTTGGCCATGTCCGACAGCGGGATCGGCTTGATCTTGGGCGCATTGCCGGCGGTGCCGAACTGCTCGAAGCGCTCCTTGCAGAGCTTCCTCATCGCCGCCATGGCCGGCATCAGGTACTTGCGCGGGTCGAACTCGCTGGGGTTCTCGGTCAGCACCTTGCGGATCGCGCCGGTCAGCGCCATGCGGTTGTCGGTGTCGATGTTGATCTTGCGCACGCCGTGCTTGATGCCGCGCTGGATCTCTTCCACCGGCACGCCCCAGGTCGGCTTCATCTGGCCGCCATATTTGTTGATGATCTCCTGCAGGTCTTCCGGCACCGAGGACGAGCCGTGCATGACCAGATGCATGTTGGGCAGGCGGCGGTGGATTTCCTCGATGACGTTCATCGCCAGCACAGCACCGTCGGGCTTGCGCGAGAATTTGTAGGCGCCATGGCTGGTGCCCATGGCGACCGCCAGCGCATCGACATGGGTGTCGCGCACGAACTGTTCGGCCTGCACCGGATCGGTCAGCAACTGGTCGTGGCTGATCGCGCCCTCGACGCCATGGCCGTCCTCCTGCTCGCCGCCGCCGCTCTCCAGCGAACCGAGTACGCCGATTTCGCCTTCCACCGAAACGCCGCCCCAATGCGCCATGTCGACGACGCGGCGCGTGATGCCGGAATTGTAGGCGTAGTCGGCGGGCGACTTGCCGTCTTCCTTGAGCGAGCCGTCCATCATCACCGAGGTGAAGCCGTACTGGATCGCCGTGACGCAGGTGGCTTCGTTGTTGCCATGGTCGAGATGCATGCAGACCGGGATGTCGGGATGGATCTCGACCAGCGCGTCGATCAGCTTGGCCAGCACGACGTCATTGGCATAGGCGCGCGCGCCGCGGCTCGCCTGCAGGATGACGGGCGACTTGGTCTCTTCCGCCGCCTCCATTACGGCGAGGCCCTGCTCCATGTTGTTCATGTTGAAGGCCGGCACGCCATAGCCGTATTCGGCGGCGTGATCGAGCAATTGTCTCAGTGTGATGCGAGCCAACGAATAGTCTCCCGTATCTGTTTTCAAGCCTTTGGTTGCGGGCTGTCCGCGCATCGTCCAGCCCGCCGATGTTTCTGGCCGGATTTCCGCGCGACCGCAACCGCCCCGGACCATCCCAGCCGCAAATGTTGTTACAGCGCAGCGATAAAGGCCGGCTCCCTTTGACCGCCCCGCCTGACGGATGGAAGGCGGTGTCGGCGTGGGGTGAAAGAGGCTTCGGGCCGGGACGACCAGTGCTGAGTGTGCGCGGCAGTGCCGGCTTATTTCTGTCTGCCAAGCCTGGCCGCGAGGGAACGCCGCACGTCGGCTTCCGCCCCGTCCAGCAGGTCGATCAGAACTTTGCTGGTGGCTGCCGGATCACGCTTTTCGATGTTCTCCACAATCTGCCGGTGCAGGCTGAGCGAGTGGCGCTGGCCGGCCGGATTGTCGTCCGAAAGCCGGAAGCTGATCACCAGTGCGGTCTCGATCAAGGCGGCGAGCGAACCGATCAGCTCGTTGCCCGATATGTGCAGGATCGTCTGGTGGAATGCCAGATCCGGTACTGCGAAGCGTTCGCCGTCATCGCTAGCCTGTTCCATCTGTTCGAGGATTGCCCGCAATTCAGCGATCTGCTCCGGGCTGGCGCGCTCCGCCGCCAGGGCGCCGGGATGGGCGGCGCGGCCTTGCGTCAGACCAATTGCAAAGCGTCAGAACGGTTCAGCGTTGGTAATCGCTGACCCGCTCAACTCCTGCCGCGTCCGAGCATCGGATAGGGCGGTGGCGAGGCGAGGACATTGCCGATTGCGACGGCATCGGAAGTTTCTTGCCCCGTAGCCGGGCGAGGGGCGGCTCATGGCCTGAGCCGCCGCCGTCATGCCACGATCTTTTCCCGAGCGGCGAGGATCTGCACGCAGGCCTTCGCCGCTTCCTTTCCCTTGACGGTGAAGTGTTCGAAGAAGAAGCGGTGATGCTCGGCGCTGTCGTGGTAGTTGTGCGGCGTCAGCACCGCCGAAAGCACCGGCACGCCGGTGGACAACTGCACGTTCATCATGCCGTCGATGACGGCGCCGGCGACGAACTCATGCCGGTAGATACCACCATTGACGACGAATGCCGTGCCAAGGATCGCGGCATAGCGGCCGGTCGCCGCCAGGGTCTTGGCATGCAGCGGGATCTCATAGGCGCCGGGCACGTCGAAGACTTCGACGGCAAAGCGCCCATCGCCGAGCGCGGCAAGTTCCGCCTCGAAGGCGGTGACGCACTGGTCGACAATATCGGCGTGCCAGCGCGCCCTGACAACGGCGATGCGTGTTTCATAGTCTTTGTGGGAATGCTGATTCATGGGTCCATCCTTCCGCTTCGAACCAGAATCAGGACGCACGATACGAAAGCCGGCCGCCTGGGCGGTCCGTTTTCCGTTTCGTTCTCTTTCATCCGGACTGTGACCGTCGGCTCCGGAATCACACCGGATCTGCTGACCTTTCCAACTCTGTTGGAAAGCGCTCGCGGGCTTGGGTCTCGTGCATGGCCCCGAAAACCGACAACGGTTTTCGGAAAGGAACCATGCGAGGTGAGAGTCCTTACCGCCGGTGGGGACTTTCACCCCGCCCTGAGAACATTAACGTGCTTTGTATGAAAGGGCGGGGGTGCCGCTGTCAACCGTGCGAACGCCGGTGGCCCATCACGTCTATTTGGCCAGTCTGGCGCCATGCCGCCGCGGAAGCCGCAACCAGCATCAGCAGCGCCGCGACCATCGCGCAGACGACAAAGCCGAAATTGGAATAGAGTGGACCGAAACCGGTGGTGCCGACAAAGACCGCCAGGTAGGTCACCGCGCTGTTCAGGCCCATGATCGTGCCGCGCCGCGAGGGATCGAGTGCCGACAGGCGGGTCACCAGGACGTTCAGTCCGAAATGGTTGGCAAGTCCCCACACCGCCACCATGGTCAGGGTCAGCCCGAAGCTGTTGCTTGTCGCGGCGATGGCCACATAGACGACAGCAACGAGAAGATAGGCGAACGGCATGACGCGGCGGGCACCCAGGCGATCGATCACGCCGTCGAGGAGAGCGGCCGCGCCGAAGCCGATACCATAGGCGAGCGCGGCCCACCCATTGGCGCTCACCGGCTTGCCCAGCCCGCTGTGCAGGTGATCGCCGAGATAGCCGTAAACGCCGTAGAAGGCGGTCATGAAGGCCGCGCAGGCGATGAGCAGCGGCACGATGCCGGGAATGCTCAACGCCGCCAGCGGCGTTGGTGCCGGGCCAGCCTTCCTGGCGTCGCTCAGCGACGTCATCGCAAGGCTTGCCAGCGCGAGGATCGCGAGCAGCGCGACGGCGGCAAAAACGGCGCGCCAATGCACGAGATCGGCAAGCACGGCCGACAAGGAGACCCCGGCCACCATGCTGAGCGTCCATCCGGTCAGCACGACACCGATGGTCCCGCTTTCGCGGCCAGGTGGCGCGATGGCCGCGGAGCTGGAATAAATGGCCGGCATGGCGACGCCGGCGGCGATGCCGGCGAGTAATTGGGCCGCGACCAGCATCAGCACCGTCGGTGCCGCCGCGCTGGCCACAAGGGCTATCGCCAGCAGCAGCAATGCCCCCTGCAGCATCCGGCGGGCACCGAGCCGGTCGATATAGCGTGCCAGGAACAGGGCGCTTGCCGAGGTTCCGAGGCCAAACGCTGCCGCCGCCACCATGACAGCAGGGACGCTGGTTCCGAACGACACCGCGACAGCAGGGGCTATCGGCCCAAGAACCAGCGAGTTCGAGCCGATCACCGCGATGCACCCGGTCAACAGATAAGCGAGAGCCGGGATGGGCGGCCGGACGTTTGCGGTTAGAGCTGCTGCTTGATTGCTGTTCGACATATCACCATAATGGCCGTATTTCATTCAGCTGCAATCGGGAATTCTCTCCATGGATGAAGAAACAAATGGCATTCCGCAGAACAGGCCAACGGCCCGGGATATCGATGCAATCGACCGAAAAATATTAGGCGTGCTGGTCGACGATGCGACCGTCAGCTATGCCGAACTCGGCGATCGCGTCGGCCTTTCGCCTCCGGCTGCCCACGAGCGCGTCAAGCGGCTTCGGCGCAGCGGCGCCATCCGCAACACAGCCGCCATCATCGATCCCAATGCGGTAAGGAAGCCGCTGCTCGCTTTCGTCCATATCGACACCAGGGGTTGGGGCAAGACCCCCGAGCTGATGGCGGTCTCCGAATATCCCGAGGTCGAGGAGATCCACACGGTCGCCGGGGATACATGCGTGCTGCTCAAGGTCCGCACCGAGGACACGCGGGCGCTCGAAGGACTTCTGTCGCGCCTTTACGATACGCCGGGCGTCACCTCGACGCGCAGCTATGTGGTGCTGTCGACCTATCTCGAACGACCGGTACAGCCCGGCATCACGGCACAATGGCCAATGCCGCGGCACCTGGTCAGGCCACTTTACTAAGTTGCCGACCGATCATCCCGCTCGGGGAACATCGCCTTCAGGCCATCGCGCGAGGCCTGGGCGACGCCGCGTTCGGTGATCAGTCCGGTGACCAGCCGCGCCGGTGTCACGTCGAAGGCAGGGTTCGCCGCGGGCGTCGCCTCCGGGGAGACGCGCACCTGGGCGATTTCGCCGCCGGCGGTCTTGCCCCAGACCAGCGAAACCTCGTCGGCCGAGCGCTGCTCGATCGGGATCTCCTTGAGCCCGTCATGCACCGTCCAGTCGATGGTGGGCGACGGCAGCGCGACATAGAACGGCACGTCATTGTCGGCGGCGGCCAGTGCTTTCAGATAAGTGCCGATCTTGTTGCAGACATCGCCGTCGGCGGTGGTGCGGTCGGTGCCGACGATGACCATGTCGATCTCGCCACGCTGCATCAGGTGACCACCGGCATTGTCAACGATGAGCGTGTGCGGCACGCCGTGGCCTGCCATCTCCCAGGCGGTCAGCTGGGCGCCCTGGTTGCGCGGCCGCGTCTCGTCGACATAGACGTGGACGGGAATGCCCGCCTCGGTCGCCAGGTAGATCGGCGCGGTGGCAGTGCCATAGTCGACGGTCGCCAGCCAGCCGGCATTGCAGTGGGTCAGGATATTGACTGTCTCGCCGGGCTGCTTGCGCGCGGCGATCGCCTTGATGATGGCAAGTCCGTTTTCGCCGATGGCGCGGTTCAGCCCGACGTCCTCGTCAGCGATCTCGCTGGCGCGCCGATAGGCGGCCGCGGCACGTTGTTCTGTTGGCAGCGGGCGGAGGAAGCGCCGCATCTCGTCGAGCGCCCAGCGCAGATTGATCGCCGTCGGGCGCGTCTCGTGCAGCGTCTCCCACACGGCGTCGAGCGCCGCGTCGGATGGATCATCCGTCATCTGCATGGCAACGCCATAGGCGGCGGTGACGCCGATCAGCGGCGCGCCGCGCACCCACATGTCGCGGATGGCGGTGGCGATGCCGGAAACGGTACCGATCGTCTCGATGCGGAAATCATGCGGCAGCCAGCGCTGGTCGATGATATCGACCGAACGCCCGTCATCGCTCAGCCAGATTGTCCGGTAGTGGCGGTCGCCGACGTTCAAATTCCGCTCTCCTGTTCGATCAGCGCGGCCAAATGGTTGACCTCGTCGATGCTGTGGATCTGGCGCCGGTTGACGGCGATGTGACGGCCGAATTTCAGCGCCTTGGCTTCACAACTGGCGCGCAGGTCTTCATCGGCAATGGTTTCGAAATCGGCATTGTGGGCGAGGCCGAGGATGCGCCGGTGCACCTCGATGCCGGCAAAGCCGAGCAGGTCCGTCCAGATCTGGTGCAGCACATGGTCGAGCGCCTGCTCGGCGCCGAGCCTGTCGCCCTGATCCTCGAACAGGCTCTTCTGGTAGAGCATGCCGGTGCGCTCGGTGCGCCACAGATGCGAGAATTCGGCGCGGAACACCGCCCATGTCTCGACGATGACATCGAGCAGGTAGGCGCGCATGGCATCGCGCTTGCCCTGTTGCTCATGCCCACGCTGTGAGAAGAACGACATCCAGAAATTTGCGAGCAGCATGCCGACGTCGAAGGCCATCGGGCCGTAGAAGGCGAACTCCGGATCGATCATCCGGGTTTCCGTGTCGGTGACCATGATCGAGCCGGAATGCAGGTCGCCATGCAGCAGCGTCTCGGCATTGGCGGCGAAAATATGCTTCAGCCGCTGCGCCTCGACCTTGAGGTCGCGGTCGGCGCGCAGTTCGGCAACCACGGCGTCGAGTTGCGGGCTGGTATGCCTGTTCATCTTCGCATCGAAATAGGGGTCCGAGAACACCAGGTTCTCGGTGATGTCACAAAGTTCGACATTGTCGGCGAACAGCGCCAGATCGGCCTTGCGATCCCTGGCTGTCATCGACAGATCGGAGCCGCGAAACAGCGTGCGGGCCATGAACACGCCGATGTCCCTGGCGATGTTCGGCAACTGCCGGCCTTCGATCAGTGCCCGCCGCAGAATGATGTGCGGCGACAGATATTCCATGATGATCAGCGCCTGGGCTTCATCGAAATGATGGATTGCCGGCACCGAGCCCGGCGCGCGCGCCTCCTGCCGGGTCAGCGCGTGATATTCGAAGAAGGAACGCTTCAGCGGCAGCGGCCAGCTGTCGCCGACCAGGCGGACATAAGGCAGGGCCTGCTTGACCACGGCGGTACCACTGGCGCCCTCGACGACGAAGACGAGGTTCAGATTGCCGTCGCCGACTTCGCGCACCTTCCATTGTGTCGCGTCCTTGCCGATTTTCGCGCACAGCGCCTCGTTCGTGCCGAGGCGCGTCGAAAGCATCTCCACAGACAATGCTTCGAACGGCAATTTTCCAGTCATTCTTCTCCCTCCCGCTTATTTGCTCCCATCATAGGGGAGCCTTGGCGGCGGGGCCAAGCTAGGAAGCTGTCTGGCAATTGTCAATCGTGTTGACAATTGCCGACATTGACCATAGCGTCACGGTCAGGGAGGAACGCATGATCGGCAATGCCGTGTTCCGCGTGGAGGGACTGAGGAAATCCTTTGGCCGCAACGAGGTGCTTGGCGGCATCTCGCTCGAGCTGCATTCCGGCGAGGTCACCGTGCTGATGGGCGCCAATGGCGCCGGCAAATCCACCCTCGTCAAGATCATCAGCGGCGTCTACGAGCGTGGCGGTGGCACCATGACGCTTGCCGGGCAGGATTTCGCGCCGAACACGCCGGCGGAAGCAATCCGCGCCGGCGTCGTTACCGTCCACCAGAACATCAATGACGGCGTGGTCGCCGACCTCGATGTCGCCACCAACCTGACCCTGGACAGGCTGAGCGGCAAAGGCGCGCCGACCCTGTTCAATCCCGCCCGCGTGCGCCGCGAGGCCAAAGCGGTCGCCGACCGCATGGGACTGGCCATCGATCTCAAGGCCCGCGTCAACGATCTGTCGCTGGCCGATCGCCAGATGGTGGCGATTGCCCGCGCGCTTGCGCATCAGCCCAAAGTGCTGATCCTTGACGAACCGACCTCATCGCTCTCAAGTGCTGAAGCCGACCGGCTGTTCGCGCTGGTCGACCGGCTGCGCGAGCAGGGCGTGGCGATCCTCTATATCTCGCATCGCATGTCGGATATCAGGCGGCTCGCCGACCGCATCGTCTCGATGCGCGACGGCGTCATTTCAGGGGTCTTCGACACTAAACCGCTCGATTATGAAGGCGCGGTCAACGCCATGCTCGGCCGCAAGATCCATCTCGACCGGATCATTGCCAGGAGTTCCGCCAAGGCGGTGCTGACCGTCGCAGGCCTTCGCATCGGGCAGGGCGCCAGGCCGATTTCGCTGACGCTTGGCGATGGCGAGGTGGTCGCCATCACCGGCCTCGTCGGCGTCGGCAAGACGGCACTCGCCGAAACGCTGTTCGGCGTGCGCCGGCCGCTCGCCGGCACCATGACGATGAACGGCAAGCCTTATGCACCGCGCTCGGCGGGCGACGCGATCGCCGCCGGTGTGTTCCTCGTTGCCAAGGACCGCGCCACCAGCGGCATCGTCGGCGGCTTCAACATCGAGCGCAATGTCAGCCTGCCGTTCCACAGGCGCATGTCGACTTTCAGCGTGCTCAAGCGCCGCCTCGAACGCACCGTCGCGCGCCGGCAGATCGAGGAACTGGGCATCGTCTGCCGCTCCGAGAAGGACGAGATGTCGGCATTGTCTGGCGGCAACCAGCAGAAGGTGATGGTCGCCCGCTGGATGGCGCAGAATGCCGCGCTGTTCATCCTCGACGAGCCGTTTCAGGGCGTCGACATTTCGGCCAGGCGCGACATCGCCGCCAAGCTACGGGCGAGCGCGAACGGCCGCGCGACGTTGCTGTTCGTTACCGAAATCGACGAGGCGCTGGAGACGGCGGACCGCATCCTGGTGATGTCGGAACACACGATCGTCGGCGAACACCGCAACGCCGATGTGGACCTCGACCGCCTGCTGGCCGAGGTCGCCGGCGGACAACTGCACAGCGCTGCCTGAGCGGGCGGCCGATGGAATTGGGATGGAGAGAGTATGGGTTCGGATCGGGTAAACAGGACAGCGGCGTCGGGATGCGCCGAATGACGCTTCGAGACTATGCCATCCGCTATGGTTTCATCGTCCTGCTGGTCGGGCTCGTCGCCTATTTCGCGATTGCCGCCGATGGGTTCGTATCACCGCAGAGTGCCGTCTTCATCTTTCAGTCAGTCGCCATCACCGGCGTGCTGGCGCTCGGCGTCACCGCCACGCTGGTCGTCGGCGGTTTCGATCTCTCGATCGGCTCGGTCGCCACCTCGGCCATGATGGCGGCCGCCTATGTCATGGTCGTGCTGGAACAGAACGCGGTCGTGGCGGTCATCGTCTGCCTGCTGATCGGCGCCATCGTCGGGCTCATCAATGGCTGGCTGATCGTCTACATGCGCGTGCCCGATCTCCTGGCGACGCTCGGCATTATGTTCCTGCTGGTCGGCCTGCAGCGCATCCCGACCGAGGGCCGCTCGATCGCCACCGGCATGACCATGCCGGATGGTTCTGTCGCCAACGGCAAGTTCGGCGACGCCTTCCTGGCGCTTGGCCGCCACCGATTCGATTTCTTCATCCCGAACCTCATTCCGGTGTCGGTGGTCGTGCTGTTGGTCCTCGCGCTGCTGATCTGGTTCTTCCTCGAATACACCCGTTTCGGCCGCATGATGTACGCCGTCGGCTCCAATGAGCGCGCCGCCGAACTCGCCGGTGCGCCTGTCAAGGCATACAAGATCTGGGCCTACGTTATTTCGGGTGTTTTTGCCTCGATCGGCGGCATTTTGCTCGCCGCACGGCTTGGACGCGGTGACATCGCCTCGGGTAATAATCTTCTGCTCGATGCCGTCGCCGCGGCGCTGATCGGCTACGCGGTGCTTGGCGCCGCCAAGCCGAACGCCTTCGGCACCGCCATCGGCGCGCTGTTCGTCGGCATCCTGCTGCAAGGCCTGACCATGATGAACGCTCCCTACTATACGCAGGATTTCGTCAAGGGCGTGGTTCTGGTCGTCGCCCTTGTCTTCACCTTTGCGCTTTCGGGCAGGGGCGGGAGGTAGTTTCGGCCGGACGGTATTTTGGGTTCAACAAAAGTGGAGGAAACAAGGTGAACATCACAAGAAGACTTCTGGGGAAGGTGGCGCTCGGACTGGCCGGCGCAACCATGCTGATGCAGGTCCCGGCTTTTGCCGCGGACAAGCCGGCGCCGTTCGACAAGCCCGGCGTCAAGATCGCACTGGTCCGCTATCTTTCGACCGGCGACTTCTTCCAGGCCTATCTCTCCGGCGTCGAGGCGCAGTCCAAGGCGCTCGGCATCGACCTGCGCGTGCTCGACAGCCGCCAGGACGCCGCCCTTCAGTCGGATATGGTCGACCAGGCCATCGCGCTCGGCGTGCAGGGCATTATCATCCAGCACGGCCTGACGGAATCGATGAAGGACGCCGCCCAGCGCGCGGTCGACGCCGGCATCAAGGTGGTGGCCTTCGACGTCAATGTCGAAAACCCCAAGATCCCGCAGATCGAACAGTCGGACAAGGATCTTGCCCGCCTCGCGCTCGAACAGGCGGTCAAGGACAATGGCGAAAGCTGGAACGCCGGCTATGTCTATGTCGCCGGTATCGCGCCGCTCGACCGCCGCAACGAGACCTGGGTCGACGTGAAGAAGAAATATGCGGGCATCAAGGAAGTCGCCATGTTCGGCACGCTTGACAACCCGATCGCCAACTCCGTCGCCAACCAGGCGCGTTCGGTGCTGTCGGCTCACCCCGACATCAAGGTGATGTTCGCCCCCTATGACGAGTTCGCCAAGGGCGTGAAGATCGCCGTCGACGAGGCGGGATTGAACAAGGGCATCAAGATCTACTCGGCCGATATCTCGACCTCCGACATATCAGCGATGCGCGAGCCCGACAGCGCCTGGGCCGCCACCGCCGCCACCAACCCGGCCGTCGTCGGTCAGGTCTCCGTGCGCGCGCTGGCTCAATTGCTCGCCGGCGAGGACCCCGGCCACAACGTCATCGTACCGCCGACGCTGATCACCCAGAAGGAACTGATCGACAAGGATATCAAGAACATGGAAGACCTGTCGGCCAAGCTGCCGCAGTTCGCCCATGCCGATGTCGCCATGCCGGCCTGGATGCCGAACCCGAACGCGAAGTAAAGCTCGTCAACACACAAAGGAAAAGGGCGGCCCGTGAGCCGCCCTTTTTATTGTCAGTTGGAGGTGTTTACCGCAGCGCCGCCGCGATGTTGCCGCCGTCGACGGTCGTCACGTCGGCCGTCGTGCGTTCGGCGAGCGCATGATGCAGGAAGGCCTGCGCCACGTCCTGCGCCGTCACTTCCTGGCCGAGCAGGTTGCCGGACATGTATTCCTTCTCCGACACGCCGCGCGCGCCGGAACGGCTGGCGATCATGGCATCGGTCAAAAGGCCGGAGCGGATACGGTCGGCATTGACCGCGTTGGAGCGGATACCGTAAGCGCCGTAGTCGAGCGCATACTGCCTGGACAGGAACAGCGTCGCCGCCTTCGGCACGCCATAGGCGCCGAACTTCGGGCCCGGATTGACCGCCTGCTTGGAGGTGTTGAACAAAAGCGCCCCGCCCGTGCCTTGTTCCAGCATGATGCGCACGGCGTTCTGCGCCACCGACTGATGGGCGAAGAAGTTGAGCTCAAAACTCTTGCGCAGCAGTGCGTCATCGAGCTCGCCGATGCGGCCTTCCCAGGCCGCGCCAGCATTGGACACCAGTATGTCGACGCCGCCGAAGACGGCAACCGCCTTGTCGAAGGCGGCGCGCACCTGTGCCGGATCGGTGATGTCGGCGGCGACACCGATCGAATTGTTGCCGGCTTTCTTGGCCGCATCGGCGGCCTTTTCGGCGTCGAGATCGACGACCACGGCATGAGCGCCATTGTCGGCGAACAGCTTGGCTGTCGCCGCGCCGATCGCGCCGGCACCGCCGGTGATCAGCACCACCTGGCCGGTCAGCGGCTTTGGCTTGTTGGAGGCGAGCTTGGCCTGTTCGAGCGACCAGTATTCGAGCGGGAACAGATCCGCCTTGGAGAGGGGATGGAAACGCCCGACCGCTTCAGCGCCCCGCACCGCCTCGATCCACATCTCGCCGACGTCGGAAGCGATCCTTGCGTCCTTCAACGTTCGGCCATGGCCGAACATGCCGAGGCCCGGGACCAGCGTAAGGCGCGGCATGGGGTCGAGCATGGTCCGCTTGACGTCGTCGAGCGCGTCGTTTGTCTCGAAATAGGCGCGATAATCCTTGGCGAAGGCGTCGACATGGCTCTTGATCACGGCCTTGTAGTCGCTGATCTTTTCAGCATCGGGCGCCGGCACGGCCATCGGCCCGGTCTTGATGCGGATCGACAGATCGGGGGTCGAAACACCGCGTGCCGCATAGTCGGCGATCTTGGATGAGTTGATGAAATCGACGATCGCGTCCGAAGTGCGGAAATCGCTGATCATGCGGTCGAAGCGGCCTTCGCCGCGCGCCACCGCGACAGCGCCGCGCAGCATCGGCGCGATGGAGCCCGATGTCGCGAGCCTTGCCGGCAGCGCCGCCTTTGCCGCCTGCGGCTTGGCGTGCTTGGCGACATAATCCTCGGCGACATTCACATAGTGGATCATCCGGTCGTAGGCCTGCCTGGCATCGTCGCCGAAGGTGAAGATGCCGTGCTTGTCGAGGATCAGACCTTCGACATCAGGGTCGGCATCAAAGACATCGGCTGCCGCCTTGGCGAGGTCGAAGCCCGGCATGATGTAGGGCACGTAGCCCATCTTCTCCCCGAACACCGTCTTCACCAGCGGCTTGCTGTCTTGCTGGTCGACAATGGCCAGGATGGCGGTCGAATGGGTGTGGTCGACGAATTTATGCGGCAGGAAGGCGTGCAGCAGCGTTTCGACAGAGGGGTTGGGTGAGGCCGGATCAATCAGGTTTGCCCGCTGCAGCGCCACCATGTCCTCGTCGGAAAGCTTGTCCAGCGCGCGCGCCTTGAGCAGGGCGCCCATCTTGACCGCCGGCAGGCCCTGCGGCTCGATGACCGCCATGTCCCAGCCGCTGCCCTTGACGCACAGCACGTCCCATTCATCGCCGACGAGGTCGGTCGCCTTGGTCTTGCAGGAGGTGTTGCCGCCGCCATGCAGGACCAGTTGTGGCACGCCTCCCAGCAGCCGCGTCGTGTAGACGCGCAGAGCGAGGTCGCGGCCGACGCCTTTCTTCGCATAGTCGGCGACAAGTTTCTCGGCCGCGTCGTCGTTCCACAGGTTCTTCATGTTCGCTTCGTCCAGTTGCTGTCTTTGGATGGTGAAACAGGAATGCCGCGACGCCTTGATGACAATGTGCCGGCGGCAAATGTGCTTTTCTTCAGGGTGCTTTTTTAGGCGCCGCTCCGGCATGATCGAGCAGCCGCTGCGCCATATGCGCGCCGACCACCAGATGCGTGCAAAGTCCGCCGGTGATCGCCGCCAGCAGCGGTTCGAACTTGCTGTCCTCCTGCACCACCATCAGTCGCCTGGCGATGGCGCGCAGCGAGGCAAGCTCGGCGGAGATCACCCGGCGGTTGTAGCTGCAGTCGAGCACCTTGCCCTCGGCATCGATGATCTGCCCGGCAATGACACCGGCGGCACCTTGATTGCGCAGTTCCGCCATTTCGCCCGATGTCAGCGCGCCGCATTTGACCAGGTGGCTGTCGGCATCGACCGCGCCAACCGAGTAGAGCGCAAGATCGCAGTCGCTGATATCGGACAGCTGCTCTCGGATCACCGGCTCGGCCCGCAGCGCCCGTGCCAGCTCTTCCGTCGACAGCACCAGCGGTGCGTAGAAATTGAGGCCCTTGGCGTTGAGCCGGCGCGCGATCTCCATGGTGCACTGGTCCGGCCGGTAGGAATAGGGTGCACCGAGATTGCCGCAGAGCTGCACCACCGTCACATCCTGCAGGTCGGCATAGGGCATCATGTCGGCGATCGTGTAGATCGTGCGGCCCCAGGCGACACCGATGCGGTCGCCCTTCTTGACCAGTTCGAGGAACACGCTCGCCGCCAGCACGGCGATGTCGGTGGAGGGGTCCGGGACATGACTGTTTTCCGGCGCGATCCAGACCGCGTCGAGGCCCAGCGCGTCCTCGAGCCTGCGCGCCATCACGTCGTCGGTGAAAAGCTGGGTCGAGGTCGAGATGTTGACGATGCCGGTCTCGCGTGCCTTGCGCAGATACATCGCCACGGAGGCGCGGGAAATGTTAAGCTGGCTCGCCACCTGGTCCTGGCGCAGGCCATGCGCATAGTACAGCCAGGCGGCCTTGTGGATGAGCTGTTCTGCCGGTCGGATCGCCATGCCGTCTCCTCGTCTGACATTAGTCACGGCTCTCGACAAAAGTCAAATTGGGATGTGCGGGCACCATCGCCTCTCGGCAGACGCTTAATCGGATCGCCGTTCTACAAAGCTGGTATAGCTTGGCATTTTCGATCATCCGGGGGGATAGCCTGACGAGAGGCCTGAGGTTAGAAAGCTTGAAAAAGGGACTTTGGGGAGGACGGGATGGGAAATCCCTACGAACAGGATCTCGACCGGAATGCGGCCAACCATCAGCCGCTGACCCCGCTCACCTATCTCGAGCGGGCGGCAAAGACCTATCCTGATCACACCGCCATCATCCATGGCAAGCAGCGCATCACCTATCGCGATTTCTGGCGCCGCTCGCTAAAGCTTGCCTCGACGCTGCAAAAGCATGGCATCGGCAAGGGCGACACGGTCAGCGTCATGCTGTCCAACACGCCGCCGATGCTGGAGGCGCATTTCGGCGTGCCGATGACCAGGGCGGTGCTGCACTCGCTCAACACCCGCCTCGATGCCGCTGTCATCGCCTTCCAACTCGACCACGCCGAGACCAAGGTGCTCATCGTCGACCGCGAATTCTCCGGTGTCGTCCGGCAAGCGCTCGATCTGGCCAGGGTCAGGCCGCTGGTCATCGACTACGACGATCCCGAATACGCCGCCGACGCGCCCTATCCCAAGGGGGAGCGGATCGGCAGCATCGATTATGAGGCGTTTGTCGCCGGTGGCGACGAGGATTTCGCCTGGTCGATGCCGGATGACGAATGGGATGCCATCTCGCTCAACTATACCTCAGGCACGACAGGCAATCCGAAGGGCGTCGTCTATCACCATCGCGGCGCGGCGCTGATGGCCTACACCAACACCATCCATGCCGGCATGGCCAAGCACGCCGTCTATCTCTGGACGCTGCCGATGTTCCATTGCAACGGCTGGTGCTTCCCCTGGACGCTCGCCGTCCAGGCCGGCACGCATGTCTGCCTGCGCTGGGTGCGGCCGAAGCCGATCTACGACGCCATCGCCGACCATGGCGTCACCCATCTGTGCGGCGCGCCGATCGTGATGTCGGTGCTGATCAACGCCAGGGAGGAGGACAAGCGCCAGTTCCCGCAGACGGTGACCTTCAACACCGCGGCCGCACCGCCGCCGGAGGCCGTGTTGTCCGGCATGGCCGACGCCGGCTTTGCCGTCACTCATCTCTACGGCCTGACCGAGACCTATGGCCCGGCCGTCGTCAACGAGTGGCACAGCGACTGGGACACGCTCGACAAGGGGGCGAGGGCGAGCAAGAAGGCGAGACAAGGCGTGCGCTACGCAGCACTCGAAGGGCTGACCGTGATGGACCCCGAGACGATGCGGATGACGCCGGCCGACGGTGAAACCATCGGCGAGGTCATGTTCCGCGGCAACATCGTCATGAAGGGCTATCTGAAAAACCGCAAGGCGAGCGCCGAAGCCTTCGCCGGCGGCTGGTTCCATTCCGGCGATCTCGGCGTCATGCATCCCGACGGCTACATCCAGCTCAAGGATCGCTCCAAGGACATCATCATCTCTGGCGGCGAGAACATTTCCTCGATCGAGGTCGAGGACGCGCTCTACAAGCACCCGTCCGTTGCCTCCTGCGGCGTGGTGGCGCGCCCTGACGACAAATGGGGCGAGGTGCCCGTGGCCTATGTCGAACTGAAGCCCGGCAAGACCGCGACCGCGACCGAGATCATCGAGCATTGCCGCACGCTGCTCGCCCGCTTCAAAGTGCCGAAAGCGGTGATTTTCGCCGAAATTCCCAAGACCTCGACCGGCAAGATCCAGAAATTCCGGCTGCGGGAAATGGCGAAGGTGGCGTGAGCGCACCGTCATTTTTGCTAGGTCTCGACAATTTGCCGCGGACCTAGGCGGCTTCGTCATCCTAGGGTGGAGCAGTCGCGAAGCGACGTCGCGGAAACCCTAGGATCCATGCCGCGACCTGGCGGCCGTGCTCCAACGGTCGTGAATGACTGCTGCGGGCAACAGTTCGCCTTTTGATGTAACATATTGATCCGCCTCATTCTTTGACTGACGTCACGGAATGGATCCTAGGGTCTGCGCTGCGTCGCTACGCTCCTTACTTCGCCCTAGGATGACGAATTCATGGGGGCTGATCGCCAATCGCGAGCGCCGGTTGTCGCACCCGCCCTCTGTCACCATCTGTCACCAATTATACGCGTACGCCGATTTCGCGTTGACATGGGTCGTCTTTCGATTTACGACTGACGAAAATTGAAATTCGTCACTAATAAATCGAAAGCGAAGATGTCCGAAGCTGCCAACATCGTGGCCGATGCCGCCAGACAGGAGAATGTCACCCGTATTCTCGATTGCGCCGAGCGCCTGTTCCGCCACTACGGCTATGGCAAGACCAATGTTGCCGACATCGCCCGCGAGCTCGGCATGTCGCCCGCCAACATCTATCGTTTCTTTGCCTCCAAGGTCGAGATCCACCAGGCCGTCTGCGGCCGCATGCTCGGTGCCAGCTACAAGATGGCGTACGAGATTTCACGCCTGCCGATCAGCGCCGAGGAGCGGCTGCGGCGCTACGTGCACGCGCAGTACAAGATGACGATGGAGGTGATGCTCGACGACCATAAGGTCCATGAGATGGTCATCGTCGCCCTCGAACGCGATTGGGGCGTCATCGACAAGCATATTGACAGCATCCACGACCTTTTCGCGGAAGTGATCCGCGAGGGCATCGAGGCCGGTGAGTTCGCCGAGCAGGATCCGGTGATCGCGTCACGCTGCTTCGGGGCCGCCACCGTCATCCTATGCCATCCGCAGATGGTGGCGCAGTGCCTCGCCAAGACCAACCGCGCGATGCCGGACGACCTTATCGATTACGCGATCAAGGCCCTGAAGAAATAGCCGCCGCCCGCCGGGCGCCGGTCGACAGTTCATCTCCAGTTCGGGAGTGCCAAGGTGTCTTTGTCCAATTCCATCCTCCGCAAATTGCCGGTCGCCGGCTTGATCGTCGCGGCGCTCGGGCTTGCCGGCTGCAGCCAGGAGAAAACCGAAGTCAAGGATATCATCCGCCCGGTCAAGGTCGTCGAGATCGCCCAGGCGCATGACACCCGCACGTTGTCTTATTCGGGGTCGGTGCGGGCCCGCACCGAAAGCGCCCTGGCTTTCCGCGTCAACGGCAAGATCACGGAGCGCCTTGTCGACATTGGGCAGCGTGTGGCGCCCGGCGACGTGCTCGCCCGCATCGATCCCTCCGATTACGACCTTTCGGTCAAGAGTGCGCAAGCCGCCCTCGATGCCGCCGAGCGGCAGGTCGAGACCGTCGAGCTTGCGCGCAAGCGGGCCGAACAGCTCTTTGCCAAGAATTTTGCCCCGAAATCGCAGCTTGAACAGGCGACGCTGACCTATGACCAGGCCGTCGCCACGCGCGACTCCGCCCGCTCGTCGCTTGACCAGGCCAAGAACCAGGTCGGCTATACCGATCTCAAGGCCGACAGGGACGGCATCGTCACTGCGGTCAACGCAGATGTCGGCCAGGTGGTCGGCTCCGGCACGCCGGTGGTCACGGTCGCGGTCGACGGCGAAAAGGAAGTGCTGATCGCGGTGCCGGAAATGGAAATCGCCGAGTTCAAGCCGGGCAAGATCGTCAGGGCCGGCTTCTGGTCCGACAGTGCACTGGCGCTCGACGGCAAAGTCCGCGAGGTTGCCGGCAGCGCCGATCCGCAGTCGCGCACCTTTGCCGTCCGCGTCAGCCTGCCTAACGACCCGCGCGTGCTGCTCGGCATGACCGCCAATATCGAGGCGTCGGCGGCCAACGAGAAGCAGCTCGTGTCGATCCCGCTGAGCGCGCTGGCGCAGAAGGATAGCCAGTCGATCGTCTGGACCGTCGACCGTGGCGCCGACACCGTCCATGCCCGTCCGGTCAAGGTCGCCGAGTTCGCCGCCGGCGGCGTGCGTGTCGCCGAAGGGTTGAAGCCTGGCGATATCGTGGTCGCCGCCGGCACGCAGTTCATGACCGAGAATCTGAAGGTGAAGCTCGCCGGCGCCATGGCGCAGCAATCCGCCTCCGCCGAGAGTGATGACGCCAGCCGGCTGCGCTGACGGCAGACAGATCGGCCGCGCGTTCCCGCGGCCGCAGGTTTCCGGGCGGCGCACGCCCCGAAGGTCGAGACGTCAAGGCCGATGTACCCCCCGCATCGATCCTCGCGTCCCACCGCGATGAGTGTCTCTCCGCTCGAAGAGTCGCGCCGCCCGGAAGCCAGTATCGAACGCAGATGATTTCGTTTCGCGCGCCGCGCTTCGTCGAAGCATCAGGCGCCGGCAAACAAGCAAAGTGGATCAGCACCGATGACGACCTCCACTGAAGAAAAGCGGCCATTCAACCTTTCGCGCTGGGCCATCGGCCATCCCTCCATCGCGCGGTTCCTGTTCGGCCTCATCATCATCGCCGGCGCGCTCGGCCTGATGCGCATGGGCCAGAAGGAGGACCCCGACTTCACCTTCCGGGTAATGGTCGTGCAGGCGATCTGGCCGGGCTCCTCGATTCACGAGATGGAGGACCAGGTCGTCAACAAGATCGAGCGCAAGCTGCAGGAGACGCCGCATCTCGACTTCGTGCGCTCCTTCACCCGCGCCGGCAGCGCCATCATCACGGTGCAGATCAAGGGCGACACCAATGCCGCCGAGGTGACGGACGCCTTCTACCAGGTGCGCAAAAAGATCGGCGACATTGCAGGCGACCTGCCGCAGGGCCTGCTCGGCCCCTATTTCAACGACGAGTTCGGCGACACCTTCATCACGCTGCATTCGATCAGCGGCGACGGCTTCTCCTATCCCGAGCTCAAGAAATTCGCCATCCAGGCGCGCGACATGCTTCTGACGACGCCCGGCGTCGAGAAGGCGGTGATCATCGGCGATCAGCCGGAAAAACTCTATATCGACGTCTCATCCAAGGCGCTCGCCGAACGCGGCCTGACGCTGACTGACCTCCAGAACGCGATCAAGGGCCAGAACAATGTCGATCCGGCCGGCTCCGTGGACACCGGCGTCAATTCGGTACGCATCTCCGTCGAAGGCGACGTCACCAAGGCCGCCGACATTCGCGAACTGCGTCTGCGCGCCGGTGGCCAGGTGACCCGGCTCGGCGACATCGCCACCGTGACTTCGGGCCTCGAGGATCCCTTCCAGCGTAAATACCGCTTCAATGGCCACGACAGCGTGCAGCTTGGCGTCGTCATGGCCAAGGGCTTCAAGGTCACCGACGTCGGCAAGGATGTCGAGGCGACCTACAAGCGCTTCGAGGCGGCGCTGCCCTATGGAGTTTCCGTCGACCAGATTTCCGACCAGCCCGAGGTCGTCAGGGATGCCGTCAGCGAGTTCATGCACGCGCTCGGCGAAGCGCTGCTGATCGTGCTCGTCGTCTCGTTCCTGTCGATCGGCTGGCGCTCCGGTCTGGTCATCGCCATTGCCATTCCGCTGGTTCTGGCCGCCACCTTCGCCATCATGTACGAGCTTGGCATCGACCTGCAGCGCATTTCTCTGGGCGCGCTGATCATCGCGCTCGGCCTGCTCGTCGACGACGCCATGATCGTCGTCGAGATGATGGAACGCAAGCTGGAGGAGGGGCTGGTCAAGATCGAGGCGGCGAGCTTCGCCTATACCTCGACCGCCTTCCCGATGCTGACCGGTACGCTGATCACCACCGCCGGCTTCATCCCCGTCGGCTTCGCCGCCTCGACCGCAGGTGAGTATGTCCGTACCCTGTTCTATGTCGTCGGCATCGCGCTGATTGTGTCATGGTTCGTCGCGGTCTATTTCACGCCATGGCTGGGCAACATGATCCTGAAGCAGCGCAAGCATGCCGGCAGCCATCATGATGTCTTCGACACGCGCTTCTATCGCCGGCTGCGCGCTACGGTCGGTTGGGCCGTGCGCCATCGCATCATCGTGCTGGTCATGACGCTGGTGACTTTCGGCACCAGCCTGTGGGCGTTCCAGTTCATCCCGCAGAATTTCTTCCCGCAATCGTCGCGGCCGGAGATTCTCGTCGATCTCTGGCTGCCGGAAGGCACCTCGATCAAGGAGGTCGAGGCGCAAGCCAAGGCGCTCGAAACCAAGATGATGGACGACAAGGACAAGCGCTTCATCGCGACCTATATCGGCGAGGGCGCACCGCGCTTCTTCCTGCCGCTCGACCAACAGCTGCGCAATCCGAATTTTGCCCAGATGCTGGTGATGGCCAATGACGAGCCGGCGCGCGAGCGGCTGATCATCAAGCTGCGCCGCGTGCTCGCAGAGGATTTCCCGTCGATCCGCGCCAAGGTCGACCGCCTGTTCCTCGGACCGCCGACCGGATGGCCGGTGCAGATGCGCGTCATGGGTCCGGATCGCCAGGAGGTGCGCCGCATCGCCGACCAGGTGAAGGCGAAGTTCCGCGAGGATCCGCTGCTTGGCGCGGTCCATGACGATTGGCTCGAACCCGTTCCGGCGATGAAGCTGGTCATCGACCAGGACCGTGCGCGTGCGCTCGGCGTCACCTCGCAGCGCATCCGCCAGATGCTGCAGGCAACGATGACCGGCGCGGCGCTCGACGACTTTCGCGATGGCGAGGAAACGGTCTCGATCGTCGTCCGCGAACCGGATACCAGCCGCAGTCTCCTTTCCTCTGTCGATTCGGTCTATATCCCGACCGATTTCGGCGGCTTCGTACCGCTGTCGCAGGTGGCCAAGGTGGTGCCGGTGCTGGAGCAAGGCATCGAGTGGCGCCGCGACCGCCTGCCGACCATCAGCGTGCGCGCCACGCTGCCCGACGGCGTGCAGTCCAACGATGTCGTGGCCAAGATGTACAAGGACATGCAGGGCCTGCGCGACGGCCTGGCGCCCGGTTACAAGATCGAGATTCAGGGTGGTGCCGAGGATTCGGCCGAAAGCCAGGCCTCTATCGCCGCCAAGGCGCCGGTCATGCTGGCCATCATCGTTGTTCTCCTGATGATCCAGCTGCAGAATTTCGGCAAGGCGATGCTGGTGCTGGCGACCGGCCCGCTCGGCATCATCGGCGCTGCCGCCGCGCTGTTGATCAGCGGCGCGCCGTTCGGCTTCGTCGCCATCCTCGGCGTCATCGCGCTGCTCGGCATCATCATGCGCAACTCGATCATCCTGGTCGACCAGATCGATCAGGACATCGCCACCGGCATGAACCGTTCCGAGGCCATCATCGGCTCGGCGGTTCGCCGCTTCCGGCCGATCGTGCTGACGGCGATGACGGCGGTGCTGGCGCTGATCCCGATCTCGCGCGCCGTGTTCTGGGGGCCGCTGGCCTACGCCATGATGGGCGGCATTCTCGTTGCCACCGTGCTCACCATACTGGTGCTGCCAGCCGGCTACGCCCTGTTCTTCGGTCGCGAGCCGAAGAAGGCCAAGACCGATGAACAGGCGTCCGAATCCAAGCTGCCTGCCAAAAGGCCGCAACTGGCGCTGGCAGCCGAATGATCGCACCGGCCGAGCCATGCGGTCCGGCTGGCACGTTTCGCTTCCACCCCGGCTTTCGCAGGGATGAATTGGAGATCGATGGGAGATGTGGGCCGGGCCCCGACAGGCGCCCGGCCTATTGCGTTGGTCAGATGACGAACACCCAATTGGCGATGAGCATCACCGCCACGCCGGCGATCAGCGTCAGATAGGGCAGCATGCCCGCCTTTTTGACCGAGAGGTCGGCTCCCGCCATGCCGAGGTCCGCCAGCATGTGATCCGGGAATTTGCCCTTGTCCTGGATGTAGTGGCGGAAGCAGAACACCGGGATGATCAGCGCCGCGGTGATCAGCCCGGCCCATAGCGCCAGGGGATTCCAGACCTTGGCACCCGCGCCCATGAAGATCGCGTTGACATAGGCGAAGATCGCCCCGATCCCCAGAAGCCAGGTCGGCGCCTTCCAGGGGCGCGCGATATGGCCGTTGTCGATGCGATGGATCCAGCCGGCATTGAGGTTGAGGAAGTTGAAGATGATGTAGCCGCAATTCGACACGGCGAGGATGAAGAAGAAGCTCGTCGCGTCGGCCGAGGCGATGGCCAGCACGATCAAGTTGAAGCAGAGGTCGGTCCACATGGCGCGGGTCGGCGCGCCGTGCTCGTTGACATGGCTGAGGTAGCGCGGCAGCCAGCCGTCGACCGAGCCCTGGTAGAGCGTGCGCGACGAGCCGGCCATCGCCGTCATGATGCACAGCACCAGCGCCAGGATCATCAGCATCACCAGCAGGCTATGAATAAGCTGGCCGCCGCCGACCATGCCGGCCAGCGCATCCGCCACGCCGGAGCCGTCGACGATCGGCGTCGCCAGCATGCCGTTCAGGCCGAGAACGCCCTGGAAGGTGAAGGGCACCAGGATGAACAGAAGCATGCAGAGCAGACCGGAATAGAAGATGGCCTTGAAGGTGTCGGTGCCGGGGTTCTTGAACTCCGACGTATAGCAGACGGCGGTCTCAAAACCGTAGGTCGACCATGCGGCGATGAACATGCCGCCAAGTGCCAGCGTCCAGCCGGCTATGTTCCAGGAGCCGGGCTCGGGCGCGTAGGCCGCCGCGAGGGGCACCAGCGGCGAGAAATTCGCCCAGTCGATCTGTCCCGTGAAGATCGGCACGACGCCGACGATCAGCATCGGGACGATGACGAGCAGCCCGATATACTTCTGCACGCTGGCCGTGCCGAGGATACCGCGATGCTGGATCGAGAAGATGATCAGCATCAGCACGGCGCCGATGAAGAAGGTGGCGTTGAAGGTGAAGGATACCGGACCCAGCGTGTGGCTGAAAAGCGTCCAGTTGCGGATCGCCGGCGTTGCGGCTGCGGTGACCGCCGCGATGGCGTCGGCCGGAGCGGTTCCGGCGTGCGCGGCGATGTAGGCTACGACTTCCGCCGATGTCTCGGTGAAGATCGGCACCGGCGCCAGCGCGTTGAGGATATAGGCGGCGGCGATCGAGCAGCCGAGCGACAGCACCGGCGACCAGGCGAACCAGTTGCACCACACCGACAGCGGCGCGATGAACTTGGAGTAGCGCAGCCAGGCCGTGGCGCCGTAGATCGAGGCGCCGCCCGACTTGTTGGGGAACAGGCCGGCGATCTCGGCATAGGTGAAGGACTGCAGGAAACCCATGATCATGGACACCGTCCAGATCAGGAAGGCCAGCTTTCCCGTCGTGCCGGCAATGCCGCCGATCGAGAATAGGACCAGCGCCGGAACGCCGCTCGCCACCCAGAAGGCGCCGCGCCAGTCGATATGCCTGAGCAGCTTGCTTTCGGCAGGCTGCTCCAGGGCAGTGCTTATCGTGCTCATGTCGGTGAATTCCCCTTTTTGATGTTCCCCGCCGGCGATGCTTCGGCTTTGCGAAGCTTGCTCCCCGGCCAATGATCGGTACGATCCCGGTGTTTCCACTCAGTCGTATTTTTTTCTTAGGAGTGAAGATTGACCCCGCGCGCTTTCACGTCAAGCGATTTGTCACGTCGTGCACATCACGCTTGCGAGCGCAGCCCGCAATGCGGCTTGCGGGCATCACCGGCAAGCCAAATCCATGTGTCGGAGCGCAGCGCTCAGGAGCGTGGTTTGGTCTTCTGCGGATCATAATGGGCGAAGGCGACGACCCGCGCCGGTAGCCGCTTGGCATGGCCGTCGAGCTTGCCGATTTCGACCTCCGTGCCGACGGCCGCGTGTGTGACGTCGAGCCTCGCCAACGCGATGTTCTTGTTCAGCACCGGCGAGCGCATGCCCGAGGTTACAACGCCGATCTGGGCACGGCCGACATGGACGCAATCACCATGGCCGACAGCGACATTGCTGTCGATATCGAGCCCCACCAGTTTGTTTTGCGGGTTCTCCTTGCGGCGGATCAGGGCCTCGCGGCCGATGAAGTCGTCGGTCTTGGTCTTCAGCGGCACGGTGAAGCCGATACCGGCCTCGAACGGATCGGTCTGGTCGGAGAATTCGTAACCGGCGAAGATAAGCCCCGCCTCGATACGCACCATGTCGAGCGCCTGCAGGCCCATCGGCTTTAGTCCGTGCGGCTGGCCGGCTTCCCAGATTGCGTCGAACACTTTTTCGGCGTCGCGCGGATGGCACCAGATCTCGTAGCCGAGTTCGCCCGTATAACCTGTCCGCGAGACGACGATCGGAACGCCATTGCCGCCGCCGATGCGGGCCACCGCGAAGCGGAACCACTCCAACTCCTCGATCGACGGCTGCAGCGGTGAGGTCCAGATAAATTCCCTCAAAATGTCGCGGCTCTTCGGGCCCTGTATGGCGACATTGTGCATCTGGTCCGTGGAGGAGCGCACCAGCACGTTGAGCCCAAGCTTCTTGGCGGTGTCGCGCAGCCATTCGCCGGACAGATCGTCGCCGCCGACCCAGCGGAAATTATCCTTGCCGAGCCTGAGCAGCGTGCCGTCGTCGATCATGCCGCCATGCTCATAGCACATGGCGGAGTAGACGACCTGGCCGACGCCAAGTTTCTTGACGTCTCGGGTCAGCGTGTATTGCAGCAGCGCTTCGGAATCCGGACCGGTGACCTCGAACTTGCGCAGCGGCGACAGGTCCATGATCACCGCATCCTGACGGCAGGCCCAGTATTCGGCGATCGGTCCCTCCTTGGCGAAGGAATTGGCCAACCAGTAGCCCCGGTACTCGACGAAGTCGCGGGTGTGCTTGGCAAAGCTCGAATGAAAGGCTGTCTCGCGTGTCATTTTCGGTTCCGAATCGGGCGTCATGCGTCTGGCGATCGCTCGCGAGAATTTGTGCTGGCCGGAATAGGTCCGCACATGGATGTCAGTGAGATCCCAGCCATTGGCCGGCGTCGTGTCGTCGGGGCAGGCGGAGGACACGCAGACGATGTCGGTCAGCGCGCGCAGCAACACATAGTCGCCGGCGCGCGACCACGGCTCGTCCGCGACCATGACGCCATGCGCATCGATGGCCGTGTTGAAGAAGAAGTTGATCGCCATCCAGCCGGCGCGGGGATCGACGCCCTTGTCGGAGAGCGCGCGGTTGAAATTCTCCGAGCAGTTGGTGTGGCCGGGATAGCCGATGTCATCGTAATACTTGGCCGCGCAGGCGAGGGCGAACGCATCGTGCCGCCCGCATGTGTCCTGGACAACCTCGACCAGCGGCTCCATGTCCTGGTCGTAGTATTTCGAATGCAGGCCAGGCATCGGATAGCTGGAGCCCATCAGCGTGCGTGTCGTCGTCACATCGAGCGGATGGTCGAGACCGCTGTCCAGCTTGCGCGCCGAGAAGCATTGAAAGTCTGTGCATTGGCGACCGTCGACATCGATGATCTGCAGATAATCGCCGGCCTTGACGAAGTAGGATTCGGCTGTTGCCGAGTGGACGCGCAGGTCGAGCACCGGATCGGCGAGCGGATCGGCAAGCTGGGATTTTGTTTTCAGGCGGACCGTGGCGCGGCGCACGATGACCGTAAGCGGCGTCGCCGTGTCATGGCCATCGACCAGCATCGGCCCGCCGGGCGCGACGATCAGCAAAGCGCCGTCGCGGGCGACGGCAAACGCCTGTTCCGTACCGGCAGGCGTCGAGCCGCCGAAGACGCGCACCGCCTTGGGTTGGTCGACTTGCACTTGCCGGCGCTCGAGCCCACGGCGCACGGAGGCGAGACTGTCGTCGCCTGCCGCCAGCAACGCCTTGATGCCGGCAGCGTTGCTGTTCGACTTCTCGCCAAGAATTCCTGGGTCGGTGACGCCGCTCTGATCCCACGCCAGTAGCTCGCAAGCCTGGCCGCCTTCGACATTGCGCACCGTGATCGTATCGCCGGCCTCGACGTCGATCAGCACCGCGCCATTGCCCTGGATCGTATAGCGCTCCATGCCTGGCGGCAGCGCGATTTGGCCGGGCCGCAGGATGAGGCTCGGCCTGGGCGGTCCGGCTGCGACGGTGGGGTAAGGCGACTGGCTCATTTCAGCCTTGCGGTTCGAGCACCAAGTTTGCCTGTGCGTGAAATTATTTTAGCAGGGAGAATAGCAGCGAGGTTGAGTTTGGCAAGGCGGAGGTGGCTTTTTTGGGAGCGTAGTTCAGGTCGAATTTCGCCGGCCCGCTCTATTCCCGGGCGTCGGCGCTGCCCCTCATCTGGCTGCCGCCATCTTCTCCCCGTAAACGGGGCGAAGGACGCTTTCATTGGCGGTTTCGCCCATCTCCAACGTTGCAAAAAACGGCGCCGGCGTGGGGTCAGCTTCTTTCTCCCCGGGGGAGAAATGCCCGGCAGGGCAATGAGGGGCGGCGCCAAGATCTACAGCGGCGCCAAAATCTACAATTGTCGAGCTAAAATTCCTCCGAATGCCCAATCTCGATTCCATACTCGGCAACCGAGTCGAGCATCGTGTGCCACAGGCTCTCGGCAAATGTCGCGAACACCAGAACGTTGAACACCGCCTGGCAATCAGTCCGATCATTACCGCGCCACAGCGTGACGCTGGTGTGATCCATCGAGGTCGCGGCGGCCGCACCGATCGGGAACGCCTCGGCGTGCAGATCGATCGACGACAGCTTGGCCAGCATCATGCGCGCCTTGGCACCGGAAATGCTGATCAGCACCCGCGCATGCGACTGGTCCGACAGCGAGGCGGCGCCGGAAAACGCCGGCGTCAGCGCGCCCATCCCTCCCTTCGACAGGACGAAAAACTGGTCCGGTCCCGACCAGATCAGCGTGGCATCCGCCGTCCGCACTGCCTTGGGCGTTTCTGGAGCGGCGACACCGAAATAGCCGTTGGCGGCTGTCGCCATTTCGGCCGCCTTGCCGCGCCGCGCCATCACCTGGACGAGGTCGAAATTACGAATCTCGGTCAGCGACACACCGGCATCGCCGTGTGCGCCGTACGGTCCAGCGACGAGCGCGCGTTCGAGAGGGCTGCGGACCTCCCAGGAAAACTCAGCCACGCTGGCGCCCTCCATCCGGATCGTAGAAGACGGGGTTGCAGAGTTCGACATCATAGTCCTCGCCGCGCAGCGGATCATGCGCGTGCACGATCTCGCCGATGCGCTCACGGCCGCGCTCGACGAGTGCGAGCCCGATCCACTGGTCTGATGTCGGCGAGAAGCAGACCGAGGTGACATAGCCCTGATCGTTGCCGGGTCCAGGCGTCTGCCCCTTCGGGATGATGTGCGCGCCGGAGCGCAGCCGGCTCGCCTTGTCGGTCGGCTTGACGCCGACCACGACCTGCCGGTCCGGCGCGACCAGCGCCTCGCGGCCGGCCATGACGCGGCCGATGAAATCCTTCTTGGTCGACATCATCTTGCCGAGGCCGAGGTCGGCGGCCGTCGTCGTGCCGCTAAGCTCGGGTCCGGCGACATGGCCCTTCTCGATCCGCATCACGCCGAGCGCTTCGGTGCCGTAAGGCGTCACGCCGAAAGGCTTGCCGGCCAGCATCAGATTGCGCGCCATGGCTTCGCCGTAGCGCGCCGGCACGGAAATCTCGAACGCCATCTCGCCGGAGAACGAGATGCGGAACAGCCGCGCCTTGATGCCGCCGCGCAACGCCACTTCGCGCGCGCCCATGAACGGGAAGCCCTCATTGGAGAGATCTTCGGCGGGATCGACGATCGCTTTCAGCAGGTCGCGGGTCTTGGGTCCGGCAATGGAGAATTGCGCCCACTGATCGGAGACCGAGGTCAGCTGCACGTCGAGTTCCGGAAACAGCACCTGCCGGCAGAATTCGAGATGCTGCATCACCAGCCCGGCCTTGGCGGTCGTGGTGGTCAGGAAATAGTGATCCTCGGCCAGCCGCGACGTCGTGCCGTCGTCGTAGACCAGACCATCCTCGCGCAGCATCAGTCCGTAGCGCGCCTTGCCGACCGCGAGGTTGGAGAATGTGTTGATGTAGACGCGGTCGAGGAAGGCGCCGGCATCCGGGCCCTGCACGTCGATCTTGCCGAGCGTCGAGACATCGCAGAAGCCCACGCCCGAGCGCACCGCCTTGACCTCGCGGGTTACCGATTCCAGCCAGTCTTTCTCGCCGGCGCGCGGATACCATTGCGCGCGCTTCCATAGGCCGGTGTCGACGAAGACCGCGCCCTGTTCGGCCGCCCAGTGATGCGACGGCGTCAGCCGCGTCGCGTGGAAGGCCTCGTCGCGGTGATGGCCGGCAAAGGCGCCGATGGCGACGGGCACGTAAGGCGGCCGGTAGATCGTCGTGCCGGTCTCGGGGATCGACCGGCCGCTCACCGCCGCCATGATGGCGAGGCCGGCTACATTCGAGGTCTTGCCCTGGTCGGTCGCCATGCCGAGCGTGGTGTAGCGCTTCAGATGCTCGACCGATTCAAAGCCCTCGCGCTGAGCAAGCTCGACATCGGATGCGGTGACGTCGTGCTGCTGGTCGACGAAGGCCTTGCCTTTGCCGGCGACATGCCAGACCGGGGTCAGCGAAAAGGGTTCGTCGTCGGCGACCGGCATCGAGCCGGAACTGCCGCTGCGCCCCGCATCGTGGGCCGCCGCAGTGCCTGCCGCAAACCCTTCACGCAGGCAGGCGCCAAGGCCGAACGAACCGGTGGCGGCGCCAGCGGCAACCATGCCGGGAGGAGCGCCGTCGGGCACGAAGGCGGCGATGTCTTCGCGCCATTTCGGCCGGCCTCGATGATAGGAGGTCAACCCGACAGCGGGGTTCCAGCCACCGGAAACGGCGAGGCCGTCGGCCTCGACCTCGGCGCGCGCACCGCCGGTGAGGGAGACCGCGATTTTGCGGACGCCGTCCTTGCCGCCGTCGACACCGCTGACGGAGCCGTGCAGCACGGGAAAGCCGCCCTTCGAGGCGAGCGAACGATGGGCCGGGGACACGTCAGGCCGTGCGTCGATCACCGCCGCGATTTGCAATCCCGCGCCGAGGGCGGTCTCGACCGTGCGCCAGCCGTCCTCATTGTTGGTGAACAGCGCGATGCGTTTGGCCGGGGTTGCCGCGTAGCGCGTGACATAGCTGCGCATCGCCGAGGCCATCATCACGCCGGGCGTGTCGTTGCCGGCAAAGACGATCGGCCGTTCGATGGCTCCGGCCGCGACCACACAGCGCTTGGCCACGATCCGCCACAGCCGCTGGCGCACCTGATGCTCGGGCGGTGAGGGGAGATGGTCGTTGACCCGTTCGATCGCGCCATAGGTGCCGCCGTCATAGGCGCCGAACAGCGTCGTGCGTGTCATGATGCGGACATCGGGCATTGCCGAGAGTTCAGCCAGCGTTCGCGACAGCCACTCTGCCGCCGGCAGGCCGTCGACCGTGCCGCCATCCGAGAGCAGGCGGCCGCCGAGCGCGAAATCCTCTTCGCACAGGATGACGCGCGCACCCGTGCGCCCAGCAGCAAGCGCCGCCGCGAGGCCCGTTGGACCGGAGCCGGCGATCACCACGTCGCAATGCGCCCAGGCTTTGTCGTAGTGGTCCGGATCGGCGATGCCCGCGGCACGGCCGAGGCCGGCGGCGCGGCGGATCGCCGGCTCGTAGACCGCCTCCCAGAACTTCGCCGGCCACATGAAGGTCTTATAGTAGAAGCCGGCGACGAAGATCGGCGCGAACAACTGGTTGACCGACATGACATCGAAACGCAGCGACGGCCAGCGGTTCTGGCTGGCGGCCTCGAGCCCTTCATAGAGTTCGGCGGTCGTGGCCTTGGTGTTCGGCTCGCGCCTTGCGCCGGTGCGCAATTCGACCAGCGCGTTGGGCTCTTCGGAACCCGCGGTCAGGATGCCGCGCGGGCGGTGGTATTTGAACGAGCGACCGACCAGCTTGACGCCGTTGGCTATCAACGCCGAGGCGAGAGTATCGCCCCGGTAGCCGGAGAAAGTCTTGCCGTCGAAGCGGAAGTTAAGCGCTGCCGAGCGGTCGATGAGACCGCCCGATGTGAGGCGATGGGATTGGCTGGAACTCACCATGCCCGGCCCTCACGCAAAAAGGTCGCGCCGCCCCTCATCCGCCTGCCGGCACCTTCTCCCCGTATAGGGACGGGGAGAAGGGAGACGGCCGCAACGCTGGCGCCCTTCTTGCAATGCAGGCTATTGGCGAAATCATCGAAGACAGCGCCCCTCTCCCCGTCTCTATACGGGGAGAGGATGCCGGCAGGCAGGTGAGGGGCAGCGCCGAGGTGGCAGAAAATGTTCATTTCGCAACCTGCCTCGCACCAGCACCAGCCGCCGGCTCAACCGAAGAAATCTCATGCGTCAGCGTGTTGCGGGTGACCTTCAGCCACGCCCGGCAGCCGCCACCGTGATACCAGTTCTCCTCCATCACGCCGGCGATGTTCTCGCGCAGATAGACGTAGTCGTAAACAGCGTCGTCGCCGGCGTCCGCCGCCGGACGTTGTGGCTTGGCGTCGCCGAGATAGGTGAACTCGCCGAGTTCGCGTTCGCCGCAGAAGGGACAGACAATGCGCATGGTTCCTGACCGTCCTCAGTGAAGGTTCGGTTGGGCGCCCTGGCCCTTTTCGTCGATCATGGCGCCGGTGCGGAACCGGTCGAGGCGGAAGCGCGCGGCTTCCTTGTGCGACTCGTCTCGGGCCAGAAGATGGGCGAAGACGAAGCCGGATCCCGGCGTTGCCTTGAAGCCGCCGTAGCACCAGCCGGCGTTGAGGTAGAGGCCATCCACCGGTGTCTTGTCGATGATCGGCGAGCCGTCCATCGACATGTCCATGATGCCACCCCACTGGCGCAGCAGGCGCACGCGCCCGATCATCGGGATCAGCGCCATGCCGCCCTCGCAGACATCCTCCATCACAGGCATGTTGCCGCGCTGGGCATAGGAATTGTAGCCGTCGATGTCGCCGCCGAAGACGAGGCCGCCCTTGTCCGACTGGCTGACATAGAAATGGCCGGCGCCGAAGGTCATGACATTGGGGATCAGCGGCTTGATCGCCTCGGAGACGAAGGCCTGCAGCACATGGCTTTCGATCGGCAGGCGCAGGCCCGCCATCGCGGCGACCCGTGACGAGGAGCCGGCGACCGCCATGCCGATCTTGCCGGCGCCGATCCTGCCGCGCGAGGTCTCGACGCCCATTACCTTGCCGTTGGCATCCCTGACGAAGCCGGTAACCTCGCAATTCTGGATGATGTCGACGCCAAGCTCGCTCGCCGCATGGGCATAACCCCAGACCACGGCGTCATGCCGCGCGGTCCCGCCGCGTCGCTGCAGCAATCCGCCCTGTACCGGAAAGCGTGCATGGTCGAAATTCAGGAACGGCATCATCTTTTTGAGCGCCGGCTGGTCGAGCAGTTCGGCATCGATGCCGTTGATGCGCATCGTGTTGCCGCGCCGCGCATAGGCGTCGCGCTGGGCGTCAGAATGGTAGAGGTTGATGACGCCGCGCTGGCTGACCATGGCGTTGTAGTTGAGGTCCTGCTCCATCCGCTCCCACAGCTTCATCGACAATTCATAGAAGCCGGTATTGCCGGGCAGGCCGTAGTTGGAGCGGATGATGGTGGTGTTGCGGCCGGCATTGCCGGAGCCGATCCAGCCCTTTTCGAGCACGGCGACATTCTTGATGCCGTACTCGCTGGCGAGGAACCAGGCGGTGGCCAAGCCATGGCCGCCGCCGCCGATGATCACCACGTCGTAGCGATCCTTCGGCGTGGCGTCGCGCCAGGTGCGCTGCCAGTTCTTGTGGCCGGAAAGGGCGGCCCGGGCGAGCGAGAAGATCGAGTATTTCATCAGGTCATTCCGAGGCCGCTCGCACCGCTGGACGGTTATATGTCCAGCGTGTGGTCGCGCTCCCATTGCGTGAAGTGCGAAGCATAGGAATTCCATTCCTGGTGCTTCAGCTTTAGATAAGCCGACGAGAATTCCTCACCTAGCGCCGCCTTGAGCGATTTGTCCTTGTCGAACTCGCGCAGCGCATCGAGCAGGTTGAGCGGCAGCTTCGGCGCGCCCTTCACCGTATGGCCGTTCTGGTACATGTCGATGTCGTAACGCCTGCCCGGATCGGCCTTGGAGCGGATGCCGTCGAGGCCGGCGGCGATGATGACAGCCTGCAGAAGGTAAGGATTGGCGGCCCCATCCGGCAGGCGCAACTCGAAGCGGCCTGGGCCGGGCACACGCACCATGTGGGTGCGGTTGTTGCCGGTCCAGGTCACCGTGTTCGGCGCCCAGGTCGCGCCGGAAATAGTACGCGGCGCGTTGATGCGCTTGTAGGAATTCACCGTCGGGTTGGTGATCGCGGCGAGCGCAGAGGCATGCTTCATGATGCCGCCGAGGAAGTTCCTGCCCTTGGCCGACAGGCCGAGTTCCATCGAATTGTCGGCGAAAACATTGGTCTTGCCGGATTTGTCCCACACCGAGATGTGAGCATGACAGCCATTGCCGGTCAGGCCCTGGAAGGGCTTGGGCATGAAAGTAGCGCGAAGGCCATGCTTTTCCGCGATCGACTTGACCATGAACTTGAAGAAGGAATGCTTGTCGGCGGTCGGCAGCGCATCGTCGAACGCCCAGTTCATCTCGAACTGGCCGTTGGCGTCCTCGTGGTCGTTCTGGTAGGCGCCCCAGCCGAGCGCCAGCATATGATCGCAGATCTCGGCGATAACGTCGTAGCGGCGCATCACCGCCTGCTGGTCGTAACAGGGCTTTGAGGCGGTATCGTATTCGTCGGAGATGGTTTTGCCGTCGGGCGAAATCAGGAAGAACTCGGCTTCGACGCCGGTCTTCACATGCATGCCGTCGCTGGCGGCTTCCGCGATCAGCCGCTTCAGCGTGTTGCGCGGCGCCTGGTCGACATCCTTGTCGTCCATGATGCAGTTGGCGGCGACCCAGGCGACTTCAGGCTTCCACGGCAGCTGGATGACGGAGTCCGGGTCCGGCACCGCCAGCATGTCGGGATGCGCCGGGGTCAGATCAAGCCAGGTGGCAAACCCGGCAAAGCCGGCGCCATCCTTCTGCATATCGGCAATCGCCTGCGCGGGCACCAGCTTGGCGCGCTGCCCGCTGAACAGGTCGGTATAGGAAATCATGAAGTATTTGACGCCGTTCTCCTTGGCGAATGCGGCGAGATCGTTCCCCATTATGTAGTTTCCTCGCTATGTGATCTGGGTAGTCTTGTCAGAAACCGTTCTTCCCCGGTATCCAATTGGTGCCGGCCAGCGGGACACCGGCCATCGCGGCTGCCTCGATCGTCAGTGCGACGAGGTCCTCGGGTTCGAGATTGTGCAGGCTGTTCTTGCCGCAGGCACGGGCAATGGTCTGAGCCTCGAGCGTCATCACCTTGAGGTAGTTCGCCAGCCGGCGGCCGGCGGCCACCGGGTCGACCCGCTTCATCAGATCGGGATCCTGCGTGGTGATGCCGGCGGGGTCGCGGCCCTCGTGCCAGTCGTCATAGGCGCCGGCCGTGGTGCCGAGGTCGTTATACTCCGCCTCCCAGCGGGGGTCGTTGTCGCCAAGCGCGACCAGGGCTGCCGTTCCGATCGAGACCGCGTCGACGCCAAGTGCGAGCGCCTTGGCGACATCGGCGCCGTTGCGGATGCCGCCTGAGATGATCAGCTGCACCTTGCGGTGCATGCCGAGATCCTGCAGCGCCTGCACCGCCGGCCTGATGCAGGCGAGCGTCGGCTGGCCGACATTCTCGATGAACACTTCCTGCGTGGCCGCCGTGCCGCCCTGCATGCCGTCCACGACGACGACATCGGCGCCGGCCTTCACCGCGAGCGCTGTATCATAATAGGGGCGGGCGCCGCCGACCTTGACGTAGATCGGCTTTTCCCAATCGGTGATCTCGCGCAGTTCGAGGATCTTGATCTCGAGATCGTCCGGCCCGGTCCAGTCGGGGTGGCGCGAGGCCGAGCGCTGGTCGATGCCTTTCGGCAGCGTGCGCATCTCGGCGACGCGGTCGGAAATCTTCTGGCCAAGCAGCATGCCGCCGCCGCCGGGCTTGGCGCCCTGGCCGACGACGACTTCGATGGCGTCGGCGCGGCGCAGGTCGCGCAGGTTCATACCGTAGCGCGACGGCAAATACTGATAGACCAGTTGCTTGGAATGGCCGCGCTCTTCCTCGGTCATGCCGCCATCGCCGGTCGTGGTCGAAGTGCCCGACAGCGTCGCGCCGCGACCGAGCGCTTCCTTGGCGGGGCCTGAGAGCGAGCCGAAGCTCATGCCGGCGATGGTGATCGGGATCTTCAGTTCGATCGGCTTCTTGGCGTGGCGCGAGCCAAGCACGACTGATGTGTCGCAGCGCTCGCGATAGCCTTCCAGCGGATAGCGCGAGATCGAGGCGCCGAGGAACAGCAAGTCATCGAAATGCGGCAGCTTGCGCTTGGCGCCGGCGCCACGGATGTCGTAGATGCCGGTCGCCGCGGCGCGGCGGATTTCGGAAAGTGTGTAATCGTCGAAGGTCGCGGATTTGCGGGGCGTCGTCGGCGGGTTGCGATAGGTCATGCTGCCTCAATACGCGTCGGCGTTGTCGATGTTGAAATTGTAGAGAGTGCGCGCCGAGCCATAGCGCTTGAACTCCGACGGCTTGACCCCGGTGACGCCGGCACGGTCGAGCAGGCCTTGCAGCAATTCCAGATGCTCGGGCCGCATCTCCTTGGCGATGCAGTCGGCGCCGAGGCTGTCGACCTTGCCGCGCACGAAGAGCCGCGCCTCATAAATGGAATCGCCCAGCGCGTCGCCTGCGTCGCCCAGCACCACCAGGTTCCCGGACTGCGCCATGAAGGCCGACATGTGGCCGATATTGCCGTGGACGACAATGTCGATGCCTTTCATCGAGATGCCGCAGCGCGACGACGCATTGCCCTCGATGACCAAAAGGCCGCCCTTGCCGGTGGCGCCGGCATACTGGCTGGCGTCGCCTTTCACTGTTATCGAGCCCGACATCATGTTCTCGCCGACACCGGGTCCCGCCGAGCCATGCACGGTGATGGTGCCGCCGGAATTCATGCCGCCGCAATAATAGCCGACGCTGCCGCGCACATCGATGCTGACAGGCTGGTCGACGCCGACGGCGACCGAATGGTTGCCCTTCGGGTTGAGCACTTCCCACGCCGTTTCGTTCGAGCCGGGGGCCAGACCGTGCAGCGCCTGGTTCAGTTCGCGCAGCGACATGGCGTCGAGGTCGAAGACGCGCGCATGGGCTTGGTCGCGCGTTGCCTTGGAGGTTGCCGTCATGAACTCAATGCTCCCAGAAATAGACGGTTGCGGGCTCCGGCTCCCAGACCCTCGCATTGTCTATGCCGGGCAGTTTGGTCAGCGCGCGATATTCCGAGCCGAAGGCGACGTACTGGTCGGTCTCGGCCATGACGGCGGGCTTGCAGGCGATCGGGTCGCGCACGACGCCAAAGCCGTTCTTGGTGCCGACGACGAAGGTGAAGAAGCCGTCGAGGTCCGACAGCGTGCCTTCCAGCGCCTCGCCGAGATTCTTGCCATGCGCCATCTGGGAGGAAAGGTAGGCGGCCGCGACCTCGGTGTCGTTTTCGGTCTCGAAGCTCATGCCTTCGCGGATCAACTCGCGGCGGACATTGTTGTGGTTGGACAGCGAACCATTGTGCACCAGGCACTGGTCGGCGCCGGTCGAGAACGGATGCGCGCCCATCGTCGTCACCGCCGATTCGGTCGCCATGCGGGTGTGGCCGATGCCATGCGTGCCGGTCATCTTGCGGACATCGAAGCGATCGACGACCGCTTCGGGCAGGCCGACCTCCTTGTAGATCTCGACCACGTCACCGGCGCCCATGATGCGGATGTCGGGGCGCAGCGCCTGGATGGCCTCGCGGGCCTCGTCGATCTTGTCGGGACGGGTCCTGACGACGGCGTGGGTCGACTTCACCGCGATGCTCACTGGCACGCCGAGCGCCTTGGCAAGCTGGGTATCGAGGTCGCGAAAATCACGGTCTGGTTTCGCCGATTGGATAGTGATCTTGGCTTCGTTGCCGGATGGGGCGCCATAGATGGCGATGCCCGCGCTGTCCGGGCCGCGATCGCTAAGCGATACCAGCATTTCCGACAGCATCGCCCCGAGCTTGGGCTCCAACGATTTGTCCTTCAGAAACAGCCCGACGATTCCACACATGTCAGCCTCCGACCTTTGTTCTCTGGAGATGTACCGAATGAGTTCCGGGAATTCAATGGGATGAAAAAAATATTCCTGTAGTTATATATCTGCCTGCGCACCGCCACCGGCGGTATTCCCCTGGTGACGTTCGCTGTGAACCCATTTGGCGGTACGGATGCGGGCGCTCTTGTAGGCGTCGAGTACCGACAGCGCATAGATCAGGAGACCACCCGCATGGCGGCCGACGAAGCTGGCGTCCGGCGGCGCGATCTTCATCGTTACCCACGCTAGGATCACCATGAAGAAGATGAACTGCAGGCCGCGCACCGGCACACCGAGAATGACGTGTCCGCTTGCCGGCAGGATGATTGCCGCGCCGAGAACCAGATACGGGTTCGGTGGAGCGGGCGCGTTGGTTGTGCTGGTCATGCGGCCTGCCTTTCAGCATGGTTGATGGCGTCGCGAAGCGCCGAAATCGAAGTGAGCAACCTTTCGACCAGTGCCGGATCGAGTATTGCACCGCCGAAATCGGCCTGCCGGAACACGCCGTAGCGGGCGCGCTGCGCCTCGGCCAGGAGCCAGACGATCCGTATCCCCTTGGGTGTGATGAGCAGCTCCTTGGCGCGTCCGTCGGAAAAGGGGTCGAGATGGCTGGCAATCAGGCCCTGCGGAAAGCGTGCGCCCCTGCCGTCTGTCCGCAGCACTGCCTCTGCCGGAAATCCCGGGGCCTTCGGCAGCGTGTGTTCCAGGTGGTCGAAATTGGAGAACGTCGTCGGCGACCCTGGCCGCATCATCATGTCGAAAGTGGCGGCGATCGCGATCTTTTCGAGGATCGAGATCGATAACCAGCGTGCCGGCAGTTTTCGCGTAGCCAGCGTATCGACGATGGTCCGCACCTGGACGCGCCGGCCGTTCCATGAGCCTTCCCAGGTGACGATTCCGGCGGTGCCGTCCGAGACATTGGCTGCATCCGAAATGACGGAACGAAGGTTGGCTTGTTCGACCGCGAGTGCGGCCGAAGCCCTGTTGCGGCTGGCGCGCACCAACCACATCAGGTGAAGGGCGAAAGCCAGGGCAATCGCCCCGGCGAGCAGTGCTGACGTCACCTCGGACACCTTATCATGCCATGCCCGCCCGGGGTCCGGACGGGCCTTCTTCCATCAATACCCCTGCGGCTTCGGCCACGGCATGGAGAACTGATCGCCGCGACGGACGAACTTGTAGCGGTAGAAATGAAACCATACCGAGATCAGGAAGTAGAACGCGACCATGGCGATCAACTGCGAACCGAAGCCGAGGAAGATGGCGAAGTAGGTGACCACGCACAGGCAGAACAGCACGATGGCCGGCAGCGGATGGAAAGGATGCGTGTAGCCACGGCGGATGGTACCCAGCGGCCACTTCTTGCGGAACATCATGATGTTGATGCTCATGAACGTGTATTGCAGCACGCCAGACAGGATCGAGAAGGTGATCGCCTGATTGAGGTCGGCGATGAAAGCGAAGGCGAGCGCGATCGGCAGCAGGAACAGGATCGAGCGGTAGGGTGTGCGATATCTAGGATGCACGGCCGAGAACCAGCTCGGCAGGTAGCGGTCGCGGCCAAGCGAGAACCAGGCGCGCGCGGCGTCATTGATGCAGCCATTGGCGGACGCGATGGCGGCAAGCAGCGTCGCGACGAACAGGAGGTTTTCGAGCAGCGGACTGCCGGTCAGCTTGCCCGCGTCCCAAAGCGGATAGGGCGTGATACCGAGATATTCCCATGGCATTAGCGAGGCGCAGACATACCAGGTCATCGCGGCCGCGATCAGAAGCGTGATCATGCCCGCCATGGTGCCGTAGGGCAGCGAGCGTGCCGGCGACCGCACTTCCTCGGCGGCCTGCGTGGTGCCCTCGATGCCGAGGTAATACCAGATGCCGAACTGGAAGGCTGCGATGACGCCGATCCAGCCGTAGGGCAGCGCATTGCCAGGAGTGACCAGTTCGTTGAGCTTCAGCACCGCGCCTTGCGTCCATGGGCTGACCGAGAAGAACAGGATGACGATCGAGACATAGGCGATCGCGGTGATGACGAAGTTGACGTTGAGCGTCATCAGAACGCCGCGATAGTTGAGCCACGCCAGCACCACGATGGTGGCGGCGATGAAGGAATTGTGGGTGAGCCCATCGATCCCCGCCTTGGCGACGATCGTGTCGCCGAGCAGGATGGCGTCGGACACTTCGAGCATCGTGTAGGCGAAAACCAGGAACAGCGCGACGTTGAAGGCCATCAGCGGCCCGACGATGTGTTTGGCCTGGGCGTATTGGCCGCCCGCGGCGGCGACGGTCGACGTGACCTCGGAATCGATCATGGCGACGGAAGTGTAGAGCAGGCCCACGACCCAGCACACGATAAGGGCCGCCAGCGTACCGCCCTTGTCGGCGGAGAAATTCCAGCCCGTGAATTCGCCGACCAGGACGATGCCGACTCCGAGCGCCCAGACATGGGCCGGGCCGAGCACCCTGAGCAGCGAAACCCTGTCGCCGCCATTTACCGCCGTTCCTGCCGTTTCAACCGCGACCGTCATCGTTCAATCCCCACTCAGATCCGGTGTTTTTCGGAAACGGCCTCAAGCTCGCCTTCGCGCGATGAGGTCAGAACGCCCTCGCTATAGGTCGTGTCGACCTTGAACCAGTCGAAGAGCATCCACAGGGCGAGCACGATCGAGATGCCCCAGCATGCATAAGAGAGTGCTATCCACATGATGCTTCCCCGGTCTACTTGTCTTCGAATTTTTCGTTGATGACGTCGCGATATTCCCGGTCGGATGCGCGGAACAGGAACACGAAATAGCCGATCAGCACGATCGCCATGATGATGAGCGTTGGCCAGTCGATCACATAGTGGAATCGGTTCTGGATGACGTCATGCGCCGTTTCCGGCGTGTAGCCCAGCTTTTCCCAGATCGAGGCCATGGTTGGATTCTGGCCGAGGGCTTCCCACGTCTTGGCGTCGAGTGCGTCGATGGATTTGGCCGCGCCGGCGAGCCCGAGCTTCAGCGGCAGCCATAGCGCCACGAATATGGCCACCACCACGACGACGATATCGAATATCTGCCCGGTCTTGCTCTGCTCCGGCGGCGTATAGCGGGACATGGCTCCTACCTCTCAGGACTTGCGGTTGCGGAACGCGTCCGCGTTCTTGATATCGAGCCCGTAGATGAACTCCTTGTCTTCCTTGTAGTGCCTGACCATCGCCAGGATGGCGGCCGTGTTGAAGATCAGCACGGCGGCGGCGGCAACCGCTACGACGGCCTTGATGCCGCTATGTGGGATGTAGGGCCATGTCATGGAAAGGACGAACAAGATCGTCGCCCACAGGCAGATGATCAGGAGCGCGGATCCACGCAAATCGGAACGGTACAGCGCCTCGATGCGCTGCTGCAGGTCTGACATCGGTTTTCCCCTTTTTCCGGCGTCCGGTTCCGAAGTTGCCGCTCGCCGCTCTCTTTCAAGAGAGTGAAATTTTTTTCACAAAATCAGGCCGATTTCCGGAATTGTCAAGATGAATTTACGCAGAGTTAACCGTTTGGCCCGGGCAATGAATTTTGCCTGACAATGAAATTATTTGCTTCAGGGGATTGCGGGCCTCCCTCGTTTGCGGTCAATATTCGCGCAAGGCCCCGGCCGCTGTGCAAAGGGGCAGGGAACATCAACGACTATCGGACGGAGGACGATCGGATGACGGCATCCTGGAGATTTTCGACCCTGGCGGATCGCCATCGCGCGCTGGGTTCGAAGCTCGAAGACTGGAGCGGCATGGGCACCGCCTGGACCTACGAGAAGGACGCCGACGAGGAATACATCGCCATCCGCACCAAGGCCGGGCTGATGGATGTTTCCGGCCTGAAGAAAGTCCATATCACCGGGCCGCACGCCTCGCACCTCATCGATCTCGCCACCACGCGCGATGTCGAAAAAATCTATCCCGGCAAGTCTGCCTATGCCTGCATGTTGAACGAGGCGGGAAAGTTCACCGACGACTGCATCCTCTACCGCACCGGGCCGAATGCCTGGATGGTCGTGCACGGCTCTGGCACCGGCCATGAGGAGTTGCAGCGGGCCGCCATGGGGCGTGACGTGTCGCTGCGCTTCGACGACAATCTGCACGACCTGTCGCTGCAGGGGCCGACAGCGGTCGACTATCTGGCCAAGCATGTGCCCGGCATTCGCGACCTCAACTATTTTCACCACATGCAGACGCAGCTGTTCGGGTTCCCGGTCATGATTTCGCGCACCGGCTACACCGGCGAGCGCGGCTACGAGATATTCTGCCGTGGCCAGGATGCCGGCACGATCTGGGACAGGATTCTTGAAGATGGTAAGAGCGCCGGCATCATTCCATGCCGCTTCACCACGCTCGACATGCTGCGCGTCGAGAGCTACCTGCTGTTCTACCCCTACGACAATTCGCAGAAGTACCCGTTCGAGAATGAAGGCCCCGGCGACACGCTGTGGGAACTCGGTCTCGACTTCACCGTCAGCCCCGGCAAGACAGGTTTCCGTGGCGCCGAGGAACACTATCGCCTAAAAGGCAAGGAGCGCTTCAAGATCTATGGCGTGCTGCTCGATGGCAAGGAGCCCGCCGACGAAGGTGCGCCGGTCTATCGCGACGGCAAGAAGGTCGGCGTGGTGACCTGCGCCATGTATTCGCCGCTGGTCGAGAAATCGATGGGCATCGCCCGGCTCGACGTCGACTGCGCGGTGAAGGACACCAAGCTCGAAATCCGCAACAGGAGCGGTTCGATCAAGGCGACCGCGCAGCCCTTGCCGTTCGACGATCCCAAGAAGGCCAAGCGCACGGCGAAAGGCTGAGGCATAATCACCAGCGAGGGGTTCGAGGCACGAAGACTTAAATGGCAGCCAAAAGCATCATCAGCCGGCCGGTCTACGGAACGCTCTCTCCGCAGCCCGGCAAGCACCATCTTTTCATCGCCGATGCCGAGGGGGCGCTCGCTATATCCGAGATGGCCGCGAAAGCGCCGGCCGGCTTTTTCGACGGCGCCGAGATCGTCTTCATCCCCGGTCCTGACGGCAAACACATCGCCGCGCTGGAATCGCTGAGGCCGGCGCAGTTTCACCAGGCGCCGTCCTTCGCCAGCCTGCTGCCGAGGCTGAAGCAGACGCTGAGCAATGCCCATATGGGTCTGCGCCTCTATCTCAGCGGCACCGAAGGGCTGATCGGCCAGGCCATGCAGGTGGCGCTCGAAGCCGGCGTCGATCATACCTCCATGCAGACCGAGCATCGCGGCTCGCTGGCGCGGCGCATGCAATGCGTGCACTGTAAGGGCATCACCGAGAATGTGACGACGCAGCCCGCCACCTGTTCGCATTGCGGCCTGCTGCTTCTGGTCCGCGATCATTATTCCAGGCGCCTCGCCGCCTTTCAGGGCGTGTGCATCAATGCCGAGGATCGCGGCGAAATTCCTCCGATGGAGGAGGCCTTCCCATGAGCACCGGCACAACCAAGCTCGATGTGGTGGTCAGCGATGTCGTTCCGGTCAACGACCTCGTTACCCGCTTCCATTTCCGCCGGCGTGACGGCGAACTGTTGCCAACCTTCTCCGGCGGCGCCCATGTCGTGGTCGAAATGCGCGACGGCGAGCGCACCAGGCTCAATCCCTATTCGCTGATGGGCTCGCCGCTCGACACGCGCGAATACACGATCAGCGTGCGCCGCGACGATGTCGGCCGCGGCGGCTCGCTGTTCATGCACAGGAGCGTCAAGCCGGGCCTGGAGATGGTGATCAGCTATCCGGTCAACCTGTTCTCGCTCGACCTCAGGGCGAAGAAGCACCTGATGCTCGCCGGCGGCATCGGCATCACGCCGTTCATGGCGCAGACCGCGCAGCTGGCGGGGGAGGGCGGCAATTTCGAGCTGCACTACACCTGTCGCACCGCCTCGCTCGGCACCTACGCCGATGTGCTGCGGGAACGTTACGACCGCCGCGTCCGGCTCTACCACGACGATCGCGACGAGCGCATCGATCTCGACCGTCTGTTGTCGACGCAGCCGCTCGGTACACATCTCTATGTCTGCGGTCCCGCCGGCATGATCAACTGGGTGCGCGACCGCGCGGCTGCCTTGGGCTGGCCTTTGGAGGCCGTGCATTTCGAGCATTTCGCGGCACCCCAGCCCGGTCTGCCCTTCGATGTGACGCTTGCTGTCAGCGGCAAGACGATCCGCGTCGGTTCGCAGCAGAGCCTGCTCGAGGCAATCGAGGCGGCGGGCGTCGATCCACCCTATCTCTGCCGTGGCGGTGTTTGCGGCCAGTGCGAAACCAATGTCGTTTCGTATGACGGTAAGTTCGTCCACAACGACCATTGGCTGAGCGAGGAAGACCACCGCTCCGGCTGCAAGATCATGCCGTGCGTGTCGCGCTTCGAGGGCAAATCGCTGGTCTTGGAAAGATAGGAGGCGAGCTTGGGAATCAGCTTTCGTAAGGAAACATTCCGCGACGATTTCACCTTCAGGAACAGCCCGGAACACATCAGGCGGTTCCCGTTCCCGTTCCATGAAGACGCCTACATGTATGCGGTCAATATCGAGCCGCATGTTGTCGGTCCCAAGGGCAGCGTGCTCGAGAACCTGATCGATGTCGACGAGCACTATGTCGCCGAGATGCAGGACCGCGCATTGGTGCTGGCCGAGGACCCGCTGCGCTGCCAGTCGCTGCCGCACATGACCTTGGCCGGTTGGGATCTGCTCGAGCTTTTGATGGAGCAGCAGGCGCTCGGCTATCCCGAGCATTTCACGCTGACGCGCGACGGTGACCGCTGGCGCTGGATCAACAGGCCGCTCGGCATCGACGACACCTTCACCTTCGGCGACACCTCGACATTGCCTTACGGTCCGATGGAATACATCATCCGCCAGAGCCAGGGCGATTTCTGCATCCTCGACCAGCGCGACGGCAATCTGTGGATGGATGCCGGCATGGTCACCACCCAGGCCGACTGGTCGCTCGATTTCGACATCGGCATGAACTTCTTCGAATGGCACGCGCCGGTGCCGCTGGCACATGAGAAGGGGATTTTCACGCGCGCGCTGAAGTTCCTCACCAACATTCAGCAGGGCAAGCCGGCACGGCGTCTCAACTGGACGATGACCATCAATCCGCGTCTCGATACGAGCCCGGAAAATTACCACAAATGGGGGCCGGACCGGGCGACGGTCACGCCCGAGAATGTCGGCGACAAGGTGCATCTGCGCGTCGAATTGCAGAGCTTCTGGCGGCTGCCGCGCTCCAACGGCATCGTCTTCCCGATCCGCTGCTACCTGATCAAGATGGATGAGCTGGTGACGCAACCGAAATGGGCACGGCGCCTGCACCGCGTCATCCGCGACCTGCCCGAGGAACTCGCCACCTACAAGGGCCTGACGCGCTATCGACCGACCCTGGTCGAATGGCTGTCGAAGCTCGATGACGGCAGTCCGACGAGCCCGGGATTTGGGCCGGACTGAGCAATGCTCGCGAAACTGCCGATCTCCCCCTTGTGGGGGAGATGCCCGGCAGGGCAGAGGGGGGCGTGAAGGAACGCAAGCCTTGCCCACTTGGCGAAAGGCAAACAACCTCCTCAGGTAGCAGCTACGATCGATTGATAAGTCGGCGGGACAGCGCCCCCCTCTGGCCTGCCGGCCATCTCCCCCTCAAGGGGGGAGATCAACTCCGCTTACCCCGCACTATTCTGCGGGTAACAAATAATCGACAAATAACGCATCGGCAGCTGCGTCAGCTGCTCGGGCCCGTGCGGCGCGTCGGCGTCGAAGAACAGACTATCGCCGGGCTTCATCGGATAAAGATTGCTGCCGTGCCGGTAAACGACCTCGCCTTCGAGCATGTAGAGGAATTCCATGCCCTCATGCTGGAAGGTCGGGAACACGTCCGAATCTTCGGTCAGCGTGATCAGATAGGGTTCGACGACCACACCACTGGTGTTGGAGCCGATATGGCCGAGCAGATTGTACTGGTGGCCGGCGCGCGTGCCGCGGCGCTCGACGTCCAGTCCTTCGCCGGCCCTGACGAAAACGGCGCTGCGCTCTTCCTCGAAGCGGCGGAAGAAGGCTGTCACGGGAACCCCAAGTGCCCGCGACAGCGCCTGCAAGGTGGTCAGCGACGGCGAGGTGATGCCGTTCTCGATCTTGGATAGCATGCCGAGCGAAATGTCTGTGGCGACAGCGAGGTCGGCCACGGTGATGCCGAGCTTCTTGCGGAATGCGCGTACCTCGCGGCCGATCGCGACCTCCAGCACTTTTTCGCGCTTGTCGCGAATGGCATGCGGATTCTGCGTCAGCGGCGCGCGAATGGCCTTTCCTTCCGCCAAGGCCTTCAGCTGCGGCTTCGGCTTGGCGGTCGTGGAACCAGGACCAATGTTGGAAGCGGAAATTTTCTTCGCCATGTCTCCCGACCCCAGGATTTATTTCACTCAAGGTGAACATGTCAGGTGCCGATACAGGAGCGCAACCGCGACGGCAAGCCATCTTGTGTCGCATGCGCCGGTCCCATGATCGCGGCCGCCGCAGTTTTTTCCGCCAGGAATTCATTGCGCGCGAACGTGGTTCCCGCAGTTGGCTGTTGACAGCACCAAAGGGCCAATTACTGTCACTGTCAGTGAAATTTGTTTCGCTGGGGAAATCAAAAAAGTGGAGGCCCGGAAATGAACACTCGCGTTGCCGTCATCGGAGCCGGACCGTCCGGTCTGGCACAGCTCAGGGCCTTCAAGTCGGCGGCCGACAAGGGCGCCAATATTCCCGAAATCGTCTGCTTCGAGAAGCAGGCCGACTGGGGCGGCTTGTGGAACTACACCTGGCGCACCGGCCTGGACGAACACGGCGATCCGGTCCATGGCTCGATGTATCGCTACCTCTGGTCGAACGGGCCGAAGGAATGCCTGGAATTCGCCGACTACACCTTCGAGGAGCACTTCGGCCGGCCCATCGGCTCCTATCCGCCGCGCGCCGTGCTGTGGGACTACATCAAGGGCCGTGTCGAGAAGTCGGGCCTGCGCAAATGGGTGCGCTTCAACAGCCCGGTGCGCATGGTGACGTTCTCGGACGAGACGAAGAAATTCACCGTCACCGCGCATGACCGCACCAACGACGTCACCTATTCGGAAGAGTTCGACAATGTCGTCGTCGCCTCCGGGCATTTCTCGGTGCCCAACGTTCCCTATTTCGAGGGTTTTTCGACCTTCAACGGCCGCATTCTCCACAGCCACGATTTCCGCGACGCCATGGAGTTCAAGGGCAAGGACATCCTGATCATCGGCCGCTCCTATTCGGCCGAGGACATCGGTTCGCAATGCTACAAATACGGCGCCAAGTCGATCACCTCCAGCTACCGCTCCAAGCCTATGGGCTTCAAATGGCCTGACAATTGGAAGGAAGTGCCGCTGCTGCAGAAGGTCGTCGGCAAGACCGCCCATTTCAAGGACGGCTCGACCAAGGATGTCGACGCCATCATCCTGTGCACCGGCTACCTGCATTCCTTCCCGTTCCTGACAGACGACCTCAAGCTCAAGACAGCTAACCGCATGTGGCCGCTGGATCTCTATGAGGGCATCGTCTGGGAGAAGAATCCGAAGCTCTTCTATATCGGCATGCAGGACCAGTTCTACACCTTCAATATGTTCGATGCTCAGGCCTGGTTCGCCCGCGACGTCATCATGGGCCGCATCAAGCTGCCCTCCGCCGAGGCGATGGCCGAGCACAGCGCAAAGTGGCGGGCGCGTGAGGAGACGCTGGAAGACGCCGAGCAGATGATCTGGTTCCAGGGCGACTACACGAAGGAATTGATGGACCAGACCGATTATCCGGGCTTCGACGTCGAGGCGGTCAACCGGACCTTCATGGAGTGGGAGCATCACAAGGCGGAAGACATTATGAGCTTCCGCGACCACGCCTATCGCTCGCTGATGACCGGCACCATGGCGCCGCTGCATCACACGCCATGGCTGTACGCGCTCGACGATTCGATGGAGAGCTATCTCGAAGTGAAGGGCGTCGCGGCGGAGTAGCTCTGGGAGTCATTCTTGGCTGACAAAGATCAATCTGATCTCTTATCTCCCGTCAGCGATCTAGGATTCGCGCGCCTACTTCTAGCGGAACTGCATGACGATCTTCCGAGCAAGGTTGCGCGGTTTCGCCAGCTTTCGGACCTTTCCAATGCGCTGGGATCGAGCGGCACAATGCTTCCCGGCGGCGAAACGACTTACGCGGCTTGGATTGAAGCGCGCGCGAGCTTCGTACACGGAAATTTCATAGCAACAGTACTGCTGTGTCAGGGGCTCGCGGAGCATATGCTGGCCGCACATCTCGCTCTTGGTATTAACGGCGAGAAGTTGCCGGATCGTATTTCGTTTCAGGAAACCCTGCGCAGGTGTGTCTCACGGAACGTGATTACGCAGAATGATTCAGATGATCTGCGTCGTCTGATGGACTTGCGTAACCCACTTTCCCACTATCGGAGTATCGACGATCCTTCGAATCTCTCGCGGCGTGTACTCAACACCATGTCGCCAGCCGATGACCATTTGCAAAAGGACGCTTCTTTCGCCATCAGCATGGCTGTTCGATTGCTGGCATTACCTGTCTTTCGATTGGGGGATTGAGCTGCGAACTTCGGCGGGGTAGCGCTCGGCTGCTAGCTAACCAAGCCTTGCCCTGGCCTTCGCCGTCCAGGCGTTGAACAGCCGGTCGGCGACAATGCCGATGAAGGCGATGGCCAGGCCCGCGACGATGCCCCGGCCGGAATCGGCCTTCGACAGCGCGATGAACACCTCCTGGCCAAGGTCGCGTGTGCCGACCATGGCGCAGATGATGATCATCGCCAGTGCCATCAGGATGGTCTGGTTGACACCGAGCATGATCTCGGGGAGCGCCAGCGGCAATTGCACGCGGAAGAAGGTCTGGCGCGGCGTGCAGCCGGACACTTTTGCCGCCTCGATCAGCGCCGGCGGCACCTGCCGGATGCCGTGATTGGTGTAGCGGATCGCCGGCACCACGGCGAAGGCGACGGTGGCGATCATCGCGGTGACGTCGCCAACGCGAAACAGCATCACCACTGGAATGATGAAGCAGAAGGACGGCAGCACCTGCAGTGTGTCGATGATGGGTGTGACGATCTTCTCGAAGCGGTCGCTGCGCGATGCCGCGAACCCGATCGGGATGCCGATCAGGCAGGCGATGAAGGCCGAGATACCGCAGAGATAGACTGTCGCCATGGTCTTTTCCCAGAGTCCGGTCACGGCGCAGAAGGCGGTCAGCGCCGCGACGAGCGCCGCCAGGCGCAAGCCTGAGAGTTGATAGCCGGCAAGGCCAAGCAGGAACACGGCACCCAGCCACGGGAAACCCTCGCAGAAAGCGCGCACCGGGTTGAGCACGTTGAGGATAAGCGCGACGCGGAACGCCTCGATCGTGTCGAAGAAGTTGATCGTGACCCAGTTTACCGCCGCTTTCCACAGCGGTGCCGTTGTGAATGTGATCGCCTTCGGCACTGCCGCGAAGGCCGGCAGGAACAGGCCGAGCAGGGTCGTCACGATGAGGATTGCGATGGCCAACGACAGATTGGGGTGGCGCCGCCAGACGCCTGGGGTCGTCTCTTGACGGATATGACCCCTGGCCTGCTTGTGTGCGATGGCCTGGCTCAGCCGGTCGAGCGCAATGGCGAGCGCGACAATGGCGAGACCCGCTTCCATCGCCTCGCCGACCTTCAGCGCGCGCAGCGCCAGAAGCACATCGTAACCCAGGCCACCGGCGCCGATCATCGACGCGATGATCACCATGTTGAGCGCCAGCATGATCACCTGGTTGACGCCGACCATCAGCGTCGGCCGCGCCGAGGGCAGCAGCACCCGCCACAGTTTCTGCCGCGCGGTGCAGCCGGCCATATCGCTGAATTCGCCGATCTCGAGCGGCACGCGCGATAGCCCCAGCATCGTCGCGCGCACCATCGGCGGCGTGGCGAAGATAGCGGTGGCGATCATCGCCGACACCGGGCTGTTGCCGAACAGAAGCAGCATCGGGATGAGATAGGCGAAGGTCGGGATCGTCTGCATCAGGTCGAGGGCAGGGGAGACCACCAGCCTTTCCGCCCACGGCTTGCGCCAGGCCCAGATGCCGGCGAACAGCCCGGTGACGATGCAGAACGGCACGGCGATGGAGATCAGCGCCAGCGTCAGCATGGCGCTGGTCCACTGGCCGAACAGCGCGATGTAGAGGAAGCAGCCACCGACCAACAGGCTGAGTTTCCGGCCTCCCACGGCATGGCCGGCGAGGAAGGCGGCGGCGCACACGCCGACCCATGACAGGCGTGGCAGGACATAGGCGTCTGCGCCATGACCGATCTTGAAATTCTTGGCCAAGAGATCGAGCGCGAAATCGAGCGGCACGCCGAGGACCGCTGTGATCGAACGGGTCAGCCAGGACAGGTTCGACTTGATCCAGCTCATCAGCGCGCTGACCCACTCGGGGATGGGGACGACGGCGCTGGCGGGATAGTTGACGGCCCAAGGAATGGTGTCTTGCAGCAGGAACATCATGAGCACGGTGGTGAGTGCGAGCGCCCAGATGACGAGCCACCGCTGAACCGGCAGTCTCATCTTGCTGGCGCTTGCCGCTACCGTCATGTTCCGGCCGCCGCGCGCTCGATGCCGGCCAACAGATCGATGACGGCTTGCGGCGTCACTTCGCCGATCGGCTTGCCGGTGCCGTTGACCACCGCGAACGGCTTGCCGGCTGAAACGATGTCGGCCGAGAAACTGGCGATCTTGGCATCCGGCGCGACCACGCCGCCATGCTCCGCACCTTCGCAGGCGCGCATCAGGCTGCGTGCCGAGATCACCTTGGCGCGGTCGACATCGCGGGTGAATTCGGCCACATAGTCGGTCGCCGGATTGACCACAAGTTCTTCCGGCGTACCGATCTGGATAACCTCACCGTCCTTCATGATGGCGATGCGGTCGGCGAGCCTTATCGCCTCGTCGAAATCATGGGTGATGAAGACGATGGTCTTGTGCAGCATGGTCTGCAGCCGCATCAACTCGTCCTGCATCTCGCGGCGGATCAGCGGATCGAGCGCGGAGAACGGCTCGTCGAGGAACCATATCTCGGGCTTGGTGGCAAGGCTGCGGGCGATGCCGACGCGCTGCTGCTGGCCGCCGGAGAGTTCACGGGGGTAGAAATGCTCGCGGCCACGCAGGCCGACAAGTTCGATGACTTCGCGGGCGCGCGCCTCGCGCGTCGTCCGATCCTGGCCCTGGATGCTGAGAGGAAAGGCGATGTTGTCCAGCACGTTGAGATGCGGCAGCAGGGCAAAATTCTGGAACACCATGCCCATGCGATGGCGCCGCAACTCGATGAGTGCGGCGTCGGAGATTTTCAGCAGGTCCTTGCCTTCGAACTCGACCTTGCCATGGCTCGGCTCGACCAGCCTGGACATGCAGCGCACCAGCGTCGACTTGCCGGAGCCGGACAGCCCCATGATGATGAAGATCTCGCCCTGGCGGATTTCGAGGTCCACGGCGCGCACCGCCCCGACCAGCCCGGCCGCGGCCACGTCCGCCATGCTGGCCTTGCCGTCGCGCTCGCGGATGAAATTGGCCGCGTTCGCCCCGAACAGCTTCCAGACATTGCGGCAGGCAAGTTTTACCGGGCGGTCATCCGTGCCCGGTTGCGGCGACCCCTGTCCAGTCCTGTCCGTCATCCAATGGTCCTTGGGGAACATCAACAGCTGAGACCCGGCCGATCAACGGCCGGGTCTCATTCTTCCAGTCGGAACAGTCACTGCGCCCAGGCTTTCCAATCTGCCTCATGGGCGGCGATCCAGGCGGCGGCAACCTCCTCCGGCGTCTTGCCGTCGAGGTCGATCTCGCCGCTCATCTTGTTGAGCTCGTCGGTGTCGATCGTGTAGGCCTTGGCCACCTTGTAGGCGACCGGCCATTTGTCTTTCATGCCGTTCCAGGAGTACTTCCAGATCTCGCCATGCGGCTTGCCGCAGTCATATTTGGCGTCGGGGTTCACGCCCCATTTCGGATCGTTGTAGCATTCGGGCGTGTATTCGGGGAATTGCACCCATTCGCCCTTGTATTTGGCCGGCGCCCAGTGCGGCGAGTAGATCCACAGCATGATTGGCGCCTTGCGCTGATAGGCCGACTCGAGCTCGGCGAACATCGCGGCATCGGTGCCGGCATGGATCACGGTGAAGGGCAGCTTCAGCGCGGCAACGCGCTCGTCGTCAAAGCCTTCCCATGTGACCGGACCTCCGAGATAGCGTCCCTTCGGTGCCGTCTCGGCGGTCGAGAACGATGCCGCGCATGTGGCGTCGAGCAACGCATGCCAGTCCGGCAAGGTCGGGCACTTTTCCTTCATATATTCGGGGAACCACCACTCCTCCTTGGCCTTCGGCCCGAGCTTGCCGAGCCGCTCGGTCTGGCCGGTGGCGTCGGACGCCTTCATGGCCTCGCCGGCGGTCGTATCCCAGAATTCCAGGCCGACATCGAGGTCGCCATTGGTGAGGCCGGTGGTCAGGCTGGAGAGGTAGTCGGCGGTCGGATACTCGACCGTGTAACCGAGCTTTTCGAGGATGCCACCGAGGATCTTGGCGTTGAGGTTGACGCTGGTCCAGTCGAACAGTGCGATCTTGATCGGGTCGTTGGATTCCGGTGCGGCGGCATTGGCGGAAGGTGTCAGCAAGTTCAGCGAAGCAAGCGCGATGGCGCCCATGGATAGTTTCGAAACTCTATTCCGAAATGACATGCTTGTTCTCCTTCAAGCTGTGAGGGTTATCGCTCGTTCCCTTCTTGCGTCTTTTGTAGCCTTTTGCTTTCCCTGATTGTGCTGGAAAGACCTGTCGTCGCGCAAGCTGTTGCCGCCATGTCGCGGCACAAGCCGGCGCAGGCGGGATGATGCTGAATTTCCGATATGGTGGATGGTATCGAGAGCGCCAGCGTCATGGCTGCCGCTGCATCGTCGCGGGAGCGATCATCCGCGGATCGATTGCCAGTCCTGCGGCGCCCTGCGAGGTGCGAGCCATCACGGTCCCATGATCTCGGCTGTTGGCCCGGCGAGCCCCATCTCGCAAGGCCGTTTCATGGGATGAAATTATATATACCAACGTTCATGCGGCGCAACGACTAACGCTTCGCTCGCGGCGGAATTTCAGACCGCAGGCGAAGTTGCGCGGATTCGCTCAGAAATAACCGTTCGAGGCAGCGGTGGCTTCCTTCGGAACTTCGACGCCGTCGACCAGGATCTTGTCGACCAGTTCGTGGTGGAAGCAGACCAGCCCTTTGATACGCTCCGCCTCGTGCACCGGCTCCGGATAATACCAGACAAGGTTCTCGTGCCGCTTCTTGGCTGTCGTCACGTGGTAGTAATTGGAGATACCCTTGTAGGGGCAGCGCGAAATGTAGCGGCTGGGTGCGAACATATCGAGCCGCGTATCCGAGATCGGCAGATAGTGGCGCACCGGGTGGCCGGTCTCGAACAGGAACACCCCACGGCGTGAATCGGCAACTTGCTCGCCATCGAGGATGACCTGCACCCGCCGCGACGAGGGCAGGCAGTCGACCCTGCGGAACGGGTCGCGGGCATGGACGAAGATCTCTTCGTCCTCCTCATACCAGTGCGTCATCTTGGGCCAATAGAAGGACATGTAGTCCGTCGGCAGCGGGGACCCCTTGACCGGATCGAGATAGCGCCAGGCGGCATCCTCGACCAGTGTGATGCCGGTGTTCAGGGAGTAGTGCGTGGCGACGCCTTTGAACGGGCTTTCGGTGGTCGTCGCGCTCGGCAGCAGGAACTCCTCGCGCACGTCGCTCATCGGGAAGTAGTAGACCGGCAGGTGGTCGGATTCGTAGAGGACCAGCGCCCTGATCGTGTCGGCCACGATCATCGACCCCACTTGCACGCGCAGCCGCTTCTGCATCGGCATAGTGAAGGCGACGTAGCCCGGCTCGAACTCGTACTGGACGATGTTGTCGAGCACGGGGAAATGCGGCCCGCGGCCGCGCAAATGAGGTTTGCGAATGGTAGTCTCCCGTTTCTTTTCTTTTGTCATCGAGCGTTGGCCAAAAGTGAGATGAGCTTCGGATTGAGCTGTTGTATCGGAGAGGGGTTCCGGGCGGCGGGTTTCTCCTGCATCAAGCTGCTGGAACGATGGCCCCCACCGCTCTTCGCAGCCCTGCTGCCGGATAGCCTCGCCGCCCGAAAAGCGGAGTTTCACAGCCGAGCCTCTAACCCAGGGACACACGATCGAGCAGCAGCCCGGCGGCGATCGGCGGCAGGCCGCTGACATTCTTGCGCACCGGCACCAGCAGATCCGGGAAATAGCTGAAGATGACCGGCGTCTCATCGAGCAGCAGTTTCTGTATGTCGGACGCGGCCGCGCGCTGCGCGCCGATGTCGAGCGCTTTCAGATAGGACGTGACCATGCCGTCATAGGCGGGGTTCTTGAAATGCGCCGCATTCCATGGGCCGTCGCTGACCAGCGGGCTCTTCAGGAAGACATTCGGCACGCTGCGATGCGCGTAATCGGTGATGCCGAGCGGGCTGTCCAGCCAGTCCGACTGGCCGAACACCGCCTTGCCGTAATATTTGTCCTGGTCCTCGATGTTGAGCGCGATGCGCGCGCCGATCTCCTTGGCGAAGTTCTGGAACAGCTGCGCGTAGCCTGGAATGTCGGAATAGCGCAGCGTCGTCAGGGTGATGTCGAAGCCGCTGGCCAGCCCCGCCGCCTCGAGCAGTTGCTTGGCCTTGGCAATATCCTGCGTGCGTTGTGGCACCGACTTGTCGGTGGCGGGGAAGGCCGGCGCGAACGGGCTGTCATTGCCGGTCGCGGCCATGCCGCGGCAGAGGCCGTCGACCAGCTTGGAGCGATCAATGCACAGCGCCAGCGCCTGGCGCACACGCTTGTCCGTGAACGGCGCCATGTCGCAACGCATGTGGAGCTGGCGGTGCGCGGTCGAGGCGACGCGCAGCACCGTGATGTCGGGGCTGTTCAGCACCACCTGGCTGACGTCGAGTGGGACGGCGTCGAGGATGTCGACCTCGCCGGCCTGCAGTGCCAGGATGCGTAGCTGCACGTCGCCGTAGAACTTGAACTCAAGGCGATCAGGCAGGGCCTTCTCGCCCCAATAGTCGGGGTTGCGGACGAAGGTCGCGCCGACCTTCGGCGTGTAGCTTTCCAGCCGGAACGGACCGGTGCCTTCAAAGGTCTTTTCGTAGTCGCCCTTGTAGCTCGCCGGCAGGATGACGGCGTTGTAGTTGTCGATCGATAACGAATAGGGAAAGCTGCCGTTCGGCGCATCGAGATGGAAAGCGACGGTGTGGTCGTCGACCTTTTGCGTGCCGCCCTTCGACAGCAGGCCCTTGAACACCGACAGCGCGTTGGAGGCGCCATTCGGATCGGCCAGCCGGTCGAAGGTCGCGACGACGTCGTCGGCCTTGAAGTCCTCGCCATTGTGGAATTTCACGCCCTTGCGCAGCTTGAAGGTCCACACGCTGCCATCCTCGTTCGGCGACCAGCTTTCCGCCAGCACCGGTTTCAAGGTGAGGTCGGGCTGGGTGACGCAGAGAAACTCGGCGGTCTGGAAAACCAGCTGGTAGCTGCCGCTGTCATAGTAGGTGACGGGATCGATGGCGCCGCCGGGCGTAGCGACGCCGGCGCGCACAGTGCCGCCCGGCTTCCCCTCGGCGCGCGCTTGCTGCGTGCCGAAACCGGCTGCGGCGACAAGGCTGCCCAGGAACGGCAGGGAAAGGCCAAGCACGCTGCCATGGCGCAGGAAACCGCGCCGGTCGAGCCTGCCGGCCAGCAATTCGTCGACAGCGGAATTTTCGATTGCGGTGAGGCTTCTGCGAGCGGCGTCGATCATCCTGAAATGCCTTGGCATGGCTGCATTCCTCGCTTGCCCTTGGGGGTTGGCCATTTAGGTCATTGTTGACCGCGACCGGAAAGCGATATTTTTTGATGGGGTCCATCGAAATTTTCGATGCAGGAGTGATTCATGGATACCGAGAACCTGCGCAGTTTCCTTGAGGTCGCCGAACATGGCAGCTTCACCGTCGCGGCCAGCCGGCTCAACCTCGCCCAATCCACCGTCAGCGCGCGGATCAGGGGGCTGGAGGAACAGTTGGGGCGCCGGCTTTTCGTCAGGGATCGCGATGGCGTCACGCTCACGCCGGCCGGCCGGCAGTTCCTGCCGCACGCATCGTCGATCACCCGAACCTGGGAGCAATCCAGGCAGGACATCGCTGTTCCCGATGGCTATGAGAGCCTGCTGCGGCTGACGGCTCCCGCCTATTTGTGGGAGCGCATCACCTCGCCATGGGTCGAATGGATGCGTGCCGAACGGCCAAATGTAGCGCTGCGGCTCGAAGGCAGTTTTCCGGATCTGGCGATCGACCAGTTGGCGGAAGGCTTGCTCGACATCTGTATCCTCTATCTGCCGCGCCCGCATCCCGGCATCGTCTACGAGACGCTCGCCGTCGATCAGGTTGTGCTCGTTCAGCATGCGGGTCAGACGAAGCCATGGACCGAAAACTACATTCTGATGGACTGGGGGCTCGAATTTCGCATCGAACATGACCGTGCCTTCGCCGGCATGGTCAAGCCGGCGATTTCGGCCGGGCTGGTCTTCATCGGGCTGCAGCATGTCCTGTCGCAGCAGGCGGCGGCCTATCTCCCGCTCAGCGCTGTCAGCGGCCATATCGAGCGCGGCGAGATGCGGCGCATCGACAACACGCCGGTGTTCCAGCGGCCGATCTATCTTGCCTATCCCTCGAACCCGGTTTCCTCGGATGTCCTGGATGTCGCGCTCACCGGGTTGCGCACGCTGGCCGGGGACTGGCACAGCGATCAGGGTTTTTCGGAAGGCGATCGTTCGCTGGGCATGACCGGGCGGACGTGACGGGCCGGCATGGCGAGCAGGAAATGCCGCTATGCCGCTTCGATGACGACACCCTTCTGCAATCTCGCCAGCTCCGGATAGGGGATGTGGCAACGGATGGAATGTCCAGGTTGCGCCTCGGCGAGCGGTGGCTCCTGCTGTTCGCAGATCGGGCCGATTTTGCGCGGGCAGCGCGTATGGAATACGCAGCCGGAGGGCGGGTTGACGGCGCTGGGGATTTCGCCGTCGAGCCGGATGCGCGCCGTCTCGGTCTGGTCGAGCTTTGGCACGGCCGAGAGCAGTGCTTCGGTATAGGGATGATGCGGGCCGGAGAAGACGGCTTCCGATGGCCCGAGCTCCATGATGCGGCCGAGATAGAGCACGGCGATCTTGTCGGAGAGATAACGCACCACGCCTAGGTCATGCGAGATGAAGACGTAGCTGACGTCTTCCTTCGACTGCAGATCGGCGAGCAGGTTGAGGATCGCCGCCTGCACGGAGACGTCGAGCGCCGATGTCGGCTCGTCGCAGACGACGATGCGCGGGTCACCGGCGAAGGCGCGGGCGATGGCGACGCGCTGCTTCAATCCGCCCGACAGCTGGCGCGGCTTAACGGCCAGGTGCCGGTCGGTGAGCCGCACCGAGCGGACCAGATCGTCGAGACGCGTCTCCAGCGGCTTGCCGGAGAGACCGGCCAGCCGCTTCAACGCCCGCCCAAGGATGTGGCGGATCGAATGCGAGCGGTTGAGTGCTGAATCCGGATTCTGGAAGACGATCTGCATCGCCTTGACCTGGTCGTCGCCACGGTTCTCCAGCTTCGGCGCCAGCGCCTTGCCCTCCAGTTCTATGAGGCCGCCATCATCGGGTGGTACCAGGCCGAGCAGCAGCCTGGCGAAGGTGGTCTTGCCTGAGCCGGATTCGCCGACCAGCCCCAGCGTCTCGCCGGGTCTGAGATCAAGCGAGACGTCCTTGACGGCACGCAAGGGATGGCCATGGCTGGCATAGGTCTTGTTCATTCCCGCCACCCGCAACACAGGTTGGGCCGCAGGCCTTGGCGCGGGCGCCACATCGCTGGGTGTGGCGCGCGGCAGCGCTTGCGCCTTGTCGTGATAGTGGCAGCGCGACAAGCGCTTGCCGCGCTCGTCGCTCAGATCATAGAGGGGCGGCAATTCGGTGCGGCAGCGCTCGGTCGCCAACGCACAGCGGTCGGCGAAGGCACAGCCGGTGATGGTGGCGCCAATGCCGGGCAGGAAGCCGGGGATGGTGTCGAGCCGGCCCTGGTCCTTGCGCTGGCCACCGCGTGGGAGGCAGCGCAGCAGGGCGACGGTATAGGGATGGCGGGGATCGTTGAAGACGACCTCCGTCGGTCCTTCCTCGACCAGCATGCCGGCATAGAGGACGCCGACGCGGTCGCACATATTGGAGACGACGGCGAGATTGTGGCTGATGAACAGGATCGAGGCCGAGAGTTCTTGCCGCAGTTGCGCGATGAGGTCGAGCACCTCGGCCTCGACGGTGGCGTCGAGTCCGGTGGTCGGCTCGTCGAGGATCAGCATGGAGGGATCGTTGGCCAGCGCCATGGCGATCGCCACGCGCTGCTGCATGCCGCCCGACAGCTGGTGCGGATAGCGCTGCATGACGCTTGGCGGATCGGAGATGCGCACCCGGTTGAGCATGGCGATCGCCCGATCGGTGGCGGCCTGTCCGGTTATGCCGCCAAGCTCGAAAATCTCGGTCAGTTGCCGGCCGATACGGATCGACGGGTTCAATGCCTTGCCCGGATCCTGATAGACCATGGACACGCTTTCGGCGCGGGCCCGCCTGAGCGCCTCGGCATCGAGCTTCATCAGATCCTTGCCGTCGAGCGAGATCGCGCCGCCGGTGATCGAACCGTTCCTGGGCAGATAGCGGACCACGGTGAGCGCGACGGTGGATTTGCCGCAGCCGGATTCACCGACCAGCCCATAGGCTTCGCCCAGGCCGATGGTGAGGCTCAGATTGCGCAGCACCGCGCGGTTGCGGCCAGCGACACGGTAGGCGACCGAGAGATCCTCGAGTTCGAGCGCGTTTTTTGCTTTTGCGTCCTGTGCCTTGACGGGTTCAGTCATTGAAGGCTCCATGAACGCCGTCGGCGGCCAGATTGACGCCGATCACCAGCGAGGCGATGGCCAGCGCATCGAACAGCACCGTCCACCAGAAGCCGCCGCCGATCATGCCGTAGTTGCTTGAGATGGACAGTCCCCAGTCGGGTGAGGGCGGCTGGATGCCAAAGCCCATGAAGGAGAGTGTGGCGACCGCGAAGATGGCATAGCCCAGCCGCACCGTGGTCTCGACCAGGATCGGTGGGATGACGTTGGGCAGGATCTCGACGAACATCGTGTGGAAGGCGCTCTCGTGCCGGAGCTGTGCGGCGGCGACGTAGTCGAGTTCGCGCTCCGCCAGCACCGCCGAGCGCACGGTGCGCGCGATGATCGGCGCGAAGCTCAGGCCGATGACGATGATGACGGTGGTCTTGGAGGTGCCGAGCGCGACGATGGCGAGCAGCGCCACGATGACCACGGGGATGGCCATGAAGGCTTCGAGGATGCGGCTGACGACATCGTCGACGATGCCGCGGAAGTAACCGGTGAGCAGGCCAAGCGCGGTGCCGGCGACAGTCGCCAGCAAGGTGGCGAGCGGTGCGACGGTCAGGATATCGCGCGAGCCGACAATGACGCGCGAGAAGACGTCGCGGCCGATCTGGTCGGTGCCGAACCAGTGTTCGGCCGAAGGCGGCGACAGCGCGTTGATGATGTCGTCGGCAAGCGGATCATAGGGCGCGAAATGTTCGCCGAACAGCGCGCAGGCGACCCAGAACAGGACGATGGCCAGACCGGTCAGAAAGGTGCCGGAACGCATGAGCGAGGACAGGACCTCCGCTGCCGGGCTGCGCCGGCGCGTGTCGTCTTGTCGAGCAGGAGAGGTGGTCTGGACGGCGCTCATTGGTCTGTCCCCAGCCGGATGCGTGGATTGAGCACGGAATAGAGGAAGTCGGCGATCAATGTCGCCACGGCATAGACGATGCCGATGGTGAGAATGCCCGATTCCAGCATTGGAAAGTCCTTGCCGCGCGCGGCGGTGAAGATCAGCGAGCCGATGCCCTGGTAGCGGAACAGCGTCTCGATCACCACCAGGCCGCCAATGAGATAGCCGGTCTGGGTGGCAATGACGGTGATGGTGGGCAAGAGCGCATTGCGCAGCACGTGGCGCCAGATCACCGTGCGCCATGGCAGGCCCTTCAGCACGGCGGTTCGCGTGTAATCGGAATCGAGCGCCTCGATCATGCCGGAGCGCGCCATGCGCGCGATATAGCCGAACAACACCAGGAACAGCGGCAAAGCGGGCAGGATGAGGTAATAGAGCTGGGTGAAGAAGCCCGCGTCCTTGGGCCATGCGGCCGAGATCGGCAGCCAGCGCAGCCACACACCGAAGATCAGGATCAGGATGATGCCGGTGACAAACTCCGGCAGCACCGTCACCGACAGGCCGCCAAGGCTGATGATGCGGTCGAGCGGCCGGTTGAGATTAAGCGCCGCAATGACGCCGCCCAGGATGCCGATCGGCACCACCAGCACGAAGGCGACCGCGGCCAGCTTCATCGAATTGCCGAGCGCGTTGACGACGAACGGCGCGACCGGCGAGCGGAAGATGTAGGAGGTGCCCATGTCTCCCCGGACGAAGTTCCAGATCCAGGTCGCATATTGGGTGAGGAGCGGGCGATCGACGCCGAGGGAGTGGTTGAGCGCGTCCACGGCCCGCTGGTCGGCGAACGGGCCCAATATCGCGCGTCCGACATTGCCGGGCAGAACCTGGCCGCCCAGAAACACCATGATGCTGAGCAAGAACAATGTGATCAGCGACAGCGACACACGCCGGGCGAAGAAGGAGAGAATGGCATCGGCTCCTTATGAACGAGGTATCGGCCCGGCCACGCCCGGGCGGTTTAGTGAACTTACTGTGACAGGCGGATCGAAGGCTGTCACCGCCGGAATGACCCCGGCAAACAGCGACACCTCGACCAGCGTCGAATTGCAGGTCGGTGACTGAGCAAGGCGCGACGTCCCCCGGTCTGGTGTCAGCACGTTCGGGTTGCCATGCTTTTCCAGGCTGTGCGGCTGTCCTGGCTCGGCAGGGTCGAACCATGCGCCGGTCGGCAGCTGGACCACGCCAGGGATCAAGCCGTCCGTCAGCACGGCGCCCGCCAGGCATGACCCGCGATCGTTGGAAACAAGGACGACCGCCCCGTCCTGTATGCCGCGTGCCGCGGCATCCACCGGATTGATCCACAGCGGTGCGCGATCCGACACCTTTCCCGCGCGGCTGACCGAGCCATGATCGTACTGGCTGTGGAGCTTGTCCGCAGGCTGCGGCGACAGGAGATGCAGGGGGAGCCGCTCCGCAAGGTCGCTGCCCAGCCATTCCCTGGGCTCCCGCCACACCGCGTGGCCGGGACAGTCGTTATAGCCGAAACCATCGATCGTCGAGGAAAACAGCTCGATGCGGCCTGACGGCGTCGCCAACCGGTTCCGCTCCGGATCGGCGCGGAAGGAGCCAAGCAATGTCTGCGAGGTGACTTGCCGGGCAAGATCCGCATGGCCATCCTGCCAGAAACGGTCGAATGACGGCATCTCGACCCCGGCCGCGCCCGCATTATCCTTGGCCTGTTCGTAAAGCACACGAATCCATTGAGAGGCATCGCGCCCTTCGGTGAAGGCTTCGCTGGCACCGAGTCGCGCCGAGAGACCGCAGAAGATCTGGTAATCGTCGCGTGCCTCACCGACCGGATCGATCGCCTGCTTCATGGCGACGACGAGATTTTCACGGTTCGAGAAAGCGAGGTCATTCCTCTCCAGCGGCGTGGTGACCGGCAGCACGATGTCGGCATGGCGTGCTGTTGCCGTCCAGAACGGCTCGTGGACGATGATCGTCTCAGGCCGTTGCCATGCCTCGACGAGGCGGTTCAGGTCCTGATGGTGGTGGAACGGGTTGCCGCCGGCCCAGTAGACGAGCCTGACGTCGGGATAGGACATCGCGGCGCCATTGAATTCGAACGACCCGCCTGGATTAAGCAGCATGTCGGCAATGCGGGCGACGGGAATCAAGTCAGGCACGCGGTTCTTGCCTTGCGGAACGGATGGCCAGCGAAATCCCATCTCCGGTCTGCCGGCGCCATTTGTCGACGAATAACCGAAGCCAAACCCGCCGCCCGGCAACCCGACCTCGCCAAGCAGTGCGGCAAGCGTAATCGCGGCCCAGTAAGGTTGTTCGCCATGGTCGGCCCGCTGCAGCGACCAGCTGACCATCAACATGGTGCGCTTGGCGGCCATCTCCCTGCCCAGGGCGACGATCCGGTCCTCGGCCACGCCGCTCAGGGCGGCAGCCCATGCCGCGTCCTTCGGTTGCCCGTCGCTTTCCCCGAGGATGTAGGCGCGAACGATCTCGAAACCGGTGCAGTAGCGCGCCAGAAACCCCTCGTCATGAAGGCGTTCGCTGACCAGGACATGGCACAAGGCCAGCATCATCGCCGTGTCGCTGTTCGGCCGAAGCGGCAGCCATTCGGTGTCGACACCGCGCGGCGCGTCGTCGCGCACCGGCGAAACATTGACGAGGCGGGCGCCATTGCCGACGGCTTTGCGCAGGGCGGCCGCAGCCTCGTGGCGCGCCGCGCCGCCGCCTTGTATCTGCGCGTTGCGCCAGGGCAGCCCGCCGAAGGCGACGATCAGCTTGCTGTGCCGTTCGATACCGTCCCAGGTGGAATGATTGCCCGTCAGGCCGTCGGTCCCGCCAAGCACATGCGGCAGGATGATTTCGGCCGCGCCATAGGAATAGCTCAACACCGAGCTCGTATAGCCGCCGATCGTGTTGAGAAAGCGGTGCACCTGGCTCTGGGCGTGGTGGAATCTTCCCGCGCTCGCCCATCCATAGGATCCCGCATAGATTGCACTGTTTCCATGCTCGACGCGAACCCGGTCCAGTTCGGCCGCCACGATGTCCAGTGCCGTTTCCCACGACACTTCGACAAAGGGCTCGCTGCCCCGCCGGCCGTTGGTGGTGGACCTGTTTCCCTCGAGCCAGCCGCGCCTCACGGCAGGACGTGCCACGCGCAGATCCCCCTGTACCGTGCCGAGCATGGACTTGCCGATCGGCGATGGATCGGGGTCGCCGCTCCATGGCTCGACGCCAACGAGCCTGCCGTTCTCGGCACGGACTTCGTATGTCCCCCAATGCATGGTGGTGAGCAGGGTCTCGGACTCCATCAGACCGGTCAACGATCAATCGTCCCGCAGGCGAGGGTCCGCGTCAGGCCGACGTGCAACGCCTTGCCTCGGCCTGGCCGCGAAAGCGCCAGCCCCCGATGGGGACCGGCAGTTGCGGGATGGGCTTGTCTCCTCGCGCTTAGGCCTTCGACGCCTTTTCGAGGAACAACTGCGACATGGCGGTCGGCTGCACGCCGGCCACACCCTTCGCCGTTGCCGTCAGGTAGTCGTAGAAATAGCCGAAGATGACAGGCGTTTCCTCGAGCAGCAGCTTCTGGATCTTGCCCGCCGTCGCCTTCTGCGCTTCGAGATCGAGCGCGGCGATATAGCTGGTCGCCAGCGTGTCATAGTCCTTGTTCTTGAAATGCGCGGCGTTCCAGGTGCCGTCGCTCTTCAAGGGAGCCGCGAGATAGACGTTCGGCACGCCGCGATGGCCATAGTCGGTGATGCCCATCACCGAATCCAGCCAGTTCGATTTGCCGAACACCGCGTCTCCGTAGTAGGCGCTCTGGTCGAGGATGTTGAGTTCGAGCTCGATGCCGATCTCTTTGACCCAGTTCTGGATGAGCTGGGCATATTCCGGGATTTCGAGGTAACGCTCGGTGGTCAGCGTTATCTTGAAGCCCTTGCCGGCACCGGCGGCTTCCATCAACTGCTTGGCCTGCGCGATGTCCTGCTCGCGCTGTGGCACGCTCGCATCGGTCGAAGGGTAGACCGCGGCGAACGGACTGTCATTGCCCGCCACGGCGCGCCCCTTCATCAGACCTGCGACCAGCTTTTTGCGGTCGATGCTGAGCGCGATGGCGCGGCGCACGCGCGCATCCTTCAGCGGGCCGTCGTCGCAGCGCAGATGCAGTTGCTGATGCGCTGAAGACTTCAGGCTGATGATGTCGACACTCGGATCGTTGAGCAGGGCGACGCCAGCCAGCACCGGCATCTGGTTGATGATGTCGACCTGGCCGCCTTGCAGCGCCAGGATCATCGGCTGCACATCGGTGAAGAAGGTGAATTCCGTGCGATCCGGCAGCGCCTTCTCGCCCCAATAGTCGTCGTTGCGGACGAACGACGCGCCGACTTTCGGTGTGTATTTCTCAACCTTGAACGGCCCGGTGCCGTCGAAGCTCTTTTCGTAGTCGCCCTTGTAGCTCGCCGGGATGATTACGGCGTTGTAGTTGTCGGACGACAGCATGTAAGGGAAGTTGCCGTTGGGCGCGTCGAGGTGGAATTCCACCGTGTAATCGTCGACCTTCTTGCTGGCGCCCTTCGACAGGATGCCGGTGAAGACCGACAGAGCGTTGGAGGAATTGGCTGGATCGGCGAGGCGGTCGATGCTGGCCACCACGTCCTCGGCCTTCATTTCGCCGCCGCTATGGAATTTCACGCCCTTGCGCAGCTTGAAGGTCCACACCGAGCCGTTGTCGTTCGGCTTCCAGCTTTCGGCCAGTGCCGGCTTGAGCACGAGATCGGGACCGTCGACGCAGAGGAATTCAGCGACCTGCTGCATGACCAGCAGGCCGCCGGCATCCGCGATGGTGACGGGGTCGATGGCTGCTGCCGGCACGCTGCTGGCGACGCGGATTGTGGCGCCGGCTGCGCCAGCGGCGCGGGCGAGCGACGGCATGCCGCCCAGGCCGGCCGCCGTGGTTATGCCGCCAAGCAGCGGCAGCGACAGGCCGAGCAGGCTGCCATGCCGGATGAAGTCGCGGCGGCTGACACGGCCATCGACGAGGCCATCGATCAGATGGTTTTCGAGCGGCGTGCGGTTACGGCGGATGAGATCGAGAATGCGGTAATTCTTGTTCATGGGTTCTAAGCCCTTTCCCCAGTTGTTGTGGTTGGCGAAGCATTCCAGTTGACGAGTTCCGTGGAGTTCTCCTGTCCAGGCATTCATCACTATCGGTCGACGGACTGTAGCATGCGGTTCTGTCTGGTCCATCCGCCCCTTGGGTCGGAAAGGTCAGATTTTCTTGATGCATTTTCTGTCGGCCGGGCGACCGGATTGAAGCGTAGCCGCCTTTTTTCTCGATATTCCTCCTTCCTTTCAGCGTCCTTCTAGTTCAGTGGCAATCTGCGGTAAGTGCCGGGCTTTTCCGGGTCATGATATTTATTGCATGGCCCGTTCTCGACGAAGTCGCGATGACAGGCGGCAAGCTTCTCGCGTGACAGCGTGACGCCGAGGCCATGTCCTTGCGGCACCGCCACCACATTGTTTTTCGGCGCAAACGGCCCTTCCTCGATGATATCCATCGGCTGCATGCGAAACAGCGACTGGTTGGGCTCCCGGATCCAGCCGAGCGCGGCGCACAGATGCAGATAACAGGCGCTGCCGATGCCCGTGTCGCCGCTGTAGCACCAGTAGTCGATACCGGCGTGCTCGCAGGCGCCGACGAAGCGCAGCATGCGGCCGATGCCACCATGCGCCGTCGGGTTGCCGACGAAGGCGTCCGGAACCTTGAGGTCCATGGCGCGCGCAACGTCGATGTTGTGGGTCGAGAACGGGATCGAGCAATGACGGCGCAGTTCGCGCATTTCTTCGATCGTGGCCACCGGATCCTCCCAGTTGCGCACGCCGAGTTCCTCCAGCGGCCGCGCCAGCCGCCGCGCGGTGCTGAGCGAATAGGCCTGATTGGAATCGATGCGGATCATCGCGTCGTCGCCGAGCTTGCGGCGGATCAACTCGACCATCGTCAGTGAGATTTTCGGATCGTCGGTCGAGAATTTGCCCTCGAAGAAGGTCGTGCCATGCGTCTCGTGCAATTCGACGCAATAGTCAGCGACTTCTTCCGGCGTCGTCTCGCCCTTCACATCAGGTCCGTCGCCGCGCAGCGAGAAATAGTCGGTGAACGGGATGTCCTTGCGCACCGCGCCGCCGAGCAGTTGATAGAGCGGCTGGTTCCACGCCTTGCCGCGCAGGTCCCACAACGCCATCTCGATGGCGCCGAAGGCCATGATGCGGGCGCGATCATTGATCGACTGAACGCCGGCCCAGAAGGGCAGGCAGACATGCTCCGCACCGGCGATGTCGAAGGCGTCGCGGCCGACGAGCCGTTGGGCAAGCACGTCATTGACGATGGCCGCCGCGGCCGGCGTCGGCGCCTCGCCGAGGCCGACAAGCCCGTCCTCCGTCTCGACCTCGACAATGGTCGGCGAGAAGCCGTCGAGTTCGCCGAAGACCCAGACGTAAGGGGCTTCCAGCCGGTAGTTGATCGGCGTTGCCCTGATGCGCCTGATCTTCATCTCAGCGGCCGATCTCGAAGAAGGGTTTGCCGAGCAGGTCGGGAACGACGTCGATGCCGAGGCCGGGCCCGTCCGGAATGCCCATGCGGCTGCCGATCACCGGCGGCATGTTCGATGCGGTGCGCACCGTCACCCATTCGTGGAAGGCGATGGCATGCAGCCGCCGCTCCTCCGGCGTCGACAGCGACAGGTGCGCCATCGCCGCTGTATCGATCTCGGCGCCGCCAGTGTCCTCGACCGTGATCATGAAGCCGAGGTCGACGGCAACGTCGCGGATCAACCGGGTCTTGGTGATGCCGCCGAGCCGCGAAATCTTCAGCGTCAATCCGTCGGCGGCGCCCTGGCGATGGATTTCCAGCATCTCCTCCAGCGAGGTGACGGATTCGTCGAGCACCATCGGCTTGTCGAGCATGCGGCGCACCGACATGTTCTCGTCGATCGTCGTGCAGGGCTGCTCGAACGTGTAGTCGATTGCGCGCGTCGCGTCGGCGAACTGGCGCGCCTGATAGGGCGTCCAGCCGGCATTGGCGTCGCAGAAGATCACAGTGCCTTTCGGCACCGAGCCAGCGACCGCGGTAACACGCTCGATATCGTCGCGGACATTGCCGCCGACCTTGACCTGCAGCCGGTGGAAGCCGTCCTTGACGATCCGCTCGGCCAGCGCCGCCATTTGATCGACCGTGCCATGGGTGACGACTTTGTAGAGTTCGGCCGTGTCGCTCTCCTTGCCGCCGAGCAGCGTGACCAGCGGCACGTCGGCGGCGCGTGCCGCGAGATCCCAGCAGGCCATGTCGAGCGGCGACTTAATGTAGGGATGGCCCTTGAACACAGTGTCCATCAGCCGGCCGATGCTGGCCAGCCCACGCGGATCCTGGCCGATAAGGTGCGGCCCGATTTCCGGCACGCCCGCGCGTGTCCCCGCTGGAAACGCCGCCGAGTAGAAATTGCCGAGCGGCGCCATCTCCCCCCATCCGGTCAAACCGCTGTCCGAGGTGACGGCGACAATCACCGCGTCGAAAGCATCGGCGACGCGTCCCTTGGACATGCGGTAGGGGCCGTCAACGAAGGGCTGCACGACATGATAGGCTTTGATGGTTTCGATCTGCACTTTGGTGTCCGTTCTCAGCGATGAGGAGAGATGATCAGGCGCCTTTTGGCGTGCGCGCTTCGAGGCCGCGCGCATAGGCAAGAAGCTCTTCGAAATCGAGGTCGATGTGCTCGCGGGCGTGACGCTGGGCGGCGCGCATGTCGTCGCCCTTGAGCAGCCGCACATAGGTCTCATGGACATCCTCGGCCGGCACGGCTTCCTTGCGTGCCTGCTGGTGCAGGGCGAAATACATCTGCAGCCGGCTGGTCAGCCGCTGCCATGTCTCCAGGAGCACCGAATTGTCGGCCCATTCGTGGATCAGGCCGTGCAGCTGCAGCGCGGTTTCGATCTGCCTTGTGGTGTCGCGGTCGCGCGTTGCCTGCTTGACCGCCTCGTGACGCCGGTCGAGCTCATCGAAAAAGCGCTGGTCACGCAGCTTCCAGGTCCGCTCAATGGCGAACTCGTCCAGCACCTTGTTGAGTGAATAGGCATCGTCGATGTCCTTGGCGTTGACGTCGATGACGAAGGTGCCGGCATAGGGAATGCTGGTCAGGATGCCTTCCTGCACCAGTTCGCGTATCGCCTCGCGCAACGGCGCGCGGCTGACCCGCATCTGTTCGGAAATACGGAGCTCGTTGAGCTTCTGGCCGGGTTCCAATTGGCCGGTCAGGATGGCACGCCGCAGCAGAGCCACGATTTCGGCCCGGCGCGTCGTGTCGACAATCGGGCTGAACTCCGTCTTCACCATTCGGCCCACTCCAGCGAGAACAGAAGGCTAGACAATCAGATTGTCGACAATCCAACAAGTCTCTTTCTGAGATTTTTCATTCTTGCCCATAGTCCGACCCGAATGCGGTCTGGGGCGGCTCAGGCTGCCCGGCCATAGAAGCCGACCCGTTCCTCGTCACTGAACATCACCCCCGGCTTTTCATAATAGGAGAACACCGCGATCATGCGTTCGCGTTCGCCTTCGACGGTGGTGACGCGGTGCGCGGTGTTCTTGCCGCGGAAGACATTGAGCGTGCCCGGCTTCATGCGCAGGATCTTGGTGTCAGGGTCACGCCCTTCGAGCAGCCGCGCGACACCCTCGAAGTTCGGGTTGTCATCCGATCTGAGATCAGTGCGGTATTCGAGGTCGCCGCCGCGTTGCGCCTGCTGCAACAGCAGCGTCGTGGTGAATTCCGAGCGGTCGAAATGCCAGTTCAACGCCTCACCGGCGCGATAGGCCATGACATTGGCGCGGGCCAGCGGATCCTGCATGACATGCAGCCTCTCCTTGCCCATCGTTGCGGCCAGGAACCGCACCAGCGGCTCATACTCGTAAATCGCCATCACCGTGCTGCCGGGTATCTGGTCGGCGCAGACGGTGTGGCTGATGGTTTCGACCTTGCGCAGCGCGGGATGATCGGGCGCGAGTTCGGGGATATCGGGTTTGAAATAGATGTTGTGCATGCGCTTGTGGACGTGGGATTGCGTGTCCATCACCGGCTTGATTTCCCGCACCGCCTTTTCGGCAACGCCGGGCCTCAAGAGACCTTCGAGATTGAACATGCCATCGGCTTCGAGCGCTGCGATGGACTGTTCGACAAGACGGTTCCATTCGGGGCTGCCTTCGCGGTCGAGCGGATAACGGTCGAGATCGAGAATGTCTTTCATGTCGCGTGCTCCATAGGTTGGGCACAGAAGAGGGCAAAAAATTCTTTCCCTCAACGCGGAAAATTATTAGGAATGGCCAAGAAAAACTTATGGAGGCTGCATGGAGCGCCTGCCGCCGCTGAATGCGATCAGGGCCTTCGAGGTCGCTGCCCGCGTTGGCAGTTTCACTCTGGCGGCGAGTGAGCTTGGCGTGTCCTCGGCGGCGGTCAGCCAGCAGATACGCAACCTCGAAACCTGGTTCGGCAAGCAATTGTTCGTGCGCACCGGCAACCGCATCACGCTAACCGATGCCGGCCATGCCATCTATCCGCAGACCGCGCGTGCGCTGGGCGACATTGCCGCCATCGGCCAGCGCATGCTGGAAGGCGGCTTGAGGACACGGCTTGTGGTCAGCGTGCCGTACTCGCTGGCCGAGCTGTGGTTGGCGCCGAGGCTGGCAGCACTTCTTGAAGCCTTCCCGCACATGGCGAGCGACGTGCGGGCGGAAGACGATCCGGTCGACCTGACGCGCCAGGGTGTCGATCTGCGGATCTCCTATGGCGACTACCACTATCCCGGCCTGCGGATGGTCCGCCTTGTCCATGACGATGTGCTGCCGGTCTGCGCCCCAGGGTTCTGGCACCGGCATGGCAATGGCGACAGAGGTCTGTCGGATCTGCATGAGAGCCTGTTCATCCACACCAATTGGGGTCCGAACTATGCCTCGCACCCGACCTGGGCGGATTGGTTCGCGGCATCCGGCGGCAACCGCTCGCCAGACCCGTCGCATGGCCGTCGCGTCGGCCTGTCCAGCCTGGCGATCGCCTCGGCGAGGCTCGGCTTGGGTATTGCCCTCGGCCAGCGGGTGATGGCGCAGGCCGATCTGGAGGCAGGGCGCCTGATCGCGCTGTCATCGGTCTCGGTGCGCCTCGGTCATCCCTATTGCGCCTTCATGCCGCCAGCCAAGGCCGACCGCGCCGACGTGGCCGCTCTTGTCGGCCTGCTCGTGAAAACGGCGCCCACGACCTGAGAAAAGGTCGAGGACGCCGCGCGAAAACCGGGCCTGCGGGGGAGTCAGGTAGCCGGTTTCTGTGGCAGTGGCGAGATCGGCATTCCGGGTCCGATCTTCTGCAGATTGCCCGTGATCACCTGGTCGCCTTCGGCGACGCCGCTCAAAATGGCGATCTGGTCGCCACTGGTCGGTCCGAGCGAAACCAGCCGCTGGTCGACCGTGTTGCCCTTGCCGACGACATAGAGATATTTGCCGAGCTGGCTCGAGCCGAGCGCGACCTGAGGCACCATCAGCGCATCGGGCTGCTGTTTGACGTGCAGCCGCACGCGCACATATTGGCCCGGCAGCAAGGTGAACTTCGCATTGCCGATTGTGGCGCGGGCCGTGATCGTGCCGGTCGAGTGGTCGACGGTGTTGTCGATGAAGGTCAGCTGCCCTTTCTGGCTGGCTTCCGTGGTACCGGGCAGCAAGACTTCGACTTCGATCGGCCCCGATGCCCGGGCTTCCTCGATCTGCGCAAGGTCCGTCTCGCTCGGATTGAAGGTAACGTAGATCGGGTCGAGCTGCACCAGCGTGTTCAGCACCGTGCCGGCGACGCTGACCAGCGTTCCGACGGAGGCCTGGTTGCGGCCCAGGCGTCCGGTGAACGGCGCATGGATTTCCGAGTAGCTCAGATTGAGCTCGGCCGTGCGCACGGCCGCCTGGTTGAGCGCCAGCGACGCCTGCGCCTCGCGCAAGGTGCTGGTGCGCTGGTCGAAGCTGTCCTTGGCCAGATAACCGCTCTTGGCCAGTTCGGAGCCGCGGCCGAGGTTGGACCGCGCATAGTCGAGCGTCGCCGTGTCGCGCTGCACCTGGGCTTTCGCCTGGTCGAGCGCGGCCTGGAAGTCGTCGGGCGAGATCTTGTAGAGCAGATCGCCCTGCCGCACATCGGCGCCGTCTTGCGCCGTCTGTTCCTGCAGATAGCCCGGCACTCTGGCCTGCAAGGTGATGCTGCGGATCGGTTCGATGCGGGCGGCGTAGTCGAGATAGATCGGGATCGTCTTCTTGACGACGCTCGCCACCGGCACCGGCATGACAAAGGCTGCCGCGGCCGGCGTCGCCGCTCCAGCAGTGCCGGCGCTCAGCCTGAGGTTACCCATGTCGAGCAGGTGGACGCTCGCCACCGAGATGGCGCCCAGCGCGACAGCCGTTCCCAACGCTATTTTCCATTTACGCATGGTCAGTCTCCAATCTTATTCGGCCGCTTGCGCCAGGGGAGGGAAGGCGGGTTCGGCGGTTGGTTCAGTGTGCGTGGCAGCAGGCTCATCACCGCCACGGCGTTCGCGGAATTGTTCGATGACCGCGTAGAAGACCGGCACGAACACCAGCGACAGGATGGTCGCGGCGACCATGCCGCCAAACACGGTGGTGCCGATCGACTGACGGCTTGCCGCGCCCGCACCCGTGGCGAACATCAGCGGCAGCACGCCAAGGATGAAGGCGAAGGCGGTCATCAGGATCGGCCGCAACCTGAGCCGCGCGGCTTCCATGGCCGCCTCGACGATGCTCAAGCCTTCCTCGCGCCGCCGTCTTGCGAACTCGACGATCAGGATCGCGTTCTTGGCCGCCAGGCCGATCAGCATGACGAAGCCGATCTGCGAATAGACGTCGATCTGCATGCCGCGCGCCCAAAGTGCGGCGAACGCGCCGAACAGAGCGAGCGGCACCGCCAGCAGCACCATGAACGGCATCGCCCAGCTCTCATATTGAGCCGCCAGGATCAGGAAGACGAAGACGATGGCGAGCCCGAAGACGACGGACGCAATCGATCCTGCCTTGAGTTCCTGGAAGGTGATGCCGGTCCATTCGAAGCCGAAATCCCTGGGCAGTGCGGTGGCCGCCGCGCGTTCCATGGCAGCGACAGCTTGACCGGACGAGAAGCCGGGCGCGGCGCCGCCATTGATCGTGGCCGAGGCGTTGTTGTTATAATGCGGCACGGTTTCCGGACCGACGAACGGAACCAACTTGCCCAGCGTGCTGAGCGGCACCATGCCGCCGGAAGCATTGCGCACATAGAGCCGCGAAATGTCTGCCGCACCCGCGCGAGCATCCTTGTCGGCCTGGATGGTCACCCGGAAGGTGCGGCCAAACAGGTTGAAGTCGTTCACGTAAAGCGAGCCGAGATAGATCTGCAGCGTGTTGAAGACGTCGGGCAGGTTGAGGCCGAGCAGCTTCGCCTTGGCTCGATCGAGGTCGTAGTTGAACTGCGGCGTCGAGGTCGAGAACGGCGAGAACAGCTGCTGCGGATTGATCTCGGGCTGCTTGCGCGCCTCGGCGATCACGGCCTGCGTTGCGTCGTTAAGCGCATTGCTGCCGCGGCCGGTGAGGTCCTCCACGACGAATTCGAAACCGCCGGTCGTGCCGATGCCGGGAATGGACGGCGGATCGAAGGAGAGCGCGAAGGCTTCCGGTATCTGCAGCAGCTTCATGCGCACGTCGGCGACGAGTTTCGAGGCGCTCTGGTCGGGGCCGCGCTCCTCCCATGGCTTCAGGATGGCGAATTCGACAGCCGAATTCGACTGCGCGGCACTGGTCAAGAAGTTCAGGCCGCTGATCGAGCCGACAATGTCGACGCCGGGCGTTGCCTGCAGGATGTCGCGTGCCTTCTGCGCCACCGCGTCGGTGCGTTCCAGCGAGGCGCCGTCCGGCAGCTGGATGACGACGAAGAAGTAGCCCTGGTCCTCGACCGGAAGGAAGGTCGAGGGCAGGCGCTGCCAGACGAAATAGGTCGCGACCAGCCCGGCCGCGAACAGGCCGAGCATGATCCAGCGCAAGCGGACGAGGATGCGAACGCCGTGGGCATAGGCATGCGACAGCCTGTCGAAGCCGGTGTTGAACCAGCGGAACAGCACGAACTGCGTGCCATGGCGATGGCGCAGGAAGGCGGCACTGAGCGCCGGGCTCAGTGTCAGCGAATTGAAGGCGGAAATGCCGACCGAGATCGCCACCGTTAAAGCGAACTGATTGTAGAGCCGCCCCGAAACGCCGGGAATGAAGGCGACGGGTATGAACACCGCCATCAGCACGGCGGTGGTGGCGATGATCGGCCCGGTGACTTCGGCCATGGCGGCCTTCGTTGCCGCCAGTGGTCTCAGTCCGGCCTCGAGCTGTCGCTCGACATTCTCGACCACCACGATGGCATCATCGACGACAAGGCCGATCGCCAGCACCATGCCGAGCAGGGAGAGCATGTTGAGAGAGAAGCCCAGCATCTCCATGACGACGAGCGTCGCCACCAGCGACACCGGAATGGCGATGGTCGGGATGATGGTCGTGCGCCAGCTTTGCAGGAAGACGAACACCACCGCGACGACCAGCACCAGCGCTTCGCCGAGCGTGATCAGCACGTCATGCATCGACGCCGAGACGAAGCGCGTCGTGTCGTAGTGCATGGCGTAGGAAACGCCCTTCGGGAACCGGGTCGACAGTTCCTGCATCTTGTCCTTGACGCGCTGCTGAAGGTCGAGCGCGTTGGAACCGGGCATCTGGTAGACGGCGAGCACCACCGTCGGGTCCTTGCCGAAGAAGGCCGAGGACGAGTATTGCAGCGCGCCGAGTTCGATGCGTGCGACGTCGCGTAGCCTCACCAGCGAACCGCTGGTCGTGTTGGCGCGCACGACGATGTCGCCGAATTCCTTCGGGTCGCTCAGGCGGCCGACCGCGTTGACCTGCATCTCGAAGGCGGTGCCGGCCGGGGCGGGCGACTGGCCGATCTTGCCGGCCGCCACCTGCACGTTCTGCTCGGAAATGGCGTTCTGCACGTCGACTGCGGTGATGCCGAGATTGGCGAGCTTGTCCGGATCGAGCCAGACTCGCATTGAATAGCGCCGCTCGCCGAAGATCTGCACGTCGCCGACGCCGGGCAAGCGCTTCAGCGGATCGACAACCTGCAGATAGGCGAGATTCGAAAGCGCCACCGGATCGACGGAATTGTCGGGCGAGGTGAGGTTGACGATCAGCACGAAGTTCGGGTTCTGCTTCTTGATCGTCACGCCGCCCTGGTTGACGATCGCCGGCAGCGACGAAGCCGCCTGCGAGACGCGGTTCTGGACGTCGACGGCGGCGGTGCTCAAGGAATAACCGACATCGAAGGTGATGGTGATGGTCGAGGAGCCGTCATTGGAACTCGTCGACGACATGTAGGTCATGCCTTGCACGCCGTTGATCTGCTGCTCCAGCGGCGTCGTCACCGTATCGGCGACCACTTGCGCGCTGGCGCCAGGATAATGGGCGCTGACCACGACCTGGGGCGGCGTGATGTCGGGAAACTGCGAGACCGGCAGCAGGAAATAACAAATCGTCCCGGCGAGCACCATGATGATGGCGATCGCCGAGGCGAAGATCGGACGGTGGATGAAGAAATTTACCACGACACACACGCCTCGCCTGCTGTTCTTGCCCTGCCGAATGCACGGGCAACGGTGGACAGCCGCTGGCGGCGCCCGGTGTCATTCCGCGTGCGGAGCAGCGGTTCGTCGCGGTTCTGCGCATCGGCGAGCGACCGCAGCATCGTTTCGAGGGCGCGCGGGTCGACGCCATCGGCTTTCATGACCAGCCGGATCATCGGATCCCGGACGGCTTCATCTATGGTAAGATCGCGGCGCTGTGACATTGGCCGGCTCCTTGTCTGTCGATTCGCAGCCCATGCTCGCGAACCGTTTTTCATCTCTTCACCGGCCGAGGCCGCATGATTGGCAATCTTTTCGTCTCTCTCGATCTGGTAGGACCAGGTCACGACCTTGTTATTGACGGCGGACGATATAGGTGTTACCAGTAAGTAACATTCTGGAAGTTACAGACCGGTAACACCCTAGTCAAGAGGTGGCCGAGGGTTTTTTGGAAACGAAAGGAGATCATGATGACAGACGGCGTCGTGGAGCGCTCTCGTCCCCGGGATCGGATCCTGGAGACGGCACGCGACATGTTCCACAAGCACGGCATCAAGGGCGTCGGCGTCGACGCCATCACCGAAGCCGCCGGCACGAACAAGATGACGCTCTATCGTCACTTCGAATCCAAGGACGATCTCATCGTCGAGTGCCTGCGCGCCAATGCGGCCAAGGCCGGCGCGATGTGGGAAACATTCGAAGCGGAGCATCCGGGCGACAAGCTCGCGCAGCTTCACGCCTGGGTTTCCAAGGCGGCCGCCATGCTCAATACCGACGGCCGTGGCTGCGACATGGCCAATGCCGCCGCTGAGCTGACCGAGCCGGACCATCCGGCAAGGCGCGTGATCAAGGAACTCAAGGAAGCCCAGCGCGAACGCCTTGTCGGACTCTGCCGCGATGCCGGCATCGGTCAGGCCGAGCTTCTCGCCGATACGCTGTCGCTGCTTTTCGAGGGCGCGCGTGTCAGCGTGCAGACCGTGGGCACTGAAGGCCCCAGCACGCAATTCGTGCGCATGGCTGAAGGACTGATCGTTTCCTTCCGGGGCGCTGCGGCCGGCTGAAATTCGTCGCGGCTATCGGTCATTCCCCACCGCATCAGCGGGCGATGCCTGACGCCTTTGTTGGCCGGCTGCTGACGCACTACCCGCCGGCTGAACGAAAAAAGCCCGCTGCCGGGAGGAGGTGGCAGCGGGCTCGATTTCGAATGTGGTGCGGGAGGAGGTGCACCCCATTCAGCGCCGGCATCGCATCTGGGAGGAGTAGATGGCCGACAACCAGAAGCTACGAATTGCCCAATGATTCGGCAATCACGAATAGTGCATAGCAGCTGTGCGGATTTGCCGTGTCGCCCCGTGATATTCGGGTGCGACCTCACTGCACCGGCACGTTTTCCCTGAAGATCAGCCGCGGCTCGATAAATTTCCGGGTCAGATAGGGTGCCGATGACGCAATGGAGCCGAGCAGGCGGATGACCGATTGTTCTGCGATCAGCCTCGCATTCTGGTCGATGACGACGTCGACAAGGTCGTCGACGAGGTAGCCGCGCGTCTCCTTGGTCAGGTCGTGGCAGATGAACACCGGCTTGCGATTGGGCCGCGCCTCCCGGATGGCTTTCGCGACACCGGAGCGTCCAGCCCCGACGCAATAGATGCCGAGCAGTTCCGGTTCGTTGCGCAGCGCCTTCATGGTCTCGGCGTAGCTGGCATCCGGCTCGTCATTGATCTCGACGGCGCTGCTGATGGTCAGGTTGGGAAACTCCTCGCCAAGCACCGAGCGGAAACCCATTTCGCGTTCTTCATGCCCACGATAGGAGCGTGAGCCGACGACCATCGCCAGCTGACCTTCGCGGCCGCCGAGGAAACGCCCCATCAACAGTGCCGCGGTTCGCCCCGCCACCCGGTTGTCGATGCCGACATAGGCCGAGCGCGGGGCGGCCGGAATATCCGACACCAGCGTCACCAGGCGGATGCCGGCTTCGACGATGTCGCCCAGGATGTTGCGGGTTCGTGGATGGTCGATGGCGATGACACCGACGCCATTGGCCTTCAGCGACAGGTTTTCCACGGCTGTCTGCAATGCGTTCGGCGAGATGCCGGCGAGGTTGTGGATCCGGCAGGACGCGACCAGCGGCAGGCGCGACGCATAGTCCTCGATGTGCCTTGCCAGATCCTGCATGAAGGCGTTGCTGCCGATCGGCAGGAAGAATTCGAGGTTTGCGGGCTTGGAGGGCAGCGTCACCTGATCGGCGACCGGCAAATAGCCAAGCTGCTTGGCGGCCTCCATGACGCGCTGCCTGTTGGCGGCGCTCACGCCGGGCCGATTGTTGAGCACCCTGTCGACCGTCGCCGTCGAGAGCCCGCAGTTCCTGGCGATATCGGAGACGGTGGCCTTCATGCCGCAACCCTATGCGTCGACGCGTTGGCGCGCCATATGGGTGATGTGAGAAGCGATGCGATCTGAGCAACGGATGATTGCCCACCATCATCCCATTCGCATTCGACGGTTTCGACAGGACGGCTTCCGCCCGTCCTCAGTGCGCCGGTTTGCCGTCGGCGATGGCGTCCCGGATTTCCTTGTCCGACATGCCGGTGATGATCCGTTCGACTTCCGCGACACTGGTCTTCTTCGGATCGATGTCGTCGGCGACCACCTTGCCCCGGCGCATGACGACGATGCGGTCGACCACCTGGAAGACATGGTGGATGTTGTGCGCGATGAAGATGCAGGAATGACCGGAATCGCGTGCGTTGCGCACGAAACTCAGCACGCCCTGTGTTTCGGCCACGCCAAGGTTGTTGGTCGGCTCGTCGAGGATGATGAGATCGCTGTCGAAATGCATGGCGCGCGCGATCGCCACCGCTTGCCGCTCGCCGCCGGAGAGCGAGCCGATCGGCGTCGTCGGTGGAATGTTCTTCGAAATGCCGACCTGCTTGAGCAGGTCGCGGGCGACCGTGTTCATTGCCTCCTGGTCCATGCGGTTGAGGAAGCGCGGCGGCCTGATCGGTTCGCGTCCCAGGAACAGGTTGCGGGCGATCGACAGTTGCGTGACCAGTGCGGAGTCCTGGTAGATGGTCTCGATGCCGTTGGCGATCGCGTCGCTGGTGCTACGCAAGTTCACCTTCTTGCCGCGTATGAAAATGTCGCCGCTGGTCAGCGGCACCGCGCCCGACAGAACCTTGATCAGCGTCGACTTGCCGGCGCCGTTGTCGCCGAGCAGACCGACGATCTCTCGTTCGTTGACATGAAAATTGGCATCCACCAGCGCCTGCACGCGGCCGTAGGACTTGCGAATGTTCTGCATGCGGATGAGCGGTTCAGCCATGGTTCAAGTCCCTGCCTGATGCCGGCGTTCCAGCCATGAGTGGAGTGCCATCATGCCAAGGATGATCGCGCCGATGAAGATGTTGTAGGCAAGGCCGGGTACACCGATCAGCACGATGCCGTTGCGCATCACGCGCAGGATCAGGATGCCGAGCACCGTGCCGATGATGGTGCCGCGCCCGCCGGTCAGCGCCGTGCCGCCGATAACCACCATGGCGATCACCTCGAGTTCATAGCCGGTGCCGCTGTTGGGATTGGCGGCGGAGGTGCGCAGCGAGGAGATAACACCGGCAAGCGAGGCCATGACCGACGACAGGATGAACAGGCCGACCTTGACGCGGTTGACATTGACGCCGCGAGCGCGCGCCGCGTTGGGATTGCCGCCCGCCGCCTGGATCCAGTTGCCGGTCCGGCTTTGCGTCAGCACATAGCCAAGCGCGATTGCCGCGGCGATGAACCAGAACAGCGACATATAGATGCGGAACGGGCCGATGAAGAAGTCGCCGACCAGCGCTTCCGCCAGCCAGCTGCCCTCGGCGCTCCAGGTCCGCTGCGGAAAGCCGTCGGTGATAAAAAGGGCGCTGCCGCGCACCACCAAAAGCATGCCGAGCGTCACCAGGAAGGACGGGATCTTGAGCTGTGTGACGAACCAGCCATTGACCAGCCCGATCAGGGCGGCGACCACCAGCGCGACGACGAAGCCCATCTCCAGCGAGGTCACGCCGCCGTTGAACAGCGTCCACATCAGCACCGGCGAGAAGCCGAACAGCGATCCGACGGACAGGTCGAATTCGCCTGACGTCATCAGCAATGTCATCGCCAGCGCGATCAGGCCGAGTTCGACGGTGAAGGCCAGCGTGTTGGAGATGTTCTGCGGCGACAGGAAATCGGGGTTGATGCTCCAGAAAACGGCGATTTCGACGACCAGCAGGACGAAGGGTCCGAATTCCGGCCGCGCGATCAGGCGTTGGATGAGCGAATGATTTTCCACAGGGAACCCGCGACATGGTTGGAGCGGGCCGCGACCGCCACCGCATCGGCGGCCCTGTCGCGGCGCAGGAAGATGTCTGGCGCCGCGTGCCAGAACGGTGCGGCGCCAGGATCGCGGTTATTTGCCGGACAGGATCTTGTCGTAGACGCCGGCGGTGTCCTTTTCGTAGAGCGCGCCGGTGATGACGTTGAAGCCTGGAGGAATGCCGCTGGCGGCCATGTTGGCCAGCGACAGCGCGACATAGCTGGTCGCCTGCGGATCTTGCCACTGGCCGGCATTGACGTAGCCGTTCAGCACTTCCTGCGTGGTGTCGAGCGAATTGCCCCAGCCCACGACCGGGATTTCGCCGGGCTTGATGCCGACCTGGTCGAAGACCCGCTTGATCGAGCCGGTGACGAGATCGCCGAGGCCGATGATGGCCTTCACCTTGCCCTTGTGGGCGGTGAGGTAGTCGACCATGCGGTTGATCACCTCGGCCTGGTCGAGTGTCGCCTCGGTGACTTCATAGGTGACGCCGAGTGGGCCGAAGACGCTCTTGATGCCTTCTTCCTCCTGGACGCCGTAGGTGGCGCCGGGGATCTCGACCGGCATCCAGACGAAGTCGCCCTTCTTCACCAGGCCCTTGTCGACCAGATACTGCGCCCAATGCTTGCCGAAGGTGACGTTGTCGCCGCCGACATAGGCATTGAAATTGGCCTTGGGATCGGGCGTGTTGAAGTTGATGATCGGGATGTTGGCGGTACGGGCTTCCTTGACGATTTCGACGAGGCTGCCCGGATCGGGGCTGGTGGTGACGATGCCGTCGGCCTTGGCCGAGATCGCGGCGCGAACCGCTTCCTGCTGGGAGGCGACATCGCCATTGTGGAACGAGGTGTTGACAGTGTTGCCGGTGTCCTTGGCCCATTGCTTGGCGCCGGCCAGGAAGTAGGTCCAGACCGGATCGGCCGGGCCGCCATGTGAAATCCAGTAGAACGTCTTGGCCTGGGCGGCTGCCGGTAGGACCGTCAGCGCGACCAGCAGGCCGTAGAGCACAAGTCTTAGTCTTGTCAGCATTTGATTTCCTCCCGGTTGAAGATGATCCGTCCCTTGTTCCGGCTTCAGCCGGATTGCGTCTTTTGCCAGCGCCGCTCGGATGCCCAAGAGCATTCTCTTTTTCGGCGGATGGCAAGCCTCCATCTGCAGATGTAGTTGGCGCCTGACGCAGCGCCATCAACGGACCCATCAGATTGCATCAGTTGGGGTGAGTTTTCAGCGGCAGTCGGTGATCGGCTTGGCCTTAGCGGAGCGTCTTGACGGAGGCGCAATGCTCAAAGCTAGAGCAGGCCGGCCTTGGCGAGGTCGCGCATCAGATGGCTGGCGCCGTATGTCCAGTGCGGGCAATCGGGCGACAGCCGCACCCGGTTGACCAGCGCGCCGAATTTTTCCGACGAGATGGTGACGATGTCGCCGACCTTGTGGGTAAAGCCCTTGCCCTTTTCGCCGCGATCCTTCGAGGGCACGAACATGGTGCCGAGATAAAGCGCCAGCCCATCCGGATATTGGTGATGCGGACCCATGGCAGCGGCGACCAGTTCTTCGGGCGAGCGGCTGATCTCGGCCATCGAGCTTGCGCCCTCCAGCGAGAACCCATCCTCGCCTTCGACCTTCAGGCGCACGACGGCGCGCTTCACGTCGTCGATCGAGAATGCGTCGTCGAACAGGCGGATGAAAGGACCGAGGGAAGCCGACGCATTGTTGTCCTTGGCCTTGCCGAGCAGCAGCGCCGAACGCCCCTCGACGTCACGCAGATTGACATCGTTGCCGATGGTGGCGCCGACGATCCTGCCGCTGCTGGCGGCGATCATGGCGATCTCCGGCTCCGGATTGTTCCAGGTCGACACCGGGTGAAGGCCCACATCGGCGCCGAAGCCGACAGAAGCCATCGGCTGGCACTTGGTGAAGATTTCCGCATCCGGGCCGATGCCCACTTCCAGATATTGCGACCAGGCGCCGCGCGAAATCAGCTTGGCCTTGATCTCCATCGCTTCGGGCGAACCGGGCTTGAGCTTCGAAAGGTCATGGCCGATCAGCCCGGCAATGTCGGCGCGGATGGCGTCGGCCTTTTCCGCCGAGCCGCGCGCCTGTTCCTCGATCACCCGTTCGAGCAGGCTGACGACGAAAGTCACGCCCGATGCCTTGATGGCCTGCAGGTCGACCGGGGACAGGAGGTATGGCTTTGCCGGATCACGCGTGGCCTCGAAACTGTTGGCCGCGATGTCATCGAGCGAGCCGATCGGCTTGCCCTCGGCCGAGCGCACATGCGCTGCCGGATCGGCCATCTCGCAGATATCGCGCACGGTCGGCGCCGCGCTTGAGGTGATGTCGAAGATGGTGCCGTCACGTACCGTGACCACCAGAGGATGCGAGGCATCGCTGCTCTTGGCGCGGCCGACAAAAAGGCCCTCAATAGGCAGACGCGTCGGGTTTGTCATGCGTGCGGTCCCTCTGATCATCGAAATGCGGGCTTGCCAGGTCGGCGCGGCACTTTCCCCGGATTCCGCCCAAAGGTCTATCCCATTCGACGGCGATTCAGACCGCCGTCTCGTCCATGAAATTCCGGCTTTCCGACAAGCGGGTCTGCGGCGGTCATTGTCAAAACCCGACTGGTTCATTTCAAGAGTGTGAAACCTCTGGGTGTTTCATGTGGCCCGTTCAAACCTTGTCGAAACGGTTTCAGCAGATGCCAGTCACAACCCACCCGCGGGATTTCGCTTGACAGTTTCACGAATATGAAAAACTCTTCGGTAATTTCAAGATTTGGGTGAGCCGGTCGATGTCGACCCTAGTTGCGGCACAGGTGTCCGAGACCCGGTCTTCGTCGGGCTTCCGGTTCGCCATGCTGCTGCCGGGCGCGCTGGTCACCTTCCTGCTGATCCTGTTTGCGCTTGGCCTCGTGCTTTTCCTGGCCTTCCGCGGCAATGACGGTTCGCTGCTGGGCAGCGGCTTCAGCCTGGCGAATTTCGCCACCGTGGTTTCCGATCCGCTCTACTGGACGGTGACGCTGCGCTCGCTGGTGATCGCCGGGCTGGTGACCCTGGCCACGGTCGTCACCGCCTATCCCGTCGCCTACTACCTTGCCTTTTACGCCGAGCGGCGGCGTGGCCTGTTGTTGTTCCTGGTGACACTACCGTTCTGGACCAGCTACTTGCTGCGCGTCTTCGCCTGGAAGATCGTGCTCGCCTATAACGGCGTGCTGAACTCGGCGCTGATCGAAAGCGGCATCTGGTCCCAGCCGACATTGGCGTTTCTCAATACGCCAGCGGCTGTCGTCGTCACGCTTGCCCACGCTTATGCGCCGTTCGCGATCCTGCCGATCTATGTGGCGCTGGAGACCATTCCGAAATCGCTGATCGAGGCCGCTTCAGACCTTGGCGCGCGGCCGTTCACGTCCTTTCGCCGGGTCGTGCTGCCGAACTCGATGCCGGGCGTCCTGGCCGCGGCCCTGGTCGTCTTCGTGCCGACGATCGGCGACTATGTCACGCCGGCGATGGTCGGCGGACCGGCCAGCACCATGATCGGCACGCTGATCCAGTCGCAGTTCGGCAAGGCCAACGACTGGCCGTTCGGCGCGGCCCTTTCGGTCTGCGTCATGCTGGTCATCCTGGTCGTGGTGCTGGTCGCACGCGGCGCCGACCGCAGGTATGGCAGCCGCACATGAGAGTGGAACGCCTCGGCACGCAACGAAATGGCCGCTGGCTAGGCCTTTATGTGCTCGCCTACCTCGTGTTTCTCTATCTCCCGGTCCTGCTGATCCCGCTGTTTTCCTTCAACGATTCCATCCAGGCGGCATTTCCGCTGCAGGGCTTCACGCTGCAGTGGTACGCGATCCTTTATGGCAATTCCGCCCTGTCCGGCGCGCTCCTGAACAGTCTCGTCATCGGCGCCATCGCGGCCTCCGGCGCCACGCTGTGCGGCATCACGATATCCTATATGGACCTCTACGGCCGCTCGCCATTGGCCGCCACCATCAGCGCCATCGCACGGCTGCCGATCCTCATTCCAGGCGTCATCGTCGGCATATCGCTGCTGATCCTGGTCAACCTCGTCGGCCTAGGACCGTCGCGTGTCGCCATCGTGCTCGGCCATATACTGGTGGCGCTGCCAACCACCGTGGTCGTCATGCGCAGCCGCTTCGCCGCCATCCCCAGGACGGTTCGCGAGGCGGCGCTCGACCTTGGCGCCTCCGACTGGACGACGTTCCGGCGCGTCATGCTGCCGCTCAGCCTGCCCGCCGTGCTGTCGGCCTTCATGCTCGCCTTCCTGATCTCCTTCGACGAATTCATCGTCGTCTTCTTCCTTGCCGGCACCGAGCCGACACTGCCGCTCTACATCTGGAGCCAACTGCGCTTCCCACGGTCTCTGCCCACCGTCATGGCGCTGGGGACGATGATCCTGGCCGTGTCCTTCATCATCGCCGGCACAGCCGAGTTCCTACGCCATCGCGGGCTCGGTGCGGTGCGCCGGATATCCGCCAGTCCAGCCTGATCACAGCACGCCAACCACAACAAAGAAGAGGAGAACGAAAATGGCATTCCACCTGAAATCGATATCCGGACACAAAGTCCGGGCCGGCCTTGCCGCACTGGTGCTCGCGCTGTCCTCGACCGTGGCGCTGGCGGCCGAGAAGCTGCAATACTTCACCTGGTCAGGGTACGAGCTGCCCGATTTCAACAAGAGCTTCCTCGCCGCGCATCCCGATGGCGTCGAGGCCTCCATCTTCGGTGACGATGACGATGCCTTCACCAAGGTCAAGGCAGGCTTCCGCCCCGACATAGCGCATCCCTGCTACGACAAGGTGGCGCGCTGGAACAAGGAAGGCCTGCTGCAGCCGATCGACACCAAGCGCATCAAGAACTGGGATTCGGTCTTCCCCGTGTTCAAGAACCTGCCCGATTTGCAGGCGGGCGACGGCAAGGTCTGGATGGTGCCGTGGGACTGGGGCAACACCTCGATCCTCTACCGCACCGATCTGGTGAAGAACCCCGAAGCGAGCTGGAAACTTCTGTGGGACAAGCAGTATGCCGGCCGCATGGCGACCATCGACGCCGTCCACGACACGCCCATCGTCGCGGCACTGCTTGCCGGCGTGAACCCCTTCGACATGACTGCGGACCAAATGGACAAGGTCGCCGAGAAGCTGCGCGAACAGCGCCCGCTGCTGTCGAGCTACACCACCGATATGACTTCGGTCGAGCAGGCGCTGGCCAGTGGCCAGCTGGTCGCCGCCATGACCTGGAACGCGTCGGCCACTTCGCTGAAGAAGCAGGGCGTGCCGGTCGAGTTCATGAGGCCGAAGGAAGGGATGCTGACCTGGGCCTGCGGTTTCGTCATGCTCAAGGACGCCAAGAACGTCGATCTCGCCTATGACTTCATCAACAGCCGGCTGGACGCCGAGTCGGGCAAATTCCTGATCCAGTCCTATGGCTATGGCAGCTCGCTCTCGACTGCCTTCGCCGGTGTGCCGAAGGACGAATTGGAAAAGCTCCAGCTGCCGTCCGACCCTGAAGTGATGCTGAAGAGCACGATCTTCACCGGCCCGATGAAGCAGAATGACGATGTCGCCAAGATGTTCGAGAAGGTGAAGGCCGGCGGGTGACGCTGGCCAGCCTTGTTGGAGGCGATTGGATTACTGAAGTTTGCGCCGCCGCTCATCCGCCTGCCCCTTCTCCCCGTAATAGAGACGGGGAGAAGGGGACTGGCCGCAACGTCGGCGACCCCCTCTCCCCGTTTTTCACGGGGAGAGGGTAAGGGTGAGGGGCAGCGCAAACGTGCGAACGACAATGCTGCGTTGCTCGATAAGGATGCGGCAAACGAGGACCGATGCATGGACATGCTGGACGAACAGGCCGAGAAACCCAAGGACGATGCCGACGTTCGCGTCGGTCGGCGGGTGCGGGCCCTGCGGCTCGAGCGCCGCCTTTCGCTGGCGGAGCTTGCCGCCAGGGCGGGCGTGTCGATCGGCGCGCTCAGCCAGATCGAGCGCGGCATGTCTTCGCTGCGCGTCAAGGTGATCTGGCCGCTCGCCGCGGCTCTGGACATCGAGCCGTCGGCGCTGATCGCCGACGGCGACGATGCCGCCAACGATCTCTACTGCGTGCGTGCCAACAGCCGCCGCGCCATCCCGGTGAAGTCGGAGGGCATCGCCAAGGCGCTGCTGTCGCCGCCGGGCGCGACGCTGACCGGCATGCTGGTAACGGTGGAAGCCGGCGGCGGCACCGCGGAAGCCTATGCGCATGTAGGCCATGAGTTTGGCTACGTATTGGCCGGCGAGGTCGAACTGGTGGTGGATTCGACAAAATACGTGCTGAAGACCGGCGACAGTTTTGCCTTCAAGAGCACGCTGTTGCACGCTTTCCGCAATCCTGGCGGCGAGGAATGCCGGATCCTCTGGGTCAACACCACGAAACCGTCCGAGGTTCGCGATGGCGCCTGATCCGCTCGTCCGCCTGCAGGCGGTATCGAAGATTTTTCCCGGCGGTATCGTCGGGCTCGACGCCGTCGATCTCGACATCATCAGCGGCGAGTTCATCACCCTGCTCGGACCATCGGGCTGCGGCAAGACCACCAGCCTGCGCGTCATTGCGGGCTTCGAAAGCCCGTCGAGCGGCGCGGTGCTGCTCGACGGCCGCGACATCACCGAGCTTCGACCTTACGACCGGCCGGTCAATACCGTGTTCCAGGACTACGCGCTGTTCCCGCACATGAACGTCGCCGAAAATGTCGGCTTCGGTCTGTCGCTGCGCAAATTGTCCGGAGCCGAACAGGCAAAACGCGTCGGTGAAGCCCTCGACATGGTCGGCCTCGCCGACAAGCTTCGTGCCCGCGTTTCCGAACTCTCCGGCGGCCAACGCCAGCGCGTCGCGCTCGCCCGCGCCATCGTCTGCGAACCGCGCGTGCTCTTGCTCGACGAACCGCTGTCGGCGCTTGACGCGCATCTGCGCGAACAGATGCAGGTCGAGTTGAAGCGGCTGCAGTCGCGGCTTGGCACCACCTTCGTCATGGTCACCCATGACCAGACCGAAGCGCTGTCGATCTCCGACCGCATCGTCGTCATGAACAAGGGCCGCATCGAACAGATCGCGCCACCGGCGGTACTGTACGACCGGCCCGCCACGACGTTCGTGGCGAGCTTCATCGGCACCATGAATCTCCTGCAGTCCCGGTTTGTCGGCCGCGACGGCGATCGCCTGCGTTTCGCCGCCGGCGCCCTGGCGCTGGAGGCAACTTCTGAAACTGGGAAGTCACCCCGGCAAGGCGAAGTGCGGACCATCGGGGTGCGCCCGGAGGACTTGCTGGCAACGACCGAGGCCGCGCCGAGCACGGCGCCGGCGCGCGTCAACAGCGTCGTCTTTCATGGCCGCACGCTGCGGCTGCATGCCGAACTCGACCAAGGCGCACCTATTGTCATCGATGCGCCGCGCCAGGCGGAGGGTTTCCAATTCAGCGTCGGCGACGTCGCGCATATCAGCCTGCGCCGTGGCGCCAACTGCCCTATGCTGCCTGGCTGACCTGCTCCATCGGCGGCTACAGGCAGTCGGCAACGGCCGCGAATACGCCGACTGGGGTCCATGACTTTCTCGAGGTCAAGGGCATCGGATGCGGGCTGGGGCTTCGAAGCAATCCACGCTTGACTCAAAGAGATGTTCCTGTTTTGTTCTAACGCCGGAGCAAAATGGGAGCGTTCCTTGGCGAGCGTACGCGTATGTACCAAGGCGAGTTCGATTTCGGAATTCCAGAGCCGCCATGGCGGCCTAAGCGGCCGGAGCGCGTCTTCTACGGCTTGTTTCTGCAGCAGAAGGACTATTCGCGGTTTGCGGATTGTCAAAGCCAGCTGTGCGGCCAATGTGAGATAACCGGCTCACGTCTGCTGTATCACCGGTTTCACGTCAGCCTGCAACATGTCGGTGATTACAAAAGGCTGCCAGAGAAAATCATCTTCGCAGCGGCCCGATCGGGGCGACGCATCGCGATGTCTGAGTTTGATGTCACCTTCCGTCATTTCAGGAGCTTTCCCGGTCGCCCGGCGACGAGGGGCCGCCCGGCCAAGCATCCTTTCGTGCTTCTCGCCGATGACGGACCGGTTTGTGAATTGAGCAGGAAGCTCGGCGCTGAAATGTCGCGCGAAGGACTCAAAGCTTCAGACGGTTTCGTTCCACATTTGACGCTGGCCTATGACCAGAAACTTATTCCGCAACAGCCTATCGGCCCAATCAGCTTTGTCGCCCGGGAGTTCGTTCTTGTGCACAGCTTGCGCGGACTGAAGAAGTACGTTTTCCCGGACTGTTGGCCGCTCAGTGCGATGTGATGCGCCGATCGCTCGCCCTCAAACCGTCGTCACAGAGCCGCGCTATGTCTATCGTCCTGACAAAGCTTGTCAGCTGTCGTGCGGGCAAAGCTGGCGGACTGGCGAGCGCTTCCCTACTTCGAGTGCGTCGGAACAGGAGGAAGACAAATGACCGTCGCGGAAATTGCCAAGGATTTCACCGAACTGCTCAGGCGGGGCGACAACGAAAGTGCCGCTCAGAAGTACAATGCTGACGAAATCGTCAGCTATGAAGCCATGGAGGGCCCTATGGCCGTCTGCAACGGCAAGGAAGCCGTGAAACAGAAGGGCCAGTGGTGGCAAGAGAACAACGAAGTGCACGGCGGCTCCGTCGAAGGCCCGTATGTCAACGGCGACCAGTTCGCGGTGCGCTTCACGTTTGACATAACGCCCAAGGCTACGGGCGAGCGCGTCACCATGGATGAGGTTGGCCTGTACACAGTCAAGAACGGCAAGATTACCGAAGAGCGCTTCTACTATTGAGGCAATGCCGCCGGCTTTCCGGAGTCTGCTTTCTTCGCTGCAGGCGAAAAACGAGCATGGCGGCCGGGGCAATGCCCTGGCCGTTCATGCGAGGTTCAAATCATCTTCACATGGGATGCGGGCGCTGGCAAAGCGGGAAGGGCGGTTTAGGGTGCAGGACGGATTCGACAATCAGCAGGGAAGCGCGCTTTGACGATCACCATATATGGCATCACCAACTGTGACACGATCAAGAAGGCACGCGTCTGGCTGGAGAGCCATGACGTGCCTTATCGTTTCCATGACTATCGGGCCGACGGGATTGAAGCGGGCAGGCTGAATGGCTGGGTCGGCAAGGTCGGCTGGGAAAAGCTCCTCAACAAGGGCAGCACCACGTTCCGCGAACTGCCGGAGACAGACAAGCAATCGCTCGACGAAAAGCAGGCCAAGGCGCTGATGCTGGCCAGACCGACGATGATCAAGCGGCCGGTGCTGGAGGTCGGTGACAGTGTTCTCGTCGGGTTCAAGCCGGATGCTTATCAGCAGGTGGTTGGTGCAAAGTAGATAGGTGGCGATCCTTCGCGCCCCCCTCTGTCCTGCCGGACATCTCCCCCACAAGGGGGGAGATTGGCAGCTCCGCTGTCGGACCTTCGTCTTCAACGTTGAAAATTGGCGAAAGCCATCGCGACATCGATCTCCCCCCTTGTGGGGGAGATGTCCGGCAGGACAGAGGGGGGGCGGCGCTGTCCCGCCAGCTTTCGAAAACCGCTTCAATCCCCGCGCAAGTACCCCGCCAGCGCCACTGCATTGTTGTGCGCCTCGTCATGCGCTCCGTAGAGCAACGTCACCCGGCCTTTATCAAGCAGAGCGCGCAACACCGTCACCGCATCGTCATTGCTATCCAGCTCGGCTCGATACCGCCGCTGAAACTCTTTCCAACGCGCTGGCTCATGGCCGAACCATTTGCGCAGGTCGTCGCTCGGTGCGATGTCCTTCAGCCATAGCGTCAGCGCGGCGTCCTCCTTGCTGACGCCGCGCGGCCAGATGCGGTCGACCAGCACCCGTTGTCCGTCACCGGGCGCCGGTGGCTCGTAAATCCGCTTGACCGCCAATTCGAGGGCCATGGAAAGCTCCGAAAGCCAAGGGGCGTCGTCAGGCCCACTCGCCCTTGCGCATCACAGGCACGCGGCTGCCGTCCTTGTTGACGCCGTCAATGTCGATCTTGTCCGAACCGATCATCCAGTCGATGTGGATGAAGCTCTTGTTGCCGCCGCGCGCCGCGATCTCGTCCTGGCTGAGCGAGGCGCCATTGACGAAGCATTTCGAATAGCACTGACCGAGCGCGATGTGGCAGGCGGCGTTCTCGTCGAACAGCGTGTTGAAGAACAGCAGGCCGCTGGCCGAGATTGGGGAGGAATGCGGCACCAGTGCCACTTCGCCGAGGCGGCGTGCGCCTTCGTCGGTGTCGAGCACTTTCTTCAAGACATCCTCGCCCTTCGACGCCTTGGCCTCGACGATCCTGCCTTCTTTGAAACGCACCGAGATCTCGTCGATCAGCGTGCCCTGGTAGGACAGCGGCTTCGTGGAGGAGACATGCCCCTCGACGCGCCTTGCATGCGGCGTGGTGAAGACTTCCTCGGTCGGGATGTTGGGGTTGCAGGTGATGCCGTTCTTGGCCGTCGAGGCGCCGCCTATCCATTCATGGCCGTCCGCCAGCCCGACCGTCAGGTCGGTGCCCGGGCCGGTGAAATGCAGGGCGTGGAAGTTGTGGCCGTTGAGCCATTCTGTGCGGCCGCGCAGCGCTGCGTTGTGCGCCTTCCAGTTGCCGATCGGATCCTCGACATCGACGCGCGAGGCGGCGAAGATGGCGTCGGCAAGCTTCGCCACGGCGACGTCGTCGGCGTCATCCGGGAAGACTTGCCTGGCCCAGGCCAGATCGGGATAAGCGATAATGTTCCAGTTGATATCGAAGCCGGTGATCTTTTCCAGCGCCGGCTGGTAGGCCACCGAATTGGCCTTGTTGGCGCGCGCCACCTTGGCCGGGTCCTGCGCCGACAACAGCGAGGGATCCTCGCCGCGCACGGCAAGCCGGGCCGCATTGTTGGAGAAGGCCTCCGCCATGCCCTCATACAGCCAGCCGGCGGCGCGGTCGAAGCCGGCGTCGGCGCCGAAGCGGTAGCGCGCCAGCGTTATCTCGTCATCGTTGAAGATCGGCGTCACTAGTCCGGCGCCGGCCTTGTAGGCATGCTCGACGATGCGCCTGGTCAGCGGCAGTGCTGCGATCGACGATGTCAGCACCAGATCCTGTCCCGGTTGCAATTGCAGGCCTACCTTGATGGCGACCTCCGCCAGCCTGTCGAGCTTCACCGGGTCGATCGTTGCGGAAACGCCGCGCGAATGTGTGGTCATGATCCTGCCTGTCGTAGTGGGATGTCTCGTTCAACATAGACCGGTGCCACGCTGCTTTCCACCGCGTTCGTGCCAGCGGGTCCTGCAGTCACCGATCCGAACTGTGCCATCGTCGCCTCGATCTCTTGCCGGATCCAGACCTTGAAATCGCGGACCTTGCGGCTCTCCGCCTTGGCCGACGAGGTCACCAGCCAGTAGCCGAGCCCGCTTTGGGCGCGGACCCCGAACGGCGCCACAAGCCGCCCGTCGGCCAGTGCATCGGCCGTCAGCAACTGCCAGCCCAGCATCACGCCATGGCCGGCGATCGCCGATTCCAGACACAGCATCGGATCGGTGAAGCGCGCGCCTTTCTGGAAGGTGACGGGCGGAACGCCGGCGGCGGCGAACCAGCTTTCCCAGTTGATCATCGCCCGTTCGTCGGTGATGGCGCAGGTCTGCGCCAAATCTTCGATCGATTGCAATTTGCCAGCGATCGATGGCGCGCAGACCGGGAAGATCTCCTGCGCCAAAAGCAGTTCTGCTCGCCCGCCCGGCCATTTGCCGTCGCCAAGCCGGATGGCGATGTCGATGTCCGAGTGATCGAGATCGGTGAGCCGCACCGAGGCGTCGATGCGCAGCAGCACGTCGGGATGCCGGGCGAAGTGGCGCGACAGCCGCGGCAGCAGCCATTTCGAGGCGAAGGCCGGTGCCACCGAAACCACCAGCGTGCATTGGGTCGCTTCGTCCGCCATCGCCACCGCGTAGGCAAGCTCGCGAAACCCCGCGCCGAGGCGGGTGGCGAAGATGGCGCCGAATTCGGTCAGGACCAGACCGCTCGCCGTACGCTCGAACAGCGCCTGGCCGAGTTGCTTTTCGGTGCGGCTTATCTGCTGGCTGACGGCACTGACGGAAACGTTGAGCTCGCCGGCGGCCGCCGCCAGCGATCCGAGACGGGCGACGGTTTCGATGGCGCGAAGGCCATTGAGATGGACGCGGTTGAGCATGGCCATTTGAGTTTTTCTAAACCGATCCGACCGGAATCTCAATTGAAAGAGAGACCGAAACGGCTGACCTTGTTGAGGGGAGACAGATCCACGGAGCCGGAAATGCTGAGGATGCTGTCGTCGCTGAAGGTCATGTTCGCCGCGAATGCGTCGCATGAGCCACTCTGCGACCGCGATACGCAGAGGTGGGTGACCGATCCGCTGTCGCATCCGGTGCTGAACGCCATGTCGCAGCGTGAACTCGCTGACGTGCCGTTCAGGCTGACGGCGCGGCGGACCGTGCATGAGACCGCTTCATTTCACGTCGATTTCGGTGGACGCTGCTGAGCGGACGCCACGCGTTCGGGATCAAGCAAAAGTCGAGCGGAGCATGGCGCGCTGAGGCCCCGCTGGCCCAATGAAAGGCGGATTGTTTCGGCGGTCGCTGCATTTATTGTGCGCTGCAATGAAATCGGCCAACTCCACAGCGCTGCGCTTCGCCTTCGCCGGCATGATTGCCATGGCCGTCGCCATGGGCATCGGCCGTTTCGTTTACACGCCGATCCTGCCCGGCATGATGGAAGAACTGCATCTGTCGCCGGCCAATGCCGGGTGGATCGCTTCCGCCAATTACCTCGGCTACCTTGTCGGGGCGCTTGCCGCGGCTGGCGGCTGGGCGCATGGGCGCGAGCGTTTGCTGATGCTGACAGGTCTTGGCGCCAGCACCGTGCTTGCCGCGCTGATGGGGCTGACCGACACAATGGTCGCCTTTCTCGTCATCCGTTTTCTGGCGGGTCTCGCCAGCGCCTTTGTCATGGTGTTCATGGCCAGCATCGTTTTCAGCCATATTGCCGCCGCCGGTCGTGGCGACCTGCAGGCCTGGCATTTTGGCGGCGTCGGCCTTGGTATCGCGATATCGGCGGCGATGATGGCGGTGCTGGTCACTGGGCATGCCGGCTGGGCGGCCGGCTGGCTCTGGTCGGCGGCCATTTCGGCATGCGGTTTCGTGGTCGTCGCGCTCTTGGCAAACGAGGGCCCGCTCGCCAATGGCGAAACGAGCCGCGAGCCGGCACTGCCGAAAGACCGGTCGCTGAGGAAGGTCATCGTCGCCTACGGCCTGTTTGGGTTTGGCTATGTGGTGACCGCGACATTCCTGGTCGCCATCGTCCGGCAAGGTGGCGGCAGCCGCGTTTTCGAGGCCATGGTATGGATGGTCGCCGGCCTCGCCGGCTTTCCCTCGACCTGGCTCTGGCAGAAGATCGCCACGCGGATCGGGCTCTATGGCGCCTATGCGCTGGCGTGCTTCATCGAGGTGATTGGCGTCACCGCCAGCGTGGCGCTTGGCGGATATTCGGGGCCACTGCTTGGCGGCCTGCTGCTCGGCGGCACCTTCATTGCCATCACCGCGCTCGGCCTGCAGGCAGCGCGGCAGCAGGCGCCAAGGGCGCCCCGGCGCATCTTTGCCTTGATGACGGCGTCGTTCGGCCTTGGCCAGATCATCGGCCCCATCGCCGCCGGGTTTCTGGCCCAGATGTCAGGCGATTTCTTTCTCGCTTCGATCGTCGCCGCGGCCATGCTGATCGTTTCCGGCGTCATCACCTGGTCGGCCGCGCCAAAATCGGGTAGTGTCTCAGTTTGAATTTCCAAGCAGGTACTCAAACTCCCATTCGCCTAAGCGGGAAAGCTGGAAGGCGATATCGTTCCACGTCTCGCCCTCAACCGCACAACGTTCGCTCAGGAAACTCTCCAGCTCTACATGATCGAACCTAGGCATGAAGATTACGCCGCCGCCTGAAAAGACCTTTTCTGTCTGGGACCGCAGAAACCTATTTGTCGAGCAAACCGTTGCCGTGAACGCGTCTGACCCTTCCTTGCCTGCTTCGCCAGCGTAGAAGTCTATTTCAACCAAGAAGTCAGCGGGATCGTCTGGAAGCCAAGTGGCCGGGTCTTCCCCCAATATGGCGGAGTTTGTAAAACGGTAGCCTCTGTACTCGGCCTTCATGAGACAGGCACCTTGAGTTTCTTGTACGGTCCGCGCTTGCCCGGTTTCGGCGCGACGGCGTCCATCATTCCGCAGAGATCGTCCATCGACCACAACGTTGCCGACACGCCAGCGGCCATTGCCGGCGACATTTTCAGCGTCTTGTGAACGCGGATGAAGTTGTACCAAACCGTGTACAGCGCGACCATATGGACGTGGTTATCGAACTTCTTCGAAAACGCGTTGGTCAAGCGAGTGAAGCGGCGCATCTGCATCCGCATGGTGAGGTTCTGGCGCTCGACGTGCGACGTGCTGACGTGCGCCAGGTCGGGCTGGCCTTCGATGCGGGTCTTCTTCGCGCCAGTGCATACGGCGGGGCTGTAGCGGCGTTCCTGTGGCACCGCCTTGCCTTCCGGCTCGCCATACAATTCAGCTACCGTTGACTGGCGGCAAGGACAACAAAAACCCTACTTAGACCAACGCTTCGCAGCCGCCTTCTTGGCGATCTCTGCGCGCCGCTCTGGCGTCATGTTCTCAGCGCTCTTCTTTCCGCCCCTCGCGCCGAGCGCCTTGGCGGCAGGGTCTTTGCCGTCTTCAACGATTTCGTCGGCTTCCTCGCCTGTTGCAATGCGCATGACGCGGACGGCGTTGCCGATCACGTCGGCGGGCCGCTTCTGGCCTTTAGGTCCGGTTGGCATTCTCTAGTTCTCCGCGTGGCTAAAGACGACAGCGCCGTTGTCCTTGCGAACTTCAACGCATACGACGCCATCGTCACCCCTTCGGGTCTGGAACATGGCGATTGCATGATCTTTGGCCGTCTTCTCAGCGTCAAAGGTCACCTTGTCGATGACGCCCCGTCTTCCATACCAGATGACAGTGTAGGCCACTGAAGCTCCCATGCTTTCCGCTAAGCATATGGGGCTTACCGCTTTAATGCCAAACCTAAAAGCGGTATCGCGGGATTTCAAACTGAGACACTACCCAAAATCGCCATGATTTGTGGTCTTGCTCTGTGCCGGGTATCGGGCAGGCATTTTCTTTCCCCCTAATGTGTGACTTTATGCCCGCCGTCATCCGCTGATTTGCGCATCGATCGAGGAATTCGCCCCAGTGTTCGTATCCTTCTTCCCGCAGCCGAAGCTCTTCTTTTCTTCGGCCGCCGTCTGGAGCCTTGCGGCGATCCTGTTCTGGTTTTTTGGTGGTGAGCAACTGGGAGCTGTGTTTGGCCTGCCGCCAGCCGCTGCGGGGACACCACCAATCATCGGCATCGCCGTTCTGGTGTCGAAGCCGTTCCTCTGGTTCTATATTTATTTCGTGGCATGCGTGGCCATCTTCTACGCGTTCTGGACCTGGTACTCGCCGCATCCATGGCAGAATTGGTCGATCCTGATGACCGCGGTCATCCTGTTCTTCATCTATTTCAATGTGCAGGTCAGCGTCGCCGTCAACGCCTGGTACGGCCCTTTCTTCGACTATGTGCAAGGGCTGATGTCGGGGACGGGAAAGTCGACCAATGGCGAGTTCTACACCGGACTGGCCGACTTCTCGTGGCTTGCGCTGGTGGGCATGAACGTGCAGGTCGTCAATGCCTTCATCGTCAGCCACTGGATCTTCCGCTGGCGCACGGCGATGAACAACTATTTCATCGAGAACTGGACCAGACTGCGCCATATCGAGGGCGCCTCGCAGCGCATCCAGGAAGACACGATGCGGTTCTCGCAGATCATGGAAGATCTCGGTTCCAGCTTCGTCCAGTCGATCATGACCTTGATCGCCTTCCTGCCGGTTATGATCCAGTTGCAGGCCCACATCAGCGAATTGCCGATCGTCGGCGCGATCCCGCAGCCGCTGGTCGTCGCGGCCCTTGCCTGGTGTCTGTTCGGAACGATCTCGGTGATGATTGCCGGCCTGAAGCTTCCGGGGCTGCAGTTCCGCAACCAGCGTGTCGAGGCTGCTTACCGCAAGGAGCTTGTTTACGGCGAGGATCACGCCGATCGTGCGCAACCCGCCACCACGGCCGAGCTGTTCGCCAATGTCCGACACAACTATTTCAGGCTCTATTTCCATTACATCTATTTCAACGTCGTCCGGTACACCTACTTGCAGGCCGACAACATTTTCTCTCTGCTGATCCTGGGTCCGTCGCTGGTCGCGCACAAGATAACGTTCGGCGCGCTGAACCAGATATCGAATGCGTTCGGCAAGGTGACGGGCTCGCTGCAGTTCCTGCTCACCTCCTGGTCGACCATCGTCGAGCTGCAGTCGGTCCACAAGCGCCTGCGCGCCTTCGAGGCGACGCTGGAAGGCGCGCCGCTGCCTGACATCGACCAGCGCTATCTCGCAAGGCAGGGCGCCGAGGACCCGGCTTGAAAAAGCTTGGATCTTGATGCGAAGCGTTGGCGGTTCAGCCGCCAACCGAGGCCTTTTTTCGGCCTCCGCCCTGCCGCTCGACATAGTCGCGGAAGCTGATGCACTCGACATCGGACTTGACGCAGACCTCGCCTGCAAAGCGCTCCAGCGCGGTCCAGTAGGCGCCGTCATTCATCAGCGTGAAGTGGAAGCCGAGCTCAAGCGGAATGCGCTTGCCTTGATATTGCGCGTCGAAGGCCGCGCGGAAAGCGTCATAGGTCCGGTTGGCGAACTCGTCCGCCTGGCTTGGCCGTTCGAAGCCGCCCGAGTGGCGGACATAGAGATTGTAGTCCATCGCGATCACTGGTCGCGATTTCGGCCCTTCCGGGATCTGCGGCAGCGAAAAGCGGGTGATGCCGCCGACGGTCGGTGGCCGGGCAGGGCCCTGTGAGACACCGCTGGCATCGAACTGATAGCCGGCGGCGGGCAACGCTTCGTAAAGCGCCTTGCTGGTCGACAAATAGGGGGCACGGAAGCCAACCACCGCATGCCGCGCGAAGTTTTGCCAGCCTCCCGGTTCGGGCGTGATGCCGTTGATCGTGTAGGCGTTCTCGAGAATATGCTCGAACGAGGCGAACTCTTTCAGCCAGTCGGCTTTGCTCCAGTTCTTGCCATCGAAATGGCCACAGGCGTGGCTGGCGATGTCGTGACCCTCTTGTGCGGCGAGGCCGATCTGTTCGAGCCGCTCGGCCACGTCCTGCCTGGAGGCGGCAAAGCCAATGTTGGATTTGCCGGTCGACTTGCCCGGTGCGGTGTATTCCTTGCGCGTCTCTGGCGACAGCAGGAAGACGCACGACAGAAAATAGGTGAAGTGCGCGCCTGTGCGTTGCGCCAGCGCCCGGCTGCGCTTCCACTGCGAGATGTCGCGGGCGCTGTCGAAGGAGATGATGACGATCTGCTTCGGTTTTGCCGGCAGTGGCGGCGCGGGAGGATCGGCCAGAGCCCCGCCGACAGTGGTCAGCGAGGCAAGCGAGAACGCGACAACGCGACACAAACGAGACATAGGCAAATTTACAGGCTCCGGTCGGTCAGAAAGCCGGCTATCGCCCAAATGTGGCGCGGGTGCGATTGGCCTTTTCGTCCGTTTGCCCTGGCAATAGGCGATTTTCCGGTCGAACCCCTTCCATGCCGACAAAATTTCGCTAAAACGCGGGCTCATGAACCGCCCCGGCCCGGGGCAGGAATGGTTTGATTGATGTCCGACGACAGTTTTATCCGTGAAGTCAACGACGAGATCCGTCGCGAACAGGCGCAGGCGCTGTGGGACCGTTTCGGCCCGGCCTTGCTTGCCGTTGCGGTGCTCGTGGTGCTCGGCACCGCCGCCTTCGTCGGCTATCGCTATTGGGACGAGACACGCGCCAACCGATCCGGCGACGCCTTCTCGCAGGCCTTGAAGCTTGCCAACGATGGCAAGAACGACGAGGCACTGGCTGCGCTCGATCAGTTGGAGAAAGATGGCTACGGCGCCTATCCGCTGCTTGCCCGCATGCGCGCCGCGACGGTCAAGGCGAACAAGGGCGACGTCGATGCCGCCGTCAAGGATTTCGACGAGGTCGCGGCCGACACCGCCATCCCCCAGGGCATTCGCGACATGGCGCGGCTGAGGGCAGCACTTCTGCTTGTCGATTACGGCTCTTTCGCCGATGTCTCCAGCCGCGTCGAGGCGCTGACATCGGACACCAACACGCTGCGTCATACCGCGCGCGAGGCGCTCGGCCTTGCCGCCTGGAAGGAAGGCAAGACCCAGGATGCGCTGAAGCTGTTCGACCAGATCGCCGCCGATGACGGCGCCCCGCGCAACACGCGCGAACGGGCGACCTTGATGTCCGAGCTGATCCGCGGCTCGGGCAACGCGTCGTGATTTCGGATGACGTTCAAGGTAGCCATCATCGGCCGGCCTAACGTCGGCAAATCGACTCTTTTCAATCGGCTGGTCGGAAAGAAGCTGGCGCTTGTCGACGACACGCCGGGCGTGACACGCGATCGCCGTGTCCATGCCGCCAAGCTTTACGACCTGCATTTCGACGTCATCGACACCGCCGGTTTCGAGGACGCCGGCGCCTCGACCTTGCCCGGACGCATGCGCGCGCAGACCGAGATCGCCATCCGCGAGGCCGACCTGATCTTCTTCACCATCGACGCCAAATCCGGCCTGCTGCCGGACGACAGGACCTTTGCCGAGATCGTGCGCAAATCCGGCAAGCCGGTCGTGCTGGTTGCCAACAAGGCGGAGGCGAAAGGCGCGCAGGGCGGCATGCTGGAGGCCTGGGAACTCGGCCTCGGCGAGCCGATCCCGGTCTCGGCCGAACACGGCCAGGGCCTGCCCGATCTCCGGGATGCGGTGATCGCAGCACTTGGCGAGGAGCGCGCCTTCGGCGAGGACGATGAGGATGACGAGGAGGTCGCCGCCAGTGAAGTGCTGATCGGCGAGGACATCGCCGATCCGGATGCCGAGGATGCACCTGCCTACGATGACACCAAGCCGATGCGCATCGCCGTCGTCGGCCGTCCGAACGCCGGCAAGTCGACACTGATCAACGCGCTGATCGGCGAGGAGCGGCTGCTGACCGGACCGGAAGCCGGCATCACCCGCGATTCCATCTCCGTCGATTGGGACTGGCGCGGGCGGCGGATAAAACTGTTCGATACGGCAGGCATGCGCCGCAAGGCCAGGATCCACGAAAAGCTGGAAGTGATGTCGGTGCAGGATGGCTTGCGCGCCATCCGTTTCGCCGAGATCGTCATCATCGTACTGGACGCCACCATCCCTTTCGAGAAGCAGGATCTGCAGATCGCCGACCTGATCATCCGCGAGGGCCGGGCGCCGGTGATCGCCTTCAACAAATGGGACTTGATCGACAAGCCCCAGGAACTGCTGGCGGAATTGCGCGAGAAGACCGAGCGGCTGCTGCCGCAGGTGCGCGGCATCCAGGCGGTGCCGGTCTCGGCCGAGACCGGACGCGGCCTCGACAAGCTTATGGACGCAGTATTGAAGACCCACAAGGTCTGGAACAGCCGCGTTTCGACCGGCAAGCTCAACCGCTGGCTGGAAGCCATCCTGGCGCATCACCCGCCGCCCGCCGTTGCCGGGCGCCGGCTGAAGGTCAAATATGTCACCCAGGCCAAGACACGGCCGCCGGGCTTCGTGGTCCAGTGTTCGCGGCCGGACGCGATGCCGCAATCCTATGTCCGCTATCTCTCCAACAGCCTGCGCGAAGCCTTCGACATGCCCGGCGTGCCGATCCGCATGGCGCTGCGCACCTCGGACAATCCGTTCGCCGGCCGGGCCAAGAAGCGCGGCTGAACCTCGGCGCCGATCAGGCCACGGCCCGCAGGCCCGGCATCGCTGGCCCTCGCGTTTTCCGGCAGTGCCTGTCGCGCCGCTTCCGTCGATATATCCGCGAGGCGACCGCAATTTGCGCGCTGATTGCCTCGCCGATCTTTCTGCGTCCGACCTGAGTGCTCCGCCGCAAAACCGCCCGACTTCGAAACCACGACCTTGAGCCGACTGAGAAAACCCGATCAATCCCGTTAACGTCCCATCAAGGTTAATGCATCATTTTGCTCTCCAGTGGGGTCAGTAGCGTTCCTGGAGAGAGTTCCGTGCATCGACGTATGTTGAAGCGGCTTGTTGCCGCCGCCGGTGAGAAACGCAGCTTCGTATCCCCGCTCATCATTGGTCTCGGCATCTGGATAGGCTTTCCGACCGTCGCCGCCTACCAGGATATGACGAGCCTGGTGTCCGGCCTTGAGGCACCGACCGCGCGCTGGAATTCCTATGTCGAAAAATCCGTTGCCGGCTCGGTTCATGCCGCCGAGATGCCGTTCGTCGATTCTGATAAAACCGCGTCGCTCTCCGGTTCCGGCGTGCGCCTTCCCGGCGTCGGCTCCGTCTCGTTCCGGGGCAAGGGCGGCAAGGTCAACGCGACGCCAGACGAGGACCGCGTCGTGCGAGCCGACAAGAAGGGCCGCATCGTCCAGGTGTCTCCCGTTGCACCGCCGAAGAACTTCAACGCCGGGTCGATCTTCCAGCGGACCTCCTCCCTGATGCGACCGACCATGGACAGCGGCCTGAAGATGGCGTTCGCCAAGCCGCAGATCAAAGGCAAGGAAATCCAGATCGCCTCGGAATTCCATGCGCGTGAGGACAAGAAGCCGGATCCGGGCGTGCCGGCCATGCTTGCCGCCCTGGTCAACAACTCCCATCCGGATGTGCTGGCGACCGCCTATGCGCAATCGGCGCCGGACTACGCCAAGGCCTCGCCCTTCGAAGCCCTGCTTCAGGACGAACAGCCCAACAGCGGCCGCTTCATTCCGCCGATGGCCAAGGGTGACCATTGGTGGATCCAGAACCCGCTTCCAGCCAGCGTCTTCTCCAAGCCCGAGCAGAAATGCCTGGCCAACGGCATCTATTTCGAGGCGCGCGGCGAATCCGTGCGCGGTCAGGCCGCTGTCGCCCAGGTCATCCTCAACCGCGTCCGCAACCCCGCCTATCCCAACTCGATCTGCGGCGTCGTCTACCAGAACGACAGCTGGTTCAACCGTTGCCAGTTTTCCTTCGCCTGCGACGGCAGGAAGAAGCGCATCGACAATCCTGTCGCCTACAAGACCGCGCAGGACATCGCCATGGCCGTCACCGCCGGCAAGATCTTCATCCCGGAGGTCGGATCATCGACGCATTACTACGCCCAGTATGTCCATCCGGGCTGGGCCCACACGATGCAGAAGATGACCAAGATCGGCCTGCATATCTTCTATCGCACCTATGGCGGCGGCTGGAGCTGAGGCCCCGGCAGTCGCCGATCTTTTCATGCGCTTGTGCGGCTGATTGGGGAGCCGTTGCAGGGGGGATTCGTGCAACGCATCCCCATCCTCGTGGCGGGCACGATGTCGCACCTCTCTAATAGATTGATTTTGCTGCCTAAAATACATGACAATGAACTTCCGCCCGTGGCTTGACGGGCGCAAACCCTCTAACTATGTTGCCGGCGACTTTAGAAGCGGACGGACGGTGACGGTCTGACCGGGCAGGGGGGGTACGATGGCCGATAAAAGCGGGCCAGACGGATCCGGAGAAACCGGCCGCGGCAAGCAGCATGAAGCCGGCATCCGCGATGACGATCTTGAGCGACGTCGGCGTGAACTTGAAGCATCGCTTGCGACAAGGCTGCCGAACCGGCGTGAGGGGAAAGACGACGCGAAAGCGGGCAGTGCGGCCGGTTATGGCCAGGCGGTCAAACTCTCCAGTGAATTTATCGCTGGCGTGGTGGTGGGCGCCGGCATCGGCTGGATCATCGACCGTATGGCGGGGACATCGCCGTGGGGTCTGATCGTTTTCTTGCTGCTGGGTTTTGGCGCCGGCGTGCTCAATGTCATGCGTTCAGCGGGCGTTGTGGCGGAATTCGGACAGGGCGACAAATCGCGCTCTGACCGGGACGACAGCAAATAGCCGCTCTCGCGGCAATGGTAATTTAGCCGTACGCGGCATTGACGGGGTGAGAACGTGGCAGCTGACAAGGTCGATCCGATCCACCAGTTCCATATCATCAAGCTGATTCCGATTAATATCGGCGGCTACGACCTGTCCTTCACCAATTCGGCGCTGTTCATGGTCGCGACCGTGTTCGTGGCGGCGGCGTTCTTGTTCCTGACGACGTCGAGCAGGAGCCTGGTCCCCGGCCGACTGCAGTCGGTCTCCGAAATGGCGTATGAATTCGTCGGCAACATGTTGCGCGATGCCGCCGGCACGCAGGGCATGAAGTTCTTCCCGTTCGTGTTCTCGCTGTTCATGTTCGTGCTGGTCGCCAATCTGCTCGGCCTGTTCCCCTATTTCTTCACCGTTACCAGTCATATCATCGTGACCTTCGGCCTGGCCATCCTGGTGATTGGCACCGTCATCGTCTACGGCTTCATGAAGCATGGCCTTGGCTTCCTGAAGCTGTTCGTGCCGAAGGGCGTGCCCCTCGTGATGATGGTGCTTGTTGTTCCAATCGAGGTGATTTCCTTCGTATCGCGCCCGGTCAGCCTCTCGGTTCGTCTGTTCGCGAACATGCTCGCAGGTCACATCACGCTGAAGGTGTTTTCGGGATTTGTCGTCAGCCTGAGCGCGCTGGGTGCGCTTGGCGTTGCGGGTTCGATCTTGCCGCTGGCCATGGCAGTGGCGTTGACGGCGCTGGAGCTGCTCGTGGCGCTCTTGCAGGCCTATGTCTTTGCGGTGCTGACCTGCATGTATCTGAACGACGCCCTGCATCCTTCGCACTAATTGGAGTTTCCGGCATGGCTGCCGGATGGAATCGCAACGGAATTTTAGATCCAAAGGAGTTGAACAAATGGACGTGGAAGCAGCAAAGTACATCGGCGCCGGCATCGCTTGCCTGGGCATGGGTGGCGCGGGTATTGGCCTGGGCAACATCTTCGGCAGCTATCTCTCGGGCGCGCTGCGCAATCCGTCGGCAGCCGATGGCCAGTTCGGCCGTCTGATCTTCGGTTTTGCCGTGACCGAAGCTCTGGGCATTTTCTCCCTTCTCATCGCGCTTCTGGCCCTGTTCAAGTAAGCCTTGCGCCATCTGGCCCAACGTCACGGCGTTCGGGGCTTGAATTTCGGGGATAGTCCATGTTCGTGACATCTGCCTTTGCGCAAGAGTCCGCGCCTGCCACCACGGAAGGCGACACGCATTCCGGTACCGGCGTGCCTGCGGAAGCACACGGCGCGTTCCCGCCATTCGATCCTGCGACGTTCCCGTCGCAGCTTCTGTGGCTGGCGATCACGTTCGGGCTGTTCTACCTCTTCCTGAAGAGGGTGGTGATGCCGCGTGTTGGCGGCATCATCGACGTCCGCAACGACCGCATCAGTCAGGATCTCGACCATGCGGCCAGGTTGAAGGGCGAGGCCGACGCTGCCGTCGCTGCTTACGAGCAGGAACTGGCGGAAGCCAAGAAGAACGCCAACTCGATCGGCCAGCAGGCCAACGATGCGGCCAAGGCGGAAGCCGAGACCGCTCGCAAGAAAATCGAGGCCGCCCTCGATGAGAAGCTTGGCGAGGCCGAGGCGCGCATTTCTTCCATCAAGGCCAATGCCATGAAGGAAGTCGGCACCATTGCCGAGGACACCGCTTCGGCGATTGTCGAGGCACTTGTCGGCGGCAAGGCCAGCAAGGCCGAGATCGCGGCCGCGGTCAAATCCGTGGCCAGGTGAGGAGCGCATCATGGACGCCACATCTCTAGCAACGCTCTGGGCCACGATTGCCCTGATCATCTTTCTGGGTATCGCCATCTACATCAAGGTGCCTGGCATGATCGCCAAGGCACTTGATGCCCGCGCCGCCAGGATCAGCAGCGAGCTCGACGAGGCACGCAAGCTGCGCGACGAGGCCCAGCAATTGCTCGGCCAGTACCAGAAGAAGCGCAAGGAAGCCGAGCAGGAGGCTGCCGCCATCGTCGCGGCCGCCAAGCGCGAAGCCGAACTGCTCGCCGCCGAGGCGCACAAGAAGACCGAGGACTATGTCGCTCGGCGCACTGCGCTGGCCGAACAGAAGATCGGTCAGGCCGAGCGTGGGGCGATTGGCGAAGTGCGTGCCAGCGCCGTCGACATCGCCGTCGAGGCCGCCCGCGCGCTGCTCGCCGCCAAGGTCGACATCAAGGCCGGGGCCGACCTGTTCAAGGCTTCGCTCGCGGATGTGAAGGCCAAGCTGAACTGAGCGGCGCGCCAAGCCGCCGACATGAAGCCGCCCGGGCAACCTGGCGGCTTTTTTGTTGTGCGCGGATAATCTCCCCCGTCCCGACCGTGAGATCGACTGCGACGAGGCAATGGAGCCGCCGCCTTCGAAGGTTTCGGCGAGCATCCTACTGTGGTTGGCTAATATCGCGCGGCGGGTGCCCGGTGACTCGGCTGAACACCCGCGAGAAGGCGGCCGCGCTGTCGTAGCCGACCTGTGCTGCGACGGTCTTGACAGGTTTGCCCTTACCAAGAAGCTGGCGCGCGATCGTGATGCGCCAGACCGTCAGGTATTCAATCGGTGGCCGACCGACCAGCTTCCGAAAATGCTCGGCGAAGCGCGTGCGTGACATGCCTGCGACTTCGGCGAGCTCCTCGAGCTTCCAGGGCTTCTTCGGCGCTTCGTGTATCGCCGTCAGCGCTTTGACGAGACGTGGGTCGGCGAGCCCGGCGAGAACGCCGGTTGAGACAACACCGCATTCGATGACGTGTCGCACGATCAGGATCAGGAGATACTCGAAGAGCCGGTCGAGCGCCGTCTGGCGGCCACCACCTTCCGCGAACGCTTCGCCGACCAGCAGGTCACAAACCGGCCGCAGCGCCGGATGCTCTGCGAGCGGTAGGACCACGCAGTCTGGCAGGCCCAGTGCAATGGGATTGCCCTCCGCACCCCCGAGTTCGACGGTTGCGCAGACGAGGTCGGCCCCGCGCCTGGAATCAACCGCGAAGTCATGGGTCCGCCCACGCGGAAAAAACAGCAGGGTTGGCTCAAGGAATTCGAGATCGGCCTCTCCGCTCCGGCTGACCCTGAGCTCGCCAGCCTTGAGCATGTGCAGATGACCCACACCAGTGAATTGCAGCGCCTGGCAGAGCGTCCCGGTGAAGAACGTCTGAGCGGTTGGCGTGACATGGGTAAAGAGGGCGGCCAACGGGTCCATTGGGACGATCAGCAAAGTTATTGGCACCGAAGAGTACCTGGAGTGCTGCATATAGGAGTGGCGTGCAATCAACACAAGGAACTCTGACATGCCCCGTATCGCTCCTATCGACACTGCCCATGCCGACGCTGCCGTCCAGACCACATTGGCGGGCGTCAAAGCCAAAATCGGCATGGTGCCGAATCTTTTTTCCACCTTCGCCCAATCGCCCGCCGTGCTGAACGGCTACCTCGCTTTGTCCGATGCCCTTGGCAAGGGTGTGCTCACGGCGAAGCAACGCGAGATCATTTCGCTCGCTGTCGGGCAGGCGAATGAATGCTCTTATTGTCTCTCAGCCCATACGCTGATGGGCAAGGGCGCAGGCTTGTCCCCGGAAGGTATTCGCAAAGCCCGCGAGGGCAGCGCTGAAACCGCGCTGGACGCGGCCGTTGCCTCATTGGCGCGTCGTCTCATCGACGTGCGGGGGCAGGTCCTGGATGCGGATCTTGTCGCAGCGCGTTCGGCCGGTCTCGGCGATGCGCACATCGTCGAGATCGTCGCAAATGTCGCCATCAATGTGTTGACCAACTACACCAACAACGTCGCATTGACGGAGATCGATTTCCCCAAGGTCGACGTCGAACTGCGCTCTGCCGCCTGACCCGATGGGCGCGGCGCACAATCGGTCCGGCGCCGCGCCCGTTTGCCCCAAAACCTTCAAACGCAATCGGAGAGTGTCATGAATTTTCGTTTCGTCACAAAGACCGTTCATGCCTTCCTCGACTATCCCGTTGCGCTGAGCCTGGCGGCCACGCCGTTCCTGCTCGGACTTGGCCGCGGCAATCCGCCGGCGCTCTGGGTGTCGGTCGCAGCCGGCGTGGCCGCGTTCATCCTGACCCTGTTCACCGATCACAGGACCGGTGTGTTCCGTGTGCTGCCATATTGGCTGCATTTGGCGGTTGACCGTCTCGTCGGAATTGTCTTCGTCGCAGTGCCCTTCGCGCTCGGCCTCCAGGGTCTGGACGCCTTCTACTACTGGGCAAACGGCGCTGCGGTTCTCCTGGTCACTCTCGTATTCAACGCTCCCAAGGGTGAGAATCGCGCGATGGGGACGGTGCACACCTGAAAGCTGGTGGGAAATCACTGGACAGCGGCCGAGTTGTCTTGGGCCGTTGCTGCTGTGACAAGGTCGGCGCTAAGCCTAAGCCTTGGCGGTACCTCCTATGAAATCGCGACCCCTGGCGGTCAGCGCCGGTCGATCCCGTTATTGGCTAAGCGAAACCAGAAGCAGCCATTCGGCTGTGCGTTATGCGGGAAGTGACCGATAGCGGACTAAGTGTTTAATCCAACCCAGCGAGGACCTCTTCTTCAATGACCTCGGCACCGCCCAGCCTGAATGGCGCGAAGGATACGCGGTGAAGCCGCGCGACCGGGCCATGCGCCTCGATCGCCGTCCGATGCCGGGCCGTGGCGTAGCCCATATGGACCTCGAAGCCGTATCGTTCGTGGTGGCCGCCGCAGCCGCACATCATGCGGTCGCGCATCACCTTGGCAACGATGGAAGCGGCCGCGATCGACTGCGAGCGCTGGTCGCCCTTGATCAGCGCGCGCCCGTCGCAAGGCAGTCCCGGCGGCACATCGCGACCGTCGGCGAGCGCGAGCTTGGGTTTTACCGGCAGGCCGACCAGGGCACGGCGCATCGCTTCCAGGCTCGCCTTGAGGATGTTGCTGTTGTCGATGCCTTCCGCGCTGATCGACGCCATCGAAACCCCAAGCGCCGAACCGATGATACGCTGGAAAAGCGCTTCGCGCTGCAAATGGCTCAGCCGTTTGGAATCGTCTAGCCCTTCGGGGATATTGGCGGGATCGAGCACCACCGCGGCGGCGACGACCGGCCCGGCCAGCGGGCCGCGGCCGGCCTCATCCATCCCCGCGACCGGCCACAGGCCGTCGGCCATCGCCTTCGTCTCGAAGGAGAAATCGGGCTTCTCGACGATTTCGAAGAGAAGCGGAGAATCGGAACGCGCGCGAGCCATGTTGCGGCGAGGTTCGCATCGGCTCCGATTCTCCGCAAGTCCCTCCGGGTCGGGTGAGGCGCCGGACCGGGAGGGCACCGTCTGCAGGCCGGGGCAGGCCGGACGGGATTTTTTTGCTTGGCAGCAATGAAACTGCCGCAGCGCTTTAGGGTCTTCAGAGCAGCATCAACTGCTCCTGGTCCTTTCCGGCCGCGACGAACTGGTCGGTCCGCAGGGTGCGCCGTTCGGCGTTGAGTCCGAGTCGTTTGGCGGTGATCTCGAAGCGGCGGCCGATCTGCCAGGCATAGGGTCCGGCGCCCTTCATGCGCTTGCCCCATTCCGAATCGTAGTCCTTGCCGTCGCGCATCGAGCGGATCAGCGACATCACGTGGCGATAGCGGTCGGGATAATGGCGCAGCAGCCAGTCCTTGAAGATCGGGCTGACTTCCAGCGGCAGGCGCAGCACGACATAGCCCGCCTCGCGCGCGCCGGCGGCACGCGCCGAATCGAGGATCCGTTCCATTTCCTGGTCGGTAAGACCGGGGATGATCGGCGCCACCATCACCGAAGTTGGAATGCCGGCATCCGAAAGCTGCCTGATCGCTTCTAGCCGCTTGGACGGCGTTGACGCCCGCGGCTCCATGGTCCTGGCCAGCATGCGATCCATTGTCGTCACCGACAGCGCCACCTTGGCGAGCCCACGTTCGGCCATGCGCGACAAGATATCGATGTCGCGCGTCACCAGAGCGGACTTGGTGACGATGCCGACCGGATGGCCGCGCGCTTCCAGCACTTCGAGGATCTCGCGCATGATCCGGTATTGCTTCTCGATCGGCTGGTAGGGGTCGGTGTTGGTGCCGATGGCGATGGTGCGCGGCTGGTAGCCATCCTTAGACAGTTCCTTGTCGAGCAAGCGTGCCGCATCCGGCTTGGCGAACAGCTTGGATTCGAAATCCAGGCCAGGCGACAGGCCCATGAACGCGTGTGTCGGCCGCGCGAAGCAATAGACGCAGCCATGCTCGCAGCCGCGATAAGGGTTGATTGACCGGTCGAAGGAGATATCGGGCGATTCATTGCGGGTGATGATGGTGCGCGGTTTTTCCACCTGCACCTCGGTCTTGAACGGGGGCAGTTCCTCCAGGGAACTCCAGCCATCATCGAAAACATGCCGGCTGACAGGTTCGAACCGGCCGGACGGATTGATGCCCGCCGACCGGCCGCGGTTGCGGTCCGGACGGATGCGCATGCCGCTCTGCTCGATCATCGCATTGGCCATCTCGGCTCTTCCTGCCCCAAAGGCGGCAATGTCGGCACGCATGATCGGTTCCATCTTTGCCCGCTCCCAAGGAGTGTCCATGTTGTGTCGAATCGCTCTGCTCATGAAATTATTCCTATTTCGCCGATGAGAACAAAGCAAGAACTTTCTATGTTGCGTTGCAAAACTGGCACTGTGCGCGGGTTTCCGCTATTCGGCTGACATGCTCAGTGTTCTCATCGAAACCCGCAATAACGAGGAGGCTCTTGCCCGCACGCTCGGCTCGCTGATTGGCGGGGCGGTCGAGGGCGTGGTGCGCGAGGTCATCATCTGCGACACCGGTTCCACCGACCAGACGCATTATGTCGCCGAGCACGCCGGTTGCCAGTATGTGGCGAGCGGCGGTATCGCCGCCGGCATCCGGCAGGCCAAGGGCGACTGGCTGCTGCTGTTGGAACCGGGCGCGCGGCTGGTGGAGGGCTGGATCGAGGCGGTCGTCGTCCACACGGCCAAGCAAACCATGGCGGCGCGCTTCTCACGCGCGCGGGGCAGCCGCGCGCCGTTCCTGGCCCGGGTCTTTTCGGGAAACCGGGCGCTCGCCGAGGGGCTGGTGATCAGCAAGCGTCAGGCCACGTCCCTGTCGAAGAACGCCGGCAGCGCCGAGGCTCTGGCGCGCGGCCTGGCGACAAAGAAACTCGACGCCGAGATTTGGGTCGCCCAGGCCAAGCAGGAACACCGCTCTTCGAAGTGATATTTTGCAACGGCTGTTTCGCATTGCAGAAAACGGCTGTTTCGCATTGCAGAAAATGTGACGCGGGTTAGCGGAGGCGCCGGTGCCGTTCCGTTTTTGGAAATGGCGCTTGGAAAGCCATTCAGCCTTTGGTTTTCATGGAGCGGCTTTTCCGCGCCGCAGATGCTCGTCCAGGCGCGGCATGATCTCGACGAAGTTGCAGGGCATGTGCCGGTAGTCGAGTTGCGCCTTGAGGATGCCGTCCCAGGCGTCCTTGCAGGCGCCGGGCGAGCCCGGCAGCACGAAGACGAAGGTGGCGTTGACGACGCCGCCGGTCGCCCGGCTCTGGATTGTCGAAGTGCCGATCTTGTCGTAGGAGATGCGGTGGAACACTTCCGAAAAGCCGTCCATGCGCTTTTCGAAGATCGGCTCCAACGCCTCCGGCGTCACGTCTCGGCCGGTGAAGCCGGTGCCACCGGTGGTGATGACGACGTCGATCCCCGTGTCCTTCGACCAGCCAAGCACCTTGTCACGGATTTTGTCACGGTCGTCGGTAACGATATCGCGGGCGGCCAGGATGTGGCCGGCCTCGGTGATGCGGTCTGCCAGCGTCTGGCCGGATTTGTCGTCGGCGAGGCCGCGCGTGTCCGAAACGGTCAGCACCGCGATGCGCACGGGAATGAAAGAACGGCCCTCGTCAGTCGTGGCCATCTCACTCAGCCTCCGATGTCATGCTGCGCGTTGCCGCGACGAACCAGTCGGGCTGGCGGCTTCGGATCTCGGCGGCCGCGCGCTTGGCGACATTGCCGGTCTCGAACAGGCCGAAACATGTCGCGCCCGATCCGGACATGCGCGAAAATCCTGATCCGGCCTTGTTCAGCCATGAAAGCGCCCTGCCTATGGCGGGCTGCATGGCAACGGCCGCCGGCTCGAGATCGTTGCGGGTGACCTCCAGCCAATTGCGCAGGCTGTGAAAATCGATGCTGCGCGGCAACGGCGGCAATGGCTCGTTGTCGCGATGGGAAAGCGCCGCGAAGACGTCCGCTGTCGGGAGCGGCATTCCAGGATTGACCAGCACCAGTCCCAGCGCTGAAAAGTCCGGCACCATCGACAGTTCGTCCCCAATGCCGCGCGCCACCAGCGGCTTTGCCGCCAGGCACATCGGTATGTCGGCGCCAAGCGAGAGGCCGATCCGCGCCAGTTCGGCGCCATCGATGTCCAGGCTCCATGTCCGTGCCAGCCCGCGCAGGGCCGCCGCCGCGTCGCTCGATCCGCCGCCGACGCCGGAGGCGACCGGCAGGTTTTTCTCGAGCCTGATGACGACGGGCGGAGTTCTTTCGGATGCAGCCGATTTTCGCAAGGCATCGCGCGCCTTGAGTACGAGGTTGCTGTCGTCCAGGGGAACTGCCGGCGCATAACGGCCGGACACGATGAAATCGTCGCTGTCGGCGAGCGCGATCTCGACCCGGTCGCCAAAACGCGTGAACACCGCCAGGCTTTCGATCAGGTGATAACCGTCGGGGCGCCTGCCGGTGATATGTAGCGCCAGATTGATCTTGGCATGCGCATGCCAGGTGCGCGAACCGATGTCGGTGTCCACGGCGTCAGTCGTATGGGGAATGATGTTCAGTCCTTGGCCAGCCGGTATTCGCCGGTCTTCGGATCCTTGACCAGCGTTCCCATCGCGCCATTGGCCGCCTGCTTTTCGGTGCGCCGCACCTTGGCCGTCACGCGTTCGGCTTCCCTGACGAAAGTGCGGTAGCCGAAATAGGCGGCGACGCCAACGACGGTGAAGAAAATGATCTGCGGCATGTCAAAACTCCTCCCACGCTGGGCCGGCGAATGCGACCGGTCGGGTCGGTTATGCATGTTGTCCAAAAGTGTGTTCGGTTTCGGGAAGACAACAATGCATTAGACTTCAAGCCTTCATGCTAGACGGTTTTACCGGCTTTTCAAAGCCCGAAGCGAGCCCACAAGGCGCGCTCTTCCGCCGCATCGATGACGCCGCTGGCGGCCGCGGCGGCGATGTCAGGCGCCGAAAAGCCCTTGCTTGAGCCGAACAGGCCGAAGCGACCGAGGAAACCATGCGGCGCCGATACCAGTCTGAGTTGCGTCTTCGTCCCGAACCGGGTCTTCAGCACCGTGCGCATGTCGCCGAGCGCGTCGACGAGGCCAAGCTCAAGACCCCTTTTGCCGGTCCAGAACAGGCCGGTGAACAGGTCCGGATCGTCCTTCAGCCTGGTACCGCGCCGCTCCTTGACGAGATCGATGAACGTGCCGTGCACCTCGAGTTGCAGTGCCTTCAGCCGCTCGACGTCTTCCTTCTTCTCGGGCTTGAACGGATCGAGCACCGCCTTGTTCTGGCCGGCGGTGTAGACACGGCGCTCGACGCCGATCTTCTTCATCAGCTCCGGAAAGCCGAACGAGGCCGAGACGACCCCGATGGAGCCGACGATGGAGGACGGATCGGCGAAGATCTCGTCGCCGGCAACCGCGATCATATAGCCGCCCGAGGCCGCGACGTCCTCGACGAAGACCAGCACCTTCTTGTTCTTTTCGTTCGCCAGGTCGCGAATGCGCTTGAAGATCAGCCGCGACTGCACTGGCGAGCCGCCGGGCGAATTGATCGAGATGGCGACTGCCGGCGCGTCGAACGAAAAGGCCTTCTCGATGAGGCCAGCGGTGGAGGCCAGCGACAGGCTCGGCCGGAACGGACCGCCACCGGCCATGATGGTGCCATGCAGCCGGATGACCGGAATGGTGACGACGGTGGAGCGCCAGGATTTCGGCAGCAGTCGGTTGAAAAGACGTTTCACGAGAGGACGGTCTCCGGTCGATGGTTGCAGGCATGTAGGGATTTCCCGGCCAACGGCAATGTGGCGGCCAGGAATAGCTCAATCTCCAAACAGCGAGGCGAGACCATTGGTGATCATTTCGCTGCGCTCGTCAGGGCCGTTGCCCGACTGCGGGTGAAGCATCAGCGGCGGCCGGATGGCGAGTTTTCCGCGCGCGCCAAGCGATGCGCGCACGACGATGCGGATCGCAGTCGCGTCGGGGCGAGGGTGCACGGCCAGCATCTCGGCGTCGCCGAATCGGCCGGCGATCGCATCGAGAATGGCGCCGAGCTGTTCGGGTCGCGCGATGACGGCAAGCCCGCCGCGCGGCCTGACCACCGCCGCCGCGCTGCGGATCCAGCTTTCGAACAACCCGTCTTCCATGACATGGGCTTCCTTCCGCAGGCGCTCTGGCGTGGCGCGGTCCCGTGCGGCGTTGAAGGGCGGGTTCATGATGACGAAGTCGAAATCATTGTCGGCGAGGCCGGCGGCGGCCCGGGCGCGGCCCGACACCGTGACATCGGCGACAAGCACGGCTGCGCGATCGCTGAGATGCGCATTGCCGGGATGGGCAAGCGTGGCTGAGGCGAATGCCGCCATTTCCGGCGCACGTTCGACAAGCACGGCAGCCGCCGCACCCGGGCAGCGCGACAGCACCGCGAGGCCGGCGGCTCCGGCGCCGGCGCCGAAATCGGCGAGGCGTCCGCCAAAGGCGGATGGCACGGAGGCCGCCAGCATCATTGCATCCATACCGGCGCGGTGGCCGCCATGCTTGGGCTGCACGAGCCAGAACCGGCCGCGATGGAAGGCGTCGACCGTATGGGCCGGTGTGTCCGGGGCGAGGGCGGCTGGCGCGGCCGACATCTATTTTCCGCGAATCTCGTTGGCGATGCCGGCGTCCCTCAGGATGCGCCGCGCGGCGTCGGCCTGCTCGGCGTCGACCATGACGCGCCGCGGCAGGATGCCCAGAGAACCGTCCAGCACGCTCATGTTCTGGTCGGCGACGAAGCAGCCGATGCCGGCATCGCGCATCAGCGATTCGACAAAGGAGATGATGACGGCGTCGTTGGTGCGGATGAGCTCTATCATCGGGTGAAACTCTCAGTTTACGGCGCTGATGTAAACGGGGACGTGGATTCCCGGCATCTCCAGCACCCTGACTTACCTCTGAGCGACGGCATGGTCGCGGCCCCACCCTATCGACCGCTTGCTGTCCAACCTCGCATCCTCGGCAGAGCCTCGCTCCCTGCGGTACCGGTTGACACGCTGTCATCGCCGCCGCGCCAATTCGCCACTTGCCGTGGCCATGTCCGCCGCCCTAGAGTCACACTGGGACCAAGGGTGCCGTCGCACGCGTTATACCAAGGCGGGAGAGTTGTCGTGGGTGTCGTTCTCAACATGGAAAATGGGAAGCGGGAACCCGCCTCCATCAAGGATCTGATCGATCTAACGGCGGGCGATATGGGGCGCGTCAACGAATTGATCCTGTCCAAGGCCGGCTCCGACGTCGAGATGATCCCGGAGGTCGCCAACCACCTGATCTCGTCCGGCGGCAAGCGGCTGCGGCCGATGCTGACGCTGGCCGCCGCCCAGATGTTCGGCTATGCCGGCGAAGGCCACGTCAAGCTCGCCACCTCGGTCGAGTTCATGCACACGGCCACGCTTCTGCACGACGACGTCGTCGACGAGAGCGGCATGCGGCGCGGCAAGAAGACCGCCCGCATGATCTGGGGTAACCAGGCGAGCGTTCTGGTCGGCGACTTCCTGCTCGGCCAGGCCTTCCGCATGATGGTCGATGTCGGCTCGCTCGAAGCGCTCGACATCCTGTCGAGCGCCGCCTCGATCATCGCCGAGGGCGAGGTCATGCAGTTGGCGGCGGCCAAAAATCTGGAGACGACCGAGGACGAGCACTTCGCCGTGATCAAGGCCAAGACCGCCGCGCTGTTTTCGGCCGCTGCCGAGGTTGGACCGGTCATTGCCCTGGCGACCCGCAATGATCGCGCCGCACTTCGCTCTTATGGCATGAATCTCGGGCTCGCTTTCCAACTCATCGACGATGCGCTGGACTATGGCGGCACCAGCAAGGACCTGGGCAAGAATGTCGGCGACGATTTCCGCGAGGGCAAGGTGACCTTGCCGGTCATCCTTGCCTACCGGCGCGGCACCAAGGCCGAGCGCACCTTCTGGAAACGCGCCATCGAGGACAATGTCGTCGATGACGCCGGCCTGGAAAAGGCGATCGGCCTGATGACCCGCCACGGCGCCATCGCCGATACGATCGGGCGCGCCCGCCATTTCGGCGAGATCGCCCGCGACGCGCTGGCGCCGCTGGAAGAGACGCCGCAGAAATCGGCGCTGATCGACGTCATCGATTTCTGCATCAGCCGGGTGAACTGAGCGGCGTTTCTCCGGAGTTTCCCCGGCATTGTGTTGGGGGAATGTCGGCAACAACGGTCTCGCCGTCTCGACAAGCTGCCATGTCGCAAATTATCTATAAAACATGGCAAAGGGCACGGACGACACCATAGCGGTGCGCATCAGCAAGGCGCTCGCGGACCGCATCATCTCGGGCGCGATCGAGCCTGGTGCCCGGCTGCGCCAGGATCATGTCGCCGAGGAATTCCACACCAGCCATGTTCCGGTACGCGAGGCCTTTCGCCGCCTGGAGGCGCAGGGGCTCGCCGTCAGCGAGCCGCGCCGCGGGGTGCGCGTCGCCGCCTTTGATCTCGGCGAGGTCAAGGAGGTCGCTGAAATGCGGGCAGCACTCGAAGCGCTGGCGCTGCGCCATGCCGCGCCGCATCTGACGTCGGCCATTCTCGATCTCGCCGAGGAAGCCACCAAGGCCGGTGACAAATCCCGCGACGTCAGGTCATGGGAGGAAGCCAACCGCGCCTTTCATCGGCTGATCCTGGCGCCATGCGCCATGCCGCGGCTGCTCGCCACCATCGACGACCTGCACGCCGCGAGCGCCCGCTTCCTGTTCGCGGCATGGCGATCGGAGTGGGAGACGCGCACCGACCAGGACCACCGGGCAATACTGACCGCCTTGCGGCAGGGAAACACCGAATCGGCCGCTGCGACGCTGGGGCGGCATGTCCAGTGGATTGGCCGCAAGCCGGTCAGGACGGCCTCGGGAGCGACGCGCGAAGCTTTCGCGATCGTGGGTTGATGCATGTCGCCCGCAAGGGGCCTCGGTTTTTGGCCGAGCGACATCCATGAAACAAGGACCTGAAGCGCGTCGTGACGTGCTTCAGACAGTCTTTGCCGTGGAGAGGCTTGCTATCTCCGGAGAAATGTGGATTCGATAATAGATCAAAAGTCGAAATTATCTATAATTTCCATCGGTCGAAGGAATCCCCATGACAGACATCGCATTCACGTCCCGTAAGCCATCCTTCAGCCCACTCCGGCTCCAGGACCGCTCCCTTGGCTGGCAGGCCGGCGCCGTGGTGCTCGGCACGCTGTTCCTGGCGCTGTCCTCCTACATCGAGGTGCCGATGGTGCCTGTCCCCGTGACCATGCAGACCTTCGCCGTGACGCTCATCGGCGCGCTCTATGGCTGGCGGCTTGGCGCGCTCACCATAGCGGCATGGCTGGTCGAAGGCGCGGCCGGCTTTCCCGTCCTGGCCGGAGGCGCTGCCGGTTTGCAGCATTTCGTCGGGCCGACCGGCGGCTATCTCTTCGCGTTCCCGGTCACCGGCGCGCTGGTCGGCTGGCTGGCCGAGCGTGGCTGGAACGGCAATAGGGTGGTGCTTGCCTTCGCCGCCATGCTGCTCGGCAATCTTGTCTGCCTGGCGCTCGGCACGGCCTGGCTTGCCGTCATGATTGGTGCCGGGAAGGCCATCACTTTCGGCTTCCTGCCGTTCATTGTCGGCGGGTTGTTGAAGTCGGCGCTCGGTGCGGCGACGCTCATGGCGCTTCGCGGCGGCAAGGCGAAGCCGGCCAATATGTGATTATCGGCCGTGACGATCAGGCTGCGCGCCCATCACCTCCTTTGCCTGCTCACCTATGTGGGCAAGGGGTATAGTCCCGCCTTCACCGCCAATTATGACGGGATCGCGGAGCGCTTGAGCCGGGCCGAGGGCATCCTCCTCGTTTCCGGACCGGACGACATCTGCGCCCCATTGCTTGACGAGCCCGAGCCGCACTGCCTGCGCGAGGGCGCGGCCGCACGCGACCAGCTGGCCGCGCAGGACGTGGAGGAACTGCTGGCCCGGTCAATCCATGGCGGCATCCGCCTCGATCTCGATGCCACCATGCTGATACGGATGCGGCAGGCATTTTCGACCGGCCTCGTGCGCACGGCGTGCGGCGGCTGCGAATGGAGCGGGCTGTGCGGCACCATCGCCGCCGGCGGTTATCCCGATACGCGGCTGCAGCGGCCCGTTGGCGCGCAAGATTGTCCCTTCTAGCCATGGTTTGTTAATCGGGTGACCCGATTGTGAATTTCATGTGGATTGAAGCGCGACCCCAAAAAGGCCATGCTTTGCCTGGAAAGATCGAGTCTACGTCGATCCCGCTGACGCGGAGATGGCGCCTGGCTGAAAGGGATATGATGCAGCAAGGACGTGCGCGCTGGCTGACAAGGCTGGCAATTGTGACCGGCATGGCGATTTCGGCTTTGCCGGCCTATGCCAAGCAATCCACCGAACCGGTCAAGATCTCGTCGTTCTCCGGCGCCTATCTGGCTGCCAGGATCGCCGAAGGCGACAACGACCTCGATAGCGCCATCGCCTATTACAAGCAGGCTCTGGCCTTTAATCCAGGCGATACCGGCCTGCAGCAAAGCCTGATGCTGTCGCTGGTCGCCCAAGGACGCTTCGACGAATCCCTGGTCTATGCCGACAAGCTCAAGGAAGTGCCCGATGTCGAGCGCTTCTCGCGCCTGGCGCTGGCCGTCGATTCCTTCCACAAGAAGGATTTCACCAAAGCGCAGTACTGGCTCAAGCTATCGCTGGAATCCGATCTGGACCGCCTGATTTCAGGCGTTATGTCTGGCTGGGCACAGCAAGGTGCCGGTGAGGCCGCCGACGCGATGGCATCGATCGACAAGCTGCAGGGACCGGACTGGTTCGGCCTGTTCAAGTCCTTCCACCGCGCGCTGATCGCCGATGCCTCCAACATGCCCGAAAAGGCCGAGGCGATCTATGCCGCGACGTTGCAGGATACCGCCGCCGGCGGTGCGGCTCCCGAAACCTGGATGCGCAATTCGCAGGCCTATGCCTCGTTCCTGGCCCGCAAGGGCGACAAGGCCAAGGCGATCTCGGTGCTCAATCAGGCCGAGGCGTTTTCGCCGGGCAAGCTGGAAATCGTCGCCTTGCGTGACAGGATTGCCAAGGGCGACAAGATTGCGCCCTTCGTTTCCGGCCCGTCCGACGGTGCCTCCGAGATCCTGCTCGATCTCGCCACCGCGCTCAATCGTGGCGGCGGCGAGCCGTTCGTTCGTCTCTACCTGCAATATGCTCTCGCCTTGAAGCCCGACAGCGATGCGGCGCTTGTGCAGCTTGCCGCGGTCGCCGAGCAATTGAAGGACGGCGAGGGCGCCATCGCGCTTTATCGGCGGATCCCCGATTCTTCGCCGCTGAAGGAGCTTTCGGACCTGCAACTCGGCCTCAACCTTGCCGATCTCGGCCGCCATGACGAGGCGATCACGCATCTCAAGGCATTCGTCGATGCCCATTCCACCGACATGCGCGCCTATCTGGCGCTTGGCGGGGTCTATTCCTCGAAGGATGATTTCCGCTCGGCCGCCAATCTCTACGACAAGGCTGTCGAGGTGCTGAAGACGCCGACGGCGGCCAACTGGAACATCTTCTACCAGCGCGGCATCGCCTATGAGCGCCTGAAGGAATGGCCGAAGGCCGAGCCGAATTTCCGCAAGGCGCTGGAGTTGCAGCCGGATCAACCGCAAGTGCTGAACTATCTCGGCTATTCCTGGGTCGACATGAACACGAACCTGAAGGAAGGCCTTGCGATGATCCAGAAGGCCGTCGATCTCAGGCCGAGCGACGGCTATATCGTGGATTCGCTGGGCTGGGCCTATTTCCGGCTCGGCAGGTTCGATGACGCGGTGCGCGAGATGGAGCGCGCCGTATCGCTGAAGCCGGAAGATCCGGTGCTGAATGACCATCTCGGTGACGCCTACTGGCGCGTTGGCCGCAAGCTGGAAGCCACCTTCCAGTGGAACCAGGCCCGCGCCCTGAAGCCCGATCCCGATGTGCTGGCCGCCCTGCAGCAGAAGTTGATGAAGGGCCTGCCGCCGATCGAGTCCAACACGGCGCAGGAAACTCCGAAGGTCAAGCCCGAGCCGGTGCCGACCCCGAAGGGGTGAAATCGTCTTTTTTGAATGCGGACGGGGCTCTTTTCAGGGCCCCGTTTTCGTTTGGAAAGGTGTCGATACGCTGCTGTCTCAGAACATCTTGCGATAGACGACAAAGCCGGAGCGTTCGCCGACCTTGTCATAGAGCTTCATTGCCGTGTGGTTGGTTTCGTGCGTAAGCCAGTATACCCGGCCGGAACCGGCGGCTTGGGCGCGCTCATAGACGCCCTCGATCAATGCCCGGCCGACGCCCTTTCCACGCGAGGCCTCCGAGGTGAAAAGGTCCTGCAGATAGCAGTTCGGCGCGATCGCCGTCGTGCTGCGGCGGAAGAGATAGTGCACGAGGCCGAGAAGCCGTCCCTCGCTTTCGGCAACCAGGGCATGGACCGGCTCATAGGCATCGAAGAAGCGCGACCATGTCATCGCCGTGATCTCGCTTGCCAGCGCCGTCTCGCCCGAGCGGCCATAAAATGCGTTGTAGCCACCCCACAGCGGCAGCCATCGGTCGAAATCCCGCCGTGTGACGGGGCGGACGATGATGGAACTGGGCATGGCTGAACCTGTGTCGCTGTTGTGAGGGATCGAACAGACTTCAGGCTCTCCGAGCCGGCAATGGGCCAGTCCCCTGCAAAACCTTCACCATCATGCGGTACACCCACAGCAGCCTGCATCCGACACGCCTTGCTTGACGCTTCGCCGCCATGTCTCTAGGACGGGCCGGCAAGAGCATGATCCCAAAAACCGGGTACCGGCTTTTGGAAAAGATCATGCTCGAACAAATAGATAGAGCCCCGTCCCGATTGCGTCGGGATGGAATAGGCTCTAGCCGTTGCTGTCGAGGCCACCGTGACGATTGAAATCCCCGCCCACATGCACCCCAGCCGTTCGTTCCAGGGGCTGATCCTGACCCTGCACAACTACTGGGCCGCCTATGGTTGCGTCATCCTCCAGCCTTACGACATGGAAGTGGGCGCTGGCACGTTTCATCCGGCAACGACGCTGCGCGCGCTTGGCCCCCGGCGCTGGAACGCCGCCTATGTCCAGCCCTCGCGCCGTCCCAAGGATGGCCGCTATGGCGAGAACCCGAACCGGCTGCAGCATTATTATCAGTATCAGGTGATCCTGAAGCCGAACCCGCCGAACTTGCAGGAGCTCTATCTCGGCTCGCTGGCGGCGATCGGTGTCGACCCGCTGCTGCACGATATCCGCTTTGTCGAGGACGACTGGGAAAGCCCGACACTGGGCGCCTGGGGGCTCGGCTGGGAATGCTGGTGCGACGGCATGGAAGTGTCGCAGTTCACCTATTTCCAGCAGGTCTGCGGCATCGAATGTGCGCCGGTGGCGGGCGAACTGACCTACGGGCTCGAGCGCCTGGCCATGTATGTGCAGGGCGTGGACAATGTCTACGATCTCAACTTCAACGGCCGTGAAGGCGCCGACAAGGTGACCTATGGCGACGTCTTCCTGCAAGCCGAGCAGGAATATTCGCGCCACAATTTCGAATACGCCAACACGGCGATGCTGCTCAGGCACTTCGAGGATGCCGAGGCCGAGTGCAAGGCGCTGCTCGATGCCGGCGCCCCGGCCTCGAACGACAATCTGCCGATGCACAGGATGGTCTTCCCCGCCTACGACCAGTGCATCAAGGCCAGCCACGTCTTCAACCTGCTCGATGCGCGTGGCGTGATCTCGGTCACCGAGCGGCAGAGCTACATCCTGCGGGTGCGCAACCTGGCGAAGGCCTGCGGCGAGGCATTTTTGAAGACGCAGGCAGGTGGGTTGGCGGCTTAGCCAACTGCTTTCGGGAATACGGCGGAGATCCTGATCGGCGCCGCGTTCTGACCGCTTGCGCTGTCGATCGTCCGCAATGCTTGCCGCACGCCCGGCATCGAGAAAGCGCCATGGACCTGCGCGCCGAAACAGGCGCTGAGCGCGAGGATCTGCAGAAGTCTGGATGCCGTTTTCATGGTCGTTCAGCCAATAGTTTCCTGCCTGAGCGTGGGTCGCTTCAGCGCTGCGTTCGGTTCATGGAAATCTTTGATCCAAGGACGGGTCGAACCACCTTGCTCCGACAGCGCGGGCAAAATTTCTGGAAAGGGTGATAGCGGGCAGCCGAGTTGCTATGCGCTCTTTACCTCCCCCTGGATGGGGAGGTCGCCGCGAAGCGGCGGGTGGGGGTGACAGCGCGATTTCCCATGCCAAAACTCGATCGGTTCAAGCTGCGTTCCGCTCAACGGCTTCGTGCGGCAATGACCGACGAGGAACGCATCCTGTGGCGACATCTATGGCGCATTCCAGTCGAAGGCACCCATTTCCGCAGACAGGCGTCGGTCGGTATCTACTTCCCCGATTTCATCTCACACCGGCTGAAGCTGATCGTCGAAGTGGACGGCGCCCACCACAGCTTCGATGATCAGCAGCGCCATGACGAGCATCGAACAAAATGGTTCGAGAGTCAGGGTTATCGCGTCATCCGCTTCTGGAACCACGAAATCAAAAACGAACTGGATTCCGTGCTCGATACGATTTATGCGGCGGTGGAAGAACGAAAATCACACCTTGGCCCGCGAGACGCCGAAGGCGCTTGAGGCTGAGACGCCGCCACCCCACCCCGGCGCTAACGCGCCGACCCTCCCCATCAAGGGGAGGGTGAGGAGCCACCCCGATGCCCGACCTGCTTCTAGAACTTCGTTCCGAGGAAATTCCCGCCCAGCCGCGCGCCCGCAGCGCCGAAGGCGCGAGGACGCGCAAACAGGAAAACGGCATGCGGGTGGAGAGACTGTGATGCCGGATCTTTTGCTCGAACTTCGTTCCGAGGAAATTCCTGCCCGCATGCAGCGCAAGGCGGCGGGGGATCTCAGGAAGATGCTGACCGACGGTCTGGTCGAGGCGGGTCTGACCTATGAGGCGGCGCGCGAGTATTGGACGCCGCGGCGGCTGACCCTCGACATCCGTGGCCTCACCGCGCGCTCGAAAGATATTCACGAGGAGATCAAGGGGCCGTCGACGACGGCGCCTGAACAGGCGGTGCAGGGATTCCTGCGCAAGGCCGGGCTGGCTTCGATCGCCGAGGCGCATGTCCATTCCGACCCGAAGAAGGGCGATTTCTATGTCGCCCACATCTCGAAGCCCGGCAGGGCGGCCGAAGAGATCATCGCCGAACTGGTGCCGGGTATCATCCGCAATTTCCCCTGGCCGAAATCGATGCGCTGGGGGCCGGCCTCGGCCAAGCCGGGTTCGCTGCGCTGGGTGCGGCCGCTGCAATCCATCCTGTGCTCCTTCGGCCCGGAGACCGAGGAACCGGTCGTGGTCGATTTCGAGATCGACGGCATCCGCTCCGGCAACGTGACCTACGGCCATCGCTTCCTCGCGCCGGGCCAAATCACCGTGAGTCGCTTCGATGACTATGTGAGCAAGCTGGAAGCCGCGAAGGTCGTTCTCGATGCCGACCGGCGCAAGGAGATCATCCTCGCCGACGCCCGCAATCTCGCCTTCGCCAACGGGCTCGACCTTGTCGAGGACGAAGGCTTGCTTGAAGAGGTGTCCGGGCTGGTCGAATGGCCCGTCGTGCTGATGGGCGAGTTCGAGGAGGCTTTCCTGGCCATTCCGGCCGAGGTGATCCGGCTGACTATCCGCGCCAACCAGAAATGCTTTGTGACGCGGCCGCAAGGCGCCGGCGATGCGCTATCCAACCGCTTCATCCTCACCGCCAACATCGAGGCCAAGGACGGTGGCAAGGAGATTGCCCACGGTAACGGCAAGGTGGTGCGCGCCCGTCTCTCGGACGCGCTCTATTTCTGGACGACCGACCAGGGCGATCTGCCTGATCTCGGCGAGCTCGACGCATCGGCGAAGAAGTTCGGCCTCGACCTGAAAAAGCCGCTCGACCAGCGCATGGCCCGGCTCGACCATCTCGGCGTCACCTTCCACGCCAAGCTCGGCACGCAGGGCGAACGGGTGGGACGCATCATGCGGCTGGCGGAAGAACTGGCGCCGATGGTGGCGAAGTCGATCTCCCCCCTTGAGGGGGAGATGGCCGGCAGGCCAGAGGGGGTCGCTTCGCATGAAGCGCCAGCGTCCTCTGTCGGCGATAAGGCGTCGCTCCCCGTCGGACCGACCTCCTCTGTCGCCTTCGGCGACATCTCGCCCTCGAGGGGGGAGATGTCCGCGCTCGCACGCCGCGCTGCCGTCCTGGCCAAAGCCGATCTCACCACCGAAGTGGTTGGCGAATTCCCCGAACTGCAGGGCGCCATGGGCCGCAAATACGCGCTGCTACAAGGCGAGCATCCATCCGTGGCTGCCGCCATCGAGGAACATTACAAGCCGCAAGGCCCGTCTGATTATGTGCCGAGCGATCCGGTGTCGGTGGCTGTCGCGCTGGCCGACAAGCTGGATACGTTGGTCGGCTTCTGGGCCATCGACGAAAAGCCGACGGGGTCGAAGGACCCCTATGCCTTGCGTCGCGCTGCGCTGGGCGTGGTCAGGATTTTGGTCGAAAACCGAATTCAATTGCGGCTGGCTTCCCTCTTCGCGAGCGCTGGCGCACGTTATTCAGGAAGTGGGGCGGATCAGATAAGCGACCTCCTCGCCTTCTTCCACGATCGCCTGAAGGTTTATCTTCGCGACCAGGGCGCCCGCCACGACCTCATCGACGCGGTGATCACCCCGCAGTCCAACGACCTCCTGCAGATCGTCCGCCGCGTCGAAGCGTTGGGTTCGTTCCTCGACAGCGAGGACGGCAGGAATCTGCTCGCCGGCACCAAGCGTGCGGCCAACATCCTGGCCGCCGAGGAGAAGAAGAAAACGCTCGTAGCCGAAACCGTTGAGCCGGCCCTGTTCAGGGAAGAGGCCGAGAAATCGCTGTTTGCGGCGGTGAATCAAGCTGAGAAGCAAGCCGGCGAAGCGATTCAAAATGAAGATTTTTCGGCTGCCATGCTGGCGCTTAGCGCGTTACGCGAACCCGTTGATTCATTCTTTGAGCATGTTCTCGTGAATGATGAGGATCAGGCGGTGCGCGCCAACCGCCTGGCGCTGCTCGCTCGCATCCGCGAGGCCACCGGCAAAGTCGCGGATTTCTCGAAAATCGCCGGTTAAGAGCCCGGAAAATATCTTCCGGCCGGCCGTTCGAGCCGGCTTACAGTCATATGACGATGATCTCTCCGTGGCAAAAGGGACATGTTCCCAACCCAACGGAGGCTTCCATGAATTCCGATCACGACATCGAAGTGACAGAAGAAACCTCGGCTCCCGCCGAGGCGCTTGAATCCGCTTCCGAAACCGATCGCGCCGCCGCCGCTGCGATCGAAGCCGCCGATCATTCTGACGAGGACGGCGACGAAGAAGATGGCGACGGCGAAGAGTCTGACGACGCCGAAGCCGCCACACCGTCGGGTGATGACGAAGAAGAGGACGAGGACGAGGACGAAGACGACACCGAGGGCGCGGTGAAGGCCGAAGGCGGCGACGACGAGAGCGAAGAAGAATCCGAAGACGGCGAGTCGGAAGACGACGACAAGGAAGAAGCCGCCTGAGATTCCAGTACGGCCTGTCGGGAAGAAAGGGCGGCGCATCGGCGTCGTCCTTTTGTCTCCCAAACGCCGGTTTGATCAGTTTTCCAGGATGCTGACGCGCACGCCGTTATCGTAGACGTCGACCTGGACCAGCGGTTCGCCATCGACGATGGCGCGTTTGGTCGAGGAACTCATCGCGCCGGGACGCTCCAGCATGCGCTGCAGATCCGCGCGTTGATCGTTGGTCCTGAACCAGGCGTCACTCTCATCGTCGCTGTCGCGACGATGGAATTTGTGCCAGTTGGCGCGGTCCTGCCGCACCATCTGCGCGGCGTCATCCAATGCATAGCCGTCGCTTGCCTGATGATCGCGATCGGAGATGCGCGCCACATAGGATCCGAGCATCTCATCCGCATGGGCCGCGCCGGCGCTCAGAAGTGACGCGAACAAAAGCCCTGCGGTGATGGTTCTGGACTTTCTCATGATCAACCCCCTTTGAAACGAAGAAATCCCGCCCGCCAGACCCGCCTGGCCAAAGCGCAGTCGGCAGCGGGCGCCGAAGCGTCATCAAGCTGTCAACGTCTTGGCACGTCCGCTGGCCGCTGGCGGCTACTTGACCTTGCCGACCCCCGAGGTGGGTGGCGTCGGTGCGGCCGCCGGTGCGATTGGCTTCTTCTGCGTGCCCGATGCCGGAGCGGCCGAGGCGGTTGCCTTGGCAGGCGTGGGCGCAGGAGTGGCCGCAGCCGGTGCCTTGCCCTGTGCGGGCGTCGAGAACGCGCTGCCGACGACCCCGCCACGAATGATCATCGGACTTTGCATGAAACCGTGCGGCGCTTCGGGCTCGTTGGGAATCGCGGCCACCTTCTCATAGGTGACGTCAGGCTGGCCGAGCGCAACGACGGACACCACATCGCTCGCCTTGGTGTCGGTCGCCTTCAGGATAAGGATGGACGGTGTCGAAGTCGGCGCGCCGGGAAAAACCAGTGAGGAGGCCTGAGCCTCGCAGCTCAACGCCAGGGTGATCCCCAGCAGGATACGCATAGACACGATGGATCGCTCCCTTTGCCCCAGTAGCCGCGATGATAGCGCGCCGGGATTGATGCCGGCTTTCGTGGAAACATAGCATTTTAGGGATTGATAATTCGCCAAGACCCATTCTTGCCTGACAGCCGGCTTGCCCAACACCCGCCATCGTACTACGCACCCCTCAACTGTGAGGTGACGAGAGTGGCTGAAATACTTGCCGCCGGCGAAGCGTTGGAGCGGGCGCTGGCTTTGCTTCAGGGCGGCGATGTCGTCGCCATCCCGACCGAAACCGTCTACGGGCTCGCCGGCGACGCCACCAATGGCATCGGCGTGGCGCGCATCTTCGAGGCCAAGGGGCGGCCGCGTTTCAATCCGCTGATCGCCCATGTCGCCGACATGGCGATGGCCGAGCGCATCGCCGTATTCGATCCGCTGTCCAGGAAATTGGCGCTTGCCTTCTGGCCGGGCCCGCTGACCCTGGTGCTGCCGCAGCGGCCCGGCAATGGCATTCATCCGCTGGTCACGGCCGGGCTCGATACGATCGCCTTGCGCATGCCGAGGGGCTTTGGCGGCGATCTCATCGCAAAACTCGGCCGGCCGCTCGCCGCACCCAGCGCCAATTCATCCGGCAAGATCAGCGCCACGACTGCGCAAGCAGTGGCGGCGGACCTCGGCGCACGCATCAAGCTGGTGGTCGATGGCGGCGCGACGCCAGTGGGGTTGGAATCGACCATCGTCAAGCCCGAAGACGGGAGATTGCGACTACTTCGTCCCGGCGGCATTGCCGCCGGGGAGATCGAGACGGAGATCGGCATGGAGCTGTTGCGTGGTGGTGCGGCCGGCGTCGAGGCACCGGGCATGCTTGCCTCGCACTATGCGCCGGGTGCGGCTGTTAGGCTCAATGCCGGCAAAGTTGGCAAGGACGAAGCGTTGCTTGCCTTCGGTCGCCAACGGGCTGAAGGCTGGCACCATGCCGCCGCATTCCGAAACCTCTCCGAAACGGCTGACCTGCGCGAAGCAGCGAGCAATCTTTTCGCCTACATGCAGGACCTCGACCGCAGCGGCGCACGCATCATCGCGGTCGAGAAGGTGCCCTCCGATGGGCTCGGTGAAGCCATCAACGACCGGCTGTCTCGTGCCGCCGCCCCTCGTGACAACACAGAGCCCACACCATAATTTTCCCACATGACCGAAACCGCAAAGACACTTGATCCCGCTCTCATCGATCGCTTCGCGGCGATCGTCGGTGCCAAATATGCGCTGCGCGACCAGCAGGACATCGCGCCTTATCTCATCGAGCGGCGCGGGCTCTGGCATGGCGCGACGGCGCTTGTGCTGCGGCCGGGCAGCGTCGACGAGGTCAGCCGGATCATGCGGCTGGCGACCGAGACAGGAACGCCCATCGTGCCGCAAAGCGGCAACACCGGGCTGGTCGGCGCCCAGGTGCCGGACAGCTCCGGCCGCGAGGTCATCCTGTCGCTATCGCGGTTGAACCGCATCCGCGAGATCGATGTCCTGTCCAACACCGTGACGGTCGAGGCCGGTGTCATCCTGCAGACATTGCAGGAGGCGGCGGATGCCGCCGACAGGCTGTTTCCGCTGTCGCTAGCCGCGCAGGGCTCCTGCCAGATCGGCGGCAACCTCTCTTCCAACGCCGGCGGCACCGGCGTGCTTGCCTATGGCAATGCGCGCGAACTCTGCCTCGGCGTCGAGGTGGTGCTGCCGACCGGCGAGGTGTTCGACGATTTGCGCAAGCTCAAGAAGGACAACACCGGCTACGACCTGAAGAACCTGTTCGTCGGCGCCGAAGGCACGCTCGGTGTCATCACCGCCGCCGTGCTTAAACTGTTTCCCAAGCCGAAGGGACGCGAGGTCGCGTTCGTCGGCCTGTCGTCGCCGCAAGCAGCGCTTTCCCTGTTCAGCCTGGCCATGGACCGCGCCGGGGCCGCGCTCACCGCTTTCGAACTGATCGGCAAGCGGCCATACGACTTCACGCTGGCGCATGTACAGGGTGTGACGCGGCCGCTGATGGAGGATTGGCCATGGTATGTGCTGATGCAGATTTCATCGGGCCGCTCGCCGGAAGATGCGCGGGCGTTGATCGAGGATGTGCTCTCGGCGGGCCTCGATCAGGACTTCGTCGGTGATGCCGTCATCGCGGCGAGCCTTGGGCAAGGCGACGCCTTCTGGAATTTCCGCGAGCTGCTGCCTGAAGCGCAGAAGCCGGAAGGCGCCTCGATCAAGCACGACATCTCCGTGCCGATCGCGTCCATCCCGCGCTTCATCGAGGCGGCCGCCGGCGCGGTGGCGTCGGTGAGTGCCGGTGCCCGCGTCGTCTGCTTCGGCCATATGGGCGACGGCAATCTCCACTATAACATCTCGCGGCCCATCGATGGCGACGACGAGGCGTTTCTCGCCCTCTACCATCCCATGAACAAGACAGTGCATGACGTCGTGCGCAGCCTGCACGGTTCGATCTCGGCCGAGCACGGCATCGGCCAGTTGAAGCGCGACGAACTGATCGCCACCGCGCCGCCGGTGGCGATCGATCTGATGCGCCGGGTAAAGGCGGCCTTCGATCCGGCCGGTATCATGAATCCCGGTAAGGTTATCTGATCCTTTCAACATCTTGTGGTCGGTGGCATTCCGATAACCATCCCTGAGATCAGCAAAATTTAACCGACTTTCTTAAGCGCGGCGGTAAGGAGCCCACGCTACTGTTTCCCCATAACGAGGCCGGGAAAACTGGCCCGGAGAGAACCGGACACCGGCTCTCAGGAGACAGACAGGAAGGCACTCTATGAACACTGGACTGAAGCCAGTCTGGGCGGGACGCAACATGCGCCTCGACCCATTCCGACTGCCGCAGGTGGTCAGCTACGCGACGCGCGATGACTATGGCGACGTGACGTTCACCATCGACCATCGTGGCGCCGTGATCCGCCGCATGCTCGAGATGAGCGGCGTGCCGGCGATCATCGCTCTGCCTGCCAACGCGTTCCGCGGCGTGGCCGCCCGCGCGATGGAGGATCCGGATGGCAATGTCACGGTGACCCTGGAACTCCTGCACAACGATCCGATGTTGTCGGTGCCGCTGCTGGTGGCCGACGACCTCGACGATGTCGCGGCCGACTGGCGCGCCTGGGCCGATGCCTACCGCCTGCCGATGCTCTTGATCGAATCGGACGGCGTGGCCCGCACCCTGGAAGAATCGCTCGGCGCCGCCATCAAGACGCTGCCGCCGCAGGATCGCCGCAAGGGTCGCGTTTCCAACACGCGCCGCCCGCGCTTCCTCGCCCGCCGCAGGGCGGGCGACCTTGGCCTCAGGCTGGTCATCGACGGCCAGGAGATCATTTCTCGGGAGTAACTTCGCCTTGCACAGTTGGCGAAACCATCAATGACAGTCTCCTTCTCCCCGTCACTATACGGGGAGAAGTGCCCGGCAGGGCGATGAGGGGCGGCGCTGACTTGGCGTTGTCCACCTCAAAACCTGATCTGACGGACGCCCTATATCGCTGCTAAATTCATTTTGCTCCAAGGTTGGCGCTGCCCCTCATCCGGCTGCCGCCACCTTCTCCCCGTATAGTGACGGGGAGAAGGCAGAAGCCGCTAGACCAGCGGCTTGAGCGCCACCCATAGCGCGCCGCCGATCAGGCCGAGGAAGATCAGCCAGCCGACCTGGTTGTTGGACCGGAACAGCCGCAGGCACTGGTCCGGATCGTTGATGTCCAGGACCGCGATCTGCCGGGCCATATGGGCGCCGGCGGCGATCAGCCCGGCCAGCGCCACCACCGGTGCCTGCGCCGACGCGAAGGCGACGGCGAAGCAGATCAGCGTGCCGCCGTAGAGCCCCGCCAGCCACGCTTTGGTGTTGTCGCCGAACAACCGCGCCGTCGAGCGCACGCCGACAATGGCGTCGTCTTCCTTGTCCTGGTGCGCATAGATCGTGTCGTAGCCGATCACCCACAGGATCGAGCCGATATAGAGCATGATGGCGGGTCCATCGAGATCGCCGAACTCGACCGCCCATCCCATCAGCGCGCCCCAGGAAAAGGCAAGGCCGAGAAACAATTGCGGCCAGTTGGTTATCCGCTTCATGAATGGATAGACGGCGACGATGGCCAACGAACAGACGCCGAGCAGGATGGCGAAGCTGTTGAACTGGACGAGCACGGCAAGGCCGACCAGGGCCTGCAGCACGAGAAACAGCCAGGCCCGCCGGCGGGTGGTCTGGCCCGATGGTAACGGGCGCGAACGGGTGCGTTCGACCTGGTTGTCGATACCCTCGTCGACGATGTCGTTATAGGTGCAGCCGGCGCCGCGCATCGCGATGGCGCCGACCAGGAACAGCACGAGATACAATGGCGCGGGCAGCAGCGAGAGCAGCGGGTCGCCAGGCCGCGGATAGGCGCTGGCCGCCAGCGCCGCCGACCACCAGCACGGCCATAAGAGCAGCTGCCAGCCGATCGGCCTGTCCCATCGCGCAAGCTGCGCATAGGGCCAAACTTGGCGCGGCAGCACCCGGTAGACCCAATGGCCGTTCGGTGCATCGGCGACACGGCCCTGGGCCGCTTTCGACTGGATAGGTTCCATGTCTATGGAGTGGCAGCAGCCGCAGAAACCGTCAAGCGGCAACCTGACCGCGGCACGCCGCCGGGCGCTGTCGCTGCGCTGGGTCGGCGACGATGCTCATTATGTCGAGCGGCCGGGCCGCATGTCGCCGCCCTATTATGGCCACGGCATGCAGCCAGGCCAAAAACTGCGCGAGGACTGGTTTCCGGTCGTCTTTCCCGGCTGAAGCGAGCGCCAGAAGATCGGCGGCGTTGCCCGCCACCGGTTGTCGGCGGGGGTAACGTTCCCGTGCGCAAATCCCGGCAAAGCGCCCGGATGTCTTGACCCGTCGTCCAGAGAGCAATAGCGGGTTCTCTTGGAACAGTCGGTATCAAGAGGTGGCCATGAACGTTCTTCTTCTCGGCTCCGGCGGCCGCGAACATGCGCTCGCCTGGAAGATTGCCGCGTCGCCTCTGCTGGCCAAGCTCTATGCGGCCCCCGGCAATCCGGGCATCGGCAGTGAGGCCGAACTGGTGAAGCTGGACATTGCGGACCACGCCGCCATTGCCGCTTTCTGCAAGGACAAGAACATCGACCTTGTCGTGGTCGGGCCGGAAGGGCCGCTTGTCGCCGGCATCGCGGACGATCTGCGCGCCGAAAATATCCGCGTCTTCGGGCCTTCGAAGGCCGCCGCACGGCTGGAAGGCTCGAAGGGTTTTACCAAGGATCTCTGCGCCCGATATAACATCCCGACCGCCTCCTATGGCCGTTTCAGCGATCTCGCCTCCGCCAAGGCCTATGTCGAAAAGACTGGCGCGCCGATCGTCATCAAGGCCGACGGGCTGGCCGCCGGCAAGGGGGTCACTGTCGCCATGACGCTGGACGAGGCGCGGGCGGCCCTCGATGCCTGTTTCGAGGGTTCCTTCGGCGCAGCCGGCGCCGAGGTGGTGATCGAGGAATTCATGACCGGCGAGGAAGCGAGCTTCTTCTGCCTTTGCGACGGCACCACTGCGTTGCCCTTCGGCACCGCGCAGGATCACAAGCGCGTCGGCGATGGCGACGTCGGTCCTAACACCGGCGGCATGGGCGCCTATTCGCCGGCCCCGGTGATGACGCCGGAGATGGTGGAGCGCACCATGCGCGAAATCATCGAGCCGACCATGCGCGGCATGGCGGAACTCGGCGCGCCCTTCACCGGCATTCTCTTCGCCGGCCTGATGATCACGGATAACGGGCCGAAGCTGATCGAATACAACACCCGCTTCGGCGATCCGGAATGCCAGGTGCTGATGATGCGGCTGAAGGACGATCTGCTGGTGCTGCTCAACGCCGCAACCGACGGCCAGCTTGCGCATATGTCGGTGCGCTGGCGTGACGAGGCGGCGCTCACCGTGGTGATGGCGGCGAGGGGCTATCCCGGTACGCCGGAAAAAGGCTCCGTCATCCGCGGTGTCGAGGACGCCGCGGGCGAAGGCGTCCAGATGTTCCATGCCGGTACGGCAATCAACGGCGGTGCGCTGGTTGCCAATGGCGGCCGCGTCCTCAATGTCACGGCGACCGGCGCCACGGTCGGCGAGGCGCAGAGGCGGGCTTATGCCGCGCTCGACCGGATCGACTGGCCGGATGGATTCTGCCGCCGCGATATCGGCTGGCAGGCGGTGGCGCGCGAGCGGGCGGGCTGACGTCCAGATGACAGGTTACTGCTGGCCGTGATCGAGCTCGGTCGAAGCGGTGCTGACCGGGTCGGCGGTGGCAAACGCGGCGTCTAGTTGCGCGGGCGAGCGCTGTCCGGTCCGCTTCCAGGCGACATATTGGACGATGCCGAAGCCTGACCGTCGCGGCACCGTCTTCACGACAGGCATGCGGAACCCGTCGCGGAATTTTGACCAGCGCGAGCCGAGCACCGCGACCATTTCCTCCAATGTCGGCGGCGTCGCCACATCGGCATAAATGATGGTGGCCTTGCCGGCCAACGCCGCTTCCCTCGAGAGCGGCACCGGCACGCTGGCAAGATAGTCGGACGGCACGTCGATCAGCCCGCCGAAGGGCCATTGCTGGCGCAATGTGACGGCATCCGTCGGCACGACGTTGACGTCGATGTTGTCGGGCGTGCCGGCAACCCTGTAGGGGCAACGGAAGCGGCCGCAATTGGCCTGCGACGAGAACTGCCAGAGCGCGTAGCCCCGCCAGTTGCCCATCGGGAAATGCACGTCGATGTCAGGCTTGTAGCGCGCGTACCAGAGTGGCAGCCGCGACAGGAGCCGGTATTTGTAGTGGTTGTCGGCGATGAACTGGGCGGTCTTGCCGTTGGTGTAGAGCATCGGGAATCGTCCAACCCGCCGATGCACCTGGCGCACAAATTCCTCGGCATCGTCGAGCGACATCCATTGCGAGGGATCGTTGCCTTCGAGGTCGAGAGCCATGAGATCGTCGGGCGCAGGATCGGCGAAATCGAGGAAATTGTTGGCCTGCTCGACCGGATTGCCGGGGCGGGCGAGGTGATAGGCACCCCATTTCAGTCCGAGCGCCTTGGCGACGACCCTGCGCGTCTGGAACAGTTCGCGTGTCACCGCGTGGCGTTTCCACAACGCTTTGCACAGCTTCACCTCGGTATCGCCGCCGGAGCAGAAATAGGGCGGCGGCATGCCGTCGGAAGCCTTGTTGATGAAGGCGACGATGCGCTTGTCGGTGGCAAGTTGTGCCCAGTCGATGGAATTGTATTCGTAGGCGTCGACGACCAGCGCGCGGTCGGCGTTCTTCCACGGCTCGGAGAAGTCCGAACCCTTTGCCGCTGTCGACAACGCCACGGTCGCCGCAAAAGCCAGAGCCGTCAGTGCGTGTCGCCAGAAAATATACAGAGGTTTTAGAGAAGCGGCATCCCCAGGGAAAAAGAGTTTGACGAGCGTTGGCACAGCGCTCTTTGAACGGCGATGGAAACGCCTTGGCAATTTCAAAACAGGGAATCCCCGTTGATCAAAGGCAAATCCTGAACCGTCATGGTTAAGGAATGCTTCTCGATGCTGGGAACACCCCGTGCCAGGTTAGAACACACCGCCAATACCAATTCCGCCACTGATGTCGGGAGGGGGGGCGGCGGGACGCGACGATGGCGAACGCGAGGGCGTGGAGGTCTTTCGGCTCGCCGCTCCCTTTTTGCGCAGCGGAGCGGCGTCCGACGCGACCTTCGCCGGCTTGACCTTCACGATGACCGGATCTTTGCAGACACGGCCGGAGTGCAAGAAGAGATCGCCCAGAAGTTCAACCGTTGGCTCGGTCGCCGACGCGGCCCGCTTGGTGTTCTTATAGTAGTTGTTGAGAGCTTGGACCGAGTGCTTGCCCCAATCCCCATCGGCTGTCATGCGATAGCAGCCCAAGCGGCGCAATTCCGTCTGGATGTTGCGTGCGAGGTCGGTCGCTTTCGCAGGGCCCGGCTCACCTGCCGATGTGCCGACGATCAATGTTTCAAGACCGGAAACCACGCTTTGCCGGGCTCCTTCAAGGCTGGCAAGCTGCGTACCTCCCGGTTCCGGCGAAGCGCCGGGCGGGACTGAAATTTCGGCCGATCGCAATGTTTGTCCCACGATAAGCACGGCGGTCTGTAGGTCGTTGGAAGCAAGCTCGACCTGCAGTTTTTTCTTGGCGGCCGGATCCGAGAGAATGCGAGACAGGCTAGCGCTCAACTGAGCCGGGTCGAGCTCTTGTTGCTCGGTGAAATAGAACTGCTCACGAAGGTTCGACTGGTCCCATGGAACCTGACGACCTGCGGTGAGTGCCTCGGTCTCGTTGCGAACGCGGATCATCATATCCGAGATGCTGAGCCCGGGAATCTCCACGTTCCTCAACAGGGCTGTGGTAAAGGGGCTGTTGTCCCCCGAGCCATCGGCCGTGATGTTGCCTGGCTGGGTCGCGAAGGCAACAAACGTGTTTTCGCCCACTTCGACCTGGGCAAGGCCATCCATGATGCTGGCGCCTTTGCCGACCGGGTTGTTCCGGCAAGCGTCAAGAAAAATAAATGTCTGCCTCTCCCGGTTGGAAAATTTTGCGATCACGTCGTTTAGCCTGATCGCGCCCGCGGTCAGTTTTTCCAGGGTTACGGGATCGGGTGTATCGACAGGCAGGAGATAGTTCTCTCTCTGCAACTGAACGCCGTGACCGGCGTAGAAGATCACCACAGCGCTGGCGGTTGCGAGTTTGCTGTCGGCCCTGTCAAAGAGCTTGGCAAACCCGTCCGACGAAAGATCGAGCCCCGTCAGCACGTCGAAATTCAGCCTTTTCAGACTTTCGGAGAGTTGTGTGGCGTCGTTTACCGCATTGGTCAAATGTTGAAGGCGGGTGCTTCGGTAATGCGAATTGCCAATGACGATGGCAAGCCGCTTGCTTGGCTTTGACGCAAGCACTTCCTCGACCGCGGCTTGGGCACCCATCGAGCCGAAAAACACGACCAGCAGAACCGCAGCAAAGTGCCGGAAGAAACTGTAGGTCATGTCACGGGCTCGTTTCAGCTGCGACAACGTTCGCGCCGTCGAAGTGTCCGTCCGGCTGATGCGCCGTCCCCTCGGACGGCGGAAACCCATATCTCCGAAGACCACTGAATTTTACACCACAAACCGCCTCAAAGAAAGGGCGAGGGTCTCGCGACCGCGTTTGATCGGCCGAGCGGGGCGGCGCGAACCATCGTCTTACACGTGCTTCAAAAGGCTCGCTTGGCAAGGACCCCAGCCGCGCCGGCATGCGGAAGCCGATTCGATGCGAAACCATATCTTCCCAGGGCGTAACCTGTCATAATCGTCATAGTGCGATCGCAGTATGCTGAGCGCGCACGCTGAAGCCGGACGGATATTTTGAATATCGTCGGCGAATTGCATCCCTGATTATTATTGTCTTACTTGTAACAAAGAGGGGAAATGACAATGATAGCAAGGAAATGGTATTTTGACCCGGTCAACGCGATTGCGCTCTCGATCGGTGCTATGTTCGTCCTCCTGCCTTCGAAGGCAGCCGCCTGCATTTTCGTTGGTGAGGGAACTGTTCTGTCAGGGCAGTGCTATCTCAACGGCATAGCCAACGGCGCGGTTGTCGACACGTCCCTCGATGCGCTTCTGGGTGTTGTCGATGACGCAATCGAGTCAGATGTCGGCCTTGCGAACGGGCCCCCGCAAGCTCTGTCGACGCCGTTCGGCGTCTTCGCTTCCGGCCAGTTGGCGCACACGGAGCACGACGGCTTCACGATTTCACGGGGACCGATCGTGACCACCGGACCGGACTTCGACGTTGACGAATTTTCCGCTGCGGTCAGCGTGGACTTCAACGCTGCAAAGCATTTCGGTTTCGACAATGAGCACGGACTAAACTTGGGTCTGTTTGGCGGTTATGCATCGGCCAAGGTAGACGCCAATGCGCTCGGTTTCTTTCCTCCTAACGGCGAAGCCACCAACAGAAGCGGTATGTTCGGCGGTTATGGGCTCTATCGTCGCGGCACCAGCTATATGCTTGTGGCTGCATCGGCGTTCCTCGGCAACACCGATGTCGAAAGCACAGGCCTCGGCTCCGGCACGTATGACACACAAGGCTACGCCGTAACGGGGTCGATCGGCCACATCTTCAACTTGACCGATCGGGTGCGGTTCGATCTGCGTGGTGGATTGCTTGGTGTTAGTTTCACCGGCGACGAATACACGGACAGCTCTGGCGTTTCGTACGGAAAAAGCCGCCTGTCATTTGGCGCAATCAAGTTCGAACCTGGAGTTTATGCCGATTATCAACTCGGGAACGGTATGGTGATCAGCCCTTACGCGCGAGCCGATCTGCAGCAGCGCTTCGGCTATTCAAACACCGCGAGCGTATCCGGTATCGAGAGTAACTTCGAAGATGCGTACTTCTCGGCGGCGGTGTCGGCAGGCTTCAATCTGAAAATGTCCCAATCGACCACCGTCAGCAGTGAGATTCGGGGCAAGTGGTCCCAAGACAGCTCGACCGTCAGTGGCAAGCTGGGCGTAAAGATCGCCTTCTGAACATAGACGACAGGATGGTCATTTCCGTGGCCGGCAACGCAAGATGCTTGGCGGACGATTATCTGGCTAGCGCCGGACCCGGCGGAAATTCAATCGGGTCGGACGCGGGCTCCTGCTGCAGCGTGCGTTCGGCGGCGCGCTTGTGGTGGTGGGCCAACGAGCGTTGCGGCGAGCACAATATGCCGCGATCCGACCCGTAGGCCGCACCATGTTCCCGCCTGCCCTCATGGTACCAGACCCGGTGCGCGATAGGGCAGGCCGCATTCGATGCAGCGGTAAGCGTCGGGTCTGGCGAGCATGAGATGTTCCGGTCGGCTGGTTGTGGTCTCGCCGGTCGACTTGATCCGGCTTCGACGGAATTTAGGCCAGCGCGATTGCAAAATCCGCGTGACAAAGTTTGACGTTTACGTAAAAAATTGGATCCGTAGCATTGAGCGTTCATCAGTGTTCGCGAACGTGCATTTTGGACCATTGATTTTGTTGTGCTATCTGGCTTGAGTGTTCGCGAGTGTTCACATAATATGATCCTGTGTTCATCAGCGCCCGTCATTGTGCATCTTCATTTTGTGGGGTCGATTGTGGGGTCGAGATATCGGCCCACGATTTTCAAGGGGTCATAGATGCGAGGCATCAATCTTTTATCGGATCGCGAAGTTAAGGCGTTCAAAGGGCCAGGTCGTTTGAGCGACGGCGGGGGCCTGTACTGGAATGGGGCGACGTGGGCGTTCCTTTACACATTCGGCGGTCGTCGTCGTGAGATGGGTTTCGGTGCGATGTCGCTTGCCGCCGCGAGGGGTTTGGCCGGCGAGTGTCGCGATCAAGTCGCTAGTGGCGTCGATCCGATTGAAGCGCGCAAAGCGGATCGAGCGACAGGCGTCACGTTCAGCGATGTTGCCAATGAGACGTTCGCGGTGCTCAAGGCGAAGTGGCGTCACGTCGAGCGCGAGAAGATCAAATGGGACAACGCTATCAAGGCATGCAGTTCGATCGCGTCCCTTGCGGTCAAGGGGATCACGGTCGAGGATATTCGCGTCGTGCTCAAACCCTTCGATGATCGCGTGCCGCAAAAGCGCTTCATCCTTTCGGTCATTCGGCGTGTCTTTGATACCGCCGTCGCCAAGGGCTTGCGCGAGGGGAACCCTGCCGTGGCTCGCATCATGGGTCGCATCACGACGCTCGACCACAAGCATAAACACAACGCCGCTATGCAGTATGAGGACGTGCCCGCATTCGTACATGGCTTGCGCGCCAAGGTTTCGCAGGGCGCCAAGGCCGCTCGCTGTCTCGAGTTCATCATCCTAACCGGCGTTCGCAAGACCGAGGCAACGCAAATGCGCTTCAGCGAGGTCGACCTTGGTACGGCGGTATGGACGATCCCAGCCGGGCGCATGAAAGCGAACCGCCTGCACACTGTACCGCTTACGGACCGAGCGTTGACGATCATCCGCGACCAGCGGGCGCTTACGGATGGCGACTTCGTGTTCCCGCAATCCAGTGCCGGCAGGCGTGTCGGAGGGCGCGCGGTTGCGTCAAGGGGTATCACGACATCACCCGACACAACGACCGCGCCACACGCGTCAGTGAGGGGGGCGCGCGGCGCGGTTCGCGGCATGTCGCACGGTGCATTCGTTCACCTGACACCTGAGGGCGTGACCGTCCACGGCTTTCGCTCATCGCTTCGCGATTTCCTGGGTGATGTTACCGACGTCCCGTATGAGACGGCCGAGGAAGTGTTGAGCCATCGTGTCGGCGACCGCACGGTTGCATCTTATCGCCGGTCGTCGGGCCTCGCTAAGCGGCGCGTGGCGCTGCAGTATTGGGCCGACTTCATCGACGGTCGTTTGGCGATCGAAGACTGGCGCTTGGTTGATGGCGTTCCGACGAAAAACGTCAATCAAGCGGATAATGTCCAATAAATTCATAAGCATAAGGTTGCAGCGAAATGAGCGCCCCCACGAATAGCCCCACAAAAGGACAGGAATCCGCCACCGTCAACGCCAATGAAGGCGCTGCCCTGCTCGGGATCGGTCGAACGCGCTTTTGGCAGCTTCGGCAACATTACCGATTGAAGCGCGTCGAATGGTCGTCGGCAGGCCGCCCCAGGTATCGGCGTGAGGACGTGCTGGCGCTGCAAGGGCGCGCTGATGGTATGGTCGAAGGATCGCCGGAATGGGTCGCTGAGATGCATCGCCGGGCTCGTGAGGCGGCGGACGCTGCGGGCGACTAGTCGCGTGCCGTGTCGATTAGTTCTTCAACGCATTCTCCATGGCTGTGTTAGGATCTTCATCAATCTCGGCCAATAGCAGGCACATCACTAGCGTAACCCGGACTGCGGCCATGTAGCATGATCGGTTGCTTTCGAAGCCGGCCAGCGGTGTCTGGCTGCGCAGGACGCCGCTCATCATCATGGCGCTGATCTCTTTGCCGATGATCTCGTTATCGAACGTCAGAAGCACTTTAGCGTGAGCGAACGTGTTACGGATGGCTTTGATCGCTTGGAGTTCTTCGGCCATCGGCGACGTTATCAGGCCGAACGCATGACAGATCACAATCTTCGATCCGAAGTCCGACAGCGGCCCGCGGTTCTGAAAAAGCTGATCGAGCAGCGTCGATCCCTTGCTTTTCAGCTTTGAGATTATCAGTTGTTCGAGCGCTGCATCGAGTATCGCTGCGCCCGTGATCGAAACGGCGATATCAGGGAACTTGTGCAACTCATTCATGATCTCTTCGATCTCGCTAGGAGATGGAATTTTCCCCGAGAGCTTTCTGAGTTGTTTTCGCGATCCCTGCGACTTGTCGGTCATTCAGCGATTCTCCCCTTCGCCGAACTGTACCACACACCCTGTCAACGCTATCGGATAACGGCGCGCTAGTAGACCAGATTGCCCTGCTCATCCCTCATCGGATAATTCGTTCCATCATCCGCCAGCCTGATCTCAACCACGTCGCTGCGGATTCGATTTATCCGTTCGAAGATCGCCGAGATCGGCTGGTCATCGGTAAACGTGTACGCCTGTTCCTCAAAGAAGGTGGTCCACAGTTCGCTATGGTCGATGCTGCTTGTGCCCTTTGGCTCGCGGCGAAGCACTTTGGCGATGACGACACAACGGCTCATTGAATCCCTCCACGGTTGGCGCATCGGTAGCACGGGGGAACGACTGACGGTAGCTGTCACTCACGTACAGGGGAGGGCGGCGCATGCCCGATTTGCGACGATTTGGCGGACAAACTCGAGGAACACGCACGTTTTTGATGCCAAATCGATGATCTGCATAGGTTGTGGGCGCTTTGCAGAGGGTATGCATAGGATAAAAATTGGTACCCTATGCGGGCGAAACCCTTGGTGCGCAAGGGGTTGAGGGCGTTTGCATAGGATGCATAGGGTATTCGTCATCCTTTACGCGTGAAAATCGCATTGCAATAATTTGGGGGTCGAGGGGAAAACCTCCCTTCAACCTATGCAACCCTATGCACAACACCAAAAGCACACTTGCGTTTATCCTATGCACCCTATGCATCTTTGATCGCATCGACTACTTCAACACGCCATTCTTGTTGGTTCACTCGATTCTTATGACAGCATAGTTTCAATCCGCCGGTGATCATGTTCGCCTTATTGCCCAAATGTTTTCCGATCGACATGACCGACGGCAACACGCCTTTGTCCCAACCAAGCGCCATCAGCGCCGTAAACAACTCGCCCCCTGTATGTGCGACTGCGTGTGCTCGCAACTCGGTCGTTGTCGCACCCTTTTCCTTGAATGCTTCGCGTATCGCCTTGAACAATGAGACATCGGCATTCGCCGAGGCGCTTTTGTCTCGAATGCGCGCCTGAGACTTGATCGGGTTCGGGCAACCAAGACGTACAAGCGCGCCAACGACGGCGTGCGACCAATCTTCGAACCCGGCGAGTGGACGAATATGCGACGGCAACTGTCCGCCTGTGGTCATGTGCCACCGCATGATCGTCAACACGGCGAGCAGGTATTGACCGCGATTTTGCTGCACCGAGGTCATAGGGTTGAACTTGAATGTTCGGTCCTGCGGACGCTCGGTATCCGTCATCATGTCGCAGTACAAGAGGCGGCGTTCGAGGTCGTCGGAAGGCGCGAGGTTGACACCGTTCATGAACAGCGTCGCCCACTGGCGTACCTGAATGGTTGTGTTCGAACCGAGTTGACGCGGTTCAGGGCGGGGTGATGATAACCACTGTGCCAGGAGGGTATTCATCAACCGACCGTTGATGTTGTCGAGGATGCCGAACGCGATGCCCTGCAGCAATAAGGTCGCCAGCAGCTTGTCGTTCTCCTCGTTATTCGTTGACCAGAAGTATGACGGCAATTGGCGCCCTGTCACAACGAATCCGAATATTTCGCTCAGGAACGTTTTGCCGATGCCGTACCCGTTTGCACTGATGCAGAACCCAGGCACCACGTCAAACATCGAGCGACACACGCTTGTCATCAGTCCTGCGAGCGCAACGCTTTCAGACAACGTGACCTTGTCAGGATCGACCTCATACAGGCGGCGCGTTATTCCTGTGCTTTCGTCCTCGCCGGCATCGTGAAACGGGAACCCGCCCAGCAATTGGCGAACGTGGCGAAGCATCGCCCGCGCCTGACCTTCATCCGGATTGTCGAGCATCATCTTGTGATGGGTCTCAATCTCGCACAATGCGCTGACATCACAAGCGAGGTAATAACCTGTGTCGATGTCATGTCCTTGTCGTACCATCAGCGAACCGTCAGGGCGCAGCGATGGGCATCCGATCACGCCATTGAGGCGCCGGAACGAATGTGCGCTGGTCGATCGACCGATGATGGTCGGCGCAACCTTGGGCGGCACGCCAACCTCGACTGGTTTCTTTGCTTTGCCGTCATACTGCGTCGACTCGATATGTCGCGATATCACGTCGTCAAGCGCGGTTATTGTCAGAGGCGACGTGCCGAAAATCGTATGTTCTTTCTCGACTGCAATTTTCGTACCCGCATCATCCCGAACCCAAACTTTCGCCCGATACTTGTGATCCGCTAGATCAACCAATCGCCCGTCAGTGGCAAAGATCGTCACGCGATCCTTAACTGTCCTCAATGCATCGAGATACCGGTCAACACTAACAGCGTGTTCGGTTTTCTTGTATTCGACAGGTATTCTTGTCGCTTCAACAGCGTGCTGCGCGGCAGTATGTGCCTGCCAATATTCGACGACTTGCAATGCTGTAAGTCCACAGGTTTCGACAGCTCGCATAATTGCATCCGCTTCGCTCATCTGTTGTTCGTCAATAAGCGATCGAAGAAGGGCAACTATTTCGACGGAATTCTGAGTATTCATGACACAACCCCTTGACGTGAGTTGCGCGCTGACATATGTTCGTCAAGCATTATATATTCCCAACTTGACCCCGTCGCTGTTAGTCGCAGTCGGCGGGGTTTTTGTTTTCCGAGGGATTACGCGTTATCGGGTGTCGCGAATTGCTCAGGCGGGAATTGCTCAGGCGGGACTGCGGTGTCACAGCGCGCGGCAGGCGACGCTGTTGCAGTTCGGATCCTTTTTAACGGGACCGCTTCGCCCCGTCAATTTCCCGCCAGGAAGTTCATACTCATACGCGACATCACCGACGATCGTCCAACCGTAGGTTTTGGTGTCGGGCGCGAGCGCCGCTTGCTCAGGCGTTTGATGCGGCAGGCCGATCAACGCCGGGTCCATATCCTCGCACAGTTCGGCGAGTAGGCCGCGAACGGTACTCGGCTGATATTCGCGAACGAATGGGTTCGTGGCGAAGTCCGTCAACGTCTGCACAGAGACGCCAAGTTTTGCGGCGATCTCACGTCGCCGAGCGCTCGTGAACTCGCGAAACGTGAACCCCATGCGCAACTTGATCTCATTCGGAGATTTGCCACGCTTGATGTATTCACACCCGCTTTCAACTATAGGATTGAATGGTGGGGTCGCATCCATAAGTATACCTCGCAATTTTGAAACATTCGTGTTGACATGTCGTTTGAAATACACGTATCGTGATTACGCGGCAAACACAACAGGCGTTTTCATTGCCGACCGCAAATAATTCGATCGCAAATGTTCGACGTAACCCAGAGGAAGATATAATGCATTCGAATTATAAGACGGTATTTGGTCGATATTTTATTTACCGTCGCACTAGTTACTTTGATGGTGTTGCTATGATGGTCCTGCACCCTCGAGAATCCGCCAACGCTTTTCAGCGCTCGATCCCAATGCCAATAAACACCATCGACGTGCGCACCGACGACGGTTCGCTTTACCGCGTCATGCTCAGGGAAGGGCGCGTCATCGGTCGCCCCGTGCAGATCAATGAGAGGACGAACTGATGGCGACCAACATGACAGCGTACAATGACATAGTACACATGTATCGCGACAACCAGATATTCTGGACGCAAGTCGAAGCAATGTCAGCGCACAATCCGCTCCGAGACAAGCGCGAGCATGTCGTTCTGCTTGCGCAAATCCGCGCCGAACTTATACCGATGGATGATAGCATTCGTCGCGATCGCATCCCCGAGATCGCGACCGAGAAGTACGGCTATCCTGTCGACCTATTCAATCACGATTGGTTGGCGCGATGACCGATCCGCACGCCCTCGCTCAACAGGCTGCGCATGATGCAGCGGTGCGCGACCAGCGCGTACAGGGGCGCATTGACGCGATGCCTGCTCAACTGCGCTCGTTCCCGCATTGGGGATTCTACCTCGGCGACAAGGCGCCCAGGTCGGCGAGCGGCGTGCGGTTCTCGATCAACGATCCGACGTCGTGGGCGACATACGATCAACTGCGAACGGCACCGCGGGGCGACGCGATCGGCCCTACCTTCGTTGTCAACGGCACAGGATTGACGGTCATCGACCTCGACAATCCCGAGCGTGCATTTGGTTCCCTCGACGGCGAGGACCGGCAACGCGCTATTGACGCCGCAAACGTGCAGATCAATCGCCTGCTCAAATGGGCGATCGAGTGCGGCGCCTGGATCGAGCGTTCATCGTCGGGAAAGGGACTGCATATCCTCGTCTTCGGTCAAACGCCGGAAGCGAAGTATGCAATTCGCCAGTACGGCCACATTTACCGCGATGGTCACGTGCATATGACGGGCGACCTGCACCCGCGATCGAGTGCGTCCATACCGAATGCGCAATCCGCGCTGAACGAACTTATCGCCTATGCCCTATCGATCGACCTGATACGCCCGGTTGCGAAGACTGAGGGCACAACTGCCCATGTATGTGAAGAACACGGTCGCCGCCTCGATCTCAGCGACGCCCAGGTGATCGATGCGCTGAATGCTTCAAGTCGCCGGATGCTCGACGGCGAAACGCCTAGCAACTGGTCGGGCGACACGTTTCGGCTTGTGCTCGATCTCGACAAGGTCACGGGCGATCCTGAGCAGGTGCACCGCATACTGTTCGCGTCGAAGCGATTGAAGTTCGCCGGGCGTGCAGCGAACGGCGCCGACCGATACGCCCGTACCGAAGATCAGTTCGGCGTGATGCTCGCGAAGGCGCGCGCCAAGAACGACGCATACCTCTCAAAGTTCGAATGCGTCAACGGCGTGTGGCAAGCACGTACAGGGGCGCTCGACTTCAATCCTCAACCAAAGGAACCCAACCAATGAGCGATATCTCGTTAAAGCCGCCCATCCCGTTTTGGGCGACGCTTCCCCGCAAACCATACGGTCGTCTGAGCACCGGCATTTATAGGGTGGTGGTCACCGGCGCCGAGAAAATTAAACCGCAAAACTTCGACCCATATATCGCTTTCAAGTTCCTTGTGATCCTCGGCGATAATGCCGGTGTGACCTTTGCTGATCACATGTTCACCCATCATCAGGATGAGTGGGTGCAGGAAGAAGAATACCAACGCCTGTCGTGCCTAGTTCATGCCTGCGCGGTTCCTGTGCCGGGGCACGTCGATAAACTGTACGGAATCCCTCTTGAGGTTCAGATAACGACTGTTGGGCGGACCACCGTCATCACGAATTACCGGGCGGTGAACGGAATCTGGTTCCTGCCGAGCCCTGTCCTGCCGACCCCGATAGATGTGCCACATGTGCCACATGCGCCGAGCAATCACATGCCCCAGGGGCGTACAGTCATAACCGAAACCATAACCCGCTCGATTACGGCGGTACGAGAAACGCGATAAACCCCGTGTGGCAAATCACGCCCCATTGACAGCAATATCGGCAACGCAATACATTGAAAACCTTCACAAAATCAAATGGATACATCCATGACGGCAACGCCTGCAGCGGCCTGCAATAGCATGTTCAGCAACACCGACTTTTTCGGTCCCGAGATCGATGTCACCGACGACCAACACGACCGCGACCTTGCCGCCTGGCAATTGGGGCGAACGGTTCGCATGATCACCAACTTCGACTGCAGCGATGGTTCCTGTATTGAGGAACCAATGAAGCTTTGGCACGAAGTCCTCGAACTTATCCCCGACCTCGACCGCGAACTGGTTCTGCAAGCACGCTTGCTCATGCTCGCCTGCATCACGCTCGAGCGCGACAGGGCGGCAGGCGCATAAATCTGTGCAACAAGGAAATCAATTCCCAATACGTACGGTTGAGTGATATTGCCGGAAGATCGTGACTGAGCTTCTTAGGGCAACGAAATGGCATCAATTCCGAACTTCCCTGTTCGCGATCTGAAAATGAAAGAGATTACGAAGCTGGCCCATGAAAATTGGGAGCTACCGCTTCCAACTTTGCCGAGTTTAGTGCCCGTCTGCGAAGCCTTCCGAGCCAATGTTGCCCGTATTCGATTTCTTATGTTGCTTCCGACTTCAATAGCCGGAGGAATGGCTCTTACTCAAAGGGCAAATGACATTGCCGAGTTCGAATTAACGGGCAGCTTGGTGCGAGACGAGATCTCAATCCCCTCAGATATGAGGCTCAGAATAACGGCCCGTCGGTTGGAAATGCTCGGCGCCCTCAATACAGAAAAATTGGCTCGAATGGGTCAACCTGATTGGGATGAAGAGGCGGGTGAGTTTCATTTCAGCGCAGCCAAAGCCCTGGATGGACTTACTGATACGGCAACTGGTGCCTACGGATTCCTAAATATGTTAGTTGCTCATACGACGGGGACCTGGACGGCAATTGAGACCATGCTAGGCGATCTTTGGGAGGCCGCGTTAAACACGCACCCAGAAATTCTTTCATCGTTAAAGGGAAGCGCCGCGCGCATAAAGCCGTATTCCGCGAAGGGTATATCTGAACAGACCAGCGCGAAAATCGAACGAGAGTTAAAATCAGTTCCATTGGCTCTAGTTGAAAAACATCGGTTCGATCTACGTTCTAGTATGGGTTCAATTTTTCGCGAGCAGCGTCGTTTCGAATTCACTAGGCTCTCGTCTATCAGAGAGGCATACGCCACAGCTTTCAGCGAAAAAGCTGGCCGTATTGATAAGGCGCTGGGGAACAAGGCGCTAGATGAATTGAGCGCTGTTAGGAACGTTATGATCCACAGAGCTGGTTTTGCAGACGAAGAATATGTAGCCAAGTTGCGACGCCTGGACGTTCCTAAGGGTGAACTTGGTAAGCCTATTCTACTGGACGGAGAGAACGTCGCTAAGTTAATACGCAACGCCATAGGAGCCAGCAAGGAACTTATCGACGCTGTCGAGGATTGGATTAATCAACATTAACGAGCGCATCATAGCGTCCGAATGGCTGAGGCCCAGCCTTGTTGGACGGGTGAAGTTTCTCAAGGGTGAAGACAAGCTGTGCATACCTCGCTCAAGGACTTTCGGGAGGTGAACTAAGGGAGCGCGGAAGGACCCGCCGCGAGTAGCAATATTAAAGCCGAGAAAAATGCACTAATGCCAAATACTGCGATCGAACCGAAGATCAGTAAATTCGCCAGCTGCGTCGCCGGGTGGCCATATCGCTTGAGATACCTCGGTATAGCATAAAGCTTGTTGTGTTTGGTGTGCCCTATTAGCACAGAACGCACTCGGCTAACCAACTCGTCCATTCGCAAAAACAGTACCGAATGCCCAATGCCCATCATCAACAAGCTGACAACCGACGTGAAGACGGTCAGCTTCGCGACGAGTACGGCAGCATGCCAAGGCTGGGCGATTTGCCCCGAAAGAACAGTCAGGGCAGCGATAATAGCCGCACCATCAATCAAGACCATCGATTTGAGAGCTTCAAGGCTCACGTCTGAGAAGTAGGTGTAGCTTCGTTCGGTCCATTCGAACCACATCTTTTTAACGTCATCGACATGCTGTTTCCTGTTCTTCACCACATCGACGTTGAAATCGTGAACATGCTTCGCCTGAATCCAATCCGTTCCCCAATCGAACGGCCTTGAATCTGGCATTTTGTTGTCAAATATTTTGACTCTTTCGAATTCTATCAAGCTCTCCAAGTTCGACAGTCTTGACTCATCGGCCCAGCCATTCTTCCAAAATCGGATTATTCTCTCCCACTCCTGCTCGACATGATTTCGGAAGCTAATCTCACTGGGGGGTAGCGGAAGCTGCGGGGTTGGGAGTGTTGGGACTTCAGGCAAGTCGCTCATAAGAAACGTTCCCCCTCAACTTTTCCGCGATGATCGTAGCAGAACCTAGGTCTCGCAAAACCCCAGCCTGCATCCTTGTCGCATCCCGCGTGTTCGCAAGTGTGCCCGAGCACCGCTGCGCGTGCAAACTGATGCGCCTTCGGGTGCCCGTTTTCGTTTGTGCAGGTCGCATCGTCGTCGCGATATACCCGCACTCGCACATACAGCGGGCAGGGGAGTGTTCTCGGTGCATGATTGAGGTTCAATATTGCCCATCCGCTACCGACATTTTGCTTGCTGTGCTACCGATGCTGTAGCAACCGGGAGGGAATTGAATGGACCGTTATGTCGTCGTCGCCAAAGTGCGCCGCAGAGAATCGAACGGCGAAAGTCACCACGACGGGAGCGAACTGTGGCTGACCTTCTTTGAAGATCGGTCCTTTACGTTTACCGGAGAGCAGACGATCGAGACGATCTTCGACAAGCTCAGCCGCATCGACGGCGACGTGATCGATATCAAGCTGCTCTATGACGGTTCGAGCTATTCGCCGCCGCCTGTCGAGGAAGAGAGCTCGATACCGTATTGACGTATTAGCGACGGGCGCTCCCGAACCTATCGCATTCCGCCCGCACAGCGTCAGTAAACGCGTTCGGCGACCCTGACCCTACACGCGTACCCCTATCGATGATTGCGCGCCCTAGTCCCCTGGAACAAAAGTAAGCTTCATTTTGTTTGGCTTCTGTCACAAGAGCAGGAGTTTGATTCATGGCTGGCAGGCAGGCGGACCTTGTCGTTCTAAGCGACGCGGATAGAGGTTTCCTCGAATCTCAGGTGCGCCGGCATAAGGCGCCGCGCTCCTTGTCGGATCGATGCCGGATGGTCTTGCTGTGCGCGCAGGGTTTGCAAAGCAAAGACGTTGCCGAACGCCTGGGTGTTCACGAGCACACGGTTGGCAAGTGGCGCCGTCGGTTCGTACAGGATGGTATTGAAGGGCTGACAGATGAATATCGTACCGGTCGACCGCGAACTGTCTCCGATGCCCAGGTTGCTCAGGTCGTCGAGCGTACGTTGAACACCACTCCCAAGGATGCCACGCACTGGTCCATCCGTTCGATGGCAGCCGACCGCGGCCTTTCTCATACCACCATCCGTCGGATCTGGACCGCGTTTGGCCTGCAGCCGCATCGTACCGAGACATTCAAGCTTTCCTCCGATCCGCTCTTCGTTGATAAGGTGCAGGACATCGTCGGCCTCTATATGTCACCACCGGACCGGGCGATCGTGCTATGCGTGGATGAGAAATCGCAAATCCAGGCATTGGATCGCGAGCAGCCGGTTCTGCCTATGGCACCGGGCGTCGCCGAACGGCGTACTCATACTTATGTTCGCAACGGCACGACTTCTCTGTTCGCCGCGCTCGATGTTGCCACTGGGGCGGTGATAGGTCATTGCTACAAGCGTCACCGGGCCACCGAATTCCTCGACTTCCTGAAGCGGATCGACACCGAAATGCCCAATGGCCCGGACGTGCATCTGGTGATGGACAACTATGCGACCCACAAGACGCCGAGGATCAAGGCTTGGCTCGCGCGCCGTCCACACTGGCATGTTCACTTCACGCCAACGTCGGCATCCTGGATCAATCAGGTCGAGCGGTGGTTCGCAGAGCTGACGCGAAAGCAGTTGCAGCGCGGCGTACACCGTTCCACCGCAGAACTGGAAGCTGATATCGACGCCTTCATCGAAACCCACAACGAGAACCCGACCCCATACAAATGGGTCAAATCCGCCGACCAAATCCTCGCGTCGGTCAAGCGCTTCTGCCAGAAGACAATGAACCGAACTTCAGATTCAGGTGACTAGGGCGTAGTGTGACGAGCATCCTAGTCATGGTTCTGGTTAGGGCGTATGATTATCCGGTCGCCCGCGCATAACCTGGCAGCGGATGCTTGAAAGAGACGATATCGTGCTTTCGCCCAACGGGAGGAAAGCCATGTCCAGCGAGGGCGGCGACCGCGAGCTTCAGACTGCCAAGGAACAGCACGTCAACTGGCTTGTGAACAAAACCGGCATCACCCATTCACAGGCCCGCGAGCTTATCGACTTGCTCGGCATAGGCAGTCTGCCGTCGCTCGTGCGTGAAGCGCTCTTGCTGCTGAAAAAGTAGTCCGCCAAACTTCCGCCACCGCCTCCACCCATGCCGCCGCCTCCGGAGGGACTTACACATGCGACATGGGCGAAGAAAGTGCCCCTGCCATTTTGGGCGCAGGAGAACGGTCAGGCAGCGCTTTACGCTCAACACACTTGGGCCGAGGTCAAGTCGACTGGCCGCCTCCTGTGAGAGGACGAGTCTATGGCGGCTGTGAACAGCAACGCAAGCTGCGTGGGGTTCTATTGCGCTTTCGGTCGTCCTAACGGTAGACATGTTGCCGTCGAAACAACCAAGCAACTCTCAGGTGCATGCAGAATGGTGTCCAAAACCGATCCCGCGCGTGAGATTGCAGATATCTGTAGAAAGCTGGGAGGGTCTTCTGACCAGCCGGGTGATAAGCACATCGCTACAACCATTGGAGTGGAGCAATGGTCTCGCGATTTTTATGAGGTGATCTTCTCAATCGCAGAGCGTCTGGAATTGCTTCTCCGGGTGCTGGACGAGCTAGAGTTGGACGAGGACCAGCGGGAAGAGATCCGCGGCCATATCAAATCCATCAAGTCCGCATTTAGCCGCAACGCATTGATAACGGCTTGGAACGTCAAGGGCGGCGGCTTGGCCATTCTGAAAGGTCCGCACGCCGCCGCCATCAACGCCCTATCGGGTCAGGTGCGGACGAAGATTTGGTACCCGAAACTGGACGAAGCAGAAGCCAAAGAGATCGTGGGTCTCGTGGATTCCCTGCTGACCTGGCTGCAGGATATCCAGCTGAACGAACAAGACTTCCTGCGCCAGGCTCTCATGGAGGGATTACAGCGGTGCAGGACGCGGCTTGACCGGCTACAGTGGCTTGGCTGGGGCTACACGGTAGAGTCGCTTCGGGACGTAATTGGCGCGTACATGGCGCTCGAACGTGGCTTTCCGGACGCTACGCAGACCAACCCGCCAGCTGCAGCCGTCGTTAAAAAGACGCTCGACACCCTCAAAGCTATTTCTGACAAGGTCGGGGTGGCTAGGGATGTGACCGACAACGGTCGATTTCTCATCGAGATATACGGGTGGGCCGCACTGGCTAAGCAGGCCGGAATCGCAGGCTTGATTGGATTTGGTATCCCGGGCGGTTAGGCGGGGTACGCTTCCTCGTTGCGACCCCCTTAATTTCCGGCCATGAACACCCAGAACACCGGCCAAGCGACAGCCGTGCCGATGGCAACAGGCTGCTCGAACTGGTGATGTCGGGCAATGTCGTAGGTAATGTCAGCGATGGCGAGGTAGGCCACCAGTGCGAGAAGGGCGATTGTGATTTTCATGCATCGGACCCTCCCTCAATTCGACCACGGGAATACGCGGAAGGCGGGCTCGGATTGCCAATTGTCACGGCGAACGGTTACGGCTTCGACCTCGACGCGGTAGCCGACATGCTTTGCCAACCTTAAAGCTGCCGCGCGGGCTTCATCCTCGGTTTCGATAAAGCTATCCACCGCCTCGTCATCGGCAGCCTGCTCGCTGACTTCATCATCAACATGACCAAACTGGTTCGGGCAGATGATAATACTGTAAAGCATTTTATAATAGTTATTTATCCACATCCGACAATACCAAATGCTTCGGCCATTAACCGCTAAACCCTTTAACCGGCTCGGTTATTTGATTCTCCTAGCCATTAAGCGTACCGTCCGGCCCCACTGGAGAGACCGATGGCTGGCGCCCCGAACCTGCACGGCATGACCATTGATGAGCTGGATAAACTGATTGCGGACGCCGCCGCCGTCCGTGACAGCAAGCTGGCCGAGCAGATAGCCACCCTTGAAAAGAACCTCGCGCAGCTGCGGGCGAAACAGGCTGGCCCAGCGGAGCCGGGCAAGGTCCGCCGCGCGGTGCCGCAGTTCAAGTATTGGATTCGCGCAAAACAGAAGGGCTGGACGGGCAGGGGCGGGAAAAAGGCTGAAGAGGCCTTCCGCGCCCATTTCGAGCCGGGTAAGGATCTGAAAGACTACCGGGTGAGGCCCGGTAACGAGGCTCCGGAGCGCACCGACGCGGATAGGTATTAGAAATGCAAGTGACGCAAGAAGAGCTGATCCACTTTGGGATTTTCCACCCGGTCGCCGTGGAACAGTACATGAAAGTTTTGGCGGCCAAGACCCGCTTCGTTCACTACTGCAGCGCGGAAACGGCCTTCCATATCATCCGGTCGAAAAAGATGCGGCTTCGCAACGCGACCGTCATGAACGATTTTATGGAAATCGAGCACGGCACCAGGTGCCTTAGGGCGGCCTGGAACAGTGCGAACGGCGAACGGTTCCGAGCGGTTGTGGACGGTGTTTTCGAAGGGATTGCTGAGGAGCTGACTGGCCTTTTGAATGGTTGGGTGCCGCTCTTCGGCAAGGAGACGTTTATAAGCTGCCTTTCCGAACACGGCGACGATGAGGACGACCTCGGCCGCTTGTCAATGTGGAGGGCTTACGGCGGCCCGGCGGGCGTAGCAGTGGTGTTGAACCCAGAGCCATTTTATTCGACCAGTACGGTGCTGGGCGCCGTCTCTTCGCCGGTTGCCTATCTGGACGAGGGCGAATTCTCGGCTCAGTTCGACCGCGTGACCAAAGGCATCGAAACCCATAGCGCCTTGCTGAAAGGTCAGGGTCGGCAAGCTCTTATCAACTCACTGTTTGCTGCCTTTCGCTTCGCTGTTTTATGTACGAAGCATCCTGGCTTCCGAGAGGAGCGAGAATGGCGGATAATTTTTGACCCGCGCTTTTCGACCTCCCACAAGCTTGAACGAAGTGTTGAATTGATCCGCGGTGTGCCGCAGGTCGTCCACAGCATTCCCTTCAAGGATTACCCTGAGGATGGATTCGTCGGCGCCGAGCTTCCGAAGCTTATTAATCGCATTATTATCGGCCCTACCGAGTTTCCTGACCAACTGCGCGAAGCGACGATCGCGCTTCTACAGGAGGCAAGCGTGCCGGACGCCGAAAAGAAGGTCGTCTGTTCAACGATCCCTCTCCGGCAGTAGAGATTAAAGGGGGAGTGATGACCAAGAAGGATACCAAAAAGCTGTGCTTTGTCGTTGGGCCTAAGCACGTTGTAAAGTCGGTCGATCACGGGCGCGGTTTCATTCGTCAGTTCACGCGCCTTGAAATACTTTCAGTTCGGCCCGTACTTCGCCTCCTGCTTGGCCACGTATTCGCGAATGATCGCCTTAACTTCTGGCGAGGGTTCGGGCAGGCTGATCGGCGTAACGGGCTTGCTCATGGTTTCAGCTTCTCGAACGTGCGGAAGAAGTGAGCTTGATCGCGGTGCGACACGACTTTCGGATTGTCGCTCGCGAACCTGACACGGCCCGACTTATCGCGCCCTGTATGTGCGAAATCGGCGAACACGTCGGCGTCAGACTTCGCCTTCTTGCGGTCGGCAAGGTCCTGATTCTCAGCGTGCCGCATCACGTCGTAAAGGTACTGGCGCTTCATGGCATGCGCCACTTCACAGGCGCGGGCCTCGGCGCGGGCGCTGGCTTCGGGTCCGGTAGCGTCGGCATGGATGCTCTGAGCGTGTCCAGGTGCTCGCGCATTCGCTCGCCATAGGCCTTGTCGGTGGCGGAACCGCGCTCGACCTCACGCAGCCGATACGTGGACTCATCGGACGGTACCGCGGGCTGATCGACTGGCACGTGAAGTTCGCTCATGACTAAGCCCGATCCCCTAGCGTTGCGGCGGGGTTCATCCTGCCGACGCCTGTTTCTGCGCCGCGCAGTTGCTCGGTGCGGCGACGCTGCGTGTCGCGCTCATCCTCGCTCACCAGCACGGGCACGGTGGGATCGTATGCGGGGCCGGCCATGATGGGGCTCGACACGTCGCCGAGAATGCCAGTCTTGAACGTGTTGACGAACTTGCCGTCTTGGTATCCCGCATTCTTGTTGCGCATTTTGGCGATTGCGGTGATCTGCGCGTCGGTGAGCGTTGCGCCGTTGTAGGCGAAAGCTACGAGATCATCCTGGGGAACGTTGGTTCGCGCCGACAAACCGACGATATCGGTCAGCTGCTTGCGCACGTCGTTACGCAGTTCGGCGACCGTCAGCACGATTGACTGCGCATCTTTGTAAACAATCTCGCCGGTAACGTCGTCAATGGTCTTGCTCGGCCAAATGCGCTCGACAACCTTCTTCGCTGCCTTCGACGGGAGATCGAACGCTTTCAGATCGCGAATGCCGACGCCACACTCGACCGCGACAGCTTCAATCGAGCGCTCGCTGAGCAGGCAGATATGATCGCGAATGGCCTTGAGCTTGTCGGTTTCGGTGCTCATGATGGTTCCTTGCCCTGTGCTAATTGTGCGTAAAATTGTTGAAGGTCCGCCAACGTCGCGAGGCGGTCGATGGCATCGAGTGTGCGGGCGCGAAGATCGGATGATTGGGTGCGCGGCAAGGGTGCCACGGAGGCAGCAGGTTTTGCCGCGCTCATGGGCTGGGTCGAGGGCCTAATGGGCGCAAGCAGTTCGACGGGCTGCGGCGCAGGCATCGAGTACATGGGCGCCGGCGCGGTCTCGCTCGGGCCGCTGTTGTCGCGCGGCCAGATTGGGGCCATCGACATGTTCTCGTCAGCTGGGCGAACCGGATCGCGTGCTGGTTTGCGGGTTTGAAGCTTGCTCACGCCAGCTGACCTTTCGCCGTGCGTATCAGCGTTTGCAGGCGTTCCAGGCGCGCCATCGTGTCGGCATGCTCAGGCCCTGCTTTTACGGATTGCATCTGCGCCGCTTCGTTGCCCGGAAATAGAACAATGCTCACTTCGAACAGGTCGCCGCGATCAATGCGCAAGTACTGGTCCTCGCCGCCATCGACCTTTCGCGTGACGACCTCGTAATCTTCCAACATGAAGCCGACGCTGAAGTTCGCGCCACCAGACTGTTTCAAGTACGAGTAACGTTCCGCGACGTATTCGATATCCAGATTGAGCTTGGCTTCCATCCAAAGCCTGCCGCCTCGGCGATACTCAAGCGTAGTGATCACCCCTGCCGGCTTCGTCCAATCGTGATCGAGCAGCAGCTTGATGCCCTTCGGACCGGTCAGGCCGCGCTTATCAATCGACGCTTGGAAGGCGCCGGCCATCACCTCGTGGTTGTAGCTGTCGCGGTCGGAGGTGCTTGCCCACCCGGCGATGACGCCCGAGTCACTGCTGACCGACGACGCGTCGAGCTTGATCACAGCCCCGGTAAGATTCTTCTGCGTCGGCACTCGCACCGCATCGGCGCGCATGGACTTGAGCTTCGTTACCATCAGTTCCGCGTCAGCGAGCGCCTTCGTATCGCCCTTGCTGACGGCGATCAGCGAAGCAACCGCCGCCTTCATGTACCAAAGGCGCTGGGATGCATCGTCATAACCTTTGGTTAGAATGCTCATTGTGCTGGCTCATCAATTGGTTTGAGGGCTCGGGGATCGGTGACGGGAATGCTTTCGAACAGCTGACCATCTGCGAGCGCGGCGTACTTGATCGCGGTTGGCTCGCCGAACAGCACGACGCCTTCGACCATCGACGCCGGCAGGCCAGCGACGGTTTCGAGGCGCAAATCAGGCGCGCCCCGTGGCACGGGATTATGCTCGATCTGGTCGAGGCCTTTGATGGGAGCTGATGCCGGCATTGGTTGTGTCCCTTTCGAGTCCCTAACGAGGGCCACCACTACCGGATCAGGGTTGCAGCAAGTGCGCGTGGTGGCCCCGTCGTAGGGACTGTGTATTGAACGCATAATTTGCGCGCACTGTAAACATAACAGGTCAGTATGCTTGCAGATTTATTTGGAGATACTTGCATTTATTTGCGCAAACCTGTATGTGATCAACAGTCATTCACGTACATGGCGAGGTTGTTATGCCTTTCAAGCTGCACTTCGATGTCAATTCAGTAGCGAAACCTCGCGCTGTGCGCGTCTATAGTGCCGTGCATTGCGATAGCGTCATCTCGTATATGAAGCAGGGCCACACCGTGACGGCCTACTGCGGCGTTGCAGGTATCAGTCGCAAGTTGTTCGATGAATGGGCGCTTGAGCACCCTGAACTCGCTGAGGCCATCGAACGGGGCAGGGCGGCGGCAGTCCTGTATTGGGAAAAGGAACAGGCTTCCGCGCTGCGCGACGGTCGCTCAGCTGTGGTCGCGACGTTCGCGCTCAAGAACCTTGCGCCGACCGAATGGCGCGAGAAGGTCGAGATCAATACGCACCTGCACATCACAACTTCACAGGCGGAATTAGTCGATGCCATCGACCGCAAGTTCAACAAGCTTATCGAGCACGATCCTGTCGAAAGCGGCGATCCTCGCAAAACTCGACACTGACAAGCGCCGGGCGTTTATCGAAGGACTCAGCGAAGACGAAAAGCTGTACCTGCCGCACAACTGGCGGTTTTGGGCACGGCCTCAACAGCTTTCGCCCGAGCAATTCGAGACATGGTTGATCCTCGCAGGGCGCGGTTTCGGCAAAACCCGCGCTGGTGCCGAATGGGTACGCGAGAAGGCCAAGGAAGGGTGCGAGCGAATAGCGCTCGTCGCCGCCACCGCCGCCGATGCTCGCGACGTGATGGTGCAGGGCGAAAGCGGCATCATCGCCGTTTCTTGGGAACACGATCGCGACATCAATGGCGATCACATGGGCATCCCGGTTTACGAACCATCGAAGCGGCGCATCATTTGGGCGAACGGTGCGCAAGCCGTTCTTTACTCAGCCGAGGAACCGGATCGTCTTCGCGGTCCGCAGCATGATGCCGCGTGGGCCGATGAAGTATGCGCTTGGCAATATGCACGTGATACCTGGGATATGCTGCAATTCGGCCTGCGCCTCGGTATCGTTCCGCAATGCTGCGTGACGACCACACCGAAACCGATGGCGCTTTTGCGCGACATCATGCGAGACGAAGGTACGGTTATCAGCGGCGGTTCGACCTATGACAACGCGGCGAACCTCGCCAAACCATTCATGCGTTCGATCACCAAGAAGTACGAGGGCACCCGTCTCGGTCGGCAGGAACTGCACGCCGAAATCCTTGACGACATGCAGGGCGCGCTTTGGCAGCGGGAATGGTTCGACACTGCGCGCCGCAAGCCAGGAACGATTGTTGACCTAGTGCGCGTCGTCGTCGCCATCGACCCGACAGGTTCGAGGGGCGGCGACGCAACAGGCATCGTCGTGGTGGGTTTGGGCGTCGATGGGCGTGCTTACGTGCTTGCAGACTACTCGTGCAACCTGTCGCCGTCGGGCTGGGGAAAGCGCGCAGTTGAAGCGTACCGGCGATTTGAAGCCGACCGCATCGTTGCTGAAGTGAACTTCGGCGGCGAGATGGTCGAGGCGACAATCCACACCATCGATCCTAGCGTGCCATACAAAGCGGTTCATGCGTCAAGAGGCAAGGTCGTTCGCGCCGAACCTGTTGCCGCCCTGTACGAGCAAGGCCGTGTCTCGCATGTTGGGAATCTCGATGAGCTTGAAGATCAATGCTGCTTGATGAGCGGCAACGGTTTCGAGGGTGAAGGATCGCCCGACCGCGTTGACGCGCTGGTATGGGCAATCACTGAACTGATGCTTGGCGAGAACGATGACCGCGACAATTGGGAAATGGTGCAGGTCGGCAATGGCGCGTTTGATTGGCGGCGCAAAGGTTCGACGCCTCAGCCTGTCGCGCCTAGCATGAACATGCGAGCAGACACTGACGTACATGGGCGCGAATTGTCGGAGCGCGGTGACGACGTGGCCAGGATCAAGCAGGCGCTTGTGGGTTCAGCATTTCACGTTGTCGAAGACCCGCACAGCATCCAGGCGATCGTCGCTGATATGTTGGCGGGCAGGAGGCGGATTAACGATGTTTGATGCTCAGAATATCCCCGAAGGCATGAGCGCTTGGGAATGGCAAAAGCGTAAGCTTGTGGCGAGGGCGATAGCGATCGACCAAAAGCGCTATGATGCGCAGATCGAGGAAGCCGAGCGCGAGGCCGAACTGCAGCGTCGAACGAGGTCAGTTCGCATTGTATCGCCGCTGCAATCGCTCATCGATTCTTTGCAGGGCAAGCGCAAAGGCGTCCTCGCTCGCCTGTTCAGTTGGTGGGGTTGAAAGACAAGGGAAACCCGTCACCGACAGATTTAACTTTATCGCGTTTAACCCTCGCCCAATCCGGCGCATCTGGATCGTGCGGTTCCTTGGGATTGTCAGGCATCAGCAATTCATACTCAGGATTCCCAGGTGCCGACAACGTGAGGCGCACGCCCTTCGATTGCGCGACGTGCATTAGGTGCTGATAGATATCCATCCCTTTTAGGCGCGCCTCGACATCCTCCACCATGAGCTTAAACCACAGTGGCGTGAGGTATGGTTCGCCCGATGGTTCGAGTGGCGAGGGATCAAGGTTCGGCTCGGGCTCGGGGCGCTTATTCTTGATGGGCTTTTCAGGGTAGAGAATCGCCTTCGCGTGATCTAGCGTTATTGGGCCATATATCGTGGCTTTGATGACATCGCTAACGCGCCTTTCATCCGCCGATTTCATCGAACATTCGGCAAGGATCGACACGTTCAAAAACGTAGATTCTACGTTTATCTGCCAGTCCCTCACGAACCGCGCTATTCGCATATAAACCTGAACGCTCTTCATCGACAGGCGGCCTGCAAACTCAAGCTCGACCCATGAAATCCATCCCTCGTCGCTGTTACGCAGGCGGTCTTTCGCTTCCGACAATAGACGGCCAATTTCCACCGCGTTTTGAACTGTTCGTTTCGCCCCTGAGTCGAACCGTTGGCGAATGTCATCAGCGAACGGCCTCAGTTTATCGCGCTGATCGTCGGGGAGAGTTCGGGATAAACGGGCGGTCTCTGTTTCGGTCACAATATGTCCCTGCTAGTAGATGTGTAGCGACATAATGCGGGATCGAAAGGCAATGCGCCACACTGGGGATATGGGTCAGATGCGTACATGGGCGCATTTCGGCGCGTCTCGCATTCGTGCGCTTTAATGTTGGGGTGTGGGGTTAAACGTGGGTTGAGGTTTTCGGGTTTGCGGCATGTGGTTGAGATTGTTGAGCAATAAGTGTTCACTTGGTGTTTACGTAAAAAGAAGATGGGAGACCGCCCAAAGGCGGATGGTTTTGCGGCGGTACTGGCTCTAGGGTCGGCGAGGCCGATGTATCAGGAGGATCGAGCGGCATGTATCGGGCACCGGTCGAGGACATCGCGTTCACGCTGAAGCACGTGGCCGGCATGAAGCCAGCGCTCGATGCCGGCACGTTCGGCGATCTCGGCGAGGATCTGGTCGATGCCGTTCTTGGCGAGGCCGGCCGTTTCGCCACCGAGGAGGTGGCACCCCTCTACAAGATCGGCGACGAACAAGGTGCCGTGCTGAAGGACGCTGCCGTCACGATGCCGCCGGGCTGGAAGGAACTCTATCGCCGTTGGATCGACGGCGGCTGGAACGCGCTGTCCGGACCTGAGGAATATGGCGGACAGGCGCTGCCGACCATGCTCGGCGTCGCCGCGCTCGAAATGTGGAATTCCGCCGCCATGGCCTTTGGCATCGGCCCGACGCTGACCATGGGCGCCGTCGAAGCGCTGGACAAGCATGCCTCCGAAGAGCTCAAGGCGAAATATCTCGCAAAGCTCGTCTCCGGCGAATGGATGGGCACGATGAACCTGACCGAGCCGCAGGCCGGCTCGGACCTCAACGCGCTCCGCGCTCGCGCCGAGCCCGCCGGCGACGGCACCTACCGCATCTTCGGCCAGAAGATCTTCATCACCTATGGCGAGCACGACTTCACCGACAACATCATCCATCTGGTGCTGGCGCGGTTGCCGGATGCTCCCGCCGGCACGCGCGGCATCTCGCTGTTCCTGGTGCCGAAATTCCTGATCGAAGAGGATGGCTCGCTCGGTGCCCGCAACGACGTCTTCTGTTCCGGCCTCGAGCACAAGCTCGGCATCCATGCTTCGCCGACCTGCACCATGATCTATGGCGATGGTTTCCAGGGCGCCAAACCTGGCGCCATCGGCTGGCTGATCGGCGAAGAGAATAAGGGCCTGGCCTGCATGTTCACCATGATGAACAATGCGCGTCTGGCCGTCGGCATGCAGGGGGTAGCCGTCGCGGAAGCCGCCACCCAGAAGGCGATCGCCTATGCCAATGAGCGCCGCCAGGGCAAGGCATCAGATTATGCCGGGTCCGGCATGGCGCCGATCGTCCATCACCCCGACGTGCAGCGCAACCTCTTGACGATGCGGGCGCTGACCCAGGTCGCGCGCGCCATCAGCTATTCCTGCGCGCACGCCATCGACCGCGCCCGCGTCGCCGAGGGCGAGGCTGCCGCCAACTGGCGCGACCGCGCCAATCTACTGACGCCCCTTGCGAAAGCCTTTTCGACCGATGTCGGCGTCGAGGTCGCCTCGCTTGGTGTCCAGGTGCATGGCGGCATGGGCTTCATCGAGGAGACGGGCGCGGCAGCGCTCTATCGCGATGCGCGCATCGCGCCGATCTATGAAGGCACCAACGGCATCCAGGCAATCGACCTCGTGTCGCGAAAACTGCTGCTCGGCGGGGGCGAACATGTGCATTTCTACATCGGCGAGCTGAAAGCAGTCGCCGATGCGGTCCGCACCTCCAACATCGAGGGCTTTGGCCGCACCGCGGACAATCTCGACCGGGCGCTTGCCGATCTCGACGAGGCGACGCGCTTCCTGCAGGAACTGTTGGCCAACGGCTCAACCGACGCGGCGCTTGCCGGCGCCACGCCCTATCTCAGGCTGATCTCATTCGCCGCCGGCGGCGCCTATCTGGCGCAAGGCGGGCTTGCCGACCGTGGCCGCATCGCCCTTTGCCGCTTCTTTGCCGAAAACCTGCTTGGCGAAACGCGCGCCTTGAAGGAGCGCGTCATCAATGGTGCCGGAAGCCTGGCCGCTGCCGGCAAGTCGCTGATATCGACCTGAAACATTCCAACGCTCGAAGGGACCATCGTGACAGACCATATCCTCGTCGAGCGCCAGGGCGCCGTCCAGATCATCCGTATGAACCGCCCGGACAAGAAGAACGCGCTGACGCGCGCCATGTATGCGAAAATGTCGGCGGCTCTTGCCGAAGGCGACGTCGATCCGGCGATCCGCGTCCATGTCTTTCTCGGTGTGCCCGGCGCTTTCTCTTCCGGCAACGACCTTGCCGATTTCATGATTGTCGCCACAGGCGGCGACGGCGGCACGGAAGTCTGGGATTTCCTGATGGCGCTGGCCAGGGTCGAGAAGCCCATCGTTTCCGGTGTCGACGGCATCGCGGTTGGCATCGGCACCACGATCAACCTGCATTGCGACCTGACCTTCGCCACGCCGCGCACCCTGTTCAAGACGCCCTTCGTCGATCTCGGCCTGGTGCCCGAGGCGGGGTCCAGCCTGTTGGCGCCGCGCATCCTGGGGCAGCAAGGCGCTTTCGCCCTGCTCGGCCTCGGCGAGGGTTTTTCGGCCGAGCGGGCGAAGGCTGCCGGGTTGATCTACGATGTGGTCGAAGAGAGCGCTCTGGAGGCCTCGGTCCTGGCGGCCGCTCGCCAGATCGCCGCCAAGCCGCCGCAGGCGCTGAAGATCGCGCGTGACCTGATGCGCGGCTCGCGCGACGACGTCGTCGCCCGCATCGGCGTGGAAAGCGCGCATTTTCGCGAGCGGCTGAAATCCGATGAGGCGCGCGAGGCGCTCACCGCGTTCATGACCAGAAAGAAGGGCTGAGGCCCTTTTCAGGGATAAAGCCGCGTCTTATCCCAACCACCCTTGGCGTTGCGCGAAAAGACCATCCGGTCATGCAGCCTGAACGGCTTGTCCTGCCAGAACTCGATGGTCTTCGGCACGATGCGGAAGCCCGACCAGTGCTTCGGGCGGGGGATCTCGCCGATGGCGTAACGGGCCGTGTATTCGGCGACGGCTTTCTCCAGGGCGAAGCGGCTTTCCAGCGGCCGCGACTGTTTCGAGGCCCAGGCGCCGATGCGGCTGCCGCGCGGCCGCGTCGCGTAATAGGCGTCGGCCTCGGCATCGGTGACGATCTCCACCGGACCGCGCACGCGCACCTGGCGGCGCAGCGATTTCCAATGGAAACACATCGCCGCCTTCATGCTGCCCAGAATTTCCTGGCCCTTGGCGCTTTCGAAATTCGTGTAGAACACAAAGCCGCTTTCATCGAACCCCTTGAGCAGCACCATCCGCACATCCGGCATGCCCTCGGTATCGACGGTTGCCAGCGCTACGCCGTTGGCATCGTTGACTTCGCTTTTCGTGGCGTCCTCCAGCCATGCGGCAAAGAGGCGAAAGGGCTCGGCCGCATCGGTAAAGTCACTGGTTGTTAACTCTGTGTCACTCATAATTTTTCTCAAATTGTCACTAAGCCGGGGAGGTTGCCGATTGTCGCGTATCGCGCAAGCTTTTGACAGCAGGCAATGGGGCGTTATCGCTTCGGCCAGCGCGAAAGCCGCGATCGTCTCAATCGCCCTGCCGCTTGCCGGCTGTGGCGCGGGTGGCTTCAGCCTGGAGAAAGCCGAGGTCGACCGCTCGATCCTGACCAGCGGCACATCGACTTTGGCCAAGCCGGCCGATTCGGATCGCGACTCCGACCAGACGACGATCGGCAATGCGGTGTCTTCCGCCGACATCGTACAGCTCGGCGGCCAGGCCGTGCCGTGGGCGAATGCCGGCACCGGGTCGCGCGGCTCCATCATTGAGCTGGCGGAATTGAAGGACAGGGGCCAGACCTGCCGTCGCTTCAAGGCTTCGCGCGAAAGCTTTGATGGCGTTGCCATGTTCGAGGGCGAACTCTGCCTCGCCGGCGCCGGCGGCTGGCGCATGCAGGGCTTCAAGGCGCTCTGATTTTCCGCCTTTGATGTGACAGTCCGCTACTGGAATTTCTTCCTATGCAAGCGCATATAGGGGGCAAGTATGGACTCACTCCTTCCCCAGGGCAGAAAGCATGCGCGACCCGTATGAGGTGCTGGGCGTTGCAAAGAACGCATCGGCCAAGGATATAAAATCGGCGTACCGGAAACTCGCCAAGAAACATCATCCGGACCAGAATCCGAATGATCCCAAGGCGAAGGACCGTTTTGCCGCGGCCAATCAGGCTTATGAGATCGTCGGCGACGAGAAGACACGCGCCGCCTTCGATCGCGGCGAGATCGACGCCGACGGCAAGCCGCGCTTCCAGGGCTTTGAAGGCGCCGCAGGTGGCGGCGACCCCTTTGCCGGGTTCCGCCGCCAGCAGCAGGGGCCCGGCGGTTCGCGATTCGAGTTCCGCTCCGGGCGGCCAGGCGGTGATCCGTTCGACGGCAACAGCGACATCTTCAGCCAGATTTTCGGCGACGCCTTTTCGGGCGCGCGCGGCGCCGGCATGGGCGACCGCCGCCAGCCCGCCACCGCTGCCGATCTGAACGTCACGCTCGACATCACCATCGAGGAAGCGGCGAACGCCGAAAAGGTGACGGCGATGTTCCCGGATGGCCGCAAGGTGGCGGTCAAACTGCCGGTCTTCGTCGAGGATGGTCAGACCATTCGGTTGAAGGGGCAAGGCGAGCAGGGGCCGGGCCAGCCCGGCGACGCGCTGGTCAAGATCCATATCCGCCGGCATCCGCGTTACCGTATCGAGGGCCGCGACCTGCATGCCGATCTGCCGGTGTCGCTGGCGGATGCGGTGCTGGGCGCCAAGGTGCCGGTCGAGACGCCGACAGGCAGGCTCGCGGTCAACGTTCCCGCCTGGTCGAGTTCGGACAAGGTGCTGCGACTCAAGGGCAGGGGCCTGCCGGAAAAAGCCGGCGGTCACGGCGATCTCTACGCTCATGTGCGCATCATGCTGCCGGAGGGTGGTGACAGCGCTCTGGAAGCGATGCTGCGTGGCCAAAAAGGCTGATCGGCGACTTTTGTCCCCCGAACTGTCCGGTTTGAGCGCTTGAAGGGGCCCTGTGCCTGTGCGATAGGGCTCTCCACAAAGCAGATACTCTTGCGGAGAGCACGCACATGGCGGGTGGACAGGGCCTGATGGCCGGCAAGCGCGGCCTGATTCTGGGCGTCGCGAACAACAGGTCGATCGCTTTCGGCATCGCCAAGGCATGCGCCGACCATGGCGCCGAGATCGCGCTGACCTATCAGGGCGAGGCGTTCAAAAAGCGTGTCGAACCGTTGGCGGCGGAACTGGGCGCCTATGTGGCCGGCCATTGCGATGTCACCGATCCGGCCAGCCTCGACGAGGTCTTCGCCAATGTCGCCAAGCATTGGGGCAAGCTCGACTTTCTCGTCCACGCGATCGCATTCTCCGATAAGGACGAACTCACCGGCCGCTATGTCGAGACGACGCGCGACAACTTCCTGCGCACCATGGACATTTCGGTGTTTTCCTTCACCACCATCGCCAAGCGCGCCGAGGCGCTGATGACCGAGGGCGGTTCACTGCTGACGCTCACCTATTATGGCGCCGAGAAGGTGATGCCGCACTACAATGTCATGGGCGTTGCCAAGGCCGCGCTCGAGGCCAGCGTGCGTTACCTTGCCGTCGATCTCGGCGCCAAGAAGATCCGCGTCAACGCAATCTCGGCCGGCCCGATCAAGACGCTGGCCGCATCCGGCATCGGCGACTTCCGCTACATCCTGAAGTGGAACGAATACAATTCACCACTGAAGCAGACGGTCACGCAGGAAGAGGTCGGCGATTCCGGCGTCTATTTCCTGTCCGACCTGTCGCGTGGCGTGACCGGCGAAGTGCATCACGTCGATTCCGGCTATCACGTGGTCGGCATGAAGGCGGTCGACGCGCCTGATATTTCGACGGTCAAGGAATAGCTTTCCCGCCAATCCTCCGCCTAGGCCCAGGCCTCACCTCCGGAAGACCTGATGTACCCGCTGGTTTACATCGTGCGCCACGGCCAGACCGCGTGGAATACCGAGGCCCGGCTTCAGGGTCAGGCCGACACCGATCTCAATGAGCTCGGCCGCCAACAGGCCACCGGAAACGGGAATCGGTTGGCCGGCCTCGTCCACAAGCCGGAGGATTTCGATTTCATCGCCAGCCCGATGAGGCGGACGCGCGAAACGATGGAGCGCATCCGCGTCGCGATGAAGCTCGATCCGCTCGCCTATCGAACCGATCCCGATCTCGTTGAAGTCAATTTCGGCGATTGGCAGGGGTTCACCTTTGCCGAGCTCGAGACACGCTATCCCCGTGCGAAGAAGACTCGCGCTTTGGATAAATGGAACTTCCAGCCGCCCGGCGAAGGTGCCGAGAGCTACCAGATGCTGCTTGAACGGGTGAAGCCCCGATTCGACGCGCTCGACCACAACACGATCTGCGTGACGCATGGCGGCGTCATGCGGACCTTGTTTCGCTTCGTGCTTGAGATGCCCGAGGACGAGGCCGCGAACCTGGAGATACCGCACGATCGCGTGCTCCGGCTGCAGGGTGAATGCCTGGAGTGGCTGTAGCTGTCCTGGCTATGATGGTTATTCATCCGAGGTTGGTTCGCTAGGCTCCCAACCCTGAGCGCGGTCGCCCGGATGAACGTATCATTCGAGGTAGGTCACCACACCCGTTTCAAGATCGTAGATCGCCGCGACGATCTTCAGCTTCCCGGTCCCGGTGAGACCGGCCAAGAGCTTGCTTGAAACGGCAAGGCGCCTCGCGGTCCGCCTTGCGCTCTCCTTAGCCGTGTTGTCGACAAAATCGCCCGCCTCGCTCCGCACCGCGATTGCCGCCGGCAAGATCGGCTCGATCATCGGACCGATCGCGCCCGGATAAGTGGCGTTCTTGGTGACCACGTCGCAAGCCGCCTTGACCGCACCGCAGCTTGTGTGCGCGAGGACGACGATCAACGGCGAACCGAGTACCTCCGCGCCATATTCGACCGTGCCGAGCGTCGCGGTGTCGACGAGGTTGCCAGCATTCCGGGCGACGAACAGTTCTCCAACGCCGTGGCCGCCGAAAATCAGCTCCGGCGGAACGCGACTGTCGGCGCAACTGATGACCGTGGCCCAAGGCGCCTGGTGTGTAGCGACAGCATTCCGCTGCGCGGCAAGGTCAATCGAACAGAGTTCCGGATGGCTGACATAGCGTTCGTTGCCGGACTTCAACGCGGCCAACGCTTCATCGGGAGGCAGAGGCGTCGCAGTGCCCTCGGCCGCGCGCGCCGGCCAGATCGCTCCGCCAAAACCGGTCGCGACGAGCCCCGCGCCGACCTTGAGGAAATCCCTCCGGCGGATCCCTTCGCCCTCGCAGTCGCTGCACATTGTCCTGCTCCCGCCGCCGATCCAGCCGATGACTGGATCCGCGAGCTGAGACTGCTACCAATGAGTTGCATTAGCAAGTGCTAACTCTCGTCCGGTCCATCCGGGAGCTCGATTCCGAGCCTGTCGGAATGGATCCGGCCGTGCGCAGCCGGAGGCTCCTATTCGGTGTCCGGCAATTCCATGTCGGTGACGACGTTCTCGCCATTGGTCACGTCATAGGCAATGACAACGTCCATGCCCGGCTTCAGCGAGTCGAGATCGGTCTCGGCGTTCAGCTTATAGGATTTGCCGTCATCCAGCGTCAGGGTCAGCGCGTCCTTGTCGATCTTCTTGATCAAGCCTTCGGTCTGCCCGGCGAAAGCGGCGGTGGAAAGCAGCAGTATGGCGGCAACAGCGCCAATCAGGGTACGCATCATCGTCCTCTTTGGTCATTGCGCCGGCACGGTGGCGGCGGATCCTCAACGGCGAATGGAGCAGAGCAGAAACCAACCGAATGTGTCAAAACTAAATCCGCCAGATCACAGTTTGACCCCTGTGGAAAACGCCAATAGAAGGCAGACTTCAGTCGGCTTCGATGCCGGGCAGGGCACTTTTCCATGTCTCACAATACGTTCGGCCATCTTTTCCGCGTCACCACCTGGGGCGAAAGCCATGGCGCAGCGCTCGGCTGCGTGGTGGATGGCTGTCCGCCGGGTATCCGCTTCACGCGCGACGAAATCCAGGCCGAACTCGACAAGCGCCGGCCCGGCCAGTCGCGTTTCGTCACCCAGCGCCGTGAGCCCGACGAAGTGAAGGTGCTGTCCGGTTTCGTGCTCGACGAGGACGGCGAGACGATGATCACCACCGGCACGCCGGTTTCGATGCTGATCGAAAATGTCGACCAGCGCTCGAAGGACTATGGCGAGATTGCCCGCCAATACCGGCCGGGCCATGCCGACTACACCTATGACGTCAAATACGGCATACGCGACTATCGCGGCGGCGGCCGTTCCTCGGCCCGCGAGACCGCGGCGCGCGTGGCGGCCGGCGCACTCGCGCGTAAGGTGGTGCCGGGCATGGTGGTGCGCGGCGCGCTGGTGTCGATGGGCGAAAAGTCGATCGATCGCGCCAACTGGAACTGGAATTTTATTGGCGACCCGGAAAATCCGTTCTTCACCCCCGATCCAGCCTCTATTCCCGTTTTCACGCAGTATCTCGACGGCATCCGCAAATCGGGTTCCTCGGTCGGCGCGGTGATCGAGATCGTCGCCGATGGCGTCCCCCCAGGGCTCGGCGCGCCGATCTACGCCAAGCTCGACCAGGACATCGCCTCCGGGCTGATGTCGATCAACGCCGTCAAGGGCGTCGAGATTGGCAATGGCTTCGAAGCCGCCCGCATCACCGGCGAGCAGAATGCCGACGAGATGCGCATGGGCAACGACGGCAAGCCGGTCTTCCTGTCCAACAATGCCGGCGGCATCCTCGGCGGCATCTCGACCGGCCAGGCGATCGTCGCCCGTTTCGCCGTCAAGCCGACTTCGTCGATCCTGACGCCGCGAAAGTCGATCGACAAGGACGGCAATGACATCGAGGTGATGACCAAGGGCCGGCACGACCCATGCGTCGGCATCCGCGCCGTGCCGATCGGCGAGGCCATGGTTGCCTGCGCCATTGCCGATCATTATCTGCGCCATCGAGGACAGACAGGGCAGGGAATAGGCAGTAGCAGTAGGCAGTAGGCAGCCTGCCTGCCCAACATATTTTCCTTTTCCCTACTGCCTTACTGCCCTATTCCCCTACTGCCCTGCGAACGAAGTGAGCGTCCATGCCTTACGACCAGAAGAAGATCGTCGAAGCCATTCGTGCCTTTGAACGCGGCGAGATCGTCGTCGTCATGGACGATGACGGGCGCGAGAACGAGGGCGACCTGATCGTTGCCGCCGTCCACTGCACGCCCGAGAAAATGGCCTTCATCGTGCGCAATACGTCGGGCATCGTCTGCACGCCGATGCCGCGCGAGGAAGCCAAGCGGCTCAATCTTGCGCCGATGGTGGCCGACAACGATTCAGCCCACACCACCGCCTTCACCGTCAGCGTCGATTTCAAGCACGGCACGACAACAGGCATTTCGGCCGACGACCGCACGCTGACCGTGCGCAACCTCGCCAACGGCAATGTCGGCGCCTCCGACTTCGTCCGTCCCGGCCACATCTTCCCGCTGATCGCGCGCGAAGGCGGCGTGCTGATGCGTTCGGGCCATACCGAGGCGGCGGTCGATCTGTGCAAACTCGCCGGCCTGCCGCCGATCGGTGTCATTTCGGAACTAGTCAATGACGACGGCACCGTCAAGCGCGGCCCACAGGTCGCGGCCTTCGCCGAGGAGCATGGCCTCCAGCAGGTTTCGGTCGCCGATCTCATCGCCTACCGGCAACGCAAGGAAACGCTGGTCGAACGCGTGGCTTGCTCGGAGATCGACACGCTCGGCGGCAAGGCGCAGGTCTTCACCTATACGTTGCCCTGGGACACGATGCATCATGTCGCGGTGGTCTTCGGCGATATCCGCGACGGCGAGGACGTTCCGGTGCGGTTGCATTCCGAAGACGTGGTGACCGACGTCTTCGGCACCAGCCATCGGCTCGACGGCATCATGAAGGCGATGGGCGAGCGTAAGCGCGGTGTCATCGTCTATCTGCGCGAAGGCTCGGTTGGCGTCGCCCACCAGGAGCGCAAGCGCCCGGCGTCGGGCGACCGCGAGGATCACGAAGAGGCGCGCCGGCGCGAAAACGAATGGCGCGAAATTGGCCTCGGTGCGCAGATCCTGAAGGATCTCGGCATTTCCTCGATCAACCTGATCGCCTCGCGCGAGCGCCATTATGTCGGCTTGGAAGGTTTTGGCATCCATATCGCCAAGACCGAGATTCTGTAGTCCACCGAGGGATCGACGCGGCGGAAAGGTCCTGCTGGCAGGTCACCTGCGTTGGCGATTGACTGAAGCGTCCGCTTGCCTCGTCATCCTATGGCGAAGCAAGGAGCGAAGCGACGCGGCTCAGACCATAGGATCCATGCCGCGACTTCGACGTGTTGCCACGTCCATAATTCTGCTCCGCTGTGATCTTCGATCAAGATTACGGCATGGATCCTCGGGTCTGCGCTCCGCTTCGCGTCGCTCCGCCCGTGGATGACGACGTCGCGGAAGCCTCGGCCAATTCCGAACGTTTGCGAAACGAGCGGCTGCTCGCTTCTTCTCGTCGCCCCCCGGTTGACAATCTTCGGGATGAGCGCATCCTCCCAGCCCTCTCTGAGGGGAGATTCGGGGCATGTGGGATTTCGATATCGGCAGGTCGGTGTCCATCATGATGCGGACCTGGCCTTTCATTGTTTTTCGCATGATCGTCTATTTCGGCATCACTCTGGCCTATATCCTGGCGACTGGCACGGGCGCCTCCGTCGGCTATGGCGTCGGCCATATCTCCACCGATCCCGGCGGGCCGCTGTCCTTTGCCCTATGGGGCGGCGTGGTCGGCTTTGGCGCCGTCTCGATCGCCGTCTACTGGATCCGCGAATACATCCTCTACGTCGTCAAGGCCGGCCATATCGCCGTCATGGTCCATCTGATCGACGGCCGTGACGTTCCCGACGGTAAGAACCAGATCGTGTACGCAAAGGAGGTCGTGACCGAGCGTTTCGCCGAGGCTAACGTCCTTTTCGTCGTCGACCAGCTGGTCAAGGGCGCTATCCGCGCCATTACCGGCCTGCTTGGCGGCGTAGCCGCTTTCCTGCCCATTCCAGGCCTGAGCGGCCTTGTGTCTTTCATCAACACGGTAATCCGCCTGTCGCTCACCTATGTCGACGAGATCATCCTCGGCTACGATATCCGCATCAACTCGTCCTCGCCATTCGAAACCGCACGCCAAGGCGTCGTGCTCTACGCCCAGAACGGCAAGATCATGGTCAAGAACGCCGTCTGGCTGGCGATCATCATGTGGGGCGTGTCGTTTGTCATCTTCCTGCTGATGCTGGCCCCGGCCGGCGCCATTCTTTTCCTCATGCCCGGGCAGCTCGCCGGCTGGGCCTTCGTGCTCGCCATCGTCTTTGCCTGGGCCTTCAAGGCAGCCTTCATCGAGCCCTTCGCCATCGCCTGCCTGATGCAGGTCTACTTCAAGACCATCGCCGGCCAGGTGCCAGATCCGGCTTGGGACGCTCGGCTGGCCGAGGCATCGTCGAAGTTCAGGGACCTCAAGGACAAGGCGCTCTCCTCCTTCGGTGGTTCGCGCTGGGACACGGCCGGCGCGACACGCTGATCGGCCGGGCTGGCGGGCGTGCCGGCGACGGTATAGAGGCTCGACACCGCTGATTTGAGCGGCGCCTCGCCCTGGCCGCAAAACGTCTCGCTCATGATCAATTCGGGCAGCGGCAATCGCCGGCCCCAGCCATGTGTCTCGAGGTCCGGCTTGGGCGCGAACTCGGAAACACGGCCGACGCAGAGATAGGCGATCGGCGTCACGTGCTCGGGAATGGCCAACAGCCGCTTCAACGCCTCAGGCTCGATGATGCTGACCCAGCCGACGCCGATGCCTTCGGCCCGTGCCGCCAGCCAGAAATTCTGCACCGCGCAGACCGTGCTGTAGAGATCCATCTCCGGATTGTGCCAACGCCCCAGCGGCGAACCTTTCGAGCGCTGGCGGTCGCAGGTGATGCAGATGTTGAGCGCGCTTTCGCAGATGCCTTCCAGCTTGAGCTTGCGGTAGAGCGCTTGTCGCTCTTCCTCGATTGCTGGCAGTTCCTGTTCACGCGCGGCCAGGAACAGGTCACGTACCTTCTCCCGGCGCCCGGCACCGCGAATGACGATGAAGTTCCACGGCTGCATGAACCCGACCGATGGCGCGTGATGGGCTGCAAGCAGCAGCCGAGCCAGCACCTCGTCGTCGATGGTCTCGGGAGTAAAATGGCTGCGAACATCGCGCCTGGTGAACATGGCTCGGTAGACGGCGTCGCGCGCCATCTGGTCAAATCCATCGCCCACAGGAGCGGTCATGGCTTCCGGCATCGCTTGTCCCCTTGCGACTTCAAATCAATGCCGCCCGCCTGACCATGCGGGTGACGATGCCTGCCAGGCCGGTCTTCTGGCTCGGGATCAACCCGCGTCCGGTGCCTTCCCGTCATCGACAGTGGCATTTACCGGCGCGGTCCCCCTTACAGCGTTGGGCACGCCACGGAATTCAACCGTGTTCCCGATTCTCCCGCCAGAGCATTTGCAGCCAAGTGGATTTCACTTGGCGTCGCATAATGCGACTGAGAACAAACAGGCCGGCGGGCACCAGGCAGTGGTGGCGACCTTACCCCGAAGCCCCGGCCGCGCCAATCCCCGCAGCGACGCGAATGGACGCAGACGTGATTTTCCCCAGCGATCAAGCCGCAACGCATGGCCATTGCCGTGTCGGGGCACTAGATAGGGACGATGGCCACCCGTCTCTACACGCACCCTATCTTCCTTGAACACATCACGCCGCCCGGCCACCCCGAACGGCCGGACCGCTTGCGCGCTATCGAGCGCGTGCTCGACGACGAAGCCTTTGCCGCGCTCGAACGGGTCAAGGCGCCGGAAGGAGATGAAGCCACTATCCTCTATGCGCATCCGGCCGATTTCGTCGCGCGTGTGCGCGCCGCCATCCCCGAAGAGGGCATCGCCCGCGTCGATGCCGACACCACCGCCAGTCCGAAGAGCTGGCAGGCGGTGATCACCGCGATCGGTGCCGCCAATGCGGCCGTCGACGACGTCTTCACTGGCCGGGCCGACAATGCCTTCGTCGCAGCACGGCCGCCCGGCCATCATGCCGAGAAAACCACCGCCATGGGTTTCTGTTTCTTCAACACGGCGGCGATCGCGGCCCGCTATGCGCAGAGGAAGCATGGCGCCGAGCGGGTCGCCGTCGTCGATTGGGACGTGCATCACGGCAACGGCACACAGGATATTTTCTGGGACGATCCTTCGGTGCTCTATTGCTCGACGCATCAGATGCCGCTCTATCCCGGCACCGGCGCGAAGAACGAAACCGGCGCTGGCAACATCGTCAACGCGCCTCTGGCGCCGCAGACTGGCAGCGAGGTGTTTCGCGATGCCTTCCTGTCGCGGATCCTGCCGGCGCTCGACAAATTCGCGCCCGATCTGATCATCATTTCGGCCGGCTTCGACGCGCACCACCGCGACCCGCTGGCCGAGATCAATCTGACCGAGGATGATTTCGACTGGGCGACGGGCCAGCTGATGCAACGCGCCGCGCGTCACGGCGACAACCGGCTCGTCAGCCTGCTCGAGGGCGGCTACGATCTGCAGGGATTGGCATTTTCGGTCGCGGCCCATGTCGCGCGGCTGATGAAAGGATGAATAATGGCTGGTGAGACCAATGAAGACGTCAAGGCGATGAGCTTCGAGCAGGCACTCGATGCGCTGGAGAAGATCGTCGATGACCTGGAGCGTGGCGACGTGCCGCTCGATCAGTCAATCCGGATCTATGAACGCGGTGAGGCGCTGAAGGCGCATTGCGACCGGTTGCTGAAGGCTGCGGAGGACAAGGTCGAGAAGATCAGGCTGTCGCGCGACGGAAAGCCGGTTGGAACGGAACCGCTCGACGCGGACTGAGGCAGGGTCGCGATGACGGTCTTGCCTCGCCGGTTTTTGGACACGATCATGATTGAGGATCAAGCTCGTCCGGATTGGAACGGCTCCAGGACAAGAGGAGAAACGGAAGCGATGTGCAGAAACATCAAGACCCTGTTCAATTTTGACCCGCCGGCAACCAACGATGAAGTTCGCGACGCGGCACTTCAATTTGTCCGCAAGCTGAGCGGGACGACGCGTCCTTCGAAGCAGAACCAGCATGCGTTCGACCATGCGGTGGAGGCCATCGCGGCATCGGCGCGGGAACTGCTCGATTCCCTCGAAACAAACCAGCATCCGCGTAACCGCGAAGAGGTGGCGGCCAGACTTCGGGCAAAGGCGGCGCTCCGTTTTGCCTGATGCGGCCAAGGCGGTCTGGACCGCTGACAAGGAGAGTTCATGAGCTTCTTCCCGGGGAAGGACCCTGAAGCCGGCGATGCCTTTGCCAGCGATCAGATCGAACTGATGGTCATCCCGAACGCCAAGGATATTGGCGGCTTCGAGGTGCGCCGAGCCTTGCCAACCGCCAAGAGGCGTCTGGTCGGCCCATTCATCTTCTTCGACCGCATGGGGCCGGCGATCCTGCGCGCCGGCCAGGCGCTCGATGTCCGTCCCCATCCCCATATCGGCCTGTCGACGGTCACCTATCTGTTTGACGGCAAGATCCGGCATCGCGATTCGTTGGGCACCGAAATGGTCATCCAGCCCGGCGATGTGAACCTGATGACCGCCGGCCGCGGCATCGTGCATTCCGAGCGCACGCCGGAGGAATTGCGCGGCGCGCCAATGTCGATTTCGGGCCTGCAGACATGGCTTGCCTTGCCAGACGACAAGGAGGAAGTGGCGCCGGTGTTCGAGAACACGGCTGTCTTGCGCCTTCCCGAGATCGATGCCGAAGGCGTCAGCGGCCGCGTTGTCATCGGTGATTTCCAGGGCCTGCGCTCCCCTGTTAGGGCCGATTCCGAAACGCTCTACGCCGACCTGCGCCTGGCGCGGGGCGCCAGCGTGAAAATCCCGCCCGACGCGGAAGAACGCGCCATCTATACGCTGGAAGGCGAGGTTTCGATTTCGGGCGATGTGTTTCCGGCGGAGCGGCTGCTGGTGTTCCGGCCTGGTGACGAGATCATCGTATCGTCGCAAACCGGTGCGCATTTCATGCTTTTCGGCGGCGCTTCGCTTGGCTCGAAGCGCTACATCTGGTGGAATTTCGTCTCCTCGTCCAAGGAGCGCATCGAACAGGCCAAGCAGGAATGGAAGACAGGCCGCTTCGATATCGTTCCAGGAGATGACAAGGAATTCATCCCGCTGCCCGAGAGCTGACGGGCGGATTGCTCCGCGTCACCGACACGCATTTACTTTCGCCGGCTGGCAGCCTATCCCGCCGATGAACAGAAAGCCTGAGCACCCGTGAACGCAACGCCGCATACGCCGCTTCTTGACAAGGTCCGCATCCCGGCGGATTTGCGCGCGCTGGACGAGAGCGATCTGCCGCAACTGGCGTCCGAGCTTCGCGCCGAACTTGTCGATGCCGTATCCCACACCGGCGGCCATCTCGGCGCCGGCCTTGGGGTGGTCGAACTGACCGTGGCGCTGCATTATGTCTTCAACACGCCGGATGACCGGCTGATCTGGGATGTCGGCCACCAGGCCTACCCGCACAAGATTCTGACCGGCCGCCGCGACCGCATCCGCACCCTGCGCCAGGAAGGCGGCCTGTCCGGCTTCACCCGACGCGCCGAAAGCGAATACGATCCCTTCGGCGCCGCCCATTCCTCGACATCGATCTCGGCCGGCCTCGGCATGGCCGCCGCCCGCGACCTCGCCGGTGGCCGCAACAACGTCATCGCCGTCATTGGCGACGGCGCCATGTCGGCCGGCATGGCCTATGAGGCGATGAACAATGCCGGCGCGCTCGATGCCCGCCTTATCGTCATCCTCAACGACAACGACATGTCGATCGCGCCGCCGACCGGCGCCATGAGTGCCTATCTGGCGCGGCTCGCCTCGGGCAAGGCCTATGTCGGCCTGCGCGATTTCGGCAAGAAGCTGACCTCTTATCTGGGCAAGCGCGTCGATCGCGCCATCACCAGGGCGGTCGAGCATGCGCGCGGCTATGTCACCGGCGGCACGCTGTTCGAGGAACTCGGCTTCTATCACATCGGCCCGATCGACGGTCACAATCTCGAGCATCTGATCCCGGTGCTGAAGAACGTCCGCGACAATGGCGAAGGCCCGGTGCTGATCCATGTCGTGACCCAGAAGGGCAAGGGCTACGCACCCGCGGAAGCCGCCGCCGATAAGTATCATGGCGTCAACAAGTTCGACGTCATCACCGGCGCGCAGGCCAAGGCGCCGGCCAACGCACCTGCCTACACCAAAGTGTTCGCCGAAAGCCTGATTCAGGAGGCGCGCGAGGATGACCGCATCGTCGCCGTCACCGCCGCCATGCCGACCGGCACCGGGCTTGACCTGTTCGGCGAAGTGTTCCCGTCCAGGACGTTCGATGTCGGCATCGCAGAGCAGCATGCAGTGACCTTCGCGGCCGGTCTCGCAACCGAAGGCTACAAGCCGTTCGCGGCGATCTATTCGACCTTCCTGCAGCGCGCCTATGATCAGGTGGTCCACGACGTCGCGATCCAGAAACTGCCGGTGCGGTTCCCGATCGACCGTGCCGGCTTCGTCGGCGCCGATGGCGCCACCCATTGCGGCGCTTTCGACACCACCTTCCTGGCAAGCCTGCCGGGCTTTGTCGTGATGGCCGCCGCCGACGAAGCGGAGTTGCGCCACATGGTGCGCACCGCTTCCAGCTACGATGATGGCCCGATCGCCTTCCGCTATCCGCGCGGCAACGGCGTCGGCGTCGACATGCCGGAACGCGGCTCGGTTCTCGAACTTGGCAAAGGCCGCATCGTCAGGGAAGGCACCAAGGTGGCGCTGCTGTCGTTCGGCACGCGCTTGCAGGATTGCCTTGCCGCTGCCGAGGAGCTCGGCGCGGCCGGGCTTTCCACCACCGTTGCCGATGCCCGCTTCGCCAAGCCGCTCGATGAGGATCTGATCCGGCGGCTGGCCCGCTCGCATGAGGTTCTGGTGACGGTGGAGGAGGGCGCCATCGGCGGTTTCGCCAGCCACGTGCTGCAGTTCCTCGCCCATGAAGGGCTGTTGGAAAGCGGCCTGAAGGTGCGCCCGCTGGTGCTGCCCGACGCGTTCACCGACCATGCCAAACCGGAAAAGATGTATGCCGATGCCGGCCTTGACGCTGCCGGCATCGTGCGCACCGTATTCACGGCGCTCGGGCATACGGTGCACGCCCAGCGCGCCTGAATCAAAATCTCAAGCGCTTGAATCGGTTTGCCGGCTCGGTTTCGTAACGCCTTGTTAACACTGCCGTTTGGCGTTTTGCTTACCGTGTCCCTTGGCCGTTTTTCAACGGCGCCCTGCTAGATCGACGTCAGGCAGGGAGATAGTTGGAATGAAGACGCTTCTGTGTGGCACGGCCCTTCTGGGCATCGTGGTCGCGCCGGCCGTCGCCGAGACGCGCTATGACCGTAATCTGGAAAAAGCGGCGCTGGGCATTGTCGCCGGCAAGATGGGCGATATCCGCGGCGGCTTCTCCTACAAGCAGGTGCCGCAGCTTGTGGTGCTGCCGGAGCCTGCAATCGCCGTTGCGACCGGGCATGCTCGTGAGCAGGCTTCGGGGAAACAGGACGACGGTTTGTCTCCAGCCGTCGAGCGCCAGGTTTCGCGCACCATTTTCTAGAGCAATTCCAGGAAAAGTGTGAAGCGGTTTTCCATCCGGAATTGCGTCAAGACAAAGCCTAGAACCACATGTCGCGAACACAACGGCCGTCACGCGGCAGGTCTTCGTAAGTGTCGAGGCCATCGAAATGGTCGATCGGCAACTCGGCGACAGTTTCCGGCGGCGCCAGCCGGACGTTGACGGCAATGCGTGTTCGGCCCGAGGCATCGGCGCGCAAGCCGCGCCACGCAAGCACACAGGCGCAGGTCGGGCAGAACAGGATTTCAAGCGACGGCGTGTCTTTTCCCGCCCGCGTATAGCTGGCCATCGGTCCCGCAACGCGAATGCGTTCGTTGACATAGTCATAGGCCCAAAGCGTGCCATAGCGGCGGCAAAGCGTGCAGTTGCAGGCTGTCACCGGGCCGGGATCGCCTTCCAGCGTCCAGCGGGTTGCGCCACAGTGGCAGGTTCCGATCAGCATTTTTCCTCCCGCCGTTCGGCATCACCATCGACCGTCATTTTGCCGGACCTCACGCGGTGCACGCAAGCCGCGAGGCTCGATTCGGTCGCCGCTCTTTCGTTGTCGTGCCCAATGTCCTTGCCTTCGCGACCGGCTTTCGTCAGAGAAGGCCGATGAATTCGCCTTTGCCAGCCAGCACACGCCAGCGGCTCGACGACCTGCTCGTCCAGCGCGGCCTGTTTGCCAGCCGCTCTCGCGCCCGCGACGCGGTCGAGCGGGGCACGGTGACGGTTGACGGTGCCATTGCCCGCAAGCCTGGCCAGGCCGTTCAGCCGCAATGCGTCATATCGGTCGATGATCCGGCCCAGGGCTATGTCTCACGGGCGGCGCTGAAGTTGATCGCCGGGCTCGACCATTTCGGCCTCGACCCGGCCAGCCGGGAGGCGCTCGACATTGGCGCCGCGACCGGCGGTTTCACCCAGGTGCTGCTCGAACGCGGCGCGTCCCATGTCACGGCAATCGATGTCGGTCACGGCCAGATGCATCCCGACATCGCCGGGGATCCGCGCGTGACGGTGATCGAGGGGCTGAACGCCCGCGACCTGACAGTCGCGGATCTTGCTGGCCGTGTTCCGGATTTCATTGTTTCAGACGTTAGTTTCATCTCGCTGAAACTGGCGCTGCCGCCGGCGCTTGCCATTGCGAAGTCCGGTGCCGCCGCGATCCTTCTGGTCAAGCCGCAATTCGAGGCGGGTCGCGAGGCGATCGGCAAGGGCGGCCTGTTGAAAGACCCCTTCGATGCCGCCCGTGTCGCCGGCCTGTTACAGGATTGGCTCGACTCCATTCCAGGTTGGCGCTCGCTCGGCCTGCGTCCGTCGCCGATCGAAGGTGGCGACGGCAATCGCGAATTCCTGCTCGGTGGGATCAAGGATCGATGAGCGCGCGCTTCACAATCAGGAAACTGGGCGCCCAGGGCGACGGCATCGCCGAGACCGAAAGCGGCGATCTCTTCATCCCGTTCACGCTGCCCGGCGAGATCGTCACCGCCGCGCGTGAAAGAGACCGCGCCTCGGTGATGGCGGTGCTGGAAGCCTCGCCGTTGCGCATCGACCCCGCCTGCCGCCATTTCACCGAATGCGGCGGCTGCGCCCTCCAGCATTTCGAGGCCGAGGCCTATCGCCAGTGGAAACGCGAGAAGGTAGTGCACGCCCTGAAAGGCAAGGGCATCGAGTGCGGCATAGGCGAACTGGTCGCCTGCGCGCCGCACACGCGCCGCCGCGTTGTGCTTGCCGCCCGGCGCGCCGAAACAGGCATGCTGCTCGGCTTCAATCGTCACCTGTCGCCGGAAATCATCCCCATATCGGAATGCCCGATCTCGCTGCCCGGGATCGTCGCGGCGCTCGGACAGTTGAGGGCGCTGGCGGAATTGATATGCGCCACCACGAAATCGTTCCGGATGGCGGTTACCGTGACGGCTTCGGGCCTCGATGTCACGGCACACGAATCCGGCAAGCTCGGCGAACACCAGCGCCGTATCGCCTCCAATTTTGTCATCGCACAAGGCTTCGCCAGATTGTCCGTCGATGACGAGATCATCATCGAACCAAGGAAGCCTGTCGTCATGTTCGGCGGTGTCGCCGTCGCCCTGCCGCCAGGCGCCTTCTTGCAGGCGACCGAGGCAGCCGAACGGACCATGGCCGAGATCGTCGGCGGACATCTGAAGCGTGCCAAGAAGGTCGCCGATCTCTTCGCCGGTTGCGGCAGCTTTGCCTTGCGGTTGGCGGCGAAGTCGGAGGTGCACGCGGTGGAAGGCGATGCGGCCGCACTCTCGGCGCTCGACCGGGCATCACGCTTCGCGACTGGCATCAAGCGGGTGACGGGCGAACGCCGCGATCTCTTCCGGCGCCCGCTGACGTTCAAGGAGTTGAATGCCTTCGACGGTCTTGTCTTCGACCCGCCCCGGGCCGGTGCCGAGGATCAGTCGAAGCAGATCGCCCGCTCGGATGTTCCGTTCGTTGCCGCGGTTTCCTGCAATCCGGTGACGCTGGCTCGCGACCTGCGCATCCTTATCGACGGCGGCTACACGCTGAAAAGCGTAACGCCGATCGATCAATTCCTGTGGTCATCCCATGTCGAGGCTGTCGCGCTGCTGGAAAAACCCAGGAAGCGCCGGTAGGCGGGTCTCGGTTCGCTGTCGCGCGGACAGAACGCGATCACTTTTCCTTGAAATCACCAGTTAGGCTGCGCTCGATCCCAACCTGCCGGGATCGCGCCGCAAAGCCGCCTCTTTGCCCCCATTTAGTCCAGATTCGCTGGAGGAGGGGAAGGGCCTCGACAGCTTCGGTTGCTCTTACCCATGGTGGCCTGAAATGCGGATGCTCCAGAAATTCCTCAGTTCATTCGTCCTCTTGCTTGTCGTCGCCGCCTCGGCGACGGGCGCGCTCGCGCAACAGCAAAAACGCCTCGCTTTCGTCATCGGCAATGCCGCCTATCCGTCCGGCGCACTGGTGACACCCGCCAACGACGCCGGACTGATCGCGCAGACCTTGCAGGCTGCCGGTTTCGACGTGGTCGGCGCGCGTGATGTGGATCAGGAATCGCTGCGCGGCGCGCTGCGCGACTTCCTTGGCAAGGTCTCCGCCGCCGGAGCCGACGCGGTCGTCTTCGTCTACCTCGCCGGCCAAGGTGTGCAGTTCGAAGGCGAGAACTACTTCTTGCCGGTCGATGCCCAGATCGCCAATCCAGCCGACGTCCCGCTCCAGGCGATGCGGCTCTCCGACGTCACCAAGTCGCTGGCTGGACTGCCAACGAAGGTCAACATCGTTGTGCTCGACGCGGCGCGACCGAATGCATTCCCGCAGATGAACCAGCCGCTGGCCGGCGGTCTCGCGCTGGTCGATCCCGACCCGAACATGCTGATCGCCTTCAACGCCGCGCCGGGAACCGTCGCGCCGGAAGGCAAGGGCCCGTACGGCGCCTATGCCCAGGCGCTGGCCGAGATGATGCGCGAGGGCGGCCTGCCGCTCAGCGACGTGTTCGACCGCACGCGCCTGCGCGTCAACGAAGTAACGCAAGGGGCCGAAGTGCCGTGGAACGCCTCGAAGATCAGCGCGCCCTTCGTCTTCTTCAATCGTGCCCCGGATGCGCCCGCGCCGAAGGTTTCCGAGGCCGAATCCCAGGCCAACCGGACCAGGCAAATCCGCGACTTCGATGCCCACGACGCTTACGTGGCGGCGCTCGATCGCGACACCCTGCGCGGTTATGAGGATTTCGTCGGCGCCTATCCACACGATCCGATGGCCAAGCGCGTGCGCGCCATCATCGCGGCGCGGCGCGAGGCGATTACTTGGCGCGAAACCTGGCTGCGGGACACGCCGGAAGCCTACTGGTCCTATCTCCGGCGCTACCCGCATGGCCCGCATGCCTGGGACGCCCGCCGCCGGCTCGAGCATTTCGAGGCGGCCCTGGAGCCGCCGGAGGAGTTCACCGTCTACGCCTATGACGTGCCGCCGCCGCCGGAGGAGGAAATCGTCTACGTCGACCGTCCCGTACTCTATTTCGACGACCCCGATTTCGATTTCGATCCGCCGCCGCCGGTCGCCGTGATCTTCCTGCCCCCGCCACCGCCGGATTTCGTCGTGCTGCCGCCGCCGCCGCCCCCCATCGGCATCTTCGTCCTGCCGACGCCGGCCTTCGTGCCCGTGCCGGCCTGGGTGAACCCACCGAGGGACATCTACCCGCCGCCGAACGACGTCATCTTCAACAACATCCACAACACCACGATCGTCAACAACACGACGATCAACGAGAACAACAATCAGGGCCGCGGCCTCACCACCGGCCAGAAGCTGACCGCCGGCGCCGTGGGGCTGGGTGCGGCCGCGCTGGCGACCAAGGTGGCGCTGCCGGCTGTCCTGCAGAAGAAGGAAGCCACGCTCGCCAAGCAGAACCCCGGCGGCCTGCCTGTGAAGCCAGGGCGGGGCAGCCGGCAGCCGGGCCGTTCCACGCCGCTGTCGAAGACCTTGCCTGCCGACAGGCTGACAGGTCATGCCTTGCCCGGCGCCGACGGCAAGACGCTCCCGCTCGTCAATGGCAAGCCGGTGCTGAATGGACAGAATCTGCCCAACCCGAACCTGCCAAACAGCAAATCCAGGAAGCTCTTGAACAAGCAGGGCACGGCAGGTGGAAACGCCGTGACCGGCAACGCTGTGGTGAATGGACAGAACCTGCCCAACAACCCGAACCTGCCCAACAGCAAGTCCAGGAAGCTCTTGAACAAGCAGGGCACGGCGGGTGGAAACGCCGTAGCCGGCAACCCTGCGGTTAATGGGCAAAACCGGGCCAATGGGCAGGGCCAGAACAGTACTGGCCAGAACGAAACAGGCAAGAATGGCAAGTTCCGCAGGGCCCCGGGTGCCAATGGCACGCCTGTGGCGAATGGGACGAACAACCCCTCGGCGCTCAAGGGCCAGAATTCAGGCCAGACCTCGCCCAACGGCAAGTTCAGGAAGCTTCACAATCAGGGCGGTGGCCAGACGAATGGCCAGGCCAATGGGGCCCAGGTCGATGGCAGCGGTCCCAAATTCCACAGGCTGCCCGCCAATGGAAGCGGTGGTGGCGACGTCCAGCAGAAATTCAAGGTTAACAATGGCAATCCGCAGCTGAAGGTGCAGGGTCAGCCCAAGCCGCAGAGGCCGGAGTTCCACGCCCAGCCGAAGCAGCAGATGCAAGAGATGCGCCGGCAGCCGCAAGCGCAGCCAAGGCCGCCGAAGCAGCAGATGCAAGAGATGCGCCGGCAGCCGCAAGCGCAGCCAAGGCCGCCGAAGCAGCAGATGCAAGAGGTGCACCGGCAGCCGCAAGCGCAGCCAAGGCCGCAGCAGCCGCCAGCTGTCAAGAAGCCGTCTTGCGGGCACCCTAATGAGCCTGCTTGCAAGCAATAGTGCATATCGTCCAGAGGGGGCCCGGCTTGGATCGCGACAGGCATAAGACAAGGCTCGAAACGCCTCGCTGGTCGCGTTGTGTGAGATGACACGGGCTGTGCCGGGCTGGCAGCAAACATGGCGAGGCCACGGCGGCAACCCGCGAACAGATCACATCTGCGTGGTAGGCCGCTGCCAAGATTGCGCAGTGCCCCGGCTCGCTGTTACCCAATCAGTGCAGGGGGTCAAAAAAGGAGTGAGCATAATGAGGATTGCAAGCGTTCTGACGTCTGTCGCCCTGGCAGGGTTCATTGCGACGGGAGCCGCCGCGGCGGCGACGAAAGCGGCGACCACGACGGCGCCGGCCACCACTACGACGGCGCCCATGAAGAAGGCTGCGCCTGCCATGACGCCGCAGCAAACGGCGATTTCGAAGCAATGTTCCGCGCTTGCGGATACCAAGAAGCTGCACGGAAAGGTGCGCGCGAAGTTCCGGGCCGACTGCAAGAAGAACGGCGGCAAAGCCAGCTGATCTTCGGCTGTCCGCGGCGTGTTATGCTGCCAGCTGCCCTGCTTGGAGAGGCTGGCAGCAATTCTGGAGGTGAAGCGGTTCTCTGTCCTGGACCACTTCAAACCTGAACCACTTCAAAAGCCGCAGAAGAGGCGATAGTACCGGAACAAGCCGGGCCTCAAACCCGGGTGCCGCCCACCGTCATCTGGTTCATGCGCAGATGCGGCTGACCGACGCCGACCGGAACCCCCTGGCCAGCCTTGCCGCACATGCCGATGCCATTGTCGAGCTGCATGTCGTTGCCGACCATCGAAACGCGATGCATGGCATCGGGCCCGTTGCCGATCAGCATCGCGCCCTTGATCGGCTGCGTCACCTTGCCGTTCTCGATCATGTAGGCCTCGGTGCAGCCGAACACGAACTTGCCTGAAGTGATGTCGACCTGACCGCCGCCGAAGGAGACCGCGTAGATGCCGTTCTTGACCGATGCGATGATCTCGTCCGGCTCCATGTCGCCTGCCGTCATGTAGGTGTTGGTCATGCGCGGCATCGGCTGGTGCGCATAGCCTTCGCGCCGGCCGTTGCCGGTGGCCTTCATGCCCATCAGCCGTGCGTTCTGCCGGTCCTGCATGTAGCCGACCAGCTTGCCGTCCTCGATCAGCACGTTGCGGGCCGACGGCGTGCCTTCGTCGTCGACGGTGAGCGAACCGCGCCGCTCGGGGATGGTGCCGTCGTCGACCACGGTGACGCCCTTGGCGGCGACCTGCTGTCCCATCAGGCCGGCGAAGGCCGAGGTTTTCTTGCGATTGAAATCGCCTTCCAGCCCGTGCCCGACAGCCTCATGCAGCATGACGCCCGGCCAGCCGCTGGACAGCACGATGTCGAACGTGCCGGCCGGGGCAGGAACCGCCGCGAGATTGACCAGAGCCTGCCGGAGCGCCTCCCTGGCGGCATGCTTCCAACTGTCCTCGATCAGGAAATCGCCAAAGGCCTTGCGCCCACCCATGCCGTAGGAGCCGCTTTCCTGGCGGTCGCCATCTCCGACCACGACGGAGACGTTGATACGGACCAGAGGCCTGATATCGCGAACCATCTGGCCGTCGGCGCGCACGATCTCGACATGCTGCCAGGACGCGGCGAGCGAGGCGGTCACCTGGCGCACGCGCGGATCCTCCGCGCGCAGCCAGGCGTCGATTTCCTGCAGCAGCTTTGCCTTGGCCTCGAAGGAGGGTGAGGGGATCGGGTTCTCGTCGCCGTAGAGATGGCGATTGGTGCGGGCGGGCGCGGCGGCAAGTGTCCCGGAGTAGCCACCCTTGACGGTCGAGACGGCATCGGCCGCGCGCAGCAGCGAGGCCTCGGACAGATCGCTCGAATGGGCATAGCCGCTGGCTTCGCCGGCGACGGCGCGAAGACCAAACCCCTGATCCGTATTGAAGTTGGCGGTCTTGAGCCGGCCATTGTCGAACATCAGCGCTTCGCTTTCGCTGTATTCGAGGAAAAGCTCGCCGTCGTCGGCGCCATTGATGGTGTCGGCGACGATCTGCTTGATGCGATCATCTGAAATGTCAAATTGGCCGATCAGGCTGTTCATGGCGTCCATCCGTGGAAAGAATTGTTTCCACGATGTAGGCGCGAAGATGCGCCTGCACAATCTGCAATGAAGATCGGGCTCGACGAATGGCAGCGGCCAGCCGACACAAGTCCGGCTTCGTTGCGGCAAAATCGCGTCAGGACCGGGCTTTGCGCCAGGGGCGGAATCAGGGCAGCGCCGCGAAGCCTTCGGCAAAACCCTTCAGGTCGACGGGAATGCCGATGCCTTCTTCTGGCGTCTGGAAGACGATGAACGTTGCCGACGTGCCGGTCTTCAGCGTGTCGAGCAGCGGCTTTTCGAGGATGACCTCGGCATAGCATCCATCCTGGAAACAGCGCACGAAATAGGCGCGGCCAATGTCCTTGCCGTCGACATTGAGGCCGAGCCCGTTGGGCAACAGCACGCCGAGCGGCGCCAGCACGCGCAGAATCTCGGCCTTGTTGTCGGCGGTGCGCAGCACGACGACCGACAGCCCCATCTCCGGACGGTCCTCGGCAACGACGTTCTGCATCATCACGCATTGTTCCGAGGTGGCGCCGGCGGGCGTGTCGCAGATGATCGACCAGGCGCCATGCGTCGAGCGCACCGTGCCGCTCGGCTGGGCGGCATTGGCCTGACCGGCCACGAACAGACCGGCCGCGGACAGGGCGGCAACAAGCATGGCCTTGACCAAAGGGCTCGAAAGCCCCGGTCTCGTATGCCCCAGTCTTGTGTGCCCCAGTCTTGGGTGCCCAAGTCTTGAAAGCCAAGAGTTCATGACGGCTCCATTGCGAATCACGGCACTTTAAGCCGCGCCAATGCCAAGTAAAGGACGAGACCGCGGCCGAACTGTCCCGATACAGGCAATAGAGCGCTTTTTCCTGCCAAATTCGCCTGAATTACGACGCTTCGCGCGCCCGGCCGGCATGAGGCAGCGGCCTGCCGGACATACGCGATTCGCCGCCATTGCCGCCGCCCCGGAAGAGCCGTGCCGGCTTGCGCGCAAAAATGCCGCACAGTTTCCTCCGCTCCTTTCTTGCGGAGGGAAAAAGAGTATGGTTTGAACCACCTTGAGACTGTCCGGGATTCCCGTCCCGGCATTGTTCGTTATTCTTGCGGGCACAGCCGTGAGAGACTGGGAGACGAAGAGGGCGATGAGAAAATTCCTAGCAAGCACCGGTGCTGCTGCCACGTTCCTCGCCTGCGGATCCGCTCATGCGGACCAGCCCAAGGCGTGGGAGACGGGCTTCCAGGCGCCTGCGACCGACATGATGCGGCAGATCGAGTGGTTTGGAAACTACACGATGTGGTTCATCATCCCGATCACCGTCCTGGTGCTGTTCCTCCTTATCTATTGCATCGTGAAATTCCGCGCGAGCGTGAACCCGATTCCGTCCAAGACCAGCCATAACACGCTGATCGAGGTCATCTGGACCGTCGGCCCCGTCGTGGTCCTGCTTTGTCTCGCCATTCCCTCGTTTCAGCTTCTGACCGCGCAGTATACGCCGCCGGAGGAGGCCAAGCTGACCGTGAAGGCGACCGGCAACCAGTGGAACTGGGACTACGAATATCAGACCGACAACACGCTCGCCTTCAATTCGGCCATCCTCCAGGACGGCGACCGCGCCAAAGCCGGCAAGGAAGACCGCACGGTTTATCCGCGTCTGCTCGCCGTCGACAATGAACTGGTGGTGCCGGTCAACACGATGACCCGCGTGCTCGTCACCGCGACCGACGTGATCCATTCCTTTGCCATGCCTTCCTTCGGCATCAAGATCGACGCCATTCCCGGTCGCACCAACGAGACCTGGTTCAAGGCGGAGAAGGAAGGCCTCTATTATGGCCAGTGCTCGCAGCTCTGCGGCAAGGATCACGCCTTCATGCCGATCGCCATTCGTGTCGTCTCGGACGCGCAGTTCAAGACCTGGCTGGCTGCGGCCAAGACCGATCTGCCCGGCGCCAACAAGACGCTGATGGCCGAGGTCGATGGCCAGAACAAGGTAGCGGCCGCCGGCAATTGATGCCGCGGCCAGGAAAGATCAGGGAACGGAGCGGAACATGGCAGACGCTGCAGCTCACGACGGGCACGACCACAAGCCTTATCACGGTTGGGTGCGCTGGGTTTATTCGACCAACCACAAGGACATTGGTACGCTCTACCTGATCTTCGCGATCATAGCCGGCATCATCGGTGGCGCACTGTCGGTTGCTATCCGCATGGAACTGCAGGAGCCGGGCATCCAGATCTTCAGCGGTCTTGCGCAGATGGTCTACGGCATGAACGGTGATGCGGCGATCGATGGCGGCAAGAGCATGTACAATGCCTTTGCCACCGCGCATGCGCTGATCATGATCTTCTTCATGGTCATGCCGGCGCTGATCGGCGGTTTCGCCAACTGGATGGTGCCGATCATGATCGGTGCTCCCGACATGGCGTTCCCGCGCATGAACAACATCTCTTTCTGGCTGCTGCCGCCTGCCTTCATCCTGCTGCTCACCTCGATGTTCATGCCGAGCGCGCCGGGCGCCTACGGCGTCGGCGGCGGCTGGACGCTCTATCCGCCGCTTTCGACCTCGGGCCAGCCTGGACCGGCGATGGATCTGGCGATCCTGTCGATCCACATCGCCGGCGCGTCCTCGATTCTCGGTGCCATCAACTTCATCACCACCATCTTCAATATGCGCGCTCCCGGCATGACGTTGCACAAGATGCCGCTGTTTGCGTGGTCGGTGCTGGTCACTGCCTTCCTGCTCCTGCTGTCCCTGCCGGTTCTGGCCGGCGGCATCACCATGCTGCTCACCGACCGCAATTTCGGCACCACCTTCTTCGCTCCCGATGGTGGGGGCGATCCGATCCTGTTCCAGCACCTGTTCTGGTTCTTCGGTCATCCGGAAGTGTACATCCTGATCCTGCCGGGCTTCGGCATCATCAGCCATATCGTGTCGACCTTCTCGAGAAAGCCGGTGTTCGGTTATCTCGGCATGGCTTACGCCATGGTCGCGATCGGCGCCGTCGGCTTCATCGTCTGGGCGCACCACATGTACACGACCGGTCTGTCGCTCGACACGCAGCGCTACTTCGTCTTCGCCACCATGGTCATCGCGGTGCCGACGGGCGTGAAGATCTTCTCCTGGATCGCGACGATGTGGGGTGGGTCGATCTCGTTCAAGCCGCCGATGCTGTGGGCGCTGGGCTTCATCTTCCTGTTCACCATCGGTGGCGTCACCGGCGTGCAGCTGGCCAATGCCGGCCTCGACCGCTCGCTGCATGACACCTATTTCGTCATCGCCCACTTCCACTATGTGCTGTCGCTGGGCGCGGTGTTCGCCATCTTCGCCGGCTGGTATTACTGGTTCCCGAAGATGACCGGCTATATGTACTCGCCTGTCATCGCCAACACCCATTTCTGGGTGATGTTCGTGGGCGTGAACCTGGTCTTCTTCCCGCAACACTTCCTTGGCCTGGCCGGCATGCCGCGCCGCACCATCGACTATCCGGACGCGTTTGCGGGCTGGAACATGGTGTCGTCCTACGGTTCGTACATTTCGGCCGTCGGTGTCGCGATCTTCCTCTATGGCGTGTTCGAAGCCTTCCAGAAGAAGCGGATCGCCGGTGCCAACCCATGGGGTGAGGGTGCCACCACGCTCGAATGGCAGCTGCCTTCGCCGCCGCCGTTCCACCAGTGGGAGCAGCTGCCGAAGATCAAGTAAAGCGGCAGCCCCGGAATCGAAACCGCCGGTTCGCCGGCGGTTTTGGCCAAACGGATGGAATTGAGTACGCATGGCCCTAGTCGACGAAACCAGCATTGACGAAGCAGGCTTCCGCATGTCGGAAGCCACGGCGGGCGATTTCTTCGCCCTGCTGAAGCCGCGCGTCATGTCGCTGGTGGTGTTCACCGCCTTTGTCGGGTTGGTCGCGGCGCCCGTGACCATCAACCCGCTGCTTGCGGTGATCGCCATCCTGTCGATCGCCATCGGCGCAGGCGCGTCCGGCGCGCTCAACATGTGGTACGACGCCGACATCGACGCGGTGATGACCAGGACGGCCAGCCGTCCGGTGCCGTCCGGCCGCATCCAGCCGCATGAGGCGCTGAGCTTCGGCCTGGTGCTGTCGGTGCTCTCTGTGATGACGCTCGGCGTGCTGGTCAACTGGCTGTCGGCGGCGCTGCTGGCCTTCACCATCTTCTTCTATGCCGTCGTCTACACAATGTGGCTGAAGCGCTGGACGCCGCAGAATATCGTCATCGGCGGCGCGGCCGGTGCGATCCCGCCGGTCATCGGCTGGGCCGCCGTGACCGGGTCGGTCAGCCTCGAAAGCATCATCCTGTTCCTGATCATCTTCCTGTGGACGCCGCCGCATTTCTGGGCGCTCGCGCTGTTCAAGTCCGAGGACTATGGGCGCGCCGGCATCCCGATGATGCCGAACGTCGCCGGTCATGCGTCGACCCGTCGTCAGATTTTCGCCTACGCAGTGGTGCTGGCCCCGGTCGGCGTGCTGCCCTGGCTGCTCGGCTATACAACACCGATCTATGGCGTGGCCGCGCTGCTGCTGGGCGCAGGCTTTGTCTGGTATGCCTGGAAAGTGCTTGGCATGCCCGACAGCGATCGCGCGATGAAGCCGGCCAAGGCGTTGTTCGCCTACTCGCTGCTCTATCTCTTCGCCATTTTCGCCGTCTATCTCGCCGACAGCGTCATCGGGCGTCTACTCGCGGCTGGTGGAGCATGAGCATGGCCGAAGACAAGCTCGAAACGGTCACCTTGACCGAGAGTCAGAAAAAGGCTCAGCGCAGCCGTTCCATCGCCATCGGCGTGGCGCTCGCGGCGCTGGTCATCATTTTCTACATCGCGACGATCGTGAAGTTCGGTCACAATTTGTCGGGCACGATGTGATGAGCATCGAGTTGCCCAAAAAGACGGCCGGGAAAAACAGCAACCGCATTGTCGCGGCTGTCTGCCTCGCCTTCTTCACCGGCATGATCGGCATGGCCTATGCGGCCGTGCCCCTCTACAAGATGTTCTGCCAGGCGACCGGTTATGGCGGCACGACGCAACGGGTCGAGAAACAGTATGCCGGCCGTGTACTCGACCGCGAGATCACAGTCCGCTTCGACGCCAATATTGCCGGCGTGCCTTGGGAGTTCCAGCCGGTCCAGCGCTCAATGACGATGAAGATCGGCGAGACGGTCCAGGCGCATTATCAAGCGACCAACAAGTTCGATCGCCCCGTCACCGGCCGCGCCACCTTCAACGTGCAGCCGGAACTGGCGGGCCCCTATTTCAACAAGGTCGAGTGCTTCTGCTTCACCGATACGTCACTGAAGCCAGGCGAGACGCTTGACATGCCGGTCGTGTTCTACGTGGACCCTGATATCGTGAATGTGCCGGAACTGAAGGACATTAAGACGATCACTCTGTCCTACACGATGTTCCCGGTCGAGAAGAACAAGCCGGTCGCCTCCTCGGAGCCGGTCAAGGGAAATAGCAAGACAATTTCAAATACCGAAGGAAATCTCGGGGGTTGATATGGCAGACGCGCACGCAAAACCAAACCACGACTACCATCTCGTCGACCCGAGCCCGTGGCCTTTCCTGGGATCTGTTGGGGCGCTGGTCACCGCTTTCGGCGGTGTCTGCCTCATGGAGTACCTGAAGGGCGGCTCCTTCCCGATCTTCGGCGCCAACATCGCCAATCCCTGGCTGTTCTTCATCGGCATCGTGATAGTGCTCTACACCATGTTCGCCTGGTGGTCGGACACGATCAAGGAAGCGCATGAGGGACATCACACGCGGGTCGTGTCGCTGCACCTGCGCTATGGCATGATCATGTTCATCGCCTCGGAGGTGATGTTCTTCGTCGCCTGGTTCTGGGCCTATTTCGATGCCAGCCTTTTTGCCGGTGAGGCGCAGAACTACGCGCGCCACACCTTCACCGGTGGCGTCTGGCCGCCGAAGGGCATGGAAGTTCTCGATCCCTTCCATCTGCCGCTCTACAACACCGTCATCCTGCTCCTGTCGGGCACAACGGTCACCTGGGCGCACCATTCGCTGCTTCACGGCGACCGCAAGGGGTTGATCAACGGCCTGGTTCTGACCGTCGCTCTCGGCATGCTCTTCACCATGGTGCAGGCCTATGAGTACATGCACGCTCCGTTCGGCTTCAAGGATTCCATCTACGGCGCCACCTTCTTCATGGCGACCGGCTTCCATGGGTTCCATGTCATCATCGGCACCATTTTCCTGCTGGTCTGCCTGATCCGGGCAATGAGGGGCGACTTCACCCCCAAGCAGCATTTCGGCTTCGAAGCGGCCGCCTGGTACTGGCACTTCGTCGACGTGGTCTGGCTGTTCCTGTTCGCCTCGATCTACGTCTGGGGATCGGTCGGCGCGGTGATCGAAGGCCACTGATCTAGGCCTGAGGATTTAGATTTCGGGAAGGCGGACGCGGCGACGTGGCCGCCTTCTCCTTTTCGGCGCAATGTTTCGGCTGGTGGGAGTGGCTGCTTCAATTGGTCGACTGGACCGACGGCTGCATTGCCGTTAGGGATTCCGACATGGACGAAATCTGGGCGATGGTGGCCGATGGGACACCAATCGAGATCGAGAAGTAACCATGGGTGACGATAAGGCGATCTGGCCTCCGATCGATCCGATTTCGGCCGGCCTGCACGGCCGCTGTCCCCGCTGCGGCGAAGGGCGGCTGTTTTCGGGCTTTCTCACCGTCGCCAAAAGGTGCGCCAATTGCGGCCTCGACTATTCCTATGCTGACGCCGGCGACGGACCCGCGGTCTTCGTCATCCTGATCATCGGCTTCATCATCGTCGGCCTGGCGCTTTGGGTCGAAGTGACACTGAGCCCGCCGCTCTGGCTGCACCTGCTTGTCTGGATCCCGCTGGCCTTGGTGCTGTGCCTGACCGCCCTCCGGTTGATCAAGGGCGTCCTGCTCACCCTGCAATATGCCAACAAGGCGGCAGAAGGCCGGTTGGACCGCGGCGAATGAGCGAGGCATCCGTCAAAGTCGGTGGCCGTTCGCGGCCGCGATCGGCATTGCTGCTCGGCCTTGGCCTTGCGCTGCTGCTCATCCTGCTGGCGCTCGGCACCTGGCAGGTGCAGCGCCTGCACTGGAAGGAAGGCCTTCTGCAGACCATTGACCAGCGCACCCGCTCCGCGCCGCTGCCGCTGGCCGATGTCGAGAAGGAATTCGCCTCGACCGGCGACGTCGACTACACGCCGGTGACGGTTTCCGGCACTTTCCTGCATTCCGGCGAACGGCATTTCTACTCGACCTGGGAAGGCGACGCCGGCTTCAACGTCTACACGCCGCTCGCCCTGGACGATGGCCGCTTCGTCCTGGTCAACCGCGGCTTCATACCCTACGACCTCAAGGAGGCTGCCAAGCGCGTCCAGGGGCAGGTGACGGGCAAGGTTACGGTCACCGGGCTCGCCCGCAATCCGCTGCCGGGAAAGCCCTCGATGATGCTTCCCGACAATGACGTGGCGAAGAACATTTTTTACTGGAAGGATCGGGACGTGATGGCGGCGAGCGCCGGTCTGCCGGCCGGGTTCAAGCTGGTGCCGATCTTCATCGATGCCGACAAGACGCCGAATCCCGGCGGCCTGCCGATCGGCGGCGTTACCATCATCGATCTGCCGAACAGCCATCTGCAATATGCTGTCACCTGGTATGGGCTTGCTGCCGCGCTCGCCGTCGTGCTCGTCCTGCGGCTTCGCCGACCCGCGAAAGAGGACTGAACGCGAGCGACGCCCCTTTCTGCCGATGCTCTTGACAGGGCAGGGGTAGGCACCTCATTTCGGCGCTGACGAACCGGTCAGGATTTTATGCTTCAGACAATCGCCAAACCTCCTCTGACGATCCGGCTCTGCCAGCCGCGCGGTTTCTGCGCCGGCGTTGACCGCGCCATCCAGATTGTCGTGCTGGCGCTGAAGAAATATGGCGCGCCGGTCTATGTCCGCCACGAGATCGTGCACAACCGCTATGTCGTCGAGGGGCTGCAGAGCCTTGGCGCCGTCTTCATCGAGGAGCTTTCCGAGATCCCGGCCGAACACCGGCAGTCGCCGGTCGTCTTCTCCGCGCATGGCGTGCCGAAATCGGTGCCGGCGGATGCCCAGGCGCGCAATCTGTTCTATCTCGACGCCACCTGTCCGCTGGTCTCGAAAGTGCACAAGCAGGCGATGCGTCATCAGCGGCTTGGCCGCCACGTGCTGTTGATCGGCCATGCCGGACATCCCGAGGTGATCGGCACCATGGGACAGTTGCCGGAGGGCGCGGTAACGCTGATCGAGACCGAGGCCGATGCCGCCGGGCTTGAGCCCGCCGATCCGCACGCGCTCGGCTTCGTCACCCAGACCACCCTGTCGGTCGAGGACACCGCCGGCATCATCCGCGCCCTGCAGGACCGTTTTCCAGACCTGCAGGCGCCGGCGGCGGAATCGATCTGCTATGCCACCACCAACCGCCAGGAGGCGGTGAAGGAAACAGCGGCCGGCGCCGATCTCTATCTGATCGTCGGCGCCCCCAATTCCTCCAATTCGCGTCGCCTTGTCGAAGTGGCGGAGCGTGCCGGCGCTTCGATGTCGCTTCTCGTGCAGCGCGCCGCCGAAATTCCGTGGAATGACATCGGCAACATTTCGACGCTCGGCCTGTCGGCAGGGGCATCGGCGCCGGAGATCATCGTCGACGAGATCATCGACGCGTTCCGCCAGCGTTTCGATGTCACCATCGATCTGGCCATCACGGCCACAGAAACAGAGGATTTTCCGGTCATGCGGGTATTGCGCGATGTCGAACTGACGCCGGCTGACATGGCCTTCGTCAACGGAGCCGCGTAAGGCACATGGCGGTCTATACCGACGTTGCGGAGGGCGAACTCGGCGCTTTCCTGAAGCACTACCCGGTCGGCGATCTCCTGTCCTACAAGGGCATCGCAGAGGGCACGGAAAACTCGAACTTCCTGCTGCACACCTCCAGCGGTTCCTACATCCTGACGCTCTACGAGAAACGCGTCGAGAAGGCGGATCTGCCGTTCTTCCTAGGGCTGATGGGCCATCTTGCCAAGAAGGGCGTGTCCTGTCCGCTGCCGGTGACCGCGCATGACGGCAGCGTCATCGGCACGCTGGCCGGCCGTCCGGCCGTCATCATCACGTTCCTGGAAGGGCTTTCGCTGCGCCGGCCGATGGCAACGCACTGCGCCGAAGTCGGCAAGGCGCTGGCCGCCCTGCACCTTGCCGGTGCTGATTTTCCGATGACCCGCCCCAACGCTCTTGCCATAGACGGCTGGCGCAAGCTTTGGGACGCGTCCCGCGACCGGGCCGACGAAGTCGAGCCGGGACTGGCGGCCGAGGTGGATGCCGACTTCGCCGATTTCGAGCGCAACTGGCCGAAAGACCTCCCTAAGGGCATCATCCATGCCGATCTTTTCCCCGACAATGTCTTCTTCCTCGGCGAAAAGCTCTCCGGCCTGATCGACTTCTATTTCGCTTGCGACGACCTCTACGCCTATGACGTCGCCACCTGCCTCAACGCCTGGTGCTTCGAGAAGGACTTTTCCTTCAATCTCACCAAGGGTAAGGCACTGCTCGAGAGCTACCAGAGCGTGCGGCCCCTGAGCGCCGAGGAGAAGGCGGCGCTGCCGATGCTGGCGCGCGGTTCGGCGCTGCGCTTCATGCTGACCCGCCTCTATGACTGGCTGACCGTTCCCGACGGCGGGCTGGTGATGAAGCGCGATCCGACGGAATATATCCGTAGGATGCGGTTCCATCGGGCGATCAAATCTCCTTCGGAATATGGATTGGCATGAGCAAACAGGTTGAGATCTTCACTGACGGCGCCTGCTCGGGCAACCCGGGCCCTGGCGGCTGGGGCGCCATCCTGCGCTTCAACGGCACCACCAAGGAGCTCTCCGGCGGCGAGGCCGAGACGACCAACAACCGCATGGAATTGCTGGCGGCCATCTCTGCCCTGAACGCTCTCAAGGAGCCTTGCACCGTCGAGCTTCATACCGACAGCAAATATGTCATGGACGGCATCTCCAAGTGGATCCATGGCTGGAAGAAGAACGGCTGGAGGACCGCCGACAAGAAGCCGGTCAAGAACGGCGAGTTGTGGCAGGCGCTGGACGAAGCCAACAGACGCCATAAGGTCACCTGGAACTGGGTCAGGGGCCATGCCGGCCACGCCGAGAACGAGCGCGCCGACGAATTGGCAAGGGAAGGCATGGCGCCGTTCAAGAAGGGCTCCTTCAAGCCAGCGGTTTCAGCGCCAAAGCCGGATGTCCAGGCAAAACAGCCGCCGACGACGAAGGCACGTCGCTCGACGCAGAGTTACTGAGTTCCAGCCTTGCCGACCCTTGCTGCTTGCGCTGAGCGGCAAGCAGATAAGCCGCGACAGGGATCAGCCGCCTGGCGGCGGCAACCACTTCGCCTTCGATATCGCCACGCCTCGCGTTCTCCACGGATGGTGGCCGATCGACAGGTTGGAGCAGTTCTAGGTCCTCAGCGGATCAGCAGCGCGGTGCCCCAAAGTCCAAGAGCGAACACCGTGTGCGAGACCAGGTTGAGCGCCCGGATCTGCATCGGGTTGGGCCGCTTCGATGCTGCCCATCCGGCGCCCATGCCGGGCGCCAGCAGGAACCAGCCGGCGCCGACGGTGACGATGCCAAGAATGAAGGCTGGCAGAAAGGTCGGCGCGGTAAGCCAGCCTGCTCCAGCCACGACGACCAGGATGATGCCGTAGACAATGCCGACGAAGTAATGAAAGGCCCAGCCCAGCGCCACTTCATGTGCATAGGGCGCCGCATCGCCGATATCGTCGTGAAAGACCTTGTCGCCGAGGTGCCGGACCCAGCGGCCAACCGGTCCCCAGTTCGGCCGTGGCTGGCCAAATGCCTTGTGGAGGAAGAGCGCCCAGATATCCATCAGCACGGTGGCGCCGATGCCGATCGCGATGGCGCGCCAGAAGATGTCAAGCATCGTTGGGATCCCCGAAAGCCGGCAGTTCTGGAGCGCAAGTGGTTGTCGGGCGAGCAGCGGCCATTGCGGTCTCGCCCGATGCGACCGTTGAAGCTCAGAGCTGTCCGAGAATATGAGCGGCGCCGGATTCGTCGACGCCCGGCTTGGTCTCGACATTGAGCGCGGTGACCTTGCCGTCGTCGATGATCATTGAAAACCGCTTCGAGCGCAGCCCCATGCCGCCCGCCGAAAGGTCATTGTCGAGGCCGACCGCCTTGGCGAAATCGCCATTGCCGTCGGCGAGGAACAGGATCTTGCCCTCACCGCCGGTGAAGCGCGCCCAGGCGCCCATGACATGGACGTCGTTGACCGAAACGACGGCGATGGTGTCGACGCCACGCGCCAGGATGGCGTCATGGTTTTCGAGATAGCCGGGCACATGGTTGTTGCTGCAGGTCGGCGTGAAGGCACCGGGAACGCCGAACAGAACCACCTTTTTCCCCGGGAAAATCTCGGCCGACGTGATCGCCTTGGCGCCGTCGGTGGTCATCGTCTTGAAGGTCGCTTCGGGCAGCATGTCGCCGACGGAAATGGTCATGAGTTCCTCGCTTGGGGATGGGAAGGGATGCGTGCTTGCGTAGCGAACTCAGCGGCTTCCTGCAACCGCAGCATCAAGGGAAAGGTAGCAGTCCTTCGACGGCCCCCGCGGAACTCGTCAGCGTATAGTGCAGGCCGCCATCCGTCGGCGTCGTCGACGGGCGGTCGAGGATCGGAACGGTGAAGATCAGCTTGCCGTCCTTTTCCCGGCGGGAAGGAGCGCCGAACATGTAATTCCGCTCGCCGGCGACGAAGAAATCCGCCGCCGCGGGGTCACCGGGAAAGCTCGCCTCGACAACCAGCGTCTCGTGATCGCCCGGCAGCACATTGATGCCGAACTCAGGCTTTGCCGGCGCCGGCAAAGCCGCGAAACTCGCCTTCACCAATGCCGCGTCGTCCGCATTGTCCGGATCGGAAGCCGGGTCGACGGTCAGCTTTGTCTGCACCGGGATACAGATCGTTTCACAAATGCCGAGAAAAATGTCGGCGTCGATGACGGCCGGTTGGCTCGGCGTCGCCAGCGTGAATGTGACAGGCAGTGAGACCGGATAGTTGTAGCCGGCCCATTTGCCATAACCGTCGTCGTGGCGTTGGGGTGCCGGAAACGCAAGTGTGGCATCGGCAATGTTGGTGCTGGCCGAGATATCGAGCTGCGGTGGCACGCCGGCGTCGCCCGGGTCGCGCCAGTATGTCTTCCAGCCGGGCTTGAGCGCTATGTCGAGAACGCCCTGGATACGGCCGGCATCGTCCGGCTTGCCGCTCGTCACCAGCCGCACCTTGCCGCCCTCGCTGTTGTACCAGGCGGACGAGGAGGCGGAGGCGGGGACGACGGTCGCCGAACCGATGGCGGCGCCGAGCAGCAGGATTTTCAAGCTTTGCATGGCAATGATTTGATCGTCCGTTCGTGGCCGCGCAATGATTTCATGGCCCTGCCGATATCATATTTGCGTGACCTTCGCGGGCAAGCAACTGCTGGCTTGGCAACATGAGCTTTGGTCGAATCCGGCGCTGCGCATCTTTTCGGCGCCCGGGAAACACGTTACCCTCCTTGTCATGGATTTGTTACGCCACAAGAAGACAACCGCTGGCCGCGGTTTTCTCGATGATCAATTCCTGATTGCCATGCCCGGCATGAAGGACGATCGTTTCACGCGCTCTGTCATCTACATCTGCGCGCACAGCGATGAAGGCGCGATGGGCCTGATCATCAACCAGACCCAGCAGATGCTGTTCCCGGACCTTCTGGTGCAACTCGGCATCATGAACGAGCAGGAGGCGATCCGCCTGCCGGCGCAAGCGCGCGATTTCGTCGTCCGCAATGGCGGCCCTGTCGATCGCAGCCGGGGCTTCGTGCTGCATTCCGGCGACTATCGCGTGGAATCGTCGCTGACCGTTTCCGACGACATCTGCCTGACCGCGACGGTCGACATATTGCGCGCCATCTCGTCCGGCCGCGGGCCCCGTCACGCGCTGATGGCGCTGGGTTATTCGGGCTGGGGCGCCGGCCAGCTGGAAACCGAGATCGCCGAGAATGGCTGGCTGACCTGCCCGGCCAGTCCCGAGCTGCTGTTCGACGCCGACATCGAGCGCAAATACGATCGGATACTCGCCTCGATCGGCATCGATCTCGCCCATCTCAGCCTCGCTGCCGGACACGCCTGAGCTTCTTCTCACGCCTGCGTCAACGGATACTGCTCTTTCAGCGTCCTCAGCACCTGGTCGCCGGGCATCGGCGCGCCGAACATGAAGCTCTGCACATATTCGCAGCCCATCTGGCGCAGTTCCAGCGCATCGCGCTCGTCGGCGATACCCTCGGCAACCACCGAAAGACCGAGCTCATGCGCCATGTTGACCATGGACTTGAGCAGCACGGCGCGCTTGGGCGTGTTGTCGTCGACAAAACTCTTGTCGATCTTGATCGTATCGAAAGGGAAACGCGTGAGGTAGGCGAGCGAGGAATAGCCGGTGCCGAAATCGTCCAGCGACAGGCCGATGCCGAGCTGCTTCAGCTTGGTCAGCACGTGGGCGGTCTGCTCGGGATTGTCCATTACCAGGGATTCGGTGAGCTCGAGCCGGAAGCAGCGCGGCTTCAGATTGGCCCGCGCGATGACGGAGCGGACATCGCTGACCAGGTCGCGGCGGATGAGCTGGCGGCTGGACAGGTTGACCGAAACCGACAGCGGCGCATCGCCGATCTGCTTTTGCCATCCCGCCAGATCCTCGGCCGCCTGCTGCATGGCGAACAGCCCAAGCTGCACGATCAGCCCGCAGCTTTCGGCGACCGGAATGAAATCGGCAGGCGGGATCATGCCGCGGCGCGGATGATCCCAGCGCAGCAACGCTTCGAAACCGGCAACGCTGCCGTCTTCCAGGCGCACGATCGGCTGGTAGGCAAGCGTGAACTCGCGCCGTTCGATGGCGCGCCTTAAATCGGATTCAAACTGCAGCCGGTCGGTGCCGACGGTGCGGAAAGCCGGGCGGAACGGCTCGATCCTGTCGCCGCCGAAGCGCTTGGCCTGGTGCATGGCAAGCTCGGCGTCCTTGACCATGTCCTCGGCCGAGCTCTGGGCCGATGTCCAGGTGATCAGGCCGATCGAGGCAGTCAGCACGATCTCGCGCTTGGCAAAGGTGATCGGGTTGTTGATCGCATGCTTGATGGCATCCGCCACGCCGGCGATGCGGGCAGGGTCCTGTTCGGACAGCAGCATCAGCGCGAACTGGTCGCCGGCGAAGCGCGACAGCGAATCCTTCGGCTTCAGCAGCCGGTGCAACCGGCGTGCTATGGTGAGCAGGATGGTGTCGCCGGCCGAGATGCCGAGCCCGTCATTGACCTGCTTGAAGCGGTCGATATCGATGACGAACACGGTCGGACGCACCTTCTCTTCGGTGCGGGCGATCGAGATGATCGCCTCCAGCCGGTTCATGAACAATTCACGATTCGGCAGGCCGGTCAGATTGTCGTGCACGGCGTCGTGCAGCAGCCGCTCCTCGGACTTCTTCTGCTCGGTGACATCGACCATGGTGCCGACGCAGCGGATGACCTCGCCGTCCGACCCGATCACCGGGCGCGCCCGCAAGGCGAACCAGTGATAGTGCCCGTCGGCGCCGCGCAGGCGGAAATTCTGTGCCACCCGGCCACGGCGGTGCTCCAGCACCACGTCGAGCGTCGTGCGGAACGTGTCGCGGTCATCGGCATGCAGCACCGGCAGCCAGTTGCGCGCCGCACCTCCCAGGCTGTTGGGCGCCAGCCCGAGCTGGATGCTAACATCAGGTTTGGTGACGACGCGATCGCGCAGCACGTCCCAATCCCACACTGTGTCGCCTGATCCCGCGACCGCCAGCGCCTGGCGTTCGAGGTCGGAGAACAGCCCTTGGTGCAGCGCGCCGCCGGCAAAGGCGTGCTGCATGACGGTGAAGCCAATCAACAGGATGATGAGGATCAAGCCACCGCCGAGCGCCGGCTGGGCGATGTCATTGTCGAGCATGCCGGTGATCGCCATCCAAGACCCGCATAGCCACAACAGCACCATGACCCAACTGGGCACCAGCATGATGGCGCGGTCATAGCCGCGTATGCCGAGGAAGATGATCAGGCCGAGCCCGGTCAGCGCGGTGGCCGCGAAGGACAATCTGGCGATACCGGCGGCTACCGCCGGGTCGACAATGGCGACGCCGGCGATCAGCAGCAGCCCCAGTATCCAGACCAGCGCGCCATAGCTGAAGTGGCCGTGCCATCGGTTGAGATTGAGATAGGCGAACAGGAACACCACGAAAGTGCCCGCCAGCGCCACCTCCGTTCCCGCTCGCCACATCTGCTCATTGCCAGGCGAGATTTCGATGATCTTGTTGAGGAAACCGAAATCGACGCAGATATAGGCAAGCACTGCCCAGGCGAGCGCCGCCGTCGCCGGGAACATCGAGGTGCCCTTGACCACGAACAGGATAGTCAGGAACAGCGCCAGAAGGCCGGCGATGCCGATGACGATGCCGCGAAACAGCGTGTAGGAATTGACCGAGTCCTTGTAGGATTCCGGGTCCCAGAGATAGACTTGGGGCAGCTTCGGCGAGGCGAGTTCGGCGATGAAGGTGATCACCGTGCCGGGATTCAGCGTCACCCGGAACACGTCGGCGTCGGGGCTGGTCTGGCGGTCTAGCGCGAAGCCTTCGCTGGGCGTGATGGCGGCGATGCGTGTTGAGCCGAGATCAGGCCAGAAGATGCCGGAATTCACCAGCCGGAAATGCGGAGCGACGATCAGCCGGTCAAGCTGCTGGTCGGTGGTGTTGGCGAGCGCGAAGACCGCCCAGTCGCCGGTCGAACGGGCATCGTTGGCCTCGACCTCGATGCGCCGCACGATGCCATCCGGCCCGGGCGCGGTCGACACCTGGAAGTTCTCACCCTGGTTGCGGTAGATCTCGACAGCGCCTGAGAGGTCGAGCGCGACATCGTCGCGGGCAATCTTGATCGGTTCGACGGCAAAGGCCGACGAAGCCGCGCACAGCGTCAGGATTGCCGCGAGGACAAAGGCGAAGAGCGGCCCGTTTCGCAGGAAATTCGTCAAAAATCAGTCCTTCGTTCCAGCGCCCGGCGGATCGTCGGTGATCCGGGCGTAGAGGTAGTGGTCCTGCCAGGTGCCATTGATCCTGAGATAGGATCGCAGAAGTCCTTCGCGCCGGAATCCGGCTTTTTCAAGCACGCGGATCGACCTGATATTGTCGGGAATACAGGCGGCTTCGATCCGGTGCAACCTCAGCGTATCGAAGGCGAAGCGGGCCACCACCTTGACCGCGTCGGTCATCAGGCCGCGGCCGCCGAAACGCTCGCCGATCCAGTAGCCGACATGGCCGCTTTGCGAGACGCCATGGCGTATGTTGCCGAGCGTGATGCCGCCCGCCAGCTTGCCGCTCGACTTCTCGAAGATGAAGAAGGCGATCGCGGTGCCCTGCGCATAGTCTTCGCGGTAGCGGCTGATGCGCAGGCGCCACGCCGTACGGTCGAGCTCGTCAGGCGTCCAGCGTGGCTCCCACGGCTCCAGGAAGGTACGGCTTTCGCCGCGCAGCGTCGACCATTCACGGTAGTCATTGGTGAATGGCACGCGCAATGTGACGAGATTGCCCTTCAGTGCCGGCAGGTCACGGCGAAAGAAAGGGAGCGCGAACACGGCGCTTGTGCGGACTTAGACGGCGAGCCTGCGGGCCGTGGTCTGCGTGCCAGGAAGCGAATCGAGGATCGCCTCGTATGGTGCCAGCGTACCCACGGGCCCGACAGCGGTAAGCGTCGGCTTGGTCGAGAACATGCGCGCCGACAGGTCGGTCAACCTTTCGACCGTCAGTGCAGACAGCCGCTCCATCAGTTCTTCCTTGGCGATCGGGCGGCCGAACAAAAGCAGTTGGCGCGCGATCTGCGAGGCGCGGCTGGCCGGGCTTTCGGCGGACATGATCAGTCCGGCGCGATATTGCGCGCGCGCCCGGTCGAGTTCTTCCTGCAGGATGCTTTCGCCGGCCTTCTGCAGTTCATCGATGACGACAGGCACGAGTTCGGCGATGTCGCTCTGGCCTGTCGCGGCATGGACGCCGAAAATGCCTGTGTCGGAAAAGCCCCAGTGGAAGGCATAGACGGAGTAACACAGGCCGCGCTTCTCGCGAACCTCCTGGAACAGGCGCGATGACATGCCGCCGCCGAGGATCATCGACAGCACCTGCGAGGCGTAGAAGTCGCGCACATGATAGGCGCGGCCCTCGAAGCCCAGCACGATCTGTGCGTCCATCAGGTCGCGGTCCTCGCGGAAGTCGCCGCCGACATACTGCGCGTATTGCGGGATGGTGCTGTCGGCCTTGCTGCGGAAGCCGCCGAGCTGCTTTTCGACCTCGCGCACGAATTTGTCGTGCTTGATGTCGCCGGCAGCCACGATCACCATCCGCTCGGCGCCATATTGGCGCTCGATGAAATCGTGCAACTGCTTGGAGGTGAAGGATTTCACCGTTTCCGGCGTGCCCAGGATCGACCGGCCGATGGTCTGGTGGCGAAAGGCCGTCTCGGTGAAACGGTCGAAGACGATATCGTCGGGCGTATCGTGTGCGGCGCCGATCTCCTGCAGGATGACATGCTGCTCGCGTTCGAGCTCCTGCGGGTCGAATTCGGATTCCTGCAGGATGTCGGCAAGGATGTCGACGGCCAGCGGCACATCGTCGGACAGCACCCTTGCGTAGTAGGAGGTGGTCTCGACGCTGGTGGCGGCGTTGATCTCACCGCCGACGTCCTCGATTTCCGAGGCGATTTCGAAGGCGCTTCGCCGTTTTGTCCCCTTGAACGCCATGTGCTCGAGCAGATGGGCCATGCCATGCTCTTCGTCACGCTCATTGCGGGCGCCGGACTTGACCCAGGCACCAAGGGCAACCGATTCGATACTTGGAAGGGTTTCGGTGGCGACTGTCAGGCCGTTCGACAGACGGCTTACCTCAACACCCATATGGCTCTTACTCCCTAACGCGCCGCTCGCGCACGGCGGCCGACGTAATCTTCCACCATTTTCAAGTCGGATGGAAGTACCGTGTATTTTTCCTCAAATGTCATCAATCCGCCAAGCCAAGCGGGCAGGGCGGGCGAGACCCCGCTGGCGGCCTCGACGGCGGCAGGGAACTTTGCCGGGTGAGCGGTGCCCAGCACCACCATTGGCGTGGCACCTGCAGCCTTGCCCGACGCCACATGCACCGCTGCCGCCGTGTGCGGATCAAGCAGATAGTCGCTGCCCGCCAGCGTCGAGCGGATAGTGGCGGCGACCTCGTCCATTTCAGCGCGGCCGGCGTCGAATTCGGACCGCATCCTGGCGATTTCCGCCGCTTCGATGGTGAAGGCGCCCGATTGCTTGAGGCCTGCCATATAGCGCCGCACGGTCGCCGCGTCGCGGTTGGAGGCCTCGAACAACAGGCGTTCGAAATTCGACGATACCTGGATGTCCATCGACGGCGAGGTGGTGGCGAAGACGCCTTTGGTGCGGTATTCGCCGGTCGCGAAGGTGCGGGCGAGTATGTCGTTGTCGTTGGTGGCGATGACCAGCCGTTCGATCGGCAGGCCCATCTTCTTGGCGGCGTAGCCGGCGAAGATGTCGCCGAAATTGCCGGTCGGCACCGTGAACGATATCGGCCTATCCGGTGCGCCGAGAGACAGCGCCGAGGAGAAATAATAGACGATCTGGGCCATGATGCGCGCCCAGTTGATCGAATTGACCCCCGAAAGCGCCACCCGATCCCGGAAGGGGTGATCGTTGAACATGTCCTTGAGCAGGCCCTGGCAATCGTCGAAATTGCCCTCGATTGCCAGCGCGTGGACGTTTTCAGCCTTGGACGTCGTCATCTGCCGCTGCTGCACGGGCGAAACCCGGCCATGCGGGAAAAGGATGAAGATGTCAGTGCGGCTGCGTCCGGCAAAGGCGTCGATTGCCGCGCCGCCGGTATCGCCCGAAGTGGCGCCGACGATGGTGGCATGCCGGCCGCGTTCGGCAAGCATGTGGTCCATCAGCCGGGCGAGCAGCTGCATCGCCACGTCCTTGAACGCCAGCGTCGGTCCATGGAAGAGTTCGAGGACAAACGTGTTGGGCCCGGTCTGGACCAACGGACAGACAGCCTCGTGGCGGAAGGTGGCGTAGGCTTCGCGGACCAGGCGTTCGAAGACCGGCGCCGGGATGTCGCCGCCAAGGAAGGGCGACAGCACGCGGATGGCGAGGTCTGGATAGGCAAGGCCGCGCATGGCGCGGATCTCGGATGGCGAAAACTGGGGCCACTCGCGCGGTACGTAAAGCCCGCCATCGCGCGCCAGTCCCGCCAGCACCGCGTCAGAAAATCCAAGCGCGGGCGCTTCCCCGCGGGTACTCACATATTGCATGTCACAGATCCGTTGCCGCTTGGCTTTTCCGTTCACCACAAGGTGGTTAATTTCTGTGCTGGCTCAGTCGCATTTTTGCCGCGCGGTTGATATACGTCACCAGCTTTGCGAGAGGGAAGAGCAGTTTCATGGCGTTTCATACATTCGGCGGTCGCTTTGTGGCGGGTCTTGCGTTCACCGGCTTTATGCTCGCCGCCGCCGGTTGCCAATCAAGCGACAACGGCATCCTGAACCTTGGCTTCGGCAAGAAGGATCCGACAGCGCCACCGCCGCCGCAGGATCCCAAAATCCTGACCAGCCAATTGAACGCCTATTGCCCGAAGGTCACGCTGCGTGACGGAACGGCCTTCTTCAACACCTACGTCAAGGATGTGCAGAAGCCCAAGCCGAGGCTCAAGAAGACCGGTGATGCCGCGCAGGATGCCGCGGCCCAAGCCGCGGCTGACGCAGCAGCCGCCACACCGCCCGACGATTCGGCGAGGATCATTTACCAGGCGTCGATCAGCGACGTGACCCGCGATTGCAGCCGTGCCGACGGGCAACTGACTATGAAGATCGCGGTCGCCGGCAAGGTCGTTCCAGGACCGAAATTCGCGCCCGGCACCATCACCATGCCGATCCGCACCGCCGTGATGCACGGCACCGACGTGCTTTATTCGCAGATTCATCAGTATCAGGTCCAGGTGACCGATCCCTCGGTCGCCACCCAGTTCGTCTTTACCGATTCCAATATCGTGGTGCCCGCACCGACGGCGCCGGACTATCAGGCCTATGCCGGCTACGACGAAACCGCGCCGAAGGCGACGACGGACAAGCCGAAGAAGACCCACAGGAAGAAGGCCGCGGCGATAAACTAGACGTTGCTCAAGCGTCGGCCGACCATTCCGACAGCGCCGCGATCACGCTTTTCAGTTCCGCCCAGCGGCGGATGACCGTCTCGGCGCCGGCCTCCGTCAGCGCGTCGGCATGGCCGGGATAGGTGTGGCTGGCGCCGGTGAAGCCGATCACCCGCATGCCGGCCGTCCTGGCACCGGTGACGCCGTGCACGGAGTCCTCGATGACGAAGGTGTTGGCCGGCTTGGCGTTGAGTTTTTCAGCGGCGAACAGGAACACGTCCGGAGCCGGCTTGGTTTTGCCGGTGGGCGTTTCCAGCGCCGAGAAGATACGGCCGGCGAAAAACGGCAGCAGATGCACTTTCTCCAGCATGAAATCGATCCGCTCCGAGCGGGAGTTGGAGCAGATGCAGCGTTGCGCCGTGACGGAGGCGACCGCTTCGCGCACGCCTTCAATGGCACGCACGTCGCTGCGCAGTTTCCTGTCGACCAGGTCCTCTGCACGATCGATCAGCGACACCTGGAACGGGATCTTGGACTTCTCCTCTATCCGGATAAGGATGTCCTTGAACGTCAGGCCCGCATAGGTCTCGGCAATCTCTTCCGCCGAGATTTCGTATCCGGCCAGGGTTATCAGCTCAGCCTCGACCCGTGCGGCGATGATTTCGGAATCGACGAGAACGCCGTCGCAATCGAAGATGACAAGGTCTGGCTGGGGCATGGTGATCCGGAACAAGGAGGAGGAGGAATGGCCGCTCAGGGCTCAAGCGGCGCGGCATACACCAATGGGCCGGCCTTCGCAAACCTGACCGGCCATCCGGCGGGCCTTCACCGAATATTTACGCTGATCGGTAACCATAACGGGGAGTAAACAGTAACACGTGCCTTGGGTGTAAAAATGTCTGCCGTGCGTCTTCTCGACGAGCTTTCCCATGCTCCCCAGCAGTCCGAATGGCTGGACACGATCCTCAAGGGCGACTGCGTCGCAGCGCTCGACCGGCTGCCGGAAAAATCCGTCGATGTCATTTTCGCCGATCCGCCCTACAATCTGCAGCTCGACGGCGACCTGCACCGGCCCGACCAATCCAAGGTCGACGCGGTCGACGACGCCTGGGACCAGTTCGAGAGCTTCGAGGCCTACGACGCGTTCACCCGCGCCTGGCTGTTGGCCGCGCGCCGCGTGCTGAAGCCCAACGGCACCATCTGGGTCATCGGCTCCTATCACAACATTTTCCGGGTCGGCGCCAAGATGCAGGATCTGGGCTTCTGGATCCTCAACGACGTGGTCTGGCGCAAGACCAACCCGATGCCGAATTTCCGTGGCCGCCGCTTCCAGAACGCGCATGAGACCATGATCTGGGCCTCGCGCGACCAGAAGGGCAAGGGCTATACCTTCAACTACGAGGCGCTGAAGGCATCCAACGACGATGTCCAGATGCGCTCCGACTGGCTGTTCCCGATCTGCACCGGCGGCGAGCGCCTGAAGAACGACAATGGCGACAAGCTGCATCCGACGCAGAAGCCGGAAGCGCTGCTCGCCCGCGTCATGATGGCCTCGACCAAACCCGGCGACATCGTGCTCGATCCCTTCTTCGGCTCCGGCACGACAGGTGCCGTGGCCAAGCGCCTCGGCCGTCATTTCGTCGGCATCGAGCGCGAGCAGGCCTATATCGATGCCGCCAACGAACGCATCGACGCGGTGCGGCCGCTGGAGGGAGCCGATCTCACGGTTCTCAGCGGCAAGCGCGCCGAGCCGCGCGTGGCCTTCGTGAGCCTGATCGACACCGGGCTGATGACGCCAGGCGTAACACTCTACGATGCCAAGAAGCGCTGGGCGGCAAAGGTGCGCGCCGACGGCACGGTGGCGATCGGCGACAGCGCCGGCTCGATACACAAGATCGGCGCCGAAGTGCAGGGCCTGGATGCCTGCAACGGCTGGACCTTCTGGCACTACGAGCGCAGCGGCGGTCTCACCCCGATCGACGAACTGCGCCGCATCGCCCGTCTTGGCATGGAGCGGGCAGGGGGCTGATTGCTCGATCAGGCCTTGTCTTCCTCAAGGATGATTTCGGTGATCTCGCCTTTGGCCATCAGCGATAGCTGGTTGGCGAAGCGGGACAGGCGCGCATAGTCGGTTCGCAGCCGAACGCGCGCAAAATCACGATCATCGATGTCTTCAGCGACCTCGATCCTTACGAACAAGTGGCCGACGCCATCTGCCGGAAAGACCGAAATGTTAATCAAGCCGGGTGACTTCAGTGCCAGGTCTGAGCGCTGGATCGGATATGCCTGCAGCGATGCGATGAATTCGCCGACTTCGTTGGTCGGAAAATATGCGTCGCCATGTCCGTGGAAGTGGCCGCGCTCGATATTGGCGTCGAGTGTCGACCACTCCGAATTAAACCTCAAAACAAGCCTGCCCATATCGGACGAGGTTAGGTCACGACGCCGAGGCGTTCAAGATCTGCTTGAAGCGTCTTGGCATCGGTGAACAGCACGGCTTGCCAGCCGGCGGCCCTGGCACCGTCGACATTCTTCTGGCTGTCGTCGATGAACAGCGTCGCGGACGGTTCGAGGCCGAACGCAGCCACGTGATGGTCGTAAATGTCACGATCCGGCTTGATCTTGCCGATCTCGCCGGAGATGGTCACACCACGTGGACGATCGAGGAAGTCGAAGCGTTTGCGGGCTTCGGCCAAGGTATCGGCGGCGAAGTTGGTCAGCATGGTCACATCATGGCCGCGCTCGATCAGGCCGAGCATGATGGCGACGCTGTCGTCATAAGCATGCGGCACCATGTCGTGCCAATGCCTTCGAAAATTGCGAATGTTTTCCGCGTGATCGGGATGCTCGGCGATCAGCAGCGCCTCGGCTTCTTCCCAGGTCCGGCCGCGATCCTGCTCGATGTTCCAGTCATGCGTGCAGACATTGTCGAAGAACCATTTCCGCTCCGTCTCGTCGGGAATCAGCCGGCTGAACGGAATGCTGGGATCGTAATGGAGCAACACTTTGCCGATGTCGAAAACGATGTGGCGGACTTCAGTCATGGGGCCTCGTTGCACTCAATGGTGACGGCTTTTTCGTCGCGCCGGGTATCGCAGCTTCGATTGCCTTTTTCATGACAGTCGGCAGGGCCTCGCCGGAAATCTCTCGGCCAGGCGACCAGAAATGCCCTTCCGGGGCATCACCTTTGATGTGGGCATGAAAGACGTCGAGTTCGAGAGCGAAATGGGTGAAGACATGTGTAATTGTTCCGGCCCGCCGCCATTCGCCGGGAAAGGGCGCCGCCGCCGGCGTGGTGGCTCCATCCAGCCGTGCCGTCCAGGCGGTGGTCGGCACCTCGGTCATGCCGCCGAGCAAACCTTTCTCCGGCCGTTTGCGCAGGAGAATGGCGCCGTCCTCGCGCACGGCGACGAAAGCGGCGCCGCGCCGCAACGGCTTGTCTGCCTTCGGCAGGCGAACCGGGAAATGTTCAGGGTCGCCCGACAGGATCGCGGTGCAATCCTCGCGCAGTGGGCACAGCATGCAGCGCGGCCGGCGCGGCGTGCAGATCGTGGCGCCGAGATCCATCATCGCCTGGGCGAAGTCGCCCGGCCTTGCTGGCGGCACCATCCGCTCGACATGGGCGCGTATCTCGGCCTTGGCCTCGCTGAGCGGCATTGTGATCGAAAACAGCCGGGAGATGACACGCTCGATATTGCCGTCCACGACAGCCGCGGGGCGGTCGAAGGCGATTGCCGTGATGGCCGCCGAGGTGTAGGCGCCGATGCCGGGCAGGTCTCTCAAAGCGGCCTCGGTGTTGGGAAACCGGCCGCCACGCGCCGCCACCAGATCGGCGCAGGCCTTGAGGTTGCGCGCGCGGGAATAGTAGCCGAGCCCCGCCCAGGCTTTCATCACGTCCTCGGCTGGCGCGGCGGCCAACGCCTCGACATCAGGCCATTTCTCGACAAAGGCGCGGAAATAGGATTTCACCGCCTCGACGGTGGTCTGCTGCAGCATGACTTCGGACAGCCAGATGCGGTAGGGGTCGGGCCGCACGCCTCGGGCATGGTCGCGCGGCGAAACCCGCCAGGGCAGCTCGCGATGATGCACGTCGTACCAGGCGAGCAGGCGCGACGCGGTATCGCCTGGCGTTGCCCCATCGGTCTGGGCCTTGCGGGTCTGGTCTGCTGGTGCCATTGATCTTGTGTTGGCCTGGCCGATATCGGGTGAGGTCGTGGCTGGAGAACGCACATGGCAGGGAAAAGGCCCTTCGGCAATCCCGTTCCGGTGAGCGATCTTGCCACCGAGATCCTCGATCCGGTGCTGCGCAAGCGGGCAGGCATCTCGATTGGTCTCGTCCAGTCCTGGGAAGAGATCGCCGGCCCGCGCCTTGCCAGCCGCTCGCGGCCCGAGAAAATCCAGTGGCCGCGCCGCCTGCATGAAGATGATCCCTTCGAGCCGGCCGTGCTGGTCATCGCCTGCGAGGGCATGGCGGCGCTCCACCTGCAGCATGAGACGGGTGAGATCATCAACAGGGTCAACGCTTTTCTCGGCTTCAATGCCATTGGCCGCATCAGGATCGTGCAGAAGCCTGTAATATCAGGCAAAGTCCGGTCAAAGCCTGCCCTCAGGCCGCTGACCGAGGCCGAAAAAATGAAACTGTCCGATACTGTCGGGCTGATTGAAGATGACGGGCTGCGCGCCTCCCTGGAAAGGCTGGGTGCGACAATTCTTGCCGGGAGGAAAGTCTAGTTCCCACTGGAAAGAGTCACAGGTTTGTCGTTAATCTCGCGCATTCGTGATCACCCTTGTCAGGTTTCGCGATTGGATTGGGGACAGGGATGCCTTAATTCGCGCCAACTCTCGCTTTTTCGTGCTTTTGCATTGCAAAATCCAACCCTTGTCAGGTGATTCGTATGAGCCGTTCCTCGTTTGGCCCAAGCTTGTCTCGCAGAAACGTCCTGTCTTCGCTGGCCGCCATTCCGGCGGTCGCCCTGCTCGCCGCCTGCAGCGACTCCGGCGAACAAGCCAAGGCCGCGGATGTAAAGCCCGCCGATCCGGCCACTCCCGCGAAGCCTGCCACGCCGGCGGCGGTTCAGGTGCCGGAAGCACAGGGCACCGTCGACATGGCCGAATTGCTGAAGCCAGGCGCACTGCCCGACAAGCAGCTTGGCAAGGACGATGCGAAGGTCACCATCGTCGAATACGCTTCGATGACCTGCCCGCATTGCGCGCATTTCGCCGAAACGACCTTCCCGGAGCTGAAGACGAAGTATATCGACACCGGCAAGGCCCGCTATATCCTGCGCGAATTCCCCTTCGATCCGAGCGCGGAAGCCGGTTTCATGCTGGCGCGCTGCGCCAAGGACAACTATTTCCCGATGGTCGACGTGCTGTTCAAGCAGCAGGCCAACTGGGTTGGCGTGTCGAACACAAAGGATGCGCTGCTGCAAATCTCGAAGCTTGCCGGTTTTACACAGGAGTCCTTCGAGGCCTGCTTGACGGACCAGAAACTTCTGGACGATGTGAGATCGGTCCAGAAGCGTGGCGCCAATGAATTCAAGGTCGACTCGACACCGACCTTCTTCATCAACGGTAAGACCTACAAGGGGGCGATGTCGATTGAGGAAATGTCGGCCATCATCGACCCTCTGCTCTGACATCGGCTCAGCGCTGAGGCGGCGGCGTTTCGGCGCGGCCCGCCTTTATGAGGCGCGTGAATGAAGTTTTCGCGCCTTCGCCTGCTCGGTTTCAAGTCCTTCGTCGAACCCGGCGAGTTCGTGATCGAACGCGGCCTGACGGGTATTGTCGGGCCGAACGGTTGCGGCAAGTCGAACCTCGTCGAGGCGTTGCGCTGGGTGATGGGCGAAAGCTCCTACAAGAACATGCGCGCGTCCGGCATGGACGACGTGATCTTTTCCGGTTCGGGCACGCGGCCCGCACGCAACACCGCCGAAGTCACGCTGTTCCTCGACAACAGCGATCGCTCGGCGCCGGCCGCCTTCAACGATGCCGACGAGTTGCAGGTGTCACGCCGCATCGAACGCGAGGCAGGCTCGCTTTACCGGATCAACGGCAAGGAAGCGCGCGCCAAGGACGTGCAGCTTCTGTTTGCCGACCAGTCGACCGGCGCGCGCTCGCCGTCAATGGTCGGGCAGGGCCGTATCGGCGAATTGATCCAGGCCAAGCCACAGGCGCGCCGCGCACTTCTCGAAGAGGCCGCCGGCATTTCCGGCCTGCATACCCGCCGCCACGAGGCGGAATTGCGGCTGAAGGCTGCGGAACAGAATCTCGAACGCCTGGACGATGTCGTCGGTGAACTGGAAAGCCAGATCGAAAGCCTGAAACGCCAGGCGCGCCAGGCTTCCCGCTTCAAGAACCTGTCGGCCGATATCCGCAAGGCCGAAGCGACGCTGCTGCATCTGCGCTGGACATTGGCCAAGACTCAGGAAGGCGAGGCGCGCTCGGCGCTGGCGAACGCCACGGCACTTGTCGGCGACCGCGCCGCCGCGCAGATGAACGCCGCCAAGGAACAAGGCATCAGCGCACATCGTCTGCCTGAGCTGCGCGACGCGGAAGCCGCCGCTGCCGCCGCCTTCCAGCGCTTGTCGATCGCCAGGTCGCAGATCGAGGAGGAAGCCGGCCGCATCCGTGCTCGCCAGACGGAGATCGAGCGCCGGTTGCAGCAGCTCGACGGCGACATCGCCCGCGAGGAGCGGATGGTGCGCGACAATGCCGATGTTCTCGAACGCCTGCGCACCGAAGAAGCCACGCTGAATTCCGAAAACGCCGGCGCCGCCGAGCGCGAGGCCAACACCCGCGCGGCATTCGAACAGGCCGCATCGACGCTTGCACGAAGCGAAGCCACGCTTGCCGCGCTGACCGCCGAACGGGCCGAGGCCGCCGCTTCGCGCCATCAGATCGAACGGACGCTGCGCGAAACCGCCGAGCGCCGCGACCGCTTTGCCCGCCAACTCGCCGAGGTCGACCGCGAATTGTCGGATATCCTCTCGAAGGTAGCCGGCCTGCCGGATCCTGCCGAGAAGCGGATATTGGTCGAACAGGCCGTCGCGCTGCTGGAAGAAGCCGAGGCCGCGGTGGCGCAGGCCGAGCAGTCGGTCATCGATGCCCGTGCCGCCGAAAGTGCCGCTCGCCCACCGTTGCAGGACGCCCGGGCCGAACTGGCGCGGATCGAGACCGAAGCCCGGACGCTGGCCAAGATCCTGAACGCGGCCAGCGGCGATCTCTTTCCTTCGGTGCTGGAGCAGATCAGCGTCGAGCGCGGCTTCGAGACGGCGCTGGGTGCGGCCCTTGGCGAAGACCTGGACGTGCCGCTCGACCGCAGCGCGCCGGCGCATTGGGGCGAAAGCCAGATCCAGCCTGGCGACGCTGCCCTGCCGGAAGGGACCAGAAGCCTCGCCAGCGTGGTTCGCGCCCCGGCGCAGCTTGCCCGCCGCCTGGCGCAGATCGGCATCGTCGAAGCCGCCGATGGCCGTCGGCTGCAGGCGCTGCTCGCGCCCGGCCAGAGACTGGTCAGCCGCGAAGGCGCGCTCTGGCGCTGGGACGGCCTTACCGCCAGTGCCGATGCGCCGACGGCCGCGGCTCAGCGGCTGGCGCAGAAGAACCGGCTTGCCGAACTCGATGCCGAGGCGGTGCAGGCGACGCTCACCCTGCGTCAGGCCGAGGAGGTGCTGGTGCAGGCTGAACAGGCGCTTCGCCAGGCAAGCGAGGCCGAGCGCAACACGCGTCAGGCCGGGCGTGACGCCCAGCACCGACTGGACGCCGCCCGCAATGCGCTGGCCCAAGCCGAGAAAGCCGGCGGCGAGCTGTCGAGCCGGCGCGCGGCTTTGGACGAGGCGCGTGCCCGCATCGTCGACAGCCATGAGGAGACCTCGGCGGCGTTCGTCGAGGCCGAAATGCTGCTGCAGGATGCACCCGATCTCGGCGACCTGCAATTGCAGCTCGAACAGTCCTCGGCCAATGTCTCCCGCGACCGCGCCACGCTTGCCGACGCGCGTGCCGTCCATGAAGGCTTGCGGCGCGAAGCCGAGGCACGCACGCGTCGGCTGGACGCCATCGGCGCCGAACGCAGCAACTGGCTGGTGCGCGCCGAAAACGCATCGACGCAGATCGCCTCACTCGGCGAACGCAAGGCCGAGGCCGAGGCTGAGCGCGAGCGGCTGGCCGATGCGCCAGACGAGATCGATGCCAAGCGGCGCGCCTTGCTGTCGCAACTCACCGAGGCCGAGACCTTGCGCAAGGCGGCCGCCGACCGGCTGCAGGAAGCGGAAAACAGGCAGGCCGAGTTGGACAAGGCGGCCACAGGGGCCATCCAGTCATTGGCCGAGGCACGCGAGACCCGCGCCCGCGCCGAGGAACGGCTGACGGCGGCCGACGAGCGCCGGCTGGAGATCGAGGCGCGCATTCAGGAAACGCTGAACACGCCCCCACATCTCGTCATTCGCCACACCGGGCTGGAAGTCGACGATCCAATGCCTGAAATGGCCGAGATTGAACGCCAGCTCGATCGGTTGAAGATCGAGCGCGAACGGCTCGGCGCCGTCAATTTGCGCGCCGAGGAAGAGCAGAAGGAGCTTTCCGACCGGCTGGAGACCATAGTTTCGGAGCGCGAGGACATCATTGAGGCGATCCGCAAGCTCAGACAAGCGATCCAGAGCCTCAACCGCGAGGGCCGCGAGCGGCTTCTCGCCGCTTTCGATGTGGTCAACAGCCACTTCCAGCGGCTGTTCTCGCATTTGTTCGGCGGCGGCACGGCGGAATTGCAGCTGATCGAATCCGAGGATCCGCTAGAGGCGGGGCTGGAAATCCTTGCCCGCCCGCCCGGCAAGAAGCCGCAGACCATGACGCTGCTGTCGGGCGGCGAGCAGGCGCTGACGGCGATGTCGCTGATCTTCGCCGTGTTCCTGACCAACCCGGCGCCGATCTGCGTGCTCGACGAAGTCGACGCGCCGCTCGACGACCACAATGTCGAACGCTTCTGCAATCTCATGGATGAGATGGCCAAGACCACCGAGACTCGCTTCGTCATCATCACCCACAATCCGATCACCATGGCACGCATGGACCGGCTGTTTGGTGTGACCATGGCCGAGCAGGGTGTCAGCCAGCTCGTTTCGGTGGACCTGCAGGCCGCTGAAGCCATGCGCGAGGCAAGCTGAGCCGCCGGCCATAGGTCTTGCGCGACGTGCCGGCTGGCCGGTCGGGGGCGCGGCTTGGTTCAGACATAGGTCTTCGGCTCGACAAGATTCTTCATCTGGCGAAGGTAGAAACAATAGAAGCCGAATGCCGCGGCGAACCACATGAAGGCCTCGCCCATGGCCAGCCGATTGTTCGAATTGCTGAGGATGGTGATGGCGAAGAAGACCAGCGTCGAGATGTAGCACGACCATGCGGCAGGAGCGATGAGCTTGGCCCGCATGGCCAGCAGGACCTGCCTGGACGACCACATGTAGAGAAAGGCATAGAACGCCAGCCCGACCAACCCATAGCGCACCGCTATCTCCAGATAGCCGTTGTGGAAGACGTTGAAGATATCGGGATGATAGGTCCTGTTTTGCCATTCGGTGAGCCAGCTGGAACTGGCTCCGAAGATCGGGTGGCGTTTCAAGATCTCGATCGCGTCGGCCCACAGCATCAGCCGTTCCTTGGCCGCGGCCGGCACCGTATCGCTCGCGATGGCGTGGTCGAAGGCCGATAGCATGCCATGGCTCAAAACATCAGATACCAGGGTCCTGATGAAGACCATGGTATCGCCGGCGGTGGACCAGAAGATGTCGTATGTGGCGACAACGCCGGCGGCCACGATCGCCAGCACTCCGCCCGCTATCATCAGCTCGCGGCGATGGCCTCGTGCCAGGGTCATAAGCGCCAGCAGGAGCAGGACGGGCGCGAGCGCAAGCCAGACGCCCTTCGACCGCAACGCAATGATGTTGGCCAGGGCAAATACCAGGACAGCCGCCGACAGCGCCCAGTGCAGGCTCCTGGCAGTGGTGGTCAGATCCGTTCTTTGCGCCGTGTATGCCATGAACTGCAGCGTGCAGAGGAAGAGGAAACCGGCCGCCACAGACGCGTGAATGGAATTGTTGAAAAGCCGCGGTTCCGGTCTGATGCCGTGAAGGATCTCCGAATAGCCGGTACCCGCCGCCAGGGAGACGAGACTGAGGATCATGAACCAGAGGACGAGCCGCGCTGGCTGCCTGACGAACAGCAAGAGAGAGAAGCCGGTCGTCGCATAAAACGCCGGAAACAGGTAGATGCCTTCGGCGCTGCCCAACTGGCCGGTGCCGAAATAGACGATCGCCATCCGGATGAAGACATAGGCCGACCAGCCCAGGCATAGACAGCCGACCCATCCGATCAGCGGTTTGCTGTAGGTCCACAGGTCCATCCTGAGCCAACGGGCGGCTGCAACAGCGACGAGCGCCAGCCCTGCATAACGATAGGTATCGGCCTCGCGCCAGGCCGAGGAGACCAAGGCGAGAATGGCGAGTGCCGCAAGTACCAGAATGAGGTTGTTGCGCGGCCAGTCGTCCCTGGCGTAGTCCGGGATCTCGCGCGGCAGGGGCGGTCGCAGCAGCGTGTGATGCAGGCGGCACAGCTGGTCCTTGGCCCGGAACACCGCGGCGCCCCAGCGGTGCGGCCAGGGAAACCGCGCGAATTTGTAGCTGCCGGAAGGGCCGGCTATGCCTGAGATAGCGCTGCTGGCGCCGAAGCCAAGCACGTTTTGGCGGACCGAATAGACTTTCAGGCCAGTATCCCAAAACCGTTCGAGTGCGACGTCCCACGGCACTTTCATCACCGCTAGCGCCGACAACAGGCCCTGGGCACCCTCCCGGGTCACCAGATAGGCGGCGGCCGAACCTTGCGGGCCATGCAGTGCCCGGCCGATCTCATCGCCTTCCGTCGTCACTACGGTGCGCATGAACAGGCTCATACGATGGTTAGTCAGCTTGATGACGTCGAAATCCGGCACCGCGGCGATGACGGCCTCGATGCGTCGTCTGGTGTCTTCGCCGAAGAGCACGTCGTCCTCGATGATCAGGCCGTAGGCACTGCCGCTTGCCAGGAGCGCTTCCAGCGCATGGATATGGCTGCGGTAACAGCCATACTCGCCGGGCAGGATGTCACGTCCGCTCAGTTTGCGCGCGGTTGGAAGATCGATCTCCGTCCAATCCTTTTCAGCCAGGACGCGGCCGTCGACGGCGGCAATGCGCTGCAAGGTCAGGCCGGACGTTTCGGCGCTGGCGAGCAATTCGCGCCAGCGGCCGGTCTCGCGACCGAGGTTGATGGCGAAGATAGGAAGGTTCATTAAAATTTCGGCCGATCTTATATGGAAAGAGGGAGATGTTCAAGGCGATACTGCTCAGACCATGTGCAAAGTAGCGCCCGATTTGCCGCGATTGCGTTGGTTCTACTGGATTTATGGCGTCGTGGAATTGTTAGCCAATCAGCTCAAGGGAAGATCGTGAAGATGCTCTGGTTCCCCCTGCGTCCGGAACGGATCTTGATCGTCTGGCTGGGGCGCCAGGATTCGAACCTGGGAATGTCGGTACCAAAAACCGATGCCTTACCACTTGGCGACGCCCCAATAGCCATCAGAGTCGCTTGTGCGGCGCGTTATTAGCAGAGCAGCCGAAAAGCACAATGCTTATGAGCAGTCGCGGGAACACTCAATCGACCAGCAGCGCGGTTGGCGGTAGGTGATCCACAAAACGGACTATTCGGACCACACGGCCAACTCATTGCCGGCCGGATCGACGAAATGAAAACGTCGGCCACCCGGAAACGGGAAGATCGGCTTGATGATCGTGCCGCCAGCGCTTTCCTCCAAATTCTCGCTGTAGAGCACGGGCAGCGGCTTTACCGATGCTTCCGCGGCATCGGCCTGAAAACCGCCGTCGAGGCCTTCGGCAAAGGCTGAGTAGGTCGGCCCGTAGTCGGTGAACGACCAGGCAAAGGCGGCACTGTAGAAAGCCTTCACCCGGTCCAGCGTGCCGCTGGTCGCCGGCATTTCCAGATAGTCGAGTTTTCCATTCTGTTTCATGAGGTACCTCTCGTTCCCTTTATGTTCTAGACATCGAACCGTAAGGTGGCAAGTCTTTTTGCCGCATGCCTCGGAAGGGCTTTTCTTAATCGATTGTAGCGGCCAGCCGGCTTTTCCGGCGCTTGCCTTTCGCACTGCAGCATCATATCGCTCCAAAGTCGGACACGGGCGGAACTTTCCGTTTCGCCAATCTTTCCAATCTCCTGCAACCGGAGAGCAAAGCATGACCAAATGGGTTTTCACCTTTGGCGATGGTGCGGCGGAAGGCCGTGCCGGCGACAAGAACTTGCTGGGCGGCAAGGGCGCCAATCTGGCCGAGATGTGCAGCCTGGGCCTGCCGGTGCCGCCGGGCTTCACCATTACCACCGAGGTCTGCAACGCTTATTATGCGAACGGCCGCACCTATCCCGCGGGATTGGAAGCCGATGTCGCGGTCGCGCTCGATCATATCGGCTGGCTGACCGGCCGCCGCTTCGGCGATCCGTCGAAGCTGTTGCTGGTGTCGGTGCGCTCCGGGGCCCGCGCCTCGATGCCGGGCATGATGGACACCGTGCTCAATCTCGGCCTGAACGACGAGACGGTCGAGGCGTTGGCCACCGATTCCGGCGATGCGCGCTTCGCCTATGACAGCTACCGCCGCTTCATCCAGATGTATTCCGATGTCGTCATGGGCCTCGATCACGAGGTGTTCGAGGAGATACTGGAAGACCAGAAGGCTAGCCTCGGCCACGAGCTCGACACCGAACTGACGGCGATCGAATGGCAAGGCGTGATCGCGCTCTACAAGGCCAAGGTCGAGGAAGAACTCGGCAGGCCGTTCCCGCAGAACCCGCACGAACAGCTCTGGGGCGCCATTGGTGCTGTGTTTTCAAGCTGGATGAACAACCGCGCCATCACCTACCGGCGCCTGCACGACATCCCCGAAAGCTGGGGTACGGCGGTCAACGTCCAGGCCATGGTGTTCGGCAATATGGGCGAAGCCTCCGCCACCGGTGTCGCCTTCACCCGCAATCCCTCGACCGGCGAGAAGCAGCTCTATGGCGAGTTCCTGGTGAACGCGCAGGGCGAGGATGTCGTCGCCGGCATCCGCACGCCGCAGAATATCACCGAGGCGGCCCGCATTGCCGCAGGCTCCGACAAGCCGTCGCTGCAGAAGCTGATGCCGGACGCCTTCCAGTCCTTCGTCACCATCTCCGACAGTCTGGAAAAGCACTACCGCGACATGCAGGACCTCGAATTCACCATCGAGCGCGGCAAGTTGTGGATGCTGCAGACCCGCTCCGGCAAGCGTACCGCCAAGGCCGCGCTCCGGATCGCTGTCGAGATGGCGAGGGACGGTCTGATCACGAAGGAGGAGGCCGTCGCGCGCATCGATCCTGCCTCGCTCGACCAGTTGCTGCACCCGACCATTGACCCGAAGGCCGCGCGCGATGTGATCGGCGTTGGCCTGCCGGCGTCGCCCGGAGCCGCCACCGGCGAGATCGTCTTTTCCTCCGGCGATGCCGAGGACCTCAAGACACAAGGGCGCAAGGCGATCCTGGTGCGCATCGAGACCAGTCCCGAAGATATCCACGGCATGCATGCCGCCGAGGGCATCCTGACCACGCGTGGCGGCATGACCAGCCATGCGGCGGTCGTGGCGCGCGGCATGGGCAAGCCCTGCGTCTCCGGAGCCGGCTCGCTCCGCGTCGACTACAAGGCCGGCACGCTGCTCTCGATGGGGCAGACCTTCCGCAAGGGCGATGTCATCACCATCGACGGCGGCAACGGCCAGGTGCTCAAGGGCGCCGTGGCGATGCTTCAGCCGGAATTGTCCGGTGATTTCGCCGCCATCATGGAATGGGCGGACGCGGCACGGCGCATGAAGGTGCGCACCAACGCCGAAACGCCGCTCGATGCCCGCATGGCCCGCTCCTTCGGCGCCGAGGGCATCGGGCTTTGCCGCACCGAACACATGTTCTTCGACGGCGCCCGCATCGTGGCCATGCGCGAGATGATCCTCGCCGACACCGAGAAGGACCGGCGCGCGGCCCTTGCCAAGCTTCTGCCCATGCAGCGCTCGGATTTCCTGGAGTTGTTCGAGATCATGGCCGGCCTGCCGGTGACGATCCGCTTGCTTGACCCGCCGCTGCACGAATTCCTGCCCAAGACCGAGGCCGAAATCGCCGAGGTCGCGTCCGTCATGAACGTATCGCCAGACAAGCTCCGGCAGCGCACCGAGGCCCTGCACGAATTCAACCCGATGCTCGGCCATCGCGGCTGCCGGCTGGCCGTCTCCTATCCTGAGATCGCCGAGATGCAGGCGCGCGCCATTTTCGAGGCGGCCGTCGAGGCCGGCAAGAAGGCCGGCGCGCTGGTGGTGCCTGAGATCATGGTGCCGCTGGTCGGCCTTGTGAAGGAACTCGATTACGTGAAGGCGCGCATCGATGCGGTCGCCAAAAGCGTCATGGACGAGAGCGGCGTCAAGATCGATTATCTCACGGGCACGATGATCGAACTGCCGCGCGCCGCGATCCGTGCGCATGTCATCGCCGAATCGGCCGAGTTCTTCTCCTTCGGCACCAACGACCTCACCCAGACCACCTTCGGCATCTCGCGCGACGATGCGGCTTCATTCCTGGAGACCTACCGCCAGAAGGGCATTATCGAGCAGGATCCGTTCGTCTCGCTCGATATCGACGGCGTCGGCGAACTGGTGCGCATGGCCGCGCAAAAGGGCAGGGCGACCCGGCCTCAGATCAAGCTCGGCATCTGCGGCGAACATGGCGGCGATCCAGCGTCGATCCGTTTCTGCGAGGAGGTTGGGCTCGACTACGTGTCGTGCTCGCCCTATCGCGTGCCGATCGCCAGGCTGGCGGCCGCGCAGGCTGCGGTGCAGGTGGCGAAGAAGGGGCGTGGCTAAGCCGGTCAGGCTCTATCAAAGCTTACGGTTTTGTATGAAAACTCACGCGAACGTGCTGACGGCATCGCGTAATCTCGACATTGTTCCTGCCCAATTTGCAGGCGGCCCGCCAATTGTCTTCGGAATCAGATGTTGCAGATCTCGCCCGTGCCGTTCCGCTCGATCCTGATCATTCAAACGAAGTTCATAGGTGACATCGTTCTTGCCTCGGCGCTGGCAAGGAACCTGCAACTCGAATTCCCGGATGCAAGGATCGTCTTCCTCTGTGAAGCGCAATTCGAGAACTTCGTGGTTGCGCATGGCATCGCCTCCGAGGTGGTCGCATTCAGGCGGTCCCGCATGCGCGGCACCACTCTGGAGCGCGTAAAGGAGCTTTACGCCACGGTGCGGGCGCTGCGTGGCTTCCGCTTCGACCTGACGATCGACCTGACCGATTCAAAAACCTCACGCATCATCAGTGGGCTCGTCACCGCAAAGACGCGCGTCGGCTATAATCCATCCGAAAGGCCGCTGCGGCTGCTGGAGAGGCAGCCTGCCAATGTGCTTGCCAAACCGTACGGGTTTGGCGGCCAGCATTTTGTCTATCGCTATCTTTCGCCGCTTGAAGCACTTGGGGTCGATCTGCGCGTGACCGTGCCAAGCATCCAGCCGCTGCCGTTCGAGACCGTGAAAGCCCTGACGCTTCTGGGCAAGCATCATCTTCACCCGAACGCCTTTGTCGCCGTCCATGCCGGCGCCAGTTTCAAGGGCCGGCAATGGCAGCCGGAACGGTTTGCCGAGGCGATCGACGAAATTGCAACCGACACCGGATTGGGCGTCGTCCTGGTGGGAGGGCCGGATGAACGCGAGACCGCCGCGCAGGTCCTGGCCAAGACAGCGACGCCGGTCGTCGATCTTGTCGGCACATTGTCGCTCGAGAGCCTGATGGCGGTCCTGAAACAGGCCCGGCTGTTTCTCGGCAATGAGAGCGGCCCGATGCATATGGCTGCTGCCGCGGGCACGCCGGTTGTCGGGCTGTTCGGCCTGACGCATCCTTCGCGCTGGGGACCTGTCGGTGTGCCCAGCATAGCGCTTCGGCCGCCGATGCCATGCGACTGCGTGGCCAAGGACTTGTGCCGCCGGACCGACCCCAGCAAAGCGTGTTGTGTCTGGCGCCTGGAGGTCAAGCCTGTCGTCGAAGCGGCCCGCGAGGTTCTCGCGCGCACCGAGATGAAGCGCGAAGGCGCTGTCTGAGCGGCTGTTTTCGGTAGGTTCGTTCACCAGGCTGGCGGTCAAATTGCCGCGCCAGGCATTTTTCTGCTACCCATCGTCCCGATTTCCGCCTTCATGCGGGTCTTGGGATACCGGCTTGAAATCGCCAGTCAGGAATTCGGTGTGATGCGTCAGCTGCAAGGACATCTCTGCACGATCGCCATGTCGTTGGCGGTCATATCCAGCGGCCATGCAACGCCGCTGGTCGAGCCCACGCTGCACATCAAGCCCGCGGTTAGCGGAGCGGGCCACGTCGCGCTCACGCTCGATGCCTGCGGCGGACAGACCGACACGCGGATTCTCTCGGCGCTGGTGGAAAACAAGATACCAGCCACCATTTTTGTCACCGGTATCTGGCTGAAGCGCAACGCTGCGGCCGTCGCCATCATGCGGGCACATCCGGACCTTTTCGAATTGGAAAATCACGGCGGGCGCCATATTCCGGCGGTCGACACGCCGCAGAAAATCTATGGCATACGCAGCGCCGGCAGCCCTGACGCGGTGCTCGCCGAGGTCGAATCGGGTGCCGCTGCTCTTGTCAGGACGGGTGAGCCGGCGCCGAAATGGTTCCGTGGCGCAACCGCCGAATACAGCCCCTCGGCCATCGCGATGATCCGCAAGCTCGGCTTCAAGATTGCCGGCTTCTCGATCAATGGCGATGGCGGCTCGCTGCTCGGCGCCAAGGAAGCCGCCAAGCGCATCGCCGCGGCCAAGGACGGCGACGTCATCATCGCCCACATCAACCAGCCGACCCACGCCGCCGGCGAGGGCGTGGTGCAGGGCCTCCTGGCCCTCAAGGACAGGGGCATGATCTTCGTGCGCCTCGACGATGCCGATGGCACAGGCGATCACGGCACCACCGACTGATTGCGCGTTGATATTAAGGTGATGCCGGCCTGCAAATGGCTGATGCGAAGTACTCAGCCCGGCTTGGCTTCGATGCTGACCTTGCTGGCGTAGAACGCGCCGTGGTCGCGGATATCGGTCATTTCGTCGAAAGGTTTCCGATAGGCCCACATCGCGTCCTTGCCCGCCTCGCCAGCCGGCAGCACGCTCCAATAGCTGGCATCGCCCTTGTAGGGGCAATGGGTCGAGTGTTCCGTGCCGCCCAATTTGTCGAAATCGATGTCGGCGAACGGAATGTAGAAGGCGGCCGGATAAGGCGCCTCGGTCAGCACCTTGGCCTTCGATGATGAAGCGATAACCGTATCGCCGACGCGCACCGTGACAGTGCCGACATAGGGCTCGATGGTGATGATCTTGTCGGGATTGCGCTGGAAGCCGGGTGCCGGGTTGGCGATCTTGTCCATGCTGGTTCCTCCTTGCCTGGCCTTAAGGTGTGGCGGACACAGCTGTTGCGCAAGGCCCCTTGGCATCGAACATGGCAGCCGCCAGCAGCCTAGGCGCGGCACACCAGCGCTGTCCGCTAAGGCTCAGGCGGCGGTTTTGAAGGCATCCAGCAGGCCGGCATAGGCGGCCGCGATGCCCGCCACTGGATTGCTGCTTCTCGAAACGGTCTCGACTTTCAGCGAGCCGCCGCCGGTCGGCAAGGTGAGCAGCAGGAACTGGCGATTGCCGCCGTCGCCGACGGATGCCGCCGCCACGTGCTGGCCTTCCCCTTCGTTCTGGACGCACATCTTGAACAGCAGCGTGCCGCCGACCGCTTCGAGCGCGCCGCCGACAACTTCAACAAATTCTTCTTCGGAAACAGTCTTTTCGTCTGGCACCAAATCGGCCAGGCTTTCCGCAAGTGTGCTCTCCAGGGCCTTGTCGTCAAGCTGCGCGTCCATGCGAACCTCTTTCAGCCGCCAATCGCACCCCTTTGCCCGTTAACGAAACTTAACGCGGACGATGGCCGGATTGTGGCGGATTTACTCGTGATTTCGTCCAATACGACGCCGTTTCCAACACGACGATTTTGACCCTCCTGCCATCTCGTCGGCATGAGCATTCAGGAGCCGAAGGCCCAAAACCCGTCAAAATTCAACCGGTTGCCGATTTTGCACGGGCTCAGAAAGTCGTCCGCCATGCAAGCGAGTGACTGGACAATCCTCCGGTTCGCTTCACAATGAACCAAAGCTACAATGCAAAAAACCTAGGGGAGGAACGAGATGCTGGGGCTGATGCAGGAATGGCCACTGCTGTGCCACAAGCTGATCGATAATGCTGAACGGCAGCATGGCGTGCGCGAGATCGTGTCGCGTTCGATCGAGGGGCCGATCGTGCGCACCACCTATGCCGACATCCATCGTCGTTCTCTTAAGGTGGCCCAGCGGCTGGAACGCGACGGTTATCGGTTGGGCGACCGCATCGCCACGCTGGCCTGGAACACCGCTCGCCATATCGAGGCCTGGTACGGCATCATGGGCATCGGCGCGATCTATCACACGCTCAATCCGCGCCTGTTTCCCGAGCAGATCGTCTGGATCATGAACCATGCCGAGGACAAGGCTGTCTTCGTCGACCTCACCTTCATACCGTTGCTCGAGAAGATCGTCGGCGCCATCAAATCGCTGAAAAAGGTGATCGTGCTCACCGATAATGCGCACCTGCCGAAAACCGCGTTGCCCAATGTCGTCGCTTACGAGGAGTGGCTCAACGAGGTCGATGGCGATTTCGCCTGGAAAACCTTCGACGAAGGTACTGCCGCGGGCATGTGCTACACATCTGGCACGACAGGCGATCCCAAGGGCGTTGTCTATAGTCACCGTTCGAACGTGCTGCACGCCATGATCGCGGCCATGCCCGATGCGATGGGCCTGTCGGCACGCGATACGATTCTGCCGGTGGTGCCGATGTTCCACGCCAATGCCTGGGGTCTCGGCCAGAGCGGGCCGATGATCGGCGCCAAGCTGGTCATGCCTGGCTGCAAGATGGACGGCGCCTCGATCTACGAATTGCTCGACACCGAGAAAGTGACCTTCAGCGCTGCCGTGCCGACGGTCTGGATGATGCTGCTGCAATGTCTGGAAGAAACCGGCAGGAAGCTGCCTCATCTGAACAAGGTCGTCATCGGCGGCTCGTCCTGCCCGCGCGCGATCATGACGAAATTCCAGGACAATTTCGGTGTCCAGGTCATCCATGCCTGGGGCATGACCGAGATGTCGCCGCTCGGCACGCTGTGCACCTTGAAGCCCGAATATGTCGGCCTCGAGGGAGAAGCGCGGCTCGACATCCAGGGCAAGCAGGGCTATCCGCCCTTTGGCGTCGAAATGAAGGTGACCGACGACGAGAACAACCCGCTACCCTGGGATGGCAAGACCTTTGGTCGGTTGAAGGTGCGCGGTCCGGCTGTTGCCCGCGCCTATTATGGCGGCGCGGGCACGGAGCAATTCGACGAGGACGGCTGGTTCGATACGGGAGATGTCGCTCATATCGATGCCGGCGGCTATATGCAGATCACCGATCGCGCCAAGGACGTCATCAAGTCCGGCGGCGAATGGATCTCGACCATCGAACTCGAGAATCTGGCCGTCGGCCATCCGGACGTGGCGGAAGCGGCGGCCATCGGTGTTCATCATTCGAAATGGGGCGAGCGGCCCCTGCTGGTCGTCGTCGCCAAGCCGGGCAAGGAACCGACCAAGGCTGACATTCTCGGCTTCATGGATGGCAAGCTGGCCAAATGGTGGATGCCCGATGATGTCGCTTTCGTCGGCGAAATACCGCATACCGCCACCGGCAAGATCCAGAAGATCACCTTGCGCCAGCAGTTCAGGGATTACCGCTTGCCGACGGATTGAGGGGATGTTGCGTGTTTCGGCTTCAAGCCGTCGCAAAAAGGCACTAAACCTCCGTCCGGGTAGGGACAGCGCAGAGAACAATGGTTAGCATTCTGGAACGGCAAACGTCGAAGGCTGCCGGCTGGTCGCGGCGCACGGGCGCATTTTCAGCGGTGCTTTTGCTGACCGACTTCGTCGGCCATCGCTTCGGTCTCGTCGAGACGCCCGTATTCCTGTGGGTGCTGGGCATTGTCGCGCTGCTGGCGGCGCTGGCGCTGCTTTTTGCCGGGCTGGCCTTTTCCAGGCTATGGAATTTCGGCGACCGTGGCGGCCGCGATCTGACCGTTGGCGCCTTGCTGGCCCTGCTGGTGCTTACCCCGTATGGCGTCGCTGCCTACTGGGCGACGATCTATCCGCCGCTGAGGGACATCTCGACCGATTTCGACGATCCGCCCGCGCTCGATGTCACTGACCGCACGAAGGACATGAATGTGCTGTCTCCGTCCACGCCGGGCGAGCAGACGTTGCAGACCGACAGCTATCCACTGGTCAGCGCACGCAGCTATGACCTTCCGTTCGAGACCGTCGTCAATGCCGTCGAAACCGTGCTCGACCGGCGCGGCTGGGACCTTTCGCAACCCTATCCCGACCTCGCTGGGCAGAGAGAAGTGACCATTACCGCCGTCGCCTCGAGCTTCGCGCTCGGCCTCCCGGCTGATGTGGCGATCCGCGTGACCGATAACGGCGATATGATCATCGTCGACATGCGGTCGGCTTCGCGCTACGGCCGCCATGACCTTGGCGACAATGCCGCGCGCATCACCGAGTTCCTGGCGGAACTGGACCAGGAAGTCGCCGGACAGGTCGGGGCGGCGCCAGCCGAATAGTCATTTCCCAGCTGAACTGGCCAGCGAGAAACCGGTGAGGAGAGGCCGGGCCAGGTGCACCTATCGAGCTGGCGTGAAAATGCCGTCGATGGCGGGGGCGGCGTCTGTCGAGATCATGCCGCGCGCCACCAGATCCTCGAGATGGGCAAGCACGGACAGGCCGGCCGCACCGTGCAGCCGGGGATCGGTGTCCCGGTAGATCGCCTTGACCATGTCGGGAACCGTCCGGTCGCCGGCCCTGACCCGCTCCAGTATGGCCCGCTCGCGCATCTTGCGATGCGTCTTCAGTCCGCGCATGAAACTGCGCGGCGCCGTCACCGGCCCGCCATGGCCGGGCAGCAGCAGGTGGTCGTCGCGCCTGATTAGCTTGTCCAGCGATGCCATGTAGTCTGCCATTGCCCCGTCCGGTGGCGCGACGATGGACGTCGCCCATCCCATGACATGATCGGCCGAAAACAGGATTCCGGTTCCTTCCAGCGAGAACGCCGCGTGATTGGCGGTGTGGCCGGGGGTGAGAACCGTCCGGATCGCCCAGCCGTCGCCGGCGACGATCGCATCGTCCGGCAGCGGGATGTCGGGAAGGAAGGCCATGTCGGCGCTGGCATCGAGCGCATTGGTCTCGCCAATGTGCAACGGCCTTGCTGGCCGGTGCGGTCCCTCAGCGAGCACCGTGGCGCCGGTGCGCTCTTTCAGCCGGGCCGCCAGCGGAGAATGGTCGCGATGCGTGTGGCTGACGAAGATATGGCTGACCGGCCTGCCGGCGATCACGTCGAGCAGGGTCTGAAGATGCGCATCGTCATCGGGACCCGGATCGATCACCCCCAGCGTCTCGCGCCCCACGATATAGCTGTTGGTGCCATAAAAGGTGAAGGGGCTCGGGTTTCGGGCCGTGACGCGCTGCACGTCAGGCGCCACGTTCGCGCCCTGGCCGTAGTTGGGATCGAAGCTGGTATCGAATTTGAGGGCCATGTCGCCACATTGTTCCTGGAATGGCAAAAGCGATTGCCGCATAGCACGCAAGCCAATATAGGAAAACGCAAGAGCGCGATTGTTGGATCGCGGCAAATCGGATTGGGGAAGTGACCATGGCAACTGCAACGACGATGCGCCCGCTTGTTTCTCTGGCCTTGCCGCAGGAAGGCGCGGCGCGGCTGGCAACGCAGTTTTTCCTGGCGATCGCCGGAACGCTGCTGCTGACCCTGTCGGCCAAGACCAAGGTCATGCTGGGGCCTGTCGATATGTCGATGCAGACACTCGCCGTCTTCCTGATCGCCGCCGCCTTCGGCATGCGCCTAGGCGTCGCCACTCTCCTGCTCTACATGGCGGAAGGCGCGATGGGCTTCCCGGTCTTCCAGAGCACGCCGGAGAAAGGCATCGGCATTGCCTACATGCTCGGCTCCACCGGCGGCTATCTCGCTGGCTTCGTGGTCATGGCGGCGATTGTCGGCTGGGCCGCCGATCGCGGCTGGGACCGTCACCCGATCAAACTTTTCAACGCGATGCTGGTTGCCGAGGTGGTGATGATGGCGATGGGCTTTGCCTGGCTGGCGCTGCTCATCGGTCCGGAAAAATCCTGGCAGTTCGGCGTCGTGCCGTTCATCGTCGGCGACCTGATCAAGGTTGCGCTTGCGGCAAGCCTGGTGCCGGCCGCCTGGTCGCTGCTCAAGCGCTCCTGAGTTTAGCAAGAAGCTTGGGGTTGCATAGACGTCAGGGGGTCAAGTCCCGAGGACGGGCGGTTCGGAAGAAGGTTCTGGTCACAGGGTTGCGGGCTTCATAGGCTATCACGTCGCCAGGCTGCTCCTGGAACTCGGCGACGAGGCTGTCGGCCGACAGCATCAACCTTGCTACGATCCGGTTTCTTCACCGCGTATGGCTCTTGGGGCGTCCCGACATGGTGCCGTTCCAGTTCACGAGGAGCATCCAGGAGTGGCACCAGGCGTATTTTGGTAACGACTCTACGATATATGCGAGCACTGGCAGCTGCTTTTCAGGGTTCGTATGGCTACCGTCGCTGCCGGGGGATCTTGGCATGTCAAGGAGGGCTTCTTGAAAGGAATTATCCTTGCGGGAGGCAGTGGAACACGCCTTTATCCGCTGACGTTAGCTGTCTCGAAACAAATCCTTCCAGTATACGACAAGCCGATGATCTATTATCCGCTGAGCGTGCTGATGCTCGCGGAAATTCGTGAAATTCTGGTCATCTCGACGCCGCGGGATTTGCCCGTTTTCCGAGATTTACTCGGTGACGGATCGGAGTTTGGCCTGGATATCTCCTATGCTGAGCAGCCGCATCCCAATGGACTAGCGGAAGCGTTCATCATTGGCCGCGAGTTCATCGGCAAGGACAGTGTGTCGATGATCCTGGGCGACAACATCTATTTTGGCGACGGGCTGTCGCAGCTTTGCCGCGCCGCCGCTTCTCGCGACACGGGCGCTTCGGTGTTCGCCTACCGTGTGGATGATCCTGAACGGTATGGTGTCGTCTCCTTCGACAAGGCCACCGGAACGGCGCGCACGATCGAGGAAAAGCCGCAAAAGCCGAAATCCAACTGGGCCGTCACCGGGCTTTATTTTTACGACAACACTGTCGTCGACATCGCTTCGGCCATTCGGCCTTCGGCCCGCGGCGAGCTTGAGATCACGGCGGTCAACAACGCCTATCTCGATCGCGGCTTGCTGCATGTGCATCGACTGGGGCGCGGCTATGCCTGGCTCGACACCGGGACCCATGACAGTCTGAACGACGCTTCTTCCTTCGTACGCACGATCGAGCATCGCCAAGGCATCAAGGTCGCATGCCCGGAGGAGATCGCCTTCGAGCAGGGCTGGCTGACGGCCGAGCAGGTGCTGCAACGCGCCACCCGGTTGGGAAAGAATGAATATGCCGCCTATCTGCGCCGGCGTGTCGTCGAACTGTCGGAGGGCTGAGCGTTGGAGATCAGCTCCCTCGGCATCGAAGGCGTGCTGGAGATCATTCCAAAGCGGCATGGCGATGCGCGCGGTTTCTTTATGGAAACCTATAATGCCGACCGATTTGCGCAGGCTGGACTAAAACTGCATTTCGTGCAGGACAACCATTCCTACTCCGCCGCGGCGGGCGTCTTGCGCGGGCTCCATTATCAGCTCGCGCCCCGGACCCAGGATAAGTTGCTGCGTGTCATACGCGGTCGGATTCTGGACATTTGTGTCGACATTCGCCGAAGTTCGAAGACCTTTGGCGAATGGATCTCCCTGGAAGTGTCGGCCGAAAGGGGCAACCAGATCCTGGTGCCCAAGGGCTTCGCGCATGGCTTTGTGACGCTCGTGCCCGACACCGAGGTTCTGTATAAGGTGACCGACACCTACTCGCCGGAGCATGACCGGTCGATCCGTTTCGACGATCCCGCCATCGGCATCGAATGGCCCTCGTTACCTGGCGGTTTCCAGCTGTCGGACAAGGACCTCAAGGCGCCGCCGCTGGCCGCGGCGGAGGTGTTTGATTGATGAGCGTTGCCAAAGAGAATGCAGCCAGGAAGAGTGTGGCCCAAAGAGGGTGCTGCATGGGGATAGTTGTATGAACTTTCTGGTGACAGGCGGCGCCGGTTTCATCGGCTCGGCGGTATGCCGGCATCTGTGCGCCAATCCGGTCTACCGGGTGACCAATCTCGACAAGCTGACCTACGCCGGCAATCTGGCCTCGCTGCGGCCGATCGAGAATGCCCATAATTACAGCTTCGCTTATGCCGATATCTGCGACGAGAGGGCGGTGCTCGACATAATGCGCCGTGATGACGTCGATATCGTCATGAACCTGGCGGCCGAAAGCCATGTCGACCGCTCGATCGACGGGCCTGGCGCCTTCATCGAGACCAATATCGTCGGTACCTACAAGATGCTCAATGCCGCGCTCGAATACTGGCGCGGCCTTTCCGACGACAGGAAAAGCCGCTTCCGCTTCCATCATGTCTCGACCGACGAGGTGTTCGGCGACCTGCCTTTCGATGGCGGCATGTTCGTCGAGGAGACACCTTATGCGCCGTCCTCGCCCTATTCCGCCTCGAAGGCGGCCTCCGACCATCTGGTGCGGGCATGGCACGAGACCTACGGCCTGCCAGTCGTGCTCTCCAACTGTTCTAACAATTACGGCCCCTACCATTTTCCCGAGAAGCTTATTCCGCTCGTCATCCTCAACGGGCTCGACGAGAAGCCGCTGCCGGTCTATGGCGCCGGAGCCAATGTGCGCGACTGGCTGTTCGTCGAGGATCACGCGCGGGCCCTGGAACTCATCGCTACGAAAGGGCTTGCCGGCGAGAGCTACAATGTCGGCGGCAATTCGGAACGCACGAACCTCTCCGTCGTCCAGACGATCTGCGATCTGCTCGACATCAGGCGTCCCAGGGCCGGGGGCCGGCGCTATCGCGAGCTGATCTCCTTCGTCACCGACCGTCCTGGCCATGACCGCCGCTACGCCATCGATGCCTCCAAGATCGGCCGCGAGCTCGGCTGGGCGCCTAGGGAAAACTTCGACAGCGGCCTGGCTCGAACCGTGGACTGGTTCCTCGACAACAAATGGTGGTGGGGACCGATCCGCGAGCAGCGCTATGCCGGCGAAAGATTGGGCGAAGCCCGCAAGGTGGGCGCGTGAGGCTCGTTGTCACCGGACGCGACGGCCAGGTCGCGGCAAGCTTTCTGGAGGCCGGCCATGGAAATGCCGGCGTTGAGGTCGTCGCCATCGGCCGTCCCGAACTCGACCTGACAAGACCCCACACCGTCATCGACGCCATCGCGGTTGCGAAGCCGGATATCGTCGTGTCGGCCGCTGCGTACACGGCCGTGGATCAGGCCGAGGACGAGCCAGATCTGGCCTTTGCGGTCAACGCGACCGGTGCCGGTAAGGTGGCTGAAGCGGCAGCGCGGCTCGGCGTTCCCGTCATCCATCTTTCGACCGATTATGTCTTCGACGGCAGTGCTCCCGACGCCTATGTCGAGGCCGACGCGACGGCGCCGCTCGGTGTCTATGGTGCTTCCAAGCTCGCCGGCGAGCAGGCGGTGGCCGCCGCCGGTCCGCGCCATGTGATCCTGCGCACCGCCTGGGTCTACAGCCCGTTCGGCAGGAATTTCGTGAAAACCATGCTGCGGCTGGCCGCCGACCGCGACGAGATTTCCGTGGTGGCCGATCAATGGGGAAATCCCACCTGCGCGTTCGATATCGCCGACGCGATCCTGCATGCGGCGGCCACGCTGCGGCGCGACAAGAGCTTCACCGCGTTCGGCATCTATCATCTGGCCGGCTCGGGCGAGATCAGCTGGAGCGGTTTTGCCCGTCATATCCTGGACACAAGCCGAAAGCTTGGTGGACCCTATGCACGGGTGCGCGACATTGCCGCCAAGGACTATCCGACCAAGGCACGCCGCCCCGCCAATTCACGGCTGTCGAGCGCGAAGTTCGCTTCCACCTTCGGGTGGAACGCACCTGACTGGCGACAGTCGACGGAAGCCGTGGTCGGTCAGCTCCTAAGCGGGAAGGCCCGGCCGGATGACCGGGCGCCTTTGAGTACCGCCCACATCCGCTGAGCCCACAATTCGAAGCCGAGCTTTATCGTGACATTCAGCGTCGACGGCTGTCGAGTTGATGATAGAGATCGGCATACGCCCTTCCCATCCTGTCCGCCGTAAAAAGGCTGATATAGCGATCTCGGGCGGCTCGCCCCCATTTCGCTGCTTCAGCCGGCGAATCGACGAACCGCTCCATCGCTTCGTCAGTCGTTCTGGATCGGAAAGGCGGAACGACCAGCCCGGTCTCGCCAGCCTTGTTCACATAACTTGTTCCCGTCCCGACTTCGCACGAAATCATCGGCTTGCCGCACATGGCTGCCTCGGCCAGCGATAGGCCGTAGGCTTCCGACCTCTGGTTTGAAGGAAAAATGAATCCAAGGCAGTTGTGGAGGAGCGCCATTCCTGCTGGTGGTCAGCCAGCCACACATTCGCGTTCTCGTGATGCAGGAAAAACTACATCCGTCCGTAAGCGTCGTCGAACCTGACGATATCGTCCTCGCCGAGATAGTCGCCGCTTTGCACCTCAATGATCACCAGGTCAATTCTGCCCGGATTTTCCAGCCGATGTTTGTGACCGGAGGGAATGTAGGTCGACTCGTTGGTGGCCAGGAACAATTCCTGATCGCCGTTGACTATTTTCGCGGAGCCGCTGACCACCACCCAGTGCTCCGAGCGATGATAGTGCATCTGCAGGCTCAGACGCCGGCCAGGCTTCACCTCGATCCGCTTGATCTTGAAGCGCTCGCCTTCCTCCAGAACCGTATAGGTACCCCACGGGCGGTGAACCGTGCTGTGAAGCAAATGCGCTTGGTGACCAGAAGCCTTGAGGCCCTCGAACAGCTTCTTGACGTCCTGGACGCGGTCGCGGGACGCCACAAGCAGCGCGTCCGGGGAATCCACGATCACCAGATCGCTGACGCCGACCGTGCCGATGACGCGCTTGTCCGAACTCACATAGCTGCCGGTCGTGTCGACCATGTGGACGTCGCCGCGTATCCTGTTCCCGCTTTCGTCGGGAGCGATCAAATCGGCCATTGCGTTCCAGGATCCGATGTCGTTCCAATCCATGTCGCAGGGAATCATGGCAAGATTGCTCGTTTTCTCCATGACCGCGCGATCGATCGAGATCTGCGGGGCGGAGCCAAAATACTCCGGCGCGAGTTCGATTTTGGCAAAGCCTTCGCCTTCGCTGAAGCGGCCGTTCTCATAGCTGTCGGAAACAGCCTGGATCACGGCGGGGCAATGCAAAGTCATTTCGTCGAGCATGGTCTGCGCGCTGAAGCAGAAGATGCCGCCATTCCAGAAGAAGCGTTTGGATGCGACATAGGCCTTGGCCGTCTCGAGATCCGGTTTTTCAACGAAACGGACGACTTTCTCGCCATCCGCCTCGATGTAGCCGAATGCCGTGTCCGGTCTGGTCGGGCTGATGCCCAATGTCGCGATCCGCCCGAGTTTTGCATGTTCGATGGCCCGGCCCATGACGCTCAGAAAGGCAGGCAGGTTGCCGATCATGTGATCCGCCGGGAAGATGCATAGAATCGCATCGGGACCGTGCGTTGCCTTCGCATGGATGACAGCGGCCGCCACGGCGGCGGCCGTATCCCGGCCTTCGGGCTCAAGCAGAAACGTGCGTGGCAGTATCACCGCATCCAGTTCGTCGAAACCGTCCTTCGTCAGAAAGAGGTGTTCCCCGGACGTGACCACAACGAGTTCCACGACACCTTTCATCGAAGCGGCTCGCAACACGGTGTGCTGAATAAGAGAATGCCCGTCTGCCACTTTGAGGAAAGGCTTGGGGTGCGATTGCCTCGATGCGGGCCATAGCCGCGATCCGGCTCCACCACTGATGATGACGGGAACCACTTTCATGACACGGCCTCTGTTTCGTTTGTCGATGTGATTGCCCGCGCCCTCTCAAGCGTCAGCGCCACGATCGCTGTTGCCCTTTCATGATTTTCAGCCTCCGAGTAGCAGCGGAACTCCGGCGCGTTGCCGGACGGCCGCAGATGGATGATCTCGCCGGTCTGCATTCGTGCTCTGAGGCCGTCAGTCTTGTCGACCTCGGCAACAGTCCCGAAGGGCGCGAGAAATCGCTGTAGTTGATCCCGATCGGCGAGCTGAAGCATCAAGCCGCGCGAACTGTCCACCGGGAAGTTCTCGAGGCGTTCGCTGGCGCATGCCGGAAGCTTCCAGAACTCGCGCTGATGCGACAGCGTATTTCCTGTCGATGCGACCAGGCCAAGGACGGCGAGGATAGGGAGCAACGAATCGCGTGTCGGCAACGCCGTCAAAATTTTTCCATGCAGGATACAATCCGACCCCAGGAGAACGCCGCCATTGGCCTCGAAGCCGATGACGATACGGCCGGCACGGTATGACGCTTCCATGGCTTCAATGACGAAGGGGGACCCGACCCTTGTTCTCACGACCTCGAAACCGAAGGCGTTCGAAATGCCCGAATTGGAGGTCACCGGCGTCACGACAATGTCTGCCCGCAAGAACAAAGCAGTGGCGAGGCCGATCAGGTCGCCGCGAAAGAGATCGCCGTTCTCGTCGGTGATGAGCGGACGATCGGCATCGGCATCCGTCGAAACGATGGCGTCGAGTTTGAATTCTCGAGCCCAGCCTTTGAATTTTGCCAGTGTGGCGGCGCTCACGGCTTCGGTATCGACGGGAACGAACGTATCGGATTTCCCGACGGGCGTCACACTGGCGCCCAGGGATTGGAGAATCTCGACCAGCAGATCCGCCGCGACCGAACTGTGCTGATAAACGCCGACCCTCATGCCTGAAAGGGAGCCAGGCTCCAATATGTCTTCGGCGCGCCTGCGATAGGCGGCCATCGCCTGATCGTGGTGTGCCGGAAAAGCCGTTCCCATTGGAGGCGGCGGGCAATAGGAATCCGACCGTTCAGCAGCATAATGTGCCATGGCGGCCTCGTCGGCCTTGCTGATCTCGCCATGCGGACTGTAGAATTTGATGCCGTTGCGATCCGCTGGAATGTGCGAACCCGTCACCATCAACGCCGCCAGCCCATGTTGCCGGCCACACAGTGCCAAAGCTGGTGTTGGAATGGCGCCGCAATCGATGGGTTGCAGTCCGCTTGCCGCCAGGGCCGCCATGCAGTTGGTGGCGATAGTGGGGCTGCTGTCGCGCAGGTCGCGACCTACCAGCACCCTGGCCTTCGGCTGTATTCCGCCGGCGGCCAAGCGCCATGCGAAAGCCTCGGTATAAAGTCCGCTCGGTTTGCCGACCAGTTCCGAAGCCAAGCCTCGAAGGCCACTCGATCCAAATTTCATCACTTCGCTTTGGCTGGTGAGAGGGAAGGCCGTCATATTGCAGTAGGCTCCTCTGTCAACCAAAAAGCGCGTAGTGGTTTCTGGGCACCTTCAAAATAGTGCATCCGCAACGGTTCGAATATTGGCTGGAGGCTGCATTAAGCCGAACGAATGTGCATAGACAAGCCACAATTGCCTATGGCGATGGTGGCCTCCAGTCTTGCGGCCAGTCTGCAGAATTACCTTGGTTGAACGACGTCTTGATCGGCGAACCGGGTCCAATCGAATGACCTATAAAAAAATCTCTGGCGATGACCTCAAGTCCACGCTATGCGATGGGGCGGCGGGGGCCGAAGACTTGGCTAAGAACAGGTGGCTGATGACGGATGGTATTCGATCTAGCTCCGCTTTAGTGTCAAAGTCTTCGCGCACGTTATTCCGAAAGCGGCTGGGCATGAGACTTAACCCATTGCGGATAGTGAGTGTTTGAAAATCTGGTCGGCGCCGACGCATCGTGGCAGGCCAGGGTCTCGCGGCTTGGCCGCCTGCTCAAGGGTGAGGTTGCCGGCTCTATTCCGCTTTCGTCCTGGGGCGCATCTGAACATCCAACAGTTCACGGCGCGCTTGGTCGAGAAGCGAGCCCGTGCTACGTCGGCCGAATTGACAGGCTTCGTCCGCGGTGTTGTCGGACGGAGCTTTGTCAGGGAGCATGATCGGTCGTTCATGAAGACAGCCAAGAAAATCTTCGATCTTGCCGGTGCGGCGTTGCTGCTGGTGGCCACATCTCCTGTTCTATTGCTTGCTGTCGTTGCCGTTCGGGCATCGTCACCGGGGCCGGTGATTTTTTCCCAAACGCGGGTAGGCCGCGACGGTGCGCCTTTTCGCTGTCACAAGTTGAGGACCATGTATCTCGGCACGCTGTCCTTGCCTTCGCATGAGGCGCCTGTGAGCGCCGTAACATCGGTCGGAAAGGTCCTTCGGAAGTTCAAGCTCGATGAGTTGCCGCAGTTCTGGAACGTTCTGAAGGGCGAGATGAGCCTGGTCGGGCCGCGTCCCTGCCTGCCGACCCAAACGGAATTGATCGAGTGCCGCCGGCGCTTGGGCGTTCTTGCGGCACGTCCAGGCATAACCGGTCTGGCACAGATCAGGGGCATCGACATGTCCACCCCGCAGCTCCTTGCCGAAACCGACGCAACCTATCTCCGGACGGCGTCGCTCTGGCTCGATCTGCGAATCCTGCTTGGAACGCTCTATCGCGGTTGAACAGACCACGATCCCAAAAAGTGGACGCCGGTTTTTGGAAAGATCGTGGTCAGACAAAAAAACGCTTCCAAAATTGGGCGCCGGTTTGGATCAGGGGTTAAAGAAGTCGGGATTTTTCCAACCGCGCTATTGCGGCCAACCGCTCCAGCGTGTGGGTTTCCGGCAGCCAGCCTTCTGATACGAGCAGGGAAGGGTCGCATATCTGCGTCGCGGTCATGCTATCCCATAACGGGCGCTTGCGTGCGAGGATCGCGGCTGCCCGGAGCGGTCCGGCCTGCACGGCCATCAGGCGCGTCGGCCTTCCGAAGCCGCTGCGAAAGGCGCCGACGATGGCCGCGACCGAAACCGGGGGCACATCGCTGGCGATGTAGATCGGGCGAAGCGGCTCCGGACGGTTCAGCAGATGCCATACGGCTCCTGCCGCCGACAGCGATGACAGCAGCGAGCGTTTCCCGGTCAGCGCGCCTGTCGGCAGCGGCAGGGCCGTATCGGCCAGGCGCATCAGCGTCGCCAGATTTCCTCTCATGCCGGCTCCATAGACCGGAGGCAACCGCAACACGGTGGCATCGGAACGGCCGTGCGAGGCATAGGCGTCCAGTATCCTGATCTCCGCTTCGCGCTTCGAGCGCCCATAGGCGCATTGCGGGTCGGGCATCGTATTCTCATTGATCGTTGCGCTGACACGTGCGCCAATCACGGCCCGGATCGAGGAGAGAAGGATGAAGCGTCCGCTTGCCTGCGTGGCGGCGGCATAGGCCAACCGTGCGCTCAATTCCGCATTGGCTGCCTTGAAATCGGCCTCGGTGGTACTGCCTTCATCATTGTTCAGGCCCGCGCAGTGGACGACATCCGTAACATCCCGGGTCAACGCCAGGAAGGCCGCGGCCGGCGCATCGAAACCCGGCATCAGCATCGCGCCGGACCCTGGATCAAGTCCCTCCGGTTGGCGCGAGGCGAGGCGAAGCTCGACGCCGGCCTCACGAAGCCGATGGACCACCTGGCGGCCGATGAAGCCTGTCGCGCCCGTGACCAGGACTTTCATCGACTTGCCCGGAACGGCCATTGGGCGGCGGATGGAGGCGCCTGCTCTTCCATCGCCGGCGGAGGGATTTGTTTTTCAGTCAGGGGCGGGCGTGTCTGCTCTTCCGCCAATGGGGCCTGGCGTCCGCACGCAAGGTAGGTTCCCGACAACAGGAAGACCATCAGCGCCATCATCGCTCGATCGATATTGAAGCGTCTTTTCTTGAAGGCGATCAACAGGACGGACCACAGGCCGCCGCCATTGAACACGAAGCTCACCACCGATCCCAGAACCGGTGGAAAAAAGAAGCAAATAATGGAGAAGTAGATATTGACCCGTGAAGGCGTCAGTCGCTGCCTTATAGACAAAAGCTGGTTCAAGTTGCGGGCTCGCTATTCTCGAGAAGCTTTATGCGGCACATCTTTTTAGTGGACCCGAATGTGCTCGCCTCGAAATTGTCCACGCCTCACGACGCATGTTGCCCGCCTCCGGCTGGTATAGCGGCTGGGCTCGCTTTTCGATAGTGCGTCGGATTGATTGCCACTGAAAATTGACGGCCGGGCCGGCAGATCAGGGAGGGCTCAAGGAGCGCTGCCGTCGCGTTCTCCCGAGCAATATTTTTCCCGCATCTTGCCGACCGGAGGCATTGCGAACGGAAATTTCCGGGTTCTGGCGAAAGCATGGAAAATTCATTCCCGAACTGGCCGCTGCCGGGCTCGTCTTGCATTGTTCTGGGGCGCGCCGATCTGCTAGAACGCCCGCACGAAACACTTTGTCCAGAAGCGAAGCTTGAACCGGGCGCGAAAAGGCTCGATGGTTTGAGGTCTTCTGTCGCAAGGCATGAGAGAACGCTCACAGTCTATGACAATAGCGCTTACGCATCTGCAGCGGCTTGAAGCTGAGTCCATCCATATATTCCGCGAAGTTGCGGCCGCCTTCGCCAAGCCGGTCATGCTTTATTCGGTCGGCAAGGATTCATCCGTGCTGATGCATCTAGCGATGAAGGCGTTTTATCCCGCCAAGCCACCATTCCCCTTTCTTCACGTCGATACCACCTGGAAATTCCGCGAGATGATCGCCTTTCGCGATCAGATGGCGCAGAAGCTGGGCTTCGACCTGCTGGTCCATGTCAACGAAGACGGCGTGCGCGACAACATAAATCCGTTCGATCACGGTTCGAACACCCATACCCATGTCATGAAGACCGTGGCGCTGCGCCAGGCGCTCGACAAATACGGTTTCGATGCCGCCTTCGGCGGTGCCCGCCGCGACGAGGAAAAGTCGCGCGCCAAGGAGCGCATCTTCTCGTTCCGCAATGCCCAGCATGTCTGGGATCCGAAGAACCAGCGGCCCGAAATGTGGAAGATATTCAACACCCGCATCGCCTCGGGTGAATCGATCCGCGTCTTTCCGCTGTCGAACTGGACCGAGCTCGATATCTGGCAGTACATCCTGCAGGAGAACATCCCGATCGTGCCGCTCTATTTCGCCAAGCAACGGCCGGTGGTGGAACGCGACGGCATGCTGATCCTCAAGGACGACGAGCGCATGAAACTGCGTCCCGGCGAGATCGTGGAGGACCGGCTCGTGCGTTTCCGCACTTTGGGCTGCTATCCGTTGACCGGCGCCATCGAATCCGATGCCGACACGCTCGAAGCCATCGTTGGTGAGATGCTGACCGCACGCACTTCCGAACGCCAGGGTCGCCTGATCGACCGTGATGAGGCGGGTTCCATGGAAAAGAAGAAGCGCGAGGGGTATTTCTGACCATGCGCCACATCATGGCCAAGAGCCTCGCCCCCACCGACAGCGTTCGCGATTACCTTGCGGCGCAAGAAAAGAAGTCGCTGCTGCGCTTCCTCACCTGCGGTTCGGTCGATGACGGCAAGTCGACGCTGATCGGTCGCCTTTTGTCTGATACCAAGCAGATTTTCGAGGATCAGCTCGCCGCGCTCGAGCGCGATTCGCGCAAGCATGGCACCACCGGCGACGACATCGACTTCGCACTGCTGGTCGATGGTCTCGAGGCTGAACGCGAGCAAGGCATCACCATCGACGTCGCCTATCGTTTCTTTGCCACGCCCAGGCGCAAGTTCATCGTCGCAGACACGCCCGGCCACGAACAATATACGCGCAACATGGCGACAGGCGCTTCGACCGCCGACCTGGCGATCGTGCTGATCGATGCGCGACAAGGGGTGTTGCGCCAAACCAGGCGCCATTCGATCATCGCCTCGTTGCTCGGCATCCGCCACATCGTGCTTGCCGTCAACAAGATCGATCTCGTCGATTTCGACCAGTTGATCTTCGACCGGATCGTCGAAGACTACCGGCAGTTCTCACGCGATCTCGGCTTCCAGACCATCGTGCCGATCCCGATGTCGGCTCGCTACGGGGACAATGTCAGCAGCCGCTCTGAAAACATGAAATGGTATTCCGGCCCGACGCTGGTCGAGCACCTCGAGGCCGTCTCGGTCGAGGAGGCGACCGTCGAGCTGCCGTTCCGTTTCCCGGTCCAGTACGTCAATCGCCCCAATCTCGACTTCCGTGGTTTTGCCGGCACGATTGCTTCAGGTTCGGTCTCGCAGGGCGATGAGATCGTCGTCGCCAAATCCGGCAAATCCTCGCATGTCAAGCGCATCGTCGCTCATGGCGGCGATCTCAAACAGGCGGTCGCCGGTCAAGCCATCACGCTTGTTCTTGAGGACGAGGTCGAGATTTCCAGAGGCAACATGCTGGTTTCGCCGGCAGCCAGGCCGCAGGTCGCCGATCAGTTCGCCGCCAACATCGTCTGGTTTGACGAGCATGCGCTGCTGCCGGGCCGCTCCTACATCCTGCGCACCGAAACCGACCAGACCAGCGCCACTGTCACCGACCTGAAATACCGCATCAACGTCAACGACTTCGCCCATGAGGCGGCCAAGTCGCTTGAGATGAATGAAGTCGGCATCTGCAACATCTCGACGCGGGCGCCGATTGCCTTCGATCCTTTCGCCGAGAACCGCACCACCGGCGCCTTCATCCTGATCGATCGCATCAGCAACGCCACCGTCGGTGCCGGCATGATCGTGCACTCGCTGCGCCGTGCTGAAAACATCCACTGGCAATCGCTCGATGTCGGCAAGCGCGTGCGTGCCGACATGAAGAACCAGCGGCCTGCTGTGTTCTGGTTCACCGGGCTTTCGGGCTCCGGCAAATCGACCATCGCCAACCTGTTCGAGAAGAAGCTGTTCGCCACCGGCCGGCACACCTATATCCTGGATGGCGACAATGTCCGTCACGGTCTCAACCGCGATCTCGGCTTTACCGATGCCGACCGCGTCGAGAACATCCGCCGCGTCGCCGAAGTGGCCAGGCTGATGGCTGATGCCGGATTGATCGTCATTGTCTCCTTCATTTCGCCGTTCAGCGCCGAGCGGCGAATGGCGCGCGAGCTGATGGCCGATGGCGAGTTCATCGAAGTGTTTGTCGACACACCCTTCGAGGAATGCGCCAGGCGGGATCCAAAGGGCCTCTACGCCCGTGCGCTGAATGGCGAGATCAAGAATTTCACCGGTGTCGATTCGCCATACGAGGCGCCGGAAAAACCGGAAATCCATCTGAAGACGCTCGGCAAATCGGCGGAAGAGATGGTAGATGCCCTGGAACACTGGCTGAATGAGCGTGACATTGCCGAAGATCAATACGACAACGGCGGCGGCATCTGACGACAGGTCGATGCTCGAAATCTTCGAGCATCTGGCGCTGGCGGCTGGACGCGAGGTCATGCGTGTGTTTCACGCCGGTTGCGCGGTGGACCGGAAATCGGACTCCTCGCCGGTGACCGAGGCCGATCGCGAAAGCGAGAAGATCATTCTCGCCGGCCTGCGCGCCGCATTCCCCGACATTCCGTGCGTGGCTGAAGAGGAAGCGGCCGCCGGCGTCATGCCTGCCGATCTTGGCAAGGCCTTCTTCCTCATCGATCCGCTCGACGGCACCAAGGAATTCGTCAATCGCCGCACCGACTTCACCGTCAACATCGCGCTTGTCCGTCGTGGCGTGCCGGAAGTCGGCGTCGTCTTCGCCCCCTGCAGCGGCCGTTTCTTTTCCGGCCGGCCGGGCAGGGCGGAAGCTCTCGAAATCGATGGCGACTTCCAGATCGTCGCTCGCCGGCCGATTTCGGTGAGAACGGCCGCGGCCCCGCTGGCGGTGGTGGCCAGCCGCTCCCACAACACGCCGGAAACCGAAGCCTATATTCGCGACCTCGGTGCCGCCGAGATCGTTTCGGTCGGATCTTCCTTGAAATTCTGCCTTCTCGCCAGTGCCGAGGCGGATGTCTATCCGCGTTTCGGCCGCACCATGGAATGGGACACCGCTGCAGGCGACGCCGTGCTTCGCGCGGCGGGCGGCACGACGTGCACACTGGACGGCAAGCCTCTGGCCTATGGCAAACGCGATCAGGTCGACGACGAGGATTTCGCCAATCCGCATTTCATCGCCAGCGGCAGGGCAGGGACCAGCCCCGCCTGTGACTAACGGTTACTCGGCCGCGGCCTGCGCCGAGTTCGAACCGATATAGTTGCGGATCGTCTCTATGATTCGGTCCTGGTCGGCTTCGCTCAAATAGGGGTGCATCGGCAGGCACAGGATACGCTTCGGCAATTCCTCCGAAACGGCAAGACGCGTCGGCGTGCGCGGATAGTCGCGATAGGCGACCTGCTCATGCAGCGGCTTGACGTAGTAGATGACCGACGGGATGCCCTTTTCGCTCAGATGCGCCTTCAGCCCGTCGCGCTTCGGGGTTTCGATGGCGTACTGCGCCCACGCCGAGCGGCTGCCGTCGAGATTGCGGGCGGCGGTGACAATGTCGCCGAGGCCTTCGGCATAGCGATTTGCCACAATTTGGCGCGCGACCATTTCATCTTCCAGAATGGCCAGCTTCTCGATAAGGATCGCCGCCTGCAGCGTGTCGAGGCGAGAATTGATACCGACACGGACGTTGTCATATTGCGTCTCGCCCTTGCCGTGGAAGGCAAAGGAACGCAGCTTGTCGGCCAGTGCGTCGTCGTTGGTGAACATCGCGCCGCCGTCGCCATAGCAGCCAAGCGGCTTGGCTGGATAGAAGCTGGTCGAGCCGACATGTCCGAAGGCACCGCACATCTTGCCGTCAAGCGACCCGCCCATCGACTGGGCGGCGTCCTCGATCACCATCAAGCCTTCGCGGTTGGCGATGGCCATTATGGCTTCGTAGTCGGCGGCTAGGCCGAACAGGTCAACCGGGATGATCGCCTTCGGTTTCAGCCGGCCTTCCTTCTTGATCATCGCGATCGCGGCTTCGAGGCTGGCGATGTCGATGTTGTAGGTCTTGGCGTCAACGTCGACGAACACAGGCTCCGCCTTGGCCAGCGCCACCACTTCAGCCGTGGCGGCGAAAGTGAAGCTCGGCACGAATACGGCATCGCCCGGACCGATGCCAGCGGCAAACAGCGGCAGCAGCAGCGCGTCGGTGCCGTTGGCGCAGGCCACGACATGCTTGGTGCCAACATAGGCGGCAAGCTTCTTCTCGAATTCCGCGACCTGGGGGCCGAGAATGTAGCGGCCGTCCTCGACGACATGGTCGATCGCGGCTTTCAGCCGGTCGCGGATTCGTTCGCGTTGCGCGCCAAGATCGATGAACTGCATGTCGGCCTCAAAGCTGCCAATAAACCGGCCTGCTGGTAACAGACTTGGCGCGGCTGAAAAAGCCGGCCGAGGGCAGGGCGAATTGCGCCAGTGTCGCAGCTCGTTACCGCCTTTTGCCGGCGCATAGCGCCCAAAAGCCGGAAATCCGGCCTTCAGGGCGCATTTGGGGCGTTCTCTGTCGCGCTTTTCCAGCCCATGGAAACATAAAGTGATCGGCTGGGGCGCGTATCAGCCGATCTCGTGCCGCCAGGGTGGATTGGCGCCGGCGCGCGACACCGTCACCGCCGCCGCCTTGGCGCCGAGCGACAGTGCCTTGCGGATGGTCTCCTGTGTAAGCTCGCCTATGGCCGCCTTCGTCAGCAGGCCTTGTTCATGCAGGGAGGCAAGGATGCCTGCGTTGAACGTGTCGCCGGCGCCGACCGTATCGACCACCGTGACCTTCTCCGGCATCACGGTGACGGCATGATCCTTGGTGTAGCCGACGGCGCCTTCGCTGCCATGCGTGACGACGATGAGCTTCGGTCCGCGATCGAGCCAGTTGCGCACGACGTCTTCACGCGAACCGGCTTCGCCGAACCAATGGAGGTCTTCGTCCGAGAGCTTTACGATGTCGGCCATCGCCATCATGGCGCGGATACGTCTGAGGTGCTTGGCCTTGTCCGGGATGAAATTAGGCCGGATGTTGGGATCGAGCATCATGACGCGATGGCCATGCTCGCGCTTCATGAATTCCTCATAGGCGGATCCAGCAGGCTCCGAGATCAGGCTGATGGCGCCGAACAGCATCGCCTCGATCTCGGACCCGAGCTGCGGCAGGTCGTCGATGGTCAGCATGCGCCCGGCGGTGTTCTCGTCATAGAAGGTGTAGGTCGCCTGGCCATTGTTCAGTTTTACGAAGGCCAGCGTCGTCGGTCTCGGCGACGTGTGGGCATAGGTGGAACTGACCTTGCTCGCTCCCAGCGCGTCCCGGAATTGGCCGCCGAAAAGATCCGATGACAGGCCAGAGAAGAAGCCGGCCGGCGCACCGAGCCGGCCAAGCGCGATCGCAGTGTTGAACACCGCACCGCCGACATAGGGAGCAAAGGCCGGCTCCCCTTCCGTCGTGGTGCGCGGCAGCATGTCGATCAGGGCTTCGCCGCAGCAGAGGATCATGGCTTCTTGGTCTCCGGCGGATAGATCACGCCCTTACGGATGATGATGTTGGCGTAAAGTCGCGGCTCGCTTGTCGCGACGATAGCGTGCGCCGATTTGACCCGTGCATAGAAGTCGGCGCCGGCCAGCGCAACCACCTTGCGGCCCGGCACGCGTTTGGCACAGATCGCCTCCATCTCATGATGGACGGGGTCGGCGAGTGACGGATCGCCCTTCACCGAGGCGCGAAACAACGCCTCCGGGACGACGTCGTCGACCGGCAGGATGCTCAGGATCGCGTCGAGCATCGGAATGAGGGGATGACCGTCGGCCCGGACGAGGCGTCTTGCCTGCTCCTCGGCCGGATAGTTTCCATCGACCAGGGCGATCTCGTCGCCATGCCCCATGGCGCGCAGGGTCGCCAGGAGTTCCGGACCGAGTAGCGCCGGTATTCCGATCAGCATTCAGGCGCTCCTGGAAATCGTGGTCGAACCGACGAGGAAACGCTCCGAAAGCGGCAGGCTGGCACCACCAAGGGCCCGAGCGTGGATGCCGACTGTTCCCTCGCGGACGGCTGGAAGCCTCAATCCTTCGCCGTCAACAGTGCCGATGGCTTCGATGACGGCATCGACCAGCCGCCGCCGTACGGTGAGCGGCATCCAGCCGTCGATCACCGCCGCCTCGAAATCGATGACGGAAGAGGCCGCCACGATGGCGTAGGCCAGCGCCCGCGAGGCGCTGGCGATCCAATCGTCGAGCTCGACGCCGATCTCGCCCCAGTCTTCCGGAGACGTCCACAGATGTGAAGCTTCGACACCGCGGGCGTTGAGCGCCTTTTCCAGCATGGTGATCGATGCGATGTCGATCAACTGGGTTGGCTTGCCCTCGGGGCCTGGCACCGGCATGGAGCCCAGCGCGCCGGCATTGCCGGTAGGGCCACCATAGAGGCGTCCATTCAGCACGATGCCGCCGCCGGCAAAGGCGCCGATATAGAAATAGACGAAGTCGCGGGCGGCTCCTGCCTGGCCGAAGACGAGTTCGGCGCCACAAGCCGAGGTGGCGTCGTTTTGAAGGTAGACGGGAAATTCGCACTGCAACTGGATCTCGGCCCTGATGTCGCGGTGGCGCCATTCATCCATCACGTCCCGGGGCGCGTTGGCCCTATCGGCCCAGTTCCACAATTCGAACGGCATGGCGATGCCGAGCCCGGCAATGCGCTTGTTCTGAGCCGGGCTGAGTTCTGCGCGCATCTTTTCCATGCCCGAGGTGACGAATTCCACTGTCTCGCGCGGCGCCGGGTAGCGGTAGGAGTGCTGCAACATCGAACGGACATTGCCGAGGAAATCAATCAGCACGAGTTCGGCGCTGCGCCGGCCGATCTTCAGGCCTATGAAATACGCACCTTCCGGATTGAGCGCCATCGGAATGGACGGTTGGCCGATCTTGCCGCGCAACGGCGCCTGACGCACGAGAAGATTGTCGTCTTCAAGTTCCCGCATGATGACTGAAACGGTCTGAGCCGAAAGTCCGGTCATACGGGCGATGTCGGATTTGGCGAGGCTGCCATGCTGGCGCACCAGCGAAAGCACGAGCCGCTCATTGTGGTCCCGCATCCCGCTCTGATTGGTGCCTCGGTGAAGCCGACTCTCGGCTGCCTCGGGCGAACCGTGCCTCGCACTGCCGGTCTCCACCCTGGTCCTCCCGTTAATTCCCCTCGGGGCTTTGGGCCAGAATGAGCGGTCAAGGCAAGTGTGTCAATAATAAATAAGAGTGATTTAATTATTGACAGCCAGCGCGGTCTGGTGTCTGCTAAAGCCGGCATCCACGCTGGGATGGTTTGTTTGGATGCTTGTATGGATGCCGGTTGGCCGGCACCCGAAATGGTTCCACTGGGAGGACAATCGTGACCGACAAAAGAGTATTGAAAGCAACAGTTTTTGCCGCCGCCGCGCTCGGCGTGATGGCGTTTGCACCGGCCGCGTTCGCTGCCAATGTCAGCGCTTGCCTGATCACCAAGACCGACACCAATCCCTTCTTTGTCAAGATGAAGGAAGGCGCCACGGCGAAGGCCAAGGAAATCGGCGTCGATCTCAAAGCCTATGCCGGCAAGGCCGAAGGCGACAATGAAGGCCAGGTCGCGGCGATCGAATCCTGCATCGCCGATGGCGCCAAGGGTATTCTGATCACCGCCACCGACACGGCCGCTATCGTGCCGGCGGTCAAGAAGGCGCGAGACGCCGGACTTCTCGTGATCGCGCTGGACACGCAGCTTGAGCCCGCCGATGCCGCGGATGCGACATTTGCAACCGACAATTTCAAAGCCGGCGAACTCATCGGCTCATGGGCAAAAGCGACTTTGGGCGACAAGGCCAAGGATGCCCACATTGCCTACATGGATCTGATAGCCAGCCAGCCATCGGTCGACGTGCAGCGTGACCAGGGCTTCATGAAGGGCTTCGGAATCGACGTCAACGATCCCAAGAAGATCGGTGACGAAAAGGATCCGCGCAATGTCTGCCACGATCTATCGGGCGGCAATGAGGATGGCGGCCATACCGCCATGGAGAACTGCCTGCAGAAAGACCCGAACATCAACGTCGTCTATACCATCAATGAACCCGCCGCCGCGGGCGCCTACCAGGCGTTGAAGGCGGTTGGCAAGGAGAAGGACGTGTTGATCGTTTCGATCGACGGCGGCTGCCCGGGCGTCAAGAATGTGGCGGAAGGTATTATCGGCGCCACCTCCCAGCAATATCCCTTGCTGATGGCCTCGCTTGGCATCGAGGCGATCAAGGCTTTCGCCGACACCGGCAAGAAGCCTGAACCGTCGCCCGGCTTGAACTTCTACAATACCGGTGTGACGCTGATCACTGACAAGCCCGCTGCCGGCGTCGATTCCATCGACACCAAGGCAGGTCTCGCCAAGTGCTGGGGTTGATTTGATCGCCTGATCGGCTCATTTTCGAAAAGACCATAAGAAAAAATAGTGTGGGGCGGCTCCTGCCGCTCCACACATAAGGCGGGGAGGCCGAGTTGAGCATCGAGACAACCAAAGTCAGCGGACCACAGGAGTTCGAAAAGGCGTTGGCCGCGAGCGACGTCAGCGTCGCTTCCTTCGACACGCATTCGCGCACCCCGCTGGAAAGCATCCAGCACAGGCTCCACAAAAGCCCGGCAATGGTGCCCCTGATCATCCTCGTGCTTTCGGTGATCCTGTTCGGCGTCGTTGTCGGTGGCCGCTTCTTCTCCCCCTTCACGCTGACGCTGATCCTGCAGCAGGTGGCGATAACCGGTATGGTCGGCATCGCCCAGACGCTGGTGGTGCTGACCGCCGGCATCGACCTGTCGGTTGGTGCCATCATGGTCCTGAGTTCTGTCGTCATGGGCCAGTTTGCCATGCACTACGGTGCCCCGGCACCCGTGGCCGTCGCCGTCGGGCTGCTTGTCGGCGCGCTTTGCGGCCTGGTCAATGGCGTCCTCATTGCCAGGGTGAAACTGCCGCCCTTCATCGTGACGCTCGGCACCTGGTCGATCTACGCTGCCATCAACTTCATCTATTCGGGCAACGAGACCATCCGCAGCCAGGACCTCGAGGCAACGGCGCCATTGCTGCAATTCTTCGGCAACTCGTTCAAGGTCGGCGGCGCCGTCTTCACCTACGGCGTGCTTCTGATGCTGATCATGGCGGCGATCGCCTGGTACGTGCTCAACCAGACTGCCTGGGGCCGGCATGTCTACGCGGTGGGTGACGACCCGGAGGCAGCCGAACTGTCGGGTGTCCGTGTCGACCGGATGCTGCTCGTGGTCTACACGCTGACGGGCATCATTTGCGCCATTGCCGGCTGGGCGCTGATCGGGCGCATCGGTTCGGTCTCGCCTCAGGCCGGCCAGTTCGAGAACATCAATTCGATCACGGCCGTGGTGATCGGCGGTACCTCGCTGTTTGGCGGACGAGGCTCCATCCTCGGCACCATCTTCGGTGCTCTGATCGTCGGCGTGTTCGCACTGGGATTGCGGTTGTGGGGAACGGATCCCCAATGGACGCAATTGTCGGTCGGCGCCCTTATCATCGTCGCGGTCGGCATCGACCAATGGATCAGGAAGATCTCGGCATGACCCAGGCTCAGGAACCCATCCTCACCGCGCGCGGCCTGATCAAGCGTTACGGTCGCGTCACTGCCCTCGACAGCGCCGACTTCGATCTCTACCCCGGAGAAATCCTCGCCGTGATCGGCGACAACGGTGCCGGCAAGTCATCTCTCATCAAGGCCATTTCCGGCGCGGTGACGCCGGATGAGGGAGAGATCCGGCTCGAGGGCAAACCGATTGCCTTCAAGTCCCCGATGGAAGCCCGCGAAGCGGGTATCGAAACCGTCTACCAGAACCTGGCTCTGTCGCCGGCACTGTCCATAGCCGACAACATGTTTCTTGGCCGCGAAATCCGCAAGCCGGGTTTCCTTGGTCGATGGCTTCGCATGCTCGACCGTCCGGTGATGGAAAAGCGCGCGCGCGACAAACTGACCGAACTCGGTCTGATGACGATCCAGAACATCAGCCAGGCGGTGGAGACGCTGTCTGGCGGCCAACGTCAGGGCGTTGCCGTGGCACGCGCCGCCGCCTTCGGCTCGAAGATGGTCATCATGGACGAGCCGACCGCGGCGCTCGGTGTCAAGGAGAGCCGCCGCGTGCTCGAACTGATCCTCGACGTCAAGAAACGCGGCCTTCCGATTGTGCTCATTTCACACAATATGCCGCATGTCTTCGAGGTCGCCGACCGTATCCACATCCATCGGCTGGGCCGTCGCCTGGCCGTCATCGACCCCAAACAATACACGATGTCCGATGCGGTAGCCTTCATGACCGGGGCCAAGGCACCGCCGGAGGTCCTGGCGGCCTGATCTTGCCAATTGCCGCAGGGGCATTTAACCCGGCAATGGTTTAAATCGATTGAAGACATGCTGCAATGCACTAAGATAGGCTGGGAGAAACTGTGAAAGCCGGTATGATCAGGCCAACTGAACGAGAGGCGATATGACATCCGCCATGACGATCGAAGCCCCCGCTTTCGACAATCCCGATCCCAGAACGCTCGCCGAAGAAGTCTTGATGTCCCTCAAATACAGGGTCGGCAAGGACACCACAGTCGCGACCCAGTACGACTGGCTGACCGCCTCGATCAAGGTCGTGCGCGACCGCATCGTCGACCACTGGATGCAGGCGACGAAAGAGGCCTACGACCAGCGGGAAAAGCGCGTCTACTACCTGTCGCTGGAGTTCCTTATCGGCCGCCTGATGCGCGACGCCTTTTCCAATCTCGGACTGATGGAGAACATGCGCGAGGCACTGACCTCGCTCGGCGTCGACCTCGACGTTATTGCGGCGTTGGAGCCGGATGCGGCGCTCGGCAATGGCGGCCTTGGCCGGCTCGCCGCCTGCTTCATGGAAAGCATGGCGACCGTCGACATTCCCGCGCATGGATACGGCATCCGCTACGCCAACGGCATGTTCCGCCAGGAGATTCACGATGGCTGGCAGGTCGAGCTGCCCGAGACCTGGCTCGACCACGGCAACCCCTGGGAATTCGAGCGGCGCGAACGCTCCTTCGAGGTCGGCTTCGGCGGTTCCGTCGAATCCATCACCACCAAGGACGGCCGGCTCGAACGCCATGTCTGGAAGCCGACCGAGCACGTGCTCGCCGTCGCCTACGACACGCCCGTGGTCGGCTGGCGGGGAAACCGCGTCAACACGCTGCGGCTGTGGTCGGGCATGCCGGTCGATCCGATCCTGCTCGACAAGTTCAACGCCGGCGATCACATCGGCGCGCTTGCCGAAAGCAACAAGGCCGACGCTTTGTCGCGCGTGCTCTATCCCGCCGATTCCCATATGGCCGGGCAGGAGCTCAGGCTGCGGCAGGAGTATTTCTTCTCGACCGCCTCGCTGCAGGACATCGTGCAGCGGCACCTCAGCCAGTATGGCGACCTGAAATCACTGCCCGACAAGGCGGCGATCCACCTCAACGACACCCACCCGGCGATCGCGGTGCCTGAGCTGATGCGGCTCCTGATGGATGTTCACGGCATGGACTTCGACCTTGCCTGGGACATCACCAAGCGCACCTTCGGCTACACCAACCACACGCTGCTGCCGGAGGCGCTGGAGAGCTGGCCGGTGCCGCTGTTCGAGCGGCTTTTGCCGCGCCACATGCAGATCGTTTATGCCATCAACGCCGAGGTGTTGCTCGAAGCTCGCGCGACCAACCAATTTTCGGGCGAGCAGATCAGCCGCATCTCGCTGATCCAGGAGAATGGCGACCGCCGCGTGCGCATGGGCAACCTGGCCTTTGTCGGCTCGCACTCGATCAACGGCGTCTCGGCGCTGCATACCGAGTTGATGAAGGAAACGGTCTTCGCCGATCTCCACAGGCTCTACCCTGATCGCATCAACAACAAGACCAACGGCATCACGCCGCGGCGCTGGTTGATCCAGTGCAATCCCGGGCTGACATCGCTCGCCCGCGAGACGATCGGTGACCGTTTTCTCGACGACATAGACGCCATCAAAGGGCTCGAGGCCTTTGGTGACGACAGCGCGTTTCGCGACAAATTCGCCGCCGTCAAGCGGCAGAACAAGGTGCGGCTGGCCAATCTCGTCGCCGACCGGCTCGGCATCAAGGTCGATCCCTCGGCACTGTTCGACATCCAGGTCAAGCGCATCCACGAATACAAGCGCCAGCTTCTGAACATCCTCGAGGCGATCGCGCTCTTCGACCAGATCCGCTCGCATCCCGAGCGCGACTGGATGCCGCGCGTGAAATTCTTCGGCGGCAAGGCCGCGCCCAGCTATCACAACGCCAAGCTGATCATCAAACTCGCCAACGACGTCGCCAGGGTCATCAATCGCGATCCGGCGGTTCGGGGTTTGCTGAAGGTGGTGTTCGTGCCGAACTACAATGTCAGCCTGGCCGAGATCATGATGCCGGCGGCCGACCTGTCCGAGCAGATTTCGACCGCGGGCATGGAAGCGTCGGGCACTGGCAACATGAAGTTCGCGCTCAACGGCGCGCTGACCATCGGTACGCTCGATGGCGCCAATGTCGAGATCAAGGAGTGCGTCGGCGACGACAACATCTTCATCTTCGGCCTCACCACGGCAGAGGTCGCCGAGCGGCGTAACAATGGCTACAACCCGCGCCGCATCATCGAGGCTTCCTCCGAACTGGCGCAGGCGGTCGCGGCCGTCTCGTCGGGCGTCTTCTCGCCCGATGATCCCAATCGCTACCGCGATCTCATCAACGGTCTCTACGACAGCGACTGGTTCATGGTCGCGGCGGATTTCGATGCCTATGCCGCTTGCCAGCGCGACGTCGATGCGGTCTGGCGCAACAGCCCCGATTGGAACGCCCGGGCAATCCGCAACGTCGCGCGCGTCGGCTGGTTCTCGTCCGATCGCACCATCCGCCAATACGCGAAAGAAATCTGGAACGTGCCTGTCTGATGTGATTGCATGAGACCGCGAACAATGTGGTCCCGGGATGTGAGTTGAGTGCCAGACTCACGTCACCGAAAGACAAAAACATGGTGCCCTGGGAGGGACACTGCCTGATGAGGAAGCCGAGCGCGACCGCGGCGACAAGCGGGCCGGACGGACTGGCGCCAGCCAGCGATGTTGCGGCAATTGTCGCCGGCACGCACGGAGATCCGTTTGCGGTCCTTGGTGTCCATGAGATCGGCAAGGGCCTGTTTGCCCGCTGCTTCGTCCCGCATGCAGAACTCGTCACCGCCTACACGCTGACCGGCGTCAAGGCAGGCGAATTGTCCAGGCGAGACGATGCCGGTTTCTTCGAGGGCAAGCTGTCGATCAAGAAGCGGCAGCCGCTGCGCTATCACGCCAGGAACGCCGGCGGCGACTGGTGGCTGACCGATCCCTATTCGTTCGGCCCGGTGCTGGGGCCGATGGACGACTATTATATCGCCGAGGGGTCGCATCTCAGGCTGTTCGACAAGCTTGGCGCGCATATCATCGAGCACGAGGGCGCCACCGGCGTGCACTTCGCCGTCTGGGCTCCAAACGCTCGGCGCGTGTCGGTGGTCGGCGATTTCAACGACTGGGACGGCCGCCGGCATTCGATGCGCGACCGTCGCGACACCGGCATCTGGGAGGTGTTCATTCCCGATATCGGTGCCGGTCGGCCCTACAAATACGAGATTATCGGCCCCGATGGGGTCAGGCTGCCGCTCAAGGCCGACCCGTTTGCCTTCAAGTCCGAACTGCGCCCGGCGACGGCGTCGGTGACCGCGGTGCCGCCGTCGCATTCATGGGGTGACGAGGCGCATCGCACGTTCTGGCGCAATGCCGATCCCCGACGCGAGGCCATCTCGATCTATGAAGTCCATGCCGGCTCCTGGCAGCGTCGCGACGACGGGACGTTCCTGTCATGGGATGAGTTGGCCGACCGGCTGATCCCCTATGTGGTCGAGACCGGCTTCACCCATATCGAGTTCATGCCGATCTCCGAACATCCCTATGATCCCTCCTGGGGCTATCAGACGACTGGTCTCTACGCGCCGTCGGCGCGTTTTGGCGATCCGGACGGCTTTGCCCGCTTCGTCGATGGCGCCCACCGCGCCGGCGTCGGCGTGATCCTCGATTGGGTGCCGGCGCATTTCCCCGTCGACGAGCACGGCCTGGTCCATTTCGACGGCACCGCCCTCTATGAGCATGCCGATCCGCGCAAGGGCTTTCATCCCGACTGGAACACCGCGATCTACAATTTCGGCCGCCGCGAGGTGATGTCGTTCCTGGTCAACAACGCGCTGTTCTGGGCTGAAAAATACCATGTCGACGGTCTGCGCGTCGATGCGGTCGCCTCGATGCTCTACCTCGACTATTCGCGCAAGCAGGGCGAATGGATCCCCAACGAGAAGGGCGGTCGCGAGAACCTCGAGGCAGTCAGCTTCCTGCAGAAGATGAACAAGGAGCTCTACGGCCACCATCCCGGCGTCATGACCATCGCCGAGGAATCGACCTCATGGCCGAAGGTCTCGTCTCCGGTCCATGAGGGCGGGCTGGGCTTCGGTTTCAAGTGGAACATGGGCTTCATGCACGACACGCTGGAGTATTTTTCCAAGGAGCCGATTTTCCGCAAGCACCACCACAACGACCTGACCTTCGGCCTGGTCTATGCCTTCTCGGAAAACTTCGTGCTGCCGCTCTCGCATGACGAGGTCGTGCATGGCAAAGGCACGCTCTTGGGCAAGATGGCCGGTGACGACTGGCAGAAATTCGCGACCTTGCGCGCCTACTATGGTTTCATGTGGGGCTATCCCGGCAAGAAGCTCTTGTTCATGGGTCAGGAATTCGCGCAGCGCCGCGAATGGAGCGAGGCGCGCGCGCTCGACTGGAACCTGCTGGATTTCCGCCCGCATCGCGGCGTCTGGCAGACGGTGCGCGATCTCAACTATCTCTACCGTTCACGGCCGGCACTGCATGGCCGGGACTGCGAGCCGGAGGGCTTTTCCTGGCTGATCGTCGACGACAGCCAGAATTCGGTTTTTGCCTGGGCACGCAACGCGCCTGACGGCAACCCGGTGGCTGTCATCTCCAACTTCACGCCGGTGCCGCGTGACAATTATCGCGTGCCGCTGCCGAAGGCCGGCAAATGGCGCGAGATCATCAACACCGACGCTTCCGAATATGGCGGCTCCGGCATGGGCAATGGCGGCATGGTCGAGGCGAGGGAGGAGGGCACGGGCATCTCGGCAACGATGCTTCTGCCGCCGTTGTCGACGATCATGTTTGAATTCGCTGCCGACTGAGCCACGGCGAGACTGAGTAACTTGGGAGGGTAGAATGGCAGACTTGAAACGGACCCAGCCGCTGGCGCGCGATGCCATGGCCTATGTACTGGCTGGCGGACGCGGCAGCCGTCTCAAGGAACTGACCGACCGGCGCGCCAAGCCGGCGGTCTATTTCGGCGGCAAGACGCGCATCATCGACTTCGCGCTCTCCAACGCGCTCAACTCCGGCATTCGCCGCCTCGGCGTGGCCACGCAGTACAAGGCCCATTCGCTGATCCGCCACCTGCAGCGGGGCTGGAACTTCCTGCGGCCCGAACGAAACGAGAGTTTCGACATCCTGCCGGCGAGCCAGCGCGTGTCGGAAACGCAATGGTATGAAGGCACGGCTGACGCCGTCTACCAGAACATCGACATCATCGAGGCCTACGGGCCGGAATACATGGTCATTCTCGCCGGCGACCACATCTACAAGATGGACTATGAGATGATGCTGCGCCAGCACGTCGACGCCAATGCCGACGTCACCGTCGGCTGCCTCGAAGTGCCGCGTATGGAAGCGACCGGTTTCGGGGTCATGCATGTCGACGCCAAGGACACGATCATCTCCTTCATCGAGAAGCCGGCCGATCCGCCGGGCATTCCCGACAAGCCGGACTATGCGCTGGCCTCGATGGGCATCTACGTGTTCAAGACCAAGTTCCTGATGGAACAGCTGCGCCGCGACGCCGCCGAGCCGGGTTCGAGCCGCGATTTCGGCAAGGACATCATCCCCTATATCGTTGAGCACGGTAAGGCGATCGCGCACCGCTTCACCAAGTCCTGCGTGCGTTCGACCGCCGAAAACGAAGCTTATTGGCGCGATGTGGGAACGGTCGACGCCTATTGGGAAGCCAATATCGACCTGACCGACGTGACGCCGGAACTGGACCTCTACGATCGCGACTGGCCGATCTGGACCTATGCCGAGTTGAAGCCGCCAGCAAAATTCGTCCATGACGAGGATGGCAGGCGCGGTTCGGCCGTGTCGTCGCTGGTCTCGGGCGATTGCATCGTCTCCGGCGCGTCGCTGAAGAAAAGCCTGATCTTCACCGGCGCGCGCATCAACTCCTATTCGACGTTGGAAGAGGTCGTCATGCTGCCCGACGTTCATGTCGGCCGGAACGCAAAGTTGAAGCGCGTCGTCATCGACCACGGTGTAAGAATACCGGAGGGGCTGGTGGTCGGCGAGGATCCCGTGCTCGACGCCAAGCGCTTCCGCGTCTCGGAAAAGGGCATCTGCCTGATCACGCAGGACATGATCAACAAACTGGGGCTCTAGAGCAATTCCAGGAAAAGTGTGAAACGGTTTTCCGCCCGGAATTGCTTGGAAACCCGGAATTTGCTTGGAAACGAAGAGTTGGACAGGATCGGAAAGACGCATGCAGGTTCTGTCGGTCACGCCCGAGATATTTCCGCTGATCAAGACCGGCGGGCTTGCCGACGTGACCGGCGCGCTGCCCATCGCGCTGGCGGCCAAGGGCGTGACCATGCGCACGCTCATTCCAGGCTTTCCTGCGGTGATGGAAGCCTTCAAGAAACGTAAGGCCGTTTACCAGTATCCGCTGCTGCAGGGCGGCAAGGCTTCGGTCCATGCCGTCCAACTCGCTGGGCTCGATCTTTTCGTGCTCGACGCGCCGCACCTGTTCGACCGTCCCGGCGGTCCTTACGGCAACGCCTCGGGTGCGGACTGGCCGGACAATTGGCGGCGCTTCGCGGCGCTGAGCCAGGCCGGCGCCGATATCGCTGGCGGCGCCATCTCCGGCTACCTGCCCGACATCGTCCATGCCCATGACTGGCAGTCGGCGATGACGCTTGCCTATATGCGCTACGGCAAGGCGGTCGGCACGCCGTCGATGATGACCGTGCACAATCTCGCCTTCCAGGGGCAGTTCGGCGCCGGCATTTTCGGGGAACTTGGCCTGCCGGCAGCGGCGATGGCGCTTGACGGCGTCGAATATTATGGCGGCGTCGGCTTCCTCAAGGCCGGCCTGCAGGCCGCTTGGGCGATCACCACGGTGAGCCCGACCTATGCGCAGGAGATCCGCTCGCCGGAGTTCGGCATGGGCCTTGATGGCCTGATCAACATGCGCTCCAGCGATCTCTACGGCATCGTCAACGGCATCGACACCGCGATCTGGAACCCGGAAACCGACAAGCATCTGGTATCGGATTATACGGCTGGAACGCTCGAGGCGCGGGCGCCCAACAGGGCGGCCGTCGAGGAGCGGTTTGGCCTTGATCGCGATGACAGCCCGATCGTCTGCGTCGTCAGCCGCCTGACCTGGCAGAAGGGCATGGACATATTGGCGACGGTGGTCGACGGCATCGTCGCGACCGGCGCGCGGTTGGCCGTACTGGGCTCCGGCGATGCCGGCCTTGAAGGTGCGCTGCTCGCCGCCGCGGCGCGCCACCGCGGCCGCATCGGCGTGGTCGTCGGCTATGACGAGGGGCTGTCGCACATCATGCAGGGCGGCTGCGATGCCATCATCATTCCATCACGCTTCGAGCCCTGCGGACTAACGCAGCTCTACGGTCTGCGCTATGGCTGTGTGCCCGTGGTCGCCCGCACCGGCGGCCTCGCCGACACCATCATCGATGCCAATGAGGCAGCGATGGCGGCCGGCGTGGCGACCGGGTTCCAGTTTGCTCCCAACAATGGCGGCGCTATGCTGCACGCCATCCGCCGCCTGGCGGACGCCCACGCCAATCCCGCGGCGTTCGAAACCATCCAGCGCCAGGGCATGAAGAGCGATGTCTCGTGGGATCGAAGCGCGGAAAAATACGTTGAACTCTATCGCCTTCTGCTTTCGAAAAGGGTTGCTTGAAGCATGATACGGACCGTCCCCACCAAACCCTATTCCGACCAGAAACCCGGCACGTCGGGCCTGCGCAAGAAGGTGCCTGTCTTCCAGCAGGAGCACTATGCCGAGAACTTCATCCAGTCGATCTTCGACGCGCTCGACGGCTTCAAGGGCAAGACCCTGGTGATCGGCGGCGATGGCCGCTACTACAACCGCGAGGTCATCCAGAAGGCCATCGCCATGGCCGCCGCCAACGGCTTCGGCAAGGTGATGGTCGGGCAGGGCGGCATATTGTCGACGCCGGCCGCCTCGCATGTCATCCGCAAATACAAGACCTTCGGCGGCATCATCCTGTCGGCCAGCCACAATCCTGGCGGCCCGCATGAGGATTTCGGCATCAAGTACAATGCCGGCAACGGCGGCCCGGCGCCGGAAAAGCTGACCGACGCCATCTTCGAAAAGACCAAGGCGATATCGAGCTTCAAGATATCCGACATCGAGTTGATCGATATCGACACGATCGGCACGGTCACGGCCGCCGGTATGACGGTCGAGATCATCGATCCCGTCGCCGACTATGCCGAGTTGATGGAAAGCCTCTTCGACTTCGACGCGCTGCGCAAACTGTTCAAGTCGGGCTTTCGCATGCGCTTCGACGCCATGCATGCGGTGACCGGCCCCTATGCCAAGGAGATCCTCGAACACAGGCTCGGCGCGCCCAACGGCACCTGCCGCAACTTCAAGCCGCTTCCGGCTTTCGGAGGCCACCACCCGGACCCGAACCTCGTCCATGCCAAGCATCTCTATGATGAGATGATGGGACCGGACGCGCCCGATTTCGGCGCCGCTTCCGATGGCGACGGCGACCGTAACCTGATCATCGGTAAGGGCATTTTCGTCACCCCGTCCGATTCGGTGGCGATGCTGGCCGCCAACGCCCGCCTGGCGCCGGGCTATAAGGACGGGCTGAAGGGCATCGCCCGTTCGATGCCGACCAGTGGCGCGGCCGATCGCGTCGCCCACAAGCTCGGCATCGGCATCTATGAGACGCCGACCGGTTGGAAGTTCTTTGGCAATCTGCTCGATGCCGGCATGGCGACGATCTGCGGCGAGGAGAGTGCCGGGACCGGCTCCAACCATGTCCGTGAAAAGGACGGCCTATGGGCGGTGCTTCTGTGGCTCAACATCCTTGCCGCGCGCGGCGAGGGCTGCAAGCAGATCGTCACCGAGCACTGGGCGACCTATGGGCGCAACTACTATTCGCGCCACGATTATGAGGAGGTCGAGAGCGACCGGGCCAACGCGCTGGTCGACGAACTGCGCGCCAAGCTCGCTTCGCTGCCCGGCACCAGCGTGCGTGGCCTGAAGATCGCCAATGCCGACGACTTCGCCTATCACGACCCGGTCGATGGCTCGACCAGCGAGCACCAGGGCATCAGGGTGCTGTTCGAAGGCGGCTCCCGCGTCGTGTTCCGGCTTTCCGGAACCGGTACCTCGGGCGCGACGATCCGGGTTTATATCGAGCGCTACGAGCCGGACAGGGCCAGGCACGATCTCGACACGCAGGAAGCGCTCGCCGACCTCATCGCCGCGGCCGACGACATCGCCGGGATCAAGAGCCACACCGGCCGCAACAAGCCGAGCGTGATTACTTGAGGGTGGCGGCGCGCGCTCATAGCTCTCGCAAGGCGCCAGGTGAGACAATGACGGGCGTAGGGCGCTATACCCCCCTCTGGCCTGCCGGCCATCTCCCCCTCAAGGGGGGAGATTGGCAGGTTCAGCGTCTCGTTCCTCATGCTGCGTTTGCCGTCGCTGAAATCAGTACGGCAGTGCGATCTCCCCCCTTGAGGGGGAGATGCCCGGCAGGGCAGAGGGGGGTGTCTCGCGCTAACCTGAGCTATATTTTCCAGTGACCCAACTTGGCGCCAGCGTCACCCGCGACGGCATCCGCTTCGCCGCATGGTCTTCATCGGCCCGCCGCCTCTGGGTTTCGATCTTTGACGACCGGGGAAACCGTGAACTCGACCGGCTGGAACTGAAGCCGGAAGACGAGGGGTTCCATGCGCTCTTTGTCTCTGGCGTTGCCGCGGGCACGCGCTACGGCTTCCGTGCCGATGGCGACTATGCGCCAGAGCGGGGGCTTTGGTTCGACCCTGACAAGCTGCTGACCGATCCCTACGCTCTCGAAATCGACCGGCCTTATGCCTATCACTGGCGGCTTGCCGCGCGGCGCAATGAGGGCGCCGACACCGCGCCGCTGATGCCCAAGACCGTGGCGAAGGCCTTGCCCACGGCTATGCCCATCCTGCCGCCGCTGTTTCGTCCGGGTGGCCTGATCTACGAAGTGCCGGTGCGCGCCTTCACCAAGCTGCACCCTGAGGTGCCGGAGGCGCAGCGCGGCACCGTCGCGGCGCTCGCCCACCCGGCTGTCATCGAACATCTGCAAAGGCTTGGCGTCTCAGCTGTCGAACTGATGCCGGTGACGGCGTCGATCGATGAGCGGCATCTGCCGCCGCTGGGCCTCAACAACGCCTGGGGCTACAACCCCGTGACCTTCATGGCGCTCGACCCGCGCCTAGCGCCCGGCGGCCTGGCGGAATTGCGCGGGACCGTCGCGGCGCTGCGTCAGGCCGGCATCGGCACCATTCTCGATCTTGTCTTCAACCATACGGGTGAAAGCGACCGGCTGGGTCCGACGCTGTCGCTGCGCGGGCTCGACAATCAGGCCTATTACCGGCACCAGCCGGATGGCAGGCTGGTCAACGACACCGGCACCGGCAACACGGTTGCGTGCGACCGTCCGGTCGTGCGGCAGATGGTGCTCGACACGCTTCGCCATTTTGTCCGCCACGCCGGCGTCGATGGTTTTCGCTTCGACCTGGCGCCGGTGCTGGGGCGCGTCGACGGCGCGTTCGATCCCGCATCGCCGTTGCTCGGGGCGATCGCCGGAGATCCCGTCCTGGCCGATCGCGTGCTGGTCGCCGAACCCTGGGACATCGGTCCCGACGGCTACCAGCTCGGCAATTTTCCGGCGCGCTATCTGGAATGGAACGATCGCTATCGCGACGATGTCAGGCGCTTCTGGCGTGGCGATGCCGGCGCGGTTGGACCGCTGGCGACGCGGCTTGCCGGCTCGTCCGATATTTTTGGCAGGACCGGCCAGCCAACCGGCCGCGCGGTCAATTTCATCGCCGCCCATGACGGCATGACACTGGCCGACATCGTCGCCTATGAGCGCAAGCACAACGCAGCCAATGGCGAGCAGAACCGCGACGGCCACAACGACAACCTGTCCTGGAACAATGGCGCCGAAGGCGAGACCGACAATACGGCGATCACCAGGGCGCGCTTCGACGATCAGTGCGCGCTGCTTGCCACGCTTTTTGCCTCGCGCGGCACCATCATGCTCACCGCCGGCGACGAATTCGGCCGCACCCAGAAGGGCAACAACAACGCCTACGCGCAGGACAACGCCATCACCTGGCTCGACTGGGCAGGCCGCGACCAGGCGCTGGAGCAATACACCTCGGCGCTCGCAGCGCTGCGCCGAACTGTCCCGGCGTTGTCGGACACGCATTTCCTGACAGGAGAGCCGGCCGGTGCTCCAGGCGTTCCCGACGTCGCCTGGCTGACCGAAACCGGCGTGGCGCTTGCCGAGGCGGATTGGAGCGATCCCGCCCGGCATCGCCTCGTCATGCTGCTGGGCGATCCTGAGGGCGGCCGCTTTGCCGTCATGATCAACGGCGATCGTCGCCAATGCGTCTTCACCTTGCCTGCGCGCGACGGGTTCCAATGGCTGCCGGCGATGGAAACGCAGACGATCGACCTCGCGCGGCCGCTGCCGGGCCGCGGTGTCGGTTTCATGATTGAGCGTCGGAACGTAATGGGCCGCGCCGGGAAGGGTTCGTGATGGCCGACAACAATGCCGGGCAGGGGGCCGAATGGTGGCGGGGCTGCGTCATCTATCAGGTTTATCCGCGCTCCTTCCAGGACACGACCGGTGACGGCAGCGGCGATCTCAGGGGCATCACGGCGAGGCTTGCCCATATCGCCTCGCTCGGTGTCGATGCCGTCTGGCTATCACCCTTCTTCAAGTCGCCGATGGCCGACATGGGCTATGACGTATCGGACTATCGCGACGTCGATCCGATGTTCGGCACGCTGGAGGATTTTGACGGGTTGGTCGCCGAAGCGCACCGTCTGGGCCTGAAGATCATCATCGATCAGGTGCTGTCGCACTCATCCGACAGGCACGAATGGTTTGTCGAAAGCCGAGCCAGCCGCGACAATCCCAAGGCAGACTGGTACGTCTGGGCCGATACGAAACCCGATGGCAACGCGCCCAACAACTGGCTGTCCGTCTTCGGCGGGCCGGCCTGGGAGTGGGATTCGACCCGCCGGCAATATTACATGCACAATTTCCTCGCCTCGCAGCCCGACCTGAATTTCCACAATCCGGATGTCCAGGATGCGCTTTTGGACACGGTGCGCTTCTGGCTGGAGCGTGGCGTCGACGGCTTCCGGCTGGATACGGTCAACTACTATGTCCATGACCGCTGGCTGCGCAGCAACCCGCCTCTGGCGTCGAGCGTCGCCGGCACCAATGGCGAGACCAACACCTATCTCTATCAGGAGCATCTGTTCGACAAGTCGCAGCCGGAAAACCTTGCCTTCCTCAGGCGCTTCAGGGCGCTGCTCGACGAGTATCAGGGCCGCGCCGCTGTCGGTGAAATCGGCGATGAAGGACGCTCGCTGCAGACGCTCGCCGCCTACACATCCGGCGGCGACAAGCTGCAGATGTGCTACACTTTCGACCTGCTCGGTCCGCAGTTTTCGGCCGCGCATGTGCGCGGCTGTGTCGAGGCTTTTGAAAGCGCGGTTGCCGATGGCTGGGTCTGCTGGGCGTTCTCCAATCATGATGTGGTGCGCCATGTGAGCCGCTGGACACGGCCGGGCGGCGATCCCGACATGGTGGCCAGGTTCTCGATCCTGTTGCTGTGCAGCCTGCGCGGTTCGATCTGCCTCTACCAGGGAGAGGAACTCGGGCTCGATGAGGCGGAGCTTGCCTATGAGGATCTGCGCGATCCCGTTGGCATCCGCTTCTGGCCCGGTGTCAAGGGCAGGGATGGTTGTCGCACGCCGATGGTCTGGGAGGCTGGCGCCGACAATGCTGGTTTCTCCACTGGCAAGCCCTGGTTGCCGGTGCCGGCAAGCCATCGTGCCCGTGCGGTCGATGTGCAGAACCGCGAGGAGCAATCGGTGCTGTCCGCCTACCGGTCAGCGCTCGCTTTGCGCAAACGGCATCCGGCGCTGGTCGGCGGTTCGATCCGTTTTCTTGACGCAGAGGGCGACGTGCTCGCCTTCATCCGCGAAGGCGGCGAGGAGAGATTGCTCTGTGTCTTCAATTTCGCCGGGGAGCCGGCGAATTGGCCGGTGCCGTCGGATATCGGAACTGTTACGGCTGTCTTGGGCGGCGCCACAAACGTTGAGCACAACGCGCTCGCGCTGCCGGCGCTCGGCTGTTTCCTCGGTCGGCTTGACTGATCGCGGTTCGACCGTCTTTCAAGCGACCCGCTTGGCCGAAAAGCTCTACTGAACGAGCACCGCCCGCCCGCAGGTCGCTCCGGTGACGCGCACGTCGGCCTGGCCGACACCGACACCCAGTGCCGAAAGCACATTGTAAAGCAAGTCGTCGACGGGCGCTGTCACGGTGTTAAGCAAAGCCGCCACCGCCGGCTTGACCGTTCCGAGCAGGGCGGTCGCATCGATCCCGAGACCAAGCAGATTGGCCGAAAGCGACAGGTTGTTGACCAGTGACGTGGTGAGCGACTGCGAGATGTTGCGCGTCGAAACAGTCCTGACTGTCTTGTTGGCGATGTCGGTCGCGTTGAAGGTCAGGGTTTGCGGGCTGTTGTTGGTGATCGCGGTCGCGGCCGACCCCATCACCTGGATCGGCGGTATCAACAGCAGCTTCACATCGGCGATGTCCGCATCCGTGAAGGTCTGCGGATGGCTGAAGTCGGCAAAACCAGAGGGGTTGTTGCTGTTGGCCAGGTTCAACTGGGCAATGCCAGGGTGTGCGGCGATGGAGACGTTGATGCTGGAAGGCCCTGTCGGACAGGTGATATCGGTCAGCTTGGCTTCGGCATAGGCGACTTCCACATTGAGCGGCAGATTGACGGCGACCAGGTTGATGCCGCCGGCGAGGCCGGGCGTGCCGATACCGACGGAGGCCGTGAGTTTGATGCGCGTCTGGGCGGTCCGCACGATAGTGCCGATGCCGCCGACCGCGAGCCAGGGCGAGGATTGCGCCGGCTCTCCAATGGCAATGCTGAGCTTGGTGGAGAGCAGCCCCGGTATGGTGGCGCCGAGATCGACCGCGGCCTGGTTGGTGCCGTTCGCGAGTACGGCCGCGGCGGTCAGCATTCCCATGGCGCTTGCGTCGATCCCAAGGCCGGACGGCTGTTGCCCGAGGCCGAGGCTGCCGACGGAACCAAGGTCGACAAGGCTGCTGAGCGGGATCTTGACGGTACCGGTCGATTTGGAGGCGATGATCTGCAACGCGACCTTGGCGGTATTGCCGAGGCCAGGAACATTGGCCATGGCGGTGGCGATCTGGCCGACGGTCGCTTTCGAGGCCAGGACGTCGGAGTAGGTGCCGGCCGTGATGTTCAGTTGTGTGGCGAGCGCACTGACGAAGGAAAGCACGCTGACATCGGCCGAAATCAGCCCATTATAGTCCATGACGCTGAGCGAGATGTTGCCGCCGAGAAGTCCGCTCAAAAGAGCGTTGAGGATGCCGCCGTTGACGCTGAGCAGTCGGGATCCGACCGAGAATGTCGCCTGCGGCGTCATGCTGGCGGTGGCTTGGGTGCCGATGACCGGAGTGGGCAAAAGCGAGCTGGCGAAGTAGCGGGCGGGGATTTTCGTCAACGTGACGCGCACTGCATTATAGGGTGTCACGCCGGCCTGGAAGCGCTGGCCGACATTGGCGGTTGACGAGGCATATCGGCCTTGCGTGACCGTCACCACTGTCTTATCGACAGCCGGGGGAATGGTCTGGCCCGAAGCTTGAACGACGATACCTAGCATGCCGTTGTCGGTGAGCGTGGTGACGACCGCCGTGTTGATATTGTTGATGTTCGAGGCGGCGGTGATCGCCGCCAGGTCGACCATCGCCTGGGCTTGCCGGCGCTCGGTGTAGATTGAGGCCTCATCGATGGCCACCGCGGCCAGCGCCAGCGCGACCGGTGCGCTCAATGCCGTCATGACGGCGAAGTTCGCCTTCTTGTCGGCAAGCATACGCTGGGAAAGCCGCACCACCTTCGTGCGCCGACGCAACGGCATTCAGATACCCCCAACTCTGATCGTTGACTGGCGCGTGATCGTGGTCCCCGGCATGGCTATGCCCGGGAAAAGATTCCAGATCGGCAGGTTGCGTGCATCGTACTGGATGGACACCACGAACTGGCTCCCGTCGGCGGTGCTGTCATTGGCCTGGTAGGTCAGCTTGCTGGCATCGACGAAGGGATAGCCGCCGGCGTTGTTTGTCAGGAAGCTGGCCACGAGCGTCTGCCGCTCGGTCTGGTTCAACCCGGCGATGGCCGTCCGGGCGGCGTCTGCCGCGATCTGCTGGATTGAGTTGGCGGCCCCAAAATAGATGCCATATGCAACCATCCCGAGCAGGAGAAGGATGAAGAGCGGTGATAGCACAGCGAACTCGACTGCCGAGGTCTCCGAAGCATCTGTTCGGAACTCGCGCCATCTGACCTTGGAAACAAGCTTCTCAACCATGGTGCCGAGCATGCCAAATTTCGCATGCAGAAAGCGAAAACTCAGGGTACAACCGGCGGCTGCGCACGATTGAAAAAGCCATTTCTAATTTAGCGGTTGCTTCTGTGATTGCGGGGATTGACTTAGGGTCAATCAGTACTCGGTTGAAAAGAGCTTACCTCCTGTCTAGTCTCCTGCCACCAGCTGCCGGAGGGAACCGGCGGCACGCTCAAAGGAGCCAGGCATCGGTCCGGGGCGTCAACACACGAAAAGGCGCGCGACGGCAGCGCCGATAGGGAGAACTTCATGCTGAAAAACATGCTGAAGGCGACAGTTTTCGCCACGACCATGGCAGTGACCGCCGGCACGTTCTACACGCCGGCATTCGCCGAAATTGTCTACAACCGAGGCACCGCTGCCGAATCCGAATCCGTCGACCCGCACAAGACCTCGACGGTCTACGAAGCCAATGTCTTGCGCGACCTGTTCCAGGGCCTCGTCATGCAGGATGAGAAGGCCAATGTCATCCCAGGCGCCGCCGAGAGCTGGACGGTATCGGATGACGGCACCGTCTACACCTTCAAGCTGCGCAAGGACGGCATGTGGTCGGATGGCAGCCCGGTGACGGCCGAGGACTTCGTCTATGCCTTCCGCAGGCTGGAGGATCCGGCCACCGGCGCCGAATATGCTTCCATGCTCTATCCCATCAAGAATGCCGAGGAGGTCAACACCAAGAAGGGCAAGCCTGAGGATATGGGCGCCAAGGCGATTGACGCAAATACGCTGGAAGTGACGCTGAAGGCGCCGACGCCCTACTTCCTGGAGATGCTGACCCACCAGGCGACCTATCCGGTCAGCAAGGCCTCCATCGAAAAGCTCGGCGCCGACTGGATCAAGCCGGGCAAGCTGGTGTCGAACGGCGCCTACACGCTGGCGGAATGGGTCCCTAACGACCACATGAAGCTGGTCAAGAATCCGAAATTCTGGGATGCGGGCAGCGTCAAGATCGACGTCGTCAACTACATTCCGACCGAAGACCGTTCTTCGGCGATGAAGCGCTTCGAGGCTGGCGAACTCGACAGCTACGACGATCTGCCGACCGAACAGCTCGCCGACCTGAAAACCAAGTTCGGCGACCAGATCCATGTCGGGCCGTATCTCGGCACCTACTATTATGCGATCAAGACCGACAAGGCGCCGTGGAACAACCCCGAGCTGCGCAACGCCATCTCGATGGCGATCGACCGTGACTTCATCGCCGAAAAGGTCTGGCAGAATTCGATGCTGCCCGGCTATTCGATGGTGCCTCCCGGCATTGAGGGCTACACGCCGGCAATGGCCAAATATGCCGACATGCCGCAGATCGATCGTGAGGACGCGGCCAAGAAAATCCTCGAGAAGCTCGGCTATACGCCCGAACATCCGCTGAAGATGGAGATCCGCTACAACACCTCGGAGAACCACAAGAACACTGCCGTTGCCATTCAGGAGCAGTTGAAGCCCCTCGGCGTCGACGTCACCTTGCTCAACACCGACACCAAGACCCACTATTCCTTCCTGGAGCAGAAGGGCGACTATGACGTGGCGCGCGCCGCCTGGATCGCCGACTACAAGGATCCGGAAACCTTCCTCGGCATTTCGCGCAAGGCGAGCGGCAACAACTATTCGAGCTACAACAGCCCGCAATACGAGGCTGCCATGGACAAGGCAGCCGCTGCCGGCGGCAAGCCTGAAGAGCGCATGAAGGATCTCGCTGAAGCCGAGCGCATCCTGGTCGACGACGTCGGCCAGATTCCGCTGCTCTACTATAGCTACCACGACATCGTTTCCACGAAGCTGCACGGCTTTGTCGACAATGTGATGGACGTTCACCCGTCCCGCTTCATCAGCAAGGACTGACCTCCCAGGCCAAACCCGCCGCGCCCTTGAGTGGCGCGGCGGTGCTGGTTTGCCATCGCATCGGCCCGGGAACCGGAATCGCTTTTCGGAAAGTTCGGTGCGTAGATTTGAAAGCCGGAGTACAATCGTCCCGTTGGACGGATGTGTTCCGGATCAAGCGGGGCACCGATGCTGCGATATGTATTCCGGCGGCTCTTGACCGCCATTCCGACGCTGTTCGTTATCGTGACGATGGCGTTCTTTCTGATGCGGGTTGCGCCGGGCGGGCCATTCAACCAGGAGCGGGGACTGAGCCCCGAGATCAGGGCTAACCTTGAAGCCCAGTATGGTCTCAACGACCCGCTCTGGCTGCAATATGCGCATTATCTCGGCAATCTGCTGCGCGGTAATTTCGGCCCGAGCTACAACATGCCGGACTTCACCGTCACCGAATTGTTTGCCAAGGGCCTGCCCATTTCCGTCCAGCTCGGTGCCTCGGCGCTGATCCTGGCGCTGCTGCTCGGCAGCCTGCTCGGCACCATTGCCGCGCTCAACCAGAACAAGCTTGGCGACTATGCGGTGATTGCGTTGGCGACAGCCGGCAGCACCATTCCGACCTTCGTCATCGCGCCGGTGATCCAGCTCCTGTTCGGGCTGACCTGGAAGCTGTTGCCGATCGGCGGTTGGGGCGATGGCGCCTTCATCAACAAGGTCGGCCCGGTGCTGACGCTTGCCTTGCCGCAGATTGCCATCGTTGCCCGCCTCATGCGGGGTTCGATGATTGAATCGCTGCGGTCCCACCATATCCGAACCGCCCGCGCGCTCGGCCTTTCCGACTTGTCGGTGGTGGTCAAGCACGCGCTGCGCGGTGCCATCCTGCCGATCGTCTCCTTCACCGGTCCGGCGGCGGCAGCGCTGCTGACCGGCTCGGTCATTGTCGAGACCATCTTCTCCATTCCCGGCGTCGGCCGTTATTTCGTCGATGCCGCGCTCAACCGCGACTACACGCTGGTGATGGGGACGGTGGTGGTGATCGCCATCTTCACCATCGTCTTCAACCTGATCGTCGATGTCATGTACGCGGTCGTCGACCCAAGGGTGCGCTATGACTGACATCGCAGCCACAGCTCCCGTCGTGGTCGGCCGCTCGCTCTGGGGCGATGCCTGGGCGCGCCTGAAGGCCAATCGCGCCGCCATGTTCAGCCTCTACTACCTCGTTTTTATCGCCGCCATCAGCGTGTTCGGCCCTTGGTTTGTGCCGCACCAGTATACGACCATCTATGCCGACTATGTGCGCACGCCGCCGAGTCTTACGGCCTACCCGAAGGCCGATATGATCGAGACGGCCCTCAACGACGCGATCAAGCGCATGCGGGTCGACATCAAGGAATGGAAGCAGGATGGGGAGCGCGTCACGGTCACCGTCACCTCCACCAAACCGATCGATGATCGCAACATCCGCTACCTCGACCGCTCCGATGCCTTCGACGACACCAAAGTCGAGAGCAAGTCGCCCGACGGCCTCGAAGTGGTGATGAGCACGTCGGTGAAGCAGCAATATTTTCTGTTCGGCACCGACAATACCGGCCGCGATCTTCTCTCGCGCACACTGATGGCCGGCCGCATATCGCTGGCCATCGGCCTGCTTGCTGGTGTCGTGGCGGTGGTGATCGGGGTGGTCTACGGCGCCACGGCCGGCTTTGCAGGGGGCAAGGTCGACGAGGTCATGATGCGCATCGTCGACGTGCTCTATTCCTTGCCGTTCATTTTCTTCGTCATCATGCTGGTGGTGTTCTTCGGCCGCAATTTCGTGCTGATGTTCCTGGCGGTCGGTGCGGTGCTGTGGCTCGACATGGCACGCATCGTGCGTGGCCAGGCATTGTCGATCCGACGTCAGGAATATGTCCAGGCGGCGGAGGCGATGGGCGTCGGCCACCGCGGCATCCTGCTACGCCATGTCATCCCCAATCTGCTTGGTCCGGTGGTGATCTACATGACGCTGCTGGTGCCACAGGTCATTATCCTGGAAAGCTTCCTGTCATTCCTCGGCCTTGGCATCCAGGAGCCGATGACCAGCTGGGGCGTGCTGATCTCGGTCGGTGCCAAGAACATCGGCACCGCCAACTGGCTGCTCCTGTTCCCCGCCTTCTTCCTCGTCTCGACGCTGTTCGCCCTGAATTTCGTCGGCGACGGCCTGCGCGATGCGCTCGACCCAAGGGATCGATAAGATGGGGATCGCTGAGATGACCGCTCCTGAAACGATCCTCAGCGTCAAGGACCTGCGCGTCCGCTTTCGCACGCTGGATGGCGCCGTCGAGGCGGTGAAGGGCATCAACATTCATGTCAACGCGGGTGAGACCGTTGCCGTGGTCGGCGAATCCGGCTCCGGGAAAAGCCAGACCATGATGGCGGCGATGAGCTTGCTGGCCTCCAATGGCGAGGCGTCAGGCAGTGTCGACTATCGCGGCCGCAACCTGCTGACACTGAGCAAATCCGAGCTGAATAAGGTCAGGGGCCGCAAGATCAGCATGATCTTCCAGGAGCCGATGACCTCGCTCGATCCGCTCTATTCGATCGGCAACCAGTTGATCGAGCCGATCCGGCGGCATCGGGGCCTGAATGCCGCCGAGGCGCATGAGGAGGCGCTGAAGCTGCTGCGGCTGGTGCATATTCCGGATCCCGAGCGGCGGATGAAATCCTATCCGCACGAAATGTCCGGTGGTCAGCGCCAGCGCGTGATGATCGCCATGGCGCTCGCCAACGACCCCGACATATTGATCGCCGACGAGCCGACGACGGCCCTCGACGTGACCATCCAGGCACAGATACTGATGCTTCTGGCCGAGTTGCAGCGCAAGCTTGGCATGGCGATCGTCTTCATCACCCATGACCTTGGCATCGTCCGGCGCTTCGCCGACCGGGTCTATGTCATGCGCCAGGGCGAGGTTGTCGAGGAAGGCGAGGCGGAGGCGATCTTCGTCAACCCGCAGCATGCCTATACCAAGATGCTGCTGGCGGCCGAACCGACAGGCACCAAGGCGCCTCCGCCCGCCAATGCGCCGGTGGTCCTTGAAGGCAGGAATGTCGAAGTCACATTCAAGATCGGCGGCGGGTTTCTGGCTGGTGAACCGCTGATGCTGCGTGCGGTCGATCACATTTCGATCCGGCTGCAGCGCAACCAGACCATCGGCATCGTCGGAGAATCCGGCTCGGGCAAGTCGACGCTCGGCCGCGCCTTGCTGCGGCTGCTGCCGAGCGATGGTTTGATCCGTTTTGGCGATCGCGACATTTCCACCGCCGACCGGCAGGCGATGCGGCCGCTGCGGCGTCAGATGCAACTCGTTTTCCAGGATCCATTCGGCTCGCTATCGCCGCGCATGACAGTCGGCCAGGTCATTACCGAAGGCCTGCTGGTGCATGAGCCGAACCTTTCGGGCAAACAGCGCGACCAGCGCGCGGTCGAGGCCTTGCGCGAGGTCGGCCTCGATCCGAACGCCCGCAACCGCTACCCGCATGAATTCTCTGGCGGGCAGCGGCAACGCATCGCCATTGCCCGCGCCATGATCCTGAAGCCCAAAATGGTCGTACTGGATGAACCGACCTCGGCGCTCGATCGCTCGGTGCAGAAACAGATCGTCGAACTATTGCGCAAGCTGCAGGCGGACCATGAACTGTCCTACCTGTTCATCAGCCACGATCTCGCCGTGGTGCGCGCCATGGCCGACTACATCATCGTCATGAAGCAAGGCAAGATCGTCGAAGAAGGGCCGACCGAGGCGATCTTCGGCAATCCGCAAGCGCCCTACACGCAGACGCTGATGAACGCCGCGATTGATGTCACACGGTTCCGGTTGAGTGCGTGAGACTTCGCGCCAGGTAAAGGCAATCATCACGGCTGTGCGCTCAGCCAGCTGACCTATGGCACCTGCGCGCCCGCGCAGCGACAATGGCATCATGTTGCTGCTTCAGCCGTTCGATCCTGGCCGTCTCGCGGTTAGCGATCGCCGTCTTCACGCGCGAGCCACCCAAAAGCCAGCGTGGGACACTGCTGTTGGCGACCTTGCCGCGCGTGATCGCGGTTTGCGAGATCGCGCTGGCGGTGCTTCCCAGCGCGCTGTTGAGTTCGGTGCAGCTCATGCTGTCGTATTTCGCTGGGTTGCCGGTCCCGCCGATCGACGAGCAGCCAGTAGCAAGAAGCACCGCAACCAAAACAGTCGGTGCCGATGCTGCCGTTGAAGCCAAGTTCATGTCCGCATCCGGCTCGCCGTCTTACCGGCCCCTCATATCCATCGAACTACCTAGGGCCGATGCCCATTTCGTCAAAGCCTTGCGCCCCGCCGGGCATGGTCGCCGCCTGCTCCGGTCCGTGATGCGTGAACCGTCGACCCGCCCACGGCGGCTGGCCAGTGCATCAATCTTTTGAGATTTTTATGCCGCCTCGGCGACGAAGCTGTCCAAGGGCGCGCAACCGCCGAGCACGGCCTGGGCGATGTCGGTCTCGGTTTCATCGACATGCGCCGTCACCAAAACAATCCCCTCGGCTGCGCTCCGATCATCCGGTTTTTTGGCAGTCGGGACGAATGCTCCAAGCAGCGCGCCAGCGCCACCGCCGCAGAGCGCGCCAATCATTGCAGTTGCAGATAATCCGGCCGGAAGCGAACTGACGCCGTAGACGGCGACAGCACTCAGGCAAGCCAGCACCCCGGCGACAGCGCCAAGGATGACGGCCGGCGTCCTTAGGATCCCGATCTCGTCGTGGTAGGGGCCGATAATGGCAATGCGTACGCAAGGAATGCCCGCCGCCACCAGATCGCCGGCGACCCGTGCCGCTTCGGCATGGGAATCAAAAAGCCTGCTGATTGTCCGCATGGTCTCAGGGCGTTCCCTTGTCGGCCAGCGTGTCGGTAACGAAAGAAGCCGCGATCAGATCGTCGCCATCGATCCGGCCGTGGCCGTCCTCGATCACGGCTGCGACCTTCTGGAAGGTCCTCATTTCACCTTCGGTAATCCGGGCCTCCCGCATCCTGTTTCTGAGCCCGGCCACGCGCATTCCCAAGGCATGGGATCTTGCAGTCTCACGGTTCGACATGTTCATCCAATTCCGCTCTTCTGATCGTGTGATCGTGTCCGCGCCCACCAACGAACTGGGACGGAGTGCAAATGTTCCCGGGGCTGGGCTTCGGTCGGTTGGTAGCAGGACCTAAGTCTGACCGCAAAACCCTATGGCCCCGTCAGGCGCACCGCCCGGAACAGCCACCGGTTGCCCTCGTTGTCCGCTGCAGAATCGTCGGAGGAAGCTGACCAGAAAAGTGTTGGCGCGTTGGTTGCTCGCACCGGTCTTCGCAATGGCCATCACCGCCATGGTGATTGGCATAGTCCTCGGCTGACCGTCCAGGCACAGCTCCGCACCCGAGGGCGACGAAAGCTGGCGAAATGCGACAGAAGCGCTGCCATTGCCGCTTGCAGGAATGAAGTGTGGCGGCTATAAGCCCGCGGTCTGGTCACGGAGTGTAGCGCAGTCTGGTAGCGCACCTCGTTCGGGACGAGGGGGTCGCAGGTTCAAATCCTGCCACTCCGACCAGAAAGAACAAGCACTTAGGCATCCCGAGACTGCCTACCCCATAGATACCCTCACAGAAAAAACGGAAAGGCATCTAGGCCGCTTGATGCAGCCTGGCAAGCGCACAATTGTTGAAGTGGCTTGCTAGCCTATAGGTGGGCTTCTTCGGAACCTCCATTAAGCCACATCAACGGCAGACGGTGCCTGCTTCTTCAGCGCCGCTACGGCTGCGAGAACGTTTATTCCGATTTCGCTAAATGATGATGTATAGGCGCATGCCAACCATGACTATGAGGTGATCGTCCAAGAAATCCAATCCTGGCGAAGCGCTGAGTATCGGAGAAGCCTCAAAGGCAATTGGCACATACTTTAGTCGTCGACGGGCCCCGCGCCGCCCCATCGCTCCGCTTCCGCCCCGGGTGAAACTGTAGCCCGCCAATCCGCTTATGATGCGGTGGGCGGCTCTGCGCCCCTTGCCTATAGGCGCGGGGTAGAGTTGGAGCGGAGGTGCCGTGGGCGTTGCTACGACACATCATCGATCTCGATCGACTTAGAAAATCGTCTTCGATGGGAGCTACACCGGCAAGCTCGCTGATCTCAAACGTGCGGACGGCTCTCAGCATCACCGGCATAGGAGCCAAAATCTGACGGCCTCCTTCCGAGCTGCTCTCCTGCAACACTAAGGTATCGCCAACACCATCGTGCAATAGATTTGATGAAGCGACCGGCTGATGTTTGTGGCCAAGCATGTAGTGAACGCGGAAGGGTGTTCAGGTCAATCAAGGCCGGAAAGCCGCTCTCGACCTGAGCGACCGCCTCACTTCCGGAGCGCATCGCGGCCGGCCACAGCCCGACAGGATCAGGCTTTGCGGGGCAGTGGGCTAGCTATGAACTTCGATCGAACTATTGGCGAGATTGCGGAATCCAAATCAACTCAACCGATGCCGCCGCAGGGCGCCGGATAAGCCAATTCATCAGCAGAATGAACCAAACGCTAGGAGGATACTTATGAGCACGTCCGCAACACCGATGACTTCGTCCGCCAGCGTCTACGTTACCTCCGCGTTCTGGGAGCGCATGTGGCGCACGAGCGGCATTCAGTCCGTCGGCCTCTTCATCATCGCTTATGCGATCTATGGGCACCAGCCGCAGGTCGCCGCGTCGACCGATACACTCGTCTCATTCTACGATGGGGATCGCACATGGATCCTGATCGCTGCGATCTTCTCGGGCTTGGCCGTACTCAATCTTCTATGGTTCGCGGCAGCGTTGAGGAATACCTTGGCGGATGCGGGACAAGATGGCTGGGGCGCAGCAGCAACCGCCGCCAGCGCAAACGCTCGGAGCACTGTTGCTGCTCCAGGTAACGGTGGGTGCATCACTCGCTTACTCGATCGCCGGTTCGCCAGATCGAGCACTCGTATCCGGACTGAACGGATTCTCTTGGGCTCTCGGCGTGCTGACTTCATTCCCACGCGCGATGTTGATCATGTCTGGTGCGTTCGGCCTTTGGCGGGCCAGGCTGATTTCCAATGCGCTCTTTGCAACCGGTGTAGCAGCTGTCGTGCTCGGGTTACTGGGCGGCACCACCTGGTTGAGCGACGGAATCTGGGCTCCCGACGGCGCATATTCGCGGTACGTTTCTCCCATCCTCCTTTTCGCATGGGTTCTTGTCGTGAGCCGGGTTCTCTTGAGCCGAGCACCCGCGACGCGTGTCGGGTGGTAATCAGGATTCAGCCACACTCGGGTATCAGTCAGCTCGGTGCAGTGGGATCGGGCGCTACGATCCCGAACATTTTCTTCGCCCCCTATTACCTGGACGACCGAAAGCGACGAATCTCAATCGCGCGTGTCGATGACCGCCTCCACGTTCGACGACCTTTGCACATGCGCCCACGAATGCATGCCCGCTCTCGGGTGGGTCACTTGGCCGGGGCTGGCGATCATGTGCCAGTGCCACGGGTCCCGGTTTGACATCACGACTGGAGCCGTCATCCACGGCCCGGCGACCAGGCCGCTAAATGTTTATGACGTGCGGGAAGTCGAAGGCGGCATTCAAATTCACCAGTCAATGAGGATCGTCGCCACAAGACCAGCACGACCGCTGTTGCGGTCGAACAATGAGCCGATTTTTCTTTGAACCTGAGGTAAGCCAGATGACGAAACATACACATGACACTCCGATCCTCGTGACCGGAGCAGCCGGCGCTGTTGGCGGCATCGGCCGCAACCTCACCGAACTCCTGCTCGCGAGAAGGCACAAGGTGCGCGCCTTGGTTCGGCGTGAGGACAAGCGCGCCGAAGCGCTTCGGCGGCTTGGCGCCGAGGTCGTACAAGGCGATCTGACGGACCTTGCCTCGATGCACCGCGCCATCGAAGGTTGCCAGCGCATCTATTTTGGAATGTCTACCTCGGCGGCGTACCTGGAAGCCACGGTCAACACCGCCGCAGTGGCGCGCCACCACGGCGTCGAGGCCTTTGTGAACATGTCACAAATGACGGTCTCGCAGATGGGCATCAACGAGACCACTGACAGCCCGCAGCACAAGCTGCACTGGCTGTCGGAGCAGGCCCTGTCCTGGTCTGGGCTGCCGGTCGTCACCGTACGGCCGACGGTCTTCCTCGAGGGCTTCTTTCTTCAACTCGTTGCCCCCGGCGTGAAAGCCTCCGACGCGTTGGCGCTGCCCCTGGGGAGCGGCAAGACCTCACCGATTTCAGCAGTCGACGTAGCGCGTGCGGTCGCGGCGATCCTCGACGAACCCGCACCGCATATCGGACAGATCTATGATCTGACAGGGTCGGAATCGGCCGATCTGGACCACTATGCGCGCGTGTTCTCCGAAGCGCTCGGCAGGCCGATCGCATATCGGGACGTCCCACTCCCGGCGTGGAGCGAGGGCCTTCGGCAGGCGAAGTATCCAGAGCACGTAGTCCGCCATCTCTCCGCCATGGCCGAGTTGACCAAGCAGGGGCGTTATGACCGCATGACGGACACTCTGCGCAAACTCACCGGCGAAGCACCGACGAATATGCGTGACTTCGTGACGCTCCACGCCCCTGAGTTCAAGCAGCGCGAACCGGAGCATTCGTAGGCGTTGGCTATCATTTCCCAGCGCAAGAATCGGCCGGACACGCAAATTACTCGCCTGAGCGACGTCAGACATGAAGACGAAACAGGATAACCCGATCCTCGTGAAATTCGTCCACACCGCCTGGACAAAGGAACATCATGGTTGAGCAGCGTGACATTAGATTTCCGGTAGAAGGCGCGGACTTCCTACGTGGCTGGCTCTTCTTGCCGCCAAAGGGAGCGGGGCCATTGCCCGCGATCTCCATGGCTCACGGCTATGCGGGGATCAAGGAGCATGGGCTTGCGCGGTTCGCCCAGGCCTTCGCAGAGGCAGGCTTCGTCGTACTTGTCCATGACCACCGTAATTTCGGGGCGAGCGATGGTGCCATTCGTCACGACATCGATCCCTGGCGCCAGATTGCCGACTGGCGGCGCGCGATCTCTTTTCTGGAATCCTTGCCGGAAGTCGATGCGGCGAGGATCGGGATTTGGGGCACCAGCTACGCCGGTGGCCATGTGCTGGTGCTAGGAGCGACCGACCGGCGCGTTCGGGCTATTGTCTCCCAGGTGCCAACCATCAGCGGCTATGAACAAGGGCTGCGCCGTGTAGCGCCAGATATGGTTGCCGCGTTGGAGCGCCTGTTTGACGAAGACGAGCGTGCACAGCTTCGCGGCGAGCAGCCGCGGCGCCAGCAAGTGGTCAATGCAGACCCGTCGATTCCGGCATCCTATCGGGCCGGCGACGCGATCGCATTCTATCTCCAGCCGTTGCCGCCGGGCGCCTGGGAGAACGAGGTCACCGTCAGATCAGGCCGCCTCGCGAGAATGTACGAACCCGGGCATTGGATCGCCTGCGTCTCGCCGACACCATTACTGATGATAGTCGCTCTGGCTGACAACATTACCCTGACAGACATTCAGTTGCGTGCCTATGAGCACGCGCTGGAGCCCAAGAAGCTCGTGACCGTTCAAGGTGGGCACTTTGATCCTTACCTGGAGCAGTTCCCAAATGCCTGCGCCGCCGCCCTAGCGTGGTTCAGTCAGCATCTGGCCCCTGCCAAATCATGAATAGTGCCGCCTCTAAACTGAAAGGGCAAACCAGTGTCGAAACCTCTCCAATGGAAGCTGTTCATTCAGAAGCGCGCGAGCGCAACCCAAGGTGTCCCGCCCGGCAAGGATAACCTCAAGTGGGTGGCTAATACGACCACGTTGATCTTTGGCGAGCGAGAGGCCTTGCTGGTCGATACGTTTCTGTCCGATGCCCAGACGGCTGAGTTGGCCGACTCGATCAACGCCATTGGCAGGCACTTATCTGCCATTTACATCACTCATGCTCATCCAGATCATTTCTTCGGTCTGAAACTTCTACGCGATCGGTTTCCGGAGGCGCGGGCAATCGCGTTGCCGCAAGTGGTGGAAACTATGCACAAGACGCTCACAGCCGACTCAGTCGAAAACTGGCGGACCCGATTCCCGGGACAGGTCCCCGCCAGCCTTGTGGCCGCCGAGCCACTCGAAGGTGGCACTTTCACCCTCGAAGGGAACGAGATCATCGCGGTCGACATAGGGCACACGGATACTGATCACACGACTTGCCTTTATGTGCCATCGATCAGCCTTGTGGTCGCCGGTGACGCTATATACAACGAAACGCATCCCTATCTAGTCGAGTCCGACGGACAAGGCCTTGCTGATTGGCTCGCAGCCATCGACAAGGTCGAATCGCTGAATCCGCAGGCTGTCGTCGTCGGCCACGGTCCACTCGATCCAGATAGCTCGCCGCGGCACATTCAACAAACGCGCCGCTATATCCAAGACTTCATTCGGCTTGACGACGAGACTGCAACGGCACGCGAACTCTACGACCGCATGCTCGCGCTGTACCCGGACCGCATCAATCCAGGATCACTTTGGGGGAGCGCCAACGCGGCCAAACCCCGGAGCAATTGAAGGGCAATGAAAAACCGTTGCTTGGTTTCGTTCTCAACACCATCGACAAACATGTCGAAGGGCTTTTGAAAACCCGGTCAGGGCCATTGAGGCTCGACACGGCTACGCATGCGGCGCGAACAACTCCGAGAGCCGGCCGCCGCACAGCATCAGCTCCGGCGACCGATTTTATCCCAGGAGGCGGCTATGAACTTTGAATTTGAGTTTACGCTCTCTGTCCCGCTTAACGCTCCGATAGACATTGGTCCTGGTCCGTTCGGAATGCGAAGATACTTCGAGATCAGTGACGGCACCATTGTGGGCAAGAAGCTAAATGGGAAGATTTTACCTGGCGGTGGAGATTGGGCTCTAATTGGCCCAGACGGGTTCTTCCGTCTCGACGTGCGCACTCAGTTGGTCACCAACGACGGCGCTTTCATCTATTTGTATTACCCCGGTTTGATCGAACTTAACGAGACGGTCACTCGGGCACTGGCGACAGGCGGCAGTACCGAATACGGCGACCATTATCTGCGAAGCACACCGCGATTTGAAACGGGCGATCCGCGATACGCGTGGCTCAATCAGAGCCTTTTCGTAGCAGAGGGGCGGTTGAGTGCTGGTGCCCTTGAGTACAAGATCTATCGCGTGGCCTAGTTTGTGGTGCATCTCGCCAATGTCTGCCGTGATCCCCCGGTCCGGGGCTGCTGTCGAATATGCCTTGTAGTAGCGCCGCTTTGAGTAAAAGCTTACGCTACGCCGATCGCACTCGCTGGCAACGTGAACTGAAAGATCACACCTTGGGGCTCTGCGGTAACTAGGCCGAACTGCAAGCCGCGATTCTTCGAGTGGGACCTCCAGCTTCGACCGCAAAGGTGGCGCCCACCTTATTTCCTTGGTGAAAACAAGGGCTAAGAGGTCTTGCTTCGCCGCTAACATCGGCTGGCCTGCTGTTCTTCATCACCTGCGCGGCATGCCACCCAAAGTCGCCTCGGCTTTTGCGAGAAGGACAAAGGCGGCGTAGCACCGCTCAATACGGGCTCGCCACATCTCCCATTTCGACATAGACAGCCTTCAGCTGCGAATAAAGCGCCAGTGCCGCCAGCGAGTTCTCGCGGCCGATGCCGGACTGCTTGAAGCCGCCGAAAGGAATTTCCACCGGCGTCAGATTGTAGGCATTGATCCAGCAGGTGCCGGCCTGAAGCTCGGCGATGACGCGATGGGCGCGCGGCAGGTCGCGCGTGAACACGCCCGCGGCGAGGCCGAATTCGGTGTCGTTGGCACGGTCGATCACCTCGTCCTCGCCATCGAATTTCAGCACGCTCATCACAGGCCCGAAGATTTCCTCGCGCGCGATGCGCATCGTGTCGGTGACACCCGTAAATACCGTCGGCTCGACAAAGAAGCCGCCCTGGAAGCCTTGCAAGGAAGGCACGTTGCCGCCGCAGGCGAGTGTTGCGCCGTCCTGCTTGCCGGCCTCGATATAGCCGACCACCTTCTCATGCTGCGCCCTGGATACCAGCGGACCCATCTGGGTCTCGGGGTCGAGCGGATCGCCGATACGAATCTTCTTCGTCCGCTCGACCAATCGTTCGACGAAGCGGTCATGAATGCCGCTTTGCACGAAGACTCGCGTGCCGTTGGAGCAGATCTGGCCGGTCGAATAGAAATTGCCGAGCATGGCGCCGCCGATGGCGTTCTCGATGTCGGCGTCGTCGAAGACGATCAGCGGCGACTTCCCCCCAAGCTCCATCGTCGCGTGCTTCATCTTCGAACCGGCTGATGACAACACCTTTCGGCCGGTCGGCACCGAGCCCGTCACCGAGACCTTGGCGACGATATCGTGGCCGACGAGCCCGGCGCCGACGTCGCCATAGCCCTGCACCACATTGAACAGCCCATCGGGCAGGCCGGCCTCGCTGTAGATCTCGGCCAGCGCCAACGCCGAAAGAGGGGTGTTCTCCGACGGCTTGAACACCATGGCGTTGCCCATGGCCAGCGCCGGCGCCGATTTCCAGCCGGCGATCTGGATCGGGTAGTTCCAGGCGCCGATGCCGACGCAGACGCCGAGCGCCTCGCGCCGCGTATAGGCAAAGGGACCGCCAAGATCGACGGCCTCACCATTATAGGCGGCGACCGCGCCGCCGAAATATTCAAGGCAGTCCGCCGCCGAAGGCGCGTCCGCCACAAGCGTCTCCTGGATCGCCTTCCCGGTGTCCAACGTTTCGATGCGGGCGAGATCTGCGTTGCGGGCGCGCAAAATGTCGGCGGCGCGGCGCAGGATGCGGCCGCGCTCGACCGGCTTCAGCCGCGCCCAGGCCGGCTGTGCGGCCCGTGCGGCCTCGATCGCGAGTTCCAGCACGTTCGGCGTCGCCGAACGCAGCATCGCGATGGTCTCGCCCGTTGCCGGATAGATGACCGGCAACGGCGCGCCCTGCTCGTCGTCGATATAGCGTCCGTTGACATAGTGCGATGCCGTGGGCTGGGCGCGCATGGGAGTCTCCACATTGTCTTCGCCGCAGCGCCGCGCGTCCTCCTGGACGCGCAAAGGACGCTGCAGCACCTTATTTCTGCGCATGAACTTTCCAGAAATCGAATCCGATTTCGGGATCATGCGCCGGAGGAATGTCCCGGGATCATGCTCTATCTGTCCGACACCTGCCAGCGCGGATTGATCCATGGCTCCTGGTTGGAGGGCGCCAGCGGCGTGCGGCCGAGAATGTGGTCGGAGGCCTTCTCGCCGGTCATGATCGACGGCGCGTTGAGGTTGCCGTTGGTGACACGCGGGAAGATCGAGGAATCGGCGACGCGCAAGCCCTCGACACCGATGACCCGGCATTCCGGATCGACGACACTCATTGCGTCGTCGGCTCGCCCCATCTTGCAGGTGCCGCACGGGTGATAGGCGCTCTCGGCATGGTCGCGGATGAAGACATCGAGTTCGTCGTCCGACTGCACATGGCTGCCCGGCGAGATTTCCTCACCGCGATAGGCGTCGAACGCCGACTGGCCGAAGATCTGTCGCGTCAGCCGGATGCAGTGACGGAACTCCGCCCAGTCGTCCGGGTGCGACATGTAGTTGAAGTGGATCACCGGCTTCGATTTTGGATCCGGCGAGCGCAGCGTCACCGAGCCGCGTGATTTCGACCGCATTGGTCCGACATGGGCCTGGAAGCCATGCGACTTCGCCGCCGCCTTGCCGTCGTAACGAACCGCCGCCGGGATGAAGTGGTACTGGATATCGGGGTAGTCGACGCCGGCGCGCGAGCGCACGAATGCCGCCGCCTCGAAATGGTTGGTGGCGCCGAGGCCTGATTTGAAGAACAGCCACTGCGCCCCGATCATCGCCTTGGAGAACGGGTTGAGCACCGAATTCAGCGTGATCGGCTTGGTCGATTCCTGCTGGATGTAGAGCTCCAGATGATCCTGCAGGTTGCGGCCGACGCCGGGCCGGTCGGCCACGACGGCAATGCCGTTTTCGCGTAGATGCTCGGCCGGGCCGATGCCGGACAGCATCAGGATCTTGGGCGAGTTGATCGACGAGGCGGCGACGATCACCTCACGTCGCGCCTTAACGACCTGAATCTGCTTGTGAGCCTCGATCTCGACGCCGATGGCGCGTTGATTCTCGATGATCACCCGCCGGGCAAAACCTTTGACCAGACTCACGTTTTTACGCCTGAGCGCCGGCTTCAGATAGGCTGATGCCGCCGACCAGCGCCGACCGCCCAGAATGGTCTGCTCCATCGCGCCGAAGCCTTCCTGCTTGGCACCATTATAGTCGTCGGTCAGTTCGAACCCGGCCTGACGGCCCGCCTCGACGAAGGCACCATAGAGCGGATTGCGCCGCGAGCCGCGCTGCACATGCAGCGGCCCACCATGTCCGCGCCAGCCGTCCTCGCCTCCGTCGGAATCTTCCATGCGCTTGAAATAGGGAAGCACGTCGGCAAAGCCCCAGCCGGCCGCCCCCTGTTCGGCCCAATGATCGAAGTCGCGGGCATGGCCGCGCACATAGACCATTCCGTTGATAGAGGACGAACCGCCGATCACCTTGCCGCGCGGCGTCGCCAGCACACGGCCGCCGAGATGGGATTCAGGTTCGCTGGCGAAGCCCCAGTCATAGAGGCTCATGTTGAGCGGGATCGACAGCGCCGACGGCATCTGGATCAGCGGCCCGATATCGCTGCCGCCGAATTCGATGACGATGACCGAATGCTTGCCGTCTTCCGACAGGCGATAGGCCATGGCCGAGCCGGCGGAGCCGGAGCCGATGATGACGAAATCCGCTTCAAGCATGGTTCATGTCAGCCCATTATTCATATGCGTGATGAAATCGGCGAGCGAGACGTTGCCGCCGGTTGCGACCACAAGAACGGTCTTGCCCTTCACATCCACCTTGCCGCCGAGCAGTGCGGCCAGCGATGCCGCGCCTGACGGCTCCAGCACCAGCTTCATCCGCTCGAAGGCAATCCGCATTGCCTGCCGCACCGATTGATCGTCCACCGTGATGATGCCCCGCACGCCCGCGGTCTTGACCGCCGCGAAGGGCGCATCGCCTGGGCGTCGCGACATAAGCCCGTCGCAGATCGATTTCGGCCCGATCGGCATCGTCTCGATGCTGCCATGCGCCAGGGAGGCACCCATGCCGTTGAATCCTTCCGGCTCGACGCCGATGATCTCGGTAGCCGGCGACAAATAGTGGAAGGCAAGCGAAACGCCGCCGATCAGCCCGCCACCGCCGACCGAGCAGAACAACAGATCGGCGCTGGCATCCTTGGCGGCAAGCTGGTCGAGCGCCTCGAGGCCAGCGCCCGCCTGGCCGGCGACGATCTCGGGATCGTCGAACGGATGCAGGAGAGCCACGCCTTCGGTCTCGGCGATTTCGCGCGCCTTGGCGGCGGCGACCTCCTCACGGGCGCGCTCGCCATGGTCGGTGAGCACGACTCGCGCGCCGTAACCCGCCGTGGCGTCACGCTTGGCGGCCGGCGCGTCGATCGGCATGACGATGGTGACGGGAATGCCGAGCGCCTGGCCAGCGGCGGCCAGCCCCTGCGCGAAATTGCCGGAAGAATAGGCGACGACGCCCCTCTTCGCCTCGTCGGCCGAAAGCCGCTTCAGCCGCCAATAGGCGCCGCGTATCTTGAAGGATCCGGCCCATTGCAGCGATTCCGGTTTGACGAAGACACGGGCCGCACCTGTCTCGCGCGCCAGTGCCACCGATTCCAGCAGCGGCGTGATCTGCGTCGCCCGGGACGTGACGGCATAGGCCTGCTTGAGATGGTCGAGGGTAGGGACAAGGATCTGGGTCATCATTCGCCTCGCGGGAACCGCTTCTGCTCTTCGAGCACGTTGAGATCCATGTGGTTGCGCATGTAACGTTCCGACGCCTTTTGCAGCGGCTGGAATTCCCAGGGGTAGTGCATGCCGTTGCGCAGCGCCGGATAGACCACCCAGCGCCGCGCCTGGCTGGCGCGCACGGCGGCATCGAACGCCGCCATGTCCCAGCGCGCGCGGACTTTTTCCATGAACGTCGCCACCAGCCCGGCATGCGCCGGATCGGCGGCGAGATTAGCCAATTCATGGGGGTCGGATTCGATATCATAGAGTTGAGGCGGATCGATCTCGCAATGGACGAACTTGTAACGGCCATCGCGGATCGCCACCAACGGCGCGTTGGAGCCTTCGGCGGCGTATTCCATCAGCACTGGTGCGGTGCGCTGCTTGCCATCCAGCAGCGGCAGCAGCGACTGGCCATCGGTCCATGGCGCGATTGCGCTCATGTCGATGCCAGCGAGGTCGCAGAGCGTCGGCGTCACATCGAGATTGGAGACCGGCGTGTCGATCCGGCCGGCCGGCACGCCCTTGCCAGCGATCATCAGCGGCACCCGCGCCGAGCCCTCGAAGAAGCACATCTTGAACCAAAGCCCGCGCTCCCCAAGCATATCGCCGTGGTCCGAGCAGAACAGGATGATTGTGTCGTCGAGCATGCGCGTGCGCTCCAGCACCGACAGCAACTCGCCGACCTTGTCGTCGAGATAGGAGATGTTGGCGAAATAGCCGCGACGGGAGCGGCGGATCTGCTCGGCAGTGATGTCGAAACTGTCGTAGTCGCAGGCCTTGTACAGCCGCTTCGAATGCGGGTCCTGGCTGTCATAGGGAATGAAGGCCACTTCGGGCTCGAGCGCCGCGCAATCCTCGTAAAGATCCCAATATTGCCGCCGCGCTACATAGGGATCGTGCGGATGCGTGAAGGAAACCGTCAGGCACCAGGGCCGGTGCGCGGCGCCGTCGGAGACGCGGGCGAAATCATAGAGCTTCTGCACAGCGTGGAAAGCGACCTCGTCGTCATACTCCATCTGGTTCGAGATCTCGGCGACGCCGGCACCGGTCACCGAGCCCAGATTGTGGTACCACCAATCGATGCGCTCGCCGGGCTTGCGATAGTCCGGCGTCCAGCCGAAGTCAGCCGGATAGATATCGGTCGTCAGCCGCTCCTCGAAGCCGTGCAATTGGTCGGGCCCGACAAAATGCATCTTGCCCGACAGCACCGTGTGATAGCCGTCGGAACGCAGATGATGCGCGAAGGTCGGGATGGACGAGGCGAATTCGGCAGCATTGTCATAGACCTCGGTGCGCGACGGCAACTGGCCGCTCATGAACGAGGCCCGGCCCGGCGCACAGAGCGGCGAGGCCGTGTAGTTATTCGCAAAGCGCGCCGAGCGTGCGGCCAACGCCTTCAGATGCGGTGCATGCAGGAAGGCCGCCGGTCCATCGGGGAATAGCGTTCCGTTGAGTTGATCGACCATGACGATCAGGAAATTGGGTCGTTTCGCTGTCACTGTTTTTGCCGCTCGCCGAGTTTGGTTTCGAGATAATCCTCGACGAGCGCGATCGCGGTTGGGGCGTCGGGCACGCCGTCCTTCAGCGCACGCCTGATGTACAGCCCGTCGATCATCGCCGCTGTCGCTTCGGCGGCACGGTCGGCCTCGGCCCTGGGCAGGATGCCGGTTAGCCCGCTCATGAGGTTCGAATGCAGCCGTCGCGCATAGACCCTGAGCAACCGCCGCAGCGAGGACGATTTCTGTGCCTCGACGTAGAAGGCGAGCCATGCGGCGATGGTTTCCGGCTGGAATTGGATGTCGGAGAAGTTGACGGCGACCACGGCCGAGACGCGTTCGCGCGGGGACGCTGCGGATTGCAGCGCGCGGCGCATATCGATGGTCAGTTCGGCCAGGATGTGCCGCATCGTCGCGAACAGCAGCTCGTCCTTGGCGCCGAAATAGTGATGGGCAAGGGCCGAGGACACGCCAGCGCGCCCGGCAATCTCGGACATGGTCACATCAAGCGAGCCGCGCTCGCCGATCGCCGAGATCGTCGCATCGATGAGCGCCTTGCGGCGCAGTGGCTCCATCCCGACTTTCGGCATCTCGCTAGGTTCCTCTGAAGCAGGATTATTTTTTATTGACGGATCAATCAACAAAAAAATCGTCGCAGGCTCGACCTGCACCAAGCGATTGTCTGGTTCCGGCCCTTCACGGCGAACGCAGGAATGTTTATATTTGAACAATAAAGGCGAAGTGCGCCATAGGCCCACATGCTAGGCTGGCGCGAAGGATGGAGACCGCCATGACCGCATGCATCGTCGGCTGGGCGCATTCGCGTTTCGGCAAGCTCGAGGGCGAAACGCTCGAAAACCTCATCGTCAAGGTCGCGACGGACGCGCTCGACCATGCCGGAATCGGCCCGGACGATGTCGACGAGATCGTGCTTGGCCATTTCAACGCCGGCTTTTCGGCGCAGGATTTCACCGCAAGCCTGGTGCTGCAGGCCGATGACCGGCTGCGCTTCAAGCCGGCGACGCGCGTCGAGAATGCCTGTGCGACGGGATCGGCGGCGGTCCGGCAAGGTATTCGTGCCATCGATGCCAACGCGGCCCGCATCGTGCTGGTAGTCGGCGCCGAGCAGATGACGACGACGCCCGGGCCGGAAATCGGCAAGAACCTGCTGAAGGCCTCCTATCTACCCGAGGACGGCGACACGCCGGCAGGGTTCGCCGGCGTCTTCGGCAAGATCGCGCAGGCGTATTTCCAGCGCTATGGCGACCAGTCGGACGCGCTCGCCATGATTGCCGCCAAGAACCACAAGAATGGCGTCGACAACCCCTATGCCCAGATGCGCAAGGATTTCGGCTATGATTTCTGCCGGCAGGAAAGCGAGAAAAACCCCTTCGTCGCCGGCCCGCTGAAGCGCACGGACTGCTCGCTGGTTTCCGACGGCGCCGCCGCCCTTGTCCTGGCCGACACGGCAACGGCTTTGAAGATGCGCCGTGCGGTTGCCTTCCGCGCCAACGAACATGTGCAGGATTTCCTGCCGATGTCGAAGCGCGACATCCTGGCCTTCGAAGGCTGTGAACAGGCCTGGACCCGTGCGCTGAAGAACGCCGGCGTTACGCTTGACGATCTGTCCTTTGTCGAGACGCATGACTGTTTCACGATCGCCGAACTAATCGAATATGAGGCGATGGGTCTGGCGAAACCCGGTGAGGGCGCCAAACTGGCGCTTGACGGCACGACGGCAAAGGACGGCCGCTTGCCGGTCAATCCCTCCGGCGGACTGAAGGCCAAGGGTCATCCGATCGGCGCAACCGGTGTGTCCATGCATGTCTTGACCGCCATGCAGCTTGTCGGCGAAGCCGGCGGCATCCAAGTGCCGGGCGCAAAGCTTGGCGGCATCTTCAACATGGGTGGCGCGGCGGTGGCCAACTACGTTTCCATTCTCGACCGGATCAGGTAAACCGCCCCTGCATTCGCGGGAGGTGACATTGGCAAATCCGGTTGTGATCGAGGTTCTGCGCGGTTCGATCGTCGAGAGCGCCCATCGCGGTGCCGTTGCGGTCTTCGATGCCGACGGCAAGTCGGTCTGGGAAATCGGCGACACCTCAAGGCCGGTGTTTCCACGCTCGGCGGTCAAAGCCATCCAGGCCTTGCCGCTGGTCGAAACCGGTGCTGCCGACGCTTTTGGCTTCGGCAACCGCGAACTGGCGCTGGCCTGCGCCTCGCATTCGGGCGAGCCGGCGCATGTCGAACTGGCGCGAGCCATGCTGGCCAAGGCCGGACTGGACAAGTCAGCGCTCGAATGCGGCGCGCATTGGCCGTCGAATCATGACGCGGAGATCGCGCTCGCCCGCGCCGGCGATTTGCCGAATGCGCTGCACAACAACTGTTCGGGCAAGCATTCCGGCTTCCTCTGCGCCTGCGTCCATTCCGGCATCGCCCACCGCGGCTACGTCAAGGCGGGGCACGCCTTGCAGGAGATGGTGCGCGACGCGATGCAATCGGTCACCGGGGCAGTGCACGGCCCGGATGAGCGGGCGACCGACGGCTGCTCGATCCCGACCTATGCCGTACCGCTTAGGAGTTTCGCGCTCGGCTTTGCCCGCATGGCCACCACAAATGGTTTTGGTCCCGAGCGGGCCAAGGCGGCAAAGCGGCTGCTGGGCGCCTGCATGGCGGAGCCCTTCTTCGTTGCAGGCACTGGCCGCGCGGATCTGGCGCTCATGGAAGCCGCACCTGGCCGGATTTTTGCGAAAGGCGGCGCCGAAGGCGTCCACTGCAGCGCGCTACCTGAACTTGGCCTCGGCATAGCGATCAAATGCGATGATGGTGCCGGCCGCGCCGGCGAAGCCATGGCTGCCGCCGTCCTTGCCCGATTGTTGCATACGGACGAGGCCTTGGCGGCAAAGCTAGACGGAATGGCAAACGCGCCTATCGAAAGTCGGGTCGGGGCCAAGGTCGGGGCACTGCGGCCGACACAAGCCTTGAATTGAAAGCAGCGATCAACTGACCCGGTTGCGCTCGACTGTCAGATGCGCGAAGCCGCTGTTGCTCAACTGGGTGAGGTCGGCCGTCACCGGTTCCGCCCAGCGCTGCCCGACGACGGCGCCGTTCAACGTGCCGTCAATGACGTTGTCGGAGATGACGGCCGTGCCCGCACCTTCGGCCACGCTCACGGCAATGCCGGTGCCTGTCTTGCGGATGATGTTGCCGGTGGCCACGACATTGCGCAGGTATGGGCCCCAGCCGATCGACATGCCATAGAGCGGTGCGTTCTCGATGACGTTGTTGGAAGCGACAGTGTCGGCCTCGACGGCTATACCGACGCCGAAGCCGGGCGGATCGGCCGGGTAGGGGCCGGTGGTCGACAGATTGCGCACGATGTTGCCCGAGCAGACGCCCATGCGGCCGCCTTCGTTGAAGTTGACGATCGAGATGCCGTTGGCCGCGCCGTCGACGATATTGTTGCTGATGACGGCGCCCTCGAATGAGAATTCGGAATAGACCGCGGTCTCGCCCGAGCGCGAGCAGGTGTTGTCCGATATCTGCAGGTTGCTCGAGCTGTTGGCCCTGATCGCCGAAAAGGCGCAATCCGAGACCACATTGCCCGAGATGACGACATTGCCGGCGCGAAAGGCGTTGATGCCGTTTCCGTTCTGGCCGGTCCCGCCGCTGCGCGCGCCGATGCGTTCCACGCGGTTGCCGGTGACCATGGTGCCGTCTTCCGCCGCCTGCCAGCGATGAACGAGAATGCCGCCATTGGCGCAGTCGGCGACGGTGTTGCCCGTGATCGCCAGCCCACCGGCCTCGACCGAATAGATGCCGGCATCGGCTGCGCCCGATATGTCCGAGCGTTCGATGCGGCCCGCCGCATGTTCCAGCGCCAGTCCGTTCTTGCCGCTGCCCGTTATCTGGCAATTGTCGACGACGAGATGGCCGACCCGGCGCAGATCGAGCAGCCCTTGCGCGTAATCGCCCATCGTGCGGTTGGAACCGTCAAAGACCAGCCCGCTCAGTTCGATATGGTCGGCCTGTTCGGCCATGAAGAGGTGGCCGTCGCCGCCATAGACGATCCGCGTGGCACCCGGCACGCCGGAAAGACGCACGCGGTCGGGCAGCGACAGGTTGGAAACAACATAGCTGCCGGGCGGTAGGAACACCGGCATGTCGCGGCTGTTCGCGTCACGCAGTAGCTTGGCAAAGGCCTTGCTCTGATCATCGAAGGTGCCGGGTTGTACGCCCAGTTCGGTGGCATTGATGGAACCGCGCATCGAGGCCTTTTCGATGCCGGTAAGGCTCGCGGCTGCGGCCTTGCCGAGCGAGAGGCCGATGACGGCAAAGCCGGCGGTCCGCGTCAGCAGCGTTCGTCTGTTCAACATCGGCACAGAATCCCAGTGTTCAATCCTGACACCGCAGGAATCGTGCCAGACGCCCAGGTGCCTGTTCTCAGCAGCAATGGCTTGTCGCACGGCCATTCGGCGCCTAAGTTCAGGAAATGAGCAGAGCTTTCACCCGCGAAGAAGACAGCGAAAATGCCATCGCCGGCGTCGGCGAGCGGCCGATCAGCCCGCACCGCAATCTGGTGACCGAGCGCGGTCTGGCGCAGATAGAGGACAATCTGGCCGAGTTGCGCGATGTTCTGGCGAAAGCTGAACGGAAAGCCGACCGCGAGCGCATCGCCGTGGTGTCGCGCGACCTCCGCTACTGGACCGCGCGGCGGGAGAGCGCCGAGCTTTCCACACCGGAGCCCGGTAGCGACGTCGTCCGCTTCGGCATGGGTGTCACGCTGGAAGGCGACGACGGCAAGAAGGTGCATTGGAAGATTGTCGGCGAGGACGAAGCTGATCCGTCGAAGGGCAGCATTTCGCATGTTTCGCCGATGGCGGTCGCGCTGTTTGGCAAGAAGCTCGGCGATGTGGCTGCTGTAAACGGCAAGGAATGGGAGATCGTCAAGCTCTCGGACAAGGCCGAGAACTAGCCTTCGAGCTTGACGACATGGTCGCGGAAGAACGCGGCGGCTCCGGCCTCATCGATTTCGCCTGCGGCAACGGCCATGACGAACTCGTAGAGCGTGCCCTCATCGGTTGTCAGGACATGGCCGTTCACGATCAAAAATGCGCCGGCTGCTACGATGGCGGTACGTTTATTGCCGTCCACAAAGGCATGGTTCCTCGCAATACCGAAGACATAGGCGGCTGCAAGATACTCAACGGAAGGCTCTCCGTAGCTTGCCTTGTTTTCGGCGCGGGCAAGCGCCGATTCAAGAGCGTTTTCATCTCTTAAACCTTGTGCTCCGCCGTGTCTGCGCAATTGCTCGGCGTGCATCGCTTCGACCGCGCGGCGGGCCAGAAACTCCCAGCTCATTCCGCGAGCTTCTGGAGCGCGACCTTGTACTTGTCCATGACCTTACGAGCAGCTTCCATCTGCCGCTCGAAACTGTCATCCACCGGCTCAAGGGCAATGCCCTTATCCGTTTCGACAATCTGGAGCTGATCACCTGTCTTCATGTTCAGGCGGTCGAGAAGCTCCTTCGGCAGGATTACACCTTCGGAATTACCGATCTTGCGGATGGTCGTGTTCATGGCGGAGTATTCCGTTGCAACGGTGATTATAACGTCTCGCGTTACTCGTTACAACGGAAATTATAACTGGTCAGCCTTCCGCCAACAACCTGTCCATCAACCGATCCGCCGCCTCCGGAATAACAGTTCCCGGCGGAAAGATTTCCGCTGCACCAGCTTGCAGCACCGCATCGTAGTCCTGTGGCGGGATGACGCCCCCGGCCACGATCAGCATGTCGCCGTGGCCGAGCTTTTTCAGCGCGTCGCGCAATTCGGGGATCAGCGTCAGGTGCCCTGCCGCCAGCGACGAGGCGCCGATGATATGGACTTCATGCTCGACCGCCAGTTTGGCGATCTCCTCCGGCGTCTGGAACATCGCGCCGACGGTGACGTCGAAGCCGAGGTCGGCGAAGGCGGTGGCGATCACCTTCTGGCCGCGATCGTGGCCGTCCTGTCCCATCTTGGCAACGAGAATGCGCGGCTTGCCGCCGGTCCTTTTCTCGAAAGCGCCAAGCTTGTCCTGCAGCCCATCGACCACTGGATTGTCGCCAAGCGCCTTGCGATAGACACCGGAAATGGTCTGTACGGTGGCGACGTGCCGGCTAAAGGCTCTTTCCAGCGCGTACGAGATTTCGCCGACCGTGGCATTGGCGCGCGCGGCGCGGATGGCGAATTCCAGGAGGTTCTCGTTGCCTTGCGCGGCACGGGTCAGCGCATCGAGCGCGCTTTCCACGGCGGCGACATCGCGTGTGCCCTTCAGATGCTGCAGCTTCGACAATTGCCGGGCTCTCACCTCGGCATTGTCGATCTTCAGTACATCGACCTCGATGTCGGTCTCCGGGCGATGCGCGTTGACCCCGACCAGCATCTGCTCGCCGGAATCGATGCGCGCCTGCGTGCGCGCGGCCGCTTCCTCGATGCGCAGCTTGGGAATACCTTGTTCGGTCGCGGCGGCCATGCCGCCAAGCGCCTCGACCTCCTCGATATGGGTCATCGCGCGCGCCGCCAGGTCATGAGTGAGCCGTTCGAGATAGGCCGATCCGCCCCACGGATCGATGATGCGCGTGGTGCCGGATTCCTTCTGCAGGATGAGCTGCGTGTTGCGGGCGATGCGGGCCGAATGGTCGGTCGGCAGCGCCATCGCCTCGTCGAAGGAGTTGGTGTGCAGCGACTGCGTGTGACCCTGCGTTGCCGCCATCGCCTCGATCATGGTGCGGATGATGTTGTTGTAGGGATCCTGCGCCGTCAGTGACCAGCCGGATGTCTGGCAATGGGTGCGCAGCGACAGCGAGCGCTCGTCCTTCGGCGCGAAATTCTTCTCCATCAAGGTCGCCCACAGCAGGCGCGCGGCCCTGAGCTTGGCCACTTCCATGAAGAAATTCATGCCGATCGCCCAGAAGAAGGACAGGCGTGGCGCGAAGCGATCGATATCGAGGCCTGCCGCCACGCCGGCGCGGGCATATTCGATACCATCGGCGATCGTATAGGCAAGCTCCAGGTCGGCGGTCGCGCCGGCCTCTTGCATGTGGTAGCCGGAGATCGATATCGAATTGAACTTCGGCATGTTCTTTGACGTGTAGGAGAAGATGTCCGAAACGATCCGCATCGACGGTTTCGGCGGATAGATGTAGGTGTTGCGGACCATGAACTCCTTCAGAATGTCGTTCTGAATGGTCCCGGCCAGATCCTTCTGTGCAACGCCCTGTTCTTCCGCCGCGACGATATAAAGCGCCATGATCGGCAGTACCGCGCCGTTCATCGTCATCGACACGGTCATGTCGCCGAGCGGAATGCCGTCGAACAATTGCCGCATGTCGAGGATGGAATCGATGGCGACGCCCGCCATGCCGACGTCGCTTGCGACGCGCGGATGGTCGCTGTCATAGCCCCGATGCGTGGCGAGATCGAAGGCAACCGACAGGCCCTTCTGGCCGGCGGCAAGATTGCGCCGGTAAAAGGCGTTGGACTCCTCCGCCGTCGAAAAGCCGGCATATTGCCGGATGGTCCAGGGGTGCTGGACATACATGGTCGGGTAAGGCCCGCGCACGAAGGGCGGCAGGCCCGGATAGGTATCGAGATGCGGCAGGCCCTTGAGGTCGCCCTGGCTGTACAGATGTTTGACGACAAGACCTTCGGGCGTCATCCGCTGGCCCTTGACCTCTTCCGATGCGCGGCGCGGCGGCGCCCAGCCGATCTGACTGAAATCCGGAATCAAGATGCGGCCCCGATGGATTGGTCGATGCGGACCGGAAACAGCGGTTCGCAAAGCACGACGCCTTCAGTGAAGGCAGGGCGCCGTTCGGCGTCGAGCGTCTCGACTGGACGCTCGCTTTTCAGCGGATAGAGCGTGGTGCCGATGATCGCCCGCCCGCCCGCCTTGAAGGCGGCTTCGCGCCGAGCGGCCGCCGTGCGGACGCGTTGCTGGATGTGTCCTTGCTGAAGACTGGACAGCACCCCCCCCTCGGCCTCGATCGCCTGCAATTCCACCCATGCCGCAGCGCAAAGATCTGATGTCAGCGCTTCCACCGCCCCGGAACCATAGGCAGGATCGGCGACATGATCGACATGGCTTTCATTGGCCATGATCAGCTGCGCGTTGCGTGCGACGCGGCGGGCAAAAGGCGCCGGCAGGCCGTGCGCGATCGTATGCGGCAGGATGGAAATCGAATCGGCTCCCCCCGCCGCCGCCGCGAAGCAGCCGATCGTCGTGCGCAGGATGTTGGTCTCCGGGTCCAACGCCGTCATCATACGGAATGATGTCTCGGCATGGATATTGGCGGTGGAATTGGGAATCGAGCAGGCTTCCTGCACCCGTGCCCAAAGCCTGCGCAAGGCCCGCACCTTGGCCATCGACAGGAACTGGTCCTGGTCGACACTCAGCGCGAAACCGATATGAGGTGCCGCATAGATGAGCGGCTGCCGGGCTTTTTCGAACATTCTCAGATAAGAGACCGCCGAAGCCAGCATGATGCCGAGTTCCTGCGCTTCCGTGGCACCGGCATTGTGGAAGACGCGCCCGTCCGCTTCCAGAAGCACACCGGGAACGTCCATCGAGAAGAAATGCGCCAGCGATTGCGGCATCGATTCCTGCAATGCCTCGATCGACATGCGCAACCTGCCGGTCCCGGCAAGGATCGCCGCCGGATCGATGCCGAAAGAGAGGTTGAGTTTTGCCGGATCGGAGCGGCGCTTGCTCAGGAACGCCACCAGCCAGTCGGCCATGGGGCGGCTCCACGGATGGGTGTCGATGCGGATCTGGACCCGGTTGAGGGGCACGCCCTCCAGCACCGTTTCAAGCGCCTGCGCAGTCCTCGGCAGGCCGTAGCCGAACGCGTTCGGGGCGCCTTCGAAGACGAGCGACAATCCGGTCGCGCCCTGCGCGACATCGTCCAGGACCTGGGCCTTGGCCCGATCGACATCCGGGTCGTCGACGCGCTGGCTGACGATCCAGGGCGCTCGGGGATTCGCGCGCACGATCGGTTCAGCTCCGGTCGCACGCTCGTGGAGCGGCTCGATGCGGATGTTGTCGTCAGTGTGCGAAACCAGCTTTTCCTCGAAGGACGCCCCGGCCAACGCCTTTTCTGCCAAAGCCAGCCATCGCTGGCGTTCGGCATCCGCCGCTTCAACATCCCTGGTCAAGGCTCCAGCGCCCATCCATCTTCCTCTTTATGTGGCCGCACCAGCCGGAGCAATTCAGTCTACGGTCACCGGTCGGTTATCGCAATGCACGACCAAGGTCTGAATTCGATCCATCGGATATAGGTCGGCTTGTGTGGACGAACCATGAACGATTGCCAAACACCAGCAAAATCCGCAAGCACGAAAAAACCGATCGCGACGATTGGCATTGTCGCTCCGCAACGGCCTCACTATACCTTCGGGCAAAGGCGGGCTTTAGACACATCAGTTTGCGGAGACCGGTATATGGCTGACGACACCAGTATTTTCATCGGCGCCAGCCGCAAGCCCGACGACAGCTATCAGCGTGCCGAAAATCTGCTGCTGCAATACGGGAATCGTCACGGCCTGGTGACCGGCGCCACCGGCACAGGCAAGACCGTCACTTTGCAGATCCTGGCCGAAGGATTTTCGAATGCCGGCGTGCCGGTGTTCTGCGCCGACATCAAGGGCGACCTGTCCGGCATCGCCATGATGGGCACGGCACAGGATTTCCTGGTCAAGCGCGCCGCGCAGGTCAACCTCGACCCCTACGATTTCCAGGAGTTCCCCGTCATCTTCTGGGACCTGTTCGGTGAGCAGGGTCACCCCATCCGCGCGACCATTTCGGAAATGGGACCGCTGCTCCTGTCACGGCTGATGAACCTGAGCGATGCGCAGGAAGGCATTATGAACATTGCCTTCCGCATTGCCGATGAAGACGGCCTGCTGCTGCTCGACCTCAAGGACCTGCAGGCGCTCCTCGCCAACATCGCGGAGCGCGCCGACGAGATCAGCGCCCGCTACGGCAATGTCACCAAGCCGTCGGTGGGGGCCATTCAGCGCACGCTGCTGGTGCTGAAGCAGCAGGGTGCTGCGAACTTCTTCGGCGAGCCGGCGTTGCGGATTTCCGACATCATGCGCACCACGCGTGACGGCCGCGGCGCCATTAGCGTGCTGGCCGCCGACAAGCTGATGATGAACCCGCGCCTCTACGCGACCTTCCTGCTCTGGCTGATGTCGGAGCTGTTCGAGGAACTGCCGGAAGTCGGCGACCCCGACAAGCCGAAGCTGGTTTTCTTCTTCGACGAGGCGCATCTGCTGTTCGACGAGGCGCCAAAGGTGCTGATCGACCGCGTGGAACAGGTGGTGCGTTTGATCCGTTCGAAGGGCGTCGGCGTCTATTTCGTCACGCAGAACCCCCTGGATATCCCCGAGAAGGTGCTGGCCCAGCTCGGCAACCGTGTCCAGCACGCACTGCGCGCCTATACACCGCGTGAGCAGCAGGCGGTGAGGACGGCGGCCGAAACGTTCCGTCCCAATCCCGATTTCGACTGCGCCACCGCCATCACCCAGCTCGCCACCGGCGAGGCGCTGGTTTCAGCGCTGGAAGCCAAGGGCGTTCCGTCGATGGTCCAGCGCACGCTGATCCGCCCGCCATCGTCGCGGCTTGGGCCGATAACGCCCGCCGAGCGGCAGAAGCTGATCCAGGAAAGCCCGGTCGCCGGCCAGTACGACCAGACCATTGACCGCGAATCGGCCTTCGAGATGCTGCAGAAAAAGGCCAAGGACGCTGCGGACGCCGAGGCGCGGCAGGCCGACAGCGGCGGCTCGCGCTGGACCATTCCAGGCTTCGGCGATGATGATTCCGCGCCGCGGTCCGGCGGCAGGCGCGTGCCGGCGCCGCGTCCCTCCAACCGTCAGACGGTGGCGGAGGCCGCGATCAAGTCGGTGGTGCGCTCGGTCGGCTCGTCGGTTGGACGCGCCATCGTGCGTGGGATTCTGGGCAGTCTTTCAAGAGGCCGCTGAGCCCCGCACCAGTCAGCAAAGCTGGCGTAGATGCGACCGGATTAGAAAATCGCGTCGGTTACCGCTTTCACAGGTCCAAGCAATACCGATCCGTCCGGCACGCCGGCGTCGATCGGGATGGCCTTGCGGTTAGCAGTCGCCACCATCGGCTGGCGGGCGTCGCTGGTCACGATGACCGGGGTCTTCTGGGGCACGCGGTCGTAGAGGTCGATGATGTCCTGGTTCATCAGGCGCACGCAGCCCGACGACACCGATTTGCCGATCGAGCGCCATTCCGGCGAGCCGTGCAGGCGATAAAGCGTGTCGACATTGCCCTGGAAGAGATAGAGCGCACGCGCACCGAGCGGGTTCTTCAGACCGCTGGGCATGCCGCCATTGTCGGCGCTGTACTGCTTCAATTCCGGCTGCCGGGCGATCATTTCATCCGGCGGCGTCCACTTCGGCCATTTCTGCTTCCACTGGACGACGGCATCTCCCGACCATTCGAAGCCGGCGCGGCCAAGGCCGACGCCATAGCGGATGGCTTGCCCGCCCGGACGAACCAGATAGAGGAAATGGCCCGTCGTATCGACGACGATAGTCCCCGGCTTCTGCCCGGTTGGGTCGGGCACGATTTGGCGCAGGAACTGCGGATCGATCCTGTCGACGGGGATGGCCGGAAGATTGAAGCCGCCATCGCTGACGGCCGCGTACATCGACGCATAGTCGGCCAGAGGCGGCTCGACATAGGCTGGCGGGGGAGGCTGAACCGGCCCAGGTCCGGTGGTGGCGCATGCGGAAACCGCGATCGAGGCTGCGCCCAGTGCTGCGGCGTTGAGGAAGCCGCGACGGCTCAGGCGATAGGATTCGATTTCGGTTATGGACATGGCTGCCTTCTTTAGGACTCAAATTGCAACAAAGCGTGAATACGCTTGCCGCTACGCGGGTGCCTGACAACACCTGAGGCGATAGGCGGTTCCAATTCTGGCCCGAACGTGGACAAACAAAGGCGAAGCTGTGACCGCGACGCCACTGTGGCCCAAGGGTCACAGATGGTGATCCTAGGCGGTGACCAGCGCTTCAAGAGACGGCAGGATCAGGGCTGGCGGAAAGTCTTGGTACTCCTCGGGCTGGTTGGAACGGTTGATCCACACCGTGCGGAAGCCGAATTTGGTGGCGCCGGCAATATCCCAGCGATTGGAGGACTGGAAGGAAACCGCGCCGGGATAGAGCCGCCAGCCGGTGGCGATCATGTCATAGACCGCGGGGTCGGTCTTGAAGCGCCGCACCGCATCGACGGAATAGATCTCGTCCAGAACCTGGTCGAGCGCGGCGGACTTGACCGCCGCTTCCAGCATTTCGGGCGAGCCGTTGGAGAGGATCGCCAGCCTAGCACCCGAAGCCTTGAGCGCTTTCAGCACGGCCGGCACTTCCGGGTAGCAGTCCAGCCGCCAATAGGCTTCCAGCAGCCTGGCCTTGAGGCTTGGATCGGCCGAAGGGACCTTGCGCAAGGCGAAGTCGAGCGACTGTTCGGTCAACTGCCAGAAATCGGCATAGGCGCCCATCAGCGTGCGCACCCAGGAATATTCGAGCTGCTTGGCGCGCCAGATTTCGGACAGGAGTTGACCGTCCGGACCGATTTGATCGGCATGGCGGCGCACGGCGGCATGCACGTCGAACAGCGTGCCATAGGCGTCGAAAACATAGGCGGCATATTGCATGTCAACAGTTTTGAGACGCGGCGCGGCAAGGCGCAAGCCTTGATTGCATCGCGCCGTCGCTGGCCTCAACAAAACTCCTTGATGCTGGTTGACGACGCCGGCCAAAGCATCTTCCAATGGCTGTCACACGAGATTGATCGGAACGGGACAACGCGATGACACTGGCGGCAGCAGCGCAATCCGCGACATGGACTTTCGTTGATGGCGACTGGCACGAAGGCAATGTCGCCATTCTTGGACCGCGCAGCCATGCCATGTGGCTGGGCACCAGCGTGTTCGACGGCGCTCGCTGGTTCGAAGGTGTGGCGCCCGACCTCGACCTCCACGCCAGGAGGGTGAACGCTTCGGCGATCGCTCTCGGCCTCAAGCCGAACATGACGCCCGAACAGATCGTCGGGCTGACCTGGGACGGATTGAAGAAGTTCGATGGCAAGACGGCGGTTTATATCAGGCCGATGTATTGGGCCGAGCATGGCGGCTACATGGGCGTGCCGGCCGATCCCGCATCGACCCGCTTCTGCCTTTGCCTCTACGAATCGCCGATGATCGCGCCGACCGGCTTTTCCGTGACGGTGTCGCCGTTCCGGCGTCCGACCATCGAAACGATGCCGACCAACGCCAAGGCTGGTTGCCTCTATCCCAACAATGGCCGTGCCATCCTCGAAGCCAAGATGCGCGGCTTCGACAATGCGCTGGTGCTGGACATGCTGGGCAACGTCGCCGAGACCGGCAGCTCCAACATCTTCCTGGTCAAGGATGGCCACGTGCTGACGCCGGCGCCGAACGGCACCTTCCTGTCCGGCATCACCCGCTCGCGGACGATGACGTTGCTCGGCGACTATGGCTTCAGGACCACCGAAAAGACGCTGGCGGTGCGCGATTTCCTCGAAGCCGACGAGATCTTTTCGACCGGCAACCATTCCAAGGTGGTGCCGGTAACGCGCATCGAGGATCGCAACCTGCAACCCGGGCCGGTAGCCAAGAAAGCGCGCGAACTCTATTGGGATTGGGCGCATTCAACGCCGGCCAGCTGATCCCGTCCGGCGTTTTGTCGCAACGCGGTTTCGTCTCTGGAAACCGTGTGACAGTTCGCCGGAACCCGCCTAGAGCCGGATGATTTCAGGGTCGAGTCGACCTGAAATCTGAATCCGTCTCTAAATCAAAAAGTTAGAGCATGATGTCGTCCGAAAACCGCTTCACACTTTTCGGCATCATGCTCTAGAAAGAGCGTCCGGCGCTTCATTTCGGAGTTGTCCGAGCCCGATCCAGACCTATCTTGATCCGGTATCCATACCGGATTTTCATCGAGGGAGTACCGTCCATGGCTTTTGAATTGCCCGCTCTGCCTTACGACTACGAGGCCCTGCAGCCCTACATGTCGAAAGAGACATTGGAATATCACCACGACAAGCACCACAAGGCCTATGTCGACAACGGCAACAAACTGGCCGCGGAAGCGGGCATGGGCGACCTGTCGGTCGAAGAGGTGGTGAAGCAATCGTTCGGCAAGAACGCCGGCCTCTTCAACAATGCCGCGCAGCACTACAACCATATCCATTTCTGGAAGTGGATGAAGAAAGGCGGCGGCGGCAACAAGCTGCCTGGGGCTCTGCAGAAGGCGGTCGACAGCGACCTCGGCGGCTACGACAAATTCAAGGCTGATTTCATCGCGGCCGGCACGACGCAGTTCGGTTCGGGCTGGGCCTGGGTTTCGGTCAAGGATGGCAAGCTGGCGATCTCGAAGACGCCGAACGGCGAGAACCCGCTCGTTCATGGCGCCTCGCCGATCCTCGGAGTCGATGTCTGGGAACACTCCTACTACATCGACTATCGCAACGCGCGGCCGAAATATCTTGAGGCCTTCGTCGATAGCCTGATCAACTGGGATCACGTTCTCGAGCTCTACGAAAAGGCCCGCGCATGACGCCGAAAATCGGACACGATTTTCGGAAAGAACCATGCGCAGCATCCTTGGCGCGCCAAGGGCGCGCGGTGCTGCAATAGCCTGATCGATCTTCGGAAAAGCCCCGGCAGCCCCGGGGCTTTTCTTTTTCTGCCTCGAGATCCGCGCCAGCAGGGTCTGGAAAACTCATCAGGAGGCAAAGGGAATATTCCGTTCGCCACATCCGTTTACGTCGTGTCCCCAAATGCCTTCATCACGGAGCCAATTGAATGAGAAAGCTTATCGTCGCCATTTCCATGCTCGCAGTTGCCGGCTCGGCCGCATTTGCGGACCCGATCCTCGATCGGCAAGCTCTGATGAAGGAACGCGGAAAGATCGTCGGCGGCCTGTCGAAAGTGGTCAAGGGTGAGGAGCCTTTTGATGCCGCTGCCGTACTGACGCAACTGCAGACCCTGCAGGCGAATGCGGAAAAGTTCGATGTCGGTGCCCTGTTTCCGGCGGGCAGCGACGCGGGCGATACCACGGCGGCGCCGAAAATCTGGGAAGACATGGCAGGCTTCAAGGCCGCGGAAGACAAGTATCTGGCCGACGTCAAGGCGGCAACCGCCGCCACGCCCGCCGATATCGATACATTGAAGACGAAATTCGGCGCCATCGCGTCCAATTGCGGCGCCTGCCACCAGAGCTATCGGGTGAAAAAAGGCTGATAGCGGGCAATGCCCTTCCTCAAAAAACTCGTCGGCGCGCTCATTGCCCTGGGCGGCGTCGGCGCGGTTGCCGGATGGGTCCTCTCAGCGCCCGTGACCTTGGACACGCAGACCCTGGCCAAGCTCGGGCCTGGCGATGCGGCCAGGGGCAAGCGCATCTTCTATGCCGGCGGCTGCACCTCCTGCCATGCAAAGCCGGGTTCACAGGGCGATGCGCGGCTTCAGCTCGTGGGCGGTCTTGAACTGAAGACGGCGTTCGGCATTTTCGTGCCCCCCAACATCTCGCAAGACGCCAAGGACGGCATCGGTGCCTGGTCGGTCGAAGATCTCGCCAACGCCATGCTGAAGGGCGTGTCGCCGTCTGGCGAGCATTTTTATCCGGCCTTTCCCTATGCGTCCTACGCACGCATGAAGCCATCGGACATTGCCGATCTCTATGTTTTCCTGAAGACACTGCCTGCGGTCGCCGGCAAGGCGCCGGGCAATTCGCTCGCTTTCCCCTTCAACATCCGTCGCGGCATCGGCCTGTGGAAACGGCTCTATCTCAGCGACCAGCCGGTCATTGCCTTGCCCGATGGTGCGCCTGACCCGGTGGTGGCCGGCCGTTACCTGGTCGAAGGGCCGGGCCATTGCGGTGAATGCCACACGCCGCGCGACTTCGCGGGCGGCGCCAGGAAAAGTGAATGGCTGGCCGGTGCCGTGGCCGCCGAAGGCAGCGGCGTCGTCCCGAACATCACATCGGGCGAGGGCGGTATCGACAAGTGGTCGGAGGCCGACATTGCCAACTACCTCGAAACCGGTTTCACGCCCAGTTTTGATTCCGTAGGCGGCGCGATGGTCGAGGTACAACGCAACATGGCCGAGCTGACAGCGGGGGATCGTGCGGCGATCGCGGCCTACCTCAAGGCGATACCGCCGCATCCAAATGGCTACCCGGCGCGCAAGAAAGCCACGAACTAAAGCGGTTCATCGTTTCAAGGAACGCCGACCCGCTCGATCTCTCTTTTGACGCAATTCCGGACAGAAAACCGCTTCACACCTTTCCTGGGATTGCTTTAGCTAGTTGTCGGATGACGGATGGCGGTCGCCCAGGAAATCGAAGCCCGCCTCGAAGAAATGGTTGTAGTTGCAGGTCAGTTCTTCGCCGGCCGCGATGTCGCGCAGGGCAAAACTCTCCTCGGGCGAGGAGACGTCGCAGTTCGGCTCGTCGGCATGGTTCATGTAGCGAGCGTCGTCGGCTTCGAAGACGATGTAGTTCGGATCGCGCCGGTCTGGATAGGCGTAGCGGTCGAGATAGCTCTTCACCGGCCCGCTTTCGCCTTCATAGGTCTCGACCGCAATGATCCGGTCGAACCTTGGATCCAGTTTCCAGATCAACGTGCCGCGGGCAATAGGGTTCTTGGCAAAAACGCCGATGCCCTGGATGGGCGATTTGTCGAGATACACGTCGACGAGCAGCATAATGGACCCTTGTGCGAGGCGGGCGTCTTGGCCCGGAGAAAACGTGCCTTGGGTAGCGCGAGGCCGCCGCGATTGCGAGCGGAAATGAGCAATGCGGAATTCAAAAAGCCATGATCGCCATCGTTGCGCGTGCGATCGTCAGCAGCGTGGCTGGACTCGGAATAAGGACAAAGCCGAGCAAAAGGACGATGTAAGCTGTCAATGCGGACGGATCGGTCATCGAAGCGTTTGCTCGGCAAGCTGCGCCTTCCCGGTCACCTTCAGCGTGAAGGAATAGGTATAGGCGATCTCCTCCAGGCGGGAAAAGCGGCCCGACGCACCGGCATGGCCGGAATCCATATTGATCTTGAACAGCACCGGATTGTCGCCGCTCTTGCGGTCGCGCAGCCGCGCCACCCATTTGGCCGGCTCCCAATAGGTAACGCGGGGATCGGTGAGGCCGGCGAGCGCCAGGATCGGCGGATAGTCGAGCGCGGCGACATTGTCGTAAGGCGAGTAGGCGGCGATCGTCCGGTAGTCGTCGGCTGACGCGATCGGATTGCCCCATTCCGGCCATTCCGGCGGCGTCAGCGGTAGCGTCGCGTCGAGCATGGTGGTGAGAACGTCGACGAAGGGAACTTCGGCGACGATGCCGCCAAAGCAGTCCGGCGCCATGTTGGCGATGGCGCCCATCAGCATGCCGCCGGCCGAGCCGCCTTGCGCGACGATGCGGTCGTGCGCCGTATAGCGCTCGGCAACGAGGTGGCGCGCACAGGCGATGAAATCGGTGAAGGTGTTCATCTTGTGCGCCCGCTTGCCGTCATCGTACCAGCTGTAACCCTTGTCCTTGCCGCCGCGGACATGGGCAATGGCAAAGACCAGGCCGCGGTCGACCAGCGAGAACCAGTTGGTGTTGAAGGCCGCCGGCACGGTGACGCCGTAGGAGCCGTAACCATAGAGCAGGCAAGGTGCCGATCCATCCAGCGGTGTGTCGCGGTGATGCAGAAGGGAGATCGGCACCAGTTCGCCGTCGGCGGCGGGTGCCATCAGCCGCCTTGTGACGTAGTGGTCCGGGTCGTGGCCGGACGGCACGTCCTGCGTCTTGAGCAGCATACGTTCACGGGTGCGCATGTTGTAGTCGAACACCTGCGACGGCGTCGTCATCGACGAATAGGAAAAGCGCATGATTTCGGTGTCGTATTCATAGGAACCCGAAAGGCCGAGCGAGAAGGCTTCCTCATCGAAGGAGATCAGGTGCTCCTCGCCAGTCGCGCGCTCGCGCACGACGATGCGCGGCAGGCCCTCCTTGCGCTCGAGCCGGACCATATGATCCGTGAAGCCGATCACCGACAGGATCAGCCGGCCCGGCTCATGCGGCACCAACTCCTGCCAGTTGGCGCGCACCGGATCGTTTGCCGGCGCCGTCATGATCTTGAAGTCCTTCGCGCCATCGGCATTGGTCAGGATGAAGAAGATGTCGCCGCCTTCTTCCAACTCGTACTGAAGACCGGTCTCGCGCGCCGAAACCAGCTTGGGTTCGGCAAACGGATCGCTGGCGCTCAACAGGCGATATTCCGAGGTCTCGTGATCGTTGATACCGATCATGATCCATTGGTTGTTACGGGTGCCGTCGACATTCATAAAGAAGCCGGGATCGCTTTCCTCATAGATCAGGCGGTCGTTTTCAGGGGCCTGCCCCAATGCATGGAACAGCACCTTCGACGGCCGGTGGTTGGAGTCGAGACGCGTGTAGAAGAAACCGTCATTGCCCGCGTCCCACACACCCGAACCGCCGGTGGCGGCAATCTGGTCCGCCAGGTCCTTGCCATCGGCAAGATCGCGCACGCGCAGTGTGTAGAATTCAGAGCCCTTGTCGTCGAACGCCCACAAGAGCTTGCGGTGATCGGCCGAATGGTCGACGCCGCCAAGCCGGAAATAGGCCTTGCCCTCGGCTTCTGCGTCACCGTCAAGCAGGATCTGTTCTGCGCCGCCGTCGCGCGGCATGCGGAAATAGCGCGGCTGCTCGCCGCCGAGCTTGAAGGAAGAACCATAGGCATAAGGTCCGTCCTTCATCGGCACGGAGGAATCGTCTTCCTTGATGCGGCCTTTCATCTCCTTGAAAAGCTGCTTTTGCAGGTCGACCGTGTCTGCCATCAGCTTCGACTGGTAGGCGTTCTCGGCTTCGAGTTCGACACGGATCGCGCCATCGAGCAAGGAAGGATCCCTGAACATCTCCTGCCAGTTGTCGGCCCTCAGCCAGGCATATTCATCGGTTCGCGTGATGCCGTGATGCGTGTCGAAAACCGGCCTTTTCTCGGGTGTTGGCGGGGTGACGATCGGAAATCGGGGGAGCTTGGTCATTGCGTCTCGCTCTGGAAGTATTCTTGAAACCTGTTCGATATCGCCAACCAACCAGCATTGGGCAGCAGGCGGTTCGTTATCGCTGGCGTGAGGTCTGGCACGATCCGGTCAGGAAAGGCAACTTCGTCACCGTCCGGCCCTATGGCAAGCGCCCCGTGTTGATCGACCGGCATCGGTTGGCCCTGAGGCAGGCGGCGGACAGACATCGTAAGTTTGCTTCCGCAAGAAAAATCGATGGCAACCTGCGGTTTCGTGAAAAGATATGAACAACCAAGTTTGTCGGCGCGATAGCCAAGCAAACCGGAGCATTGAATGCCCGATCTGTGAGTTATCGCGAATGTAACGGTGCACTGACGCCACGTCAGCCCTTGCCGATCTGGCGGGCGAAATATCGAAAAATTACGCGATGCACGAAAGATTGAAGCTGATCCGGGAATAGTTGATCAACATCCCTGAATATAATGCAAAGAGCGAATTGACTTACTTGGTCCATGGTCGCATTGATATGCTCGCGACACGAATCGCAGAAGCTCTACCTGCACCAAATTCGCGCGATGCCCTACCTGTAAAAAAGGGCGTAGACCGACGTAACTCTTGTTGGGGCCTGAAGACCATGGATATTGTCGAAACACCTTCCAGAAACAATGATGCGCTGATCGAGCTGACCGCCGATGTGGTGGCCGCCTATGTCAGCAACAATCCCGTGCCGGTCGGCGAACTGCCGAACCTTATATCGGATGTGCATGCCGCTCTCGGGCGTGTGGGTGGAACCGCCGAACAGCCTCCTGCCGACAAGCAGAAGCCGGCCGTAAACCCGAAGCGCTCGGTTCACGACGACTACATTGTCTGTCTTGAAGACGGTAAGAAGTTCAAGTCGCTGAAGCGTCACCTGATGACCCATTATGATCTGACGCCGGACCAGTACCGCGAAAAGTGGAACCTTGACCCGAGCTACCCGATGGTTGCCCCGAATTACGCGGCGGCCCGCTCGCAGCTCGCCAAGAAGATGGGCCTTGGCCGCAAGCGCAAGGCGCGGTAACCCGCTCCTCGCAGACTGACATCAACGGCGCCTTCGGGCGCCGTTTGACTTTGCGGGACGGCCGCATGGTACAGGATCAAGCTTGTCAGGCTGTCCGTTCGAGTGCCATCTCGGCATCGCGCTTGATGCGCTTGACCATAGAGCGAAGACCATTGGCGCGCTGGGGCGACAGGTGCTCGTCCAGCCCAAGCGCCTTCAGCGTCGCTTCCGCATCGGTTTTCTGGATTTCGCTGGCGGACCTTCCGGAAAACAGCGCCAGCATGATCGCGACCAGCCCGCGCACGATATGGGCGTCCGAATCGCCCGTGAAGGTGATGACTGGATCACTGCCCGGTCCCCGCTCGGTGGTCAGCCAGACCTGACTGACGCAACCTGGCACCTTGTTGGCGGCATTGCGCTCCTCGTCGGGAAATGGAGGCAGCGCTTCGCCGAGCTCGATCACGTAACGATAGCGGTCCTCCCACTCGTCAAGGAAGGAAAAGTCGTCTCGGATCGTCTGGATCGTGGTCGTCATCACCCGGATATAGTCACGCGGCGGCGTCGCGTCACGGAAAAAACAGGGACACCGCGGGCGTCGAGAGGGCAGACGGTCCGCGATGCGCCGTCGAGGCGGCTTAATTCCTTACTGGCAGGTTGACGGTCTCCGGCAGGACGATTTCGTCCGCCACGCTGCCGGTCGTCGTCGAGGTATCGGGACCGGCGGGCTTGTCGTCCAGCATGGCGGCGGCGATCTTGGCGGTCTCCTTGGCGCGTGCCGTGATGGTGTGCATGGCCGACTTGCCGGTTTCGCAGACATCGGGCTTGCGCTCGCAGATGCCGGCGATGTCGCCCACCGCGTCACGTGCCGCAAACAAGGCCTGGATCGGCCCGACGCTTTCCTGCCCCGGCTCGTCGGAACCGACGCTCAGCGGCAGCGCCAGCAGCACCAATGAAAACCAGAAAGCCATTCTTATCAGAAAGAACATGCCTTGCCTCTTGTCGTGACCGGATCATGCGTCACATGGCATGACCTCTTTTATGGGCAGGATCTTGGCATACGGCCACAAAGGACGGCTTGCAGGTTAGACGAAAATTTTCCTCAAATTTTAGGCAAATTCGAAACGAAGCGTTTTGCCGTGGATTTGTTTCACATCGGGTCGATTTTCGTTACCCTCTGATAACCATTTATCGGATTGTTTCCATTGTGGTTTTGTTGAATTCAGGCGGTTCTCTTCCCGCCAATGGTCCGCTGCCGCCAGGCGTTCCCGGATAACTCTCCATTTACTATGGCGGCATTTGCCCGGGTTTTCGACCGTCGCCATCCCGATATTTGCCGCGGGCCAGGCTTTGGTCGCCCCTGCCTTATCCATTCCTTAAACGCTGGATGCGAGTTTCAGAGCCAACCAAGATAATCTGCAAAAGCAGAGCTGTTCACGACGAGTGCGAGTGCGTTGAGTTGATGCCGATCAAGGCCAGATACGCTGAATTGCCCGGCGCGATTGCCGCCGGTTGCGAACGTATGGTCCATCCCTCCCTTCTCGAACAAAGCGACCGCGAGCGCCAGCGCCGGTTCATTGGCGTCATGCTGGCCGCGCCGTTCTTCGCCGCCGGTGCCGCGGTCACGCTGGTTACATCAAGCATGGGCGCCGCCGTGACCATCGCCGCCATCTTCGCGGCCTTCGGTCTGTGCTGGTTCGTCGCCTTGCTGGTGGCGGCGACCGGAAGGATGGTCGCGGCAGCACGGATCGCGCTGGTGATGGCGTCTGTTGCACTTGGCGGTCTCATCGCCGCCGCCGGCGGTTTGAGCTCACCTGTCGCCATGCTTGCCGTGGCGCTGCCATTCGAGGCCTGGTGGATCGGCGCCACGCGGCGTGCGGCACTTTTTGGGGCTGTGGCGGCCATCGCAGCCATTGCCCTTCAGCCTCTGGCCGCGGCCTTCTTGCCATTCGCGGGCGCGCAGATCGCCGCCTGGCATTGGCTGGTCCCGCTGGCCTGGGCGCTGACGCTTGTCCCGCGCATGTCGGCTTTTCCTGATAGCGTCGGTGCGGCCGATGCGGTGGATAGCGGCGATCGGCTGGAAGACATTATCGATGCGGTGGTCCTGCGCGTCGCCCGCCACGGCGAGGTCCTGGATGCGTCCGCCAAGGCGCGCACCCTTTTGAAACTGCCGCCTGAACTGCTTTCGGGAACCGGCTTCTTCGACCGCGTCCATCTGTCGGATCGGGTCTCCTATCTCAGCGCCCTAGCCGACATGCGTGATGGCGCCCTGTCGCGCCGCGTCGAACTGCGCGTCAGGCTGCCCCAGAACGGCAACGGCCAAAATGACAACCGCCTGACGGCCGACAACTATCGGCCGTTCTTGCTCGAGCTGGTGCGCGGCGAGGAACAGAGCGACGTCTTCACGCTTGTCCTGCGCGAGAACGACGAGACCGCCCGGCTGCGCGAAGACCTCGCGCAAGCCAATGAGGCCGCCGCCGCCGCCGAGGTGGCCAAGGGGCGGTTCCTGGCGGTGGTCAGCCACGAACTGCGCACGCCGCTGAATGCCATCATCGGCTTCTCCGACATGCTGCTGCATGAGATGTTCGGCGCCTTCAAGGATCCGCGCCAGAAGGAATATGTCGGACTTGTGCGGGATTCGGGCCAGCATCTGCTGGCCGTCGTGACCTCCATTCTCGACGTATCGAGGATCGAATCGGGGGCCTACGCGACGGAGCCGGAGCCCTTCCGGTTCATGGAGGCCGTCGAAATGTGCCAGTCCATGATGCGGCTGCAGGCGCAAGCCAAGAACATCCACCTGCAGACGCAGATCGCACCCGACGCGGGCGACATCAATGCCGATCGCCGCGCCGTGCAGCAGATCCTTATCAACCTCGTCTCCAATGCGATCAAGTTCACGCCCGATAGCGGCGATGTCGTCGTCGGCGCCAAGCGGATCGGCTCGCGTCTGCATTTCTGGGTCAGGGACACCGGCATCGGCATTGCGGAGGAGGATTTCGCCAATCTCGGCAAGCCCTTCATGCAGATCCAGAACGACTATACGCGCCGGTTCGAGGGGACCGGCCTTGGCCTGTCGCTGGTGAAGGGGCTGGTGGCGCTGCACGAAGGCACGATGTCGATCGAAAGCATGCCGGGCGAGGGCACCACGGTGACCATCAGCCTGCCGGTCAATGGGCCGAAGGGGCGCCCGGTGAACCAGGCAGGGGTGCTGACGATGCCGGTGACGAGGGCGAAAGGGGACGGAAATGGCTCGCTCCGCAAAACAGGCTAAAGCGGTCAAACGCCGCAGCAACGCCTTTCAGGACGGCGCCATTGCCATTGGCGGGATGATTTCGCGCAATCCTGTCCTGGTGGGCGGATCGACGGCATTCCTGGTGACGCTGTTTTATGTCTCGGCGAACGCGCTGTGGTATCAGCCCTTCCCGCATGCCGGGGCATTCTTCGCCACCCGCAACTTCCAGGGTTTTCCGCATACCGCCGACGAGCCGGAGACCACGATCAATATCGTTCGGCCAAATTCGGCGCCCGCACCGATGAAGGGCGATCCGGTGGTCGAGCAGGTGCAAGGCATATTGAAGGACCTCGACTTCTATCCCGGCACGGTCGACGGGATTTCCGGCCCCAACACGCGCAAGGCCATACAGGCCTATCAGCAGAAGGTCGGTCTCAACGCTTCCGGCGAGATCGACGCGTTGCTGCTGGATCAACTGGGCGCAACGCCGAAGACCGCTTCCGTGCCCAAACCGCAGCCGCGTCCCGACATGCCACCGGCCGCCGTTCCGGTATCCTTGCAGACGGGCGGCGAACAGACCAACGCCGCATTGCAGGGGCCTGATCCCCGCATCGTCAAGATCCAGGCGGGTCTGAAAGCCTTCGGCAATGACGACATGCAACTCGACGGCAAGGTCGGCGCCCGCACCAAGGCGGCGATCAAGGAGTTCCAGTCGCTGTTCGGGCTGCCGCAGACCGGCGAGCCCGACGAGATCGTCTACGTCAAGATGCGCGAGATCGGCCTCACCAATTGAGCTCCGACCGACAAGGCCCGAAACGACCGCTCGCCCAGCGAGGGAAATATAGATAGATAACTCCGCCACGCTTTGCGGAGTTCTCATGCGCGTCACATCGGATCTGTGGGTCTCGGCCCTGTTGCGCCGGGTTTTCGGCGCCGGCGGATTTGCGGCCGTGGTCAATCGCGGCGCGACCGAGGCCGGCGCTGTTTTCGTGCTGGCGCGGGGCCGGCTGGGTGAAATGGCCCTCTACGGGCCGGCGCCACAGACAAGTTACGATTCGGCCAAGCCGGACGACCGCTTCTTCAGCCTCCTTGCCGCGGGTGATGATCCAGCCGTGCTCGATACCCGTCTTGAAAGGGAAAAGAAATTCGATCCCGACATCTGGGTGGTCGAGATCGAGGCCGGCACTGTTCCCGTCGAGGAGCTTATTTCCGTGAAGACGCCCTGAGGCCGGGAGCCTCGGCTTTGTCGCTGTTCGAGGCCTTGCGGCGGTCGCTGTTTGCCGGCGCGCCTTCGCGCACCATCTTGGACACCGCTTCGGCTTTCCATGCCCGCACCCTGTCCAGAGCCACGTCACGATGCAGCAGACGGTAGCGGTCGAGATAGGTGCGGATGGCCTGCGGATGCGGGAACAGGCTGGGATAGACGGCGACCGTGATCAGAAATGCCCGGTCTTCGCTCAGATCGAGCGAGCGCAGCGCCTCAAGCAGCGGGGCATAGTTCTGGTTGGCAGTCAGCGATCGCGCGGTCGAGAAATCCATATCGAGGGCATCGGCGAGCGCCGTCTGGAAGAACGCGGCGTTTCCCGTCAGCGCGGTTTCGCGCAGCTTGACATAGGTATCCGAGCCGGGAAACGCATCGACCTTCGCCGCCAATGCTTCGTCGCCGGTGCGCATCATGGAGCGCAGCCTGCGCCGCGCATTCTCTGCGGCAATGCCGGGGGACTGTTTCGCGTGGTGTTCGGCCGCTTCCGCATTCACGGCTGCGACGGTTGGCGGCGTAGGGATATGCGCCTCCGGATCCCGCACCCGCACCAATGTCGGCCTTTCGAGCGCCCTGATCAGATCGGCGATGGTCGGGTTTAGGTCCCTGCGGCGCGCGATGGCCCGGGCGTGCGGCAGCCCATGCCGGCCGATCAGCGCGATCAGGTCGATATCGCTGACGGCACGCGAGCGGATGAGCAACGGCGCGGCGATGTCGACCGGCTCCTGGCACAGGCGACGCACCAGCGCGACCGGCGCATATTCGCATTCGGAGAGGGCGGCTGCCACATAGCGTCGCGATTCGACCGACACCTCGTCGAACAAAGGCAGCGTCAAATCCTCGAGCTGGCCGATCTCGCGGCGCGACGGACGGGTAAGCGAGCAGAACGCCGACACCGCGGCGCGGAACAGCCTCTCGGCCTTTCCCGATTCCGTTCGTATCGCGATTTGCCTGAAGTCCGAAGATGACACGAAGGATACGCCTGATAACAGATACACAGTCTTGATCATGCTCAACCGGGAACGCGTCGGTTTAGCGATTGCCTCGGTCAGAACTTTCTGGCCTGGGAACAAAGATCAAGTTAGCGGCGATCCGTTAGCGCTCCGTTAACCCTCTGCCGGCCTTAATGATATTTGGAGGCGTTGCGTTGTGCTCCGGGGAAACCGAGAGGAATGCGCGAATCATGGGCATGGTAGTGTCTTTCGTGCCGCGTGCGGCACCAACCAATCGAGCCAAGCAAACCACCGAAATACCGGCGGCGGTGATCATCTTTCCCGGCATCCGTTATGAACGGTCCAATGCCGGGGAAGCGCGGCCAGCCGGGCCCGACAAGTCGGGGACGCCAAGGACGCCGGTGCCGCATCACTGAGCTTTGCGAAAGCCTCGGCCTTGGCTGTCACGCTGGCCACGATCGTGGCCTAGAAATCCTGCAGCTCGCAGGAACTCTGATCGAGAAAGCGCGACACGATCGGCTTCCAGCTGGCGTCCGGCACGAAGCTGCGGATGACGAAGATGCCTTCGTCTATGGGCGCTTCGACGAAGATCGCACCCTGCAGATTTTCGGGCAGGTCCCTGCGCACGTCGATCATCTGCGCCGGCGTCAGCACGACGGCATCCAGCTTGCCGCCCGTCGCCGTATGGTCGTTGAAGGAATAGACATTGTGGCCATTGCGGTCATAGACCGACACCGACCAGAAGGGCACGTTTCCCGGCGCCTTGATCCGGACCATGCCTTCCTCGAGGTCGAAACGGCAGGCCGTGGCATAAAACAGCGGATCGACCGATTTCACCACCGGCGCGCCGCCCGCCTCCGCATCGAGCCGGTTCATCCTGTAGAGGTCCGAGGCCATCGACAGTCGCGACCAGGCGTCGCGTTCGGAAAACTCGGGCACCAGAAGCAGCACGACGATGTGCACGATGCCGGCGCCGACGAGGCCGAGCAGGACGGCATGGAAAAGACGGCGTAGTGCGGCCCGGAAATTACGCATCGCAGCCGGCCTTCACGATCCTGGGCAGCGAAACGTCCGACAAGCCGGTGCTGCTGGCGATCGGTGTGTCGTAGAAGGTCAGGACGAAATACATCCTTCCGGAACCGTTGGTCAAAAGCCAGTTGCCGGGCATCGGGTGATGGCCGACCGAAATGATCACCGAATTGTCGGGCTTGCGCAGCACCTCATAGGACTGAAGCGCGGCAAGTCTCGGTTTGCCGGTCTCGACGACGCCGAGCGATTGATCGGCGGCATAGAGTGTCCAGAACCGGGCGGTCGGAAATCCGCCCTCGATCTTGTAGGCGCATTCCCGCTTGAGCTGGTTGCCGGCGGCATCATCCTCCGCGACGAAGGACAGGCCCTCGGCGCGGCCGAGCGCAAGCACGCCCTCGCGCGCCACGCGCGCCTTGGAGTAGGGATCGGCGGCCGGGGTGCCGATGTCGGGGAAGGCGGTCCATTGGCCGATCCTGATCGCGCCGACGCCGTCCTGGACCTTCAGCGCATACCAGACGCTGGCGCCCCCGCCGCCAATGGCTATGGCAAGCGAAAGCAGCATCAGGAAGGCGTTCTTGAGCATGAAGAGCCGGGTGCATGAAGGATTGCCGTTCGGGGATATCGCGACGCGGGGCCTCGTGGCAAGCGGGCGTGATGGATTTGCCAGTTCGCCTCGCCGGCGCTCGAGCCGATGTCACAGCGCCGAAAGCGTTTCGGGCGCGGGGGGTGCGTCGAGTTTGGGTGCCGCCTGGAACAGCTGCGTCATGTCCCTCAGCGTCTGCGTGGTCCGGCTGGACAGCACTGGCGGCCTCTCGGCGGCGGCGTCGGCCGCGGCCTGGTCCTCGCTCTTCTTCTGCGCTTCTGCCGCCTTGGCCGCGGTCTCCTCGTCGACGAATGGTTTGTCGATGCCGGGTATCGGCTTCAGGTCGATGTTCTGGTGCGCGTAGACCATCAGGCGCTGCCACACCATCGCCGGCAGCGAGCCGCCGGTCATGTTCTTGGTCGGGGTGAAATCGTCGTTGCCCAGCCACACCGCCGCCGTGTAATTGCCGGTGAAGCCGACAAACCAGGCGTCGCGATAGGATTGCGTGGTGCCGGTCTTGCCGGCGACGACGATGTTGGGAATTTGCGCGCGCCGCGCCGTGCCCATCACCGGCACGGCCGCCAGCATGGTATTCATGGATTTCAGCGCCTGCTCCGAGAGCACCCGGTGCGGCGGTGGCGCGTCCTTGGTCCAGTCATACACCACTTCGCCGGTGCGGGTGACGAGCTGGGTGATGCCGTGCCGGGAACCGACGAAGCCGTTCTGGGCGAACACGCTGTAGCCTGTCGCCTGGTCCATCACGGTCATGCCCGAGGTGCCGAGCACCATCGTCTTGTGCCCCTCGAGAGGGGACTCTACCCCCATGGCCTCGGCCATCGCCTTGATCGGAGCGATGCCGAGATGGTCCTTGGCCAGCCGCACCGGCACCGTGTTGATCGACTTGGCCATCGCCATCAGCAGCGTGATGTTGCCCGCCGACTCGCCGCTGTAATTGTGCGGCGACCAGTTGCCCCAGCTGATCGGGCCGCCCGAGATGACCGAGTTCGGCGTGAAGCCGTGTTCCATCGCGGTGGCGTAGACATAGGGCTTGAACGACGAGCCGGTCTGGCGCAGCGCCTTGGTGGCCCGGTTGAACTGGCTGGCGCCGTAGTCGCGGCCACCCACGATGGCGCGGACCGCTCCATTGGTCTCGATGACCACCACGGCGCCCTCGGTGACGTTATACTCCTTGCCGAACTGGCGCAGGTGGAACTCGACGGACTCTTCCGCCGCCTTCTGGATGTTGGCGTCGAAGGTGGTGTGCGCCACCAGCGAGTGCTGGCCGGGCTTGGCGATCTTCTTGACCTCGTCGAAGGCCCAGTCGAGAAAATAGTCGGGGCTCTTCTGTTCGCCGCGGTCGACGACGTCGGCCGGATGCAGCCTTGCCTGCAGCACCTGGCCCTCGGTCATGAAGCCGGAATCGACGAGGTTGGACAGAACCACATTGGCGCGGGCGCGCGCTGCCGGCAGATTGATGTGCGGCGCGTATTTGGTCGGCGCCTTGAACAGGCCGGCCAGCATCGCCGCCTCGGCGAGATTCAGGTCCTTGACGCTCTTGCCGAAATAGAAGTCCGCCGCCGCCTCGATGCCGAATGTGCCGCCGCCCATATAGGCGCGGTCGAGGTAGAGCTGCAGGATTTCCTTCTTCGACAGATTGGCCTCGAGCCACAGCGACAGGAAGGCTTCCTTGATCTTGCGCTCGAACGTGCGCTCATTGGTCAGGAACAGGTTCTTGGCCAATTGCTGGGTAATGCTGGAACCGCCCTGGACGACAGAGTTCGCCCGCACGTTCTCGAAGATCGCGCGCGACAGGCCGAGCACGTCGATGCCGTAATGGTCGAAGAATCGACGATCCTCGGTGGCAAGCACCGCCTTGATGACATGATCGGGCATCTCGTCGACCGGTACGGAATCGCGCTGGATGATGCCGCGCTGGCCGATCTCGTTGCCGTAACGGTCGAGAAAGGTGACGGCGAAGTCGCCCTGGGCGCGCCAGTCGCCGGCCGTATCCTGGAAAGCCGGAATGGCCAGCGCCAGCATCACCACCATGCCGCCGGCGCCAAGCGTGAAGCCCTCGCTCAAAAGTTCGATGATGCCGCGGCGCCAGCCCTTCAGCCGGAAGCGCCGCGAGAAGATCGTCGCTGCTTCCCAGAACTGGCGCGCCTTGAAGCCGATCTCATAGAGCGAGGAATCGAGCCATGCGTCCAGCGCCAGAAGGCGGGAGGCGATCGGACCTCTTCTCTTGCGCGGTTCAGGACGGACCATTCAAAAACCCGGCTCGGCTGTGACGCGACCTGAAAACCGCAAGCGGGCAATTTCAGGGCGGCGCCCTGTCCCGACTATTCGTCCATTTTGCGCACGCTCACAAGGGCGGCGAGGACACAGCTGCAAGGTTTATCGATGGAAAGGGCAGGGCAGCTGCCAAGCGGAGCGCCCGCCCGCCAGATTCTCGATCCGGCGGGCGGGCGTGGTTCTGCCGTTGCCGGGCTGTCAGGCCGCTTCGCGCTTCAGCGCCTGTGCCATGCAATGGATGCCGCCGCCGGTCTTGGAGATTTCGCTCATGTCGACGGCCGCGACCTCGAAGCCACGCGCCTTGAGCTGGCCGATCAGCGTCTTGCTGGAGGTCGGCGCGATCACGCGGTCCTTGCCGAGTGACATGAAGTTGCAGCCGAGGGCCATCGTGTCCTGGAAGGGAACGTCGATGATCTCGTGGCCCTTGCCCTTCAGCCAGTCGACAATGCCGGGCTCGGTGCAGGCCAGGCACACTGCGGTGAGCTTTTCGGCGATCGGCACCACCATCAGGTCGATATGGACGTAATATTCGTCGATGAAGGCGATGCGCGTCTCCCAGCCTTCCTTCTGGAACCAGGCCTGCACCTGGCGCGCGCCTTCTTCTTGCGTGCGGGCGCCGCCGCAGCCGATCAGCACCACGCCGTCCTCGATGACGTTGAAGTCGCCGCCCTCGAAGGTGCCGGCGGTGACCATGTCGTAGATCGGGATGCCGAGCTTTTCATAGGTGCGGATGGCGGCGTAGTTCTCGCCGCGCCGCCACCAATTGGCCATGGCTGTGATGATCGCGCCATAGGGCGTCATGACGCTGGAATCGCGGGAATAGACCTGCATCGGCAGCTCCGGCGTCGGCTCGTGCCAGTGGATGTTGACGCCGAAATGCTCATAGGCGGCAACCAGATCCTTGTGCTGGGCCTGCGCGATCTGGACGTTGCAGGGCGCTTCGCGCAGATGCTTTCTGGACAGCGAACTGGTCGATAGATGACGCAGGAAATTGGGCGAGCCGAGCAGCACGTCGGTCAGCACATCGGTTTCGTTGGCGAAGCCCCAGACGGTCAGCGGCTTGGTGCCGCCGGCGGGATTGCGGCGCTGCAGCGAAAACGGTTCGGCGACGATGCGGTCATGAACGGTCATGGGGTTCTCCTCGTGCTTGTTCTCAAGTGGATCGGGTCATGCATTGCTTGGGATCCACCAGTCGCGACCGCGCGCCGTGGTGACATATTCCGGCCAGCGGAAATTGATCGGCGGTTCGTAGTCGCAGAGCGGCGCGATCCAGTTCGCGCCACCAACACCGCCGCCGGTGCGGGTGGTAAATTCGTTCATCGCCTTGTCGCGGGCGGCTTTGTCCTCGAGCAGGCGGAGCGCCGCCAGCGCGATTGTCTTGGCGGCGCAGGTGACCATTGGATCAATGGTCGCGGAGATGCCGCCCAGCGCATTCATCACCCAGGCCGGATAGGGGTGGCCATCTGCCGAACGCAGGGCCGGTCGGGCGACGTAGAACCGCGCTGTCGGCGCATGCCAGCTCATGTCCGTGTAATCGTCGGACGTCGAATTGACCTGCGAGGGCGGCAAGTCGCGGCGCAGGATTGCCTCGGCTTGCCTGGGGTCGATCAAGCGCTCCAGCTCATCGATGAACGGATTCTCGGTCGCGGTGCCGCCGGCATTGACCTGGATCTCGCGCGCGATCGCCCTGGCGGCCTCGTCCCAGCGTGGCGGACCGACCGTCGACAACGCATCATAGGCGATCTCGGCCATGGCGTGATTAGCCAGCCCGGGGCGCGACTTCGACACCCAATGCCGCTCGTAGCGGCAGCCGCTGATCGCGGCCGCGGCCTGCGCATTGCGGTCGAGCACGGCGGTGACCTGTTCGGCCATGCCGATGGTCGGCACGCGGATCATGTACTGGATCTCGGCCAGCCCCGCCGGCAGATTGTCGGCGGTGGCCTGGCCCGCGGTCAGGATCGCCTCGCTGATCGACCAGCCACCCTGGTGCGGCAGCATGGAGTCGCGCAGTGCCTTGGAGGCCATGTACATCGTCATCAGCGCGTCGTTGGCGCCGGGGGCGCGGACCGCCGAATGCGCCTGCGGGATCGGTGCGCCGTCGCCTGCGGCGCGTGCCCAGTTCTGAGGCTCGTCGCAGATGAAACGGTAGATCATGGCGTAGGCCGCGCCGCAATGCGTGTCCCAGCGGGCCGTGTTGCAGAGCGGCAGCATGTAGAAGGGATGGAAGGATATCATGCCGGCAAGGCCATCATAGTAGCCCCTGGCTGCGTGGACCGGCTTCGACCCTCGCACTTTCTCGGCCGGCTCGCCGGTGAAGCGCAGCGTGCCTGGAATGCCGTGTCGCTGCATGGCGGCCTTGGTGGCAAGCAGGCCACCGAGGCTTGCCATGCCGAGCCCTGAATGCGGGTCGGTGTGCCCGCCGGCCTCGACGCCAAGGCCGGGCCGGGGCTGCTTGACCGTCATCGCATCCTGGCAGTTGCCGGGCACAGCGTCATATTCGGCATACATGCCGATCGTCGGTCCGGCGCCGTTCGTCCAGTGGGCGCAGAACGCGGTCGGCATGCCGCCCGAGCCTTCCTCGACGGAAAAGCCCTCATGCTTCAGCCGCGCCACATACCAGGCGGCCGACTGGTATTCGCGCCAGGCGGTTTCGCCGAAATCGAAGATCGTGCGCGTCCAGGCCGACAGCAGCGGCTGGATGCTGTCTATGCAAGCGTGCGCGGTTTCTTGTGCTGACGTCGTCACGGATTTCTCCATAGGCCCAAGAAAGCAGTGAAGCGGCTTATCAAAAAGTGATATGTTTTCCCGGCTCGTGCAAATTCGGTTCACCTGAGGTCCCTTTGCGAATACCTTCGACGCAGGCGCTACGCGCCTTGGACAGCTTCGCCCGTCACGGCAGCATGTGGCGCGCCGCCGACGAACTCTGTTTGACCCGCAGCGCCGTCTCGCATCAGCTTCGGCTGCTGGAACGCGACCTCGGCTTCGATCTGCTGCAGCGCATCGGCAAGGGCGTGGCGTTGACGCCGCGCGGCCAGCGCTACGCCGCCGACGTGCGCAAGGCGCTGACAGTGCTCGGCGACGCGGGCACGCAAAACAGCGGCGCAGGCGTCGGCGGCTCCTTCGCCATCTCCTGCCCGCCGGGCTTCGCCTCGATGTTCCTGTGCTCCCATATCGGCGAGTTCCAGCAGATGTATCCCGACGTTGCGCTCTCGGTGCTGACGCCGCGGCGGCTCGACGACGTCAGCAATGCGGAAGCGGATGCCTTCATCGCCTTCGGCGTCGGCAACTGGCCGAACCGATCGGTGGAGCTGCTGTGCGAAGTCTTCTTCACGCCGCTCTGCAGCCCGACGCTGCTCAACAAGGTCGGCGGCTTTTCCAAACCCGCCGACGTGCTGCGCGCCAACCTGCTCCATCTCGGCGACACCGAGGACTGGGCGCGCTGGTTGGCGTTGTCCAAGGTGGAAAACCCCGACACCGAAGGCGGCATCTTCTTTTCCGACATGAACCTCGTGTTCTCGGCGGCGGTTGCCGGCCAGGGTATTGCCATGGGTGACGAACTGACCGGCCGCCGGGCACTGAGCGAAGGCCGGCTGGTCAAGCCGTTCGAGGCGTCGGTCCCCTCGCCGCGGTCCTACTATCTGGTCTTCGAGCACGCCAAGGCCGGCCATCCGGTGCTCAATGCCTTCAGCGACTGGCTCAGGGCGAAGCTGTCGGAAAACAGACTGGCGAAATATTGAGGCGGGGCGTTGAAACCGCCGACCGCCACCAGACGTGAATCAAATTTGCCGATCAGGCGAAAACTATTCGGTTGCGGTGAGCCGCGCGCCTGCCTACGATTTCATCCGGGACTGAGGAAGAGGCAGGATGCAGCAACCCGGCCGGGCGGCGGAAATCAAGGCGAACGGGATCGGCAAGAGCTTCGGCTCGTTCCGGGCGCTGGACAATTTGACGCTCGATATCGGTCGCGGCGAGTTCCTGACGTTGCTCGGCCCCTCCGGCTCGGGCAAGACCACCTTCCTGATGATCCTGGCCGGCTTCGTGCAGCCGACCGAGGGCAGGCTTTTCAGCGACGGCACCGACATCACCGATCGTCCGGCCGAACAGCGCGCTGCCGGCATGGTGTTCCAGGGCTACGCGCTGTTCCCGCACATGAGCGTGGAGCAGAACATCGCTTTCCCTCTCAAGGTTCGCAAGAAATCAGCCGCCGAGATCAAGAAGCGCGTCGGGGAGATGATCGAGCGCGTCGGTCTGGTCGGTCACGAGAAGAAATTGCCCGCGCAGCTCTCCGGCGGCCAACAGCAGCGCGTGGCGCTTGCCCGCGCACTGGTGTTCGAGCCGGGCGTGCTCCTGCTCGACGAGCCGTTTTCCGCCCTGGACAAGAGCTTGCGCGGCCAGATGCAGGCCGAGATGAAGCGCCTGCATCAGGAAACCGGCACCACCTTCGTTTTCGTCACCCACGACCAGAGCGAGGCGCTGGCGCTGTCGTCGCGCGTCGCCATCTTCAACCACGGTAAATTGCTGCAGGTCGGCGCGCCGGACGAGGTCTATGACCGGCCGGCCAACCGCTTCGTCGCCGAATTCCTCGGCGAGATCAACATGTTGCCGCTGAAAGGCGTGCGCCGAGCCGACAACGGCGCCACCGGCCTGTGCGAGGACCGCGCCGTCAGCCTGCGCGGCAACCCCGGTTCCGTCGGTGGGAACGCCATACTGGCGATCCGGCCTGAATACATGTCCATCGCCGGCGAGGCTTCGGCCGGTGAGAACGGCGTCGCCGCGACAGCAACCAACTCGACCTATCTCGGCGCCGCGACGCGGCTCGATCTGACGACAAGGCAAGGCGCCAAGGTCACGGTGTCGGTGCCCAATGAAGTCGCCGCCGCCGCGCTCAGCAAAGGCAATTCCGTATGGCTGACCTGGCCGGCGGAAAAGGGTTTCCTCCTTCCGGACGGAGGGCAATGACGACCGGTGCGGCGAGACGTTCGCACACCACTTCCGGTACTATCAACGACAATAAGGGGAACTGACATGACCAACGACACCAAGAAACAAGCCATCGCGAGCCTGTCCGCCAGGGCAGGCCGTGGCGAGATCTCGCGCCGGCAGTTCACGCAGTTTGCAGCACTTGTTCTGGCCGGCACGCCGATGCTCTTGCGCTCGACCGGTGCCTTCGCCGCCGCGAAGGAACTAGTGCTGGTGAACTGGGGCGGCGACGCCATCACCGCCTATGACGCCGCCTATGGCCAGGCCTTTACCAAGGAAACCGGCATCGTCGTCAAGATGGACGGCTCGGGCCCGACCGAGGGCGCTATCGCGGCGCAGTTCAAGAGCGGCGCGCCGACCTGGGATCTCGTCGATGTCGATCCGTTCTCGGCCATCACGCTCGGCGGCCAGGGCATGCTCGAGCCGATCGACTACACCGTCGTCGACAAGAAGAAGATGCGGCCGGGTTTCGGCTGGGACTATGCCGCCTCGACCTACTTCTTCTCCTACATCATCGCCTATGATTCCGAGAAATACGGCAAGGACGCGCCGACCGGCATGGCCGATTTCTTCGACGTGAAGAAGTTCCCCGGCAAGCGCTCGCTCTACAAATGGGGTGTTTCGAGCTGGGAGGCTGCCCTTCTCGCCGACGGCATCGCGCCGGCCTCGCTCTATCCGCTCGACCTCAAGCGCGCGCATGACAAGATCGCCGCTTTCAAGGAAAACGTCGTCGCCTATTGGGGCGGTGGCGCCGAGAGCCAGAGCGTGCTGCTCAACGGCGAGGCCTCGATGGCTATCGTTTGGTCGACACGCGCCTCGCTGATCGAGCAGGACTCCGGCGGCAAGATCAAGTTCATCTGGGACCAGGGCTTGATCTCGCCCGGCGCGCTTGCCGTCCTCAAGGGCAATCCGGGCGGCAAGGATGCGGCCATGAAGTTCATCGCCAGCGCCCAGGATCCGCAAAAGCAGCTGATCATGTTCGACAAGCTGGGCCAGGGTCCGGCTAATCCGGCCACCGACGCGCTGATCCCCGCCGACAAGAAGCGCATCAACCCTGTCGACCCGGAAAACATGAAGAAGCAGATTCCGCTCGACATGGACTGGTACGCCAAGAATTACGGGGCGGCCCTCGACGAATACACCAAGATCATCTCCGCCTGATCCAGGGCAAGGATGCGGTCCTATCTTTCCGACAGGACGGGCGCGGCGCTGTTGATGGCGCCGCTGCTCCTGTTCCTTGTGCTGGCCTATGCCTGGCCTTTCCTCGGCGTCGTCAAATGGAGCTTCACGCTGCCGACGCCGGGGCTTGGGCAATATGACGCGCTGCTCACCGACGATCTGGTGCAATCGGTGTTCGTCAGGACGCTGCGCATCGCGGCAATCGTCACGGTCGCCTCGGTGGCCGCCGCCTATGCCATCACCCTTATCTGGGTGCGCGGCACGCCGGCGCAGCGCCTTATCGCCGAGTTCTGCATTCTCGTTCCCTTCTGGATTTCCGTGCTGACGCGCGCCTTCGGCTGGGTGGCGCTGCTTTCCAATCGCGGCCTGATCAACACCTGGCTGCAGGCGATCGGCTTCATCTCCGAACCGCTGACCCTGGTGCGCAATGAATTCGGCGTCATCGTCGGCATGACGCATTTCCTCATCCCCTTCGCCGTCTTTCCACTGGCATCGGCCATGCGCAGCCTTGACGACCGCGTGCTGTTGGCGGCGCGCGGCCTCGGCTCCAGTCGCATGCGCACCTTCTGGTCGGTCTTCGTGCCGATGACCCGCTCCGGAATCATCGGCTCGGCTCTCATCGTTTTCGTCTTTTCGCTGGGCTTCTTCGTCACGCCAGCGATTCTCGGCGGCGGCCGCAGTGTGATGGTGGCCGAACTCATCTATCTCAGGATATTCCAGAGTCCGGATTGGGGGCTGGGTGCGGCGATCAGCGTCGTGCTGGTGCTGTTCGTCGGCGCGCTGATGGCGCTGCTGTTCCGCTATATCAGGCCGAAGCAATTGGTGTAGCCGAGATGCCGACCTATCGTCCCGGACCCGTCTCGCTCGTCATCGCCGCCTTCGTGGGGCTGTTCCTGCTGATGCCGCTGCTGGCCGTCATCCCGGTGTCGCTGACGCCAAGCCGCATGCTGGCGATGCCGACGGGTGAACTGTCGCTGCGTCACTACCGCTCGCTGATCGAGGATCCGCGCTGGATCGACTCGATCCTGCTCTCTATCCGGATCGGCGTGGTCAGCAGCGCTTTCTCCACCGTGTTGGCGCTATGCTTCAGTCTCGGCGTCTGGATGTTCCAGCCGCGCTTCACGGCAGCGCTCGTCGGCTTCGTGCTGCTGCCCATGGTGGTGCCGCCAGTGGTCTCGGCGATCACGCTCTACTTCCTGTTGACCTCGATCTCCGGTTTCAGCTCGTTCTTCGGCTATGATACCTGGCTTGGCGTCGCCATGGCGCACTCGGTGATGACGGTGCCTTTCGCCACCGTGCTGATGCTGGTGTCGCTCAGTCAACTGGACAGGCGCATCGACTTAGCCGCTCGGGGCCTCGGTGCCACCGTGTGGGAGCGCGCCACCCGCGTCATCATGCCCAATATCAAGTTCGGCATCATCACCGCGGCGTTGCTGTCCTTCGTGCTCTCCTGGGAAGAGATCGGCGTCACCTTGTTCATCACTTCGGTCAACGCCATCACCTTGCCGCGTCTGATGTGGATGGGTTTGCGCGACAACATCGATCCGGCAATCGCTGCATTGTCCGTAATTCTGATCATCATCACCGTGCTGGTGCTGGCGGTGCGCAGCTTCATTGTCAGGCTGCGCGCTGTCTGATCGGCGTTCTGGTGCAGTCGTATTTTCGAGATCATCGGCATCCATCATCCTGGTGACGAATCGCCATCGTCTTCGCGTGGCGAACCGCTATATGTGGCAGGCATGCAAGGCATGGGCGGGCTTGGAAAAGCATGTCCATGGCGACGAGTTGAGGAAAAACGACGATGACCGCGCCAGGCGATTTGCAGCAGGCCCTGTTTCTGAGACTGAAAAGCGATGCGTCCCTGTCGGCATTGCTGGGCGGTGCCGGTCTGCTCGAACGGCCGACCGACAACGCCGCTTTCCCGTATGTGACCTGTGGCCAGACCAGTGCCTTCGACTGGGATACGGGGGTCGAAAACAACGACGATCAGTTGATCACGTTGCATGTCTGGTCGAAAGCTCATGGCGATGCCGAAACGCTTGCCATCATGGACGCCATCAAGGCACGCCTTGCCGACGCGGTGCTGGTGATAGGCCCTCGCGGCCAGACACGGCTGTCGCTTGAGTTCACCGAAGCCCGCTATGACGAGGAGCTCCTTGTGCATCACGGGCTGCTGCGGTTTCGGGCGCTGACGCAGGAAAATGCCTGAGGCGCTTTCAATATGACTGAAACGGAGTCTAGACTGGCGTTTCCGTGATTTTGTCGGGTTGGGCGTCCAAATCGCGATCGGTCGTCGCGCGTTTCAGGGGTGTAGCGGACATGGTTTTTGTATCGATCACCGTTCATTTCACGTTCAGCACCGAAGCGTTACAACGCCGGTCATGAAAACGCTCCGCTCCCATTTCCGAACCGCGACCCTGGCGCTTTGTGCCGCCGGGATGTTTGCGTCGCAGGCGATGGCGGTGCCGGCCATCGCGCCCGACCAGGCCACCCCGATCGTCCTGGCAGCGTCGGATTGCTACGCGATCGGCCTGCAGGTGGCCTCGCAGAATGGCGGAACGCTGGCCAAGGCCTCGCAGTCGACACGTGGTGGCCAACCGGTCTGCGTCATCGTCGTGCTGGTGCCTGGCAAGGACGGGCAGCGACCGCGCCGTTCCGAGATTGTCGTTCCGCAGAACTGACCCCTGCCGTTTCCCAGGCCGCGGGAATCGTCCTATATCTGAGCCGAATACTTCAACAGGTATCGATCTCCGCATGCGCGTACTGGTCGTCGAGGATGACAAGGATCTCAACCGGCAGATAGCGGACGCGCTGGTCGACGCCGGCTATGTCGTCGACCGGGCCTTCGACGGCGAGGAAGGCCATTTCCTGGGCGATACCGAACCCTATGACGCCGTCGTACTCGATATCGGCCTGCCGCAGATGGACGGCATCAGCGTCGTCGAGCGCTGGCGTCGCGGCGGCCGTAAGATGCCGGTGCTGATCCTGACCGCGCGCGATCGCTGGAGCGACAAGGTCTCGGGCATCGACGCCGGCGCCGACGATTATGTCACCAAGCCGTTCCACATTGAGGAGGTGCTGGCGAGGGTCAGGGCGTTGATCCGCCGCGCCGCGGGCCACGCTTCGTCCGAACTGACATGCGGGCCGCTGCGCCTCGACACAAAGGCCTCGAAGGCCGATGTCGACGGCGTGCCGCTTAAGCTGACCTCGCATGAATTCCGCCTGCTCGCCTATCTGATGCACCATATGGGCGAAGTCGTGTCGCGGACCGAACTGGTCGAACATCTCTATGATCAGGATTTCGACCGCGATTCCAACACCATCGAAGTCTTTGTCGGGCGGCTGCGCAAGAAGATGGGCATCGACATGATCGAAACCGTACGCGGCATGGGCTACCGCATGCGTGAGCCGGAGGCGTAACTCGGAACCGCTCAAACCAACCGCAAGGACGCCGCTTTCGCTGCGTTTGTGGCCGCGTTCGCTGACGTTCCGCGTGATCGCCTTTTCCACCGTGTGGGCGATCCTGACCCTTGTCGTCATCTTCACCCTGATCACCACGCTCTATCGCCAGGCCAGCGAACGCGGTTTTGACAGCCTGCTTTCGGCGCATCTGTTCAACCTGATCGGCTCCGTCGGCGTTTCCGACACCGGCGCTCTCACCGGCGCTCCCGACCTCGGCGACCTCAGGTTTTCGGAGCCGAATTCGGGCTGGTACTGGTCGGTCGAGCCCGCTTCGGAAGGTGTGCATGGCGACCTCCATTCGTCGTCGATGACCACATCGATCCCGTCGCCAAGCGTTGCTGAAGTGCCGTTCAATGCCAGCTTCCAGCGCAGCTATGCGGCCGAAGGCATCGCCGGCGAGCAACTGGTGGTGTTCGAGAGCGAGTTCGTCCTCGATGCGAAGAACCGCGCCGCGCGCTTCCGCGTCATGGGCAACAAGACCGAACTGGAGCAGGAGATAAGCACCTTCCAGCGCCGTTTGCTGACCTATCTCAGCCTGTTCGGCATCGGCATGATCGCCATCAACGCAATCGCCATCCTGCTCGGCCTGCAGCCGCTGCGCAGGGTCCGCAACGCCCTTGCCATGGTGCGAGAGGGCACCGCGCAGAGGCTTGACGGCCGCTTCCCGGCCGAGATCGAACCATTAGCCAACGAAACCAATGCCTTGATCGAAAACAACAAACGCATTGTCGAGCGTTCGCGAACCCAGGTCGGCAATCTCGCCCACTCGCTGAAGACGCCGCTCGCGGTGCTGCTCAACGAAGGCCGCGCGCTTGGCGGCGCCAAGGGACAATTGATCACCGAGCAGGCCGCTTCCATGCAGATGCAGGTCGACCATTACCTGCAGCGCGCCCGCGTCGCGGCGCAACGCGACAGCGTCGTCTACCGCACGCCGGTGGCGCCGCTGGTGCAGCGCATGGTGCGGGTTCTGCAGAAGCTCAACCCGCGGACCAGCCTGTCGCTGTCGCTGCCGGCCACCGAGATCGTCTTTGCCGGCGAGCGCGAGGACCTCGAGGAACTGCTCGGCAATCTTCTCGAAAATGCGATGAAATGGGCGAAGAGTGCCGTCGCGGTCTCGGTCGTGCCCTTGGTCAGCAAGGATGAGAGCCTGTTCGAGATCAGCATCGAGGATGACGGACCGGGCATTCCCGAGGACAAGGCGCGCGAAGCCCTGAAGCGGGGACGCCGCCTCGATGAGACAAAGCCCGGGACAGGTCTGGGCCTCGCCATTGTCGCCGACCTCGTCAACGAGTATGGCGGCGTCCTGGCGCTGGAACGGTCCGGCATGGGCGGATTGAAGGCGGCGGTGCGATTGCGGAGCCTTCGGTGATGCTTTCCATGGCCAATCGACACCGATGGGCGGCGCATGGTATGGCGGCGTATCGATTGATCCCGGAGTGGCCGGCAGTGGCCAAATTTCCGACAAATCTCAACACTATGGCCACGCCCACTTCTCCGATGACGCGGCCCCCGGCGCATCCATGGCAGGCTCCAACTCAAGAGAACCGGTTGTTGGCATGAAGATTCGCGTCGCGCTTGTTTCCGCACTGCTGGCCGTATCCGGCTGCACCACCTTGAGCGGCAAGGGTCCCACTGTCGCGCCGACGCCAGCCTCGACGCCTCCGTCGGCCGGCAAGGTCACCAAGTCGATCATTTCGGCGATGGGCGGCGGCCTCGTCGGCGGGTCGATCGGCAATGGCCTCAGCGACGCGGAGAAGCGCAGCGCGCTGGAGGCAGAATACAAGGCGCTCGAATACACGACGAGCGGTCAGAAGGTGACGTGGAAGGGTGATCAGGCTTCGCATTATGGGGAGGTGGTTCCAGCCCAACCCTATCGGGTCGGCTCGCAGGACTGCCGCCAGTACACGCAGACCGTCTTCACCGGCGGAGCGGGCGTCACGGCCCACGGAACAGCATGCCGCAATGCCGACGGCAGCTGGACACCGCTGACCTGATATCCCGACCGGCCCCGGTGGGAAGCCGGCCGGTTGATGTCGATCAAGGACATTCGGCGCGCTTGCCGTCAAAGCGTCGCAGGATGTCTGTGTTGGCAGGGCACGGCTCTGCCGTTATTGGAAGAACCATGCTGTTCTGGGTCATAGCCGCAATACTGACGCTGGGTGCGAGCCTGGCGGTGCTGCTGCCGCTGGCCGGCGGGTCCAGGGGCGCGTCATCGAGCGGCGACCACGATCTGGAAGTCTATCGCGATCAATTGTCCGAGCTTGACCGCGACGCCGCGCGTGGCTTGATCCAGCCGGCGGAAGCGGCCGAAGCGCGCGCCGAGATCGCGCGCCGCATCCTTCGCCTCGACAGTGCGGATCGAGCCGGCAAGACATCAGACAGGCAGACGTCCGTCACGGCAAGGCTGATCGCGACCATGGCCGTGCTGGCGGTGCCGCTGGTCAGCTGGGGTCTTTACAGCCAGATCGGTTCGCCCGACCTGCCATCGCAGCCGCTCAGCGAGCGGCTGGCCAAGAATCCGGCCGACAGTTCGGTTGACGAATTGGTGGCACGGGCCGAAGCCCACCTTGCCGCCAACCCTTCCGATGGCAGGGGATGGGAGGTTCTGGCCCCGGTCTATCTGCGCATGCAGCGCTTTTCCGACGCGGTGGCCGCCTACCGCAACGCCATCCGCCTCGACGGCGTCAGCGCCGACCGCCAGGCCGGCCTTGGCGAGGCAGTCGCCGGTGCAGCCGGTGGCGTTGTTTCCGCCGATGCCCAGGATGCCTTCGAGGCGGCGCTGAAGCTCGATCCGGCCAATGCGAAGGCCCGCTTCTATCTCGCCATGGCTTTGGCGCAGGAGGGGCGCAACAAGGAGGCGATCACGGCCTGGCAGGCGATGCTGGGCACGTTGCCACCGGATTCGCCATGGCGCGGCGCGGTCGAACAGGCACTGGCCAAATCCGGCACGCCTGAAGTTGCTTCCAGCGCCGCCGCGAAAGGCCCTGATGCCGCGGAGATCGACGCCGCGTCCTCCATGTCGCCGCAGGATCGGGAAGCGATGATCAACACGATGGTCGCAAGCCTCGACGAGAAATTGCGTCAAAATCCGCGTGACGCGGAAGGATGGATGCGCCTCGTTCGTTCCTACGTTGTGCTGGGCAAGGCCGATCAGGCGCGCGATGCTCTGGGGCGCGCCATCGCCGTCTTTGGCGCCGGCAGTGACGAGGCCAAGAAATTCACCGCCTTTGCCGCGTCGCTCGGCCTGACGGCGACGGAGTAGAACGTGTCATGACACGCAAGCAGAAACGATTGTCGGTCATCTTGGGAGGATTAGCTTTCCTGGCCGCCGCCACGGGACTGACCTTCTACGCGCTTGGCCAGAAGGCCTCCTATTTCTACATGCCGGCCGATCTCACCACCGCCAGCGTCCAGCCCGGCCAGCGCATCAGGCTGGGAGGGTTGGTCGAAAAAGGCACGATCCAGCGCGGCCAGGGCGCGACCATCGCCTTTTCAGTCACCGACACGCATAAATCGGTCAAGGTCACCTATACCGGCATCCTGCCCGACCTCTTCCGTGAACAGCAGGGCGTCATCACCGAGGGCACCTTCGGTCCGGATGGCATATTCGTTGCCGATAGCGTTCTGGCCAAGCATGATGAGCGTTACATGCCCAAGGAAGTGGCCGACGGCCTCAAGGCCAAAGGTGTGTGGCAGGAGAGCAAGAGTGAGTAGCTCTGGCAGGAGAGCAAGAGTGAACTGCGCGCATGGTTGAAATCGGACATTTCGCCCTGGTCCTGGCGTTTGCGCTTTCCATGGTGCAGACGATCGTGCCGCTCTTTGGCGCGAACCTGAACAACCAGCGCCTGATGGCCGTCGGCGGCCCCGTCGCGGTGACCGGCTTTGCGCTGACGGCGCTGTCCTTCGCAGCACTTGCGAGTGCCTACGCGAACTCCGATTTCTCGGTGGCGAACGTCTGGGAAAACTCGCATTCGCTGCAGCCGCTGATCTACAAGATCACCGGAACCTGGGGCAATCATGAAGGCTCGATGCTGCTCTGGGTGCTGATCCTGACCTTCTTCGGCGCGCTTGTCGCAGCTTTCGGCTCGAATCTGCCAGCCACGCTGCGCGCCAACGTGCTTGCCGTTCAGGGCGCGATCGGTGCCGCCTTCTTCCTCTTCATCCTGGCCACGTCCAATCCTTTCATCCGGCTCAATCCAGCGCCGATCGAGGGTCGCGACCTCAACCCGGTCCTGCAGGATCTCGGCCTCGCCATCCATCCGCCGCTGCTCTATCTCGGCTATGTTGGCTTCTCGATCTGCTTTTCCTTCTCGGTCGCTGCCCTCATCGAGGGCCGCATCGACGCCTCCTGGGCGCGCTGGGTGCGGCCGTGGACGCTGGTCGCCTGGATGTTCCTGACCGGCGGCATCGCCATGGGATCATACTGGGCCTATTACGAACTCGGCTGGGGCGGCTTCTGGTTCTGGGATCCGGTCGAGAACGCCTCTTTCATGCCGTGGCTGGCGGGCACCGCGCTTTTGCATTCGGCCATCGTCATGGAAAAGCGCTCGGCCTTGAAGATCTGGACGCTGCTGCTCGCCATCCTCACCTTCTCACTGTCGCTGCTCGGCACGTTCCTGGTACGTTCGGGCGTGCTCACTTCAGTGCATGCCTTTGCCACCGATCCGACGCGCGGCGTCTTCATTCTGTGTATCCTGACGCTGTTCATCGGCGGCTCGCTGGCGCTGTTTGCGCTGCGTGCCTCGAGGTTGACGGCCGGCGGCCTGTTCCACCCGATCTCGCGCGAAGGCGCGCTCGTGCTCAACAATCTCTTTCTGACCACGGCGACCGCCACCGTGCTGGTCGGCACGCTCTATCCGCTGGCATTGGAGGCACTCACAGGCGACAAGATCTCGGTCGGCGCGCCGTTCTTCGATCTGACTTTCGGCCCATTGATGCTGCCGCTTCTGGTCCTCGTGCCGCTCGGGCCGCTGCTGGCCTGGAAGCGCGGCGACGTCATCGCCGCGTCGCAGCGTCTGATGGCCGCCTTCGCCCTGGCGCTGGCGGCGATGCTGGTCACCGGTCTGTTCATCGACGGGGCGTCGGTATTCGCCGCACTCGGCATCGGTCTTGCCGTCTGGCTGGTCGCCGGCGCGCTCACCGACCTTGCCGTCAAGTCGGGCGTTGGATCGGTTGCCCCGGCCGTTATGGTCAGGCGCCTCGCCGGCCTGCCGCGCTCGGTGTTCGGCACGGCATTGGCCCATTTCGGCCTCGGCCTGACTTTGCTCGGCATCGTCGCCACGCTCTCCTTCGGTACCGAGAAGATCCTGCCGATGCGCGCCGGCGAGACCGTGGAATTGTCAGGCCATACGCTGCGTTTCGTCGGGCTTTGTCCGGCGCAGGGGCCAAACTACGGCGAGGATCGCGGCCGTTTCGAACTGATCGGCATCAGTGGCAGCGCTGTCGGCGAAATCAGTTCCGCCAAGCGTTTCTACCCGGTCCGGCAGACGACGACGACGGAGTCCGGCATCAAGACGCTCGGTCTTTCCCAGCTCTACATCTCGCTCGGCGACGAAGGCAAGGACGGTTCGGTCGTGGTGCGCCTGTGGTGGAAACCGCTGGTGACGCTGATCTGGGGCGGCGGCCTGATGATGATGGCGGGTGCGGGCATGTCGCTGATGGACAGACGCCTGCGCGTCGGCGCGCCCTCGCGGCGTCGCAAGCAGGCGGTGGCGCCGGCGGGCCTGCCGTGAAGCCCAGGCTTTCCCTGACCTCGATTGTCCTGCTGCTGGCACTGCTCTTCGCCGGTGCCGCGCACGCGGTGAAGCCCGACGAGATGCTGGCCGATCCGGCGCTCGAGGCGAGGGCCCGGGCTCTGTCGGAAGGCCTGCGCTGCATGGTCTGCCAGAACCAGTCGATCGATGAATCCGATGCAGACCTTGCCCGCGACCTGCGCATCCTGGTGCGCCAGCGCCTCGTCGCCGGCGATAGCGACCAGCAGGTGATGGATTATGTGGTCTCGCGCTACGGCGAGTTCGTGCTGCTGAAGCCGCGCTTCGACCTGCGCAACGCGCTGCTTTGGGGCACGCCTGTTCTTTTGCTCCTGGTGGGCGGCATGTTTATCGCCCTGAACGCCCGCTCGCGTCGGAAGCTGGCGACAAAATCCCTCTCGGCCGACGAACAGGCGGCGCTGGACGCGATCCTGCGCCGCGACTGACAGGCAAGGTCGTCTGGCCGCCAGGCAGCCCGCCAACATTACCAAAGTTTCATGCGTCGGAAATGGCGTTGTAATGTGCGCCGCTCTAATTCTCCTTCTTGAGGATGCCGATCAAGGCGCGTCCCTTTGAAAGAGGATAAAGACCCATGAATATTGCCCCCAATTCATATTCCCGCACCCGCAAGCGTCTTCTGGCTGCCGTCGCGTCCGTTGCGGTTGCCGGCGCGATCGGCGTTGGCGCGCTGACCAGCGGAACGAGCCCCGTTCTGGCCGACGCGGTGCGCGTCGAGGCCCCACAGGTTCCGAGCTTCGCCGATGTCGTGGAGCGCGTTTCGCCCGCCGTGGTCAGCGTCAAGGTCAAGGCGAAGGTGCAGTCGACCGCGGACGACGGCTCCGACGGTCAGGACGGTTTCGACAATCTTCCCAACAATCCGCAACTGCGCCGCTTCTTCAAGGAGTTCCGCGGCTTTGGCGACCAGGGTGGTCAGAACGACGAAGGGCACCGCCGCTTCGGGCACCGCAACAATGACCAACCGCGTCCGGTGGCTCAGGGTTCCGGCTTCTTCATCTCCGAGGACGGCTATCTCGTCACCAACAACCACGTCGTCGAAGAGGGCACCGCTTTCACCGTGGTGACCAATGACGGCAAGGAACTCGACGCCAAGCTGATCGGCACCGATCCGCGCACCGATCTCGCAGTGCTCAAGGTCGAAGGCGGCGGCAAGTTCACCTATGTCGACTTCGCCGACGATGCCAAGGTTCGCGTCGGCGACTGGGTCGTGGCCGTCGGCAATCCGTTCGGTCTCGGTGGCACCGTCACCGCCGGCATCGTGTCGGCGCGCGGCCGTGACATCGGCGCCGGCCCCTATGACGATTTCCTCCAGATCGATGCCTCGGTCAATCGCGGCAATTCGGGTGGTCCGACCTTCAATCTCAACGGCCAGGTGGTCGGCATCAACACGGCTATCTTCTCGCCCTCCGGCGGCAGCGTCGGCATCGCCTTCGACATTCCCGCCTCGACCGCCAAGCAGGTCGTCGACGATCTGATGAAGAGCGGCACCGTGCAACGCGGCTGGCTTGGCGTCGAGATCCAGCCGGTCACGTCGGACATCGCCGAATCGCTCGGCCTGAAATCCAACAATGGCGCCTTGGTGTCCAGCGCTCAGGACAATGGCCCCGGCAAGAAGGCCGGCATCGCCGCTGGTGACGTCATCACCCAGGTCGACGGCAAGGACGTTGCGTCGCCGAAGGAACTGGCCCGCCTGATCGGTGCCTATTCGCCGGGCAAGTCTGTCGATGTCACGGTGTGGCGCGACGGCAAGAGCCAGACAGTCAAGGTCGATCTCGGCAAGCTGCCGGCCACCGACAAGCAAGCCTCGAACGACCAGCAGCAGCAGCCCACCGCTCCGGCAAAGCCCGACACGCTGGCCGATCTCGGCCTGACCGTCACCAAGTCGGAAAACGGCAAGGGATTGGTGGTGACCGATGTCGATCCCAACAGCGATGCCGCTGATCGCGGCATCCAGCCGGGCGACGTCATCACCGCGGTCAACTCGACCGAAGTGAACGGTACCGAGGACGTCAGCAAGGCGATGACCGAAGCGGTGAAGTCCGGACGCAAGGCGGTGCTGATGCAGATCACCCGTGACGACAACAACCGCTTCGTCGCGCTGCCGGTCGCCAAGGGCTGAAAACGACTTTTCCAATGCGGCGGTTTCAACACCCCCGAGCCACCGCATGGGAAAGCATGGAGCCGGGTACGTTAGTCAGTCATCGTGCTCTCCTCCAGCGGCAGCGGGCTCCCCATCGCCCGCTGCCGCGGCCATTGTCAGCTTTTCGGAAGCGTGCCGCCACGCCCGATCCGCTAGCGCGTGACTTTGGAGCAAGACGTCCGGGATTTGGCATATCGGGGACTTGGCATGTCCGGCGTAACGACGCCGGAGAACAAGGATTTCATTGCGCGCCCCTGGGTCATCTTGATCTCGATGCGCTTAGGCAAAGGCTGAATGCACATGCCGGCTACTCAACCTTCCAGCGAAATCGCGTATAACGATCCTATGAAGATTCTCGTCATAGAAGATGATCGGGAGGCTGCGGATTATCTGCAGAAAGCCTTTACCGAAGCTGGTCATACCGCGCATGTCGCGGGTGACGGCGAGACCGGCTTCGCGCTTGCCGACGCCGGCGATTATGACGTGATGGTCATCGACCGAATGATGCCGCGTCGTGACGGCCTTTCGGTCATCGCCGGGCTGCGCTCAAGGGGCAACACCACGCCGGTGCTGATCCTGTCAGCGCTGGGAGAGGTCGATGACAGGGTCACCGGCTTGCGCGCCGGCGGCGACGATTATCTGACCAAGCCCTATGCATTCTCCGAACTTCTGGCCCGCGTCGAGGTGCTGAACCGCCGCGCCAGCGCCAAGGAGGCCGAAACCGTCTACCGGGTGGGCGACCTTGAACTCGACCGGCTGTCGCATTCGGTCCGCCGGGCGGCGCGCGAGATCACGCTGCAGCCGCGCGAATTCCGCCTGCTCGAATATCTGATGCGCCATGCCGGCCAGGTGGTGACGCGCACCATGCTGCTCGAAAATGTCTGGGATTACCATTTCGATCCGCAGACCAATGTCATCGACGTTCATGTGTCGCGGCTACGGGGCAAGATTGAAAAAGGCTTCGACAAGCCCATCCTGCATACGGTTCGCGGCGCAGGCTACATGCTGAAGGGCGGCTAGGCGGCAGCATGGCCCTTTCCGTGCCCGCCATCATGAAGACGACGGCTGCGCGGCTTTCGGCGCTCTATCTTCTGCTGTTCGCGCTTTGCGCCGTGCTGCTCGTCTTCTACATGACCTCACTGTCGGCACGCATGCTGACGACGCAGACGCAGGAGACCATCAACGACGAAGTGCTTGGCCTCGCTCGCGCGTATCAGCGCGGTGGTCTGCCGGTACTGGTGCGCGTGGTCGAGGCACGCTCCCGACAGCCCGGCGCCAACCTCTATCTGATCGCCGACGCCAATGGCCAGATACTGACCGGCAATGTGCAGAGCCTGGAACCGGGGGTGATCGACACCGAAGGCTGGACAACCCAGCCCTTCTCCTACAAGCGCTTCGGCGAAGGCGAGCTCGACCGCCTGCGCAGCGGAACGTCCGATCAGACGACGTCTCCTTCAACCGGCGAGAACGCGGCGCCACAGACCGAAGGCGAGAAAGGTCATAACGCCATCGCGCTGGTGCTACGGCTGCCCAATCAGATGATCATGCTGGTTGGCCGCGATCTTGGCGAACCGGAGCGCTTTCGCGCCGTCATCCGCCGCGCGCTGACGCTGGCGCTCGGCATGATGGGCCTGGGCGGCATCTTGATCTGGTTCTTTGTCGGCCGCACCGCGCTGAAGCGCATCGACGGCGTTTCGGAGGCCAGCCGCCGCATCATGGGCGGTGATCTCTCCGGCCGGCTGCCGGTGACCGGGGCCGGCGACGAGTTCGACAGGCTTTCGGAAAACCTCAACGCCATGCTGGCCAGGATCGCCACGCTCAACGAGGGCCTGAAGCAGGTATCCGATAATATCGCGCATGATTTGAAGACGCCGCTGACCCGGCTGCGCAACAGGGCCGAAGCAACACTTTCCAGCAAGAACAAGCCTGCCGATTATCGCCAGGCGCTGGAAGGCACCATCACCGAGTCCGACCAACTCATAAAGACCTTCAATGCCATCCTGATGATCTCCAGGCTTGAAGCGGGATATTCCTCGGAGCACACCAACCGCGTCGATCTGGCGGCGGCGGTGCGCGATGTCGTCGAACTCTACGAACCGGTGGCGGAGGAGGCTGGCGTTTCCCTCGAAGCCGAGGTGAACGGCGCCTTTGTCGTCAACGGCAATCGCGAACTGATCGGCCAGGCGCTGTCCAACGTCGTCGACAACGCGATCAAATATTCGGCCGATTCGACATCCAAGCCGGCGGTCCGTGTGACGCTCGAGCGCACGCATGGCGAAATCAGGCTTTGTGTCGCCGACAACGGCCAGGGCATTCCGGATGACGCCGATCGAGCCCGGGTCACCGAACGTTTCGTGCGGCTGGAGAAGAGCCGCTCGCAGCCCGGCTCCGGCCTCGGCCTCAGCCTAGCCAAGGCGGTCATGACATTCCACTCTGGAAGGCTTGATCTTCTGTCTGGAAATCCCGGACTATCCGTGGTCATGAGTTTCCCCGCACGGGAGGACCACTGATGGCTGCGGTTGCGAAACGGACGGTCACGGACTGGCTGCTGAAGCCGGCGATTGGGCTTGCCCCTCTCGACGAAGGCCGGGCCCGACAGGAACTGGCCGAAATTGCCGCCGTGGCACGCGAAGAAGGGCTGGCGCGGCTGGCCGGGTTCCTGGGCGGCATCGGGGAGGGCCAGGCTTTCCTGGCCGCTGTCTTCGACCTCTCGCCATTCCTGCGCGATACGGCGCGACGCCGGCCGCGGATCCTGGACGGTCTGTTCGACCAGCCGATCGAGGCTCGCCTGAAAGCGATCACCACGGCGATCGATCAGGCGCCGCTGGCCGAGGCGGTTTCCGAATCCAGCCTGATGATGGCGCTGCGCCAATGCAAGGCTGAGGCGCATTTCCTGATCGCGCTCGCCGATCTCTCAGGTGAAGCCGAAACGTCGCTGACGGTGCGGCGGCTGAGCGATCTTGCCGAAGCTTGCACCCGTGCGGCGGTGGACTTCCTGCTGCGGGACGTGCATGCCCAGGGCAAGCTCAAGCTGCCGGACCTCGGCAACCCGTCGCAGCAGTCCGGCTGGATCCTGCTCGGCATGGGCAAGCTCGGCGCGCATGAGCTGAATTTCTCCTCCGACATCGATCTCGTCGTTTTCTTCGATCCTGAAGCGGCCGCCGTGGTCGATCCGCTCGACGCCACGGAGCTGTTTTCGCGCCTGACGCGACGGCTGGTGCGCATTCTGCAGGACCGCACAGAGCACGGCTATGTTTTCCGCACCGATCTCAGGTTGCGTCCGGATCCAGGTTCGACGCCGCTCGCGATTCCGGTCGAGGCGGCACTGCGCTACTACGAAGCGCGCGGCCAGAACTGGGAGCGTGCGGCGATGATCAAGGCGCGTCCGGTGGCCGGCGATCTGGCCGCGGGCGCTGCCTTTCTCAAGGAGTTGCAGCCCTACATCTGGCGCAAATACATGGACTATGCCGCGATTGCCGACGTCCATTCGATCAAGCGCCAGATCCACGCCCACAAGGGCCATGGCGAGATCGCCGTGAAGGGTCACAACGTCAAGCTCGGCCGCGGTGGCATCCGCGAGATCGAGTTCTTCGTCCAGACCCAGCAGCTCATTGCGGGCGGCCGGTTCCCGGAACTGCGTGGCCGTGAGACCGTGCCGATGCTCGGCCAGCTTGCCGCGCGCGGCTGGATCACCGCCGATGCGCGTGACGCGCTTGCCCGCCAGTACTGGTTCCTGCGCCGCGTCGAGCACGCCGTCCAGATGGTGGCGGACGAGCAGACGCACACGCTGCCCGAAGACGAGGAAGGGCTGGAGCGGATCGCCCGCATGCTGGGCTTTGCCGATGCGGCCGGGATTGCCGGGGCGCTCCGAGCCTCGCTGCAGCAGGTCGAACGCCACTATGCGGCGCTGTTCGAGACCGCGCCGGAGCTTTCGGCGGGCATCGGCAATCTGGTCTTCACCGGTGATGTCGACGATCCCGACACGCTGCGGACTTTGCACGGCCTCGGCTTCCAGCGTCCGAGCGACATCTGCCGTGTCATCCGTGGCTGGCATTTCGGGCGCTATCGCGTCACCCAGTCGGCCGAGGCGCGTGAGCGGCTGACGGAACTGACGCCGGCCTTGCTCAAGGCCTTCGGCCAGACGCGTCGCGCGGACGAGGCATTGGTCCGCTTCGACGAGTTCCTTGCTGGCCTGCCAGCCGGTATCCAGCTGTTCTCTCTGCTGCAGTCCAATCCGGCCTTGCTCAAGCTGATGGCGACGATCATGGGTGCCGCGCCCCGGCTGGCGGCGATCATCACGCGCCGCCCTCACGTCTTCGACGGCCTCCTCGACCCCGCCCTCCTGACCGAGCTCCCCGACCGTGCCTATCTTTCGGCGCGGCTGTCCGCCTTCCTCGAAGGCGACAGGGCCTATGAGGAGGTGCTCGACCGGCTGCGCATCTTTGCCTCGGAGCAAAAGTTCCTGATCGGTGTGCGGCTACTTGCCGGCTCGATCGATCCGGCCCGGGCCGGCCGCGCCTTTTCCGATCTCGCGGATCTCACCATCGAGGCAGCACTGCGGGCGGTCATCGCCGAATTCGCGGTGCACCACGGCACGATCGCCGGCGGCGTGGTTGCGCTGCTCGGCATGGGCAAGCTCGGCAGCCGCGAATTGACCGCGGGGTCGGATGTCGACCTCATCCTGTTTTACGACCACGATGCAGATGCTGACGAATCGGACGGGGAAAGGCCGCTGGCCCCCTCACACTACTACACCCGAATGACGCAGAGGCTCATTTCCGCCGTTTCAGCGCCGACGGCCGAAGGGGTGCTCTACGAACTCGACCTGCGGCTGCGGCCGTCGGGCAACAAGGGGCCCGTGGCCACCCATATCGATTCCTTCAAGAAATACCAGCGCCAGGAAGCCTGGACCTGGGAGCACATGGCGCTGTCGCGGGCGCGCGCCATTGCCGGCGATGTCGGCCTGTGCGCCGAGCTCGAAGCGGAAGTTGCCGCGGTGCTTGGCCAGCAGCGCGACGCGGAAAAGGTGAAGGCCGAGGCCTGGGATATGCGGGCCATGATCGAGACGGAGAAGCCGCCGCGCGACCTCTGGGACATCAAGCTGATCCCCGGAGGACTGATCGATCTCGAATTCATCGCCCAGGTGGCTGTCATCACCGGGCAGGTCGAGGCCGGACCGCGTGCGACCGGCACAGCCGAGATACTGGCCCGGTTGGCACCTCGCTTCGCCGATGCCGGGGTCAGGCAAGAACTCGGCGATGCGTACAGCCTCTATCTGGCGCTGACCCAGATGACGCGGCTGTGCCTCACTGGGGCCTTCGAGCGGGACGACGTTCCGCCGGGGCTGTCGGATCTGCTTCTGGCGGTCACCGACCTGCCGGATTTCGGTGTGCTGGAAGCACACCTCAAAGAGACGTCGCAAAAGGTCAGAAAGGACTTTGACCTTTTGCTTCGTGCCGGACGACCGTGACGAGAGGTTTTCCGGGCCGCATCGGGGGTGACGATGCAACAGGAGAAGACCATGAAAAAGTCAACCAAGCTTGCCCTTGCCTTCGTAGCTCTGGCCGGAGCCGTCGCCACCACGGCCTACGCGGAAAACAACGCCAGCGCAAAAATGCGCGAAGGCATGATGGCGCGCCTCGACAAGGCAATGAGTGATTCAGGCGGCGCCATCACCTTCGACCAGTTTTCCAACGTGATGGACGCGCGACTGAAGAAGCTCGTTGCCGATAATGGCGGGAAGCTGACCGTCGCTCAGCTCGCGGACGCGCTGGAGAAGGCGCGTTTCGAGCTGGCCAAGCGCATCATCGCCCGCTATGACACCAAGGGCGATGGTACTCTGACCGCCGATGACATCGCCGGTCGCCAGAAGAAGGTGTTCGCCCTGCTTGACAAGAACAATGATGGCAAGATCGATAAGAGCGAACTGCCGAAGGGCGGCCGCTTCGGCCGTCACCACCAATGGGATGACCAAGGCAACGACGGCATGCAGTGAAACTGTCTGGCGCAGGCTCCGGTAGTATCATCCGGAGCCTGTCGTTCAGGCCGCTGCCTTGACCGTTGACGGTGCCTTCTTCACTGGGATGCGCACCGAAACGATCGTGCCGACACCTTCGGTCGAACGGATTTTCAGCGCGCCGCCCTGGAGTTCGGCCAGCGAGCGCGAGATGGCGAGGCCGAGCCCCGATCCGGCGTGGTTCTTGGAGAACTGGTTCTGCACCTGTTCGAAGGGTCGTCCAAGCTTGCCGAGCGCCTCCTTCGGGATGCCGCAGCCATTATCCTCGATGGTCAGCACCAGCGCGCCTGATGTGTTGCGGGCCCTGACCGATATGTGACCGCCCTGGCCGGTGAATTTCACCGCATTGGACAAGAGGTTGATGACGATCTGCTTGATCGCGCGGCGATCGGCGAACAAAGTCAACGCGTCGGCGATGCGTGTCTCCACGGTGATTGCCTTTTGCGCGGCTTGCAGCGAGACGACGCGCACCGTCTCGCTGATCAACGGCCCGAGATCGATCTGTTCCTGGTCCAGCGAGAACTGGCCGGCCTCGATCTTCGACATATCGAGGATGTCGTTGATGACGCCGAGCAGATATTTGCCGCTGCTGTTGATGTCGGTGGCGTACTCCTCATAGCGCTCCGAGCCCAGCGGGCCGAATAGGCCCTGTTCCATCAGTTCGGAGAAGCCGATGATGGCGTTGAGAGGCGTGCGCAATTCGTGTGACATGTTGGCCAGGAATTCGGATTTGGCCCGGTTCGCCGCTTCGGCGCGCTCGGTTTCCTTCATGTATTTTCGGTTGAGGTCGACCAGTTCGCGCGACCGTTCCTCTTCGGCCCGACGGGCGAGGCTCAGATCATGGATCGTCGCCATCAGCCGGCGCTCGCTGTCGACCAGCTTCTCCTGATGCAGCTTGATCTGGGTGATGTCGGACCCGACCGAGACGGTGCCGCCATCGCGGGTCCTGAGCTCGTTGACCTGCAGCCAGCGGCCGTCGGACAGCTGCCGCTCGAAAGTCGCGCCGCCTTGCGGGCCATTGGTGTTGGCAAGCCGGCGCTCGGAAGCAAAAGCCAGCATTCGCTCTTCCAGGGATACGCGCGTCACCCCAGGCATCACGTCGCGATCCGAGAGCCCGTTATCCTGCTGGTATTTGGAGTTGCACATGATCAGGCGCTGGGCCGAATCCCACAGCACGAAGGATTCATTGATGTTCTCGATGGCGGTCCTGAGGCGAAGGTCGGCCGCTTCCGAACGCAGCGCCAGGTGACGCTGTTCTGTGACGTCGACGGCGATGCCGATCAGCTGGATCTCCGGAGCTTCGGGGTCCATGACTTGCGCCCGAGCGCGCATCCACACCCATTGGCCATCGGCGTGCCGCATCCGGAACACCTGGTCGATATGGTCGATCTCGCGGGCGACAATCCTGTTGGCAAGCTCGAACAGGTCACCATCCTCGGGGTGGATGATCTCGTCGACCTCGCCGAAGGACAGCATCGTCTCGCAGGGCTCGTAGCCCAGCATGTCGTACATCGAGCGTGACCAGTACATCTTGCCGCGCACCATGTCCCAGTCCCACAGGCCGCAGCGGCCGCGAACCAGCGCCATGTCGATGCGCTGATGCGCTTCGAGATAAATACGGTCGGCTGTCTGCGCGCGCGCAGCCTGTCCGAAATAGGCATAGAGGATGACGATCAGCACGCCTGCCGTCAGCACGAACAGGGTGACGTTCAGCGAGACGGTCTTGCGCCATGTGTCGAAAACCGCTTCCTGCGGCACGAGAGCCGCAGCAGCGCCCTTCCTGTCCTTGGCGAGGCTGACCGCGGCATACCAGTCCTGCCCGCCGATGTTGACTTCCATGACGCCGGCACGGTCGCCGAACATGAACAGAGGCTGCCCGCCCTGGGCCAGGCCGTCGAGTGAATGGCCTTGCCAGGGTATCGAGCGCGGCGTCACCGCGGTGATCTTGAAGGCGCTGTCGGTGATGACAAGCACATGGCTGCGGCCCATGGCGCCCTGACGGCTGGTGGTCTCCAGCAAGTCCTGGATGGCGCCGGGTACGGTATCAGAGGTGGCGGCGAGGGAACTGGCGAGCTGTGCCGCCGCCAGCGTGAGGACCGCCTTGGCGTCACGCTCGACATCGTCTCGCTCGTTCATCAGCGACAGGACACGTAGCGCCGCGATGACGACCAGGAAGATGATGATGAGGGCCGGTATCGAGCGGCGCAGCAACGGCTCGGCGGCCAGAAGCCGCTTGTAGGTCGGTTCGGCGATGAGCCGCGTATTCCCGGCAAGGCCGTCGCTTCGCGTTTCGCGCCGCGCAAAAGCCATCCCTCCGGGCGCGCCCCACGCGTCCGCCTTCGCCATAAATGGCACTCCCCGATTTCAGTATGCCCGCATTTCTATGAGCTGGTGATCCGGCAAACACCGCACTTCCGAATCGCCATTAAAGAATCAAAGGTGATTCGCCTTGTCCAGTGGCCCGGCGAAAAAAGATTAAAATTTGATTGAAATATTGGGCTTCTGGACGTACGGCACCTCCGCCTTCTCCCATGGGAGAAGGCTGGGGAGTGGCTACGCCAGCGTGCGCTCGACGATATCCCTCAGATCGGCTGACAGGTTTTCGGCTCTCGCGATAGCAAGCAGTGCCTCTCTCGCCTTGGCCTGCCGGCCCGGCTCGAGTGAACGCCACGATCTCAGTGCCGTCGCCAGCCTTGCCGCCACTTGCGGGTTGCGCTTTTCGACCTCGAGCACCGTTTGTACGAAGAACCGGTAGCCTTCGCCGTCAGGGCGGTGGAAGCCGGTCTGATTGGCGCCTGAGAATGTACCGATCAACGAGCGGACCCGGTTCGGATTGCTCATCGAGAAGGCCGGATGAGCGGTCAGGACGCGAACCGTGTCCACCGCCTGGGGCCCCGGCACGCTGGCCTGGATCTGGAACCATTTGTCCATGACCAGCGGGTCAGCGGCATACTTCTTTTCGAAGGCCGCCAGCGCTGTATTAGCCTCCGGCGAAGCGTGGTGACGATGCGCAAGGACCGTCAATGCGGCCGCGCGGTCGGTCATGTTGGTCGCGGACTGGAAATGCACGACGGCAAGGGCCGCGCCGCCTGGCAGTAGTGAGAGATAGTCCAAAAGGATGTTGCGCAGGGCGCGCCGTCCAGCACTTGTCGCATCCGGACTAAATGCGGCCTTGTCCGCAAGGCGGTCATACAGCTGGGCGAAGGGTTCCCGGTTGGCCGTGGCGATGGCGAGCGCGAGGGCCTGTCGAGCCGCGTGGATGGCGTCTGGATCAATGTTCTTGCCGATGTCGCGGGCAATGTCGGCATCGGCGGGCAGGGTCAGCGCCAAGGCCCGGTAGGCGGGTTCCAGCGTCTCGTCGCTGGCGATGCTGCCGGCAAGTTCGGTCAGCCGTGGCGCGAAGTCAGGCTGCTTGCCGCCGAGGGTTTCGCGGAAGGCCACGATCAGCGCGTCGGTGAGTAGCGTGTTGAACGCCTGCCAGCGCGAGAAGGCGTCACTATCATGGCGGGCGAGGAAGAACTGGTCATCGGCCTTCTGCTCGACCGCGAGCGTCACCGGCGCCGAAAAGCCGCGGTTGAGCGACACCGCCGGGCGTTCGGCAACGCCTGAGAAGCGCACCAGATGTCGGCGCTTGCGGACATGGATGACGCCGTCCTCAACGCTGGCGCCCTCGACGCCGCTATACGTGACAGGCTCGCCGCCGGCGCCAATCAGGCCGAAGGCGAGAGGGATATGCATCAGCCGCTTGCGGCTTTCCGAAGGTGTTGGCGGCACCGACTGCTCGATCTCGAGCGTGAATTCCTGCGCCGCCGGATTGTGCGTCGAACTGACCGTAAGGTTTGGCGTGCCCGCCTGATGGTACCAGAGCGCGAACTGCGACAGGTCGCGGCCCGACGCCCCTTCGAACACCTTGATGAAATCCTCGATTGTCGCGGCTTCGCCGTCATACCGTTCGAAATAGAGGTCCATGCCGGCGCGAAAGGCCTCGGCACCGAAAATGGTGCGGATCATGCGCACCACTTCGGAGCCCTTTTCGTAGACGGTCGCCGTGTAGAAATTGTTGATCTCGCGGTAGCGGCGCGGCCGCACCGGATGCGCCAGCGGGCCCTGATCCTCGGGAAACTGGTGCGCACGCAGCGTGCGCACTTCGGCGATGCGCTTGACCGCGCGCGAGCGCTGGTCGGCGGAGAACTCATGGTCGCGGAAGACCGTCAGCCCTTCCTTCAGGCAAAGCTGGAACCAGTCGCGGCAAGTGATTCTGTTGCCTGTCCAATTGTGAAAATACTCATGCGCGATGATCGCCTCGATATTGGCGAAATCGGCATCCGTCGCGGTCTCCTGGTCGGCCAGCACATATTTGTCGTTAAAGATGTTGAGGCCCTTGTTCTCCATTGCGCCCATATTGAAATCGGACACGGCGACGATGTTGAAGACGTCGAGGTCGTATTCCCGTCCAAACGCCTCTTCGTCCCATTGCATCGACCGCTTCAGCGCGTCCATCGCATAGCCGGCAAGGTTCTCCTTGCCGGGCTCGACATAGATGCCGAGTTCGACCTTGCGGCCCGACATCGTGACGAAACTGTCGGCGACCTTGCCGAGATTACCGGCCACCAGTGCGAACAGGTAGGACGGCTTGGGGAAGGGGTCGTGCCAGATGGCATAGTGCCGGCCGTCGCCGAGGTCGCCCTTGTCGACCGGGTTGCCGTTGGACAGAAGTAGCGGCGCCTCGTCGCGCAGCGCTTCGATCCGCACGGTGTAGACGGACAGGATATCGGGGCGATCGAGGAAATAGGTGATGCGGCGAAAGCCCTCGGCCTCGCATTGCGTGCAATAGACGTTGTTCGAGCGGTAGAGACCCATCAGGGCTTCATTGCCGGCCGGCGCCACTTCTGTTGCGATCAGCAACCGGAAGCGGCCCGCTGCCGGTGGCTTGAGAATGGTCAACTGGTCGGGGCCGATCAACAGATCCGCCGGCTTCGCTTTCTTGCCGTCGATCTCGATGCGTTTGAGCGTCAGCCCGTCGCCGTCGAGCACCAGCGGCGCCGACGCGGCAACGCCCGCCCGACGCTCGATCGTCAATATTGCGGTGACGATCGTGGCCTGGGGCGAAAGACGGAATTCAAGGTTCGTTTCCGGAATGAGGTAGTCGCTGGGGCGATAGTCTTCCAGTTTGAAGACCTGGCCTGTGTCAGTGCGCATTCCCTGGCTTTTCCTGTCTTTCCGGGGACCAGACATGGTCTGACTGGTCCAAAAAATTCGAAGCCCGCGCTCTTTACACGAAACAGTCCTTCGACAAAACTGTGAGAAGGCCGATTTCCAGGCGCTCCTTCCCAACAACGCGGGGACGGATCTGAGCAATGATCAAGGACGCATCGATAGCGTGACATCAGGAGTGAGGGCGCAAGCAGAGACCACCGGCGGGCACGATACGCTGACGGGCATCGCGCTGAAGATCGTCTCCGTGGCGGTTTTCGTCGGCATGCAAACCTGCATCAAGGCGGCTGGCGACGTGCCCGCGGGCCAGATCGTTTTCTTCCGTTCCTTGTTCGCCATCTTCCCGATCATTGCTTTCCTGGCATTCAAGAGACAGCTGGCCACGGCATTCGTCACCAAACGGCCCTTCAACCATGTCGCGCGCGGCATCGTTGGCGTTGGCGCCATGGGACTTGGCTTCTTCGCGCTGACCAGGCTGCCGCTCCCGGAGGCGATCACCTTGAACTATGCGCAGCCGCTGCTGGTCGTGGTGTTCTCCTCGATCTTCCTCGGCGAGACGATCCGCGTCTATCGCTGGAGCGCCGTTGCCGTTGGTCTTATTGGCGTGCTCATCATTTCGTGGCCGGAACTGACCCTGCTCAACTCGGGCGAGGGGCTCGACGATCAGGAGGTCCTGGGCGTGGTGGCCGTGCTGGTGGCCGCGGCCATCTCGGCTGTCGCCATGCTGCTCGTGCGCAATCTCGTGCAGACCGAGAAGACGGCGACCATTGTGCTATGGTTCTCCTCGACGGCTAGCGTGCTCTCGCTGCTGACGCTGCCTTTCGGCTGGCAATCGCTGACGCAAATGCAAGCCGCGCTCCTCGTCCTGGCCGGGTTTTGCGGCGGCCTCGGTCAGATCCTGATGACGGCGGCTTACCGGCATGCCGAAGCGTCGGTCGTGGCGCCCTTCGAATACACCTCGATGATCCTCGGCGTCGTCGTCGGTTATTTCGTTTTCGGCGATGTGACCTCGCTCAGCACCCTGGTCGGTGGTGTGATCGTGGTGGCCGCCGGTATCTTCATCATCTGGCGTGAGAGGCAATTGGGCCTGGAACGCACGAGGACGCGAAAGGCGGCCTTGCCGCAGGGCTGATCACGACCGTTCGGCCCGTTCCTTCGCCAGCCGCACCAGCACCGCTCGTGTCTGTTCGTCCGCCGGGAAAAAGGATTCGATCGCCAGCTCCGACAAGGTCACGTCGAGCGGTGTGCCGAACACCGTTATGGTGCTGATGAACGACAGCACCTGATCGCCATGGGCAAGCCTGAGCGGATGCGCGATGGCATTCGGCTCGACGGGTGCCGGCCGGCTGCCCTTGAGGCCGGAGGGATAGCCACGCAATTCGCGCTCCAACTCGATCAAAACCGGGTCGCCGGTGGCATCGTTCTGGTGCTTCAGGCGCTGGAGCAGATGCGTGCGCCATTCCTGGAGGTTGACGATGCGCGGCGCGATGCCGCCGGGGTGAAGGCTGAGGCGAAGCACATTGACCGGGGGCGTCAGCAGCGCAGTCTCGCTGACACCGGCGAGGAAGGGCGCGATCGCGGCATTGGCCGAAACCAGGTTCCAGTGCCGGTCCACGGCCAGCGCCGGGAACGGCTCATGACCCTTCAGCACGATCTCGACTGCCGCCATCGCCGGCGCCAGTGTCGTATCGGTCAGCGGCCGTTCGCTGAAGCTCGGCGCGAAGCCCGCCGCCAGCAGCAAGTGGTTGCGTTGCCGAAGTGGTATCGAGAGCTGCTCGGCTAGATGCAGCACCATGTCGCGCGAGGGCGCGGCGCGTCCGCTCTCGACGAAGCTCAGATGCCGCTGCGAAATCTCGGCCTCCGTGGCGAGGTCGAGTTGGCTCATGCGGCGGCGCGTACGCCATTCCCGGATCAGACTGCCGGCGGAGGGCTGGGCTGTTGTCATGGAGGGATGATTAGGTCGACGCCGGGCACATTTCAATTACCTGCAAGGTTATCGCTGGAGCAATTCCAGGAAAAGTGCGTAGCGGTTTTCCGTCCGGAATTGCGTAAAAACAAAGAGTCTACGGGAGCGCCCGCAGCTTCGCCTTCACTTCGAGAAAATCCCGCCACGCCAGTTTCTTATGCGCGGGCGTCCGCAGGAGATAGGCCGGGTGCAGTGTCGGCATGGCCGGAATGGCGATGCCGGAGGCCGTTGTGTGGACGCGCCAATTGCCGCGCAGCCTGAGGATGCCTTCGGAGGTGTTGAGCAAGGTCTTGGCCGACGGGCCGCCGAGATTGACCAACACCTTGGGATTGACCAACTCGATCTGCCGCTCGATGAAGGGCCGGCAGATCTCGGTCTCATGCGGCGTCGGCGTGCGGTTGCCCGGCGGCCGCCAGGGAATGACGTTGGCAATGTAGACGGACGTGCGGTCGAGCCCGATCGCGGCCAGCATGCGGTCGAGCAACTGGCCGGAACGGCCGACGAAGGGTAGCCCCTCGATGTCCTCGTCACGGCCCGGCGCTTCGCCCACCAGCATGACCGCGGCCTCCGGATTGCCGTCGGCGAACACCAGGTTCTTGGCGGTGGCCTTGAGATTGCAGCCGTCGAACGTCGCCATGTGCTGGCGCAGCTCTTCGAGGGTGGAAGCGCGCGCCGCGATTTGCCGGGCGAGGGCGGCCTGCGCCTCGTCGGGCACGGCGGCGGCCACGGTACGCGCCGGCGCATCCGGCACCTTGCTTGCATCCAACCCGGGCGATGCCGTTTGCTGACCCGCAGCTCTGCTTTGGTCGCCGCGGAGGGCCAATGAGGGCCGCTCCTGGGGTCTGTTTTCGTGGGCGGGCGCGACCGGTGCAGGCGCGCGCTCGGATTGCTTCGGACGAGAAGCTTCGGCGAACCGGTTGATGGGTATGTCCTCCAACGCCTCGTCGACGCCCGTGCTGGCATAGAAGGCGAGCAGCTCGGCGATTTCGGCTGGGGTGTTGGGGGCGGTGGCAGTCATGGCGCCACCATCGTCCGCGCGACCACGATTTGCAAGTTGTTCAGACCGCGCTATCCCGTCGGTATGCGTGGGTCCTGCACCAGGTAGAAGGTCCATCGCGGCGTGTAGTCGGTCATCAGGAATTCGAAGCTGGCGGTCTTCAGCGGGTCGACCTTGCCATTCCTGAACAGCAGTCGGTCATAGGGTTCGAAGTCGCGGTCGAAATCGGCGAAGTTGCTCGACCAGATATTGTCGGGCGTCTTGTTGCGCTGGTCGAACGAAAGTCCGTCTCCAAACACGCTTGGCTGATCCAGTATTTCCTGAAGCTCGAACTGGAACTCGATCCAGGCCTGGCCGCTGTTGTTGAGCACGTCGATGCGCATATACATGATACCATTGGCGAACTCACCCGCCTTGCCGAATGGCTGGATCGGCTTTGTCGTGCGGATGGTCAGCGTCACCGGTGTCGCTGAATTCAGCTCTTCAGTGATGACCAGCGGATCGTCCCTCGTTCCGATGCCTGAGGCTCCGGTGATGCGGAAGCCGCCAAGCTCGTCGGAGAAGGAGTAGGCGCCTGTTGCCCAGACCTTCACCTCGTTCGGGGCGGCGTGACCTGGTGCCAACGTTAGAAGAGCAAGAAGAATCGCCCGGCTGGCCCGGCCGGGCGTCGATGGAAAGCGCGTCGAAGAAAAGCCGGCTGGCCCGGGAATGCGCATGGCGGGAAGTATGGCCGATAAGCAAGCCGTCGAACAATTAAAAAACGCTGGGTTGGCGGGCCGCGCTGTGCAGAAACGGCTACGATGCCGCAAGATGCGCGACTTTTTGGCCAAATCCGCATTGTCACGCATGCGCCGGTTTCCTGTCGTCAATTGATGCGCTATGCAGCGCAGGAGCCAGCAAGATGCGCGACCAGCGGCAAGCCAGTGCGGAGGGGTTGATGAGCGATATCGAACGCGAAAGCATGGAATTCGACGTGGTCATCGTCGGTGCAGGACCGGCCGGCCTTGCCGCGGCCATCCGCCTCAAGCAGGTCAATCCCGAGCTTTCCGTCGTCGTGCTGGAAAAGGGCGGCGAGGTCGGCGCCCATATCCTCTCGGGCGCCGTCGTCGATCCGATCGGCATCGACCGGCTGCTGCCTGGCTGGCGCGAAGAGGAAGGCCACCCTTTCAAGACGCCCGTCACCGCGGATCATTTCCTGGTGCTCGGCCCGGCCGGCTCGTTCCGCCTGCCCAATTTCCTGATGCCGCCGCTGATGAACAACCACGGCAATTACATCGTCTCGCTCGGTAATGTCTGCCGCTGGCTGGCGACCAAGGCCGAGGCGCTTGGCGTCGAGATCTATCCGGGCTTTGCCGCCGCCGGGCTGCTCTATAATGGAGAAGGCGCCGTCACCGGCGTCGTCACCGGCGACATGGGCGTCGAGAAGGACGGCACGCATGGCCCGGGCTTCGCGCCGGGCATGGCACTGATGGGCAAATATGTGCTGATCGGCGAAGGCGCGCGCGGCTCGCTCGCCAAGCAGCTGATCGCCAGATACAAGCTTTCCGACGGCCGCGAGCCCGGCAAGTATGGCATCGGTCTGAAGGAACTCTGGCAGGTCAAGCCGGAGAACCACCGGCCGGGCCTGGTGCAGCATTCCTTTGGCTGGCCGCTTGACATGAAGACTGGCGGCGGCTCGTTCCTTTACCATCTGGAGGACAACCAGGTGGCGGTCGGCTTCGTCGTCCACCTCAACTACAAAAACCCATATCTGTCGCCCTTCGAGGAATTTCAGCGCTTCAAGACCCATCCGGCGGTCGCGGGGACGTTCGAAGGCGCAAAGCGGCTCGGCTACGGCGCGCGCGCCATCACGGAAGGCGGTTGGCAATCGGTGCCGAAACTGTCCTTCCCTGGCGGCGTGCTGATGGGCTGCGCGGCGGGCTTCGTCAACGTGCCGCGCATCAAGGGCTCCCACAATGCGGTGCTGTCGGGAATGCTGGCGGCCGAGCATGTCGCCGAGGCGATCGGCGCCGGCCGTGCCAATGACGAGCTTTCCTCCTACGAGGCGGCGTGGCGCGCGACCGACATCGGCAAGGATCTGAAGAAGGTGCGCAACGTCAAGCCGCTCTGGTCGCGCTTCGGCACCATCGTCGGCGTCAGCCTCGGTGGCCTCGACATGTGGCTGAACACGCTGTTCGGTTTCTCGCCCTTCGGTACGCTGAAGCATGGCAAGGCCGACTATGCCACACTCGAACCCGCCGCCCAGCACAAGAAGATCGCCTATCCGAAGCCGGATGGCGTGCTGACATTCGACCGCCTGTCCTCGGTGTTCCTGTCCAACACCAATCACGAGGAAAACGAGCCGGTGCACCTCATCGTCGGCGACATGGCGCTGCAGCAGCGCTCCGAGCACGATGTCTTCGCCGGGCCTTCCACACGCTATTGCCCGGCCGGTGTCTACGAATGGGTCGACAAGGACGGCAACGCAGCCGCCGATCCCTCGGCCAAGGACGTGCGCTTCGTCATCAACGCGCAGAACTGCGTCCACTGCAAGACTTGCGATATCAAGGACCCGAACCAGAACATCAACTGGGTGCCGCCGCAGGGCGGAGAAGGCCCGGTCTACCAGAATATGTGAGTGGCGGCCGATCTGCTGCCGCCATCGCGAGACTGGCGGCTTCGCGCAAGCCCGTTGAAGCGCCTCGCCGAGTGTGGTCTGCTTGGCTACCCACAAAGGAGGCGGACATGCGCCTGACCAGCCTGACAATGCTTGCCGCGGCCTGTGCGCTGTCCTGCGTGTCAGCCGCATCGGCGGCCACTAAGCTCATCGTCCGCGTCCGTACCTATGATGTTGCCGGAGAGACCGGGGCCGAGCTTGTCGAGGCGATGGACCGGCAGGGACCCAAGCACGGCTATATGACACGTGCCATCGCCGAAACCGGCTACACCGTCCACTGGGAACTCGATATCAGCCGCCAGGATGGGATTTGTCATTTGCGGCAGGCCAACGGCACCCTTGATCTGACCTACACTTTCCCGCGGTTCTCGCCGGCAAGCCCAGGCCTGCGCAAGCGTTGGGACCGGTTCATGGCTGGCGTCCGCAAGCACGAGCACACGCACGGCAGCATCGCCAAGGCGATGATGCGCGCGACCGAGACCGCGCTTGCCGGCCTGGAACGCCCGGACAACTGGTTCTGCACGGGCACACACTTTGAGGCGAGACGGCGCATCAACGCCATCTATGCCGAATACGAAGCCAAGCAGAACGCTTTCGACGCGCGCGAGCACCGCAACGGCGGCCATGTCGAGCACCTTGTCGACGCTTTGGTGGGGAAGCCCTGAAGGCCGATCCAGTCGTCATCCTGGAGAGGACGAAGGCGCGCTCAGCCGCGCGGCGTGGGAATCGGATTGTTCGAGGCCAACGCGCTCTCATGTTCGTCATGAGGCTGCTTGTCGTCGGGCCGCAGCGTGAACTGGACCAGGACCGGCAGATGGTCGGAGCCGGTATCCTCCATTCGCGTCGACGACAGGATCGTCAATGCGCCCTTGCTGAACACCTGGTCGATAGGCAGGCCCGCATAGCGGCGCAGGACGTCGGGCAGCGTCCGGTGGATCCAGGTCGGGCCGGCCGAAGGCATAAGTGTCAGCCCGCCGAGAGCCGCGACCCGCCGCACAGCCGCGCTCCACGGCACGGCGTTGCAATCGCCGGCCAGGATCGCGGTCTCGCCGAGCGCGACCAGTGGTTCCGCCAGTTCGCCGATCTGCCAGTATTGCTCCTTCGGCCAGGGCCAGCTCAAATGGATCGCGGCGACGTCGACACCGATCCCGCCGAAATCAATGGTGGCGGTCGCCATCGCGCCCCGCGGCTCGCAACGCGGCGCGGTGCCGGCGACGAATGGCCGGCGCGACAGCAGCGCTACGCCGAACATGCCGTTGGGATAGTCGCAAAGAATGCGGTAGGGGTAGGCGCTGGCGATATAGCTGAACTCGGTCGCCCACATCGCCGAGACTTCGTCGAGGGTGATCACGTCCGGATTGGTGCGGCCGATCAGGGAAAGCACTTTCTTCGGTGTCGGGTTGTTGAAGCGCAGATTCATCTGCAACAGGCTGTAAGTCATTTTATCCGCCGGTTTGGCGACGGCCTGCTGCGGCCAGAATCTGGGCAGCGCACTTGCCGTCGTCGCGAGGCTGGCGACGGCAAAGAGTAGGGCCGCCGCGGCCTGCAGCCGAAACGAACTGGCCAGCAGCGGCAGGGCAAGCAACGCGACAAGCACGCCGAGGTGCATGCGGAAATGCGAGAAGGAATCGAAAGCGGGGTGCAGCGAGCCGAAGAAACCGGCCAACAGGGCCGCCGACAAGGCCATCATCGCCAGGAATGCCAACCCAGCAGTCATGTTCGAGCGCGCGCCTGTTGTCATTGGGGTCATATCTGCCGAATGCCGCCTGACGATCGTTCGATCTGCTTATGGGCCAAATCGCGGCCCGGGCAAGACGACGAATTGCCTCGCCGCGGCTTCACGATCGCCTACTGGAATGCCGTCTCGGAAAAGCTCCGGAGCTTGCGTGAATGCAATCGCTCCATCGGCATCTCGGCCAGCTTCTCCATTGCCCTGATGCCGATTGTCAGGTGTTGCGCCACTTGGCGCTTATAGAACTCGGTCGCCATGCCGGGCAGCTTCAGCTCGCCGTGCAGCGGCTTGTCGGAAACGCACAGCAGCGTGCCGTAGGGGACGCGGAAGCGGAAACCATTGGCGGCGATCGTCGCCGATTCCATGTCGAGCGCGATGGCGCGCGACTGCGACAGGCGCTGCACCGGTCCGCGCTGGTCGCGCAGTTCCCAGTTGCGATTGTCGATGGTGGCGACCGTGCCGGTGCGCATGATGCGCTTCAAATCGTAGCCGGACAGGCCGGTGACCTCGGCAACCGCTTCCTGGAGCGCGACCTGGATTTCGGCCAGTGGCGGGATCGGCACCCACACCGGAAGATCGTCGTCGAGCACATGGTCCTCGCGCACATAGGCGTGCGCCAGCACATAGTCGCCCAGCGCCTGGGTGTTGCGCAGCCCGGCACAGTGGCCAAGCATCACCCAGGCATGCGGCCTCAGCACCGCGATGTGGTCGGTGATCGTCTTGGCGTTGGAAGGCCCAACCCCGATATTGACCATGGTGATGCCGCCATGGTTCGGCTTCTTCAGGTGGTAGGCAGGCATCTGCGGCAGGCGGGCGGGTGGGGTGCCCTCGCTTGCCGCGCCGGCGTCGGCCCGGGTCACGACATTGCCCGGCTCGACGAATTCCACATAGCCGCCGCCGCCATTCTCCATCAGGTCGCGCGCGCGGGCGACGAACTCGTCGATGTAGAACTGATAATTGGTGAACAGCACGAAATTCTGGAAATGCTGCGGGCTGGTGGCCGTATAGTGCGTCATGCGGTGCAACGAATAATCGATGCGCTGCGCGGTGAATGGCGCCAGTGGCCGAGGCTCGCCGAAGGCGACCTCGAACGTGCCGTTGGCGATCTGATCGTCGGTGCCGTCGAGGTCCGGCACGTCGAACAGGTCGCGGATCGGCCGCTTGATGCGTTCGGCCGCCGCGCCGTCGACATAGGCGCCCTCCAGGAAGGCGAAATGCAGGGGGATCGGCGTGGTCGATTCCGAGACCGTCACCGCCACACCGTGATTGCGCATGATCAGGCGAAGCTGCTCGACGAGGTAATTCTCGAACAGCCGCGGCTGGGTAATCGTGGTGGCGAAATGACCGGGCGTCGGCATATGGCCGTAGGCCTGGCGCGAGTCCACCTGGGTGAACGAACTCGTGGTGACGCCGATCTCGGGATAGAAGGCGCGGTAGCGCTTGCTGCTGTCGCCGCCGGCGGCGAGCGCGGCGAAGGAATCGCGCAGGAATTTGGTGTTGCGGTCGTAGAGCATCTGCAGTGCTGCGACCGCTTTTTCGGCGCTGTGAAAGCTTTGCCGGCCAAAAGGCTCCGGCATGACGACAGATTCGATGGCTTGGGGGTAGATTCGCTTTTCCATGGCTCAATATAGAGACTTGGACGAGCGGTTGGGAGGGGGCTTGCCACCGAAGCCGCTCAAAGCAGCATTTTTCTTCATCCCCGCTGCAGGCTGACCAGCAGAACCAACCCCATGCCGGACTTCTTCAGCGCCGGCGCCTCGATCGTCGACCCGGTATCGGCGCGCATCATCGGCACGGCCAGGACCGGGGCGGCCAGAAGTATCAGGATGAGCGCCGCTCACGGCAGAAGCCGAAGGGTCTTGAGGGCGTTGGCGGCGGTACGGTCCGTGATGTCCGAGCTTTTCTTTTCGAGGTCCGGATACTCTGGTTTCAATGGCGAAGGTTGGTCGGGCAGGCGAGGCGGCAGAGTCTGGTGGCTTTGTCCCAGGAACGCACCGGACGGCCCACTTCGGCGACGAGGATGGCGAAGAACATTCCAAACAGGCTCATCAGCAGGCAGACGATGGTGAAGCGGCGGGCGAGCATGGGGTGGTGTCTCCTTCAATGCGCGGGAGAATGCCCTGATGCCTCTGAACCGGCTCTGATGCCGGCGTTCATCTGCGGTTCAAATTGATTGAAGGGATCTCGTCTGGCCGCCGCCTTCGGACGGCGGCAGACCGCACATAAAGCGCCAGCTCCAGCGCATCGATCAAACGAAAGCGGGGCCTGCCAGGCCCCGCTTTGAGGTCAGAAGGGAATGGTCGATCAGAGCTTGTGCCAGGTCTGGCTCTTGCAGATCAGTCCGCCGAGCACGCAACCGCTCATCTTGAGCGAGGTGCCCGACAATGTCGCCTTGCCCGAATAGGTCTTGTCGTTTGCCGGATCGGTGATGCTGCCGGCATATTTGTTGTCGCCGGCCGCATTGAGCGAGCCGATGGTCTTGCCGGCATATTTGCCGGACTTGAGCGTGATGGAGAATGAGCCGCCGCCTGAAATGGCCGCGGTGTCGCCGGCTTGCGTCTTCCAGTTACCCTCGATCGGATCGGCCCACGCCGTCCCCGCCATGATCAATGTGGCTGCAAGGACCACGCTTATTTTTCGAGACATGTTCTTCTCCCTATGGATAGCCGGCCGCATGCTCCGCCTCGCCGGTCTGCCGCTTACGCAAACGTAAGCTAATCCAGCTCCCGCCAAAACAAAAGCGGTGCCGCAACGGAAGACTTTGGGATTCTGAAAACGCCTGAATTCGGCTCGTCGGAGAGGAAATGAAAAACGGTCGGCGCTTCGTGTTTGTTTCCCGTGGTTAGCGGAGTGTTGATTCCGCTCCCGCAAATTTTCGTCAAATTTGGCGCAAACCGGCTGAACTGCTGGCTTCGTATCCTTAACGAATTTTCGCGTTTACCTATTGTTTTAGCTTTGTTTTCCTCAAATTAAGCACGCCATTTAACGACGGATTCAAGCCTGCGCGGCATTCTCGAAAGCATCGAAAGAGCAGCCCGGACAAGACAAACGGAGGCAGCTCTCGGGAGCCAGACAGGGGACTAAAATGGCACGTTTTGAAATGCTGGAAACAGGCTTCGGCGCCATGGGGGCAACTGCCCAGGCCGACATTCTTTTCGAACTGGGCATGATGTATGCGACTGGCCGCGATTGCGAGACCGATGTCGTTGCCGCCCACAAATGGTTCAACATCGCCGCCATCAAGGGTTCGGCCCGCGCCGCGGAACTGCGCTCGGAACTGTCTGCGGCCATGTCGAAGGTCGAGATCGCCAGGGCGCTGCGCGAAGCCCGCGAATGGATGACCATGCACTGAGTTTCCGCCAGACGGGGAGATATTGGCCAAGGCCGCGCAAGATGGCCGGGCCGCAACAGGGAAAGGCTGCGCAGACAGTCGAACGACAAGAACAAGAATGCGGCAGGCGCGACAGGCCCAGCCGCGCGACGGACCATGATCGCCAAAAGCGGACTCCGGCTTTCGGACAAGATCAGGGCCGATAGAAGACAGGGATGGCCAAGGTGGGGTTCACGGCGCGGGGGCGTTGGGGAAGCAGCCGACAGGCAAAAAAGCCACGACCAGCCGGAACAAGGCTGGCGTGGCTTTTTTGCGTGGACGAGGCCATGCAGGCCCAATCGAGTGACGTCAATGCGCCTAGACAGGTTCGATGAAGGATGAAATTGTCCGGCCTCTCTGGAAGAAGCGTGGCCGGGGCGGCCGCGCGCGAGTGGAGGAGTTCTATTGTCATGAAAAGAATGAGTATTTTGGGCGCGGCCATTTTCGGGCTGATGATGAGTGCGCCGGTTGCGCTCGCCGACGACATCACTTTCGCCGTGGTCGGTCCGATGACCGGACAGCTCGCCACCATCGGCGATCAGTTCAAGCAGGGCGCGCAGGCCGCCGCCGACGCCATCAATGCCGCGGGCGGCGTCAACGGTTCGATGATCAAGCTCGACATCGAGGACGACCAGTGTGATCCGAAACAGGCCGTGTCGGTCGCCAACCGCATCGTCGCCAACGGCGTCAAGTTCATCGACGGCCACGCCTGCTCGGGTTCGAGCATTCCGGCGTCCGCCGTCTATGCCGAAGCGGGCGCGCTGATGATGAGCCCGGCGTCCTCGAACCCCGTGCTTACGGACGACGCCGCTAAAAAGGGTTGGTCGACAATCATGCGCCTGTACACACGCGACGACGCGCAGGGCGCCTTCATCGGTCCGTGGATCGCCAAGAAATATGCCGGCAAGAACGTCGTCATTCTGCACGACAAGAGTGCTTACGGCCAGGGCGTGGCGGATGCCGTCAAGTCAACCATGAATGCCGGCGGCCTCAAGGAAGTGTACTACGACGCCATCAACCCCGGCGAGAAGGACTATTCGGCCCTCGTCACCAAGCTGAAGGACCTCAAGGCCGATGTCGTCTATTTCGGCGGCTATCACCCTGAAGCCGGCCTGATCCTGCGTCAGTCGGCTGAGCAGAACCTGAAGTTCCAGCTGATCATGCCCGACTCCATCGCTTCGCCGGAGTTCTGGCAGGTTGCCGGCCCGGCCGGCGAAGGGACCATGTTCGTGTTCCCGTCGGATCCGCAGGCAAAGCCGGAAGCCAAGGCCGCCATCGAGAAGATCAAGGCAGGCGGCTTTGTGCCGGAAGGCTTCACGCTGTTCTCCTACGCCGTGATCCAGGCTTTCGCCGAAGGCATCAAGCGCGCCGGCAGCGACGATCCGGGCAAGGTTGCCGAAGCGTTGAAGAATGGTCAGCCGATCAGCACCGTTGTCGGTGAAGTCACCTTCGACGAGAAGGGCGACCTTAAGAATGCCAGCTACGACATCAATCAGTGGCATAACGGCAAGTACGCGCCGATCGCGCAGTAATCTCGAGTAATGAATCCAACGAAATGGCCGGGTCATCCCGGCCATTTCTTTTGTGCCGGCAATGCGCTCTACGCGTTCTGATCCTCAACAAAGCGGACAAGTACCGTTCCGTCGGTGACCTGTGCACCTTCCGTGGCGATCTCGGCGATCACTCCGTCATGCGGCGCGGCGATGGTGTGCTCCATCTTCATGGCCTCGAGGATCAGCAGCGGTTGCCCCTTGATCACGGTATCGCCCTTTGACGCGCGCACCAGCTTGACCAGACCCGGCATCGGCGCGCGCAGGCTGCCGGAGGCGGCTGCCGCGTCATCGCTTTTGGCCAAGGGGTCCGGCACCGCGAAGGTATAGCCGACAGCGCCTTCGAATACGGTGACGTGGCCAGGCCAGCGGGCGAGGCGAGGAAGGGCCCGCAGGTCGTGCGAATTGGCGCTGTCATAGGGTGCATCGAGCGCCACCTGGAAGCGCCCGTCCGCCCGCACCGAAACCTTGGCCAGAATATCGTCCTCGCCGAATTTCAGCCGCGTGCGCCGCGCCACGCCGTGGAAATGTGCGTAGCCGGAAAGCGACGACCAAGGGTCGTTCGATGGCGGCAATGCCACGGCACCGGAGGCGGCAAGGGCGGCTGCCGAGGTGATTGCGCCGGTTGGCGGTGCGATCTCGGTCAATGCATCATGATGCCTGCCGATCAGGCCAGTGTCGACGTCGCCCGCACAAAAATCCGGATCGGCGGCAAGGGCGGCAAGAAAGGCGGTGTTGACGGTGGAACCGGCAATTTCGGTTTGCGACAGCGCCACGCCGAGGGCTTCCAGCGCCGCTTGCCTGTCCTCTGCATGGACGATCAGCTTCGCGATCATTGGATCGTAATAGGGTGAGATCGCATCGCCGGCCCGCACGCCGGTCTCGATGCGCATCGTGGCCGCCTCGGGTGCTGTCTGGGGAAACTTCAGATGACGCAGCGTGCCCGTCGCGGGCAGGAACCCTCGTGCCGCATCCTCCGCATAGATGCGCGCTTCGAAGGCATGGCCGGCAAGCGCAATCTCGCTCTGTGTCTTCGGCAGTCTTTCGCCGCTGGCGATCCGCAACTGCCACTCGACCAGATCGGTGCCCGTCACCATCTCGGTTACGGGGTGCTCGACCTGCAGGCGTGTGTTCATTTCCATGAACCAGAAGCGGTCGGCCTTCAGGCCTTGCGAGGCGTCGACAATGAACTCGATGGTGCCGGCGCCGGAATAATTGATCGCCTTGGCGGCTTTCACCGCCGCTTCCGTCATCGCCTTGCGCAAAGCCGACGTCATGCCAGGGGCAGGCGCTTCCTCGATCACCTTCTGGTGCCGGCGCTGCGCCGAGCAGTCACGTTCGTAGAGATGCACGGCATTGCCGAAGTTGTCGCCGAAAACCTGCACTTCGATGTGCCGCGGCTTGTCGACATACTTCTCGACCAGAACGCGGTCGTCGCCGAAAGCGGCCTTTGCCTCGCGCCGAGCGCTGGACAGCGCCTCGGAGAAATCATCGGGATGCTCGACGCGCCGCATGCCCTTGCCGCCGCCGCCCGCGCGCGCCTTGATCAGCACGGGATAGCCGATCTCGCGTGCCTTGGAGGCGAGCAGCACGATTTCCTGCGCCTCGCCATGATAGCCCGGCACGACCGGAACGCCGGCTTTCTCCATCAGCCGCTTGGCGGCGTCCTTCAGCCCCATGGCGCGGATCGAGGCCGCCGACGGACCGATGAAGGTGAGGCCTGCCGCAACCACCTGGTCGACGAAATCAGGGTTTTCCGACAGGAAGCCGTAGCCGGGATGGATCGCCTGCGCGCCCGTCGCCAGGGCGGCCGCGACAATCCTGTCGCCGCGCAGGTAGCTCTCGCCGACGGGCGAGGGGCCGATATGAACCGCCTCATCCGCCATCTCGACATGCAGGGCCTTGGCGTCGGCATCCGAATAGATAGCGACGGTGTGCACGCCCAGCTTCCGGGCCGTGCGAATGACACGGCAAGCGATCTCGCCCCGGTTGGCGATCAGGATTTTGCTGAACATGGAGCCTCCCGGATTTGCGTCGGGCGGCGCCATGTTGGTGGGCGCACGCCTATTTCGAGGCGGCGATCTCGCAGGCGCCGCCATTCGTTACTTTGTAATGCGCGCGCGTGGCCACGCAGGATTTCATGGCAAGCTCTTCCGCCACCTTTCGCGATGGCGCATTCAGGCGCGCGCCGCACAGGATGTACAGTGAAACCACCCTTGAATATGGCGTGGTGGCGTAGGCGGAATGGCCACTGGCCGCCACATAGGCTTTGTAGGCCTTTGTGCATGGCGATTTCGGATCTCCCGACAAAGTCGGCGGGAAGTGCTTGTCTCCCACGCGTCCCGCTAGCGATCCGGCCGTGCTCGCGCCAGATGCCGCGAATAGAAGCAATGCCGAAAGTATTGAGGTGGACACCCTCCGAAAATATTTCAGTTTCATTTTTGCCCCATCCCCGCTGCAAAGTGCAGGATGAGCAATAGCGAACTTTTTCCGATGCCACCAGCTCTGCAGGGATGGCTCGCAATGTCGTGAGTGGACGAAAAGTCTGGTTTGTAAAGTTCAATTGTCACCCAATGCAGCAAGGGCCCGCCGGTATATTTCCGCCATTGGTTCGTCGAAGCAGCAGAAAATAACGATTTCGGGAACCGCGCTCCGTTCGATGAAGTCACTGACCGCATCGACGGCGATTCCGGCCGCAGCCTCTTTCGGATAGCGGTAGACACCCGTCGAGATTGCTGGAAATGCCACTGAGCGGCAGTCATTGGCGACGGCTATTTCGAGCGAATGCCGGTAGCAGGAGGTCAGCAGTTCGGCTTCGCCCTTGCCGCCGCCTTGCCAGACTGGCCCGACCGTGTGGATGATATGCCGAGCCGGCAGTTTATAGCCCTTGGTGATCTTGGCCTCGCCAACGTTGCAGCCGTTCAGCATCCGGCACTCGAATTCGAGCTCGCGGCCCGCCGCGCGGTGAATGGCGCCATCGACCCCACCGCCACCGAGAAGCGAGGTGTTGGCGGCATTGACGATGGCGTCGACATCCAGCTTCGTGATGTCGCCGGTGCGGATGCGGATCCTGTCCAGCGCCTGCCTCATCTCACATCCTGAACACGCCGAAGCGCGTCTCCTCGATTTCGGCGTTGAGTGCCGCGGAAAGGCTCAGTGCCAGCACTTCGCGCGTCTTCGCCGGGTCGATGATGCCGTCGTCCCAGAGGCGGGCGGATGAGTAGAGCGGATGGCCCTCATGCTCGTATTTCATCAGGATCGGCTTTTTGAACTTCGTCTCTTCCTCCGCGCTCCATGCGCCGCCCTTGCGCTCGATGCCTTCGCGCTTGACCATGGCGAGCACGGTTGCTGCTTGCTCACCGCCCATCACCGAGATGCGGGCGTTCGGCCACATCCACAGGAAACGCGGCGAGTAGGCGCGGCCGCACATGCCGTAATTGCCGGCCCCGAACGAACCGCCGATGATGACGGTCACCTTCGGCACCTTGGCGGTGGCAACGGCCATGACCAGCTTGGCGCCGTCCTTGGCAATGCCGCCTGCCTCGTATTTCCGGCCGACCATGAAGCCGGTGATGTTCTGCAGGAAGACAAGTGGAATCTTGCGCTGGCAGCACAGTTCAATGAAGTGCGCGCCCTTCAGCGCGCTTTCGGAAAACAGCACGCCGTTGTTGGCGATGATCCCGACCGGCATGCCATGGAGATGGGCAAAACCGGTGATCAGAGTTGTGCCGTAGTTCTGCTTGAACTCATCGAACTCGGAGCCGTCGACAAGACGGGCAATGACCTCGCGCACATCGTAAGGCTGGCGCAGATCGGTCGGCACCACGCCATAGAGCTCGTCCGTCGGATGAAGTGGCGGAATCGGTTTGTGTAAGTTCAGGCTTATGGCCTTGTTCCGATTCAGGTTCTTGACGATGCGACGGCAGATGGCGAGGGCATGTTCGTCGTCCATCGCATAATGGTCGGCGACGCCGGAAAGCCGTGTGTGCACGTCCGCACCGCCCAGATCCTCGGCGCTGACATCCTCGCCGGTGGCCGCCTTCACCAGCGGCGGGCCGCCGAGGAAGATGGTTGCCTGGTTGCGCACCATGATCGTCTCGTCCGACATCGCCGGCACATAGGCGCCCCCGGCCGTGCAGGAACCCATGACGCAGGCGATCTGCGGGATGCCGGCCGCCGACATATTGGCCTGGTTGTAGAAGATGCGGCCGAAATGCTCGCGGTCGGGAAACACCTCGTCCTGGTTGGGCAGATTGGCGCCGCCGCTGTCCACCAGATAGATGCAGGGCAAATTGTTCTGCAGCGCAATCTCCTGCGCGCGCAGATGCTTTTTCACCGTCAGCGGATAATAGGTGCCGCCCTTCACCGTGGCATCGTTGACGACGACCATCACCTCGGTGCCTTCGACACGGCCGATGCCGGCGATGATGCCGGCCGAGGAAATCTCCTCGCCATACATCGACCACGCGGCGAACTGCCCGACCTCGAGGAAGGGCGATCCGGTATCGAGCAATTGCGCGAGACGTTCCCGAGGCAACAGCTTGCCGCGGGAAATGTGCCGCTCGCGCGCCTCGTCCGAGCCGCCGCGCTCGACGGCGGCGGCATTCTCGGCGATGTCGGCGACCAGTTCGCGCATGCGTTCGGCATTGGCGCGAAAGGTTTCGGAAGAGGGTGAAATCTGGGTTTGAAGGACGGCCATATCACACCCCTTCCGCCATGATCTCGCGGCCGATCAGCCAGCGGCGAATTTCGCTGGTGCCGGCACCGATCTCGTAGAGCTTGGCGTCGCGCAGCAGGCGGCCGGTCGGATAGTCGTTGATATAGCCATTGCCGCCGAGCAGCTGGATGGCATCGAGCGCCATCTGCGTTGCCCTCTCGGCGGCGAACAGCACGCAGCCAGCGGCATCCTTGCGGGTTGTCTGGCCCCGGTCGCAGGCCGCGGCCACGGCATAGACATAGGCGCGCGCGGCGTTCATAACCGTGTACATGTCGGCAAGCTTGCCTTGCACCAGCTGGAACTCGCCGATCGGCTGGCCGAACTGCTTGCGCTCATGCACATAGGGGATAGCCACGTCCAGGCACGCGGCCATCAGGCCGATCGGGCCGCCGGCGAGCACGGTGCGCTCATAATCGAGCCCCGACATCAGCACCTCGACGCCGCGCCCTTCCTCGTGCAGCACATTGTCGAAGGGAACCTCGACATTCTCGAACACGAGTTCACCGGTGTTGGAGCCGCGCATGCCGAGCTTGTCGAGTTTCTGCGCCACGGAAAATCCGGCCATCGCCTTCTCGACGATGAAGGCGGTGATGCCGCGCGATTTGCGTTCCGGATCGGTCTTGGCGTAGACGACCAGCGTTTCGGCGTCCGGGCCGTTGGTGATCCACATCTTGGTGCCGTTGAGCACATAGCGGTCATTGCGCTTCTCGGCGCGCAGCTTGAGCGAGACGACGTCGGAGCCGGCGCCGGATTCCGACATGGCCAGCGCGCCGACATGTTCGCCCGAACACAGCGCCGGCAGGAATTTTTCCTTCTGCGCCGGCGTTGCCCAGCGGTTGATCTGGTTGACGCAGAGATTTGAGTGAGCGCCGTAGGAGAGGCCGACCGATGCCGAGGCCCGCGAAATCTCCTCGACCGCGATCACATGGGCGAGATAGCCCATGCCGCTGCCGCCGAAATCGGGGTCGGCGGTGATGCCGAGCAGGCCGAGTGAGCCGAGTTCGCGCCATAGATGCGCCGGGAATTCATTCGACCGGTCGATGTCGGCGGCAACAGGCGCGATCCTGTCCTGGGCAAAGCGCCGCACCATGTCGCGCAGCGCTTCGATCTCCTCGTCATGCCCGAAGCCGAGCGTGCTCGTATACATGCCGTTCCTCCGCATCACCGATCCTGACGCCGACCAGGCGCATTGTCATCGAAAGATATGTCGCCGTCACTTCAGTGATCGATAGCCGCTCGCCCGGGCGAAACCAGACGATGACGCCGGTCATCATCTGGATCAGCGCCATGGCCGTCAGCCCGGTGTCCTCGACATTGAAGGTGCCCGCCTCGGCGCCGTCGCGCAGGATGGCGCGCAGCTCCTTTTCGTAGGCTGTGCGCAGGCGCAGGATCTGCGTCAGCCTGTCGGGCGACAAGCTGCGCAACTCCATGTTCGACACATGCGTGGCGTGCCGGCGCTCGATATGGAAAGTGATGTGATTGCGCACATAAGCAGCAAGCTGCGCGATCGGATCGGCATGGTCTGGCCTGGCGTTTTCCCAAGCCTGGCGAAGCCCTTCCATATGCTCGCGCATCAGCGTGAACAGCAGGTCTTCCTTGGTCGGGAAATAGCGGTAGAGCGCGGCGGCCTGCACGCCGACCTCGGCGGCCAGCTGGCGCATCGACATCGCCTCATAGCCGTAGCGTGCGATCAGATTGACCGCCGCCTCGCGGACTGCCGCCTCGGTTCGTTCGCCGTCCGATCCTGTGGTGCGCGCCATGGTTGCCTCGTCAGGGCGGCAATAATAAAACGAACGTTCAATTAATTCAAGGATAACTTAAGACTGCCTATGCGACGATCCTGAAATCTCCAGGCGTGGTCCAACTCTCGAGTTCCTCCACATCCACCCTTGAGACCGCTGAGCCCGCCGGGCCTTGCCAAAGCCGTTCGACCATACCTGAAATCGCCGCGTCAGCCCCGGAAAGCCACGCCGTCACCGAGCCGTCTCTTTCGTTGCGAACCCAGCCTAACAGCCCAAGTCCGGTCGCTTCGCCTCGCGCCCAGATCCTGTAGCCGACACCTTGCACCTTGCCGTAGACGCGCGCCTGCACTGCTCTTGTCCGGTCATCCATTGCTCACTCCCTTGCCTAGAGTCTGGCGCAGGATCGAACGAAGGCAACTGCTGAAGGGATTATGGCCATCAAATTGATCAGCCACGGGACGCGGGCGGGCCGCCCGGCCGGCCATCAGGGAAGCCGCGGAATTATCGCATATACCGGCCATCTGCTCGGCATAACGATGGCTTCCGAGCGCTTGGAAACGCGCTAGTTTCCGCGCGCCGCCGCCAGCGCGCCGGGCAGTTCCTCGGCGAAAATGTCCAGTTCGTGGTCGAGGCCGACACTGACTCGGATGCAGCGGTCGAGCCTTGGCGCCATCGGCTTGCGGATGAACACGTCTCGCGACAGCAGCCCCTGCAGCACTTTCAGCGCGAAGGCGCCGTCATGGCCGCAGTCGATGGTGACGAAATTGGTGGCCGAGGCAAGCGGCTTCAAGCCGTTCTGGTCGGCGATCGCCGCGATGCGGCGGCGCCCGGCAGCCACCCGCGCCACCACCGTCTCGAGATAGGCCTGATCGGCAAGCGCCTCGACACCGGCGATCTGCGCCATGCGGCTGACGCCGTAATGGTTGCGGATCTTCTCGAAGTCGCGGATGACCTCGGCTTCCGCCACGGCGTAGCCGCAGCGTATGCCGGCAAGCCCATATGCCTTTGAAAAGGTGCGCATGCGGATGACGTTCGGGCGCGAGACATCGATCGGCGGCAAGGCCGAGGCCGGCCCCAATTCGCCATAGGCCTCGTCGAGCACCAGCATCGTGGTTTCCGGCAGCGCCTCGATGAAGCGGATGATCTCATCGGCTTCCCACCAACTGCCCATCGGATTGTCGGGATTGGACAGATAGACCAGCGGCGCCTTCTGCTTGACGACCGCCGCCAGCAGGCCATCCAGGCTTTCCCTGTCGTCCTCATAAGGGACCGTGACCAGCCGCCCGCCGACGCCGGCAACATGGAAGTTGAAGGTTGGATAGGCGCCGAGCGAGGTGACCACGGCATCGCCTGGCGCCACATACATGCGCGCCACCAGGCTGAGCAGCCCGTCTATGCCTTCACCGACAACGACATTCTCGACTGCCACGTCGTGATGCGCCGCGGCCGCTATCTTGAGATCGTAATTGTCGGGGTCACAATACATCCACTGATCACGCGCGACCCTCTCCATGCGAGCGATCACACGCTGCGAAGGGCCAAAACTGCTCTCATTGGCGCCGATACGGGCGCGGAAAGCCCGCCCGCGCTCACGCTCCTGTGCTTCCGGGCCCACGAACGGCACGGTCGAGGGAAGCGCGGCGATGACCGGCGAGAGGGGAGGGCGCAAGTGCATGACGAAAGCTCGCGTGGAAAGGGAGCTTCTTGCTAGCGTGAGTGAAAGGTGGGTGCAAGTTGCATAAGAAGCGGAAATGGACATAGTTGACGGGGGCTACACCGCTTGTCGATGCGCTTGGCCAATGCCGGCTAGGCGTGTCTCGATGAACGGAACCCAAGACGTGGCTGCCCAGCCTACCTGACGATACCGTTTTTCGCCATGGGCGATGTCTCGTCCGCGACACAAACTGCATGCTCCGACTGGATTCCTCCTGCCGCTTTTGCTAGCGAAATACAATGAGCAATCGATTGCCGCCCGCTTGGGCAAAGCACCTCAAAACCCAGTCTACATCGCGCAAGGTCGTATCGCCGAAAACTGCACCACCGCAAAGGCAGCCAAAAGCCGGTTCAGCTCGCGGCCATTCCGACGATATGGCACTGCGGCAGGCGCTAGAACTCCAGAAAGCTGAACGATTGGCTGAGGCAGAGGAACTCTGCCAGCACGTGTTGGCGCGCACGCCGAACCATCCGTTGGCTCTCTATATCCTGGGAACGCTCGGCCTCGGCTACGACGACGAGAAAGCTTTGCGATATTTCGCCAGGGCGGTCGGCGAAGAGCCTGGAAACCCTTACTACCACCTTAGCCTCGGCGAAATTTATTTGAAGCTCAGCGAATTTACGCCGGCGATTAAGCACATTCAGCAGGCCTTGGCATTGAAGCCGGATCTGGTGGAAGCGCTTTGTGCCTTGGGTAATGCTTACAATGCGTTTGACAAAGGAGAAATGGCGCTGCCGCTCTTCGAGAAGGCGCTCAAGATCAATCGAGATCATCCTCTCGCCCGGATGGGGCTGCCCCACGCGCTCGCAAGTCTCGGTCGTATGGACGAAGCCGCGGTTCATCTGAAAGAGGCAGTAGAAAGGCGCATTGCCGTGCCAAACGCGTACAACGCACTTGTACACACGCGCAAATTCACCGAAGAGCCGCCGGAACTCACGGCAATCCTGACGGAACTTCGAGATCCGGCCCATGGAGCGCAAGGAGCGGCCGCGCTCCATCACGCGGCTGGAAAGTTGCTCAACGACCTCCGTCACTACAAGGAGGCGATGGAGCACTTCAAGAAAGGAAATCAAGCCGGAGGCCAAAAATTCGATCTGGAAAACTACCGCTGGTGGGTGGATGCCATGATCGAAACTTTCACTCCGGAAATGGTGGCCTCAATGGCGGCTCATGGCAGCCCGTCGGAGGTGCCTGTATTCGTTGTCGGCATGCCTCGCTCGGGAACGACACTGACCGAACAGATCTGTGCCAGCCATCCCAATGTTCATGGCGCCGGCGAGCTCAGCAAGCTCAGACGGATGGCCAATGGGATCGGCCTCAGCTCCGAGACAGACCCCGGCAAATCGGTCACGACGATTACTCCCGAACTGACCAAGATGCTGGCAGCAGAACATCTTGCCTACCTACGTCAGCGAGCGCCTGACGCGCTTCGAATCGTAGACAAGATGCCCCACAATTTCGAGCTGATCGGCCTGATCGGCATTCTTTTTACCAATGCACGCATCATTCATTGTCGTCGCGATGCCATCGACAATTGTGTCTCCTGCTTTGTTCTGCAATTCAGTACAGCGCACAGCTACAGCGCCGACCTTCAGACGCTAGGTCTTTACTATCGCGAGTATGATCGTCTGATGCGGCATTGGACAAAGGTTCTTCCGGGTCGCATCTTTGAAAATCGCTATGAGACGTTGATTGAAAACCAAGAGGAGCAGTCGCGTCGTCTCATAGATTATCTTGGCTTGCCATGGGACAACGCCTGCCTGCGCTTCTTTGATAGGGACAGCTCGGTAAATACCTACAGCCGCTGGCAGGTTCGCCAGCCGATATACAAGTCCTCCATCAAGCGATGGAAGAATTACGAAAGCGAGATTCAGCCGTTGATCGACGCTTTGGGAGATTTGGCTGAGGTTTAACAAATATTTGCATCGCTTCATCATCCTAGGGTCTAGACCCAAACAAGGTTCATCTGATTCAATGGCTTGATCGAAAGTTGGGGATCAAGGCGGTGGATGCGAGCTTGTTTTGGTCAACGATGAGCAGCGGGCGAAGATTGTCTCGCATTTGCCGACAAACGTCATGACGATCGGCTGCCGCTGGCAGGATTCCCCGAAGGACTGGTCCGCACAAGACGGTCTACAACCGCTTTGCGCGGTGGAGAGAGGGGCGTTTGGCAAAAAGATATTCGACAGCGTCGCCACGCCTGACGATCCGCCTGAACAGGCGGCCTTGGATTCCAGCCGTGTAAAGGTTCACCGCTGCGCTCACGGCGGAAAAGGGAGCCGATTTTCAGGTGATCGACCTCACAGAAGGCGGCCAAACAGCAAGATTCACGCGATAGTCGACGAATCCTGCCGCCCTTGGGCGCTCATCCTCACGCCCGGCAACACTGCTGATTGCATGATGGCTTACAAGAACCGGAACGCCGTCGAGCGCTGTTTCTGCAGGCTCAAGATTGGCGTCGCATCGCCACGCGATACGACAAGCTCGCGCAAAACTTCTTTTCGGGCCTTTGCTCCGTCGCTACCCTGCCGAGTCCGGACCCCAAGCGAAGCGGAGCGCAGACCCTGGATCCTGTGACTTTGCCGAACGGCCGAGCGGTCCAGAACCGGGTACCCTGCGTCGAGTTCCTTCTCACCCCTTCGCAGCAGCGCGCCGCCGCTGCGGAGGGCGGGCAGGCCAGAGGGGCTGTCCCTCGGGCGCCGCGCAATATCCCGTGCCGCGGCTGCACTCGCGGGTCACGGCATGAACTCTCGGGTCTGCGCGGTCGCGTCGCTACCGCTCCGCGCTAGGATGACGAAGCCCTGGACTGTTCCTCGCGCGACCTCGATCAGATAATCGCGTCACCTAATATGAAAGAAAAACCCGGCGGTTGCCCGCCGGGTTCGATTTCAGTCAGACGCTGCTGATTAGAACGAGCGCTGGAAGCGGAGCATGCCGCCGACGCTGTTCTTCTTGTCGGCGCCGGTCCAGTTGACGTTGGTGAAGCTGGCCGGATCGTCGAAGCGACCATAGTGGTCGTAGTCAACTTCGGCCGTGACCGTGAAGCCTTTAACGATGTCGTAGGTAACGTTCGCCGCAACGCCGTAGTTCTTGTCGTCGTCACCCGACACCTGGAGGTTGAACGCGGTCTTCTCGTTGAACTTGTACGTGCCGCCGGCCCACCAGGCCCAGTTGCCGCCCCATTGCTTGTAGAAGCCGCGGCCACGCGCCGAAATCACGTTGGCCGGGTCATTGAGGTTGTTGTCCGAGCCGTAGCCGAACATGGCGAACAGCGAGATCGCGTCATTGACGTTCACGTCCAGGCGGACCTTGCCGGCGGCTTCTTCGTAGTTGCTGTCATAAGCAACGACGCCGCTGATCGCACCCCAGCCTTGCGTCCACTTCACACCGCCGACGACATGCGGAACATAGCTGTCGATGGTGCCCACCGTGCCGGAGCCTTCTTCGAGCGAGACCACGGCCGAGAAGCCGTTGCCGGCGTCGAAGTAGTACTGGACGACGTTGGTGTCGAAGTCGCCATAGGGGACGATCGTGTCGTTGATGACGTTGCCGGCATAGCCGATGAACGTATCGAAGGCCGATTCGTCCTTACCGACGCGCAGACCGCCGAGTTGGATCCAGGCGAAGTTCAGCGAAATGCCGCTGTTGCCGGCCGGATTGTCGTTAACCACGGCGGGAGCCAAAGTAGTAGCCGGAGTGAAGGAGGCGCCGCGGTTGTGGTTGCCGAAGTTGAAGCGGGTCTCGGTGTAGGTCTTCAACGTGCCAAGCTCGGTTTCCTGGCCGGTCCAGGTCTTCAGCGTGAAGCGCGTATGCTTGAACCAGGTGTTGTGGATGTCGCCATCCTGGTGGTCGACTGACCTCGCGCCGTCGAACGAGCCGACGTCGCCAAGGCCGATATCGTAACGGACGTAGCCGCCGATGCGCAGGCAGGTTTCGGTGCCGGGGATGTAGAAGTAGCCAGCGCCGTAGACGTCGCAGATCTTGACGTATTCAGCGGGTTCCGGCTCGGCGACGACGACGGCGTCGGCGGCGCGCGCACCGGAAACTGCGATCAGGGCCGCAGCGGAGCCGAGAAGAAGGCTCTTGATGTTCATTTTCTGACCTCCAGTCAAAAGTTAAAAAACGGGTCTGGGTATTCTTTGCTGAAGGACAGCGTTCCCTGCCCCATCCCCACTACCGAAAAAGATGCGCACCGCGCCGCTCCTTCGAACACGACATTACCCATGAGGCGGCGGCGTTCAACAACGATCGTACCGGCGAAAGGGCTGTTCGGCTGCTATCCCCTGGCGTTGTTGCACAAATGACACGATTTGGCCTCACTCAGAAAGCTCTCGTTAACCATCAGGCCCGCCGCAACCGGCGATTTCCCGCCAAATCCGGCGATCGGCCGACGGAATCATGGCGGTGTCCCGAGTCGCCAGCCAGGGAATTGCCGCAAAACCGCCGCATCGCGCAGAATCGCGGTCCGGCGCGTTGTTATTTTTCCACATAATGGCGCGGGCTTGTTGATTGTGCCGGCGCTTTTCTTTATCCAGCGGCGCAACGGAGAGGTGGCCGAGTGGTCGAAGGCGCTCCCCTGCTAAGGGAGTAGAGGTCAAAAGCTTCTCGTGGGTTCGAATCCCATCCTCTCCGCCATCCTGCTTCGCAGCACTCGTGCAGCCTCCGCGATTTTCCTGCAATAACAAAGGGATATGCAGAAACGAAGCCGTTCCAACAGCTTCGCCCGACGCCTTTCGGGCCGCTGTTTCGTTCGATTCTGACTGGAGGTCAGAAAATGAACATCAAGAGCCTTCTTCTCGGCTCCGCTGCGGCCCTGATCGCAGTTTCCGGTGCGCGCGCCGCCGACGCCGTCGTCGTCGCCGAGCCGGAACCCGCTGAATACGTCAAGATCTGCGACGTCTACGGCGCTGGCTACTTCTACATCCCCGGCACCGAAACCTGCCTGCGCATCGGCGGCTACGTCCGTTACGATATCGGCCTTGGCGACGTCGGCTCGTTCGACGGCGCGAGGTCAGTCGACCACCAGGATGGCGACATCCACAACACCTGGTTCAAGCATGCGCGCTTCACGCTGAAGACCTGGACCGGCCAGGAAACCGAGCTCGGCACGTTGAAGACCTACACCGAGACCCGCTTCAACTTCGGCAACCACAACCGCGGCGCCTCCTTCACTCCGGCTAGCGGTGCCGGGACTACTTTTGTTCCCGCCGTGGTTAACGACAATCCGGCCGGCTTCAGCGGCGTTTCGCTGAACTTCGCCTGGATCCAGCTCGGCGGTCTCCGTGTCGGTAAGGACGAATCGGCCTTCAATACGTTCATCGGCTATGCCGGCAACGTCATCAACGACACGATCGTCCCCTATGGCGACTTCGACACCAACGTCGTCCAGTACTACTTCGACGCCGGCAACGGCTTCTCGGCCGTGGTCTCGCTCGAAGAAGGCTCCGGCACGGTGGGCACCATCGACAGCTATGTTCCGCATGTCGTCGGCGGTGTGAAGTGGACGCAAGGCTGGGGTGCGATCAGCGGCGTCGTTGCTTATGACAGCAACTACGAAGAAGCCGCCGGCAAGGTCCGCCTGGACGTGAACGTCAATGACGCGATCTCGCTGTTCGCCATGTTCGGCTACGGCTCGGACAACAACCTCAATGACCCGGCCAACGTGATTTCGGCGCATGGCCGCGGCTTCTACAAGCAGTGGGGCGGCAACTGGGCCTGGTGGGCCGGCGGCACGTACAAGTTCAACGAGAAGACCGCGTTCAACCTCCAGGTGTCGGGTGACGACGACAAGAACTACGGCGTTGCGGCGAACGTTACCTACGACATCGTTAAAGGCTTCACGGTCACGGCCGAAGTTGACTACGACCACTATGGTCGCTTCGACGATCCGGCCAGCTTCACCAACGTCAACTGGACCGGCGCCGACAAGAAGAACAGCGTCGGCGGCATGCTCCGCTTCCAGCGCTCGTTCTAAGGGCTGGTTCCTTACAGGTGAAATCCAGCCCGGGCGCATAAACGCCCGGGCTGTTTTGTTTTCGTGACTGGGTCAACGCAAACGCAAGGAACAGGGGGAATCGATAGCTGAACAGATCCGTGGGACGATTTCGTGGGATCCGCAGATGGGCGGATGAGATCACGACCGCGTGATTTAATCTCTTGAAAGGACGCTTCCAAGCGGATAGGGCTGATCTATCCACTCGGGGGTGTGGACAATAATGACCAACGAAGCGATTCAAGAGGGTGTGCCCTCTGACTATCTTATGGCGTTCTCTTCTCAAAATTCTAAGATCAAATACACCTATAACAAGATCAGAGAAGTAAAGTCGTATCGGGTCGGAGAGCTTTTTTCGGCGTATCGAGATATATTGTGGGATGACGGGCGGCATAAATACAATGTCAGCTCTTTCATCGGCGAGATAGATGAGATTCTCCTCGGGGAGCGTTTCAGCGCCTTCGACCAGAGTACCTTGGATAACCTTATCGGAACCTTGCGCCAGCGCGGCAACAGCAACGCAACCATCAATCGAAAGATGGCTGCCCTTAGCAAACTGCTGCGCAAGGCGTACAAGATGGGAGACATCCACAGCCTGCCCGAGTTCCGCCGCCAGAAGGAGCGGGCGGGACGGATTCGCTTCCTTGAAAGAGACGAAGAGGCGAGGCTGTTTGCTGCCATCAGGAGCCGAAGCGAAGACGCTTACCGGCTTTCCGTTTTCCTGGTCGACACCGGATGCCGTCTTGGCGAGGCGCTCGGGCTGATCTGGAACGACATCCAGGAACATCGGGTCAGTTTCTGGATCACCAAGTCCGGCCGTAGCCGCACCATTCCGATGACCGAGCGGGTCAAGGAAGTCATCAAGCTGGCCCCGACCGAGGGGCGCCGGCCCAAAGGCCCGTTCACCAAATTGAGCCAGGCCCAGTACCGTGCCATCTGGAACGACGCGAAAGCCGAAGTCGGCCTTGGTGCCGACGACCAGGTCGTGCCGCATATCTTGCGCCACACTTGCGCCTCGCGTCTTGTCCAGGGCGGCATAGACATCAGGCGCGTCCAGATGTGGCTCGGCCACCAGACGCTGTCGATGACCATGCGCTACGCGCACCTGGCCACCAATGATCTCGATGGGTGCGTCACCGTGCTCGAAACGCCTCGGAGCAGCGGAGCCGATAGCGATTTGGTAGTCCCGGCAGCTCCCGCCAAGACACCTGACAAGGCACCTAAGCAGAACAAAAAGAACGAGCCGGGGGAAGAGAAATCCACACCCAAGGCGGCACAAAGAAGTTCGAAATCCCGGTAAACCGGCCCAATGGACAGAAAGCCTGGGACCAGGATTGGTCCCGGGCTTTTTGCATCAGGTCCCCTGTCTTTCCGCGCGATCGAGAAACGCCGCTATAGTCTCGGGCAGGCTGCCGGTTTCAAGGAAAGGGGCGTGCCCCTGGCCCTCGACCGTAATCGTTTCCATCGCCGGATGGCGCTCTTGCATCTGTTGCAGCGCGTCCGCGGACAGCAATCTCGAATTGGCACCCCGTATGGCGAGCAAGGGAATGGCCGCCAACGCGTCGAATTGCGGCCACAGGGCCGGCAGTGGCTGCGACAGGTCGAGACCGGCAACCGTGTCGACGAGCTTCGGGTCGAAATCCGGCAACAGGCCTTGATCCGTCGCCCGATAGAGCGCCCTCACCATCCGCGTCCAGTCGGCGTCGGTGAGAATGGGGAAATCCTTGCCGTGAACGCTGCGCTGGGCCTCCATGGCCTCCGTAAAAGTTTTCGGCTTCGGCGCGCGTTCGAGGTAGAACTGGATGTGGGCCAGGCCGGCGGGCTCGATCACCGGCCCGATGTCGTTGAGAACAATGGCTTTCAGCACGCCCGGCCGCGCTGCGCCGAGCACATGGATGATCAGTCCGCCGCGCGAAGTGCCGATGAAGGCCGCCGCCTCGATGCCGAGTGCCGCCAGCCCGCCAAGAATGTCGCCGGCCTCGACGCCGACATTATAGTGACTGACGTCGGGATCGTAGGCTGACTGCCCGCGTCCGCGATAGTCGAAGGCGACCACCCTGCGCGGATTGGATCCCGCCGAAAGGCGCAGCGCCAGCTCGTGAAAATCCCGGGCGTTGCGGGTCAGGCCAGGCAGGCAGACGACCGGCCAGTGTCCGGAATTCGCTTCGCCATAGACGCGGGCATGAAGTCTCAGCCCATCAGACGCGGCGTAGAAGAAGTCGGAGAAGCCTTTGAGATTCGACATCTGGGCACGCACTTTCCTGCAGCAAGATTAGTTCCGATTGCTATAGGGGAGGGTGGATGCGGTCAAACGGGAGACCTGGCTACCGGTCATCAGGGAAGATCGTCAGCAAAACTCTTATTCTTGGTATCGGTCAGCTTCGTCCGTTCACGAGGTCGCCGACGATATCGTATTTGCCGGAAATACGCATCTTGTAGACTTCGTAGTTCTCCATCACGCGCTGCACGTAACTTCTTGTTTCCGTGTAGGGAATTCGCTCGATCCAGTCCACTACCGCATCGATGTCCCTGCCGCGCGGATCACCGTACTTTGCCATCCATTGGCTGGCCCTGTTGGGGCCGGCATTGTAGCCGGCGAAGGTCAGCACATAGGAACCGTTGAAACGGTCGAGCTGCTCGCCCAGGAAGGCCGAGCCAAGCGTCGCATTGTAGCCGGCGTCGGTGGTCAGCCGTGCCTGCGAGAACTGCAATCCGGCCTTCTTCGCCAATTGTTTGGCGGTTCCCGGCATCAGCTGCAGCAGCCCGCGCGCGCCGGCACTCGATACGGCGCCGACGTTGAATTCGCTCTCTTGCCGGGCGATCGCATAGGCCAGCGCCTTGCCGGAGCCAGAAATATTGGCCGAATCAGGGATGACGCCGAGGGGATGCGACAGGGCGCCGACATCGATGCCGCGCGCGCCGGCGATCTTGCCGACCTTCAGGGCCATGAAATGGTTGCCCTGCTTCTCCGCGAGGACGGCGAGCAGCGCCAGTTCGCCGGGGCTCGTCAGCTGCCCGGCGAGGTCGCGATAGAGCGTTTCGGCATAGCGGTCATAGCCCGCCTCCTGCAGCCGTTTGATGGCGCTGACGGCCTCGCGGCCGGCAAAGTTCTGCCGGTCGGCAGCGCTTGGTTGGGGATAGACTATGTCGAGCGCCTGCCGGCCGACCCGTTCAGCGGCCAGCTGGCCGTAAAAAGTGGTGCCATATGCAGCCGCACGCCCGAAATAATCCTTGGCATTGCCGGGCCCGCCCACTTCCGCCGCGCGGCCGAGCCAGTAATAGGCGCGCGACAGTGTCATCGGCCCTTGCGCAAGATCGGCGATGCGCGCGAAATGCGTTGCGGCAAGCTTGGGATCGTTCAGGCCGCGTAGCGCGTACCAGCCGGCATGGAATTCGGCTTCCGCCGCATTGGCGGCACTTTCGGCGGCATGCGTGGTGACGATCCGGTAAGCCGTCTTCATGTCGCCCTGGTCGACCAGTTCGCGCGACAGCACCCGGCGCTCGACCCACCAGGCGTCCGGATCAACAAGAGCCTCGCGGTCCGTCGGCGCCTTCATCACAACGGCGGCTGCGCCGGCAAAATCCTCCTGCTTGCGCAAATATTCAGCCTGCGCGAAGAAATAGCCGGCCGAACGCTGCGCCGCCGGCACTGCGTTCAGCAGTTTCAGCGCATTCTTGTCGCCTCTGTCGGCCGCCGCCCAGGCGTCGGCAAGCTGCCGGGCGTCAGCGGGGCCGGCGATACCCAGGGCGGAATTCACCCGGTCGGCATAGAACATGCGCTCCATGCGAAAACGATGATCGGCGGCAGGGATCAGACCGCCGAATTCCTTGATCAGCGCCGTCTCGTCCTTGGCCTCCAGGATCGCGGTGCGCCAGAACGGCGACAGCACCGAGCGCGCAGCCTTGGCGTTGCCCGTTGCCACATAGGCGCGGGCGAGAACCATCACGCCTTCGAATGTCTGCGGCTGGCTGCCATCGAACGCCGCAATGACAATGTTGGGAGCGGGGTTCTCGCGGTAGAGCGCGCGCTCGCTATTCTTACGCAAGGCGACGGTACCTGGCCAGTTGGGCAGCATTTTCGCGGCCGCGGCGATATCGCCGCTCGGAACCTTGTCGCCGCCGTAAAGCGCGATCGCCCAGGCCAGTATGTGCTGGTCGAGCGATTGCGTGGGAAGCGCATCACGCACACCGCGAGCGCCGGAAATATCGCCTGCCGCCAGTGCGTCCAGCCCGTTCTTCAACATGGCGACGCTGGGGGAGGAATCCTGTTGCGTCTTGCCTTGCGGGCTTGGCATGGGGATCGCCGAAGTGACCCGCACATCGACGCTACCGCTGATCGCCACGCCGGGCACCAGCACGGCGATGGCGCCAAGCAGCGCGAAGAGGTGAGGCCGATTGGCCGGCATGGTCTTACGTCTTTCCTAATCCTGGCATTGTAACAGCAGGCCGAGATGTCTCGAAGCCTAAACTTAGGTCGTGAAGAGCCCGTAAACAAAAGGTTATCAAGGCCGTTCGAATTGCGCTTGCTGGCACCATGGCAATGCTTGCCGCGCAACCATGTCGAGACTATGGTGCGCGGCTTCGCTTTCGGTTAGAAGGCGCGCACGACAAAACACCGACGCATGTCGCCCGAAAGTGGAATACCGGTTTTGGGACAACGACATGCATAAACAAAAAGCATGTCGCCCAAAAGTGGATACCGGTTTTGGGACAACGACATGCATAGACAACAGTCCCAAGGAGTTGGACGACATGCTGAGAGGCTCGCTTACCGCGCTCGTGACACCGTTCGAAAAGAGCGGTCGTTTCGACGAGAAAGCCTTTCGTGCGTTCGTTGCCTGGCAGCTCGATGAGGGCACCAGGGGCCTGGTTCCCGTTGGCACCACCGGCGAGTCGCCGACGCTGTCGCACGACGAGCATCGCCATGTCGTCAAGGTCTGCATCGAGGCGGCCAAGGGCCGCGCGCCGGTGGTTGCCGGCGCTGGCTCCAACAACACCGAGGAAGCGGTTGGGCTCGTCCAATATGCCGAAAAGGCCGGCGCCGATGCCGCCCTGGTCGTCACGCCCTACTACAACAAGCCGACGCAGCGCGGCCTCTACGAGCATTTCGCCGCCGTCGCCAGGGCAACCAAGCTGCCGATCATCATCTACAATATCCCGCCGCGCTCGGTGATCGACATGACGCCGGAGACCATGGGCCGGCTGGCGCACGACTTCAAGAACATCGTCGGTGTCAAGGATGCGACCGGCAAGGTCGAGCGCGTGTCCGAGCAGCGTTTGACCTGCGGCAAGGATTTCATCCAGCTTTCCGGCGAGGATGCTTCGGCCCTCGGCTTCAACGCGCATGGCGGTGTCGGCTGCATCTCGGTGACCTCGAATGTCGCGCCGCGGCTGTGCGCCGAATTCCAGGAGGCAACGCTGTCCGGCGACAGTGCGAAGGCGCTGGAGTTGCAGGATCGCCTCTTGCCTCTGCACAAGGCGATCTTCATTGAACCCGGCGTTTCCGGCGCGAAATACGCGCTGTCGAAGCTGGGCAAGGTCGAGAATGTGCTGCGTTCGCCGCTGGTGACGGTCGAGCCATCGACGGCCGAGAAGATCGATGCGGCCATGAAGCACGCCGGCTTGATTAATTAGGAATGGGGCGCCACCTCTCCGCATTATGAATCAAGTCAAAAAAGCCGACCCCAACAACAAGACTGTTGCCGAAAACCGCAAGGCGCGGTTTTCCTATGAGGTGCTCGATACGATCGAGGCAGGCTTGGTGCTGACCGGCACCGAGGTCAAGTCGCTGCGCCAGGGCCAGGCCAACATCCAGGAAAGTTACGCTTCGGTCGAGGGCGGCGAGATCTGGCTGATCAATTCCTATCTGCCGGAATATTTGCAGGCCAACCGTTTCAACCACGAGCCGCGCCGTCGCCGCAAGCTCCTGCTCAACAAGCGTGAGATGGCCAAGCTCTCGCAGAGCGTCGACCGCGAAGGCATGACCCTGGTGCCGCTGAAGATTTATTTCAACGACCAGGGCCGCGCCAAGCTCCTGCTCGCCGTCGGCCGCGGCAAGAAACTGCACGACAAACGCGAGACCGAAAAGCAACGCGACTGGTCGCGTGAGAAGGGAAGGCTTCTCAAGGAACGTGGGTGAGAAACGTCGGGCGATAGCTTGAAGAGAGCCGGGAGTCTGGCTTGCAAGCGTCGAACCGCAGGAGTGCGCGGAATTACAAGGGAATGGCCTCGAAAAACCGGATCATCCGCTGGGGTGCGGCAAGTCTGGCCCTTGCTGGCCTCGTCATTATCGTCGGCGTCCTGAACTTCCGCACGTTTTCCCCGGACCGCGGCAAATATCCAGTCAGAGGCATCGACGTTTCCCATCATCAGGGCCAGATCGACTGGCGGCGCGTTGCCGCCGATGATGTCGCCTTCGCCATTATCAAGGCGACCGAGGGCGGCGATCATGTCGACAAAGCCTTTGCCGCCAATCTGCGGGAGGCCCGCGCCGCCGGGCTTGCCGTGGGTGCCTATCACTTCTTCACCTTCTGCCGGCCCGGCGCCGACCAGGCGAAGAATTTCATCTCGGTCGTGCCGCACGATCAGCCCATGCTGCCGCCGGTCGTCGACATCGAGTTCGGCGGCAACTGTCCGCAGCGTCCGTCGGCCGGACAGTTGAATGCCGAACTCCAGGCCTTCCTCGAACCTGTCGAGGCGGCGTTCGGCAAACCGGCGATCGTCTATCTGACGGATGAGGCGGAGGCCGCCTATGCCGGGCAGATCGCCGCTCGCCCGCTCTGGCTTCGCTCGCTGCTTGTGAAGCCGGATCGTGACGACTGGGTCTATTGGCAGTATCACAACAGGGGGCGGGTGGATGGTATTGAGGGTGACGTTGACCTGAACGTTCTTCAAGGCGGGCAGGAGAAGTTGGCGGCGCTGCTTGCGGCGGCGCATTGAGCCGTGCCGGGCGAGACGGATCCGATCCGGATCGGTCGAAGCAGTGAAGGAGACACATACCTATGGCTCGATCGGCGACGTGAAACCGGACGCCTTGCTGCCGGTGTGAGCCGATGTCGGGGATGCGGTGATCTCAATTCTTCAGGAATGCCTCGATCTCGCTGAAGACCCTGACAAACATGTCTTCGGTCAAGACACCGGTATTGGTGTTGTAGCGTGAGCAATGATAGCTCGAAAACAGCGCAACGCCGCCGGCCGCCAGCTGCCCGCCATGCTTGAAAGGATAGGCGGCGACACGCCCGCCCAGCGCGCGCACCGTCGACTGGTGCGCGATCGAACCCAGTGCCAGAACGGCCCGCAGGTTGGGAAAGCGAGCGATCGTCGGCACCAGGAATGTCCTGCAGGTGGCGATCTCGGCGCCGACCGGCTTGTTCTCCGGTGGCACACAGCGCACGGCATTGGTGATCGCGGTGCCGACGAGCGCCAGCCCGTCATCGGGCCTCGCCTTGAATTCGCCGCGGGCGAAACCGTGCGCGATCAGCGTCGAATAGAGCAGGTCGCCGGCATAGTCGCCGGTGAAGGGGCGTCCGGTTCTGTTAGCACCGCGCAGGCCGGGCGCCAGCCCGACGATCAGAAGTTGAACGGTATCCTCGCCTTCCGACGGCAGGAAGGTCGGCACCGGCGCGTTGAACCAGGACGGTTCGAGCTGCCGCCATTCGGCAATGAAGTCATGCAGCCGCGGGCAGAGCGGGCAGTCGCGGTTCGGTTCGGAAATGGGAGGGGCGGTCAAGTCGACCGGCCTCAATAGTCTTCCTCTTCGACTTCGGCCGGTTCGGGCCGCCTTACAGGCCGTTCGGACGGATCGCGGCCAACTTCGTTCTTCAGCGTCGTCAGGTCGATGAAGTGGTCGGCTTGGCGGCGCAGATCATCAGAGATCATCGGCGGTTGCGAGGCCATGGTCGAGACGATCGACACCTTGCGGCCACGCCGCTGCAGCGCCTCGACCAGCGTGCGGAAGTCGCCGTCGCCGGAGAAGATGACATAGTGGTCGACGACGTCGGCAAGTTCCAGCGCATCGACGGTGAGCTCGATGTCCATATTGCCCTTGATCTTGCGGCGGCCGGTGGAGTCGGTGAATTCCTTGGCCGGCTTGGTCACCACCTTGAAGCCGTTGTAGTCGAGCCAGTCGATCAGGGGGCGGATCGATGAGTATTCCTGATCCTCGACCAGCGCGGTGTAATAATAGGCGCGCAGCAGGTAGCCGCGCTTCTGGAAACTCGACAGCAGCTTGCGATAGTCGATGTCGAAGCCGAGCGCCCGCGATGTGGCGTAGAGATTGGCGCCGTCGATGAACAGGGCGATCTTTTCACGGGGGTCGAACATGGAAAATATTCCTTTTCGAAAATGCGGCCGTCTAAACGAAATGCGGTAGCGACGGTCGGTCAGGCTCATAATAAACCGGCTGACCTTGACCATCCGAAATAACGCCAGTTTGGTGGCAATCCAAGGGCGTGTCGCCGTACTGCAAGCAATTGTGATCGCGAAGCCGGACATGGAAGCGGCCCGGTTTCGCCAAATTCGGTGTCTGGACACAGGATTGAGCGCCCAATGGTCCCGCCAATGCCATGATGCTTGTATTTTGGCGGCGTTCAGGTTATGGACCGCGTCTGTTTTCCATCAAATCCAGGCATGAAAGGGGCAATCCATGGCCCGCGTAACTGTTGAAGACTGCATCGACAAGGTCGACAACCGCTTCGAGCTGGTGCTCCTTGCCGGCCACCGCGCTCGTCAGATCAGCCAGGGCGCGCAGATCACCGTTCCTCGTGACAACGACAAGAACCCGGTCATCGCGCTGCGCGAGATCGCCGACGAGACGCTGTCGCCCGACGATCTCAAGGAAGACCTGATCCATTCGCTGCAGAAGCATGTCGAGGTCGACGAACCCGAAGCCGATGGCGAGGCAATCGCCGATCAGACCGGCGGCGCTGTTGCGGCTGCCGAGACCGACGACGCCGAGGACAACGTCACCTTCGATCGCATGACCGAGGAAGACCTGCTGGCCGGCATCGAAGGTCTGGTACCGCCGGAAAAGAGCGACGACTACTAAGAGAGTTCTCCAGAAGCGGCTGGAACAATCGTCCGGCACTTCCGTCTCGTCAGTTTCGTGGCTATCTATGACATGCGCCGTACATCAGTGCGGCGCATGATTCATTTCATCGCCGAGAGATTGTGCCCATGATGCGTCAGTATGAGCTTGTCGAGCGCGTGCAGCGCTACAAGCCTGACGTCAACGAGGCATTGCTGAACAAGGCTTATGTCTATGCCATGCAAAAGCATGGCCACCAGAAGCGTGCTTCGGGCGACCCCTATTTTTCGCATCCGCTCGAAGTCGCCGCCATCCTCACCGAAATGCACATGGACGAGGCGACGATCGCGGTCGCCCTACTGCACGACACCATCGAGGACACCACGGCGACCCGGGCTGAGATCGACGAGCTGTTCGGCCCCGAAATGGGCAAGCTGGTCGAGGGCCTGACCAAGCTGAAGAAGCTCGACCTCGTGTCGAAGAAGGCGGAGCAAGCGGAAAACCTGCGCAAGCTTCTGCTGGCGATTTCGGAAGATGTCCGCGTGCTTCTGGTCAAGCTCGCCGACCGTCTGCACAACATGCGCACTCTCGACCATATGCCGGAGGCCAAGCGCCTGCGCATTGCCGAGGAGACGATGGAGATCTATGCGCCGCTTGCCGGCCGCATGGGCATGCAAGGCATGCGTGAAGAGCTGGAAGAGATCGCCTTCCGCTATATCAATCCGGAAGCCCATCGTGCCGTCACCGCCCGGCTGGCCGAAATATTCGAGCGCAACAAGGATGTGCTGTCCGAGATCGAGAAGGCGCTTTCGGGTCTGTTCGAAAAACACGCGATCAAGGCCGGCGTCAAAAGCCGCCAGAAGAAGCCCTGGTCGGTATTCCGCAAGATGGAGGCCAAGGCCCTGTCCTTCGAGCAGCTGTCCGACATTTTCGGCTTCCGTGTCGTCGTCGATACGGTCGAGGACTGCTATCGCGCTCTCGGCGCCATCCACACCACATGGTCGATGGTGCCTGGCCGCTTCAAGGACTACATCTCGACACCGAAGCAGAACGACTACCGTTCGATCCACACCACCATCGTCGGCCCCTCGCGCCAGCGCGTCGAGCTGCAGATCCGCACGCGCGAGATGAACAAGATCGCCGAATACGGCGTCGCCGCCCATTCGATCTACAAGGATACCGGCGGCAAGACGAACGGGGCCGGCCATGCAATCTCGAAAGAAACGAACGCCTACGCCTGGTTGCGCCGCACCATCGAACAACTCGCCGAAGGCGACAACCCCGAGGATTTCCTCGAAAACACCAAGCTCGAGCTGTTCCAGGACCAGGTGTTCTGTTTCACGCCGAAAGGCATGCTGATCGCGCTGCCGCGTGGCGCCACACCCATCGACTTCGCCTATGCGGTGCATACGGACGTCGGCGACACCTGCGTCGGCGCCAAGGTCAATGGCCGCATCATGCCGCTGATGACGGAACTGAAGAATGGCGACGAGGTCGAGATCATCCGCTCCAAGGCGCAGGTGCCGCCGGCCGCATGGGAATCCGTCGTCGTCACCGGCAAGGCGCGCGCCGCCATCCGCCGCGCCACCAAGAATGCCATCCGCAAGCAGTATTCAGGCCTCGGCGCGCGCATTCTGGAGCGCGCCTTCGAACGGGCCGGCAAGAGCTTCACCAAGGAAAGCCTGAAGCCGGTGCTGCACCGGCTGGCGCGCAAGGACATCGAGGATGTGCTGGCCTCGGTGGGGCGTGGCGAGTTGGCCTCCACCGACGTCATGAAGGCGGTTTTCCCCGACTACAAGGACGAGCGCGTCACGCCGGCGGCGCCCAAGCAGCGCGAGGAAGGCTGGTCGAAGATCCGCAACGCCGCCGGCATGCTGTTCCAGATTCCCGGCCGCGCCGCGCGCAAGGACAAGGACCAGCCGCGCGATGGCGCCGTGCCGATCCGCGGCGTGCGCGGCGACCTGCCGGTTCGGTTCGCGCCGGAAGGGGCGGTGCCTGGGGATCGTATCGTCGGTATCGTCCAGCCGGGCACCGGCATCACCATTTATCCGATCCAGTCGCCGGCCCTGCAGGCCTTCGATGACCAGCCGGAGCGCTGGATCGACGTGCGCTGGGACATCGACGAACGCACCAAGGAGCGCTTTCCCGCGCGTGTCTCGGTCACAGCCATCAATGCGCCAGGGTCTCTTGCCGACATCGCTCAGGTCGTCGCCTCCAATGACGCCAACATCCATACGCTGTCGATGGTGCGCACGGCGCCCGATTTTACCGAAATGCTGATCGATCTCGAAGTCTGGGATCTGAAGCATCTCAACCGGCTGCTGTCGCAGCTCAAGGACAATTCGAGCGTCAGCGATGCACGGCGCGTGAATGGCTGACGCGGCTGATCTATGAGGGGATAGGCGCAGATGAATACCGAAGAAGTGCTGGGCATTTTCCGCGAGGCGGGCGCTGTTCTGGAGGGGCATTTCATCCTGACGTCTGGCCTGCGCAGTCCGGTCTTCCTGCAGAAAGCACGCGTGTTCATGCACGCCGACAAGACCGAGCGCTTGTGCAAGGCGCTGGCCGAGAAGATCCGCGCCGCGGTGCCAGGCAAGATCGACTATGTCGTGGGTCCGGCGATCGGCGGCCTGATCCCGGCTTACGAGACCTCACGCCATCTCGGCGTGCCGGCGATCTGGGTCGAGCGGGAAGGGGGCGAGTTCCGCCTGCGGCGCTTCGAGATCGCGAGCGGTGCGCGTGTCGTCATAGTCGAGGATATCGTCACCACCGGCCTGTCGATCCGCGAAACCATCGATTGCCTGCGCGAACTTGGCGCCGAGGTGGTGGCCGCCGCCTGCATCATCGACCGTTCGGCCGGCAAGACCCATGTCGGGGTGCCGCTGATCGCGCTTGCCGAGTATGAAGTTCCGGCCTATCCGCCGGACCGACTGCCGCCGGAGCTTGCCGCCATACCGGCAATCAAGCCCGGCAGCCGCAACATCTGACTGGGAGGTCGAATGATCGTCGGCATCGATCATTTCGTGCTGACGGTGGCGTCGCTCGAAGCGACGTGTGCCTTCTACCAGCGCGTGCTGGGCTTTGAGCGCGTTGATACGCCGGGCCGGCCGACGGCGCTGGCTTTTGGCTGTCAGAAAATCAATGTCCACGAGGCCGGCCGCACCTTCGAACCCAAGGCGAAGCTGCCGACGCCTGGATCCGGCGATTTCTGCCTGGTCACCGATCGGCCGCTCCGCGAATTCCTCGCCAGCCTGGAGGCTAGAGGTGTGGTGATGGAGCTTGGGCCGGTCGAACGGATCGGAGCGCGGGGCCCGATGATGTCGGTCTATTTCCGCGATCCGGATGGCAACCTTGTCGAAGTCAGCCAGTACCTTCGGTAGTTTCGCAAGCACTCGGCTGCGACAATAAGCCGACGCTTCTTCTCAATTCGCCGTGATTGTCCGGTGTTGGAGAGATGAACCTTACCAAAAATTATGGCGGTGCGGCCGTTGTGCAGGTGGCCTTCGGTTGTTGTCGGGGTTGCGGATGGCTATATCAAAGTCGCGATTGCCTTTCGGCGACCGCAAGGCGCAAGATGTGGCGATCGAAGCCCGGCTGACAGCAGCCGGCACACGAGTTGTTGGTTTATCGGGAACAGGAAAGAGTGCTTTTTCGTCGCCGCAAGCCTGATGGCCTTCTCGAGCGGGTGCGCACCTATCTATGGCCGCGCCGTTCGTTTTCGCGTTCACTGCAGTATTTCTCCAAGCGCATCCTGAGGCTGAAGGCCACGCCGCACGCGGTGGCGGCCGGCGTCGCGGCTGGTGTCTTCGCTTCGTTCTTTCCCGTGGGCTTCCATTTCATCATTGCCGCCGTTCTGTGTTGGGTGATCGCCGGCAATTTGGTGGCGGCGGCGCTCGGTGCCGTTTTCTTCGGCAATCCGCTGACCTTTCCGCTGCTCTGGGGTGCGTCCTGGGAAACCGGCAAACTCATCCTGCATGATCGCCTGCCGACACATGGTCCACCGGCGCATCTGGGCGAGATGCTGCACACGCTTTCCTTCGCGAAACTATGGCATCCGGTGCTCGAGCCGATGCTGATCGGCGCGGTGCCGCTCGGGCTGGTGTTCGGTCTCGTGTTCTACGGTATCACCCGCTGGGGCATGAAGGTCTTCCGTGCGCAAAGGCGCAAGCGGCTGGCCGAGCGCGCAAGCCGCCGTGAGCAGTCGTCCCATCCTACGGAAAGCATCGGCTCCGCCGCGCGATGATCATTGGCATCGGCAGTGACCTGATCGACATCACGCGCATTGAGAAGTCGCTGGAGCGTCACGGCCAGCGTTTCATCCAGAGAATCTATACCGAACTCGAGCAGGCGCGTTCGGAGAATCGGCGTGCTCGCGCCGCCTCATACGCCAAGCGCTTCGCCGCCAAGGAGGCTTGCGCCAAGGCGCTGGGTACTGGTCTGGCGCAAGGTGTCTTCTGGCGTGACATGGGCGTCGTCAATCTGCCCAGCGGCGCGCCGACGATGGCACTGACCGGCGGAGCCTTGGCGCGACTGGAAAAAATCCTTCCCCGAGGGCATCGGGCAGCGATCCACCTCACGATCACGGACGATTTCCCGCTTGCTCAAGCCTTTGTGATCATCGAGGCGTTGCCCGTCGAACAAGCGCCACATTGATTGCATTTGACGACCGGCATTGACGTTGCCCAGCGCACGCCGAGACTCTATACATCCAACGCACAATCGAGGACGACATGAGCGTGGCTGAAAAATCCCAGAAGAAATCCGGCGGGCTTGGCGAAACCGTCAGCGTCATCGTCCAGGCGCTCTTGCTCGCGCTCGTTATCCGCACGCTCTTGTTCCAGCCCTTTTCGATCCCGTCGGGATCGATGCGGCCGACGCTTCTGGAAGGCGACTATCTGTTCGTCACCAAATGGTCCTACGGCTATTCGCGCTATTCGCTGCCTTTCGGGCCCGACATCTTTTCGGGCCGTATCTGGGGCTCCGAGCCCAAGCGTGGCGACGTGGTGGTGTTCAAGTTCCCGCCGGACCCGTCCGTTGACTACATCAAGCGCGTGGTCGGCTTGCCTGGCGACAAGATCCAGATGAAGGATGGCCAGCTGTTCATCAACGGCGTCGGCGTGCCACGCGTGAAGACCGGCCAGATCGACAATCCCGACATCACGGAAAAGGATTATCCGATCGACGTCTACCGCGAGACATTGCCCAACGGCGTCAGCTACGACACGCTCGATCTGTCGCCGAACTCGATCGGCGACAACACCCGCGAATTCGACGTGCCGCCCGGCCACTATTTCATGATGGGCGACAACAGGGATAATTCCGCCGACAGCCGGTTCACCGTCGGCTATGTTCCCGCCGAGAACCTGGTTGGCCGCGCCAATCTTGTCTTCTTCTCGATCGCCGGCAAGGCAAGCCCGCTCGAAATCTGGAAATGGCCGTCGCTGATGCGCGTTTCGCGCCTGTTCCATTTTGTCAACTAGGGTCATGGCGGTAACGAAGCGGTTGACCGCCGATGCGCTCGCCGAAGCGCTTGTGGAACGTACGGGCCATGCCTTTGCAGACCCCCAGCGTCTGCAGCGCGCGCTCACCCATGCCAGTGCACGCGGCGCCAATGCCGGCTCCGATTATGAGCGTTTCGAATTTCTCGGTGACCGGGTTCTCGGCCTTGTCGTTGCCGACATGTTGCTGGCCGCGTTTCCCGACGCGGCGGAAGGCGAACTGTCGCTGCGCCTCAATGCGCTGGTCAATGCCGAGGCGCTTTCCGAGATCGCGGAGGATATAGGGCTGCCGGACCTGATCCGTGCCGGATCGGATGTGCGCGGCCTCGAAGGGCGCAAGCGCGTCAATCTGCGGGCCGACGCCCTGGAATCGCTGATCGCCGTGCTCTACCTGGACGGTGGGCTGGAGGCGGCGCGTGCTTTCATCCACAAATACTGGCAGCCCCGTTCACAGGCCTCGGGTGCGGCACGCCGCGACGCCAAGACCGAATTGCAGGAATGGGCGCACCAGGCGGCGAGCGCGGTTCCTGCCTATCAGATCGACAGCCGCGAGGGGCCGGACCACGATCCGCTGTTCACCATCAGCGTCAGGGTTGGCGCATTTCTGCCTGCAACCGGCACCGGCCGATCCAAGCGCGAGGCCGAGCAGGCCGCTGCCGCGGCTCTTCTGGTTCGTGAGGGTGTCTGGGTCAATGAAGGGAGCGCGGCATGACCGCCGAAGACAACGCAGCTGCTCCCGCCACGCGCTCCGGCTTCGTCGCGCTGATCGGCGCACCGAATGCGGGCAAGTCGACGCTGGTCAACCAGTTGGTCGGCGCCAAGGTGTCGATCGTCACCCATAAGGTGCAGACGACACGCGCCATCGTGCGCGGCATCGCTACGCATGACAATGCACAGATCGTCTTCGTCGATACGCCTGGCATCTTCAAGCCCAGGCGGCGCCTCGATACGGCGATGGTGACGACTGCCTGGGGCGGTGCCAAGGATGCCGATATCGTACTGTTGCTGATCGATGCCGAGCGTGGCATCCGGGGCGATGCCGAAGCCATCCTCGAACGGCTGAAGGACGTGCGCCAGCCGATGGCGCTGATCCTCAACAAGGTCGATCGGGTCAAGCCAGAGGCGCTTCTCGCGCTGTCCGCGGCAGCCAACGAGAAGGTGCCGTTCCAGCGCACCTTCATGGTCTCGGCGTTGACCGGCTCCGGCTGCAAGGATCTGCTCGATTATCTGGCACAGGCGCTGCCGGCCGGCCCCTGGTACTATCCGGAAGACCAGATTTCGGACCTGCCGATGCGCCAGCTGGCGGCCGAGATCACCCGTGAAAAACTCTATCTCAGGCTGCATCAAGAGTTGCCCTATTCCTCGCACATCGAGACCGAGAAATGGGAAGAGAAAAAGGATGGCTCTGTGCGCATCGAGCAGGTCATCTATGTCGAGCGGAACAGCCAGAAAAAGATCGTGCTCGGCCACAAGGGCGAGACCATCCGCGCCATCGGCCAGGCGGCGCGCATGGAGATTTCGGGCATCCTCGAGCAGAAGGTGCACCTGTTCCTGTTCGTGAAAGTACGCGAGAACTGGGGCGACGATCCCGAGCGCTACCGCGAGATGGGGCTGGAGTTTCCGCATTAGGGCATGAAAAGGCGCGTCGCTGACGGACGAGACTGGCGCGCCGCCTTTGCAGCTGCCCATTTCTGTGTCACCGCCGATAGTTGTGCCGGGGGAAGGGGCATGCCTCGCATTGGTCCGTCCATCGTTGAATCGAAGGCGAAACGTCACGGCACGAGCATATCGCTAGCTTCCCCGATTCGCGGGGCACTTGGCCGCGTTCCTGATTGCCTTGGAGCGCGTCGACGCGGTCAGTGAGCTGGCGTCCGGGGCGGCGCGATTTCTTCCGTCGCAGCAGATGGAGTTGACTCCCGTTCTCACCAATCAAGAGTGGGAAGCAAATACTTCCTAATGTACTTAGGTGGCGTATAATCACCAATTGAAACATATAAGGTAAACGTCAATAAAATAAAGTTAGACGCGAAAGAAACCGGGATTATTACACAAATGTGACGGTGTGCCATTTGTGCTGCATTGAAAATGAAGGCGCATGAATTAGTGTTATTTGTGCAACACGGATTTAATCTGTGGCAGGAATCCGGCCTATTTATGGAATTGTCATTGAAGGCTGAAGATCGATGGGTATGTTCGCGATCGAAAAGGGGTCGCGGTGCGGGCCGTTTTCGCTGTGGGGGTGAGGCGAAATTGATCCGTCTTCCACAAATCCGAAGCTAATTTTTTTAACTTGACTGGAGAGGTCAGAAAATGAACATCAAGAGCCTCCTTCTCGGCTCAGCCGCGGCACTGATCGCGGTCTCCGGCGCACGTGCCGCGGACGCCGTCGTCGTCGCCGAACCGGAACCGGCCGAATACGTCAAGATCTGCGACGTCTACGGCGCCGGCTACTTCTACATCCCGGGCACCGAGACCTGCCTGCGCATCGGCGGCTATGTCCGCTATGACATCGGCGTCGGCGATGCCGGCACGTTCGATGGTGTCAACCACGTCCCGGATCATCAGGACGCCGGCACCACTCATTCGACCTATTACAAGAACACCCGCTTCACGCTGAAGACCTGGACCGGTCAGGAGACCGAGCTCGGCACCTTGAAGACCTACACCGAGACCCGCTTCAACTATGGCAACAGCAGCGGCGACTATGTCAACGGAAGCACCGACTGGCAGGGCCGTAACAAGTCGTTGTCGCTGCGTTTCGCCTACATCCAGCTCGGCGGTCTGCGCGTCGGTAAGGACGATACGGCTTTCGATACCTTCATCGGCTATGCGGGCAACGTCATCCAGGACACGATCGTTCCCTATGGCGGCCAGGAGAGCAACGTCGTTCAATACTACTTCGACGCAGGCAACGGCATCTCGGCGATGGTCTCGCTCGAAGAAGGCGCCGGCACCGTCGGGACCATCGACAGCTATGTTCCGCATGTCGTCGGCGGCTTGAAGTACAAGGCCGACTGGGGTGCGATCACCGGCGTTGTCGCCTATGACAGCAACTACGAGGAAGTGGCCGGCAAGGTCCGTTTGGACGTCAACGTCACCAAGGAACTGTCGCTGTTCGTCATGGGCGGCTATGGCACCGACGACAACCTCACGGACGACGCCAACAACGTCATCGACGCACATGGCCGTGGCTTCTACAAGCAGTGGGGCGGCAACTGGGCAGTCTGGGGCGGCGGCACCTACAAGTTCAACGCCAAGACGTCGTTCAACGCCCAGGTCTCCTATGACGACTGGAAGAACCTCGGCGTCGCCGCCAACATTGCCTATACCGTTGTGCCCGGCTTTACGGTCACGGCTGAAGTCGACTACCAGAACGTCGGCGATGACACCCCGGCCAATTCCGTATGGGCCGGCGCGACCAAGAAGAGCAATCTCGGCGGTATCCTCCGCTTCCAGCGCTCGTTCTAAAGCATCGAATACCCTACCAGGCCGCCCGCAGCATACTGCTGCGGGCGGTTTTTTTCTGCAGGTCGAGCGCTGATTCGCCAGTCACCTGAGCCGCATCTTGATTTCGCCATTCAACCGGTGGAAGGCTCATGCATGGAGTGGCGCGACGAGGGAATCATTCTTGGCACCCGCAAGCATGGCGAAACCAGCGCCATTCTCGAGGTGATGACCCGCGCGCATGGCCGCCATCTCGGTCTCGTTCGCGGCGGCCGCTCGCGCAAGCAGCAGCCCGTTCTCCAGCCCGGCAACCGCGTAGATCTCTTATGGCGGGCGCGCCTTGACGAGCATCTCGGCACGTTCCAGGCCGAGGCGATCGAGATGAACGCCGCCCGGCTGATGGACAGCGCCGTCGCTGTCTACGGGCTGCAGACCATGGCCGCGCATCTTCGTCTGCTGCCGGAGCGCGATGCCCATGGCGGCATCTACGAGGCGCTTGCCGTGATGATCACTCATCTCGAAGACGCCGACGCCGCCGGCGAACTGGTGGCGCGCTTCGAACTTCTGATCCTCGATGAACTCGGCTTCGGCCTTGATCTCAGCCAATGCGCCGCCACCGGCACGCGGCAGGATCTTGCCTATGTCTCTCCGAACTCCGGCCGCGCGGTATCGCGTGAAGCCGGCGCGCCGTGGCACGACAAGATGCTGGCGCTGCCGGCTTTCCTGCAGCGCGGCTCCGGCCTGCGTGGGGATCCGGTGGCGATCGAGGACGCCTTCCGGCTGACCGGCTTCTTCTTCACCCGCCACGTCTATGAGCCGCGCGGTATCAACGAGCCCGACGCCCGCACCGGTTTTCTTGCCGCACTTCGCAAGCACCACGCGCGTGGCAAGGCCATCGCCGGAGAGAACGCGGCATGAGCGAAGTCGAACTCTATCCGGGCCGGGTCTCGCCGCTCGGCCTCGGCACAATCCCGCACGCCGACATAACGAAATATACCGGCCTCGAACTGCTGCAGCGCATTATCGACGGCAAATATCCGGCACCGCCGATCTCCTACCAACTCAGCTTCGCGTTAACTGAAGTAGAGAAAGGCCGCGCCGTGTTCCGCGGCGTGCCGAATGAGCGCCACCTCAACCCGTTGGGTGGCGTACACGGCGGCTGGGCGGCAACGCTGCTTGATTCGGCGCTGGCCTGCGCCGTGCAGACGCTGCTCGAAAAGGGCGAGGCTTACACGACTGCGGAATTCAAGGTGAACCTCACGCGGCCGATCACGCCCAGGACCGGCGAGGTGGTCTGCGAGGGCAAAGTGGTCCACAAGGGCCGCACGCTTGCCGTTTCGGAAGCGACGCTGAAGGATGCCAGCGGCAAGCTTCTGGCTTTCGGCACCGAGACATGTTCGATATTTCCGGCCGCCAATCTGGCGGCGCGTTGAGTTTTCCAGCCGCCTGGCCGCCGCAATTTGAATGTCAGTGAAATGAAACGTCAGTGAAAACTGGCCTGGTTTGGGGGAACCGCCATGTTTGAGAACCTGATCGGCCTTGTCGCCATCATCGCCCTGTTTGTCATCATGTCGCGCCAGCAGAACCGCATCGGTCTGATCGAGCGCGAACTTGGCGCCCTGCGTAGCCTTGTGCTCTCAGGCGCTGCGCCGCCCGTGGCCAAGCCGACCGAACAGGCGGCGGCCGATGGCAAGTTGGACGAGGCGCCGGTGGCAGTGGCGGCCGCCGATACCGCCTCGCCGGCGGCGGGCGAGCCGATCACCGCGCAGGGGCCGGCCACGGAAGTGGAAGCTCTGGCCGGCGAGGTCCTGGCTGGCCCGTGGAGCGCAGGCGAGGCGGCACAGAAGGCAACGGAACCTGCCGCGCCAGCAGCCGCTGCGAAAGCCGCTCGCCGGTCCGACGTCGAAACGGCGCTCGGCACCCGCTGGGCCGTCTGGGTCGGTGGCATCGCGCTGGCGCTGGGCGGGCTGTTCCTGATTCGCTACACCATCGAGGCCGGCATTTTCGGTCCCGGCGTGCGGCTCACCATGGCGGCGGTGCTTGGGCTGGTGCTGGTGGCCGCTGGCGAGTTCATTCGCCGCACCGGCTTCAGGGTGCCGGTGCAAGGTGCGGCTGGCGCCTACATTCCGGCGATCCTGACGGCGGCCGGCGCCTTCATCCTGTTCGGGGCTGTCTATGCCGCTCACGGCATCTACGGCTTCATCGGGCCGGCACTTGCCTTCACGTTGCTCGGTGCCATCGGCATCGCCACCATCGCCGCCGCTCTCGTTCACGGCCAAGCGCTGGCCGGCATCGGCCTCGTCGGCGCCATTGTAACCCCAATGCTGGTTGCCTCGCAGGCGCCCAATCCCTGGGCGCTGTTCGGCTATCTCGCCATCGTGCTGGCCGCCACAGGCGTTATCGCTCGCATGCGCGACTGGAAATTGCTGATGGCGGCCGCTTTTGCCGGCACGGGCATCTGGACCGTCCTTTACATGATGGATGCGCCAGGCGCGAACCTCTCCGCCATCCTGTTCATCGACGCCGTCACGCTCGCCATACTCGCCTTTGCCTGGCTCGGCCGCCGTGGCGGCGAAACCGAACCGGCCAACGCATTCGACTGGCCATCCATCGTGCCTGGCTTGTTCATCGCATTCTCTGCGCTGGGCCTGTCGGTCGACCCGGTCTTTGCCGCCGCCGGCTATGCCTTGCCGGGCGCGGGGTTGCTTGCCGCGATGGTGGCCGTCGCGCTCTACCGTCCGCTGGCCCTGCCGCTGCTCTACGCCGCGGGGCTGGCGACGGTGCTGATATATCTCGGCATCATCCCGCCGACCTCGATCACTTCCGACTTTTCGAATGGCGTCTTGGGCGTTGATGGCTCGCCTTTGGCCATCGCCAATACGCTGACATTGCGCATTGGCCCGGCACTGGGCCTCGTCTTCATTGGCGCCGGGCTCTGGGCGGCGCGAAGATTTGCCGCCGCAACACAGATACGCGCCGCCTCATGGGCGGCATGGGGCGTTGTCGTGCCGCTGGTCATCCTGCTGGCGCTGTGGCTCACCTTTGGCGATCTCGACCGAGACTTCGCCTATGCCGCCGTCGCAGCTCTTCTGGTTGTGGTTTTCGCCGCTGGCGGCGAGTGGGTCGCGCGGGCCGAGGAGCCACCGCTCAAGGGTGGCATGGCGGTATCGTTTGACTTCGGTGGCGCGGCGGTCGCCGGCCTGCTGATGCTGCACACGGCTTGCGATTCCGGCTGGACCACTGTCCTGCTGGGTGCGGCGACAATTGTGCCTGCACTGGCGACCCGCTGGCGCTCTTATCCCGTGCTCGGCTGGATTGCGGTCGGCGCGGTGATTGCTGTGCTTGGCCGCGTCGCCTTCGATCCGACCATCGGCGGCGCGGAATTCCTTTCCAGGACGCCGGTGTTCAACTGGCTGCTGCTTGGCTACGGCATACCCGCGCTCGCTTTCGGCTTCACCGCCTGGCAGCTCGCCCGCACCACCAATGGCCGCCCCCGCCTCGCCATGGAAGCGGCAGCGGCGCTGTTTGCGCTGCTCACCATTGCCATGTTGGTGCGTCATGCGATGCATGGCGGCATCATCAACAGCGATGCGCCAACGCTTGCCGAGCAGGCGATCTACACGCTGATCGCCATCGGCGCCGGCGCCATCCTGGTCGCCATAGACCGGCGCTCGCCAAGCTCGGTGCTGCGTTACGGCTCGATGGCCGCCGGCGTGGTTTCAGCCGCTTTCGTCATCGTCCAGCACTTCCTGGTGCTCGATCCGCTGTTTACGGACGAATCCACCGGCCGGATTCCGGTCTTCAACCTGGTGTTCCTGGCCTATCTCTTGCCGGCCGTCGCCGCCGGTGGGTTGGCGCTCTATGCCCGAGGCAAGCGGCCGAAATGGTATTCGGCGATGCTGGCGCTGGTCGCGGCTCTTCTTGCCTTCGCCTATGCCACGCTGTCGGTAAGACGCCTGTTCAAGGGCGAGTTCATCGGCCTGTGGAGCGGACTCGGTCAGCTGGAGACCTACACCTATTCGGCGTTGTGGCTGGTCATCGGCGTAGCGTTGCTCACCGGCGGCGTCTGGCTGAGGTCGCAGGTGCTGCGCGTTGCCTCCGCCGTGCTGATCGCGGTCGCCGTGCTGAAGGTCTTCCTGTTCGACATGTCGGAACTGGAAGGCGTGCTCAGGGCGCTGTCCTTCATCGGCCTGGGCGCCGTGCTGATCGGCATCGGCCTGTTCTACCAGCGGCTTCTGACGCGGGCGGCGAGGGAGACGGTATCTGCAGGCGAGCAATGATGGGGGAAATTCAATCCAGCCGGAATAAACCGGCACCCGCCAGCGTTATCTCATTGCTTGGGTGACCGGGGCGGCGGACCGCTTCGCGCTGGCCGCTTGCGCCACGCCGGGAAGGCGCGTTCAATCGAGATCAATAAGGGCGAGCTCAGAACCAGCGGTCATGGACGAAAAGAAGGCAGCAATCCTTGGCGAAATACCGCGCCTGCGCCGCTATGCACGCTCGCTTTTGCGCGACCGCGATGCCGCCGACGATCTCGTTCAGGACTGCCTCGAGCGGGCATTGGTGCGGCTCGACAACTGGCAGACAGGAGAAAGCCCCAGGAGGTGGCTGTTTACGATCATGCATCATTTGTTCATCGACCAGATGCGCAAGGTGAACCGCCGCGGCGAAGCGGCGATGCTGCCGCTGGAGGCGGGCGAGACGGTAGCCCAACCGGCCGAGCAATTGGACGGCATCGCCTCACGCGAGATCATCGACGCATTGCAGGCGATCAGCCCCGATCGCCGCGCGGCCCTTGTCATGGTTGCAATTGAAGGCTTCTCCTACGCCGAAGCCGCCAACATTCTGGGCGTGCCCGCCGGTACGCTGATGTCACGTATTGCGCGCGGGCGCGAGGAACTGCGTGGGTTGCTGGACGACACGGCGCGCCGCCGCGCGATAAGGATCGTCGAGAAATGATCCGCCGCGATTTTTCCGAACGTGACATCCACATGGCGCTCGACGGCGAACTGCCAGCCGATGAGCGTGTCACCTATGAAGCCTGGCTCGAGGCCAATCCCGAGATGAAGGCCAGGAGCGCCCGCTTCACCGCCGACCGGGAGGCATTGCGCGCCGCCCTTGCCGGCGTGCTGGATGAAGCCGTGCCAGTGCGATTGCGCAAGGTCGTGCTCGGCGAAACGCCGGTCAAGGCAGAGGTGCCACGTTCACGCTGGTGGCTTGGCGCGGCCGCGGCCGTGCTTCTGGCTGCGGGTGGATTTGGCGGCTACGTCGCCGGCATTGGCGGCATCGGGCAGGAGGATCAGGCGGAAGACCGGCTCGCCGAACAGGCGATTGCCGCCCACGTCATCTACGCGGCCGAGAAGCGGCACGCGGTGGAAGTGCCGGCCAGCGACAAGGATCATTTGCAGACCTGGCTGTCAAACCGGGTCGGCCTGAAGCTGGTGGCACCGGACCTGACCGCGAACGGTTTTCAACTGATCGGCGGCCGGCTGCTGCCGGCCGGCGAAAGCAAGGCCGCGATGCTGCTCTACGAGGACGACAAGGGAGAGCGCATATCCCTCTTCGTGACGGCGGAATCGGCGGAAAATGCCACGGGCACCTATGCTTCGGCGCAGGCGGGTCCGCAGGCCATCTACTGGCTGGACAAGGGCTATGGCTGCGCCGTCGTTGGCTCGCTGCCGCGTGACCAATTGGCAGTGGTGGCAAAGAGCGCTTATGGCCAGCTTCTGGCAGGTCTCACAAGCTGAGTTGGCGGCTATTTTCGCAGCCGGCGGAGCCTCGAGACAGCGATCCTGTTCAAAGCCAGGCCGCTTCCATGCCGTCGAGGAAACTGTCACAATTCGGCCCTAATCAGGGAGCGATAGCGCTTCATGAATACCGGCGCTTCGGCCGGTGTTTGCGACGCCTTTGACCGGGGCCGGTTCCGCAACCCAATCGAGGGTTTCTCAAAGTCGCATGCCTGCCGATATCCGCACGGCCCGCGCGTCTGACGTCGATGATCTCGCCGCCATCGAGAAAGCCGTTTTCTCGAGCGATCGCATTTCGCGACGCTCTTTTCGTCTGTTCATCGAGCGTGAGACCGCCGAGACTCTGGTCGCCGAAGTCGACGGCCGCGTCGCCGGCTATGCGATCGTGCTGTTTCGCAAGGGCAGTGGCGTGGCGCGGCTCTATTCCATAGCTGTCGGCCCGTTTTTCGGCGCGCTCGGCATCGGGCGCCAGCTGTTGTCGTCGGCGGAGGAGGCGGCCTTCGAGCACGATCGTATGATGCTGCGTCTCGAAGTGCGCGAGGATAACGGCCGTGCCATCCGCATCTACGAGCTTGCCGGCTACCGCAAGATTGGCCGGGAACCTGGCTACTACGAGGACGGCGCCACCGCGCTTCGCTATGAAAAGACCTTGCGCGGCGACCTTGCGGTCGCCACCCGGGTGCCATTCTACCAACAGACCTGCGAATTCACCTGCGGCCCCTGTTGCCTGATGATGGCCATGGCCAATTTCGACCGCGGTTTCGTGCCCGATCCGGTGATGGAAATCCGCCTCTGGCGCGAGGCGACGACTGTCTTCATGATGTCTGGGCCGGGCGGCTGCGAACCGTTCGGCCTGGCTGTCTCGGGGTACGAAAGCGGGCTCGCCGCGGAAATCTTCGTTTCCTTCTACGGCGCGCTGTTCCTGCAGTCGGTGCGCAGCGAGGAAAAGCGCCGGGTAATGGAACTGGCGCAGGTCGACTTTCGCCGCCGCGCGGAACTTTACGGCATCCCGGTGAATTACCGCTCGTTCACCATCGATGACATCAGAACCGCGATCGCCGCGGGAAAGCTGGTGCTGGTGCTGATCAGCGGCTTCCTGATGTTCGGCAAGAAGGTGCCGCACTGGGTGCTGGCCATCGGCGATGACGGCGATCATATTCTCATCCACGATCCCTGGGTCGAGGACGAAAGGCAGGAAACCATCCTTGATGCCGCCAACATTCCCGTGCCCTACGGCATCTTCATGAACATGGCGCAGTTCGGCCGCGACGGACTGCGCGCCGCCATCACTCTGGGGAAGCGCGACACACAATGACCTGGGTCATCCTTACCGGCAGGCAGAGCGACCTCGACCAGGTGGCGACACCGCACAAGATCATCACCAACCGCGACTATCTTGCACATCCGGCGCTGTTCCGGGGCCAGCGGCCGAAGGTCATCAACCTGTCGAACAACTACGGCTACCAGAGCCGCGGCTATTATGCCTCGCTGCTGGCGAGCTCGCGGGGTCACAAGGTCATCCCGACCGTCGAGACGATGATCGACCTGTCGGAGCGCAAGCTCTATGAGCATGCGCTGCCGGAACTGGAGCTGGCGCTCAACAAATGCCGCAAGGATCTCGGCGGTGCCTTTCCGGCGAAGGTGTGCATCTTCTTCGGCATCGGACCCTCCAAGGTGTGGGACCGTTTCGCCAAGCTGTTGTTCGACTGGTTCAGGGCGCCGGCGCTCGAAGTCCATATCAAGGACAGCGCCGAATGGGCCTCGATCCGCAAGATCGGCTTCCATCCGCTGGCGCGGATGACCGAGGAGGAAGAGGCGCACTTCATCCAGTGCCTGGAGACCTACACCAACCGCGAGTGGCGCGACACCAAGGGCCGCACACCGGCGCGCTACACCTTCGCCACGCTGGTCGATCCGCATGAGGAATTGCCCCCGTCGGAAATCTCGTCTCTGCGCTACTGGGCCAAGATAGCCGAGAAGATGGGGGTCGAAATCGAGCCCATCACCAGGAAGGATCTCGCCAAGCTCGCGAATTATGACGCGCTGTTCATCCGCGAGACCACCTCGATCTCCAACCATACCTATCGTTTCGCCCGACGCGCCCAGCAGGAAGGCATGCCGGTCATCGATGATCCGCTGTCGATGATCCGCTGCACCAACAAGGTCTACCTCAACGAGTTGATGTCCTACAACAAGGTGCCGGTGCCGCCGACGGTGATGATCGCCGGCGCTTCGGATCTCGAGCTTGCGGCGCAGACGTTGGGGTTCCCGCTGGTGCTGAAGATCCCGGATTCGTCCTTCTCGCGTGGCGTCAAGAAATGCGCCAGCTTCGAGGAGCTGAAGACGCTTGCAACCGAATGGCTGGAGGATTCCGACCTCCTCATCGCGCAGAAATTCATCCCGACCGAATATGACTGGCGCGTTGGCGTGCTCGGCGGTCAGCCATTGTTTGCCGTGCACTATCTGATGGCCAAGAAGCACTGGCAGATCGTCAACCACAAGGCCAATGGCAAGCCGGACCAGGGCGGCATCAAGACCTTCACGCTGAAGGAGACGCCGGCCCATGTCGTCGAGACGGCGGTGAAGGCAGCGCGCTGCATCGGCGACGGCCTCTACGGCGTCGACCTCAAGGAGACCAAGGACGGCGTCTTCGTCATCGAGGTCAACGACAATCCCAACCTCGACCATGGCTGGGAGGATTCGGGCGAGAAGGACGAGGTCTGGGTCCGGCTGACGCAATGGTTCCTGGAGCGGCTCGATCGGCCGGGACGATAGTTCACCGGGGGGGGGAACATGCAGTTCATCGTGATCGAGGATTTCACCGGTCGCGACCGCAGGGACATCTACCGTCGCTTCCGCGACCGGGGCCGTCTGAAGCCGGAGGAGCTTGTCGTGCACCACAGCTGGATCGCCGCGGATATGAGCCGCTGCTTCCTGCTGGTGGAGCCCGACGACGTCACGCTGCTGCAGCGCTGGGTCATCGAATGGGCGGACCTCGTCGAGTTCGAGATCGTCCCGGTGGCCACCAGCAAGGACATGGTGGCGGCGCTGAGCGGGCACCTTTGACCATCGCTGTATGTCGGGTCAACAGAGCGTCGGCGAGCCCACTGCACGCCGGCATTCATTGATCAGCCAATCGCGAAACGCCACCACGACATCGCGCCTTGCGCTCCGCTCCGGGATCGTCAGGCAATAGGATTGGCGCAATGCAATCGCCCTTTCGGCGGGCCGCATCAACCTGCCGTCCTCCACCGCCTCGGCGCAGTAGACCCCTTGCGCCAGTGCCACGCCCAGCCCCGAAATGGCGAGGTCGAGAGCTGCGCGCGACGAGTTGGCCGACAAGCCGCGCTGCGCCGCCCGGCCTGGTTCGACACCAGCCGCCTCGAACCAGTTGCGCCAGGACGGAAATGACGCGCCCGTCGGTCCCCAGTCGGTGTGGATCAGCGGCAGCCCGGCGAGCGCATCGCCATCCGCCTTGATCATGCCGGGAAGCTGTGGCGCGCAGACGGGATAGACGGCGTCCCGGACGATCTCCTCGGTCGGGTGCTCGCGGTAATGCGGACCGTAGGAGAGCCGGATGTCGATCAGCTCACGGTCGAACGGCACCGGGTCGTCATCGCCGCGAAGCGATATATCGGCGGCGCCATGGCTTGCGACGAAGCCCGCGAGACGCTGCGAAAGCCAGCCCATCGCCATGGACGGCGGCACCGAGACCACCAAGCGCGGGCGGAAGGCATCGCCGCTCAGTTCGCGCGAGACACTGCCGATTTCCTGGAAGGCCATGGTCAGCCGTGGCAGCATTTCGACGCCTGCCTCGCTGAGGACAACTCTACGGTTGACCCGATGAAACAGCTTGCGGCCCATCTGCTCCTCGACGGTGCGGATAAGCTGGCTGATGGCGGCGGCCGAGACGGAAAGCTCTTCCGCCGCCGCGGCGAAGCTGCCGGTACGCGCCGCGGCCTCGAAAGCCTGAAGTCCTTTTAGGGATGGAAGTGCGACCATGACCGGCAGATAGATAAGTTAAGCTTATCAAAATTGCAGAAATCGTTGTTTTTGGAAAGGTTTTTTAGCAATTAGAGTGGGCCTCATCAAATCTCCAGCCTAGATCGAGGCCAATGGACCACCGTGACATAATTGGATCCTTGACCCCGGAAGAGCGCAATCGCCTGACGGCCAAGTCGGACGTCGCGGGTCTCGTCCAGCTCGGCGCTCACTGGGGCGCGATTGTGGTCATTGGGTTGCTGATTGCGGCCAAGGTACCATTCTGGCCGCTGCTGATGCTGCCGCAAGGCATCCTCATCGTGTTCCTGTTTACGCTGCTACACGAGACGGTTCATCGCACGGCCTTCGAGACGCAGTGGCTGAACGATGCCGTGGCCCGGCTGTGCAGCCTGGCGCTCGCGCTGCCGGCCGATTGGTTCCGCTACTTCCATTTCGCCCATCACCGCTTCACCCAGGATCCGGAAAATGATCCGGAACTGGCCTTTCCCAAACCGGAAACGCTGCGGCAGTACCTCGTGCATGTTTCCGGCATCCCGGTGTGGCGGGGCCATCTCAAGACCCTCCATGCCAATGCGATGGGTAAATGCCGGGATAGGTACGTGCCGCCGAAAGGCCGGCCCAAGGTGCGAGCCGAGGCGCGCGCCATGATTGCCTTCTACGCCGTGGTCATTCTGCTCGCCGTGTATTTCCGGCTCACCGCGCTTCTCCATGTCTGGATCATCCCCGCTTTGCTCGGTCAGCCATTCCTTCGGCTCTATCTCTTGGCCGAGCACGGCCGCTGTCCGTTCGTTGCCAACATGCTGGAAAACACCAGGACGACGCTGACCAACTGGGCAGTGCGCAAGCTGGCCTGGAACATGCCCTTTCACGCCGAGCATCATGCCTATCCCGGTGTGCCGTTTCATCAACTGCCGCGGTTCCATGCTCTGATCGAGCGGCACCTCAAGGTCGTCGAGCCCGGCTATGTCAGCTTCCACGAGAAATACCTGGAAACACTGAGTTGACCTTGCACGGATGCGATCAGCCGGTTTGGCTGTGTAGCGCACGCGATTTCAGCAGACGACGGATGGCCGCCGCCTTTGCCGGCACGCCGATCAGATATCCCTGCGCTTCGACGCAGCCATTCTCGCGCAGCATGTCGAGTTGCACCTCGGTCTCGACGCCCTCTGCCGTGACAACAATGCCAAGCTCGGTGCCGAGCGCGATGATGGTGCGAACGATCGCCGCCGTATCGCGATTGCCCATGTCGCGAATGAAAGAGCGGTCGATCTTGATCTTGTCGACCGGGAAACGCCTGAGGTAGCCGAGCGAGGAATAGCCGGTGCCGAAATCATCGAGCGCGATGCGGATGCCGAGTTCGCGCAACTGCCGTAGCGTCTTCAGCACGGCTTTGCTCTCATCCATCAGCACGGTTTCGGTGATTTCCAGTTCCAACTGGCTGGCCGGCACCTCGGAAAAGGCCAGGGCCGAGATGACGCCGCGGGCAAACCTGCCGCTTTTGAGCTGCACGGCCGAGACATTGACGGCAATGCGCAAGCCGGGAGGCCAGCTTGCCGCAGCCGCACAGGCCGTCCTCAAGGCCCACTCGCCAAGCGGCACGATCAGTCCGGTTTCTTCGGCGACCGGGATGAATTGATCCGGAGCGACAGTGCCGCGCGCCGGCGAATGCCAGCGCATCAACGCCTCCGCGCCGATGATGTCGCCGGAGGCGATGTTCATGATAGGCTGAAAGTCGAGATCGAATTCCTGGCGTGGCAGCGCGGTCTCGAGGTCGACTTCAAGCGCCCGGCGGGCTTGCACCATGGCGTCCATTCCGGGTTCGAAGAAGCGATAAAGGTTGCGCCCCTCGCTCTTCGCCCGATAGAGCGCCGTATCGGCGTTTTTCAGCAGCGTATCGGCGTCCCTGCCGTCGTCGGGGAAAACGGCGATGCCCAGGCTGATCCCGACATGCATGTCACGGCTCTTGTCGCGAAACGGTTTTGCGATTGCCTCGACGATGCGCTTCGCCAGCTTTTCAGCATCGCCGATGCTCTTGAAGTGGAACTGCATGATGACGAACTCGTCGCCGCCGAAGCGGGCGACGATGTCTGTTTCATTGCGCAGGCAACCCTGCAGCCTCTCGGCGACGCTTTTCAGCAGCCAGTCGCCGGCGGGATGTCCCCATGTATCGTTGACCGCCTTGAAGCGGTCGAGATCGAGCGAGAAGATCGCCAGCGGCGTGGCCGTCACGTCCTCGAGCGCCAGGTCGAGCCGTTCGCGAAACATCGAGCGGTTGGGCAGTCCGGTCAGCGTGTCGTGATGCGCAAGATGGGTCATGCGCTCTTCGGTACGGCGGCGTTCGGTAACGTCGTCGAAGGTCGCCACCCACCCGCCGCCGCTCATCGGCTGGCGTGTGACCAGAATCGTCCTGCCGTCGGTAAGATGCCGATAGGCCGAATGCTTTTTCCCCGCCCGCCGGCAGGCTTCGGTCTTGGCGACCTCGCTGTCGACGTCGATCTTCCTGTAGATGCCGAGTTCCAGCAAGCGTTCCAGCGCGTCGCGATGCGTCGTTCCAAGTGGGAAATCCGCCGCGGTGACGTTGTAGAGTTCCAGGAAACGCCCGTTACGCACGATCAGCTTGCCGGCGGCGTCGTACATCATCAGGCCCTGCGACATGTTGGCGAGTGCGGCGTCGAAACGGCGATGCTGCTCCTTGAGATCCTGCTCTGCGCGCCGCTGTTCGGTGATGTCCTCGTAGATCGAGACCCAGCCGCCCGGGGCCAGCGGGCGGTGCGAGATGCTGATGATGCGGCCATCCGACAGCGTCTCTTCGTAGGTCGAGGGTTTTGCCTGGTCGATATAGGGCTTGCGGATGGCGTAGAGTTCATCGGCACTTTGCGAGGCGACGCCGATGTCGACGCTGTGCTGCAGGATGTCGATGAAACGGATTCCTGGCCGCATCACCTTGGCGTCGAGACGGAAGATGTTGATGTAGTTGCCGTTGCAGATGATCATGCGCTCATCGGCATCGAACATGCACAGGCCATGCGACATGTTCTCGACCGCGGCTGAAAAACGTTCGTTCTGTTCGCGCAGTTCGTCTTCCATGCGGCGCGAGCGCTCCACGCCTTCGGCTGCCCGCTCCGGGACGACCGAACCATCCTTGACATCCACGACGGGCATGTGGCGCGCCTGCGGTGCGTGACCGAACACCGCACTGTTATCCGTTCCGGTTAATTTAGCGTTTTCTACCCTACCGCTGACGTCGGAACCTGGTGCCGCGATCTATCGAGCGCCGAAAACCGCTTCAGGAAGGCATTCTGCGCCGAGGTCACCGAGCGTGGGGTGAAATCGAAGCGCTCGGCGGAAAAACCGCGCGGGCGACCGAAGAATTCGGCCGCCTCGGCGGATGAGAAACCAGCGAGCAGTGTCGCCTCGAAATAGGCGGCGATCTGGTCCGCGCGCTTGATCTCCTTGCGCAGCGCCGCCGCCGGTTCAGGAGGCAGCGAGAAGCGCAGATGGATGGCGCGCTGCAGACGCAATTCGCAGTCCTTGTAGCTGCCGCCCATCACCGATTTGAACGGTGAGATCATGTCACCGATGACATATTCAGGCGCATCGTGCAGCAGCGCCGCCAGCCGGTCGGCGGCCGAAGCCTGGGGTACCAGTTCGTTGAACAGGGCCTCGACCAACAGCGAATGCTGGGCGACCGAAAAGGCATGCTCCCCCCTGGTCTGGCCATTCCATCGGGCGACACGGGCGAGCCCGTGGGCAATATCCGAAATCTCTATGTCGAGCGGCGAGGGGTCTAGCAGGTCAAGCCGGCGGCCGGACAGCATGCGCTGCCAGGCGCGTGGCGGCGCGCCGGTGCGGTCTGCCGCCATCAGGCTTCCTCCGCGCTGACGGCTTCCTGCGGGAAGGTGAAGTTGGCCCAGCCGGGGATGGTCAGCGTCACTGGGACATCATCCGCCAGGATCGGCTGGCCAACATCCATCGCTGCCTTGACCCTGTCGATGCGGGCGATGGCAAGCCCCGTTGTGCCGGCACTCGAGCCGAGCGTGCCGACGGGCCGTCCTTCGACGGTCAGTTCGGTGCCCGCAACTGGCAGCGGAAGCCTGCCCTCGACAATCAGCACACGCCGCCTGGCCGTGCCGCGATGTTGCATGCGCGAGACGACTTCCTGGCCTATATAGCAGCCCTTCTTGAAGCCGACGCCGCCCAGTTCGTCGAGCAGCACGTCATGCGGGAAGGCCTCGCCCAACACATAATCGGCGCCGCTTTCGGCAATGCCGTGGGCGGTGCGAAAGGCTTGCCATGCGGCGATGTCGCCGGTTTCCGCAGCGTCGGCATAGGAGCGCGTGACGGGTTCATCGCGAAAGCGCCTGTCGGCAACTGCTGTTGAATCATTTTGTGAAGCGATTGACTCCATTCCCCAGACAAGAGTGACAAGCGCCTGTTCCAGCTTGGCAATTTCGACCTTGGCGCGGAGCTTGTAGAGTATCAGCCGGCGAACGAAATCATCTGAAATGGCGGCACGGCATTCGAGCCGGAAGGCGTTTTCGCCGGCGCGCGAGATCAGGAAGTCGAACAGGATCTTGCCTTGCGGCGCCAGAAGCGCGCCGGGCTTAGCTTCGCCGTCGCCAAGCGTGTCGAGATCGGTGGTCAGGATATTTTGCAGAAAGTGTTCGGCATCCGGGCCGGAGACGGAGATGAGCGCGCGATCTTTCAGCTGGGCAAAGGGCATGGGGCGGATAAAAGCCTGATCTTGCAAAACGGTTGGCCATTACGTAAGCCGCTGGCACTCCCCCCGCAAGAGATCGATCAGCATGGCCAACACCTACGACCTCATCCTGACAGGCGGCATCGTGGTCAACCATGACGGCGAGGGGGCGCGCGACATTGGCGTGAAGAATGGGCGCATCGCCGCCATCGGCGATCTCCACCAGGCTTCGGCGGGCGAGACCATCGACTGCCGGGGCCTGCACATCCTGCCGGGCGTCATCGACAGCCAGGTGCATTTTCGTGAACCCGGACTGGAGCACAAGGAGGACCTGGAAACGGGCTCACGCGCGGCGGTGCTTGGCGGTGTCACTGCCGTGTTCGAAATGCCCAACACCAACCCGTTGACCACCAGCGATACAACGCTTGCCGACAAGGTCCGGCGCGGCAGTGGCCGCATGCATTGCGATTTTGCGTTTTGGGTCGGCGGCACCCGCGACAACGCCAGGGATGTCGGCGAGCTCGAGCGGTTGCCGGGCGCGGCCGGAATAAAGGTCTTCATGGGGTCGTCCACCGGCGATCTGCTGGTCGAGGACGACGAAGGTGTCGCCTCGATCCTGAGGAATACTCGCCGCCGGGCCGCTTTCCATTCCGAGGACGAGTTCCGGCTGCGCGAGCGTCTGGGCTTACGCATCGAGGGCGACCCGTCTTCGCATCCGGTCTGGCGTGACGAGATCGCGGCCTTGCGCTGCACGGAACGCCTGGTGCACATCGCGCGCAACGTTCGCGCCCGCATCCACGTCCTGCATATCTCGACCGCGGAGGAAATATTGTTCCTTGAGCAGCACAAGGACGTCGCGACCTGCGAGGCGACGCCGCACCATTTGACGCTGAGTGCCGACGACTATGCCCGGCTCGGCACGCTGATCCAGATGAACCCGCCGGTGCGTGCCGCGCGCCACCGCGACGGCGTCTGGCATGGCATCGCACAAGGCATTGTCGACGTGCTTGGCTCCGACCACGCCCCGCATAAGCTTGCCGAGAAGGCAAAACCCTATCCGGCCTCGCCCTCGGGGATGACCGGCGTGCAGACCCTGGTGCCGATCATGCTCGACCACGTCAATGCTGGGCGCCTGACCCTGCAGCGCTTCGTCGACCTCTCGAGCCATGGTCCGCAGCGAATCTTCGGCATGGCCAGAAAGGGGCGCATCGCTGCGGGCTACGATGCCGACTTCACCATCGTCGACATGAAGCGGCGCGAGACCATCACCAATGCGCAGGCCGGTTCGAAGGCTGGCTGGACGCCTTATGAGGGCAAGCAAGTCACCGGCTGGCCGGTCGGCACCATCATTCGTGGTCGACGCGTCATGTGGGAAGGCGAAATCGCTGCGCCCGGCCAGGGCAGGGCGGTGGAGTTTTCCGAGGCGCTGCCGGGTTAGGTCAATCATCGGCGCTGCGTCACGTCTTTGATTTTTAAGCGTTCTGCACTATATCAGGGACATTGTGATCGCACATATCACGCCATGATTGACCCGGCCGCGTTCCCAGAGCTGCAAGCGCTCTTGTGGAGCCGTGATCCTGCACGCCCGATCCTGCCGAGGAAGCATTTGCGTTGTACGAGCGCAATTGGCGCTTTGGCGATCAAACCCGGCTTACGGCGCGCGAAAGCTGCTTATCCAGAATCTCGCCAACGAATTCGGTCACGGCATCCTTTTTTAACTGCCGGCTAGGATTCCGCCATCACCGAAAGAACCTGCCGGCCCGCTCAAACAATAGCGCCCACGATCTGTATGAGCGAACTGGCTCCTGAGCTTCGCACAGTCTTCCCACAAACAGACGGACTACAAGCTCAGTCGCCGGCGACGAAGAAGGACCATTGTCCGGCGGGCGTGATGCCGACGCGGTAGAAGATATAGGCGCCGAACTGCTTCATGTCGTCGAAATCACCGGCGGTGACGATCTTGAACAGCTCGACCCGTTGCTTGGCGTCGAGCTTGTCCAGCGGCAGCGCGAAGAAGTAGGGCCAGACATAGAGTTCCTGCGGTGTCCCGGCGTCGACATGGACATAACCGGCACTGAGCACTTCCTCCAGAATGGCCAGGATCTCCTGGCCATCCGGGTCGCCCGAGAGCCCTTTCAGGAAGGCGACGGCATCGCCATCGATGTCGGTCAGCGACAGCTGGGTCATGCTGTCGCCCTTGCCGATCATGGGCCTCAGCATCTCGATGTCGCCGCTCTTGCAGGCTTCGATGATCAAGTCATGCATGCGCCGTACCGGCTCGGGCAGCTTGCCGAGGTCGTAGACCACCTCCGGCGGGGGCGCCTCGGGATCGACACGCGGCCTGTTGGAGCCGCTATCGGCAGGGCTGTCGGGCTCTGCCGCGTCCGGTTCGGCCGGCTGCCTGGTCGAAGGCGTTCCCACCGGGTCGGGCATTGGAATGGCGCTGCCGGGCGGTGAGACATTGTCGTCCGCCGATGGTATGACCGGCGAGGGGAGCTCCTCGTGCTGGATTTCGCTCAATGCATGGGCAGGGCTGCTTGCGAGGCACATCAACAGGGGGATGGCGGCGCAGCAAGCAGCAAAGCGGATGTGGAGGACCAAGCCCTTCGGCCTGCCTGACACCGGAAAATTCACTGCCCGCATCTCCTGCTCACGGGCATGGTGCCCGAACGGAACTCCATCGTCAAAGAACCGGACGTCGGTTCAGTGCCGCAGCCGCTCGGGTTCGAAGGCGCCAGCAATGACCTTTTCACGCATGCGGTCGAGCAGGGCAAGCGCCGATGTCTCGCCGTTGGCGCGCAGCATCTCACCGAATGCGGTCTCAAGCGCCGCCTCGGCAATGATCTCGGGCTCGATGCCGGCCGAAAGGCCTTCCGCCCAGGCTTCGCTGTGGCTCTCAACCGCCGTCAGGCGCTTTTCTTCCCTGACCAGCGCGTCGATGTCATTGGCAGCATGTTCCATAAGCGATGTCCACCCTTTCAAGCGGCAACCCATCAGTGTGGATCAGGCTTGATCTGTTCTGTTCACACGCGGCCTCGAATAAGTCTCTGTAAATACGACATTTTTTTGATCGTCTTTGACAGGGGCCAACTGTGTCTGGCGAAGCTGCGTTTCAACCCGTATCAAACTTAGCCGATTAGGCCGGCCTGCGGGGCGAAAACCTTCAGTTTGAGTTAATTCCGCATCCGTGCGGTAACGTTTAATTAACGCTGTTGCACAAGTGCAACATCAGGATTGCACCAAGACATTGATGGCACAAGACGGATATGGCTGTCGTCGCCCGCAGCGGCGAGAATATCTGTTGATGGACGTCCAGACTGCCTTATCGACTCAAGCAGCAGCCGCAGAACCGATACCTTTGCTTCACGCAATTCCAGATTGAATGCGTTCCAGGTCTTCCTGCCGGTGTCACTAGTTGCCATAGCGCGAGGCGATGTCGCGCGACAGCGTCTCGCCTTCTTTCATGTAGCGGCTGATGGCTTCCGTGGCTGACGTTGTACACCGTGTATAAGTGCCCCCGAAGGAGCGATAGCCGCGGTTGAAGCTGGCGATGAAGCGGGCGCGCCGCTCGGCATCCGGGTTCTCCGAATCGATCAGCTTCTGCATCTCGACACGCCATTGGTCGCCCTTCTCGCCGCACAAATTGCGCAGGAAATGCAGTGATCCCAGGATTTCGGCCAGCCGCATCAATCCGGGCTCGAACGGCGCCTCGGCACTCGACGCAGGCCGCGCCGCCAGTGTCATGCCGACGGCGAGGCACAAAGCGACGAGAAATGGAGAGCGGCTCATAAATCTATGTGACCAAACAATTTGTCGCCTGCAAGGCGTTTCCAGAACAACTCTTGAGGTTTTCAGCGACTTTCAGAGGAGCTGTCGGAACGGCCGAGCAACTCCTGCGCGACCATAAGCACCGAACCGGCGAGCGGCAGCGCCGCCATCTCGCGGAGGGTGTAGAAGGCGGCTGTCTCGGCATCGTCACTAGCCACCGCCTCGCCGCCGGCATAGGCGGCGCCGAAGACGGTGAGGCGATAGTCGACCGGGTGCCTGTCGTCTCTGCCGTCGATATGGATTTCCCGAAGCGGGCGAAAACCAGCGGCATGCAAACCAGTCTCCTCCATGAGTTCGCGCCGAGCCGCATCCTCCAGTGTCTCGCCAGCCTCGACCTTGCCGCCCGGAAAGGCATACAGCCCCTGGGAAGGCTGCCTTGCCCGCTTCACCAGCAGCACGGTGTCGTTGCGCACCACGGCGACCGAGACTGCCGGCAGCGTCTTTCGTGTATCGTTCATGGCCCCTGACCGTTCGATTGCCCGCAGCCCGCTGTGGACGGCCGCCATGAGACAGCTTTAGCGGTTGCAGTGCGGCTATTCCATCGCCACTTTCTGGCTGAACCGTTCCAAGGCAGGAGCTATCGATCATGTGCGGACGTTTTGCCTTGACTGCGACGCCGGACCAGACCGCTGCCTTTCTGGGCATGACGGAGCTCGAGGATTTTCCGGTGCGCTACAACATCGCGCCGACTCAGCCGGTCCTGATGGCGACCGCCGGCGCGCCGAGGGCGCCGGGCTCCAACTTGCCGGATCGCCGCCCGATGCTGGTGCGCTGGGGGCTCATTCCCGCTTGGGTCAAGGACACCAGGGAGTTTCCGCTGCTGTTCAACGCGCGCTCGGAAGGGGCAATCGAGAAGGCCTCGTTCAAGGCCGCCATGCGCCACCGCCGCGCTCTGGTGCCGGCGTCCGGCTTCTACGAGTGGCGGCAAACAGACGGCAAGAAGGGGCAGCCTTACTGGATACGGCCCCGGCATGGCGGGTTGGTCGCCTTTGCCGGTTTGATCGAAACCTATGCCGAGCCCGGTGGTTCGGAGATGGACACCGGCGCGATCCTGACCGTCAACGCCAACGCCGACATCGCCCATATCCATGACCGGATGCCGGTGGTGATCGATATCTCTGACTTTGCCCGCTGGCTGGATTGTCGCACGCAGGAGCCGCGCGACGTTACCGATCTCTTGCGGCCGGTTCAGCCAGATTTCTTCGAGGCAATTCCCGTCTCCGACCTCGTCAACAAGGTCGCCAACACCGGACCGGAGATTCAGGTGAGGGGCGAGATCGGGCCGGTGCCCGAGAAGGCTAGGCGCCAGAAGCCCGGCGCTGATGACAGTCAGATGACGCTATTTTAGCCCAAGCTGCTTGAAGCTCAGCCCTGGCACCCTTATTTCGGCGCCAATTCCCAGGCGCCTTTTGCGCTGGCCGCGCACTGCTTCAGGCAGCGCGAGGCGATACGATCTTCTGTGCGGGCTTCTTCTTCTTCGCGGTGTGAAGAAGGGCGGCGACGATCGCGGCCGGACCGATTGCGCGATAGTGATTGGCAAGTGCTGGTTGCTTGGCGCGGTTGGCGTCTTGCTTGCTTCGAGGCATGTTTCTCTTCCCAGGTAACGTTTTCGTGTTTGCGTTTGACCGTTGAAATCCGACCAAATCGTGACGCTTTGTGATCTAGCCGGGGAATGTTTCATGACTGTGCCGACATGTTTAATAAAATGTTTCACTGCCTGATTCCGCGTGATCGAGCGACGCGATAGTCAGTCTTGGCGACGTTTTTGCTGGCATCAGCGGCTTGACGGCAACACTGGTCAAGGCGATAAAGCCGCCCATGAAAACGTCTTTCGCCATTTGTGGCATTTGCATTATTGGCTAGCCTCGTGCTGGTCCGGACGTTTTCGCCTCATCTTTCCCTAGATTGGACAAACGCCCCGGCCAGCAGGCTGGAGCCTGATTTGCGCCTTGGCGCGGGGCTGGCTCCATCCAGACAAGAAGTTCTGAACCGGGAAAGCATGGAATGTCGGACGCATTTAAGGGCCTGCGCCTCTACAACACGCTGACGCGCACGAAGACGGACTTCGTTCCGATCGATGCGCTGAACGTGCGCATGTATGTTTGCGGCCCGACCGTCTACGATTTCGCCCATATCGGTAATGCCAGGCCAGTCATCGTCTTCGACGTGCTGTTCCGTCTGCTGCGCCATGTCTACGGGCAGGCGCATGTCACCTATGTGCGCAACATCACCGACGTCGACGACAAGATCAACGCGCGTGCGCTGCGCGATTTTGGCGGCGAGATTGCAGCCGGAAAATTGTCGCTCAACGAAGCCATCCGGCGCGTGACCGAAAAGACCGCCGACCAGTTCCACAGGGATGTCGCCACGCTCGGCTGCCTGGAGCCGACGGTCGAACCGCGCGCCACCGAATTCGTCGAGCCCCGCGCCGATGGCAAGGCAGACATGATCACCTTGATTCAAAGCCTGATCAAACGCGCCCATGCCTATGTTGCGGCAGGCGAAGTGCTGTTCGACACGGCGTCGATGCCGGACTACGGACAATTGTCGAAGCGCAATCTCGACGAGCAGCAGGCCGGCGCCCGCATCGCCGTCGACGCGCACAAGAAGAACCCCGGCGATTTCGTGCTTTGGAAACTGTCGAGCCAGGAAGAGCCGGGCTGGGAAAGCCCGTGGGGCAGGGGGCGACCGGGCTGGCACATCGAATGCTCGGCAATGTCGGCCGCCTATCTCGGCGAGGTGTTCGACATCCATGGTGGTGGCCTCGATCTGATCTTCCCCCATCATGAGAACGAGATCGCCCAGTCGCGCTGCGCCCACGGCACCGATGTCATGGCCAACATCTGGATGCACAATGGCTTCCTGCAGGTGGAAGGGCAGAAGATGTCGAAGAGCCTCGGCAATTTCTACTCGATTCATGATTTGCTTGAGACCGAGACCTTTGGCGGTCGCTCGTGGCCGGGCGAGGTTCTGCGGCTGGCGATGCTGATGACGCATTACCGCGAGCCGATCGATTTCTCCGTGCGCAAGCTGGAGGAGGCGGAGAATACTTTGCGTAAATGGAAACGTGCGGCAGACCTGGCCCCGGCGGCCGGCGATTTGCCGACAAAGGTCGTGGAAGCACTCTCGGATGATCTGGCCACCTATGCCGCCTTCCAGCATTTGACCCTGCTTGCGAACGAGGCCGCCGAATTCGACGGCAAGGGTGAGAACCCCGCCGCTGCTTCGCTGAAGGCAGCCCTTCTCTTCCTCGGCTTCGACGTCGGCGCAGCCAAGGTCGACGAGGCTGCAGTCAACAAGGCGATCGCCAGGCGCCTGGAATTGATTGCCGCCAAGAACTGGGCCGAAGCCGACCGCATCCGCGACGACCTTTTGGCGCAAGGTGTCCAGCTGAAGGATGGCAAGGATCCCGCCACCGGCGAACGCTTGACGACATGGGAGGTCAAGCGGTGAGGGTGGCGATGCCCAGGCAGTTGGCGAAAGCGCCGATGCCAGCCAATCTCCCCCCTTGCGGGGGAGATGTCCGGCAGGACAGAGGGGGGTGGGAAGGATCACCGACGCTTCGGTTTGCCCACTTTGGTGATGACTATTCGCTGGAAGCAAGCCGTCCTCCAGTTGACAGGATAGCGGGGCAGCACCCCCCTCTGCCCTGCCGGGCATCTCCCCCGCAAGGGGGGAGATCGGCTGTAACTTCGGCTTTCGCCAATCGCCAGTGTAGGGGTGATTGATGGGACACGACCTTGTTCCGTCACGTCAGCGCAAGAACGCAAAATCCATGCGTCACGTCATGACCGACGCCGAGCTGAAGCTTTGGAACGAGTTGCGCGTTCATCGGCTGATGGGATTGAGCTTTCGTCGGCAGGTGCCCATCGGGCCTTACATTGTTGATTTCGCTTGTTCAGCAAAGTGCTTGATCGTCGAGGTCGATGGCAGCCAGCATGCAAATGTCGACCGGGCGGAACGCGATGAGGCGCGGTCCGCCTATCTGAAGCGCAGCGGCTGGACCATCCTGCGTTTCTGGAACGACGACGTTATCCGCGATATCGACAATGTCTGCCAGCATATCATGATCGAAACCGGCCTGGGCAACGCCGAAGCGCCGGCACCAGCAAGGGAGGAGGCATTTCCATGATCGATCATCTCGGCATCACCGTTGCCGATTTCGACGCTTCGAAGGCTTTCTACGACAAGGCAATGGCGCCGCTTGGCGCCTCTCTGCTCTATATGGTGCCGTTGGAATACACCGGTGGCGCAAAGGTCGGCGGCTATGGCCGCGACCGGCCGGTGTTCTGGCGGAGTGCCGGAACGGAAAAGCCAAAGTCCGCCCAGCACGTCGCCTTCACCGCGCGCAGCCGTGCCGAAGTCGACGCCTTTCATGCCGCGGCGGTTGCCGCCGGCGGCAAGGACAATGGCGCGCCGGGCCCGCGTTCGCACTATCATCCCAATTATTATGGCGCCTTCGTCTTCGATCCTGACGGCAACAATGTCGAGGCGGTCTGCCATGATCCGGAGTGAGATGCGATGAGCCTCGACAACCGGCCGGTCTATACGGGCGGCTGCCAGTGCGGTGCGGTGCGCTTCCGCGTCGAGGGCGCGCTTGGCGACGCCTCGATTTGCCACTGCCGCATGTGCCAGAAGGCGAGCGGCAATTTCTACCTGCCGCTGGTCTCGGTGCGCGGCGCCAAGGTCGACTGGACACGCGGTGAGCCCAAGCGCTTCCGCTCCTCCAACGCCGTCTGGCGCGGCTTCTGCGGCGAATGCGGCACGCCGCTGACCTTCGAGGCGCCCGACGGCATGGCGCTCGCCATCGCCGCCTTCGACGATCCGGCTGATATCGCGCCGATCATCCAATGGGGCACGGAGGCAAAGTTGCCTTATGTGGATTCTATTCCGCAATTGCCGGGCGAGGACACGATGGCTGACGTGGGGTCGGCCCCCTATCTCGCCGAGCTCGTCTCCTACCAGCATCCCGACCACGACACCGACCAATGGCCGCCGGAGGAAAGACCATGACCGAGACTGTTCGAACTGGTGGTTGCCAATGCGGGGCCGTGCGCTTCCGCATCCACGGCAGGCTCGGACGCCCGTCCATCTGCCATTGCCGTATGTGCCAGAAACAGTTCGGCAATATCTTCGGCGCGCTGGTGACCGTGCCGAAGGACGGCGTCGAATGGACCCATGAGGAGCCGCATTATTTCCAGTCCTCGGTCAATATCGACCGAGGATTCTGCGCCCGCTGCGGCACGCCGCTGACCTACCGCCAGCCCGGCGGGCTCGAGATTGCCATCGGCGCTTTCGACGATCGATCGGATCTGGCGCCGCAGATTCAGGTCAACTATGCGGCCCGGCTTCCCTGGGTGGAAAAAATCTTCGAGGCTCCGGTCCACGACGACCCCGACTATTACGCACGGCAGGAGCAGATCATCTCCTTCCAGCATCCCGACCACGAGACGGCCAACTGGCCGCAGCAGGGCCTGAAACTATGACAATTGCCACCGGTTCTCTGCGCACGCTCTATCCCGAGATCGAGCCATTCGAGTCAGGCATGCTCGATGTCGGCGACGGCCACACCATCTATTGGGAGCGATCCGGCACCAGGGGCGCAAAGCCGGCCGTATTCCTGCATGGCGGCCCGGGCGGCACTATCTCGCCGAAACATCGGCGGCTGTTCGATCCAAAGCTCTACGACGTCATCCTGTTCGACCAGCGCGGCTGCGGAAAATCGACGCCGAACGCCTCGCTTGAAGCCAACACCACCTGGCATCTCGTCGCCGACATCGAACGCCTGCGCCAAATGGCCGGCTTCGACAGATGGCTGGTGTTCGGTGGCTCCTGGGGCTCGACTCTGGCGCTCGCCTATGCCGAGACCCACCCCGATCGGGTCAGCGAGCTGGTGGTGCGCGGCATCTACACGCTGACCCGGGCAGAACTCGAATGGTACTATCAGTTCGGCGTCTCCGAGATGTTTCCCGACAAGTGGGAGCGTTTCCTGGCACCGATCCCCGAGGCCGAGCGCGGCGACATGATGGCGGCCTACCGCAAAAGGCTGGTCGGTTCGGACCGCAAGGCACAGATAGAGGCCGCTCGCGCCTGGAGCCTGTGGGAAGGCGAGACGATCACGCTGCTGCCGGAGCCCGAAACCAGCGGTCCGTTTGGGCAGGACGACTATGCCGTCGCCTTCGCCCGCATCGAGAATCACTATTTCGTCCACGCCGGCTGGCTGGAAGAGGGGCAGCTCCTGCGCGACGCGTACAAGCTCAAGGACATCCCAGGCACCATCGTCCATGGCCGCTACGACATGCCGTGCCCGGCTCGCTACGCCTGGGCGCTGCACAAGGCCTGGCCCAAGGCGGATTTCCACCTGATCGAGGGCGCCGGCCACGCCTATTCGGAGCCGGGGATACTCGACCAGTTGATCCGGGCTACGGATCGGTTTGCGGGGAAATAACCGTGCAGGTTCATGTCCTATGGCGCCCCCCTCTGTCCTGCCGGACATCTCCCCCACTTGGGGGGAGATCAGACTGCACTTCGACTTTCGCCAATCTCCAGCGTTGCAGGAGAAGCGGCAGGGCCGAAGCTGCTGATCTCCCCCCTTGTGGGGGAGATGTCCGGCAGGACAGAGGGGGGCGCGAAGGATCGCGACCTTTCGAGCTACTGCCATGAAAAAGCAAAGATTGTTCCTTTTCGATACCACACTGCGCGATGGCCAGCAGACGCCGGGCATCGACTTTTCGGTCGAGGACAAGATCGCGATCGCAAAACTGCTTGACGAATTCGGCATGGACTATGTCGAGGGCGGTTATCCCGGCGCCAATCCGACCGACACCGCATTCTTTCAGCAGAAGCGCACGGCGACGGCCAAATTCGTCGCCTTCGGCATGACCAAGCGGGCAGGGGTGTCGGCGTCCAACGACCCGGGCCTTGCCGCGCTTGTCCAGTCGAAATCGGACGCCATCTGCTTCGTTGCCAAGAGTTGGGATTATCACGTTCGCGTCGCGCTTGGCTGTACGAACGAGGAGAATCTCGACGCCATCAAGGCTTCGGTCGATGCCGCTGTCGCTTCGGGCAAGGAAGCGATGGTCGACTGCGAGCATTTCTTCGACGGCTTCAAGGCCAATCCGGACTATGCGCTGGCCTGCGCAAGGACGGCGTATGACGCCGGCGCACGCTGGGTGGTATTGTGCGACACCAATGGCGGCACGCAGCCCTCGGAAGTGCGCGGCATCGTCGGGAAAGTCATCGCCTCCGGCATTCCGGGCGACCGTCTCGGCATCCACGCCCATGACGACACCGGCCAGGCGGTGGCGAATTCGCTCGCCGCGGTCGAAGCGGGCGCGCGCCAGATCCAGGGCACGCTGAACGGCATCGGCGAGCGCTGCGGCAATGCCAATCTGATCTCCATCGTGCCAACGCTGGCGCTCAAGCCGGCTTTCGCCGACCGCTTCGAGACCGGCATTTCGGCCGAGGCTCTGAGCGGCATTTCGAGGCTTTCCCGCGCCTTCGACGAATTGCTGAACCGCGCGCCGGAAGCGCAGGCGCCCTATGTTGGCGCCTCGGCCTTCGCCACCAAGGCCGGCATCCATGCTTCCGCGCTGGCCAAGGAGCCGGCGACCTATGAGCATGTAGAGCCGCAAGCCGTCGGCAACCGCCGCCGCGTCATGGTCTCGGACCAGGGCGGCAAGGCCAATTTCCTGGCCGAGCTGAAGCGGCGCGGCATCGAAGTGCCCCGGGACGACCACCGGCTCGACGCGCTGATCGCGGTCGTCAAGGAGCGCGAGGCCGAAGGCTATGCCTATGAAGGCGCCGATGCGTCCTTCGAGCTCCTGGCGCGCAAGATGCTGCACGGCCTGCCCGAATTCTTCAACGTCACCTCGTTTCGCTGCATGGTCGAGCGTCGCTTCGACGCCAATGGCCAGTTGAAGACGGTGTCCGAGGCGATCGTGAAAGTGCTGGTCGACGGCGAGGAGAAAATGTCGGTGGCCGAGGGACATGGCCCGGTCAACGCGCTCGACATCGCGCTGCGCAAGGATCTCGGCAAGTACCAGAACGAGATCGTCGATCTCGAGCTTGCCGACTTCAAGGTGCGTATCCTCAATGGCGGCACCGAGGCCATCACCCGGGTGCTCGTCGAATCGCATGATTCCTCCGGCGCCCGCTGGTGGACGGTCGGCGTGTCGGAAAACATCATCGACGCCTCCTTCCAGGCGCTGATGGATTCGATCGTCTACAAGCTGATGAAGAATCGCGAGATGGCGGGACTTGTTGCGGCCGAGTAAGTTTGAACCATCAGCGAAAGTCCATTGATCCATCAGAACTTTGCGATGGTCTTGCCAGGGTTACTGGGCCATAGCGTTGGCCCATGGCGACTGAAACGATTGCTCTGGACGCAGATTCAAAAGCCCGCCGCGGCTTCCTGCTGGCGCTGGGTGCCTATCTGCTCTGGGGATTGCTGCCTTTCTACATGAAGGCGGTGGCGCATCTGCCGCTTGCCGAGGTGATCGCGCATCGCGTCGTCTGGTCCGTGCCGATCGCTGCGGCGGTTCTGGTCTGGGCCGGCCGCACGGCGGACTTCAAGGTGGCAATTCGTTCGCCCCGCACCATCGCCATGGCGGCGCTGACGGCGGCGCTGATCTCGGTCAACTGGGGCATCTATGTCTGGGCGATCGCCGTCGACCGTACCGTCGAGACCGCGCTCGGCTATTACATCAATCCGCTGGTCAGCGTCGTCGTCGGCGCGCTGCTGCTGGGCGAGCGGCTCGACCGTTTGCAGATCGCTGCGGTGGTGCTTGCGGCGGTTGCGGTCGCGGTGCTGACAATCGAAGGCGGCAAGTTGCCCTGGGTGTCGCTGGCATTGGCGTTTTCCTTCGCCGCCTACGGCTTCTTCCGCAAGACGCTGCCGATCGGGCCAAGCCAGGGCTTTCTGCTCGAAGTGCTTCTGCTGTCCGTGCCGGCTCTCAGCTATATCGTCTACTTGATTGCGACCGGACAGGATCACATCATATCCAGCACTGGCACCGATACGGCGTTGCTGATCGGCTGCGGCCCGATCACATCGGTGCCGCTGCTTTTGTTTGCGTTCGGCGCCAAGCTTTTGCGGCTCTCCACCATCGGCATCATGCAGTATATCGCGCCGACCATGGTGTTCCTGATCGCCGTGCTGGTCTTCAACGAGCCGTTCGGCACCACGCAGGCCGTCGCCTTTGTCCTGATCTGGACGGCACTCGCGATCTATTCCTGGTCGATGTTGACCAGCGCGCGCAGGGCGGCTCGATAGAAAGTTTCAATGCGGAGGACCTTCGCGCTTCGGCGCCAGAAGTTGCCAAGCTGCCGCTACAGTCCCCGGCCAAGGCGCCTGACAAAAAGATAGGTGGCCGCCGCGATGGCCACCGACACTGCCGTCACAATCCAGAAGCCCATTGGCGTATCGACCAGCGGCAGCCCGCCGACATTCATGCCGAAGAGGCCCGAGATGATGGTCATCGGCAGCAGCACCGCCGTCAGCACTGAAAGAACGTAGAGCAGCTGGTTCGACTGCATCGTCAGTTTCGCCATCAGTTCGTCCTGCAGCAGCCTCGTGCGCGCCTGCAGCTGCTCGCCGTCGTGGAAGAGGGTCTGCGCCCGGTGCGAGAGCCTTGCGGCCATGTCGTTTATGGGGTCGGGCAGCTCGTCGCGATGCGCATGGTCGAGATGCCTGAACAGATTGGTGAGCGTCGCCATCTGCCGGTGGATGACCACCAACTGCCGGCGCGCCTCGACCAGCGCTTGCCGCTCATTGTGCCATGCATCGCGCACGACGCGGTCCTCAATGCCGTCCAGCGTATCGCCGAGCTTGCCGAGTTCGCTCGCCATGCCGTCGAGCGACTGGCCCATGACGGCCTCGATCAGGTCCGACGGCGAGCGGAATTTGCGTGATCCATTTTCCACCGCCTTGCGAACCGCGTCGACTGACTCCAGCGGCTGCTTGCGAGCGCCTATCAACATCGTGTCGTTAAAGGCAAAGCGGAAATGGACGAGCCCGCGTGCCTCCGAAAAGTCGTGCTTGAGGTCCGGCAAATCGCCATAGAGCCAGCCATCCTCATAGTCGATGTGACAGCCATGACTTGGCGCCAGGAAAGCATCGCGCGCCGGGGCCGGCAGGGCCTTCTCCGCGCCGATCTCCTGGCGTGCATGCAGATCGGTGATCTGGTAGCTGCGGCAGGTCCAGTGCGCCTGCACGGGGTCCTTCGTGCGGGAGCCATCAGCGGTGAAATGATAGAGGAAGAACAGCCCGTGCTCGTCGGGCAGGTAAGGCGACAGGTCGGTGCCTTCCGGAGCGAGGGCGGTATCCATGAGCATAGTGCCAGATGCAAGTTTCGGACGTAGCGCCGCGTGGCGGCTACCTTACCGCGTTTTCTAGCACGCGCGGACCCGTTTCCGTGTGACGGTTTCTTGACAGCCGATCACAGTGTGTCGACGAGCAGCAATGCGGTGGCAGTAGGGCAGTAGGGCAGTAGGGCAGTAGGGCAGTAGGGCAGTAGGGGCCGTCATTCCCTACTGCCTTACTGCCTATTCCCTAGCCTCACATTTTGTCGATCACCGACTGTACGCCCTCGGTTGGTGCGTCGACGGAGGAGCCGGCCACCATGATGGCGGCGACGATGGCCTCGGGGTCGTTGACGACCAGCGGCTTGACCCGTTGCGCGGTGTGGATGAAACCCTCTGCGGTCATGTGATCAAGCAGTGTCAGCATCGGATCCCAGAAACCGCCGACATTGCCGAACACGATCGGTTTGCGGTGGTGGCCGAGTTGCGCCCAGGTCATGATCTCGACGATCTCCTCGACCGTGCCGATGCCGCCTGGCAACGCCACAAAGGCGTCGGATTTCTCGAACATTCTATGTTTGCGCTCGTGCATGTTGTCGGTGATCAACAGTTCGTCGAGCCGGTCGAGCGCGGTTTCGGTTGCTTCCCTGTTGATCAGGAAGCGGGGAATAATGCCCGTCACCTTGCCGCCGGCCTTGAGCGCGCCTTCGGCGACGGCGCCCATGATACCCTTGGTGCCGCCGCCATAGATCAGCCTGAGGCCGGAGCGCGCGAGCGAGCGCCCGAGCAGGTGGCCGGCCTTGGCGTAAGTTTCATCGCGGCCCGGAGACGAGCCGCAATAGACGCAGACGGATCGAATCGTGTTCATACCGATGATTGGTGATTGGGTCTGAAAGCGCGGTCAAGCCCCAAGGGCCAACAAGGGCGGGCTTTTTCTTGTCGGTCGTGGCAAAACACGCTAGACCGGCATTAGGTGGCTAAGGGGTAGCGAAATACATGGCAATCAATCCATTAAAGGCGTTCTTGTTCGCGGCGGGTGGGACCGTCGCGGCCGTGGGAACAGCCTATGTGTCGGGCGCACTCGACCCTTATCTTCATCGTAAACCGCCGGAAGTCGCGGCATTGACACCGCCAGCGGCACCGAAACCTACGGACGCGGGCACGGAAGCGCGCCTGCCGGCGCAGGCAACGACCGCTCCGGCCGCCCCCACAACCGGTGCGGCAGCGCCCGCAACGGCCGGTCCGGTCACGCCGACTTTCGATGTCGTGCGTGTCGAGGCCAATGGCTCGATCGTCGTCGCCGGCAATGCGGCGCCCAGCTCGAAGGTCGAGATCCTCAACGGCGCGCCGGTGCTCGGTTCGGCGGTGGCGGGTCCCGATGGCGCTTTTGTCATCGTGCTCGACGATCCGTTGAAGCCCGGCGACTATACAATTGCACTGCGTTCGACGACCGGCAGTATCGTGACGACCTCGGCGCAAACCGCTGTCGTCTCGGTTCCCGCGACTGCCTCCGGCCAGGTTCTGGCCATGGTCGAGGAGCCGGGCAAGCCGGCCGAACTGCTCACAGTTCCCGCGCCCGAAAAGAAACCGGAAGCACAGACTGCCGGCAACCAGGCTGTCGCAGGAGCGGCCGCCCCAGCCACCGAATCGCCGGCTGCAACTGCGCCGGCACCGGCAGCTCAGGCCGCCGTATCCGTGGGTGAACCCAAGATCGTCGTCGAGGCGGTCGAGATCGACGGCAACAAGATCTTTGTCGCCGGCCTTGCCGATCCGGGCCGCAAGGTCCGCGCCTATGCCAACGACATCCTGCTCGGTGATGCACAGACATCGCCCGACGGGCATTTCCTTGTCGAAGCTACACGGGACGTTCCGGTCGGCAGCTATACCATCCATGTCGACGGCCTCGATGCCGACGGGGTGAAGGTCGTGGCCCGTGCCGCCGTGCCGTTCGAGCGAGAGCCGGGCGAGGCGGTCGCCGCCGTGGCCCCGGATACCAAGCCCGCGGAGGCAAAACCGGCCGAAGCAAAGCCGGCCGCACCTGCCACTGAAGCTCCGGCCGTTGTCGCGGCCGCAACGCCGCCAAGCGACGTGCCCGAAACCGTGGCGCCCAAACTCGAACATGCCGGCGGCGCCGTCATTATTCGCCGCCATGACACATTGTGGCGGATTTCGCGGCGCGTCTACGGCTATGGCATGCGCTACTCCACCATCTACCTCGCCAACCAGGATCAGATCAGGAATCCTGACCGCATCTGGCCCGGTCAGGTGTTCAAGGTCCCGGGAAAGTCCAAGGAAGGCGAAGCCGCCGACCTCAAGGCGATAGGTGAGCAGGCGACGACGGCGCCGGCGAAGAAGCAGTAGGAAAAAGGTCGGCAATTCAGGCGATCTACCCATCGGTCTAGCTTGCCCTGTCATCGTTCATCGTCTATCGCCGATGAACGATGACAGAATCCGTCCTTGAACCAGACCGCGCAGGCGCTCTGCCCAACTGCATCCCCGATAGCAGGGCTGTCGCGGCGCGGTTCGCTGCACTGTCGCATCCGGCGCGTATCGAGATACTGAAGCACCTCTCGGCCAGCAATTCCTGCTGCTGCCGCGAGGTCGTTGACCGTTTCGATCTGGCGCAGTCGACCGTGTCCCAGCATCTCAAGATACTGGTCGAGGCCGGCCTGGTCCGGTTCGAGCCGGATCGTCAGCGCTCCCGCTATAAGGTCGACCAAGCAGCGCTTGCCGATGTTTCGGCATCGCTGAGCGCACTCGTCAATTCCTGCTGCTCCGGCCGCTGATCCTCTCACCCAAGGGCAAGAAAAGTGGCCGAAAAAACCGTCTCCGCCGACACCTCAACTCTCACGACGCTACGTAACCTCTGGCCCTATATGTGGCCGGCCGACCGTGCCGATCTCAGGGCACGGGTGACTTGGGCGACGCTGCTGCTTGTCGTTGCCAAGGTGACATTGGTCGCCGGCCCCTATTTCTTCAAATGGGCAACCGATGCGCTGGCGGGCGGCTTCAAAACGCCACCGCCGCTGCCGTCGTTCCTGCTCGCCCCGGTGATGCTGGTCATCGCCTACAACGTGCTGAGGCTGGTTCAACTCGGCTTCAACCAGTTGCGCGATGCGCTGTTTGCCCGGGTCGGCCAGCATGCGGTGCGTCAGCTTGCCTTTCGTACCTTCGTCCACATGCATCAGCTGTCGCTTCGCTTCCACTTGGAGCGCCGCACTGGCGGTCTGTCGCGCATCATCGAGCGCGGCACCAAGGGCATCGAAACAATCGTGCGTTTCATCATGCTCAACACCGCCCCGACCATCCTCGAATTCGCGCTGACCGCCGGCATATTCGGTTTCACCTATGGCTGGAAATATGTGGCCGTGGTGGCGGTGACCGTCTGGGTCTATGTCTGGTTCACGGTGAAGGCGAGCGACTGGCGCATCTCGATCCGCCGCGACATGAACGACAGCGACACCGACGCCAATACCAAGGCGATCGACTCGCTGCTCAATTTCGAGACGGTGAAGTACTTCACCAACGAGCGAATGGAGGCCGAGCGCTTCGATCGCTCCATGGCGCGCTATGAGATCGCCGCCACCAAGACCTGGACCTCGCTCGGCTGGCTGAACTTCGGCCAGGGCTTCATCTTCGGCCTCGGCACGGTGGTCGTCATGTGCATGTCGGCGCTGGAGGTGCAGGCCCACACCCAGACCGTGGGTGATTTCGTCTTCATCAACGCCATGCTGGTGCAGCTTTCGGTGCCGCTCAACTTCATCGGCTTCATCTACCGCGAGATCCGCCAGGGCCTTACCGATATCGAGCACATGTTCGACCTGCTCGACGTGCCGCAGGAGATTGTCGACAAGCCCGATGCCAAGCCGCTGGCCGTCGGTGCTGGCAAGGTCGAGTTCCGCGACGTGCATTTCTCCTACGATCCGAACCGCAAGATCCTGAAGGGCGTCAGCTTCGAAGTTCCAGCAGGCAAGACGGTCGCCATTGTCGGACCGTCGGGCGCCGGAAAATCGACCATCTCGCGGCTGCTGTTCCGATTCTACGACGTGCAGGGTGGCCAGGTGCTGATCGACGGCCAGGACATCCGGGATGTGACGCAGGATAGCCTGCGCGCGGTGCTCGGCATGGTGCCGCAGGACACGGTGCTGTTCAATGACACCATCGCCTACAACATCCGCTATGGCCGCGTTGGTGCCAGCGAGGAGGAAGTGCGCAAGGCCGCCGAACTCGCCCAGATCGGGCCGTTTATCGAGAAGCTGCCGGACGGCTACAAGTCGATGGTCGGCGAGCGCGGGCTGAAGCTCTCCGGTGGCGAGAAGCAGCGCGTCGCGATTGCCCGCACCATCCTGAAGGCGCCGCCGATCCTGATGCTCGACGAAGCGACCTCGGCATTGGACAGCCACACCGAGCAGGAGATCCAGGCCGCGCTCGACCTCGTCAGCAAGGGGCGCACCACCATCGTGATCGCTCACCGGCTGTCGACGGTGATTTCCGCCGACGAGATCATCGTGCTGAAGGACGGCCAGATCGCCGAGCGCGGCACCCATATCGAACTGATGCGAAAGCACGGCCTCTACGCCTCGATGTGGGACCGCCAGCGCGAGGCGACCGAAGCCGAAGAGCGGCTGCGCCGCGCCCGCGAAGGCGACGAGTTCGGCGTCATCGTTCGCCGGCGGACATCGGAGGTAAATTGATTTTTTGCGCTTGACCTCAACTTAAGTTGAGATTGTACGCCGTTCCTGGAGCCCGCAAACACCACGGTTCAAGAACGGAAGAATTGAAATGAACGACATAAATCAGAATGTAAACGGCGGCACCGTGTTCAGGGTCGACAAGTTCGTCGTCCCCGCCGCCGCCCGCGAGGAGATACTCGTCAAGGTCAGGACAACCCACGAATTGCTGCGCCAGCAGCAGGGTTTCGTGCAGGATTTCGTGCTCGAGCAATTTTCGGGGCCGGGCGAATTCAACCTGGTGACGATCGTCGAATGGGAAAGCCAGGCGGCCGTCGACAATGTCGTGCCGATTGTCAAGGCCGCGCATGAGCGCATCGCCTTCAATCCGCAGGAGACGATCGCCCGGCTCGGAGTGCGAGCCGACATCGGCAATTATCAGCGCGTGCCGCAGGTGTAAGAGGCCGTCCAACACAGTCGGCGCCCGGTGGCTGTGTAGCGCGGGCCTCCCCATCCAATGATAGAAGATGAGCCAAAGGGCTTTTGTCTCCGACGACTGCTGGTATTGTCTCGACGTTGCGGCGGGCTAAGTCATCTGGTTCGCGCCCGGCATATTCGTCACCACATCCGGCCCGTCCCATCCTCCCGCCATTGTTGCGTTGCGGGCAGGGGGGCTTTCCGCTATTGAGGCCGGACCTGAAACAGGGACCGCCCCCACCCCATGAGCCTTGTCGACACGGTCAAGAACGCGTTCGTACCGATCCATCGCGAAGGCTATCCCTTCATCGCGGCCTTCGGCGCGGCGACCCTTTTCCTCGGCTATTTCTCGTCGATCCTGTTTTGGATCGGCCTGATCCTGACCGCCTGGTGTGTCTACTTCTTCCGTGATCCTGAGCGCGTCACACCGGTTGACGATCGCCTGGTGGTGAGCCCCGCCGATGGCATCGTCTCCGCGGTCGGCCCGGCCGTGCCGCCACGCGAGCTTGGCCTCGGCAATGTCGAGATGACCCGCATCTCGGTCTTCATGAACGTCTTTTCCTGCCATGTGAACCGTGCCCCCGTGCGCGGCCGCATTGCCAAGATCGAACATCGGCCCGGAAAATTCCTCAACGCCGAACTGGATAAGGCCAGCACCGAGAACGAGCGCAACGGTCTTGTCATCGAGAGCCCCAACGGCACGGTGGCCGCTGTCCAGATCGCGGGCCTTGTGGCGCGGCGCATCGTCTGCTGGGCCGAGGCCGGTGGCTCGATCGCCATCGGCGAGCGTTTCGGCCTGATCCGCTTCGGCTCGCGCGTCGATGTGTTCCTGCCCTTGACCGCCACGCCGCGCGTTGCCGTTGGCCAGACGGCGGTCGGTGGCGAAACCGTGCTGGCCGAATTCGGCGGTGTCACCGGCACGCCTTTGGTCAGGATTTCGTAAGCGGTGGGCGCGCCGTTCAAGAAATTCGAGGCCCATGCCAGCGGCGGCCCGCGCATCCGCGAGATCCCGATGCGTATGGTGCTGCCCAATCTGGTCACCGTGCTTGCTATCTGCGCGGGCTTGTCCGGCATCCGTTTCGCCTTCGAAAACCGTTTTGAAACCGCGGTGGTCATGGTGCTGCTGGCCGCCTTCCTCGACGGCATCGATGGGCGACTGGCGCGCATGCTGAAGGCGACGTCCAAGTTCGGCGCGCAGATGGACTCGCTGGCCGACATCGTCAATTTCGGTGTTGCGCCGGCCCTGGTGCTTTATGCCTTCCTGCTCGACCGCGCCGGCTCGCCGGGCTGGATCGCGGCGCTTTTGTTCGCCATCGCCTGCGGGCTCAGGCTTGCCCGCTTCAATGTGCTCGACGACGAGAAGGCCGAGCGTCCTCTATGGCAGTCCGAGTATTTCGTCGGCGTGCCGGCGCCGGCGGGCGCCGTGTTGGTGATGCTGCCGCTCTATCTCTATTTCCTGCGACTCGGGCTGGAGCCCAGCCGCCCGGCCGCCTTCATCGCCACAGCGTTCACCATTCTGGTCGCCTTTCTTCTGGTCAGCCGTTTGCCCGTCTATTCCGGCAAAAGCGTCAAGATTCCCGGCGACCGCGTGCTGCCGGTGATCCTGGCCGTCGTGCTCTACATTCTCTTGCTGATGACCTATCCCTGGTACACGCTGACAGCCTCGGTCGCGGGCTATCTGATCTTCCTGCCGTTTTCCGTGCGCGCCTATTCCAAGCGTGCCAAGCTCGAGGGCGAGAAGGTTCCGCCTTCGGACATAGGTTAAGGGCTACGCCGAAGTTGTTGATCTGATTCAGGCCGCGATCCCGAGCCCCAGCCTGTCAATCGCCAGCTTTCTGGTCGATACATAGTCGGTCTTGCCGGAACCGAGCACCGGGATTTCTTCCACTTTGATGATATCGTTCGGCACCATCAATTCGGCTGCCCCGGCCTTCTTGCCGAACTGACGCAGCTCTTCCGGATTGGCATCGTCGGCGGTGGTGACCAGCACGATGCGCTCGCCGCGCCTCTTGTCCGGCACCGCCACCGCCGCATGGCGCTGCTCCGGCCACAGCGACTGCACCAGCATCTCGACGGCGCCCAGCGACACCATCTCTCCGGCGATCTTGGCGAAGCGCTTGGCACGGCCTCGAATGGTGATGAACCCTTCACGGTCGACGGCGACGATGTCACCGGTGTCGTGCCAGCCAGTCAGCTGCTGCAACTCGCCGGGGCGGTCCGCGGTCATGTAGCCCATCATCAGATTGGGTCCGTCGAGCCATAACTGGCCGGCATCCGAGATGCCCTCGACCGGCTCCAGCTTCATGCGCATGGCCGGCAAGAGCCGCCCGACCGTGCCGTCTCGGCTGTGGATCGCCGTGTTGACGGCAACCACCGGTGCTGCCTCGGTCAGCCCGAAGCCTTCGATGATCTCGGCCTGGAACCGCTCGCGATAGACACGGCGGGTTTCCGGCTTGACCGCCTCGGCGCCGGCGACGACGAAGCGCAGGCTGGAGAAATCGCCGTCCTTGGCCGTGCGTGCATAGTTGGCGAGGAACGTGTCGGTGCCGAACATGATCGTCGGCTTCACCTTGCGCGCGATCTCGGGGATGATCTTGTAGTGCAGAGGCGAGGGGTAGAGGAACAGCTTTACGCCGGTGACCAGCGGCAGGATGGTGCCGCCCGTCAGGCCGAAGGAATGGAACACCGGCAGTACGTTGAGCAGGATGTCCGCCGGCGAAATGGTAACGCGCGCCTCGGCCTGCATGGCGTTGGCGAGCAGGTTCCTTTGCGACAGAACCACCGCCTTGGGCGTACCTTCAGAACCCGAGGTGAACAGGATTACCCCCGGCTTGGCCGCATCCTGCCGCTGCAGCGGCACGCGCCAAAACAAGGCGGCGGCGAGCTTGTCGAGCGTGCTAACGCTGCCGCGCAGATCTTCCAGCCACAGCAGCCTGGCGCCGCCCTTTTCGACCGCAGCGACAATATCGGCAAGATCCGCCTTCTCGACGAAGGCGCGTGAAGAGATAACGGTACGGATGACGGCTGTGCGCACGGCAGCCGTGACGCTCGCCGGCCCGGCGGTGTAGTTGATCATCGCCGCCACCCTGCCGGCCGAGAGAAGGCCGACCAACGACAGCACGACGCCATTGGCGTTGGGCAGCATCACGCCCACCGCCTCGCCTGGCGCCGTCACCGCCTCGAAGCGTCTGCCCAGCACGCGCACACCGATGAACATCCGGCGGTAGCTCAACGCGCCGGAGATGACATCCTCGATGATCGGATGCGAGGCGCCGACGCGGGTCGCGGCACCGCGCATGGCCAGGAACAGGCCACGATCGAGGTCCGTGCCGAAAAGCCGCGCCTCGGCGACGCGGTCGAACAGCGCGTTGGTGTTCGAAGCCTGGTCGGGGTTGCGCGCCACCAGCTCGGCGATGGTCATCGGCTCCAGCGTGCTGATTGAGAGCCGTGGGAACCAGTGCCGCGGCGCCTTGCTGGCCGGCGTCAGCGACACAGGCAGGCTGCGCGTACCGGAGACAAAGATCGGCACGATGCGGGCGTCGGCCTGCATGGCGATTCGGGTGACGGCACGAAACAGCCGAAACGTCTTGACGTCAGGCTCGACCGCATCCGGCAGGTAGACGGCAAGACGTCCCTTGCCCTTCAGTACCCGCACCAGCCGCCGGCTGACGAAGACATGCTCGGCATTGAAGGCGATGGTGCGGCCAAGCTCGCGCCATGGCTCAAGCCAAGGCGAGCGCGCAGAGATCTCGTCGAGTATGTGCAGCGTGTCATCCGGCAACAGCGACAGCATCAGCGCGGGCTCGAAGCGCGATTGATGCGAGATCACATAGATGACCGGAACCTGCGCCTTGCGGGCGATCCTGATGCGGTTGTCGGCGATCCGGTAGGCGAGCTTGAATGGGACATAAAGCAGCGCCTGGCTGAAGCGCAGGCCGAGGCGGAATTTCTCTACCACGCCGATCAGCAACCAGGCCAGAACAAGGCCCGCAAGCAGCGCCAGTGTCAGGATCATACAGCTTCTCTCCCAACGATTTTTATTATAGCGGCTCTTTTGCGGCTGCGTCGAGGCAGAACCTAGACGATGTGGGAGGAAGGTCAATGTGGGAAGAAGACGTCATGCTGCCTTCAAGCGCCCGCTACCCGGGCTCCATGCCGACCAGGCTGAACTCTCCGCCACCTCTTGGCAAAGAAAAAGCCGACCTTGCGGTCGGCTGGGAGTAGGACGGGCCGAGGGGTTTGGGGGGACTTGGGGGGGTGGCCCGTCGCACCAATAATGTCCGAGTCCGGTAATGGTTCCGTGACCGTGTCACTTTTTTAAGAAATATTTGACGCGACCTGTTGGGAGCGGGCGGCCAGCCAGTCGCGGCCAGCATGGGCGAACACCGCGCAGAGCACGATGGCACCGCCGATCATGCTGGCCATCGGTGGGATCTCGGCCAGGAACAGGAAGGCAAACAGGATCGCGAACGGCACTTCCGCCGAGCCGAGCAGGCCGGATTCAGGCGCCGGGATAAGCCGTGCGCCCTCCGTCCACAGGATGGAAGCCAATGCGAAGGAAGCGCCGAACGTTACAAGCAGAACGGCGTCCCTTGCAGAGACGGCCAGGGGATCGGTGACAAACCAGCCGAGCATGAACAACAGGAAGGCCGAAACCGCGCCGGCCCACACCACGGGCGTGTCGCGGAAGGCGCGCACCATGATCATGTAGAGCGCGCTGCCGATCGTCATCAGCAGCGCCAGCCCGTCGCCGAACAGCTTCCCGGTGCCGAACCCCGACCAGACCATGATAGCCACGCCGCATAACGAGACGGCGGCCGCGACCATCGTCTGCAGGCGGAAAGGTTCGCGTACCAGCACCCAGGCCAGCAGGGCGGCAATGAAGGGCGACGTCGCATAGATGACCGCGACATTGGCGACGAAAGTGAACTTGAAGGCGGAAATGAAGGCGATGCTGGCGAGCGCGCCTTCCACCGCCAGCAGCCAGCCGCGCCAGCCAAGCCGCAGTGTTTCACGGCTGCCCGAGCGGTTGCGGCGCCACAGCACATAGAGGCTGATCAGGATCGAGCCGACAAAGCCGCGCCAGCAGGTGATCGTCAGCGGATCGGCATGGATCGACTTGGTCAGCACACCGGTCAGACCGAACACGGCAGCCGATGACGACACCAATATGATGCCAAGCGTGCGTTCGGTGGTCTCGGTCGTAGCCGCCATGTCAGTCATGCCGCCAGCCTATCTCGCCATGTCCTGCCATCGTCATGTCAGCAGTGAAGGCCATCCACATCACAACCGCTTGCGGAAATGCTCGCCGCCCACGATCAGCAGGCCGGCGGCGACGATAAGGGCGGCGCCCAGGAAAACCTCGCGGCGCGGCACGTCGCCCCAGATCGCGAAGCCGAGCGCGAACGCCCACAATAGCGAACTATATTCGAGTGGGGCGAGGATCGATGCCGGCGTGCGTTTCATGCCTTCGAAGAGAAGATATTGCGCCAGGCCGCCGAGCGCGCCGACGCTGGCAAGAAGCAGCAACTGAGGCAGATCCGGCGCATGCCACCACAACAGAGCCGGCGCCGCCGAAAACACCAGGAAATAGAAATTGTTGAGAAGGAGCTGGACCATCGAGCGTTCGGCAAGCGCCGTCTTGCGCAGGAGTACGATGGCGATGGCCCATAGGAGAGCCGCCGCCAGTACCAGCAGCACCGGAACGGACAGACCGAGATGGGTGGGGTCGCAAGCGACGAAGACGCCGGCAAAGCCGATCAATACCGCCAGCCAGCGCAACAACGGCACCGTTTCGCCGAGCAAGAACACCGAAAGCACGGTGACGATGATCGGGGCCGCGTAGTAGACAGTGGTCAGTTCGGCGAGCTGCAGGCTGCGGGCGGCATTATAATAACAAAGCCAGGCGGCGAGCGTGAAGGCACTGCGCACCAGCATTGGCCGTACGATCGGCGAGCGCACCGTGTCGACAAACAGCGCCCGCCCGCCGATCACCGCGCAAGCGCCGAGAACGGTGATGCTGCGGAAGAACATGATCTGCCAGACCGTCAGGCCGGTGACCAGCAGCTTGATCGAGGCGTCCTGCGTCGAAAACAGCAAGTAGGCGGCGCCGGTCAAAAGGATTCCGCCGAGAACCCTTTCGCGTGTTTCGAGAATAGCGATATCGGCCATGCGGCGTCGGACTGCTTGCGTGATGGCGGTTCCTGCCCCGTCGGCTCCGCTGCCATCAGCTATACGGGCGAAAGCCTGCGCGGCGCTATTCCAGCGCCAGGCATGCGTTGGGGCAGCGCCAACGCGCTCACTGCGTGGCTTGATAGAGTTCCGAGGCCGCATCCTTCAGCGCCCGCCGGCCGTCCGGGCGCAAGTACATCATGTGCCCACCTTCGACAACATCGAGGCGAATGGGCTTGGTATCGGCAAGTGAGGGCAGCTGGCTTACCAGATAGCGTGAGGCCAGATAGGGTGTGACCAGGTCGGTATAGCCGTTGACGATCACGACGCCCAGCGATGGGTTGAGCGCCCGCGCTCGCTGCAGATCGGTCATCACACCGGCATAACCCTGCCGCGAGGTGCCGTAATCCCAACTGCGGGTGATCTCCCCGTTGAGCAGCCGATAGCTGACGTCGGTGCGGAAATTCAGCTCGTCGCGGACATAGCCGACGAAAGCCGAAGTCAGCGCCGGCACGCTGCGGTCGAGCACCGGATCGGGGCCAGCAATGCGAGCATTCTCGGGCGCGATGTCGGCCGTGCCGATCATGGCGTCATAGGGACTGAGCACTTTACCTCTGGCGCGGGCAAACTCCCTTGCGAACAGGTCGGTCGGGATGCGCGCAAAATTCCGCTGCACGACATCGAGCGGCAGCCCGGTGATTTCCGCCACACGCTTGCTCGCAACTCGCCCGCCTTCCTCCAGTCCGCTCGCAATCGCGGTGAGATAGTCGCCCAATGCATATCGCTCGATCTCGGCGAGCTTGGCCCGCAGCGCCTCGCCGGCAACGCCGTCGGCACTCAGCCGTGCCGCCGCCAGCGAAGGCAGTTCGAGCGCCCAATGCAGCGGCTCGAACTGGTCGGGTAGCACCAGCATGAATTCCAGCGCCGGCGAGATCAGCACGATGCCGCTCGGGCCGACACCGATGTCTTCCTGCAGGGTCCGTGCCAGCAGTGCCGCCCGGAACCCGCCATAACTTTCCCCGGCGAGGAACAGCGGCGATCCCGTGCGGCCGTTCTGCGCGAGATACAGCCGGATGAAAGCGCCCATCGAACTGGCATCCTGATTGACACCCCAGAAATCATGCGTGTCCTGGCCCGGTGCTTCACGGCTGTAGCCGGTTCCGACCGGATCGACGAAGACGAGGTCGGTCATGTCGAGCCAACTGTCCGGATTGTCGATCAGCTTTTGCGGCGGGGGCAGGAATTCGCCACCGGCGCCGGTTGCGATTATGCGCGGGCCGAGCGCGCCGATATGCAGATAAGCGGAAGCTGCTCCCGGGCCGCCATTGAACACGAAAGTGATGGGGCGTCTTGGCTCCTTCACCGGGCTCGCCGGCGGCTGCAGCACATAGGCGACATAGAACATCTCCGCCGTGACGTCGCCCTTGCCGGAACGCAGCGACAGCGTGCCGGCCTTTGCCTGATAGTCGAGCTTGCGTCCGGCTAGCGTGATCGAATGATTGGTAGTCTGCGGCTGCGGCAGCAGCGACAGCACCCCGCCTGTGGGTACCGGCCGCTCGGTGGTCTCGGCAAGCACGGGCTGCGCAAAGGCGGCAAGCATCAAAACGATGAGAGGGACCAGTTTCAGTTTGAGCGGCATGGTGCCTCCGCGAGAACGACTGCCGCATAGGTATGTCTGGGGCGGTCGAAGTCAAAGGAAACGTCGAGTCAGTGGTTCGGCACAATTACCGCCGCGTTCCTTCGCCAGCATGTCCCAGGATTTGCACATGCCTCGCAAGACAATGCTATCAACGCGAAAAGACCCCGAAAGGAATGGAAAATGGACGCCACCGCACTCAAGGCCATGCAGGCACCGCTCAAGGAGGTCTACCGCGACGATGCTTCGCGTGCGTTGATCACGCTGAAGGCCCGGGGCAGCCTCGACGACCAGTCGATCGCCTGCAAGGTGGAGACGGGCAGGGCGCTGGCAATCGCCGGCCTGCATCCGGCAACGGGAGGCTCAGGGCTTGAGCTCTGCTCCGGCGACATGCTGCTCGAAGCCCTGGTGGCCTGCGCCGGGGTAACGCTGAAGGCGGTGGCGACGGCGCTCGAGTTCAAGCTCGGCACCGCCACGGTGGAAGCCGAAGGGGATCTTGATTTTCGCGGCACGCTCGGTGTCGCCAAGGACGCACCGGTCGGTTTTCGTGCCATCCGGCTCAATTTCAATCTCGACACGAATGAAACGCAGGAGCGTATCGACTCACTGCTGAAACTGACCGAGCGCTATTGCGTGGTGTTCCAAACCATCAATCAGAAGCCGGAACTGATGGTGACGGCCCAGCGCTGATGAACCCCCCTCGAGGGCATATGCGCTAAGATAGCTTTGGCATGGCTTGAAACTTACGTTTTCGTGGTGGCTCGCGCCAACGATATCGCAAGGCATGGAGATTCTGGCGCAGGATTGCCAAGGGCGGTTGTGTAAAAATCGCTGCGATCAGGGAGGCGACGATCTGGCGGGTGGCGCGCCACAGTAGCGGGGCGCCCGTCGCTCAAGGGGGAGAGACACCAAACTCCTGCGAGAGGGGTTCGGTCACAAGCGCGATGAGGAAGTGGGCAAGAATCCAGGGCTTTGCGATCCTTGGGTCTTTGGCGGGGGGCGCGCGCAGCCCGATCAAGCTCTTCAGGCGCTTGAAGGCGAGCTCGATACGCCAGCGCATACGATAGAGCTTGAGAACCGTGCCGGCGGGGAACTCCTCCTGGCCAAGCGAGGTCACAAGGATCACGAAGCCAGCAGCAATCAGCGTCTCCGGTCGAACCTGATTGCCCTTGGCCTTGGCTTCCTTGTTGATTTTGCGCCGCGCTTCTTGCGCCGCGGCTTCGGATTTGCGCAAGGCGATCAGGCGCATCTTCACAGGCTCACCCTTTTTGAGGCCCAGCCGGACAGGCATTTCGAAGACCTCCTCGCGGCAGCTCTCCAGGTGGCCGATGAGATCGAACGCCTCGCCGTTGGCGTCGAGCCATCGCACATTCTTCCACGCGCGCGCGCACGACAAACGTCGCCGCCTTGCGCCATGACCTTTGCGATCCGGTCGGCCTGCAGATAGGCGCGGTCGCCGATGCGGATCTCGCCCGCTATCACCGGCACGCGGTCGATCAGCTCGGCCTCGCTCTGGTCGGTGATCTCGATGAAATCGAACTGCTCGCGCTCAAGCTCGAAGGCGCAGTGCATACGCCAAAGGCCATTGTTCTTCTTCTCATGCACACCGGCCTTGGCAACCGCCGTCGCATCGAGGATGCGGATCAGCCGGCCTTTGGCCAAACCTGCCTCCTCGCGCTTCAAAAGATGCCCGATCAAATGCTGCAGCCACGGCCCTGCATTGCGCAACCGGCCGAGCAACGCCACGTCCGAGATGTCGGCGATCCCGCTCGCCGCCGCCCAGGCCACGATGCCCCGCATGCCCACCTTGCCAAGGCAGTAAGCCAGTGTCAGGCGCAACAGATCGCTCGCCGACCTGATGCCGCGCGGTCGCAGGAACGCCTTCGTCTCGCGCGCACTTCCTGCGATCAACTCTTCGCCGCCGAGAAGCTCAATCGTCTCGGCCCAGCCGTCATCAACAAGCGATTCGTGTGTCATCCCCAGCGTAGAATCACAACCGATTCCGCGCCGCAATACCCTATCTTAGCGCTTATGCCCTTGCGGGGGGAGATGGCCGCGAAGCGGCCAGAGGGGGTCGGTTCGACCGGACGCGACTTCCTGATGAATAAAGGAGGCCGGCGCTTCATGCGCGGCGACCTCCTCTGCCTGCCGGCCGTCTCCACCTCAAGGGGGAGATTAAGCTTTACTGGGCTGACGGCTGTTCGGCATCGCCCTCGTCGGTGAAGGGCGAGGCACTCGGCACGCATTGGATAGACCAGCCGGTCGGTGTCGGCTGCTTCTGATATTCGGTGATGGCGGCGGTGCATTGTTCACGCTTGTCGAAGGTGCTGGGCAGCACCACCATGCCACCCTGCGGGCCGGCGATTACCAGATACCAGACCAACGCTGCGGTCGAAGCCATGGGAATTTCCTTGTTCTGCCCAGCTCGGGCGCTTGTTGTGGGAGTCGCTACGATTCTACCAACTCCGCGGAAATGACGAAAGCATGACCGCGGCGCGGCCTTTCCACCTTAAATCACAGCCGCGTGATGATCCGGCGGATTTCTGAAACCAGCGTCTTGCAGCCCTTGGTTATTCCGGCTGCTTATAAGCGACGAAGCGGTTGTGCTTGGCTTGGAAGATCAGCCCGGTTTCCTTCAAGTCGGGGCTGGCCAGCGGCACGATGCGCTTGGCGATCTCTGAAGGATGCGGCAGCGTCTCCGGATCCTCACCGGGGACGGCCTGGGCTCGCATCGCGGTGCGGGTGGCGCCTGGATCGGCGGCGTTGACTCGCAACGGCAGGCTTTGCGTCTCATGCGCCCAGGAGCGCATCATGGTTTCGACCGCCGCCTTCGACGCTGCGTAAGGCGCCCAGAAGGCGCGCGCCGAATGCGCGGTATTGGAAGAAAGAATGATGGCCCTGCCGGCATCCGAGAGCCGCAGCAGAGGGTCGACCGAGCGGATCAGCCGCCAGGTCGAGGTCACGTTGATGGTTATCACTTTTTCGAAGGTCTTGGCCTCGACATGGCCGATCGGCGAGATGACGCCGAGCACGCCGGCATTGGCGACGAGGATGTCGAGCTTGCCCCAGCGCTCGTGGATGGCGCCGCCCAGCCGGTCGATGCCGGCCATGTCGGCGAGGTCGAGCGGCACCAGCGTTGCCTGGCCGCCGCCTGCCTTGATCTGATCGTCGAGCTCTTCCAGTCCGCCAACGGTGCGCGCAACCGCAATCACATGGGCACCGGCGGCCGCCAGTTCCCTGGCGATGAAATAGCCTATGCCGCGCGAGGCGCCGGTGACGACCGCGACGCGGCCGGTAAGGTCGAGGGTCATGCGATGGATTCCGGAAGTCTGGCTGGGCTGATGATGGTCCGGCAATCCTACGACCCGCTCGTCGCCAGCAGTGACAGGGTGCGCACATTGTCGTGGCCTTCGAAGTCGAGCAGGCGGGTCGGATACTGGCCGGTGAAGCAGGCATCGCAGAATTGCGGCTGCTCACTGTCGCGGCCGGCCTCGCCGACGGCGCGGTAGAGGCCGTCGATCGACAGGAAGCCGAGTGAATCGACGCGGATGAATTCAGCCATTTCCTGCACGGACATGCGCGAAGCCAGAAGCTTCGACTTCTCCGGCGTGTCGACGCCGTAGAAGCAGGAGGCGCTGGTCGGCGGCGAGGCGATGCGCATATGCACCTCCTTGGCGCCGGCGTCACGAACCATCTGCACGATCTTCTGGCTGGTGGTGCCGCGCACGATCGAATCGTCGACCAGAACCACGCGCTTGCCCTCGATCATGCGGCGGTTGGCATTATGCTTCAGCTTGACGCCCATGTGGCGGATCGAATCGCCGGGCTGGATGAAGGTGCGGCCGACATAATGATTGCGGATGATGCCGAGTTCGAAGGGTATGCCCGCCGCCTGGCTGAAGCCGATTGCCGCCGGTGTGCCGGAATCCGGCACCGGCACGACAATGTCGGCCTCGACAGGGTTTTCCTGCGCCAGTTCGGCACCGATGCGCTTGCGCACCTCGTAAACGTTGCGGCCCTCGACCGAAGAGTCCGGCCGGGCGAAATAGACATATTCGAAGATGCAGAAGCGGGTCTTCTGCGGCTCGAACGGAAACAGGCTTTCAATGCCCTTGGAGGTGATGACGACCATCTCGCCGGGTTTCAGGTCGCGCACGAAACGCGCGCCGATAATGTCGAGAGCGCAGGTTTCGGAGGCAAGAATCCAGGCGCCGTCGAGATCGCCCAGCACCAACGGGCGGATACCGAGTGGATCGCGGCAGCCGATCATCTTCTTGGCTGTCATCGCCACCAGCGAAAAAGCGCCCTCGACCTGCCGTACCGCATCGATGAAGCGCGAGTTGAGATCCCGTTCCTTGCTGGTCGCCACCAGATGCAGGAGCGTCTCAGTGTCGGAAGTGGAAGAGAAGATCGCGCCTTGCTTCTGCAATGCGCGCTGCACTGTCATGGCATTGGTCAAATTGCCGTTATGGGCGACGGCAAAGCCGCCATCGGCGAGTTCGGCGAAGAAGGGCTGAATGTTGCGCATGCCGGCGCCGCCGGTCGTGGCGTAGCGTGTGTGACCAATGGCCCGGTTGCCCTGCAGGCTGTCGATGACCCGTTGTTTGGTGAATGTGTCGCCGATCAGGCCAACATGGCGTTCGACATGGAACTGCGTGCCGTCATAGGAAACGATACCGGCCGCCTCCTGGCCGCGATGCTGCAGCGCGTGCAGGCCTAGCGTGACGATGGCCGCCGCGTCTTGCCGACCAAAAATGCCGAACACGCCGCATTCGTCATGGAAATGGTCGTCGGCCTCGGCGGAAAGCACGTCGTCTGCGTCTGCCATCTTAAGCTCCGCTAAAATCGCCATATAAGGCGCTCGCGCGTCGAAAGCAACGCACTGCCTGCAGCCCTTCACATGGTCGCGCGTTCTGGCGCCCCGTTTGGGGCGTCAGTTCGCCGGCGCTGCCGGCGCCGGCTTGGCCGTATTGTCCGCCGGGCCGGCGTCATTGTCGTCAGGAGCCGGCGCATTGGCATCGTCACCTGTTGTCGGCGCATCCGCCGCTGGCGCATCCGCCGCCGGTGCATCGGGCGCAGCCGGGGTCTCGGCGCCTGCTTTCGGGCTGAACTTCTTGAGGATTGCGTTTTCGGTGTCGGCTGGCAGCAGGTTCTCGATCTTGGCGCCTATCGATTCCAGCAAGGGCCGCGATTTGGCATCCGTGACCCAGGCTGGAGCTTTGGCGCCGGCCAGCCAGTTGAAGAACAAAAGTGCCACCGCCACCACCAGGATGCCGCGCGCGGCGCCATAGAGGAAGCCAAGTGTCCGGTCGAGCGCGCCGATCCGGGAATCGATGATCCAGTCGGCGAGCTTCATGGTGATGACCGAGACGACGATCAGCGCGATGATGAAGACGACGCCGGCGGAGGCCGCCATCGCGATCTTCTCATTTTCGATGTAGGGCTTCAGATAGGGCAGGACCGGTTTGTAGAAGAAGAAAGCCGCCGCCGCTGCCGCCGCCCACGAGACGACCGACAGGACCTCGCGCGAGAAGCCGCGAACCATGGCGAGCATCGCCGAGACCAGGGTGAAGCCGACGAGAATTCCGTCAAGCAGCGTAATCGGCATGTCTTTCGCCCCACTCCGATCTCTTTTTCACGGCTCGACGAGCCGTGTCACTCTTCATCGTCGGCGCGGCTGCGCCGCGAGCCGGCTATGCGCGCCACGAGGTCGGTAAGCTCGGTGGGCTGGAAAGCGCCGGCCCCGATCCCTCCAGCAAGTTCCTCGCTGCCCAAGGGCAGAACCGCGCTACCAAAACCCAGCTTTTCGGCTTCCTTGAGACGCTGTTGCGCATGCGCAACCGGCCTCACCGCGCCCGATAGGCTGATTTCGCCGAAATAGACGCAATCGGCGGGAAGGGCAAGACCGGTGAGCGAGGAAACCAGTGCTGCGGCGACCGCGAGATCGGCCGCCGGCTCGCTGATGCGGTAGCCGCCGGCGACATTGAGATAGACGTCGTGCTGGCCGAAGCGAACGCCGCAATGAGCCTCCAGCACCGCCAGCACCATCGACAGCCGCGCCCCGTCCCAGCCGACCACCGCCCGGCGCGGCGTGCCGAGCGAGGACGGCGCGACCAGCGCCTGGATCTCGACCAGAACGGGCCTTGTGCCCTCCATGCCGGCGAAAACGGCCGCACCGGGCGATTTCGCATGCCGCTCGCCAAGGAACAGCTCCGATGGGTTGGAGACTTCGCGCAAGCCCTTGTCCGACATTTCGAAGACGCCGATCTCGTCGGTCGGCCCGAAGCGGTTCTTCACCGTGCGCAGGATGCGGTAGTGGTGGCCGCCTTCGCCCTCGAAATAGAGCACGCCGTCGACCATGTGCTCGACCACGCGCGGGCCCGCGATCTGGCCTTCCTTGGTGACATGGCCGACGAGAACGATCGCCGCACCCGTGGATTTGGCGTAACGGATCATCGCCTGGGCGGCGGCACGCACCTGCGTAACGGTGCCTGGCGCCGAATCGGCAAGATCGGTCCAAAGCGTCTGGATCGAATCGAGAATGACTAGGTCCGGCCGCTTGCCGTCGGCGATGGTGGCGAGGATATCCTCGACATTGGTTTCGGCCGCCAGCTCGACCGGCATGGACGCGACGCCGAGGCGCTGCGCGCGTAGCCTGATCTGCGCGACGGCTTCTTCGCCCGAGACATAGACGATGCGGTGGCCTCTCGAGGCAAGAGCGGCGGCAGCCTGGGTGAGCAGCGTCGACTTGCCGATGCCGGGATCACCGCCGACCAGCAGCGCCGAGCCGCGCACGAAACCGCCACCGGTGGCGCGGTCGAGTTCGCCAATGCCCGAGACGATGCGCGGCGCATCCTCTATATCGCCGGAAAGCGTCGTCAGCACCACCGCGCGGCCCTTGCGGGCATTGCGTGTGTTGGCCGGCCCCGAGCCGATACCGCCGGACGTGCCTTCCTCGACCAGCGTGTTCCACTCGCCGCAGGCATCGCATTTGCCGGCCCAGCGCTGATGCACCGATCCGCAATTCTGGCAGATGAATTGAACGCGGGATTTGGCCATCAGGCGCGGTCCGATTCGAACATCGCTGGATAGCTTGGCGGGACAGCGCTCCCCTCTGGCCTGCCGGCAATCTTCCCCTCGAGGGGGGAGATTGGATGTCGCGACGGCTTTCGCTCATCGTCATCGTTGCAAGATGAGCGACAGAATCGAAATTGCCGATCTCCCCCCTTGAGGGGGAGATGTCCGGCAGGACAGAGGGGGGCGCGAAGGAATGAGACCTTTCTCAAGAAGCTACTCGAACCTCTCCGCAATATGATGCTCCTCGGCGAGGTCGGAGAAGCGTGTGAATTCACCGTGGAAGGCCAGCGTGACCGTGCCCGTCGGCCCGTGGCGCTGCTTGGCGACGATGACCTCGGCCTTGCCGCGCATCTCGTTCATGTCGTTTTCCCACTTGACGTATTCCTCGGTGCCAAGCTTCGGCTCGCGGTTCTTGAGATAGTATTCTTCGCGGTACACGAAGATCACGACGTCGGCGTCCTGCTCGATCGAACCGGATTCGCGCAAGTCCGAGAGCTGCGGGCGCTTGTCGTCGCGGCTTTCGACCTGACGCGACAGCTGTGAGAGCGCGATGATCGGCACGGTCAGCTCTTTTGCCAACGCCTTCAGGCCCGTGGTGATCTCGGTGATTTCCTGGACGCGGTTCTGCGATGCCTTGGCGCTGGACCCTTGCATCAGCTGGATATAGTCGATGACGATGAGGTCGAGGCCGCGCTGGCGCTTCAGGCGGCGCGCGCGGGCAGACAATTGCGCGATCGAGATGCCGCCGGTCTGGTCGATGAAAAGGGGAATCTTCTGCATGGTCTGCGAACAGGCGACCAGCTTTTCGAAGTCCATTTCACTGATTTCGCCGCGGCGGATCTTCGACGAAGAGATTTCCGTCTGTTCGGAAATGATACGGGTTGCGAGCTGTTCGGACGACATTTCGAGCGAGAAGAACCCGACGACGCCGCCATTGGCCGCCTTAAACGAGCCGTCGGCCTGTTGTGCCGGCACATAGGCCTCGGCGACATTGAAGGCGATGTTGGTGGCGAGCGACGTCTTGCCCATGCCCGGACGGCCGGCAAGGACGATCAGGTCGGAGGGTTGCAGGCCGCCCATGCGGCGGTCGAGGTCGCGCATGCCGGTGGCTAGGCCCGAGAGACCGCCGTCGCGCATATAGGCGGCGTTCGCCATGTCGACGGCGGTCTTGACCGCGTCGGTGAAGCTCTCGAAACCGCCATCATAGCGTCCGGTTTCGGCCAGTTCGAACAGGCGCCGTTCGGCGTCCTCGATCTGCTCGGAAGGCGACATGTCGACCGGCGCGTCATACGCGATGTTGACCATGTCCTCGCCGACGGTGATCAGCGCGCGGCGCGTCGCCAGATCATAGATGGCGCGGCCGTAGTCGGTGGCGTTGACGACGGTGACGGCTTCCACCGCCAGCCGCACGACATATTGCGCCACCGTCATGTCACCGACTTTCTCGTCGGCCGGCAGAAAGGTCTTCAAGGTGATCGGCGTCGCCACCTTGCCCATGCGGATGAGCTCAGCCGCGACTTCAAAGATCCTGCGATGCAGGGGCTCGTAGAAATGGCTCGGTTTCAGGAAGTCGGAGACACGGTAGAAGGCATCGTTATTGACGAGAATCGCGCCGAGCAGCGCCTGCTCCGCCTCAATGTTGTTCGGCGCCTCGCGATAAAGCGGTTGCTCCGCCACGCCGAATTTTCGCGCTGCCTCTGCCATGATACCCCCGATTTCGATCCCGGCCTTTCGATATCAGAACGAGGCGAAACCATGCTGACCTTTCTGCATCACCGTACGACCAAACGGCCCCGATGCCCCGTTTGTTCACAGGGACGGCAAACCGTCCACAGGACAGTGTTCCTGTGCCCCGATTCCGGTTGACTCGGCGGGCTTCGATTCTTATGCGAGGCCATGGAACGAAGCAAGAACAATCGGCCACTTAAGTGGTGCCGGGTTCCATGGCATCGCCCCAGTCCAGGCGCCTGGCCAGCCTGAACACGTCCCCATCCCGCTTCGTAAACAGCTTTTCGCCCGCGCCTCCGTCCGGCTCGCAAAGTTTCAGCGACACCTTGCCGGAGCCGGATTTCGGCGGCGCAATCACACGCGCCACTCGATAGGCGACCGGCTGACGCGACGCGGCGACAAAAATGAATTTCTCGTCTTCCCACGGCACCTCGGCGTCCTTGGCCAGCCGGTGCAGGCGCGAGCGGGCGACGCGGCGGGAAAAGTGGCACCAGTCGGGCGGGCTGAGCGGGCAGGGTGCCTGGTGCGGACAAGGCGCCAGCAGATGCGCGCCGTCCGCGATCAATTGCGTGCGCACTGTCAGAATTCGCTGCCAGCCCGCCGGCGTGCCCGGTTCGACGATCAGCAATGTGTCTTTCGTGAGCTGCCATAGCCGGTCGACCATTTTGGGCAGGGATGCCGGCACGATCTCGTCCAGCACATAGGCGCATGTGACGAGGTCTGCCGACTCAACGTCACCAAGGTCGACCGTGACGTCACCGGCCTGCCAGACGGTTCGGGCGGCAATCGCATCGGCGGCGAGCATCTCGCCGACCTTGCGCACCGCGGCACTTGCTTCCAACAGCACGGCCTGTTCGAGATCAGGCCAGAGATCGCTGGTGGCCCAAAGCACCGTACCAGGGCCAGCGCCAACATCGAGCAAGGTTTTCGGCATGAAATCCGGCCGGGCCTCATTCAAAGCGCCAAGGCTGGCGCGGACCGCGGCATAAGTCGCCGGCAGCCGCGCCGCCAGATAAGCCTTGACCGCCATGTCCTGAGCCATGTGCAGACGGTCGTCGCGAAGTTCGGCCCGGTAGCGGTCCGACAGGGTTTTCGCCGCCTGTTTCAGCTCCGGCAGCGGAACCCTTTCCAGGATACGATCGACAGCTTGTCGAAGAGATGCTGGCAATTCCACGCTATGCCCCTCGCGGTGCGAGCAGGATAACCGAAGCTCCGACGATGCAAAGCGCGGCACCGGCAAAATCCCAGCGGTCGGGCCGTACGTCTTCCACCAGCCACAGCCAGGCCAACGAGGCAATGATATAGATTCCGCCATAAGCGGCATAGGCGCGGCCCGCGGCATTGGTGTCGACCAGCGCCAGAAGCCAGGCAAACAGAAGCAGCGAGGCGAAGCCTGGCGCCAGCCACAGCGGCGACCTTTCCAGCCGCCACCAGGCCCATACCGAAAAGCAGCCGGCGATCTCGGCCAGTGCTGCGGCGGCATAGATGAGATAGGTCATGAAAAGGCCTCGCGACGATCACGAGGCCTTTTTCAGGGCATGGGCCGGGAATGGCAAGCGCCAATGGCGAACGGCGTGCCTACTCCGCCACCTTGCGGCGACGGGCGGGCTTGGCGGGCTTTTCGACAGGAGCCGCCTCGCGGTGGCCCATGTCACGCATTTCCAGCGCCTTTTCGCATTTGGCCATGTAGTCGCGGGTCATCGGCAGCGTGTCGTTCTTCTTGGCGATCTGGAACTGGAAAATGACCAGGTCCTGCCAGCGGAACGCGGCTTCCGAGGCGGCGAGATAAAATTCCCACATGCGGCAGAAGCGTTCGTCATAGATCGCCCTGGCCTTGTCGCGGTTGGCGGCGAAGCGCTCGCCCCAGTGCTTCAGCGTATCGGCATAGTGGAGCCGCAGGATCTCGACGTCCGTGACCACGAGGCCGGACCTCTCGATCGCCGGGAGCACTTCCGACATTGCCGGTATGTAGCCGCCCGGGAAAATATACTTGCGGATGAAGGCGCTGGTCGCCCATGGCACGCCGGAGCGGCCAATCGTGTGCAGAAGCATCACGCCATCGGGCTTCAGCAAGGTTGCCGCCTTGTCGAAGAAGGTCCGGAAGTGGTTGACGCCGACATGCTCGAACATGCCGACCGAAACGATGCGGTCGAAGCGTTCGTTGAGCTCGCGATAATCCTTCAGCTCGAAATGGACGTGGTTTTCCAGGCCTTGCGCGTGCGCACGGTCGGTGGCGACGCCATGCTGTTCCGTCGACAGCGTCACGCCCTGCACGTCGACGTCGAACGCCTTGGCGAGATAGAGGCCGAGCCCGCCCCAGCCGGAGCCGATGTCGAGCACGGTCTGGCCGGCCTTCAGCCTGAGCTTTGCGGCGATATGGCGCTTCTTGGCCGCCTGGGCCTCGTCCAGCGTCATGTCCGGCTGCTCGAAATAGGCGCAGGAATACTGCATGTCCTCGTCGAGGAAGAGCCGATAGAGCTCGCCCGAAAGATCGTAGTGGCGCTGCACGTTGCGGCGCGAGCGCGAGGTGGTGTTGATCTGCTGCAGCCGGCGAAAGGCGTGGCGCAGGCCCTCGATGGCTTTCGACCAGGTCGCGTCGATGCCGCCGCTGCCCATGTTCTGGAAGGCAATGCGCATCAATCCAAGTACACCGCCCTCGAGAATGTCGAGCTCGCCGTCCATGTAGGATTCAGGCACCGCCAGCATCGGATCGAAAGTGATGGCGCGTTCGGCATGCCTGGTCTTGATGTGCATGTGCACCGGCTCGCCGCTGCCGTCGCCGAAGGTGAACGTCGCGCCTTTGGGCCCGGTTACCTTGAGATTGCCCGAGCGCACCAGGCGGTCGAGAATGCGCTTCAACAGAATGTTCATGGTCAGATGTCCCCTCACGGTCAGACAGGCTGTCCTATTCTGCATCAATATGTAGGGTTTCGAAAAGTTCCTTTTGGCACAAAAATGCCCGGGCGAGAGGCCCGGGCATTAGTCCAGAATTGACTGGAAAGCGGCAGGGTGGTCTGAGTGCCGGTCCGGCGCCCAGACTGTCCCGTCAGGCGTTGTCTTCGCCGCCTTCGAACTCGGCGTTCGGATCGAAGAAGTTTTCCGGTCGCGCATTGTCGTTGATGTCGTCGCCATAGATGGCTTCGGCGGTGGTCAGCGTCTCGCCCTTGGCTTGGCGCTCGGCCTCGTCGGCCGTGCGGGCGATGTTGAGCGTGATCGTGACTTCGACTTCCGGATGCAGCGCGATCGCCACATTGGTGAGACCGATTGTCTTGATCGGCTGGTTGAGTTGGATCTGGTTGCGGTTGACCGTGAAGCCTTCCGCCGTCAGCAGATCGGCGATGTCGCGCGTCGACACCGAACCGTAGAGCTGACCGGTCTCGCCAGCCGAACGGACCGCGATGAAGCTCTTGCCGTCGAGCTTTTCAGCAACCTGGCTGGCTTCCGACTTGCGCTCGAGATTGCGGGCTTCGAGCTGGGCGCGCTGGCCTTCGAACTTCTTCTTGTTGGCTTCGTTGGCGCGCAGCGCCTTGCCCTGCGGCAACAGGAAATTACGGGCAAAGCCGTCCTTGACCTTGACGGTATCGCCCATCTGGCCGAGGCGGGAAACGCGTTCGAGAAGAATGACTTCCATGGTTTTGTTCCTTTGGTTGGACGCCAATCCCCGGGATCGACGCCGAATGTCTGTGGAACAGGTCAGGAAGCTCTGGGCACGACGTGGCGCCGGTGTCGCTGTCCTGCCTGTTCAGGCAGTTAGGATATCTTTCGAAATCCAACTCGGGATTTTTGGTTCGGAACCGGTCGCGCCCGTCGCGATCGGCAGGAAAAGCGGGCGGTAAAACCGCCCGCTTGGATCGTATTTAACGGACCACGTAGGGCAGCAGGCCAAGGAAACGGGCGCGCTTGATCGCCTTGGCGAGCTCGCGCTGCTTCTTCTGGCTGACGGCGGTGATGCGCGACGGCACGATCTTGCCGCGCTCGGAGATGTAGCGCTGCAGGAGACGCACGTCCTTGTAGTCGATCTTGGGCGCGTTGGCACCGGAGAACGGGCAGGTCTTGCGGCGACGGTGGAACGGGCGCCGGGTCGGGATCTGATTGATGTCGACCATTATTCTGCACCCCCTTCAAAGCCTTCGCGCGGACGGCGCGGACCACGCTCGCCACCGGCATCACCGAAGCTGCGCGGCGGACGATCGCCACGGTCGCCGCGATCGCGGTCGCCGAACGAACGTGGGCCACGATCGCCACGGTCGCGGTCGCCGAAGCTGCCGCGCTCGGAGCGCTCTTCGCGCTTCTGCATCATGGCCGAGGGACCTTCCTCATGCGCCTCGACCTTGATGGTCAGGAAACGCAGGACGTCCTCGGACAGACCCATCTGGCGCTCCATCTCGTTGAGCGCGGCCGGCGGGCAGTTCAAATCCATGAGTGTGTAGTAGGCCTTCCGGTTCTTGTTGACCCGGTAGGTGAGGGACTTCAGTCCCCAGTTCTCGACCCGGCCGACAGACCCGCCATTCGCTGCGATGACGCCCTTGTACTGTTCGACAAGCGCATCGACCTGCTGCTGCGAGAGGTCTTGCCGGGCAAGAAACACATGTTCGTAAAGAGCCATTATGTCTTTCGTGCCTTTCTTCGTTTCTCTCCCGGTTCCCGGCGGCAAAAGCCTCTGCAACTTCTCTGACCCGTGGAGCCCAACAAGGCGCGGGGAAGAAAGGAGCATGACGAGACGGTCGAGAGCGGAGACACGGGAGGCGGAAGCGCTTCTGGCTTCACACGAAGGCTTTTGATAAAACCTCCGCCCCTCCGTTCAGCCCCCAGCTGGGACCGGCAGATTGGCGGCGTCTATACAGCAATCCACTGATAAAGCAAGGGCAAGCGGCATCCCCGATGTCGCAGGGCGCTGGAAAACCAAGCGGCGGCGTCGGTATGGCCCGGCGATTTTCCAGCAACCAGCCCTTAACCACAATGTCAGGTTGTGCAGGGTTGAGCCTCTCCGTCAACGGTCGGTTCATCATGGAAGGGGCAAAAACTCGGACAACCCGCATAACAAGCGGCAAGCATTTCCGGGGGTAAGAATGCTTCTCAACAGGTTCTGGCGCTCCACGAGCGGCAATTTCACGCTATTGCTCGCCCTGGGCCTGCCGGCCATCTTGTCAGCCGTGGCCTTCGCGGTCGACGTGTCCACCATCATGCGGGCAAAAAGCAACCTGCAGAATGCGCTCGACGCGGCAAATCTTGCGTCCTCGCATCTGGGCGATCTGGACATTACCCGGACCGACGCCTTCGACCGTTACTTCCAGGCCAATATTGCCGGACATGACGAACTCACCAACGCACAGGCGACGCTGACCGTCGACAGAGGCGTCAATTTCATCAAGACAAAGGCTGTCGCCTCGGCGGACGTCAATCTGAACTTCGCTTTCCTGTTTGGCCGGAACAAGCACATCGTGGTCGATGCCTCGGCCGTCGAATCGAACAACCAGCTCGAGGTTGTGCTGGTGCTGGACAATACCGGCTCGATGGCCGGCGCCAAAATTGCTGCCCTGAAGACAGCGACGGACAATCTGCTCAGATATCTGGAAACGGCACAATCACCAACACGCAAGGTCCGCGCGGCACTGGTTCCGTTCGTCACGGCCGTCAATGTCAATGGCGACGGCTTCGACCCATCCTGGATCGACATGGACGGCAAATCATCCACCAATGGGATCAATTTTCCCGTCATCAATGGCAAGCGTCCCAATCATATGGCGCTGTTCAGACAATTGATGAAAGACCCGGCCTCGGCCGCCAGGTTGACCGGATGGAAGGATGACAAAGGGATCGACACGGGTTGGAAAGGCTGCGTCGAGGCGCGGCCCGGCTCCTTTAACATTTCCGATACGTCGCCTGACCCGTCTTACCCCGACACTCTGTTCGTGCCGTACTTCGCGCCGGACAGTCCAGGGAACGGCACGAAGCCTTCCGGCAGCTATTCAAACGACGCCAATTACTACAACAACTCTTTTGTCGACGACGTCCCCGACCAGACCAAGCTTGCTCAGAATGGGGGATTGAACATTCTTGGAATAGATCTGAGCGGCTTGCTTGGAAGCGACGCCAGCCCGTCGAAGAAGGATCTCGAAACAATCGCCAAGTATGTCGCACCGCAGAACACCGCCATCGCCACCGCTGCCACCACCGATCCGAATGCCTTGCAATTGACGGTGGGGCCAAACCGGTCCTGTCCCTCGCCGGTCGTTCCGTTGACGGAAGATTTTACGAAGCTCCGCAAGGAGGCCGCCAAGATGCTTGCCTGGGCCGGGTCGGGCACCAATGTTGCCGAGGGCCTCGCTTGGGGCCAGCGGGTGTTGTCGCCGTCGGCGCCATACACTGAGGGAACGCCGTGGAAGACGCCTGGGGTAAGCAAAATCGTCATGCTGCTCACCGACGGTGAGAACGTGGTTTATGGCGCCAGCAAAGAGACGACCAAGTCGGACTATACCTCTTATGGTTATCTCGCGGGTTCAGGCTATGGAACTGCCGGTCGGCTTGGATCGGACAATCAGACGACCGCCGCGCGCAATGTGGACGGATGGACCAAGAGCGTCTGCACGCAGTTGAAAAATCAGGGCGCAGAGATCTACACCATGGTGCTGCAGTCCGACACCGCGGCCAACCGCACGCTTTACAGTGCCTGCGCCTCGGATCCCAGCGACTACTACGCAGTCAATGATCCGAACAAACTGCCAAACGTTTTCGAGCAGATCGCCAGCAAGTTCTCGAAGCTGCAACTGACCAATTGAACGCTCGATCTCGTTGCTGAACGATGGCGCCGGCTCAGCTCGTATGGGCGACGACCTTGTTGACCGTCTCGGGGAAGAAATCCGGCGCCGCGTGGCGCTTGCCGAACATCATATCGTACTGGATCAGCTGGAAATCGCGGATCGCCGGGTCGATCTCCTTCTGACGCGACCAATCGGGCGTGGCTTGGCCAGTCGGTGTCAGCAGCAGGTTGCGGTCGACCACGCGGTAGCGCTCCCGCATCTCGCCCAGGAAACCGGTGTAGTAGGGATGGGTGATGCCCGCGGCCGTCAGGATATGATAGGGCAGGAATGCCGGGCTCACCGTGCCGAGGTCCTTGATTGGACCGGAGCGGTTCGACCAGACGACCAGCGGTGTCTCGTGATGTTCAAGGGCCGCTTCCGGCGTCGGCTCCTTGCGTGGCGCGACGTTGTCCTTGAGGAACCCGGTCTCGACATAGACCGGCCCCAACGGCGGCAGATGGTCGCCGAAAAAGGCGATGATCGTTGGCCGCTCGCGCTTCTTGGCCCATTCGATCAGTCGGTCAAGGCCGCGGTCCGCATCGGCCGAACCCTCCGCATAGCTCAGCAGCGAATCGCGCGCCCACTGGCTGATCGGCGCCTGTACCGAGTGGGTCGGGTTGTTATAGCGGTTCGGCTCATAGGGGCCGTGGTTCTGCAGGCTGACGGCGAAGAAGAACACCGGATCGTCGCTGGCGTCGGCTTCGCGGATGATCTCATCCGTCATTGCCGCATCCGATGCCAGCGGTCCGCGCTTTTCCATGGGCGGCAACGTCTCTTCCGACTTGAAATCGTTGAAACCGAAATCGGCATACACCGCGCCACGGTTCCAGAACCAGTTGGTGCCTGGATGGATGGCACGCGCCCTGTAGCCTTCACTCTTCAGGAAGGTCGCCATCGAAGGCGTCGGCGTGCGCACATATTGCTGGTAGGGGATACTGCCGGCCGGCAGGAAAGCATTGGAAAAGCCGGTCAGCGCCTCGAATTCGATGTTGGCGGTCATGCCGCCGAATTCAGGCGAGAACATCGAACCCGAACGCAATCCCCGCACTGTGGGAGTGGGATCCGGCGTGATGGCGACGCCAGGCAGCTTGGTTGGGTCCCAGAAGGATTCGCTCATGACGACGATGATGTCGGGCTTGTCATCGGGCACCGATGCTGTCGTCCGCGGCCGGTCGATCGCCGCGATTGCCTTGTCGGAATAGCCTGAGGGGGCCGAGACATGGGCCATCGGCACGTTAAGCGCGAAGGCGAGCGCAAAGCCGTTGGAGGCATAGTTTTCCTTCTGGTCCCACATGATCGGGATGATCTGCAGCCGGTCCCGGGTCCACGAGAAGGTGGCGTAGTCCATGATCGAGACGAAGAAGGCGAGCAGAGGCACTGCCAGCGTCAGCCGCGCAAGGCGGCCTTTGCGGCTGAGGGCCGGAACCTTGCGGTGCCACAGCCGCCAACCGTGGACGAGCAGCGACAGTCCGACGACGATGCCCACGACCATGGCCAGCGCGGTCATCGGCCGTTCGCGCACCAGGAGCGGCAGCAGGGCGAAAATCTGGCGAGCGTAGAGGAAATCTGTCGGATAGAGCGGATCGCCAAGATAGTGCGATTTCTGATGACCCACAAAGGCCAGCCCCAGGGTCAACGGTGCGACAATCATCAGGCTCTGGTGACTGCGGCCGAGCAAGGCGTCGAGGCCGATCAGGATCAGGGCGAACACGACGATGGTCGTCCAGCCCGGCTTGAGCGGTTGAAGAAAGAAGGAAACAGTGCCGGCAACATCGCCACGCACGATCAGCTCGATGGCGAACACCAGGACGGCGGAGATCAGCAGGCTGACCAATCCGTAACGGACGACCGGCCATCTCCGGCCCGGCAAATAACCGGTGGACGGATCGTCTTCCAGGAACTGCGGCGCGGCCTCGCCGGCGCGTTTCGAATTCTTGGCCACCTTAGCTTCCCCACCCAGCGACAAACGCGTCACTCGACTGTCATGAAACTGTCACGCCAAGCTAGCGCCTGTATCGGAAATAAGAAGAGCCAGCAAACGAATCGTGAGCAGTTTTCATCAGGAGTGATCGCGAAAAGCCCTTTTGGAACAGGCACTCGGCAGAAGGTTCCGACCTGAGGCTTGTTTGAAGCGGGCTTGACTTGACCGGCTGCCTTGCGTCACAGGCAAGGAAAATACGTGTTATCAGGCAAGCAGAACAAGTCTTCGGGAGCCCTCGCATGGCCGTTGCATTCACCTTTCCGGGACAAGGCAGCCAGGCTGTCGGCATGGGCAAGGATATCGCTGATGCCTTTCCCGAGGCGCGCAGGATATTCCAGGAGGTCGATGACGCGCTTGGCGAAAACCTGTCGAAGCTGATCTGGGAAGGTCCGGAGGAGACCTTGACGCTGACGGCCAACGCGCAGCCGGCTTTGATGGCGGTATCGCTGGCTGCGATCAGGGCACTGGAATCGCGCGGTTTCTCGTTGAAAGACAAGGTCGCCTATGTCGCCGGCCATTCGCTGGGCGAATATTCGGCGCTTGCCGCCGCCGGCTTCGTTTCCGTCGCCGATGCCGCCCGGCTGCTGCGTATCCGCGGCAATGCCATGCAGGCGGCAGTTCCAGCCGGCGAGGGCGCCATGGCGGCGATCATTGGGCTGGAGCAGGCCGATGTCGAAGCCGCCTGCACCGAGGCCGCGCAAGGGTCCGGCAAGGTCTGCCAGATCGCCAATGACAATGGCGGCGGCCAGTTGGTGATTTCCGGTGCCAAGGCGGCGGTCGAACTGGCGGCGAAACTTTGCACCGAAAAGGGAGCCAAGCGGGCGCTGATGCTGCAGGTCTCGGCTCCCTTCCATTCGGCGCTGATGGCGCCGGCGGCAGAGATCATGCGAGACGCGCTGGCCGGAGTGACGAAGAATGCACCTTTGGTTCCTGTCGTCTCCAATGTGTCGGTGACACCGTCGAGCGATCCGGACGAGATCGCGCGGCGCCTGGTCGAGCAGGTGACCGGTCGCGTTCGCTGGCGCGAGACGGTGGATTGGCTTGGCGCCAACGGTGTCGCCACGCTCTACGAAATTGGTGCCGGCAAGGTGCTTTCGGGCCTGGCGCGGCGTATCAACCGCGACATCGCCACCGCATCGGTCGGTTCGGCGGCTGAAGTCGAGGCAGCATTGGCCGCGCTTGCATAAAGCGCCATTTGATCCCATCCCTATAGAGGCTGTGCTCTTCTCAACCTGGAGACAAAAATGTTCGAATTGACCGGCCGCAAGGCGCTCGTCACCGGTGCTTCGGGGGGGATCGGCGAGGCGATCGCCAGGGTGCTTCACGCACAAGGCGCCATCGTCGGCCTGCACGGCACGCGCGTCGAGAGGCTGGAGGCGCTGGCCGCCGAACTCGGTGACCGGGTCAAGCTGTTTCCGGCCAACCTGTCCAACCGCGACGAGGTCAAGGCGCTTGGCCAGAAAGCGGAAGCCGATCTCGAAGGCGTCGATATCCTGGTCAACAATGCCGGCATCACCAAGGATGGGCTGTTCGTGCGCATGTCGGACGCCGACTGGGACACGGTGCTCGAAGTCAACCTGACGGCCGTGTTCAGGCTTACCCGCGAACTCACCCACCCGATGATGCGCCGCCGCCACGGCCGCATCATCAACATCACTTCTGTCGTCGGCGTCACCGGCAATCCCGGTCAGACCAATTACTGTGCCTCCAAGGCCGGCATGATCGGCTTCTCCAAATCGCTGGCGCAGGAGATCGCCACCCGCAACATCACCGTCAACTGCGTCGCTCCGGGCTTCATCGAATCGGCGATGACCGACAAGCTCAACGACAAGCAGAAGGAAGCGATCATGGCGGCGATCCCGACGCGCCGTATGGGCACCAGCGCCGAAGTGGCCTCCGCTGTGGTCTATCTCGCTTCCAACGAAGCCGCTTACGTCACCGGCCAGACCATTCACGTGAATGGCGGCATGGCGATGATCTGACGAATGCCATCCAGAAGCGCGCAGCGGTTTTGGGGCAATGACAGGCAAGGCCAGCACGCTGTGAAAACAGACCATTTCGGCTTGGACCTTGCCCATTTTTCGTGTAATGCGGCCCGCAACCCGGCGGTTCGGGCAAAAACCGGTCCGTAGCCGTTGCGTTTCCGGCAGGACCATCTTTCAACTTGATTAGCGGCATTCTGCCCGCTAACGAAGACAGACAAACAAAAGACGAGGATGCCCAAATGAGTGACACCGCAGAGCGCGTCAAGAAGATCGTCATCGAGCACCTTGGCGTCGATGCCGACAAAGTGACGGAGCAGGCGAGCTTCATCGATGATCTGGGCGCTGACAGCCTCGACACGGTTGAACTCGTCATGGCGTTCGAAGAAGAATTCGGCGTCGAGATTCCCGACGACGCAGCCGAGACCATTCTGACCGTTGGCGACGCTGTCAAGTATATCGACAAGGCTTCGGCCTGACGCATTCTGCAGTCATCACCGGGGAGGACCTGCGATGAGGCGTGTCGTCGTCACGGGCCTTGGATTGTTGTCGCCTTTTGGCATGGGCTTCGAGCACAGCTGGAAGGAACTTCTGACCGGCCGCAGCGCCGCCAGGCGCATCACCGAGTTCGAGGTGGAAGATCTTGCCTGCAAGATCGCTCACGTCATTCCGCGTGGTGACGGCAGCAATGCCACCTTCAATCCCGAGGCCGTGCTCGAGCCGAAGGAACTGCGCAAGATCGGCGACTTCATCCTGTACGGGATTGCCGCCGCCGACGAGGCGCTGAAGGATTCCGGCTGGCAACCGAAAACCCATGCCGAACAGTGCGCCACCGGCGTCCTGATCGGCTCGGGCATCGGCGGCATCGAGGGTATCGCCGAGAATGCGATAATCCTGAAGGAGCGCGGTCCGCGCCGCATCAGCCCGTTCTTCATCCCGGGTCAGATCATCAATCTCGTCTCCGGCCAGGTTTCGATCCGGCACGGGCTGAAGGGCCCGAACCATTCCGTCGTCACGGCCTGTTCGACCGGCGCGCACGCCATTGGCGATGCGGCCCGGCTGATCATGTGGGGCGATGCCGACATCATGGTCGCGGGCGGCGCCGAAGCGCCGGTGACGCGGCTGTCGATCGCCGGCTTCGCCGCATGCCGGGCACTGTCGACCGAGCGCAATGATGCCCCGCAGACGGCGTCGCGCCCGTACGATCGTGACCGCGACGGCTTCGTCATGGGCGAGGGTGCCGGTGTTGTCGTGCTGGAAGATCTCGAGCACGCCAAGGCCCGCGGCGCCAAGATTTACGCTGAGGTGACCGGCTACGGTCTCACTGGCGATGCCTATCATATCACCGCACCGGCCGAGGACGGCGACGGCGCTTTCCGTTGCATGGCCGCGGCGTTGAACAGGGCCAAGCTTACGCCCGCCGATGTCGACTACATCAACGCGCATGGCACTTCGACCATGGCCGACACGATCGAACTCGGCGCTGTCGAGCGGCTGGCCGGTAATGCCGCCTCAAAGATTTCGATGTCGTCGACCAAGTCGTCGATCGGCCATCTCCTGGGGGCGGCGGGTGCCGCTGAGGCGATATTTTCGATCCTCGCTATCAGGGACAATATCGCGCCGGCGACCATCAATCTCGACAACCCTGAGCGCGAAACGGCGATCGACCTGGTGCCCAACAAGCCTCGCTCCCGCCAGATCGACGTAGCATTGTCCAACTCCTTCGGCTTCGGCGGCACAAACGCTTCGCTCGTGTTCCAGCGCTACAATGGCTGATCGTCCGGCTGCCGGACGCCGCTTTGGCGTGCCGTCAATTTTGCCATATTCGCCTCTACTCTGCCGCAGGGGATTCGTTGAGAGATCAAACGGTAGGGCGAAATGAACACAAATCCGGCGGGCAACGGAGAATCGGGGCAGCGGCCCGCTAACACCGGGCCGATCGTACCGAAGACGGCCAGCGAGGCCTTGCGACCGGAAGCTGGAACGCCGCCGCCGAAGCGCTCGCGTGCTTCGCGCAGCCAGGTCGTCGTGTTCATGAACTTCGTCATCTCTTTGGTGATCCTGACGGTTCTGGCGGCAGGCGCGGCGCTCTATTTCGGCAAACAGGAATTCACCGAGCCCGGCCCCTCGGCCAATAGCGACACCTTCCTCGTCAAGCCGAACACGGGCGTCCAGGACATCGCCGACCAGCTTGAGCGCCGCGGCCTGATCACTGACGCCCGCGTATTCCGTCTTGGTGTGCGCGCCTTTGGCAATGATTCCGCACTCAAGGCCGGCGAATATGCGATCAAGCCCCGGGCATCCATGCGCGACATCATGGAGTTGCTGAAGAGCGGCAAGTCGGTGATGTATTCGCTGACCATTCCGGAGGGGCTGACCGTCGAGCAGGCACTGGAGCGCATCGCCGACGAACCCGCCTTGAGCGGCGTCATGCCCGCGGCCATGCCGCCGGAGGGCAGCCTTGCCACCGACACGCTGCGCTTCACGCGTGGCGCGACGCGCCAGCAGATGATCGACAAGCTGCTGGCCGATCAGAAGAAACTGGTCGATGAGGTATGGCAGCGGCGTGCGCCGGACCTGCCGCTGGCCAATGTCCAGGAATTCGTCACCCTGGCCTCGATCGTCGAGAAGGAAACCGGCAGGGGTGACGAGCGTTCGCGCGTTGCTGCCGTCTTCCTGAACCGGCTGGCCAAGGGGATGCGCCTGCAATCCGATCCGACCATCATCTATGGTCTGTTTGGCGGCAAGGGAAAGCCCGCCGACCGCCCGATCTACCAGTCCGACATCCAGAAGCTGACGCCCTACAATACTTATGCGATCAGCGGCCTGCCGCCGACACCGATCGCCAATCCGGGCCGTGCGGCACTTGAGGCCGTTGCCAATCCATCCAAGACCGACGATCTCTATTTCGTCGCCGACGGCACAGGCGGTCACGTTTTTGCCGCGACGCTTGATGAGCACAATGAGAACGTTGCCCGCTATCGCGCGTTGCAGAAGAAGCAGGCCGATGAGGCGGCCAAGGCCGCCTCGGCCGCTGGTACCAGCGGCAACAATGCGGACAAGCCTGCCGACGGCAGCGGAAGCGACACCAGCGGTGGCGACAATGGCGACGCCGGCGGCGATGCGGGCGCTGCCCAGTAAGAGGAAGAAAGGCGTTGCCCGCAAGGCGACGGCCTGACATTTGAAGGAACGCCAAGCGTCGGATTTCGATGCACGCGGGCGTGATCGTTTTTACGCAGCACTTGCCCTTGTCCGGAAAACCGGTTTCGGGGTGATGCGCCAAGGATATGCAGGCGACATGAATTTGCAGAGCATGACCGGATTTGCCCGCGCCGTCGCCGAGCATGACGGCACCTCCATCGCTTGGGAGGTCAAGTCCGTCAACGGCAAGAGCGTCGAGGTGCGGCTGCGGCTGCCGCAAGGTTTCGAACGGCTGGAGCCGGCGGTCAGGCAAACACTGCAGAAGCGTTTCGCCCGCGGCAATTTCCAGGCGACGCTGACCATCGGCCGCGCTGCCGGCGCGCAGGCACAACCCGTCGTCAACGAAGCGTTTCTGAAAGACCTTGCGGGTCTTGCCAAGCGATTGCAGGAGCAGTTCGGCGTTGCCCCCGCGACCGCCGACGGGTTGCTGTCGCTCCGTGGCGTGCTCGACATTCCTGAAACCGTCGAGACTGAAGAGGCGCGCACCGCGCTTGACACCGCCATCATGGCTGCGCTCGACGTGGCGCTGAAGGGCCTGGAACAGGCACGGCACGGTGAGGGCGCTGCACTGGCTCTGCTGCTGTCCGGCCATATTGACGTCATCGAGGTATTGACGCTGCGCGCGGAAGCGGACTCGTCGCGCGATCCGGCGGCGATCCGCGAACGCATCGGCGAACAGGTCAGGCTGTTGATGGACGCGTCCGCCAATCTGGACGCCAGCCGGCTGCACATGGAGGCGGCATTCCTCGCCACCAAGGCCGATATTCGCGAAGAGATCGACCGGTTGAAAACGCATGTCGCGTCTGGCCGAGCGCTGCTCACGGGAGGCGGCGCGGTCGGTCGCAAGCTCGATTTTCTGGCACAGGAATTTAACCGTGAATCGAATACGCTGTGCTCGAAGTCGAACGCCGCCGCCGTCACCGCGATCGGGCTGGAACTGAAGGCCGTGGTCGACCAGTTTCGTGAACAGGTCCAGAATCTGGAGTAGCCGATGGTTGCCAAGGAACCGATGGTTCCCAGGGATTTGGGGTCCCGCATTCGCCGCCGGGGGCTGATGCTCGTCCTGTCGTCGCCGTCAGGTGCCGGCAAGTCGACAATCGCGCGCAATCTTCTGGAAAGCGATTCCAGCCTCGAACTGTCGGTCTCGGTCACCACAAGGCCGCGCCGCGGCAGCGAGATCGAGGGCGTTCATTACCATTTCCGGACGATGCGCGAGTTCGAGCGGCTGCGCGATTCCGACGCGCTGCTCGAATGGGCCGAAGTGCACGGCAATTGCTATGCGACGCCGCGTGAGCCGGCCGAACTGGCGCTGGCGCAGGGACGCGACATGCTGTTCGACATCGACTGGCAAGGCGCCCAGCAACTCAAGGAAAAGATGCGCGCCGATATCGTCTCGATCTTCATCCTGCCGCCATCGATGAAGGAGTTGAAGTCGCGGCTGAAACGCCGCGCCGAGGACCAGGAAGCGGTGATCGAGACACGGCTGAAGAACGGCCGTACGGAGATCGAGCACTGGAAGGAATATGATTTCGTCATCGTCAATGACGATCTCGACCGTGCCTTCGCCGAAGTGCGCGGCATCGTTGTTGCCGAGCGGCTGCGGCGGGACCGCCGGCCCGGTCTGTTCGATTTCGTCTCCGGCCTGCTGGACGAGAAGACGGCGTGAACGCCTCCTCCTTCTCCCCGTAAACGGGCAGAGGGAAGCTACGCAGCATTGGTCAGCCGCACGAATTCCTCCACGCTGAGTGTTTCGGCGCGTCGGGTCGGATCGATGCCGGCGCGTTTCAGCAGGGCCTCGCCGCCGAGGCTTTTCACGCTCTGCCGCAGCATCTTGCGGCGTTGGCCGAAGGCGGCTTCGGTGACGCGGCCAAGTTTTTTCACATTGGCGGGCAGGGGTGTCGCGCGTGGCTCCAGATGCACCACCGAAGAGGTGACCTTGGGTGGCGGCGTGAATGCCTGGGGCGGCACATCGAAAGCGATCCTGGCCTGCGTGCGCCAGCCGGCCAGCACGCCAAGCCTGCCATAGGCATCGCTGCCAGGCGCGGCGACGATGCGCTGGGCCACCTCGCGCTGGAACATCAGCGTCATCGAGGCGTAGAAGGGCGGCCAGTCCGGGACCGTCAACCATCGGATCAGCAGTTCCGTGCCGATATTGTAGGGCAGGTTGGCCACGATCCGCACCGGGCCGCCATGTCCGTCGGTCGCGGAAGCAAGCGCGGCGAAGTCAGTCTTCAACGCGTCGCCGGAGATCACCTCCAGCCGGCCGGGATAATGGGCGGAGACTTCCGCAAGGGCGGCCAGGCAGCGTTCGTCGCGCTCGATGGCGACGACCCTGCGGGCGCCGTTGGAAAGCAGCGCTCTTGTCAGTCCTCCAGGTCCCGGCCCAACTTCGATCACCGTGGCATTTGTCAGATCGCCGGCGCTGCGCGCGATCTTGCCGGTCAAGTTGAGGTCGAGCAGGAAGTTCTGGCCGAGCGCCTTTTTTGCCTGCAGCCCGTGGCGCTCGATGACGTCGCGCAGGGGCGGCAGCCCGTCGATGCTCATGCCCGAAGATCCGAAGCTGGAGCGCTCATACGGCCGCAGCCTCTTTGTCGGTGTCGGCGAGCCTTCTGGCAAGCTTCAGCGCCGCAATCAGGCTGTCGGGCCGTGCAATGCCCTTGCCGGCGATGTCGAAGGCGGTGCCGTGGTCGGGCGATGTGCGGATGAAAGGCAGGCCGAGCGTCACGTTGACCGCCTCGTCGAAGGCCAGCGCCTTGGCGGGGATCAATGCCTGATCGTGATACATGCACAGCGCCGCGTCGTAACCTGCTCGCGCCCGGATATGGAACAGCGTGTCCGCCGGCAGGGGGCCGAAAGCATCGATGCCTTCGGCGCGCAGGATATCGACCGCCGGGCGCACGATACGCTCATCCTCCAACCCCATGGAGCCGCCTTCACCCGCATGCGGGTTGAGGCCGGCAATGGCGAGCCTCGGCTTGGCGATGCCGAAGCGGCTGGCGAGGTCAGCGGCGGTGATGCGCGCGGTCGCGACGATCAACTCGCTGGTCAAAACCTTCGGCACCTCGGCCAGAGCGATGTGTATGGTGACAGGAACCGTGCGCAGGTCGGGGCCAGCCAGCATCATCACCGGCATCACCTCGACGCCGCTGTGCCCGACCGCCAGATAGGCCAGATATTCGGTGTGGCCGGGGAAGCGGAACCCGGCATCGTAGAGCGGCTTCTTGGCGATAGGGCAGGTGACCACAGCCGCGGCCTCGCCGGCAAGGCAGGCAGCGACAGCGCGGTCGATAGCCTCGATGGTGCCGGCTGCGTTGGCCGGATCCGGCAGGCCGGGGCTGTCGATAAAGTGGGCCGCCAGTGGAACGATCGGCAAGGCATGGGCGAAGATCTGCGCCGCTTGCGCGGGAGTTGTCTCGACGATCGGCACCGACACGCCGAGATGACTTGCCCGCGAGGCGATCAGCGCCGGATCGGCCAGCAGATAAAAGGCCGGCAAGGCAACAGCCTCGCGCGCCAGGAAGGCCGCGACGGCGATTTCAGGGCCGATGCCGGATGGATCGCCGACGCTCAACGCCAGCGCGGTCATCGCGCTGCTCACGTCAGCGCTTGACGATGCGGGCTTTCGCCTTCAGCTCGTCGACATACTTCTTGCTGAGATCCTCGGCGGCCTTGTCGTTGGAGCCTTCGCTCTGGAACACCATCTGGGCAGCCTTGTCGTCGGACACTTCGCGCGAGGAGCAAATGCCAATGAACTCGACGCCGCGTTCGGTCTCTCGCGTGGTGGTGGCGCCGCCGACCTTCGTCGCCTTGATCTGCTCGGCCCAGTCGGCCGGCAGCTGCGGTGCCAGCACCCGGCCCAGGTCGCGAACGGTGACGTCGATCAGGCCCTTGGCAAACTCGCGCGTCGTGTTGCAGCCATTGAAGCGGGCACGCATGGCGTCGGCCTCGCGCTTGCGCTTGGCCAGCGTCGCGCTGCGTTCGGCGGGCGGCACGACGAAGATGACTTGCTGCAGCATGTACTCGGTGGCGCTTGGCTTGGCTCCGCCCTTGTCGAGCATGCGCCTGACCGCATCTTGCTCGGTCACGCTGCCGCCTTCGCCGGAACGGTAACGCGCGCTCAAGGCCTGGCTCCAGGCCATCTGGGCACGGATGAATTCCTTGAAATGGTCCTTGCCGACACCGGACTTTTCCATGACGCCGTCAAGCTGGCCGAGTTGCATCTTGTTGTTGGTGGCGAAGCGCTGATAGGCAGCCTGCACCTGGGCGTCGCTGATGCGGATACCAAGCCGCCTGGCCTCGGCCAAGCGCAGCGTCTGGTCGATCATTTCCTGGGCAGCGTCGCCCTTCTTGTGCTGCAGCTTCAGGAACGCGGCACGATGCGCGATATCGCCGCTGGTGACGGGTATGTCGTTGACGACGTATTTGATCTCGCTGGCGAAAGCTGGCGGCGTCATGACGGTCATTGACACGGATGTCGCCGCCACAAGCAGCGCGAACCCTGCTGAAAAGAGGTATTTCCTCATCGTTAGCATCCCAATTCTATCCCGGTCCCGCCCAATTTCGTCCTCTTCCGGGTGCGCGAATCCGTGCCAGCCCTATGCGGCAAAACGATGTCGCCGACTACTGGATGGTGTTGACTGCGTTGGTCGACGAGCCGAAATCGCCGAGGGTGCGGAACGACAGATTGAAGCCGATGCTCTGCGTCACCTCCCTGGTGTTGAGGTCGCGCGACTGCGAGTACGTCATCAGGTAGGTGAAGCAGGAATCGTTGTAGGCGAAACCGACCCCGTCCTTGACCCAGGGCCTTCCTGCAGGTCGTAGGTTCCCGTGCCGAACACACGCCAGTTCTGGGCGAGATGTGTCGACGCTCCGAGTGTGACCTCGTGACGGTCGGTGGTGAAGCCATAGAGCGGCTGGGCCTGGATGAAGGCATATTTGGCGCTCAATGACACCGGCAGGCCCGAATAGGCAGCCTTGAACTCGGCGCGGCGAATCTCGAAGGACTGTTCGTCGAAGCGGCCGCTGACCGAGGCCGCGAAGCCGTTCGGGCTGTTGATGCCAAAGAGGCCGACATAGTCGGACGTGGTATTCTGAAGGCCCGAATAGGCGCCGACATTGACCAGATCGGGAGCGGCGAAGGAGTTCTCGCCGCCAAGCTGATAGGATTGGCCGAAAATGGCGTTGGTGCCCCAGCCATTGATGTAGGAGCCGGAATAGCGCAGGCCGACATTGGCGCGCGAACCGCCTTCCACACGGTCGTAACCAGAGAACTTGTCGCGTTCGAACAGGGTGGTCGCGTCGAACACCATGCTCTGGGCGTCTTCGTTCGGGACGGAGAGGCCGCCGACATATTGTTCGTTCGGCCGCATGAAGACCTGCGCCATCGGCTCGAAGACATGGCTGGATCCGCTGGCCATGGAAAACAGCACCGGCCAACGCATTTCAAGCCCGGCGGTCGCCATGAAGCGGGCAAAGGACGAGCGCATATCCTCCTTAGAGTTTATGTCAGGGTTGGCCGCCATTTCTTGTATCGCGGCAAGCGAGCCCGATGAGGCGTTGAGATAATCGACGTCGCCCTGCAGCGCCAGCAACGGGGTCAGCACCAGCCCCCCCTCAGTGACGAATGACCGCTTCCACTCGGTTTCGGCGGTCAGGCGCCCGGACTCGCCTTCGATGCCGCGCACACGCTGTACAGGCGTAGCGGAGTTGTATGGTACGTTGAATGCCTGATCGAGATCGTCGCGGCGGATGACCCGCGTGTTGACATTGAACGACAACTGGCCACCGGCGACCGAAACATCGGGAATGTAGGCATAGTCGAGCGACGGCAGCACCCAAGGCTGCTGGCCGCTGCGCGCAGCGGGATTGCTGTTTAGAGTATTTTCCTGGACGTCGAAATGCATGGCGCGCACGTCGAAATAGTTGCGGCCATTGAGGCCCGTCAGGTAAACCGACGACTGGTGAACGGCGGCGTTGTATTTGCCGATATTGTAGGTGCTGGCGAAGTTCTTGTCGGTCTGCAGCAGCACATCCCAGCCGAAATCCCAGCGCTCGTTGATCGCGAATTGCCCCTGCGTGCCCATCATGCCGCGAAACTTGTTCGGATCGCCAGCTGCACCCGAACTGACATTGCGGCCGGCGCTGTCGATGAAGGCGTCGGGATTCCGCTGCTGAATGCCGGCGATCTTCAAACTGTATTCGCCATTGTTGAAGCGCTGCCGCCACTCGGCCTCTCCAAGGAAGCCCTGCTTGGTGTAGCCGCTTCCCGTCACCGTCAGGTCATAAGTCGGCGAAAGGGCGAAATAATAGGGGATCTTGACGCTATACCCCAAGTGGCTGTTGTAGTTGACGCTCGGGATCAGGAAGCCGCTCTTGCGCTTCACCGTCGGGTCGGCGATCTCGAACGCCGGCAGGTAGGCGAGCGGAAAGCCGAAGAATTCGAAATTCGCGTTCTCGAAGCGAACCGTCTTCTTCTCGCCGTTCCAGATGATCTTCCTGGCCTTCACGCGCCAGGTCGGCGCCTTGTCGGGCTTGTCCTCGCACGGTTCGCAGGCGGTGTAGACGCCATTGTGGAAGGTGGTCAGCACGCCACCCATGCGCTCGGCGCTCTCGGCGGCGAAATAGGCCTTGTCGACGGTTTCAACGCGAAGCGCGTTGACGAAACCGTCGGCGAAATCGTCAGTAATGTCGATATGCTGTGAATTGATCTTGGTGCCGTCGCTGTTGACGATTTCAACATTACCGCTGGCAACCATCCGCTTGGTGTTGCGGTTGTAGACCACCTTCTGGGCGACGAGGCGGTTGCCGCCATAGTCGATCTGCACGCCGCCGATAGCGGTCACGGTCTGGTTGTCGTTGTTGTACTCCAGCGTGTCGGCCGCCAGCAGCATCTGCGAGCCGGACGGAACCTTGGTCGCCATGTTGCCGACATCCTGCGCGAACGAAGGCAACGGCACGCCACAGGCAAGCAGGCACGCCAAGGCGCTCGCCGCATAGAGGCGCGCCAAATTGGCCTGCCTGTTGCTGGGCAAAAACGCCTCCCTCACTAGCCGTCTTCCTTGTATAGCAGGAAAGTCACCCCGAAGAACATAGCTACTACGACCGGCACCCAGGCGGCTATCGCGGTCGGCACGAACCCCGCCACGCCGAATGCCTTCACCAGCACCGAAACGACATAAAGCAGAAACCCGGCAACGACGCCACCCAGAATCATCGTCGCCGATTGCCCCATCCTCGCAAATCTCATTGAAACTGTTGCCGCAATCAGCGTCATGGCGACGAGGAGGAACGGCAACGCCACCAGCGAATCAAACTGCATGGCAAAGGCATTTGCCTTGAGGCCGAAGGAACGGGCAACCTCGATTTTTCCGGGCAGGTCGTAGAAGGGAATGGTTTCCGGGCGCGCCAGCCGTTCCTGTACGAATTCTGGTTTCAGATTGGTCGGCACACGATCGCTCGCCGTGGGCTGGATGGTGCCGTTCCTGAAGGTCTTCACATCCTGCAAATCCCAATAGCCGTCGCGCAGGTAAGCACGCGCGGCGTCCTTGCGCTCGACGATATTGCCTTGCGGGTCGAGGATGAAAAAGACGGCGTCGGCCATCTCCAGGCCTTGGTTGAGGATGGCCCGCGCGCCGATGATGGTGTCACCGGAACTGGTTTTCTGGCGGATCCAGGGGGCGGCATCGGCCGAAACCGTATTTGATTTGCCGGAGCGCAGCTGGGTCTCGATCTGCTCGGACCAGGAGAAGGCATGCGCGGCCAGCGGGTTGATGAGCCCCACCGACACGAAGCCGAACAGTAAAGCCCCGATGCAGCATGGCAAAAGAAACTGCCAGGCGGAAACGCCGGCGGACCGCGCGATGACCAGCTCGTAGCGCCGGTTGAGCGAAACCAGCGTCGCCATGGCCGAGAACAGGCCGACAAACGGTACCGTCTGCAGCATGATCATCGGCATCCGAAGGCCCGAAATGGCCATCGCCGTCCCATAGGTGAAGCCGGGCAGACCGGTGGTGCGACCGGACAGCTCGGTGAAGTCAATCAGGAACACCAGCGCCAGCAGGCCGATGAAGAACCAGATCGTGATCGCCACGTAGCGGAAGAAGAAATAACGGCCAAGCGTCCAGCCCATCAGCCGACCCCTTGACCTGAAGTGTCGCGCCTGGACCAACGCAATTTGAGGGCGTTCCAGCCATCACCGAGACGGCTGGCCAGGTTCGTCATCCAATCGGCCCAGGCCACCGGCAGTTCCATGGTCCGGTTGGACACGATGAACCAGATCGCCACGGCGGAAGCCACGATGGGCACGCCATAGACCATATAGGCATATTGCGGAATCTCGTCGGCCTTGCTGGCGGCAAAGAAGCCAAGCCAGCGTACGAACAGGGATATCGCGATGGCCGTGATCAACGGATTGACGCGCGCCTCGCGATGTGAGCGCGCGTCCCCCGCGACCGCGAGCGCGATCAGGGCAAAGACCATCGAATAGGTCCATTCCGAAAACCGCTGGTTGATTTCGGCACGGTATTCGTTGGGGATTTGTTGAAAATTCTTGTCGTTGGGGCTTGGATTGAGCAGGTACTGGGTGGTCTGGTCCTTCGGCAGGAGCGTCACCTGGCCGGCCGCCGACATGAAGGCCGACATGTCGAAGGCATAGGACGTGAACCGGATGACCGACAGGTCCCCGGTCAGCGTTTTGCGGTGGATGACGCCGTCATTCATCATCAGCACCTTTTCGCCGCCGCGTTCGACGATGCTGCCGGTCTTGGCGTAATAGACGAGATTGACGCCTTCCTCACGCGAATCGGCGACGAAGATTCCGCCCAGCCGATTGTCGGGAAGCCGCTCGCCGATCTGCAGGAAGAGCCCGTCCTCGATCTTCCGGAACGTGCCTTCCTGTATGATCAGCGACAACAGATCCGCGCGCGACTCCGCCACCAGGGCGCGATTTTTCTGCCGTGCATAGGGGTCTATGCCATTGTCGACCGCAAAGGAAAAAACGCTGGCCGCAAGGGCGAGAAGCATGATTGGCCGCACGATCGTCCAGCGTGAGGCGCCTGCGGCGTTGACGACGGCGAGCTCGGAATCCGAATTCATGACGCTGAGTGTCTGGGCGACCGCCACCACGAGCGCGAAAGGCACGACGATCGGGATGATCGAGGGAAGGATGAGGGCCGCGACCTCGAAGAAGGTCAGTGACGACTGGCCGCTGTCGGTGACCAGATCGATCTTGGCCAGCACCTGCGTCGTCCACACGATGGCCAGCGTCCAGACCAGCGCCGCCAAGAAGACCACGAAAGCGCGGCGCATGATGTAGCGTTCAATGACCTTCATGAAGGCTTTACTCGATTTTCTCGAACGGCATCATGCCACCACGCTAAGGGTAGCTGTCCGGCGACGCCCGCACAACTGGCTCCGTTGGGCTGCATCGGGCAGGCGATCCGGTTCCCGTCCCACGTCGCTTGCCGCAGTGGACCGGAGTGTCGGCGGGAATGGATAAGAAAGGGCGAACATCGATGGTTAACAACAAGTTGCGGCATAAAGCGGGCCGTGCCGCGACGAATCGCCATCGATTCCGTGTGTCATATGGGTAGCCATTTTGGCAAAGTCTTGCCAAATGCCGGAAAACGACCAAATGTCGCGGATCGCTTCAAACCGCTTCGTGCAATTTCACGCAATCCCCCGAAAGCAGGACATGATGAACCCGAGACCGTCGATCGCCTTTGCAAAATTCGCCGCGCCTCAGGCGGCGGCGAACAGGAAGGGCACGGTCTTCGTGCTGTCGGCGGATGACGGTGGCCTGAGTGATGCGGCCAAGGCTTACGATCCCGGCAAGACGCTGGAACGCGCTTTCCCGGTCGCCGAGTTTAACGGGAAGTTCGCCGGCGTCGTCGAAATGCTGGCGCCGGAAGGAACATCGCTCGACAGGCTAGTCGCGATCGGCGCCGGCAAGACGTCGGGGCTTGACGAATATGCATGGTTGAAGCTCGGCGGCACCATTGCGGCGTCGCTGCGCAAGGCAACCGATGTGGCGGTGGTGCTGGACCTCGTCGGGGCCTCGCCCAATGGCAAGGACGCCGCCGCCCTCGCGGCGGGTATTCTCCTGCGCAGCTATTCCTTCGACAAGTACAAGACCAGAAAGGACAAGGACGACGCAAAGTCCGATCCGAAGAAGCCGATCAAGGTCACAATCCACACCGCCGACCCGGCGGGCGCCAGGAAGGCGTTCACAGATGCCGAGGCCGTGATCGATGGCGTGCTTCTGGCGCGCGACCTTGTCAACGAACCGGCCAACGCGCTGGGGCCCGTCGAGTTCGCCGCCCGCGCCAAGGAACTCGAGGCGATCGGCGTCAAGGTCGAGATCCTGACCGAGAAGGAGATGAAGAAGCTCGGCATGGGCTCGCTGCTCGGTGTCGCGCAGGGCTCCCCCCGCGGCGCCCGAATGGCCGTCATGCAGTGGAACGGCGGCAAACCCAAGGACAACCCCGTCGCCTTCGTCGGCAAGGGCGTCACCTTCGACACCGGCGGCAATTCGATGAAACCGGCGTCGGGCATGGAGGACATGAAGGGCGACATGGGTGGCGCCGCGGCCGTAACAGGGCTGATGCATGCCTTGGCCGCGCGCAAGGCAAAGGCCAATGTCGTCGGCATTATCGGGCTGGTGGAAAATGCCGTCGACGGCCACGCGCAGCGTCCTGGCGACATCGTCACCTCGATGTCGGGACAGACCATCGAGGTGCTCAACACCGACGCCGAAGGGCGCCTCGTGCTGGCCGATGCGCTCTGGTACTGCAACGACCGCTTCCAGCCGAAGTTCATGGTCAATCTGGCGACGCTGACCGGTGCCATCATGGTCGCGCTCGGTCAGAATTATGCCGGCCTGTTCTCCAACAATGACGAACTGTCGGAGAGGCTGGTGGCAGCGGGACAGTCGACGCAGGAGCGCCTGTGGCGCATGCCGCTTGGCGCCGAATACGACAAGCTGATCGATTCCAAGAACGCCGACATGAAGAACATCGGCGGCCGCTACGGCGGTGCCATCATCGCCGCGCAGTTCCTGCAGCGCTTCGTCAAGGACACGGCCTGGGCGCATCTCGACATCGCCGGCACGGCGATGGGCTCGCCGTCGAACGAGATCAACCAGTCCTGGGGGTCAGGCTTCGGCGTGCGGCTGCTCGATCGGCTGGTGCGTGACCATTACGAGAGCTGACCTCGATCCATGGCCGAGGTGCTGTTCTATCATCTGACAGAATCGACGCTGGAGGATGCGCTGCCAGGTCTGCTGGAGCGCAGCATCGATCGTGGCTGGCACGCCGTGGTGCAGACCGGCACCGAGGAACGGCGCGACGCGCTAGACCAGCATCTGTGGACATTTCGCGATGATTCCTTCCTCGCCCATGCCAGCGATCGCGAAGCCTATCCCGCTGAGCAGCCGATCCTGTTGACCACCGGCGAAGCCAACCCGAACGCGGCGCAGATACGTTTCCTGGTCGACGGGGCCACGCCGCCGGATCTCGGCGGCTACGAGCGCGCCGTGTTCCTGTTCGACGGCCATGATGCCGCCCAGGTCGAGGCGGCCCGGGGGCACTGGAAGGCGATGAAGGACGCCGGCCATGCCGTGACCTACTGGCAGCAGACGCCCGATCGCCGCTGGGAGCGCAAGGCCTAGGCACGTCACGTGATGATGCAGAGGCCCGCCGATGGCCGGCCTCTGCATGTTGCCGGTGGACTTACTGCCCAGCCATTTCCTTCTTGAATGTGTCGAAATCGATCTGCATGCCATTGAAGATGGTGCTCCAGTGGCGGGTCAGCGCCGCCATCGCCACGGCTTCCTGGATTTCCTCATCGGTGGCGCCGGCGCGCTTGGCATCCTGCGTGTCCGACCAGATGCAATAGTTACACGGAATCTGCGCCGCCACCGCCAGCGAAATCAGCGACTTGACCTTTGGCGGCAGTGCCGTCTTGTCGCTAAGTTCGATGGCCTTGACCTCGGCCCAGGCACCGGGCAGACCGGCTTTGGGAAACTGTTTCACAAAGCTTGGCACACCGCCCATGGTCGATTGGATGTCCTTGATGGTTGCATCATATTCATCGGCATGGGCCGGCGCTGCTCCGAGCGACAGGACGCAGGCCGCGGTGGTGAAAAGGAACGCACGGCGGATGGAAGATTGCACGGATTCGGCGATGCGACGGTTCGACATGGTTTTCTCCTCTGGTCTTTTCTAGCCTTACGATGTAAGGTGCGCGGAAGATGAGCCTTACAGTGTAAGTTGTCAAGCGACGCCATGGACTCAGAGATCAAAAAAAAGCGAACCCGCGGTCGGTTGTCCCGCGAGATGATTGAGGACGCCGCCTTCGAGGTGATCGAGCGGGAGGGGTTCGCCGGCTTTTCGACGCGCAAACTGGCGGCGGCGCTCGGCTGCGAGGCGATGAGCATCTATCATCACTTTCCGTCCATGGCGCATCTGTTCGAGGCGATGGTCGACAGGCTGGTCGGCCCGCTGGAGATGCCGGATCCTGGCTTGCCGTGGCGTCAACGGATGCGCATGGCCATATTGGATTATCGCCGGATCGGTCGCGAGCATCCGGCCTTCGCGACGTATTTCCTGACCTACCGCATGAATTCGCCCACTTGCCTTGCCTATCTTGACGGCGTCATCGGGCTGTTCAAGGACGGCGGCTTCGACCAGGAGGCGACGGCGAGGCTGTTCCGCGCGGTTGGCTATTATCTGACCGGCGCGGTGCTCGACGAAACAGCCGGGTACGCCAAGGGCCCATCGGCCGCCACCCCCGTCAGCAACGAGGAGCTTGGGCGTAATTTTCCCAATGTCGCCGCTGCCGGCCGTTACTTTGGCAAGGCGGAGTTCGACAAGACGTTCGAGCTTGGGCTCGATATGCTGCTGGATGAAATGGAACGCTTGCGCGATGGCGCCAAGGTAAGCCGGTTGTCCGGCAAGATCTGACTAGGTGACTGTCTGAATGCGCTTTCTGTTTGTCTTGGTCCTGCTGGCCGGCAAAGGCATCGGCCTCATCTATCCCTGGGCGATAACCAATTTTTCCGGCCGCGAGATCGGCGCCTGGAGGGTCTATGAGCAAGGCCGCTTCAAACCGTTGACCGTGCAGCTCTCGGGCAGCGACGCGCCGGTGCGGGTGCTGGTCGACCTGAGCGCGAGAGCCGAACGTATCGTTTCGCAGCAGCGCACGGCGTTGACGCTGACCGCCGCCGCCAATGGCCGCACGGTGCTCGCCTCGACGCCGCAATTCAACCACGTGGACAATCCGCGCCAGGCCAGCCCGCAATTGCCCGACAAGATCTTTCGCGACGAGGCTGGCCTGATTTCGACCGTCGGCCCCGGTCCCTACGTCTTCACCGTCGGGCCGGGCGATGTCGACGATATACCGATGCGGGCTGTCGATCTTGTCTTGCGCTCCGGTGCGGGCGAAGCCGACAGCGCGCGGCCGATCGGTTTATCCCTGACGGCGCTTGGCTTGATCGGTTTCCTGCCGTCCTTGCGTTTCGATTGCGGCCGGCCGAAAGATCCAAACTCGCAACCGCCGCCGCGCTGGGGCAGGGGAGCTTCATGAACTACCGCCACGCCTATCACGCCGGCAATTTCGCTGACGTCGTCAAGCATGTCGTGCTGACGCGTCTGCTCGAATATCTGAAGCAGAAGGACAAGGCGTTTCGCGTCATCGACACCCATGCCGGCATCGGCCGCTACGACCTGTCATCACCCGAAGCGCAAAAGACAGGCGAGTGGCAGGGCGGCATCGGCCGGCTGATCGACGCCTCGTTCGATGCCAAGGTGGCGGCGCTGTTGGCGCCTTATCTCGGCACGGTGCGGTCGCTCAATCCCGAGGGCGGTGTGAAGAAGTATCCGGGTTCGCCGCTGCTCGCACGCAATCTCCTGCGCAAGCAGGATCGATTGTCGGCGATCGAGTTGCACCCAAAAGACGCGGTGAAGCTGAAGGCGGAATTCGCCGACGATTTCCAGACACGGGTGATAGAACTTGATGGCTGGCTGGCGCTGGGCGCGCATTTGCCGCCGAAGGAGAAGCGCGGGCTGGTGCTCGTCGATCCGCCCTTCGAGGAGGAGGGCGAGTTCGGCCGCCTCGTCGACGGGCTGGTCAAGGCGTACAGGCGCTGGCCTGGCGGCATCTATGCGCTGTGGTATCCGATCAAGGACCGTAAGGCGATCATCGCCTTCAGGAAAGCGCTGAAGCAATCCGGCATCCCGAAAATTCTTGACATAGAATTCGAGATCAGGCCGGCTTCGTCGGAGCCCAGCCTCGACGGCAGCGGCATGGTGGTGGTCAATCCGCCCTTCACACTGGAAGGCGAATTGCGAACCGTGCTGCCGGCATTGCACGGATTACTCGCCGCGGAAAAGCCGGCGCACTGGTCGCTGGAATGGCTGGTCGGCGAGCAGACTTGATTTGGAACGGCCGTTTTGCGGTGCGTTGTCCTGGTGAACTTCGCTATTGTTGGCAATTCCAAGCGCCGATTTCTGGAAACCATTGTTTCGGCAACCGCTTGACCGGCGCCAAGCGAATCCGCACAGTACAGACAGTCGACCTTGAGAGGGTGCCATGACTCGCTTCGCCAAACCCGCACTTGCTGCCCTGATTTCGCTCTGCACCCCCTTTACCGCGCCTCTCGGCGTAACGCAGGCCGTTCACGCCGCCGATCTTGTTCGCATCTATTCCGAAGACGACGGCAGCGTCTGTGGTGAGTCATGGGTGCTGAGCAAGATCACTGACCGGTTCTCCTATCAGGTGCATCACGTGCCGCATCTGCCCGACGTCGCGATCACCGATTTTCACAACATTCACCAGCACCGATATCAGCTGGCGAGCGAGCAATGGCCGATCGGCCGTCACTATTGCCGGGCAACCGTCAGTCTGTCGGACGGCCGTGACCGGTCGATCTTCTATCTGATCGAGGAAGGCCAGGGCTTTGCCTCGATCGGCGACAACGTCGAATTCTGCGTCTCGGGCTTTGACCGCTGGATGGTCTACAACGGCCGCTGCCGCGTTCTGCGCTGAACGCGTCTCTTCCTCCGATGCTTTTCGCGCCTGCGACCTGAAGGGGTCGCAGGCGTTTTTGCGTCCTGCGTTGACTGAAGGTGCGATCGCACGCGCCGGGTCAATCGCTCGGCAGGTCATGATCGGCGCCGGCGTTGCCGTGGTCGTTGCACGATGGGAGCGTCCGCTCGGCCGTAGAGCTATTTCCTGCGTTGCGTCGCCTGGGCCTGATCGATGATCTTGCGAAGAAAGGCTATGTGACCGCGAAAGGCCCGCCGCCCAATCGTCGTTGCCTTGACCCGGGTCTGCGGACGCCGCCCGACGAAGAGCTTTTCAATTTCGACATAGCCTGCCCTCGCCAGCGTATCGAGGTGCGCGCCGAGATTCCCGTCGGTGGTTTCGATCATCGCCTTCAGCCGCGTGAATTCCAGCGCCTCGCGCCTTTCCAGCCTATTCAGGACAGCCATGATCCTGAGTCGTGTACTCTGGTGGATGATGTCGTCGGCGCTCATCTATGGGCTCCAATACAGCAAGGCTTTGAGCTTTCCCTCTTGGCTCGGCGATCTCGGGCAGCAGCGGTTGTGGAACGACATCGAAGCACGCTTAATTTTCAACAGAATACTCTATTATACAGAGTTATCTGTAGATTTCCAATTGGCAATGAAACGACGCTTGACAAGGTGATCTCCAGATAGGTCGTCGCATTGCGCTCGTGAGCTGCATCGATCGTCCAGCTGCAAAAGAAGATCGCCTCGATGAGGCTGCAGCTCATGGTGCTCGCGACCGAAGATCAATGCGCGAAACTATTCGCTAATCTTCGAAGGTTCACGGCGGGCTTGGTCCCGCAGCGCATCGAGAGTGTCGGTGTCAAATCGCTGGCGATATCCAAAGATGACGCCGCGTTTTTGCGATGATGAGTGCGATCGTGTGCCGATCGCAACCAAAATTTAAGCTGAGAGAATCATATCATTGCTTCGCTGGCTAGCGAGCCGCGAGTCAGATATGCATTGCGCGCCGGGGTCATTCACGGCCATCGGCATAACGTGAAGGGGCATGACATGGCTAAGCAGTCATCTAAAGCGCCGGCATCCAAGACACCGGCAAAGAAAGCACCCGCAAAAGCAGTCGCGGCGAAGGCCGCAACGGCAGTGAAGAAAGCAGCGCCCGCCGCCAAGCCGAAGGCAGCCGCGGCCAAGGCTCCGGCAAAGAAACCCGCAGCCGCGGCGAAGGCTGCTGTGAAGCCGGCGCCGAAGAAAGCAGCGCCAGCGAAGGCAGCGGCAAAGCCGGCAGCGAAGGCCGCGGCAAAGCCGGCGGCAAAAGCAGCTCCAGCGAAGAAACCGGCAGCGGCGAAGGCGGCGGCAAAGCCCGCAGCCAAGAAGGCGGCACCCGCCAAGGCGGCGGCAAAGCCGGTCGCGAAGGCCGCGGCAAAGCCGGCTGCGAAAGCCGCCGCCGCCGCGACCAAGCCGGCGGTGAAGAAAGCGGCCGCGCCGAAGGCCAAGGCAGCGCCTGCGAAGGCGAAAGCTCCGGCTAGGAAGTAGACCGAGCCGTTGGGGCGTCGCGCGTCCTTCGGACACGGCAAGGACGCTCTGACGCTCTGGATCGAAGCATATTCGGCAGTTGGTTCAGCTCTTGGGCTGAACGTCGGAAGGGACCGAGGGGCAAGCAAAGCGAGGCGCCGTTTGGCTGCCTCGCTCGCCCGATTCAATTGTCTGGTTGCAGCGGTCGGCGGAGATTCCCCCTGGGGGCAATGCCTGAATCCGTGAAGCGTGAAATGCAGGTTCAAAATCCTGTCAGCCTGCTCGTCGTCACTTGCTCGTGTCTCCAGCGTACCGGTCTGTAGGCTTGTCGTGATGTCTGGTCGGAAGCCGCAATCGGTTTCTGGCAGCTGTTTTTTGCGCTCTGCCGGTTGATCACGAGTGCCCGTCCAGTCAACACTGGACGCCTGCAAACAGGAAACCGATCATGCCGAAGCTGCTCTACGCCTCCTCCTCTCCCTACAGCTCCAAGGTAAGGATGGCCGCGGCCTATGCCGGAATCGCCATCGAGCACGTGCCGGTCAAGACCGAGGACAGGCCAGCCGAATTGATCGGTGCCAATCCACTCGGCAAGATCCCGGTGCTGGTGCTCGACGACGGCCGCTCGGTTCATGACAGTCGTGCCATCACCCAGCACCTCAACCGGATTTCGAAGAACGCGCTGTTTCCGCGCAATCCCGACAAGCGGCTGGAGGCGGAAGTACTGGAGGCGCTGGCCGATGGCATCTGCGATTGCGCGCTGTCGATGGTCTATGAGCGCCGCACCCGGCCTGAAGAAATGGTCTATCAGCCCTGGCTCGACCGCCAATGGGCGAAGATCAGCGCCGCACTCGATCTGCTCAATGCCAATCCGCCTAAACTGCCGAAGAAGATCACCGCCGGCCAGATCGCGTTGCGCGCCTGCCTTGGCTACCTCGCGCTGCGCTTCGCCGGTAAATGGGAAAAGGGCCGTGGCCGACTGACGCGTTGGGCGGCGCGTTTCGACGAGAAATTTCCGGAACTGAAGCCCCTCAATCCGGCGTGAGGCCGCCGCCATAAAAAAAGCCGGGCGCGAGGCCCGGCTTTTTCGTGTCGTGGCTTGGACGACTTAGAACTTCATACCGACGCCGAAGGTGACGCGGTTGTCGGTCGCCTTGACCTTGCCGATACCACCACCGAAGTCCTTGCTGCCGAAATCGGTGTAGCGATACTCGACGCGGCCGAACACATTGTCGGTCAGCTTGATATCGGTGCCGAGACCCGCGGTCCAGCCGATCATGGTGGCGGTGTCGCTGGCGGGAATGACGGAGTCCTCTACCTTCAGGCTTCTGCCGGCGAGACCGCCGGTGCCGTAGAGCAGGATTTCCGGGGTCACCGCGTAGCCGAGACGAGCACGCAGCGAGCCTTCGAAGCCGCCCTTCGAGTGGATGCCGTTGTCGTCGCCCTTGACGCCGTTGTAGCCGAGCTCGGCTTCACCGCCGTAGACGAAGTTCTCCTGCTGCCACTGATAGCCGCCGAAGACGCTGCCGACGAAACCCTTGGTATCGGTCGAAACGCCGAAATCCTTCTCCTTGGTACGGCCGCTGAAGCCATAGCCAACATTGATACCGGCATAGGGGCCGGCCCACGAAGCGACAGGAAGTTCAGCAACCGGGGCGGGTGCCGGCGGCTCTTCCCGGACGACGTCCGCGGCATAGGCGGTACCACCGAGGGCAAAGAGCCCGAGCGCAACAGCCAGCGGCCGTGCGAATTTAAGATTGGCTTGCATTCTTCTTTACTCCTTAAGCCACAGGACACAGGCTTGTTTCTCACGATCGCCATCGACCCGCCCGGGGGGTGAAACGGATCTGGCGTTCGTCGGTTCCAAATGTCGTGTCAAAATGCGGCTGAACCGAACCTGAACTTGGGTCATTACCCGGCACGAATGAGGCAGAAACTTGACGTTGCATCTTCGCAACAGCGAAATGTCAGCAATCGGAGGGCGTTACGCTGCACACGGCTTGGTACAAGGAGTCCGGCATCCTATATTGGGCGGTGGCGGACTTTCGTCGAGAAGCGAGTCGAGAGCCCGTCCAGCCGTTTCGCCACAATGCTGCCCCAGGTGCGAACGCCATTTAACAGATGACAGGCCATATTTTGCCGGCACCGTCTTTTCGTGCCGAAACCGAGGATTGACACACGATGAGCAATGCCACCGCGGCACTGGTGACCGGCGGGGCGAAACGGATCGGCAAGGCGATCGTTGAAGATCTCGCTGGCCATGGCTTTGCGGTCGCCATCCATTCCAATCGCTCGCATGACGAGGCGGATGCATTGGCGGCGCGGATCAACAAGGCAGGCGGCAGGGCCGTGGCGGTCGGCGCCGATCTAACCGACATGGCCGATGTGGCCGGCCTGATCGGCCGGGCTCGGGCAGCGCTCGGGCCGATCTCGCTTTTGGTCAACAATGCTTCCCTCTTCGTCGATGACTCGGTCGAGGATTTTGACTGGCAGTCCTGGGACCGCCATTTCGCCATCCATGTCAAAGCGCCGGCGCTGTTGGCGCAGAGCTTCGTCCGGTCCTTGCCGGATGGACAGGAAGGGCTGATCGTCAACATCATCGACCAGCGCGTCTGGCGGCCGACACCGCGCTATTTCTCTTATGCGCTTTCGAAATCGGCGCTGTGGACGCAGACCGAGATGTTGGCCCAGGCGCTCGGTCCGCGAATCCGTGTTAATGCGATCGGTCCAGGCCCGACGCTTAAGAATCAGCGTCAGAATGATTCTGATTTTGACGTACAGGTCGCTGGCCTGATTCTGAAGCGCGGCCCGGAATTGCCGGAATTCGGCGCCACCATTCGCTATCTCTGGGAGGCGCGCTCAGTTACCGGCCAGATGATCGCGCTCGATGGCGGCCAGCATCTTGCATGGCAGACGCCCGATGTGACAGGCATGACGGAATGAGTCCCTTGGATACCAAGAACAAGGCGCGCGCTGGCGCCGATGACCTTCCTCCCGAAATCGACATCGAGGATGAGGCACTCGAGGAGATCGTCGAAACGGCGGGCCCCGATGTTGCCTTCACCGCCATCGACTGGACACCGCATGCCGGCGATACCGAGGGCCAGGTCGGCGCCGAGGTCATCCAGACCCTGGTCAAGCGGCTGCCAAATGCGCCCGGTGTCTATCGCATGATGAATGCCACCGGCGACGTTCTCTATGTCGGCAAGGCGCGCAGCCTGAAGAAACGCGTCACCAACTACGCGCAAGGGCGCTTCCACACCGCCCGGATCGGCCGCATGGTGCGCGAGACCGCGACGATGGAGTTCGTCGTTACCCGCACCGAGATCGAAGCGCTGCTGCTTGAAGCCAATCTTATCAAGCGGTTGCGGCCGCGATTCAATGTGCTGATGCGGGACGACAAGTCGTTCCCCTATATTCTTCTGACCGGTGATCATGTGTCGCCCGGAATCTACAAGCATCGCGGGGCGCGATCGCGAAAAGGCGACTATTTCGGTCCGTTTGCTTCGGCCGGTGCCGTCGGCCGCACCATCAATTCGCTGCAGCGCGCCTTCCTGCTGCGCAGCTGCACCAACTCGTTCTACGAGAACCGCACGCGACCTTGCCTGCTCTATCAGATCAAGCGTTGCGCCGGCCCCTGCACGGGCGAAATCTCGCATGAGGGCTATGCTGAGCTCGTCGCCGAAGCGAAGGACTTTCTCTCGGGCCGCAGCCAGAAGGTGAAGACCGAGATTTCGGCCGCCATGCAGCAGGCATCGCAAGACCTCGATTTCGAGCGCGCCGCAATCTATCGCGACCGGCTGGCCGCACTGTCACATGTGCAGAGCCATCAGGGCATCAACCCAGCGACCGTCGATGAGGCCGATGTCTTCGCCATCCATCAGGAAGGGGGGCAGACCTGTATCCAGGTGTTCTTCTTCCGCACCGGACAGAACTGGGGCAACCGCGCCTATTTCCCCAAGGCCGATCCCGCGCTGGAGGGATCAGAAGTGTTGGGCTCGTTCCTGGCGCAGTTTTACGACGACAAGCCGACGCCACGCGCCATTCTGCTGTCGCACGGGGTCGAGGACCAGGAATTGCTGGCCGAGGCGCTTTCCACCCGCGCCGGCCGCAAGGTGGCCATCTCGGTGCCGCAGCGCGGCGAGAAAAAGGACCTGACCGACAATGCCTTGCAGAATGCGCGTGAGGCGCTTGGCAGGCGGCTGGCCGAAACCTCGACGCAAGGCCGGCTGCTTGCCGGTTTCGCCGAGACGTTCGGCCTGGCCAAGCCGCCCGTGCGCATCGAAGTCTATGACAATTCGCACATCATGGGCACCAACGCCGTTGGCGCCATGGTCGTCGCCGGGCCGGAAGGTTTTGTGAAAAACCAGTACCGGAAATTCAACATCCGCTCGACCGAGATCACGCCCGGCGACGATTTCGGCATGATGCGCGAGGTGATGGAGCGGCGCTTTTCGCGGCTGCTCAAGGAACATGGTGATGCCGTGGCCGACAACGCTGCCGCCGACGAAGCGGGCGACGACATTGAGGAGGACATCTCCGGCAGCTTCCCGGCCTGGCCCGACGTCATCCTGATCGACGGCGGTCAGGGCCAGATGACGGCGGTGCGCAAGATCCTCTCGGATCTCGGCATAGAAGACCGCGTCATGGCCATCGGCATCGCCAAGGGACAGGACCGCGACGCCGGCCGCGAGCGCTTCTTCGTCAAGGGCAGGGATTCGTTCTCGCTGCCGGTTCGCGACCCCGTGCTCTATTTCGTCCAGCGGCTGCGCGACGAGGTTCACCGTTTCGCCATCGGCTCGCACCGGGCCCGCCGCAAAAAGGAAATGGTCAAGAGTCCGCTCGACGAGATCTCCGGTATCGGCCCCGGCCGCAAGCGCGCCCTCCTGCTGCATTTCGGCACCGCAAAGGCGGTCAGCCGCGCCGCGATCGAGGATCTGAGGAAGGTCGACGGCATTTCCGAGCAGGTGGCGAGGCTGGTCTATAATCACTTCCATGAGAGCTGATGCATGTCACCCGAATGTGCATGGTTGTTTTGGCACAGCGACATGTATGAAGGGGAAGAACGCACGTCTTTCCGAAATGGAGTGCGGTTTTAGGACAGCGTGTGAGGTTTCCCGTTATTTTCGGCTGGCCAATCGATTTTGGCCTGTTGACCCCCCACATTCGCATCTGATTTGAGTACGCAGGCAGAAAGAGTCCTTGAAGACATGGCCCAGCGCGCATTCAACCTGCCTAACATACTCACCTACGCCCGCATTATCGCGGTGCCGTTGGTCGTGCTGTGTTTTTTCCTCGAAGGTCATCTGAAATCCAGCGACTTCGCCCGCTGGTCGGCACTGATCATTTTCCTGCTGGCATCGGTCACCGATTATTTCGACGGCTATTTTGCGCGCGCCTGGCAGCAGACCTCCAACATCGGCAAGATGCTCGATCCGATCGCCGACAAACTACTGGTCGCCACGTGCCTTTTGCTGCTGGCGGCGGATACCGATCGTCATGCCGGCATCGCCGGCTGGTCGCTCTGGGCGGCAATCATCATCCTATGCCGCGAGATCCTGGTTTCTGGCCTGCGCGAATATCTGGCGGCGCTCAAGGTCTCGGTGCCGGTGACGCAGCTTGCCAAATGGAAGACCACCATCCAGATGGTCGCTATCGCCTTCCTGCTGGCCGGCCCGGCCGGCGACAAGATCTTTCCCCTGACCACGCAGACCGGCCTTGTGCTCCTGTGGATCGCGGCACTCGTTACGCTCTACACCGGGTACGATTATTTCCGCGCCGGCCTCAAGCACATCATGGACGAGTAAGATGACGACCCGCCTCATCTATTTCGCCTGGGTTCGCGAGCGGATCGGCACATCGGAGGAAGATGTCGAATTGCCCGTCGGCATTGAGACGGTCGCCGACCTCCTGCGCTGGCTGCAATCGCGCGGCGAGGGCTATGAGCATGCGCTGCAATATCCCGACGTGATCCGTGTTGCCATCAACCAGGAACATGTCGACCACCACGAGAAGATATCCGGCGCGCGCGAGATCGCCCTGTTTCCGCCAATGACGGGAGGCTGACTCATGTCGGCCGTTCTGGCGCCGACCGTGCGCATCCAGCGCCAGGATTTCGACGTCGCCGCCGAGATCGCCGGGCTCACGCAAGGCCGCGCCGACATTGGTGCCGTGGTCACCTTTTCCGGCCTCTGCCGGGACGAGCAGGGCGCGCTAGCGGCGCTTGAACTGGAGCACTATCCCGGCATGGCGGAGGCCGAGATCGGCCGCATCGCCACCGAGGCGGTTCAGCGCTGGCCGCTGCAGGGCCTCACGGTCATCCACCGCCATGGCAAGATCGCGCCGGGTGAGAATATCGTGCTGGTGGTTGCCGCCTCGGCGCACCGCCAGGCCGCATTCGAAGCGGCGAACTTCCTGATGGACTATCTGAAATCGCGTGCTCCCTTCTGGAAGAAGGAGCATCGTGTTGACGGTTCGGAGGGTGGCTGGGTCGAGGCCAAGCAAACCGACGTCAAGGCCGCGCAGCGCTGGAAATCACCAGAATAAAATCCCGCCGCAGCCATGCATTGACCGCAATCCTTTGGCCAATTCAACGACCGTTGGTCGGCCCGGGCATCGGCAGCCCGGAGCATTGGCAGCCCGTGGCAAGGGAGATGGTCATGCTGGACAGGCTCGCGGAGTTCTTCGTCTTCGGCTTTGTGCCGCTGGTCGTCGGCATCCTGGCGGTGCCTGAACTCTCCTTGGCCGCCGAAAAGGCGGTGCGGGGCGAGGTGATCTATCGCGAGCGCATCGCCTTGCCGCCCAGTGCCGTGCTCTCCGTCCAGCTTGCCGATGTCTCGCTGGCCGACGCGCCGGCCAGGATCATCGGCGAACAGAAGATCAAACCTGCCGGTCAGGTGCCGATCAGCTTCGAGATCAAATTCGACCCTTCTACCATCCGGCCACAGATGACCTACGCCCTGCGGGCCCGCATCACCGTTGACGGCAGGCTGATGTTCATTTCCGATGTGCGCCACCAGCTCGATCCGCTGACCGACGTGCCCCAGACCATCATGCTCAAGATGGTCGCGCCGAGTGGCGAGCCGGCGGCTTCCGTCTTTGATCAGCTTTGGGTGGTCGACTATGTCGACGGCGTCGGCGCCATCACCGGGCCGCAGGTGACGTTCAAGGTCAGCGAGGCCGGCAAGGCCGGCGGCAGCGGCCCATGCAACAGCTATTTCGCCACAGCGAAGGTCGATGGCCAGGCAATCGCGATCAGCGGCATCGGGTCGACCTACAAGGCCTGCGCGCCCGATGTGATGGCCGAGGAAAAGGCGTTGTTCGATGCGTTGGCCAAGGCGGCGTCATACAAGGTCGATGCCGGAAAGCTCGCCATCGCCGACAAGGACGGACGCGAAATCCTGCGCTTCAGCGCTGCAAGCTGAGTTCTCACTTTTTGCCAGTACGAACTCATAAAAGATGCGCCGGGGAGCTTCAGACGATATCCCTATACGAAAAAAGGCCAGCATTTCGCCGGCCTTTCAGCATGATTTGCGATATGGGCTACCGGCTCAGCCGACGATTTCGGTGTCCGAGAACCAGTACTTGATCTCCTGCGCGGCGGTTTCCGGCGCGTCGGAGCCGTGCACCGAATTCTCGCCGATCGACAGCGCATGCACCTTGCGGATGGTGCCTTCGGCAGCGTTGGCCGGGTTGGTGGCGCCCATCACTTCGCGGTTCTTGGCAATGGCATTCTCGCCTTCCAGCACCTGGACGATCGTCGGTGCCGACGACATGAACTCGACCAGTTCGCCGAAGAACGGGCGGTCCTTGTGGACGGAATAAAAACCCTCAGCCTCACGGCGGCTCATCCACACCCGGCGCGAAGCGATGACGCGCAGACCGGCGTCTTCGAGCATCTTGGTGATGGCGCCGGTGAGGTTGCGCCGCGTTGCGTCCGGCTTGATCATCGAGAAGGTGCGTTCGAGCGCCATGGGTCGTCCTTGTCTGGAGAATGGAATGGAGAGTGGCGGGCTCTATACAAGCCGCCCGGCCCATTGCCAAGGGGTGAGGCCAAAGGATGAGGAATGGTCCACGAAACGGACGGGAAGGCGATTGCCTGGCTTTCCGAATGACGAATGGTGATTGAAAGGTCCGGTGGACCTTTCGAAGGACCCTGAACGCCCGAGGGCAGGGAGCGACAGCGCAGGGCACGCCATGCGGCGGGTTGAAGTTCAGATCGATGCCGACGAGCTGCAAGGCAAGTTGAGACCAAATGGCTGCAATATCAGGCTTTGCTTGCTATAGTCGCGTCTCGGCGCCGCGCTGAAGTCGGCCCGAATGGAGACAGTATGACCATGGCAGACGATCGTCAGGAGCGCATTCGCAACCGAGCCCATAAGATCTGGCAGGAAGAGGGGCAACCGGCCGGCCAGCACGAACGCCACTGGCATCAGGCGACAGCCGACATCGACCGGGAAGATGCTACGGGAACGTCGTCGGCAGCCAAAAAGCCCGCCAAGAAGGCAACGGGCGCTGTCAAGGCAAAAGCCGAGCCCAAGGAGGCGAAGGCCGCCAAGAAGACCAGCAAGCCAAAAAAGGCAGCCAAGTAGGCCTGGCCGTCTCCGCTGCCGGCTCTTTGACGGCAGAGTGACCGCGCTTGCCTTGCGGCAGGTCGGGCGTCAGGCCGCTGCGGCGACCTTTCGCCCGAGCCCGCCATGCAGGTCGAGGCAGCGGTCGAACCATTGTGCCACCACGTCGCCGTCGTCGAGCAGCTGATAGGACGTCGCGATGCGCGCCCATTGCAGCGCGCCGAAGACGATATAGTCGGCAAACAGCGGCGAGGCACCGCCGATGAATGGCTGGTAGCTCAGCATCGAGCGCAACGGCTCCAGCGAAGCCCTGAAAGTGCCGAGCCCGGTTTCGCGCGCAGCCTTCACCTCTTCCAGTTTCTTGCCCAGGCGCTGTTCCCGGCTTTGCCGGAAATACGCGCCATTCGTCTCGTCCTGCATGGCATGCAGATCCACGATCGCCGCAGTGGTCACATAGGGGTGGATGGTCGATTGCGACCAGCGTTCGATGAACCGCGCCATCGCCTTGCCGCCATCGCCGCCAAAAAGCGTGGGACGATCCGGATAGGCCTCCTCGAGATAGAGCGCGATAGCGAAGGAATCGATGACGACCTTGTCGCCGTCGCGGATCACCGGAAGGGTTTTCGAAACGCCGCCTTCGACGGCGGGCACCTCGAGAAAACGCGTCGGCGCGGTCGCGATATCGAGCCCCTTATGGGCCAGCGCCATCGCAGCCTTCCAGCAATGCGGACTGAACGGACGGTTCTCGTCGCGCCCGACGAGATCATAAAGCAGAATGGTCATTGGCGTCGGCCCCTTTGCGGTCTAGGTATCGCCAGAAACGCGGCGGCGGGAGAAGAGATGAAACAGCATTTCATGATGTTTGCGGCGTACAATCAATGGGCCAATGGCCGCATCTATGATGCCGCCGCCGATCTCGATGAAGAAGAATTCAATCGCCATGTCGGCGCTTTCTTCGGCTCGCTGATGGGCACGCTCAACCATCTGCTCGCCGCCGATCGCATATGGATGAAGCGCTTCACCGGCGAAGGCGATGCGCCGACCGCGCTGGACGCAATACTGCACCGCGCCTTGCCGAAGCTGCGGTTGGCGCGCGAGGCAGAGGACCGGCGGATCATCGACTGGCTCGGCGGCTTGGGCGACAAGGCGCTCTCGGGCCGCTTCACCTATATGACCGTATCGGACATGCGCACCGTCTCGCAACGCCTAGCGCCAGCGCTGGCTCATGTCTTCAACCACCAGACCCATCATCGCGGCCAGGCGCATACGATCCTGACGGTTCTCGGCCGCCCTTCCGTCCCGCTTGATCTGGCGCATTTCCAGCGCACTGAAGAGGGAAGGGCCTTTGCCTGATTTCGGTCAGTGAATCCTTCGCGGATTTGTAAAGTCTTGCAGCGCAATTTGACTTTCAGGCAATCTCCAAAGCCAAATCGCTGATTTCGCTATCTAATTGGGATTGCGTCAGAGCCGCCTCCGCCATGACCCATTGTTTGAAGAGCAGCACCTTGCGTGCGGCAAGGCTCTTGTGGGGGGAAACAAAATACCAACCGGCCGTGTTCGGATGATGGACGGCGAAGGGAGCCACCAACCTCGCGGCACGGATGTCGCTGGCCATGTAGGCGCGGTTGGCGACGGCAAAACCCATTCCGGCGTTGGCCGCCTCGTAGGACATCATGCACGAGTCGAAATAGATGCTTTTGGTCTCGCTGAGCACGAAGCTGGCGCCGGCGAAACCAAGCCAGGATTGCCAGTTCTGGGTGCAGGTGTCGGAGTGCAGCAGCGTGAAGTGCTTGAGGTCGTCCGGTGTCACCTTTGACAGCGGCCTGTCGCCGAGAACCTCAAGGAACAGCTTGCGACTGCACACCGGTGTCAGGTCTTCCCGAAACAGCAGATCAGACGGCAGCCCGTTGAAATGGCCGTCGCCATAGCGGATTTCGAGATCGAAATCCGAGGTCGTGAACTCATGCGTCGCGTAGGAGGTCGAGACCCGCATCACGATATCGGGATGTTGCCGCTGGAAAAGCGGCAGACGCGGAAACAGCCAGCGCGCGGCAAAGGTCGGTAGCACGGATATCTTCAGCACATGTTCCTGCGATTGCCCGGTTGCTTCCATGCTGGCAGCGACGATCCGCTCCAGAGCCTCGCGAACGCGCGAGACATAGGTTTCGCCCTCCGGCGTCAACGACACGGCATTGCCACCGCGTTGGAATATCTTGAAGCGCAGCTGGTCCTCCAGGCTCTTGACGCGCTGGCTGACCGCCGAAGCGGTGATGAACTGCTCCTCGCCAGCACGCGTGAAATTCCCGTGCCGTGCAGCACTTTCCACGATTTTCAGCGAATTGAGGTTGACCTGACTGAGCAGACGCACGGTTTTCGACCTTAAGCTGGGCTTACACTAGCACTAGCATTCCTAATTTTACAGGGGGGGCTAATTTAATCGACTGTTTACCAAGTGTTTGCCCCCTTATTGGAGAAGTACAATGAACGCACATACCATCCCCGAGCTGCGTTATGCGATGAGCCGCGAGGCCATCATCGGCCACGAAACCGCCTGGAAAGTGTCGAGTTTCGGCGTCGCGCAGTATCGGCATGGCTATGACCCGGCGCTGCTTGCGGCAATCGAGGAGGCTGCGCTGAAGCTCAAGGCCAGCCATGCCGTGCACAAGCACCTCGATCTGACTTTCATCACCGGCGCCGACCGTTTCATCCCCGAAATCAGGGAGTTGCTGCACGACAAGCTACGCCTGGAACGCCTGTCCGACATGATGGGCACGAAGCTGGAGCCCTATCCGCTGTCGATCGTCGGCTCGACCGTCACCTTCATGAATCCCAGGGACGGCGCCGTCGAATGGCATTGCGACGGCGTTCCGGTCACCGAACTCATTCCGCTGTCGATCAGCGATCCGCTGGTCGGCGGGCATCTCGAAATTTATTGCGACGACTCCGAAACCGGTCGCGCCATCCTTGAATCCGGCCGCGAGATCCCGCGCAACCGCATCATGCGCATCGACCACAAGATGCACTTCGCGACACTCGGGCAGTTCCTTGGCGTCCTGCACCGCACGGCGCCGATCCAGTTCGGCGAGCGTGTCACCCTAGTGCTCAATCAACGCTCGGTCGCCAAGCCCTATGTCGACGACAACAGAATGTTCTATCTTGCCGCGGACAACGATCACGACCGCGAGTGGGTCAACGAGCTGGCCGAAGACGTCTGGACCAACCAGTTGCCCGCCTACCGCCGCTTCGAGGCAGAGCGCCCCGTGCCGGTGCCGCCCGAGGCGCCGGTCCCCGGCGGTGCAAGGGAATCGTGGTGACCAGCCATGGCTCCGTCCGGCCGCAGCCGCCCTTTGCCTCGATGAGCCGGGGGTCAGTCGTGGTTGAAAGACAGGAAGGGAGCCTGTCTCGGGCTGCGCAGAACCAGCCTGGCTCCAGGCTGGCGCTGGCCTTTGCCGCTGGCGCGGTCGCACTTTGGGCGACCAACGCATTGGTCGGCAAGGCGCTGTTGGCAAGTCATCCGGTGTCGCTGGTGCAATGCCTGCAGTTCTGCGGCGCGACCATGGTCTTCGCCTTGATCCGCCTGATCGGCGCCGCGCGGCAACCCGCCATGCCGCGCCATGCGGGTCTCGTCGCGGTACTGGCGCCATTCGTGGTCGGCTTCGTCGGTCTCGTCGGCACCATGATCCTGCAATATGTGGCCTTCGCCTCGATGTCGGTGATCGAGGCGAACCTCGTCGCCTACACCTGGCCTCTGATGGTCGCGGCGGCGGTGATCGCGTTCGAGAGCCCGCAACGACCCACGGTGCTGGGCCTTGCCGCGGCCCTTGGATTTGCCGGCGTCGTGCTTGTCATCTCGGGCGGGCGCGACCATTCCTGGTTTCAGGGCAACCTTGTCGGCTATCTCGCCGCCTTCGGATCGGCGCTGTGCATGGCCTTCTATTCGATCCTGGTGGGGCGGCTCGCCATGTCAGCGGACCGTCTTTTGCTGCCATCCTCATTGATCGGCGTGGCCGTGACATTGCTGTGGTGCGTCCATGACGGCGCAACCTTGCCCGCTGCTGCCGACCTTGCGCTTGGGCTCTATCTTGGTGCTGGCCCGATGGGCTTGGGCTATTATTTCTGGTCGCGGGCCTTGAAGCTTGAAGGCCACGGCAAGGTCGCGGTTGTCGCCTATCTCACCCCGATCGCTTCGACACTGCTTCTGATCTTCTCCGGCGAACGGCTGACGATGACAGCCGTCGCCGGCGCCGTCCTCGTCATTGGCAGTTGTATTGCCGTCGGTGTGGAGCATTCGGAGGCCGAAAATCATGTTTGACGACAACGAACGTCTGGCCCGCAGGGAAGCGCACTGGCTGATCAAGGAATTTGGCGCCGAGGCGCCACTTTACGCGGCGATGAAGGCTGAAAAGGCGATTGAGCAGAAGGATTTCGGGCGTTGTGCCCGTTGGAGGCGTATTCTTGAGATATTGGCTGACGGCCGGACAACCAAGTCTGCTGCCTTGAAGTATTAGATTTTCTAATTTGCCCAATGTCGATTTCCCATAGAAATAGTTGACGTCAAGTCTTGATTCGTTTTGGGGCTAGGCGGTCCGTTGGGGGACGCGGTTCGGGCGATACATCGACAAAAGTCTTCTGTGGGGTGGATGACTTTGTCGCAAATGGGATGAAAGAATTGTCAAATATCGAGGATAAGACCGTTATCGAGCTTACGGCCGATATTGTCTCGGCCTATGTCGGCAACAATCCGCTTCCGGTCTCCGGCCTGCCTGACCTGATCGCCAGTGTCAGCGCCTCGGTTCGAAAACTGGCTGGCGCGGCTGTCGCGGAAAGCCCAAGCCTGGTTCCGGCTGTAAACCCTAAAAAGTCGGTGTTTCCCGACTACATTGTCTGCCTGGAGGACGGCAAGAAGTTCAAGTCGCTCAAGCGACACCTCAGGACAGACTATGGCCTGAGCCCGGATGACTATCGGGCCAAATGGGGTCTGCCGCCGGACTATCCAATGGTCGCGCCGAACTATTCGGCCACCAGGTCCGCGCTCGCGAAGTCGACGGGACTTGGCCGCAAGCCGGCCGCGGCGCCGGCCAACGTGGCCAAGGCGACGAAGCGTGGCAAGGCGACCGCCTGAGGTTCTGCTGGCCGGTATGGCAGGCCACTGAGCAGCTGCCCTGACGGCGCAATTGCGCGCGCCGTTTTCGGGCCTTGTGCGTTCAACTGGCCCGCTGGGTCTTGCGAAGCGTTGATGTCCGGTGCAAAAGCGCCGCCATGCTGATCATCAACGACCTTTCACTCCGCATGGCGGGGCGCCTGCTTCTCGACCACGCCTCGCTGACGTTGCCGGCCGGCACCAAAGCCGGCCTTGTCGGCCGCAACGGCACCGGCAAGACGACGCTGTTCAAGGCGATCACCGGCGATTTTCCCTCCGAGACCGGCTCGATCAGCCTGCCGAAGAACACGCGCATCGGTCAGGTGGCGCAGGAGGCACCCGGCACCGAGGAGCCGCTGATCGAAATCGTGCTCAAGGCCGATGTCGAGCGCACGGCGCTGCTCGAAGAGGAAAAGACGGCGACCGATCCGCACCGGATTGCCGATATCCATATGCGGCTGGCCGACATCGATGCGCATTCGGCCGAGTCTCGCGCGGCCACCATCCTGGCCGGCCTCGGCTTCGATGATGCGGCACAGCGCCGCCCGGCTTCGTCCTTCTCCGGCGGCTGGCGCATGCGCGTGGCGCTGGCCGCTGTGCTGTTTTCCGAGCCCGATCTTCTGCTGCTCGACGAGCCAACCAACTATCTCGACCTCGAAGGCACGTTGTGGCTGGAAAACTATGTGTCGAAGTATCCGCACACCGTGCTTTTGATTTCGCACGACCGTGACCTGCTCAATCGTGCCGTCAACTCCATCGTTCATCTCGACCAGAAGAAGCTGACTTTCTGGCGCGGTGGCTACGATCAGTTCGAGCGCCAGTATACTGAGCAGAAGGAACTGCAGGAGAAGGGCCGCGTCAAACAGGAAGCCGCCCGCAAGCATATGGAGTCTTTCGTCGAACGATTCCGCGCCAAGGCTTCCAAGGCGAGGCAGGCGCAGTCGCGCATCAAGGCGCTGGAGAAGATGAAGCCGATCGCGGCCATCGTGAACGATTCGGTGCGGCCGTTCTCTTTCCCCGAGCCGGTCAAGACGGTGGCCTCGCCGATCATTGCGCTGAACAATGTCAATGTCGGCTATACGGAGGGCCAGCCGATCCTAAAGAAGATGACGCTGCGCATCGATGCCGACGACCGCATCGCGCTGCTTGGCGCCAACGGCAACGGCAAGTCGACCTTCGCCAAGCTGCTGTCCGGCCGGCTCAAGCAGGAGACCGGCACCATGACAGTGGCGCCCGGGCTGAAAGTGGCGATCTTTGCCCAGCATCAACTCGATGACCTTCGTCCGGAGGAAAATGCCTATGACCATGTCCGACGGCTGATGCCGGAGGCGCCGGAATCGAAGGTGCGCGGCCGTGTCGCCCAGTTCGGTCTGTCGACCGAGAAGATGAACACACCCGCCAAGGATCTCTCGGGCGGCGAGAAGGCGCGGCTCCTGATGGGGCTGTCGGCCTTCGAGGGCCCGAACCTGTTCATCCTCGACGAGCCGACCAACCATCTCGACATCGACAGCCGCGAATCGCTGATCCATGCGCTCAACGAATTTCCCGGCGCCGTGATCCTGATCTCGCACGATCGCCATCTGCTCGAGGCGACCGCCGACCGGCTCTGGCTGGTCAAGGACGGCGCGGTCAACCCGTATGATGGCGACCTGGAAGATTACAAGACGTTGGTCACCGGCGTGTCTGGCGATCGCCGCGAGCGGCGCGAGGCCGACAAGGCGTCAAAGGCCGACCGCCGCCGCGAGGCGGCCCAGCGCCGCGCCGCCTTCGAGCCACTGGCCAAGGAAATCCGCGCCACCGAAGCGTTGATGGATCGCATCCGCAAACGCATCGACGGCATCGAGGACGAATTGGCCAACCCGGCGATCTACGAAAAGGATCCGTCGACCGCGACGCGATTGGCCAAGGAGCGCTCGCAGCTTGCCCAGACCTTGACCGGTCATGAGGAGAAGTGGCTCACCATGTCGGCCGAGTACGAGGAAGGCACGGCGGAGTAGGGGAGCCTCTTCCTTCTCCACAAACAAGGGGAGAAGGGAACGCGCCATCTGGCTCTACACGCCGAGCCCGAAACCCGCTAGACAAACGCCATGAACCAGCACGCCAAGCTCAGGATCGGCCATTCGGCCTGCCCGCATGATTGCCCGTCGACCTGCGCGCTCGAGGTCGAACTGCTCGATGGTAACCGTATCGGCCGTGTCCATGGCGCGAAGGCCAACACTTATACATCCGGCGTCGTCTGCGCCAAGGTCGCGCGCTATGCCGACCGCGTCCATCACCCCGACCGCCTGCTGAAGCCTCTGGTGCGGGCCGGGGCCAAGGGCGACGGGGTCTGGAAGGAAGCAAGTTGGGAGGCCGCCCTCGATCTGGTCGCCGAAAAGTTCGTTGCGGCCGAGGAGAAATACGGCTCGGAGACGGTCTGGCCCTATTTCTACGCCGGCACGATGGGGCTGGTTCAACGGGACGGCATCGAGCGGCTGCGCCACGCCAAGAAATATTCAGGCTTCTTCGCGTCGATCTGCACCAATCTCGCCTGGACTGGCTGGATGATGGGGGCAGGCGCTTTGCGTGGCCCGGACCCACGCGAGATGGCGAAATCCGACTGCGTGGTGATCTGGGGCACCAATGCGGTGGTCACGCAGGTCAACGTGATGACCCACGTCATCAAGGCCCGCAAGGAACGCGGCGCCAAAATCATCGTCATCGATGTCTATGAAAACGCGACCATGAAGCAGGCCGATATGGGCCTGGTCCTGAAGCCCGGCACCGACGGCGCGCTGGCTTGCGCGGTCATGCACGTGCTGTTCAGGGACGGTCTGGCAGACCGCGCCTATCTCGAAAAATACACCGATGACCCTGCCGGGCTGGAAGCACATCTCAAACGCAGGACACCGGAGTGGGCGGCTGAGATCACCGGGCTTTCGGTGGCCGAGATCGAGGCCTTCGCCTGTCTCGTTGGCAGGACGAAAAGGACCTATTTCCGCCTTGGCTACGGCTTTGCCCGCCAGCGTAATGGCGCCGTCAACATGCATGCCGCGTCTTGCATCGCCGCTGTCACCGGCAGCTGGCAATATGAGGGCGGCGGCGCCTTCCATTCCAACTCCGGCATCTTCAAGCTCAACCAGGATGTGCTGGAGGGCACGCGCATGCGCGATCCCTCGATCCGCTATCTCGACCATTCGCGCATAGGCCCGGTGCTGACCGGCGCCAGCGATGCGCTTTATGGCGGCCCGCCGGTAACGGCGATGCTGATCCAGAACACGAATCCGGCGAATGTCGCGCCCGAGCAGCGGCTGGTGAAACAGGGCTTCCTGCGCGAGGACCTGTTCTCTTGCGTGCATGAGCAATTCATGACCGATACGGCCAAGCTTGCCGATGTCGTGCTGCCGGCGACGATGTTCCTCGAGCACGACGATCTCTACAAGGGTGGCGGCAACCAGCACATCACGCTCGGCCCCAAACTGATCGAGCCGCCGGAAGGACCGCGAACCAATCATTTCGTCATCGAACAGCTGGCCGAGCGCCTGGGCGTCGCCGACCGCCCGGGCTTTGGTCTTACCGAGCAGCAGCATATAGACCTCATTCTCGGCAAGCGCGGGCTGGGCAGCTTCGACAGCTTGAAGGAACGGAAGTGGGTCGATCTGCAGCCGGACTTCGAGACCGCCCACTACATCAGGGGCTTTGGCCATCCCGACGGAAAATTCCGCTTCCGCGCCGATTGGACCGGCCAGCCGGCACCCAACCGGCCTCCGAGGAGCATGGGACTGTTTGGCCCCGTGGAACGCCTGCCTGAATTTCCCGACCATGTCGACCTGATCGAGGTGGCGGACGAGGCGCATCCGTTCCGGCTGACGACCTCACCGGCGCGCAATTTCCTCAACTCGACATTCTCGGAGACGCCGGTATCGAAAGCCAAGGAAGGCCGTCCGGAACTGCTCCTCTACCCCGACGATGCCGCCGCGCACGGGCTGACGGTGGGCGACCGTGTCGAGATCGGCAACCAGCGTGGTGAGGTGGTGCTGCACGCCAGATTGTTCGACGGCATCAAGCGCGGTGTCGTGATCGCCGAAGGCATCTGGCCAAACAGCGCGCATGAGCGCGGCGAGGGCATCAACGTGCTGACCGGCGCCGACGCGCCGGCGCCCTATGGTGGTGCCGCCTTCCACGACAACAAGGTCTGGCTGCGCAAGGCGCAAGAACTCGGCGCCGGCTGAAACCGTCAAATGCTTTTGCTGTCGAAGATCGTCGGCATGAAGCTGAAGACAGGGCGCTTCGCGGATTGAGAAGGCAAAGTGCGGCCGCACTGCGCCAAATCACACCGGCAGGGTTTCGGCGGTCTTTTTCCTGTTCAGCCGGAGCCGGATGTCGTCGGCGATCGCCTGCGCTTCGATCGCGATTTCGCGCAGCAATCCGGTGACGGCATTGTGGAAACCAACAAGGTAGAGGCCGAGATCCGAAGCTTGCGCGGTAACGCCACTGCGGTCTGGCTGGACACTGGGCTCCAGGAATTTGGCATAGCCAGGCCGGAAACCGGTGGCGAAGATGATCGTGTCGAATTCGCTGTGCTTGCCATCGGCAAAACGGGCGCCGCGTTGCGAGATCTCGCCGATACCGGGCGCAACCTTGATCGCGCCTTCCCGGATCTTGCCGATGGTGCCGACATCGATCACCGGTATGCGCGATTCAATCGCAATCTGTTCCAGCAGTCCCCGTCTCGGCCGTTTGAGCCCATATTTCTCTAGCCTGCCCATCACCAGGTCGAGGATGATGGGCAAAAGAACATCATTGAGGCGTTGCGGCCCCAGGCGCGCCGCCATGCCGACCATTTGGATAGGCACGCCGAACAGTTCGCGCGGCACGATATGAACGCCGCCGCGTACGGAAATCGTCGGTCTTGCGCCGCCTTCCGCCAGATCGAGCGCGATCTCCGCGCCGGTGTTGCCCATGCCGATGACCAGCACCGACTGGCCGGCGAAAGGCTTGGCATTGCGGTACTCGGCGCTGTGCAGCGTCAGGCCCTTGAATGTGTCGATGCCAGCAAATCCGGGCCGCAACGGCTCGGCATTGTAGCCCGAGGCGATCACCACATGTCTGGCGCGCAGCGAGCCGGATATCGTGTCCACGCGCCAGCCGCGACCCTCTCGGGTGATCGCCTTCACCGTTTCTCCAAAGCGGGGCTTGACGTCGAACCGCTTCGCATAGGCATCGAGATACTCGACGAAGAGATCGCACGGCACGTAACGTGGATAGTGCTTGGGAAAGGGCACGAAGGGCAGCGACGAATAGCGCTTGGTCGTATGCAGATGGACGCGCTCGTAATGGCACCGCCAGGCGGGCGCGGCCTGCTGCTCTTTTTCGAGAAGGATGAAGTCAACCCCAGCCTGCCGCAGGCATGCGGCAACGGCAAGGCCCGCCGGGCCCGCACCGATGATGGCAACTGGGGTGGTATCGTCCAATCGCGCCTCCACTGCTCAATTCGCGTCCGGAGCATGTCAAAAGCATGGCAGAGCTGGCTTCAGCTGCGTCAGGCAAGGTTCAATCCGGCAACGGCACCGTCAGCCCCACCTTGACGCGATCCATGGCCACGAAGGTGCGGAACTTGCGGACATTGTTGCTGCCGAAGAACAGCTTTCGCGTCAGCGCCTCATAGGCGCCCATGTCTGCCACGGTGATGACGAGGATGAAATCGGCCTCACCCGTCACATAGTAGCATTGCTGCACTTCGGCCGCCGCCGAGAACTGCCGCTTGGCCGCGTCGATCAGCTCGGTGCGTTCGCTCTCGAGCTCCACTTCGACGAAGATGGTGATCGGCTGGCCGACGGCCGCCGGATCGACCACCGCGACATTGCTTGCAATGACCCCGGTCTGCTCCATGCGCTTGATGCGGCGCTGCACCGCCGGTGCCGACAGGTTGACCGCTTCGCCGATCAGCCGCTGCGGCGTGGTGTTGTCCCGCTGCAGGATGGCAAGGATGGCGAGATCGAAGCTGTCGAGTGAGAGGAGCGATGGAGACAATGGAGACATCCTGGCGAAACAAACTTGCATTCCGGAGGGTCAATTACAGCGCTTTTTGCGCCGATCCTGCAATATATTCTCAGCGACCCAAAGGAGAGCGCCAGTGTTCCTGCTCAACCGCAATGCCTTGCACCGCCAGCCACTCACCGCCGCCGATGCCGAAACGCTTGGGGTCGCCGGGGCGGACATCGTCGAGCATTTTCTTGCTCATCGCGACAATCACCTGATAACCCCGCTGCACGGGCTGCCGGCGTTGGCTGCCGAACTCGGCCTCGGTGCCTTGCATGTCAAGGACGAGGGCTTTCGTCTCGGCCTTGGCAGCTTCAAGGCGCTGGGTGGTGCCTATGCCGTCTTCCGCCTTGTGCTGGAGGAGGCGGAGAAGCGGCTTGGCCGCCCTGTCGATGTCGGTGATCTCGATCGACCCGATGTTCGCGCTGTCGCCGCGACGATGACGGTTGCCTGTGCCACAGACGGCAATCACGGCCGCTCCGTCGCGCAAGGTGCTGAGCTTGCCGGTGCCAAGGCCGTGATCTTTGTCCATTCCGGTGTCAGCCAGGAGCGGATTGCGGCAATAGCCCGCTACGGTGCGGAGATGGTCCGTGTCGATGGAAATTATGACGATTCGGTCAGGCAAGCCGCGAAGGTCGCGGCCGACAGAGGCTGGACCGTGGTGTCGGATACGTCGTGGCCGGGCTATGAGCGCATCCCCGGCCTGGTGATGCAAGGCTATACCGCGATCGTGCGCGAAGCGCTGCGCCAACTCCGGGAACCGCCAACCCACGTTTTCGTCCAGGCGGGTGTCGGCGGCATTGCCGCCGCGGTGGCCGGCCATCTGGCCATCGTTCTCGGTGACGCCAGGCCGATTTTCACCGTGGTCGAGCCGGCGTGCGCCGCTTGCGTTGTCGCGGCTGCCCAGGCAGGGCGCGTGGTCAAGGTGGCGCACGACCGGCCGACGGTGATGGCCATGCTTGAATGCTATGAAGCCTCGCAAGTCGCCTGGCGCGTGCTGGCACGCACCGCCGACGCCTTCATGACCGTGGATGAGGATGACGCCATCGCGGTGATGCGCCGGCTGGCGCGGCCGGCCGGCAGGGATCCGGCGATCGTCGCCGGTGAAAGCGGTGGCGTCGGCCTCGCCGGACTGATGCGGGCTGCGGCCGAAAACAAGATGGTTCTCGGGCTCGACGGCAAGGCCCGCGTCCTGGTGATCAACACCGAAGGCGCCACCGACCCGCAACGTTATGCCGAACTGGTCGGCACGAGCCCGGCCAACGTGCTGGCCGGCAAGCTGGCTGCCGAGGCAACGCCATGATCGCGATCGATGCACCGCGCCTGCTTGGTCGCATCCGTGAATTGGGCGCTGTTGGTCGCGACGGCGAGGGCAGGCTGATCCGGTTGGCCGCCTCCGACACGGACAGGCTGGGCCGTGACCTCTTCGTCGGCTGGCTGCGCCAGGCCGGGCTTGATGTCGCCATCGACCGCATCGGCAACATCTTCGGCATCTGGCAAAGTGCCGACAATGCAGGCAAGGCACCACTGCTCATCGGCTCGCATATCGACACCGTCATCGATGCCGGCATTTATGACGGTTGCTATGGCGTGCTTGCCGGGCTGGAGGTGATCGAGACGCTGAAGGCATCGGGTCTTCCGCCGTCGCGCCCGCTCGCCGTCGCCGCCTTCACCAATGAGGAGGGCGTGCGCTTCTCTCCCGATATGATGGGCTCGCTGGTCTATGCTGGCGGCATCGATGTCGAAGCGGCACTCGCCGCTGTCGGCACCGATGGCAGCACGCTGGGGCAGGAACTGGCCCGCATCGGCTATGCCGGCGATCGCGAACCGGGCTTTCTCAAGCCGCATATCTATATCGAACTGCATATCGAACAGGGGCCGGTCCTGGAGCGCGAAGGCATTCCGATCGGCGCAGTGGAAAGCGTGCAGGGAATCTCCTGGCAGCGCATCACCATCGATGGTGTCGCCAACCATGCCGGCACCACGCCGATGTCGATGCGCCGCGATGCCGGATACGCCGCGGCACGCGTGGTCACCTTCCTGCATGACCGGGCCGCGGCCTCCAACTCGCCAACGGTTGCCACAGTCGGCACGATGCGCTTCGAGCCGAACGCCATCAATGTCATTCCATCACGCGCTGTCTTCACCGTCGATCTGCGCGATCCCGACGAGCAGCGCCTGCAGGCGGAGGAGGCGGCGCTGGCGGCCTTTCTGGAACAACTCGCCGCCGACGGCATCACCGTGACGGTCGAAAAGCTGGCGCGCTTCGAGCCCGTTGTCTTCGACAGGCAAGTCGTCGAACTGATCGAGGTCGCCGCGAGGAAGCGCGGGCTTGTCTCGAGGCGCATGACCTCGGGCGCGGGCCATGACGCCCAGATGATCGCGCGCATCGCGCCGGCGGCGATGATCTTCGTGCCGAGCGCCGGAGGCATCAGCCACAATCCGCGCGAGCACACCGACGATGCCGAGCTTGTTGCCGGCGCCAATATCCTGCTTGATGTGGTCACCGAACTTGCCGAGTTCGAGGGGTGAGGAAATGGCTGGACTTGATCCCGAAACACTGAAGCGCGAGATGACGGGATGGCGGCGTGACCTGCACGCGCATCCCGAATTCGGTTTCGAGGAGAAACGCACGGCTGCCTTCGTCGCGGCCAAGCTTCGCGAATTCGGCCTGGACGATGTCGTCGAGGGGATCGGCGGCACCGGTGTCGTCGGCACGTTGAAACGCGGCAGCGGCAACCGCGCCATCGCGCTGAGGGCCGACATGGACGCGCTGCGCATCGCCGAGCAATCCACCGCGCCATATCGCTCCGGCAATCCCGGAATCATGCACGCCTGCGGCCATGATGGCCACACAACGATGCTTCTTGGCGCGGCAAAACTGCTGGCCGAGGCGGGTGGTTTCGACGGCACCGTACGCTTCATCTTCCAGCCAGCCGAGGAGTGGGGCAGGGGCGCGCTGGCCATGCTCGACGATGGCCTGATGGAGCGGTTTCCCTTCGACGAGATCTTCGGCTTGCACAATACGCCCGGCCTACCGGTCGGGCATTTCGAGACCCGTGCCGGCCCGGTCATGTCGGCCGAAGACAACTTCGAGATCGTGCTCAGGGGGTTGGGCGGCCACGCTGCGCGGCCGCATTCGGGTAAGGAAACGCTGGTCGCCGCCTGTGCGCTGGTCGTCAATCTGCAGACCATCGTCGCGCGTCGCCTGAGCCCTGCCGACATATCCGTGGTTTCGGTGACCGAACTGGTTACCGACGGCACCCGCAATGCACTGCCCGGTCTTGCCCGCATCCTTGGCGACGCGCGCAGTTTCCGCCCCGAGGTCAGCGCCGAGATCGAACGCCAGATGCGCGTCATCGCCGAAGGCACCGCTGCCGCTTACAATGTCACCGCCGTGGTCAACTATACCAGAGAGTTCGTTGCGCTGCGCAACGATGCCGAACTGGTCGACGCGGCCTTCGCCGCCGCCAAGAACGTCTTCAAGCCGGGCAGTATCGCGGTCGCCCGCGAGCCAATGACGGCGTCGGAGGATTTCGCCCGCTTCCTCGATCACGTGCCCGGCTGCTTCGTCTTCCTCGGCAATGGCGAGGCCTCGGCGCCTTTGCACAATCCGACCTATGACTTCAACGATGAGGGGCTGTTGTTCGGCGCCAATTTCCATGTCGCCATCGCCAGGCAACGGCTTGGGATTTGAACGGTGATGGATACATTCGGCGCGCTTTTGCCGGGGAAAAACGCCCGGGAAAGCCGGAAATCCGCGATGTCGAATGACGCAGGGGCAAGACTCAGCTAGCCTCTGTGTCGCGGCGGACCTGATATCCGCCTGGCCGGCGCTATCAGATTACCTCCCAAGCGGCGCCGGCCTTCTTCCTGGCGTCTCTTGTCTTGCTAAATTAGCAATCCTTAAATTTAGAATGTTCGCCATTGCAGGAAGTTAGGGTTTTGCTGGCATGGAAGCGACGGACTTTCGGGGATGCTTGCAGGACACAGATGCGCGGGCGGAGCTGGATAAAGGCGTTGCGTCAGGAGGAGGCCCTCCAGGTTCGTGCGCGCATCGCCGAGCTCGAAAAAGACCTGACGGCAGCATCCCCAGCCCAAGGCCGTCAGCAACGGCATGAAGCAGGGCATGAATTGCGCAATGCGAAGTTCCGCCTTGAGCGCCTCGAGGAGTGCATCGCGGCGATGCCTTGATGCTCCGGCCCAAATCCTGTTGTACGGAACGCCATCTCAATTGCCGGCACTGCCTGTTTTCGTAACGGAATTGCCGGCGACGTAAGAGCTCTGTCCGGCATCCGGGGCCTTCGTCGGCGGCAGTTTGTTGTCGCAGGCCGAGACAGTCGCCAAACCGATCAAAGCCACCAGAACGAGGCCCAATCTTGGCTTTTTCATCGCTATCGCCTCCAGCCTCACAACGATGCGGTGCCGGTTTGGTTGCGAATTTCGCGTCGGGAACAAAACGTCATATCTGCGGTTGATCTCCATCAAAGGAGAACCGCCGCATGTTTCGTTTGCTTCTGGCAGGCACCTTTGCCTTTCTCGCCTATCGCCTCGCTCGCAAGATAATCGATGAGGTGCCCGATAACGTCGATCCGCTGCTGCTGCCGGCGCCAAAAAGTGATCGCGAGGCACTGCGCCGCCAATCGGCGGCGATGGGTGTCGATCCGAGACGGTAGCCCGTCGTCACGCCCGCTTCTGTGTTGCGAACAAAGCGGAAACGATGCTTGATGGGCGATGAACCTCGCCGCCCGTGATTCGACTCTCTTGGAATCGACCGCCCAGCCCGCCTATCTCGCCCGGCTGAACGATGCACAGCGCCAGGCCGTCGAGCATGGTGACGGCAAGATCGCCGGGCCGCTTTTGGTCATTGCCGGCGCCGGCTCCGGAAAGACCAACACGCTGGCGCATCGTGTCGCTCATCTGATCGTCAAGGGCGCCGACCCGCGCCGCATCCTGCTGATGACCTTTTCGCGGCGCGCCGCATCGGAAATGGCCAGGCGCGTCGAGCGCATCGCCGGCGAGGTGCTTGGCCGCGACGCCGCGGTGATCACCGATGCGCTGGCCTGGGCCGGCACCTTTCACGGCATCGGCGCGCGGCTGTTGCGCGACTATGCGCTGGAGATCGGACTTGATCCGGCCTTCACCATCCATGATCGCGAGGATTCCGCCGATCTGATGAATCTCGTGCGCCATGAACTCGGCTTCTCGAAGACCGAAGCGCGTTTCCCGACCAAGGGCACCTGCCTTGCCATCTACTCGCGCGCCGTCAACGCGCAGACGCCGCTCGGCGAGGTGCTGGGGTCCGCCTTTCCCTGGTGCGCCGGTTGGGCGGAGCAGCTGAAGCAATTGTTCTCCGGCTATGTCGAGGCCAAACAGGCGCAAAACGTGCTCGACTACGACGACCTGCTGCTCTACTGGGCGCAGATGACGGCAGAGCCGGAAATCGCGGCGCATCTGGGCGGACGCTTCGACCATGTGCTTGTCGATGAATACCAGGACACCAACCGGCTGCAGGCTTCTATTCTGATGGCGCTGAAGCCCGACGGCGCCGGGCTGACGGTGGTCGGCGACGACGCGCAGTCGATCTATTCGTTCCGTGCTGCCGAGGTGCGCAATATTCTCGATTTCCCCCGCCAGTTCGCGCAGGCCGCCGACGTGGTCATGCTGGAGCGCAATTACCGCTCGACGGAGACGATTCTCGCAGCCGCCAATGCGGTGATTGGCGAGGCCCCGGAACGCTTCACCAAGAACCTGTGGTCGGAGCGTAAATCCGCCGACAAGCCGAGACTGGTGAGCGTGCGTGACGAGGTCGAGCAGGCCAATTTCGTCTGTGACACAATCCTGGCCGAGCGCGAGGCCGGCACGGCGCTGAAATCGCAGGCGGTGCTGTTTCGCGCCTCGCACCACAGTGGGCCGCTCGAAATCGAGTTGACGCGGCGCAACATCCCCTTCGTCAAGTTCGGAGGCCTGAAGTTCCTCGATGCCGCGCACGTCAAGGATATGCTGGCGGTGCTGCGCTTCGCCGAAAATCCGCGCGACCGCGTCGCCGGCTTTCGGGTGCTGCAGCTCATGCCTGGCATTGGCCCTTCGGCCGCCGGGCAAATCGTCGAGACCATGACAACGGCACTGGACGAGGCGATGGGGCTGGCGGGATGGCGTCCTCCGCAACGCGCGGCGGACGACTGGCCGGGCTTCGTCGATCTCTATTCCGGCCTGCGGGCCGGCGCCAAATGGCCGGCCGATCTCGAACAGGTCAGGCTCTGGTACGAGCCGCATCTGGAGCGTATCCACGAGGATGCGATCACGCGGCGGGCCGACCTGTTGCAGCTCGAGCAGATCGGGTCGGGTTACGTCTCGCGCGAGCGTTTCCTGACCGAACTGACGCTCGATCCGCCGGACGCGACCAGCGATCAGGCCGGACCGCCGCATCGCGACGAGGACTATCTGATCCTGTCGACCATCCATTCGGCCAAGGGCCAGGAGTGGAAGAACGTCTTTGTGCTCAACACGGTCGACGGCTGTATCCCGGCCGATCTCGGCGTCGGCACCAAGGAGGACATCGAGGAAGAGCGCCGGTTGCTCTACGTGGCGATGACGCGGGCCAAGGACAATCTCAGCCTGGTCATGCCGCAGCGCTTCTTTCCGCACGGCCAGGCGGCGCGGGGAGACCGCCATCTCTACGCCTCGCGCACCCGCTTCATCCCGGCTTCGATCCTGGGTGCGTTCCAGCAAATGTCGTGGCCAGGCGTGCAAGCGGCGCAGGGCAGGGCACCCCGGCCGGAGGTGCGCGTCGACATCGGCGCGCGCATGCGCGGCATGTGGAAATAGGCGAAGGCCATGGCGCAACCGCCGGTCAGGATTGCCATCGCCGGCGCGCTGGCTCGCATGGGCCGCCGGATGGCAGAAGCGTCACCGGCGCGCGTCCCGCCGGCGAGATCGGTTTGCGGTGACGCGTGGCGGCAGCATTGTCGGCGAACACAGCGTCGGCTTCTGTGCCGAAGGTGAGCTTTTTACCCTGTCGCATGCGGCCGGCGACCGCGTCATGTTCGCCCGAGGCGCCATTGCCGCTGCACTCTGGGTGGCGGGACGTTCACCGGGCGAGTACGACATGCGCGATGTGCTGGGGCTGAGCGCCCGGACATGAAATTGCGAATATTTTTGCCTCGTGGCTGAAAGCCAGCTGAAAGCTTGGGCATGTCATGACAGTTTTTGCGGTGTCACCGCATGTCCGGCCCACGACGGTCGGCGAGGGAGGAATGCGGCGCGGCTTCACAGCGCGTCGCCCAAATGGAGGAAGTTTTGTGACCGGTTTCATCTCGAAGTGCGCCTTGCGCACAGCCGCCTTGACGCTTGCCATCACCGCCACGGGCGCCACAGTGGCATCGGCGGCCGACGAAAAGATCTCCATCATGGTGGGTGGCTATGAAAAGCAGATTTATCTGCCCGCCAAGCTCACCGAAGCCCTCGGCTACTTCAAGGACGAGGGTCTCGAGGTCGAACTGCTGAATGAACCGGCAGGTGTCGATGCCGAAAACGAAATGCTGGCCGGCGCCGTGCAAGGGGTTGTCGGCTTCTACGATCACTGCATCGACCTGCAGGCAAAGGGAAAGTTCGTCGAGTCCATTGTCCAGTTCAGCCAGGCCCCGGGCGAGGTCGAACTCGTTTCGGCGAAGCATCCCGAAATCAAGTCTCCCGCCGATTTCAAGGGCATGAACCTCGGTGTCACCGGCCTCGGCTCGTCGACGAACTTCCTGACCGAATATCTGGCGGTGAAGAACGGCTTGAAGCTTGGTGAGTTCACCTCGATCCCCGTCGGCGCCGGCGACACATTCATCGCTGCCATGCAACAGGACAAGATCCAGGCCGGCATGACGACCGAACCCACCATCACCCGGCTCCTCAAGACGGGCGAAGCCCGCGTCCTTATCGATATGCGTACGATGGAAGGCACCAAAGCCGCGCTCGGCGGCACATACCCGGCCGCATCTCTCTACATGCAGACCGAGTGGGTCGATGCCCACAAGGATGTGGTACAGAAGCTGGCGAATGCCTTCGTCAAGACGCAGAAGTTCATCAACACCCACAGCGGCGCTGAAATCGCCGACAAGATGCCGAAGGACTACTACGTCGGCGACAAGGAAGCCTACGTGAAGGCCCTGGATGCCGGCAAGGGGATGTTCACCCCCGACGGGATCATGCCCGAAGGCGGCCCGGAGACGGTGTTGACCGTTCTTTCGGCGTTCAAGAAGGAACTGCAAGGCAAGCAGATCGACCTATCCAAGACCTACACGACGGAATTCGTCAAAAACGCCAAGTAATGGACCGTGCCGGCGTGATGCCAGGGCATCGCGCCGGCTGTCCTCAATTTTCGCGTCCGGCGGCCATGGCCGGCGGTGGCGTTTGCTCGAACCAGGAGCTCCACGATGGCCCCTCAAGAAAACGAACAAGACCAGACCACCCCGGCGATTGAACTGATCAATGTCAGCCGCCGCTTCCTTTCGCCCACGGGCAAGTCGCTCACGGCGCTGCGGGATTTCACCATGAGCGTCCGGCGCGGCGAGTTCGTCGCCGTCGTTGGTCCGACCGGTTGCGGAAAATCCACCACGCTCAACCTGATCACCGGATTGGCGACTCCAAGCGCTGGCGAGGTCCGCGTCATGGGCGCGCCCGTCAAGGGCATAGACCCGCGCATCGGCTTCGTATTCCAGACCGACGCGCTGTTTCCCTGGCGCACGGTGATTGACAATGTCATGGCCGGACCACTGTTTCGCGGCAAGCCAAGACCGCAGGCCCAGGCGGCCGCGCGCGACTGGCTGGCACGTGTCGGTCTGGCGCGCTTCGAGCACCACTATCCGCACCAGCTTTCCGGTGGCATGCGCAAGCGCGTGGCGCTGGCGCAGACCTTCATCAACGGCCCCGAGATCTTCCTGATGGACGAACCGTTTTCCGCGCTTGATGTGCAGACGCGTGTCCTCATGCACGAGGAACTGCTGCGTCTATGGTCCGACGCCAAGGCATCGGTGGTCTTCGTCACCCACGATCTTGAGGAAGCGATCGCACTGGCCGACAAGGTCTATGTGCTGACCGCCGGGCCGGCGACGGTGAAGTCGGTCTATACGATCGACCTGCCGCGTCCCCGCATCGTCGCCGACATCCGCTACCAGCAAAGCTTCATCGACTATTCGCGCACCATCTGGGCCGATCTCAAGGAAGAGGTCGAGACCAGCTATGCCCGCGCCGCCGCGTGAAGGAGGACACCATGACCGATGCCGCCATCGACATCAGGGCAGGAAGCTTCCGGCCGGGAACTTCCGACGCCGAAATCGAAGCCGCCGCCGCCAGGGCCGCGCAGCATCGCCGCCGCACGGTGATCTTTTGGCGCTTTGCCATCCTCATCGCCTTCCTCGCCGCCTGGGAAATCGCCGGGCGCAAGGCCTGGATCGACCCGTTCTTCTATGCCACGCCGAGCGCGATCGCACAGAGGCTCTATGAATGGACGACGGAAGGCACGTCCGAAGGGCCGCTCTGGTACCATCTCTATGTCACCATGGAGGAGTCCGTCCTCGGCTTCGTGACCGGCTCCGTCGCCGGCATCCTGATCGGCGTGGCCCTCGGCCGCAACCGCATGGCCGCCGACATCTTTTCCATCTACATCAAGGTGATCAACTCCATTCCCCGCGTCGTGCTGGCACCGATCTTCATCATGATCCTCGGTCTCGGCCTTGCCTCGAAGGTGGCGCTGGCCTTCGTGATGGTGTTCTTCGTCGTCTTCCACAACGCCTTCCAGGGCGTGCGCGAGGCCGATCGCGCGATGATCGCCAATGCTCGCATCCTCGGCGCCTCCGACTGGCAACTGACCCGCTCGGTGATCGTGCCGTCGGCGATGAGCTGGATCTTCGCCAGCCTGCATGTCAGCTTCGGCTTCGCCATCATCGGCGCCATCGTCGGCGAATTTGTCGGGTCGCGCTATGGCATCGGGCTCTTGATCAACATCGCCAAGGGTTCGTTCGATGCCGCCGGCATGTATGCCGCGATCGTCATCATCATGGTGGTGGCGCTGGGTGCGGAATATCTGATGACGATGGTTGAGAACCGGCTGGCGAAATGGCGTCCGCAGCCGTTGCACGAAACGCAGTAAGCGGATCCAAACCGGGCAGGGTTCGCTTTAGCCGCCTGCCAGCGGCAGCCGCACCTCGACCATCAGGCCGCCGGCCGCGCCATCCGCAAGGGTGACGCGGCCGCCGGCATTCTCGACCACCTCGCGCACGATGGCGAGGCCCAGCCCACTGCCTTCCTCGGTCGACCCGGCGATGCGGTAGAAGCGCTCGAACACATGGTCGCGTTCGTCGGCGGGTATGCCTGGCCCGTTGTCGCTGACCGTCAGCACGGCCTCGCCATCGGCGAGGAGCTTGACGGTGACGGTGCCGCCCGCCGGTGTGTAGCGCAGCGCATTGTCGACGAGGTTGACGATCATCTCGCGCAGCATGGTGCCGTCGCCGATGACCGGCACGGCGCCAGTTTCGTCGAGACCCAGATCAATGTTGCGATCGATGGCCCTTGGCGCGTGCGTTTCCAGCACTTGGCGCGCGGCTTCGGTCAGGTCGATGCGGTCGGCGCGTGGCCGCCGGCTGCCCGGCTCGGCGCGCGACAGGGTCAAGAGCTGTTCGGCCAGCCGCGCCAGCCGGCCGGCACTTGCCTGCAGGGCGACAAGCGCTTCCCGGCGCGCATCGACGGCGTTTTCGCGCAGCGCGTAGCTCGCCTGCGTCGACAACAGCGCCAGCGGCGTGCGCAACTGGTGCGCGGCATTGGCGATGAAGCGGCGTTGCGCCGCCATCTGTGCCCGCACCCGCTCCATATAGGCGTTGAGAGCTTCGACCAGCGGCCGGATCTCGTTCTGCGCGCCGGCAACTTCGATCGGGTCGAGCTCGCTGCGTTTCGACGAACGCACGGCGTCGCGCAGCCTGATCAGCGGCGCCAGTCCGCGCCGCAGGCCGAGCAGCACGAAGACGCCGGCAATCGCCACCAGCGCCAGTTGCTGGGCGAAGGCACTGAACCAGAGATGCCGCACCATCGCGTCATGGCCGGCAAGCGTGACGCCGACGGAGACCGTTATCGGCGAATCGGCACCGGCGCCGACCACCGCATGCGTGAATGTAAGCAGCCGCAGCGCCTGGCCGCGGTAGGTAGCTTCCATGCTGGGGTGTCCCGGCGCCTGGGGCAGCCCGGGATAGCCTGTCAGCAGCCGTCCGCCCGCGGTCTCGACACGGTAGTAGACCCTGTCGCGGTCGCCAGTGTCGAACATTTCAAGCGCTGCCGGCGGCACCGTGGCGTTGAGTACCCCGTCGGTCATGGCCACCTGCTCGGCGATCATCCGTGCCGACCCGACCAACATCCGATCCGTGATCAGATCGGCGGTCGCCTGGGCGCTGCGGTGACTGGTCCACAGATTGACGGTGGCAAGCCCGGCGAGCGGCAGCACCACCCAGGCCAGAAGCTGCAGGCGAAGACTGTTAATCCTCATGGCACCAATCGTCATGACGCCCAATCTTCATTGCGCTTAATCCTCATGGCGCAAAAGATAGCCGAGGCCGCGCAAGGTGGCGATCTGGACCCGCGACCCTTCGAGCTTCTTGCGCACACGGTGCACATAGATCTCGATGGCGCTGGGGTCGGCGTCGGTCTCGAAATCATAGATCGCCGCCGACAGGGCGGCCTTGCTCACGGTTCGCCCGGCCTTGACCATCAATTGTTCAAGCACCGCGTGTTCGCGCGGCGTCAGTGACAGTGTCTCGCCAGCGAGCGAAAACAGCCTCGTGTTGGTGTCGAAGACGAGATCGCCACAGGCAACGACAGGCGCGGTCCGGTCGTTGGCGCGCCGCAACTGCACGCGGATGCGCGCTTCGAGTTCCTCGATCTGGAAGGGTTTGGCCAGATAGTCGTCGGCGCCTTCGTTGAGACCCTTGACCCGTCCGTCGAGGCTGGCGTTGGCGGTCAGCACGATCACCGGCACCCGGTTGCCGCGTGCCCGCAGCATGCGCAGCACCTCCAGCCCGCTCATGCGCGGCAGCGCAAGGTCGAGGATGACCAGCGCATGGTCGCCGGCCACAAGCGCATGCTCGACATCCTCGCCGTCATGGACGATGTCGACCACATAGTTTGCCTGACGCAAGGTCTTGCCCAGCCAATCCGCCAGTTCGCGATTGTCCTCGACAAGCAGCAGCCGCATTTCTCTAACTCTGTCCCGGGCAGCACTTCATGCTGAATTCCGTCCTCTTCTTTGACCGGCACAGCCGGATCGCGTCCCATTGATGGGCGTCCGCAAGCGATAATATCGATCCCGTCGCAAGGCAAATGCGGGAGATCGAAGAACCGTGTGGTGGGCTTGGCCCGCCGCTCTTGCTTCTGCGCAAGAGGGCAGTCCCGGCCGGTATCGTCTTGAGCGCCGGTCTTCGCGCTCGGCACCAAAAAGCTTCCACTTCGAGGAATAAAACCGGACGGCCTCGGGTCTTGTCCTCAGCGGAACCGTCCTCCCAAGACGCCGCCTAACGAATGAAACAGGAGATTGAAATGAACAAGATCGCTCTGGCTATCGCCGCCATCCTCGTTGCTGCCGGCGCCGCCTTTGCCGGCAGTGACCATTATGGTTCGGACACTGCCAACCAGCCGCTTGCTGCGGTAGCCGGCGTCGATCATGCCGTCACCGGCGCGGTCAAGACTGCGGACATGGCCGGGCACAAGGCAGCAGCCGATACCAAGATGAAGACCACCACCGACTGGCCGGAACCGGGCCAGGGCATCTGGGGGAACTGACGTCTTGAGACGGTGTGCAGCAGGCTTGACGGAGTCTAGCTCAGATCCTTCGGGCGCAGGCAATGTGTCAACCGCGCCGACGACAGGCCAGACCAGTCGCCCTCGAAGACGAAGCGCGCAAGCGCCGCTGTCGGGAACTTTTCCTCCAGCCTCTTGCGCGCCTTGATCTCCGACGTTGGCGCGGCAAGCTGTTTCGCCAGGTTCTCCAGGCCTGGATTGTGGCCAACCACCACCAGACAACCGCTCGACGGGTCGGCTTGACGAATCTGGCCCAGAATATCGGCTGCTGAAGCTTCGTAGAGCGCTTCGGCGAACGCCACCCGCGGGTGCACGGGCAACTCTGCCGCCACCAGCCGCCAGGTGTCGCGGGTGCGCAGCGCCGGCGATACCAGCGCCAATTGCGGCAGCCAGTCGCGCGCCGCAAGCTCGCGGCCCATCAATCGGGCGGCCTTCAACCCGCGATCGGCCACGGGCCGGTCGAAATCATCGAGATCAGGGTCGTCCCAGCTCGATTTGGCATGGCGAAGCAAGAGAAGTTGTTTCATCGGCATTTGTCAGGACCAGGGAATCGAGGCATTGAAATCCTTGCCATGTCCGCCACCGTACTTCGCGCCTGTGGCAGCATCAAAGGCGGCTGTCAGGACGCCGAAGACAAACAGGCCCACACGTTGCTCGTCCCGATCCCACCTGACGGCGACATCTGCCTCGGTGATCGCCCACGCGCCTGAGCGAATGTGAATCACGCCAATGATCGGTCCAACCGCCTGGCCCTCGATTTCGCTCAGATAAAAATAGGCCGTAGCGTTTTGTGGTCCATCGGCCTCATCGTACTCGAAGACACCGGCGAGGTCGCCTTTTCTTCGCATTGAACTGTCGAAGATGTCCAAGACTTCGATCCTAAAACAGCGTCGACACATCACGCGCGCCATGCACGATGCGCACGATCTCGATCCGTCTTCCGGCCAGGCGATAGAGAGTTAGATAGTTGCCTATGGTCAGCGCTCTGGCGTCAGCGGCGATGTCGGGTCTGCGCGGTCCTGATTCGGGAAAGTCAGCAAGGTGCAGGATGCGCTCGGCGATGGCATCTAGAAAATGGTCGGCGGCACGTGGGCTGTCCCCGGCGATGGCAAGCCAGATATCGACAAGATCATTTTCCGCCGCTGGGCTGCGAATGATCTGTATGCTTCCCATGGCCTATTTCTTGGAAGCGTCGATGAGCCGGCTGCGGGCTTTTCGCTTGATGTCCTCGATGTCGAAATCAGCAAACGGGCCGCTCTCCAGCCCCTCCGCCCAAGCCTTGCGCAATCGCTCAACTTCGGCTTCGCGGAGCGGCTGACGCAAGCGCCACTCGCGCAGCGCCTCGCGGATCACTTCACTTGCCGATCCATAGCGTCCGCTGCCGACGGCGTCCTTGACCATCTCCAGGAGTTCCGGGGAAAGCGCCACGCTCACTTTTTCGACTGTCGTCATCGAACTGTCTCCTTGGTCAGAAGGTAGCAATATTTGCTACCAGCCTCAAGGTCAGGGCGTAATCCGTGCCAGATGCTCAAGGTCGGCTTCCTCGCGCAGCGGGTCGGGTGCCATCACCACCGAAGTGCCGTTGTCGGCATCGTCGGCAAAATGGGCAAGCACGGTTCGGCCGGCCTCCATGCGCGCCTTTCCCTCGGCGACCAATCCCAGGGCCAGAGGATAGAGCCTGTGCTCGGCTTTCAGCACCCGGGCAGCCAGCATATCCGCATTGTCGCCGACCATCACCGGCACGGCAGCCTGGGCGATGATCGGGCCGTCGTCCATTTCGGCTGTGACGAAATGGACGGTGCAGCCGTGGATGCGAAGGCCGGCTGCGAGCGCCCTTGCATGGGTGTCGAGGCCCTTGAACGCGGGCAGCAGGGCGGGGTGGATATTGATCATGCGGCCCTGCCATTTCTCGACAAAGCCGGTGGTGAGCATACGCATATAGCCGGCCAGCGCCACGATCTCGGCATTGAATGCCTTGAGTGCCGCGTCGATCGCGGCATCATGCGCCTGCTTGCTGCCATGGTCGGCACGGGAAATGACCTGCGTGGCGATGCCGCGGGCCTTGGCGATGGCGAGCCCAGCGGCATCCGCCTTGTCGGAAATGACGCCGACGATCTCGGCCGGGAAGGCCAGGTCACTCGCCGCCGCGATCAGCGCCGTCATGTTGGAGCCACGTCCCGATATCAGAACGACGGTGCGTTTCCTCCGCGTGCTCATAGGCCGATCGAGCCCCGATAGATCACTCCGGCGTCGCGGCGCGGCACGATGCGGCCGATCGGCGTCACCGTCTCGCCGGCTTCCTGCAACACCGCGGCGACCTGCGCCGCCTGGCCGGACGCCACCGCCAGGATCATGCCGATGCCGCAATTGAAGGTACGCATCATCTCCTCCGGCGCCACGCCGCCGGTCTTGGCCAGCCAGGAGAAGACCGGAGGCACGTCGATCGCCTCGAGATCGAGCTCGGCCGAGAAATCCTTGGGCAGCACGCGTGGAATGTTTTCCGGGAAGCCGCCGCCGGTGATGTGCGCCAGCGCCTTGATGCCGTGCGTGTTGCGGATCGCCTTCAGGATTGACTTGACGTAGATACGCGTCGGTTCGAGCAGCGCCTCGGCCAGTGTGGCCTCGTCGTTGAACGGCGCCGGATCGCCCCAGGCAAGGCCGCTGGCGGCAACGATGCGGCGCACCAGGGAAAAGCCGTTGGAGTGCAGGCCGGAGGAGGCGAGGCCCAAAAGCACGTCGCCCTCGACGATGTCGTCGGTGGGCAAAAGCTGGCCGCGTTCAGCCGCACCCACGGCAAAGCCGGCAAGGTCATAATCCTTGCCATGATACATGCCGGGCATTTCCGCGGTCTCGCCGCCGATCAGCGCGCAGCCGGCCTGCCGGCATCCTTGGGCGATGCCGCCGACGATCGCTGCGCCCTGGTCGGGATCGAGCTTGCCGGTGGCGAAATAATCGAGGAAGAACAGCGGCTCCGCGCCCTGCACGACGATGTCGTTGACGCACATGGCGACGAGATCGATGCCGATCGTGTCGTGCTTGCCGGCATCGATGGCGATCTTGAGCTTGGTGCCTACGCCGTCATTGGCGGCCACCAGAACCGGATCGGTGAAACCGGCAGCCTTGAGGTCGAACAGGCCGCCGAAACCGCCGATCTCGCCGTCCGCGCCCGGCCGGCGCGTGGCGCGCACCAGCGGCTTGATCTTCTCGACCATCAGATTGCCGGCATCGATGTCGACGCCGGCCTCGGCGTAGGTGAGCCCGTTCCTGCGCTTGCCCGTTTTTTGCTGGCCCGTTTTGTGCTGGCCAGTTTCGCGCTTGCTCATCGCAATTTTCCTGCTCGTTTGCGGGCTCTTCGCATGAACGGTTTCTGTCCGCAAGGATAAGGGCGGAAGCGGGCGCCATTTGGCCCGACAAAAGCGTGGATAGCCGGGGCATCGCACGCGGCGTTTGCGGCTAGCCAATCTGCTTCTTGCTTGCCTCGGCTCTCCATCTGCCTCATCTATCTCAAGGCAAAAATACGGCGGGACAATGTGTTGACCATCCCCAACATGATCACCATCCTGCGTCTTGTCCTGGTGCCCGCCGTGGTGCTGGCGATGCTGCAGGCGCGCTGGGACTGGGCCTTTGCCGGGTTCGTCATCGCCGGCGTCTCGGACGGCGTCGACGGCTTCATCGCCCGCCGTTTCAACCAACGGTCCAGGCTCGGCGCCTATCTCGATCCGATGGCCGACAAGCTGCTGCTGGTGTCGGCGTTCGTCGTCATGGGCCTCGCAGGCGAACTGCCGCTGTGGCTTGTCATCACCATGGTGTCGCGCGACGCGCTGATCGTTTGCGCCGTATTGCTGTCTACCGTCATGGCCCATCCGGTCGAGATGAAGCCGCTTCTGGTGTCGAAGGCCAATACCGCCATCCAGATCGTGCTGGCGGCGACTGTGCTGGGAGAGCTCGCCTTTGCCACGCACCTCGACCCTCTGCGGCCTGCCCTCATATTGCTGTCCGGGGTCTTGACCGTGGCTTCGGCCACGGCCTATCTCGTGACTTGGCTGAGGCATATGAGCGGCTATGGCGAAAGCTCCACTCCGGACATCTGAGAAAGAAGCGGCAGTGATCGAAGCTGCGGCTGCCGATCTTGCCGCGTCCTCCGCGTTCCGCCGGCAGATCTTCTTCTGGCTCGCCGGCGCGGCGATCCTGGCGCTTTTCCTCTATGTCTTCAGCGCCATCCTGCTGCCTTTCGTCGCCGGCATGGTGCTCGCCTATTTCCTCGATCCCGTCGCCGACCGGCTGCAGCGGCTCGGCCTGTCGCGCTTCATGGCGACGGTGGTCATCCTCATCACCTTCCTCATCGTACTGGTGCTGGCTTTCGTCATCCTCATTCCGGTTCTGGCCACCCAGATGGCCGATTTCGCCGGCAAGCTGCCGGAGTATCTGACCCGGCTGCAGAGCCTGATCACATCCTTCGATCCGAAGTGGCTGGAACAGAAATTCGGCGTCAACGCCAATGGTTTGCGCGACGGGCTGAACTCCTTGCTGACCTCGGGCTTCGGCCTGCTCACCACGGTCTTCACTTCGATCTGGAGTTCCGGCGTGGCGCTGGTTTCGGTGGTCAGCCTGTTCGTGGTGACGCCGGTCGTCGCCTTCTACATGCTGCTCGACTGGGATCGCATGGTGGCGGTCATCGACAGCTGGGTGCCGCGCGACAATGTCGCGACCGTGCGCGCCATCGCGCGCGACGTCAACACCGCGACCGCCGGCTTCGTCCGCGGCCAGGGTACGCTCTGCCTTGTCCTGGGCGCCATGTATGCCACCGGCCTGACGCTGACCGGCCTGAATTTCGGCATTCTCATCGGTTTGTTCGCCGGACTGATCTCTTTCATCCCTTATGTCGGCTCTCTGACCGGACTGGTGCTGGCCGTTGGCGTCGCTTTCGTGCAGTTCTGGCCGGATTGGACCATGATCGTCGCGGTGGCGGTGGTCTTCTTCATCGGCCAGTTCATCGAAGGCAACATCCTGCAGCCCAGGCTGGTCGGCAAAAGTGTCGGCCTGCACCCGGTGTGGCTGATGTTCGCGCTGTTTGCCTTCGGTGCGCTGTTCGGCTTCGTCGGCTTGCTGATTGCGGTGCCGGCATCCGCCGCCGTCGCCGTGCTGGTGCGCTTTGCCATAGCCCGCTATCTCGAATCGCCGCTCTACAAGGGCCATTCGACACAGCCTTTGCCGCCGCTGCCGGCCGATCGCGGCGGGGGCCACCGCACGCAGTCGCGTGGCTGAAGTGACCGCCCAGCGAACCGATCCGCCGCGCCAACTGCCGCTCGATCTCGGCCATGGCACCGGCTATTCCCGGGACGAACTCGTTGTCTCCGGCACCAACCACCAGGCGGCGGCGCTGGTCGACCGTTGGCCGGACTGGCCGTCGCCGGTGGTGGTGCTGGCCGGTCCCGCCGGTTCCGGCAAGACGCATCTTTCCTCAATCTGGCGTGCGCATGCCAACGCGCTGGCTGTGGATGCCAGGCGCATTGGTGACAGCATCGCCAATCTCGGCGCTCGCCCTGCGCTGATCGACGATGTCGATGCAGGGGCAATCGACGAACAAGGCCTGTTCCATCTTATCAATGCGGTGCGTGGCGCCGGCTCGACGCTGTTGTTGACGGCGCGCCGCTTTCCCCTGGCCTGGGGTGTTTCGCTGCCGGACCTTGCGTCACGGCTGAAGGCGGCGGCGACGGTCGAGATCCATGAGCCTGATGATCTCCTGCTCGCCGGCGTCATCACCAAGCTGTTCGCCGACCGCCAGGTCGAGGTCGAACCGCATGTGGTGCAGTATCTGGTGCGGCGCATCGAACGCTCGCTGGCGACAGCAATGCGCCTGGTGGAGCGGCTCGACCGCACCGCGCTCGAGCGCAAGATGCCGATCACCAGAGCGTTGGCGGCCGAAACGGTCAGCGCCATGGATGAGGGGCAGGGCGAGTTCGAGATCTAGAGCAGTTCCAGGAAAGGTGTGAAACGGTTCTGTCCGGAATTGCGTCAAAACAAGAGTTAGGCCGGCCTCGATATTCATCCGGCCTGCAAATGGCGGTTCGTTGTCCCCAACTGCCGTCCCATTTCGGGAAACAGCAACTGGCATCCATCTTGCAACGCAAGCTTGCCGGCTGATCCCGGTCCTGATTGCGCTCCAAATCAGGTGCGGGCTCGCCGGGCACGAGGCGGTTGGGGTTCTCGCCCGGCGAGCTTGCTTTCAAATGCATTGGGGCGATTGCCGATGCTCAGACGGCGGAACGTGCTCAACCGCGGCGGTAGCCGGCAAGTTGGGCGTCGTCGACGTCAGGCAAATTGATCACGATGTTCTCAGGGGTCCCGCAGGCCAGCCACCACAGTTCTTCCGTCGTGCTCATATTGGCCTCGAGATGCGGAAGGAACGGCGGCACGAACATGAAATCGCCCGCCGATAACTCGACGAATTCCTGATAGTTCTCGCCGAAATAGATACGGGCATTGCCCGACAGCAGGTATGCGCCGGTTTCAGCTTCGCCATGGTGGTGTGGCAGCGAACGGAAGCCAGGCGCGTTGCTGGCCTTGCCGAACCACAGTCTTGTCGCCGAGGTGTGTTGCGGCCCGACACCGGTCACCAGCGCCATGCCCCCGGACTGGCTGGTCTTGTTGCTCTCTTGGCCCTTCCGGGTAATCACTGGCCTGTTGTTTGCCGCCATTTCGAAGCCCCCATTGCCGTCTTCAGACTTGCACCAGAAAACTGTCGCGGCAAGCCCACGACCGGAAGCGGCGCAAGGTGGCCAGACGGTCACGCCGAGGCTATCGATACTGCGTTTCGAGAAGGATGGTCGGAGTGGAGAGATTCGAACTCCCGACCCTCTGGTCCCAAACCAGATGCGCTACCAGCCTGCGCTACACTCCGAACGTTGCGGGCTATAGGGTTTCGGGCTTTCCGTGGCAACCCCTGAAAACACAAAAACGGAACGAACGGCATACAAGTCCCACGAATGGCGCCAAAAGTCCCACCAAAAGTGCCACGGATGTTCATTTCTTGTTCTCCGCCGTCGCGGCTGGCACTTCGGTCTCGTTAGGGATGCGCGCCGCTTCGCTGGCTTCCATGCCTGCCCGAAGATCGTCTTTCGTCACGTGGGAATAGCGCGACGTGGTGGCAAGCTCGGTGTGCCCGAGAAGCTTTTGAGCCATCTTCAGGTTGCCCGTGGCGCGCACCAGGCGCGTGGCGGCGGTGTGGCGGTTGTCATGAAACCGGTAATCCTCGACGCCGGCCCGGCCCTTCGTGCGGCGCCACTCGGTCTTGAAGCCTTCCATGGTGATCGGCTCGCGGCTTCCCTTGACGACACCGGGGCGCGGCCGCTTGACGACATAGGAGAAGACCGCCGTCTTGTGGTGATCCTTCAGGCCCCACAGGAGAGCGAACATCGCTTCCGTCATCGGTATCGTGCGGGTCTTGTCCCCCTTGCCGGTCACGCGGAATTCCCGATTGAAGAAATCGACATCCTTCCACTCGAGCCCGACAATCTCAGCTCGACGGCAACCGGACAGGATTGCGAAGCGCAGCGCCGGGGCGTAGTCGCCGCGGATCGCCGCCATGAACTTGGCCTCTTCGTCGGCAGTCGCTTCCCTTACCCGCTCCTGCGGCTCCTTGAGGAAATGATCCTTCCACTCGATGTCGGAAACGGTCTGCTTCCATGTGCGCCGCGCACGCCTCAGCAAAGCCCGCAGGACTTCACAGACGCTTCGGTTGACGGTTGCAGCAGAAACACCTTCGCCACGTCTCTTGGCCACCGCCTTGGCCACCGTGGCATCATTTATGGCGGATATCATGGTCAATGCGCCGATCTGCTCCTGAAGCCATTCCAAGGAGCGCAGCGTGTCGACGTGGTTGCGATGGAACTGCCCGACCTCGTTCCAATATTGAGCAGCTGCAGCCTTGAAGGCGAGGGGCTTGCTGGCATCGAATTGCAGCCCCTTCAGGCGCGTTCGTTCGGCCTCTTCAACCTTTTCAGCTTCGCGCTTTGACGTGCATCCAGTCGGGCCTGAAAATCGCTGGCGTCTATAACGGAAGTCGTACGAGTATTCCGATTGGCCGGGGCGCTTGAAAACTGACATTTGCGGGCCTCTCGAAATTCTTCAAGGTCGGTCGGGTCGTACCGCCGGGTTTCTCGCTTCTCGCCCAGGCCGATATTGACGTAGCGAATCCGGCCGGCGCAAGTCAGCGCGCGCAACTGCTTCTCGGATATGCACAGTTCCCGCGCCGCTTCGGTCGGGGACAGGAGCGCCCGGTTACCCATTGTCTGTACCGGTCCGGTTGGGGAAACTGGCATCCAAGCGATCGGCGCTCAACCGTAGCCCTGTCGCCACCGGCTCCGATGCCGGCTCCTGTATGGTGAGGGCGGATTGGCAAAATCGTGCAATGGAGTCTGCGAAGCGGTGGAGCGCGTCACGCTTGAAAGCCATGTTCCAGGTGCGCGGGCCGTATTCTTCGCCGCCGGCATCTTCTGCCAACTGCTCGATAAACTCCTGGGTCAGCCCTTGTCTCGGCTTCAGAGGGGCGGTGTTCTCGGTCATGCTGCAGCCTTTCTGGATGGGCTCAACCGTGGACGCGCGAATAGCCGGGTCGGCATTCCAGGCCCACACGTACTTGTCTCGACCTGGCCGGCCGCTTCGCGTGTCCTTGCCGCTATGTGAAAAACCAATGCGAACCCATCCGTCGAACCGGTAAAGGTTGCCACCGTGAATTACGGCGTCCTGATAGCTAATAGCCCAGGGCTTTTTCATAGCCGGGAAGATGAATTCCCGCCATAAACGGACAGCAACACGGCAGAGATCGGGGCGCTCTGCGCATACCCGTGATAGCTCGATAGCATCCGCCCGCGTCAGACCCTTGACGGCGGCCGCCATAAGATGGTCCGTCGCAGTGACTGCGACTAGCCGGCCACTGTGCCGCAAGCCGTGCGCTGATGTCGGGGTAGGCCGATTGATCGGCCCCATGCGATGCCCCCAAATATCCAGGCACGAATTTAACTCGTGCAAGCTGATGGCGTCGAAGCTGATGAGCGGATCGATCAGCATCAGATGGTCACCCGATCCAGCCCCGGCGTATGCCTTACTGTCTCTGTCATGGCTTCCTCGCTGAACGAATGATGATTTCGGCGGCCTCATCGTCGCCAGTGACCGCATAGAGGGCCAAGGCAACCCGGCAGGGGTCGATGGCGTGACCTTCCCAAAAGGCGCGCTCTGCCTGGCTGTGCTGTTCATGGTGGAGGGCTGAACTCAGCGGGACCGTCCAACGGTCGTCAGGCTTCTCCGCGCCGCCGACTTCCCGCTTTCCGTAGGCAGGATCCGCGTACCGGATATGTGCGGCTTCGACGGGCCGGCCACCGGTGACAATACAGGGAAGGGTGCGTATCCATTTCAGGTGTGCGTCGTCCTCCTGGCGCGGCCGGCGGCGGCCTTTCGCTGGTGAGGTTGAGAACGCCGTCGGCGGACGCTTGATCGCAAAGCCGGCCATCAGCGCACCGCCTGGTCATGAGGGATCACCTGAAGATCCACATCCACGCCGTGCAACGTGAGGCCGGCAAGCCTGCGATGGTCCTCATGGCCGATAAAGGCCGCTATGCCGGTGGCGCCTTCGTCACGTTCAAGGCTGGCAAGCGGCAAGCGCTGTGGGATCGCGTGCAAGGGAAAGCCGGCGGCCCTGTCCCGAAGGGGCTTAAGACAGACAAGGCCGAATGGCTGAAGCCCGGTCTCGTCGGTCGTGTTAGGTTCCTAAAAGGCGAAGAAAAGCTTCGCCATGCGAAGCTGCTCGATTTCAGGGACAAACAGTAGGTCGTGGCACACTAACGGCTAGAGGTATCGATCGCCGTCGGCGCGATGTTCGAGGCAAAACCAATGCGAGGATTGCCTTGGTCGGGCAAATCCGAAAGGCGCTCGTTTGCCGCAGCCTGGGTTCTAGCAAACGTGGTTCTCTATACGATGGCGCTCACGCGGCACCGGTGTCATGCCTTCAGCAAGTCTGATTGGTTCGTCGCTCATCGATATGCCTGCGGGCTGTTGCACCTAGTTCGTCAAGCTTCTGCTGCAAATGACCGTTCAGCACCATCATCTCCTTTAGCGCTTTCATGACGTCGCCGTTGTGAAGGGCAACGAACTTGTCGGCCGCCGCCTGTAGTGCTGCCTCTTGCCGACTGTCGAGCCTGACAATGTGGTCCATTGCATGCCTCCTAGAGCAGAGATCCTTGCGCCGGCTGCTGCGGGAACTTGATCTGGGTCGCCGGCTTCTCGACGATGACCAGTGCGTCGTCTGGGGCGGTGCGCTGCAGCTTCTTCGCTTCCGACCACGGCGCGGTAAGCCAGGTCTCGATTTCTTCCTGCGTGGTCAGCATGACCGGCATCGCCTTCTCGTGGATCGGAGCGATGAGAGCGTTCGGCTGCGTTGTCATGAAACCATACAGCTCGAAATCACCGGGACCGTCCTTGACCTTGCGCATGCCTTGCCACCGTGTCCACAGGCCAGCAAAGAAGAACAGTGGCTTGTCTTCACCGCGGGCGAACCAGACATTGCGCTGAATGCCCGTTTCCGGATCCTTGTCGCCCGGTGTAGGGGAGGGCTCGGCGAAACTGGTGACGGGCACGACGCATCGATGCTCAACCCCGACATATTGCTGCCAGTGACCGTACTGCGGATTGCGGATGTTGGTGGTGCCGTAGTCAGCCTTTCCCTTCACACGCTCCGGCGGCGTCGGCAAGCCCCATAGGAGGTTGGCAAGCTCGCGCTGGCCATCCTGCGCGTTGCGCACCACAGGGCCGGGCTGGTTGGGGTAGACGTCGAGAGACGGCTGAAGGTTGCCGGCGATGTCGCGCAGCGTTCGCGTGAACTGGCGGATCGCCTCCTGGCTGGTGGTGACATTGTAGAGATTGCACATGTCGTTGCCCCTAGTATCGCAGGATCTCGGGGACGCTCAGCGGCCCGAGTTCCAGAATGCGCTGGTATTCACCGGTTCGGCGCCAGACGCCCATTGCCCTGCCGTTCTCGCGATCCTTGGCGGGATCGAACATGATGCCGCCGAAGCGGTCAAGGAACGCCTTGGCATCGGCCTGATTTGCGAAGCAGTGCAGCCGCCATTCTTCATATTTGCCATCCGGCCAGACCGCCTGCACGTGCCGAATCTGAGGCGCTGCGCCCATCTTTTCGCAGAACCTCGCGATCATAGTGAAGTTCCGCTCGGTGCAGATATCGTCCGGTAGCGCGACCTGGTGCGGCCATTGCCGATCGATGACCGTTGGGGACGGCTTGACGCGATTGCGCTTGACCAAGCCTAGACCAGTTCCAGCATCAGATAATTGCCAGGCTTTTCCAGCCAGCTGGCGCAGCATGCGTCGATGGCCGCCTTGTTGGCTTCCATCCAGACTGACGCGGCCTCGTCTTCTCCCTCGGTGATCTGCTCATCATCTGGGAAGCTTTGGATATCCCAGCCTTCAAGGGCGAACATGCCGTCCGCAGCGGCTTCGGCGCTGATACCTGCGCGCGCGAAAACCGCCTCTGCAGCGGCAATGCCTTGCGCGATCTCATCGGACGACGCGCCCTCTATGTTCAAGCGAAGCTGCATGACTGCCTCCTGTGGCTATCCTTCCCGTAGTGAACAAAATGAGAACGTGAGAGTCAAGAGCGGCTTGACGAGGCAGGAATATGTTCCTTATTTCTGCATGCATATGAGCAGGGAAGGGTTATGGAAAAGCGCCGAGGCGCGCCGACTGGTGGATCCATCTCCGATCTGGAACGAGCTGGCGCGGATGTAATCGAAGCGGCTGGCGGTCACTGCATTGCTGCGGGTTCTCGCCAGGAACGCGGAACTGGAACGCGAGCTGGCGCTGTCGCGCGCTGCGGTTCCAACGGTTTTTCGCGTGGCTGGCATAGAGAACGAAGCTGAATGGCAAAGACGGCCGAGGACAATTTCCGCATCGAGGTTTGGGACCGCGAGGAGACGGCGCTTGCCGAGACGATCAATCGCTCGCCGGATTCGAGCGTCAGTCAGGCCGCCTGGCAGGCCTCAATTCGGCGCCGGCCCGGCATGCTGCTGATCCACTACAACAGCCGCCACGTCATGGAAAAGATCATCACGCCTGGCGAAGTGAAAATCCCACCGCAAACGATTATCGACGGCAGCATTCACGCCGGGCTAGATGTCGCGCTTGGCGATCTGCGCTCATGGCACACGTTGCGGGCCTGGTGTACAAAATGCTCGCATCACGCTGTGGTAAAGCCGGAAGGGCTGATCAGGCGATATGGCAGGGATGCCTTGTTCAGCTCGGTCGAGCGAGCGCTTTTCTGCACGAACTGCGATCGAGGCGGGCCGGTTAGGCTCGAGGTCCACAGCATGCCGCGAAACTGAGCGATCCGACAATTCCAATGATCGATCGCTTTACGATTCGCCTTGCGTATCAGCGAGGCTGTCGTAGATGCCTGGATCAGCCAGGCCATGGAACTCGGCGAACTGCTTCGGAAAACTGTGCGCCAGATAACGCACCACGTTGAGATTATTCATCAGCCGGTTGAAATACGCGCTGGTCGCTACAAGCTCCAGACTCCAGACGCCGCGGCATGCATTGGCATCCAGGAACTCGTGGCTCAATGCACCAAACTCGATTTCCATCGCCGCCAACGTATCGGTGTCAATGCCGAAGAAATGTTGTCTGGGAATTGAAGGATCCGCCAGCTTCGACTGCGGCGTGAGCGCGATGATGACCCTGGCGCTGATGAACGTCACCCTGTCCAACGCCACCATCAGTTTCGCCGCTTCTACCTGTCGGCTCGGCGTACCCTTCTTCAGCAAACCAAAGATCTTCGGATGGACCCCAAAATCCTCCAGAATCTCGACTGCCTCAGGGCAAATTCCTGCGATCAGCGGTTCACTGGGCATCACTGTTTGGTCAAGCCTTCCACGTGGGCTGAAACCCTGGCTGGCCGAGAGCCTTTCCGCGACCTCTGCCGGCATCGTTGCCAGGCCTTCCGCCTTCAGCACCGCATTGAATGTCTCGACCACCATCAGTTGGCGAAGAACCTGCACGATCATTTCCACGCGCTCGCGCATCGCCTGCGTCTCGCGAATGAAGCGCCTCATGCGCTCGCAATGACGCTTGTAAGTTCTACGCAGCAAATAGGGATGAAGAGGCTTTTGTGGCTCCTGCAAGACGCCGGTCAGACGCGTTGCATGGCGGCTGCTTTCCAGGATGCGCTGGGCCGCGGTTCTGGTCATGTCTGTAAGCCTGGCTCGATCTGCGTGCGTCTTGCCATCGCCACCACCGGCGCGAACGACTGGAAGAGATAGGGATCGAAGTCCATGCCGCTATTTGCCCTCATCATAGCCGGCAATGCTCTAAAGACGTCTGTCGGCGCTATCAGGAAATCGCGGACCTTGACATTATCGGGCATCACTCTGACCAATATCGTGATGTCGGACACGGCCTGGCGTCGCCGCCTGACCGGCCAGCGGGGATAGCCACAGCTCGTGACGCGGCAGCGTGCGGTCCATAGCGCGACCGTGAACTCCTTGTTAACGCGAACAAGCGCGGCCTTCCTATCGTAACGGGCCTCTCCGCCGACTTTTTCGATTGCCGCCACAAGGTCATCGATGATCTCGAGCCGTCGTTGGTGAAGTCGGGTGTTTTGGTCGAAATATCTGTAGTTCAACGAGGAATCGAACCCGACCAGCTTATAAGCCGCCTGGAGGGTTCCGAAGCGGTGAATGTACATGCTCTTCGTGCAGCGGCCATGCGCCGCATTGATGATCGAGCCAGATAACCAGCCTTTCTTCTCGAGAATCTTGGCGAGATCGATCAGCAATTGCTCGTTGCTGATACGCAAAGCGCCAAACTTCTCCGCGGCCACAAACGCTTGCGCCCGCTGGAACACTGCGAGGCTGACAAGTGGCTCATTCACGTTTTCGGCGCGGACCCAGGCGCTTGGTGGATTGGCGGTCCGCTTGCTATGGAGCTTGGTGTTCGTCTTGTTCCAGACGTTGTTCCCTATATATTTTTCATTGGTAAGGATCGACTGCACCGAACTAGTCGTCCATGACGTATTCAATTCTGAGGGCACCCCGCGCTCATTCAGCGCCTTCGCGATCTGGAACGCTTTTTTGCCCTTTTTCACAAACTGATTGAAAACCCAGCGGACGATTTCGATTTCGTCTGCAGGCCCTGGCACTAGGATGACCCGGTCCGTTACCAAGCTCTTCCATTCCCCAACTTTGAGGATAGTCTTTGGTCGCCCCGAACCATCTATGAGCAAGCGCCGGAAACCGTAGCCGGCGTATCCGCCACCCCTGAATCCCAACCTGACGACCCGGCTTTGGCCGATAAAGACCTTCTCCGACAGCATTCGGCTGGCCTCGGCGGCCATACTGCGTTTGATGACCTTCAGGACATCTGATCCGACGCTGCCGTCATTGGCGAATTGCTCGGCGCAGAACTCTATCCGCACCCCCGCCATCTGGCATCGATACTCATATGAGGCGCTTTCATTGATGTTTTGGAAGCGTCCCCAGCGGCTCACATCGTAGACGATTATGGTTTCGAAATCGGCCGTTCCGCCCTCGACGTCGGATAATAGTTGCTGCATGCCAGGGCGGCCCTCAATATTCAGCCCACTTCGGCCGGGGTCCTGATAGGTGGCAACAATGTCATAACCCATGACGTCGGCATAACTGCGGATCGCGTCTTTCTGGTTCTCGATGGAGTGGACCTGCTGGTCCGTGGACATTCGCAGATATTGGGCCGCGCGCGCGCGTCGCCTTCCTGATGGAGCGTTTTGGGCCGCTGCAACTTTTTCCATCGCCTTGCGCCGTCTTATCGTAGTTCCAGTCTAGCGATCGGGGGCCTGCGGCTTGGTTAGCAATTCTACTCCAATTTATGTCAAAGAGAGTGCATCGCTTGGCGCACCCGCCCGATAAGCGACGGGCGGGTTTTCCTCTTTGGAAACCACGCACTTCAACTGCCAGGAAACCATGTCTCACTTCGTGACAAAGCGCGCCGCCGTTCCGCCGCAATGCGACCGCACTTGGGCGCAATCGGCCCGTGTGCGTGGCCTCAAAAGGAGGTTCTTCAGATGACCATCAAGAAAGCGATTTTCGCCGTCCTCATGACCGCCGCCCTTGCCGGCTGCGAGACACAGACTGAAGGCCAGCAGCGTGCCACCACGGGCGCCCTGCTCGGCGGCGCCGGCGGCGCGCTGGTCGGCCAGGCCATCGGCGGCAACACCAAGAGCACGGTCATCGGCGCGGCCGGCGGCGCGCTGCTCGGCGCCGTCGTCGGCTCGGCCACCACCCCGCAGCCCCGCGGCCAGCAGCTCTGCCGCTACCAGGACCGCTACGGCCGCATCTACACCGCGCCTTGCGACGACCGGTATTACAACGGCAATTATTGAGGCTCCGCTGACGCCTTCTTTGCGAAGGCCCAGACCATCAGCGGGTATTCCTCGTCGTTGCTGAGATCGCGCCACAGGCCGTAGGCGCGTACGGGGCCGCCTATATGGGCCCTGGCGCAAGCCTTGTTGCCCCAGCCATCGACCTTGACGTTGGCTTCGGGGAAGCCGCCTTCGACCATCAGTTGCTTGAGGCCGGCGGGGGTCCATCTGCTGTAGTCGTGCGGCCTGGCGTGCACCCGGAACAAGAAGGGTGTCGCCACCATCGCCCAGCCGCCAGGCCTGGTCATGGCATGGATGTTTTGGGCTGCCGCCAGCGGCCGCCGCACATGTTCCAGCACCTGGTCGGCGATGACGATGGAATATTGTTCCTCTGTATGGTCCTTGCAGATATCGAAATCAGGGAAATCGACCGACCGGTAGTTCGGACACATCGCCCGCCAATAGCGGTTCCAGCCGGGCGAGATCTCGATGACGTCGGAGGCCTTGCGGTTGGCCGCTTCAAGGAAGAGCGTGAACGCCTCGATCTGGCGTATGCGCAGCCAGTTGCGGGAATCGTAGCCAAGCAGGCGTTTGGCCACCTGTTTGCCGCGGGTTTTCAGGGTGCCGGCAAGGCTCGTCGTCACATCGACCTCCTCCAAAACCCGCCGTGTCGGAGTTTCTATCATCGCGAAGTGCGCAAAAGATGACAAAGCCCTTGGCCCCGCCGCACACCGACGCCACTTGACCAGAGCTCTAGTTCCGTCCTCTTAGCCCGGTTTCAATCGGCTGCCAGTCAGCCATCTCTATCTCCTATCCGAACGAAAAGCGGCGCTCGCGCGGAAAGTCCCACGCAAAGTACCACGGGCGATTCATTGATGCGTTTGAACTATTTGAAGGAGCGGGGGAATTCGCGCCAAGCGCCACTTTTCCCAAACCAGATGCGCTACCAGCCTGCGCTACACTCCGAACGGTCTGTTGCCTATTCATTTCGGTGCTACATGGCAAGTGCAAAAACCTTGCCGCGGTCCCCATTGCGCAGTAATGACGGGCGAAAGGGCGGCGATGCTGCCTTGCACAGTAACGAGGTGGCCATGTCCGCGCGCATTTTCAGCCCAGCCAAAACCGCGATGCAATCCGGCAAGGCCAAGACCGGCCACTGGGTGCTGGAATTCGACCCCGAGATGCGCAAGAAAATCGATCCTCTGATGGGCTATACCACGTCGGGGGACATGAAAAGCCAGATCAGGCTCACCTTCGACACGCGGGAAGAGGCGGTGGCCTACGCGGAAAAGGAAGGGCTTGCATTCCGCGTCGAGGAGCCGAAAGAGCCCAAGCGTCGCCAGATTTCCTATGCGGAGAATTTCCGCTATGACCGCAGGACGCCCTGGACGCATTGAACGCAGGCCCAAATGGGCTCCAGAGCGAACACTACCGGCCCTGAGCCGGCCAGCGGTCCCGTAGCTCAGCTGGATAGAGCACCGGCCTTCTAAGCCGATGGTCACAGGTTCGAATCCTGTCGGGATCGCCAACAATTTCAACGGGTTATCCGTTTGATCTTGCCGAAGCCGCCGAATCTTCCCGCCGATCGCTGCCAAGGCTGCGGCGCTGTGTAACGGAAGCTGGGCGGGAATTTCAGGCCCGTCCGCGCGGCGACCGTGAAATTATTTCGTGATCTGCCAAGGCTGGAACCTTAGCGCGCACTGCGCGTTCGGGGCCTTGTATTCGCGGAGCCTCATAAAGGGCAATGTGCGGGCTGGCGAATGGGCGAGGCAAAGCAAGCGCGGGTTGGGGGAGGAGAAGCCAAGCCATGTCGAAACGTGAAATTGGAACGTCCCCTGCCTTGGGGCGGCGTATCGCCGAACTGAAGGCCAGAATGCGGGATGCCGAAATTTCCGATTATGAGATGAAGACCTTTCACAAGGTCGCCGCCATCATGGGGGCAGGCGACGGCTCCCTACAACTGGATGCCGACGACCTGATCGCGGCATCTTTCGTTGTCGAGGCGGGCGAATCGATGCCCAACCGCTGACGTTCAGGATTTCCCTGCATCCGCTTGAATTCGGTGAATGAGCTTTGCTTTCATCGCCGGAGCACGATCGTCCATTAGCGAGCGTGCCCGGCTCCGGGTCATCTGATCTCGAATTGAAGGAAAGTCTTATCTGTTTGCGTTGGCACGTCATGGCAGGGACGGCTAACGGAGTGGAACAGGATGAAGCTTGACCTGTCGCCGACCAGCTGGGGCAGGGTGATCGCTGTCACGGCCGCCGGCACGGCATTCTTCATTGCTGTGGCGTTCTTCGTACGTTCCAGCCTTCTTGAGCTCCTCGACCGTCCCGGCCGACGGCACGGCCGGGGCGTTTTCGGTGCCGGCGAATGAATGGCGAGACAGCCCCGGCAAGGCCAGATAAGCACAGCGATCATGATCCATTTGTTCAACGGCTTTCAAAACCCGTTTGGCGGCAGCGAACGCGAAACCCTGGAACTGTATCGGCTGTTGAGCGCCGACTCGGCAGTACGTCTTTGGGCAACCTCCTCGCGCGTGTCCGACGAGTTGATGCGGCAGTTTCCGATTCGCCGTATCTCGCCGGCCACGCGCAACGTGCCCGATGGCGCCACCTATGTTTTCGTCGGCGCGCACTGGCGCAACAAGCTGTGGCCCTACCTGATCCGGCGGCCGCGCCGGCTGATCTATGTCTTCAACACCTTCCATCCGAAGATCATTGCGCTGACGACACGCATGCCGCGCCTGCTGGGCTGGCCGGAAGCTGAATTGGTGCTGATCTCCGATTTTCAAAAGCGCATGCTGCATGTCGAAGGCGTCGTGCATCCGTCGCCGATCGATATCGACCGTTTCTCACCACGGGTGGCAAGGCCGGATGGTCCGTTTACCGTGGGGCGGCTGAGCCGGGATACGGCGGACAAGCATCATGGCGACGATGTGGCGCTCTACGAGGCCTTGCTGGCCGATGGCGCTGCGGTACGGATTCAGGGCGGGATGCCGCTCAGGGACAAGCTCGCGCCGCACCCCCAACTCGAACTCCTGCCTCAGGGCCAACTGGCCGCCGAACAGTTCTTGCCGAAGCTCGACGTGTTCTACTATCGCACCGGTTCCCATGTGGAGACATTCGGCCGCGTGGTATTCGAGGCGATGGCCTGCGGTTTGCCCGTGGTCAGCCATTCGCATGGCGGCTACGCCGACCATATCAGGCACGGCGAAAACGGCTACCTGTTCGAAACGACGCAACAGGCGGCAGCGATTCTGGCCGAACTCAAAACCGACCCGGCGCTGCGGGCGAGAGTGGGCCGCAAGGCGCGGCAGACCGTCGAGGAACTGTTTTCGCCACAGGCATTGCGGCAGCGGCTGGACTTTTATCGCAGTTAGCGGTGCCACGCGGCCTGGTCTTCCAGACACTCTCGGCCAACGATCCAACCAGCTCGTTTGGCATCGATCTCCACATCGCGCTAAGGCTTTCATCAGGCGAATCGCGGGGCGGCCGGCATCGGTGCGCAAACAGATCGAGCAGGGCTTCTATCGATGACACTGATGGGCGCGACGGCACTGCTGATCCTGGTCCTCACCTATGCCGGCGTCGCCATCGGCCGTATACCTGGCCTGCGCCTTGACCGGGCAGGCATTGCGCTGCTTGGCGGCGCGGCGATGATCGCCATCGGCACGGTCAGCATGGAGGATGCCTACCGCGCCATCAATTTCGACACCATCACGCTTCTCCTCGGCATGATGATCGTGGTGGCGCATCTGAAGGTGTCGGGCGCCTTCCGCGGCCTTGGCGCCATCGCCATCGAGCATGCGCATGCGCCCTTCATGCTCCTGGTGATGGTGACGCTGCTGACCGGCGTGCTCTCGGCCTTCCTGGTCAATGACGCCATCTGTCTGGTCATGGCGCCGATCGTCGTCCACGTCACCCGCGTCATCAACCGCAACCCGGTTCCCTATCTGATCGCCACCGCCACGGCGTCGAACTGCGGCAGTGTCGCCACCATTACCGGCAATCCGCAGAATATGGTCATCGGGGCGCTGTCGGGCATTTCCTATCCGGCCTTTTCGGCGGCGCTGGCGCCGGTCGCCTTGTTCGGCCTTGTCGCGGTCATCGTCATCGTGCGCATCGTCTACCGGGCCGAATTCACCCGCACCGCCCAATTGACGCCGCATCTCTCGCGCGGCCGCATGCATCGCGGGCAAGTGCTGAAGGCCGTGATTGTCTGCATCGGGTTGGCCATTGCCTTCTTCGCCGGCGTTCCCGTTGCCAAGGCAGCCTTGATCGGCGGCGCCATTCTCCTGCTCACCCGCGCCATCAAGCCGGAACGCATCTACCGTGAGATCGATGGCCCGCTGTTGTTCATGTTCGCCGGTCTGTTCGTGGTGGTGGCGGGCGCCGAAAGGACGCTGCTGACGCCCGACATCATTGCCTCGGCCAGGAATCTCGGCCTGGACGACGTCTGGCGCCTGTCCGGCTTCACGGCGGTACTCTCCAACATCATGAGCAATGTTCCGGCCGTGCTGGCGCTGCGGCCGTTCATACCCGGCCTGGAGAATCCGGAGCGCGCCTGGCTGGTCGTCGCCATGAGCTCGACGCTGGCCGGCAATTTCACGTTGCTCGGCTCGGTCGCCAACCTGATCGTCGCCGAACAGGCGCGCAGCGCGGGCACGCAGCTATCGTTCGGCGCTTTCTTCAAGGTCGGCCTGCCGCTGACGCTGGTGACGCTCGTCGTCGGGACCGCGTGGCTGGCGTTCGGATTCTAGACCCGGCTGCCTGGAATCCGCGATAGCGATGGATCAGCATGATCGAAAAGCTACCGTCGATCAGCAGCACGATTTTCCGCATGACCGGACCAAGGATCTGCGCCCCCGACGCCAGGATCGAGCGGCGCAGGCCGCGCCATGATGACTCGTGGATGCATGCCGCCCGCCGCGACGAGGCCGGGTGCGGTTCCCTGTACCTCGAGCGGGCCCGCGGGTCAGGGCGATACGTCGACATGGCCTTTCATCTTGAGTTGGAAGCGGAAAAACATCGACCGCTCCCACCGTGGCGGCACCGCTATTTCAAGCCGCCGCCAATCCCTTGCCTGCCGTTTGCACGCGCGCGGCCGCCGCCAGAAGGTCGGTCTGGGTGATCAGGCCGAGAATCCGCCGCTCGCCGTCGACGATGACCACGGCATGGCTGCGCCCGTCGGTCAGCACCGGCAGCAGGCTCATCGCCGGCGCCTCGGGCGCGGCGGTGCCGGCTTTCGACATCACGCTCTTCACGGTGTCGGTGGCTTTCGTCAGTTCGCGCAAGCCGACGGCGCCAACCAGCCTTGCTTCGGCGTCGACCACCGGCAAGGTGCGGATATTATGATCGAGCAGTTGCTGGCGCGCCTCGTCGATCGTGGCCTGCTCGGGCACTGAAACGACGTCGCGGGACATAATGTCCTTGCACAGCAGCGTCCGGTGCGAGCGCACCATGGCCTGCAACTCGACTTGTCTCAGCAGCCGTTCGAGGTCGTCGCGGTCGATGTCGAACGTCTCGTCGAGCGTGGTCAGCGCCGCGTCGATATCCTCGGGCCGGAAGCCGACGCGCTGCTGCGCCGGCGGATCGGCGGTGCCGTGGCTGTTGGCGGCGGGGGCGGCGACATGCGGATAGTTGCGCCGCGCGAGTTTGTGGAAGAGGAAGCCGAGCGTGACCAGAATGGTCGAATTCAAGGCCACCGGCACGAACGGAAACAGGAAGCCCGCGCTGATGACGGCCGGCCCACCGAGCACCCCCGTCAGCGCCGCCGCGCCGCCTGGCGGATGCAGGCAGCGTGTGAACGACATCGCCGCGATGGCGAGCGCTACAGCCAGGCCCGACGCAATGACCGGATCATGGACGAAATGCGCCACGGTAACCCCCACCAGCGCCGATATCGAATTGCCGCCGATGATCGACCAGGGCTGCGCCAGCGGGCTCGCCGGTACGGCGAAGAGAAGCACGGCGGATGCGCCCATCGGCGCCACCAGCAGGGCTACGTGCGGGCCGCCGCCCATGGCCAGCCCGCTGATCACGCCGGTCAGCGCGATGCCGAGCGTGGCGCCGATACACGCCAGCATGCGTTCACGCAGCGTCGCGCCGGCGAGGATGGGGACAAAAAGACGAAAGGCCATGGGCAAGCCTATGACGAGTGGGTTGAGCGCGGATTCCGGTGCGCCACGCAATGCAGCCGAACCCGCGGATTTGAAAGTCAAACAAATCCGGAAAGTCGCGACCCGGGAGAATAATATTGCGCGCCGCGCCTCGCCGGACTGCTGCGAGAGGCTCGCGCTTTGTCATCAGCGTCAAAGATGTTGTGGTCGTTCTTGCCGTTCCGTCCGGCAGTCGGCCTCGTTTGCGACGGTCAGGCGGCGGCTGCGGCCAGGCCGCGCATGATGTCGGTTTTCAGGTCGTCGACATCCTCAAGGCCGATCTGCAGGCGGATCAACGGACCTTCATAAGGGGCCGTTGCAACAACGCGGTCGATGAGCCAGACCGGCACCGCAAGGCTCTCATACCCACCCCAGGAATAGCCGAGCCCAAATATCCGCAGCGCGTCGAGGAAGGCGTGCTGCTGTCTCTGGCCGCCTCCGGCAAGCACGATCGAAAAGATGCCGCTCGAACCGGTGAAGTCGCGCTTCCATAGGTTGTAGTCAGGATGGCTGGGAAGGGCGGGGTGAAGCACGCGCGCCACGCCCTTCTCGCCTTCGAGCCACGACGCGATGGCGAATGCGCTGCGCTGGTGATGCTCCAGGCGCACGCCCATGGTCCGCAGGCCGCGCAGCACCTGGTAGACATCGTCGGGGCCCGCGCAGCAACCAAGCGTGCAAAAGCTCTCATAAAGTTGCTTCCAGCAGCTCTCATTGGCCGAGACCGTGCCAAGCAGCACGTCGGAATGGCCGGCCGGATATTTGGTTGCTGCATGGATGGAGATGTCGACGCCATGGTCGAGCGGCCGGAAATAGAGCGGCGTCGCCCAGGTATTGTCCATCATCACGATGGCGCCGGCCGCACGCGCCGCCTTGGCGATCGCCGGGATATCCTGCACCTCGAAGGTGTTGGAAGCCGGCGATTCCGTGAACACGACCCTGGTGTTGGGCTTGATCAAGGCGGCAATGCCAGCGCCGATGCGGGGATCATAATACTCCACCTCGACGCCGAGCCGCTTCAGCATCGTGTCGGCGAAATTGCGGGTCGGATGGTAGACGGAATCGACGATCAGGAGATGATCGCCGGCCGATAGGAAGGCGAGCAGCGGAACGGTCACCGCTGCCAGGCCAGACGGCACCACGATGGTGCCGGCGGATCCCTCCAGCGCGTCGATGGCGTGGGCAAGGGCATCCGTCGTCGGCGTGCCGCGCGTACCGTAAGTGTATTTCTGGCTGCGTCCCACCATTGCTTCGGCATTGCGGAACAGCACGGTGGAGGCATGCACAACCGGCGGATTGACGAAGCCGAAATAGTCATGCGGGTTGTTGCCCGAATGGGCAAGCCGCGTGTTGATGCCCACCTTGCCGTAACCCTGCGCGCTGCCGTCTTTCGCCATTCTTCTTCGCCTTGTTTGATAGGGCGCTAGCCATAGTGCGGCGTCATGGGCCGTGCAACAGCCCAGCACCCGCCAGGAATGGACTTCGAATGTGCCAATTCTCCAGCGGATCGGCGTCGCGGCCAGGCGCCGACCTCGCTGCCAAGTGCGTGGTGCTGATCGCCCTGCTGTTCGTTGTCGGCGTCATGAACATGGTGGGGGTCGCCGCCATCGCCGTCCTCGTTTCCCCGGGAAAAGGCAGTCACGGCCCAGTTGATCCCGCGCATTTCCGGCGCGTTGATGGCGGCGGCCGGAACGAGGCTCCCATCTCGCGCGTTCCAAGGCCGCAGCCCTGGTGACAGTCTTCGGAAGGGCCAATTCGTGGCGCGTCCAGATCAGTAGCGCCAAAGCTATTGCGAAGATGGATTTCGTTACCGCGGCCCCGCATTGTGTTGAATGCGCTTTGCCGGCTTTATTTGCACACTGATCAAATTGCGGGTGCGTTTGTCTGCAATTCAGGCAAACAGGGCAATCGATTTTCAAACACGTTGGGATTCGGTCATTTCCCTTGACCTCACGGGAATTATCGCCTTCGATGCCGTCCGTGAATGGGAGGCAGCGCGTCGGTTGCGATGCGGGGTTCCGGGAATGGGCCGGGATGGGAACTGCGTTCACACGGGAAAAAAGATCAGGGTTTGCCTGAAAACAGAGAAAAGGGTCTGTGGGTCATGAAACATATTGCTTTCGGCATTCTTGGCGCCGCCACGCTGGGGATTATGGCGTCGGCCGCTTCGGCGAGCACGCTCGACACCGTCAAGGCGAAGGGCTTCATCCAGTGTGGCGTCTCGACAGGTTTGGCCGGCTTCTCGGCGCCGGATGACAAGGGTGACTGGCAAGGCATCGACGCGGATTTCTGCCGCGCCGTTGCAGCCGCTGTCTTCGGTGACGGCACCAAGGTCAAGTTCACGCCGCTCAGCGCCAAGGAGCGCTTCACCGCCCTGCAGTCCGGCGAGGTCGACGTTCTGTCGCGCAACACCACCTGGACCATCAACCGCGACACAGCACTTGGCCTGAATTTCGTCGGCACGACCTACTATGACGGCCAGGGTTTCATGATCAACGCCAAGAAACTGCCGGGCGTCAATTCGGCGCTCCAGCTTTCGGGCGCCGCCGTCTGCGTGCAGAGCGGCACCACCACCGAGCTCAATCTCGCCGACTACTTCAAGGCGAACAAGATGGAGTACAATCCGGTCGTCTTCGAGAAGCTCGAAGAGGTCAATGCCGCCTACGATGCCGGCCGCTGCGATGTCTACACCACCGACCAGTCGGGTCTCTACGGCATCCGCCTCACTCTCGGCTCGCCAGCCGATCACGTCGTGCTGCCCGAGATCATCTCCAAGGAGCCGCTCGGACCGGCGGTGCGCCAGGGCGACGACCAGTGGTACCATATCGTCAAGTGGACCTATTTCGCGCTGCTCGACGCCGAGGAACTTGGCATCACCAAGGCCAATGTCGATGAGATGAAGAACTCGACAAGCCCCGAGATCAAGCGCGTGCTCGGCCAGGAAGCCGACACCAAGATCGGCACCGATCTCGGCGTCTCCAATGACTGGGTCGTCAACATCGTCAAGGCCGTCGGCAATTACGGCGAAATGTTCGATCGCAATGTCGGCTCGGGCAGCCCGCTCAAGATCGCTCGCGGCATCAACGCGCTGTGGACCAAGGGCGGCCTGCAATATGCTCCGCCGATCCGCTGATTGAAATGTGATCCGGGAGGCATATCATCTGCCTCCCGGTTTCTCTTTCCAGGGGACGGTCGAATGGCATCGCAGGAAGTTCTTCGCGAGGAGTCCAGCCGGGCTTCCTTCGTCAATGATCCGAAAGTCCGCAGTCTCTTCTTCCAGACGCTTGTCGTCATCGTTCTGTTCGGCTCTGTGTGGTGGATCGTGCAGAACGTCATCGACAATCTGCAGCGCCTGCACATCGCCTCCGGCTTCGGCTTCCTCAAGGGACGTGCCGGGTTCGATATCTCGGACACGCCGATCGCCTACACGTCTGACGATACTTACGGCCGCGCCATCGTCGTCGGCCTGATCAACACGATCATCGTCGCCGTCGCCGGCATCATCACCGCCACCATCATCGGCTTCGTCATCGGCATCGGCCGCCTGTCGCAGAACTGGCTGATCCAGAAGATCTGCACGGTCTATGTTGAGATCTTTCGCAACATCCCGCCGCTGCTGGTCATCTTCTTCTGGTATTCCGGCGTGCTTGCCGTGCTGCCGGCGCCACGTGACAGTATCCATCTGCCGTTTGGTTCCTTCCTCAACCAGCGCGGCTTCTATTTTCCGCGCACCATCTGGGGCGAGGGTTCCTGGCTGATCCTGGTGGCGCTCGTCGTGGCTGTTGCCATGGCATGGTTCGTCGCCCGCAGGGCGCGCCAGCGCCAGATGGCGACCGGCCAGCAATTCCCGGTGTTCTGGACCTCCTTCGCGCTGATCGTTGGCCTGCCGCTGCTCGCTTTCCTGCTCAGCGGAATGCCGCTCACCTTTGATCTGCCGAAACAGTCGACCTTCAACCTGACCGGCGGCTTCCAGGTCAAGCCGGAGTTCCTGTCGCTCTATCTGGCTCTGTCCTGCTACACGGCAGCCTTCATCGCCGAGATCGTGCGCGCCGGCATCAGGGGGGTCAGCAAAGGCCAGACCGAGGCGGCCGGCGCCCTGGGCTTGCGCTCGGGGCCGATTTTGCGGCTCGTCGTGGTGCCGCAGGCCATGCGCATCGTGATCCCGCCGCTGACCAGCCAGTATCTCAACCTGACCAAGAACTCGTCGCTGGCGATCGCCATCGGCTATCCGGACCTGACGGCGACCGCCGGCACCGTGCTCAACCAGACCGGACAGGCGGTCGAAGGCGTGCTGATCATGATGGTCGCCTACCTCATACTCAGCCTTGTGACCTCGGCCGTCATGAACGTGGTCAACGCCAAGATGGCGCTGGTGGAAAGGTAGAGCCATGCAGGAACACGACATGTCCTGGGTGCGTGCCGAGATGGTGCTGGCGCAGCCTGCGCCAGCAAGCGTGCGCGGCCCAACGGCCTGGGTGCGCAAGAACCTGGTCGGTTCGGTCGGTGACACGATCCTGACCATCATAGGCATCGCGCTGGTCGTCATGATCCTGCCGCAGATCATCAACTGGGCGTTCATCAATGCCCAGTGGACAGGGCCGAATCGCACTGTCTGCGCCACCGTTGCGCAAGGCGGCATTCAGCCGGACGGCTGGAGCGGCGCGTGCTGGGCCTTCGTCAATGCCAAGTTCGGCCAGTTCATGTTCGGCACCTATCCGATCGAGGAGCGCTGGCGCCCGATTCTGGTCGCCATCCTGTTCGTGGCGCTGCTGGTGCCGATGCTGATCCCGCGCGTGCCGCGCAAGGGACTGAACGCGATCCTGCTCTTCCTGGTGTTGCCGATCGTTTCGTTCGTTCTGCTGATCGGCGGCATGTTCGGCCTGCCGCATGTCGAGACCTCGCGGTGGGGCGGCCTGCTGGTAACGCTCAGCCTGTCCTTCGTCGGCATTGCCGTGTCGCTACCGCTGGGCACTGTGCTGGCGCTCGGCCGGCGTTCGAAGATGCCGATCGTCAAGACGCTTTGTGTGGTCTTCATCGAGACGGTGCGCGGCATCCCGCTGATCACCGTTCTGTTCTTCGTCAGCGTCATGCTGCCGCTGTTCCTGCCGGCTGGGGTCACCTTCGACAAGTTTCTCAGGGCATTGATCGGCGTGTCGCTGTTTGCGGCGGCCTATATGGCCGAAGTCGTGCGCGGCGGCCTGCAGGCGATCCCGAAGGGCCAGTATGAAGGCGCCGATTCGCTTGGCCTCGGCTACTGGCAGAAGATGGGGCTGATCGTGCTGCCGCAGGCGCTGAAGCTGGTCATCCCCGGCATCGTCAACACCTTCATCGGCATGTTCAAGGACACCAGTCTGGTTCTCATCATCTCGATGTTCGACCTGCTCGGCGTCGTCAAACAGAATTTCTCGGATGCCAATTGGGCGACGCCACAGACCGCGAAATCCGGTCTGGTCTTCGCCGCCTTCGTGTTCTGGCTGTTCTGCTTCGGCATGTCGCGCTATTCGATGTACACCGAACGCCGACTCGACACCGGCTACAGACGCTAAACAAAAGAATAAGGGGATCCTGTCATGGCCACCGAAAACGCCGTCAGCGCGGAAGAGCTCAAGGTCAATGCCGCCAAGATGCACATCTCGACCACCGATGTCGCCATCGACATCATCGCCATGCACAAATGGTACGGCGAGTTTCATGTGCTGAAGGACATCAACCTCAAGGTTATGCGCGGCGAGCGCATCGTCATCTGCGGCCCGTCCGGCTCCGGCAAGTCGACGATGATCCGCTGCATCAACCGCCTGGAAGAGCACCAGAAGGGCAAGATCATCGTCGACGGCAAGGAACTGACCAATGATCTGAAGAAGATCGACGAAGTGCGCCGCGAGGTCGGCATGGTGTTCCAGCACTTCAATCTGTTCCCGCACCTGACCATCCTGGAGAACTGCACGTTGGCGCCGATTTGGGTGCGCAAGACGCCGAAGAAGCAGGCCGAGGAAATCGCCATGCATTTCCTCAAGCGCGTCAAGATTCCGGAGCAGGCCAACAAGTATCCGGGCCAGCTCTCCGGCGGCCAGCAGCAGCGCGTGGCGATCGCCCGTTCGCTGTGCATGAACCCGCGCATCATGCTGTTCGACGAGCCGACCTCGGCGCTCGACCCGGAAATGATCAAGGAAGTGCTGGAGACCATGGTCGGCCTTGCCGAGGAAGGCATGACCATGCTGTGCGTCACGCACGAAATGGGCTTTGCCCGCAAGGTCGCCAACCGGGTGATCTTCATGGATCAGGGCCAGATCGTCGAGCAGAACACACCGGCCGAATTCTTCGATCATCCGCGCCACGAGCGTACGAAACTGTTCCTGTCGCAGATCTTGCACTGAGCGCTCCGGCACCGGTTCAAAACAAGCCCGGCGGCACCACGGCCGGGCTTTTTGCATATGGCGATCGGCCATGGTCGCTGCCGTCGAGGAGAGGGAGCCCCCAAACCGGACGCCGATGAAAAAGCCCCTGCGTTTCCTGGCCATGTTGGCAGCCATGTTCATGCTTGCCGCCGTCCTCGGCACGCTGGTGCCACGCCCGCTCTGGCCGGCGGCCGCCGCTGGCGAGAGCACGCGGCGCATATTGGTGCTGAAGAACCCGATCCACACCGACATCGCCATCCCGGTGGACGACGCGGTTCGCAGGCGTTTTCATTTCCTGACCGAGGCCGGCCTTCCGGCCGACGCACCCGAGGTGCGCTACATCGTCTTCGGCTGGGGTGGTCGCGCCTTCTATCTTGAAACGCCAACATGGTCGCAACTAAAGGCGGTGCCAGTGGTCAAGGCGATGACGCTCGATGCCTCTGTGATGCATGTCGATGTCGCCGGCGCGATCGCCGAGCCGCATCCTGACGTCGCTGGCTTCGACATTGGCGAGGATCGGTTCGCGGCGTTGCTCGATTATATCGCGGCCAGCTTCCAGCAGGGGCAGAACGGCCCGGTCGTGATCGAGAATGCGGGCTACTCCAACTTCGACCGCTTCTACGAGGCGAATGGCCGTTTCAACGCGCTGATCGGCTGCAACACCTGGACGGCGGCGGCACTGCGCACGGCCGGGCTTCGCACTGGCTGGTGGAATCCGCTCCCGGCTTCGCTTGGGCTGTCGCTGCGGCTTTACAATTGAAATTTGGACAGCAGCGGTCAGCCCGTTTTGCGATCCTGCCTCATCATATAGTCGCGTAGTGCCTTGTTGATCGCGCTCTGATAGCCCCGACCATCGGGGGTGCGTCTCTTGAACCAGGCGACAAGGTCGGAATCGAGGCGAAGGGTCAGTTGCTGCTTTATAGGTCTGAAATGCGGATTTCGAGCAGCATTTTGCCAGAATTCTTCGGCCAATTCGGGAGTGTCGCTCGTATCGACGTCATCTTGCGAGCGCGCTTTCAACGCTGCGATTTCCGCCTTCTGTGCTTCTGTCAACGGAGAGGGATTTGTCGGGTCGAATTCAAATCGAACGATTTTGCGCATAATATCTTCTTTCTTTCGTCGTGGCTCTGCGCGCTGAAATGATCCGTATAACCTCGGTTCCATCTTCTTCTCGATCGGCATGGGCAATAAGCAATACGAGCGTGCCGTCAATCCTACCGATGGTCTGCCAACGGTATTCGCCGTTTTCGACTCTGTCCTGTACCGCCAGCGCGGAAGGGTCGGAGAAAACACGAACGGCAGTCTCGAAACTCACGCCATGCTTGCGCAGATTTGATGCTGCCTTTTCTGGATCCCATTCAAACCGCAATTCGTTCATGCGCAGTAACCACAAAAATGTAACTACAATTCACCATTGCGTCAAGACAGATGGGACTTCCTGGCGGGCTAACGCCTGATGATCCTCCGCTGCCTCCATCCGTAGAGCCAGTCCAGATCCGCAACGAGCTTTTCCGGTGGCCGCTTCGCCAGAACCAGGTTGCGGGCGAATGCCACCGGACCCGAGGCATGCCAGGCGAGGCGGTTAAGCGCACCGCGCCGGATGACCTTGACGATGCGCGGCCGCCGGAGATTTTCCCAGATGGTGAGGCTCTGACGCAGATCGGCAGGGAAGTCAGCCACCAGGCTGGCAAGCGTTGCCGCGTCTTCGATGGCCATTGCCGCGCCTTGTGCAGCGAACGGGGTCATCGCATGTGCGGCGTCACCGATCAGAGCGATGCCGGCTGGCGTCGTCCAGGGCTGCTTCTGTTCGACTGTATGGAGCGGCCAAGTCAGCCAAGGGCCAGCCATTTCTACCAGCCTTGCAAGGCCCGCGGCCGTGCCGCGCATGGCGCCGGCGAGGATGCCGGGATCGGCATGCCCGGACCAGCCCTCGGCAATGCGCTCGCCTCTGGTGAAGGCGACAAGGTTGAAAGCGTCACTCTTGCTGACGGGGTAGGCGACCATGTGGAATCCCGGATGCAGGAAGGTCGTGACGCTGTCGGTAGCGCCGATCGCGGCAAATGCTTGTCCGGCGGCGCTGCCGGCAGCGACAGTGGTGCGCCAGGCCAGTTCGCCGGAAAAACGGCTTCTCGGCGATGCCGCTCCCCGGGCCCGATCGACAACCGCGCGCACCGACGACCATACGCCATCGGCCCCGACCAAAAGGAAGCCCTGTGACTGGACGGTCTTGCCGTCCTTCTCGACTGTGGCCGTCACACCATCGCCACCTGTGACAACATCGCTCAAGCGCGCGCCTGTGACGAGCGCAATATTCGGGTTTTCGGCGACGCGTTCGGTCAGTGCGCTCTGCAGATCGGCCCGGTGAGCGACGAGATAAGGCGCCCCCCAACGTTTTTCGGCGGCTTGCCCCAGCGGCACGCGCGCCAGTTCGCGCAACGTCGCGGCGTCCTTCAGCACCACTGCTTCCGGACGCACCGCTGCCGGCAGCAGCCGGTCGAGCACGCCGAGCTGGCGTAGGATATGTGTCGCGTTTGGAGAAAGCTGGATGCCGGCGCCCACCGCGTCCAGCCGCTCCGCCTGTTCGAACAGCTGTGCGGGGTAGCCGCGTTCGCCGAAAGCCAGGGCCGCGGTCAGCCCGGCGACGCCAGCTCCGGCGATCACGATCTGCCGGGGCTGTGCATCGGGCATGATTTCAGCCGCTGGAAATCAGGCGGCCCGGTCGATGTAGAGACAGCCGGCCGGCACCGTTTCCGTCGCCTTCAGCTTTGGCGAATAGCGGTAGAGCGTCGAGCAATAGGGGCAGACCTTCTCATTGTCGTCGCCCATATCGAGAAACACATGCGGGTGGTCGAAAGGCGGGTTGGCGCCCGTGCACATGAATTCCTTGACCCCGATGTCGATCGCCGGGTAGCCCGCATCGTTCTGGAAATGGGGAATGGAACCGCCTGCCATCGTCGTCTCCTGATCTCTTGCAATTGCATCTGGATCATAACCCGTCTCTTTGCAAGATCGATGAAATCAAACTGTTGCAAAAGCCTGTCAGAGGATAAGTTAAGCTCGGTCATGCCTGACCCCCGCAACCGGAATCGGTTACGGGAGGGTATGTGTCGATTCGTCGGACGACCCTCGCGGGCGCGGCGTTCGGACGACAGCGGCTGGGAAGAGCAGGAATCATGAACGAACTGAAGCCGGTGCAGAGCGAATTCATCAATGTCGAGGCGGCGAGCCCGCAGGGCGGCAATCCGGACCGTTTCGTCAATCGGGAGTTTTCCTGGCTGCAGTTCAATCGCCGCGTTCTCGAAGAATCGCTGAACGAGCACCACCCGCTCCTCGAACGCGTGCGCTTCCTGTCGATCTCGGCCGCCAACCTCGACGAGTTCTTCATGGTGCGCGTCGCCGGCCTCGCCGGTCAGGTCCGCGAGGGCATCGTGCTGAAGAGCCCTGACGGCCGCACGCCCGAACAGCAGCTCGAACAGCTGCTGCGCGAGGTCGAGCGGCTGCAGGAAGATCAGCAGAAGAGCCTTTCGGCGCTGACGATACTGCTCAACAAGGAAGGCATCGAGAGCATCACCCGCGACGCCCTGACCAAGGACGAGAAGGTCTGGCTGGAAGAGCATTTCCAGGACCAGGTGTTTCCGGTGCTTACCCCACTGTCGATCGACCCGGCGCATCCGTTCCCGTTCATTCCCAATCTCGGCTTCTCGATGGCGCTGCAGCTTCGCCATCGCAAGAATGGCGAGGAGATGAGCGCGCTGCTGCGCCTGCCGGTGGCGCTGAAGCGCTTCATCCGCCTGCCGGACCGCAGGAATCATGTCCGCTTCATCCCGCTGGAGGAGGCGGTCGGCCTCTATATCGGCAAGCTGTTCCCGGGATATGAGGTCAAGGGCTCCGGCACCTTCCGGATCATCCGCGACAGCGATATCGAGGTCGAGGAGGAATCGGAAGATCTCGTGCGACTGTTCGAGACGGCGCTGAAGCGCCGCCGCCGCGGTTCGGTGATCCGCATCGAGTTCGACAGGCTGATGCCGGCCGAACTGCGCGATTTCGTCGCCGGCGAGCTCGGTGTTTCGTCGAGCCGTATCAGCGTGCTCACCGGCCCGCTGGCGCTCAGCCAGATCTCCGAAATTGTCGCCGTGGCCCGCGACGACCTGAAATTCACGCCTTACAATCCCCGCTTCCCCGAACGTATCCGCGAGCATGGCGGCGACTGTTTCGCCGCCATCCGCGAGAAGGACATCATTGTCCACCATCCCTACGAATCCTTCGATGTGGTGGTGCAGTTCCTGCGCCAGGCGATGGCCGACCCCGAGGTGGTGGCGATCAAGCAGACGCTCTACCGCACCTCCAACGACAGCCCTATCGTGCGTGCGCTGGTCGACGCGGCCGAGGCCGGCAAATCGGTGACGGCGCTGGTCGAGCTCAAGGCCCGTTTCGACGAGGAAGCCAACATCCGCTGGGCCCGCGATCTCGAACGCGCCGGCGTGCAGGTTGTGTTCGGTTTCCTCGAACTCAAGACCCACGCCAAGATGTCCCTGGTGGTGCGGCGCGAGGACGGCAAGCTGCGCAACTACGTGCATCTCGGCACCGGCAACTACCACCCGGTCACAGCGCGCATCTACACCGACCTGTCCTTCTTCACCACCGATGCGACGATCGCGCGCGATGTCGCCCAGCTGTTCAACTTCATCACCGGCTATGCCGAGCCGACCGCCGAGATGCGTATCGCGATCTCGCCGTTCACGCTCAGAAACCGCATTCTCCAACACATATCGGACGAAGTCGCCCACGCGCTGGAGGGCAGGCCGGCGCGCATCTGGATGAAGATGAACTCGCTTGTCGACCCGATCATCATCGATGCGCTCTATGATGCCAGCCGTGCCGGGGTGGAAATCGACCTCGTCGTGCGCGGCATATGCTGCCTCAGGCCGCAAGTGCCGGGCCTGTCGGAGAACATAAGGGTCAAGTCGATCGTCGGCCGCTTCCTCGAACACAGCCGCATCTACTGCTTCGGCAATGGCCACGGCCTGCCGGCGGACGAGGCGATCGTCTACATCTCCTCCGCCGACCTCATGCCGCGCAATCTCGACCGCCGCGTCGAGACCATGGTGCCGATCACCAATCCAACTGTGCATGAACAGGTTCTGGGTCAGATCATGCTGGGCAACATCATGGACAATCAGCAAAGTTTCGACGTATTGGCTGATGGAACTTCCCGGCGTGTCGTGCTGGAGGAGGGCGAGGAACCGTTCAACGCGCAGGAATATTTCATGACCAATCCGAGCCTGTCGGGACGGGGTGACGCGCTGAAGTCGCATGCGCCCCAGCGGATCGCCCAGTTCAAGCGCCGCAAGAAGAACGCCGCAGCGTCCAACTGATGTTGTCGATTTCCCAGGGCCGGCTGCAGGACCGCCGTCCGCTGTCCATCATCGACATCGGCTCGAACTCGATCCGTCTCGTCGTCTATGAGGGATTGGCGCGTTCGCCGACCATGCTGTTCAACGAAAAGATGCTGGCGGGTCTCGGCCGTGGCATCGTATCGACGGGAAAGCTCGACCCGGATGCGGTGACGCGCTCGATGGAGGAATTCCGCCGTTTTCGGGCACTCTCCGATCAAGCCGGCGCCGAGCATATGTATGTGCTGGCGACCGCCGCCGCCCGCGAGGCGGTCAACGGCCCGGATTTCATCCATCGCGCCGAGGAAGTGCTGAAGACCGAAATCCGGGTGCTTTCCGGCCGCCAGGAGGCCTACTACTCGGCGCTCGGCGTTATCTCCGGCTTTCACCCCGCCAACGGTATCGTCGGCGATCTGGGCGGTGGCAGCCTGGAATTGATCGACATCAAGGGCGAGGCGATGGGCGAAGGCATAACGCTGCCGCTCGGCGGCCTGCGTCTGCAGGACATGGCGAAGAATTCGCTCGTTCAGGCGCAGAAAATCGCGCGCCAGGAACTGGCGCGGGCGAAACTACTCAAGGGCGGACAGGGCAGGGCCTTCTACGCAGTCGGCGGCACCTGGCGAAACCTCGCCCGCCTGCACATGGAGATGACCAACTACCCGCTCGGCGTCATGCATCACTACGAGATTTCGGCCGACGGTGCAGCCCAGAACTTCCTGAAGCAGGTGGCCAAGGGCGAGGTCGAGAAAGTCAAGGGCATCGAGGGCGTCTCCAAGAACCGCCGCTCGCTGCTGCCCTACGGTGCCGTCGTGCTGCAGGAGATCATGTCGGCGATGCAGCCGTCGAAGATCGTCGTCTCGGCGCAGGGCGTACGCGAGGGCTTTCTCTATTCGCTGCTCGATGAGGAGGAGCAGAACGCCGATCCGCTCATCTCGGCCGCTGAGGAACTGGCTCTGCTGCGCTCGCGTTCGGTCCATCACGCGCATGATCTCGTCGAATGGACCGGCAAGGCCTTCAAGGCTTTCGGCATCGACGAAACGGAGGACGAGGCGCGCTATCGGCACGCCGCCTGCCTGCTTGCCGATATCGGCTGGCGTGCGCATCCCGAATATCGCGGCAGGCAGTCGCTGAACATCATCGCGCATGCTTCTTTCATCGGTGTCGACCATCCTGGCCGCGCCTATCTCGCGCTCGCCAGCGCCTATCGCCATGATGGCATCTTCAATGATGGCATCGCGCCAGAGATCAAGGCACTAGCGCCACCGCGCCTGTTGGAGCGCGCCCGCGTGCTGGCGGCGATGATGCGTGTCGTCTATCTGCTGACCGCCGCGATGCCTGGCATCATGCCGAGACTGGAATGGGAAAGCCGTGCCAATGGCACCCTGGCGCTGGTATTGCCGTCCTCGCTTGCCGATCTCTACGGCGAGCGGCCGGCCGGGCGCCTGGCGCAGCTGGCCAAGATCACCAACCGCCGGCTGGTGCTGTCGGTCGAAGGCGGCCCGAGCATGACGATGAAGTAGGCAGGCCTCAGACGGACCCGCGTCCGTCAGCCGACCATGCTCCCGCACCGGCCATGGCCAGCGCCAGGAAACCGCCCGCAATAGCAATGTCCTTCATCAGCATCTGCTGGTGCAGGAAGGCGAGCGTCGCATCGCCGGCGCCTTGGCCGTAATGGCCGATGAACCCGGCCGCGACGCAGAAGGCCGCCAGCAGCAGTGCCACGATACGGGTCTGGAACCCGATGAGGATCAGCAATCCGGCGATCAACTCGAACAGGCCCGTGCCCCAGGCGGCGAGCGTTGGCAGCGGCAGGCCGAGGCCGGCGAAATAATTGATTGTGCCGGCGATGCTGCTGAGTGCCTGGAAGCCAGACGGCACGAACAGCACGGCAAACAGCAGCCGCGAAACCAGGAGCAATGCATTGCGGTTCATGGCTACTCCCTTGCCGGCGCCCCGGTCAGGCCCACGCCGGCTATCGTCCACCTTACGCCTGCGGGACTGCGGCCGAAACCACCGCGGCGCTTGGACAACGAAAAAGCGGCGCGGAAAATTCCGCGCCGCCCAGACTGCTGACAAACCCCTGGCATTTGCCGGGGGTTTTTGATTCACTGGGTCATGTTGAAGCGACCCGCCCCTGAACAGACCGCGCTCGAGATGGTGACGTTGGATCAGCTGGTTCCGGCTGACCACCTGTTGCGCAAGATCGATCGCGCGATCGACTTTTTCTTCATCCACGATCTGACAGCGCCGCTCTACTGCGCCGACAATGGCCGACCGCCGCTCGATCCGACCTTGATGTTCAAGGCGCTGTTCATCGGCTACCTGTTCGGCGTGCGCTCGGAGCGGCAGCTGGTGCGCGAGATCGAGGTCAATGTCGCCTACCGCTGGTTTTTGCGGCTGAAGCTGACGGACAAGGTGTTCGACGCCTCGACGCTGTCGCAGAACCGGCGCCGGCGCTACCAGGACGAGACGATCGCGCAGGCGATCTTCGACCGCATCGTCGAGCAGGCGATCCGGGCGGGGCTGGTGGACGGGACGGTGCTCTACACCGACAGCACGCATCTGAAGGCCAACGCCAACAAGGGCAAATACGACCTTGCCCTGGTCGCCAAGTCGCGGGCCGACTACTGGAGCGAACTCGACCGCGCCATCGAGGTGGAGCGGGCGCTGCATGGCCAAAAGCCGCTGAAGCAGAAGCAGAAGCAGCGCAAGCCGCCCGAGAAGCAGACCAAGGTCAGCCGTGCCGATCCGGAGGCCGGCTACATGGTGCGCGAGGGCAAGCCGAAGGGCTTCTTCTATCTCGATCACCGCACGGTGGATGGCCGTTGCGGCATCATCACCGACACGTTCGCCACGCCGGCCAACGTGCATGACTCGATCGTCTATCTCGGCCGGCTCGACCGCCAGGTGGAGCGCTTCGGCTTCAATGTGGCGGCTGCGGGGCTGGATGCCGGCTACGCCACGCCGGGCATCGCCAAGGGGCTGGAGGACAGGACGATCAGGGGCGTCACCGGCTATCGCAACCCGACCCCGCCCAAGCCCGGCATGATGAGGAAGAGCGCCTTCGTCTATGAGCCGGATGCGGACGGCTATCGTTGCCCGCAGGGCCAGTTGCTTGCCTATGCCACAACCGACCGCAGCGGCTACCGGCATTACAGGAGCGATCCGGCGATCTGCCGCGACTGTCCGCTGTTGGCCTCCTGCACCTCAAACGCCAAGGCCGAACGCACCATCACGCGCCATGTCTGGCAGGACGCCCGCGAGCGGGTCGACGCCAATCGCTCGACCGCATGGGGCAAGGCCATCTACCGGCGCCGCAAGGAGACGGTCGAGCGGTCTTTCGCCGACGCCAAGCAGCTCTTCGGCCACCGCTATGCCCGCTTCCGAGGGCGAACCCGCGTCGCCTGCCAGTGCCTGATCGCCGCCGCCGCCCAGAACATGAAAAAGATCGCAATCAGCCTCTGGCCAAGCCCAAAACCAGCACCCGCCTGAGGCCAGATGCGCAGCGCCAGCCTCCTGACATCTTCTCCTGACACCAATTTACAAAGCTCAATCAACGCGCAAAACAAAACCCCGCCGAAAATCGACGGGGTTCGTCAGCAGTCTGAGCGGCGCGGAAAATTCCGCGCCGCCTGAATTCAGATCGTTGGGAGGATGGAATTTCAGCCGCGCTTGGCGTCGATCGAGTAGGCGCCGGCGCCCATCACCGCAAGCAGGATGAAGCCGCCGGTAAGGCCAAGATTCTTCTCCAGCATCAGCATCTGGATCTGGTCCGAGAAGTTGAGATGCGCGATGGCGGTGGCGGCGAGCGTGAAGATGGCGAGCACGATCGCCACAATGCGGGTCTGGAAGCCGACCAGAATGGCGAGGCCGCCGAAGAATTCCAGCAGGCCCGAACCGATCGCGGCGACCGTCGGCAGCGGCATGCCGATACCGCCGAACCATTGCGCGGTGGCGGAAATCGCGGTCAGCTTGGCGAAGCCCGAAAGGATGAACAGGATTGAGAGAAGGATGCGGCCAGCGAGGATCGCGCCCGAGGCGTTGGATGTGGTGCCGGTGCCGGCGACAGAAGTGTTGGTGGACATGGTGGCTCTCCGAATGGGTTGAATGCCAATCAAATAGACCATGCCAACTGTTCACCAAAGACGCCTGTGTGGCGACACATTGTTCACAGGTTGTACATTCTCGCGGCCCGGCAAGACGCGCAAAATTCGTGCCGGGCTGTGCGACGACGGGGTAAAATTCTCCCGCCGAAAAATACCTTACCCCGGATGCGTCATGTCCTCCGGTCGCACCAGCCGGTCATAATCGGCTTCGCTGACCAGGCCGGTGGCCAGCGCTTCCTCGCGCAGCGTGGTGCCGTTCTTGTGCGCGGTCTTGGCGATCTTGGCGGCGTTGTCGTAGCCGATGGTGGGCGCCAGCGCCGTCACCAGCATCAGCGAGCGGTCGAGCGCCGCCTTGATGTTGTCTTCCCGCGCCTCGATGCCGACCACGCAATTGTCGGTGAAGGAAACCGAAGCGTCGGCGAGCAACTGCACCGACTGCAGGAAGTTGTAGGCCATCAGCGGGTTGTAGACATTGAGCTCGAAATGGCCTTGGCTGCCGGCGAAGGTCAGCGCTGCATTGTTGCCGAACACCTGCACGCAGACCTGCGTCATCGCTTCGCACTGCGTCGGATTGACCTTGCCCGGCATGATGGAGGAGCCGGGCTCGTTCTCCGGCAGCGACAGCTCGCCAAGGCCCGAGCGCGGGCCCGAACCGAGGAAGCGGATGTCATTGGCGATCTTGAAGAGTGCCGCGGCGGCCGCATTGATGGCGCCGTGCGAGAACACCATGGAATCGTGGGCCGCCAGCGCCTCGAATTTGTTCGGCGCGGTGACGAAGGCGATGCCGGTGATGGCGGCGATCCGGTCCGCAACCCTTTCGGCGAAGCCGACCGGCGCGTTGAGGCCGGTGCCGACGGCGGTGCCGCCCTGCGCCAGTTCCTGCAGGCCGGGCAACGTCATCTCGATGCGCTTGATCGAGGAGGCGACCTGTGCCGCATAGCCGGAAAACTCCTGGCCGAGGGTGAGGGGGGTGGCATCCTGCGTGTGCGTGCGGCCGATCTTAATGATATGATTGAAGTCCCGGCTCTTGGCGGCGAGCGCCTTGTGCAGGTGGTGCAACGCGGGGATCAGGTGATGCACGATCTGCTCGGCACAGGCAATGTGCATGGCCGTCGGATAGGTGTCGTTCGACGACTGGCTCATATTGACATGGTCGTTGGGATGCACCGGCTTCTTCGAGCCCATGGCGCCGCCCAGCATTTCGATCGCCCGGTTGGAGATCACTTCATTGGCGTTCATGTTGGACTGCGTGCCTGAGCCGGTCTGCCAGACCACCAGCGGGAAATGTTCGTTGAGCTTGCCGTCGATGACCTCTTGCGCGGCCTCGACGATCACCTTGCCGATCGTGGGATCGAGCCGCTTCAGGTCCATGTTGGCTTCCGCCGCGGCCCGCTTGACGATGCCGAGCGCGCGCACGATCGAAGCCGGCTGCTTTTCCCAACCGATCTTGAAATTGCCCAGGGAACGCTGCGCCTGCGCACCCCAATAACGGTCGGCGGCGACTTCGATAGGCCCGAACGTATCGGTTTCGGTTCTGGTCTTTGGCGTGCTCACAAGGTTTCTCCTTCTCGAAGTCGGCAACGGCGTATCGCGTTGCCCAAATGGCTTCAAGCAGAGATTGTGCGCGTTGAGGATGCAAATCGGTTGAAGAAGGTGCTCCGGTAATACGCTTCGCAGGCAGCCGAACCGTGGTTAGGCGCTAGGCTATCCCACGGTATGAACTTCGCCAGTTGCCAGCCCCTTGCCCCCCGCCACGTCAACGGGATAGCCAAGCAGCGAGCGCGAGGTCGGCGCCAGACGCAATGTCTCCGTTGGGCGCCTCAGATCCTGCCGGACGGCTTGCCAGAAGGCCTGCCAACCCGACGAGGCTGAAAGCACGGCCTCGTGACGTGCGTGCGCGTCCACGTTCTCAAAGCTCATGACGCTGACAAAAACGTTTTCACTTGCCCGTACGGGGAGGCGCGGAAAGCTGTTTTCGGATTGTTCGGTAACAAAAGCAGCGAGCAAGCGTGCATTGGACGCTGTGATGAGCTGCGCCGCCTCGGCCACGAACCGGCTGGTGAAACTGGCCTCCGCCTCGGGTCGCAAATGATGAATCCGGATGACAACAATGCCAGCGAGTGGCTTGTTTGGTATCGGTTTTTCGCCAGCGCCCAAGCCGGCCCGCTCCGCGCCCGAGAGGTCAAGGCCAGCGCCTGCCCAAGCCGGCTTCAGTAGCAGCACATCGTCGGAATCGATCATTGTCGCATTGGCTGCATCACGGTGCGCAGCCCAGATCGGTCCGCCGTAGAACGCGGTCAGCGCATCCTTGCGTGCGTCCATGCTGTCGAAACCGCGCAGCCAGACGAACATGTCCGGCCGGTCCAGATCGCGGAATTGGCCGATGACGGTCATCCCGCTCGCCTCCTGGCTCTCGACGAACTGCCGGTCGAAAAGGGCAATCAGGGTTTCACGCTGCCCGGGCTTCAATGTGTACTGCCTGAGCTCGACGACGGGCGAGGCGAACGCCGCCTCCGGCGTAATGTTCAGAGGCAGGTTCATCGGGCAGTCTCCTAAACAGATTGATCGTCCTGTTTATAAACAGACCGGTTGTCCTGTTTTGTCAACATGCTATTGTTGGCCAATGTCAGCAGAGACGACCAGTCGATCAGCGCCCCGGCCGCGAAAACGCGTCAACGACCCCGAGGGCATGCGCAGGAAAATGCTCGACGTGGCCGAGGAATCATTTCAGGTGCGCGGCTATCACGCTTCCAGCCTGGCCGACCTGATGGCGGCGGCGGGTGTCAGTGGCGGGGCTCTGCATCATCATTTCCCGACCAAGAAGGCGCTGGCGCTGGCGGTAATCGATGAGCGCGTCGCGGCGGCGGTCGAGGAGACATGGATCGCGCCGGTGCGGGCGGCGGCTTCGGCCCGCGATGGCGTGCGGGCTGTGTTCGAGGCCGTGGCGGCGGAACTGGAGCGGCAGGGTTTCGTGCGCGGCTGTCCGCTCAACAATCTCGCGCATGAACTGTCGCTCGCCGATCCCGATTTCCGCGCTGCCCTTGCCGGCATCTTTGCCGCGTGGCGTCAGGCGCTCGCCGATAAGATCAGGGCCGACCAGCAGGAGGGCAGGGAGCAAGGCACCGATCCTCAGCGTTTTGCGGCACTGGCCGTGGCCACCTATTCCGGCGCCATGTCGATGGCCAAGGCGATGCAGGACACCGCCGTGCTGCGCGACTGTCTGGCGGCCCTGGATAAAGCCTAGAACCTGGCTTCGAAGCCGGAATCCGGCATTGGGAAGGCTGATTCCGCAACGGTATTGCTACTCGGCCAGCGGCTTGATCGTCTCATAGCCGTTCGTCGCGATGGCGATGGCCAGGGAAGTCGTAAAACTGGACGGACAGACGCCGTTTGTGCTGAAATTCCGCCGATGATGAATCACCGGCAGCCAACGTTGTTTTCACGACGCAGCTTTCTGGCGCAGGCCGCGGGTTTTGCCGTGGCGGTTTCACGTCCGGCGTTCAGCCAGACCGGGCAGCGCATCCAGCCCATCGACGCCACGTTCCTGTTCATCGCCGATGTCCATGCCTGCCGCATGGCGAACGGCTTGAGCCCCAACTGCCTGCAGGAAGGCAAGACCGACGCCGCACTGCTGCGCAATGTCGCGGCACTGAACGCCATCGCTGACAAGGATTGGCCGGCTGAGATCAACGGTGTCGCCACCGGCTTGCGTTCGGCAGGCAACCGGATCGGCATGCCGCTCGGCCTCGTCGTCGGCGGCGACATGACCGACGATGGCGGTGGCCAGATCACCCAGCCGAGCGAGGGCACGCAGCTTCTCCAGTTCAGCCAGCGTTACCAGCAAGGCGTCGGCCTGGACCGCGTCCACATGCCGGTCTATGCCGGGCTCGGCAACCATGATCTCGACCAGAACGGCCCGCCGAACCATGTCGATTGGTACCGGCGCGAAATGCGCGACTATGTCGAGGTCAACCACCGCGCCGGAGTGTTTTTCAAGCCGCCCGTGCCGGCCACGAGCTACGATGTCGAGACCGACTGCTATTCATGGGATTGGGGCGGTCTGCATCTCGTCCAGACGCATCGTTTCGCCGGCGATACCGGCCACGGTGCTGACAGCAGCCTGCCATGGCTCAAGCAGGATCTGGCGACCTACGCGGCCGATGGCCGCCCCGTCATCCTGTTCCAGCACTATGGCTGGGATACTTTCTCGACGGAGCGTTGGGATCCTGCCAAGCGGACCTACGACGATGACGGCGCCGGTGCGCCGCACTGGTGGGGCGATGCCGACAGGCAGGCGCTGGTGGCGATGCTGAAGGGGTACAATGTCGTTGGAATCTTCCATGGCCATCAGCACGAAACGTCGCTGGTCTACCATCGTGACGGGCTCGACCTGTTCAAGCCGAAGGCTGCCTTTATGGGCGGCTTCGCGCTGGCCAGGGTGACCAGCGACGGCATGGACCTGGTATTGGTTGAGGCGCGCGATGATCATGGCGAGGTCGCCTTCACCAGTGCTTTCAGCAAGGGCTGGAGCACATAAAAAACGCGGCTTTGGCAGCCGCCTTTCCTGATGAACAGAATCAGGTCTGGCTGGGGGTCAGAGGGCCTTCCTAACCTTGTCCTTCAAGTCGCCATAGGTCTTCTGCACCTTGCCCGCGGCCTTGTCCGCCATGCCCTCGGCTTGGGTCCGCCTGTTGCCGGTCGCCTTGCCGGCAGCCTGTTTGACCGAGCCCTTGATCTGCTTGGCCATGCCCGCGACCTGATCCTTGTTCACCATTTTCCGCATCTCCTGGAAGTGCGAATTCGGAGGAATTCGTCCGCGCGGAACAAACGGGCCAGTGTCTGTTAAGTTCCAAGCATTGTCCCGCAAGCAAATGAGTGCGAGCAGCCGCTTCCGGCGGCAAAGCTGACCGGGTAGGTTGCCGAGACGCACGCGCCAAAGGTTTCCAGGACGGTCGTGCGCATGGGGAGAGAAATGGCGAACTTCACGCTCTACATCGGCAACAAGTGCTTCTCATCGTGGTCTCTGCGGCCATGGCTGGCGATGAAGCATCTGGAGATCCCGTTCGAGGAAGGTCTTGTGCGGCTGCGCACGCCCGAAACTGCCGCCAACCTCGCCAAAGTGTCGCCGACCGGTCAGGTGCCGGTGCTGAATCACGAGGGCAGGGTCGTCTGGGAAACCCTTGCCATCCTTGAATATCTTGCCGACCTTTTTCCGGACAAGAACCTCTGGCCTGCCGATATCGGCGCTCGCGCGCTGGCGCGCTCGGCGGCGACCGAGATGCATTCCGGTTTTCGCGAGGTCCGTTATGGCTGGCCGATGAATCTGCGGCGGCTGAAAGCGCACAAGCCGCTCGACGCCGAAGGCGAAACGCAGCGAGCGCGCATCGAGGCGCTATGGCGCGAGTGCCGCGAGAAACACGGCAAGGGTGGTCCCTTCCTGTTCGGCCAATTCACCGCGGCCGACGCCATGTATGCGCCCGTTGTCACACGCTTCGACACTTATGGCGGCATGCTGGCGCCTGACACCAGGGCCTACGTCGATGCCGTGCTCGCGACGCCGGCGATGCGGCAATGGTACGCGGAGGCGGCGAGGGAACCTTGGCCCGAGCCCGGGCCTGACGAATAGCGTCTGTCTGGAAGCGGCCTTTCAGAAGGATCGGGCCAGCCTATCTAGGAGCGTTGGGCAGGGGCTTTTTGGAGATGTTGCAATGACCGTTTCTTCCATGCTCGCCGACAAGGTCGCTCTCGTCACCGGCGCCTCATCGGTTATTGGTGAGGCAACAGCCACGGCGCTGGCCGCCGCTGGGGCAAAGGTGGCGGTCGCCGCCCGCCGTGCCGATCGGCTCGAAGCGCTGGCCGCGCGCATCGAAAAGGCCGGCGGAGCGGCGTTGCGCATCGAGGCTGATGTCACCCGCAACGATGACATCACTGCTATGGTCGGAAAGGTGGTGGCCGAATGGGGCCGGCTCGATATCCTCGTCAACAATGCCGGGGTGATGCTGCTCTCGCCGGCCGCGGAGGCGACGCTCGAGGACTGGCGCCAGATGGTGGAACTCAACCTGCTGGCCCTGATGAGCGTGACCAAGGCAGCGCTCCCGCATCTCCGGGCTGCCAAAGGTCATATCGTCAATGTCTCGTCGGTCGCCGGCCGCGTCGCCAATCCCGGCGCCAGCGGCTATGCGGCGACCAAATTCGGCGTCGTCGGTTTTTCGGAATCGTTGCGGCGTGAGGTCTACGCCGACAAGGTCCGCGTTACCGTCATCGAGCCCGGACTGGTGCGCACCGAACTCGGCGACCACATCACCAACGCCGCCTCGAAGGCGGGACTGGACCAGCGCCTCGCCACGATGGAAGCGCTGACCGCCGAGGATGTCGCCGCCGCCATCCTCTATGCGGTCACTCAACCGGCACGCGTCAACGTCAACGAGATCGTCATCAGGCCGACCGACCAGGAGCGCTGAGCAGTCTTTTGGAGCAAGATTAACGGAAGTCTCCAATCAGCATAATACGTAACCAAATGGATACGCATTATGCTGCAGACTGATCCTGACCGTTCCGTCTTTCGGGCCATTGCCGACCCGACGCGCCGTGCCATTCTCGACCGGTTGCGGCATGGGCCGGCGCCGGTCAACGAACTCGCCTCGACCTTTTCGCAGAGCCGGCCAGCGATTTCCAAGCATCTGAGGGTTCTGCGCGAGCTGCGCGTCGTCTCCGAGCAGAAGCACGGCCGCGAGCGGCTCTACCGGTTGGAACCGGCTGAACTGAAGGACGTGGCCGACTGGATCTTGCCCTATCGCGATTTCTGGCAGGCAAGCCTCGGCAATCTGAAGTCTTATCTGGAGAATGAATGATGGCCAGCCACGACGGACCTCGCGCCATCGCCGATGTGTCGGCGGGCACAATTCTCGCCACCGTGACGATAGCCGCGCCTCCCGAGAGGGTGTTTCGCGCCCTGACGGCGGATGATCAGATTCCGCTCTGGTGGGGATCGGACGAGCTCTACCGGACAACGAGACATACGGCAGACGTGCGGCCGGGCGGCACGTGGCGATCGGAAGGCAAGGGCGCCGATGGCCAGAAATTTCATGTCCAGGGCGAATATCTCAAGGTCGAGCCGCCGCACCTTCTGGTCATGACATGGAAGGCCCCGTGGGACGGCGACAACGTCACCACCGTGACCTACATGCTCGAAGCGATCGACACCGGAACGCGGCTGATTTTGCGTCATGAGGGGTTCGGCACTCGCGAGGGTGCTTGCCGCGATCACGGCCTCGGCTGGGAACGCGTGCTGGGTTGGCTGGCCGCCTTCCTCACGGATGGGGCCGGCGGCAAACCGCAGGGCGTGTTCCACTGCCGGCTGATCCCGCCACGGCCCGACTTTGCCTTCACCCTGACCGATGCGGAAAAGGCGCTGATGAAACAGCATTCGGATTATCTGCGCGGCAAGCTGGGCGAGGGCGGTGTCATCCTGTTCGGACCGGTCGCCGATCCTGTCGGCCCCTGGGGACTCGGCATCGTGCGCGCCGATGATGAGGCCGCCGTGCGGGAACTGACCGAGGCGGATCCGGCGGTTCGTTCCGGGTTGGGTTTTCGCTATGAAATCCTGCCGATGATGACCGCCGTGATGTAGGCCACGCGCGCCATACAAGAACGCCCCTCGTGCGTTTTATTGCGCGGGAGGCGTTCTTTTGCCGTCAACCTTCTTCGATTGCTCTCATGAATTGCTGACGGCATATCCAAAACGCCCGATCGGAACATCGGTTCCCTACGAACACAAGTTTTTCTTCAAGCGGCCGTGGCAAGTGGCCAGAGCGTTGCGGCGCAGCAGGGCGGGCATCATCTTTCCCGTGCAGGGCGATCGAATTCCAGGCCGCTGGCCGTCAGGGTGTGCTATGCGTATTTGTGGGCAGCCATGGCGGCGAGGCAGCACCCGACAAATTTGAACCAGACGCCGTATTGCTTTGTACGCAGCCATGGCCGAAAGACCGGCCTCGCCATTTTCGGCGCTCCGGACAGGAGAAGATTTTGACCGCCACTTTGCACAAACCGCGCAAGCCAGCCTTGCCGAACCACACGGACGCACGCTGATGGCCACCAAACGCGTGCCGCCAACGCCGATCGCTGCCAATGCGACCATCGCCGATATGGTCGAAGGGCTGGACAAGCCGGTCGAATATGTCCGGCGTGTGCTGGAAAAGCTCGAGCGCTGCAAGCGGGCCCATGGCGATGCGCAGGTGCGGATTGGCGTGCGTGGCCGTGCCGAGTGCCCGAACTACCTGATCGAATATGTCCGCGAAGATCCCAAGACACGGCAGCTGGTCACCTATCAGGACGCCGCCTACAGCGGCAGCACGCATCGCGAACTTGGGCCGCATCACATCGAGGCAACGGCGATCTGGTCGCCGGAGGAAATGAACATCACGGCGGTTTCGGCGCTGATCGGCCGCTTGCGCAATCCGCGCGCGCCATCGCGCTCCGGCAACGAGGACTGACATGGCCATAAAATTCTCCGCCAAGGACCAGCCGGCAGCGTCGGCCGTTGCAAAGCCGGCGAAGCCGGCCGCGGCGCCGAAGGCCGCGCCCGTTGAGGCAGCGACCGACCTGTTCAAGTCACCGGTCGAGACGCCACCGCGCAAGGCGGGCAGGAAAAAATAACGCCTTGCCGCAGGACGCCGATCGCAGCCTTGTCGTGCTTGCGCCGCGCGGCCTCGCGGCGCCCGCCTTCGACTGCCAGAGCTGTGGCGCTTGCTGTTCCTACTCGGCCGAATGGCCGCGCTTTTCCACCGAAGATGACGCGCAGCTCGACCGTATCCCGGCAAAATATGTCGCGACCAACGAATCCGGCATGCGTTGCGAGGGCGTGCGCTGCTCGGCCCTGACCGGCGAGGTGGGCAAGGCGACGGCTTGCGGCATTTACGACGTCCGCCCGGATGTCTGTCGCGCCTGCATGCCGGGCGACGACGACTGCCTGATGGCGCGCCGGGCGCACGGATTGCCGACGACGTCGTAGCCGCGTTCCGGCGGCTTGTGCTGATCTACCTTGCTGGCTAGGCTGCATCGGAGCAGGGCTGCGGAGGATCAATCGTGAGCATCGAATTCCTGTTGACGTCGCTGATCGTCGTGGCTTCGCCCGGTACCGGCGTTCTCTACACGCTGAGCGCCGGGCTTTCGCGCGGCGCGCGGGCCTCGGTCATTGCCGCCTTCGGCTGCACGCTCGGCATCATCCCGCACATGGCCGCCGCCATCACCGGTCTTGCAGCGCTGCTGCACACCAGCGCGATCGCCTTCGAGACGCTGAAATATCTCGGCGTCGCCTATCTGCTCTACATGGCCTGGAACACGCTGAAGGAGAAGGGAGGCCTCAGCGTCGATGAGAATGTCGCGCCGCGCTCGGCCGGCAAGGTGATTGCCACCGGTATCCTCGTCAACGTGCTCAACCCGAAACTGTCGATCTTCTTCTTTGCCTTCCTGCCGCAATTCGTCAGCGCTACAGAACCCAGTGCGCTGTCGAAGATGCTGGAACTCAGCTTTGTCTTCATGCTTTTGACCTTCGTGGTTTTTGTCGGCTACGGCATCTTTGCCGCTTCGATCCGCAGCCATGTCGTGTCGCGACCGATGGTGCTGACCTGGATGCGTCGCACCTTCGCCGGTGCCTTTGTGATGCTCGGCGCCAAGCTGGCGCTGGCGGACCGCTAGCGCCACACGGGAAGCGGTTCCGCTTCGTAGATCCCCTCCATGCACTGGCTCTTGCGCAACTCCGGACGAAAATCGCCATGGACTTTGCCGGGAATTGCGCGAGACGCTATCCCTTCACGTAGCCCATCGCCTCGACGATCCGCCCGTTTGCGACACGCATCAGGTTGACGCCGCGCAGCGAGTTGCCGTCGGCCATCCAGTAGCGCCAGCGGATCGTCGCGCGGTCGCCGGCCACGAACGTCTCCTCGAGATCGAAGCGTGTGCCGGGTCCGGTGGCGATCGCCGACCACAGCTCGACGCAGGCGGCCTTGCCGTCGCGGCGGGCGCCGTCCGGCGCCGGCGTGGTGTTCTCGATCACGCAGCCTTCGTCGACCAGCTCGCTCAGCGCCGATGGGTCATGACGCTGGAAGACGTCGTTGAAGCGCCGCATGATTTCCGTCGTCGCATCAGAGCGCGAGGCAGCGGCAGTGTCGATGATGTTTTCAGTAGTCATTTGATCTGCTCCTTCCGTTCAGCAACCCGTCGATGCGTCGCCCTGTGCCTCCAGCCGATAGCTCCGCATTATCGTCTCCGAAATATGTAGACCGATTTACATATCATGTAGACCGATTGTCATATTTGAGGCAAGACCTATAATGCGCTCTCCTGACAGAGGTTGACATGGCGACTGACACACGCACCCGGATGATCGAGGCGACGGCCCTGCTTTTGCGGCGGCGTGGCTATCACGGGACCTCGCTGAACGACATTTTGAGTGCCAGTGCCGCGCCGCGCGGCTCGCTCTACTTCTATTTTCCGGGCGGGAAGGATCAACTGGTTATCGAGGTGACGCGGGCCAGTGTGGCCGAGGTGACCGAGCGGCTGGGCGCGGCCTTGGCGGCGGAAAAAGATCCGGCGGTTGCCGTCCACCACATCTACCAGTCTGTGGCCCGCATGCTGGAGGAGAATGAGTTTTCGCTCGGCTGTCCGATCGCGCCGATCGTGCTCGACGCGCCCAACGACGTGCCGGACCTGGCGGAAATCTGCCGCTCCGCCTTCGAGCAGTGGATTGGGCTGCTGCGGGAGGCGTTCCTGCGGGCAGGGGTGGCCGAGCGCCGCGCGCAGGTGCTGGCGCTGCTGGTCGAGTCGTCGCTGGAAGGCCTGATGGTGATTGCCCGCGCCACTCGCGACCGCACGCCGGTCATTACGGTAGCCGATGAGGTGGCTGCGCTAATCGAGCAGGCGGTGCTTGCAGGTAAAGTTGCCCAACGCGCCGACGCTGCCGTGTGACGCTGCTCTTCATTTGATCGGCTGCCGGCAACTGCTGGTTCCAAAGAAAAAGGGCGGCATCGCTGCCGCCCTCAGACTGCTGACGAACCCCGTCGATTTTCGGCGGGGTTTTGTTTTGCGCGTTGATTGAGCTTTGTAAATTGGTGTCAGGAGAAGATGTCAGGAGGCTGGCGCTGCGCATCTGGCCTCAGGCGGGTGCTGGTTTTGGGCTTGGCCAGAGGCTGATTGCGATCTTTTTCATGTTCTGGGCGGCGGCGGCGATCAGGCACTGGCAGGCGACGCGGGTTCGCCCTCGGAAGCGGGCATAGCGGTGGCCGAAGAGCTGCTTGGCGTCGGCGAAAGACCGCTCGACCGTCTCCTTGCGGCGCCGGTAGATGGCCTTGCCCCATGCGGTCGAGCGATTGGCGTCGACCCGCTCGCGGGCGTCCTGCCAGACATGGCGCGTGATGGTGCGTTCGGCCTTGGCGTTTGAGGTGCAGGAGGCCAACAGCGGACAGTCGCGGCAGATCGCCGGATCGCTCCTGTAATGCCGGTAGCCGCTGCGGTCGGTTGTGGCATAGGCAAGCAACTGGCCCTGCGGGCAACGATAGCCGTCCGCATCCGGCTCATAGACGAAGGCGCTCTTCCTCATCATGCCGGGCTTGGGCGGGGTCGGGTTGCGATAGCCGGTGACGCCCCTGATCGTCCTGTCCTCCAGCCCCTTGGCGATGCCCGGCGTGGCGTAGCCGGCATCCAGCCCCGCAGCCGCCACATTGAAGCCGAAGCGCTCCACCTGGCGGTCGAGCCGGCCGAGATAGACGATCGAGTCATGCACGTTGGCCGGCGTGGCGAACGTGTCGGTGATGATGCCGCAACGGCCATCCACCGTGCGGTGATCGAGATAGAAGAAGCCCTTCGGCTTGCCCTCGCGCACCATGTAGCCGGCCTCCGGATCGGCACGGCTGACCTTGGTCTGCTTCTCGGGCGGCTTGCGCTGCTTCTGCTTCTGCTTCAGCGGCTTTTGGCCATGCAGCGCCCGCTCCACCTCGATGGCGCGGTCGAGTTCGCTCCAGTAGTCGGCCCGCGACTTGGCGACCAGGGCAAGGTCGTATTTGCCCTTGTTGGCGTTGGCCTTCAGATGCGTGCTGTCGGTGTAGAGCACCGTCCCGTCCACCAGCCCCGCCCGGATCGCCTGCTCGACGATGCGGTCGAAGATCGCCTGCGCGATCGTCTCGTCCTGGTAGCGCCGGCGCCGGTTCTGCGACAGCGTCGAGGCGTCGAACACCTTGTCCGTCAGCTTCAGCCGCAAAAACCAGCGGTAGGCGACATTGACCTCGATCTCGCGCACCAGCTGCCGCTCCGAGCGCACGCCGAACAGGTAGCCGATGAACAGCGCCTTGAACATCAAGGTCGGATCGAGCGGCGGTCGGCCATTGTCGGCGCAGTAGAGCGGCGCTGTCAGATCGTGGATGAAGAAAAAGTCGATCGCGCGATCGATCTTGCGCAACAGGTGGTCAGCCGGAACCAGCTGATCCAACGTCACCATCTCGAGCGCGGTCTGTTCAGGGGCGGGTCGCTTCAACATGACCCAGTGAATCAAAAACCCCCGGCAAATGCCAGGGGTTTGTCAGCAGTCTGAGGGCGGCATCGCTGCCGCCCTTTGCAAAATAGCTGATTGGCTGGATTAGAAGTCCATGCCGCCACTCAAGCCCGCTTGCGGGCTTGAGCAAAGTGAGTTGATGGGCGTACTTATGGACTTCTTAGAAGTCCATGCCGCCCATGCCGCCCATGCCGCCGCCAGGCATGCCGCCCGGCATACCGCCAGCCGACTCCTTCTTCGGAGCCTCGGCGATCATGGCTTCGGTGGTGACCAGCAGGCCGGCGACCGAGGCCGCGTCCTGCAGAGCCGTGCGCACGACCTTGACCGGGTCGACGATACCCATGGCGATCATGTCGCCATACTCGCCGGTCTGGGCGTTGTAGCCGAAGGTCGCGCCCTTGTTCTCAAGGATCTTGCCGGCGACGATCGAGGCTTCCGCACCGGCGTTGGCCGCGATCTGGCGGGCCGGAGCCTGCAGCGCGCGACGCACGATGTTGATGCCGGCGGTCTGGTCGGAGTTGGCGCCGATCGCCTTGATGTTGAGCGAGGCGCGCAGCAGCGCGACGCCGCCGCCGGGAACGATGCCTTCTTCCACGGCCGCGCGGGTCGCGTTGAGGGCATCATCGACGCGGTCCTTCTTTTCCTTGACTTCCACTTCGGTCGCACCGCCGACGCGGATCACCGCAACGCCGCCGGCGAGCTTGGCCAGGCGTTCCTGCAGCTTCTCCTTGTCGTAGTCCGAGGTGGTCTCCTCGATCTGCTGCTTGATCTGCGCGACGCGGCCCTGGATCTCCGGCTTCTTGCCGGCGCCGTCGACGATGGTGGTGTTCTCCTTGGAGATCGACACCTTCTTGGCGCGGCCGAGCATGTTGAGGCCGACATTCTCGAGCTTGATGCCGAGGTCTTCCGAGATGACCTGGCCACCGGTCAGGATGGCGATGTCTTCCAGCATGGCCTTGCGGCGGTCGCCGAAGCCCGGCGCCTTGACGGCGGCGATCTTCAGGCCGCCACGCAGCTTGTTGACGACCAGCGTGGCCAGAGCCTCGCCTTCGACGTCTTCCGAGATGATGAGCAGCGGCTTGGAGGTCTGCACCACAGCCTCGAGCACCGGCAGCATGGCCTGCAGGTTGGAGAGCTTCTTCTCATGCAGCAGGATGTAGGCGTCTTCCAGATCGGCGACCATCTTGTCGGCGTTGGTGACGAAGTAAGGCGAGAGATAGCCGCGGTCGAACTGCATGCCTTCGACGACTTCCAGTTCGGTATCGGCGGTCTTGGCTTCCTCGACCGTGATGACGCCTTCATTGCCGACCTTCTGCATCGCTTCCGCGATCATCGAGCCGACCGAGGAGTCGCCATTGCCGGCGATGGTGCCGACCTGGGCAACCTCTTCCGAGGTCTTGATCTTCTTGGCGTTCTTGATCAGCGTGCCGACCACGTCGGCCACGGCGAGATCGATGCCGCGCTTCAGATCCATCGGGTTCATGCCGGCGGCAACCGCCTTGTGGCCTTCCTGGACGATCGACTGAGCCAGAACGGTCGCGGTCGTGGTGCCGTCGCCGGCGATGTCGTTGGTCTTCGAAGCAACTTCGCGGACCATCTGCGCGCCCATGTTCTCGAACTTGTCCTCAAGCTCGATTTCCTTGGCGACGGTGACGCCGTCCTTGGTGATGCGCGGGGCGCCGAACGACTTGTCGATGACGACGTTGCGGCCCTTGGGGCCGAGCGTGACCTTCACCGCGTCGGCGAGGATGTTGACACCGCGCAGCATGCGCTCGCGGGCGTCACGGGAGAATTTTACGTCTTTGGCAGCCATGTTTAACTCCTGGCAGGGGCTCGCAGCGAGCCCGAAGATTCAAGATTCAGTTGACGGAAAGGCCGATAATCAGCCGATGATGCCCATGATGTCGGATTCCTTCATGATCAGAAGGTCTTCGCCATTGAGCTTGACTTCCGTGCCCGACCACTTGCCGAACAGGATGCGATCGCCAGCCTTGACGTCCAGCGGAACGAGCTTGCCGCTTTCGTCGCGGGCGCCGGAGCCGACGGCGATGATCTCGCCTTCCTGCGGCTTTTCCTTCGCCGTATCCGGGATGATGATCCCGCCGGCGGTCTTGGATTCGGATTCGACCCGGCGAACGACCACGCGGTCATGAAGCGGGCGGAACTTCGACTTTGCCATTTTTTCTTCCTCGATGAGAACGGTGAGAAACAGTTCCTCCATCCGGCGAAGCCGGACAACAACAAAGTCCGGCGGCGCCGGACCTGTAGTTAGCACTCACCAATGGCGAGTGCTAACGTGGCGATGAGATAGGCTGCTGGCCTGCCAGAGTCAAGGCGCGCCGAGTGCCTCTTTCCATCATGATGGTGAACTTACCGAAGCTTGGCCGAACCGAGGACCAGAAGCGGGCAACGTTCCGCCGCGGCGACGTGAACTCGGCTTTGACTACGGAAAATTCGATTTCGTCCTGCATGAGGGCAGGGCCATCCTCCTTGATGCCAACAAAACTCCCGGCCGTCCCCAGAACCTCGTGAAGATATTCACGGCCGGCGCCTCCGATCTGGCCGACGGCTTTGAAGGCCTCATTCGTCGGGCGAGATAGACCAGCGACCGGCCAGGATCGCCCTCACGCCGCTCCCGCCTGTTGACGTGGGTTGCAGCAATTCATGGGCCTGCCTGTCTATACAGTCATCAGGCCAGGCGATTACGCGTTCCTGCGGCCGACACAGAGCGCGGCCGTGCTGCAGCAGTTCGGGTCGATCGCGGTGCTATCCGGCGGCAGGATTTGCGGATCGTTGGCCGGTGTTGCCGACGATGTGAACACGTCGGATGCTCAAGATACTTGACTCAGTCAAGTAAATGATTGATCCTGTAAAGACAGGAGATGTCCATGACGGTTCACCACCAGCCCCGCAATGATGCGCCCAACAAGGAGCGGATCGATGCCGTGCGGGCATTCAACCGCTTCTACACCCGCCAGATCGGGCTGCTCGACGAAGGGTTGCTGAAAAGCGCCTTTTCCCTGACCGAGGCGCGTGTGCTCTACGAGTTGGCGCATCGCGATGGCCTGACTGCGACCGACCTCGGACGCGATCTCGGTCTCGACGCTGGCTATATCAGCCGTTTGCTGAAAAAGTTCGAACGCCTTCACCTCATCTCCAGAGCGACGCTGGTTTCGGACGCAAGGCAATCGTCGATTGCGTTGACACAGGCGGGCAGGAATGCCTTCGCACCGCTGAACAAGGAATCGCACGATCAGGTCCGGGCCCTGCTCGATCGGCTGCCGGCATCGGAACAAGACCGGCTGGTCAAATCCATGCAGACGGTGCAGCGTCTGCTCGCCGAAAATGCCGAGCCAACGATCCCCTATCTGTTGAGGCCGCTGCAGATCGGCGACATCGGCTGGATCACCCACCGGCAAGGGCTGCTCTATGCCCAGGACTTTGGCTGGGACGAAACCTACGAGGCGCTGGTCGCCGAAATCCTCGCGGCGTTCGTGAAATCCTACGATCCGAAATGGGAGCGCAGCTGGATCGCCGAGCGGGAAGGCGAGGTCGTCGGCTCGGTCTTCGTCGTACGCAAGTCGGATCAGGTGGCGAAGCTGCGTTTGCTCTATGTCGAGCCTTCGGCGCGTGGCCTCGGCATCGGCAAGCGACTGGTGGAGGAAGTCATCGGCTTTGCCCGCGCCAGGGGATACAAGACCCTGACCTTGTGGACAAACGACATTCTCGCCGCTGCCCGGCATATCTATCAGGCCGCCGGCTTCAAACTGATCGAGGAAGAACCTCATCATTCCTTCGGCAAGGATCTGGTTGGTCAGAACTGGAATCTTGATTTGTGATCTTCCGCCAGAGCATGATGCCGAAAAGTGTGAAGCGGTTTTCAGACGACGTCATGCCCTATCTCTTTGATTAGAAGCGGATTCAGATTTCAGGTCGATTCGACCTGAAATCATCCGGCTTTCCGCGTTTGGCCAATTTGATCGAAATTGCGCACTCCGCGCAATTCGCTCGACAGATGGCTGACAGCCCCTCGCTTGACAGCGCCGCGCCTCATGCGTTATTGCGTTATGTTATTACATAAAGATGCGTGGTCGCGCGCGGCTTCGGCTCCGATCGTCGCGACTGAGAAATCCGTTGCGATGCAATCCGGGGAAAACTAGGGTGGAATGGTGATGGTCCCCGAGTCGAAAGGCGAGGGGTGAAAAGGGAACACGGTGAGATCCGCCTGGGATCGAGGCCGTGGCTGCCCCCGCAACTGTAAGCGGTGAGCGAGATCCGAAATGCCACTGGCCGGCGAGGCTGGGAAGGCAGGATTGCGCCGAGACCCGCGAGCCAGGAGACCTGCCATCACGGAGTTGACCGGACGGGGTGTGCCGGGAGGAGACGTGGACGTCGGTCTGACGACCGACCGCCAACATCCTTCCGTCGCCAATCGAGAAAGACGGAAAGTTGGGCGCCGCCATAGATCGCATTCACCGTATCATCGTGTGCACGCTTTGCCGCGACATCCCGACAGGGACCAGGTCGGGCGAAGCTTTGTGCACCGATTTGCGCTCGCGGTTGTCGACCCACGCCGAACTCGCGGTGGCGCAGGGCTTCACGGTCGAGGGGGTGGCGTGCATGGCAGGCTGTGCGCGGCCGCTGGCGGTGGCGTTCCAGGCCCCGGACAAGGCCGCCTATCTCTTCGGCTCCATCGATGCCGAGGCCGACGCCGGCGATCTCGTGCGGTTTGCCAGGCTCTACGCCTCGCTCCCCGACGGCTGGTGCAATGCCGGACAACGTCCGCCGCGACTGGCCGGCAAGACGCTGGCCCGCATCCCGGTAGCGGGCGAGCCGGCAGGAGACAGCCGATGACGGTGCCGCTTCTCGAGGCGCGCGATCTCGGCGCGGTGGCGAATGGGCGGAATCTGGTCCACGCGGTCAGCCTGTCCATGGCCATCGGCGATCGCCTCGCCATTATCGGCCCCAACGGCGCCGGCAAGACCACGCTGCTGCGCATGTTGTCCGGCATGCTCAAGCCAAGTTCCGGAGAGGTGAAACTCGGCGGGCGCCGCCTCGACAGGATTTCGCCGGCCGAGCGGGCCCTGCACATCGCCGTCGTCGGGCAGACCGACCAGCCGGATCCGCGGCTGGCGGTGATCGACTATGTCGAGCTTGGCCGCGTCCCGCATGCCGGCTTGAAACGCAGGAGCGAGGAACGCGACATTGTCGTGGACGCGCTGCGCCGGACCGGTTTGCTGCCCCTGCTTGGCCGCACCATTGGCTCACTGTCGGGCGGGGAACGCCAACGCGCCCAGCTTGCGCGCGCCATCGCGCAGGAACCTAAAGTATTGTTCCTCGACGAACCGACCAACCATCTCGATCCCCGCGCCCGCGCGGAACTGCTCGAACTCGTGGCTGGCTTCGGCATGACGGTGATCGCGGTGCTGCACGATCTGGCCCTGGTGGCGCCGTTCGCCACAAGGGTAGCGGTGATGAACGAAGCCCGGCTCCATGCGCTGGCGGCGCCGCGCGAAGCGCTGACGCAACAACTGATCCGCGAGATTTTCGGCGTCGACGTGTTTCGCCTGCGCCATCCCACCGAGGACCGCGAACTGACCGTGTTCGATGTTCCGAACCGTGCGGCGCCTTCCTGACCGAAACCGACTTTCATCCGACACAGTTCAACCAAGGAGCAAAAATCGTGAAACGCCTCGCCCTGTCGCTCGCCTTCTCGCTGCTGGCGTCGGCAGCCTTCGCCTTCCCGGTCACCGTCGACAGTTGCGGCAAGCCGCTGACCTTCGATGCGCCTCCCAAGCGCGCCGTCATCCACGATCTCAACATGGCAGAGATGGCCTTCGCGCTGAAGCTGCAGCCGTCGATCGTCGGCCTGACCGGCATCACCGGATGGTACAAGGTCGGGCCCGATTTCAAGGCCGAGCAGGGTTCGATCCCGGAACTGGCGCCGAAATACCCGACACTCGAAAACCTCGTCGCGGTCGAGCCTGATTTCTTCTTCGCCGGCTGGTACTATGGCATGAAGCCGGGCGGCGATGTGACGCCCGACACGCTCGCGCCGCACGGCATCAAGACGCTGGTGCTGACGGAAAGCTGCGTCCATCTCGACAAGAACCGGCCCGCCGCCTCGATGGACCTTCTCTACGGCGATGTCGAAAAACTGGGCAAGATCTTCGGCAAGGAGGCCGAGGCGGAGAAGCTCGTTGCCGGTTGGAAGGCGCAACTCGCTGACATCACCGCCAAGGTCGGCGATCGCAAGGGAACACGGGTGTTCCTCTACGATTCCGGCGAGGACAAGCCGTTCACCGCAGGAAAATTCGCCATCCCGAGTGCCATGATCACGGCGGCCGGCGGCGAAAACATCATGGCCGACATGGAGACGAGCTGGGGCAACACGGATTGGGAAACCGTGGCGTCGCGCAATCCGCAATTCCTCATCCTGCTCGACTATCAGGATGGCGGCGGTTACACGAAACTCCTTGATTTCCTGAAGGCGCACCCGGCGATGAAAGAGACGGACGCGGTCAAGAACGAGCGTTTCGTGGCCCTGCGTTATGCCGAGCTGACGCCCGGACCGGCAAACATCGACGCGATCGGCAAGATCGCCAGGGCGATGCATCCGGAAGCGTTCTGATGCATCTCGCCCTGAAGCACAAATCCGGCGCGCTCTCAGGGCACAAGGCATTCCCGCTGGCCATGGCGGCGGGCGCGGTGGCGACCGCCGCTCTCGTGCTGCTGTCGATCGCCTATGGTTCGACGCTGATACCGCTGAGCGACGTCGTTGCCGCACTTGGCCATGCCGTCGGGTTGAGCGAACATGAGGTGTCTGGCCCGGTCGGCAAGATCGTCGTCGATCTGCGGCTGCCGCGCACGATCCTGGCGGTCTGTGTCGGCGCGGGCCTCGGCATGGTCGGCGCGTTGCTGCAGACGGTGACGCGTAACGATCTCGCCGATCCCTTCCTGTTCGGCCTGTCTTCGGGGGCCGCCGCGGGCGCGGTTTCCGTCATCACCGTCTTTGGTGACAGTTTCGGCATCTGGACCTTGCCGATCGCGGCTTTCACCGGCGGCATACTGGCAGCGGGCATCGTGCTGCTGCTGGTCGCGCGGGTAAGGGGGCAGGGCCCGGAACGCTTGATCCTTGCCGGGCTTGCCGTCTCCTTCATGTTCACTGCGTTGACCAACTACCTGGTCTTTGCCGGAGACCAGCGCGCGGCCCATTCGGTGCTGTTCTGGACGATGGGCGGGCTTGGGCTGGCGCGCTGGGACAATGTGTGGCTGGGCGCGTTGGGGGCCGGCACGATTGCGATTTACGGGCTGTGGAACCATCGCAGGCTGGACGCCTTCCTGGCTGGTGAAAGTGCCGCCGAAAGCCTTGGCGTGCCCGTGGCAAGGATGCGCAGGGCGACATTTCTCGTCGCCGCCTTCTCGACGGCAATTCTGGTCTCGGTCGCCGGCGTCATCGGCTTTGTCGGATTGATGATCCCGCATTTGTCGCGGCCGCTGGCCGGCCCCTTGCATTTGCGTCTGATCGCAAGCTGCGCGCTGTTTGGGGCGGTGCTTTTGCTGGCAAGCGAGCTTCTGGCCCGCACGCTTCTGCCGCCACAGGAATTGCCGATCGGCATTATCACCAGTTCGCTCGGCGCGTTCTTCGTCGTCACGATGGTCGTTCGAAATCGCCTGTGAGAACGTTCGGTTCTGCCCTTGTCAGGTTCCTTCTAAAAAGCTCACGACGCTTACTTCTTGCCAACCATGACCGTGTCGCATGGCTGTCCTGCACATTTGCCGGCTTCCATGCGATTTGGCACCTTGAATAGTAAGCACGCTTATTATAAGTATCGCTCATGGTTTCTGATGGCATCGATAGATTGGGATTTTTGATCCACGACGTACAGCGTCTGCTGCGCAAGCGCTTCGAGATGCGCGCCAGCGGGCTTGGCCTGTCGTCGGCGCAGTGGCGCCTTATGGTGCGTGTCGCCAAGGAGGCGGGGGTCTCCCAGGCCCGGCTCGCGGAATTGCTCGAAATCGAGCCCATCAGCGTCTCGCGCCTTGTCGACCGGATGGAGGAGGGCGGCTGGATCGAACGCCGCGCCGACGCCGCCGACCGCCGGGTGCGGATGATTTTTCCGACCGCCAAGGCGAGCGCGGCCTATGCCGAGGTCAAGAGCCTCGCCGGCGAGGTCTATGAGGAATCGCTTGTCGGCGTTTCGCCGGAGGACCGTCGCGTCCTGATCAGGTCGCTCGATGCGATGGCGCAGAATCTCGCGGATGGCGATTCATCGTCGGACGAAAAGGTCAAGAATACAGAAGGCGCAGCAGCATGAACGCGGTAGCCAAGATAGACGAGAGCGCCCCCAAGGTGGAGATGGAAGCACCGGCCCAGCCGGCTGCTGCTCCTGTTGCCGTCGCTCCTCCCGTGCAGCCAGTGCCAGCGCCGAAGAAGCGCCGCATGGGCCGTTTTTTTCTGATGTTCGCCTTGCCGGCGGCCCTGGTCATCGGCGGCGGCTATGTCTGGGTGACCGGCGGACGCTATCAGGAGACGGAGAACGCCAACCTGCAGCAGGCCAAGGTGTCGATCGCCTCGGACACTGCGGGACGCATCGTTCAGGTCGCCATATCGGACAATCAGATGGTTAAGCAGGGCGATCTCCTGTTCGCCATCGATCCCGAGCCTTACCGGATCGCGCTTGCCCAGGCCGACGCGGCTGTTGCTGCCGCGCGCCTCAATGTCGAGCAGCTGCGCGCCGCTTACAGCCAGGCAATGGCGCAGGAGAAGTCCGCCAGCAGCGAGGTCGACTACGCCCAGTCGCAGTATGGCCGTGCCGCCGATCTTGCCCAGAAGGGCATCAACGCCAAGTCTTCACTCGACCAGGCCAGGAACGATCTCGACAAGGCAAAGCAGCAGCTTGCCGTTGCCCAGCAGGGCATCATCAGCGCCAAGGCCGCCCTCGGCGGCAACCCCGACATCGAAACCGACAAGCATCCGACCGTGATGTCGGCGCTCGCCGCCCGCGACAAGGCCGCATACGACCTGGCGCAGACCACGGTGAAGGCGCCCGCCGATGGCGTCATCTCCCAGGCTTCGTCCTTCAAGGTCGGCCAGTTTGTCGGCTCCGGCACGCCATTGTTTTCTCTGGTCGAGACCGGCGACACCTGGATCGATGCCAATTTCAAGGAAACCCAGCTCACCAACGTGAAGCCGGGCCAGAAGGCCGAGATCGTCGTCGACACCTATCCGGGCAGGACCTTCGAGGCGACCGTCAAGGCGATCGGTGCTGGAACCGGTGCGGAATTCTCGCTGCTGCCCGCGCAAAATGCCACCGGCAACTGGGTCAAGGTCACGCAGCGCATCCCGGTGCGGCTGGAACTGACCGATCCCGACGCCAAGATGGCTCTGCGTACCGGCATGAGCGTCTCCGTCACGGTCGATACCGGGGTTGCCCGCGGTTTTCCGGCCATATTCGGTCACGCAACGGCTGGCGAGCACGCGCGGTAAGTCGGCGGAAGCCCGCGGGGACCAGGCGGGTGGAAGCGAATAGCAGGATTGGTCTGATGGGAGGAGCGGGAAGGATCAGTGCCTGGTTCGAGCCGCGTTGTGGTTTGGCCGACATCTGAAATCTTCGAGACCGCCCCGTCGGTCCTCATGTTTCCGGGCGGCAGGCATCCGCTCACTCGAGACTTTCGGTCGATGTAACCCCCACATCGATAATCGCGTCCCACCGCGATGAAGGTCTCTCAGGGAAGGCCTTGCCGCCCGGGAACCCTGTGTACACGTTTTTGTTACTTGCTGGAAGTTGCGCGCATGAGCACGCCCGAACCCTTCAAAGAAGTGCCGCATCGCGGCCTGATCACGGTCGCGCTCATGCTGGCGACGATCATGCAGGCGCTCGACACGACCATCGCCAATGTCGCGCTGCCGACCATGACCGGCGATCTCGGCGCCTCCCCGGACAATATCAACTGGGTGCTGACCTCCTACATCGTGGCCGCCGCCATCATGACGCCGGTCACCGGCTGGCTCGCCGACCGCTTCGGCCGCAAGGAATTGTTCCTGACGGCCGTGGTCGGCTTCACCATCTTCTCCATGCTGTGCGGCCTGGCGTGGAGCCTGGAAACCATGGTGCTTTTCCGGCTGATGCAAGGGGTGTTCGGCGCCGCGATCGTGCCGCTGTCGCAGACCTTCCTGCTCGACATCAACCCAAAGGAGCGTCACGGCCAGGCAATGGCCATCTGGGGCGCCGGCATCATGCTGGGACCGATCCTGGGCCCGACGCTGGGCGGCTGGCTGACCGAGAACTTCAACTGGCGCTGGGTGTTCTTCATCAACCTGCCGGTCGGGATCGTCGCCTTCCTTGGCATGGCCGCCTATTTGCCGGTCGTTGCCCGGCGCGTGCGCAGCTTCGATTTCTTCGGCTTTGCCATGATATCGCTCGGCGTCGGCGCGCTGCAGCTGCTGCTCGACCGCGGTGGCGAGGTCGACTGGTTTTCCTCGGTCGAGATCTGGATCGAGCTGGGGCTTTCGATCACCGGCTTCTGGGTGTTCATCATTCACACGGTCACATCGGAACATCCCTTCATCGATCCGAAGATTTTCCTCGACCGCAATTTCGTGACCGGGCTGGCGTTCATCTTCGTCATGGGTGTGCTGATTTTAGCTTCCATGTCGCTGCTGCCGCCGATGCTGTCCACCATCTTCGGCTATCCGACCGTCACCATCGGCATCGTCATGGGACCACGCGGCGTCGGCACGATGATTTCGATGCTCGCCGTTGGACGGATCATGGGCAAGATCGACGCCAGAATTCTCGTCGTCATCGGTTTTCTCCTGACCGCCCAGTCGCTCTACACCATGGCCAGCTTCACGCCGCAGATGGACAACTGGCTGATCATCAGCTCCGGGGTGATCCAGGGCCTGGGCATGGGAATGGTATTCGTGCCGCTGTCGACGGTTGCCTTCGCCACGCTCGACGCACGCTACCGCACCGACGCAACCTCGTTGTTCAGCCTGGTGCGCAATCTTGGCTCGTCGATCGGCGTCTCGGTCGTGACCGTGCTGCTGGTGCGCAACACGCAGGTCAATCACGCCGAACTTTCCGCCTTCATCAGCCCGTTCAACCCCAATCTCTGGGCAGTCTCGCCGGCTGCGGCGGGTGGCGATCCAATGGCGCTGTCGGAGGTGGACCGCATGGTCAATCTCCAGGCCATGATGATCTCCTACGTCAACGACTTCAAAATATTGATGGTGATGACGCTGCTCGCCATCCCGTTTGTCTTCCTGCTGCGCAAGCCGACGGCCGGTCCGGCCGGCGGCGCGCCTGCAGCGCATATGGACTAGGCCCGGCGGCAGGCGGACCGACACTTTCCGGTATTCGATCCCGGGCGGTTCGAAACGCCAGCACTGACGAGAAGAAGGCGCTCGCCGTCGAAGTCGATCGCATCTGCCGCGACACTGGGTTCTGGCTGTAACCAACCACGGAATTCCACAGGCGGTGATCGACGCGGCGTGGTCAAAGGCACGAAGCGCCGAAATACGAGCCGGTGCGCTCCGGTCCCTACCTGATGGGGAAATTCAAGGCGACGACCAAAATAGGGGCCTACCTGCCGAGAACCAGCGCCCAATAGCGCAGATTAGGATCACGTCCGTCCCGGACATAGGCAAGCCCGAAGCGGCTGAAATCCGGGTCGAGCATGTTGCGCCGGTGGCCCTGCGAATGCATCCAAATGTCGAACAGTTTTTGCTGGTCGAAGCGGCCCTCGGCGATGTTCTCGGCCGCGGCACCCCGCACTCCGTTGTCCTTCATGCGCGAGGCGAAATCCTTGCCCCAACCTGTGGTATGGCTCATGCGCTCCCGCGACGCCATGTAGCCGGCCTGCTGGAGTGCTGCTTGTTCCAGCTGTGCATCGGGAACCAGTGGCCCCAGTCCCGCGGTCGCGCGCAGGCTCGCCAGCGTGCCGGTAGCGGAGGAGGAGACCCCCGCACCTTGACCGGTCGGCACAGAAACGGTGCCGCAGGCGGCCAGCCCGGCCAAGGCCACGAGGCCGGCTGCCTTGAGCCACATGCGCCTGTTCAGGCCTGCTTGACGGATTTCGATTTTTTCAGCGGTCATGCTTGCCTGACATAGTCGCGATCATGGCTTTTACCGGGCTGGGCAATGAAAATCGCGTGAGGAGAGGCGAAATGCCGTCCATGCGGCGACAATCCCGGGAAGATCGGCTATGATACCGGCGTTCTTGAAGTGGCAGCTACGGGCGGCCACCCTAGGCGGTGATCGCCCCCCGAGAAAAACGGAGGAAGGTTATGGCCGGCTTTCATGTCATGGCGGACGCGCGCGGAATGCATGTGCAGCCCACGGTGCGCCACATCACGACCTCCGACCTCTGGGACGCGCTGCGGCTCGGCGCAGAAGATTTCTGGGCAAAACCATCCCACTACGTGTTCCTGTGCCTGATTTACCCGATCGTCGGCCTGATCCTCACCCGGTGGTCGTCGGGCTCCAATGCCATCCAGCTCGTCTATCCCTTGATGTCGGGCTTTGCGCTGGTCGGCCCGTTCGCCGCCATCGGGCTCTACGAGATCAGCCGCCGCCGCGAGCTCGGCATGAACACCAGCTGGCGGCATGCCCTCGATGTCCGTCGCTCCCCGGCGCTGCCCTCGATCGCCGCCATCGGCATCATGCTGTTCGCCCTGTTCCTTTTGTGGCTGTTCACGGCACAGTCGATCTACACCAGCCAGTTTGGTGACCAGCCACCAGCTTCCGTCGGCGCCTTCCTGCGTGACGTTCTGACGACCAGCAAGGGCTGGACGCTGATCATCGCCGGCAATGCCGTGGGGTTTGTCTTCGCCGTGGTCGTGCTGGCCACCACCGTGATCGCCTTCCCGCTGTTGCTCGACCGTGATGTCGGCGCCGTCTCGGCAATCGAGACATCGGCCCGCGCGGTGATGGCGAACCCGCTGCAGATGGCGCTGTGGGGCCTGACGGTCGCCGTGCTGCTGGTGATCGGTTCTATCCCGCTGTTTGCCGGGCTGGCCGTCGTCATGCCGATCCTGGGCCATGCTACCTGGCATCTGTACCGCAAGGTGGTCGAGCCGGCGCAGATCCGGCCGATCCGTCGGCCAATGTAGGACGCCTTCAGCGTTGCGCGTCGGTCGCCATCTTCAGCGCCAGCGCCGTCAGCACGGTTCCCATCATCCAGCGCTGAATCACCAGCCATAATGGCCGTCCGGCCAGGAAGGCGGCGATCGAGCCAGCGGTGACCGCGATGATGGCATTGACGCTGAGGCTGATCGATATCTGCGTCGCGCCGAGCACCAGAAGCTGCGACAGGACATGACCCTTGCCGGGGTTGATGAACTGCGGCAGCAGCGACAGGTAAAGGACGGCCACCTTGGGGTTGAGCAGATTGGTCATCAATCCCATGGCGAAGAGCTTGCGTGGCCTGTCCTTCGGCAGTTCGCGCACCTGGAATGGCGAGCGTCCGCCGGGCTTCACGGCCTGCCAGGCCAACCACAAGAGATAGAGCACGCCGGCAAAGCGCAGGGCGTCGTAGGCATAGGGCACGGCAAGCAGCAGCGCCGTGATGCCGAACGCGGCCGACAGCACATAGAACAGAAAGCCGACAGCGACCCCGCCAAGCGAGATCAGCCCTGCTTTTGGCCCTTGCGACAGCGAGCGCGAGATCAGGTAAATCATGTTCGGGCCTGGCGTCAGCACCATGCCGAGGCAGACCAGCGCGAAGGCGAGGTGATTGGCGGTTTCGGGCATTGTTCGTCCCCAGCGGGCCGCGCTGGATGCGCGATTTTTCCGAGCGATATGTGCCTGTCACGGCACGCGCACGCAAGAGCTTGACGGCGACAGACGTTGCGCCAAAAAGGCCGTGTGGCTGAGAAGCGCGAATCCGACGAGCAGGACTTCGGCGCATCGATCGCCTCCTTGTCGGCCGCGTTCAACGTTGACCGGTCGAGTCCAGAATCAAGCCTCCCCTTCAAGGCTCGTTAACCAAACATCGCCCGGGTCGCGGATTTTACCGTCAATCGAAGGCGCCGATCGGGCGGACAGGCGGCGGTTCGCGTCGATCTCCAGGCGAAAGCTGGTGACAGCATGGGCCGGTTCGGATAATTCGGACCGGCTGCGGCGAACCGTCGGCCTTGGCACTTGCAACAATCACATTGAAGGAAACGGCATGGCGGATTCGCCTGAGATCGTCGGCTCGCTCGAAGATGCGTCGAAAGCCTATTCGGCGGTTCTCTGCGATGTCTGGGGCGTCGTTCACAACGGCGAATGGCATTTTCCGGCAGCCGCCGCCGCGTTGGCTAGGGCGAGGGCGGCCGGTATTCCGGTCGTCCTGATCACCAACTCGCCCCGCCGCAGCGCCGATGTCGTGGCTCAGATGAGCGTGATCGGCGTTCCCCTGTCGGCCTACGACCGTGTGGTGACGTCGGGCGACGTGACCCGCGACCTGATCGCGGATGGCCCACGCAAAGTCTTCCACATCGGCGCCGACCGCGATTTGACCCTCTATGACGGCCTGGATGTCGAGCTGGTCGAGGAATTCGAGGCCGCCGGCGTCGTGTGCACCGGGCTGTTCGACGACGAGGTCGAAAAGCCCGAGGACTATGCGGAGCTGTTGCGGCGATTGCGCGCCAGGAACCTGCCGTTCATCTGCGCCAACCCCGATATCATGGTGGAGCGCGGCGAACGGATCATCTGGTGCGCCGGCGCCCTGGCACGCGACTATGCCCAACTCGGCGGTCGCACGTTGATCGCCGGGAAGCCCTACGCGCCGATCTATGAAGTCGCGATGAAGGAGGTGGCCGAGGTTCTCGGACGGCCAGTCGAGCGTTCGCGGGTGTTGGCCATCGGCGATGGCATCATGACCGACGTCAAGGGCGCGGCCGACAATGGCTTCGACGTTCTCTATGTCTCTGGCGGCATTCACGCCCGCGACTATGGCGACGCCTTGCGGCCGGATCCAGCAAAACTCGGGCTCTTCCTGGAACGGCACGGCTATCGTCCGGTGTCCGTCATAGCCAGACTGCAGTAGGTGACAATGGTGGCTTTCCAGCATCTTTCAGCAACCGCGCCGCTGCCCGCCGATCTGCGTGGTGGTGTCGTCGCGATCGGCAATTTCGACGGCGTCCACCGCGGCCATCAGGCGGTGCTCGAACGGGCGTTGGCCGAGGCCACGCGGCGTGACGTGCCTGCCTTGGTGCTGACTTTCGAGCCGCATCCCCGAAAGGTTTTCAGGCCGGACATGCCGCTGTTCGTGCTGACGCCGCCGCCAATGAAAGCGCGCCTCCTGTCGTTGCTGGGCTTTGCCGCGCTCGTCGAGCAGCCCTTCACGCGGGATTTCGCTTCGCTGTCAGCGGAAGCTTTCATCACCGATGTCTTGGAGAGGACGCTCGGCATCACTCATGCCGTGACCGGCTTCGATTTCCATTTCGGCAAGGACCGGCAGGGCGGGCCGGCCTATCTCATGGCGGCCGGCGAGCGCCATGGTTTCGGCGTCACGCTTGTCGACGCCTTTCGAGACGAGGGTGCCGAGGTGATTTCGTCAAGCCGAATCCGGGGCTTGCTGTGCGATGGCGAGGTAGCCGAAGCCGCCAGTCTGCTCGGCTATCGCTTCACGGTGGAAAGCGAGATCGTGGGTGGCCAACAGCTCGGGCGAACGCTAGGCTTTCCGACCGCGAATATGAGGCTTGCCACGGAGGCCACTCTCAAGGAAGGAATCTATGCCGTCCGCTTTCGCCGCGCTGACGGCACGCTGCACGATGGTGTCGCGAGCTTCGGCCGCCGCCCGACCGTCGACGATAATGGCGCACCGCTTCTGGAAACCTTCGTCTTCGATTTTTCCGGCGATCTCTATGGCGAGACCTGCCAGGTGTCGTTCTTCGGCTTCCTGCGCAGCGAGATCAAGTTCGACGGGCTGGATGCACTGGTCGTACAGATGAGGCGGGACGAAGTCGAGGCTCGCGCGCTGCTTGCCGGCGTCAAGCCGCTGTCCAGTCTGGACGCGGCAGTGGCGTTTTAAGGCATGATCCCGAAACCCGGTGCCGGCTTTCGGCCGGGATCACCGTCTTTCGGCATCGGGCTTCGCTTGAAGGACTGCGCAGACGAGACCTTACTTTTTCAGCGCAAGGCCGACCGCGATGAAGGTCCAGCCCTGGAAGATCAGGTCGATCGCCAGGAACATGCCGAGCACCCACAGGCTGTTGACCGGCCAGCCCATGGCGATGATCAGGCCCGCAAGCACGCTGATGACACCGGCCGCGACGATCCAGCCCCAGCCGCTTTCCGGGCGGTGGCTGTAGCCGACCCAGGCGCGCAGCGCGCCGGAAGCGACAAGCGCAACGGCCAGCAGGAAGGTCAGCACCGCAGAGGCCAGCAACGGGTTGTCGAAAGCGAAAAATCCGGCCACCGCATAAAGCAGTCCGCTGAGCAGCCAGTAGAAGAAGCGGCCCCAGGTCTTCACACCGAAGGCATGCATGATCTCGATGATGCCGGCCACCAGCATCAGCCATCCCACGACATAGACGGAAGCCACCGTGGCGATGAACAGATTGCCGAAGGCGATGCCGCCGAGGATCAGCAGCACCACGCCCAGACCGACAAACCATCCCCACTTGTCTCGCGTCTGGCCGATCGCGTTCTTCAGTGTATCGCCGTGCAAAGTCATGTCGCCACCTCCGTTGAGGTCTGCCAGTATGCGACGAAGTTAGCTTCGGTGCCAGTCCACCGCCAACCGGTGGCGCCGATGGTGCAGGGCAATGCGGCCGGATGTCTCGCCCTTAAATCAAATTTTACCAAAGCCTCGTCAAAGCTGTCGCCGCAGGATAGTTGTATCGTGTAGTGGAGTGGTCATGAGTCCGGTCGGGAAGATTTCGGTAGCTTTGGCCACCATCATGCTGGCGACGTCAGGCGCGGCCGAGGCCGGCGACGGCGCTTTTGGCTGGCTGTCCGGCGACTGGTATCTCACGGTCGGCGCCACGGGCCTGGTCGCGCCGAATTTCGAGGGCGGCAAGAAATACATGCTCAGCGCCCAGCCCATCATCTCCTTGGGCAAGGCGGGTCCCGCGGTACGCTTCACGTCGCGTAACGACAACATTTCGCTGGCGCTTATCGATGATGGCGGCGTTCGCGCCGGCCTGACCGGCAAGTTCCTGTTCTCACGCGATGACAGCGATGCCGACGAGCTCAAAGGCCTCGATCCGGTCCGCTGGGGCGGCGAAGTCGGCGGCTTCTTCGAATTTTATCCGACGGACTGGATGCGCGCGCGCGCCGAATTGCGGCATGGCATCCGTGCTCACAACGGCTTTGTCGCCGATATCGCAGCCGACGCCTTCTACGATGTGACGCCAACGGTCAGGATTTCGGGCGGGCCGCGGGTGTCCTTTGCCTCGGCCAAATATTTCGACGCCTATTACGGCGTCGACGCGCAGGAAACCGTGGCCTCGGGCCTGAGCCAATATAATCCTGGCGGCGGCCTTAAATCCGTCGGCCTCGGCGGCGCGGTGACCTGGAAGGTGACCGATCCGATGACGGCCAGCCTGTTCGGCGAATATTCGCGCTTGAAAGGTCCGGCGGCCGATTCCAGCCTGGTCAGGGAGCGCGGCGACCGCAACCAGTTCATGGTCGGCGTGTCGACGACCTATCGCTTCGACTTCAAGATGTAAGCGAATCGAACGAGACGCTTTATTCCTGCGCCTATCTCCGCTAAAAGCCGACCAATGACGAGCTTTTCGCGCCTTCACGCGCCGAGGATACGAATTACCAGCCCGGTGTTCCTGGCGGCCTGAAGGCTGTCGGAGCCGCCGGGAATCTTGCGCGCGACCCGTCGCGCTTTTCCAGATCATCAAGGCATGTCGCCCAAAAGTGGCCCCGGTTTTGGGAAAACGACAGGCGCGGAAGTAAAATCAACGCCGCAGGCCGCATGGCCCGGCACGCACATGGCAGACCAATGACCGACGAAACACTGGACACCGCGACGATCGACTATTCCAAAACGCTTTACCTGCCGCAGACGGATTTCCCGATGCGCGCCGGCTTACCCGAGAAGGAGCCGGTGCTGGTCAAGCGCTGGCAGGATATGGACCTCTACCGCAAGCTGCGCGACAGCTCTGCCGGCCGCGAGAAGTACGTGCTTCATGACGGCCCGCCCTACGCCAACGGCAACATCCATATCGGCCACGCGCTGAACAAGATCCTCAAGGACGTCGTCACCCGCTCGTTCCAGATGCGCGGCTACGACTCGAACTACGTGCCGGGCTGGGACTGCCACGGCCTGCCGATCGAATGGAAGATCGAGGAGCAGTATCGCGCCAAGGGCAAGAACAAGGACGAGGTGCCGATCAACGAGTTCCGCAAGGAATGCCGGGATTTCGCCGCGCACTGGATCAATGTTCAGGGGGCGGAATTCCAGCGGCTTGGCGTCGTCGGTGATTTCAAGAACCCCTATACGACCATGGCTTTCCACGCCGAGGCGCGCATCGCCGGCGAGCTGCTGAAATTCGCCATGTCGGGCCAGCTCTATCGCGGCTCCAAGCCGGTGATGTGGAGCGTTGTCGAGCGCACGGCACTCGCCGAGGCGGAGATCGAATACCAGGACTATGAGTCCGACACGATCTGGGTGAAATTTCCGGTGGCCAATCTTGTCGTCGCCAGCGTCGTCGACGGCCAGCCGGCCGAATTCGATCCCGACCTGAGCGGTCGGTCGCTGGACCTGCTGGATGCTCATGTCGTCATCTGGACGACGACGCCATGGACCATCCCGGGCAATCGCGCCGTCAGCTATTCGCCGCGCGTCGCCTACGGCCTCTACGAAGTGACGGCCGCCGAAAACGCCTTTGGCCCGCAGCCGGGCGAGAAGCTGATCTTTGCCGATGCGCTGGCCGAGGAAAGCCAGGCCAAGGCCAAGATCACCCTGAATCGCCTTCACAGCGTTTCGGCCGAACAGCTTGGAAGTCTTGTGCTTTCGCATCCCTTCAAGGGTCTCGGCGGCGGCTACGAATTCCAGGTGCCGCTGGTTGCCGGCGACCATGTCACCGACGATGCCGGCACCGGCTTCGTGCACACGGCGCCCGGCCACGGACGTGAGGATTTTGACGCCTGGATGGATGCGGCGCCGGACCTTCGCCAGCGCGGTATCGACACGGTCATCCCCTTCACTGTCGATGATGCCGGCTTCTTCACCAAGGATGCGCCGGGCTTCGGCCCCGACCGCGAGGGCGGACCCGCGCGCGTCATTGACGACAATGGCAAGAAGGGCAACGCCAACCAGGCGGTCATTGACGAGCTGATCAAGCGCAACGTGCTGTTTGCGCGCGGCCGCCTGAAGCACAGCTATCCGCATTCCTGGCGCTCGAAAAAGCCGGTGATCTTCCGCAACACGCCGCAATGGTTCGTCTACATGGACAAGGATCTCGGCGACGGCACGACGCTGCGCAGCCGCGCGCTGAAGGCCATCGACGACACCCGCTTCGTGCCGCCCGCCGGCCAGAACCGCATCCGCGCCATGGTCGAGGAACGCCCGGATTGGGTGCTCTCGCGCCAGCGTGCCTGGGGCGTTCCGATCGCCGTCTTCGCCGACGCGGACGGCAATGTGCTCAGGGATGACGCCGTCAACCAGCGCATCATGGATGCCTTCGAGAACGAGGGCGCCGACGCCTGGTTCGCCGCCGGCGCCAAGGAGCGTTTCCTCGGCAATCACGACGCCTCCAAATGGAAGCAGGTGATGGACATCCTCGACGTCTGGTTCGATTCGGGCTCGACGCACGTCTTCACGCTGGAGGACCGTCCTGATCTCAAATGGCCTGCCGACGTCTATCTCGAAGGCTCCGACCAGCATCGCGGCTGGTTCCACTCCTCGCTGCTCGAAAGCTGCGGCACAAGGGGCAGGGCGCCTTACGACACTGTCGTCACCCATGGCTTCACCATGGACGAGGACGGCCGCAAGATGTCGAAATCGCTCGGCAACACCGTCGTGCCGCAGGACGTCATCAAGCAGTCCGGCGCCGACATCCTGCGGCTCTGGGTGGTGACTACGGATTATTGGGAAGACCAGCGGCTCGGCAAGAACGTGCTGCAGACCAACATCGACGCCTACCGCAAGCTGCGCAACACCATTCGCTGGATGCTGGGCACGCTCGCCCATGACGATGGCGAGACCGTGCCGCTGGAAGAGATGCCGGAGCTGGAACGGCTGATGCTGCATCGGCTGGCCGAGCTCGACGAGGTGGTGCGTCAGGGCTACGACGCCTTCGAGTTCAAGCGTATCACCCGCGCGCTGCTCGATTTCATGGTGGTCGAGCTGTCGGCCTTCTATTTCGACATCCGCAAGGACGCGCTCTACTGCGAGGCGCCGTCGAGCGTGAAGCGCCAGGCCTCGGTGCAGGTGGTGCGTCATCTCTTCGATTGCCTGGTGAAATGGCTGGCGCCGATGCTGCCCTTCACCATGGAAGAGGCCTGGCTCGACCGTCATCCCGATGCGGTGTCGGTGCATCTCGATCAGTTCCCGGAGGTTCCGGCGGATTGGAAGAATGAGGCGCTGGCGGAGAAATGGCGCAAGGTGCGGCAAGTGCGCCGCGTCGTCACCGGAGCGCTCGAGATCGCGCGTGCCCGGAAGGTGATCGGCTCCTCGCTTGAGGCCGTGCCTGTCGTGACGATCAATGACGCTGGGCTCGAGGCGGCGATATCGGACATCGATATGGCCGAGATGGCGATCACCAGTGATCTCGTGATTGCCCATGGCCAGGCGCCGGAAGGCGCTTTCACGCTCGACGACGTCAAGGGCGTCGCCGTGGTCGTCGAGAAGGCCGAGGACCGCGGCCTGGTCAAATGCGCGCGTTCCTGGCGCTACACGGCCGATGTCGGGCAGGATCCCGCCTTTCCTGGCGTCTCGGCGCGCGACGCCGCGGTGCTGCATGAGCTGAAAGCGCTCGGTAGGCTCTGATGCATGTCGCCCAAGAGTATGTAGCGGTTTGGGACAACGACACGCATGCAGTCAAAAAGGTGCACAAATGCCACGCCGGGCGATGCAAATCCGCCCGCGCGTTGCCCTTAACGAGCGGTTGAGGTAAACACGCGAAACTCCGGAAGACAAATTGTCGCCGGATTTCCGTCGCAAGTGCGTGGACGATGGGGACCGGACCCGGGCCGGTGACGATCGAGAGGCTGTCTAGAGTGGGACTTTTTGGCATGACCGTGAGATACAATGCGCGCCTCGCGCTGCTGGCGCCGCTTGTCGCATCGGGCTTTGCTCTGGCCGGCTGCGTCGGCTCCCCGACCTACGGCACCGACAAGACCGCCGGCGAACAATTGGCTGGCGATCTATCGAGCGCCTTTTCCATCGCGCCGAAGCACAAGGACCAGATCGATTACAAGCCGCGTCCCACATTGGTGAAGCCGGCGCCTGGCCAGAAAGGCGCGCTGCCGGCTCCGCAGGACAGCATCGAAACGGCAAATGCTCAATGGCCCGAATCGCCCGAGCAGCGCCGTGCACGTCTGCGTGCCGACGCCACCGCTCATCAGGATGATCCATCTTACCAGTCGCAGATCGTTGATGACGTGCAGACGGATCCCGCATCTGTGAAAAAGGCGATGGAAGATTCTGGCTCGAGCCATCCGCCGCGCTGGACGCCCGCTGATTCCGACAAGGGCCGCGCTGCCGAAATCCAGCGCCGTCTTGCCGAAAGCAAGCAGGGCGACCCGAACACCCGCAAATATCTCAGCGAGCCGCCGGTCGCCTATCGCGTCGCGTCCGATACCGCGCCGCAAAACGAGCTTGGTGAAGACGAGTACAAGAAGGAACGCCGCCTAAGGAAAGAAGCCGAAGGCAAGAAGAGCGGTGGCTGGTTCGACTGGCTGCCGTCCCTGTAAGACTTGCAAGCTCTTTCAATGCTGAAGGGCGTTTGCGCCCCTCAATCGCGACGGTCCCGAAAGAAACCCTTCAGGAGCAAGGCTGCTTCCGTTTCACCCATTCCGGGATAGACGTCCGGTATGTGGTGGCAGGTTGGCGAGGCGAAGAAGCGTACGCCATTGACCACGGCGCCGCCCTTCTCGTCGGGCGCGCCGAAGTAAAGACGGCGCAACCTGGCGAAGGAAATGGCGCCGGCGCACATGGCGCAGGGTTCCAGCGTCACATAGAGATCGTAGCCTGTGAGCCGCTCGCTGGAGAGTTTGCCACAGGCTTCGCGGATGACCAGCATCTCGGCGTGCGCCGTTGGATCGGCAAGCTCGCGGGTGCGGTTGCCGGCGCTGGCCACAATCGTACTGCCATTCGCAATGACGGCGCCGACCGGCACTTCGCCGCGCAGGGCTGCCGCTTTGGCCTCCTGCAACGCCACGGCCATGAAATCCGGCCGCTTCACGCGGTTTCCATTCCCATTATCTCCTCGCCTCCCGGCGGTGATCCTGTTATTGAGCGCATCAACCTGAAAATCGGACTCGATTTTCAGAAATGATCATGCGCCAAATCAAAGTGCTACAGCGTTCGTTGCGCGCCCGAAAGGATGCGCCACGCTGTAGCAGCGCAAACGGACAAAGGCCACATGGACGACAACGACAAGAAATCTCCGCGCCAAAAAGGCCCGGGCAAGAAACCCGCGGCTCCGCGCGGCGACAGGGGCGGCAAGCCATCGTTCGGTGCCAAGAAGCCCTATGCGCCGCGTGGCGCTCGGCCGATGGCCGCTGAGGGCGAGCGCCCGAAGCGCGACTTCAAGGGCGGCGACAAGCCATTCAGCAAGGGGCCACGCCCCGCGGGCAAGCCTTATGAGAAGCGCGAAGGCCCGCGCAAGCCCTATGCGCCTCGCGGCGACCGTCCGATGGCGCCCGAAGGCGAGCGCAAGCCGTACGAGAAGCGCGAGGGGCCGCGCAAGCCCTACGCCCCACGCGGCAACCGCCCAATGGCGGCCGAAGGCGAGCGCAAGCCGTATGAGAAGCGCGAGGGGCCGCGTAAGCCCTACGCCCCACGTGGTGATCGTCCGGTTGCTGCTTCGGCGGAGGGCGACGAAAAGCGCTTCGACCGTCCCAAGCGTGATTTCGCAGATCGTCCGAAGCGTGACTTCGCTGACCGTCCCAAGCGCGACTTCGGGAGCGACAGACCCAAGCGTGATTTCAGTGATCGATCCCAAGGTGCATCGGGCGGCGGTTTCAAGCCGCGCCCGCGGCCGGCGGAAGCAACGGAAGAAGCTGGCGAGCGCATCGCCAAGCGGCTGGCGCGTGCCGGTCTCGCCTCGCGCCGCGATGCCGAGGACCTGATCGCTGCCGGCCGCGTCAAGGTCAATGGCCGAGTGCTGGCTTCGCCGGCTTTCAATGTCATGCCCGACGACATTATTCATCTCGACGGCATGGAAATTCCGCCGATCGAACGCACGCGTCTGTTCCTGTTTCACAAGCCGGCCGGCGTCGTCACCACCAACCGCGATCCCGAAGGCCGCAAGACCGTCTTCGACGTGCTGCCCGCCGAATTGCCGCGGCTGATGACCATCGGCCGGCTCGACATCAACACGGAAGGCTTGCTGCTGCTTACCAACGATGGCGGTCTGTCGCGCGCGCTCGAACTGCCGGCCACCGGCTGGCTGCGCCGCTACCGCGTGCGCGTCCACGGCAAGGTCGAGGAAAGCGCGCTGGCCGGCCTGCGCGAAGGCATTGCCGTCGACGGTGTCTTCTATGGCGCCATCGAGGCCAGCCTCGACCGCGAGCAGGGCTCCAACGCCTGGCTGACGATCGGCTTGCGCGAGGGCAAGAACCGTGAGGTCAAGAACATCCTCGGCGCGCTCGGCCTCGACGTGACGCGGCTGATCCGCATTTCCTACGGACCCTTCCAGCTCGAGGATCTTCCGGAGGGCCATGTGCTGGAGATCAAGGGCCGGGTGCTGCGCGACCAGCTTGGCGAGCGGCTGGTGGAGGAATCCGGCGCGAACTTCGATGCCGAGATAACAAAACCATTTTCGAACAAGCCGGTGCGGCGCACCGAGGCCCGTGAAGCCGAGCCCGAGCGGCCGAAATTCACGCGTGACGGCGAGCGCCGGCCGATCGGCGAGGGCGGGTTGATCAAGAACCGCAAGCGCCGGGAAGGCAGCCGCGACGAGGCGCTCGGCAAATTGTCGACAAGTCCTGACAGAAGTTTATCGGAAAAGAGCCCTGGCGAACGCGGTCCGAGGCCCGAACGCGGCGGCTTCGGCGATAAGCCGCGTGGCAGCTTTGGTGACAAGCCGCGCTTCGGTGACAAGCCTCGTGGCGGTGGTAAGAAACCCGAGCGCGAGCAGCGGCCGATTGAGCCGCCCGGCCAGCGCAAGGCCAATGTCTGGATGGCGCCGGGTGCCCGGCCGATCGGCAAGGGCAGGGCTGAGGCCGAAGCGGCCAAGGCCGCCGAGGCCAAGGCGCGCAAGGCCTCGTTCAAGCCGGCCTATGGCAAGCCCGGCGGCAAACCGGTCGGTGCAAAGCCGTTCGGCAAGCCGCGTGGCGAGCGTCCGGGCGGCGCGGGTGGCGGTGAGCGTCCGCGCGGCGGTCCCAAGGGCCCCAGGACGAGATGAGGATCGTTGGCGGTGAGTTTCGCGGGCGTCCGTTGGCGACGCCCCGCAGCAGCGCCATCCGTCCGACGACCGACCGCACCCGCGAGGCTGTGTTCAACGTGCTGGCGCATCGCTTCGCCGGTCAACTGGACGGAGCCCGCGTGCTCGATCTGTTTGCCGGGACCGGCGCCCTTGGTCTGGAGGCTCTGTCGCGCGGCGCGTCCTACGGAGTCTTCATCGAGGAGTCGGCCGAAGGCCGTGGCCTGATCCGCGATAATGTCGAGGCCTTCGGCCTGACCGGCCGCACCAAGATCTTCCGCCGCGACGCAACCGCCCTTGGCGAAGCGGGCACACTGGCGCCGTTCGGTCTCGTCTTCGCCGATCCGCCCTATGGCAAGGGTCTTGGCGAACGTGCCCTGCGGTCGGCCAGTGCCGGCGGCTGGCTGCGCCCCGGTGCACTGTGCGTGGTTGAGGAGACGGCGGCGGTTCCATTTGAACCCGGCCCCGGCTTTTCGGTGCTTGATGAGCGCGGCTACGGCGAGACCGTCATCCGCTTCATCGAGGCTGCGTGACACGCCTGCGCCCAGCGGCGGCCTCTTTGCCGCCGCCTTTGCCGGCAACATAGCCAACAATTCACTTTGCTTGTCACAGACAGCTTGCCTATCGTCTTGCCGAGGAGACCGGAGCCATTGATGACACAAAGGGCCGAATGGCTGCGGATGGCACTGCTGACGACGTCGCTGGCCTTTACCATGACCGGCCCGGTGCTGGCCGACGGCCCGGTATTGCCCAATACGGTGCCGGCCGAGCTCAAGGTGACGGATTTCCTGCTCGACAACGGCATGGAAGTCGTCGTCATTCCCGACCACCGCGCGCCGATCGTCACCCATATGGTGTGGTACAAGATCGGCAGTGCCGACGAGCCGCCTGGCAAATCCGGCATCGCTCATTTCTTCGAGCATCTGATGTTCAAGGCGACGACCAATCACGCGGCCGGCGAGTTTGACCGCGCCGTCTCCGATATTGGCGGCTCCAACAACGCTTTCACCTCCTACGATTACACCGCTTTCCACGAGACGGTGGCGCCATCGGCGCTCGAGTTGATGATGAGCTTCGAAGCCGACCGCATGCGCAACCTCGTCCTGACCGATGACGTCATCAAGACCGAGCGCGATGTTATTCTCGAGGAGCGCCGCTCGCGCATCGACAACAATCCGCAGGCGGTGCTCGACGAGGAAGTCGATGCCACGCTGTGGCAGAATCAACGCTATCGCATTCCGGTCATCGGCTGGATGCAGGAGATGGAGCAGTTGAACCGCACCGACGCGGTGGCCTTCTACAACAAATACTACCGGCCCAACAACGCCGTGCTGATCGTGGCCGGTGATGTCGAACCCGACACCGTGAAGGCGCTCGCCGAGAAGACCTATGGCAAGGTGGCCCGCGGGCCGGACCTGCCGCCGCGCGTACGCCCGGTAGAGCCGGAACAGAACACCAAGCGCACCGTCACACTCTCCGATGCCCGCGTCAGCGTACCGAGTTTTTCGACGCAATGGGTGGTGCCGTCCTACCACACCGCCAAGCCGGGCGAAGGCGAAGCGCTCGACCTGCTGGCCGAGATCCTCGGCGGCGGCAACCGCAGCCGGCTCTACCAGGCGCTGGTGGTCCAGCAAGGCATCGCTTCCAGCGCTGGCGCCTATTTCCAGGGCACCATGCTCGACGACACCAATTTCACCGTCTACGGCGCGCCGCGCGGCGACGCCAAGCTGGCCGATGTCGAGGCCGCGGTCGATGCCGAGGTGGCGCGCATCGCGACCGACGGCGTCACAGCGGATGAGCTCGAAAAGGCCAAGGACCGCTATGTCCGGTCGATGATCTTTGCCCGCGACAAGCAGGATTCCATGGCCAACATCTATGGCTCGACCCTGGCTACCGGCGGCAACGTGCAGGATGTCCAGCAATGGCCGGACCGCATCCGCAAGGTCACGGCGGACGAAGTCAAGGCCGTCGCCGCGCGCTATCTGGTGCTGGCTCGCTCGACGACCGGCTATCTCTTGCCGCAGCAACAGGCGGGGAATTGACGATGAGCCAGCACCACCATCCTACAAGCGGCGAAGGTAAGGCGCGTGCCGCACTGGCAACCCTCTTCCTCTCCATCTTCTTCCTGATCTTGCCGGCGCTTGCTGCCCGCGCCATGGAGATCCAGTCCGTCACTTCTCCGAAGGGTATCACTGCCTGGCTGGTGGAGGACTATTCCGTGCCGGTCGTCGCCATCCGCTTCGTCTTCGGCGGCGGTTCGACGCAGGATCCGCCAGGGAAGGAAGGCCTGGCCAACCTGATGACCGGCCTGTTCGACGAAGGCGCCGGCTCTCTCGACTCGGAAGCCTTCCAGATCAGGTTGGACGATGCCGGCGCCGAGATGAGCTTCGAAGAGACCCGCGACGGCGTCTATGGTTCGATGCGCATGCTGGCTGAACAGCGAGACGAGGCCTTCGACCTGTTGCGGCTAGCGGTCGACGAGCCGCGCTTCGATCAGGCACCGATCGACCGCATCCGCGCCCAAATCCTGTCCGGCATCATCGCCAACGAGAATGACCCCGACACGGTGGCGCAGAACCGCTGGACACGCGCCATCTATGGCGACCATCCCTATTCGCGCTCCGACCAGGGCACGAGGCAGAGCATCGCTGCCATCACGCAGGACGATCTCAAAGCCTTGCACAAGGCGGTGTTCGCGCGCGGCGGTCTGCATGTCGCCGTCGTCGGCGCCATCGATGCCGAAACGCTGAAGAAGAAGCTGGACATGGTGTTCGGCGACCTGCCGCAGAACCAGGCGCTCGCCCCTGTTGCGGATATCGAACCCAAGCTGGCGCAGCGTGTGGAGGTCAATTACGACCTGCCGCAGACCTCGCTCCAGCTCGCCTGGCCCGGCGTGAAGCGCAAGGCGGCGGATTTCTTCCCCACCGTCCTGATGAACGAAATCCTCGGCGGCGGTACCTTCACCTCGCGCCTGTTCCAGGAAGTGCGTGAAAAGCGTGGGCTGGCCTACAGCGTCAATTCCTCTTTGGTCAATCAGGACCATGCCAATGCGCTGATCGTCAGCACCGGAACGCGCTCCGACCGTGCGGCCGAGACGCTCGGCATCGTGCGCGACGTCGTCAAGCGACTGGCGGAGGAGGGCCCGACCGAGGCCGAACTTGCGGCGACCAAGAAATATCTGATTGGCGCCTATGCCATCAACAATCTGGACTCTTCCAGTTCTATCGCCGCGACGCTGGTCGAGCTGCAGCTGGACGATCTCGGCATCGACTACATGCAGCGTCGCGCCGGCTACATCAATGCGGTGACGCTGGATCAGGTCAAGGCGGCGGCGCGGAAGCTGCTCTCGGCCGAGCCGACCATCATGGTGGTCGGGCCTCCGCTGGCCGGGGCCGGCAAGGGATGAGTCCGACTTTCGGGATAGCGTTCGGCGGCGGCGGGGCGCGCGGTCTGGCGCATATCCATGTCATCGAGGCGCTGGACGAGCTTGGCATCCGGCCCGTGGCGATCGCCGGCTCGTCGATCGGCGCCATTATGGGCGCCGGCATGGCATCGGGCATGACCGGCAAGGACATCCACGACTATGCCCGCTCGATCCTCGGCCGGCGCGCCGAAGTGGCGAGCCGCATGTGGCGCGCCCGGCCGGGCACGATCGCGGAAGCCATGCAAGGCGGCATCCGGGTCAGCCAGTTCAATGTCGAGCGCATTCTGAAGGCCTTTTTGCCCGAGGCCATTCCCGAAACCTTCGCCGAGCTGAAGATCCCGCTGAAGGTGACGGCGACGGACTATTTCGGCCACAAGCTCGCCGTGTTCGACGACGGTGACCTGCACTCCGCACTCGCCGCCTCTGCCGCCATTCCCGCCGTCTTTCGGCCGGTGACCCGCGACGGCAGGCTGCTGATCGACGGCGGCATCTACAATCCTGTGCCGTTCGACCTGATCGAGGACGACGCCGACATCATCATTGGCGTCGACGTGGTCGGCGCGCCGGAAGAAGCCGACCGCAAACAGCCGACCTCCGTCGACCTGATGTTCGGCGCCACGCAGCTGATGATGCAGTCGATCATCGCCAACAAGCTGAAACAGTGCCGCCCCGATATATTGGTCCGCCCGGCAGTGTCAAAATACCGCGTGCTCGACTTCCTGAAGATCGATGCCCTGATGAACGAAACGGCCGAAATCAAGGATCGATTGAAGCGGGAGGTGGAGAGGGTTGTGGACGCGCGGGCTGGCAAGAGCGAGCGCGGGAATCGGGTGGCTGGGTAATCGTCAGGTTTTCAGGCCGATACTTACCGGGCGAAACGACGCTCGATGCGATCGACAATCGAGCGAATTGGGGCGGATGTGCGCCATGTTGTGCCGGTTATTCTTGCGGCGACCGCAAGGCGAACGTCAGTCGATCATGGCCGGTAAGGGCTAGATCCATCCTCGGCCGCTTTATCCGAAGTCCGCGATACCATCCGCCAGACTAGTACTACAGTTGCGTATATCCTCGGCGTTTATAATGACAGATCATGGCGGCGGCCTGATGTCGTCGTCGCCATAGCGACCAGGCGATGATGAAGGGCTTTTGTGTCGGTGGGAAGATGAGGATGCGGGCGAGGAGATAGCGGATCTCGGGGACGCTCGGGACGAGGGCCGCCATCCGGATCAGGCGGCGATTGGCTCCTTTGGACTCGTTTCGTTCGGTTTGCTCCATGCGCTGCGGCGAAGATCAGCCGATAGCTTGGAGAGGAACGCCAGGGCGGCCATGCACAGGCTCATGTGGCGATGCCATCCGTGCCAGGACCGAACCTCGCAATGATCAAGTCCGAGATCATTCTTGGCGCGCTCAAAGCATTCCTCGACTGCCCAGCGCAGGCCGGCCACTGCCGCCAATTCGGCCAAGGAGGATCCGGGCGGCGCGAAGACCAGGTAGTAGGCTTTTTCTCCGGATGGAGATCGCTTGCGGCGGACGAGAAGCCAATGCTCGAAGCCCCCTTTCGACGTCCAAGGGCGGCGGATGCGTGCCCAGTCGTAGAGCCCCGAGCCCTTTGGCGCCTTCACCTGCCGCATGACAGACCCAGTCCTCGGGCGCGAGCTCGTTGGCCAGGTCCTCGGGCGAGGTTTCCTCAAACCGACGATCCCCTCCCCGACGCAGGAAGTGAGCGCCTCGAACCGCCAAGACATAGGGCTGCTCGCGAGCTTCCAACATCCGGCGAAGGCTACTGTCCGCCCCGTAGACAGCGTCGCCCAGAACGTAAGCGCACGGGACGCCGGCATCGAGCGCCGCCTCGATCATGGCGCGCGCCATCTTTGGTTTGGTCGCAAACTCGATCGTCTCCGGGATCGACGCCCTGGCACATCGCGCCCGATCCTTTGTCCAGCTCTCCGGCAGATAAAGGCGACGATCGACCAGCGCTTGGCCGTAGCGGCTCGCGTAAGCCAAGAACACGCCGACCTGGCTGTTCTCGATCCGCCCCGCCGTTCCCGAGTACTGACGCGCCACACCGGCGGAACGATCACCCTTCTTCACAAATCCCGTCTCGTCGACGATAAGAACGCCATCCTCATCGCCCAGCGCCTCCACCGCATAATCGCGAACCTCGTCTCGGAGCCGATCTGCGTCCCAGTGGCTGCGCCCCAACAGCGACTGCATCCGATAAGGCCGCTCCGCTCCGGACTGCTCAGCCATCAGCCAGCCTGTCTTGCGCTCAATGCCGGAAAGAAGTCCGTCAAGGAAATCTGCGCCGGTCTCCCGCAGCTCGCGCCGAGGGAGCACTCGTCCAACCCGTGCCTTCAGCGCTGTGAGTTCCTGCTCCCAAGCCAACAACGACCCTGACCACGAAGCGACAGACATGGTTCTCTCCATAACCTGCCGAAGTGAATCAGAAAATCAAATGATCCGCAACTGTAGTACTAGTCTAGCAGCGAGGACCGCTTCGGGCCGGCGTCGAATGCCGGCTAAATCGAACACCGGCCTCAGTCCTTCGCCCGCTCCACATACGAGCCGTCCGCCGTCATCACCACCACGCGGGTGCCGGGGGCGATGTGCGGGGGCACGGTGGTGCGCACACCATTGGAGAGCAAGGCAGGCTTGTAGGAGGACGATGCCGTCTGGCCCTTGGTCGTCGGCTCGGTTTCGACCACTTCAAAGGTGGCGCGCTGCGGCAGCACCAGCGCGATCGCGATGCCGTTGAACTGAGACACCTGCACCGGCATGCCTTCCTGCAGGTAGGGTGCCGCGTCGCCGACCACGGCTTCCGATACCGCCACCTGGTCGTAGGTTTCCGGGTTCATGAAGTGATAGCCTTCGCCGTCGGCGTAAAGGAAGGTGTGCTCGCGCTCCTCGACATAGGCGCGCTCCACCTGTTCGGTGGTGCGGTAGCGCTCGGAAACCTTCACCCCGTCGCCGATGCGGCGCATGTCGAGCTGCGTCACAGGGGTGCCCTTGCCTGGGTGGATGTTTTCGGCAAAGAGGATCACATAAAGCTTGCCGTCCTTGTCGACGACATTGCCTTTGCGGAGCGAACTGGCGATGACTTTCACCACGGTTTTAAATCCTGCGAGAGTTGACTGGCGTTTGCCGGCTTGTGCGGCGCTGGATGGGGCCCTAGCGCATCTTGGCGCGAACCGCCAGCCCCCCAGGCGAATCGGCATGCGTTCAATCCGCCCATGACCACCGCTTCGCCCTGGTGGACGCCGCATGTCCATGCCGACCGCCGCCCCCGCCTGATGCTGCGAAACGGCCTCACGGCCGCCCTGCGCGACTGGTTCACCCGCAACGATTTCGTCGAAGTAGGAACGGCGGCCCTGCAGGTCTCGCCCGGCAACGAGGCGCATCTGGCCGCTTTCGCCACGGAAGCGGTCGGGCCGGATGGCGCTCGCTCGCCGCTTTATCTCCATACCTCGCCGGAATTCGCTTGCAAGAAGCTGCTCGCCGCTGGTGAGCTCCGGATTTTCAGCCTGGGTGCGGTCTATCGCAACCGCGAGCGCGGCCCTTTGCACCATCCCGAATTCACTATGCTCGAATGGTACCGGGTGGGCGAGACCTATGAGAGCCTGATGCGTGATTGCGCTGATCTGCTGGCGCTGGCCGCGACAAGGGCAGGGGCCACGCTCTTTTCCTTCCGTGGCCGCGATTGCGATCCGTTTGCCGATCCGGAACGGCTGACGGTGGCGGATGCCTTCATGCGCCATGCCGGCATCGATCTGCTGGCCACGGTCGCCGCCGATGGCGGCACCGACCGCGACGCGCTGTACACCGCCTTGACCAAGGCCGGCATGCGCACGGCGCCCGACGACAGCTGGGCCGACCTGTTCAGCCGCGTGATGGTGGAAAAAATCGAGCCCCATCTCGGCATCGGCCAGGCGACCATCCTGTGCGAATACCCTGTCGCCGAGGCGGCCCTTGCCCGGCCAAGCCCCAGGGATGCGCGCGTCGCCGAGCGCTTCGAGCTCTACTGCTGCGGTGTCGAGCTCGCCAACGGCTTTGGCGAGCTGACTGACGCGGCCGAGCAGCGACGTCGCTTCATCATCGAGATGGACGAGAAAGAGCGCATCTATGGCGAGCGCTATCCGCTGGACGAGGATTTTCTCGCCGCCCTTGCCATCATGCCGCAGGCCAGCGGCATCGCGCTCGGCTTCGACCGGCTGGCGATGCTGGCGACGGGCGCGCAAAAGATCGAGGATGTGATCTGGACGCCGGTCACGGCGTCCAGAACGACAGCGCCCGCTGCGAGCCCTCTCGTCCTTAGTGTGCGAAAACCTGCTCCAGCGAGCGAAAGCCCTTGAATTCCAGGGCGTTGCCAGAAGGGTCGCGGATGAACAGCGTCGCCTGTTCGCCCGGCTCGCCCTTGAAGCGGACCATCGGCCGTTCCAGCCAGTCGATGTCGTCGCGCGCTTCCAGCCGGGTCGCCAGGCGCTGCCAGTCGTCCATCAACAGCACGGCGCCGAAATGCGGGATCGGCACGGTGATGCCGTCGACCTTGCCGTCGCTGGCGGCTTGCGCCGGCCGCAGATGCGCCGACATCTGGTGGCCGTAAAGGTCGAAATCAATCCAGGTCGCCGATGAACGGCCGATCGCGCAGCCCAGCACCTCGCCGTAGAAAGTGCGGGTTTCATCGAGATCGCGGACCGGAAAGGCGAGATGGAAAGGCGTCATCGAAGATGCTCCGTACAGGCTGGCGGACTGATTTTGCGTCACTGGGTTCGAGATGGGAACTGCGAACCCTGCATTTTGATTGAAGCCCATGCCATTGCACAAGCCGGACCGGAACAATAGATGGGTGGGCAGCGGCCAGGCTTTGGCCGCAACAGCAGGATCACAGTCATGGCCGACATATCAGACGCAGCAAAATTGACCGACCGCGTCGCGGCCCTGGTCGAGGCCGCCAAGAAGGCCGGCGCCGATGCCGCCGACGCGGTGGCCGTGCGCGGCCGCTCCACCGGCGTGTCGGTTCGGCTCGGCAAGGTCGAGGCCACCGAATCATCGGAGGCCGAGGACGTCTCGCTGCGCGTCTTCGTCGGCCAGAGAGTGGCAAGCGTCTCGGCCACCGCCGCATCCGATCCGGTTTCACTCGCAGAGCGGGCCGTGGCGATGGCGAAAGTGTCGCCGCAGGATCCTTATCAGGGCCTTGCCGATCCGGCGCTGCTTGCGAAGCAAATGCGCGATCTCGACCTGTTCGATGCCACCGAAGTCTCCGCCGATCAATTGAAGGAGGCCGCCCTTGCCGCAGAAGCGGCGGCCCTTGCGGTCAAGGGCGTGACCAATTCCTCAGGCAGCAATGCCAGTGCCGGGCTCGGCGGGCTGGTGCTGGCCACGTCGCACGGCTTTCTCGGCCACTATGTCGCCTCGCGGTTTTCGCGTTCTGCAAGCGTCATCGCCGGCGAAGGCACCGGCATGGAGCGCGACTATGAATTCTCCTCGCGCCAGCATTTCGCCGATCTCGATGCGCCTGAAGACATCGGCCGCAAGGCTGGCGAACGCGCCGTGCGCCGCATCGGCGCGCGCAAGGCCGCGACCGGCCCGGTCGATGTAGTATTCGATCCGCGCGTCGCGCGCGGCATTGCCGGCCACCTTGCCGGCGCCATCAATGGCGCCTCCGTTGCGCGCAAGACCTCGTTCCTGCGCGACATGATGGGCAAGCAAGTGGCCGCGTCCGCGATCACGGTCACCGACGAGCCGCTCAGGCCGCGTGGCCAGGCCTCGCGCCCATTCGATGGCGAAGGCGTCGAGGGCAAGAAGCTTCTGATGGTCGAAAAGGGCGTGCTCAACCACTGGTTCCTGTCGACCTCGGCGGCGCGGGAGCTTGGCCTCGTCACCAATGGGCGCGGATCGCGCAGCGGCTCTTCCGTGTCGCCATCCTCCACCAATCTCGCCATCGAGCCGGGGGAGCGGTCACCGGAGGATCTGATCAAGTCGCTCAAGACCGGTTTCTATGTCACCGAAGTGTTCGGGCAGGGCGTCGACATGGTCACCGGCGAATACAGCCGCGGCGCTTCCGGTTTCTGGATCGAGAATGGCGCGCTGGCCTATCCGGTTGCCGAAGTCACCATCGCCTCGAACCTGAAGACCATGTTCCTGAACATGGTGCCGGCTGATGACCTCGACCGCAATTTCGGCACGGCGGCCCCAACGCTCCTGATCGAAGGCATGACCCTTGCCGGCGCATGAACTGACCACTGCCGGTGCCCCTTCTGGCGCTATCGGGGATCTGCCGCTGCTGCGCGATGCCGCCCGCGAGGCGGGCCTCATCGCCATGCGCTACTTCGGCAACAGCCCGCAAGTCTGGATGAAGGGCGGCACTTCGCCGGTCAGCGAAGCCGATCATGCGGCGGATGCCTATCTGCGCCGTACGCTGCTGGCGGCGCGGCCGGACTATGGCTGGCTGTCGGAAGAGACGGTCGACGATCCGGTGCGGCTTTCGGCGCGCCGCACCTTCGTCGTCGACCCGATCGACGGTACGCGTGGCTTCCTGGAAGGTCAGCGCACCTGGTGCGTCAGCGTTGCCGTCGTCGAAAACGGACGCACGCTGGCCGGCGTGCTCGAATGCCCGGCGATGAACGAGATCTATTGGGCGTTGCCCGGCCAGGGCGCGTTCCGCAACGGCAAGCGCATTGCGGTGCGCACGCTTGGGGATATGGCCGAGATATCCGGGTTGAAGCAGTTGATCGACCTGGTGCCGCCCGGCTGGCAGAAGCGGTTGATACGGGCGCCCTACAGCCCTTCGCTTGCCTACCGTCTGGCGATGATCGCCAACGGCACGCTCGACGCCACCTTCGTCAAGCCGAACGCGCATGACTGGGACATCGCCGCCGCCGATCTTATCCTGCGCGAGGCGGGCGGCCAGTTGCTCGACCCGCATGGCCGCGCCCCGCTCTACGCCGGCGAGGTGACCCGCCACGGCGCGCTTGCCGCCGGCAGCGGTGATTTGCTGGCGGTGCTCGTCGATGTCATCGCTGGGCTGGATACCTGAAAGCATTTTCGAAGGTTCCAAAGTCAACGGCTTTGGTCTAGACCTGTCACAAACTCACGATATGTGAAGGACCGACATGGCCGCGGAAGACGGAAAGAAACAGCTTTTGCATCTGGTGTTCGGCGGAGAACTGAAGAAGCTTGGCGGCACGGAGTTCCGCGATCTCGAGGCGCTCGACATCGTCGGCATCTATCCGGACTATCAATCCGCGCATACGGCGTGGAAAGCCAAGGCGCAAGCCAGCGTGGACAATGCCCATATGCGTTATTTCGTCGTTCATCTGCACCGTCTGCTGGACCCCGACAACAAGGTCGTCGGTTGATTTCGATGGAGCATGATCTGGCGAAAGAGCCAGCCGGCGAGGCCGAGTCCGCGAGCAGGGGCCGCAGCCGCACGACCAAGGCCTTCTGGCGCAAGATCCGCGAACCGCTCGCACAGTCGCGATTCGTCAAGAATGCCATTGCCAGCCTGCTCGCGCAGTTCGTGCGGCTGGTTCGCCTGACCAGTCCCCTGGTCGCCGGGTCGGCGCGGTTTTCGGGAGGGGCCTACGCCGAGTTCGAACCCGGCATCATCGCTTTGTGGCATGGCCAGCATCTTTTGACGCCGGCCTACTATCCCAAGCGCAAACCACTGGTCGCCATGGTGTCACGCAGCGCCGATGCCGAGCTCAATGCACTAATGCTGGAGAAATTCGGCATCGAGGCGGTGCGCGGTTCGGGCGGGCGTGACAACGCCAGGCATCTCGACAAGGGTGGGGCCAAGGCACTGATCGCCCTCAAAAAGTCGCTCACCGCCGGCAAGAACGTCGCCATGATCGCAGACATTCCCCACGGCACACCGCGCGACGCGGGGCTTGGTATTGTTCTCCTGGCGCGCCTCTCGGGCCGGCCGCTCCTGCCGGTCGCCATCGCCACCAGTCGCCGCAAGGTGCTGGAGAAGAGCTGGGACAAGACCACCATAAACCTGCCATTCGGCCGTTCCGCGGTAACCATCGGGGCGCCGATCTTTGTGGCCGCGGACGCCGACGACGCCGAAATGGAGCGCAAGCGCCAGGAAATCACCACCGCCCTCAATGCCGCGACAGACGAGGCCTACCGTCTCGTGGACGGTCCGCGATGAGCGGCCGCTGGGCGCGTGCCATGCTGACGGCATACCGTTTCGCGGGTGCCGCCGCCTATCCGCTGATCGGGCCCTATGTCGCCTGGCGCATCTCGCGCGGCAAGGAGGACCGCAACCGCCGCCGCGAGCGCTATGGAGTCGCCGGCCGCCCGCGCCCCGAAGGGCCCGTTATCTGGATCCATGCCGCCAGCGTCGGCGAGACCATAGCCGTCGTGCCGCTGGTCGAAAGCATTCTCGATTATGGCGTCAACATCGTGCTGACGACCGGCACCGTGACATCGGCGCAGGTTGCCGACGAGCGGCTCGGCGACCGCATCATCCACCAATATGTGCCGCTCGATCTGAAGCCGGCGGTCAGCCGATTCCTCGATCACTGGCGGCCGGATCTGGCGATCATCGCCGAATCCGAGATCTGGCCGATGACCATCCTCGAGCTTGGCGCGCGCCATGTTCCGCAGGTGCTGGTCAATGGCAGGCTTTCCGACCGCTCGTTCATCTCGTGGAAGAAGCGGGCCAATATCGCCGAGGCGCTGTTCGAGAATCTTGCCCATGTCGTTGCCCAGTCCGATGTTGACGGCGAGCGTTTTCGCGCGCTTGGCGCCCGGCCGGTTACGGTGTCGGGCAACCTTAAGGTCGACACCAATCCCCCGCCGGCCGACGGACGGGCGCTGGCCTCGTTGCAGCGGCAGATCGGCGGCCGCCCGACCTGGGCGGCGATCTCGACCCATGACGGCGAGGAAGTGGTCGCGGCGGAAGTCCACGCGACGCTGCACAAGCGCCACCAAGGCCTGCTGACGATCGTCGTTCCGCGCCATCCCGATCGCGCCGACACGCTTGCCGCGCAGATTTCAGGCATGGGCCTGAAGGTCGCGCGGCGCAGCAAGGGCGACCGCATCGGGCCCGACATCGATATCCTTCTCGGCGATACGATCGGCGAGATGGGGCTTTATCTCCGATTGACCGAGATCGCCTTCGTCGGCCGCTCGCTGACCTCCGAGGGCGGCCAGAATCCTCTCGAGCCGGCCATGCTCGACACCGCGGTTCTCGCTGGGCGCAATGTGCAGAATTTTCGCGAAGCCTACCAGCGTCTGATCGACAGCGGCGGCGCGAAGCTGGTGCGCGATCGCGATATGCTGGCCGGGGCCGTCAATTTCCTGCTGACCAATGAAGTCGCACGCCACGAGATGATGGCCGCTGGAGTGGCGACCGTCGACGAGATGCGCGGCGCGCTGGCGCGCACGCTGAAATCGCTTGAACCCTATATCCAGCCGCTGGTCATCAAGTCGCGCCTGAAGGGCGCGAACGGTCGTTAACGTGGTCTCCGAAGCACCGCCATTCTGGTGGGAAAAGCCGGACTGGAAAGTCCTGGCACTGTCGCCGCTGTCGGCCGTCTATGCGCTGGTTGCCAGCCGCGGCATGCGGCGGGCCCGGCGCGAGAAGATCGACGCGCCGGTTCTGTGTATCGGCAATTTCACCGTCGGCGGCACCGGCAAGACGCCGGTCGCCATCGCGCTCGCCGAACAGGCCAAGCGCATGCATCTGAAGCCTGGTTTCCTGTCGCGCGGCCATGGCGGCTCCTTTGCCGAGCCGCACGTCGTCGATGCCAGTCACGACAGCGCCAAGCATGTCGGCGACGAGCCGTTGCTCCTGGCCAAACACGCCCCCGTCGCGGTAACGCCGAACCGCGCGGCCGGCGCCCGGCTGCTGCTGGAAAGGCATGGCTGCGATTTCCTGATCATGGATGATGGCTTTCAGAGCGCGCGCATCCACATCGACTATGCGCTGGTCGTGGTCGATGCCCGCTATGGGATCGGCAATGGCCGCGTCATTCCGGGCGGACCGCTTCGGGCCAAGATCGTCGACCAGCTGGTCTACACCAGCGGGCTGTTGAAGATGGGGGAGGGCACCGCGGCCGACATGGTGGTGCGCCAGGCGGCCCGCGCCGGCCGCCCGATCTTCGAGGCTCACACGAAGCCAAGCAGCAAGGCTGGCCTTGGCGGAAAGCGGTTCCTCGCCTTCGCCGGCATCGGCCATCCCGACAAATTCTTCGACACGGTGCGCCAGGCCGGCGGCGAGGTGGTTCTCTCCAGGCCATTTCCGGATCATCATTTTTACGCCGAGGACGAACTCGCCGAACTGGCGGCGACGGCGCACGCCGAAGGCCTCGGCCTCATCACCACCGCTAAGGACGCCGCCCGGCTGCGCCACGGCGCCTCGCAGGAATTTCTCGGGCGTCTCGAGGTGCTGGAAATCGACACGGTGTTCGAACTCGACCATGTGCCCGAGCGCATCATCGAGGAAACGCTCGATGCCTGGCGGCAGCGCAGGTTGAGAGCCTAGCCGCGCTTGCGCATCTCTGGGTGCACCTCGATTTCGCGGCGCAGCGAGGCGGCGGCGTTGGCGTAGGGCTCCTGCCTGGCGACGCTCCAGTATTTCAGCTCGTCCAGGGGGATGCTTTCTCCCGTCACGGCGCAGCGCACGAACGAGCCGGGACTGGTGACCTGGAAATCGCCATCGAGGTAGCGGATGCGGGCTTCCTTGCCGCCCGGGCCTTCGAAACGGTTCATCATGCGGTGGTGCCGAGGTTCATGCAGATTTCATCGCCACAAATCGCCGTCCAGGTCAAGCATCCGACAAGCCTCGGACAATGCTGATCCGTTACGAGATGCTGGAAAAGCGCTTTTGTGGGGCACGATGGATATTTCTACCGCCCGCCTGGCTTCCCTGCTCAAGGAGGCAATGACGCCGCCACCCGTGCCTTTGGCGAAGGCCGATCCGGTCAGGACGGCATTGGTCCGGGAATTGGTCCAGCCTCCGGTGGCCTCCCTGTTCGCGCAGCGGACGGCACCGGCGCTGTTGGCGATGCCCGCGGCGCCGGCGGCCGCCAAGTCGCAGCAGATTGCTTCGGCTGGCATCGTCGAAGCCTATATGGCGCAACTCGACGCGAGGGACGAAGCGGCGCTGACAACGGTCGTGGCAAGGAAAGCGGCGCCTGAAGCCGAGTCGCAGCAGCGAGGCTTCTCGCCGTCTTCGGCAACGGCCAACGACAACACTCCGGCCCGAGCTGTAAGCTTGTCACTGCTGTCGTTTATCCCGCCGCAGAGTCCCGTCCCGCGCAACGCCGCCGCCCTGGATACATCGGCAAGCCGGCGACAGCCTGCCAATCAATCCTATGGAGCGGCGCCGAACCCTGACCGGCTGCTGGTGAAGATTGGCTTTGTTTCGATAATGGCCGCTTTGCTGGGAACCGTGATCGTCGGGTTCATCCTGCTGCTGCTTCGCTGAACCGCGAATCGGCGGGTGCTCGGGAAAGGCGGCCAAGCCTATCGCTCCGCCTCGATGAACGCTTCGATCTTTTCTGGCGCCAGTCCGGCCTGCTGCGCGATGCGGCGGGCAAGGTCCGCCGCTGCGGTACGTGGCCGCCCGATCGGCCGGTCGAGCCAGTAGGACACCGGATTGAGCGCGGTGCGCTCGTCGACCGCGGTGATGCGACCCGACATCAGCTGATGCCCGCTCAGCGGCGGACGCGCCAGCGCGATGCCGAGCCCATAGGCGGCGGCGTCGAGCACAAGATTATAGTCCTCGAAACGTCGGTCCTGCGGGCGCGGCCGATAGTCCATCCCTTGCGCGGCGAACCAGGCGCGCCAGCCGGAGGCGTCGGAATCATTGATCAGCGGAAATCCGAGCAGCCGGGCGGGGTCGCCGCTGCCAATCTCTCGTGCCAGCTCGGGCGAGGCGACGGGGAAGACATGCTCCTCGAAAAGTTCTACCGAGACGCGGCCTGGGATGCCGCCGCGGCCGCAGCGGATCGACAGGTCGATGCCTTCATCGGCAAGATCGGCCTGGCGGACGTCTACATCGAGAACGATGCGCAGCCTGGTGGGATTGTTTTCCAGTGCCGCCATGCGCGGCATCAGCCACAGCCCGCTGACCGAGGGGATCGAGGTCAGCCGCACCACCGCCGTTCCGCGCGGCTCGGTCCAGCGGTCCGAATGGCTCGATATCAGGGCGAAGGCTTCCGATGTCCGCAGATGCAGCCGGTTGCCTTCGATCGTCAGCGTCACGCCGCGCGCGCCGCGATCGAACACTTTCAGCCCCAGCCAGCCCTCGAGCTTGGCGATCTGCCGGCTGACGGCGCCATGGGTGATGTTGAGCCTTTCGGCGGCTGCCGAAAAACTGCCGGTCCGCGCCGCCGCATCGAAGGCACGCAGCGTTTCGAGCGGCACCATCGCCTCTGAGCTGTGATCCATGCTCACAGGTGATCCTCGATTTGGTCGTTTGTCAACAAGCGAGAAAAGGCGTTTTGTGGCTTTCAGAATGGAAGAGCAGGGGATCGTGAGATGAGTGCGACGACAGGCACGTTGAATTCGACACAGCGGATGGACAGCACCGCAGCCATCGCCGTTGTGCTGACCGTGGTCGGCTGGGCATCCGCCTTTCCGGCTATCCGTACCGGCCTTGCGTCCTTCCAGCCGCTGGAGCTTGGCGCGCTGCGCTTTGCCATAGCCGCCGTGCCTGCGGCGATCTTCCTTGCCGTCAAGCGCCCGGCGCTGCCCCGAATGGGCGAGTTGTGGCGCTTCGGCTTTGGTGGCGCCGTCTTCGTGGCGCTCTATACGGCGATGCTCAATTTCGGCGAACTGACCGTCTCCGCGGGTGCGGCCGGCTTCATCATCAATGTCAGCCCGATCTTCACCGCGATCATGGCGATGGCGCTCCTGGGTGAGCGTTTCTCCGGCATGGCATGGGTCGGCACGGCCATTTCCTTCGCCGGCATTGGCATCATTGCCGTGGCCGACGGCCATGGCCTGCACTTCAACGTCGGCGCGCTGCTGGTACTCGGCTCCGCGCTCTGCTCGTCCGTCAACACCATCGTCCAGAAGCCGCTTTTTGCGCGCCATCATCCGCTGACCATCTCGGCCTCCAACATGGTGCTCGGCGCGCTCTGCCTGTCGCCCTTCCTACCCACGGCTCTTTCGCAGGCGAGGGTCGCCAACACGGCCGGGCTGGGCGCCGTCATCTTCCTTGGCATCGTGCCAAGCCTGATTGCCTACGCGGCCTGGGCGACGGCCCTGTCGCGTCTGCCGGCGGCGCGTGCTTCGAATTTTCTCTACCTTGTCTCGCCGATGTCCGCCCTGATCGGCTTCTTCTGGCTGGGCGAAGTGCCGACGCTGCTCGGCATCCTCGGCGCCGCGCTGGCGCTCGGCGGCGTCATCGTGGTAAATTTGAAGAGGTAAGACAAAGAGTTGGAGCCGTTTGCGGACTCAAGATCGCAAGCCGCCACGATCACTGGTTGATGCAGACACCCGCCAGCCGGATGGCTATGCTGAGCCGGCAGCCGTCGGCCGCCGCTGGGCAAAATCACCGCCGCCCGAACAGCCTCTCGATATCGGCCAGCTTGAGCTCGATATAGGTCGGACGGCCATGGTTACAGGTGCCGGAACCCGGCGTCGCCTCCATCTGGCGCAGCAGCGCGTTCATTTCCTCGGCCTTGAGCAGCCGGCCGGAGCGCACCGAGCCGTGGCAGGCCATGGTCGCGGCTATTCTGTCCAGCCGTTCCTTGAGCGTGTCGACCGTGTCGTTGTCGGCGATCTCGTCGGCGAGATCCCGCACCAGTTGCTGGACGTTGGTTTCGCCCAGCATCGACGGCGTCTCACGTACGGCAACGGCGCCCGGGCCGAAGCGCTCGATGCCGAAGCCGAAGCGGGCGAGCGTTTCGGAGTGCATGGCCAGCCGCTCGGCGTCCTCCTCCGGCAGGTCGATGATCTCCGGCAGAAGCAGGATCTGCGAGGGCACCGGCCGCGAGTGCAGGGCATTCTTCAGCGCTTCATAGACCAGTCGCTCGTGTGCGGCGTGCTGGTCGACGATGACGAGTGAATCCCTTGTCTGGGCAACGATGTAGTTTTCATGCACCTGGGCTCGTGCCGCACCGAGCACCGTGCCAAGCAGCGTCTCTGTCGCTTCACTCTGCCCTGCGCGTGTATCGGCGCTTGCAAGTGTGCCGGTATCGAACGCCGCCTGGTCGGGTTCACCAAAGCCGCCGTGCCTTGCGCTGGCGCGTTCAAAGCCCGAGCCTTCGAGTTGCATGTCGAGCGGCCGCAGCGGCGAGCGCGAAGGGTCGAAGCCGGCCGGACCGGAGGCTCGGTAAGCCGCTTCGTAGCTGCAATGGCCGTTGGCCGGGCCGCCGTGATCATAGGATGCGGCACCTGGCCGGAACGCCGCCATCATGCCCGCGGCACCGGTGGTGGCTGAGCGGATACCCGCCTCGGCCAGGGCCTGGCGGATGGCGCCGACGATCAGCCCGCGCACCAGGCCCGGATCCCGGAAGCGCACATCGGCCTTGGCCGGGTGCACATTGACGTCGACAATGGCCGGATCGAGCGACAGAAACAGCACCGTCACCGCGTGGCGGTCGCGCGGCAGGACATCGGCGAAGGCGCCGCGGATGGCACCGGCAATCAGCTTGTCACGCACCGGCCTGCCGTTGACATAGGCATATTGCTGCAGCGCGTTGGCGCGGGTGAAGGACGGGATCGAGACATGGCCGGTCAGATGCACGCCTTCGCGCATCGCATCGATGGCAATGGAATTGTCGGGAAAGTCAGCTCCCATCACCTGGGCGACGCGGCGCAGGCTGCCTTCCGGACTGTCGTCGGCCACTGGCAATTCCAGCGTCGAGCGGTCGGAACCGGCCAGCGTGAACCGAACGGCGGGGAAGGCGATGGCGATGCGCTTGACCACGTCGCTGGTTGCCGAACTTTCGGCACGCTCGCCCTTCATGAACTTGAGCCTTGCCGGCGTCGCGAAAAACAGGTCGCGCACCTCGACCGTCGTGCCGCGATTGGCGGCCGCCGGCCTGATGGGCAGGACGCGGCCGCCCTCGATGCCGATTTCCGCGGCGCTGTCGCCGAAAGCCGTGCGCGACCGGATCGACAGCCGCGACACTGAGCCGATCGATGGCAGCGCTTCGCCGCGAAAGCCGAGCGAGCGGATGTCATGAATGTCCTCGGCGAGCTTGGAGGTGCAGTGACGCGCGATCGCCAATGAAAGCTCTTGTTCGGGGATGCCGGAGCCGTCATCGGTGACGCGGATCAGGCTCAGCCCGCCGCCGGCGGTGACGACCTCGACGCGTGATGCGCCGGCATCGAGCGCATTCTCGACCAGCTCTTTGACCACGCTCGCCGGACGCTCGATGACTTCGCCGGCGGCGATCTGGTTGATCATTGTTTCGGAAAGCTGGCGGATAGGCATGCGGCGATTATAGGCGGATTCGGCACCCATGCGAGAGGGCAGAATCTTGCGGACGATGGATCAGTTCGTGGCGCGGATTTCGCGCACGCCTTTGTGCAGCCGTCGCCGGAGCAGATTGCGCAGCGTTACCCCGTCGCCGTAGCCGACCTTGGCAGCAATATGGTCGACGCTGTCGGACGTCGTCTTCAAGAGATGCACCGCTTGCTCGACACGGAGATCCTGGAAATAGGACAGCGGTGTCTTGCCGAGCACCTCGTTGACGCGCCGCGACAGCGTACGCTTGCTGGCGCCAAGGGCTGCGGCTGCGTCATCGAGACTGAAGCCACCCGCAAGATGCTCGCGCGCCCAGCGCTCGAAGCGCTCGACCAGCGGGTTCGAATGGGCGAGGTGGTCTGAGATGGCATAGGCTGATTGCAACGGCCGGCTGTCGACGATCAGGTATTTCGCCGTCAGCGCCGCCAGTTCCGGGCTCGTCTGCCGGACCACCATCAGAGCGAGGTCGATATGGCCAAGTGCTGCCCCGGCGGTGACGAACTGCCCGTCATTGACCAGCATGCGCGCCGCGTCGAGCCGCACTTGCGGGTAGCGCTGCCGGAACATCGGTGCCAGCCACCATGTCGTGGTTGATGGCCGCCGGTCGAGCAGGCCGGTCTCCGCCAGCACAAAGGTGCCGATACAGGCCGCACCAATGCGAGCGCCGGTTTCGGCAGCACCGCGCAAGGCTGCTACCGCGTCCGCGATATCTGGCCTGAGCAGCGCTAGCCCGAGCGGCTCAGGCATCTTCTGGCCGAGTGCTGGAATGAGCAGCCAGTCCGGCGCCGGCTCAGAGCCGATCCTGGTCACCGGCACTTGCAGGCCTTGACCGGTAAACACCGTGTCCCTGACGCCGACAATGGTCGTGCTGAGGTGGGCGGGCGGCGTCGGCAACAGCCCGGCCAATTCGTTGGCGGTGCCGAAAACGTCGAGCACCGTAGCGAGACCAGTATCAAAGGCACCATCGAGAACAAGCACGGAAATATTCATGGCAAGAATGATATCAAAGAAGTCATTTTTGCCAATACGGTTTTCGCGGCATTCCTGCGACGCTGCTGTCGACGGCCAGCTCGGCCGCACGAAACAGCAACTGGAGAAGTCAGATGATCAAGCTCGCTTTGTTCGCACGTTTTGAGGCCAAGCCCGGCAAGGAGAAGGACGTCGCCGCATTCCTGAGCGCGGGATTGCAGATGGCCAACCAGGAAGCCAAGACGCCGATCTGGTTTGCCTTGCAGCTCTCGCCAACGGTTTTTGGCGTCTTCGATGCCTTCCATGACGAGACTGGGCGGCAGGCGCATCTCACCGGCGAGATCGCCAAGGCGCTGATGGCCAATGCCGAAGCGCTGTTCGTCGGTCCGCCGACCATTGATAAAATTGACGTCCTTGGCCTGAAGAATGACGGTTCTGTCTGAACTGCTAAGGCATGTCGCCCAACAGTGGCCCGGGCTTTTGGGCGACATGCACCAAAAAACAAAGAGTTCAAGCACCGCAATCCGGTTGCCAGGTTGCAGCATTAGGCCGCCTCACGCCTGCGCCAACAGCCAATCCCTTACCTTGCGCGCATTGTCGCTGAGCTCGCGGTTCTTCGGCCAGATGACGTAGAACGCCGTGCCCGTCTTCATCACGTGGTCCGTCACCGGCACCAGCAGCCCGGTCGACAGCAGCCGCTCGACAAGGTGGCGCCAGCCGAGCGCGATGCCTTGTCCTTCCATGACGGCCTGGATCACGATCGCGTAATCATTGATGCGCAAGCCACGCTCGGCATTACGCAGGCTGGCTCCGGCCGACTGGAACCATTCGTCCCAGTTCGGGGCCTCGCGATAGGGCTCCTCCAGATGGATAAGGCGATGTGTCGCCAACTGCTCCACAGTCTCAGGCCTGCCGAATTTGGCGAGGTAGCTGGGGCCCGCGACCGGAAAAATCTCTTCGTCGGAGAGCGATAGCGAATGATAGTCCGGCCAGTCGCGTGGCACGCCTCCACGCACGGCGAGCGGAATGCCTTCGGCGATGATGTCGAGATCGCGGTCGCCGGTCTGGATGCGAAGGTCGATCCCCGGCAATTCGTCGCGAAACCGCTGCAGGCGCGGCATCATCCAGAACGAACCGAAGGCCGTCGAGGCGGCAAGCGTCACATGGCCGCCAGTCGCCTGCAGGCGCAGGTCCTCCGCCGACTTGCGGATGTGGGAAAGGCCAAGCGAGACATCGGCATGAAAGCGCTCGCCTGCCTCGGTCAGGCTGACCTGGCGATGGCGGCGCTGGAAGAGCTGGGCGCCAAGCTGTTCCTCCAGGCCGCGCACGGCATAGGAAACGGCAGCCTGGGTCATGCCGAGCTCGCGCCCGGCGGCGGTGAAACTCGACAACCGGCCCGCAGCCTCGAAGACGATCAGGCTGCCGGCGGAGGGCAAGAGGTGGCGCAGGCTTCGCATAAGCGCAGCTTATACAAGAGATCAGGATTTTCCAGCGTCACAGCCCCTTTTTGTCTGATTAGGCTGGCGGCCAAAAGAGGAATGGAGTTGCCATGGACGCGCCGGCTGCTGAATTGACCGAATCGACACACCGCCGTGGCGGCGGCCGTCTCGGGCGCAAGGCGCTCCGCAGCGCGCCGATTGCCTCTTTTCCGACCCTGGTGCGGCAGATTCCCGTCTACCAAATGGTCCCGGACGAGGCGGTGGAGCTGATCCACGAAGCGTCGCTCTCCATCCTCGAAGAGGTGGGATGCGAATTCCGCGACGACGAGGCGATCGCAATGTGGAAGGCGGCCGGAGCGGACGTTTCCGAGACGCGCGTCCGCATCGACCGCGCCCTCCTGATGGAACTCGTTTCGAAGGTGCCGTCGGAGTTCACGCTCAATGCGCGCAATCCGGAGCGCACGGTGCGCGTCGGCGGCAACAACTCGATCTTCGTGCCGATGTACGGCGCGCCCTATGTGCGGGACCTCGACAACGTCAGGCGCTACGGCACGCTGGCCGACCTTAACAACTTCCACAAGCTCGCCTACATGGCGCCGGCGCTGCACTCTTCGAGCTCGATCATCTGCGAGCCGATGGAAATTCCGGTGCCGAAGCGCCACCTTCATATCATCCATTCGGCGCTGAAGCACTCCGACAAGCCTTTCATGGGCATCGTGACGTCAAAGGATCGCGCCGAAGACACGATGGCGATGGCCGGCATCGTGTTCGGCGAGGACTTTGTCCGCGATAACCCGGTGCTGGTATCGATCACAAACTGCAACTCGCCGCTGGTGTGGGACGCCACCATGCTGGACGCCATGAAGGTCTATGCACGTCACAACCAGCCGCTGATTCTCGCGCCCTTCGCCCTTTGCGGCGCCTCGACCTCGGCTTCCGCCGTCGGCGCGGTGGCGCAGGTCAATGCGGAAGCACTGGCCGGTGTCGCCTTCACCCAGTTGCTGCGTCCGGGTTCGCCGCAGATCTATGGGCAGTTCATGGTGACGGTGGACATGAAGACCGGCGCTCCGATGGGCGGCACGCCGGAGGCGGCGCAGATGATGTATCTGATGGGAGCCCTGGCACGGAAGTACCGGCTGCCGTGGCGCACGTCCGGCTTCCATGTCGGGTCGAAGCTGAACGATGCCCAGGCGGGCTACGAGGCGAACATGCTCATGCATGCCGCCATCCTTGCCGGCGCCAACTACATCTGGCACTCGGCCGGATGGCTCGAGGCTGGTCTCGCCTGCGGCTATTCGAAATTCGCCACAGACTGCGAGCAACTCGTCGGCTGGTACAAATATGCCGGCGGGCTGTCTTTCGACGACTTCAAGGACGCGATGGCGGCGATCCGCGAGGTGGGGCCGCAGGGTCATTTCCTCGGCACCCAGCACACGCTTGACCATTTCGAGCGGGCTTTCTTCATGCCCAGCATCATGGACTTCAATTCGTACGAACAATGGAATGCCGAAGGGGCAAAAGACCACGATGCACGCGGCCGTGAGAAAGCGCGCAACATGCTGGCCGACTACGAGGAGCCGAAGCTCGATGAGGGTATCGCCGAGGGTCTCGCAGACTTGATCGCGCGGCGCGAGGAGAAACTGCCGGACAGCGTTAGTTGACGGAACGGGCGAAAGACCCGACGGAACCAATGGGAGAAGAAAAAATGACACTCTACAGAAGCAATGGTGATCGCGTTCCAGCCGCTATCGAGGCGATGGCTGAAGAGACGCGCGCGGGTCGTATGGACCGGCGCGAGTTCCTGGCGCTGGCGAGCGCCTTCGGCGCATCGACGGCCGTGGCCTACGGGATGATCGGCCTTGCGGCGCCCCGGCAGGCTCTGGCCGAGGAACCGAAGAACGGCGGAACGCTGCATGTCTCGATGTCGGTGAAGGCGCAGAAGGATCCCCGCACTTACGACTGGGTGGAAATGGCAAACATCACCCGCAGCTGGCTGGAACCGCTTGTCCGCTATACCAGACAATTCACCTTCGAACCGGTCCTGCTCGAAAGCTGGGACATCAATGACGACGCCACCGAATACACGCTGCATCTGCGCAAGGGCATCACCTGGAACAATGGCGATACCTTCAACGCCGATGACGTGGTCTTCAACCTGACGCGCTGGTGCGAGAAGGGTGCTGCCGGTAATTCCATGGCCGCACGCGTCGGCGCGCTGATCGATGCCAAAACCGGCAAGGCCAGGGACGGCGCCATCACCAAGGTCGACGACAACACCGTCAAGCTGAAGCTCAGCGAACCCGACATCGCGATCATTCCAAACTTCACCGACTATCCGGCGCTTGTGGTCCACCGCAATTTCGATGCCGACGGGGCCGATCCGATCAAGAAGCCGATCGGCACTGGACCTTTTGAGCTGGTGTCCTACGCGGTTGGCACGAAGGCGGTCGTCAAGCGCCGCGAGAATGGCAAGTGGTGGGGCGGCGAGGCGCCGCTCGACGGTGTCGAATTCATCGACTACGGCACCGACTTTAACGCTTCGGTGAACGCCTTCGACTCCGGCGAGATCGACCTCAATTTCGAGACGCCCTCCGATTTCATCGACATCCTCGACAAGATGGGGCTGGTGAAATCGGAGGTCGCGACGGCGACCACGCTGGTTGCCCGGACCAACATCACGCACAAGCCGTATGACGACCAAAAGGTGCGCAACGCGCTGCAGATGGCCGTCGACAACAATGCCGTGCTCGAGCTCGGCTATAACGGGCGAGGCACGGTCGGTGAGAACCACCATGTCAGCCCGATCCACCCGGAATACTATCCGCTGCCCAAGAAGACCCGCGACGCCGCCGGCGCCAAGAAGCTGATGGCCGAAGCCGGGCAGGCTGATTTCGAGCATGAACTGATCACCGTTGAGGACGACTGGCAAAAGGCCACGGGCGACGCGATCGCCGGCCAATTGCGTGAGGCCGGCATCAAGGTGAAGCGCACGGTGCTGCCCGGCTCGACCTTCTGGAACGACTGGACGAAATACCCGTACTCGATGACGATCTGGTACATGCGTCCGCTCGGCGTCCAGGTGCTGGCGCTCGGCTATCGCACCGGTGAGGCCTGGAATGAGACGGCCTACTCCAACCCTGAGTTCGATGCCAAGCTCAAGCAGGCGCTCTCGGTGATCGATGTCGCCAAGCGCAAAGAGGTGATGAAGGATGTCGAGCAGATCCTGCAGGATTCCGGCGTCATCATTCAGCCCTTCTGGCAGAAGCTCTACAGCCACATGAACAAGAAAGTGAAGAACTACGGCGTTCACCAGACCTTCGAGATGGATCTCCAGAACGTCTGGCTGGACGCGTAATTCCCGAGGCTTGGCCACAAGCTGTGCCGGCACCCTCCAAGGTGCCGGCGTTTCCCGTCTGGAGCATCGCGCGCGAGCGTCGGCACCAGGGGAAGTGTGCGGTCGCGCGTTGCAGGAGAGTGAGCGTATGTCTGAGGGGGTCTTCAAGCGTCTGTTCGAGCCGGCAAAATTGCGTGGCAAAACGCTGCGCAATCGGATCGTGTTTGGAGCGCATACCGCCAATATGGCCGAAGAGGGGCTGCCGACAGAACGCCATGTCGGCTACTACGCCGAACGCGCGATCGGCGGAGCCGGTATGATCGTGGTCGAGCCGATGCCTGTACATCAGGCCGCGGTGCTGACGCGCGGCAACTTTCGCCCCTCCGACGACAGCGTCGTTCCGCATTTTCGCAAAGTGACGGATGCAATCCGCGGCAATGGCGCCATCGCTATCCAGCAGCTCTACCACGTCGGTCAACACGCGGATGCCGACAACTCGTTCCATGCAGGCTGGTCGCCTTCCGGCTTACCGAGCTATCACGACTCCGACGGTTCGCATCGGATGTCCGAGCGCCAGATCGAAGAAACGATCGACGGTTTCGTACAGGCTGCGCGCCGCTGCCGCGACGCCGGCTTCGACGGCGTCGAGGTCTGGGCCGCGTACCATTCGATGCTGGACCAGTTCTGGACGCCCTGGTCGAACCGCCGGGACGACCGATGGGGCGGCAGCCTCCAAAATCGGACCCGGATGAGCCGCGAGGTGATGACGCGCATTCGCAAGGAATGCGGCGAAGACTTCATCGTCGGTCTTGCTATCAATGACGAACCGGAAGTCGAAGTGGCGCTGAAGCGCGAGGCATTGGCCGAGATAATCGACCTCCACGACCGTGACACCTTGATGGATTATGTTACCTGCGGGACGGGTTCCTACTTCGATTTCTACAGGATCATGCCGACCTTCCTATATCCGGAAAAGCTCGGCGCTGATCTTGCAGCGGTGCTCAAATCGACCGTGAGCCATGCGTTGATCACCGCCGAGAGCCACATCCGTACTCCTGAGAACGCCGAGAGCGTGCTGAGTGAAGGCCGCGCTGACCTTGTCTCCATCGTGCGCGGGCAGATCGCCGATCCGCATCTTGCTGCAAAAGCTGCCGCCGGACGGCACGAGGACATCCGCGGGTGCCTGTCCTGCAACCAGATGTGCTGGGGTCGACGCAGCCGCGACTATTGGATCAGCTGCGTGATCAATCCCTCGGCCGGGCGAGAGTGGGAATGGGGCGGCGACCGCTTCACCGCAGCCGTTCGGCCGAAACGCGTGTTTGTTGTCGGCGGCGGCCCGGCCGGCCTCGAAGCGGCGCGTGTGGCAGCCGAGCGCGGTCACCGGGTCACGCTGGCCGAGGCATCGGATCGCCTGGGCGGCCAATTCCGGCTTGCCGGCCTGCAGCCGCGCCGGGCGCAGATCCTGGACCTCATCGACTGGTACCAGCGTCAGCTCAGCCAGCTTCAGGTGGACGTGCGGTACGGTCAGTATGTCGAAGCCGAGGATATCGAACGCGAAGGCGCGGATCACGTCATTGTCGCGACCGGCTCCATGCCTCAGGACGGCGCTTTTCAGCGGGCATTGCCGCAGTGGGACGGGATTCCGGGTGGCGGCTCGGTCCTTTCTGCCGAAGCTGTGATGGCCAGAGAAGCAAGACCGGGGAAAAATGTGGTTGTCCTGGACGATGGCGGCAACTGGAAAGGGTGTGGCACCGCCTGGAAACTCGCCGAGGATGGGCACAATGTGACGATCGTGACCCCTGACGCCTTGGTCGGTAAGGAACTCCAGCGAATGGCCGCGGATGCGCCGCTGCGTCGGGCACTCGCCGGGCTGAAGGTCAAGTTTGTGACCGAGAGCGCCATCGTGCACTGGGATGGCAGGGTGGCGAGGGTCGCTTCGCTGCTCGACGGGACCGAGCATGAGGTCGAGGCCGACGCATTGGTCTTCGCCGCCACCAGCATGGCGCAGGACGGCCTGTCCGTCGAGCTCGAAAAGCGCGGAATTGCGCACACCTCTATCGGCGATTGTACCGCTTCCAGACAGGCCGCATTTGCCATCCATGACGGGCGCAAGGTGGCGCTTGGTCTTTGACGATCGCGAAAGGCGCCAGACCAGGCAAGAATGAACGGGGCTAATGTCTGAATGCGTATCCAGTCAATCAAAGTCTATCAGGTGCTTCTGCCCGTCAAAGGCGGTGCCTACCGGATGGCCAGCGATACCGTGCAGAATTTGGACAGCACGCTGGTTGAAGTGACCACCGAGGACGGACTATCGGGCTGGGGCGAGACTTGCCCGATCGGCCCCGTTTATCAGCCGCAACACGCTCTGGGCGCGAGAGCGGCAATTGCCGAAATGGCGCCTGGCCTCGTGGGCGAGGACACAGCGTCCATGCGCCGCCTCGCCAAAAGAATGGACGAGCGGCTGAACGGGCATAACTATGCCAAGGCGGCCCTGGATATAGCTCTCCTCGACCTCGCCGGCCAACGGTTGGGCGTTCCGGTTTCAACACTTCTAGGCGGTGCTCTCACCGATCGTGTGCCGTCTTACTATTCGACAATTGTCGGTGCTCCCGACGAGACCGCGCGTATTGCCCTCGACAAGGTCAAGGCCGGCTACCCACGGCTGCAGATCAAGATCAGCGGGCGGGATCTCGAACAGGACGTCGCCACGGTGCACAAAGTATGGGAGGCGGTCGGCTTCAAGGCACGGATCGCCGTCGACGCCAATCGTGGCCTGACCGCTGCCGCGGCGCTGCACATCGATCGGCTTTGCCAGGCAATTCCATTCGTGTTCGAACAGCCTTGCAATACCATGGAGGAAGTCGCTGGTCTCAAAGGACGCGTTACCCATCCGATCTATCTCGATGAGAACACCGAGGATTTGAATGCCGTGCTGCGGGCGGTTAGTTCAGGCATCGCGGATGGTTTCGGACTGAAAGTCACGCGCCTTGGCGGTCTCACCAAGATGGTCACGGTTCGCGACCTCTGTGCGATTCGATCGCTTCCGCACAGCTGCGACGACGCCTGGGGCGGGGATATCATCGCTGCGGCATGCGTGCATCTTGCCGCTACCGTCGAGCCGAGACGTTTCGAGGGAGCCTGGATCGCGCAGGAGTACATCGAAGGACATACCGATCCCGTAAACCCGATCGTGATCGAGAACGGGCATATACGCGTCCCGCAGATGCCAGGGCTCGGTGTCAAGCCTGAGCGCTCCCAACTCAACGCGCCGATCGCGACTTTCGGAGACTGAAGATCGAATGATGTGATCCGTGCAAGCAGACGAGCCGCCCGAAGGCTTCATGAGCCGCAAAAAAGCCGATATGCACGATGCGTGGTATTTGATTGCCGTCCGCAGCCAAACATTCGGGGAAATCCATGAAACTGCTGCTCGCTGCCATCCTGTTGATTGCCGCACCCGCCGCCGCTTGGGCTGGTTCGGCGTCCGACGCCGTGAAGTTCTTCTATGTTCCGCAGGTCAAGTTCGAAGCCGACGCACAATACCGGGATCGCTTCACCGAGCCGGTGACGAAACTGTTCGATCTCAACGACCAGGCAGCCAAGAAGAATCCGGACCAGGTCGCCTGCATCGACTTCGACCCTGGTCTGGATGCGCAGGATTTCGACCAGAAGACCGTTTCCAAGACCCTGAAACTGTCCGAAACGGTGGATGGCGATACGGCGCAGGTGGTGGCGAACTTCAACCTTTTTTCGGAAGGTGACGATTCACCGCGCGAAATGCACTGGTCGCTGAAGAAGGTCGATGGCAAGTGGAAGGTATCGGATATCGCTTCCAAGACCAGCGACTGGACGCTGAGCCAACTCGAATGCATGACGGGCCAAGATCAGGAGTGATGCGATGGCCCGTCGTCCGATCCTGGCGCTGTCGGCCATGTGCCTGTTGGCGGGTTTGAACGGCGCCGCTGCCCAGGGGTTGCTCGGCGCGCCGCCGGCAAACGCTCCGGCCGGGACCGTGCCGGGCGACAGCGGTTCGCCGCCGGCGAATGCGCCCGGCGGAGCCGTGGAGCCTGCAACGCCACCAACTGCCGGCGGACCTCCGGCTCCCATCCAGCCAGGGTCGCCGACGGCGGTGGTGAGGCCGTTCTACGATCAGGTCGGCCTGGAGATCGATCCCTCGCAGCGCGGCCACTTCGTGGATCCGGCGAAAACGGTGCTCGACAAGAGCGATGGGTTGCGCAAATCCGGGCAGGGCGAGTGCCTCGACCCCAACATGGCGCTCGACAATGCCGACTACGACAAGGACGAGATCGACAAGAGCCTGAAGACACTCGAGGCGATCAATGGCGATCAGGCCAAGGTCATCGTCGCCTTCGTCGTCGCCGGCAATCCGCACCGCCTCGAATGGAAGCTCAAGAAGGTCGGCGGCGAATGGAAGATATCGGACCTTTTGTCGGTGACCGGCGAATGGGCGCTCAGCCAATATCAATGCGAATGACGGTCGAACTAGCCGCGCCCGCGATAGGGGGCCACGCCGGTGTCCGGCAGCCAGGCGCCTTCCGGCGGAGCGCCGGTTTGCCAGAAGACGTCGATCGGGATGCCGCCGCGCGGGAACCAGTAGCCGCCGATGCGCAGCCACAGCGGCTTGGTCGCCGCCACGATGCGCCGGCCGATCATGACGGTGCAGTCTTCATGGAAGGCGCCATGGTTGCGAAACGAGGTCATGAACAGCTTCAGCGACTTCGATTCCACCAGCGCTGCGTCGGGTGCGTAGTCGATGACGATATGGGCGAAATCCGGCTGCCCGGTGACCGGGCACAGCGAGGTGAATTCCGGGCAGGTAAAGCGCACGATGGCGGGCGGTCCGTCACCGCGCGTAAACGGCACGGTCTCCAGGACCGCCTGTTCGGGGCTCTGTGGCGTCTCGACATGCGCCCCGAGCTGGGTGAGGGTTTTGGTATCAATCATGAGTGGCTCCTTGGTGTTGGCCGCTGGAAATTCCACGGCAGCGAACACGAAACAAAGGTCGAACAAGCCCCGCATCCATTTGGCTGCGGCGCATTTGGGCGCTCATTAGCACAATTTCAAACGGCAGGAAGACGATGACCAGCAACGACCCGCTTCTCCAACCCTACCAGCTCAAACATCTGACGTTGAAGAACCGGGTGATGTCGACCAGCCACGAGCCGGCCTATTCCGAGGACGGCATGCCGAAAGAACGCTACCGGCTCTATCATGCCGAAAAGGCCAAGGGCGGCATGGCGCTGACCATGACCGCCGGCTCGGCCATCGTCTCGCGCGACAGCCCTGCCGCCTTTGGCAATCTGCATGTCTATGAGGACCGGATCGTGCCGTGGCTCAGCGAGCTCGCGGATGCCTGCCACGAACATGATTGCAAGGTGATGATCCAGATCACCCATCTCGGCCGCCGCACCGGCTGGAACAAGGCCGACTGGCTGCCGGTGCTCTCGGCCTCGCCGGTGCGCGAGCCCGCACACCGTGCCTTCCCCAAGACCATCGAGGACTGGGACATCGAGCGCATCGTCGCCGACTATGCGTCCGCCGCCCAGCGCTGCCAGGCCGCGGGCCTCGACGGCATAGAGTTCGAGTCCTACGGCCATCTTATGGATGGTTTCTGGTCGCCGGCCACCAACCATCGCGACGATGAGTTCGGCGGCTCGCTCGACAACCGGCTGCGCTTCACCGACATGGTGCTGGACGCGGTACGGGCGGCGGTGGGCGACAAATTTGTCGTCGGCATCCGCATGGTCGCCGACGAGGATTTCGAGAAAGGCCTGTCCAAGGAGGAGGGCATCGAGATCGCCAGGCGACTGGCCGGTTCGGGTAAGGTCGATTTCCTCAACATCATCCGCGGCTCGATCGAGACCGATGCCGCCCTGACGAAGGTCATCCCGGTGACCGGCATGCGGTCTTCGCCGCATCTCGATTTCGCCGGTGAGGTGAGAGCGGCGACAAAGTTCCCGACCTTCCACGCGGCGCGCATTTCCGATGTCGCCACGGCGCGCCACGCGATTGCCACCGGCAAGCTCGACATGGTCGGCATGACCCGAGCACATATCGCCGACCCGCACATCGTCAGGAAGGTGATGGAGGGCCGCGAACATGAGATCCGCCCGTGTGTGGGCGCCACCTATTGTCTCGACCGCATCTATGAGGGCGGCGAGGCGCTGTGCATCCACAATGCGGCGACCGGCCGCGAGGCCGATATCCCGCACATCATCGTCAAGACGGACGGGCCGAGCAAGAAAGTCGTTGTCGTCGGCGCCGGTGCCGGCGGACTGGAGGCGGCGCGCGTAGCGGCCGAGCGCGGCCATCAAGTCATGGTCCTGGAGGCGTCGTCACAAGCGGGCGGCCAGGTGCGACTGGCGACGCAGAATCCGCGCCGCAAGGAGCTGATCGGTATCATCGACTGGCGGCTGGCTGAACTCGACCGGCTCGGCGTCGAAATCCGCTACGATACCTGGGCGGAGAAGGACGACGTTCTGGCGCTGGCGCCCGATGTGATCGTCATTGCCACCGGCGGCCTGCCGCAGAATCCGCCGCTGACGGCGGGCGACAGTCTCGTGACGTCGAGCTGGGACATCATGGCCGGCAGCGTCAAGCCGGCCGAAAATGTGCTGCTCTATGACGACAATGGCGGCCATCAGGGCATGGGCGCGGCCGAACTGATCGCCAACAGCGGCTCGAGGCTGGAACTGGTTTCGCCGGAACGCTTCTTCGCGCCGGAAATGGGCGGCATGAACCACGTGCCGTATGTCAGGGCCTTCCAGGAAAGGGGTGTCACAGTCACCATCAACACGCGCCTGCGTTCAGTGCGGCGCGAGGGCAATCAACTGGTCGCGGAACTCGCTTCGGATTTTGCCGATGGCTGGCGCGGGGAACGCAGGGTCGACCAGGTGGTGGTCGAGCACGGCACGGCGCCGCTCGACGACCTCTATCTCTCATTGAAGCCGCTCGCGAAGAACGGCGGCGCGGTCGACTATGAACGCCTGGTCAACGGCGGCGACATCTTTCCCGCGCGCAATCAGCAAGGAACCTTTGTGTTGTTCCGAATCGGCGACGCCGTCGCCTCGCGCAACATCCATGCCGCCATCTATGACGGCATCAGGTTCGGCCTGCGGATCTGATCCGCGGCTAGCCTAGATCGGCATGTTGAACGGCCTTATGATCTGGATGCTGGATGCGCCCGGCGCGACCGATTTCGGCAACGCGCCCTGTGCCCGCATGATGTGGACGCAGGCCGTGCGCATATCTTGCCGGAGATCGTGATACAGCACGGCCGAGATGCGTCGGCGTTGGTGGCGCGCGGTCTGGCCTGCATACGAGAGCCCATCTATGCCGGCCTGGCCGCGCGCCCGCACGTCATTGGCTCATCGCCGGGCAACGTGCGATCTTTGTAAGCGTATGTTCAGATCATCCTGGCGGTCGCCATGCACAGCACGGTGACCACCAGCAGCCATGCGGCGATGCGTTCGCCCATCGCCATTCTGGCGCGCAATCGAGTTGCGATTTCCGCATTGGCGCCGGCAAGCTGCCTGCTGGGCGCTCTGACCATGGCGCCGAGCACGCCGGCGGCGGCGAATGCGGCCAGGATGCCGAGCGCCAACACCATTTCCATCGAGCCGAAATAGGCGCCGTGGAAAAAATACCACAGCAGCGCCCCGGTCAGGAAGACCATGCCGGCCGCGCCCATCTGCGGCTGGATGAAGCGTTCCGCCTTGATCTCTGGATCGCGGGCAAGCGTGATGGTGGTGCCAGCCCAGAACACTCCCGCCATGACGTGAAGACCGATGACGACGATGTAGACATATTGCATGCCGACTCTCCTCTCTCGCTTGCTGCGCTCTGATAGTTAGATATCTAACTGTTAGATGTCAATGTATAATCGCGAACCTGTTCCATCCATGGAAAACACCGTCCAGAGCCGGATGATTTCAGGTCGATCGACCTGAAATCTGAATGCGCCTCTAGATCAAAGGGATAGAGCATGACATCGTCCGAAAACCGCTTCACACTTTTTGGCATCATGCTCTAGTGTCCGGCAATGACGCCCTTTGAACGCCCGCCTGTCGGCATGAATCTCGGCCGCACAGCCAAGCTTGTTGCACAAGCCTTCGATGCCGCTTTGGTTGAAGCGGGCGGGACCTTGCCGGTCTGGCTGACGCTGCTGTCTGTCAAGTCGAGCAAGCAGGCCAACCAGCGCGAACTCGCCGGCATGATCGGCATTCAGGGGGCGACACTGACCCATCATCTCAACGCGATGGAGACACAGGGCCTGCTGACCCGCCGCCGCGATCCCGTCAACCGTCGGGTTCATCTGGTCGAACTGACAGAGGCGGGTGAAGCGCTGTTCGAGACGTTGCGGCAAGCAGCGCTCGTCTTCGACAAGCGGCTTCGCGCAGGATTGTCCGATGAGCGGCTGAAGGAGTTCGCGGACATGCTGGCGTTGTTGCGTGCCAATGTCGGCGGGATGTGACGACCGCATTGTTTCGGAACATCTATTCCTGTCCGTTGTCACGGCATCGGAAATCTCAGCCGGAATAGCCAAAGGCCGAGCGCGAAGGAGCGACCACGAAAGCCGCTTTGCTCCGCGACTGGTGGCAGGCGATCGAGTGTCTTTATGGAGCGCGGATTCTTCCCTTTGATTTGCGCGGCAAATGCCGCCGGAGCCATTCTCGATCGTGCAAGGGGACATCGGCCAGGATACGAGGATATAGCGATCGCCGCGATGGCTGAGGTTCGTGGGCTGACGATATTGACGGAAAACGAGCGCCATTTTGCACCTCTGGGGGTGCCAATGCTGAATCCGCTGAAGGTCCTTCCGCCGCTCCCCGCGGCCAATCCATCACTTTAATCGTAGCCAGCGATTGGCGCGCCGGACCAGCGCGCTGTTGGATGCACCGGCCTCAGGATGCATGCCGACCATGAACAGCGTTGCTGGAACCTGCTCCACCTCCAGCACGTCGAGGATGTTGCTGGTGCCGTTCAGTGGCCCATCGTCGAAGGTGAGATAAATGATGCGATCCGCCCCATGGGCCGGCAACGCGGACATAAAAATGGCCGTCAGAACAAACCGAACGAATGTCATAAGCCGCCGTATCCGTTTACGATCACGGCAGGCCGCCCTTTTCGTGGCTGGTTGTCAAGACGGGCCGGGTTCTACCTACGCCAGGCTGCCTTGCAGCACTGTCAGCCTGGCCTTCTTCGGCATGCGGGCCGTCAGCCATTCCAAAGCCTTGTCGTGCGGCATGGGGAAGGCGATCGAATAGCCCTGCACCTGATCGCAGCCGATCGCCATCAGCGAGTCGAGCTCGGCCTCGGTTTCGGCGCCCTCGGCGACGATCGAGATGCCGAGGCCGCGGGCAAGTTCTGTGATGGCGCGCACGATCTTGGAGTTGTCGCCATTCTCATGGATGTTCTGGACAAAGCGGCGATCGATCTTGAGCCGATCGATCTCGTTGGGATTGACGTGGCTCAGCGAGGCATAGCCGGTGCCGAAATCATCGAGCTCCAGATGGACGCCGGCTGCCCTGATGTGACGAAGCTTGGCCGCGATGCCTGTCTTCTCATCGTCCAGGATGACGGACTCGACGATTTCCAGCGACAGTTTCTGCGGCGGCAATCCGGCCTTCTCCAGTGTCTCGAACAGGAACGTATCGAAATCGTGCTCGCGCAACTCGGTACCAGAGACATTGACGGCAAGCCGGCCGAAGGCAATCCCGGCACGGTTCCATTCGGCTGCCTCGCTGATCGCCTTGCTGATCACGATGCGACCGATCTCCGGCATGAAGCCGCATTTCTCGGCGACCGGAATGAATTCGCCCGGCGAGATCATGCCGCGCTTGGGATGGTTCCAGCGCACGAGGGCCTCGATGCCGCTGATGGTGCCGTTTGTCAGGGAAACCTGCGGCTGGAAATAAACCTGGAACGCTTTTTCCGAAATGGCGACCTTGATGTCATGCTCGAGCTGCTTGCGGTAGTCGAGCTCGCGACGCAGCTCCTCCGAGAAGAACGAGAAGTTGCCGCCGCCCATCTTCTTGGCTGAGTAGAGCGCCAGATCGGCATGGACGAGCAGGTCCTGGGCATTGTCGGCATCGATCGGATAGACGGCGATGCCGCCGCTGGCGCCAGGAAGAATGGTGGTGCCCTGGAAAATGATGGGCTCATTGATGTGCGCAAGGATACGCCGTGCCAGCATGTTGATATCTTCGGTGCTGCCGGCCCCATTGAGGATCATCACGAATTCGTCGCCACCGAGCCGCGCGCACAGATCCGACGCCCGGCAGGAATCGCGCATGCGCTGCGCCGTCACCACCAGGACGTAGTCGCCGGCGGCGTGGCCAAGCGTATCGTTAATCTGCTTGAAGCGGTCAAGGTCGAGCTGGACTACGGCCAAGCGTTCGCGCCGGCGATGCGCGCCCTTGATCAGCGTGTCGAAATGGTCGGTCAGGAAGGTGCGGTTGTGCAGGCCGGTCAGGCCGTCGTGAACCGCGATGAAGGCCATCGAATTGCGCGCATCGACCAGTTCACGCGTCTTGCGCAGGATCGCGTTGGACATCGGCCTGAAGATGAACAGCGCGACCAGCAGGATGACGCCGAGGGTGGCGAAGAAGAGCGTGCGATGGAGGGCGAGCAGCTTTTCGGAGCGCTCGTCGGCATCGGCGCTGATACGCTGTCCGAGCGCGGCATAGCCCGACAGGGTGGCATTGGCGACCGAGGCATCCAGGTTGACGCGTTCGGCGCCGCCTTTGTAGCCGCCATTGTCGGGATGGTTGAGTTGCGATTCGAAGGCGGAGACCAGACGGTCGCCATTTGCGATCAGGCCAACCGAAAAATAGTCGAGATGGAAGGGCTTGGCGAAAAGCACGCTCTCGATCGATTTTGAATTGAGCTTGGCCGGCGATTCCGGCTTCGCCCCCGTCTGCTTGAGCAGCAGATCGTAGTTCGTCTCGAACTCTGCCGTAGCCTGCTTCAGAGCGCTGACCAGCGCCGGCTGCTTGTCGCGAGAGGCGGCGCCCGTTGCGCTGGCAAGAAAGACGATGCGCTGCGACAATGTTTTCTGCGTGCCGACGATGTCGAGCAAGGTGTGGTTGTGCTGCTGCGTGGCCATCGTCTGCTGCAGCAGGACGAAGGAGGCCGCCACCATGGCGGCAATGATCAGCAGCGCCAGCCAATAGCCGGCCTTGATCAGCAGGATGAGCTTGCCTGAAACGGTTTGCACCGGCTGCTGCGACATTTTCGGGGGCGGCCTCTCGCCAACGGATTCCTGTGTGAGCACCATTGAAGCGTAAACGTTAACAGGACTGGAAATCGACGGTCGGCCGGCAAGGGGCAAAGGGGTAAAGATCGCGAAATGGTTATCGGGTTCTTGCGCGGTCGGCCCGCATTTGAACATTCGTCGTCCCGTACGTCCCCGCATGATCATTTGAGCGATACCCGTGGCGTCTCAGCCGATGCTGCCCGGCCACCCGATCCGGTCGCTTTTACGATGGATTTTTTGCGCTGGGGGGACGACAGTCTGCCCACGTCAAACGAGGCCTGATCATGACCGCAGCATTTCTCTCCCATATCGACAGCGAGCTTGCAGGACTGAAATCCGCCGGCCTCTACAAGTCCGAGCGGGTGATTTCCTCGATGCAGTCGGCGCAGATCGAGGTCGGCGGCGAGAGAGTACTGAATTTCTGCGCCAACAATTATTTGGGCCTCGCCGACAGCGCTGATTTGCGAACGGCGGCCAAGCAGGCGCTCGACCGTTATGGCTACGGCATGGCGTCGGTGCGCTTCATTTGCGGCACGCAGGAGGAGCACAAGCAGCTCGAGGCGACGATTTCATCTTTCCTGGGCCTGGAAGACACCATTCTCTATGGCTCCTGCTTCGACGCCAATGGCGGCCTGTTCGAGACGCTGCTTGGTGAGGAAGACGCTGTTATCTCGGATGCGCTGAACCATGCCTCGATCATCGACGGTGTCAGGCTGTCGAAGGCTAAGCGCTTTCGCTACGCCAACAACGACATGGCCGACCTTGAAGCGCGGCTGAAGGAAGCGAAGGACTGCCGCTTTCGTCTGATTGCCACCGACGGTGTGTTTTCGATGGATGGCATCATCGCCAACCTCAAGGGGGTCCGCGATCTCGCCGACAAATATGATGCGATGGTGATGGTGGACGACAGCCATGCGGTCGGCTTCGTCGGCAGGAATGGCCGTGGCTCGGCCGAACATTGCGGTGTCGAGGGCAGGGTGGACATCATCACCGGCACGCTGGGCAAGGCGCTCGGCGGCGCGTCCGGCGGTTACACGTCGGGCAAAAGCCAGGTGGTCGACTGGCTGCGCCAGCGCTCGCGGCCCTATCTCTTTTCCAACACGTTGATGCCGGCGATCGCCGGCGCCTCGATCAAGGTGTTCGACCTGATCCGCCATGGCGATGCCTTGCGCGAGCGCCTATATGCCAATGCGGCGCGATTCAGGTCCGAAATGGGCAAGCTCGGCTTCACGTTGGCGGGAGCGGATCATCCGATCATACCGGTGATGCTGGGCGATGCGAACTTGGCGCAGGAGATGGCGGCACGCATGCTGAAACGCGGCATCTATGTCATCGGCTTTTCCTTTCCGGTGGTACCGAAGGGCCAGGCGCGCATCCGCACCCAGATGTCGGCGGCGCATTCCACCGCGGATATTGACCGCGCGGTGGCGGCGTTTGGCGCGGTCGGCAAGGAACTGGGCGTGATTTCCTGAACGGCCGGTACCGAAAAACGATTCCGGATCAAGAGATTCAAGGGACAAAAGCATGTCGAACATGATGAAGGCACTGGTGAAGGCCAAGGCCGAACCGGGCATCTGGATGGAAGAGGTGCCGGTGCCGGAGATCGGCCCCAACGATGTGCTGATCAAGGTGAAGAAGACCGCGATCTGCGGCACCGACGTCCACATCTACAATTGGGACCAGTGGGCGCAGAAAACGGTGCCGGTACCGATGGTGACCGGCCATGAATTCGTTGGCACCGTCGCTGATTTCGGTGCGGCGGTCACCGAATACAAGGTCGGCCAGCGCGTTTCGGGCGAGGGGCACATCGTCTGCGGCCATTGCCGCAACTGTCGCGCCGGGCGAGGGCATCTCTGCCGCAACACGCTCGGCGTTGGCGTCAGCCGGCCGGGCGCTTTCGGCGAGTATCTGGCGATCCCGCAGCACAATGTGGTACCGATCCCCGATGACGTGCCGGACGAGGTCGCGGCGATTTTTGATCCCCTCGGCAATGCCGTCCACACCGCATTGTCTTTCGATCTGGTCGGCGAGGATGTGCTGGTCACCGGCGCCGGGCCGATCGGCATCATGGGCGCGTTGGTGGCGCAATGCGTGGGCGCCAGGAAAGTCGTCATCACCGACATCAACCCGGTGCGGTTGGCCTTGGCGAAAAAGCTCGGCGTCCAGCACGTCGTCGATGCCTCCAAGGAAAAGCTGCGCGACGTCATGCCGGCGCTCGGCATGACGGAGGGGTTTGACGTCGGCCTTGAGATGTCGGGTGCCGCACCCGCCTTCCGCGACATGATCGACACCATGAACAATGGCGGCAAGATCGCCATCCTCGGCATCGCGCCGACCGGCTTCGAGATCGACTGGAACAAGGTCATCTTCAAGATGCTGCACCTGAAAGGCATTTACGGGCGCGAAATGTTCGAGACCTGGTACAAGATGATCGCGCTGGTGCAGGGGCCGCTGGATGTGTCGGGGTTGATCACGCACCGGATCGGCATCGACGATTATCAGGCTGGGTTCGATGCGATGCGCAGCGGCAGCTCGGGCAAGGTGGTGATGGATTGGTGAGGGGCGTTGATAGAGACGTAGAGTTCCTTCGCCCCCTCTGTCCTGCCGGACATCTCCCCGAAAGACCTGTGTGGGCGAAGAGCGCCACCCTATCCTATCCTTCGTCATTCTAGGGCGGAGCAAGGAGCGAAGCGACGCCCGCAGACCCTAGAATGACGAAGGATAGGGCGGCGTTCTTCGCTACGCTGCAGATAACGCCACCTCCAGCGCCGCCACGCCTCTCACGATCGCCGCCCGTTCCTCCGCACTCAGCCTCGCCAGCAACTCCCTTTCAAACGCCTTTGCCAGCGGCACCATCTCCCGATAGGCCGCGAGACCCGCTTTGGTCAGCGCCAGATGCTCGACACGGCGATCATTCTCGTCCGGCACACGCGTCAACCACCGCCGCCGCTCGAGCTCGGCGACCGCGCGCGACACCTTGGTCTTGTGCATGGCCGACTGCTCGCCGAGCTCCGTGGCCGTCATCGTGCCGCGCTGGCCGATCCCGGAAAGGGTACGCCATTCCGGCCGGGTCAGGCCGTGGCGCTCCTTGTAGATGCGCGAGAATTCGCGGCTGACTGCGTCGGCAAGCCTGTAGAGCCGATAGGGCAGGAAGCTTTCAAGTTCTAGGATTTCGGGTTCCATGATACGCACCGAGGATGCAGCGTTCGCCGTTGATAGTTACATTTTCAATGGTTACAAATGAAACCAATTTGGTCAATCGGGGAGGAAGCGATGGCCTTTTCCTATATGCCGGGTTTCGGCAACGACTTCGAAACCGAGGCGCTGCCCGGCGCGCTGCCGCAGGGGCGGAATTCGCCGCAGCGGCCAGCCTACGGGCTCTATGCCGAGCAACTCTCGGGCTCACCCTTCACCGCGCCGCGCGGCACCAATGAGCGCTCCTGGCTTTATCGCATCAGGCCAAGCGTAAAACACACTGGCCGATTCAAGCCGGCTAACTATCCCTTATGGAAGACAGCCCCCAATGTCGGCGATCATGAACTGGCGCTCGGCCAGTATCGCTGGAACCCGGTGCCGATGCCGAAGGAGCAGACCGATTTCATCCAGGGCATGCGCACCATCACCACGGCCGGCGACGTGCTCGGCCAGACCGGCATGGCAGCCCATGTCTATGTCGCCAACACATCGATGATCGATGATCATTTCTTCAACGCCGACGGTGAGTTGCTGATCGTGCCGCAGGTCGGCGCCTTGCGCCTTGTCACCGAGATGGGCGTCATCGAACTGCGGCCAGGCGAGATCGCCGTATTGCCGCGCGGCCTCGTGTTCAAGGTCGAATTGGTCGACAAGGAAGTACGCGGCTATGTCTGCGAGAACTACGGCGCCAAGCTGACCTTGCCCGACCGTGGCCCGATCGGCGCCAATTGCCTTGCCAATCCGCGCGACTTCAAGACGCCTTGCGCCTGGTTCGAGGAGAAGGAGACACCGTGCCGGCTGACCGTGAAATGGTGCGGCAATTTCCACGTCACCGACCTTGGTCATTCACCGCTCGACGTTGTCGCCTGGCACGGCAACTACGCACCCTACAAATATGATCTGGCGACGTTTTCGCCCGTCGGTGCGATCCTGTTCGACCACCCCGATCCGTCGATCTTCACCGTCCTGACGGCGCCGAGCGGCGAGGAGGGCACCGCCAATATCGACTTCGTCATTTTCCCGCCGCGCTGGCTGGTGGCGGAAGATACGTTCCGGCCGCCCTGGTACCACCGCAACATCATGAGCGAGTTCATGGGCCTGATCCACGGCCAGTATGATGCCAAGGAAGAAGGGTTTGTGCCCGGCGGCATCAGCCTGCACAATCTGATGCTGGCCCATGGCCCGGATGCGCCTGGCTTCGAAAAGGCCTCGCGCGCGGACCTGAAACCGGTCAAGCTCGACAACACCATGGCCTTCATGTTCGAGACGCGTTTTCCGCAGATGCTGACCCGCTACGGCGCCGAACTGGAAACCCGGCAGGACAATTACATCGACTGTTGGGCGGATCTGAAGAAGCGGTTCAATGGCACGCCGGAGGGCGATTGGTCTTGAGGTTCGTCCGATGAGCGACCGGCTGGTGCTGCTGGGCTCCAAGGGCGGTCCGGCGCTGAGGCCTGGCGGACCGTGGCCGAGTTCATCTCTGCTTGAGATCGGCGGGCGAGCTATCGTCGTCGATTGCGGGCTTGGCGTGACGCGCGGTCTGGTCGATGCCGGCATCGGCCTGAAGGCGCTCGACCTGATCTTCATCACCCATCTGCATTCCGACCATGTGCTGGAACTCGGGCCGCTGATCCATACCGCCTGGACGGCCGGACTGGCGACGCTGGTCACCGTGTTCGGTCCGCCCGGCACCGGCCACTACTGGCAGCGCTTCTGCCAGGCGATGGAATTCGACATCGAGATCCGAATTGCCGATGAGGGTCGGCCGGACATCCGCGAACTGGTTTCGATTGAGGAATTCGGCGAAGGCCAGGTGGTCGAGCAGAATGGCCTGAAGGTGACCGCGCTTCGCGTCGATCATCCGCCGGTGACGGACTGCTTTGCCCTGCGCTTCGAGCACGCCCCCAAATGCGTGGTGTTCTCCGCCGACACGGCCTTCTTTCCGCCGCTCGTCGATTTTGCCACAGGTGCCGACATCCTCGTCCATGAAGCCATGCTGGAGCAAGGCATCGAGCGTGTGGTTGCCAGAACCGGCAATGGCGCGCGGTTGAAAGAGCATCTGCTCGCCAGCCACAGTTTTGCCGGGGACGCCGGGCGCATCGCCAGCGATGCCGGTGTGAAGAGGCTGGTGCTCAATCATCTCATTCCCGCCGACGATCCCGGGATCAACGAGGCCGATTGGATCGCCGCTGTCAGGAAAACATGGGCCGGCGACTTGACGATCGCACGCGACGGCCTTGTTGTGGAACTCGCATGATCCCGAAAAGTGGGAACCGGTTTTCGGAAAGGATCATGCGTAAAGCAAAAGACCAAAGCAGCAGCAAAGCTGCACAAGGAGGGGAAATCGCATGAAGCTTGCCACATTGAAGGACGGGACGCGCGACGGAAAACTCGTTGTCGTCTCGCGCGACCTGACGCGCTTCACCGATGCCTCGTTCCTGGCGCGCACGCTGCAGGCCGCCCTCGACGACTGGCGCAGGATTTCCCCGCATCTGGCGACCATCGCGGAATCGCTGGAGAACAATGCGATGCCGTCTGCCCGCTTTCACGAGCACGACGCGCATTCGCCGCTGCCACGCGCCTATCAATGGGCTGATGGATCGGCCTATGTGAACCACGTCGAATTGGTGCGCAAAGCGCGCGGCGTTGAGATGCCGGCGAGCTTCTGGACCGACCCGCTGATCTACCAGGGCGGGTCCGATTCCTTCATTCCACCCCGCGATCCGATCCGCATGGCCGACGAAGCCTTCGGCATCGACATGGAGGCGGAAGTGGCCGTCGTCGTCGACGATGTGCCGATGAGCGCCAGCCTCGATGAGGCGCGCGCCGCCATCCGGTTGGTCATGCTTGTCAATGATGTCACGCTGCGCGCGCTCACCGGGCCGGAGCTGGCCAAGGGCTTCGGCTTCTTCCAGTCGAAACCATCCTCGGCCTTTTCGCCGGTCGCGGTGACGCCGGATGAGCTGGGCGACGCCTGGGACGGCGGCAAGGTCAGCCTGCCGCTGCTTGCCGATCTCAACGGCAAGCCATTCGGCCGCGCCAATGCCGGCGTTGACATGACCTTCGATTTCCCGGCGCTGATCGTGCATGCCGCCAGGACAAGGCCGCTGGTGGCCGGCACCATCATCGGCTCGGGCACGGTCTCCAACAAGCTCGACGGCGGCCCCGGCAAGCCCATCTCGGCTGGTGGCGCCGGCTATTCCTGCATTGCCGAACTGCGCATGATCGAGACAATCGAGACCGGTGAGCCGAAAACGTCGTTCCTGCGCTTTGGCGACACGGTGCGCATCGAGATGAAGGACAAGGCCGGGCATTCGATCTTCGGCGCGATCGAGCAGAAGGTCGAGAAGTACGAGGGGGTAGGGGCTACGAGAGGTTGAGGTTTCATTGATGAACCTTCTGAATCACATGCGCCGCATGGCCGGCAACAATCTCTGGTCGAACGACCGGCTCTATCGTGCCGTACTGTCGCTCCAGCCGGGTGAATTCGAGGCCAAGCGCACCAGCTTCTTTCCGTCGATCAAGGAGACGCTCAACCACATACTGGCGGTGGACCGTCTCTATCTCGATTTTCTGGAAGAGGGCGGCGTCGGGGCAGCAGTCTATGACGATTTCGTGCCGTTCGACGACCCCGTGGACCTAGCGGCGGCGCAGGCCGATTTCGATCGCAGGCTCGTTGCTTTCTGTGATGGGTTGTCGGAGCTCGACCTCGACCGCCGCGTCAACACCGACCGGCGCGAGGATGGCATGATTCCGGAAAAGATTGGGGACATCCTCGCCCATGTCCTCCTGCACGACATCCATCATCGCGGTCAGGTCCATGCGATGCTGTCCGGCACCTCGGTCGCACCGCCGCAGTTGGACGAGTTCCTGCTCGATTATGACGTCAAGGTTAGGCAGGAGGAGGTTGAGAGGCTTCGGCTCTGATACCAACCGCCTGGCTAATCACGCTACAGCGACATCGTAACGGGCCAGATGCGGGTCGGAAGTAAGGATGGTCAAGTTTTCCACTTGCGCCTGCGCGATCAGCAATCTGTCGAACGGATCGCCATGGTGGTGGGGTAGGCCGCTGATGGCATTCGCATGCTGTAACGTCACAACGAGCGGCTGAAATCGCATCTTTGGAAGCAACGTCGGCAGATCATCCGGCGCATTGAGTTTTCCGATCGATCGTTTGATGGCAATTTCCCAGATGCTTGCCGCGCTCGCAAACACCACCGCTTCCGAAGCCAAGATGGCGCGGTGATGCTCGCTGAGACGTCGATCGTCCGAAATCGACCAGAGGATGATATGTGTGTCGGCGAGAAAGGGGCCGACCGTCATTTTACGTACTCGTCCCATTCGGGACCGAGTTCGTCAAAATCGTCCGCAATCCAGATTTTGCCCTTCAATGCGCCGATACGGGGCAGAGGTTCGGCCGCTGCCGGAGGTACAATGCGCGCTGCGACCTTGCCGTGCCGAGTGAGTACGATCTCCTCACCTGCTTCCGCGCGGCTGACGAGTTCGGACAATTTGGCCTTGGCTTCGGCGATAGAAACATTCATGTGCTCGACCCTTCATGACTAGAATTTAGGTCATAATCGGTCGAGCCGCAAGAACTCCCATCTATTCCGCGGCCTGCACTTTGATCACGCCGCGTTTGATCTGGTCCTGCTCGATTGACTCGAACAGGGCGCGGAAATTGCCTTCGCCAAAGCCCTCGTCACCCTTGCGCTGGATGAACTCGAAGAAAATCGGCCCGATCACGGTTTTGGAAAAGATCTGCAGCAGGATCTTGGTCATGCCGCCATCGACCACGCCCTCGCCGTCGATCAGGATGCCGTGCTTCTTCATGCGCTCGATCGGCTCGTCATGGCCGTTAACGCGTTCATGCGACATCTCGTAATAGGTGTCGGGCGGACCTGGCATGAATTTCAGGCCGTTGGCGGCGAGCTTGTCGGTGGCCTCGTAGATTTCGTCGGTGCCGACGGCGATGTGCTGGATGCCTTCGCCATTGTACTTCTTCAGATACTCGGCGATCTGGCTGGTCTCGTCCTTGGATTCGTTGAGGGGAATGCGGATCTTGCCACAGGGCGAGGTAATGGCGCGGCTGACAAGGCCGGTGATCCTGCCGTCGATGTCGAAGAAATGGATCTGCTTGAAGCCGAACAGATTGCGGTAGAAATCCCACCATTTGTCCATCTGGCCGCGATAGACATTGTGGGTGAGGTGGTCGAGGAAATAGAAGCCGACCCCTTGCGGCCGCGGGTCGCGCGCACCGAGCCATTCGAATTCGGCATCATAAGCCGAGCCCTTCTTGCCATAGGCATCGATGAAATAGAGCAGCGAGCCGCCGATGCCGACGATGGCGGGCACGTCGAGCGCCTTGTCGTCGCCTTCGTAGGGCGTCGCACCCTTCGAGACGGCATGCTCGAAAGCATGCCCGGCATCGACCACGCGCCAGGCCATCGAGGCGGCGCAGGGGCCATGCTTGTCGACGAACCTCATCGCATGCGAGCCTGGTTCGGCATTGACGACATAGTTGATGTCGCCCTGGCGCCAGACGGTAATGTCTTTGGTGCGGTGCTTGGCCACCGCCATATAACCCATCCGGGTGAACAGTTCGGCCAGCTTCTGCGGTTCTGGATGCGCGAACTCGACGAACTCGAAACCGTCGGTGCCTGCGGGGTTGTCTTTACTGATTTTTGCGGGCGGGGCGTCGTGCGGGAAGGGACCCATGGCTATCCTCCAAAAATGTGAGGTGGCCGCGTTGGACCACACATAGCGTGAGGATAATGCAAATAGGCTGCACGGTGCTTGCATTCAAACGCTTGAAATGGTCATGTCGTGCGTGAAATATGCACGATAGGAGAAAAAATCGTGGATGAGGCGCGCATCGATCAGTTTGACCGCAAGATAATGGCGCTCTTGCAGGGCGATGCGCGGCTGACCAACAATGATCTATCGGAGCGGGTAAACCTGTCGGCATCGCAATGCTCGCGCCGCCGCCAGCGCCTCGAGGAAGACGGCTATATCAAGGGCTATCGGGCGGTGCTCGACCGCGACAGGCTAGGCTTCTCGCTGGTCAACGTCATTTCGGTGACCTTAGCCACCCACAACCGCGACAATGCCCGGCGCTTCGGCGAATTGGTGGCGCGGTTGCCGGAAGTGCAGGAGGCGCACGCGCTGACCGGCGAGATGGATTACATCTTGAAAGTGGTGACGCCCGACCTGAAGTCGCTGTCGGAATTCGTCAACGGCGTGCTCCTGCCGCACGAATCCGTGCAGCACGTGAAGACGGCGATCGTGCTGGAGACGCTTAAAGAAACCGGCGCGCTGCCGATCTAACCTTTCGATTGCTGGATCAGCCCGTATAGATTGGTGCAGCGGGCGCCGGAGCGGCAATAGGCGAACACCGGGCCTTCCAACTCGTCCAGCGCCTCGGCCTGATCCTCGACATTCTCGGCGGTGATCTGGCCGCTGATCACAGGGATGTAGCGGAAGGCGAGCCCGGCGCCTTCGACCGCCGCCCTGAGCGTGTCCGCCGAAGGCTGGCCGGGCTGCTCATCGTCAGGCCGGTTGCAGATGACGCTTCTGAAGCCGGCGGCCTTGATGGCCGCGACGTCTTCGGGCTGGATCTGCCCAGAGACCGAATAATCCTCGCTGATTTCGCGGTATTCCATGGCAGCATCCTCGCAATCTGGTTGTTGGAGAGTCTTGCCACTCCCCGACGTGGCCGGCAATCCGCGCCGACAGAAATCGTTCAACGCAGATAGATGTTTCCGGCGAAGAATCCAACTCAAGCCGATCCGGTCGGGAACCGATTGATTCGACATGAGTGGGTGCGATGAGGTTGTCATTACATCGGTCGACAAGCCACTCGGGTGGAATTGCGGCCTCGAACAGCTTCCTTTCTGGTCCAAGGGGATTTGGCGCCGGCGGCCTTGCCCGAAGCCCATGGCGACTCTAAACAGGCGCGACCCTCAAAACGAAGGAACTTCCCATGAGCATTCGTCGCATCGATGTTGGCCCGCGCATGAGCCAGATCGTCATCCACGGCAACACCGTCTATCTGGCCGGCCAGGTCGGCGAGCCCGGCGGCAACGTCGCCTCGCAGACCCGCGACATCCTGGCAACCATCGACGAATTGCTGGCCAAGGCCGGCACCGACAAGACCAAGATCGTCCAGGCAATCATCTGGCTGGCCGACATGGGCACCTTCGCCGAGATGAATTCGGAATGGGACAAGTGGGTGCCGCAAGGCCACACGCCCGCCCGCGCTACTGGCGAAGCCAAGCTCGCCGGCCCGGAATATCTGGTCGAGATTATTATCACGGCGGCGATTTAAGCCGACGATGAAGCCGCCAATCTCCCCTTGTGGAGGAGATGCCTGGCAAGGCAGAGGGGGGCGCTGTCGCGCCAGCCTTTCCGTCTTCCATATAAGTTCCCGGCAGGCACATTCGAAGTTCGCGCTCTACGGCGCCCCCCTCTGGCCGGCCGGCCATCTCCCCCACCAGGGGCAGATCACCTCATCCCTGCGAAGGCGTGAACCTCGCTACCAGTGTGTGGCTTTCCGCCGGATAGACGAAGCGTACATGGGTGACCGGGTGCTCCGCGCTCCAGGTGCGGCGCTCGACCACAAGGCAAGGCGCGCCGGGATCGATGTCGAGCGCATCGGCGATAGGCTCATCCGCCGCCATGGCGCGTATCCGATGCTCCGCCTCGCTCCATGGTACGCGGCCGATCAGCCAAGGTCCGGCGGCAATTTCCAGAAACTCTTCGTCCCCGGCTTCCGAAACCGCCGAAAGGTTGATCAGGCGCTGCTCGAGCGCGAACGGCCGTTCGCCTGCGAAATGCAGGCCTTCGAGCCATAGCACCGACCCTGCGGCGGACGGTCCGAGCAGCGCCCTGTCTTCAGCGTTGCTGCGCCGCTTCAGGCGCTCCAGCCGCTCGTAGCGGTAGGGCAGGCCGAGCGCTTCGACTTCGATCCTGATGTCGTGGAGTTCCAGCACGGCCGCCTGCGACTGCGGCCGGCGGACAAAACTGCCCGAGCGGCGGCGGCGTTCGATCAAACCGGCTTTGGCGAGTTGCGACAGCGCCTTGTTCACCGTCATGCGCGAGCATTTATATTCGGCGGTCAGCTCATGTTCAAACGGGATACGGTGGCCGGGCGCCCAGGTGCCGGACAGGATCTTTTCGCGGATATCGGAAAGAATGCGCTGATGCAGCGAGACTGTCTCGCTGTCCTCCATCTCCGTCGTTTCGGCCATGTTCATCCGGAATCAGCCTTCTGAAAGCGCCGTCATCACCTTGCGGAACCGCTCGCCAACCGCTTCACGCTTCAGATGCTTGCCGCCGCTCACCTGTTTCCGCCCATGCACCCAGACGCAGTCGACCTTGCTGCCATTGGCGAAAATCCAGGCGTCGAGGATCGCGTCACCGGTCTTGCCGGCCAGCGAGGGGGTGTCGGCGTCGAGCGAGACGAGGTTGGCGGCCGCGCCAAAGGCGATCTGCGAGGCGCCGGCACCGAGCGCGGTGCTGCCGCCGTCAAGCGCGGCGTCAAACAAGGCACGCCCGGTCGAGCCGCCGGCCACGGCGAGCACATTGCGGGCGCGATGGGCGAGGCGCTGCGAATATTCGAGCTGGCGCAATTCGTCGGGCAGGCCGATCAGTACGTTGGAATCGGAGCCGATGCCGGAGCGGCCGCCATGCTCCCTGAACAATGGCGCGGCAAAAGTGCCGTCGCCAAGATTGGCCTCGGTGATCGGGCAGAGGCCGGCGATGGCGCCGCTCTTGGCCATGCCGATGGTTTCGGCATCCGTCATATGGGTGGCGTGGATCAGGCACCAACGCTGGTCGACATCGGCAGCCCCAAGCAGAAATTCGACCGGGCGCGCACCGGCCCAGGCAAGGCAGTCCTCGACTTCCTTCATCTGTTCGGCGACGTGGATGTGGATCGGCCCATTCGGCGCCAGAGCAGCGACCTCTGTCAGTTCCTCCGGCGTCGCGGCGCGCAGACTGTGCGGGGCGACGCCGACGACAGCGTGATTCAACACGCGAACCGATTCGCGGCTTTTCTCAACAAGCCGCGAAAACCGATTCACATCATTGATGAATCGCCTTTGGCCTTCATTCGGCGCGGCGCCGCCGAAGGAGGAATGCGCATAAAACACCGGCAGCAGCGTCAGGCCGATGCCCGTTTCGCCGGCCGCGGCGGCAATCCGTTCCGCCATCTCGGCAAGGTTGGCATAGGGTTGTCCATCGCGGTCGTGATGCAGATAGTGAAATTCGCCGACGCGGGAAAAGCCGGCTTCCAGCATCTCGACATAGAGTTGCGCGGCAACCGCCTCGACCTGATCCGGTGTCATCGATAGCGCGAAACGGTACATCACCTCGCGCCAGCTCCAGAAACTGTCGGCGGAGGGGCCGCGAAGTTCGGCGAGCCCGGCCATGCCGCGCTGGAAAGCGTGGCTGTGCAGATTGGGCATGCCGGGCAGCACTATGGCATGACGCTCGTCGTCGGCATGCGCGGCCACGCCGGCATCGATCGCGGAAATCAGCCCTCCGCTCGTGGCGATCCGTACATTATTCTGCCAGCCTCCCGGCAGGAGCACCTGTTCCGCGAAGATTGTCGTCACGCTCGTCTCCGAATCCGGTTCGCCGATAACAATAGCACTTGCAGTGCATGTTAATATGTATATACATAATCGCCATCCTTTCAAATGGAAAAGATGATGGCTGGAGAGAGCAGGGCAGGAGGACTTCGTCTTTGGCGCAATGCGCGCCTGGCGACCATGGCCGAGAGTGCGGCCGGGCTCGGCATCGTCGAGAAGGGCGCGGTCGCGGCGCGAGATGGCCTGATCGTCTATGCGGGCGGCGAGGCCGAAATGCCGGCGGCGTTCACGGGAGGGGAAACCGTCGACTGCGAGGGCCGCTGGATCACGCCCGGCCTGATCGACTGCCACACCCATCTGGTCCATGCCGGCAATCGCGCCAACGAGTTCGAGATGCGGCTGGCCGGCGCCACCTATGAAGAGGTCGCCAGGGCCGGCGGTGGCATCGTGTCATCGGTCAAATCCTTGCGGGCCGCCAGCGAGAACGAACTGGTCGCCCAGTCCCTGCCACGCCTCGACGCGCTGATCGCCGAGGGCGTAACCACCGTGGAAGTGAAATCGGGCTACGGACTCGACCTCGAAAACGAGCAAAAATCGCTGCGGGCGGCCCGCCAACTGAGCGATCGGCGGCTGGTGACGATCCGCACGACCTTCCTCGGCGCCCATGCGCTGCCGCCGGAAGCCAAGGGCGACAAGGACGCCTTTATCGATCTTGTCGCCAGGGAGATTCTCCCTGCCGTCGCCGCTGAAGGACTGGCCGACGCCGTCGATGGTTTTTGCGAGGGCATAGCGTTTTCGCCGGAACAGCTGGCGCGCGTCTTCGACGCCGCCAAGGCTGCGGGCCTGCCGGTCAAGCTCCACGCCGACCAGCTGTCCAACCTGCACGGCGCCGAACTCGCCGCCCGCTATGGCGCGCTGTCGGCGGATCATCTCGAATACACCGATGAAGCAGGCGCCGTGGCCATGGCCAAGGCGGGAACCGTGGCGACGATCCTGCCCGGCGCCTACTACTTCATTCGCGAGACGAAGAAGCCGCCGATCGACCTGTTCCGCCAGCATGGAGTCAGGATGGCGGTCGCCACCGACAACAATCCCGGCACTTCGCCACTGACCTCGCTGCTGCTGACCATGAACATGGCGGCGACATTGTTCGGCATGACGGTCGATGAATGTCTTGCCGGCGTTACCCGCGAGGCCGCCCGCGCGCTGGGACTGTTGAAGCAGACCGGCACGCTGGAAGCGGGAAAATCCGCCGACCTGGCGGTCTGGGACATCGAGCGTCCCGCCGAACTCGTTTATCGCATGGGCTTCAATCCGCTGCATGCCCGTATCTGGAGAGGACAATGAACGAACTGACCCTGAAGCCCGGCAATGCGACGCTGGCCGACTGGCGCGCCATTTACCGTGGTGCCGTGCCGAGACTTGACGATGCTTGCCGTCCAAAGATCAAGGCGAGCGCCGAAGCGGTCGCCAGGATCGTTGCCAAGGGTGAGCCTGTGTATGGCATCAACACCGGCTTCGGCAAACTGGCCAGTGTGCGCATCCCGGCCGGGGATCTCGAAACCTTGCAGCGCAACATCGTGCTGTCGCACGCCGCCGGCGTCGGCGAGCCGATACCGGTTGCCGTTGCCCGCCTGATGATGGCGCTGAAGCTTGCCAGCCTGGCGCAGGGCGCCTCCGGCGTGCGACCCGAGACCATTCAGCTGCTCGAAGCGATGCTCGCCAACGACGTCATCCCGGTTGTGCCGGCGCAAGGCTCGGTCGGCGCGTCGGGCGATCTGGCCCCGCTGTCGCACATGACGGCGGTGATGATTGGCGTCGGCGAATGCTTTACCCCGCACGGCCGCGTGCCGGCCAAGGTCGCCTTCGTCTCGCATGGGCTGGAGCCGGTCACACTGGGCGCCAAGGAAGGCCTCGCCCTGCTCAATGGAACGCAGTTCTCGACCGCCTATGCGCTCGCCGCCCTGTTCGATGCCGAAGTGCTCTATCGGTCCGCGCTGGTCGCCGGTGCCTTGTCGACCGACGCGGCCAAGGGTTCCGACGCACCTTTCGATCCGCGCATTCATCTGTTGAGAAAGCACCGTGGCCAGATCGAGACGGCGGAGGCGCTGCGCAATCTGATGGCCGGCAGCGCCATCCGAGAATCGCACCGCGTCGGCGACGAGCGCGTGCAGGATCCTTACTGCCTGCGCTGCCAACCGCAGGTGATGGGCGCCGCGCTCGACGTGCTGCGCAAAGCCGCCGATACGTTGGAAACCGAGGCCAATGGCGTCACCGACAATCCGCTGATCTTCGCCGAGGACGACACCGCGCTTTCCGGCGGCAATTTCCACGCCGAGCCGGTAGCTTTTGCCGCCGACATGATCGCGCTGGCCGTCTGCGAGATCGGCTCGCTTTCGGAACGCCGCATCGCCATGCTGGTCGACCCGGCGCTGTCGGGCATGCCGGCCTTCCTGACGCCGAAGCCCGGCCTGAATTCCGGTTTCATGATCCCGCAGGTGACGGCGGCTGCTCTCGTTTCGGAGAACAAGCAGAAAGCCTATCCGGCCAGCGTCGATTCGATCCCGACCTCGGCCAATCAGGAGGACCACGTTTCGATGGCCGCGCATGGCGCGCGCCGGCTGATCGGCATGGTCGAGAACGCCACGGCGGTGATCGGCATCGAACTGCTGGCTGCCGCGCAAGGCTGCGACTTCCACCAGCCATTGGCGTCAAGCGATGCGCTGGAGGCCGTGCGCAAGCTGGTCCGGGCCGAAGTGCCGCATCTCGACAACGACCGGCATTTCCATCCCGACATGGAAAAGGCCATTGCCATGGTGCGCAGCGGCGCGGCCGTCACGGCCGCTGGCGCGGTGGCGCTGCCGTCGATCGCGGGAGCGGCGTGATGCCTGCCACTCCCTGGCTCGCCGTCAGGCAAGGCACGGCGCCGCTGCTGGTGTCGATCCCGCATACTGGCACCGACCTTGCCGATATTGAGAGCCGGCTTGTCTCGACCTGGCTCGGCCGGCGCGACTGCGACTGGTGGATCGACAAGCTCTACGATTTCGCCGCCGACCTTGGCGCCACCGTCGTGCACACCGCCATCTCGCGCACCGTCATCGACGTCAACCGCGACCCTTCCGGCGTCTCGCTTTATCCCGGACAGGCGACAACCACGCTTTGCCCGACCGACACGTTCGACGGCGATCCGCTTTATCGCATGGGCGAGGAACCGACCCCGTCCGAGATCGACCAGCGCCGCGAGACCTATTTCAAGCCCTATCATGCCGCCCTTAAGGCCGAGATCGACCGGCTGCGCGGCATGCATGAAAAAATCGTGCTCTACGATTGCCATTCGATCCGCTCGGTGCTGCCGCGCCTGTTCGAAGGCACGCTGCCGGTATTCAATCTTGGCACCAATGACGGCAAGAGCACGGATCCGGTGTTGCAGGAAAAGGTAGCCGCCATCCTCGCGACGACTGGCGAGACATGGGTGGTCAATGGCCGCTTCAAGGGCGGCTCGATCACGCGCACCTTTGGCCAGCCGCAAAACGGCGTTCACGCGCTGCAGATGGAGCTTTCCAACCGTGGCTACATGCGCGAGCCGGCGGAGAAGGGTTCTCCGGAGAATTGGCCGGTTCCCTACGATCCGACTTATGCCGCGCCGATCCGCGCCACGCTGAAGCAGATTCTCGAAACCGCCATTGACTGGGCCGGTCGCTGACGCGCCGCCATCCGAAAGGGACAATGATGACCAATCCTCGCCACAACATTCGCGAAGTCCGCGCGCCACGCGGTGACAAGCTCAATGCCCGGTATTGGACGACCGAGGCGCCGCTTCGCATGCTGATGAACAACCTCGATCCCGACGTTGCCGAAAACCCCAACGAACTGGTCGTCTATGGCGGCATCGGGCGGGCGGCGCGCACCTGGAACGATTTCGACCGCATCGTCGCTTCGCTGAAGACGCTCGGCGAGGACGAGACGCTGCTGGTGCAGTCGGGCAAGCCGGTCGGTGTGTTCCGCACCCATCCGGATGCGCCGCGTGTGCTGATCGCCAACTCCAACCTGGTGCCGCACTGGGCGACCTGGGAAAAATTCAACGAGCTCGATAAGAAGGGCCTGATGATGTACGGCCAGATGACGGCCGGCTCCTGGATCTACATCGGCACGCAGGGCATCGTGCAGGGCACCTACGAGACCTTCGTCGAGGCCGGCCGCCAGCATTATGGCGGCAACCTGAAGGGCAAATGGATCCTGACCGGCGGTCTTGGCGGCATGGGCGGCGCCCAGCCTCTCGCTGCCGTCATGGCCGGCGCCTGCTGCCTGGCGATCGAATGCAACCCGGATTCGATCGATTTCCGCCTGCGCACCCGTTATGTCGACGAGAAAGCCGAGACGCTCGACGAGGCGATGGAAATGATCGAGCGCTGGACCAAGGCCGGCGAGGCGAAGTCGGTAGGCCTGCTCGGCAATGCCGCCGAAATCGTGCCCGAGATGTTCAGGCGCGGCATCCGCCCCGATATCGTCACCGACCAGACTTCGGCTCACGACCCCATCAATGGCTATCTGCCGAAGGGCTGGACCATGGCCGAGTGGCGCGAGAAGCGTGTCAGCGATCCGAAGGCGGTCGAGAAGGCGGCGCGCGCGTCGATGCGCGAGCATGTCGAGGCGATGGTGGCGTTCTGGAACGCCGGCGTGCCGACACTCGACTACGGCAACAACATCCGCCAGGTGGCCCTGGAAGAAGGTTTTGAGAACGCCTTCGCCTTTCCGGGTTTTGTGCCGGCCTATATCCGCCCGCTGTTCTGCCGCGGCATTGGCCCATTCCGCTGGGCAGCCCTTTCCGGCGATCCGGAGGACATCTACAAGACTGACGCCAAGGTGCGCGAGCTGACCCCTGGCAATACCCACCTGCACAACTGGCTGGACATGGCGCGCGAGCGCATCTCCTTCCAGGGCCTGCCGGCGCGTATCTGCTGGGTTGGCCTCGGCGATCGCCACCGGCTCGGTTTGGCCTTCAACGAGATGGTGGCCAGGGGCGAGCTCAAGGCCCCGGTCGTCATCGGCCGCGACCACCTCGATTCCGGCTCCGTCGCCTCGCCGAACCGTGAGACCGAGGCGATGAAAGACGGTTCCGACGCCATCTCCGACTGGCCGCTGCTTAACGCGCTTCTCAACACGGCGTCCGGCGCCACCTGGGTGTCGCTGCACCACGGCGGCGGCGTCGGCATGGGCTTCTCGCAGCATGCCGGCATGGTCATCGTCGCCGATGGCACGCCCGAGGCGGCAAAGCGGCTGGAGCGGGTGCTGTGGAACGACCCGGCGACCGGTGTCATGCGCCATGCCGATGCCGGGTACGAGATCGCCATCGAATGCGCCAAGGAGCACCAGCTCGACCTGCCCGGCATTCTCGGATAACGGGCTGACGTCATGCGCGTCCTGCGGGCAGCCGAATATAAGTCGATGCCATGGAAGAACGGCGGCGGGGTGACGACGGAAATCGCCGTCTCGCCCGCTGGCGCCGGGCTCGACGATTTCGACTGGCGCGTGTCGATGGCCCGCGTCGAAAGCAGCGGACCATTCTCCCGTTTTGCCGGGATCGACCGCACGCTGTCGGTGCTGGAAGGCGAGGGCATCGTGCTTGATATCACCGGTCAGCCGTCGACACGGCTGGCGCCGGCTACCGCGCCTTTTTCCTTCCCAGCCGACCTGCCCACGAGTGCCGCCCTGATCGCCGGCCCGATCACAGACCTCAACGTCATGACTCGCCGCGGCCGCATGCTGCATTCGGTCGAACGCCTGGCGATTTCGCGGCCTGTGGAAATCGTGACCCGGGCCGGTTCGACCCTCATCCTTTGTCACGACGGCGAAGCCGTTTTTCCCGATGCCGGGCCAATTCGCCTAGGGCCTCTCGACGCGCTGCTGCTCGGGCCGGATGCTTCGGTCCTGCGGGCTGAGCCCGCCCGGAATGCGACGCTGTTCGTGGTCCGGATAGCCGCTGCGGCCTGATGCCTTCGCGCTAACGGTTACCGCCTGTTTCCAAACATGATCGCGATGTCGGCGAAATATAGCGTAAGCTGTCGGCGGCACCACGAAAAAGCCTGAATCCTCGCCGCCGATCAGTGCCGACGGGAGCGAGGGGCGCTCGTCTTGGAATCTTGTCGAGAGATGACGCCCTGTCGTGGTGCGGAAACAAACTTTCGGCAAGTGGGATTATGCAACCAATTGCATTTGAATCGGTTTTAGGGCCATTGCCGTGGCGGTGACGCCGCTGAGTGCTTCGCTTACGGAATTTTCAATGAATATTCAGACGAACCCAGCCCAGATCGAGAAGACAAGCGCGAGCTTCCCGGTCATCACGGAAGAGCCGATAAGATCGACATTCCTGCCGGAGGAACGCCTCCGGCTGCTTGGCGAAAGCCTGGCAAAGGGGGACCTCGCCGACCTGTTCGGCCTCATCCCATTCGATTTCCAGGCCCGCATCCGCGACAGCGCCAAGAAAATCCTCGAAGTCTATCGCTCGACCAATGCGGCGCAGGCCAAGGGCGAGACGATCACTCCGGCCGCGCAATGGCTGCTCGACAACAATTATCTGGTCGAGGAGACCATTTTCCAGGTCAAGCGCGACCTGCCGCGCCGCTTCTATCGTCAGCTGCCGACGCTGAAGCTGCCCGATGGCGGCACCGTGCCGCGCGCGCTGGCGCTGGCCTGGACCTATGTGGCGCATTCGGACAGTTCCGTCTCGGCGACGATGTTCAAGGCGATCGTCCAGGGTTTTCAGTCGGTCGAGCCGCTGAAGATCGGTGAACTCTGGGCGCTGCCGTCGCTCCTGCGCTTCGTCCTGATCGAAAATCTCCGCCGGCTGGCCGTCAGGGTCAATCGCACCCGCCAGATGCGCCAGATCGCCAATGATGTGGCCGACAAGGTGCTGGCGACCGACGACAGCGCCGACCGGCAGGCGATCCTGGCCAATTTCAGCATGCACGCGCAGGACACCACCTTTGCCACCCAGCTTCTCTATCGCTTGCGCGATGGATCGCAGAACGCCGGCAAGGCGCTGGAATGGCTGGAAGGCGAGCTTGAGAAGACCGGCTCCGATGCCGAGGAGATCATCATCTCCGAGCATCACACGCTGTCCAGCGGCAATGTGACGACCGGCAACATCATCCGCGGCCTGCGCCTCATCAACGACGTCGACTGGACGGTGTGGTTCGAAGGCGTCAGCCGCATCGATACCGTGCTGCGCGAGCGCACCGATTTCGCCGCGCTCGACTTCTTCTCGCGCGACCAATACCGGACCGCGATCGAGGAATTGGCGCGCCGCTCGAGCCTGTCGGAATACCGCGTCGCCGAAAAGGCGATAGAATTGGCCGGTCATGCCGTCGGTGAGACCACGTCAGTCGGTAGCGAAGGCAGTGATGCCCCTGTCGCATCCGCCCATACCGATGTCGGATTTTATCTCGTTGGCCCGCGCCGGCTGGAGCTGGAAACGGCGATCGGCTATCGGCCGACTGTCAGCCAGACGGTCAAGCGGACCTTCGCCAAGACCGGATGGCTTGGCATCGTCCTGCCGGTCTTCGCGCTGACCGTGCTGCTGCTCGTGCTTTCGGGCAATGCGCTGGCCAATCTCGGCCTGTCGGTGCCGTCGATCGTGCTGATGCTGGCGCTGTTCGCCGTGCCGGCCAGCGAGGGCGCACTCGCTTTCTTCAACACCGTGGTCTCGTTGTTCCTCAAGCCGACACGGCTGATTGGCTATGATTACAGGCACGGCGTGCCGCCAGAAGCGCGCACGTTGGTGGTGGTGCCGTCGCTGATCGGATCGCGCGACGATGTCGAGGAAAACATCCGCAACATCGAAGTGCACTACCTTGCCAATCTGGCGGACGAGATCCATTTCGCGTTGCTGTCGGACTGGCCCGACAGTAAGATCGAGATCGATGCGGCGGACACCGAAATCCTCGAATATGCCCGCGCCGAGATCGCCCGTCTCAACGCCCGCTATCCCTCGGAAGGGGCGCCGCGCTTCTACATCCTGCATCGCCGCCGGCTCTTCAATGCGGCTCAAGGGTCCTGGATGGGCTGGGAGCGCAAGCGTGGCAAGCTGCACGAGCTCGACCTGCTGCTGCGCGGCGACAGTGACACCACATTCCTGCCGCTCGACGTGCCGCTGCCGGAAAAAGTCGTCCACGTGATGACGCTGGATGCCGATACGCGCACCACCCGTGATGCCGTATCCAGCCTTGTCGGCAAGCTTTGCCACCCGCTCAACCGCCCGCATTTCGACGCGACCAAGCGTGTCGTCACCGCTGGCTATACGATCCTGCAGCCACGCATCACCGCCTCGCTCACAAGTGGCGACGAGGCTTCGTTCTTCCAGCGCGTCTTCTCGGCCAATCGCGGCCTCGACCCGTATGTCTTCGCCGTCTCGGATCTCTATCAGGATGTGTTCGGCGACGGATCCTTCACCGGCAAGGGCCTCTATCATGTCGACGCTTTCGAGGCGGCCCTGCAGGGCCGCATCGAGGAAAACACCATCCTCAGCCATGATCTGCTCGAAGGCGCGCTGGCGCGCGCCGCGCTGGTCACCGACGTCGAACTGGTCGAGGACTACCCGACCCGCTACTCGGTCGACGCCTCGCGCCACCATCGTTGGGCACGCGGCGACTGGCAGCTGCTGGGCTTCATCCTCGATCCGCGTTCGGGCGTTCCGGCCCTGTCGCGCTGGAAGATGGTCGACAATCTGCGTCGTTCGCTGACACCGATCTTCTGGGTGATGGCGGCGATCGCCGGCTGGACGCTGCTGCCTTTCACACAGGCCGCGCAATGGCAGGCTTTGCTGATCCTCAGCCTGTTCATGGCGCCGACCTTCGACGTGGTCAACGCCATCCTGCCCAAGAGCGGCGACCAGACGCCGCGCGGCCATTTCTCCGCGCTCGCGCGCGACGTCGCCTTCGGCACCGCCATGGTGGCGCTGAAAATCGTACTGATGGCGCACAATGCCTGGATGATGGGCGACGCCATCGTGCGCACGCTTTACCGGCTGTTCGTCAGCCGCCAGAACCTCCTGGAATGGCGCACCGCCTCGCAGGCGCACAAGGCCGGCGACAACGACGTCGGCTCTTACTATGGCATGATGTACGGCGCCGTGATCATCGGCTTCGTCGGCCTCGCCATTCCGGTACTGGCCGATTCCACCGGTGCCTTCGTCGCCTTCTTCTTCGCCCTGTTCTGGATCGGCTCGCCGGCGATCGCCAGTTGGATCAGCCGCTCGGCCGAAACCGAGGATCGCCTGCGCATATCGCAGGCCGATATCCATGCGCTACGCACGGTGGCGCGGCGCACCTGGCACTATTTCGAGACCTTCGTCACGGCAGAGCATCACAATCTGCCGCCGGACAATTTCCAGGAAAGCCCGGCACCGGTCGTGGCGCCGCGCACCTCGCCGACCAATATCGGCGTCTATCTTCTGTCGATCGTCTCGGCGCGCGATTTCGGCTGGATCAGCCTGTCCGATGCCATCACCCGCATCGATGCGACGATGACGACCATAGAGAGCATGCCGCGCAACCGCGGCCATCTCTTCAACTGGTACGACACCACGACGCTGAAGCCGCTCTACCCGCTCTATATTTCGGCCGTCGACAGCGGCAATCTCGCCGGCCATCTCGTGGCGGTGGCGGCTGCCTGTGCCGAGTGGGCGGAAGCGCCTTCCGTCCATCTCCAGGGCGATTTCGAAGGCATTCTCGACACGGTGACCATTCTTAGCGAAAGCCTGGACGAGTTGCCCGACGATCGCCGCCAGCTGCGACCTCTGCGCCAGCGTCTTGTTGACCGCCTGGATGGCATGCGGCGCGCCGTCGACACGATCAAGGCGCAACCGGAAATGGCCTCGATCCGCACCATCAATCTTGCCGTCTTGGCGGGTGAGATCCGCAAGCTGGCCACCGCCATCCACACCGAGGCGGCATCGGCCCAGAGCGACGTCATCGTCGACTGGGCGGCGAGGCTGGAAGCCACGTGCGAGGCGCATGTCCACGATGCCCACAGCGACGACAACGCCGTCGAGGCGCTGCGCGCCAAGCTCTTGACCCTGCGCGAGCGCACGCGCCGCTTCGCCTTCGAGATGGAGTTCGCCTTCCTGATGCGGCCGGAGCGCAAGCTGCTGTCGATCGGCTACCGGGTCGAGGAACACCAGCTCGACGAAAGCTGCTACGACCTTCTTGCCTCCGAGGCGCGGCTGACCAGCCTGTTCGCCATCGCCAAGGGCGACCTGCCGACCGAGCACTGGTTCCGGCTCGGCCGCCCGATCGTCGAGATCGGCTTCCAGGGCGCTTTGATGTCCTGGTCAGGCTCGATGTTCGAGTATCTGATGCCGCCGCTGGTGATGAAGGAGCCGCAAGGCAGTATCCTGAACCAGACCAGCAAGCTGATCATCAAGCGTCAGATCCAGTATGGCCGTCAGAAGAACGTGCCGTGGGGCATTTCGGAGGCGGCTTACAACGCCCGCGACCGGGAACTGACCTACCAGTACACCAATTTCGGCGTGCCCGGCCTCGGCCTGAAGCGCGGCCTTGGCCAGAACACGGTGATCGCGCCTTATGCCACCATCCTGGCGGCGCAGTTCAATCCGCGTGAAGCCGTGCAGAATCTTGCGCGTCTGCGCGAGATTGGGGCGCTTGGTCGCCATGGCTACTATGATGCCGTCGACTTCACGCCGCAGCGCGTGCCGGAAGGCACCAACCATGCCGTGGTGCAGAATTACATGGCCCACCATTCCGGCATGTCGATCGCCGCCGTCGCCGACGCCATCTTCGAAGGCCGCCTGCGCGATCGCTTCCACAGCGATCCGGTGATTGAATCGGCTGAACTGCTGCTGCAGGAGAGGGCGCCGCGCGATATCCCGACGGCGACCGTGCGCACCGAGGCGGACGAGCGCGCCAAGGACGAGACCGAAACCGAGAGCCCCGACACCCGCATCGTGCTCGATCCCTTGCGGGCATTGCGTTCCACCAATGTGATGTCGAACGGCCGCTATTCGGTGATGGTCACCGCGACCGGCTCCGGCTACAGCCATTGGGGCGATCTTTCCGTCACCCGATGGCAACCCGACCCGGTCGAGGATCGGCTTGGCTCCTATATCTTCTTGCGTGATGCAGCCACAGGCGATTGGTGGTCGGCGACGTCAGAGCCCAAGCGTGCGACCGAGGAAAGAACGCAGACCCTGTTTTCCGACGACAAGGCGAGCTTCGTCAAAACGGTCGGCACGCTGCGCTCCGAGGTTGAATGCATCGTCATCTCCGAAGGCAATGGCGAAGGCCGGCGCGTCACAATTTTCAACGAGGGCCCCGCTGACCGTCATATCGAGGTGACCTCCTTTGCCGAGCTGGTGCTGGGTTCGGAGGCCTCCGACAACGCGCATCCGGCCTTCTCGAAGATGTTCGTGGAGACGGAAATCGCCGCCAACAATGGCGCGATCTTCGCCACGCGCCGCAAGCGTGAAACCAGTGAGCCCGATGTCACCCTGGTGCATTTCGTCACCGATCCCTCGGGGCCGGCGCGCGATGCCGAGGCCGAGACCGACAGGCGCGCTTTCATCGGCCGAGGCCGCACCATCGTCGATGCAGCCGCCTTCGATCCAGGCGCCAGGCTCGGCGGCCATTCCGGTTTCACACTCGATCCCATCGCTTCGCTGCGCCGCCAGGTGCGCGTGCCCGCCAACAAGAAGATCTCGCTGACCTTCTGGACCGTGGTCGGTGCCAACCGCGCCGAACTGGTGGAAGCCATCAACCGGCTCGACCACCAGGAGAGCTTTGCCCGCCAGGCCATGCTCGCCTGGACGCGCAGCCAGGTACAGACCCGCCATATGGGCCTCAGCCTGACCGATGCCGCCAACGTGCAGAAACTGGCGCGTTATCTGATCTATCCGGATTCATTCCTGCGCCTGCCGGCCGAATCCATCGCCTCCGGCCTCGGCAAGCAGTCAAGCCTGTGGCCGACCAGCATTTCGGGCGATTTCCCGATCTTCCTGGTCAGGATCGGCGATGTGGCCGACCTGGAGATCGTTGCCCAGGCGCTGCGCTTCCAGGAATATATGCGCACCCGTGGCATGATGATCGACTTCGTCGTCGTCAACGAGCAGGCCTCGTCTTACGTCCAGGATCTGCAGCGTGCGGTCGAGACGCTGTGCGAAAACAGCCGTTTGCGCGGCAAGGAGCTTGGGCCGAGACAACACATCTTCGCGGTGCGCCGCGATCTGATGGAAGAAACCACCTACAAGACGCTGCTCGCCGTTGCCCGGGTGGTGCTGCATACGCGCAACGGCACCATCTTCGATCAGATCGAGCGGGCCGAGGCGGCGGCCCTGCAGGCGCGCGACGGACTGGTGCCGCCCGGATTGTCGGCTCCGCGCGAAATTCAGGCGACGGCCCCGATCGCGTATGCACATGCCTCGCAGGCCGTGGCGGTTGCCAGCACCGATGGCTCCGGCCTCAGCCAGTGGAATGGTTTCGGCGGTTTCGACGGCGACGGGCGGCACTATGTGGTGCGGCTGACTGGCCGGCGCACCACACCGCAGCCCTGGATCAATGTCGTCTCCAACGCTTCTTTCGGCTTCCACACTTCGGCCGAGGGGGCTGCCTTCACCTGGAGCCGCAACAGCCGCGACTACCAGTTGACGCCGTGGTCTAATGATCCGGTTTCCAATCGGCCGGGCGAGGGCATCTATATCTATGATCAGGCCAGCGGCCGGGCGTTCTCGCCGTTAGCCGCGGTGGTGCGCGATCCCTCAGTGGCCTACGAAGCCTGGCACGGCCAGGGTTTCTCGACCTTCCGCGCCAAGCGTGGGGCCTTGTCGATGGACCTGACCCATGTCGTCGATCCGGTCGATCCGGTGAAGATCACACGGCTGCGCATCCAGAATTCTGGCTCGGTACCGGCGCGGCTGCGCGTCTATGCCTATGCCGAATGGGTGCTTGGCGGGCATCGGTCCCGCACCGCGGCAACCACCGTCCCGTCCCGCGACGGGGCGACCGGCGCGTTGCTGGCGCAAAACCCCTACGGGCTCGATTTCAGCGAGCGGGTGGCTTTCCTTGCCGCCGATGCCGGCGTCCACTCGGTGACGGCCGACCGCTCGGAGTTCCTCGGCCGGCATGGTTCCAGCGAACTGCCGCAGGCGGTGCTGAGTGGTGCGGCGCTGTCGGGCCGCGTCGAGGCCGGAGACGATCCTTGCGCGGCGATTGCCCGCGACATCGAAATCCCCGCCGGCGGCGACGTCACGCTGCTCTGGCTGCTCGGCGATGCCGAGTCCTCGGCTCATGCGAGTGCTCTGGTGCAGAAGCATCGGGGCAAGGATTTCGATCAGCGCCTGGCCGACAATGAGCGCGAGTGGCGCGGCTTCCTCGACACCATCCAGGTCGAGACGCCGGATAAGGCGCTCGATGCCATGGTCAATCACTGGCTGCCCTATCAAAGCCTTGCCTGCCGCATCCGGGCCCGCTCGGCCTTTTACCAGGCAAGCGGCGCCTTTGGCTTCCGCGACCAGTTGCAGGACACGCTGGCACTGCTGGCGCATGATCCGACGCTGGCACGCGACCAGATCCTCAACGCCGCACGGCGGCAATTCCCGGAAGGCGACGTGCAGCATTGGTGGCTGCCGCGCACCGGAGCCGGCGTGCGCACCATGATCTCCGACGACGTGGTCTGGCTGGCCCACGCCACGGCGCGCTACCTCTCGGTGACCGGCGACGCCGGCATCCTGAAGGAGCAATTGCCTTTCATCGATGGGCAGGCGCTGGGCGAGGGCGAGCACGACGCGTTCTTCACCCCGGAAATATGGAAAAAGACGGTGTCGCTTTACGACCATTGCGCGCGTGCGCTCGACCTGGCCATCAAGCGCAGCAGTCCCGCCGGTCTGCCGCTGATCCTTGGCGGCGACTGGAACGACGGCATGAACCGTGTCGGCGAGCACGGCAAGGGCGAGAGCGTGTGGCTGGGCTGGTTCCTGCTGAAGACGCTGGGCGACTTCGCCGCCGTCGCCAAGAGCGAAGGCGACAGCAAGCGCGCCCAGGCCTGGGCCAAGCATGCCGAGGTCCTGAAGCGGGCTCTTGAAAGCACCGCATGGGACGGCGAATGGTACCGGCGCGGCAGTTTCGATGACGGCACGCCGCTGGGTTCCCGCACGTCGCAGGAGTGCAAGATCGACTCCATCGCCCAGTCCTGGAGCGTGCTTTCGGGCGAGGGCGACCCGGCGCGATCGACAACTGCGATGCAGCAGGCGACGAACCTGCTCGTCGACGACCAGCTCAAGATCGTCAAACTGTTCACGCCGCCTTTTTCGAAGACGGACAAGGACCCCGGCTACATCAAGAGCTATCCGCCCGGCGTGCGCGAGAATGGCGGCCAGTACACCCACGCCGCTACCTGGTTCGTCATCGCCCTCGCGGAGATGGGACTGACCGACGAAGCTTATCGCTGCTTCTCGATGCTGAACCCGGTCAACCACGCATTCGACGAGGTTTCGGCCGAGCACTACCGCGTTGAACCCTATGTGGTCGCGGCCGATATCTATGCCGGAGATGGCAGTGCAGTCGGTAACAAGGGCGGGCGTGGCGGCTGGACTTGGTACACAGGCTCGGCCGGCTGGCTATACCGCGCTGCGGTCGAAGGCATCCTCGGTATCGAGCGGCGCGGAAAGCAGATCACGTTCCGGCCCAAACTGCCCAGCCATTGGGATGGCTATGAAGCCTCGCTCAAGATGCTGGGCGCCGAGATCAAGGTTCACGTCGTTCGCGATAAAAAGACCAAGATGATCTCGCTTGAAGTCGATGGCGCGAAAACAAAGTCGGCATCTTTCGAGCCCAAAGCCGGTGGTAAAATCGACGTCATCGTCAAGATACCGGCATAAATCAACAGCTTAGATCAAAAGATCGCGCGTCCCCCGGGGCGCGCGAAACCGCTTCCTGTTTACTTGCGTCCGATCTGTGACGGTGTCCGTTAAACACGCCCGATCCGACTGCGCAGGCCTGTTGTGCTCAAAAATGTGGCAGTGCTCGTCTATTGCCATGATTTTGCCGCAAGGCTGACATTTCACCTTTTATCTCAAACTGTTAGGTGATCACGTCAGATTTCGTATCGTCGTCATCTTTTGTTCGCTAAATGGGAACGGAAGCGATAGACGAGCATTGTTTTGCGACGCGTCAACCGTTACGTGTCGGGAAATGGTGCAGTGCACAATATTGGTATTGGGCACAATAGAGAGTTGGCGGAGTAGCTGAAGTGTCACTTCTGCAGATCTATTGGAGAGCGCTGGGGTATCTGGCCGCCGACAAGAAGCGCGTCGCGCTGATTTGTTCGGCCAACGTGGCCCTTGCCGCTGTCGCCATTCTCGAGCCGATCCTGTTTGGCCGGGTGATCGACGCAATCTCCGCGCATGGCTCGGTATTCTCCACGCTTGCCGTGTGGGCCGCCTTGGGCGCCTTCAACGTGGTCGCCTTCGTTCTGGTGGCACGCGGCGCGGACCGCTTTGCCCACGCCCGGCGCAGCCAGGTTCTGTGCGAATCGTTCGAGCGTGTCATCACCATGCCGCTCGCCTGGCATCACCAGCGCGGCACTTCCAACGCCCTGCACACGCTGCTGCGTGCCGTCGAGACGCTGTTCAGCCTTTGGCTCGAATTCATGCGCCAGCATTTGTCCACGGCTGTTGCCCTCGTCCTGCTGGTTCCGACCGCCATCAGCATGGATGTGCGCATGTCAGGGGTACTGCTTGCGCTCGGTGTCCTCTATGTCGGCATAGGCCGCCTGGTCATGAAGCGCACCAAGGAAGGCCAGGCCGCTGTTGAGCGCCACTACCACAAGGTGTTCGCTCACGTGACGGACTCCGTGAGCAACGTCGCCGTTCTCCAGAGCTACAACCGTCTTGGCCATGAGGCCGAGACGCTGCGCCGCTACGTCAAGAACCTGCTCGATGCGCAGAACCCTGTGCTCGACTGGTGGGCCATTGCGAACGCGCTCAATCGCCTGTCATCGACAATCTCGATGATGGTGGTGCTCCTGATCGGCGCCTATCTGGTCACCCATGGCCAGCTGCGCGTCGGCGATGTCATCGCCTTTACCGGTTTCGCCACGTTGCTGATCTCGCGGCTCGACCAGATGTCGGCTTTCGCCAACCAGATCTCGGAGGCTCGCGCCAAGCTCGAGGACTTCTACAAGCTCGAGGACTCGGCAGCCGATGCCGCCGAGCCGGATGGCCTGCGCGACCTCACCAACGTCACCGGCCATGTCCGCTTCGAGGATGTGAGCTTCGAATTCGCCAATTCGGGGCAGGGCGTCAGTGATGTGTCCTTCGAGGTTCAGGCTGGCCAGACGGTTGCCATCGTCGGACCGACGGGTGCGGGCAAGACCACGCTCATCAACCTGCTGCAGCGCGTCTTCTCGCCGTCCGGTGGCCGTATCTTGATAGACGGCATCGATACCCGCACGGTGACCCGCAAGTCGCTGCGCCATTCGATCGCCACCGTGTTCCAGGATGCCGGGCTTCTCAACCGCTCGATCGAGGACAATATCCGCGTCGGCCGTGCCGACGCCACCAATGACGAGATCCATGCGGCCGCCGACGCGGCCGCGGCCCAGGACTTCATCCTGGCCAAGAGCAATGGCTATGACACGGTGGTCGGCGAGCGCGGCGGCCAGCTCTCGGGTGGCGAGCGCCAGCGCATCGCCATTGCCCGTGCCGTGCTGAAGGATGCCCCGATCCTGGTGCTCGACGAGGCAACCAGCGCGCTCGATGTCGAGACCGAGGACCGCGTCAAGGAAGCGATCGACGAGCTGCGGCGAGACCGCACCACCTTCATCATCGCCCATCGCCTGACCACCGTTCGCGACGCCGATCTGGTCGTGTTCATGGACAAGGGCAGGGTGGTCGAAATGGGCGGCTTTGCCGAACTGTCGCTGCGCAACGGCCGCTTCGCCAGCCTGCTGCGTGCCGGCGGCCTGCTCAACGACGAGGAAGTCCGCCGCCTCAGCCGCTCCGTGCAGGGCGAGGCCGCCTGAGCAGATGATGGTTCTTCCTTCTCCCCTTGTTGGGGAGAAGGCGTTGCCGAAGGCGACGGCTGAGGGGGGCTCCAGCTGGCGGAACCCAAGTCCGCATAGAATTTTCCATCGCCTTATTCCTTCCAGCACCCCTCATCCATCTCGGCGCTGCGCGCCGATCCCGGGAAAAGGCAAGGCCTGCGACACCGCCGCTCGATTGCCCCAAACGCGACGGCGGTCTATGTAAGGCGGCATGAGTGACACCACTTCACGCCTGAGCGGCTGGACCGATCTTGCCAATCCGACGCGGTTCGTCGCGTTGGTAGACAGGCTTGTGCCATGGCTGGCGGCGATCGCCGCAGTTATCTTGGCCGTCGGGCTCTATATGAGCTTCACGGCGCCGGAAGACTTCCAGCAAGGCATCACAGTGCGCATCATGTACATCCATGTGCCTTTCGCCTGGCTCGCCATGATGTGCTACACGCTGATGGCGGTCTCGGCGCTGGGCACACTGGTCTGGCGCCATCCGCTGGCCGATGTCGCGCTGAAATCGGCCGCACCCATCGGCGCCGTCTTCACCGCGCTGGCGCTGATCACCGGCTCGATCTGGGGCAAGCCGATGTGGGGCACCTGGTGGGTGTGGGACGCCCGCCTGACGTCGGTCTTCGTGCTGTTTTTGATGTATCTCGGCATTATCGCGCTGACCCGCGCGCTCGACGATGCCGGACGCGCCGCCTGGGCCGCCGCCATTATCACGCTGGTTGGTTTCATCAACATCCCGATCATCAAATTCTCGGTCGACTGGTGGAACACGCTGCATCAGCCAGCCTCGGTGTTCCGCATGGGTGGCTCTACCATCGATTCCTCTCTGCTGTGGCCGCTGCTGGCGATGGCACTCGGCTTCACCGTGCTGTTCTTCGCGCTGCACCTGATGGCGATGCGCACCGAAATCCGCCGCCGTCGGATCATCGCCATGCGGCGGGTGGCGGCGCGGCAGGTCAACTGACGCACGCCGAGTCTCTTCCCGGCGCCAGCGTTGTGATGAATTCCGCGACCCGCCAAGTCGCTCTGCATCTCACCCCATCAGCCCGCGCGCCGCCACCGGCAGCGTTTCCAGCACTTTCTCGCCGTCGATCAGGTTGATCTCGTTGAAGAGGTTGGTGACGACGCAGCAATGATCGGGCACGACACGCACGCGCTCGCCGATGCGCAGCTTGGCCTCGCTCGACAGGGTGACCGCGCCATGCTCCTCGCTGAGGCCCGTCACCCGCGCCCCCGGGACACCCATCAACTCGCCGAAATCGGGCAGCCCCAGCGTGTCGCTGGACAGCGCCTTGCTGCCGCTATCCAGAATGGCGCGGCTCGGCGTCGGATGGCTGACCACGGTCGACAGCACCGTGAGCGCGCAATCGTCCAAGGTGCCGACGCCTTTGGCGACCTGATAGCGGTCGAGATAGATGTAGGTGCCGGGCCGGTATTCGGTGACGACGGATGCGGCAGCGGAGCGCCACATATCCGGCGTGCCACCGCTCGAAACGCGCTCGCAGGCGAGACCCGAAGCGGCCAGCACCCGCTTGGCGTCGGCAAGCCAGGCTTCGGCTTCCGCTGCCCGGCCGGCGGCCGGATAGGTCATCAGCCCGCCGAAGGCGAGGCCGCCGGCCTTGTCGATCAGCCTCGCCAGCGCAACCGCTTCATCGGCCGTCTGCACGCCGCAGCGGCCCATGCCGGTATCGCATTCGACCAGCACCGGCAGCGGGTGGCCGGCATCGGTGAAAGTCGCCGCGAGTCCCTCCAGCGTATCCATGCTGTCCGCCGTCACCGACAGCGTTACGCGACCGTGCAGCGCCTTCAGCCGCTCCAGCTTGGCGCGGCCGAGAATGTTGTAGGGGAGAAAAATGTCGGTGAGACCGGCATCGGCCATCACCTCGGCCTCGCCGATCTTCTGGCAGGTGATGCCGACGGCCCCCGCCGCCACCTGTTTCTTCGCCCAATAGGGCAGCTTGTGGGTCTTGATGTGCGGCCTGAGCTTCAACCCGTTCTTCTCGGCATGGGCTTGCGCGCGGGCAATGTTGGCTTCGGCGCGTGCGGCGTCGATCAGGATCGACGGCGTATCGAGGTCGTGGATCGTCGGCATCGGCTATCCCTGTGAAAATTCACAGGGGTTATGAGCCTGAAAGCACGCTGTGTCACGCGGCCAGCCGACCGGATCGGTAGGCCATCCGTTCACGGTGCAAGGCAGGGCAGGCGGCTGGGTGGATCGACACCGAACCCGCGTTCGGCTATGCGGTTTGCCAGACAGTCGACGCCAAGGGGTCACGATCATGAAACGCTCCGCCATCAACGAAATCATCCGCGAAGCCGACGCTTTCATACGCTCGTTCGGCTACATCATGCCGCCCTTCGCCTACTGGTCGCCGGAGGAAATGAAGGCGCGCCAAGTTGACTCCTCCGCCATCCACACCTCGCGGCTGGGCTGGGACATCACCGACTATGGCCAGGAGAAATTCAAGGAACTCGGCCTGTTCCTGTTCACCGTCCGCAACGGCCGTTACGAGGATATGAAGAAGGGCATGGGTATGCTTTATGCCGAGAAGATCATGATCTCGCGCAAGGACCAGCTGTCGCCCATGCACCGCCACAACATCAAGGCCGAGGACATCATCAATCGTGGCGGCGGCAAGCTGGTGCTGGAACTGTTCATGCACGATCGTGACGGTGGCATCGACCCCAAGGCCGAAGTATCGGTACCCGTCGACGGAACCATCCACCGGCTTCCGGCGGGCGGACTGTTGAAACTCGACCCGGGCCAGAGCGTCACGCTGCTGCCGGGCGTCTGGCACGCCTTCTGGGCCGAAGGCAAGGACGTGCTGATCGGCGAGGTCTCCACCGTCAACGACGATCTCACCGACAATGTCTTCCGCGAGCCGATCGGCCGCTTCTCCAATATCGAAGAGGACGTCGCTCCCCTGCATCTGCTGGTGGCCGACTATGAGAAGTGGCTGAGATAAGGCAGGGCCGGCAGCGGCCGCCTCCCGGCAGCTTTAATGGCAGCAACCTGCGGCAGCCTCATCAAAATGGATGGCGACTCTCGTCCGCGTCTGTGGTGGTATCCGGCCCAGGTGGGGAGCGGGGACCCGGAGCAAAAAGGTGGTCCCATCCCCGTAAGTGGGCCAACACCCTCATTGATCTGGCCTCTCTATGGGCTCTGACCGAGGAGAGTCGAGAATGCTGTATCCTGCCGAGAGGAACAAAAAGCCGCCTTGTAGCCAACCAGCCGACGATGAGCGCCAGGCGCGGCTCGAGAAAACAGCCAGGCTCAAGCGGCTTCGGTCGTACGCTTCCTGGCTCACGCCTGACCCACACGCCCCACTTCATGATGAGATAGACTGCTCTGCGGTAATTGAGGAAAGCAGGTCAGTGAGCCTGGCCTGATCGGCAGAGTGAAGCAGCTGGCCGGCGAGGCGCCTACGGTAGACTCAAAGACAGCAGCTTGCCGCCGATTGCACGCTTGTCCGGCATAGGCATGACGAACTGATCGGCACGTCGGTCATGGCCATCGCCGTGGCGAGCTTTGCCTGCAGTGCCGGCAGCTCGTCGCTCTCGCCGCGCCGTTTCAGGCACTCCACCAGACCGTGCAGCGCCCAGACATTGTTCGGGTGCTGCGCGCAGCGCTGCACCTTGTCGCTCAAGCCCAGATCGTCGCGATAGATCTGTTCGGCCTCCTGCGCGTAGCCCTGGTCGAGAAGCAGCGCCGCCAGCGCATGGCGCGGCGGGTGCATCCACGCCCACGGCTCGGTGTAGGACAGATTGTCGTCGAGCTCGACCGCTTGCCGCAGATGCCTATAGGCCTCCTCATGCCGGCCCCGATGATAGGCAAGCTCGCCATCAAGCAACGCAGCGCCCACGGCGAGCGAGGCGCGGGTCGGGTTGCTGAGGAAACGCCGCTCGACTGGAATGCGCGCCATATGCTGGTGGAATCGGTCGCGCTCACGCTCGGCCTCAGCGAAGTTTTTCAACGTCGCATGCGCGACGCCCTTGGCATAATGCTGCATGGCGGCCGTGAGCACGTGGAGGCCGGGCTCCGCGGTGATCGGCTCGTCCACGATCTCCCGCCAGCGGCCGAAGCGCACCTGCACATGCGATTTCATCGCATGATAGCCTTCCACCGTCTGGGTGAGCTTTGGCCGATCGGGCAGGCTGACCACATCGCGCGTCACCAGGCTGCGCACCTTGTCGGCGGCCCACAGCGCCGGCCGGTACTGGCCGAGGAACATGCAGGTGAACATCATCAGATGCAGATCGTGGCAGCAGCCGAGCAGGTAGTAGGTCGGCTCATCCGCATAGGCGAGATAGAGGTCGTTGGCGCGGACAGCCTTTTCGCTGGCCAACTTCGCCTTTTCGTATTCTCCGCACAGCACATAGATATGCCCCGGCATGTGGTTCATGTGCCCCGCATCGGGGCAAATTTCGCCCAGCAGATCGGCCGAGCGCATGCCGCGTTCCGGCATGGTGGACATTTCCAGGAGATGGATGTGCAGATGCAGGATCGCCGGATGCTGGGTCGTCCGGCCTTCGTCGGCGAGCCGGATTGACCGCTCGCAGACCTCCAGCGCCTCGACGACATCGGAATTCGGCGCCGGCGCGCCGGTCTTGAGGTTCCATAGGCGCCGGACGGTGCGCATCATCAGCGCCTCGACCAGCAGCGCCATCACATCATGGTCGTCGGGAAAATCCTGGTAGACCCGCCGCATCGCGGCGGCATAGGCATCATCCCACTTTTCGAATTCCTGCGGGCTCACCCGCTGCGGCTTCTGGAAGCGACAGGCCAGCGCTTCGATCAACCGCTTTTCGATGTCGCTGGCGCCAGCCGCGTTGGCGCGCGCCAACTGGACATGCTCGAAGCAACGCTTCGTCGCATTGTTCGCCTCGGCCTCGCCATGCTCCTTCCAGGCCAGATTGTAGAAGGGCCCGGCGGCATAGGCGATGCCCCAATGAACAAAAGCGCAGTCCGGATCCGTCTCCAGCCCCTTCTCGAAACACTTGATGCCTTCCTCATGGTTGAAACCGTAGCACCAGTTCAGCCCGATATCGAACCAGCGCTGGGTTTCGGCGGAGCGGGTGGAGATGGGGCGGCGGTAGGTGCCGAGGTCGAAGCGGTCCATGGGGTCTCGTTAGTTCTTGTTGGCAGGCAGCCAAGTTCCGGACAGATTTCGTCACCAACAATGTGTGCCGAAATCTCCAGGCATGGCAAACGCTCAGAGTACAATCGCCACTGTTTGAGAGGTACGGCTGTAGGCGCGGGCGGCTTTTTTAAAAATGGAGGTCTGAGTGGGAATTGAACCCACTACGTCGGTTTTGCAGACCGATGCGTCACCGTCCCGCCCTCAGACCATGTTGCTCTTATGACCACCCCATAAACACTCGTCAACTTTGCTGAAGGGCGCAACAGGCATTTGGCCCAGAATGTCCGCCTTCGTCGGACCTGTCGCTCATCTTGTGCAAGGCGTCCTGCTGCTTGTCCACGGCCATTCTGTGTAGAGGGTGCGGGCCGCGATAGTGAGGCAGAATGAAGATTGAGCCACCCTTTGGAAACAGCCTCAGTATCTAGCTTCCTAGAAGCTTTTCGAACTTTCCTTCTGGCACCTCCAACCGAATTGCGCGGGTATCAGGACATGCGACGGGACAAACTTGATCAAGCACGCGCCGGGGTCTGGTGGCGGTTGCAGCTTGACACTTCCGGGCAACGATGTAGCCTGAATTGACTGGTCTAGCGCGCCGATCGTTCGCTGTGTTGGCCTGCTAGCCGCTCGCCGATGGAGGTGAAGCGGCGCCACCTGCCAAGAAAGCGGCGATACGCCGACGCGCCTCACGATGGGGAGGAGCCAATGGCAACCGGTTGGCAATTGTCTGGAAACTATTTCGAGAATTGTAGCTGCGACGTCGTATGTCCCTGCCTGATGTCGCCCAACGCGCAGCTGACATCAAGGCCGACGCGAGGCGTTTGCGATGTCGCCATGGCCTTCCATATCGATACGGGCAACTACGGTGACGCTCGATTGGATGGCCTCAACGTTGCGATGATTGCCCACACTCCGGGTCCGATGGCGGACGGCAATTGGACGGCTGCCGCCTATATCGACGAACGGGCCGATGAAGGGCAGATGGAGGCGCTGGGCGCGATCTTCACCGGCGCCGCCGGTGGTCCGTTGGCTATGCTCGCGCCTCTGATCGGCACGAACCTGGGAGTCAGGAAGGTGCCGATCAAGTACCAGATCGACGGCAAGAAGCGGTCGGTGGAAATCCCGGGTGTCATGCAGATGGCGGTCGAACCACTGCCGACAATGCGCGAGGACGGCGAGATGTGGGCCGCGACCGGCCATCCCGTCAATCCCGACTGGCTTGGTATGGCGATGGGCGTGCCGGGCAGCACGTTCGGCGACCACGGCATGCGCTGGGACAATTCCCGCCGAAACGGGCATTACGCGCCGATCAACTGGTCCGGCCAGCAATAGGCCGCGCTCCCATATCGGAACGGGGCTCGCCCATGGCCAATGCGGGAACTCCATCGCTGACGCTGCAGCGAAACATCATTGTCGCGCTGTTGATCGCTATCGCGGCGGCAGCTTGGGCCATGCTCGTCTGGCAGCAGACTGGCATAGACATGCCAATGGAAATGAAAACGCCCACCATGGGCATGAATGCGCCGTTGTTCCTTGCAGTCTGGATCATTATGATGACCGCCATGATGTTTCCGACAGCCGCCCCCATGATCCTGACGTTTCACCAGGTCCAGGCCGGTCGGCAGGGGCGCGGTGAGACCTTCGTCTCAACCTGGGTATTCATGGGGGGCTACATGCTGGTCTGGGGCGCGGCGGGCGTGCTTGTCTTTGCTGGCGCGGCTGGCGCGGAGAAGATTGCAACGCATACAGGAATGTCCGCGGCGACCGCCTCCCGCATCGGCGGCGTGCTGCTGATCATTGCCGGCGCCTATCAACTTTCGCCGCTCAAGGATCTCTGCCTGGCCAAATGCCGTACTCCGATGAGTTTCATCCTCACCTCATGGCGCGATGGACATTGGGGCGCGGTGCGCATGGGATGGGAGCATGGGCTCTTTTGTCTGGGCTGCTGCTGGCTCTTGTTTCTTGCCCTTTTTCCTCTCGGGATCATGAACATTGCTGCGATGGCTATGCTCACCTTGCTGATCTTTGCGGAAAAGACCTTCCCGGCAGGAGAGAGGATAGCAAAGCTATCGGGCACCGCTTTGCTGCTTTACGGCGCGGCGGTGTTGGTCTTTCCACAACTGTTGCCGACGTTTCCGGCAGTGCACGCCATGTCAATGAATTGACGAACGGCTTGATGCGCCCACCGCGCCGCTTGGCTCGAGCATTCCTAAGCGGAAGAGGCATATTCTACTTAAATTTAAATTGATCTATGCCCTGCTGTAGAGACAGCTTTTCAAGCATGTGCTAACAAAGGCGTTGCAGGGGGATGCCATGCCGTCCTTGAGGTGGGCTGCTATTGCCGCGCTGGCCGCGATGTTCAGCAATGCGACGCCGACCATGGCCGCCGAAGCAGTGGCCAAGCGGTCGTGATCAAGACTGCCGTTACCGGCGCAACCGGACCGCTGGTGGTCAGTGCACCCGTTTATCGGGACGAACGTATCAGCACATCCAATACCGGGCTTGGCCAATTCGTGTTCCTGGATGGCACCAAGCTGGCGGTAGGGTGGGGTTCTTCCGTTGTCATCGACAAGTATGTCTTCAACAATGAGAATTCGGTCAAGAACCTGACCATCCGCGCTGCCAAGGGAACGTTTCGCTGGATAAGCGGAAGCTCGCCTTCGTCAGCTTACCAGATCGTGACGCCTGCAGGCACGATAGGCGTGCGGGGAACAGCATTCGATGTCCACATCGCGCCCAACGGCAAAACCGCCGTCGTGCTTCTGAAGGGGGCGGCCAGATTCTGCAGCGGCGGCAGATGCAGGGAACTGAAGCGGCGCTGCGATTGTGTGGTCGCGACGCCATCAGGCGCAATGACCGATGTTACCAAGGTCAATCGGTCTGTGCTCAGCACACTCGGCACCTCGCGGGCATTGCCGTTTCTGACAGGCAATCAGCAGCTTTCGGGAGGCTTTGCCGCACTCGGAAATTGCGGGCTTATGGCAGCCAGTCAGCAAGAGGATAGGGCGCGGCCGCAGCAGCGCAACTCACCGGCGCCCACTCCGCCCAGTCCGCCTAGCCCACCTAGCCCACCCGGTCCGCCGGACCCACCGCATGGCGACACCGATGACGGCAACAACGGCCATGGAAATGATCCAGGCAAGCATGATGGCAGCAATCCCGGAAAATCCAACGGCCACGGCAAGGGCAATGGGAACGGCACGGGCGACGGATAGCCGCTCTTTTTCTTGGCGCGCGTCTGGTGTTCGACTTCGCTGGCCAGCGAGTCCTGCGGTCAACGGCCCTGTTTGAATGCAGGTCAGGAACCGGAGCCGAATTGTTGCTCCGCATAGCCGGCATTCGCCTCCACCGCTGCTCCCGCCCGTTTGGCAAGAAAATCATCCGGTCTGCGCGATATCCGGCCATAGAAGTCCTGCAAGTCTGCCGGCAGCCCCGCGGCCTTGGCTTTGGCCGCCGCTATGATCTTTCGGCTGCCTGGCGAGCGCGAATGCAACGCCTCGATGAGTTTGCCGTGGAGAAGCCGCAATTCCGCGAAATCCGGCGACGACGCAACATTTTCATCGCCGACAACGGCATTGATTCTCGTCCTAGCGCTCTTTCCCTTGAGCTCCAGCGATCCCGCTTCGAGCAACGCCCAGCCGGGCAGCGATCTTACTGTGTCGTAGGACGCGAGGATGTCGAAACTCACCGTCTTGCACGCTGTCTCGATACGCGCTGCGATGTTCACCGCGTCGCCAACGGCCGAATAGTTGAATCGCGACTCCGCCCCCATGTTTCCGACGCAGGCGATGCCGGTATGGATTCCGATACCGATGCGAACCGTCTGCCCGGCCCCGAATCCGAATGCATCGCTTTCGTTGAGGCGGGCCATCGTCTCGCGCATGGCCAATGCCGCGCGAACGGCCTTGGCAGGATGATCGGCGACGTCGACCGGGGCATTCCAGAAGGCCATGATCGAGTCGCCGATGAACTTGTCGAGTGTGCCTTCATTGGCGGTGACATGACGGCTGAGCGCGTCGAGAAGCGTGTTCAGAAACCGCACGAGGGCGGTGGGCGGCAGTCTTTCGCTGATCTCGGTGAAGTTTCGCACATCGACGAACATCACGGTCAGCTCGCGGTCGTCTCCGCCAAGACGAAGTGCGTTGCGCGTGTGCTCGATGCGGTAGAGAAGCGATGGCGATAGATATTGGCCGAAGGCCCGCCGGATCGCGCGCCGCTCCCGGTCGGTCACCAGGAAGCGGAAAGAGGTTGTCGCGAAATGCGTGATCGTGCCCATGACGATCGGCGCAAATGGATCGAACAGCAGTCCGGCCAGCGAAAAGGCAAGCCACGATGCGACGAGCGCAAGGCCCGTGATCGCCAGGCCGCAGGCGAGCGCAATCGCCGGGCTCACGAAAATTGTGAGAAACACCAGAAGGGTGCCCAGGATCGCGATGGACGCGATTTCCAGCCCGTTTGCCCAGTCGGGCCGCGACAGATAATGCCCGGACAGGATCTGTTCAATCATCTGCGCGTGGAGCGATACACCGGGCACGTTCTCACCGAGTGCCGTGACACGAATATCCTGCAAGCCGGCGGCGGAAGTGCCGACAAACACGATGTTGCCCTCGATGGCGGCCCTTGTTTTGGGTGAGACGCCGGCGAGTGCGAGCAGGTCCTTCGCAGAAACATATCGTTCCGGCCTGTCGGGACTGACATAGAGCCAGAGTTCGCCGGCCGAGGTCACCGGGATAACGAAGTCGCCGATCTTGACGGATGTCATTATGCCCTGCCGATCCGGCACGCCGGCAATCAGATAGGTGGATGCGCCCTGCGCTACCCTCATGGCTTCGAGGGCAAGATTCGGATAAAGCTGCTCGCTATCGGTCAGAAAGAGTGGAGCTGCCCTGACCACCGCGGTCGATCTGCCCGGATTGAGGCTGATATGTCCGAGGCCGGCGGCATTGGCCTCGAGCTGCGGCCGCAGCGGTGTGGCTGCCCTGATATGAGGGGGGGCCTCCATCGGGCTCTCGCCCGTAAAGGCGATGCCAGCCTTCATGTGCGGCCGATAGGTCCCTTCGTTGGAGATGCCGTAACCCAGGATAACCGGCTTGCCGGCGATCGATCGGGCGAAGATTTCATCATTGTCGGGCAGGCGATCGAGCAGGGCAGGATCGATGCCCGGCACCTCGCGGACAACACTGCGAGGCGACAAACGATCGGGTTCGGCGAAAAGGATGTCGAACGCGATGGCTGCCGCACCAAGCTCCGTCAGTTTCTCGACCAGAGCAGCCATGCGATTCCTGGGCCACGGCCACTGCCCGAACTGCTGCAATGAGGCCTCGTCGATGTCGACCACGCGGACAGGCATCGGTTCGAAGCTGCGAGGTGCCAACCTCTGATATTGGTCGAATGTAGCTTCGCGGGCGAGTCTCAATGGCTGCGGATCGATCGCCCGGACAACGGTAAGTGCTGCCACCAGCGCCAAGCCCAGGATGACGCCGGCCAACTGGGAGCGGGTCATGACTGCTGCATCAATTGTTGTGCCGCGTATTCTTGCTGCATGGTCCCGCTCCGGGAATAGCTTTTCGAGCCTTGAGGCTAGGCTGCATTGTTCCCGGCTAATGCGCAATCGCCAACCTTACCGCCCAGCGGAGTAGCGCAGTTGCGGCGCTGGCTCGCCGGGGAGGCCCTTCGCTGCCGGTCCTTCGAGACGGGTACGGGCGAGCCCGGCATCGAAGCTCCAGGAACAAAGTGGTTCCGCTAATGTTGGGATGAAAATTAGCGGAGACTAATATGAAATTCTTAGCCGTTCTGGAACCCTGCGGCACATGGGCGGTATTCGACACTACAACCGACGAACCGGCCGAGTTTGCAGGTGAGTGCCTCATTGGTCTGACAAAGGCTGCCGCTATTTGGCTCGCGGCAAGAGCCAGCGACGATGAAAGAAGAAACCGTTGCCGGCATGGCTCGAGCATCAGCGTACTGGGTAACGCTGGGTTTTTTCAGCAGCAACCGCGTGAACAGTCGTGGGGGTGATGAGTGACGAGGCCATGGCTGCCGTATTGGCCTCACGCGATGATGAAGTGCAGGTCCTCGGTGTATTCGACGCAGCGAACAAGAAAGAAGCCTCCCTTGAACTTCGCCGCCTTGGAGAGGCAGTTCACTTTTTAGCAAACGCGTCGGTATTGGGCTACGACGTTCGTTCTGCGATAATCTTCCATGGAGTTGCGGGAGCGCCAAGCTTGAGAGCGAAGCAATGTGAGCAACTTTGGGCGAAACACGGCGCGCTGCTGGTAAAGTGGGACCGCAGTTCTTGAGGGGCGGCTTGTCGGTGACGGGCTGGCCCGACTGTGTCTGCGAGTCCTGACGGCTGGCCCGGGCCCCGCCCCATCAGGCTGCTTTACGGATGACCGCCTTGAACGGATGATCCATCGAAGGCATCTGGCCGGCCGCCCCGCTCAACTTGGCCCCAGGTCACTGGAATGGGCGATTGGAACCCGCAACGGGTTCGGGGAGAGAACACGCCCACGGCCGTGTTGCCTCTCCCCAAAGCGCCCCATGTTGCCTGTGGCGTTCGCCAAACTCCGAGCCATTCGGAGCCGCTTTTGACCAGCCGGATTTCAAGCTAAGACACCAGCCAATTACGGCATTTCTTCCCGACCCCCAGAGCCATGCGAGAAGGACTGGATTTCATCCATGTCGATCTTCCCGTCACCGTTCTGGTCGATTGCAGAGAAGATTCGGCCGACAGCCTCCTGGACCTCGTTCTCGGACAGCGATCCGTCACCATCCGTGTCCAGAAGCGCGAGTACAAGTCGCATCCCGGTGCCGCGCATCATGCGAGGACCATGATTTCCGACCATTCCATGCTCACCGACTGGGCCGCCATTGCGGTGCCACCGCCAACCGTCTCCATGACGGGAAGCTTCCTGTTGCCGATTGTTACCTTCGTTAGAGCTCCGATCCTGTTGCATCCTCTCCTGGACGGCTTGCTCAATCATCTGGCGAATCATTTCATGCGTCGGCCCACCCGCCTGTCCGTTCACATCCGGCAGTTGCCCGGCACCGGGCTGTTGGGTGGTCGCCGGGGTTGGTGCAGGTGTTCCGTTCGTCTGGGCGAGCGCAGGGAAGGTCGCTAACATAAAAGCGGCGGCCGCGGTGGTCGTGCAGCGTGGAAATCTCATGACATGCTCCATTGGTTGGTCGTGGTCTGCCTCAAGCTGATTGGCTGGCCCCAACTTGGAGTTCATTCCGATTGTTCCTCCCTGGAGATCGGGTCACGATGAAGTTACACGAACCATGGGGGTATAGGCTTCAACATACTGTGCCGACAGCAGCCGCACATCATGGCCAGGAAGCGGGCCTCTATTCCTACATGATCGGTTGAAGTCCGCTGGCGCCGACCCCGCAGGCGAACAAAAGCTCGGAGCGAAGCCGCCGGCCAAATCAGCGGAGGTGATGGGGATCATTTTAATGAATCGTTGACCGCGCTGTCCTATTTTGGAACAGCGCGGTCAAACCCCAACCTGACTGCGTAGGCGGCTCCGGCAACCAGCCCGCCAGCTATGCCGGAGCCGCCGCTACCACACTTGCATAATACCAGCAATGGTTGAATCAACTGTTACTAAGTGTCCTTTCTAGTTCGCTTTCCCGGTCGTTAGACCTTGATAAAACCGGGGATTTCAGATCCCGTGCCCGCCCTCGATAAAGCCGGGAAAATCGATCTCGGCATCATCCCGCTCCCGGTCGGTGCATACCTCCCGCTCGTGGTCGCCACGCGCGCCGTCCGCCCAATGGGTTTGATTGTGGTAGCGGTTCGGAGCGCCTAGCGTCGGCTCCTCGGTGCCGTCGTCCCCCAGGTCGCAGTGATCGGCCTCACGATCGTCGTTGTCGCCAGACCAGCCCGCCATGTATGGCTCATGGTCTGCGCCGTCTTCCAGATCGCAATCGGCTTCCATGAGGTGGAGCGGCGCGGTGATGAGGCTCATGGCGCGGTCTAGGAGGTCGTTAAGGCGCTTCTGGACTTCGCTGCGCCCATGTGCGGGGATCTACCCCAGCGGGCATTCCATAGGGCTTTAGAAGGCTGACAGGCGCGTTCATATGGTCGCCCCCGACAACTTCGCTTTGAATTGCGCGAAGACTTCATTGTTATCCTTCAGGCCGCGAATGTATGCCAGGATTTCAGCACGGGGAGCGCCGCCCTCGTTCATCCATACTATATGGTCAATCCATCTGCGCAGCTGCGCACGATAGGCGGCGGCCAGTTCTGGCGGCAGCGTGTCCAATAGGGCTTCGATGCGGCGTATTTTGGCCTCGGTGCTTTCTCTGGTGGGCGCGACCAGGGTCAGCGGCGCCGGCAGGGCCAAGGCCGTTGTAGCTGCTCCCATGGCTGCAACAGAGGTGAGACCGACAAGGAGCCGGCGGCGAGAAAATCGCCCGGTGATGATGTGCATTCCCTCGACAGCGGGCATAGTTTCGCCGGCCGCCGGAACATGGGTGTTCGGCATGGTGATCTCCAGGTTGATGTTTTCGTATTACAGTGATACGAATAGATCACATTGGTACAAACGTCAACACTTTTAGATAAAGTTGATCCGAATGGATAAGCCGACAGGCCGACAAATCGCCGCTGCACGAACGCTCGTCGGCATGACACAACCGGAATTGGCAGAGCTGTCAAAGATTTCTGTGCCGACCGTCAAGCGCATGGAGGGCAGCGACGGCCAGGCTGTCGGTATGGCGAATAATGTCGAAGCAGTGTGCCGCGCCCTTGAGGCGGCTGGCGTCGAGTTCATCCCAGAGAACGGCGGCGGGGCTGGCGTGCGGCTCCGCAAGGCCTGAAGGCAGCTTGCGTGCAATCCTAGATTGCGCGATGCTTGCTGGGGAAAAGGGAGGGGTGTATCTTGAGTAGATTCCCACTCGTTGTTGCGCTTGGTCTTTGTGCGAGCGTGACGGCCCATTCAGTCTCGGCAATGACCACAGATGAAGCATGTGCGCAGGTCGCTGGAGCCGCACACTGCTCGGCAGAACGGCACCCCGATGCAATCAGTTCTTGAAGTCGCCACGATCCCAAATTTGCATCAGGCAAGGCAGGCTTCCGGGCTATTATTATGATGGCTTACGACCAGCCTCGTTTCAACACTGACGAAAACAAACAACGGGCAATAGATGATTTCCGCGACCATGTTCAACCCGAAGGAAAACCGGCGGGCAGGGCAGGGATATCAAGACGGTGCAGGCGCGCATGGGGCATTCCCAGCATCGTCATGACCGCCGACACCTACGGACACCTGTTCCCCGGCACCAATGACCAGGAAGAACTGGCAGCGGCGGAAAAGTCCCTGCTTGGCACTTGACGCGACACAAACGCGACATGGCGGCTTGTTCGGCGTGTCTAGATTTGGCTAAGTGCTTGATTTTGTTTGGCTGGGGAACCTGGATTCGAACCAGGACTAACGGAGTCAGAGTCCGTGGGTCTACCGTTAACCTATTCCCCAGCAGGTGCGGTCATGAACCGCGCGGCCGAGCGGCTGAGCCGCTTGAGCGCTGCCTTGTAGCCGCCAGCGGAAAATAGTCAAGCCTGCTCTGCGGTACAAATCGGGCAATCGCACAAGTTTGCGCTGCCCTTCATCAGCCTGCCGGCAGCTTCTGCCCGTGAACAGGAGAAGCCCGCTGGCCGCGCCTCAGCTCTCTGTCCGGCTGAATTGCGAGCGTTCGAAGAACAGCACGATGCCTAGCCCGAGAATCAGCGGGATGATGAGATAAAACAACCGGAACACCAGCAGTGCGGCCAGCACGCCCACCGGGTCCATGTCGGAAAGCCCGGCGAGAAATACCACTTCGAACACGCCGAGCCCGCCCGGCGCGTGCGAGAGTTGGGCGACCGAAAAGGAGACGAGGAAGACGCCGAGCACGACGAAATAGCCGGGATTATGGGCTTCGGGCAGGGCAAAGAAGATGATTGCGGCGGCGGCGAGCAATTCGATCGGGCCGATCAGCAACTGCCTGGCGACGATCGGGAGCGCCGGATAGTGCAGTTGGAAGCTGGCGATCTTCAGCGGGCGCAGATGCAGCCAGCTGCCGAATATGTAGGCGGCGACGATCAGCAGCATCGCAATGCCGGCCGCTTCCGACAGGCCATGATGGGCAATGCCGGAAAACCGGTCGAGGATCTGCGGCTCGAACACCAGCACCAGGCCGGCCGTCAGGATGGTCGACAGCACGAAGGTGATCCAGCAGATTGCCACAAGCACGCCGACATCCTGTCCGGTCAGCCCTCTGGTGCCATAGGCGCGGTAGCGGATGACGGCGCCGGAGAACACCGAACCGCCGATATTGTGCGAAAGCGCGTAGGTGGTGAAGGAGCAGAGCGTCACGAACAGCCACGACACTTTCTTGCCGATATGCAGGAGCGCGATGTGGTCGTAGCCGGCGAGCGCGGCATAGGCGATGACGGAACTGAGCGCCGCCAGGACCCATCCACGGGTTGGAATGGCGGCAAGCCCGTCCCAGACATCGTCGATCGAGATGCCGCGCAGCTCGTGCCAGAGCAACAGCAGCGAGAAGATCACCGCGGCACTGCCGACGACCGGCCAGAAATAGCGTCTCCAGTTCATTGCCTGACTGCCATGCGTTGCGTGTCCGCTTCCTTTTCTCTTGAAGATGGGAGGCCGGTTGCCCGGCTTCCTCCGTTCATTTCAGAAATGCCTCATTGAAGCCGGCTATTCAACCGCGAACGCTTACCGGTGCTACCCACCTGCAAGATCCGCCTGCACCGAAGGCGGTGCTAGCGTGCCAGCAAGCGGTGAGGCATCGGATCTTCGGAGGGATCGTCTCCGACAGTCTCGCACTATCAATCCAGCCTTGCGACTACATTACGCGCGAAGGCGGCTTGGGAGCCCAGCCGGCAAAATTCGGCGCATGGCTCTTGGTGATCGGGCGCACCGCTGTTAGTCTGGCGGCAACTTGAAACATGCCAAAGCGCCTGCTGCGTCCGTCATCGGTTCGCGCGGCGCCGGAAGGAACGACAGTGGAAGACCGCGACACCGGCGCAGGCGCGCCGGAGGTGGGCGCGTCAAGCGCTTCCCCAGGGCCATCTGGCTCGGGGACAGCCGGTTGGCAGCAACGCCGCCCGACGGAGCTCGGCTCCGCCGACGAGCCGGCGGGCGACGCGACCCGCAACCAGAAGGGCAAGCCCAAGAAGCGGCGCAAGCGAAGGCGAGGGCGCAAGGTTTTTGCGCGCGACGAAGCGCGCCCCCAAGACAATCGATCGCTGATGCCAGGCAAAGCCGCTGTCTCGGCCATGGAACCGAAGCAGGCGGCTCCGGTGATCTCGCCCGTCGCTTCAACGCCGCGCCCGGAGCAGGGCGTCCGCCGGCCGCCGGTGCACGAGCTTCCCGTCTTCGCGGCCCTCGACCTCGGCACCAACAATTGCCGGCTGCTGGTCGCCGTTCCCTCACGGCATGGCCAGTTTCGCGTCATCGATGCCTTCTCGCGCATCGTCAGGCTGGGCGAAGGGCTCACTGCCAATGGCCGGCTCAGCCAGCCGGCGATGGACCGCGCCGTCGAGGCGCTGAAGATCTGCGGCGACAAATTGCGCAGCCGCAAGATCAGGAAGGCAAGGCTGATCGCCACGGAAGCCTGCCGCTCGGCGGCAAACGGCGTCGAGTTCCTGGAACGCGTCGAGCGCGAGGCCGGCGTGAAGCTCGAGATCATCGACCGCCAGACCGAGGCGCGGCTGGCGGTGTCCGGCTGCGGCTCGCTGGTCGAGCGCGACACGCAGGGCGTCGTCCTGTTCGATATTGGCGGCGGCTCTTCCGAAATCGCACTGATCGATCTCACCGGTCGCCGGTCGCCGCGCCTCGCCAACCATATCGTCTCTTGGACGTCGCTGCCGGTCGGCGTCGTCTCGCTGGCCGAACGTTTCGGCGGCCGCACGGTGACACGCGAGATTTTCACGGCCATGGTCGATGACGTTGCCGGCCGGTTGGCCGCCTTCGATGGCCGCGACCGGCTAAGCCACCTCAAGGCCAACCCGAACTTCCATCTGCTGGGCACCTCCGGCACCGTGACGACGCTGGCCGGCGTCCACCTCGATCTCGAACGCTATGATCGCCGCCGGGTCGACGGGCTGTGGATGGACCGCGACAGCGTCGACCGCATGGTGGAGAGACTGGTCGGCTGGGATTTCCAGCAGCGTGTCGCCAATCCCTGCATCGGTGCAGACCGCGCCGATCTGGTGCTGGCCGGCTGCGCCATCCTTGAGGCGATCCGCGCAGTCTGGCCGTCGGAGCGGCTGCGTGTCGCCGACCGTGGCCTGCGCGAGGGCATACTGAGCGAACTGATGGCCGATGACGGCGTCTGGCGCAATGATGGGCGTGGCAGAGCATGATCATGCTCGAACAAGATATCAAGCGATGACCAAGAAACCTGAAAAGCCAGGAACGGCCGGCATTCGCGTGCTGAAGACGCGTATCAAGAAGAAGAGCGGCCTGAAGGAGTCCTCGCGTCGCTGGCTGCAGCGCCACATCAACGATCCCTATGTGCAGAGGTCGAAGGCTGATGGCTATCGCTCGCGCGCGGCCTACAAGCTGATCGAGATCGATGACAAGCACCATCTCCTGAAGCCCGGCATGAAGGTGATCGATCTGGGTGCTGCCCCCGGCGGCTGGTGCCAGGTGGCGGCCGCGCGCACGAAATCGACAGCGGAAAATCCACATGTCGTCGGCATCGATTATCTGGAAATGGATGCCGTGTCCGGGGCGCCGGTGCTTTTAATGGATTTCCTCGATGCGGATGCGCCGCGCAAGCTGGCCGAAGCGCTGGGGGGCGATCCCGATGTCGTGCTGTCCGACATGGCGGCTCCGACCACCGGCCACAAGCGGACCGACCACATCCGCACCATGCATCTTTGCGAGGTGGCGGCCGATTTCGCGCTGTCCGTGCTGAAGCCGGGCGGACATTTCCTCGCCAAGACTTTTCAGGGCGGCGCAGAAAACGAGCTGCTGTCGATGCTCAAGAAGAATTTCCGCTCCGTCCACCACGTCAAACCGCCGGCTTCGCGCGATGAGTCGGTCGAACTCTATTTGCTGGCGAAGGATTTTAAGGGGCGCTCCCTTCCTTCTCCCCTTGTGGGAGAAAGTGGCGTCAAAGGCGACGGATGAGGGGTGTTCCAAGGAACACCGTCTCGCTCCGCTGGAACACCCCTCAACCGTCTCGGCGCTGCGCGCCGATCCACCTTCTCCCGCAAGGGAAGAAGAAAAGGGCTGCCTCACTCCCCCGGCGACCTCGCCGGTTCCAGCGTCTTGGGTGCCGTCAACCGCCCATGGCCCGACACGGCGTTGCCGGCGTCGGGCGCCAGCCGCATGAACGATAGTGATGCGGCGGCCGAAATCGCGGCGACGATGTAGAAGGCGGTGTGGAAATCCGTCAGCGTCAGCGGTCCGCCATGGACGCTCGTCGACACTTCCAATATGCCGCCGGCCACCGCCACGCCAAGCGCGATCGACAGTTGCTGGAACACGGCGGTGATCGGCGTCGCCTTGCTGGTGTCCTCGGCCGAAACCTCGGCATAGGACAGCGCATTGACGCCGGTGAAGAACATCGAGCGGATGAAGCCGCCGACCAGAAGCACGGACAGCATCAGCAGGTAGGGCGTGTCGGGCGTGAACAGGCCGTTGATGGCGATCGATCCGGCGGCGACCAGCGAGCCCACGATCAAAACGCGGCGGAAGCCGACGACGCGGAAAATCAGCGCGGTGACGAATTTCATGCCGATGGCGCCGATTGCCGAGACGAAAGTGATCATGCCGGACTGGAACGGCGTCAGCCCGAAGCCGATCTGGAACATCAGCGGCAAAAGAAACGGCACCGCGCCGATGCCGATGCGGAACAGCGAGCCGCCGAGCACGGAGGATCGGAACACCTGGTTGCGGAACAGTTCGAGCGCCAGCAGCGGGTTTTTGGCGCGGCGCGCATGCATCAGGTAGAGCGCGCCCGACACCAGCCCGACGGCCACGGTGATGAAGCCGGTCGCCGGCGGCAAATAGGGCAGGCTGACCACCGACAGGCCGAACACGATCCCGGATGCCGCCAACCCGCTGAGCACGAAGCCGGTGAAATCGAGCGGCGGCGTCTCCATGGATTCGGTCTGGGGCAGGAAGCGGGTGGCCAGCCAGATGCCGATCAGGCCGATCGGCACGTTGATCAGGAAGATCCAGTGCCAGGTGAAGTAGGTGGTGATGAAGCCGCCGATCGGCGGGCCCACCAGCGGGCCGACCAGCGCGGGAATGGTCAGCCACGACATGGCCGCGACCAGTTCGCTCTTGGGCGTCGCACGCACCAGAACTAGGCGCCCGACCGGCGTCATCATGGCGCCGCCGATGCCTTGCAGGAAGCGTGACACAACGAAGGCCGGCAGCGAACCTGAGAAGGCGCAGGCGACCGAACCGGCGATGAAGACCGCGATCGCGGCGCGGAAGATATTCTTGGCGCCGAAGCGGTCGGCCATCCAGCCGCTGATCGGAATGAAGATCGCCAGCGACACCAGATAGGCGGTCAGCGCCAGCTTGAGCGCGATAGGGCTGGTATGGATGTCGATGGCGATCGCCGGCAGCGACGTCGCGATCACGGTCGAATCCATGTTTTCCATGAAAAGTGCGACCGCCAGGATGAGCGGAATGGTGCGATTCACGAGCGTGCCCGTTTCAAATTCTCTTTCCGGCCGGGGGCGAGCCGATACGAGGGGCGGTTATCACGGCCGGGCACCGATGTCGTGTTAATTTGCTGTCACTTTTGTGCGACCGCAAGGATGCGGACTTTCGCTTTGACATGCCCATGCCGGCTGAGATCATATCCGTGCCAGGCAAGCGGACACCTTGCAGGGAGCGGTACACATCATTATTGTAGTGAATATAACTACTATGGGACATTATCATGGACAAAGCTGTTTCGGCAGCCGATGCCAATCGCAGGTTTTCTCTCCTGCTGCGCGGCGTTCGCGAAGGACAAAGCTACGTGGTGACCAGTCACGGGCGTCCGGTCGCTCGGATCGTGCCCGCGGATCATCAGAAGGGTGTGGCTGCCCGATCGCGCGCGGCGTTGTTGTCGCGCCTTGAGCGCCAGCCTGTCATGGATGCCGGGCGGTGGACGCGCGATGAACTCTACGAGGACGAGCATTGAAGATCGCGCTCGATACCAATGTCCTTGCTTACGCGGAAGGGGTGAACGGTGCGGAGAAGCGCGACATCGTTCTCGAATTGCTGCGCAATGTCCGGCAAGATGGCGCCGTTATTCCTGTTCAGGTTCTTGGTGAACTGTTCAACGTTTTGGTCCGCAAGGCAGGAAGACCGCCCGTGGAGGCACGGGATGCCCTTCTGAGCTGGAGCGACGCATTCTCCGTTGCCGCGACGACACAAGATGTGATGATGATGGCCGCTGATCTGGCTGCCGATCACCGATTCAGCATTTGGGACTCGGTCATTCTCTCCACGGCCTCGCAAGCTGGTTGTCGGCTGCTGGTCTCGGAAGATCTGCAAGACGGCTTCACATGGGGCGGGGTCACTGTCGTCAGTCCTTTTGCAGCGCCACGTCATGCATTGCTTGATGCTCTGGCGGGGAAGTCTGGCGACTAGAACGCGGAACGCCGCAACGATCGGCTTTTCATCGGCGCCGCGACGTGTTACCAGCCAGCGCCAATCCTGAAAGGGAAGATAAGAGTCGGCGCTGCCCATTCCGGTCCAGCGCTTTTTCCGCATTCAAAGGGCTGGCTATGGCAAAGATCATCGAAACGTCCACCGGCGCGCTGGCGCTGACCTTTGACGACGTGCTGTTGCAGCCCGGCCATTCCGAGATCATGCCCGGCCAGACCGACATCCGCACCCGCATCGCCGGCGACATCGATCTCAACGTGCCGATCCTGTCGGCGGCGATGGACACCGTCACCGAAGCGCGCCTGGCCATCGCCATGGCCCAGGCCGGCGGCATCGGCGTCATCCACCGTAATTTTTCGCCGGCAGAGCAGGCCGAACAGGTGCGGCAGGTCAAGAAATTCGAGTCCGGCATGGTGGTCAACCCGGTCACCATCGGCCCCGACGCCACGCTTGCCGATGCGCTGTCCCTGATGCGCACCTACTCGATCTCCGGCATACCGGTGGTCGAGAATGGCGGCACTGGCGGCCACAAGACCGGCCGATTGGTCGGCATCCTGACCAATCGCGACGTGCGCTTTGCCTCCGATCCGGGGCAGAAGGTCTACGAACTGATGACCCGTGAGAACCTGATCACGGTCAAGGAGAATGTCGACCAGGACGAAGCCAAGCGGCTCCTCCACCAGCACCGGATCGAAAAGCTCGTCGTGGTCGACAAGTCAGGAAATTGCGTCGGCCTGATCACCGTCAAGGACATCGAGAAGTCGCAGCTGAACCCCCACGCCACCAAGGACGCGCAGGGTCGCCTGCGCGCGGCGGCCGCCACCAGCGTCGGCGACGACGGCTTCGAGCGCGCCGAACGCCTCATCGAGGCCGGCGTCGACCTTCTGGTGATCGATACCGCGCATGGCCACTCGCAGCGCGTGCTGGATGCGGTCACGCGCGCCAAGAAACTCTCCAACTCGGTTCGCATCCTGGCCGGCAATGTCGCCACCGCCGAAGGCACGCAGGCCCTGATCGATGCTGGCGCCGACGCCGTCAAGGTCGGCATCGGCCCGGGCTCGATCTGCACCACCCGCATCGTTGCCGGTGTCGGCGTGCCGCAGCTTTCGGCCATCATGTCGGCGGTCGAGACGGCGCACAAATCGGGTGCCTCGGTCATTGCCGACGGCGGCATCAAATATTCCGGCGATCTCGCGAAGGCGCTCGCGGCCGGCGCCAGTGCCGCCATGATAGGCTCGCTGCTGGCCGGAACCGATGAAAGCCCGGGCGAGGTCTATCTGCACCAGGGCCGCTCCTTCAAGGCCTATCGCGGCATGGGTTCTGTCGGCGCAATGGCGCGCGGCTCCGCCGACCGCTACTTCCAGGCCGAGGTGCGCGATACGCTGAAACTGGTCCCGGAAGGCATTGAAGGCCAGGTCCCTTACAAAGGACCTGTGTCTGGCGTGCTGCACCAGCTTGCGGGCGGCCTGAAAGCCGCTATGGGTTATGTTGGCGGTCGCGATCTTGCCGATTTCCGCGAACGCGCCACCTTTGTGCGCATATCCAACGCCGGACTTCGTGAAAGCCACGCCCATGACGTCACGATTACCCGCGAAAGCCCGAACTATCCCGGCGGAGCCTGATTCCGACGGTATCGGGCGAAGCCTGACGGCGGCGGTCCTGCGGCTGTCACGTCACGCTGCCGCCCTCTGTTTCCTGTCGGCGGCGGTTCTCATCCTCATGACGGTGCTGGAATTCTTTTATTTCCGCCAGTTGAGCGGCGGCCTGCCTTCGCTCGACATGCGCTATTTCGGTTTTACGCCCGATGAAGGCATGGCCTGGCTGACGGCGCTCGGCCGGCGCGGCGGCGAGATCATTCTGGTCTGGCACTATCTGACCTTCGACCTCTTGTTTCCGGCGCTGTTGTCGCTGACGCTGGTCAGTCTGACCCTGGCAACCGGTCGCCGCCTGAAGAATTTCCGCGTGCTGCCAGGGCAGGTGCAGTCGATCTTCGCGCTGGTCCTGGTGCTGCCCTACACGATCGCCGACTATGCCCAGAACATCGCTGTGGCGCGGCTTCTGTCTGACTTCCTATACGCCAACCCGGATTCGCTGGCTTTCGCGTCGGCGCTGATCGTCACCAAATTCGCGCTTCTCGCCGTCCCGGTTACCATAATTGCCGTTTTTTGGGTGGCGGGCCTGAGACGCCAGGATTGATGACGCCAGAATTGATGCCGAACAGCGCAGGGACCACTTTATGAACCAGACGGCGATCTTCTGGCCGATGCTTGCGCACGTGCTGCTGGTCTATATCGTTTACGCGGTCCTCGGCCGGCGCAGATATTTTGCCGTCAAGTCGGGTGAAGCCAAGGCCGGCCAATACAAGGTGCGCTCGACCGAACCAGCCTCCAGCGTCACCGTTGCCAGCAATCTCATCAACCAATTCGAATTGCCGGTGCTGTTCTATGTGCTGTGCCTGGCGTTGCACCTGACCAATGGCGTCAACTATCTTACGCTGGCGCTGATGTGGATTTTCGTCCTGACGCGCTATGTCCACGCCGGGATCCACCTGACGGGCAACAACCTGCTGCTGCGCAACCGTTCTTTCGTCCTCGGGGCGGTGGTTCTTTTGCTGGGGTGGATCTGGTTCGCCCTGCACCTGCTGCAAGTGGTTTGAGCCGCGCCGGCAGCCGCCTACAGATCGAACACAGCGATCTTGCGCTTGTCGAACTTGATGCCAATCTCCCCACGCACAAGCTTCAGCGCCTGTTCACCGAAGACGGCCCGTCGCCACCCCTGCAGGGCCGGCACGTCGGCGTCGTCCCCCTCGGCCGCGATGCGGTCGATATCGTCGCTGGAGGCCAGCACTTTCGAGGCCACGCCCTGCTTTTCGGCAACGATCCTGAGCAGTACTTTCAACAGTTCGGCCGCGGCACTTGAGCCTTCGGGGGGCTGAAAATTCTTCGGCAGTTTCGGCATCTGCTCCTTGGGCAAGGCCAGTGCCATATTGATCGCGCCAAGCAGGGCTGTCGCCGTCGAGGAGCGTTCCCAGCCCTTGGGCGTGGTGCGCAGCTTGGCAAGGGCCGCCGCATCGCGCGGCGCCTGCTGCGCCACCTCGTAGATCGCATCGTCCTTGAGCACGCGGCCACGCGGCACGTCGCGTTCCCTGGCCTCGCGTTCGCGCCATGCCGCCACGGCCTGCACGATCGCCAGCTCCTGCGGCTTGCGCAGCCGCATCTTCAGCCGCTTCCAGGCGTCTTCGGGATGCGGATCATAGGTCTCGCGCGAGGTCAGGATGTCCATTTCCTCATTCAGCCAGTGGGCGCGGTTTTCCCGCGCCAGCTCGGCGCTGAGGTGCTGATAGACCTCGATCAAATGGGTGACGTCGGCCAGCGCATAGTCGAGCTGCTTGTCGGAAAGCGGCCGGTGGCGCCAGTCGGTGAAACGCGACGACTTGTCGAGCCTCGCGCCCGTAATGCGCTGCACGAGCTGGTCGTAGGAAACACTGTCGCCGAAGCCGCAGACCATCGCCGCGACCTGTGTGTCAAACACCGGATGTGGGACGAGGCCGCCGAGATGGACGATGATTTCGATGTCCTGTCGGGCGGCATGGAAGACTTTGACCACCGCCTCGTTGGCCATCAGCCTGAAGAACGGGGTGAGGTTTATGTCGGGCGAAAGCGGATCGATCAGCGCCGTCACGCCGGGGGCCGCCATCTGGATGAGGCACAGGATTGGCCAGAAGGTCGTTTCGCGAATGAATTCGGTGTCGACGGTGACGAATTTCGACTTTTCGAAAGCGGCGAGAACGGTCTCGAGTTCTTTCTGGGTGGTGATGACGTGCATCAAATCGCTTTTGGCAGGAGTAGGGTATTCCTAGATTTCAGCCGGGAAGGCTTTCGTCAAGCGTCGGCATTGGCGTCGTGACGCGGCTGGGCCGCCGGAATCGCCGTTTTTCCCAGTCGGCCGAGCGAAAACTGGCCGAAATGCACAACAGAGCGGCGAAGCGACAGCCTTGACCGCAGGAACATTCCCCGCCAAATTGATTGTCTGCCGGGAGGCGGTCACTCAATCTGTGTCGACATTCAGCGTCTTCACCGATGCCGCATACGCGACGAACCCTTCGATATTTCAGGCAATGCCGCTCGAGGTCCGGCAATGGCCCAAAGCCATCCGCTTGCCTTGACAAAGCCGGCCTCTCATGCGCTTTTCGCGCCAATTTCGAGCCGGGCCTCGGCCCGCACCCAGCATCCGGACTTTACCAATGACCATGCACCGCTACCGCAGCCATACCTGTGCCCAGTTAAGAAAGAGCGATGTGGGCAATTCCGTACGCCTGTCGGGCTGGGTGCATCGCGTGCGCGACCATGGCGGCCTGCTCTTCATCGATTTGCGCGACCACTATGGTTTGACCCAGATCGTCGCCGATCCCGATTCGCCTGCCTTCAAGGTCGCCGAGACCTTGCGTGGCGAGTGGGTCATCCGCGTCGATGGCGAGGTCAAGGCACGCTTACCCGAGACCGTCAACGCCAACCTGCCGACGGGAGAGATCGAGATTTTCGCCCGCGAGATCGAGGTGCTGTCGGCGGCCAAGGAATTGCCGCTGCCGGTGTTCGGCGAGCCGGATTATCCCGAGGACATCAGGCTTAAGTATCGCTTCCTCGATCTGCGGCGGGAGACGCTGCACAGGAACATCGTGGCGCGGACCAAGATCATCGCCGAGATGCGCAAGCGGATGACCGATGTCGGCTTCACCGAGTTCTCGACGCCGATTCTCACCGCCTCCTCGCCGGAAGGCGCGCGTGACTTCCTGGTGCCGTCGCGTATCCATCCCGGCACGTTCTACGCCCTGCCGCAGGCGCCGCAGCAGTACAAGCAGTTGATCATGGTGTCGGGCTTCGACCGCTATTTCCAGATCGCGCCCTGCTTCCGCGATGAGGACCCGCGCGCCGACCGTCTGCCCGGTGAATTCTACCAGCTCGACCTCGAAATGAGCTTCGTCGAGCAGGATGACGTGCTGTCGACCATGGAGCCGGTTATGCGGGGCGTCTTCGAGACCTTCGCCAACGGCAAGCCCGTGACACAGAAATTCCAGCGCATTCCCTATGATGTCGCCATGCGCAAATACGGCTCCGACAAGCCGGACCTGCGCAACCCGATCGAGATGCAGGCCGTCTCCGATCACTTCCGCAATTCCGGCTTCAAGGTGTTCGCCAACATCCTGGCCAACGACCCGAAGGCCGAGGTCTGGGGCATTCCGGCAAAGACCGGCGGCAGCCGCGCCTTCTGCGACCGCATGAATTCCTGGGCGCAAGGCGAGGGCCAGCCGGGGCTGGGCTACATCTTCTGGCGCAAGGAGGGTGAAAAGCTTGAAGGCGCCGGCCCGCTCGCCAAGAACATCGGCGAGGAGCGCACCGAGGCGATCCGCCAGCAGCTCGGCCTCGCCGATGGCGATGCCGCCTTCTTCGTCGCCGGTGATCCGAAGAAGTTCGTTTCCTTTGCCGGAGCGGCACGCACCCGCGCCGGCGAAGAGTTGAACCTCGTCGACCGCGAGCGCTTCGAACTGTGCTGGATCGTCGATTTCCCGTTTTTCGAATGGAACGAGGACGAGAAGAAGATCGACTTCGCCCACAATCCGTTTTCGATGCCGCAGGGCGGCATCGATGCGCTGAACGGCGAGGATCTGCTCGGCATTAAGGCCTTCCAGTACGACATGGTCTGCAATGGCTTTGAGATCGCCAGCGGTGGCATCCGCAACCATCTGCCTGAAACCATGGTCAAGGCGTTCGAGACCGTCGGGCTGGACCGCGCCACGGTGGAAGAGCGCTTCGGCGGCCTTTACCGCGCCTTCCAGTACGGCGCGCCGCCGCATGGCGGCATGGCCGCCGGTGTCGACCGCGTCGTCATGCTGCTGGTAGGCGCCAAGAACCTGCGCGAGATCACCATGTTCCCGATGAACCAGCAGGCCTATGACCTGTTGATGAACGCGCCCTCGGAAGCCACGCCGCAGCAGCTTCGCGAACTGGCCCTGCGTGTCGCGGCGGTGAAGAAGGACTGACGGCAGCGTTGCAACTGCCTTCTCTCCGTCACTATACGGGGAGAAATGTCCGGCAGGACAATGAGGGGCAGCGCGGATGCTGGCGATTTGCGAGCGGTCGTAGCAGCTGAGGCCTTTTGACAGGCAATCGTTTCATTTCAGAATCGAATTCATATTCGCAAGCGTAGGCGCTGCCCCTCATCCGCCTGCCGGCACCTTCTCCCCGTATAGTGACGGGGAGAAGATAGCTAATTCGATCAGTCCTCGTTGGCCTTGACGGCCACGCCGAGCGTCTTCGGCAGGTCGAGGGGGTTGGACATGGCGCCCGCCATGATCAGCGCGAACGGCACCGATGCCGGCGGTTCGGCCGAGATTTCGAGGCTCTTGGGGTCGTCGAGATATTTGCTGACCGCTGCCGTAACCTGCGCCGTCAATTCGGGATTGTTGAGCTGCGCCATGCCGAACGGCACGATCGCCTTGGCCTGGTTGGCGACGTCCTTGGCCGACATGCCTTGCTGCTTGCCGACATAGTCCAGCACCTTGCCGGTCAGCGAATCGTCGTCGAAACGAATCGAGGCGCTGTTGAACGAAAGCTGCTGCAAGAGGCCGAGCATGGCCATGCCTTGCGCGGAATTGTCGGCGCCTTGGGGCTGTGCCGCCATCTTCTTCTGCATCTCCTGCAGTGACTTGATGAAGTCCAGCGTGTAGCCGCCGAGGTTGAAGGTCATGCCGAGCGTGCCGGCATTCTCGACGGAGATGTCGTATTTCGACAGTTCCATCTTGCCGTCGGTTGGCTGCCAGGTGCCAGCCATCTCGAAATTGCCCGAGATGTTCTGGTAGCCAAGCGCATCGATCACCTCTTTCGACTTGGGGTCATCGACCAGCGTCAGATCCGCGTGGAACTTTTCCGTGGTGCCGGTGAATTCCATAGCCTTGCCGTCGGCCGGTGGCGTGATCTCGATGGCGAGCCCGTCCATCGAGAAGGCGGTCTTGTCGGCGACCTTGACCGTCATGTTCGAAAGTTCGGCGGACTTGTACATCATCAGGGAGCCGAGCGGGCCCGTTGCGCCGTCGGCGGGAACCGCCATGTCATGGATGACGAAGGGGCTGAGATCGAGGGTGACGCCGTCCTTGCTGTGTTCGAAGGCCGATGTCGAAACGGTGGCGATGTCAAAGCCACCATTCGCCGCGGTAATGCCTTCGAGTTTGACGTCACCGATGGTGAGGGGCTCCTTTTCCGCCGCCGGCTTTACCGACACGCCTTGCAACACCATGCTGGTGTTGTCGCCGGTCACGCCGGTCCAGGAGATGTCGATGCCCTGGGCGGCCAGCGCCGCCTTCAGCCGATCGGCGACCGCCGTGTCCTGGGCAAGGGCCGCATTCAGCGGCAGTGTGAGCAAGAAGGTCGAAAGAGCGAATTTCCGGAGAGTTGGGCGTCTGATTGTCATCGCGGAGTTCCCTGAGATCCTGAAATTATTTTTCAATTCTTTGCGCCATCACCATTCCGTGACGAACTGGTCCGGAAAAAGGCATCTCCCGCCACAATGGTCAAAAATCACGGCGAAAGGCAAACCTGCCTCCGACGTCATCCGACAAAGCAGTGAATTTGGCATGAAGATCGGGCCACCCGGTATCATCGCGCTTCGCAATAGATGCGGCATGTAACAGATTGATGTTGGTCGGCAAGCCCGCCGTTGCCGTCCCGTGTTGCAGAAAGCGCGCAAGGCGGTCGGCGCGGTTCGCGCCTCTTGCCGCGAATCACCCGCTCGGCTAGTTCCAGCACATGGGAAAAAGGCTTTTGCCACCTGAAGATGGTGGCGGCGACAACATTGAACCGGTCGATCTGAAGAAGGCGCTGGAAGAGCGCTATCTCGCCTATGCGCTGTCGACCATCATGCATCGGGCGCTGCCCGACGTGCGCGACGGACTGAAGCCGGTCCACCGCCGGATCATGCACGCCATGCGGCTGCTGCGCCTCAATCCCGACCAGGGCTTCGCCAAATGCGCCCGTATCGTCGGCGAGGTGATGGGCAAGTTCCATCCCCATGGCGACCAGTCGATCTATGACGCGCTGGTGCGGCTGGCGCAGGATTTTTCGATGCGCTATCCGCTGGTCGACGGCCAGGGCAATTTCGGCAACATCGACGGCGATAACGCAGCCGCCATGCGCTACACCGAAGCGCGCATGACGGACGTCGCGACCGAACTTCTCGCCGGCATCACCGATGATGCCGTCGATTATCGGCCGACCTATAATGAGGAAGACGAGGAGCCGGTGGTGCTGCCCGGCGCCTTTCCCAATCTGCTCGCCAACGGCTCGTCCGGCATCGCGGTTGGCATGGCGACATCGATCCCGCCGCACAACGCGTCCGAACTCTGCGACGCCGCACTGCACCTGATCGAGCACCGGGACGCGCCGGTGGCAAAGCTGATGGATTTCGTCCAGGGCCCGGATTTCCCGACCGGCGGCATTATCGTCGACAGCCGCGCCTCCATCCTGGAAGCCTACGAGACCGGCCGCGGCGGCTTTCGTGTCAGGTCGAAATGGAGCCAGGAGGACCAGGGCAGGGGCACCTGGAGCATCGTCGTCACCGAAATTCCTTATGGCGTGCAAAAGGCCCGGCTGATCGAGAAGATCGCCGAGCTGTTAATGGCCCGCAAACTGCCGCTGCTGGAGGATGTCAGGGACGAAAGTGCCGAGGACATCCGCGTCGTGCTGGTGCCGAAGAGCCGTTCCGTCGATCCGGGCATCCTGATGGAATCGCTGTTCAAGCTCACCGAGCTCGAAAGCCGGTTCCCCCTCAACATGAACGTGCTGTCGCGCGGCAAGGTGCCCAATGTGCTGTCGCTGAAGGGCGTGCTGCAGGAATGGCTCGACCACCGTCGCGACGTGCTCGTCCGTCGCTCGAGGCATCGCCTGGGCGAGATCGAAAGACGGCTGGAGATCCTTGCCGGTTACCTGATCGCCTATCTCAACATCGACGAGGTGATCAAGATCATCCGCGAGGAGGATGAGCCCAAGCAGGTGATGATGGCCCGCTGGTCGCTCACCGACACGCAGGCTGAAGCCATCCTCAACATGCGCCTGCGCGCTTTGCGCAAGCTGGAAGAATTCGAAATCCGCAAGGAATTCGACGGCCTGAGCGCCGAGAAGAAGCAGATCGAGGCGCTGCTGGCGTCCGATGCGAAGCAGTGGTCGACGATCAAGTGGGAAGTCGCCAATCTGCGTGAAAAATTCGGCCCGGAGACCGACCTCGGCAAGCGGCGCACCCAGTTCGCCGATGCGCCCGAGCACGACCTGACCGACATCGCGCACGCCATGATCGAGCGCGAACCGGTCACCGTGGTGGTTTCGGAGAAGGGCTGGCTGCGGGCGATGAAGGGTCATCTGGCCGACCTTTCGACGCTGACATTCAAGGAAGGCGACAGCCTCAAGCTCGCCTTCCATGCCCAGACCACTGACAAGGTGCTGGTCTTCACAACCGGCGGCAAGTTCTACACGATCGGTGCCGATCGGCTGCCGGGCGGGCGCGGTCACGGCGAGCCGATCCGCATCATCGTCGATATGGACAACGACCAGGACATCGTCACCGCCTTCGTCCACGATCCGAAGCGCAAGCTGCTGCTGGCCTCGTTCGAGGCCAACGGCTTCATCGTGCCGGAGGAGGAAGTCGTCGCCAACACCCGCAAGGGCAAGCAGGTGATGAACGTCAAGGCGCCAGACGAGGCCAAGCGCTGCGTGCCGGTCACCGGCGATCACCTGGCTATCGTCGGTGAGAACCGCAAGATGCTGGTGTTCCCGCTCTCCGAGATTCCGGAGATGGGCCGCGGCAAGGGCGTGCGGTTGCAGAAATACAAGGATGGCGGCTTGCTCGACCTCAAGCCGTTCACGCTGGAGACCGGCTTGTCCTGGCAGGATTCGGCTGACCGCACCTTCACCCGTTCGCGCGAGGAACTGGCCGAATGGATCGGCGCCCGTGCGTCGGCCGGGCGCATGGTGCCAAAGGGATTCCCGAGGACGGGCAAGTTCGGATGACGCGCTGATCTCCCCCCTCGAGGGGGAGATGTCGCCGAAGGCGACAGAGGGGGCCGGTACGACCTGCCGTGATGCCCTCTTTGTGGTAAAAGAACAGGCCAGCACTTCCGCGTGGCCCTATGGCCTGCCGGCCATCTCCGCCCCGACGGGGCGATTTCCAATCATTTTGGAGTATCGTCACGATTGCTGCACTATATCAGTGCATAACTGACCGGATGGGCCGGGGAGAGCAGGGCATTTGAAGGAAGCGAGAATCCAGAAACCGGAACGGCAGCAGCGCCTGTTCGGCCTGTCGACGCCGCTGCGGTCAGCTGTCATTCCGCCGCTGTCGGCGGCACGCTGGCTGCTGGTGCTGATCGTCGCCGCCGGCGTCTATTTCTTCCACGGCTTCCTGTTCCCAGTTCTGGCGGCGCTGGTCATCGCTTTCGCAAGTTGGCCGCTCTACCGACGCCTGCTGGCCGGCGTTGGCGGCAACCGCACCATAGCCGCCACCTTTGCCATCCTGTTCATCCTCGCCTTCCTGGTCATACCGATCGCCCTTGCCGGCACCTATGCCATCAACGAGGTGCGCGAATGGGTCGGCTGGGCCATCGAAACCAACCGCCATGGGGCCGTGACGCCGCACTGGATCGCCACCATGCCTGTCGTGGGCGAATGGCTGAACGAGCAGTGGACCACCAATTTGGGCCATCCCGGCGGCATCGGCGAACTGATCCAACTGGTCAGCGGCGCCAATATCGGCAGCATCTATCGCGGCGCGCTCGCCGCCGGCGGCAGTGCCTTCGGGCTGCTTTTGACGCTGCTGTTCATGATGATCGCGCTGTTCTTCGCCTACCGCGACGGCGAGCATTTTGCTGGCCAGGTCGACCGTCTGGGCGAGCGTATCTTGCCGACACGCTGGGAGCGGATTTCGCGCGTCGTGCCCGCGACCATCTCGTCGACCGTGACCGGCATGACCGTCATCGCCATCGGTGAGGGGCTGGTGCTGGGCATCGCCTACTGGCTGGCTGGCGTACCGTCGCCGGTCACGCTCGGCGCCTTGACCGGCGTCATGGCGCTGATCCCCGGCGGGGCCCCGCTGTCCTTCACCCTGGTGTCGATCTACCTCGCCGCCAGCGGCTCGCCGATGGCCGGCCTGGCGCTGTTCATATGGGGCACGGTCGAGCTGTTTATCGTCGACAAGACGTTGCGTCCGAAGCTCGTCGGTGGACCGATAAAACTACCCTTCCTGCCGACCTTTTTTGGCCTGATCGGCGGCGTCAAGACCATGGGCTTCCTGGGTCTCTTCATCGGCCCGGTGCTGATGGCGCTGCTGGTCGCGATCTGGCGCGAGTGGCTGCGCGAGGTGGAACTTTCCGACGAGATGGCCGCCGACTCGGCGGCCGAGATCGAGGCCGGTCCACAGATCGAGATCTTGCCGGAAGCTGGCGCGGCCAAGAAGGCCAGCGCCTGACCCAAAGCCAGATACCCTTATACTGGCCCGGTTCTCCTAGACCGGATGGTGCACAGCGAAGTCTACGCGGCGCTTGCGGCCGTCATGCAGCTGCCAGAGCGAATGCGCGACCAGCGTGACGGTCAGGATTCCGCCGCCGATCAGGCTGTTGCGGGTCGGCGTCTCGGCAAAAATCATCCACACCCAGACTGGCGCCAGCACGGTTTCGAGCAGGTAGAACATCGCCACTTCCGGTCCTGAAATGTATTTCGGCCCGGCCGCGAGGCAGAAGAACGAGATCGGCATGATGACGGCGCCGTTGAAGATGATCCACCATGGCGCATTCACATGAAAGCCTTCGCCGGTGACCATGAAGGCTGCCAGCCCAAGCGGCAGAAGGACGCCGACGAGTGAGGTGAAACCCATGTCCTTGCCGCTGGCGCGCGAGATGGTGATGGCCACCGCGACGAAGAAAGCCGAGCAAAGCGCCATGAAATCGCCGAAGAGGTGACCGGTGCCGATCGAGCCGCCGACGATGACCAGCACGCCGAGGATCATGACAGCCATGGCAATGATCGTCGCCAGCCGCGGTGTTTCCCCGAGGAATATCCACGACAGCAGCGCCGCGAAGACCGTGTTGAAGGCCAGGATGAACACCAGGTCGGCGGTTGATGTGTGGTACACGGCAGTGATGAAGGTAACGCTGGTCAGCCCATAGCATATTGCCACGATCAGCCCCGACCAGCCGGGGATGAGCGGCGGGGCGTTCCGGCTCAGGGAGCGCCAGACCGACCAGATGATCATAGCCGCGACGAATGTGGTGCCGGTGCGCAGCAGCATGATCGTCCATGCGCCACCGTCGGCGAGGCGGATCAATGGTATGTCGACAGTCAGTGTCAGGCCGCCGATGGCGGTTATCAAAAGACCTTTCTGGTGATCGTAGGGAGAGGACATGCAGGAACTTTCGCAATGAAATACAGGCTGGTGGCTGGCCGGTGCAATGGCGCACTCTCTCCAGCCAACCGGCTGAAAGACCAGCACCGCGTTGAAACAGTTTAAGCGTGGATCGTGGAAAAACTCAGCGTGAAACCGCTTCGTTGGTGTAGCGTTCCCAGCCTTTCGGGCCGAGATGCTCCTGCGGCATGAAGCGCATCTTATAATTCATCTTGCGCGAGCCATTGACCCAGTAGCCGAGGTAGACATGGGGCAGGCCCATCGCCTTGGCGCGGGCAATGTGGTCGAGGATCATGAACGTGCCGAGCGAACGCTCCTCGAAATCGGGATTGAAGTAGGAATAGACCATCGACAGCCCGTCGGCCATCTTGTCCGTGAGCGCCACCGCGATGAGTTCGCCCTGACCCTTGCCGGTGATGAAGGTATCGGGTCCGCGCCGCCGGTATTCGATCACCTTGGTGTCGACATGGGTGTCCTCGACCATCATGGCGTAGTCGAGCACCGTCATGTCGGACATGCCGCCGCGGCGATGGCGGGCGTCGAGATAACTGCGGAACAGCGAATATTGTTCGGTCGAGGGCTCGGCATCGTGCACCGCGCCGACGAGATCGGAATTGTGCTGCAGCACGCGCTTCATGTTGCGGCTGGCAACGAATTCCTGGGCGAGGATGCGCACCGAAACGCAGGCGCGGCAGGTCTCGCAAGCCGGCCTGTAGGCGATGTTCTGCGAACGCCTGAAGCCACCTTGCGTCAGGAGGTCGTTCATTTCGGAGGCCTTGTCGCCGACCAGATGCGTGAACACCTTGCGCTCGAACTGGCCGTCGAGATAGGGGCACGGCGACGGCGCGGTCAGGAAGAACTGCGGCGACTGGGTCGGATGCTGCGTCATCGAGCCTTGGAAACACTCCTTCGAGTCGCTCTACCTTTGGCGCGGAAAGCGAAAAATTCAACAGGATTGTGAAGGCGCGGGCAAGCGGACGCCTTCACATTTGCGCTGACGCGACGGGAGCGCTTCCGAAAAATGCCTTTAACGGCCGGTGCGGCTGACCACCGTGCCGAGCAGAAGGTCATGTAGCGTGCGCTTACGATCAGCGACCAGGGTCACCAGCAGGACCAGCGGCGACAGGATGACGTTGCCGGCCCAGAACAGCACGGAGTGGACGACCGCGGTGAGGCCATCGATCGGCCTGCCGTCGAGTCGGTCGAGGCGAATGCCCATCATCTTCATGCCCGTGGTGGCTTGGTCGGCGCTGCCCAGCGTGTTCCAGATATAAAGGATGGCGACGGCCGGCACCAGGATGCCGAACAGCATCCAGCCAAGCCCGAGGGTCAAAAGTCCGAGGAAGAACACCAGTATGGCGAAGGGAATGGTGAGCAATGCGACAATGACGTAGTCGAGCACGAAGGCCAGCACGCGCCTCGTGCGCACGCCTTCATAGGCCCTGACATCGTCGAGCCGGGTATTGATGATTTCGCCGTCGAGAACGCGCGCGTTCATGTCATTTCCTCGTAACGAGGCCCGACATAGGGTGCGGGCCACTCGATGATGAGATGGTGAAGTTCTGTATCGGAATCAAGGCCAGGACTATCACCGGGGCGCAAGGCTCGAACCGCGACGAGCATAATCCGAACCGGTTGAATTTGGCACGCGGATGGCATTAGCTTGTTGCGGCGCAACAAAAGCACTCTGGGAAAGAGGCGAGGGACGGGGCGATATGGACTACGACATGCTGGTCATTGGCAGCGGCCCTTCCGGCCGCCGCGCGGCGGTGCAAGCGGCCAAGCTCGGCAAATCGGTGCTGGTGGTCGACCGTGGCCGGCGCCTGGGCGGCGTCTCCGTGCACACCGGCACAATCCCCTCGAAAACGCTGCGCGAAACGGTCCTTAACCTGTCAGGCTGGCGCGAGCGCGGCTTTTACGGGCGCGGCTACCGGGTCAAGCAGGACATCTCGGTCGGCGACCTGATCGAGCGCCTGCACAAGACGCTCGACCACGAGGTCGAGGTGCTGCAGCACCAGTTCATGCGCAACGCGGTCAAGAGCGCGCGTGCGGCGGTGAAGTTCCTCGGCCCCAACAAGGTCAGCCTGACATCGGACAATGGCGATTACAGCGAAGTCGGTTTCGCCAATGCGCTGATCGCGGTCGGCACCCGGCCGCACCGGCCGAGCGACGTGCCTTTCGACAAGACCCGTGTCTTCGACAGCGACGAGATGCTGGAGCTCCACCGCCTCCCCCGCACGCTGACCGTGATTGGCGCCGGCGTCATCGGCGTCGAATATGCCACGATCTTTTCCGCGCTCGATGTACCGGTGACACTGGTCGAGCCGCGCAACTCCATCCTCGATTTCGTCGACCGCGAGATCGTCGACGATTTCATCCACCAGATGCGCGATCGCGGCATGACGATCCGGCTGGGCAGCGCGGTGAAGGAAATCCGTTCCAGGCCCGAAGCCGCCGAGGTGGAATTGGCCGACGGCCGCACCATTCGTTCGGAGGTCGTGCTCTACGCCGCCGGCCGCACCGGGAATGTCGGCAGCCTGGGTCTCGACGTGGTCGGCATCGAGGCCGACTCCAGGGGCCGCATCAAGGTCGATCCGCAGACTTTCCAGACCAGTGTGCCGAACATCTACGCCGCCGGCGATGTCATCGGCTTTCCGAGTCTTGCCTCGACATCGATGGAGCAGGGTAGGGTGGCGGCCTGCCATGCTTTCGGCGTGACGTTGCCACCGCCGCCGGAAACCTTTCCGTATGGGATCTATGCGGTGCCGGAGATCTCCACGGTCGGCCATTCCGAGGAGCAGGTGCGCCAGAGCGGCGGTGCCTATGAGGTTGGTGTCGCGCGCTTCCGCGAGACGTCGCGCGGCCACATAATGGGCGTCGATACCGGCTTCCTGAAGCTCCTGTTCTCGATCGAGACGCGCCGCCTGCTCGGCGCGCATATTGTGGGCGAGGGCGCAACCGAGCTGATCCATATCGGCCAGGCCGTCATCAATCTCGGCGGCACCGTCGACTTCTTCGTCAACAACACCTTCAACTATCCGACGCTGGCGGAGGCCTACAAGATCGCCGGCCTCGACGCCTGGAACAGGATGGGGCGGTAGACTCTATCCGTCCAGCTGCGACAGCAGCGCCAGCATCACATCGGCCGAAGGCATGGGCAGCACTGCCTCGATTTCCGCCGGTCGCACACCGGCAATGGTGTCGCTGCCGGCCGCGACCGTGCCGAGCGGCCCACGGAAACCGTGCTTCGACCAGGCGAGCTCCTGCAGCTTCGGACTGGTCAGTGCTTCCAGCAACCTGTCGACGGTCGGGTCTATGGTGATCAGCGGGTGCGCCGAATAGACCGTCGGGCGCGGGTAGAGGATTTCAGGCTTGGCGCCGGCGCCGGCCTGCACGCGTTGCCAGCGGGCCGGGTCGGCAAGCGCCCATTCCACCAGCTGGTTCTCATAACCCACCACCATCGGCTCGGCACCAAGACCGCCGGCAATGTACTGGTCGAACAGTTTTCCCGACGATGAGGATTTCAACCCCATGCTACGGAAGATCGCCTTGGCCTTGTCGCCATGCTGGGCAAGCAGTTCCTGCGTCGCCACGTCGCCGCTCATCAGGCTCAGCACCAGACCGGCGAACATGAAGCCCGAATTCGAACGGTTCGGATCGGTGGAGACAATCCGGGTCCGGCCGTAGAGCTCGGCGATGCCCAGATCCGACCAGTTCTTGCCGGCAAGGATGGCCTCGAGCAGCGCCTTGAGGTCGAGCTGGTTATAACCGCCCTTGGCGGCGACGGTGACCAGCCCGCTCTTTTTCAGCCCCTCGACCACCGGTCCCCAGGTGTAGACGACGATCGGTGAATTGAGCACGACCTGGTCGTTGCGGATCGCCACGCCGCTTTTGCGCGCCAGATCGACCATGATCGACGAGGACGGCCACAGGAACTGCGGCTTCTGCGACAACAATACCTGTTCGCGGACCATCTCGACCGAGCCGGCGACGCGCGCGTCGAGCTCCAGCCCATATCCGCCGAGCGCATGGACGACATCCGGATCGGCGAGGAAGGCCTGCTTCTCGCCGCCGATGAAGCCGAACAGATGTGCCCGGTTGCCGAGATAGCCGCGAAATTCCGGCCGGTCTTTCAGCGTCAGATAGCCGCCGGTGCCGGCCGCGGCGGCACCCAGCAGTCCCAGTCCGAAAGCGCGGCGTGAAATGGCCATCAGCGACCGATATCCTCTTTGAGCGACTCCTGAATGAGTCGCAGGTCAACGTCGAGCGTACCGAGCTCACTGTCGGCGAGGCTGTCGGAATAATGGACGAAGGCGTCCTGCAGCTTGGCGATGACAGCACCGACATTCGCAAGCCGCGCCTGGCTTGGCGCCCGCCGGTTCGCCAGCGTCGCGTAGCCCTCCGCCACCTCCGCCGCTTGCGGCACATAATAGGTAAGGAAGCGCCGCACCGAAGGCGCGGTCTCCGGTTTTTGTTCGACCTTGGAAATCACGTCGGCGGCAATATCGGACAGGTTCTTCACCTTGGCCTTCATGTCCTTGTCGGCGATCGAACCGGCAGCTGCCGTGAGCCGGTCCGCAGCCGGCTGCGCCTGCGCCAGGAGTTCGCGGGCAAACGCAACGCGGCTGCCGCTGATCGAGCTGAGATCGAGCCCTTCGAACAGCTGACGCGGCGCCAGCACGAACACCAGCCCGGCGAAGACCAGCGCTGAGATCACCGCCGAGACCAGGAACGGGAACTGGGTGAGGGCGCTCAGACCGATCAGCAGCGCGGCGGAAACCAGGCCCGCCACAATCCAGTTCCAATCATTGCCAAAGCCGCGCATGTCCTGCCTTAATTGTAGCCGCGAGCGGCGCGGAAGGCGCCTGCCAGATCTCCGCTGCCATTGAAAACGCGCGCCGATGTCGCCTTGGCGAGGCTGTCGAGCTGGCTCTTGTCGGCGTCGCCGAAAGTGATGCCGAACACCGGCACGCGCACCGGCGCCTGATGCCATTGCTCGAGGAAGCGGTCGGCGCTGCCATCGGTGCGGCCGTCGGTCATGATGACGATCGCCGGTAGGTATTTCGCAAGCTCGGCGGTTGCGGTGATCTTCTGCAGCGCCTGTTCGGCACAGGCATACATGTCCGTGCCGCCGCCGGCATGCTGCTCCGCGACATCGCCGAGCAACTGGCTCTGCCCGGCCGGGTCGCCGCTCGCCTCGAAAACGGTGCGCACCGTGCCGTCGAAGGGCAGCACGAAGATGCGGTCCGCGGGCGTCCATTGCGCCAGGACCTCGCTCGCCTTCTCCGGTGTGAACAGGAACTGTGCGGCCGCTTGGAGCTGCTTCTCGCCTTCGTTCTCCATCGAGCCGGAGAAGTCGAAACAGAGCGCCGTCAGCGACGGCTTGCGCAAGGCCTGCTGGTAAAGATCCAGCGCCTTACGGATCACCGCCGGCTCCGGCATGCGGATCGAGGTCACCAGCTTGCCCGGATCGAAATTCCAGTCCGGTTCAGCCGCGGCCTGGATCGCCGAGCCGCCAAGCGGCAGCCGCCGGCCGGTGTCGGCGATGCGTTTGCGCACCGCGTCCGACTGCAGATAGGCGAGCAGATCGGTGAAGAATTTTTCGACATCCGGGCCGTGGCCATGGTCGATGAAGCCGAGCGGCGAATCGCCGACGGCGACCCCGTCGGCCGGATAGATCGCATAGAGCGGCTCGTCGCCCATCTGCTTTAACTTATTGTTGGCCTCCTTGAGCGTCGCTTCGTAGTTCCACATCGCGTCATAGAGCGTGCCCTGACGCGCGGACTCGACATAGAGGTCGGCGAGCCAGCCGGACGATCCGGAAGACCTCTCGACGCCCTGCAGCAGGCCGCTGACCGTGTCGTGCACGGCCGGATTGTCGAGATCGCCGGGCTCGATCACCTGCTTGCCGCCAAGCGCGCTGGACAGCATGGCGAGATAGGCGCTGGCGCCCGAATTCGACTGCGTGGCCGAGGTCATCAGGAATTTCAGCTTGCCATCCTTCACCGCGGCGAGGATGTCCTTCATGAACACTTGCTTGCCGACCCAACCGAGTTCGGCGGCCCTCGATTTGCGCACGCCCAAAATGACCGGCATCTGCGCGATCGAGGTCAGGTTGCGCACCTTGCGGCCGGAATCGAACAGGTCGACCCAGACGCTCGATGCCGGCCACACCGCATCCTGCTCTAGGCCATCAGGCTTTTGCAGGCCGAGCCCGATGTCGAGCGACCCCTGGTAGGAGATGGTGCAGGTCGCACCCTGCTTGGCGCAGAACTCCTGCACGATCGGCTCCAGCACCGTGTTTTCGGAGCCGGAGACGATCGAGAATTTCACATTGCTGGAATTGCAGGCGGCCAGCAGCAGGGAGACCGCAAGGACGAGAACCGACGTCAGCGTCTTCGGCATCAAGCCTCCGTCAGCCCTGGGTGAGCGCTTTCTTGAGATCGGCGGTCATCTGGTCCATCTGCTTCTCGGCGTCGGCCCGTTTTTGCCGGCCCTCCTGCTGGACCTTGAGCACGCCTTGCACGGTGTCGATGAGATCGCGGTTGGCCTGCGCCAGCGTTTCGACGTCGACGATGCCGCGCTGCGCCTGCTCCTCGATCGAGATCGCCTGATCCTTCATCATCTTCGATGTCTGGCGGATCATCTCGTTGGTGGCGTCCGTCACCGTCTTCTGCAGCTCGAGCGCCGATTTCTGGTTGGTCAGGCCAAGCAGGATGACCATTTTCTGCTTCCAGGCGGGCACGGTCAGCGCCGAAGTCGCCTGCAGATTCTCGATCAGCGTCTCATCACCGGACTGGACGATGCGGATCTGCGGCAGCTGCTGAATGCCGAGCTGGCGCGCCTGGACGAGGTAGAAAACCCGCTTTTCCAGCCGGTCGAGCGCTTGCACCGCGTCCTGATAGCCTTGCGCCTCCAATGTGCCGCCCGCGTCGCTGCCCTTGGCGTCGGCCGCCGCCTTCAGCTTGGGCAGTTCGTTGGCGCGGTAGTCGTCGACGAATTTTTTGCCGGCCTGCACATAGGCGTCGAGCTTGAGGATGGAGTCCTTCGTCTGCTCGTGCAGGTCGTCGAGCACTGCAATGTCGCGCCGCAGCGTGTCCTTGTGGCGGTCGAGTTCCAGGCCGATGCGGTCGATCTGTCCCGCAACATCCTCGTATTTTTCCTTGAAGCGCTCCAGCCGCGCCTTGAACGACGAAAACAGATTGCTGAGGAAACCCTGGTCTTTCAGCGAGGCCGGATCGAGGTTCTTGGCCTTCATGATGATGTCGGTCAGGAGGTCGCCGGTGTCGCCGAGATCGCGGTTGCGGATCTGCGACAGGATCCTGTCGGCATAGTCGCTGACGGATTGCTGGGCGCGGTCTCCAAAGACCGAAATCGCGGCGCGATCGCGCACGTCGATGCTGTCCTCGATCTTGGCGATTTCGGCTGGATTGGCTGCGATGACCGGCAATTGCGAAGTGTCGTCGAGCAGAGTGATGCTGTTCTTGTCGGCCATGCAGACCTCCCCCTCAGTGAACAGTATCTCGATAGACAGTCTGTAACAGAGATATGTCGCCGCTGTGGAGAAAGGAAGCCCCAGGCCACTTTCGGGGATAATTCGGGGTAAATAGCGTCACCTTTCAGCTACGTGCGCCACGGCAGCCGGCCCCGCCAGCCATTGCCTGACGATCGCGGCGTCGGGATCACCGATTTCGTGGCCCGATGGGATGATCCGGGCCTCGATCTCGCTACCGTGCCGGCTGAGCAGCGTCACCAGCGCCGGCGCGAAGGGTCCGTAGGTTTCGTCGACGGCCCCGGCGATGATCAGTGCGCGGGTTCCCTTCAGGTCCGTCGCCGGCGTTTGGTCGAGCACGGGCATTGGCCTCAGCAGCGCCGCCCTGCGCACGATACCGGGATGGAGCAGCATCAGGCTGGAAATCAGGTTGGCGCCATTCGAGTAGCCAAGGAAGGTCGCGCGATCGAGGTCGAGCCCATGGCGCTTGGCGGCCTGGCTTGCGAATGCCGCGAAGGCAGCCGTCTCCGCAAGGATACTCTTCTGTTCAAAACGCGTCGGGGTTATCCGCTCGAACCAGCGAAAACCGTCCTCCTGGGGGATACGGCCACGTGCCGCGACCAGCACGGCGCCGGGCGCGATCCGTCTTGCCAGCGGCACCAGGGTGGTCTCGTCGACCCCCGATCCATGCAGCAGGAAAAGGCATTCACGGCCGTCCCCGCCGTCCCCCAGGAGACGATAGGGAAAGGCCATATCCATCCGCAGCGGACTGTTTTCGACGCTGTTGCCAGTCATCCCGCATCCTCTTGATTATATGACGTCTCGCTCAATTTGCCGGCTTCAAAACGCAATATTTTCATGCTCCGCGAAAGTTGATTGAACCAGGCGCATTCCAGCCCGTTTCAGCGCCGATATACTCCCGATGGGAGGAATCGAAGCGGTGCGCCGGGGGTCGCATTGCTGGACATGAACAACCAGCTTTGAGGCCTTTTGTCGATGACTACCCCTGTTTCGCCCGAACGCGACACGCGTATCGATGTACTGCGCGCGCTGGCGCTGCTCACCATTTTCATCGATCATGTGCCAGGGACGGCTTTCGAGACCCTGACCTACAAGAATTTCGGCTTCTCGGACGCGGCCGAGGGATTCGTGCTGATTTCGGGCATCTCGGTCGCGCTCGCCTATGGCACGAAGTTCCGGCCGGGCGGCCGGCTTCTCGCGACATTGAAGATGTGGCGGCGGGCTGGCGTGCTCTATAGCGCCCACATCGTCACGACGATGATGGTGATGGCCCTGTTCTGCGCCGTGGCGGTGCTTGCCGGGCGGCCGGAACTGCTGAAGATGATCAATATCGAGCCGCTGATGAAGAACACGCCGGAAGTGCTGGTCGGCATCGTCACGCTTGGCCACCAGCTCGGCTACAACAACATCCTGCCGGTCTATGCCGCGCTGCTTTTGATGGCACCGGCCTTCGTCCTGTTCATCAGCTACAGGCCCGCCGTGGCACTTGCCGTGTCCGGTGCGCTGTGGCTCGTCGCCGGCATCTGGCAGATCGCCCCGCCCAACTATCCCGAGCCCGGCTTCTGGTTCCTGAACCCTCTGTCCTGGCAGTTCCTGTTCAACATCGGCGTGGCCGCCATGCTGCATGTCAGGCGCGGCGGTGTCATTCCGGTCAACCGCTGGCTGGTCGGCGCTGCCGCCGCCTATGTGCTGGCGGCACTGGTATGGGTGCACAGTCCGCTCTGGGGGCAGATAACGTGGTTCAACCTGCCCGTGGTGATCGGCGGCTTCGACAAGACCTTCCTGTCGCTGCCGCGGCTGGTGCACATCCTGGCGGTCAGCTATCTGATCGTCGTCTTGCCAGCGCTCTCCAACCTGTTCCGCACCAGCCCTGACCATCCGTTGGCGATATTGGGCAAACGCTCGCTGCCGGTCTTCATCGCCGGCACGGTGATCGCCATGGTCGCGCAGGTGATGAAACTGGTCAATCCGGGCGGGCTTGCCTATGACAGCCTGTTGCTATCAGCCGGCATCGCCATGCAGTTCGCGCTCGCCTTCTATCTCGAATGGCTGTCGACCATCGGCGGCTCCGGCAAGGCTCGCGTGACGCAAAAGGATGTCACGCCGGTGCGTGCGCCTTTCGGTATCTTCGCCGTGGCAAGGGCCAATCGCTGAGGGGAATGCGGTTCAGCCGCGCGGCGGAGCCGACGAGCCTCGCACGATCAGTTCGACCGGCAGTTGCTGCCGGCTGACCGGCCCGTCGCTCTCCAGGATCGCCCTGACGGCAAGGCGGCCCATCTCGGCAATCGGCTGGGCGATGGTGGTCAAGGGCGGCTCGGACACCGATGCTTCCGGAACACCATCGAACCCAACGACGGAAACATCGTCGGGGACGTTGAGCCCGCGCGCGCTCAGCCATTCGAGCGTCACCAAGGCTATCCTGTCCGACATCGCCAGGATGGCTGTCGGCGGGTGGTCGGAAGCGAAGATGGTTTCGAGCCCCGCCTTCGTGCTCGCCGCATCGTTGCTGGTCTCGTAGACGGGCACTTTGGACGCGTCGACGCCAACGCGGGAAAGCTCCTGGAGATAGCCGGTGAGCCGGTCGCGCGTCCCCGCATAAGTCGCGGCTCGAACCTGCTCGGGTGAAACAAGACCTGTTCTGCCGTCAGCGAAAGGCAGCGCCAGAACCGCGAAGCGGCGATGTCCGAGATCGGTGAGATGGCGCGCCGCCATGCTGGCGCCGGCGATGTTGTCGACACCGATCGCCGCGACGGACCCATCCTCGGAATCCAGGTCGAGCGCCACAAAGGGCAGTTTGCGCTCACGCGCCAATTCCACCAGGCGCGAACCGCCTTCGATGCAGAAGACGATAAAGCCGTCGACCAAGGCGCTCTGGATGTTCCATGCAAGCTGTTCGTTGTTGGCAGCCGAGACCAGGGAGATGCCGGCTCCGGTCGCATCGCAAGCCTGCGAGATGCCCGCCATCATGACGCGCGCAAAGGGATCGTCGAAGAAGTAGGAGAGGGGCTCGGCGGTGGCCACGCCAATGGCGTTTACCTTGCCGGCCCGCAGCAGCCGACCCTTTGGATCAGGCCCGCCGTAGCCCATCGCTTCGGCTGCTGCCCGAACCCGTTCGCGGACTTCTTCGCGCACGATCTCGGGGCGGCTGAAAACATTGGATGCGGTGCCGTGCGAAACGCCGGCCGCTTTGGCGATGTCGGCCAGCCGGACGGGTCTTCGGTTGCCTGCGGTGAGTGACGCCATTGTGCGTGCCTCCTGACATGCATTTAGCACGTTCCGGATTTGCAGCCAGTACTTTCGTTGGATCGATTCAAATTTCCCCTTGACTCAGCAAGGATTGCAAGTTTATGTTTGAATCGATCCAATCAAAGCGGATTCGCTTCTGTTTGATGGCTTTGAGTGGAGCGTTATGGCTCCCATCGGCTACCTGTTCGAAGACGTCTATCGCAACGATTGAAGCATCGGATCGACCGGCCACAATCCAGGCGCCGGGGTAGAACCGGCCTATGGATTCGCGACCTTCGCTTCCTGGTGGAGCGGAGGCGGAGCTGATCGGCTCAGCTTTCTGCGCCCATTGATTGGATCGATTCAATTCAATTCAAAGGGAAAAAAGCTATGCATCCCATCAAGCATCTGTTCGAAGACATCTACCGCGACTATTGGGGCATCGCGCCGGCCGCGGAACGGCCGGAGGCGCAACGCCGGACAAAGCCCGCAACGCGCAGTCGCGAGGTGGTGGCCCGCCACGAACGTCGTCGGGACTGAGCCTTTCCTGGTTCCCTAAGGACGTGGGCGCGTCAGGGCAGAAATTGCTATCCCCAGCCAGCCTGCGATGAGCAGTGTGCCGCCGATCGGCGCCGACATCGGAAACAGTCTCGATCCGAGGAAATCGCGGGCGAGGAGATCGCCGGCGAAAAGCAGGAGCCCGGCAAGCAGGGCGAAGCTGGCGATCCGCAGAAAGCGATTCGCGCCGATGAGGCCGATGGCCAGGAACACCGGCGCGTGCATCAAAAGGAATGACGCGGCCGTGCCGGTGAAGGCGCCGCCGCGATGCGCGGCCGCTGCCGACAGCGCCACGCCCGCCGCGCCGACGAGACCGCCGGCAAACACAAGCATACGGCTGCCGTTCGGATCGGCGAAGGTCATGTCGAGGCTCCTTCTTGCGGCGGGCCAGACCCGTCTCAGGGCTCGCCCGCCTCCAGCACCATATGCCGTGTCCGCCGCGACTGGACAATCCAGTTGTAGACGGCACCGCCGGCCATCAGCACCGATGTTCCGAGAAACACCGCCCGCATGCCGAAGTGACCGCCCACGAAGCCACCGGACAGCGGCCCCGCGACCTGCCCGACATATTGTGCCGAAATCGCCAGGCCAAGCACGTTGCCGCCCACGCCATCGGGGATGTTGTGGCGAATGACGCTGGTGATGCAGGGCAGCAGGCCGCCGAGCGCCAGGCCCATCAGGAAACGCAGACCGATCAATTGCCAGCCATCGGTGACGAAGGCCTGCGGAATGAGCAGCAGGGCCGAGACGGCCAACGCTCCCACGACGACATTCCAATGGCCGACACGGTCGGCAAGCTTGCCAAGCCACGACGCGGACAGGATCGTCCCAAGGGCCGCCGCCGACATCACCACGCCGGCGACCATCGTGACGCGGCTCTGATCCTCGATGAGCTGCTGGACATAGACAGTGATGATCGGCTCGATCGACATGTTGGCGAAGGCAAGCAGCATGCCGGTCGCCAGCATGGCCACCACCGGGCGTTTGTCCGGGATCTGCGACCAGCCGCTTTTCGGCTTTGTGCCCGACGCCGACTTGGCGGGCTTCGGGCGCGGGTTCTCCTTGATCAGGAAGGTCGTCGCCAGGAAGGCAAGGAAGATAACGCCGCCGGACAACAGGAAGGTGGCGCGAATGCCGATCACCGGCGGCAACGCGCCTCCGAGCAGGGGGCCGACCAGCGAGCCTGCCGTGATCCCGGCCGACAGGACGCCCAGCGCCCAGCCGGAGCGGTCCTTGGGTGTCTGCATGGCCACCAGAATGGTCGAACCGGAGGAATAGCCGCCAGCAAAGCCGATCAGCAGGCGCAGCAACACCAATTGCCAGACCGTCTCGACCATGCCCGTCAATGACATGCAGATCGCCATGCCGAAGCTGGCGCGCACCAGCATCACCTTGCGGCCATAGCGGTCGCCCAGCCGGCCCCACAACGGCGCGACAAGGGCGGCGGCGAAAAAGGTGGCGCCATAGGCGATGCCGGACCACTGCACGATCGCCGCATGGCCCTGTGCGCCGAGCTGTTCGACGTAAAGCGGCAGGAAGGGCAAAAGCAGAGTCATGGCGATGAGCGTGCTGAACGAGCCCGCGAAACAGACGGCAAGATTGCGCCGCCAGTGGATGCTGTAACCGCTTTGTTGAGCGTCTTCCTGTGTCATGACCTGCCTGTTCGGTATCAGCACTTGTTGCGGATACCATTTTGGGATACCAACCCGGTATCCGTCATGAACGCCAACCCGGCCGCTGTCAATGCGGCTTCAGAAAAGGGCAGCGCGATGTCGCAAATGCAGAATGTCGAACGACAGTTGCGCGAAATGATCCTGGGGCTCGAGATCGGTCCCGGCGAGAAATTGACCGAGCGATGGGTCGAAGGCCGCTTCGGCGCCTCGCGCACGCCGGTCAGGGCAGCACTGCTGCGGCTGGAGACCGAGGGTCTTGTCGGCAGGGACGGGCGCGGCTGGACGGTCTCGCCCATCAACCTGGCCGAGCTTGAGCAGATCGCGGTCTATCGCGAAGCGGTCGAGGTCGCGGCCCTGAGGCTGACATGCGCGCACGACGAAAGGAGCGCCCTCGACGTCATCGAGGCGATGCTCGATTCCTGCGACGAAAACACGCCGCGCGAGGAATGGCACCGTGTCGGCATGGATTTTCACATCGAGCTGGCGCGGCTGTCGGGCAACGAATTCCTGTTCAGGGCGGTGCGCGATGCCATGACGCGCCTGTCGCGTGCTCGCTGGCTGGAGGTGCGCGACGAAGCAGCCCTTGGCCGCGCCTGGGCCGAACATCGCGCCATTCTGGCGGCAACACGGCTTGGCGACGCCGATGAAGCGGCGCGCCGGCTTTCAGCCCACATCATCGGCAGCCGCGACCGGCTGGTGGCGTCGCTTGCCAACGATCGGCGCGGTCTTCGCGCCAGGGGATTTGCAGTCGTCGCCGCTTAGCGGCCTGACCGGCAGGGCACTCGCCGGGCAAAAAGCGATGTCCGGACGCGGAGTGCACTTTCGGCCTCGCTTCATGGGCGCCGATGGCGTAAGAGCGGCGATGGAAAACAACCGATTTGAAACGCCGGTGACCGTCAAGTCCGTCACCGCAGGAAGCACTCAGCTCTTGCGTTCGGCGAGGGAGGCTTCCGATTACCTCCTCAACAGCTGGCCCGGCAAGCGCAGTCCCAAGCATCGCGCGGCACTTCAGGCCTGCCACGACGCACTGGCCGGCGACAAGCCGGCCATGAATGCCCGGCGCGCCTTCATCGCCGCGGCGCGTGAAGTGGATGTATTCATCAGCGACAAGGCGCCCGCCTGACGCGGCGCGACATGCGTTAAGACGGAGCCGGCAATCGCGGGCCTGTTGCCGTCATTCCCCTGTGTCGGCTTCGACTTTGGCCTCGGGCTTCGACCGCTCCCGCGCGGCAACCTTGGCCGCCAGCTTCTCGGCCTTTTTGGCCGCTTTCTGCCGGTCGCGCTCCTTGCGTTCCTGATCGTAGTTCGGTGCTCGCGCCATATCGGCTCCCTTTGACCTGCCTTGCGGCTCTGAACCTGCCTAGGAGCATTAGCCGTCAAACACAACAGCTGAAACGACAGCGCGTGGGTTCTGACGTCGAAGATATGCCGGGGCCTTGCCAGATGGGCGCCACAATGATGTAGGAAACGCCAGGGCGCCAGCGTCTTGAGAGCTGCCCGTTTGATCAAGTGAACCATGGCCACAATTGCGCGGACGTCGGCAAAGGTCTTCTATTATGCGCGAAATTTTGTGCGCGATGTCGTTCCGCAAGCATTGTTCCGACGCAGGTTGGGCATTCGCCTGGAAAAGGCGAGGCTTTCCGAAGAGGCGGCGCGCCGGCGGTTGAACTACTACAACAAGCTGCAGGATGGTTTCACGCCAAGCGCGAATGCCGTGCGCGTCGGCAAGCTGCCCTTCACGCCGACCATGTACTATTACGACCTGAAGGAATTTGCCCGCTACTTCGATCCCGGATTGCTCATCGACCTGGAGTTCGGCGACGTCAGGAATGTGCCGAAGGTGCCGTCGATCGTGAAGGACCGGCCGATCCGTGATGATAACAAGAACGCGGTCATAATGAAGCTCGACAAGTTTCGTCACTTCCAGATGCCGGCCGACGCCATTTCGTTTACCGACAAGCTGCCTGCGGTGGTCTGGCGCGGCGATCTCAACAATCCGATCAGGACAAGATTTCTGAAAGCTGTGTGCGCGCTGTCGTTCTGCGATGCCGGCTCGCACAAGCCGAACGCTCCGGCCGAATACGCCAAGCCCTTTCTCAGCATCAGCCAGCAGCAGCGCTATCGCTACATCGTCTCGCTCGAAGGCAATGACGTGGCGACCAATCTCAAATGGATCATGAACTCGAGGTCGCTCTGCCTGATGCCGCCGCCGACCTATGAGACGTGGTTCGCGGAGCGGCTGCTCGAGCCCAATGTCCATTATGTACCGCTTGAAGCGGATTTCTCGAACCTGGCCGAACATGTGGCCTATTTCGAACGGCACCCGGCGAAGGCCGAGCGCATCATCGCGGCCGCGAACGCCTATTGCCGGATATTCGACAACGAACAGACGGAGCAGGCGATCTCGCTGCTGGTGCTCTACAAATATTTCGTGCTCAGCGGCCAGATCAAGCCCGATGCCGAGGTCTGGCGTTACATAACGGGCTAGTCGCCGGCGACATTTGGCGTCGGCGCCATTGGTCTCGCGTTTGGATGACACCGGGTTGCGAAATGCCTGGCACAATGGCGTGTGAGCATGGCGCGGGAACTATCTCGGGCTGCCGGGTGTCTTGGTCGCGTTTGTCCTGATATCAACGTGGTACGATGGCCACCATAAAACGAACGACGCAGAAGGTTTTCTACTATGCGCGAAACGTCATGCGCGATATCGCCCCCCAGGTCCTCTTCCGACGACGGCTGGCGGCCCGCCTGGAGCAGGCCAGGCTCTCGGATGAGGCCGTGCACCGGCGGTTGAATGACTACAATAAGTTGCAGGGCACCTTTATGCCAAGCCCGGATGCGGTGCGCATCGACAAGATGCCGTTTGAGCCGAGCATGTACTATTACGACCTGAAGGAGTTCGCCCGTTATTTCGATCGGGCATTGCTCCTCGACCTGGAGTTTGGCGACGTCAGGCATGTGCCGAAGGTGCCGACACTCGTCAAGGATCGGCCGATCCGCGCCGACAACAGCAACGCGGTCATCCTGAAGTTCAACAAGTTCCGCCACTTTTACATGCCGGACGACGCGGTCGCCTTTGCCGACAAGCTGCCGGTCGTGATCTGGCGCGGCGATCTCAACAATCCGATCAGGACACGGTTTCTGGACGCAGCGCGCGACCTGCCTTTCTGCGACGTGGGTTCGCACAAGCGAAGTGCTCCGGCCGAATACAGCAAGCCCTTTCTCAGCATCAGCCAGCATCTGCGCTACCGCTATATCGTCTCGCTCGAGGGCAATGACGTGGCGACCAACCTCAAATGGATCATGAATTCGAACTCGCTCTGCCTGATGCCGCCGCCGACCTACGAGACATGGTTCGCGGAGAGCCAACTCGAAGCCAATGTCCACTATGTGCCACTCGATCCGGATTTCGCCGATCTCGGCGAAAAGGTGCGCTATTTCGAAGCGCACCCGGCGGCGGCGGAGCGCATCATCGCCGCAGCCAACGCCTATTGCCGCAAATTTTCCAATGAGCGAGACGAGCAGGCGATCTCCCTGCTCGTGCTCTACAAATATTTCGTGCTCAGCGGTCAGATCGAACCCGACCCCGAACTCTGGCGGTTCATCGAAGGTTAGGCGTCACGCGCCTTCGGTCAGCCGCAGTGGCTGCAATCACGCCTGAGTTGCAATAAAACCGTCACTGCCGGCCTATATTGAAGTCGGCTCAGGTGTTTCCATCAAGGCCGCTGGGCCAGCAATGGGAACACCGTCCGGAACCGACAGGGTTTGCAAGCGGAGCAGCTGACATGACCGAGCTAAAACAGAATTCTCCCGCCAAGGACTGGCTCGAAGCCGAGCTCGCCGATACGCTCGACGAAGATTATGAACTCGAAATGTCGGAGCCGGCGCTGTCGATGGAGATCGCCAAGATCTACAAGAATTCGCATCCGCCTTCGATCGATCGCATGCAGTATTTTCGCGACCTGATCACCCTGCAGTCCGAATTGATCAAACTCCAGTCCTGGGTCGCCTATCACAAGAAGAAGCTGGTGGTGATTTTCGAGGGCCGTGACTCCGCTGGCAAGGGTGGCGTCATCAAGCGCATCACCCAGCGGCTCAATCCGCGCATCTGCCGCGTCGTGGCATTGCCGGCGCCGACCGAGCGCGAGAAGTCGCAATGGTATTTCCAGCGTTATGTCCCGCATCTGCCGGCGGGCGGCGAGATCGTGCTGTTCGACCGCTCCTGGTACAACCGGTCCGGCGTCGAACGGGTGATGGGCTTTGCTTCGCACGAGCAGGTCGAGGAGTTCTTCCATGACGTGCCGGAGTTCGAGCGCATGCTGGTGCGCTCGGGCATCACCGTGGTCAAATACTGGTTCTCGATCACCGATGAGGAACAGCAGATGCGCTTCCTGATGCGCATCCACGATCCGATGAAGCAGTGGAAGCTGTCGCCCATGGATCTCCAGTCGCGTGTGCGCTGGGAGCAATACACCAAGGCCAAGGAAGAAACCTTCGCCCGCACCAACATTCCCGAAGCGCCCTGGTTCATCGTCGAGGGCAACGACAAGAAGCGCGCGCGGCTCAACTGCATCGATCATCTTTTGAAGCAGATGCCGTATGAAGATGTGCCGCACGAGGAGATCACACTGCCCGAGCGCGTGTTCAACCCGGAATACGAGCGCCAGGTTCTGCCGCGAGAACTTTATGTGCCGGAGAAATATTGAGGCGCATTTCCGTCTCTCCCCGCATAGTGACGGAGAGAAAGAGGCTTGCACCTGCGGGTTTCGCCAATGACCGGAGTTGCGGCTATGCCCGTTTGATGACCACATGCATGGCGTGCGGCGAAGCGACCTGTTCGCTGCATTGATAGCCGAGTTTCGGCATGTCGAGGCCGGCCAGAAGGTTTTCGCCTGCGCCGATCAGCACGGGCGAGATCGCCAGATGCATCTCGTCGATAAGTTTCTGCTCCAGATATTGCCTGATTGTCGCGACGCCGCCACCGACTCGCACATCCTTTCCATCAGCCGCAGCCTTCGCTTGCTCAAGCGCCGAATGGATACCCTCGGTGACGAAGTAAAAGGTCGTGCCGCCTTCCATGACGACGGGCTCACGCGCATGGTGGGTCAGCACGAAGACCGGCACGTGATAGGGCGGGTTGTCGCCCCACCAGCCCTTCCAGCTCTCGTCCTTCCAGGGGCCGCGGATGGGTCCGAACATGTTGCGGCCCAGGATCCAGGCGCCGACATTTTCGAAGCTGCGCGCGGCGAAATCCTCGTCGACGCCGGTGGCGCCGCCTTCCTCGCCGAACATCTTGCGGAAGGTCCGGGTGGTGAACGCCCATTTGTGCAGCGATTTTCCGCCGACACCGAGCGGATTCTCCAAATCCTGGCTGGGACCGGCCCCAAAGCCGTCGAGCGATAGGGAGAATGCATTGACACGCAGCTTGGACATGAAATCTCCTCGATAGTCAGTTGTGTTATGCAAGCAGTTTTTTGTAGCAAACCGATTGCAAATTGCAAGTGGTATCGAGATGCGAATAATGCGTGTCCGGACCCGCGGTCAAGCGATGTCCGTGACGATTGATGCAAGCCGCCGCCGACGGTTGCCACACCAACTCATTCGCTGACGAGCTCCATGAAGCGGATGTGGTTGTTGAACGGGTCGATGACCTCCACCGTCAGCCGCCCGTCCTCATCTTCCAAGCCGGGTTTCATATAGCGGTAGTCTTTACCCGCAAGCTCCTCATGGAAGTCGCGGATGCTCTTCATGTAGACAACCATGTTGCCGCCTGGCGTCGCGTCGCCGGCGTGTTCGGACAGGTGCAGGACGAGATTGCCGCGCGAGACCTGCGTGTACAGCGGGAAGTGGTCGCCGTGGCGGTGTTCCCAGTCCACGGTGAAACCGAGGAAGCCGAGGTAGAATTCGTGCGCCTTCGCGACGTCGAAGATGCGCACGATTGGCGCCGTCCGTTCGAAGATGATCGTCTCCTGCCGCGCGAGCGGCACTTCGATCTTTGCCGAGAGGATATTCCAGTTCGCCAGTCCGAACTGGCGCGCGACGATTTCCAGGGCCTCGCTGTGGCTGATCGTCAGGTCGTGGTCGGCAAGCGCGTCCCGCATGGCTTTCGCCATCGTCTTGGCATCGCGATAGGCAAGCATGTCCGTTTCCTCGGGTCACGGCGAAGTCTTCGTCAGTGCCCGCATTGCCGACCCCTTCGCCCGACGGTGAAACGGGTCAGGAAGCATCCTCTGCAGGCGTTCGCCATGCCTCTTGGCGAGGTGCGGGCTGCCGGCCGCCTCCGGCCATGCGGCATCATAGCCGCAACCAGCCCACCTTGTCAGCGGGAAGTCGCCGAGATGACAGCCGGCTCCGAAGCGTGTCATGCAAGACCTGGAAGGGTCGCGGTGCGGTGGCTGAGGGCCGAAGTTACCCCTTCAGCATCACGGCCACTTCGGGCGCGAAATAGGTCAGGATGCCGTCGCAGCCTGCACGCTTGAAGGCAAGCAGCGATTCCAGCATCGCCTTCTCGCCATCGATCCAGCCATTGGCGCCCGCTGCCTTGATCATCGAATATTCGCCCGAGACCTGGTAGGCGAAGGTCGGCATCTGGAATTCGTCCTTCAGCCGGCGGATGATGTCGAGATAGGGCAGGCCGGGCTTGACCATCAGCATGTCGGCGCCCTCGGCGAGGTCCTGCTCGGCCTCGCGTACCGCCTCGTCCGAATTGGCGTGGTCGATATAGTAGGTCTTCTTGTCGCCCTTGAGCAGGCCGGCGGTGCCGACCGCCTCGCGATAAGGGCCATAGAAGGCCGACGCGAACTTGGTCGCGTAGGACATGATCGCCACGTCCTGAAAGCCGTTGGCGTCTAGCGCGTCGCGGATGGCACCGATGCGGCCATCCATCATGTCGGATGGCGCGATGATATCGGCGCCCGCCGCCGCCTGGATGACGGCCGCCGCCGCGACCTGTTCCACCGTTTCGTCGTTGACGATGATGCCGTCGCGCAGGATGCCGTCATGGCCGTGGCTGGTGAACGGATCGAGCGCGGCGTCGGTGATGATGCCGATCTCGGGCACTGCGCTCTTTATGGCGCGGGTGGCGCGGTTGATGATGTTTTCCGGATCGAGGATATGCGAGCCGGTCTGGTCGCGCAGGCCCAGCTCGACATTGGGGAAAGTGGCGAGTGCCGGTATGCCGAGCTTGGCCGCGCGTTCGGCCTCCTTGACGGCGAGATCGACCGACAGTCGGAAGACGCCTGGCATGGCGGCGATCGGCTCGCGCACATTATTGCCCTCGACGACGAAGATCGGCCAGATCAGGTCGTCGACCGAAAGCCGGTTCTCCTGCACGAGCCGGCGCGACCAGTCGGCCTTGCGCATGCGGCGCAGGCGGCGGCTGCCGGTGACGTCGTCGACGCTGCGCGCGCCGGCTGGTTTTGTCGGGGTGAATTTGTTCATTGCCAAAACTCCGGATAGCCGGCTTTTACCACGAGCCCGTGGCGCTGACCAATGCGACACGTTTGTGCCAGCTTTTCGTCTCTCCGTTCACGGAGAAAGTGCCGGCGGGAAGATAAGGGCCGCGGACCTCTCAAGGCTTTCCGTTGCCGGACAGAATCTGCGCCGCACCGCTGATGGCCACACGAAACGCCTCGTCGAAGCTGACGCCACGTACCTGCCAACGATAGGTCTTGCCGTGATCGGCCAGTCGCCAATCGGCGATCCAGCCGAGCTCTTTGTCGCTCCATACCATGCTGCCGGCGAGCGCTTGGGTGCCGCCGGTCTGTTTGGCCAGTCGGTCCAGCCTTGCCATATCGGCGGAGCCCAGCGCTGTTTCGTCCAAGCCGGCAAGCTGAGCAGCCTTCGGAAACACGACATGCATCAGCATCGGACCGGCGGCATTGGCGAAGGATTCGCGCATCGTCTCGCCACGCTTTTCCCCGGCGCTCAGCACGAAATGCCGAGCGCCCTGTTCGGTGGCGAGAAAGACGGTGAGTGTCGGCCGCTCACCAAGCCAGGGTTTGCCGCCAAGCGACGCCAGCACCTTGTCGAGGATATCAGGCTTGTAGAGACAGGTGAGATCGTGTGGCCGGTCATGCGTGCCTTGCTCGTCATGGATCGGAATGCCTTGCAGCCGGTCGCGGTAGCGGAAGGAATCGACGAAGCTGCCAGCCTTGTCGCGCAGATCCGCCATTTCTGGTTTTTTCAGCAGCCGCTGATCGCCTGAAACCCTGACCAGAACCCGATCCAGGCAGTCTCTGAAGCCTATCTGGCGGTTCGCTTCGCCCTGGCCGGTGACGATGGTCTTCGACTGGTAGAGTTCGTCGGCCGTGACGGCGTATGCGGCGCGCGGTACAAGGCCTGCGATCACAAGTCCGATCGTGAAAAGCGCGGTACGAAGAAATCCGGATATGCCCAACTGTCCCCCGATCCCGTCTGCGCGCTTGATATCGGCGCGTCGCTTTGAATGGCGGCGATCTTCGTAGCATCGGCTGCCGCCAGCCGCCAAGACCGCGGCGAAGAGGCTGCTGCCATTGACGCACCCATGCGCCGCCTTTAGCACTTCAGTCCCGCAGGCGCGGGGAAGGGATTCTCTGGCAATGGATTTTGGTGGAGGCGACGAAATTCGCTTCGAACGGTTGGGCAGAGCCGGTGTCGTGACGCTGACACGGCCGCAGGCGCTCAATGCCGTCACCCATCGCATGGTCAAGGCACTGGGCAAGGCGCTGCATGCCTGGGAGCGCGATGACGGCGTGGACGTCGTCGTCATCAAGGCAGAGGGCAGGGCGTTTTCGGCCGGAGGCGATATCCTCCACATCTACGAAGCCGGCCGGGCTGGAAAGCCGCCGGTCGAGTTCTTCGCTGACGAGTATCGGCTGAACGCCCGCATCAACAGCTTCCGCAAACCTTATGTGGCGCTCATCGACGGCATCGTCATGGGGGGCGGCGTCGGCATTTCCTTTCACGGTTCGCACCGGGTGATGACGGAGAATGCACAGTTCGCCATGCCGGAGGTCGGCATCGGTTTTTTCCCCGATGTCGGCGCCAGCCACTTGCTGCCCGATCTTGGCGGCTCCTTCGGCATGTATCTGGCGCTGACCGGCAACCGCATCCGCTATGGCGATGCGCTGTGGTCTGGTCTGGCCACCCACACCATCAAGGCCGAGGACCAGGCAAGCTTCCTCGACCGGCTGGCGCTGACTGGCGATCCGGAATCGGTGCTGCACGGTTTCCTTGTTCCGGCGAAGCGGGAGACCGAAAGGCCGATCCTGGAGGCGATATCGCGCCATTTCGCCCAGCCGTCGCTGCAGGATGTCATCGACAGCCTGGACCGCGCGGCAAGCACCGACGAATTCGCGGCAAAGACGCTGGCGACGATCCGCACGCGCTCGCCGACCAGCCTTCGCGTCGCCTGGCGGCAGATCAGCGCCGGGCTGACATTGTCGATGGACGACTGCATGAAGATGGAGTTCCGTATCCTCAACCGCATGCTTGCCGGCCACGATTTCTACGAAGGCATCCGCGCCGCCATCATCGACAAGGGATCGAAGCCGCAATGGCGGCCGGCAAGTCTTGACGCGGTCCGTGAGGCCGATATCGATGCCTATTTCGCCCCGCTCGGCGAACGGGAACTCCTGACATGAGCGAAGTGACGTCGAGACGCGTCGTGCTTCAGCCCTCGACGGTCGAGGTGATCTTCGCCTGGTTCCAGCGCGTCATCGCGGGCTACTGCCTGCTCTTCGGCATACTGTACTGGATCAAGCTGATCGGCTTCTATCCAGGCTCGCTGTGGCGCTTCGACCTCATGCCGGTGCACTGGCAGGTGGCGACGGTGATGCTCGCCGTGTTTTTTCCCTTCGCCGCCGCGGGGCTGTGGATGCTGGCCTCCTGGGGCCCGGTGATCTGGTTCATCTGCGCGGTCACCGAGACCGTCATGTATGCCGGTTTTCCCGAGCTTTTCGGCCATCGGCTGCTGATCGTCGTCTCGCATGCGGCGGTGGCGCTGCTCTACATCGTCTTTCGCGTCGTCATCTACCTGCAGAAACGCCCCGTACGGCACTAAGCCTTTGCGGCCATTGATGACTTGGCGGCCGCCTGAATCCAGCCCCGCGATCATTGCCTAAATCTTTAGGTTAATCATCCTTGCTCGGGTGACCGTTCGTTAAGCCTCTTTCGAAACCTCTTACCGGTAAGCTCTTGTTAGCCCTAGCGTTTAAGTCGAATTTTATGAGTATTCGATAGTGTCGCGATCAAGGTGAAAAACAAAAAATCACCAGGGCGACAAACGAGAGGCAAAGACAATGATCAATTCGCGTCCGGCGGCGAAGACCGCCAACGTATCCGACGATCGCCGCGAGGCTATCCGTTCCCTGTACATGGAATCGCTGCAGCTGGTCGAGCGGCTGCACCGCCGTCTGCTTGACGTGATCAAGGACGAATTTGACCGCAACGGCCGTTCCGACATCAATGCCATCCAGGCGCTGCTGCTCTTCAACATCGGCAATTCCGAGCTGACCGCCGGCGAGTTGCGCTCGCGTGGCTACTATCTCGGCTCGAACGTGTCCTACAACCTGAAGAAGCTGGTCGATCTCGGCTTCATCAACCACCAGCGCTCGCGCATCGACCGCCGTTCGGTCCGCGTTTCTTTGACGCCGAAGGGCAACGAGGTGGCGGATGTGGTCGCCGGCCTCTATGAGCGCCATGTCGGCTCGATCGAACAGGTCGGCGGCATCAACACCGACGAGTTCAAGCAGATGAACCGCGCCCTGCAGCGGCTCGACCGCTTCTGGAACGACACCATCGCCTACCGGATGTAAGGCGCCACACAGATCTGGCCCGCGCCAAAGAAGCGCGGCCGAAACAGCGACCTCCAGTCAGGCCGGTGCCGAAAAGCACCGGTCCCTTTCTTTTCAGAGCGACGGCCGGTCCGATTTGGGCGAAAGGCCACGTTGCCGCCATATTCCAGTGGAACCGAGGATCGCAGTGATGCAGTGGTGAAGGCCTTGCGTCCACCCGCAACCGTGTCGCGCTCGTGCGTTTATCGCCAATGTGATACGGACCATGGTTGGCTAATTGTTAAGATTGCCAATTTTAGAGTGCGGGCGAGATCGCCCGATGATCAACGCAGCAAAGTGATCGAACCGCTACAAAAATGTCTGGAACGTCCATGATAACCAGCCGCCGTTTTTTCCTTTCCGGAGCATCGTTGCTCGCTGCCGCCATGGTGGCCGGGCGTGCGAATGCGCAGGATGTGATCGGGGATATCTTGAAATCCTCGGCGCGCGGCAATTGGGACGATCAGTTCGATGCCCGCGCCAGCGAAGGCGGCAAGGTGGCCTCGACGTTGCCGATTTTCAGCCCGCAGACGGTCGCCTTCACCGAGCAGGCCGTCGCGCAGTATCAGAACATCGTCGGCCAGGGTGGATGGCAGCCGGTGCCGGACACCAAGAAGCTGCAGCTCGGCGTCGACGACCCGGATGTGGTGCCGCTGCGCAAGCGCCTGATGATTGCGGGCGACCTGTCGCAGAATGCCGGCATCTCGACGGCGTTCGATTCCTATGTCGACTCGGCGGTGAAGCGCTTCCAGCTGCGCCATGGCCTTCCCGCCGATGGCTCGATGGGCAAGTACACCTATGCCGCGATGAACGTTTCGGCGCAGATCCGGCTTGGCCAGTTGCAGACCAATCTGCAAAGGCTGAAGGAGAAGGCCGGCACACTCGGCAATCGTTACGTGCTGGTCGACATTCCGGCGGCTCAGGTCGAGGCGGTCGAGAATGACCGTGTCGTGCTCCGCCACACGGCAATCGTCGGCAAGATCGATCGCCAGACACCGATCGTCAATTCCAAGATCAACGAGATCATTGTCAATCCGTATTGGAACGCGCCGGTGTCGATCGTGCGCAAGGACATCATTCCGCTGATGCGGAAGGATCCCAACTATCTGAAGAACAGCCATATCCGCCTGTTCGCGCCGGATGGCAGCGAAGTCGATCCGATGAATGTGGACTGGTCGACGGATGATGCGGCCAAGTACCGGTTCCGCCAGGATCCGGGCTCGGAAAACGCGATGGCTTCGGTGAAGATCAATTTCCCGAGCCCGGATGGCGTCTATATGCATGACACGCCGCAGCAGAGCCTGTTCGGCAAGATGATGCGCTTCGATTCCTCGGGCTGCGTGCGCGTCCAGAACGTGCGCGACCTCGTCACCTGGATCCTGCGCGACACGCCCGGCTGGGACCGCCAGCATTTCGAGGCGGCGATCAAGACCGGCCAGAACACGCCGATCCAGGTCACCAACCCGGTGCCGGTGCACTTCCTCTATCTCTCGGCATGGTCGACGGGACCCGGCGTCGTGCAGTTCCGCGATGATATTTACGCGCTTGACGGTGCCAGCGAGCTGCAGATCACCTCTTCGCTCTAAGTGATTGATAATTTTATGAAAGGCCGCCTTCGAGGCGGCCTTTCGTTTTGCGGAGGACGTGTTCAAATCAATCTCTAGTCGACCAGCCGCACTGCCGCCTTGATGCGGCTGACGGTCATTGCCGCGCGGCGCCTTGTCTGGACGCGAGACCGACGATTGCGCATGGTTCGTGAAACAGCCGGAATCGCGCCATGCAAGCCGCTATCTTTGTCCTCCTGGTGCTCGTCTTCGTCGCCGTTTCCGGCGCATTGGTGCGCCTGGTGCGCGTGCCGCTGCCGGTGCTGCAGATCGCGATAGGCGCCGCGCTTGCCTGGCCGGTGCGCGGCATCCATATCGAGATCGATCCGGAACTGTTCCTGCTGGTGTTCATTCCGCCGCTGCTGTTCAGCGATGCCTTTGGTGCGCCCAAGCGCGAGCTGGTGGCATCGCGCTGGCCGATCCTTGCCCTTGCCATAGGCCTCGTCTTCTTCACCATCGTCGGCTTCGGCTATGCCTTGCACTGGCTGGTGCCCAGCATCCCGCTGGTCGTTGCATTCGCTCTTGCCGCGGTGCTGTCGCCGACGGACGCGGTGGCTGTCTCCTCGATCGTCGACAGGAACGTCGTTCCGGCGCGGCTAATGCACATTCTGGAAGGCGAGTCGCTGCTCAACGACGCGTCGGGTCTGGTCATGTTCCGCTTTGCCGTCGCGGCAGCGTTGACCGGCAGTTTTTCCTTCGCCGCCGCCTCGCTGAGTTTTCTCTATGCGGTGGTGGTAGGCATCCTGGCCGGCGTGGCGGCATTGTTCGTCGCCGCCAAGGCGCTACAACTGCTCGACCGCATCGGCGGCGTGCCGGCCGAGGCGCAGGTGCTGATCACCATCCTGCTCCCCTTCGTCGCCTATCTCGGCGCCGAGCACTTCGAGGCCTCGGGCGTCCTGGCCGCCGTGACCGCTGGCCTCCTGATCGGGAGCACCGGCATATTCCGCTTTCTCGGTGTCTCGGCGCGCATGCAGACGATCTCGCTGTGGACGACGTTTTCCTTCGTCTTCAACGGCGCGCTGTTCATTGTGCTCGGCCTCCAGCTTCCCGAAATCATCCGCAAGGTGCCGCCGGAACTCACCGGCCATTATCCCGCCATCCAGCCGGTGCTGACCGTGGTGGCGCTGACCCTGTGCCTGATCGCGCTCCGTTTCGTCTGGATCTGGATCGGCGATATCGCGGCGGCGCTCGCCGCACGGCTCGGCAAGCGCAAGGCCGAGCCATTCGGCCTGCGGGTGCGGCTCGCGGGATCGGTGGCCGGCGTGCGCGGGGCCATCACATTGGCCGGCATATTGTCGCTGCCGTTGGCCCTGCAGGATGGTTCGCCGTTCCCCGCACGGGACCTGGTCATCTTTCTCGCCGCCGGCGTTATCATCTGCTCCCTGGCGATCGCCAGCCTTGCCTTGCCGGTGATCGCGCGCGGGCTGATCGGGCCAGGCGAAGATTCCGGGGCGGCCGAGGAGCGCATGGCGCGTGTCGGCGCGGCGAAGGCGGCAATCGCCCATCTTGAAAGCATCGCGCAGACGGATGAAGGGGAGGGCGATGTGCCTGGCGCCAGGCTCGCCGCCGCCAACGGCATTGTCGCTGCCTACCGGCGACGTATCGCTGCGTCCGACGAGGCCGACGAAGCGCGCGCCGAAGTGCGGGAGGCAGGCAGGCTGGAGGTCGACCTGAGGCTCGCCGGCATCGCCGCCGAGCGTGACGCCTTGCGCGCCATGCTTCGCCGCGGCGAGATCAACGACCACACAGCGCAAGCGCTGTTCACCGAGACCACGCTTACGGAAGCTCTTTTGAACGGCAGGCAGATGCGGAAGTAGGACTGGCGACGCCCAGGTGCCGTGGATTCGCAGCCTCTGGCGCAAACCGGCCAGCAAATTTCGCGCTGCAAACGTGGCGGGTTGAAAACAACTGTGTTAATGGCGCGGCGAACTCAATGCATGTCGCCCAAAAGTGTGCAGCGGTTTTGGGACGACGGCATACTCAAAACAAAAACTGACCTCGAACCCTGGGGAATTCAGGCCATGGCAACAGCAGCGGCAGCGTCGAACAAATTCGAATCCTTCTTCGAAACCACGCTGGAAGATGCCGATCCGGAGATTTTCGGCGCCATCCGCAACGAACTCGGTCGCCAGCGCCACGAGATCGAACTGATCGCCTCGGAAAACATCGTCTCGCGCGCCGTGCTCGAGGCGCAGGGGTCGATCATGACCAACAAATATGCCGAGGGCTATCCGGGCAAGCGCTATTATGGCGGCTGCCAGTTCGTCGACGTCGCCGAGGAATTGGCCATCGAGCGGGCGAAAAAGCTGTTCGGCTGCAACTTCGCCAACGTCCAGCCGAACTCGGGCAGCCAGATGAACCAGGCGGTGTTCCTGGCGCTCTTGCAGCCTGGCGACACTTTTATGGGCCTCGATCTCAATTCCGGTGGCCACCTCACCCACGGTTCGCCGGTCAACATGAGCGGCAAGTGGTTCAAGGTCGTATCTTACGGCGTGCGCAAGGACGATCATCTGCTCGACATGGACGCGATCGAAAAGACCGCGCACGAGACCAAGCCGAAGCTGATCCTGGCCGGCGGCACCGCCTATTCGCGCATCTGGGACTGGAAGCGTTTCCGCGAGATCGCGGATGCGGTCGGCGCCTATCTGATGGTCGACATGGCGCACATTGCGGGGCTCGTCGCCGGTGGCGTGCATCCCTCGCCACTGCCGCACGCGCATGTGGTGACCACCACCACGCACAAGTCGCTGCGCGGCCCACGTGGCGGCATGATCCTGTGCAACGACGAAGACATTGCCAAGAAGATGAATTCGGCGGTGTTCCCCGGCCTGCAGGGCGGTCCGCTGATGCATGTCATCGCCGCCAAGGCAGTGGCCTTCGGCGAGGCGCTGAAGCCGAGCTTCAAGGTCTATGCCGAGAGCGTGGCCGCCAACGCCAAGGCGCTGGCCTCCAGCCTCAAGGAAACGGGTCTCGACATCGTTTCCGGCGGCACCGACAACCATCTGATGCTGGTCGACCTGCGTCCCAAGAACGCCACCGGCAAGCGGGCCGAGGCAGCCCTTGGCCGCGCCAACATCACCTGCAACAAGAACGGCATCCCGTTCGATCCGGAAAAGCCCTTCGTCACCTCGGGCGTGCGGCTGGGCACACCCGCCGGCACCACGCGCGGCTTCGGCCAGGCCGAGTTCCGGGAGATCGGCAAGCTGATCGCAGAAGTGCTCGATGGCCTCAAGGTCGCCAATTCCGACGAGGGCAATGCCGCGGTCGAGGCGGCGGTCAAGGCCAAGGTGGTGGCGCTGACCGATCGCTTCCCGCTCTATCCTTATCTCGGTTGACCGGACGCGTAGCGTCATCTTTTATCCGCCGTGGTGCATCACCCTCGATCGGGTGATGCATGGAACCGGAGAATTGAGGATGCGCGATTTTCGTTCTGGCTTGCTCGGCGTTGTCGGCTGGCTGGCCGTTTGCGGCGCCGCTTTGGCGCAGACCCAGCCCGCCCCGGACATGCCTGCCACCAGCACCTTCGGCCGATGGACAACCCTCGTCGATGCGCTCGACACCGGCCAGGACGCTCGCAAGACCTGCGCGGCTTCGACGGCGTTCTTCGATGCGAGTGGCAATTCGGGCACGCTGACATTGTCGATTTCGACCGGCGATGCCCTGCCACCAGACGCTTATCCGGCCGTAATGCTGACCATCGACAATCGCAACCTGCCGACCGGCGATAAGATCGCGGCGACTTTCGGCGACCCCGGCGTCAAGGTTTCGGCTACGGTCTCTTCCAGCGATGCCGTCAACGGCCGCCCGAGCTGGACGGTCGACAATCAGGCCAAGACCAGTCTCGCGCTGCTGCGTGCCATGCGCCAGGCCACCTCGCTCGATGTGGCTTTCGGCAAGGAGGCAGTCGCCAGCATCCCGATGGACGGCTTCACCAAGGCCTACCGCAATCTCGGAACATCCTGCGGCTTTCCAACCAAGGACGTCGCGCCGTGATGCGGACGGCCGGGTGGGAGTGGGGGCTGCGAATGGGCCTTGCATGGAGGGTGTGGTCGGCGGCTGGTTGCCCGCGCTGGCAATCTTGCTTGCGCCTCGCTATCTCTGATGCGGCAGGCCGTCGAAGAAACGGAACTGCTTCAATCCCGACCGGAAAGGCTCTAAGCCTTTCGCCTCATCAGATTCGCGAACTCAAGGCTTTTTATGCGCTGTCCCTATTGCCAGTCCGAAGATACGCAGGTGAAGGATTCGCGCCCCGCCGAGGATGGCGCGGCGATCCGCAGGCGGCGTGTCTGCCCCGACTGCGGTGGCCGTTTCACCACCTTCGAACGCGTGCAATTGCGCGATCTGGTCGTGGTCAAGAAATCAGGCCGGAAAGTGCCGTTCGACCGCGACAAGCTGTTACGCTCGGTCGAGATCGCGGTGCGCAAGCGCAATGTCGATCCTGAACGCATCGACCGTGCGGTGACCGGCATCGTGCGCCAGCTCGAAAGCTCGGGCGAGACGGAAGTGGCTTCCGGCGAGGTCGGCCGACTGGTCATGGAAGCGCTGAAGTCGCTCGACGACGTCGCCTATGTCCGCTTCGCTTCGGTCTACCGCAATTTTCGCGAGGCCAAGGACTTCCATGAACTGCTGGGTGAACTGAAGGGTGACGAAGACAAGAGCGAAGAGGACGCCGGCTGACCATGGCAGCACCGCAACGCAGCGAGGCCAAACAAGCGGCCCTTGATCGCCGTTTCATGGCCGCCGCTCTGCGGCTTTCGCGCCGGAATGCGGGCAGGACCTCGACCAATCCTTCCGTGGGCACGCTGGTCGTGCGCGATGACGGCGCGGGGCCGATGATCGTCGGCACCGGCGTCACCGCGATCGGCGGCCGCCCGCATGCCGAGACCGAGGCGCTGGCCGAGGCAGGCGAATTGGCGCGCGGCGCCACCGCTTATGTGACACTGGAACCCTGCGCCCATCACGGCCGCACGCCGCCTTGCGCCAATGCGCTGGTCAATGCCGGCATCGCGCGGGTCGTTGGCGCGGCGAGCGATCCCGATCCGCGCGTTTCCGGCAAGGGCTACGCCATTCTGCGCGCCGCCGGTGTCGAGGTGGTCGAAAAGGTACTGGCGGCGGAAGCCGCCGAGCAGATGGCAGGCTATCTCATTCGCTCGCTCAACAAGCGTCCGGAAGTGACTCTTAAGCTTGCGCTTTCCAGCGATGGCAAGATCGGCAGGGAAGGCGCCGGTCAGGTCGCGATAACAGGCGATATTGCGCGCCGCGAAGTCTACATGATACGGGCCGAGGCCGACGCCATCCTGGTCGGCATCGGCACGGCGCTGGAGGATGATCCGGCGCTGACCGTGCGTTTGCCGGGGCTGGAGAATCGCTCGCCGGCTCGTATCGTCCTCGATCGTCAGATCAGGCTCCCGGAGAGCTCGAAACTGGTCTCGGGCGTGGATCGCGTGCCGCTCTATGTCGCCGCTTGCCTGGAGGCCGATCCGCGGCGCCGGGCGACGCTCGAACGTGCCGGTGTGCGCTTCATCGGCACCGAAACGCATCAGGGTGGCGTCGCGTTGCCGGAACTGCTCGAGGATCTGGCGGCGCTCGGCATGGCTACTGTACTGGTCGAAGGGGGCGCCAAGGTAGCCAGCGCTTTCCTGGCGGATGGGCTGGTCGACCGCGTCGTGCTGTTCCAGGGGCCGGAAGCGATCGGCGAAGACGGCATTGCATCGCCCGTCGATGCTGACCATATCCCGGCTGGCTTTCGCAAGTTGCGCGAGATGCAGTTCGGCGAAGACAGCTACGCCGAGTGGGTAAGGGACCTCTAGGATCAGCATCGATGTTTACTGGAATTGTCACCGATATCGGCACCGTCGCGGCCGTCAAGCCGCTCAGCGAAGGCATCGGCTTACGCATCGATACTGCTTATGACCCCGAGACCATCGCCATCGGTGCTTCGATCTCCTGCGGCGGTGTCTGCCTGACGGTCACGGCTTTGCCCGAGAGCGGCTCGAACGCACGCTGGTTCGAGGTCGAGGCCTGGGAAGAAGCCTTGCGGCTGACCACGGCCTCGGGCTGGAGACCCGGCACGCGGATCAATCTGGAGCGGGCGCTGAAGATCGGTGACGAACTCGGCGGTCATATTGTCTCAGGCCATGTCGACGGCACCGCCGAGATCGTCGAGCGCAAGGACGAAGGTGATGCGGTGCGCTTCACGCTGGAAGCGCCGGGCCATTTGGCCAAGTTCATCGCGCCGAAAGGTTCCGTCGCGCTCGACGGCACCTCGCTCACCGTCAACAAGGTCGAGGCCACCCGCTTCGACGTGCTGTTGATCCACCACTCGCTGACCGTCACCACCTGGGGCGAGCGCAAAATCGGCGACCACGTCAATCTTGAGATCGACACCATGGCCCGCTACGCGGCGCGGCTGGCAGCAGCGGCCAAAGAGGGGCTATGAACGTCGCCGGCCTGACCCTCTACCTCGACTTAATCGGATTTAATCGCTACGATTAAATCTGATTGTGAGGTTAGATGGACACAAAAGTAATCACCGCTCACGTTCCGCTGCCGCTGGCGGAAAAAGTAGACCAACTGGCTGCTCGCCTTGAGCGCCCGCGCGGCTGGATTGTCAAACAAGCTCTTTCTGCGTGGGTGGATTTGGAGGAGGAGCGCCAACGGCTCACGCTGGAAGCACTGGCCGATGTGGACGCAGGACGGGTCATCGATCACCAGGCCGTGCAGGCATGGGCTGAGAGTCTTGGCACCGAAAAGCCGCTGCCGGTGCCACGCTGATGGAGTTGAAATGGACCAGTAAGGCTTTGTCCGATCTGGTCCGGCTCCATGACTTTCTAGCGCCGGCAAATGGTCCGGCTGCCGCACGAGCCGTACAGTCGCTTGCCGCCGCGCCGGCACGGCTGGTTGAGTATCCACGCATAGGTGAGAGACTGGAAGAGTTCGAACCACGCGAGGTGCGCCGCATTTTGGTAGGCAGCTACGAAATTCGTTACGAAATACAGAGCACGACAATCTTCGTGTTGCGCCTATGGCATACGCGGGAGGATCGATAGAGCAGGCGTCCATCGAGCAATCTTCTGCTTGCGATCAACCCGGCTTCGGCCTAAGTCACCGGCAACCCCCCGGAGATATCTATGGCTGGCACATCCCAACACGGCAGAGCCTTCATTCGTCCGAAGGCGAAGGCGCATCTGCTCATCGTCGAAGCGCGCTTTCACGACGATCTTGCCGACGCGCTGCTGGAAGGCGCGACAAGCGCGCTCGATGAAGCGGACGCAACCTATGACGTTGTCACCGTTCCCGGCTCGCTGGAGATTCCCGCGGTGATCACCTTCGCGCTGGACGGTGCCGCCGAGGGCGGCACGCACTATGACGGCTTCGTTGCGCTCGGCACCATCATCCGCGGCGATACCTATCATTTCGACATCGTCGCCAATGAATCCAGCCGCGCGCTCATGGACCTGTCCGTGCAGGACTCCGTCTGTGTCGGCAACGGTATCCTGACCACCGAGAATGACGCGCAGGCGTGGACCCGGGCAAAGCGCTCGGAAGGCGACAAGGGTGGTTTCGCCGCGCGTGCGGCATTGACCATGATTGCCCTCAAGGAACAACTGGGAGCGCGATCGTGAGCGAACCTGCTTCACCCGGCCAGCCCGCGGCACGCCAGGCCAACAAGCGCGGCGCTGCTCGGCTCGCCGCCGTGCAGGCCCTCTACCAGATGGACGTGGCCGGTAGTGGTGTCTTCGAGATCACCGCCGAATATGAGGCGTTTCGCCTCGGCAAGGAAGTCGACGGCGCGCTCTATCGCGAGGCCGACGCGCAATGGTTTCGCGCCATCCTTACGGGGGTCGTCGAGAATCAGAAGACCATCGATCCGATCATCCGCCAGGCGCTGACGGATGACTGGCCGTTGTCCAGGCTCGATTCGACGCTTCGCGCCATGCTGCGTGCCGGCGTCTATGAGTTGATGAAGCGCGAGGATGTGCCCGTCGCCGTCGTCGTCACCGAATATGTCGACATCGCCAAGGCCTTCTACGAGGAAGACGAACCGAAGCTGGTCAATGCCGTGCTCGACCGCGTATCGCGCCGGGTGCGCGGCGAGGGACGTGGCAAGGACGCATCGTGACGGCCATCGCTGTCGAGACGGGCAGGGAAGGGCGACGCACCGCGTTGATCCTCGCCGCCTCGCAGGCGGTTATCGGATCGGCGGCACCCATCGCCATCTCCATGGGGGCGCTGGCCGGGCAATATCTGCTCGGCGCCGACAAATCACTGGCGACAGCGCCAATCACCGGCTTCAACCTTGGCGTGGCGCTCGGCGCTTTGCCCGCCGCGGCTATTATCCGCCGGATGGGCCAGCGCGGCGGCTTCATGACCGGGACCGTCGTCACCGCGCTTGGTGGCCTGATAGCGACACTGGCGCTTTTCCACGGCAGTTTCTGGATTTTCGCGTTCGCGCTGCTCGTGATCGGCATCGGTGGTGCCTTCGTGCAGCAGTTCCGCTTCGCCGCCGCCGATAACGCGCCGCCGGAGTTCAAGGCGCGCGCCATCTCCTTCGTACTGGCCGGCGGCATCGTCACCGCTATCCTTGGGCCGCAGATTGTCATCTTCACCCGGGAATTGTTCGCGCCGGTGATGTTTGCCGGTTCGTTTGCATCCATCCTTGTGCTGGCGGCCGTCGGCGCCGCGATCCTGTCGCTGCTGAGATTGCCGGCAAAGACCGCCGCCAAGGTCGACGTTGCCGACAGCGATGCCAGGCCATTGGTCGAAATCATCACGAAGCCGCGCTTTATCGCCGCGTTGTCTTGCGAGGTCGGCAGTTACGCGCTGATGAGCTTCGTCATGACTGGCGCACCACTGGCCATGGTCGGCTGCGGCCTGTCGGAGGATAATGCGACGCTCGGCATTTCCTGGCATGTCATGGCGATGTTCGCGCCGAGCTTTTTTACCGGCTCGCTGATTCATCGCTTCGGCGCCGAGCGCATCGTGGCGGCAGGTCTGGTCCTGCTCATCGGCTGCGCCATCGTCGCCTTGTCGGGCTTGGCGCTATGGCAATTCTGGACGGCGCTGATCCTGCTCGGGCTTGGCTGGAATTTCAGTTTCATCGGCGCCACCGCCATGGTCGCGGCCAGTTACCGGCCCTCTGAAAAGAGCAAGGTGCAGGGTTTCCACGATTTCATCCTATTCGGCTCGGTCGCCTGCGCGTCGCTGCTCTCGGGCATGGTCTATAACGCCTGGGGTTGGACGATGCTCAACTGGATGATCTTTCCGGTCACAGTGCTGTGCTTCGTCGCGCTCGGTGCGCTCAAGCTGACGAATTCACGCAAGGCCAACGCCTGGTCCAGATCGCTGTCGCCCTGACAGAATGCTGTCGGCATGCTTCGGGTCGAACGCGCCGCGCCGAACAAAAATATTGCGCCTGTGCCTGTTGTTATGAAACCGTATGCCCCGACGGGCCGTTCGAGCCATGCTCATATTCGGCTGCCGAATCTCGGTGGATAACAAGGGGTTTTCAAAATGTTTTCAGTCAAGATTTTGGCCAGCGCGGCATTGGCTCTGGCCGTCACGGCGGCTTCTGCCAGTGCACAGGTGGTTGTCTCCTCCAAGATCGACACCGAGGGCGGCGTGCTGGGCAACATTATCCAGCTCGTTCTCAACGCCAACAACATCAAGACCACGGACCGCATCCAGCTCGGCGGCACGCCGGTGGTGCGCAAAGCGATCACCGCCGGCGAGATTGACATCTATCCCGAATACACCGGCAACGCGGCTTTCTTCTTCGAAAAGGCGGACGACCCGGTATGGAAGGATGCCGCCAAGGCCTATGAGACGGCCAAGAAACTTGACTATGACGCCAACAAGATCGTCTGGCTGTCGCCTGCGCCGGCCAACAACACCTGGGCGATCGCGCTGCGCAAGGAAGTGGCCGACAGCAACAAGCTCGCCACGCTTTCCGACTTCGGCAAATATGTTGCCGGCGGCAGCCAGGTTGTGTTGGCGGCTTCGGCCGAGTTCGTCAACTCGGCCGCGGCCCTGCCGGCCTTCCAGACCACCTATGGCTTCACGCTGAAACCGGAGCAACTGATCACGCTGTCGGGCGGCGATACGGCGGCGACCATTGCCGCGGCCGCCAACCAGACCAGCGGCGCCAACGCCGCCATGGTCTACGGCACCGACGGCGGCATCGCGCCGTCGGGCCTCGTCGTGCTCAACGACGACAAGGGTGTGCAGCCGGTCTACCAGCCGGCGCCGATCATCCGCGAATCCGTGCTCAAGGAACATCCGGAGATCGAGCCGCTGCTGAAGCCGGTCTTCGCCAAGCTCGACCTCGTCACGCTGCAGGAACTGAACGGCCGCGTGCAGGTCGGCGGCGAGCCGGTCAAGGGCGTCGCCGAGGACTTCCTGAAGAAGAACGGGTTCTTGAAGTAAAAGCCTGCCTTGAAGAGCGCGATGCCGGTGCGAGGCACCCCCCGCTGTCCTCCCGGATATCTCCCCCTCAAGGAGGGAGATTGGCGGTTGCTGCGCCCCGCTTCCTTCTCCCACCGCAGTGATTGGCGAAGGCGCTCGGCAAAGCTGATCTCCCCCCTTAAGGGGGAGATGGCCGGCAGGCCAGAGGGGGGCGCCTCGCGCAAACGCGCGTCATGACCCTGCGCTTCGACAAGCTCGGCGTGGTCATAGCCGTGATCGTCGCCTATGCAGCTCTGCTCGCGCCCTTCGCAGCCTTCCGTGCCAACCGCATCGTTCCCGGCCAGGCGCGATCGATCCTCGAGGCTCTGCCGCCAACGACCGGATTGTTGCTGCTCGCCATCATCGTCGCAGCGGCGCTCATCGCACTGTTCAGGACGCCGCTTATGCTGCGCCTTGCCGCCAGCGTGGTCGCACTTGCCGCACTTGCGCTGCTGATCGGCGTCGCCGGCACATTTCTGACGCCGGCCGGCAACACCTTTGCCAGGGTGTCGCCGGCCTCCGGTTTCTGGATTCTCATCTTCGCCTTCACGCTTTTGCTGGCGGACGTGCTGACGCGCCTGAACTTGTCGCCATTGGCTCGTGTCGGCGTCCTGGCCGCGGCTGCCATGGCCATTGGCCTGCTTTTGACATCGGGAAATTGGAACGATCTTTCCATCCTCAAGGAATACGCCAACCGCGCCGACAGTTTCTGGGCCGAAGGCTCCAAGCACGTCACGCTGGCGCTGGGTTCGCTGGCCGCCGCCGTCATCGTCGGCCTGCCGCTCGGCATCCTGTGCCATCGTGTTGAACGGTTGCGCGCCGGCGTGCTCAACGTCCTCAACATCATCCAGACCATCCCTTCGATCGCGCTGTTCGGGCTGCTGATCGCGCCGCTCGGCTGGGTGGCCACGCATGTGCCGGGGGCTGCCGTGCTCGGCATTCGCGGCATCGGCACGGCGCCCGCTTTCGTCGCGCTGTTCCTCTATTCACTGCTGCCGGTGGTGGCCAACACGCTGGTCGGGCTCGCCGGCGTGCCACGTGCCGCCAACGACGCGGCGCGCGGCATGGGCATGACCGATCGCCAGCGCCTGTTCGGCGTCGAGTTTCCGCTGGCCTTTCCGGTCATCCTCACCGGCATCCGCATCGTACTGGTACAGAATATCGGGCTTGCCACGATCGCCGCGCTTATCGGTGGCGGCGGCTTTGGCGTGTTCGTCTTCCAGGGCGTCGGCCAGACGGCGATGGACCTGGTGCTGCTTGGCGCGGTGCCGACGGTGGCTTTGGCCTTCGCCGCCGCTATCATCCTCGACGCGGCGATCGAAATGACTGCCACCAAGCGCAGGGTTGAAACGGCATGATCCAGATCGAAGGCATTACCAAGCGCTATGATACGACAACGGTGGTCGACGACGTATCGATGGTCATCGAGCCGCGCACCATTGCCGTCATTGTCGGCACCTCAGGCTCCGGCAAGACGACGCTGCTTCGCATGATCAACCGGCTGGTGGAACCAACCGCCGGCGTGATCAAGCTCGACGGCGCCGACAATCGCTCGGTGCCAGGTTACGAACTGCGCCGCAGCATCGGCTACGCCATCCAGGGCCACGGCCTGTTTCCGCATCGCACCGTGGCGCAGAACATCGCCACGGTGCCGGTGCTGCTTGGCTGGGACAAGGCACGCATCAAGACCCGCGTTGATGAACTGATGACGCTTTACCAGCTTGACCCCCGGGAATTCGGGCCGCGCTATCCGCATGAATTGTCCGGTGGCCAACAGCAGCGCGTCGGCGTGGCCCGCGCGCTTGCCGCCGAGCCCAACGTGCTGTTGATGGACGAGCCGTTCGGCGCGCTCGACCCGATCATCCGCACCAAGGCGCAGGAGGATCTGCTGGCGATCCAGAAGCGCTTCGGCACCACCATCATCCTCGTCACCCATGACATGGAGGAAGCCGTTCACATGGGCGACAAGATCGCCGTCATGAACGCCGGCAAGCTCGTTCAATACGCCAAGCCCGCCGAGATCCTGGCGAACCCGGCTAGCAGCTTCGTCGAGACCTTGGTTGGTGCAAGCGAAAGGCCGTTCAGGCTGTTGTCGCTCGGACGAGTGCGCGACGCGGTGGAGACCGGCGATGCCGATGGCGAAGCGATCCCCGGCGATGCCAGCCAGCGCGATGCGTTGGCCGAACTCCTGTGGTCGGGCCGGTCGGCGCTGCCGGTGAAGGGCGCCGACGGCAAGCCGCTTGGCCGTGTCACCGTGGACGGGCTGGCCAAGCGGGCGGCGAGGCCGGCATGAAAGCCTGGCTGCCTCTGCTGCTCAGGCTTGTGCTGGTGATGTTGCTCGTGGCCTTCGTCACCAGCCCAGGCTGGTTCGAGCCGCTGCTGAAGCCGCTGACCGAGAACAACGCTCCCGCGATCTACAATCAGGGTAGCCTGCTGACTTTGACGCTGCTGCATCTGCGCACCGTGCTGATCGCTACCGTCGCCGCGACCATGGTCGCGGTGGCTTTGGCCATCCTTGTCACCAGGCCGGCTGGTGCCGAATTCCTGCCGCTGTCGCGCAGCCTGGTCAATATCGGCCAGACTTTTCCGCCGGTGGCGGTGCTGGCGCTCGCCGTGCCGGCGGTCGGCTTTGGTGAGAAGCCGACGCTGATCGCCCTGTTTCTCTATGGCCTGCTGCCGATCTTCGAAAATGCGCTGACCGGGCTGACAACGCTTCCAGCAAACGTCGTCGAGGCGGCGCGCGGCGCCGGGATGACCGGCTGGCAAAGGCTCACCAAGGTCGAACTGCCGCTCAGCGCACCGATCATCCTGGGCGGCATCAGGCTCTCGGTGGTTATCAGCCTGGCCACCGCCACGATCGGCTCGACGGTGGCCGCCAAGACGCTGGGCGAGGTGATCATCGCCGGCCTGTTGTCCAATAACCTTGCTTTCATCCTACAAGGCGGCCTGATCGTGGCGGCGCTTGCCGTGCTGATCTATGACGGTCTGTCGGCGGTCGAGCGCTACGCGGCACACCGGATGGGGAGGGAGGCCGAGTAGCGCGCGCCTTTTGTCCTCCTTGATTTCAATCGATCTAATTGGACGATGCCGACGGCGGCTTACCTCACGGCCCATGCCTTTTGGGGCGAAAGCCGGGCAAAAACCGAACAATATCTTGACGTTCGCAGCCCTGTTTCGCATACACCGGTACGAAGAGGTGGATTCCGTGCGCGGAATCCGATCTTGTCTCAACGGCCCAGGGAGGGGTTCTTTTGGGCCAGCAATCGAGGAAAATTCGGCAATGACCATACTTTACGCCGTCATCGCCTGCGGCCTGCTTTCTGTCCTCTACGCCATATGGGCGACACGTTCGGTCCTCGCGTCCGATCAAGGCAATGCACGCATGCAGGAAATCTCCGCCGCCATTCGCGAAGGCGCGCAGGCCTATCTGGCGCGCCAGTACACGACCATCGCCATCGTCGGCGTTGTGGTGCTTCTGCTCGCCTGGTGGCTGCTTTCGATCACCGCCGCCATCGGCTTCCTGATCGGCGCCGTCCTGTCTGGCGCCGCCGGCTTCATAGGCATGCATGTTTCGGTGCGCGCCAACGTGCGCACGGCTCAGGCGGCTTCCAACAGCCTCGCCGCCGGTCTCGACATCGCCTTCAAATCGGGTGCCATCACCGGCATGCTGGTTGCCGGTCTGGCGCTGCTCGGCGTCTCGATCTATTACCTTATCCTCACCCATTTCATGGGCCTTCAGCCAAACGACCGCGTCGTCATCGATTCTCTGGTCGCGCTTGGCTTCGGCGCCTCGCTGATCTCGATCTTCGCCCGTCTCGGCGGCGGCATCTTCACCAAGGGTGCTGATGTCGGCGGCGATCTGGTCGGCAAGGTCGAAGCCGGGATTCCCGAGGACGATCCGCGCAATCCGGCCACCATCGCCGACAATGTCGGCGACAATGTCGGTGACTGCGCCGGCATGGCCGCCGACCTGTTCGAGACCTATGCGGTGACCGTTGTTGCCACCATGGTTCTCGCTGCCATCTTCTTCGGCGGCACCGCCGTGCTCGGTGCGGCGATGCTCTATCCGCTGGCCATCTGCGGCGCCTGCATCCTGACTTCGATCGTCGGCACCTTCTTCGTCAAGCTCGGCTCCAACGGCTCGATCATGGGCGCGCTCTACAAGGGCCTGATCGTCACCGGCCTGCTGTCCATCGTCGGCCTTGGCGTCGCCACGTCGGCCACGCTTGGTTGGGGAGAGGTCGGCACGGTCGCCGGCATCACCATCACCGGCAAGAACCTGTTCATCTGCGGCCTGATCGGCCTCGTGGTGACCGGTTTGATCGTGGTGATCACCGAATACTATACCGGCACCAACAAGCGCCCGGTCAACTCGATCGCCCAGGCTTCGGTGACCGGCCACGGCACCAACGTCATCCAGGGCCTCGCGGTTTCGCTGGAATCGACGGCGCTGCCGGCCATCGTCATCGTCGGCGGCATCATCGCCACCTATCAGCTCGGCGGTCTCTTCGGCACGGCGATTGCCGTCACCACCATGCTCGGCCTTGCCGGCATGATCGTGGCGCTCGACGCCTTCGGCCCGGTCACCGACAATGCCGGCGGCATCGCCGAAATGGCAGGCCTGCCCAAGGAAGTGCGCCATTCCACCGATGCGCTCGACGCGGTCGGCAACACCACCAAGGCGGTGACCAAGGGCTATGCCATCGGCTCGGCTGGCCTGGGCGCGCTGGTGCTGTTCGCCGCCTATTCGAACGATCTTAGGTTCTTTGCCGCCAATGGCGACAAATATCCCTACTTCCAGGGCATGGGCGAGATCTCCTTCGACCTCTCCAATCCTTACGTCGTCGCCGGTCTGATCTTTGGTGGCCTGATCCCCTATCTGTTCGGCGGCATCGCCATGACAGCCGTCGGTCGTGCCGCGGGCTCGATCGTCGAGGAAGTACGCAAGCAGTTCCGCGAAGATCCGGGCATCATGGCCGGCACCTCCAAGCCGAACTATGCCCGCGCGGTCGATCTCCTGACCAGGGCGGCGATCCGGGAAATGATCATCCCCTCGCTGCTGCCGGTTCTGGCGCCGCTTGTCGTCTATTTCGGCGTGCTTTTGATCTCTGGCTCGAAAGCGTCCGCCTTCGCGGCACTCGGCGCCTCGCTGCTCGGCGTTATCGTCAACGGCCTGTTCGTGGCCATCTCGATGACTTCGGGCGGCGGCGCCTGGGACAACGCGAAGAAATCGTTCGAGGACGGTTTCACCGACAAGGACGGCGTCAAGCATCTCAAGGGCTCCGAGGCGCACAAGGCCTCGGTGACCGGCGACACGGTCGGCGATCCCTACAAGGACACCGCGGGTCCTGCGGTCAACCCGGCGATCAAGATCACCAACATCGTGGCGCTCCTGCTGCTTGCGGTGCTCGCGCACGGCTGAGCAAGAGCTGTTGAAAAAGCGAAACCCGCGGGGAGCGATCCCCGCGGGTTTTGTTTGGTCCGGATCGGGCACGGTGCTTCAGCCGCCGTCCGGCTTGGCTCCATTGCTGTCGGCACGCTTGCGGGAGCGGGCCAGCACGTCGTCCACTCCTGGTTCGCGCGCCGCGTCGCCGGCAGGCCGCGTATCTCACGTAGCCTGGTGCCGAAGGCGCCGCGCCCGCATTTTGCGACAAAACTTGCTGGCTCTCGGATGGATGCCGCATGCTGCCAGAATCCGGCGTTTCAGATAGGTGGATTTCTTCAAGGGTCGAGGGTCCTCGGCCGCGGCAAGAATTTCCACACGCAGGGCGCCCCATCCCTGGCAAGTCGGCCGGTCCGGGGCCAAACAAAAACCCGTGAGATCGCTCCCACGGGTTTTTGGTCGCCTGAGATACTGCTGCTTTCTCGGGGGAAGCAGTGACTGAAGATCAGGGGGTGCCGCCGCCGGGGATGCCGGGCGCCAGCTTGCTGGCGCCGTTGATGATCTGGCTGAGGAAGTTCTGGTCCTTGCCGCCAGTGGGCGTGGTGCGCGAGATGAAGTCGAAGATCTTGCCGTCCTTCAGGCCGTAATTGGCGATCTGGGTGACGCGGCCGTCCGCGCCGAAATAGACCGCCAGCACATGCTGGTCGACCAGGTGCGGCTTGTCGAACGCGACATAGCGCTTGCGCGTCTGCGAGATGTAGTAGAACGCCTCATTGTCGAAGGTCGCCGTGGTCGACGGCGTGCCAAGCGCCAGCAGCACCTGCTCGCGGCTGGAGCCGACCGGTACCGAATCGACCGCCTGCTGGTCGATGACATACCCTTGCGTCAGCGTCTCGCTTGGATTGAGATCGCCGATCATCTTGTTCGTGTGGCATGCCGACAGCGCCGAAACCATAAGCAGCAGCGAGATCGCGCCGGCGGGCCTGGAAGTGAAGGTCGACTTGAAATTCAGCGCGCGCAACAACAATTCTCCATTACATCGCCGCAACTTGCGCTGGGCCGCAAAACCGGTAAACCAGCTTGCTTGCCGATGCAACAAGGCCAATTCAACAAACGGTCCCCGGAGACCATCCCCATGTTCCAGCGCCTTTTTGGCCGTGAACGCCACGCCAACCGCGCCATCACCGACGCGCTCTACGCACAAATCGTGGCGGCGGCGCGGCAGACTGCATTTTATTCCCACTGGAGTGTGCCGGACACGCCGCTTGGCCGTTTCGAGATGCTTTCGCTGCACATGTTCCTGTTCCAGCATCGCCTGCGCGGCGAGGGCGGCGTGGCGCAGGCGATCGCGCAGGTGCTGATCGACGAGTTCTTCCTCGACGTCGATCATTCGCTGCGGGAACTGGGCATTGGCGACGTCGGCGTGCCGAAGCGGATGAAGAAACTGGCCAAGATGTTTTATGGCCGCACGGCAGCCTATGATGATGCGCTGGAAAGAAACGATCATGACGGGCTGACCGCGGCACTTGCCCGCAACGTCCGGCCCGATGCCGACACCTGGCCGGAAGCATCGCAATTGGCCGGCTATGTCGCCGGTGCCTGCAAAGCACTGGCAGCGCAGCCGTCCGAATCAATCGTTTCCGGGACGGTGACATTTCCGCTGGCCAGGGAGGTCGATCGATGAAACATGCTAAGCCGCAAAGCCCGGTTTCCTTTTTCGCGAATATCGCCCGGCTGCCGCAGAAAGGGCTGCCCGTGGTGATCGAGGCCGACGCCGCGCAGCGCGCAGCCCTTGCCGAAGAGCACGGGCTGCTGTCTGTCGAAGCCTATCGCACGGAACTCCTGGTCGCCTCCTGGAAGCGCAATGGCGTGAAGGTCAGCGGCCGCGTCGAGGCCGACATCACGCAGGCCTGCATCGTCACGCTCGATCCCGTCGCGGCGCATATCGACGAACCGGTCGAGGCGCTGCTGCTCCCCGAGGACTCTAAGCTTGGACGGCAGGGGTTTGAAGGCGGTGGCGAGATTCTGCTCGATGCGGATGGGCCCGACAGTCCCGAAACATTTTCCGGCGACACTATCGATGTCGGCGCCCTCGCCGAGCAGTTCTTCGGTTTGGCGATCGACCCCTATCCGCGCAAGCCGGGCGCGTCTCTGGATGCCGGTGGCGACACCGAACCGGAGGAGAACGAATTTCAGCAAAAACTGCGATCCTTGCTGGGAAAATCCTGAAAACCTCGCCCGCGACGGAAAAGTCGGTTGTGTGAAAACCCAAAACCGCTATTTTCGCCAAACCTTTGCGATCACTAAAGCGACCTGCCGCCTAACCGTGAGATGAATACCGCGTGATCAGGATTTCCATCGATGCCATGGGCGGCGATCACGGACCAGCCGTGGTCATTCCGGCGCTCATGACGGTCGCGACCCGCCGCCCAGACATCCGTTTCGTCATCTACGGGCGTGAGGACGTGGTGCGTCCTGAACTGGCCAAGTTTCCCAAACTGGCCGAGGTGAGCGAATTCTTCCACTGTGAGGTCGCGGTCAGGATGGACGACAAACCAAGCCAGGCGCTGCGCCATGGCCGCTGGAAGTCTTCCATGTGGAAGGCGGTCGAAGCGGTCAAATCGGGCACTGCGGATGCCTGTATATCGGCCGGCAACACCGGCGCGTTGATGGCGATGTCGAAATTCTGCCTGCGCACCATGGCCACCATCGATCGTCCGGCGATCGCGGCCTTGTGGCCGACATTGCGTGGCGAAAGCGTGGTCCTCGACGTTGGCGCCACCATCGGCGCCGATGCGCACCAGCTCATTGATTTTGCCATTCTCGGCACCGGCATGGCGCGCTCCGTATTCGGCATTGGCCGGCCGACCGTCGGCTTGCTCAATGTCGGCGTGGAGGAGATCAAGGGTCAGGAAGAGGTCAAGGAAGCGGGACGCATGCTGCGCGAGGCCAACATGGCCTCGATGAACTATCATGGCTTTGTCGAAGGCGACGATATCGGCAAGGGTACGGTCGACGTGGTAGTGACGGAGGGCTTTGCCGGCAACATCGCGCTGAAGACGGCAGAAGGCACCGCCCGCCAGATCGCGGGTTATCTGCGCGCCGCCATGAGCCGCACCCTGATGGCCAGGATCGGCTATGTCTTCGCCAAGGGCGCTTTCGATCGCCTGCGCGAGAAGATGGATGTCGGCCGCTCCAACGGCGGCGTGTTCCTGGGACTGAACGGCATCGTCGTCAAAAGCCATGGCGGTGCTGATTCGGACGGTTTTGCCGCGGCGATCGAGCTCGGCTACGACATGGTGCGCAACAATCTGCTCGACCGCATCGAGGCCGACCTGGATCTGTTTCATGCGCGCAACCCGCATGCCCTGTCATATCGGAAATCCGACGTCGTTAGCGACGCGAAGGAATAGGAAAGAACTTTGATCAGATCAGTCGTGCGCGGCACGGGCGCCGCGCTGCCCCGCCGCATCATGAAGAATGCCGATTTCGAGGGCATGGTCGAAACCTCGGACGAGTGGATCGCCCAGCGCACCGGCATCCGTCAGCGCCATATCGCGGGCGACGATGAGACGACGGCTTCCCTGGGCGAGGCCGCGGCGCGCGCCGCCCTTGCCGATGCGGGGCTGACGCCAGACGATATCGACCTGATCGTGCTGGCGACGTCGACGCCCAACAACACGTTCCCGGCCACCGCGGTCGAAATCCAGGACCGGCTCGGCATGCATCACGGCTTTGCCTTCGACATGCAGGCGGTGTGCTCGGGCTTCGTCTATGCGGTGACCACGGCCGATCTCTATATTCGCGGCGGCCTAGCCAAACGCGTGCTGGTGATCGGCTCGGAAACATTCTCGCGCATTCTCGACTGGAACGACCGCTCGACCTGCGTGCTGTTCGGCGACGGCGCCGGTGCCCTGGTGCTGGAAGCGGGCGAGGGGGGCGGCACGATCGCCGACCACGGTGTTCTGGCGGCCAGCCTGCGCTCCGACGGCACGCACAAGGACAAGCTTTTTGTCGATGGGGGACCATCGACGACGGGGACGGTCGGCCACCTCAGGATGGAGGGCCGCGAGGTCTTCAAGCATGCGGTCGGCATGATCACCGACGTTATCGAGGCGACCTTCTCGGCCGCCGGCATCACCGCTGACGATCTCGACTGGTTCGTGCCGCATCAGGCCAATAAACGAATTATTGACGCTTCCGCCAAGAAGCTCGGGATAGCAGAGCAAAAAGTGGTGGTTACCGTCAATTTGCACGGTAACACCTCGGCGGCTTCCGTGCCGTTGGCGCTGTCGGTGGCCGTTGCCGATGGGCGCATCAAGAAGGGTGACCTTGTGCTCCTGGAAGCGATGGGCGGCGGCTTCACCTGGGGCGCCGTTCTGCTTCGCTGGTAAGTGCCGAACGGCTCGGTTTCGGTCCTTGACCTTGACGGATCAATTACTTAGGCTCAGCCGTTGTTGTGCCGATTTTATGTTTGAGCTGATGGGACGGTCGCATGGGGGGAAAGACACTTACGCGCGCCGACCTTGCCGAGGCCGTCTACCGGAAGGTCGGTCTGTCGCGCACTGAATCCGCCGAACTCGTTGAAGCCGTTCTGGACGAAATCTGCGAAGCCATCGTCCGCGGCGAGACGGTCAAGCTGTCGTCCTTCGCGACATTCCATGTCCGCTCCAAGAACGAGCGCATCGGACGCAATCCCAAGACCGGTGAGGAGGTGCCCATCCTGCCGCGCCGGGTGATGACCTTCAAGTCGTCCAACGTATTGAAGAACCGCATCTTGCGCTCTCACCAGAACAGCAAGGCCAAGGGCGGCAAGTAGCCTCCATTGTACGGTTGAAAACCGGCCCCACCATAACGTTGGGCTTGAATATTGTTGCACAAACCGCTGAAATAAGGCCCGATTCGGCAGCATGGCCGGATTGGTGTTCCGCGTATGATCCATTCCGCGCAAACGGAATGAGCTTCTCTCTTTGTTGAGCGTGATCTCGTCTGAAGACCGTTCCGGATCACGCTCCAGCGTGAGGATTTCGCCCATGGACAAGAGCCCTGACGCCTTCCGTACCATCAGCGAGGTCGCCGAGGACCTCGACCTGCCGCAGCATGTGCTGCGTTTCTGGGAAACGCGCTTCAACCAGATCAAGCCGATGAAGCGCGGCGGCGGCCGGCGCTATTACCGGCCGCAGGATGTCGAGTTGATCAAGGGCATCCGCCACATGCTCTACGATCAGGGTTATACCATCAAGGGCGTGCAGAAGCTGCTGCGGGAAAACGGCAATCATTTCCTTGTTGCCATCGGCAATGGCGACATGGCCGCGGTCGAAGCGATTTCCCAGCGAAAGCAGGCCGACCAGGTGCCGCTGACGTCGGCAGCGCAGCCGCGCGGCGGCGATGATGAACTGGTTGGCCAGCCAAGGGTCAAGCCCAGCCGCCGCTTTTTCGGTCTTGCCAAGGGCGATGAGGAAGGTCCCGTTCAGCCGGACGCCTCGAAACTCTCGCGCGACAATCGCGCTCTGCTGCAGGAGGCGCTGTTCGATCTGCTCGAATGCAAGCGCTTGCTCGACCAGGTGCGCTGAGCCGTCGCACGAAGTGCTTTGAAGCCGCGAAACTGGAACCCGCCTCGGGGTGAGGCGTTACGTTTTCTTCTGCAAGAGAAGGAAACGTATGATGGCACCATTCTCGACCCTTTCGGACATCGATCTCGAAAAGCAGATCACGGCGCTGTCGAGGGAACTCGCGGCGTTGCGCAAGGCGGTGTCCAGGCGGGGTGGCGCCTACTATGAAGACGGTCGTGATGCCGCGCTCGACACATATTCCGATCTTGCCGGGCGTCTGCGGGACGCCATGCCGGCAATTCGCAAGCAGGGTAGGGTGATCGAGAGATCGGCCCGCGAGCATCCGGCGGCAGCCGCCGCGGTTGGCCTTGTGGTGCTAGGGCTGGTGGCCAGCCTGTTGTTCAGCCGACGCTGAGATGCCTTCGCTGTCCTTGGCATTGTGAATTCCAAGGCAGACAATGACGGCTCGCCATTTTGGCGCCGTCATCCTCGTTTTTGGAGCACTTGCTTCTCGCGCGCACACCGCGCGCTGGCCGATCCGGTCAGCGATATCGGCTGTCGCCTCGGCATCTGGCGCGAAGCGCTTCGGCATAGAGGTGCACAGCACCCCTGTGCGGTCGGCGCAGGAATGCGGACTGCTCAAGCCGCCAGAGCCGTTCTATTTCCGCTGCGATCGCCGGGTTCGTCCAAGTGCCGTGGCCGGCGGCCGAGTAGAGCGCCGACATAGAGGCGATCGTCGGTGACTAGGAAGTCGATGCGGATGTAGTCGAGGTTGCCAGCAATGCCAGGTGCTATCGAGATCGCCTGGCGGACATGGTCGAGCAGCCTCGCATTGACGGGCAGGGCCTGGTCCTCATCGGGATAATCCGGATCCCGCCCGGGCAACGGATTGGCTTGCCGGTCGAACAACACTGAAAGCTTGGCGTGCTTATCCTCCACCCAGACATGGGATATCACCCCGCTGCAGACATGAACCTTGATGTCGGTGGCAATTTTGCCGCCGCTCAGTGTAAGCATCTCCTCCCACGAAAACGGCCGGCACGATTGGCCGATAGGCCCATTCGCCATGGCGCCGACCATAGCGTTCGCGTTGCCAGCACCCCGCCTTGCGTACGACGGCAGCACGGTCCGGCCCGCCCTCGGAAATGAATATGTTCATCGCGCAGCCATGGTTTGCCTTGACCACGACGCCGCCGGTCAGCAGGCCCGGAGGGATATTGGCAGCGTCGCGCCCGCACCAGAGTGTCTCTGGCATGGCGATCCCGGGGCAGGCGTCACGGATGTAGACCTTGGCCGCGAGCTTGTCGGTCAGCGTCACGAACAGCGGGTTGCGGTCGACGATTTTCCGCCAGAGCAGCAACTCATTGTAGCGCACAGGCGCGGCCGGATTGGGCAGATAACCCAGTTCCACGGCAAATCGTGCGACAAGGACAGGGTGACGAGCCGTGAGCCACAATCGTGCGACTGACAGAACAATACGATTTTTCCAGGAAACATCGGCCACGGCCGTCATCGGGAATACCTGGCCAAGTTGGCGAAACCTGCCCCGGTGCGCGTACCCGGTCAGCATATGCCTTGCCGTATCGTGATTTGGCTCTGCGTGAAAGGTTTCGCTTACCGTCGGGGCATCGGGATTGACGCCGGAATTCTGGGGCCGGCGGTTTCGGTGTAACTCGACAGGCCCGATTCACGTCGTCTCCGGCATTGCATCACCAAGAGAAGACCGGCCTTGAAAAGAAGCCAAGGCGGTCTTCTCGTTGGTCGTCTGGTATGCTTAGTAGGCCTTCTTCACCAGTTTCTTCATGTGGTGGTGGTGATGATGGTAGTGGTAGTGATGATGGCGATGGTGATGGCGATGATGCTTTGCCATCGGAGCCGCATCCGCGCTCGTCGCACCGATGACCGGCGCCGTGAAAGCGAGGGCAACTGCAAGCCCGAGGGCCGAGAGGAGGGACTTCTTCATGGATCGTTTCCTTCTTTTCGCAGGCAGATATAAATCGGGTCGATAGCCCGACCGCCGCGAATGGAATTACGCTCCCGAATTTTTTCGTCAGTATTTCCCGATTGTAGAATTTTGTTTCTGAACTGTGTCTGGCCGACCGAGCCTCCATCACCACCATGGCACGGGCTGAAAGCTGTCTTGGTCGGCTGTTTGGCTACACACGCGCAGCGTGTCCGCCGCCTGTGCAGCAGTCACGCCGATACCGGAAAGGAAGGAAATCGTGCCGAGCGCGAGGAGGAATGTCTTGAGAGTCATTGTATGGGTCCTTCCAGGAAAGAGGCTGGGTGAAAACCGATAGGTTTTCACGCCAGCAACGCCGAGACAACGAACGGGCGCACCCAAACCGCTGATCAAACGAGCGTTCGGCATTTAAACAACGTGATCGGGATGCGCTTGCGAGGTGTGGGGTTCACGATAGTGTGACGGCCCGTTTGGCTCTTGGCAAATCGCTGGCGAGCGGGCATCTTCCTGCTCGTCTCAGGCAACATCCATTTTGATCAAACTCTTTCAGCCACCGGAGTTGCCAATGCCCCACAATGCAAAAGAACATGCCCCTTCCGAACCGTTGGTCAATGAGCTCGGGCCAATTTACAGCACCCTCAAGGCGATGCGGGAAACCCGCGGTTACAGCGTGGAAGAGCTGTCGCTGACCTGCGGCCTGTCGGTCGACGAGATCGAGGACATCGAGAGCGGCAGGGCGGCCGACCCGGCGAAGCTGCGTCGTATTGCGTCCGCGCTTCAACTGCCACAGGACGCTGTGATTGTTTCGGCTGCGCCGGCACCGGCCGCACAAGGCCGGCTCCTGGCATAGAATCAGCAACAGGCATGTCCAAGAAGCCCGCCAGGCCCGCTTGGCGGGTTTCTTGTTGATGCCGCAGCGTTCTCCAGCGGCCGGGCTTGCCGACTTGTCGATCGCACGTGTTTATACCCACGGCATCCAGATCTGTTGCCGATTGCGTCCGCCGTGCATTGGGTTTTGAGCTGTGGGTCTTCTGATATGAGCTTGGAATCGGCTCGTGCCTTCTTCGCCGCGCATGCGCCGGACATTGAGGTCATCGTCACAGAAGCGAGTTCGGCGACGGTGACTTTGGCGGCGCAGGCGCATGGTGTGCTGCCGGCGCAGATCGCCAAGACGATCTGCCTTCGCGTCGCTGAACGGACCATGCTCGTCGTGACCAGCGGCATCGCCAGGCTCGATAACCGCAAGTTCAAGGACCAGTTCGGAGGCAAGCCGCGCATGCTCGACGCTGAAGAGGTCGTCGAGGCGACAAGCCACCCGGTGGGTGGCGTCTGCCCGTTCGGCCTGCCGTCGCCGCTGCCGGTCTACTGCGACGTGTCGCTGCGCGAATTCGGCGAGGTCGTGCCCGCCGCCGGCGCCACCAACGCTGCGGTACGGATTGAGCCGCGGCGCATGGCGGACCTGGTCGGCGCCGAATGGGTGGATGTGTGCCAGGGTTAGAGGCCGGATCCAAGCCGGAGCTGAAGAAACCAGGGCGCGGAAAGAGGCGAGTCGAATCGGCTGACTGGCCGGGCGGACTTCGGGGGCAAGTCCTGCATAATTGGTCGGAGTGGCCGGATTCGAACCGACGACCCCTTGACCCCCAGTCAAGTGCGCTACCGGGCTGCGCTACACTCCGGACCGGTCGCGATGTATCGTGATAACCCTGCTCGGGTCAACCGAAATTCGGCGTTTATCGTGCCGGTGTGGATACGATGGCTGTTGAGCCTTGCAGCACCGGCCGCAGCAGCCGCTGATGGCGATATTCGAGCGCGATGGCGCCCCAGATCAAGCCGAGCAGCAGGTAGACGTGGCGCCAGTGATCGATGTCGATGAAGGTACCGAGCCCGATATTGCCGATGAAGGCGACATAGGCGCACAAGAGATAGGGTTGCCACGGCCGGTCTCGCAGAAGGATGCGGAATCCGGCTGCCAGGGTCCAGAGGACGAGCGTCAGGAACGACACGAAGCCGAGCCAGCCATAGTCCATCAGCATCTTCAGCCAGATGTCGTGCGTGTCCTCGCCGAACAGCGTGCCGAAGACCAGTGGGCCGATGCCGAACGGATGCTCCATCGCCATCTGGAAACCGATCGTATAGCGGGCGAAGCGGCCGAGGCGGGCGGTGTCATAGCTCTGTTCGAGGTGCGCGCGGTTGGAGAACATCTCCGCCACCCCGGGCAGTTGCAAGATCACGATCACGGCGATGGCCAGCAGCGACAGTGCGGCGATCGTCATGATCACCACGCGCAGCCGGAACATGCCGCTGTTGCTCTGCAGGAACAGGCAGCCGGTGAGCAGCACGGCGGAGACGGCAAACATGCCCCAGGCGCCGCGCGAGAAGGAGAAGAAGATGCCGGCCGTGATGATCAGCAACGGTATCGCCAGCAACGGCATGCGCGAGATCGGTCCGGTCAGGAGCAGATAGAGCAGATAGATGCCCGGCAGCACCAGGAACGGTCCGAACACGTTCGGATCCTGGAAGGCGCCAGCGGCGCGATCGTATTTGGTGAACATTTCCGCGCCGGGAAAGGCGTGGAAATAGCCTGCTATGCCAAGCAGCGACGTTGCCACCGCCGAGACGGCATAGGCAATGAAGATCAGACGATAGAGGTTCGGCTGTGTGGCGGTGACCGATGCGAAGAACACGGCGCTGAAGGCGAGAAACAGCGATACGGCGAGATAGAGCGGCGTGTTGGCGAGGTTCGCCATCTGCGTCATCGAGATCATGCCGCCGATGTTCATCGCCACCAGCAGCACCAGCAGTGGCGTGGCGGCGCGGGAGATCCTCAGGCCGAAGAGGGCCCAGACGGCGATCAGCCCGGCCATGTAGATTTCATAAGGGGCCGGCTCGCTGATGACGAAGCCGGACAGGAGGATACCGAGCACCACCGCGCTGGAAGAAATCAGGGCGATCAGCTTGGCGTTGACCGCGGCCGGCGGCAGTTCGTGGGAAATCGCGCTCAATAGGCGTTTTCCGTGTTGAGCAGTCGAATCGGGGTCAGGAACAGGATCCGCAAATCGAACAGCAATGACCAGTTTTCGATGTAGTAGAGGTCGTACTCCGTCCGCATGCGGATCTTCTCATTGGTGTCCATCTCGCCGCGCCAGCCATTGATCTGCGCCCAGCCGGTGACACCGGGCTTGACCTTGTGGCGGGCGAAATAGCCGTCGACCACCTCATTGTAGAGAAGGTTGTGCGACTGCGCGGCAATGGCATGTGGACGCGGACCGATGAGCGACAGCGAGCCCAGCAGCGAGTTGAAGAATTGCGGCAGCTCGTCGATCGATGTCTTGCGAATGAAGCGCCCGACGCGGGTGACCCGCGGGTCGTTCTTGGTCACTGTCTGCTTGGCGGTCGGGTCCGATCTGTCGGTGTACATCGAGCGGAATTTATAGACCTCGATAACCTCATTGTTGAAGCCGTGCCGTTTCTGCTTGAACAGGACAGGCCCCTTGCTGTCGAGCTTGATGGCGATCGCGGTGCCGAGCATCACCGGCAGGAAGACGACGATGCCGATGAGGCTGAAGATGATGTCGAAGGCACGCTTGGCGACCGAATCCCAGTCGTTGATCGGCTTGTCGAAAATGTCGAGCATCGGCACCGAGCCGATGTAGGAATAGGCGCGCGGGCGAAACTGCAGCGCGTTGGAGTGTGCCGACAGCCGGATGTCGACCGGCAGGACCCACAGCTTCTTCAGCAATTGCAGGACGCGCGTTTCGGCGGTCAGCGGCAGCGACACGATCAGCATGTCGATGCGGGCGATGCGGGCGAACTCGATCAGTTCCGAAATGGTGCCGAGCTTGGGATAACCGGCAACGATGGGCGGCGAGCGCTTGTCGCTGCGATCGTCGAAGATGCCGCAGATGCGGATGTCGTTGTAAGGCTGCTTTTCGACCGAGCGGATCAGGATCTCCGCCGCCCTGCCGCCGCCGACGATGACGGCGCGCCGCTCCATGCGGCCATCGCGTGCCCAGCGCCGGATCAGCTTCGACATCACCAGCCTGAGGCCGAAGAGGAAGACAAAGCCGACGACGAACCACGTCCCGAACAGCAGGCGTGAATAATCTTCCGACATCTTCGTGGCGAAGGCTGTCAACGCCATCAGGGCGAAGGCGCCGGCCCAGGCCAGCAGGATGCGGCCGAAATTGGCGATCGGCCGCATGAGGGAGACCACCTGATAGCAGTCGGTGACATCGAGCAGCACCACGGCGAGGAATGACGCGGCGGCAATCGTCACCGGATATTGCCAGGCGAGATAGTTGAAGAACCCGACATAGTAGAAATAGACGCAGAGCCCCGAAACGAACAGCACCGCGAATTCGACCATGCGCAGGACGCCGCTGACCATAATCGGCGACATCGTATCGCGCCGGTATTGCGTGGCGACCTGTCGGGCAACGTCGTTCATGCCGCCCGGCGCATCGCCATCGGCCGGGCCGTCGAATTTACGCACCGCTTCGGGTGAAAAGCGGCGCGCGGGGTCGATCTCGTTCATGGGACAGTCCGCAAGCTTCCCTCGGGGATAGCAAAAGAGAGCTAAGAAACCCTTGAAGCAACGCATGGCTTTGGAAGGGCTTGGACTAGCTGTCGAGCGCGGCGAAGTAGGCTTTCTCGATTTCGGCGGCCATGACGTCGGCGCCGAAACGCGCCCTGAGGCCGGAACTGTCGGGCATCAGTTCGCGATAGGCGGCAAGGTCGGTCAGCGCCTGGCTCATCTTGCCGGCAAGCTCGGCCGCATCGGGCCGGATCAGGGCAGGGGAATCGGAACCAAAAATCTCTGGTATGCCGCCGACGGCTGTCGCGATCATCGGCCTTGCCCCGGCAAGGGCCTCCAGCACGATATAGGGCATCGCCTCGGCACGCGAAGGAACCACGACGAGCGCCGCCAGCGCGAAAGCCTCCCTGGCCGGCATTGGTGGCAGGAAACGGACATGGCCCTCAAGTCCCAGGCGCCGCACTTGTACGTGGTAGCGTGGCAGGTCGTCGCCGTCGCCGACCATCACCGCGCTCAGCGCGCGGCCGAGGCGAGGGCCGGCGGCGGCCAGGGCATCGATGAAGATGTCTGGCCCCTTGAGGTCCCGCATCATGCCGATATAGAGCAGGTCCGCCTGATCGGCGTTGGCGATCACGGGTTCGAATTCGGCCGCGCGCAAGCCGTTGTAGACCAGCGCGTTCGGAATGGGCGGTTCGCCCACCTTCCTGCGATAGGTCCGCCGCTCATAATCGGAGACGAACAGCAGGCAATCGGTGAAGCGCGCCATGAAGCGCTCGAGCGCGAAGAACATCTTTCCGGTGGCGGTGTTCTCGTCATAGTGGAGGGAGCCGCCATGCGGCGAATAAAGGCGGGCTACGCGAGACCTTGACACCCGCAACAGTGAGCCGAACAGACGGGCATAGGCGCCACCCTTGGCGCCGTGCCCGTGCAGCACGTCCGGCCGCAATTCCTTGATGATCCTGTAGGTGCGTCTGGCCGAGGCGAGGTCGCCCGGGCCGACATGACGCTGCATTGGCGTGCGGTGGATGCCGAGCGCCAGCGTCTCCTTCATCTGCGCGAACAGACGCTCCTCGAATTCGCCGCCCGTGGTCGAATCGCAGACGATGCCCACCATGTGACCGGCGGCGGCCTGCGCTTCCGTCAAATCGCGCACATGCCGGAAAATTCCTCCGACGGGTGAACGCAAGCAGTGGACGATCCTGAGCTTGTCCGTCACGTGGTGTCATTCAGAACAGGCGTTCACGAACGTAGACGGTGTCTCCGGGCAGCAGCGGGTCCGAGGTGACCACGCGGCCGGTCATCACCTTGCCGTTGATGTCGCGCGTGATGTCGACGCTTTCCTGATTGGCGCGCGGCGTGAAGCCGCCGGCAATGGCGACGGCCTTCTGCACGGTCAGGCCGGGTACGTAGGAATACTGGCCGGCGGCGCCGACTTCGCCCATGACGAAGATCGGCCTGTAGCGATCGATCTCGACCGAGACGTCGGGGTCGCGCAGATAGCCTTGCCGCAGCTTGTCGGCGATCGCCTTTTCCATCTGCTGCGCGGTGTGGCCGCGGGCCGGTATCGCGCCGACGAGCGGGAATGAGATATAGCCCGACTGGTCCACACTGTAGGTATTGGTCAGCCCGTCCTGCTCGAACACCGTGACACGGACACGGTCGCCGGCGCCGAGACGGTAGGGCTGGTCGAGGATCTCGTGGAAGGCTGCTGGCGTCGGCCGATAACTGGAGCAGCCGGCGAGCATCGATACGGCAAGCAGTGCGCGAAAGAGGGTAGCAGTGCTTTTCATGACCGGATACGTACCTTCGACTGGCCGCTGCCGCATCGCAGCAAACATCTGGGATCGGGCTCGTTATCATCCTGTTAGGGTTAATGGCCGGTAAAGGAGTCGGCTGATGCCGTTTGTGCCGGCGAGAATTTCGCCGTATTTGCTGGTTTATCGTTTTTCTTGCCGTTCGCGCGTAAATGCTAGAGCATCGGGCGATTAACATGCAACGTAGCCTGCCTGTTTGAGATAGTTCCAGCATTCGGTTGGATCGAACATGGCGCAGATGCTTCCGACGGCGCGGACGAGATCGTCGTAGGTGCGCGCTTTGGCCTTTCGCAACAGGGTTTTGAGTTTTGCGAAGGCCATCTCGATCGGGTTGAGGTCCGGCGAATATTTGGGCAGGAAGAGGAACCTGGCGCCGCGCTGTTTGAGTGCCTCTGCGGCGCGCGGACTTTTGTGGACATTGAGATTGTCCAGAATAACGATGTCGCCGCGCCCGAGAGCCGGTGCGAGCTGGGTTTCGACATAGGCATCGAACGCCGCACCGTCGATGGCTCCCTCGATGATCCAGGGGGCCACCAGTTCATGGCAACGCAGGCCGGCGATGAAGGTCTGGGTATGCCATTTGCCGAAGGGCGCATCGGCGAGGAGCCTCTTGCCGCGCAGGCTGCGCCCGCGCAATGGGGTCATGTTGGTCTTCACGCTCGTTTCGTCGATGAAGACGATCCGCGCCGGCACGGCGCGCATCAGAGGCTGATGATGGTCGCGCCACTCACGCCGGGCCGCTCTCACGTCGGGCCGTTCTTGCTCCGACGCCAGCAGGGCTTTTTTTATACGTAAACCCCTCCCGGCACAGCAACTTCGACAGGTTCGACGGGTCCGCCCTGACGCCGTGCTCGTCTTCAAGCCACGCGCCAAGCTCAGGCATCGTGATGTCCGGCCTGGCCATCACTTTGTCGACAATGGCCTGACGATACGGGCCGAGTTTGCCAGACCCGGCAGGACGCCCCTGACGGGCCGGTTCGACGGAACCAGTCGCCGCATAGCGTGCCTGAACGCGTACCGCCGTCGAAGGCGCCACCTCAAACTGCGCCGCAACTGCCCGCCGCGACTTGCCCTCGGCAATGCCGCGAACAAGTCGAAGCCTCAAATCCTGCGAAACCGCTTTGCCCATGGTGCACCTCCGCATCCATAGGAATCAGACTTCAGTCGAAAAGGGAATCCCAACGATTCACCCTATTCGCCCGACGCTCTAACCAAAACTTACGGTGATCTTAACGGCTGAGTTACCATAGTTGTTTACGGTGCATCCCGACCCAGTTTCGGAGTAGGGATGCATGTCCGTTCAATCCGCGGCCGCAGATGTCGACGTTGATCTCAGGCAGCTTTTCGCCAGCCTGGCGAGGAACTGGCTGCGCATCCTGGTCTTCGTTCTGGTGGTGACAGGACTGGCGTTCGCGTTCGCTTCGCTCGCGACCCGGCATTACAAGGCCCAGACGCAGGTGGAGATCGTTCCACGCGAATCCATCTACACCCGTCCGGCCGGCAACGCTGACGGCGATAAGCCGATCCTCGACGAGCAAGGCGTTGCCACCCAGGTCCAGATAATTTCGTCCAACGAGATCCTGAAGCAGGTGGCGCAGAAGCTCGGCCTGTCGCGGCTGTCTGAGTTCGACGAAACGATCAATATGTCCTCCCTGAGCCGCGTGCTGATCCTGCTCGGCTTGAAAAACGACCCGATGGACGTTCCGGCCGACGAGCGTGTCCTGAAGAAGATGCGTGAGAAGCTCAACGTCTATGGTGTTGAAAAGACCCGCATCATTGCCATCGAGTTCTCCTCGGAGGATCCCAAGCTCGCCGCCGCCATTCCCGATGCCATCGCCGCCGCCTATATTGCGGGGCAGGGTGCGGCCAAGCGCGAATCGAACACTGCTGCCGCCAACTTTCTGGCGCCCGAGATCGCCGACCTGTCGAAGCAGGTCAAGGATGCCGAGGCCAAGGTCGCGGCCTACCGCGCCCAGTCCGACCTCCTGATTGGCGGCAACAATTCCGTTCTGGCCACCCAGCAACTGGCCGAGTTGTCGACCGAATTGTCCCGGGTGCGGGCCAACCGCGCCGCGGCCGAAGGCACCGCCGACAATGTGCGCAAGGCACTGCAGAACGGCGGCTCGCTGGATTCGCTGCCGGAAGTGCTGTCGTCCGACCTGATCCAGCGTCTGCGTGAGCGGCAGGTCGAGCTGCGCGCCAACATCGCCGATATGTCGACGACACTGCTCGACAATCATCCGCGCATCCGCGCCGCGAAATCGCAGTTGGCCGACCTCGATGTGCAGATCCGCAGCGAAGCCCAGAAGGTCATGAAGGGCCTTGTGATGCAGGCGGACGCGGCCAAGGCGCGCGAAAATCAACTCGTCGCGGACGTCAACACGCTCAAAGCGGCTTCGGCGCAGGCCGGCGAACAGCAGGTCGGCCTCGACGCGCTGCAGCGCGATGCCGCCGCCAAGCGCCAGCAGCTCGAACTCTACCTGACCAACTACCGCGAGGCGGCTTCGCGTCAGGACCGCAACTATGTCCCGGTGGATGCCCGCATCGTCTCGCCGGCCTCGGTGCCCGCCGAGCCATACTTTCCCAAGGTCGGGCCGATCACAGGTGCGGCCGCAGCGGCTTCGCTTCTGCTGGCGGCGGTGTTCACGCTGTTGCGGGAGCTCTTCTCGGGCCGAGCAATGCGCCCGGCCACAGGAGCCCGCTTTGAGCCGATCGACGAAGTGCCGATGCCGCCGACTGTCCATCAGGAACCATCTGCTCGCCTGGAACCGCCTGTCGCCAGCGAGCTCGCCAATCGTGCCGCCGAAGCGCCATTGCCCGAAACGGTCATAGGCCCGGAGATGATCGTGCAGCCCCAACCAGCTGTGGAGGCAGTATCTGCCGCCCATGCCGCCCCTGTCGCCGGGGCCGCGCCCATGGCTGAGGCCAAGCCTATGGCTGAGGCCAAGCCCGTGGCCGAGGCCGAGCCTGTCACGGAGATCCAGCGGCCACGCTCCGTGCTTGGCGAGATCGACATCGAGAAGGCCGCTGAAAAGCTGATCGCGAGCGGGGCCGCGCGCGCCATATTCGTTTCGCCCGAAGGCGACGAGGCGGCCGCGTCGGCGATCCTGGTGGCGCGTGAGGTGTCCGACGCCGGCCTGCGCGTCCTGCTGCTCGACCTCACCACCTCGGGCGCCGCCTCGCGGCCGATGCTCGACAGCGGGCTTTTCCCGGGCATCACCGATCTGCTCGCCTCGCAGGCGCAGTTCAGCGATGTGATCCATGCCGATCTTTATTCCGACTGCCATGTCATCCCCGTTGGCACCGCCAACCCGATCCGCGCCATGCGCGCCGCCGACAGGCTGCCGATCATCATGCAGTCGCTGACCACGGCCTATGATCTGGTGGTGGTCGAATGCGGACCGGCCGACGCGCAAGGCATCAGCCGCCTGGGCAGCGATGCCACCGAGGTGTTCCTGTCCATGCTCGAGCCGGACGACGAAGTGACGCGAGCCGCCGTCAAGCTGATCGAGAACGGCTATCCAGACCTGACCCTTGTTACGCCGCTTGGCCACGAACCGCCCGGCACCCCGGGTCGGCGCTCCGCGGCTTGAAAGAACAGCCGTTGGGAGGCTTACTCACTTTACGGCGAGCTTAGCTGTCGTCCTCGCCAGCCGCGGGTGCTGCCTGTCCGGCTGACTTACGGCGCAGCATCTTGGCCAGCTTCCAGATCGCCGGGCTATTCTTGATGAAAGCCTTCAGCCGTGCATTCTGGCGAAGCATCAATGCCAGCGCACGGCCCTTCAGCGTCAGCGGGACCAGCACCTCGAAATGCTGCGTTTCGATATCGCACCATTGTCGCTTGTAGGGCTCGTCGCCGACGGAGAAATCATAGACCGCGAAACCCGTCTCGCAGGCCTCCTGGATGTTGTCGAAGAACAGGAAGTCGCCGGGACTGGTGTGCGCGAGATCGTCCTCGGCGATCGCTCCGAACTCGCAGATCAGCCGCCTGCCCGAGCGGCTCGATCCGGTGATGGCGCGCAGCTTGCCGGCAACCTCCAGTCCGTGCAGCACGAAAGGAGGCTCGGGCTGGTCCAACGCCTGGGCAAACAGCTCTCGGAAGAAGGCGCGCGTCGGATCGTCCCCGAAGACGTTGGCAATGCCCATCTTGCGAAAGCGAAGCTCCTTCATCTCGAAGAAGGCGTCGAGCAACCGCTCCACCTCGTCCGAGCTGCGAGCCTCGATGCGCCGGTGGCTGCCGACGGCCTCGAATTTGCGGGTCTGCGAACGATGCTTCTTGCGTTTGCGCTTTCCGCCGGCGCGCAGCAGCAACGCATCGAAGCCTCCGGCAAGGTCGGCGGCCAGCGAAAGATTGGGGCTGGAAAAACGTGCAAGCGACGCCAGCGGATTGGCGATATCATCGAGCTTGGGCAGCAAGCGTTCCAGCGCGATGAGATCGATGTCCGGACGGGATTTGGCGACGGCCGCAAGCATCGAACGGATGGCGGCGACATCCGCATTGGCCAGCCATTGCGGGTCAGCGGCCGCGAAATTGCCGTTGGCGTGCCGGCCGCCCATGAAACGGGCGACTCGGAACCGTCCCTGGTTCACAACTTCCAGCGCCAGTGCGAAGACCGGCTTGCCTTCGAGAGCGAGCGTAGCCACGAGGAGTTCGGGCTTGACCTGCGCGGCCCAGTTCATGACCCAGGTCGCGCCCTGTGCCGGCGCACAGACCGCCGAGCGGCAGAACCTCGCATAGGCCGCCAGCCCCTCGGCGCCCGCGACCGAGATCGATGGCCCGGTGGCACCCCCAGGCAGGACGCGTGGTGAAGCCTCGGCCGCCGCAAGCCGATTGCCGTCAAATGGCGCCATTGCGTCAACCATACCTCAATCCTTAAGGCGTATTGATCCCGATTTGGGGGGGCGCTCAGGCGTGTTCCGTGCTTGGATCAGCCTAGGCGCAAAAGGTGAATGAATGATCGACGGTGGGGAGGCTATCCGAAAACTGGCGCTCAACGTCGCGCGCTATACCGGCCTCGCACCATTGGCCAGACCGTTTGTCGGCGGCATCGGCGCCATCCTGATGCTGCACCGCGTGACGGCGACACCCGAAAAGCCGGATAGCGCAAACCGGCACCTCAACATCGCGCCCGGCTTCCTCGACGCCGTGATCGCCGACATGAAGGCCGGCGGCTACGCCTTTGTCTCGATGGACGAAGCCGTGGAGCGCATCGAGGCAGGCGGCAAGGGCGGCCGCTTCGCCACCATCACCGCCGACGACGCCTATCGTGACAACATGACCGAGGCGCTGCCGGTGCTGGAAAAGCACAGTGCGCCGATCACCATCTATGTCGCCCCGGGACTGATCGACGGCACCGCCGATCTGTGGTGGGACGTGATCGAGGATATCGTCAATGCCTGCCACCGGCTGACGCTGGCGACTTCAAATAGTCCGATCTTGATTGATTGCGCGACCCCCGCCAGGAAGCGTCAGGCCATAGCCAGGTTGCACGCCTACCTCGCCACCGAGGTTCGCGAGGAAGACCTGCGGTCCGTGCTGCGCGATCTCGCCGCATCAAATGGCGTCGACGCGGATGCTCCGCGCCTGCGGACCCTGATGAACTGGAATGAGATTCGCACCATCGCCGCGCATCCGCTGGTGACGATCGGCGCCCATACCATCAACCACAGCAATCTGAAGCGGCTTTCCGAGGCCGATGCGCGACACGAGATCGGCGCTGTGAAGGATATGTTGCGGGCCAGGCTCGGCACGGAGCCGCGCCATTTTGCCTACCCTTATGGCTATGCAAGCGCCGTCGGCTGCCGCGAAGTGGGCTTTGCCCGCGAGGCCGGCTATGCCTCCGCCGTGACGACCCGCCATGGGGTGCTGCGCGCCGAACATGCCGGTTTTCTCCATGCTTTGCCCCGCATTTCGGTCAACGGCCGCTACCAGAGCCTTGCCCATATCCGCACCATGCTGTCGGGCGTGACGACGCCGCTCGCCAATGCCGGCAAAATGGTCGTCACCGTCTGACGGGCTGCCAAGGCATGGCTCAGCGCTTGGCGCGTGGCTCCAGCATCAGCCACTTGATTATGCCCATGGCCGGCAGAACCCAGAGCAGGCCGCTGAGCAGAAAGAAGAAGAAATGCACCCACGCGCCCGATTCCGACAGGCGGGCGACCGCGAAGATCGATGCGACCAGCGCGTAGATGATAACCAGCGCCACCAGCAGGAACATTCCGATCAGCTTTTTCACGCGAATGGGCATGGCTTGGCCTCGTTGATCGCTATCGCTTAGGCCGAACACACGGCACGCGCAACCCGTGACAGGCGGCGCGACGGCGTGCCGCGCCGCCCGGTCTTGCCAGCAGGAATGCGATGGTCCACCAATCCGCGACATCAACCTGCCGGGATAGATTTATGGCCGCCATCACTGCTGCCGCGCCTTACCAGGCCCGTGACCGCGACCTGCACAACCGGGCGCTGGTGCGCGGCTGGCTCTACGTCGTGCTTCTGGTGCTGTTTGCGTTGGTGCTGGTTGGCGGCGCGACGCGGCTGACCGAGTCCGGCCTGTCGATCACCGAGTGGCAGCCGATCCATGGCGTCATCCCGCCGCTCAACGACGCCGAGTGGCAGGAGGAATTCCAGCGCTATCAGCAGATCCCGCAATACACCGAGCTCAACAAGGGCATGACTATCGAGGCATTCAAGTCGATCTTCTGGTGGGAGTGGGCGCACCGTCTGCTGGCGCGCAGCGTCGGCCTGGTCTTTGCCTTGCCGCTGCTGTTCTTCTGGGTGACGCGCCGGATAGAGCGCGGGCTCGGACCGAAACTTGCGGGAATTCTTCTCCTCGGCGGCCTGCAGGGCGCTATTGGCTGGTGGATGGTGGCCTCAGGCCTGGTCGACCGTGTGTCGGTGAGCCAGTACAGGCTGGCCACGCACCTGACGCTGGCGGCACTGATCTTCACCGCGACCATGGTCGTCGCCCGCGGGCTGGCGCCGCATTCCGAGCCCGCCGCCGATCGCTCGACGCAGAGATTGGCCGGTTTCATCGTGCTTCTGGCGCTGATCCAAATCTATCTCGGCGGCCTGGTCGCCGGTCTCGACGCCGGTATGAGCTACAACACCTGGCCGCTGATGGATGGCAGGATCATCCCTGGCGATCTGCTGATCCTCGAGCCGGTATGGCGCAACGTCTTCGAGAACCCGAAGACGGTGCAGTTCATACATCGCCTCGGCGCCTACACGATCTTCGCCGTCGCGCTCTGGTACATGATCACCACGCGCCGTCGGCTGCCCGGCTCAACCCATGCCCGCCGCGCGACGCTGCTGTTCGTGCTGGTGCTAGTGCAGGCCTCTATCGGCATCGGCACGCTGCTGATGCAGGTGCCCCTGCATATGGCGCTGACGCATCAAGGGTTCGCGCTGGTTGTGCTCGGTTTTGCCGCCGCCCATTGGCGCGGCACCAAAGGTGCCTATCCGCTCCCGCATGAGGTCGCGGTCAGGAGCTGATCCGAGCCGGGTCAAAGGTCACATCCAGAATTCGTTCGACTGCGTGGTCCTACCGCCGTCGAATTCGGCCTGCGACGCTGCGGTGGACGGTGCGGGCTGGCCTTGACCGCTTTCGCAGCCGTGTCCGCTTCGCCACGCAATTCGTCGGCGACATCGTCGAACGGTTTGAGCGCCTTGACGATCGCGGGCGAGCCGTCCTCGAACCGCACCTTCCAGATACGACTCGAAAAGGTCTCGGCGATGAGTTCGGGCGCGCTGATCTTCCAGCGCGCCGGAAATGCGGGTCCGTCCATCAAAGGCCGAGCATCAGGTCCATGTTCTGGACGGCCGCACCCGAGGCGCCCTTGCCGAGATTGTCGTAGACCGCCAGCAGCAGCGCCTGCGCTCTGTCGTCGTTGGCGAAGACATAGACCTTCATGCGGTTGGTGCCGTTGTAGATCTCGGGATCGATCTCCGGCATGCGTTCCAGCTGGGCATACGGAGCCACTTCGACCACGCCGCCCTTGATGGCGGCGAAATGGTCGGCAATGGCCGCATGCAACTCCGCACCCGTTGGCACATAGTCGAGGCCGCCGAGTTGCAGCGGCACCACCGTGATCATGCCTTGGGCAAAATTGCCGACAGCCGGCTGCATGATCGGATCATGTGACAGCTTCGCATAGGCCCGCAGCTCCGGCACATGCTTGTGCTGCAAGGTCAGCCCATAAGGCAGGAACTCCGAGGCGTCCTCGCCCTTGGCGACGTAGTCCTCGATCATCGGACGTCCGCCGCCCGAATAGCCCGAAATGCCGTTGACCGTGATCGGGAAATCGGCCGGCAGCAGACCGGCGGTGACCAGTGGCCTGAGCGTCGCGATCGGCCCCTGCGGCCAGCAGCCGGGATTGGCGATGCGCTTGGCCGAGGCGATCTTCTTCGCCTGCTCCTTGTCCATTTCGGCGAAACCATATTCCCAGCCTTCGGCGACACGATGCGCGGTCGACGCATCGATGACCTTGGTGGTGTCGTTGGTGATGAGCGAGACGCTTTCCTTCGCCGCATCGTCCGGCAGGCACAGGATCGCGATGTCGGCGGCATTGAGGAATTCGGCGCGCGCCGCCGTTTCCTTGCGGCGCTCGGCAGGAATGGAAATGATCTCGAGATCGCCACGCTCGGCAAGCAGCGCCCGGATCTGAAGGCCGGTGGTGCCGTGCTCGCCGTCGATGAAGATTTTCGGTTTCATTGCCTGATCAAATTCCCTGAAGTTTCAAGACTATATGCCGTTACCGTGATTCACGGCGGCGCCATTGTGGCCGTTATTCAATTCTTCCTGTCGCGCCTTCCGCTCCGCCAGCAGACCGAGATATTGCATGGCGATCATCGAGCCGGCGATCGCCGTAATATCGGCGTGATCATAGGCCGGCGCAACCTCCACCACATCAGCACCGACAATATCGATCTGGTTGAGCTGGCGCAGCGTCGACAGGATTTTCGCCGAGGATGGCCCGCCGGCAACCGGCGTGCCGGTGCCGGGCGCGTAGGCGGGGTCGAGGCAGTCGATGTCAAAGGTCAGATAGGTCTTCTTGCCGCCGGTGCGGTCGACGATGGCGTAGGCAATGTCGGAGGCGCGCATCTCCTCGATCTCGTGGCCGTAAAGGATCTTGATACCGAACGTGTCGGGCGCATTGGTGCGGATGCCGATCTGAATCGAACGGTCGGGATCGATGATGCCCTCGTTGACCGCGCGGCCGACGAAGGATCCATGGTCGATGCGCTTGCCGTCATCGGGCCATGTGTCCTGATGGGCGTCGAACTGTACCAAAGCAAGCGGTCCGTGGATGGCGGCATGCGCCTTGAGCAGTGGCCACGTCACGAAATGATCGCCGCCGAGGGTCAGCAGGAAGGCGCCTGACTTCAATATCTTCGACGCTTCGCGTTCGATCGCTGCCGGCGTCTTCTGATGGTTGCCGGAATCGAGCAGGCAATCGCCGTAGTCGACCACGGCGAGATGCTCGAACAGGTCGCGTGAGAAGGGGTACTGCGGATCATTGTCGAGGATCGCCGAGGCACGACGAATCGCCTGCGGCCCGAAACGGGCGCCGGGCCGGTTGGTAACGGCGGCATCGAACGGAATGCCCCACACCACCGCGTCCGCGCCTTTCACATCCTTGGTGTACCGACGGCGCATGAACGACAGCGCGCCGGAATAGGTCGGCTCGAACGCGGCGCCCGTTTTGGAACGGGCGGTGAAGGCGTGGTCGATGTTCTTGTTCGCCATTACGAATCCTCGTTTTTATCGGGGTGCAACAACTACAGAACCGGCATGGAAGATGCCAGTCATAGCTTGGGGAGACGAAACGGCGCCGCCCGGGTACCACAGCAACACAGGGTTGTATCATTATGACGCAGACCGCGTTTCTTAATCCGTCTCATGCTGTGGTGTCGACCCACGCCGGCACGATCGCCGGCGAACGCTTCCAGGTGCTCGATTCGTGGCGCGGCATCTGCGCCCTGCTGGTGGCGCTGTTTCATTTTCCGACCGCTTCGGCGATCTCGCAGAGCGGCTTCATCGGTTCGTCCTATTTGGTCGTCGATTTCTTCTTTGTCCTTTCCGGTTTCGTCATCGCCGGCAACTACGCCAATCGGCTGAGCCAGCCGGCACAGGTCGCCCGCTTCGCGCTGGTGCGTTTCGGTCGCATCTACCCGCTGCATCTGCTGATGCTTGCCGCCTTCGCGGGGTTTGAACTGCTGCGGCTGCTGTTGCCGGCACTGCATGGCACCGGCGCCGCACCCTTCACCGAAGGGTTCGATCTGAAGAGCCTGCTTGCCAATCTTCTGTTGCTGCAGGGTGTCGGCTTCGAGGATCGACTGACCTGGAATGCGCCGAGCTGGAGCATTTCGGCGGAGTTCTTCGCCTACCTCCTGTTCGCGGGCGTGGTGTTCGTCGCCGGCGCGCGCGCCTGGGTGTGGTTCGTCGCCGCTGCCGTCACCGCGCCGCTGTTCCTGCTCGGCTTCTCCACGCACCATATGGATGTGTCCTATGATTTCGGCTTCATCCGCTGCCTCTACGGCTTCTCGCTCGGCGCCCTGCTAGCCTGGTTTCAGCATGATTCCATTGCAGGGGCGCGACAGATCCTCGCCAGGAGCGGCCCGCGGATGAACTGGACGCTGGCTGAAATGGTCATGGTGGCGGTCATCGTCGTTTTCGTCTCGCTGGCGGGCGGCAATGATTTTGGCATCGCAGCACCCCTCGTGTTCGCGCTGGCGCTGTTTCTCTTCGCCCATGAAGGCGGCTGGATTTCCGCTATGTTGAGGGTGCCGTTCATGCTGACGCTCGGCGCGCTGTCCTACTCGATCTACATGGTCCATCTCTTCGTCCAGGCGCGCATGATCAACCTCGCCGGGCTCGTCGGGCGCAAGCTCGACCTCGATCTTGTCGGTGACATCGTCCTGCGTGGCCAACCCGCGACGGGGTTCGGTGCCGGCTGGGCCGGGACGGTGGCGATCGTCATCATGCTGGCCGCCACCATCGCGGTGTCGTGGATCACCTGGCGCTTCGTCGAAACGCCGGCGATAGCGTGGTTCCGCCGCGAATCGAAGCGCCTCTGAGGCGAGCATCCGCTAGCCGGCTTCGTTCACCTGCTTGTCACGGGCATCGCCTATCCGGATCTCGATCCGGCAAGGAGCGATTCTCGATGCGGACCCTCTGGTTGAGCCTTCTGTTTTCCACGGCGCTTGTGGCATCTGCTGGCGAGTCAGTGGCCGGCGAAACCCGCGCCAGACAAATCCTCGACCGGTTCGAAAATGCCAACCAGTGGCGCGACCATGTCATGGTGGCCGCGCATCGCGCCGGCAGCATGCAGGCCGGCAAGACGCTCTACGCGGAGAATTCGCTCGCGGCTGTCGAGGGCTCGATCGCCATGGGCGCCGAGATCGTCGAGGTCGACATCAGGCGCTCGAAGGACGGCGAGTTCGTCGTCATGCATGACAGCTGGCTCGATCGCACCACGACCTGCAAGGGCGAGGTGGTGAGGTACACGCTGGCCGAACTGAAGACCTGCCGACTGGTGGTCGAAGGCACCCGCGCCGTCACCGACGAACGGGTCTCGACGCTGCGCGAGATGCTGCTGGCGACCCGGGACAGGATCCTCATCAATCTCGACAACAAGCTTGAAGTCGGCGACCTGCCGGGCATGATCGCGGTCGCCCGGGATCTCGGTATGGCCGACCAGGTCATCGTCAAGGAGAACCTGTGGAACCAGAACCGGATTGCCACGGTGAAGACCGCCATGGCCGCGATCGGCGGCGGCTTTCAGTTCATGCCGATCATCGCCGATGACGCGGTGCACGATGCCGGTTTCGCGGAGACGGTCGACCACTCCTTCTCGCCACGAGCGATCGAGCTGATCAACTGGCGGGCAGGCGCCGAGACGCTGACCGAAACTGGCGGACCGCTGTTCAGCACGCGCATGCGGGCGGTCGCGGTACGGGGAAACTGGCACATCTGGGCCGATACCTACGCCATCGTCAACAAGCCGGGCGGCTTCCTGGCAGGCGGCCGCGGCGACGAACTGGCGGTGCAGGCCAGCCTGCCGCGCGAAGCCTGGGGGTTCTGGGTCGACCGCGGCGCCAGCATCATCCAGACCGACGAGCCGAAGGCGGCAATCGATTGGCTGGCGGCGAACGGTTACCGTGTGCCTTATACCAACGATGCGCGGCCTGCGGAGCAGGCGCACACGGCGAGCATCAACTAAGCAACCGAACGCCGGCTCGTCACCTCTCCCGGCGCTTCGTGCCGACCTCCCCATCGAGGGGAAGTGGAAGGGCCGCGGCAAATTCTCCGCCCCGGAATGGCAAGAGCAGCAGGTTTTCATATCGGGCGGGCCACGGGTGCATCAAGCGTGACGCCACCTATGAGGAGGCCACGAAGGTGGGGTTCGGTGATAGCGCGACAATGACCGGGTGCGCATAACAAAACAAAAAGGCCGCTCGGAGGCGGCCTTTTCGGTATCGGCAGTTCGAAACGCTTAGCGCTTCGAGAACTGGAACGAACGACGGGCCTTCGCCTTGCCGTACTTCTTGCGCTCGACGACGCGGCTGTCGCGGGTCAGGAAGCCGCCCTTCTTGAGCACGGCGCGCAGCGCCGGCTCGTAGTAGGTCAGCGCCTTGGAGATGCCGTGGCGAACGGCACCGGCCTGACCCGAAAGGCCGCCGCCGACGACAGTGGCGACGATGTCGTACTGGCCCGAGCGGTTGGAGGCGATGATCGGCTGGTTGAGGATCATCTGCAGGACCGGACGCGCGAAATAGGTCGCGAATTCCTTGTCGTTGACGACGATCTTGCCGGAACCCGGCTTCACCCAGACACGCGCGATGGCGTTCTTGCGCTTGCCGGTGGCATAGGCCCGGCCCGATTTGTCGAGCTTCTGGACGTGGACGGGGGCCGCGGCCTGCGCGTTGGAGTTGCCGGTGGCGGCGCCCAGTTCTGCGAGCGAGGAAAGCTCAGCCATCTTATGCGACCTTCTTGTTCTTGGAATTCAGCTTGGCCACGTCGAGGACTTCAGGCTGCTGGGCGACGTGCGGATGCTCCGCGCCTGCATAGACGCGCAGGTTCTTCATCTGGCGACGGCCGAGCGGGCCACGCGGGACCATGCGCTCAACGGCCTTCTCGACGACACGCTCGGGGAAACGGCCCTCGAGCAGCTGGCGCGCGGTGCGCTCCTTGATGCCGCCGGGATGCCCGGTGTGCCAGTAATAGACCTTGTCGGTGAACTTCTTGCCGGTGAACACCACCTTGTCGGCATTGATGACGATGACATTGTCGCCGTCGTCGACATGCGGGGTGAAGGTCGGCTTGTGCTTGCCGCGAAGATGGTTGGCGATGACAGTGGCGAGACGGCCGACGACGAGACCCTCGGCGTCGATCAGGATCCACTTCTTCACCACATCCGCAGGCTTCTGCGAAAAGGTTGTCATGTTTTCTGCTTTCGGTTCTGACCTTCACGAGGAAGGCGTTTCTTGTTGCTTGGATTGCCGAAAGGCCCGTGCCCGTCGCCAATAACAAAACGGCGGCCTTTGCGGGCCGCTGCTTCGTGAGGGCTTATAGGCGAGGAGGACCTGCGCGTCAAGCTGATCAAAAAGCTCTAGGGCGGGGAAAAAACAGCAAAAACAACGGTGTAGAGAAAAGGTATTATTTTACCGCATCGTCGCTTCGCTTCGGCGGGATCGAATAGGTGCCCGTGGCATGCGCCACCGTCTGCCCTTCCGGCCCGGCGACGATGTCGATATCGAACACCATCAGGTTCTTTCCCAGTTTCAGGATGCGGCAATGGCCGTCGATCGGCCCGGCCTCGGCCTTGCGCACGAAGTTGATGTTGAGGTTGGTCGTGACCGAGAGCGCGTCCGGCCCGGCATGGCTGAGCACGCAGACATAACCACCGATGTCGGCCAGCGTGAACAGGGCAGGTCCGGACACCGTGCCGCCGGGACGCAGATGCCGTTCGCCGGCATTGAGCCGCACCGTGCAACCGCCGGGAAATACGTCGATCGCCTCATAGGCGGTGGAATTCTCGTTGAGTTGCGGAAAGACGGTTTCCATCAGCGCGTTGATCTGCGCTGCGGTCAGCACCGGCTCGAGTTTTGTCTGGGCGGGCATGTCGGTCTCTCATTCTGCGACAGGCCTGTATGGGCGCAGCCGGGCGTTTCTGGCAACACCTTCATCCGGCTGGCGCAAGCGATGGGTGTTGGATGAAACCCGATCCGGTATTAGATACTCCGGCAGCCCGATCGGAATCGCGGAGACCCTAGCCATGGCCGAAATCCTTGCCATCACGCCTGCAGCCGCCGAGGAGGGCCCGGTCACGACGAGCCTGGATAGGGGCGTGCTGCGCCTGACGCTCGCCAACCCCCCCGCCAACGCGCTGTCGCTTTCCGTAATGACGGCGCTGACCACGGAACTCGACCGCGCCAAGGCGGACAAGGCTGTTCGCGTCATCGTGCTGTCGGCTGCCGGCAAGGTCTTTTGCGCCGGCCATGATTTGAAGGAGATGACCGCGCGCCGCTCCGATGCCGATCGCGGCAAGGCCTTCTTCGAAGAGACGTTCGCCGCTTGCGCCACGCTGATGCAGGCGATCGTGCACCATCCTTTGCCCGTGATCGCCGAAGTCGACGGCCTGGCGACCGCCGCCGGCCTGCAGCTGGTCGCGAGCTGCGACCTGGCGATTGCCTCGCATGAGGCGACCTTCTGCACCCCAGGCGTCAACATCGGCCTGTTCTGTTCGACGCCGATGGTGGCGCTGTCGCGCAATGTCTCGCGCAAACAGGCGATGGAGATGCTGCTCACCGGCGAGACGATCGATGCCGCGACGGCCAAGGAATTCGGCCTCGTCAACCGCGTCGTGCCGCGCGAGTACCTGAATCAGATTGTCACCAAATACGCGCAAACCATTGCTTCCAAATCATCTCTGGTGGTGAAGACCGGCAAGGAAGCCTTCTACGCGCAGGCCGAAATGGGGCTGGCGGATGCCTATGCCTATACCGGCCGCGTCATGGTCGAGAACATGCTGGCACGCGACGCGCAGGAGGGCATCGGCGCCTTCATCGGCAAGCGCAAACCGGAATGGACGGACGAGTAGCCGTGGAGCCGCGCATCTCCATCATCACCATCGCCACCGACGATCTCGATCGGGCGGTGCGCTTCTACGAGGCGATGGGCTTGAAACGCCATGCCGGGATTACCGACGGTGTCGCCTTTTTCCAGATGGGTGGCGCCATTCTCGGCCTGTTCCCGCGCGCCAGCGCCGAGGCGGATTCGGGTATCGTGTTTGCCGGTGCGCCGTCGGCGGTCTACCTCGCCTACAACACCCGCTCCGATGCCGAAGTCGATGAGGTGCTCGCCTTGGCAGAGCAGGCCGGCGGACGCATCGTCAAGCCGGCCGGCCGCGCCTTCTGGGGCGGCTGGTATGGCTACTTCGCCGATGCGGACGGACATGTCTGGGAGGTGGCACACAATCCGGCCTTCCCGATCGCAGAAGACGGCACGATTTCGCTGCCTGATTGATGGCTTACCGCAAGCAGCTGACGCGGCTCAAGGCACGTATCTCAAGCGCATTTTGCTCGATGCCGAGCGCGTGGCTATCCGCAGGCCTTCATGGAGGAAGCGTTGAGGGAGGATGACGCGTGACTGTCGAGGATGACCTCAACTGGCGGGTCGAGCAGGCTTGCCGCGAGGGTTGGCCGGCGGCAACCGAGACGGTCGTCGAAGGCTGGCTTATGAGGCGCTCAGGTGGCAGAATCCGCCGCACCAATTCGGTCAATCCGCTACCTCTGCCGAGACCTTTTATGCCGGTTATGGCCAGATACCGTTGTTTCGCGTTCCCGGTATCGCCGGCGAGATGGAGGCGGTTCTCGACCAGTACGGCTATGCCGTCGAAGGCGGTACGATCCATCTCTACGCCGACATCGATGCGATGGCCCGGGTGCGCGACGAAAAGATCGTGATTTCCCCCACACCGGGCGAGGATTGGTTCGGCGCACCATTTCGCATGGGCGGCTATGACGATTCCGATCGCCGCATCTTTCGCGAGATGACCGGGTTGATCGCCGGCGACCGCGCGTTTGTGTCCTGTGAATACGACAGCGAAATCGCCGCCCTGGCCTATGGTGTCATCCGCGATGGGCTGCTTGTGGTGGAATCGGTTGAAACCGACAGCCATTTCAGGCAGCAGGGCCTCGGCCGCAGGACTGTCGGCAGCCTGATCGATTGGGCGCGACGGGCAGGTGCCGAGGCTGCCTGTTTGCAAGTCGTGGCAGACAACGTGCCCGGGCGTGCACTCTACGCTTCGCTCGGCTTCAACCGCGAACTCTACCGATACCACTACCGCAGGAAGGCAGTTGCCCAGTGAACCACGACACCTATGACAATGCCTATATCGGCGGCATCCTCAATTCGGTGAAGACCATCGCCCTGGTCGGCGCATCCGCCAACGACGTGCGGCCGAGCTATTTCGTGCTGAAATATTTGCTGGCCAAGGGATTCTCGGTGTTTCCGATCAATCCCGGTCAGGCCGGCAAGGAAATCCTCGGCCGGATGACCTATGCCAGGCTGGCCGATGTGCCTGAGCCGATCGACATGGTCGATATATTTCGCGCACCGCCAGCGGTGCCGGGTATTGTCGACGAGGTGTTGCGGCTCGATCCTTTGCCCAAGGTCATCTGGATGCAGCTTGGCGTACGCCATGACGAGGCCGCCGCGCGCGCCGAGGCCGCCGGGATCAAGGTGGTGATGAACCGCTGCCCCAAGATCGAGTACGGCAAGCTGTCCGGCGAGATCGGCTGGACCGGTGTCAATTCCGGCGTGCTGTCATCGAAAAAGCCGTTGATGCGCCAGGGCTTCCAGAGTTTTGGTGTGCGCCAGAAATGACGCAACCTGAAAACCGGGATCGCTTTTTTCGCAAGAGATTTTGGTCAAGCGCTGATGCGCAAAAATTTTCCGGGATGCGATTGAGTTTCCCGCGCGTTCATCGCAGATCGCGCGCCGAAAGGCATTTTCTTCTTTGCATTCCGGTCCGGGCTTCGCCAAGAATGCCCGGCGAATTTTGAGAAGTTCTCGAGGGAGGTTTCAGTGACCCGTACGCCCGGTTTCAATACGCTCGCCGTCCACGCCGGCGCCAAGCCCGACCCGGCCACTGGCGCGCGCGCCACGCCGATCTACCAGACCACCTCCTTTGTCTTCGACGACGCCGATCATGCCGCCTCGCTGTTCGGGCTGAAGGCCTTCGGCAACATCTATACCCGCATCATGAACCCCACCCAGGCGGTGCTCGAGGAACGCGTTGCCGCGCTCGAGGGCGGCACGGCTGCGCTTGCCGTCGCCTCCGGCCACGCCGCGCAGGTGATCGTGTTCCACAATCTGATGCAGCCGGGCGATAATTTCGTCGCCGCCAACAAGCTTTATGGCGGTTCGATCAACCAGTTCGGCCATGCCTTCAAGAATTACGGCTGGGAAGTGCGGTGGGCCGACACCAACGACGTCTCCACCTTCGAGAGCCAGATCGACGACAGGACCAAGGCGATCTTCATCGAGAGCCTCGCAAACCCCGGCGGCACTTTTGTCGATATCGAAAAGATCGGCGAGATCGCGCGCAAGCACGGCTTGCCGCTGATCGTCGACAACACGCTGGCCTCGCCCTACCTGATCCGGCCGATCGAGCATGGCGCCGACATCGTCGTTCATTCGCTGACCAAGTTCATAGGCGGCCACGGCAATTCGATCGGCGGCGTCATCGTCGACGGCGGCACCTTTGACTGGTCGAAGTCCGGCAAATACCCGATGCTGTCGGAACCGCGCCCTGAATATGGCGGTCTCGTGCTGCACGAAACCTTCGGCAATTTCGCTTTCGCCATCGCCGCGCGCGTACTCGGCCTGCGCGATCTCGGTCCGGCGATCTCGCCCTTCAACGCATTCCTCATCCTGACTGGCCTTGAAACGTTGCCGTTGCGCATGCAGCGCCACTGCGACAATGCAATCACCGTCGCCGGCTGGCTGTCAAACCATCCCAAGGTCGCCTGGGTGAATTATCCAGGCCTGCCCAGCGACAAGAACAACGCGCTGCAGAAAAAGTACTCGCCCTTGGGCGCTGGCGCCGTGTTTACCTTCGGCCTCAAGGGCGGCTACGAGGCCGGCGTCAAATTCGTCGAGGCGCTGGAACTGTTGTCGCATCTGGCCAATGTCGGCGACACCAAATCGCTTGTCATTCACCCGGCATCGACCACGCACCGCCAGCTTTCGGACGAGCAGAAGGTCAAGGCCGGCGCCGGGCCGGACACGGTGCGGCTTTCCATAGGCATCGAGGACGTCACCGATATCGTCGCCGACCTCGAACAGGCGCTCGCCAAGGTTTGATCGCTGATGTCTAGCTTTCTTTCCGTCGACACCAAGACCGTCGAGCCCGAATCCGGCGCGCCGGCGCCGGACCGGCTGATCTCGGGCGATCCGAAATTCCGCACCTGGAACGTCGAGGAGCAGGACAGCGGGCTCTACGCAGGTATTTGGGAATCGACGCCGGGCAAGTGGCGCATCGTCTACGACGAATGGGAATTCTGCCACATCCTGTCCGGCGTTTCGGTGATCGCTGAAGACGGTGGCGAGGCGCGCACGGTCAAGTCCGGCGACAGCTTCGTGCTGAGACCCGGCTTCAAGGGAAGCTGGGAAGTGCTTGAAACGACTCGCAAGGAGTATGTGATCAAGTTGTGAGCTGTTTTGGGCGGGAAACTCGCGCAGCCCCGGGCTCGCGAGTCTCAGAGGCCTACGCCGAGCGCCTCCAGCCCATGGAAGTGGTAAGTGTCGCGGAAGCGCGGCTCCTCGGCAAGATGCAGTTGCGGGTGCCGATCGAACAAGGTCTTCAGTGACACCTGCAGTTCGAGCCGCGCCAGCGGAGCGCCGATACAGAAATGGATGCCGGCGCCGAACGACACGTTCTTCTGGTCCGCACGGTCCGGACGGAAGGCTAGCGGTTCGGCGAAGGCGCGCGGATCGTGATTGGCCATGCCAAGCAAAAGCCCGATCGTCTCGCCCGGTTTCACGGTGATGCCGGGTGCGACTTCTATTTCCTGATAGGCATAGCGCGTGAACATATGCAGCGGTGCATCGAAGCGCAGGCATTCCTCTACGGCAGCAGCGGTTGCTTCGGGCGACGTGAAGAAGCGGCGCGGGTCGCCGCTCTGCGCCAGGATCGAGCGCACCGCGTTGCCAGTCTGATGCACGGTCGCTTCATGCCCGGCATTGAGCAGCAGGATGGCAGAGGACACCATCTCGTCTTCCGACAGTTTCTGGCCGTCCTCCTGCGCCGAGATCAGCAGCGACAGCAGGTCGTCGCCCGGATTTTTGCGTCGCTCGGCGATGTAGCCGCGCAGGAAATCGGAGAACTCGCGTGCCGCGCGGTTGGCCGTGTCCTCGGTTTCGCGGGTGCGGCCATGGACATACATGGCGACCATTTGATGTGACCAGTCGAGCAGTTGCGGCCCCATCTCGACCGGCACGCCGAGCATTTCGGCGATGATGGTGATCGGCAGGGGAGAAGCGAAGACTGGCAGCAGGTCGACGGCTTTCTCTCCTTCGAAACGGTCGATCAGCTCGTTGGCGAGGGCTTCGACCCGCGGCCGCAGCCGTTCGACCTGGCGTGAGACGAAGGCCCGGTTGACCAGTGTCCTCAGCCGCGTGTGCACCGGCGGTTCCAGTTCGAGCATCGAGTTCGCCTCGATGCCGTCGAATGCCTCGAGATGGCTGCGGTCCTGGCCGATGCCGCGGCTGTCGGGAATGCCGGCCGGGTTCTGGCGGCCGAAGCGGCGGTCGCGCAGCAGCCGGTTGACATCGTCGAAGCCACCGAAGCACCAGAACCCGAACTCCTCCCAGTAGAACGCATTCGAGACGCCATGCAGGAAGGCATAGGCCTCGTACGGGTTCAGGAAGAAAGCCGGCTCGTGCGGGTCGAGCCTCAGGTGGCGGGTCGCCGGATCAAGGGCAAGGTAAGGGAGTGTCGGTCTGGTCATTCCAGACCAATAGCGCGGCTTGCCAGCTTGGTTCCAGACCGTATGTCGCGGCCAATGAACTAAGCCGGCCGGTGCACTGCGGAAGGCCTGGACGGACGAGTGCGTCGTCGGCGAGGGCAGTGGCGATATCGCCGGCCCGGAAGACGTGGCGGCGGGCCGAGGTCCGAGCGCGCCTGCCTGGAGCTGAATTAGTCTTGGCAATGCCTGGGAATATGCACGCGTCGCCAGCCTGATGACCCTTCCCTGACCAGCACGCGCCGCGCGACGGTCTGATATGAGGCGGGGACATCGATGAAGCGTCTTTGCTCCGGCTGCACCAGGACTTCCTCGGCGATCTGGTCATATTGCGCCGGGATAACGATGCGGCGGGTACGTTCCGGCTGGATCACCACCGTCTCGGCGACGCGTTCGTAGCGCGCCTTGTGCCAGATCTTGCAGAGCACGCGGCGCCCATGGATGACGCGCCACTCCCAGGAATAGCCGCCGCCATGGACCTTCGCGGTGTGGTAGACGGTGCGGGTGATCGCGGGCACGATTTCGTAGCTCACCTGTGAGGGAACGGTCATCACCACGCGTTCGCGCGTGCCATAGATGGGTGGGGTGTAGTCGACCTGCTGGCCCGGCGGGCTTATCATCACGTCTTCATAGACCGTGTCGTAGACGGCCGGTGCGCGCACCGGTTCATAGCACTCGACAGCGCGGCCACCGGCTGCCGTCTGCGATGTTGTGCCGAGCATTGCCAGCCCGGCAATGGCGAAGGACGCGCTTCTCCTGAGCATCACATTCCCCCTGTTTGAACTGCAGGCACGAGTTCAACGTTGAATTGTAGGGTAAGCGGTCCTGGAGAAAAGCGGTTTCCCGCATTTCGTTAAGTGACGCGGTTAAGAAATTGCTACGTTGGCGGCGGGTTGATTGTGGGGCTGTGGCACGGCGGAGGCTGTCATTGCAACGAATCCTGGCCGTAAAGCTTGATTCGCCTTACCCAGATGGCTAGGACGGGGCGGCCTTGCACAAGGATGAGCCGGCATCCTATCTACGCAACAACGATCCAGAACCGATTCTGCCCGACTTGCCAGCATTCCCGGCGCCGGAACCCCACCGTGAGATAAGAGATAACTGATGAAGAACCCCGTCGAAACCTACATGAACCTCGTTCCGATGGTGGTCGAACAGACCAATCGCGGCGAGCGGGCCTACGACATCTTCTCGCGCCTCCTCAAGGAGCGCATCATTTTCATCACCGGACCGGTCGAGGACGGCATGGCGACGCTGGTCTGCGCGCAGCTTCTGTTCCTCGAAGCCGAGAATCCGAAGAAGGAAATCAACCTCTACATCAATTCGCCAGGTGGCGTCGTCACCTCGGGCATGGCGATCTACGACACCATGCAGTTCATCAAGCCGGCCGTGTCGACCCTCTGTATCGGCCAGGCTGCCTCGATGGGTTCGCTGCTCCTGACCGCTGGCCACAAGGACATGCGGTTCGCCACGCCGAACGCACGCATCATGGTCCACCAGCCGTCCGGCGGCTTCCAGGGCCAGGCGTCCGACATCGAACGCCACGCCCAGGACATCATCAAGCTGAAGCGCCGCCTCAACGAGGTCTATGTCAAGCACACCGGCAAGAGCTATGACGAGATCGAGAAGACGCTCGATCGCGACCATTTCATGACCGCCGACGAGGCGAAGGATTTCGGCCTTATCGACAAGGTCATTTCGTCGCGCGAGGCGGCCGAAGGGGCGCTGGCATAAAGGCTAATTGGCAGCTGGATGGCACCATCACGCGCTTTTGGCGCGTCTTGCGGCATTTCGGCCACAATTGGCTGTTCCCTCGGGGATTGGGATTTGCCTACGTTAAGGCTATGTTGATTTTCGACGGCTTAGCTTTGTGTGGGGTGTTGCGAATCATTGCCACGTTTTCTGATTTGTGTTTCGTACGGAATACGTTGCGGGAGCCGGGACACTGGCGGCGGCGGATTCCCGCGATAGATTGAAGTTACGCCCTTTCAGCCAGACCATCGGCGGGCGGCCATGAAAGGACATGAAAATGAGCAAGGTCGGCAACAACAGCGGTGATTCCAAGAACACGCTTTATTGCTCGTTTTGCGGCAAGAGCCAGCACGAGGTGCGTAAGCTGATCGCTGGTCCGACAGTCTTCATCTGCGACGAGTGCGTCGAACTCTGCATGGACATCATCCGCGAGGAGAACAAGACCTCGATGGTGAAGTCGCGCGAGGGCGTGCCGACACCGCAGGAGATCCTCAAGGTTCTCGACGACTACGTCATCGGCCAGCCCTACGCCAAGCGTGTGCTGTCGGTGGCGGTCCACAACCACTACAAGCGCCTCGCGCACGCCGGCAAGAACAACGATGTCGAGCTGGCCAAGTCCAACATCCTGCTGATCGGCCCGACCGGTTGCGGCAAGACGCTGCTCGCGCAGACGCTGGCCCGCATCATCGACGTGCCCTTCACCATGGCGGACGCCACGACGCTGACCGAGGCCGGTTACGTCGGCGAGGACGTCGAGAACATCATCCTGAAGCTGTTGCAGTCGGCCGACTACAATGTCGAGCGCGCCCAGCGCGGCATCGTCTACATCGACGAGATCGACAAGATTTCGCGCAAGTCCGACAATCCCTCGATCACCCGCGACGTGTCGGGCGAAGGCGTGCAGCAGGCGCTGCTGAAGATCATGGAAGGCACGGTCGCCTCCGTGCCGCCGCAGGGCGGCAGGAAGCATCCGCAGCAGGAATTCCTGCAGGTGGACACCGCCAACATCCTGTTCATCTGCGGCGGCGCGTTTGCCGGCCTGGACAAGATCATCTCGGATCGCGGCCGCAAGACCTCGATCGGCTTCGGCGCCATCGTCGCTTCGCCTGAGGATCGCCGCACCGGTGATGTGTTCCGGCTTGTCGAGCCGGAGGATCTGCTGAAGTTCGGCCTCATTCCGGAGTTCGTCGGCCGTTTGCCGGTCCTGGCGACGCTGGAGGATCTCGACGAGCCGGCGCTGATCCAGATCCTGACCGAGCCGAAGAACGCTCTGGTCAAGCAGTATCAGCGGCTGTTCGAGATGGAGAATGTCGACCTGACCTTCCACGAGAACGCCCTGTCGGCGATCGCCAAGCGCGCCATCGAGCGCAAGACCGGCGCGCGCGGCCTGCGTTCGATCATGGAAGCGATCCTGCTCGACACCATGTTCGAACTGCCCGCGCTCGAAGGCGTGCGCGAAGTGGTGATTTCGGAAGAAGTGGTGACCGGCAGCGCCCGGCCGCTCTACATCTATTCCGAACAGAAGGAAAAGAAGGGCAACGTCAGCGCGTGATATCGCACTTGATCCGATGTTTTTTATGGAACGGCGCCCTCGCGGCGCCGTTTTGCTGTGAGGGCATGCGACCTTTGCACTGGAGTGGATTGCGGCGATGTTAACTCTTGATCTTTGCCCCTCTTGCATCCACCTAACACGAGAAGGCCGAGGTGCCCGATTTCTGTGCTGTAAAACTCCCGTCACAAACGGTGGTAGGCGGAACGATCCCCGGTCGTTAATATGAGATTCGCGGTTGGCCTGATGGCGACCGCGACATGAAAGGTTGGACAATGGCCAAAATATCCAAGGCTCCCAGCGACGGCGTCTTCGCAGTCCTCCCACTGCGCGACATCGTGGTGTTCCCGCATATGATCGTTCCGCTCTTCGTTGGGCGTGAAAAGTCGATCAAGGCGTTGGAAGAGGTGATGGGTCAGGAAAAGCAGATCCTGCTTGCCACCCAGATGAATGCCGCCGATGACGATCCCGAGCCCGATGCCATCTTCGACATCGGCACGCTCGCCAATGTGCTGCAATTGCTGAAGCTGCCCGACGGCACCGTCAAGGTTCTGGTCGAAGGCGCCTCGCGCGCGAAAATCGTCTCCTTCACCGACCGCCCCGACTTCCACGAGGCCCGCGCCACGGCGCTGGTCGAGCCGGAAGAGGAAGAGGTCGAGGTTGAGGCGCTGGCTCGTTCGGTCGTCACCGACTTCGAGAACTACGTCAAGCTGAACAAGAAGATCTCGCCCGAAGTGGTGGGTGCCGCCAGCCAGATCGACGACTATTCCAAGCTCGCCGATACGGTTGCGTCGCATCTGGCCATCAAGATCCCTGAAAAGCAGGAGATGCTGGCCACGCTCTCGGTCAAGGAGCGGCTGGAAAAGGCGATGGGCTTCATGGAAGCCGAAATCTCCGTCCTGCAGGTGGAGAAGCGCATCCGCTCGCGCGTCAAGCGCCAGATGGAGAAGACCCAGCGCGAATACTACCTCAACGAGCAGATGAAGGCGATCCAGAAGGAGCTCGGCGAAGGCGAGGACGGCCGCGACGAGGCCGCCGAGATCGAGGCGCGCATCAAGAAGACCAAGCTTTCCAAGGAGGCCCGCGAAAAGGCGGAAGCCGAACTGAAGAAGCTGCGGACAATGTCGCCGATGTCGGCTGAATCGACCGTTGTGCGCAACTATCTCGATTGGCTGCTGTCGATACCGTGGGGCAAGAACTCCAAGGTCAAGCAGGATTTGGCCTATGCGCAGAACGTGCTCGACACCGATCATTTCGGCCTCGACAAGGTCAAGGACCGCATCGTCGAGTATCTCGCCGTTCAGAGCCGCCAGAAGAAGCTGAAGGGGCCGATCCTGTGCCTCGTCGGCCCTCCCGGCGTCGGCAAGACCTCGCTCGGCAAGTCGATCGCCAAGGCGACCGGCCGCGAATTCATCCGCATGGCGCTTGGCGGCGTGCGTGATGAGGCCGAGATCCGTGGCCACCGGCGCACCTATATCGGCTCGATGCCCGGCAAGGTCATCCAGTCGATGAAGAAGGCGAAGAAGTCCAACCCGCTCTTCCTGCTCGACGAGATCGACAAGATGGGCCAGGACTTCCGTGGCGATCCATCGTCGGCCCTGCTCGAGGTGCTCGATCCCGAGCAGAACTCGACGTTCATGGACCATTACCTCGAGGTCGAATACGACCTGTCGAGCGTGATGTTCGTGACGACGGCAAACACGCTGAACATCCCTGCGCCCTTGATGGACCGCATGGAGATCATCCGTATCGCCGGCTACACCGAGGACGAGAAGATCGAAATCGCCAAGCGGCACTTGCTGCCCAAGGTGGTGCGTGACCATGCCCTGCAGCCGAAGGAATTCTCCGTCGGCGAGGACGCGATCCGCGCTATCATCCAGACCTACACCCGTGAAGCGGGCGTCCGTAGCCTGGAGCGCGAGTTGATGAAGCTTGGGCGCAAGGCGGTGACCGAGATCCTGAAGACGAAGAAGAAGACGGTGAACATCACGGCGGCGAACCTCGCCGATTACCTCGGTGTCCAGCGCTTCCGCTTCGGCCAGGTCGAGGCTGACGATCAGGTCGGTGTCGTCACCGGTCTTGCCTGGACGGAAGTCGGCGGCGAGCTGCTGACGATCGAAGGCGTCATGATGCCCGGCAAGGGCCGCATGACGGTGACGGGCAATTTGCGCGACGTGATGAAGGAATCGATCTCGGCGGCGGCCTCCTATGTCCGCTCGAGGGCGATCGATTTCGGCATTGAGCCGCCGCTGTTCGACAAGCGCGATATCCATGTGCACTTGCCGGAAGGCGCCACGCCGAAGGACGGCCCGTCTGCTGGCGCCGCCATGGCTACGGCTATCGTGTCGGTTCTGACGGGTATTCCGGTCCGCGCCGATGTGGCAATGACTGGCGAGATAACGCTTCGCGGCCGCATCTTGCCGATCGGTGGCCTCAAGGAGAAGCTGCTTGCCGCGCTCCGCGGCGGCATCAAGAAGGTGCTGATCCCGGAAGACAACGCCAAGGATCTGGCGGAGATTCCGGACAACGTGAAGAACGGCATGGAAATCATTCCGGTCTCGCGGGTCGGCGAAGTATTGCGCCACGCACTGGTGCGCATGCCCGAGCCAATCGAATGGGTCGAGCCCGTCAATCCTCCGGCCGCGACTGACACGGCGGATGACGCTGGAAAGTCGCTTGCGCATTAGAGTCTGCTAAAGTTGCAGCGCACAAACAGAAAGCCGGGCCTTGCGCCCGGCTTTTTCATGTTAAAAACCCCGGATTTCCGGGCTTTTTTCCACTTTTCCCGGGCTTTTCGACTTGGTTGCGGGAACGCTTCTTTCTAAAGTCCGTTTCCTGCCGGATGAGTCGTATGTTCCGGCGTTCTCATGGAAGGGAATTTTTATGAACAAGAACGAACTGGTGTCCGCTGTCGCCGACACCGCGAGCATTTCGAAGGGTGACGCGCAGTCGGCGGTCGATGCGGTATTTTCCGTGATCACCGGCGAACTGAAGAAGGGCGGCGATGTACGGCTTGTCGGCTTTGGCAATTTCACCGTGTCAAAGCGTGCGGCTTCGACCGGCCGCAACCCGCAGACCGGCGCTGAAGTGCAGATCCCGGCACGCACCGTGCCGAAGTTCTCGGCCGGCAAAGGCCTCAAGGACGCAGTCAACTAAGCGCGTTTTTTTCTTTTTTCAAAGACCAGAAAAGCCGGGCTCCCCGGCTTTTCTTTTTGTGTCTGCCTGGAGGCGGATGATTGTCATGCGGTTGGCGCCTCCGCACGCATCAGACCTTCCTGTTTGAGGTCGGCCCAGAGGGCGGCGGGCAGTTTCGCGTCGAGCAGCGCCCGGTTGCTTTCGACTTCGCTCGGCCGCTGGCCGCCGGGGATCACTGAAACGACCGAGGGGTGCAGCAGCGGGAATTGGAGCGCCGCCTCGATCAGCCGCACGCCATGGCGTTTGCAGACAGCTTCGATGCCGGCGACCCGGTCGAGAATGTCTTTGGGCGCTTCGGAATAGTTGTAGTAGGCGCCGGGCTTTGGTCCCGTTGCAAGGATGCCGGAATTGTAGGGGCCGCCGAGAACGATGCCGATGCCGCGTTTCTGGCAAAGCGGCAGGAAGGACGTCAGCGCCTCCTGTTCGAGCAGCGTGTAGCGTCCGGCCAGCAGAAACAGGTCGAAATCGCCGCGCTCGGCCAGTGTCTGGGCAACCTGCCATTCGTTGATACCGCCGCCGAAGGCCTTGATGACGCCCTGGTCGCGCAGCGACAGCAGCCCGTAATAGCCCGAGCGCATGAACTCCTCGATGCGCCGGTCGGACGCCTCCTTGCTGCCATGGGTGAAAATGTCGACATCGTGCACGAACAGGATGTCGATCCGGTCGACACCCAAGCGTTCGAGCGAGGCTTCGAATGAGCGCATGATGCCGTCATAGCTGTAATCGTACACCTCCTGACGCGACGGCGTGTCAAAGAACTTGCCTATGCCTGTGCGCTGCTCTGGCGGGCAGGCGCGCATGAGGCGTCCGACCTTGCTCGACAGCACGTAGTCGTCGCGCTTCTTCGAGCGCAGGAACGGATTGAGGCGTGTTTCGGATAGGCCAAGCCCATAGAGCGGCGCGGTGTCGTAATAGCGGCAGCCGGTCGCCCAGGCGGCGTCGAGCGTTGCATTGGCATCCTCGTCCGAGACGGCGCGATAGAGATTACCCAGCGGCGCGGTGCCGAAGCCGAGTTCTGTAAAGGTGATGCCGCCATTGCCGATGCGGTCGAAATGCCGTGTCTTCATATCTTAGAGGTGTCCCGGGTTGATTTGTCTGACATGACATTATCACGCCTGTGGCCCGGCAAAAGCGCTGCACAGCGTTGGACATGCATTTTCGCCGTTGCTAGCATGAACGAAATCAAGCTGTTCGTGGAAAAATCCGGGATGATTTCGAGCGCGGGTTTGCCGTGAGCGACCAGAACGAAAACCTGTTCAGAACCGCGCTCGACGAACTCGGCGCCGTGCTGGCGCGCGTGGATGAAGGCCGCATCGATGCCGCGTGCAATATGTTGGCCGATGCCGGGCGGATCGTCGTCTATGGCTGCGGCCGCGAGGCCCTGCAGGTCAAGGGTTTTGCCATGCGGCTCTATCATCTGGGACTGCCGGTCTCGGTGGTCGGCGACATGACCACGCCGCCGCTGGGGCCGGGCGATGTTTTCCTGGCCAGTTCCGGGCCGGGAGAAACTTCGACGGTGCTCACCTTGATGCGCGTCGCGCGCGAAGCCGGCGCGACAAATCTGCTGCTGACCGCTCAGTCTGGTGGTAGTGCGGCGCGGCTGGCTGACACCACGCTGCTCATCCCGGCCCAGACCATGGCCAACGACCAGGGACCGCAAAGGACTTCGGTGCTGCCGATGGGCTCGCTATTCGAGGGGGCGCTGTTCCTGCTGTTCGAGGTGATGGTGCTGAAGCTCAAAGCCCTGACCGGTGCGTCGCCTGAAGCCATGCGCGCGCGCCACACCAACATGGAATAGATCATGCGCTATGAACTGATGCTGCCGCACCAGATCCGCAAGGCGATCGCCGAAAACTGGCCGGTCGTTCTGCCGCTCGGCGTGCTGGAATACCATGGCGAGCACATGGCCGTCGGCATGGACACGCTGGCCGTCATCAAGACGCTGGAACTGTTCGAAAAGGAGAGGCACATCGTCATCCTGCCGCCTTTCTACTATGGCGCGGCGAGTTACGCGGTGGCACCCCCGGAAGGCAGTGGTTCGGTGCAGGTCGGCGGCAATCAACTGGCGCCATTCGGCGAGGAGCTGTTCTACAGCCTGCTGCGCATCGGTTTCCGCAACATCCACGCCATCATCCACCACCAGACCGAGAATTTCGCCGCCGGCATGCCGACCGATCTGGCCTTCAAGACCGCGGGCCGGCAGGCCATCTTTCGGTTTCTCGAAAAGGAGCGCGGCGAGGGCTGGTGGGGTTCGAACACCATGACCGATTACTATGCCGGCCATGCCCAGGGTGAGAATGTCTTCAACTGGGTGCAGGTGCATCCACTGATGCCGGCCGCTATGAATGGCAAGTATCCGTTCGATCATGCTGGGATCGGCGAGACGTCATTGATGCTGGCGCTATATCCGGAGGCTGTTGACGCGGCGCACTTCGCCGACAACAAGAGCTGGTATACGGCGAGCGCCAAGGATGCGTCGGCGGAACTCGGGCACAAGGGCGTCGCCATGATCATGGATCACCTGCGCACGATCCTGAAGGCTTAGCCTTTTGTCCTCAGCCAGGCGCTCGGCATGAGGCCCTTCGGCGTAGCGATCGTGCCCTTGTAGCCGACCCGGATGTTGCACGCGCCCCGGTGCTTCGCCGTCACGCCTATCCGGCCTATTTCACGGCTCCCGCTGTCATGCCCATGATCAGATAGCGTTCCAGGGCGATGCCGATGACCGCCAGCGGCGCGATGGCCGCGGTGGCAAGGGCCGCCATCGACCACCAGTTGATGCCTTGCGAGCCGGTCTGGCTCGCCACCATCACCGGGATGGTCTTGGCATCGGTCGAGGTCAAAAGGGCGGCGAAGAAATACTCGTTCCAGCACAGCACCATCGCCAGGATGAAGGCGGCGACCATGCCCGGCAGCGCGATCGGCATGACGATGCGCAAGAATGCGCCCCAGATCGACAGGCCATCGACGAGTGCTGCTTCCTCCAGTTCGACCGGTATCGAGTTGAACTGGTCGCGCATGATCCAGATGACGATCGGCAGCACCATCAGCGTGTAGAGCAGGATCAGCCCGACGCGCGTGTCTAGCAGGCCGACCTCCCGGTAGAGGACCAGGAAGGGCAGGGCGAGCACCACAGGCGGCAGGATCAGCTGCGACAGGAAGAAGAACGAGATATCCTCGTTCTTGAACCAGGCGAAGCGGTAGCGGTAGCGCGTGAGGCCGTAGGCGGCGAGGCTGCCGATGATGATGGCGAGGCTCGACGCCCCAACCGAGGTGATGACCGAATTCATGAAGCGCTTGAAGAATTCGTCACGCACCGTGGAGGTCTGGGAAATCGAATCCGGCGACAGGCCAAGCGATCGCCAGCCCTTCCAGTCCGGCTGGAAGTCTATGAAGGGGATGAGATGCCCTTGCGTGACGTCGACCGCCGATTTGAACGAGGTCGTTATCGTCCAATAGATCGGGAACAGGCAGATGAAGGCCCAGAACACCAGCGCGCCGTAGATGAAGACGCGGCTGGTGATGAAGCTCGCCGGAGAGCGGATTTCGGAGACGGTATAGTCGGTGGTCTGAACGCTCATGATCCGGCCACTCAGTTGACGTTGCGCACGAAGCGGTTGGCAAGCTTCAGGAGCCAGGTCACGAACACGACGATGATGATGAGATAGGCCATCGCCAGCATGGTGCCGTAGCCGACATTCGAGCGGTCGCGGTATTCGCGGTAGATGAAGCTCGAGACGGAATCGGTCGCACCACCCGGGCCGCCCGACGTCACCGTGATGATGATGTCGGCAAGCTTCAGCTTGAAGATGATGCGCAGGATGACCGCCGTCACCGACACCGGCAGCATCAGCGGGAAGGTGACCTGCCAGAAGGTCTGCCATGCGGTCGCGCCGTCGACGCGCGCTGCCTCCAGCACCTCGCGCGACATCGCCTGCAGGCCGGCGAGCAGCATGATCATCATGAACGGAATGAAGGTCCAGGCATCAAGCAGCATGATCGAGATGCGCGCGGTGATCGGGTCGGAAAAGAAGGCCGGATTGTCCCAGCCGAGATGGCGTGCCAGTGTTGCCGCCGGTCCGAACCGGTACTCCATCAGCGACTTGCCGATCATCCAGGACACCGCGACCGGCGACAGCATCAGCGGCATCAGGAAGACGACGCGGAAGAATTTTCGCGCCCGGATCTGCGCGTTGAGCAACAACGCCAGCCCGAAGGCGATGACATATTCGACCAGCACCGCCAGCACGTAGAGCACCATGTTGAACAGTGCGTTGCGGTAGTAGGGATCGCCAAGCATCTGCCAGAAATTGTCGAGGCCGTTGAACCTGCGGCCACTGAAGGAGCTGAGATTCCAGTCGGTGAGCGCAATGTAGAAACCGAACAGCGTCGGGAAGATCACCATGGCGATGGTGAAAAGCAGCGCCGGCAACAGGAACAGCGCGCGCTGGCCGTCCTCGCCCCGCGTCAGAACCTGGCCGATGCCGAGTGCCACGCCCCACAGCACATAGGCATAGACGACAGGACGCCATGTCTCGAAGCCGATCGTATCGATTTCGCTCTTGTAGAGGATCTGCACCACGATGATCGCGAGCAAGCCAAACGTGGCGATTGTCATCAGCGCCCAGCCGAGACGTTTGCGGCCCGGCGGGATCAGATCATAAGGGACGGCGTCAGCCGGCCACTGGTGTGCGGTCGAAGTCTGGTCAGCCACAAATCTCGCCCGTTTTAGAAAATTCCGCTATGGCCGGAAGGGTCAGACATGGTCCGGCGGATCGCCCGCCGGACCATGGATTTATGACAATCAGGCCATGCCGAGCGAGGCCTTGTAGAGCTTGACCTGCTTTTCGCGGCCGATCTGGTCGGTGAGCTTTTCCCAGGCGGCGGCGATGGCATCGGCTCCTTCCTGTGCCTTCATCTTGCCGGCGAAGGTGTTGGCCAGGATGTCCTCGGCGGCGCTGTAATACTGGAAGATGCCGGGGATGCGGGGCTCGATCGCCGCGTTGGGATGGTTGTAGCTATCGCCTTCCGACTTGAGGTAGGAGGTGATGAAGGCTTCGTCGTAGCCCGCGGCCACCCATTCCGGAATGTCGAAGTGCGAATTGCGGTAGGGCTGGAAGCCGGACGGATACATTGCCGTCCAGATCGACAGGTCCTTGCCGCCAAGATGGGCGGCGGCCGACCACGCCGCCTTCTTTTTCTTTTCGTCCTTGTCGACGCGGGCCATGACATAGACGCCCCAGCCGAGATAGGCGCAGTTCGGCGAATAGTTCGGACCGCTGGCCAGCTTTTCCCATTTGCCAGTCTTGGAATTGTAGACATCGTCGGAGCCCGGCAGGATCGAGAAGCCGGTGACATCGCCGATGACCGATGAATCATTGGTCTTGACGTTCGAGCCGACGTCGCCCCACCAGGGGATCATCGAGCCCGTGCCGGCCAGGAATTGCTGGAAGGCGGTTGTGTTCGGGTCGGCGTTGATCTGGTCGGCGGGTTCGGAGGGCAGAGCGTCGATCACGTCCTGGATGGCGCGCACCCAGGCAGGGTTGTTGATCCGCGGCTTCATCGTGTCGGCGTCGAACAGCCAGGCCTTGTCGTCGGGGTGTTTGGCGTAGGCGGTGGCGCGGCTGCCCAGGAAGTAGAAACCGAAACCGCCCCAGGGCTTAGGCGCGTCGAGATAGCCATAGACATCCTGGCCCTTGAATTTCTTGCCTTTGAGGAATTTGGTCACGGCCTGCACCTGCTGCCAGGTCTTCGGCACGCCCCATTCGCCTGCACCGCCGCCATCCTTCCATTGCTTGGCGAGGTCCGCGTCTGCGAACACGTCAGTGCGGTAATTGAAGTTGTGCGTGTCGCCATCGATGGTCACGCGGTACTGCTTGCCATCCCACGTGCCGACCGGCGGCTTCAGATAGTTGACCAGATCGTCGAAATCGATCTGTTTCTTGACCCAATCGGGCATCTCCGACGTCAGGCCCTTGCCGCAGACATCGCCTTCGAAGGGCGCGCCCATCTCAATGATGTCGAAGTCGACGGTGCCGGTGGCGATCGACTGCTGCAGGCGGGCGTTGTAATCAGCCTGCGCCAGGTCGATCCAGCTGATCTTGGCGCCCGTATAGGCCTCCCACGGCTTCAGGAAGCCGCGGAACAGCACATTGTGCAGGTTCTGGTTGTTGAGACCCATGAATGTCAGCTCGACACCGGCGAACTCGCCTTGCTTGACATTTGCCTTGGTCGCGTCGAGGCAGAGCTCGCCGACCTTCTGGAAATCGGCATCGGTCGGCTGGCCTTTGCCAACGCCGGGAATCTGCAGGATTTTCGCACGAAGTTCGCTTGCCGCGGAGGCAGGGCGCGTCAAGGCGCCGAGCCCTGCACCGGATGCCGCCGCGATCGCCGCCATGCTGGCAGCGCCCTTCAATATGTCACGCCTGGTCGCACCAGCGCTGACCAGTTTTTCGTAAAGACCTACTCTCATCGATTATTCCTCCCAGAATATCTGCGTGAACGGATGTAGCCAAACTTCTCAGGCGTTGGAGCGCCAACGATTCTCCCGGCTCGGAAAACGAAATACGCAGGCCCCCACCTGCTCGATTGAAATTCCGATTTTTGCGGTTCGGGAAACCAGCGCTCGGACCAGCGCCCATCACTATTCTCACAACCAAACGCCGTGTCAACGAGAACAGGTTTTTATCTATAAGAGACCGACTTGCCCTGGCAGGTCGCGTTGGTTAGCTTCTGCGCCTACGGCCAGTGGAGCCGATGGGGGAGATATGGCTCAAGTCACAATCAGCAAAGTGGCCAAGGCATTTGGAACCGTCAAGGTTCTGCACGAAGTCAGCGTCGATATTTCGGATGGTCAGTTCGTGGTGCTGGTCGGTCCCTCGGGTTGCGGCAAGTCGACATTGCTCAGAATGGTGGCCGGGCTGGAGACCGTCTCGGGCGGCACCATCGCGATCGGCGACCGCGTCGTCAATCATCTGCCGCCGGCAAAACGCGACATCGCCATGGTGTTCCAGAACTATGCGCTCTATCCGCACAAGACTGTGGAGCAGAACATGGCGTTTGCCCTCAAATTGCGGAAAACCGATCCGGCCGTGGTCGCCGAGCGGGTCAAGCGGGCCGCCGACATCCTCGACCTCAACCCTTACCTGAAGCGCTACCCCCGGCAGCTTTCCGGCGGTCAGCGCCAGCGCGTGGCCATGGGCCGCGCCATCGTGCGCGACCCGCAGGTGTTCCTGTTCGACGAGCCGCTCTCCAATCTCGACGCCAAGCTGCGCGTGCAGATGCGCACCGAGATCAAGGAACTGCACCAGCGGCTGAAGACCACCACCATCTACGTCACCCACGACCAGATCGAGGCCATGACCATGGCCGACAAGATCGTCGTCATGCGCGATGGCCACATCGAGCAGGTCGGCGCGCCGCTGGATCTGTTCGACCGGCCGGCGAACCTGTTCGTCGCCGGCTTCATCGGCTCACCTTCGATGAACCTGCTCAAGGGCGTCATGCGCAAGGGCGGCGTTGACATTGCCGGAACGATGTTCCCGCTTGCTCCCAACAATGTCGTTGAGGAGGGGCATGGCGTCGTCTACGGCGTGCGGCCCGAACATCTCGAAATCCACCCCGACGGCGTGCCGGCGAAGATTTCGGTGGTCGAGCCGACCGGCTCGGAGACGCTGGTGTTTCTCCGCTTCGGCGAAGGCGAGATGGTGGCGCTGTTTCGCGAGCGCCATGACTTCAGGCCCGGCGATACGTTGAAGCTCCGGCCAAGGCTGGACCACATCCATCTGTTCGACGCCGAGACCGGCACGCGTCTCTGATCTTAAACGGAGTTCACGAGGACCATCATGCTCAAAGGGATCGATCCGCTGCTCAATGCCGATGTGCTCCAGGCATTGCGGGCGATGGGCCATGGCGATGACCTGATCATCGCCGATACCAACTTCCCGTCCGATTCGGTGGCACGCCAGACGGCGCTCGGCCGGCTGCTGCGCATCGATGCGTCGGCGGCGCAAGTGGTCAAGGCGGTGCTGTCGCTCTACCCGCTGGACACGTTCGTCGACGATTCCGCCGCCCGCATGGAGATCGTCGGCAAGCCGGACGAGATTCCGCCGGTGCAGAAAGAGGTGCAAAAGGAGATCGACGCGGCCGAGGGCAAATCCTGGCCGATGCTGCCGGTCGAGCGCTACGCCTTCTACGAGCGCGCCAAGCAGGCCTATTGCGTCATCCAGACCGGCGAGCGCCGCTTCTATGGCTGCTTCGCCTTCCGCAAGGGCGTTGTGCCGCCGGATGCGGAGTAGCGGCATGGCCTCGGGCAAGCCGATCATCATCCTCGGTGTCTTTGTCGCCGACACCGCCTATCGCGCCGATCGCCAGCCCCGCATGGGCGAAACGATCCTCGGCAACTCGTTCAAACTCGGGCCGGGCGGCAAGGGATCGAACCAGGCCGTGGCCGCCGGCAAGCTCGGCGCCGACATCACCTTCCTGACCCGGCTTGGCGTCGATGCCTTCGCCGACATGGCTAGGCAGACCTGGAAGGATGCCGGCGTGAAAAGCGCCGTCATCGACACGCCGGATAGCTACACGGGCGCCGCCTACATCTTCGTCGAGGAGGGAAGCGGCAACAACGCCATCATCGTCAGCCCCGGCGCCGCGATGTTGATCTCGCCCGGTGACATCGAGGCCAATGCGGCCCTGATCCGCGGCGCCGGTGTTTTTGTCACGCAGCTCGAACAGCCGATCGATGCCGCCACGCGGGCACTGGAGATCGCGCGCGGGGCAGGGGTGACGACCATCCTCAATCCCGCTCCGGCGGCAAAGCTTCCCGACCGCATCTACACGCTCAGCGACTATCTCACGCCCAATGAGACGGAAATCGAGGAACTGACCGGAATGAAGGTCTCCTCGGTCGATGACGCCCGCGCCGCTGCCGGCAAACTGCTAGAAAAGGGTGTCGGCACGGTCATCGTCACGCTCGGCGACAAGGGTGCGCTACTTCACACGAAAGATCGCTCCGAGCACATCCCGGCGATCAATGCCGGCCCCGTGGTCGAAACCACCGGTGCGGGCGATGCGTTCAACGGTGGCCTTGCCGTCGCGCTGTCGCGAGGCATGGAGCCGCTGCAAGCGGTGCGATTCGCGTGCGCCGTCGCCGGCATTTCGGTGACGCGACCCGGCACGGCACCGTCGATGCCGACACTGCAGGAGGTCGAGGCGCTGCTGGCGAAAAGCGATGCGGCTTAGGCCGAGACCTTAGCCTCGGAATCCAGCCTTCAACACCCCGTTGATATGCTCAAGAGATCGAGCCAAGGTCCGAAAGGACTTGTGTCACTCATGCCTTGCAAGGGATTTCTGACATTCAACGTCGACATTTCTCTTCAAGCCAAAGGTTTGATACCCTTGAGAGAAATGGCGCGAGTGACGGGGCTCGAACCCGCGACCTCCGGCGTGACAGGCCGGCACTCTAACCAACTGAGCTACACCCGCGCATTGACGAGCACGTGTCAGCCGTGTTCGTCGTTGGGCCGCTGGATAAGGGGTTCGCCACCGGGTGTCAAGCGCACGAAACCATCATAACAGCAAACTGGAGAAGGTTTTTTGACAGCCGGCGTTTTGTGGGCAAATCCGGCGTGCGAACAGGACGGCAGCTGTTCATTGGGCCTTGCGAAGCCGGTCCCGACCGCTTAAAGGTCCGCGCCGGAGCGGGCGATTAGCTCAGTTGGTAGAGCGCTTCGTTTACACCGAAGATGTCGGCGGTTCGAGCCCGTCATCGCCCACCATATGGTCTCATGATTTTATGGATTATTTCGCATTGTCGGCTGGCTATTTTTGCGCTGAGCCCGAGCTTGGATGTGAAAATAGGTGTGATGCGTCCTTGGATGTCTCCCGTTCATCGTAACATCGCCGTGTCGTTGATCGGATGTCTGTTGGTGGCAGGCTGCTTCGACGTGAAGCAGGATCTGGCATTCCGTAGCGACGGGACCGCTACGGCCAACGTCCGCATAGCTGTGGATGCTTCGCTGCTTGCGATGGCCAAGGACGCGAACAGCAAATGGTGCAGTTCTGAAAAGCTGTTGTCCTTGAGAGGAATCACCGGAACAGCCGAGCAGACAACCGAGGGAGGGGATGAAGTCTGCTCCATCTCATTCTCCGGCAAGACGGACGATCTCGTTGCGGCTCTTTCGAATGCCAATGTCGGAGGGGACAAAAGGCAAGGGGTTCAGCTCAACCAGGTTGGGGAAAATTACGAATTCGTGGTCAATTTCCCCAGTCTCAAGCCAACCGGCAAGTACGCCGACGATCCAATGGCACAAGGGCTGCAGACCCTCATATTGGCGAAGATGTCAGGCAGGCACATCGCGTGGACGGTGACGGCTCCGCGCATCATCGAGACAAGTGGCACGATATCGGACGACGGACGGACGGCATCGTATTCCCGACCGCTTGCTTCGGCACTTTCCAGCGACCAGCCGACGACATTTAGAGCGGTGTTCTCGTTGGAGCCGCCAGGAATGTTCGAACAATTGTTGAACTGGTTCGGATGAGGGCGCCGGCTTTCACGTGCAGAACCGGGCGTCAGGCTCAGGGCGGCGCCATCCGAAAATCCTTACCCTCCGGCAACAGCTGCCCGCCATCGACGACAATGGTCGTGCCGGTGATGTAGCTGGCATCGTCCGAGGCGAGGAACAGGAAGGCATTGGCGACGTCGCGCGGGCTGCCGAGCCGGCCGAGCGGGATGGAATCCTCCATGTTCTTGATATAGGCGGCGCCGCGATGCAGTTGGATGGCTTCGGTCAGGATGTTGCCGGGCTCGACGCCGTTGACGGTGATGCCGTAGCCGGAGAACTCCAGTGCCGCTGCCCGAATGAAGCCGTTGATGCCGGCCTTGCTGGCCGAGTAGTGACCATGGCCGGGACTGGTCACGTGCGGGCCAGTGATCGATGAGGTGTATAGCATGCGCCCGGAGCGCTGCGCCTTCATCGGCACCAGGGCCGCGCGGCTGGCATTGAAGGTGCCGCGCAAATTGACGGCCATGACGCGGTCCCAGTCGTCGGCGCTGGTGTTTTCGATCAGTTGCCAGGGATAGATGCCGGCATTCTGCACGATGATGTCGAGGCGGCCGTGGCGCTCCAGCGCCAGAGCCACGGCCGCCTCGGCATCGCGCATTTGCGAGATATCGGTGCGGACGAAAGGGGCTCCGAGCTCATTCGCCGTCGCTTGCCCGGCCTCGGTCTCGGTGTCGGCGAGCACCAGCCTTGCCCCTTCTTCGGCGAAGCGCAGCGCGATACCCTTGCCGATGCCGCGCGCGCAGCCGATGATCAGCGCCACCTTGTCTTTCAGTCGTCCGGTCATGCGAGCCGTCCTGTCATGCCAGTCTTTGGCGAATGGTTTGCTTGAATGCGTCGAGCAGCACGGCGGCCAGCACCAATAGGCCGTGGATGACCTGGGTGAAGTTGGCCGGCAGCCCCATCAGATTGATAGCGGTGTTGATAGCCGAGAGCAGAAGCACGCCGGCATAGACGCCGGGCAGGGTGCCGACGCCGCCTTTCAGGCTGACGCCGCCGATGACGACCGCGGCAAAGGCGTTGAACAACAGGCCAACGCCAAGATTGGCGGTGGCGCCCGAGGTGCGGATCGCGAGCAGCCAGCCGGCGAGCCCGGCGATGGCGCCGGCGAGCACGAAGGCGATGATGAGGTTGCGGTTCACCCGGATGCCGGCGCGGAAGGTAGCGGTTTCGTTGCCGCCGATCATCACCAGGTGCCGGCCAAACGGCGTCTTGGCCATGATCAGCGAGAAGACCACGAAACAGGCGATGGCGATCCAGGCGGTAAGCGGCAGGCCGATCAGCCGCTGGATACCGAACCAGCGGATGGCCGGCGCCAGATCCTGCGCCGAGCGGCCGCCCGAAATGACCAGCACCAGGCCGCGCACCCAGATGTAGGACGCCAGCGTGATGATGAAGGCGCTCATCTTGACCTTGACGACGAGCAACCCGTTGAAGGCGCCGATCAGCCCGCCGACGGCCAGCGCCAGCAGCAGCGACACCGGGACCATCAGCCATTCCGGGTGCAACTGGATGCCAAGGCCGATGCCCGATGAGCAGAACAGGATGCCAACCACCATGGCGCTGAGCGCGGCAACAGATTCGACCGACAGGTCCATGTGGCCGGCGATGATGACCAGCGCCAGGCCGATCGACATGACGCCGAGCACACTCGAGGCTTCGATGATGTTGGCGAAGATGCCGAGTTGGAAATAGTTCGGGATGAAGATGGAGAACACCACCAGCACGAAGACCAGCATGAACCAGACAAGGTTGTCGAGGACGAACTCCAGGGCATGGCGTGTGCGGGGGTTCATGGCATGATCCGGCTGGCGGCATGGCCCCAAATTTCAATCGGGACCGTGCACGGATTGAAGTTGCGGGGAGGTGCTCCGGGCCGTTGGCCCGGAGCGTTTCGTCATCTCACCTATTCGACGGCCTTGACGGTATCCGTCGGCGCCTTCTGGTTGCCCCAGAAGGCCGGATTGTCGACGTTTTCCTTGGTGATGGCGGCACCCGGGATCTTGATGTTCGGTCCCCAAGCTTCCTTGGTCACGACCGACTTCAGCCCGAGAACGTCATAGTCGCCGGGCTTGATCTCCTGCTTGTTGGCGACCTTGTCCATGAACATGGCGACCGCCGCTGCCTGCGCGTAGAGCGGCTGCTCGACTTCGACGTTGAGCCAGCCCTTGCGGATCAGGTCGAGGCCAACCGGCGCGCCGTTCGAGCTCATCAGCATGACGTCGCCGGGCTTCTTGCCGGCGGCCTCGAGCGAGGCGACGGCGGCGACCGATAGGTGTGCGGCGTGACTGAAGATCAAGTCGATGTCGGGATTGGCCAGCATCTGGTCGGCGACGATGGTTCCAGCATTGCTCGCCTCCCACTGCATGGCCGGCAGCGAGATGATCTTGACGTCCGGGAACGCTTTCATCTTCTCCTCAAAGCCCTTCTGGATGTCGAGCGTATAGGGATCGCCGGGATCGCCGAGCACCTGCAGGACCTTGCCCTTCACCGATCCGTTCTTCGCCTTCAACAGCTTCTCGGCCTGGTCGGCGGCGATATGGCCGATCTCGACGGTACCCGCCACCGAGGTGAAATCGGAAGGCGTCGACGTGATCTGGCGATCGAATTCGACCACCGGGATGCCGGCGGCGCGCGCCGCCTCGATGGATGGCTTCAGCGCGTTGAAATCGACGGCGGCCAGAATGATCGCCTTCGGCTTCAGTGCGATGACGTCGTTCATCTGCGACTGCTGCGCGTCGGTCTTGTTGTCGGCGTTCAGCGTTTTCATCTCATAGCCGACCTGTTTCAGGAACAGTTCCAGCGCGGTCACGGAGCCGGTCTGGAATTCATCCAGCAAAGTCGGCACCAAATAGTAGACGGTACCCTTGGACTGGGCGAATGCCGGCGTGAGCGTGGCAAAGGCCAGTGCCAGGATACCGGAGACAGCAAGAAGTATTCTCTTCATGTCATTGGCTCCCTGTTAAGCCGGACCCCTCTTTATCCCTCAGCCTGTCGGTCCGGCACCGGCAAGCGTCTCCCCGGTGATCATGTTGATCACCGCATCGGGACTTGTTTTGTTTCTGGCGACATCGCCGGCCACGACACCCTGCCGGATCACCACGATCCGGTCGGCGACCTGAAAGGCCTGCTGCATGATATGGGTGATGATGACGACGCCGATGCCCTGGCTCGCCACCTGGCGGATCATGTCGAGGCCGCGCCGCGTCTGCTCGACGCCAAGGGCGGCGAAGGGCTCGTCGAGCAGCACCAGCTTGCCGCCCCAGTGCACGAACCGGTTGAGTTCGATGGCCTGCCGCTGGCCACCCGAGAGATGCTCGACATTGGTGCGCAGTGACGGAATGCGGGTGCCGGCGCTGGCGAGCGCCTTCCCGACGACGGCCTCCATGGCACGCTCGTCGAGCACGGGAATGCCGAGCACCTTCCTGGTGATCTCGCGGCCCATGAAGAAATTCGCCACCACATCGACATTGGTGCACAGCGACAGGTCCTGGTAGACGGTCTCAATGCCCGCCGCCTTGGCTTCCGCCGGGGACCTCGCAAGAAACTCCTTGCCCTCGAACAGCATGCGGCCCGAGGTCGGCTCCAGTCCGCCTGATATGATCTTGACCAGCGTCGATTTGCCGGCGCCATTGTCGCCGAGCAACGCCACCACTTCGCCCTTGCCGATGGAAAAGCTGATCCCCTTCAGCGCTTCGATCGCGCCATAATTCTTGGTGACGTTGTCGAGCACCAGCAGGGGTTCGCTCATGCCGCGATCTCCTTTGCTGTCAAAAGATCGCGACCGCGTTCTCGCTCGGCCGCGAACATCTGGCCGAAGCGGGGGGAAAGCACTCCGGAAACCGCGAGGGCGGCGGCGCCGCGCAGCACCGAATGTTGACCGCCGCGCGCGACCATGACCCGCGGCGTCGTCCGGTCCTTGCGCGCGGAAACGGAGTTGTGCAGGCCGTTGGTGGAACCAGCCAGCCGCTCGAGCAGATCCGTGGACGCCAGCCCGCCGAGGATGACCGTTTCGGGATCGAACAGGTTCTCGATGATAGCGATGGCATTGTGAAAGATCGGCGCGACATGCGCGACCCAATCGGCCTCGCTGCCGTTCCAGCGCCGGAGCGCCTCGAGCGACAGGTATCGTTCGAGGCAACCCCGGTTGCCGCAGGGGCAAGCCTCGCCACCGGGAACGACCGGGATATGGCCGATCTCGCCGGCATTTCCCCAGGCGCCGCGCAGCGCGCCGCCGTCATGGACCATGACGCCGCCAAGGCCGACGCCGAAATAGAGGTAGTAATATTCGGAGAATTGAGCGCCGAGCCCGTAGAGACGCTCGCCCATCGCGGCCGCCGCCATGTCGGTCTCAAAGAAGGCCGGCAGCCCGGTCGAGGCCGCCAGCCGCTCGCGCAGCGCCACGTCCTTCCAGCCGGTCATGGTGGTCGGGCCGACAAAACTCATGGATTCCACACCGAACGGCCCAGGCAGCGCCATGCCGACCCCCAGAACCCGTCCGCCGACCCGCAATCTGGTCAATTCGACCACCATTGCGCCGATCAGGTCGAAGGCATGGTCCGGCGTCACATTGGGGGCTTCGCGGTAGGTGCTTTCGACCACGTCGCCGCTCAAGTTGGTCAGAGCGGCATCGATGCCGAGCGGCGTCAGGTGGATGCCTACGGCATAGCCACCTTCCGGGTTGATGCGCAGCGTCGCCGGAGGCAGCCCGCGTCCCTTGGGCTCCTCGCGCAGGGACAGGATATAGCCCTGTTCCTCCAGTTCGCGAACGATGGTCGACACCGTCTGGACGGTGAGGCCGACATGTGTGGCGATGTCGCCACGCGCAATGGGACCGTGCCGGCGGATGGACTCCAGCACGATGCGCCGGTTGTAAGGCCGCCCGAACTCCTGATTGGTCCCCCGCAATGCCATGCTTGCGCCCTCGGTTGACGCAAGGTTCGCACCAAAGATTTATTCAGTCAAATGGAATTCAAAAATAGATCGAGCTAACACCGATGAAATGCATGTCCACCGGCGCGCGGTCGCAGTGAGGGTTGACGATACTGCCACGGTCGTGGGGCCAGTCGTCCGTCGGTCGAAACGGAGGCCGCATGGATGAGGAGTAGGCGGCTCGCCGGATTGGCCGCGGAGCGGGGCAGACTGTTCTGAATTCCCAGGCGGACGAACAGACCAGCGCCTCAGAGAAACTGTGCGACCTTCTTGCCGACTGTGAGAAAGCGCAGAGGATCGATCGCCTCGCCATTGTGGCGGACTTCATAGTGCAGGTGCGGGCCGGTCGAGCGGCCGCTGCTGCCGGTCTTGCCGATGATGGCGCCTGCGTCAAGTTTCTGGCCTATGCTGACGTCGATTTCGCTCAGATGCCCGTAACGGGTCGCAAAACCGTTGCCGTGATCGACTTCCACCATGCGGCCATAACCGCCGTTCCAGCCGGCCTTGGTGACGACACCGGGCGCGGTGACCCGGGCGACCATGCCGATGGGCGCCCTGAAATCCATGCCCGAATGCAGCGCGGCGGTGCCGAGGATGGGATCGGTGCGCACTCCGAACGGGCTGGTGACGGAATGGCCGGGAGCGGGGTTGGCAAGCGGCAGCTGGCGCGCTTCCTTCTTGAGATGATCAAGCGTGTCCAGCGCTTCGTCCAGTTCCTTGACCTTGCTGTCGAACATCATTGAACTGTCGAGCGGGATCAGCGGTCCGCCGACATCGCTTTCGTTCTTGCCGAAATCGTTGTCGACCGGCAGTCCGGCCGCCTGCAGCGCCTGCTGGATGGCATCGGCGCTTTTATAGGCATTGTCCGCGAGCGTGCTGATGCGGGTGAGTTGGTCGTTCTCGATGGATTTCAGCGACTGGTTGATCGAGACGAATAGCTTGTCGGCACGATCGGCGGCTGAATCGCTGGGCAGCGGATCGGTGCGGGTCGACCACAGGGAGAATGGCCTCGTATCGGCAGCGCCCAGGTCGGCGCTCAGGCTGGCGACCGCATAATTCCGCGCCGGCTGGTTGATGCTGCCGGTCACCTCGGCGCGCTTGTCAGTCTTGGCAGCCGTTGCCGGATCCTCGGCGGGCACCGCTCCGACCTCGTTCTCGGCGCGTTCGAGCAGCGGACCGAGACGGCCGTGACGCTGGCTGAGCTGCGTCTGGCGTTCAAGCAGTTCGCTGACCTTGGTCTCCATCAATTGCTGGTCGAGAAGCTGCCGGCTGGTGATGCGGTCGACCTGCGCACGAAGCGCCGAAATGCGGTCTTCGTAGGCTTGCTGCATGCGCGCCTGGCGCGCGGTGGTGGCGCCGATCAGGTCATCGCGCAGCACGAGATAGGACGTGGCCAGGAGGTAACCGATGGCGATGGCGGCCAGCGCGGAACCGATGAATGCCGCGAGCCAGGGCCGGATCGTGAAGTGCCGGATCTCGTTGCCCCGTGCGATGATGACCGTGTGGGGTTCCTTGCGCCTGCCGAAGACTGCGGACTGACCGGTTGCGTTCACGGGACCAAGCTTTCGTTTACGACACCACGACAGCTGGATTACACATTATTAGGGTTAACAAAGGCTTGCCGGACCGAATGCGTGGCAACGAATGCACGCCGCGCGGGCGGAAGGTTGCATGAAGACCGCCAACTTGAGGCCCCGGTGTCGCGAAATCCCTGATGATCGGCACCCATGTGCTGGCAGGAGAAGCGACTGTCGCTCGCGCGATAGGGGTTAGTTTCTTAACTGTTTTCGATTGCTTTTAGTTGACGGTTTTCGAGTAAAAGCGTGCCGGGATTTGGGATTCATCATGGCGGTGGGAATACTGAGCGATCTGGTTGGCAAGATCCTCGACAGGATTTCGGGCACTGGTCTGCTGGCGACGGGGCTTTTGCTGCTGACTGCCTTTGTCAGTGCGCTCGTGGCCTATTGGCGCACGGTCGAGAATAAGAGCTGGAAGGAGTTTTTCGAGTTCGTCATCCCGCACGAGGTCATCACCCATCCCTCGGCGAAGGCCGATCTGCTTTTCTGGGTGACGAAGAAGGCCCTGATGCCCTTCCTGATGCTGCCTGCCGGCATTGTCTTCGTCACTGCGGTTGGCTACGCAACCAACTGGCTGTTTTCGACACTCTTCCAATTCCAGCCGCCTCTGGTCGAGGGGCCGGCGGGGCCGGTGACGGTGCTGATCTTCACCATCACCATGCTGCTTGCCTATGACATTTCCTATTATCTCTATCATGTTGCCCAGCATCGCTATCCGCTGCTTTGGGAGTTGCACAAGGTGCATCACTCGGCCGAGGTGATGGTCGGGATCACCAAGGACCGGGTCCACCCGCTCGACGAGCTGATGAATCGGGCTTGGGACGGCCTCATCGTGGGAGTCTGCTTCGGCATCTGGTCGCTGATCTCGCTGAACCTTGTCGAACTGACCGTCTTTGGCGTGAACGTCTATGTCATGCGCAACATCCTGATGATGGATTTCGTCAGGCACACGCATTTCAAGATCTCGTTCGGCCGGCTCAACAATGTGATCCTGTGTCCTCATTGGCACCAGTTGCATCACAGCACCGATCCACGCCACTACGACAAGAATTTCGGCCTGCTGTTCTCGTTCTGGGACCGGCTGTTCGGAACATTGTACGTGCCGAAGCCCGACGAGGACTTCAAGTTCGGACTGATCGACCGCGATGTGCGCGATTATCAGTCGCTCGCAGGCCTCTATGTCATGCCGCTGAAGCGGATGTGGAGGCATATCGCCAGGCGCATGCGCCCTGGAAAACCACGGACCTCACGATCATCGGAAGGGACACGGCCATGAACGCTCCTCCTTTCGTGCTCGCTATCCCGCCGACACGCACCTTCGAAGTCGTAACATCGGCGGAGCGGCTGGCCGAGATCACGCCGGCCTGGAGCGCACTTTGGCGGCGCGTCGGCGGGCTGGTTTTCCAGCACCCAGAATGGATCGCGGCCTGGTGGCGCACGACCCCGCACCAGGAACTGCGCACGCTCAGGATCGGACTGGCCTGGAACGGCGACCGGCTCGATGGCGTGATTGCGCTCGCCACTTTCAAGCGCTCCGGCATCCGCATGCTCGAATGGGCGGCGAAGGATCACAGCGACTATGGCGACGCGCTGTTGGCTCCCGACAACGACCCGCAAGCGCTCTCCCGGCTCTGGCAGTATGTTCTTGATCAGGGTGGATTCGACCTGATCTATCTCAACCGTCTGCTGCCGGATGCCAGTGTTCGTGCTCTGCTGAACCCGACCTCGCGCCATGGCAAGGCGCTACGGCCCAACCACCGCAGCGAAATCAGCTACCGTGTCGCCGGTCCCTGGCAGGGTGGGGCGAAATGGTTCGAGACGCTGTCCAAGAAGGCCCGGCAAAACTACCGTCGTGGCCGCAAGTTCATGGGGGAAGGCGGCGAATTGTGTTTCCGCCTGCTGGATGCGGACGAGCCGCGCGAGCCTGTGCTCGCGCGGGTTGCTGCGCTGAAGCGCCTCTGGCTCGCCCGGCATGGCCGCGTCTCGGACCTGTTCGACGAGGGCTCGCCCGTTCTCGCCGCGCTTGTTTCCGTGCTGGCCGAGCTCGGGCTGTTGCGCATCTTCGTGCTGGAGCTTGACGGCACGATTATCGCCGTCTCCATCAATTTCGAGCAGCACGGCACGATGATGGCTTTCGTCACCACCTACGATCCCGAATACGAGCGCGCCTCGCCGGGTATGGTGCTGATGATTGACTATATCCAGTGGTCGCTCGACCGCGGCTTGGCCAAGGTTGACTTTCTCTGCGGCGGCGAGGACTTCAAGCGCCGCTTCGCCACGCAATCAGTCACGCTATGGTCGATGATGGGCGCGCGCGGTCTGCGCGGCCATCTCGCCGCGCTCGCCGATCATGCGAACCATGTTGCGAAATCCTGGCGGCCGCAGCGGCAGCCGAAGGCGGAAACACCCGACGAGTAAGGCCGGCTCGTGTGAACGTGGCATCGCCGCGCTCAAAGGGCGCGAACCGCCGCGAGCACTTCCTCGGCATGGTCCTTGACCCGGACCTTGCGCCAGATCCGGGCGATCCGGCCGTCGCGGCCGATCAGGAACGTCGCGCGCTCGACGCCCATGTATTTGCGGCCATACATCGATTTTTCGACCCACAGATGGTAGGCCTCGATCACCTTGCGCTCCTCGTCGGCGGCGAGGTCGATGGTGAGGTTGTATTTCGACTTGAACTTGTCGTGCTTCCTGACGGGGTCGGGCGACAGGCCGATCACGACGGCGCCGGCCTTCTCGAATTCCGGTTTCAGCTGTGAAAAGCTGATTGCTTCCTGCGTGCAACTCGTCGTGTCGTCCTGCGGATAGAAATAGAGCACCACCGGCTTGCCGGCGGATGCGGCAAGGCTGAGCGAGCCGCCACCATCCCGCGGCAGGTCGAATTGCGGCGCAAGATCACCCACGTCGAGGTCAGCCATACCGATGCCCTTGTTTGAGGTTACGCGCGAAGCCACACCGATATAGTGTCGACCGGGGATTCGTCCACGAGCGAATTCGTACAACGGAAGATTGCGTGGATCAGGAGCAACCGCAGCACGAAAAGATCAGGTTCCGGCGGGATGAAATCACCGACCTGGGGGCCATGCCGTCCGCGTGCCGCGTTCCGCCGCTCGGCCAGGCGTCGATCGGCCGCGGCTTCCGCATCCTTTCGCGCGTGTTCGCCGGCGTGGTCGCGCTCATGCTGCTGGCCGCGGTGGGCGTTTATCTCATAGGCCTTTCCGGCATCGGGGCAGACCGGCTGCGCATCGAGGCGGAGAGCGCCATCGAGAGGCTGGCGGGCGTCGATGTCCATGTCGCGATCGGGCCTGCTCGCATCACGCTCGACGGTTCGAGCTTCATCGCTCTCCAGGTGAGCGATGTCAGCCTGAAGACCAGCGACGGCAACGCCATGGCCGACGCGGGACGCGTGCGCTTCGGCGTTCGCCTTGTGCCGCTGCTATGGGGTGAGGTGCGGCTGACCAGCGCCAGGATCTCCGATGCGCGCATCGTCACGGCGGCGATGCCGTCGGGCGGCGACTGGACCGCTGAATTGCGCAATGGCGATGGGCTGATCGACCCGGAAAAACTGTCCGACGCGGTGTTCGGCAACATCGGCAATGCACTCGATGCGGTGCGCGAGGAATCGATGCATCGCATCGATCTTCACAATGTCGAATTCGTCTTGCCCGAGGCTGGTACGATCAAGTCGATCAAGGTGGCCGACGCCACCGTCGTTCAATCCGGGGCTGGCGGTATCGAGCTGTCGTCGCAGGTGGATCTGGACGGCAAGGCGGTGACCATTGCCGCATCCGCGGCACACGATGCGATGACCAGGCGCGTAACGGCACTGGATGCCACGATCGGGATTGCCGGCGACGGCAACGAAGTCGCGGCGGCGGGTGGTGGCAAGCTGGGCGCGCTCACTCTGAAGCTCAAGGGAGCGCAAGGGGCGGGCGACACCGCCGCGCGGCTGAAGGCGTCCCTGTCGTCCACCGGCTCGGTCCTCGATCTGGGCCCGCGCGGGCTGCTGCCGGCCGATCTCGATGTCGATGCTACGCTTGTCCACGGCAGCAACAAGATTCAGGTCAACCGGCTGTTGCTCAAGACCGGTCGCTCGACCTTCGATTTCGCCGGCTCGATCGGGCCTAAGCCCTCGACTGGCGCCGCGGGCGAGGAGCCAGCCTACCGCTATGACCTGACCAGTGACGGCTCTACACTGGCGCCTTCGGAATCACCCGAGCCCGCACTGACCTTCCTCGCCCGCATCGCCGGCGTCTATCAGACGAAAAGCCACAAATTGGTGGCCGAACAGATCGCCGTCCGGTCCGCCGCTTCCAGCGAGGTGCTTGGCACCGCGGCCGTGGAATTCGTCGACGGCAAGGCTCCCGGAATCAATCTGGCGCTCAACGTCCACGATATGCCGGTCTCTCACGTCAAACAGCTTTGGCCGTGGTTTTCGGCGCGCAATGCGCGGCTCTGGGTGCTGGACAATCTGTTCGGCGGCCGCGTCGTCGATGCCAACCTCCAGTTCCAGGTCGTGCCGGATCGCCTGGGCAACGGCGTGCCGCTTTCGGCGGACGAGGTGTTCGGCCGCTTCCAGATCGAAGGGTCGCGCTTCGACACGGCCGGCCGCATTCCGCCGATACGCGATGCGGTGGGCGTCGTCGGCTTCCACGGCAATGATGTCGATATCGCGCTCTCTTCGGGCACCGTCTTCATGCCCAGCGGCCGCACCGTGGCGGCGAGCAACGGCACGCTGACGATCAAGGCGGCGAACCGCCCGCCGGTCATCGGCGCGCTCGACATCGACGTTGCCGGCGATGCATCCGCTGTCGCCGAACTTGCCTCCTACGAACCGATCAATGCCATGCGCCATGTCGGCTTGCTGCCCGAAGACCTCTCCGGCGGCGTCACCGGTCATGTCAGGGCGGATATCCCGTTGCAATTCGGCGTCGATACCTCGAAGCTCGATTGGCTGGTGTCGCTCGACTACACCGGCCTGTCTCTGGCCAAGCCGTTCGAGGGGCAGACCGTGACGGCTGCCGACGGCTCGATCACGGTCGACCCGGAAAAGGCTGTCATTTCCGCCAAGGCGTCGCTGAACGGCATTCCGGCCGAACTCGATCTCGTCGAGCCGCTGGCGGATGATGGGCCGGCGCGCAGCCGCAAGGTGGCCCTGGTGCTCGACGACAAGGTCCGGGCCGCCGCCATGCCCGGCCTGACGCCGCTGCTCGGCGGAACAGTGAAGGTCGCGATCGACAAGAGCGGCAGCGGCAACCAGAACGTCTCGGCCGACCTGACCAACGCCAGGCTGGACATTCCCTGGGCCGGCTGGAGCAAGGGGGCAGGGGTTCCCGCCAACGTCACCTTCGTCATGACCAAATCCGGCGACACCACGACGCTGTCCGACTTCAACCTCGACGGCAAGACATTCTCCATCGACGGCGGCATCGTGTTGGTCAACGGCGCCCTGTCATCGGCAAAATTCAGCAAGGTCACCTTGAACAGGGGCGACGATGTCGCGGTTTCGGTGAAGCGATCGGGCAAGGGCTATGCGGTCAACATCAGCGGCAACGCCCTGGACGCCCGCTCGCTGATCAAGCAGTTCACCTCGGATGTGGATACGGCCACCAAGACCACTGGCGCTGACGCCATTTCGGTCAGCGCCGATGTCGATCTACTCACCGGGTTCCACGACGAGCAATTGTCCAACCTGAAGCTCGACTACAGCGCGGCCGGTTCGAGGGTGAACGGCCTCAAGGTCAGCGCCACGGCGAGTTCAGGCGCCGCCATAGCGGTCAGCAACACGACCGGCGACGGCCGGCGCGCGCTCAACGTGCAATCGGCGGACGCCGGCGCGATCCTCAGGTTCCTCAACATCTACGAGCATATGGAAGGTGGCTCGATCACGCTGGCGCTGACGGGGGCCAGCGACGGGCCGATGAAGGGCAAGGTCGACACCACCAACTTCTTCGTCGTCAACGAACCGAAACTGGCCTCCATCGTCTCGACTACGCCGGCAGGCGACAGCCGCAGCCTTAACCAGGCGGTCAAGGGCTCTCTCGACACCTCGCGGGTCAAGTTCGAGCGCGGTTATGCCGAGATCGAGAAAGGCAGCGGCTATCTGAAGCTGGCCAACGGCGTGCTGCGCGGCCCGCGCATCGGCACGACGTTCCAGGGCATCCTTTATGACCAGAACAACAATATGGACATGACCGGCACCTTCATGCCGGTCTATGGCCTCAACCGCATCTTTGGCGAACTGCCCATCGTCGGCGCGCTTCTGGGCAACGGCCGCGACCGCGGCCTGATCGGCGTCACCTACCGGCTGAGGGGCAACGCCAACAAGCCGGTGCTCGACGTCAATCCGTTGTCGGTGATCGCGCCAGGCATATTCAGGTCGATCTTCGAATATCGGTGAGGGGCCTCAGACTGGCCGCACCAGGACGTGTTTTTTCCTGCCCAGTGAAAGCTTTACTACGTTTTCCGGACTCAAATCCTGAAGCGTGACCATGCGGCGATCATCGCTGACCGACTGATCGTTCAGGCGCACGGCGCCACCCTGGATGTGCCGCCGCGCCTCGCCATTGGACGAAGCCAACCCGGCCGTGACCAGCAGCGACAGGATGCCGACGCCGGCCTCCAGAGCGGCCTTGTCGGCCTCCACGGTCGGCAATGTTTCGGCGAGCGCGCCTTCCTCGAACGTCTTGCGCGCTGTCTCTCCGGCTTGTTCCGCGGCGGCGCGACCGTGCAGCAAAGCGGTGATTTCGGTGGCGAGGATTTTCTTTGCCTCATTGATCTCGGATCCACTGAGCCGCTCAAGCCGCGCGACCTCGTCCAATGGCAATGTCGTGTAGAGTTTCAGGAAACGGGCAACGTCGGCATCCTCGGTGTTGCGCCAGTACTGCCAGAACTCGTAGGCGCTCAGCATTTCCGCGTCGAGCCAGACCGCGCCCGAGGCCGACTTGCCCATCTTGGCGCCGGACGAGGTCGTCAGCAGCGGCGTCGTCAGCGCGTAAAGCTGCGCATCCTCCATGCGGCGGCCGAGATCGATGCCGTTGATGATATTGCCCCACTGATCGGAGCCGCCCATCTGCAGGCGGCAGCCGAGACGTTTGTAGAGCTCGACGAAATCATAGGCCTGCAGGATCATGTAATTGAATTCGAGGAACGACAGCGACTGCTCGCGATCGAGCCGGAGCTTGACGGAATCGAAGGCGAGCATGCGGTTGACCGAAAAGTGCCGGCCGACGTCGCGCAGGAAATTGACGTAGTTGATCTCCATCAGCCAGTCGGCGTTGTTGATCATCACCGCGTCGTTGGGACCACTGCCGAATTTCAGGTATGGCATGAAGTTGCGGCGGATGCCGGCCAGGTTGTCGTCAATGTCCTGCGGCGTCAAAAGTTTGCGCGCCTCGTCCTTGAAGGACGGATCACCGATCATCGAGGTGCCGCCACCCATCAGCGCGATCGGCCGATGACCGGTCTTCTGCAACCAGTGCAGCATCATGATCTGGATGAGTGAACCAGCATGCAAGCTCTTGGCGGTCGCATCGAAACCGATATAGGCCGTTACCGTCTCCGTGGCGAAAAGCTGGTCGAGACCGGCATCATCCGAGGTCTGGTGGATAAAGCCGCGCTCGCTCATCGTGCGCAGGAAGTCGGATTTGAAGGCGGACATTTTTTCTTTCCCGAGAGCGTCGGCGCAATCCGGCGCGGACATATGAACGCGCGCGTTTAGCACCCAAGCGCGATCAGCAAAAGTGGAATCCGGTTTTGCGCCTGTTCGCGGCACCAGGAGTTCGTGAGCAGCAAAAAATGGAATCCGGTTTTGCTGGTGCGCCGACCCGGAGTTCCCGATCAGGAAAGCGGCAACGCGATCAACCCTTGTTGAAACGGCGTAACGCGCCTTGGGGCACGAATGCTTGCTTCATCGTTTCGGCTGGCGTAATGAGGCGCCGCGCCACAAGGTTCCTGCAACCCCACGACCTCCAACGGCACCGCATGGCATCCATCGAATGCCATACCCGACGACAGAGCCCCACGCGACATGCCGGACGCATTGATATCCATCGTCATTCCTTGCAGGAACGAGGCGGCAAACCTGCCGCTGCTGATCGACGAGATCGAGACGGCGATGACCGGGCGTGATTTCGAGCTGATCATCGTCAATGACGGTTCGACCGACGAAACCGCTGCGGTGCTTGCCGAGCAGGCGGCACGTCGGCCATTCCCGGTGCGGGAATTGCGGCACCCGAAATCCGCCGGCCAGAGTCTCTCGGTGCGTTCGGGCGCCTGGGCGGCGCGCGGCAGCATCGTCGCAACGATCGACGGCGACGGACAGAACGATCCGCAATACATTCCCGTGCTCGTCGACGCATTGCGGCAGGCCGGCCCCGATTTCGGCGCCGCGCAGGGACAGCGCCTCAAGCGCCGCGACAGCAAGGTCAAGCAACTGGCGTCGCGTTTCGCCAACTGGCTGAGAAACGCCATCCTGCATGATGAGACGCGCGACACCGGCTGCGGCCTGAAAGCGGTTCATACCGATATCTTACGCAAACTGCCGTTCTTCGACGGCACCCATCGCTTCGTTCCGGCCCTGGTTATCCAAGAGGGGTATCGCGTCGTGCATTGCGACGTCATCGATCGCTCGCGCCGGCACGGGAAATCGAACTACGGCATTTTCGATCGCGGCCTGCAAGGCGTGCTCGATCTTGGCGGCGTCTGGTGGTTGCGCCGCAGGCGTCGCAGAATGCCAAAAGTAGAGGAAATCAGGCGTGGTTAACGTGTTACAGGAACTGGTAACCTGGCTTCACCAGGTTTTCATCAAGCAATTCGACGCCTGGGTTCTGCTCGGTTTCATCGCCCAGTTCTTCTTCACCATGCGCTTCGTCGTGCAGTGGCTCGCTTCGGAAAAGGCCAAGCGCAGCGTCGTGCCGGTGGCGTTCTGGTTTTTCTCGTTGTTTGGCGGCGGTCTGCTTCTGATCTACGCCATCCAGCGCCAGGATCCGGTGTTCATCGCCGGCCAGGCCATGGGCATGTTCATCTATGTCAGAAATCTCTGGCTGATCGCCAATGAGCGCAAGGCGGCTATGACCAAGGTCGATTGAGCGGCCCGTCACTTCGAAAATCCATCACAGAGGCTAAAGCATGGCGTTGAACAGGAACTACATTCTTCTCTTCCTGTTCAGCCTGCTGATGACGATGTCGGGATTGGCATCGATGCCGCCGCTCGACCGCGACGAACCGCGCTTCGTACAGGCCACCAAGCAGATGGTCGAGAGCGGCGACTATGTCGATATCCGCTTTCAGGATGCCTCACGCTACCAGAAGCCGATCGGCATCTACTGGCTGCAATCGGCGGCCGTGGCACTCAGCGGGCAAGGCGCCGGGGCGCCGATCTGGATCTACCGCACGGTCTCCGCGCTTGGCATCGCCATTGCCGTGCTGGCGATTGCATGGACAGGGACCAATCTATTTGGAGCGAGTGCCGGTATTGCCGCCGGCCTGGTGATGGCCGCGATCTTCGCCACCGCTTTCGAAGGCCGCGACGCAAAGACCGATGCGATGCTGCTGGCCTGCTGCGTGGCGGCACAAGGCGCGCTGGCGCAGATCTATCTGGCATCGCGCCGCAACGAGCCGGTTGGCGGCCATCTCTGGTGGATCTTCTGGATCGCCCAAGGGGCAGCGATCCTGATCAAGGGCCCGATCGCGCCGCTGCTGTCGGCGCTGACCATCGCGGTGCTGTTCGCCTTCGAGCGTGATGGGCGCTGGCTGTCGAAGCTCAGGGTCGGGCGCGGACTGCTGCTCGTCGTGCTGATCGCGCTGCCTTGGCTCGCCGCGATTACCTGGAAGAGCCACGGCGCCTTCCTGCAGCAGGCGGTCGGCAAGGACATGCTCGGCAAGGTCGCGTCGGGCGAGGAATCGCACGGCCTGCCGCCCGGCTTCTACATGCTGACCTATTCGCTGTTCATGTGGCCGTTCGGGTTGATCGCGGTCGGCGCCGGCCTTCAGGCCCTGAACCGTCTGCGCGACGATATCAGGCTGCGCTTTTGCCTTGCCTGGTATATTCCATTCTGGCTGGTGTTCGAACTGATCCCGACGAAGCTGCCGCATTACGTGCTGCCGGCCTATCCCGGCATGGCGCTGCTGATCGGCTGGTTGCTGACGTTGCAGCCGCAGGACGCCAATGCACCGCTCAAGCGCTGGCAGCAATGGCTGTGGTGGTCGACCGCGTTTGGTCTGGTGGTGGTCAGCCTCGGCCTTGCCGCGGTCTGCATCGGAGCGCCGATCTACCTTACCCACGCTTTCTCCTGGTGGAGCATTCCGGCGGCAGCCGCCGCGCTCGGCACCGGCTATCTCGCGTTTTCCCGGCAGTTGCAGGTGCCGCTGCCCCGCATCGGCGCCGTCGCGGCTTGTGCCGGCATCACCTATGCCTTGCTGTTCGGGGTCATCGCGCCGTCGCTAAAGCCGATATGGCTGAGCCCGGCGATCAAGGCGGCGGTGCTTGCCAATAAACCTTGCGACACGACGGTGCTGGCCTCGGCGCGCTACCAGGAACCGAGCCTGGTGTTCCTGGTCGGCACGAAAACGGTGCTGACGGATGTCGGCGGCGTTGCGGAACATCTGCTTGCCGACCCTGCCTGCGCGCTGGGGCTGGCGCCGATCGGCGACGAGCAGAAACTCAATGGCATGCTGTCGGTGCGAGGCAAATCGGTGAACCGTGTCGCCAAGATCGATGGCCTCAACTATTCGTCGGGAGACAAACTGTCGCTCGGCCTTTACCGTGTCGCGCAATGACTTCGATGATGGTGTCGAGTTCCCAATGCTCGTGAAATCGCGTCTACCCGTTTCTGGCAAGCTCCTGGGGGTGGGGCGGCGGTCGGTCGACAATTTTCGCGACACGATGCGCATCGCGAAGAGCCGCTTTGCCGCTCGTCCTGCCCGATACCCAGATATAGTGTGGCCGGTTTGGGCAATTGTTTGGGTCTTGCTGACGGCTGCGGCGTTCGTTCGGCTCGACACGCTGGCGGGGCAGATTCATGGCCAGTGGTCGCCCGGCGTCGGCAGGCTTGCGGAATTCCTGACACAGTTCGCGCTCGGTGGCTGGTACCTGATCCCGTCGGCGCTCCTGCTTGTCGCGGCCAACCTGACCGATTGGCGGAGCCTTTCGCGCCGGCGGTTGATGCTCGTCTACAACTGGACCTGCCTGGCGTTTCTCGTGCTCGCCTCGGTCGGCCTGTCCGGCTTGCTGGTGAACGTCCTCAAATATGCGATCGGACGTGCCCGCCCGCTCTATTTCCAGGATTTCGGTGTTCTTGCGCTACATCCTTTTGCCTTCGACGCCCGCTTCGCCGGCTTCCCTTCCGGTCATGCCACGACGATGGGCGCCGTGTTCGGCATCCTGCTGCTCTTGTTTCCGCGGCGCTGGTATATCGCCCTGGCGGTGACGGCCTGCATCGCCTCGACCAGGGTCTTTGTCGGTGCGCACTATCCCAGCGACACGGTGGCCGGCTTCGGCCTCGGCTGCGCCTTCGCGCTTGTCTGCGGGTTGGTTTTTGCCCGCCTCGGCTTCATCTTCCGGCCGGCAGCGACGGGCCTGGCGGTCCGCAAATCGTCATTCCGGCTGGTTGCGCCAGAAAGATAGGCGGTGCCGGGCGCGTGGATGAGCGAAAAGCTTGCCTGATGTGGCCGGCACGCCCGCAAAGCAGATACGGCGAGGCGGACATTGTCCGCCCGCCCATGGAATGACCTGACCTCCTAGTCACCTGAATCTGAAGTTCGGTTCATTGTCTTCTGGCAGAAGCGCTTGACCGACGCGAGGATTTGGTCGGCGGATTTGACCCATTTGTATGGGGTCGGGTTCTCGTTGTGGGTTTCGATGAAGGCGTCGATATCAGCTTCCAGTTCTGCGGTGGAACGGTGTACGCCGCGCTGCAACTGCTTTCGCGTCAGCTCTGCGAACCACCGCTCGACCTGATTGATCCAGGATGCCGACGTTGGCGTGAAGTGAACATGCCAGTGTGGACGGCGCGCGAGCCAAGCCTTGATCCTCGGCGTCTTGTGGGTCGCATAGTTGTCCATCACCAGATGCACGTCCGGGCCATTGGGCATTTCGGTGTCGATCCGCTTCAGGAAGTCGAGGAATTCGGTGGCCCGGTGACGCTTGTAGCAATGACCTATCACCGCCCCAGTGGCAACATCGAGCGCGGCGAACAGAGAAGTCGTGCCGTTGCGAACATAAGTATGAGTACGCCGTTCGGCGACGCCCGGTGCCATAGGCAGAACCGGCTGCTCGCGATCCAATGCCTGGATTTGCGATTTCTCATCCACGCATAGCACGATCGCCCGGTCCGGTGGTGACATATAGAGGCCGACGATGTCCTGCACCTTATCAACGAAGAGCGGATCGGAGGAAAGCTTGAATGTCTCGGTACGATGCGGCTGCAGGCAAAAACGCGGTCCAGATCCGACGGATGGTGGTATGAGAAAGGCCGCGGTCGGCTGCCATCGAACGGATGGACCAGTGCGTGGCATCCTTGGGAGTGGTGTTCAACGTACGCTCGACGACCTGAGCAACCTGGGCATCGGAGACAGTTCGCGGTCGACCGGTACGATATTCATCTGTCAGCCCTTCAATACCATCCTGTACGAACCGACGGCGCCACTTGCCAACCGTGTGCTCGTGAACACCCAGGCGTTCGGCAACGTCTTTGCTTTGCAAACCCTGCGCGCACAGCAAGACCATCCGGCATCGATCCGACAAGGAGCGCGGCGCCTTATGCCGGCGCACCTGAGATTCGAGGAAACCTCTATCCGCGTCGCTTAGAACGACAAGGTCCGCCTGCCTGCCAGCCATGAATCAAACTCCTGCTCTTGTGACAGAAGCCAAACAAAATGAAGCTTACTTTTGTTCCAGGGGACTAGCGCAGCCGCTTCGGCCGAGGATCAGACAACTCGCCGGCGAGCCGCCGATCGAGATAGTCGGCACATTCCTCGATCAAAAGGTCTGCGTCATTGGCGAAGAAATGGTTGGCGCCGGGCAAGGTCTTCTGGGTGATGGTGATGCCCTTTTGCGTGTGCAGCTTATCGACCAGGCCTTGCACATCCTTGGGCGGCGCCACTTTGTCGGCATCGCCATGGATGATCAGGCCGGATGACGGGCAGGGCGCCAGGAACGAGAAATCATAGGTGTTCGGCTGCGGCGCGATCGAGATGAAGCCTTCGATCTCGGGCCGGCGCATCAGGAGCTGCATGCCGATCCACGAGCCGAACGAATAACCGGCGACCCAGCAGCTCTTGGAATCCGGATGCAGCGACTGCACCCAGTCGAGAGCGGCGGCCGCGTCAGACAATTCGCCGGTGCCGTGATCGAATTCGCCCTGGCTGCGGCCGATGCCGCGGAAATTGAAGCGCAGCGTGGTGAAATCACGCTTCTGGAACATGTAGAAGAGGTCGTAGACGATCTTGTTGTTCATCGTGCCGCCGAACTGCGGGTGCGGATGTAGGACGATGGCGATCGGCGCGCTCTTTTCCTTGGAGGGCTGATAGCGTCCCTCCAGGCGGCCGGCCGGACCGGTGAAAATGACCTCAGGCATAAAATACTCCACTTGGCATACGAATGCGCGGCGCCCGGAACGTGTCTTCCTCTGGCCTTGACGCAGGGCGAGCGTCTTCTTAGAAGCTAGTTTAGAACTATTCAAAACTAAGTGGCCAGACCTCGAGCCTGGCTACCGCGCCGCAAGCCGCGTAAATAGGACGGCTCGCCTTGGAATTTCAAGGAAATAACGCCATACGACAGCGGAATGGCTTCTGAAGGGACCGACTGGACGAAAATGGCCGCAAAACGCGCCTATCTCGACTACAATGCCAGCACTCCGCTGCTCGCGGCGGCACGCGAGGCTATGGTCGCGGCGCTGGACGTGACCGCCAATCCGTCCTCGGTCCACGCCGAAGGGCGCGCGGCGCGACGCCTGATCGAGACTGCGAGGCGTGAGGTTGCGGCGCTGGTGAATGCCAGGCCCGAGCATGTCGTGTTCACCTCCGGCGCGACCGAAGCGGCCTCGACGCTGCTGACCCCGGACTGGCAGATGGGGCGTGGCAGCGTTCGCATGAGCCGGCTTTACGTGTCGGCGGCCGACCATCCCTGCCTGTTGAATGGCGGGCGCTTCCCGGCAGCGCAGGTGACGCGCATCGGCGTCGATGCCAGTGGCATTGCCGATCTTGTCGCCCTGGCTACCGCGCTTGACGCTCACGACGAGGCCGATGGCCTGCCGCTGGTGGCGATCCATGCCGCTAACAACGAGACCGGCGTCATCCAGCCGATCGATCGTATCGCAGGGATCGTGAAGGCCGCGGGCGGCGTTCTCGTCGTTGATGCGGTTCAAGCCGCGGGCCGTGTTTCAATCGATATGTCAGCGGGTTACGCCGATTATTTGATTCTGTCTTCGCACAAGATCGGTGGCCCCAAGGGCGTTGGGGCCATTGTCGCCGCCGCCGATCTGATGATGCCCAAGCCCCTGATCAACGGTGGAGGCCAGGAAAAGGGCCACCGCGGCGGAACGGAAAACCTCGCCGCCATCGCCGGTTTTGGCGCGGCCGCGCGTGAGGCTTTGGCCGAATTGCAGGCTATGGATGCGGTGCGACAGCGCCGTGACGAGATCGAGGCCATCGTGAAAACGCTGGTGCCCGAGGCGGAAATCTTTGGAACCGGCGCGCCAAGGCTTGCCAACACGACATTCTTCGCTATTGCGAACGTCAAGGCGGAAACCGCGCAGATCGCTTTCGATCTGGCCGGTGTGGCGCTGTCGGCCGGCTCCGCCTGCTCGTCGGGCAAGGTCGGGCCGAGCCATGTGCTGAAGGCAATGGGCTACGGCGACAGTCTCGGCGCCTTGCGCGTGTCGATCGGTTCGGCGACGGGCGCCGAGGACATCGAACTGTTCCGCGCCGCGCTGGCGGGGATCGCCGCGCGCCAAGCCGCCAGAGACAAGGCGGATAGGGATAAAGCCGCGTAGCGGTTGGGAGCATCGGACCGAAAAGTGCGTAGCGGTTTTCGGGAAAATCCGATGTTTGGGTAACGTATTCGGGCCTTCGGGCCTGGTAGAGCCGTGCGTTTCATGCTGGCCGGGTGAATTTCCGGTCGAAGCGCACTATATGAAACTACGCTGCCGCGAATGCCCCTTTTGGTGTCCATTTCGGCGGTGCCATAGTTTGAAAACTGTCGGGTCTTGACCCCGGCGTGGATGGAGAACGCTTATGCCTGCTGTGCAGGAGACGATCGATCGAGTCCGCAAGATCGATGTCGACCAGTATAAATATGGATTCCAGACCGAAATCGCTGTCGACAAGGCCCCCAAGGGCCTGAGCGAAGACATCATCCGTTTCATTTCGGCAAAGAAGGACGAACCGTCCTGGATGCTGGAATGGCGCCTGGAAGCCTATCGCCGCTGGCTGACGCTCGAGGAGCCGACCTGGGCGCGCGTCAACTATCCCAAGATCGATTTCCAGGACATCTATTACTACGCGGCGCCCAAGAGCACGCCCGGCCCGAAGTCGCTGAGCGATGTCGATCCCGAACTGCTGAAGGTCTACGAGAAGCTCGGCATTCCGCTGAAGGAGCAGGAAATCCTGGCTGGCGTCCAGAAGACCGATGCTTCCGAACTCGAGGAAGTCAGCGACAATGTCTATAAATCGGGCCGCGTCGCGGTCGACGCGGTGTTCGATTCCGTCTCGGTCGTCACAACCTTCAAGAAGGAGTTGGCGCAGGCCGGCGTTATCTTCTGCTCGATCTCGGAAGCCATCCGCGAGCACCCCGAACTGGTACAGAAATATCTGGGCTCGGTGGTGCCGACATCCGACAATTTCTACGCCACGCTGAATTCGGCTGTCTTCACCGACGGCTCGTTCGTCTTCGTGCCCAAGGGCGTGCGCTGCCCGATGGAGCTGTCGACCTATTTCCGCATGAACGAGAAGAACACCGGCCAGTTCGAGCGCACGCTGATCATCGCCGAGGAGGGGGCCTACGTCTCCTATCTCGAAGGCTGCACGGCGCCGCAGCGCGACGAGAACCAGCTTCACGCCGCTGTCGTCGAACTGGTGGCGCTCGACGATGCCGAGATCAAATATTCGACCGTGCAGAACTGGTACCCCGGCGATGCCGAGGGCAAGGGCGGCATCTACAATTTCGTCACCAAGCGCGGCGACTGCCGTGGCGACCGTTCGAAGATCTCGTGGACGCAGGTCGAAACCGGCTCGGCCATCACGTGGAAGTATCCGAGCTGCATCCTGCGCGGCGACGATTCCTCGGGCGAATTCTATTCGATTGCGGTGTCGAACGGCTATCAGCAGGTCGACTCGGGCACCAAGATGATCCATCTCGGCAAGAACACGTCGAGCCGCATCATCTCCAAGGGCATCGCTGCCGGCTTCTCGCAGAACACCTATCGCGGCCAGGTCTCGGCGCACCGCAAGGCGACCAACGCCCGCAACTTCACCAATTGCGACTCGTTGCTGATCGGCGACCAATGCGGCGCGCACACCGTGCCCTACATGGAAGCCAAGAACTCGACGGCGCAGTTCGAGCACGAGGCGACGACGTCGAAGATTTCCGAGGACCAGAAGTTCTACGTCATGCAGCGCGGCATTCCGGAAGAAGAGGCGATCGCGCTGATCGTCAACGGCTTCGTCAAGGACGTCATCCAGCAACTGCCGATGGAGTTCGCGGTGGAGGCGCAGAAGCTGATCGGCATCTCGCTGGAAGGAAGCGTGGGCTAGTCGAGAATATGCTGAAGTTCCTGGGAAACATGCTACTTGGTGCCTTGGCGGTAGCGCTGTTCCTTGCGGTCGCCGGTGCCGTGTTGGCGCTCGTCGGCTCTATCGGCGACCTTCCGGTTCTGAAGCAAGTCAGCGGCTCGCTATCCGTCTTGGGAGTGTCCTGCTTTTTTGCTGCCTTTCTAGTGTTGGGCCTTGTTAACCGGATGAGACCAATGGGGCAGCACAAAGTCGATGGCGGTGCTGGGTGATATCGATGAGCGCGCCCATTCTCAGAGAGGACATCTGGTTTGCCGTCCGCTGGCGGCGACTTTGGGCTGTTCGCCGCGAGGGCAACATCGCCATGGCGAAGTATGCCGGGGCGACCGTCGTCTCGGCATTTGCCGGCATCCTGCTGGCCGCCTTCGTCAACCTCTATGTCGGCCTCGCCGTCTTCGCTATCGCCTTCGGCCTGTCCTTCTGGTGGTTCAAGGCGCTGCAGCGCCGTCACACCGATTACTCCATCACTTACGACGACTATTTCAGAGAAAAGAACAATGCTTGAGATCAAGAACCTGCATGCCCGCATCGTCGATGACGGCACCGAAATCATCCGCGGCTTGAACCTGACGGTGAAAGCCGGCGAGGTCGCCGCCATCATGGGCCCGAACGGCTCGGGCAAATCGACGCTGTCCTACATCCTGGCGGGGCGAGAGGACTATGAGGTGACGGAGGGCGACATCCTCTACAACGGCCAGTCGATCCTCGAAATGGATCCGGCCGAGCGCGCTACTTCCGGAATCTTCCTCGCCTTCCAGTATCCCATGGAGATACCGGGCGTGGCGACCATGGAATTCCTGAAGGTGGCGATGAACGAGCAGCGCAAGGCGCGCGGCGAGGAGCCGCTGAAGATCCCGGAATTTCTCAAGCGCGTGAAGGAAGCCGCCGCCTCGCTCAACATGGACATCAACATGCTGAAGCGGCCGCTCAACGTCGGTTTCTCCGGCGGCGAGAAGAAGCGCGCCGAGATCCTGCAGATGAAGCTTCTGGAGCCGAAACTCTGCGTGCTCGACGAGACCGATTCCGGCCTTGACATCGATGCGCTGAAGATCGTGTCCGACGGCGTCAACGCGCTGCGTTCGCCCGACCGGGCCTTCCTGGTCATCACCCACTACCAGCGTCTGCTCGAGCACATCGTGCCCGACAGCGTACACGTGCTCTACAAAGGCCAGGTCATCAAGTCGGGCGACAAGTCGCTGGCGCTCGACCTCGAAGCCAACGGCTATGCCGGCGTGATCGGCGAAGCCGCGTGAAATGGCGGAGGCAAGACTGATGAACATGCACGCACAACCGCAGCGGACACCGGCCGAGACAGCGTTGATCGACGCGTTCGGCGATCGGCTGTCGCTGCTGCCGGGTGACGGCGCAGTGATGCTGAAGCGCGACGACGCCATCGAGGCGATCAAGCACGGCCTGCCGACGCGGCGCGTCGAATCCTGGCACTACACCGATCTGCGCCGGTTGTTGAACACGGTTCCGGATTTCGATCCGGCCGCCGCGGCGAAAGCCATTGCGCCAATCGTTGAAGGCTCGACGGTTCTGGCCATGCTGAACGGCGCGTCGAGCGCCAAGGCGCCCGTCGTCGAGGGCGTCAGCGTGCAACGCCTATCGGAAAAGCTGACCGACGGTAGCATTGCGCCGGGCCTCGCTCCCTATGGCAGCGACGACGCTATCGGCGCGCTGAACACGGCCTTTGTCGCCGACGGTTATTTCATCGATATTGCCGACGGCGCCGAGCTGGAAAAGCCGCTCGAATTGCAGAATTTGCAGGCAGGCGGCCAGACCCATGTGCGTTTACCTGTACGCGTCGGCGCTGGCGGCAAGGCAGTTATAGTCGAGCGTCAGGCAGGTGAGGGCGTGGCGCTGGTCAGCTCGGTGAGCCAGCTCGTGCTCGGCGAGGGCGCCGAGGTGACCTGGCTGATCGTGCAGGAGCAGCCGGACACGGCCACGCATCTGGCGCAGTTCAAGGCCCATATCGGCAAGAACGCGAAGCTGACGCTGTTCGTCATGAACGCCGGCGGCAGATTGGTGCGCCAGGAGATCGTGATCAAGACCACCGGCGAGGGCGCCGACTTCAAGTTGCGTGGCATCAATCTGTTGGCGGGCGACACACACACCGATGTGACGATGGTGCTCGACCACGCAGTCCCGCATACGACATCGACGGAAGTGATCCGCAATGTCGTCACCGGCAAAGCGCGCGGTGTCTTCCAGGGCCGCATCAACGTCCATCAATATGCGCAGAAGACCAACGCCAAGATGGCCTGCAACACGCTGCTTCTGTCGGACGATGGCGAGTTCTCGACCAAGCCCGAACTCGAAATCTTCGCCGACGACGTCGTCTGCGGCCACGGCGCGACGGTCACCGAGATCGACCACGACCATCTGTTCTACCTGATGGCGCGCGGCGTCGACGAGAAGACCGCACGGGGCCTTCTGGTGAAAGCGTTCGTCGCCGAGGTGATCGAGGAGATGGATGACGAGACGATCGTCGAGGCGCTGGAAGCGCGGCTCGATGAATGGTTCGTGACACACGGGTAAGCACTCTTCCTTCCCCCTTTGTGGGAGAAGGTGGATTGGCGCGAAGCGCCGAGACGGATGAGAGGTGCTGGACGGAATGAGGCGATGCCTCGGAAGAGCTTATGATGGACCAGAAAGTCGAAACCATCCCCTACGACGTCGAGGCGATCCGCCGCGACTTTCCGATCCTGTCGCGGCAAGTCTATGGCAAGCCTCTTGTCTATCTCGACAATGGCGCCTCGGCGCAGAAGCCGCAGGTGGTGCTGGACACGATCCAGCACGCCTATTCCCAGGAATACGCCAACGTCCATCGCGGCCTGCATTTCCTGTCCAACGCCGCGACCGACGCCTATGAAAAGGCGCGTGAGACGGTGCGCCGTTTCCTCAATGCGCCAAGCACCGACAACATCGTCTTCACCTCGAATACGACCTCGGCGATCAACACGGTGGCTTATGGCTATGGCATGCCCAATATCGGCGAGGGCGACGAAATCGTGCTGTCGATCATGGAGCATCATTCCAACATCGTTCCCTGGCATTTCATCCGCGAACGGCAGGGCGCCAGGCTGGTCTGGATGCCGGTCGACGATCTCGGTGTCTTCCACATCGAGGAATTCGAAAAGCGGCTGACTAACAGGACAAAGCTTGTCGCCATCACGCAGATGTCGAATGCGTTGGGCACGGTGACGCCGATCAAGGAGATCGTGCGCATCGCGCATGCGCGGGGCATTCCAGTGCTCGTCGACGGCAGCCAGAGCGCCGTGCATATGCCGATCGACGTGCAGGACCTGGATTGCGACTTCTTCGTCTTCACCGGCCACAAGGTCTATGGCCCCTCGGGCATCGGCGTTCTCTACGGCAAGAAGGACATTCTCGGGGGTATGCGCCCCTTCATGGGCGGTGGCGAAATGATCGAGGAGGTGACGGAAGACATCGTCACCTACAACGAGCCGCCGCATCGTTTTGAGGCCGGCACGCCGCCGATTGTGCAGGCGATCGGGCTGGGTGCTGCGCTCGACTACATGGACTCTGTCGGTCGGGAACGCATCGCGGCGCATGAGCAAGACCTCAAGAACTATGCCCATGAACGGCTGCGCGCCATCAATTCGCTGCGCATCTTCGGCGACGCGCCGGGCAAGGGCGCCATCATCTCCTTCGAATTGCAGGGCATTCACGCCCATGACGTGTCGATGGTGATAGACAGGCAGGGTGTGGCAGTGCGCGCCGGTACGCATTGCGCCCAGCCGCTGTTGAAACGCTTTGGCGTAACCTCCACATGCAGGGCATCGTTCGGCATGTATAATACCAGGGCCGAAGTCGACGCTTTGGCCGAGGCGCTTGAAAAAGCGCGCAAGTTTTTCGGGTGACGACCATGGAAGATATCAGCACAGCCACAGAGGCCGCGCCGGAAGCCGGCGTCAATGGCGTCGTCTCCGCCACGGCCATTCCCGCCGACGAACTGGCGCGGCTGACCGACGACATCGTCTCGGCGCTGAAGACCGTCTACGACCCGGAAATCCCGGCCGACATTTACGAGCTCGGCCTCGTCTACAAGATCGACATCGAGGACGACCGCTCGGTCAAGATCGACATGACGCTGACCGCCCCCGGCTGCCCGGTGGCCGGCGAAATGCCCGGTTGGGTGGAAAACGCCGTCGGCGCCGTCGAAGGCGTATCAGGCGTCGAAGTCAACATGACCTTCGACCCGCCATGGACGCCCGACCGCATGTCGGAAGAGGCGCAGGTCGCGGTTGGCTGGTACTAGCGTTGAGCTTGGCACACTTGCACCATGGATAAAACTTCACCATTTTAGGTGAGAATCATTCGGCAGACCTTGAACCTGCACGGAATGGAGAAGGAAAAAGAATGGGACGCTTTGCCGTCATCACCATGACCGAAAAGGCCGCCGAGCGGGTGCGCGAGATCGTCGCCACACGCGAGAAGGCGCATGGCATCCGCCTCGGCATCAAGAAGGGCGGCTGCGCCGGCATGGAATACACGATCGATCTGGTGACCGAGCCCAACGCCAAGGACGACCACATCGAGCGCGACGGCGCACACGTCTATGTCGCGCCGGAAGCGGCGCTGTTCCTGTTCGGCACGCAGATGGATTTCGAGCAGACGACTTTGCGCACCGGCTTCACCTTCCACAATCCGAACCAGAGCTCGGCCTGTGGCTGCGGCGAATCGGTCGAGCTGAAGCCGGCCGACCTGAAGGCGCTGGCAGAGGCGCGCGCCTCCGCCTAAAGCACTTCCTTCGCCCCATTTACGGGGAGGTGAGGAGTGGTCCGCGCAGCGGGCGAAAAGCCAATTGCTTGGCTTTTCGAATGACGAAGGGCCCGAAGGCCGGATGAGGGGCAGCGCCAGCCTCTCCAACATTTGCGCAGTCTGCCTGCCGGCATCTTCGCCCGGTAAATGGGCGAAGAACGTTACGCAACCCACATCCCCACCCGCTTGTGCCAGTCGGCGATCGATTCCTCGGGATAGATGTCGAACGTCTTGTCGCCCTTGCCGACATCAGGCTCTACCCAGCTCGCCTTGTATTTCAGCATCAGGTGCACCTTCTCAGGTGGTTTCGGCAGGTCGCTGTCGATCGCCGAGGCGAAGGGATGCACCAGATCCGGCCATGTCGGATCGTAGAGCCACAACGCCGATCCGCATTTGCGGCAGAAATTGCGTTCCCCCGTCGAGATTTCGCATTGCAAATGCTCGTCATCCTCGATCTCGGCCCGATAGACGCCGAGGCTCCTCTTGCCCCTGATGTTGAGCGTTTTGTAGTCGGCGCCGAGATTGATGGCGAACCCGCCGCCGCCTTGCTGCTTGCGGCAGATCGAGCAGTAGCAGAGCATGAACGGCACGGGCGTATGGCTTTCCACCTCGAAACGCACGGCATTGCAGCGGCAGGATCCCTTGAGCAGAACCGGCATGATAAAAACTCCGACGAAATGTTCCCAGCCCGTCAGCATGATTTGGTTGCGCGATGACAATGTCAAATGCCGATGACATGATCGCGGCATGGACAATGAACGCATCGCCGAACTGTTCGAAGGCCTTGGCCCGGTCAGCATCCGCAGGCTGTTCGGCGGCAAGGGCATCTATTTCGATGGTGTGATCGTCGCCATCGTGCTGCGCGGCGAATTGCTGCTCAAGGCCGACGAGCAAAGCGCGCCCGATTTCGAAGCCGCCGGTTGCCGGCAGTGGACCTATACCGGTTCGCGCCACGGCAAGCTGGTCGCCATGCCTTATTGGAGCATTCCCGACAGCGCTTTTGATGACCCGGACGAAATGACTGTCTGGGCCCGGCGAGCCTATGAGGCCGGGCGGCGCGCGGGCAAGTAGCACGTTGCGGCAGTGCAGGCTTTCTCGGACATGTCGAGGCGCAGAGGGGGGGCGGGAACTCGGCTGATAAGTTAATTCTTGCACCGCCTCACATTTGAACCCTACAGCGCCTTGGCGATCTTCGCCGCCAATCTTGCATTGTTCTCGACCAGCGCGATGTTGGTCTTCAGGCTCCGGCCGCCGGTCAGTTCCAGGATTTTTCCCAGCAGGAACGGCGTCACCGCCTTGCCGCTCACGTTGAGCGCCTCGGCGGCCTTCTGTGCTGCTTCGATATAGCCGGCCATCTCTTCCGCCGAGATTTCATGGTTTTCGGGCACCGGGTTGGCGATCAGCACGCCGCCGCCGAGACCGAGCGCTGCCCGCGTCTTGTAGAAATGCGCGATGTCTTCCGGTTTGTGCAAGGTCAACGGCGCGCGGAACGGCGATTGCCGCGACCAGAAGGCCGGCATTGTCTCGCAGCCATGGCCAACCACGGGCACGCCGCGCGTTTCCAGCACCTCAAGCGTTTTTTCGATATCGAGGATGGCCTTGGCGCCGGCCGAGACGACGATGACCGGTGTGCGCGCCAGTTCATCGAGATCGGCGGAAATGTCGAAACTCTTTTCCGCACCTTTGTGCACGCCGCCAATGCCGCCGGTGGCGAACACTTTTATCCCCACCATATGCGCCGCGATCATGGTCGCGGCGACCGTGGTGCCGCCGGTGCGCCCTTGCGCCACTGCAAAGCCGAGGTCGGCGCGCGACAGCTTCATCGCATCGCCGGTCATGGCCAGCGATTCACGCTCGCCGTCGGAAAGACCGATCTTGATGCGGCCGCCAACCACGGCGATCGTGGCGGGCACGGCACCGCCATCGCTGATGATCTTTTCGACATTGGCCGCCATGGCACCGTTGTCGGGGTAGGGCATGCCATGGGTGATGATGGTGCTTTCCAGCGCCACCACGGGACGCCCGGCAGCCAGGGCTTGCGCCACGGGAGCATGGACATCGATGAAGGGGTGGGCGCTCTCTGGGGTCATCTCGAATCTCCAATCGCGGCGCATCCATCAGGACGCGTAAACATCCCTGCGGCGCTGTGAATTTGCCGGTCTCATGCCATTTCCCGCGCATCCGGCACAAGGGCCAGTGCTTCCGCGAAGCTCGCCGCGGTGAATTCTGGCACGGCGTTGGCGCTTTCGATGGCCAGCGTTGCCGCCGCGACGCCTTCGCGCAAGGCCTGGCGCAGTGGCAGACCGCGCAACAGCGCCGCGACCGTCGCACCCGCCAGCGCGTCGCCGGCGCCGGTGACATCGGCGACTTTCCTCGGGGCAGGCGGCAGGATCGAAAACGCGCCTGCTTCATCGAAGCCCAGCACCGGCGCGCTGCCTGCCGTGACCACGCCACTGGCAAGGCCGTTGCATCGCAACCCGTCGATCATCTCTCGCTCGGAGGCACTCGAATTGACGCCAGCCAGTACAACGGCCTCTCGCCGGTTCATGAAGAGTTGCGCCAGTTCGCCGAGCACCGGTATCAGCCGCGTCACCTTGGCCGGCGAAATGGCAATGGCGAAAACCGGTTTGCCGGCGGCGAGCGAGACCAGCCGCTCCAGAGCCGACGCCGGCAGATTGGCGTCGCACAGGATGGCGTCGGCGTCGGCGACCACCTCCCGCATCTTGGAGCGCCTGATCTGCTTGGGGAAGGCCAGATCATAAAGCACCATGTCGGCAAAGCCGACGATCAACTCGCCCTCGCGGTCAATCAGCGCCGTGTAGCTCGGCGTGGTGCGATCGAGGAACACTGCCGACAGGTCTTTAATGCCGGCTTCCGCTATACCGCGTGACACGGTATCGCCCGCGGCATCGCCGCCGCGCACCGACAGCAGCGAAGCCGAGACACCTCGGCGCACCGTGCTGCGCAACGCGTTGAATACGCCGCCGCCGACATCCTCGCGCATTGTGCCGGGATTGGACGCCGCTGGCACGTACGGACCGGCCACCTGGCCACGCCGATCGATATGGGCGCCGCCCACGGCCAGTATCTTCGCGGATTTCACCATGGCGGCGATATGACCTTTGTTATTGGCGCCACACAAGCGCTACACTGCGCGACAGAGCTTCGCATGCAAGGCAGCGATTCGGCGGATCGATACAATCGAGCCGTCTGGCCCAATGCGAGGACATCGCTGCCTCGGTCTGCGAGACAAAAAAAGAACAGATCAGGATATCTCTTGTTTTTCAGTTGGTTGTCTCCCCTTGCCAAATGAGAACAAAAAAGGTACAAAATGACAGGGATTGCGGATTGTCCGGCCTTCATTGACGACCAAGGGGTGATGTATCATGGCTCAGAATACTTTGCGGCTTGTAGAGGATAAGGCAGTGGACAAATCAAAGGCTCTGGATGCGGCGCTGTCGCAAATCGAGCGGGCTTTCGGCAAGGGCTCGATCATGCGGCTCGGCGCCAACGAGCAGGTCGTCGAGATCGAAACAGTGCCGACCGGGTCGCTCGGCCTCGACATCGCGCTCGGCGTCGGCGGCCTGCCGCGCGGCCGCATCATCGAGATCTACGGGCCGGAAAGCTCTGGCAAGACGACGCTGGCCCTGCACACCGTGGCTGAAGCCCAGAAGAAGGGCGGCATCTGCGCCTTCGTCGATGCCGAGCACGCGCTCGATCCTGTCTATGCCCGCAAGCTCGGCGTCGATCTCGAAAACCTCCTGATTTCACAGCCCGACACCGGCGAGCAGGCACTGGAGATCTGCGACACGTTGGTGCGCTCCGGCGCCATCGACGTGCTGGTGGTCGATTCGGTGGCAGCGCTGACGCCGCGTGCCGAAATCGAAGGCGAGATGGGCGATTCGCTGCCCGGCCTGCAGGCCCGGCTGATGAGCCAGGCGCTGCGCAAGCTGACCGCTTCGATCTCACGTTCCAACACCATGGTCATCTTCATCAATCAGATCCGCATGAAGATCGGCGTCATGTTCGGTTCGCCCGAAACCACCACGGGCGGCAACGCTTTGAAATTCTATGCATCGGTGCGCCTCGACATCCGCCGCATCGGCTCGGTCAAGGACCGCGACGAGGTCGTCGGCAACCAGACCCGCGTCAAGGTGGTCAAGAACAAGCTGGCGCCGCCCTTCAAAGTGGTCGAGTTCGATATCATGTACGGCGAAGGCGTGTCCAAGACCGGCGAACTGGTCGATCTTGGCGTCAAGGCTGGTGTGGTCGAGAAGTCGGGCGCCTGGTTCTCCTACAATTCGCAGCGCCTCGGCCAGGGCCGCGAGAATGCAAAACTGTTCCTGCGCGACAATCCCGACACCGCGCGCGAGATCGAACTGGCGCTCAGGCAGAACGCCGGATTGATCGCCGAGAAATTCCTTGAAAATGGCGGTTCTGAAGGTGGCGAAGACGGTTTTGAGGACGAAGCCGGCGCGATGTAGGGCAATGGCCAGAGTTCGGCCATAAATTCAGCCTATCACCTGATGCTTAAGTAACCGAGTTCTTTAATACCGCGTTCCAAACCGCCGGCCTTCGAGCCGGCGGTTTTCGTTTTCGGCAGACCGGTAAGCTCCTGGATTGGCCCAATTCCGTGTTTCTGGACAGGGTCGGGCGTGCCCGCTAAAAGGCCAAGTCTATTTTCTAAGACGCAGAGACCAGTTTCCGCCGGCTGTGCCGGCGGTTTTCGCGAAAAGGCAGCAGTCATGAGTGGCGTGAACGAGATCCGGTCGACATTTCTCGACTATTTCCGCAAGGAGGGCCATGAGGTCGTGGCCTCGAGCCCACTCGTGCCGCGCAACGATCCGACCTTGATGTTCACCAATGCCGGCATGGTGCAGTTCAAGAACGTCTTCACCGGTTTGGAGAAGCGGACTTATTCGCGCGCCACCACCGCCCAGAAGAGCGTTCGCGCCGGCGGCAAGCACAATGACCTCGACAATGTCGGCTACACCGCGCGCCATCTCACCTTCTTCGAGATGCTCGGCAATTTCTCCTTCGGCGACTATTTCAAGGAGCGCGCCATCGAGCTTGCCTGGAACCTGATCACCCGGGAGTTCGGGCTGAAGAAGGACAAGCTGCTGGTCACCGTCTATCACACCGACGACGAGGCGGCCGGCTTCTGGAAGAAGATTGCCGGTTTCTCGGACGATCGCATCATCCGCATCGCGACCTCGGACAATTTCTGGGCGATGGGCGACACCGGTCCCTGCGGGCCGTGCTCGGAAATCTTCATCGATCGTGGCGAGCACATCTGGGGTGGACCTCCCGGCAGTCCTGAGGAAGACGGCGACCGGTTTCTCGAATTCTGGAACCTGGTGTTCATGCAGTATGAACAGGTGACGAAGGAGCAGCGCATCGACCTGCCGCGCCCGTCGATCGACACCGGCATGGGCCTGGAGCGCATGGCCTCCATCCTGCAAGGGGTGGAAAGCGTCTTCGAGACCGACCTGTTCCGCCACCTGATCGATGCGGCGTCGTCCGCGCTTGGGCGGGCGCCTGGCGCGGAAACGGTGGCGTCCTACCGCGTCATTGCGGATCACCTGCGCTCGTCCTCCTTCCTGGTGGCCGACGGCGTGCTGCCGTCGAACGAAGGCCGCGGTTATGTGCTGCGCCGCATCATGCGCCGCGCCATGCGCCATGCGCAGTTGCTCGGCGCCCGCGATCCGCTGATGTGGAAGCTGATGCCGGCGCTGGTGCGCGAGATGGGCCAGGCCTATCCCGAGCTGGTGCGCGGCGAAGAGATGATTACCGAAACCCTGAAACTCGAGGAAACCCGCTTCCGCAAGACGCTGGTGCGCGGCCTTGGCCTGCTGTCGGAGGCGACGGAAAAGCTCCATGCCGGCGACATGCTGGACGGCGAGACTGCGTTCAAACTTTATGACACCTATGGCTTCCCGCTCGACCTGACGCAGGACGCGCTGCGGCAGCGCAACATCTCGGTCGATCTTGCCGGCTTCACCGACGCGATGGAACGGCAGAGGACCGAGGCGCGCGCTCACTGGGCAGGCTCCGGCGAGGCCGCGACCGAGACGGTCTGGTTCCCGATCCGCGAGAAGACCGGCGCCACCGAATTCCTCGGCTATGAGACAGAGCAAGCGGAAGGTCTCGTCCAGGCGCTGGTCAGGGAAGGCAAGACCGTGGACAGCGCCGGCAAGGGTGAAGCTGTTGCCGTGGTTGTCAACCAGACGCCGTTCTATGCCGAATCCGGCGGCCAGATGGGCGACACCGGCGTCATTTCGGGCGAGGGGTTCTCGATGGAGGTCTCCGACACGCAGAAGAAGGCGGATGGGCTGTTCGTGCATATCGGCAAGGTGATTAACGGCACGGTCAAGACGGGCGCCGCCGTCGAGCTGAAGGTCGACCATAACAGGCGCTCCAGGTTGCGCGCGAACCATTCGGCGACGCATCTCATCCATGAGGCGTTGCGCGAAGTGCTGGGCACCCATGTCGCCCAGAAGGGCTCGTTGGTCGCGCCCGAGCGGCTGCGCTTCGACATCTCGCACAACAAGCCGATCTCGGCCGAGGAACTCGAAGAAGTCGAGCGCATGGCCAACGAGATCGTCGTGCAGAACAGCCCGGTGACCACGCGGCTGATGTCGGTCGACGACGCCATTGCCGAGGGCGCCATGGCGCTGTTCGGCGAGAAGTACGGCGACGAGGTGCGCGTCGTGTCGATGGGCACTGGACTGCATGGCGCCAAGGCCAACCGGCCCTATTCGGTCGAGCTTTGCGGCGGCACCCATGTCAGGGCGACCGGCGATATCGGCCTTGTGCGCATCGTCTCGGACAGCGCGGTCGCCGCCGGTGTGCGCCGGATAGAGGCGCTGACCGGCGAAGCCGCGCGTAAGCATCTCGACGAGCAGGATCGGCGCCTTAAGACGGCTGCGGCGACCCTGAAGATTTCACCGGCCGACGTGCCGGCGCGTGTCGAGGCTTTGCTCGAAGAGCGCAAGAAGCTCGAGAAGGAACTGACCGAAGCGCGCAAGAAACTGGCGCTGGGCGGTGCGGGGGCTGGTGCGCCAGCTGAAAACGAAGTGGTGGCGGGCGTCGGCTTCCTCGGCAAGGCGGTCTCCGGTGTTTCGCCGAAGGATCTGAAGCCGCTGGCCGATGCCGGCAAGACCTCGCTCGGCTCCGGCGTCGTCGTCTTTGTCGGCGCCAGCGAGGACAACAAGGCGAGCGTCGTCGTCGCCGTGACCGATGACCTCGTCGGCCGCTTCAGCGCCGTAGACCTGGTGCGCGTGGCGTCCGCCGCATTGGGCGGGCAGGGCGGTGGCGGCCGGCCTGATATGGCGCAGGCTGGCGGCCCGGACGCGTCGAAGGCCAATGACGCGATCGCGGCGGTGAGGGCGGCGCTCGAAGCAGCATGAAAGTCCGATGAACGTCCTCGTTCTAGGCGGCTACGGACTGATCGGAGAGGCCGTCCTTGAACGGTTGCTTCAAGACGGCCACCACCTACTCGGCCTGGGCCGCGATATCGGACAGGCGCGGCGCCGCAGACCCCGCGTCCAGTGGATCGCGGCGGATATGTCGCGACTGCTCTCAGCGGCCGACTGGATTCCCCTGCTTGCCGGCGTGGAAGTGGTGGTGAACGCCGCAGGCGCTTTGCAGGATGGTCCTCGTGATCAGCTGGATGCGATCCACCGGCGTTCGGTCGCCGCGCTCATCGCCGCCTGTGAACAGGTGGGTGTGAACCAATTGGTACAGATTTCCGCGATTGGCGCAGATATCGCTTCCGACAGCACCTTTTTCCGGACCAAGGCGGAAGGTGACCGCGCCGTCGCTTCGTCGTCTCTGAACTGGACGATCCTGCGGCCCGGTCTGGTCATCGCGCCCGCCGCCTATGGCGGGACGGCTTTGTTGCGCGCGCTTGCCGCGAGTCCAGCAATTATCCCCGTAACGTTGGCGGATCGGCCGATCCAGACCGTATCGGTAACGGATGTCGCCGAGGCGGTATCGCGTGCGGTCGCCGGACGTCTGGCATGCGGGCAGATTATCGATCGGTCGAGCAACGGGCCAGGCCTCTTGCCGACGTCCTGCTTGAGTTTCGTGCTTGGCTCGGCCTGCCCAAGGCGCCGGTCGTGACGGTGCCGGCAATCGTCGGGAGGCTCGCCAGCGGCATCGCCGATGGACTTGGCGCTCTCGGGTGGCGGTCTCCCTTGCGCAGTGCGGCACTTGCCGCGCTGAAGCAAGGCGTTACCGGCAACGCCAAGGCCTGGACCGAAATTACCGGCCGTCCGCCGCAGTCGCTGGAAGCTACGCTGGCGGCAATGCCCGCACATGTTCAGGAGAGGTGGTTTGCGCGCCTGTGGCTGCTGAAACCGGTCGTGTTTGCCGTCCTGTCGATGTTCTGGTTGGCCTCCGGCATCGTCGGCTTCATCAGACAGGATGCAGCTGCGGACATTCTGGCATCGCGCGGCCTGTCGCCCGCTCTTGCGCTCTGGATGGTTCTCGCCGGAAGCGTCGCCGACATCCTGGTCGGCGCCGCCGTTTTGGTACGTTGGCTGGCTCGGGCGGGGCTGATGGCGATGATTGCCATCACCTTGGTTTATCTTGGCGCAGCGACCGTGCTTGCTCCCGATATCTGGCTCGATCCGCTCGGACCGTTGGTCAAGACCGTACCCGCGCTCTGCCTCGTCCTGGTGGCGCTGGCGATCCTGGAAGAGCGATGAACCTCTGGGCCGACATTCTGCGCTGGGTGCATGTCATCGGTGCAACGGTGCTGTTCGGCACTGGCGCTGGAATTGCCTTCTTCATGCTCATGGCGCAGCGTACCGGCCGGCCCGAGATCGTCGCCCATGTCGCAGGCACCGTCGTCATCGCCGATGCCATCTTCACCGCCACGGCTGTTGTGGTCCAGCCAATCACCGGCGCGCTTCTGGCCCGCGAGATCGGGTGGCCGCTGTCGCAGGGCTGGATCGTGCTTTCCTTGCTGCTCTATGTCGTAACCGGCGCGTTCTGGCTGCCGGTTGTCTGGATACAGTTGCGCATACGTGATCTGGCTCGGCAGGCGGCACGTGAAAACGCGCCGTTGCCGGACGAGGAAAAGCGCCTCTTCCGCATCTGGTTCGTCTGCGGTTTTCCAGCCTTTGCCGCGGTGCTTGCAATCCTCTGGCTGATGGTGACACGGCCCGAGATCAGATTGTAGCCTCCCGCTCCTGAGCGTGGCCTCCAGGCTTGGTGCTAACCGACCTTCTCGGTTTTGGCAAAGCTCGGGCGAGCGGCGATGCGCGCATACCAGTCGCTTATGTCAGCAAACCGCGCCAGCAGCTCGCGCCCGTCGGCAACCTTGACGAAATAGCCGATAATCGGCGCCGCGTGCAGATCGGCCAGCGTCAGCTGCTCGCCAAGCAGCCAGGATCTTTGGGCCTTGAGGGAGGTCAGCACTGTGAGCACGGTTTCTGCTTGGCGCAAACCGCTAGCGATCAAAGATTCGTCCGGTCGCTCCTTCTCCAGCCGCTCGACGGCGACGTCCCACACCATCGATTTGTAACCATAAGCATCAAGCATGCCGATGATCTGGCCCATCCTGGCGCGGCCGCGCGCATTCGCCGGCTGAAGCGCCGGACCGTCGAACGCCTCGTCGACATAGCGCGCGATCGCACTGGTCTCGAAGAGACGGAAACCATCGTGCTCGAAAGCCGGAATGCGGCCGAACGGATGGCGTTCGAGAAACCACGCCGGAATGCCGTCAGCGGCGAAGATGTCGAGCGGTACGAGCTCGTAGTCGATACCCTTCTCCTCCAGCGCCATCCGTGCGATGCGTACGTAAACGCTGTAATCCGCGCCGTAGAGCACCGGTTTGGTCACGCTGCCAGCCATCGCTTTGCTCTCGTTGGCCCAAAAAGCGAAGCCTCCTTTCGGAGCCTTCGGCATGCCGAAATTCGGGGTTACGCCATCGCCTTCTGTAAATTCTCGTCGATCTTGTCGAGGAAGCCGGTGGTCGAGAGCCAGGGCTGGTCGGGGCCGATCAGCAGCGACAGGTCCTTGGTCATGAAACCGGACTCGACGGTCTGGATGCAGACCTTTTCCAGCGTCTCGGCAAAACGCTTCAGTTCGGCGTTGTCGTCGAGCTTGGCGCGGTGCGCGAGACCGCGCGTCCAAGCAAAAATCGAGGCGATCGAATTGGTCGACGTTTCCTCGCCCTTCTGATGCTGGCGGTAGTGGCGGGTGACGGTGCCGTGCGCGGCTTCCGCTTCGACTGTCTTGCCGTCCGGCGTCATCAGCACCGAGGTCATCAGGCCAAGCGACCCGAAACCCTGCGCGACCGTGTCGGACTGCACGTCGCCGTCATAGTTCTTGCAGGCCCAGACATAGCCGCCCGACCATTTCAGGCTCGAGGCCACCATGTCGTCGATCAGGCGGTGTTCGTACCATAGCTTCTTCGCCTTGAACTCGGCCTCGAATTCGGCCTCGTAGACCTCCTGGAAGATGTCCTTGAAGCGGCCGTCATAGGCCTTGAGGATGGTGTTCTTGGTCGACAGATAGACCGGGTAGTTGCGCAGCAGGCCGTAATTCAGCGAGGCGCGGGCGAATTCGCGGATCGACTCGTCGAGATTGTACATGGCCATGGCGACGCCGGCACCGGGCGCGTCGAACACGTCATGCTCGATCACCTGTCCGTCCTCGCCGACGAACTTGATCGTCAGCTTGCCCTTGCCGGGAAAGCGGAAATCGGTGGCGCGGTATTGGTCGCCGAAGGCATGGCGGCCGACGATGATCGGCTTGGTCCAGCCGGGCACCAGGCGCGGCACGTTCTTCATGATGATCGGCTCGCGGAAGATGGTGCCGCCGAGGATGTTGCGGATGGTGCCGTTCGGCGACTTCCACATCTTCTTCAGCTTGAATTCCTCGACGCGCTGTTCGTCGGGGGTGATCGTCGCGCATTTTACGCCGACGCCGTATTTCTTGATGGCATTGGCCGAATCGATGGTCACCTGGTCGTTGGTGGCGTCGCGGTGCTCGATGCCGAGGTCGTAATATTCGAGCTTGAGGTCGAGATAAGGGTGGATCAGCTTGTCCTTGATGAACTGCCAGATGATGCGGGTCATCTCGTCGCCGTCGAGTTCGACGACCGGGTTCGCCACCTTGATCTTCGCCATGGAAAGAATGCCTCGTTGCTGGGAATGAACGGCCTTGCCAGCATGGCATTCGGCCGGGGATGCCGCCCGTATATCAAAGCGCTTTTGGCCGCGCAAACGGCGATCGGTCACGAATTGGAGCCTGGGTGGTCGCCATTTGCGAATGCTTCATTTTCGCGGCCGAATATGGCAGGGGACGCTGAAATGCCGCAAACAGCAGTTCATTGACAATCATGCCCGTCACCAAAGATCCCGATAACGCTTCAGCCGCCGGTCCAGCGATCATCCTCGTCGAGCCGCAGCTCGGCGAGAATATCGGCATGGTCGCCCGCGCCATGGCCAATTTCGGCTTGGTCGAACTGCGCCTGGTCAACCCGCGCGACGGCTGGCCGAGCGAGAAGGCGCGCGCCGCCGCCAGCCGCGCCGACCATGTCATCGATGCCGTCACCGTGTTCGACGATCTGGCCTCGGCGCTTGCCGACCTGAACTTTGTTTTCGCAACCACGGCCAGGCAGCGCGATGGCTTCAAAGCCGTGCGCGGGCCGGTGGAGGCGGGCAGGGTGCTACGCGCCCGTCACGGAATGGGGCAGCGCACCGGCATCCTGTTCGGCCGCGAGCGCTTCGGCCTCTACAATGACGAGGTTGGCCTCGCCGACGAGATCGTCACCTTCCCGGTCGATCCTGATTTCTCCTCGCTCAACATCGCCCAGGCGGCCCTGCTGATGTCCTACGAGTGGATGAAGTCCGGCCTGGAAGACGAGACCAAAACCAATTTTGCGGGTCCAGACATGAAGCCGGCAAGCAAGGAAGAGCTGCATGGCCTGTTCGCCTATCTGGAGGGCGCGCTCGAAGCACGCGGCTACTTCCGCCCCGCGCCGAAGAAGCCGAAGATGGTCGACAATCTGCGCGCCGTGCTGACGCGGGCCGGCTTTGCCGAGCCGGAACTGAAAGTGCTGCGCGGCATCATTTCCTCCCTCGACAGGTTTTCGCCGGCCATGCCGCGCGGCGACGGCTCTCCCGGCGATGATCCGAGACGATTGCCGGCCGCCGCCGCGCGTGCACGCAAGGCGGAGGTTGATCGCCCGCCTGACGCCAATGGCGACGACAACGACAAACCGCCGCTGGGCGGCAAGGCAACCGACAATGACTGAGCGGCCGATCCTGATGTTCGATTCCGGCGTCGGCGGGCTGACAGTGCTGCGCGAGGCGCGCGTCCTGATGCCGGACCGGCGCTTCATCTATGTCGCGGACGATGCGGCCTTTCCTTTCGGTGCTTGGGAAGAGCCGGCGCTGCGGACCCACATACTCAATCTCTTCGCCAAGCTGCTCGACCGCTTTGCGCCGGCAATTTCCGTCATCGCCTGCAACACCGCCTCGACGCTGGTGATCGATGCGCTACGCGACAGATTTCCTGACCATCCCTTTGTCGGCACCGTGCCGGCGGTCAAGCCGGCGGCCGAGCGCACGCGTTCGGGTCTGGTCTCGGTACTGGCGACGCCGGGCACCGTGAAGCGGCAATACACACGCGACCTGATCAGCAAATGGGCGCAGAAATGCCATGTTCGCCTGGTCGGCAGCGACAGGCTGGCGGGGCTTGCCGAAGTCTATATGCGCGAGGGCTTTGTCGACGAGGAGGCCGTACGCGCCGAGATCGCGCCCTGCTTCATGGAACATGACGGTCTCAGGACCGATATCGTGGTGCTGGCCTGCACACACTACCCCTTTCTGGTCAACCGCATGCGCAAGACCGCACCCTGGCCGGTCGACTGGATCGATCCGGCCGAAGCGATTGCCCGGCGAGCCCTTTCGCTGTTGCCGCCTCTCGATGGATCGCCGCCGCAAGGCGAGCCCGATATCGCAGTATTCACCTCCGGCAAGGCGGATTTCGCCGTCAGCCGGCTGATGCAGGGCTTTGGATTATCCGTCCGCCACTAGAGCAATTCCAGGAAAAGTGCGTAGCGGTTTTCCGTCCGGGATTGCGTAAAAACAAAGGGCTAGAGCGGGTCAACGACTCTATCGAACGCTGAACCGCTCTAGGTGGTGGAAACGTTCGCCGCTCAAACAGGTTCGAACACGATGCTGCGTCGGTCCGGGTCGGCCAGGACCAGCCTCAGCGTAAGACCGTCGCCCTGTTTGATCCCAGTGGCCTTTACGATCGCAACGACAGGCATATCGGAAAGCTGAACGCGCACGCCGTGGTCGACGAAGTCGGTGACAACGGCTTTGAACGTTTCCCCCTCGCGTCCCTTCAGCATTACCGCCTCCGCAAGGTCGATGGCCGCATGGTTGATCTGCGAAGCGCGGCTATCCGCACGTCCCATCACCTTCGGCAATCTGGCGAACGCATCAATGACGGCCTGCGGCACGGGCTGGCCGTTTGCGATGGCCAGTGCGCAGCGCACGACATAGCGATCGGCCAATCGCCTGAGTGGCGCGGTTGCATGGGCATAGGTTGCGGCCATTGCCTCATGCCAGGGGACAATGCCCTCCTGGTAGGGCTGGTATGACGCGCCGGGGCTAGCATGTCGGATTTCCAGCATTAGCGCCGCCTGTTGCGGATCGCTGGGATCGAGGGTTTGCTGATAGTCCCGCAAGCTGGTGGAGTCTGGCCAAGACAGGCCGAGGGCCTGTGCGGCGTTGCGCAGTCTTTTCACCTTGAAGGCGTCCGGCTCCGACATCACCCGGAACAACCCGGTATGGTGCGCAAGCATGGCGTCGGCAATCGCCATGTTGGTCGCCAGCGAAAGCGCGGCATTGTCTTGTTCGGATTGGAGCAGAGGTCTGAATGAAAGCCGGAATGTGCCGTCTGCCAGCCTTTCAACCTCTTGCTCGGGAGGGTCGACGCGCGAAGCGCCACGACGCTTCTCGTTCATCGCCATGCGCCGCGCCAGCTCGGCGAAGCCGAACGGGAGATCGGAAGACTGCACACTTTCATAGGCGAGCTTAGCGCGGCTTTGAATGATCGACCGCTCCGCGCCGTCCAATGCCGCCGCGCCATCCTCGGCAACCCGAACGGTGAAGACGACCGCTGGGCGTGGTCCATCCGACAGCAGACTCGCCGCCCCCTCGGCAATTATCGGCGGGTAGAGTCCGGCCTTGCCGTCCGGCAAGTACAGCGTCTCGCCCCGCGTCCAGGCTTCGAGATCTATTGCGTCGCCGTCCGCGACGAACCAAGCCACGTCGGCAATGGCATACTGCAGCAGAAGATCACTGCCGCTCACCTCGATCGAGAACGCCTGGTCAAGATCGGTGGAGGCAGCCGGATCGAGCGTGACGAACGGCATCGCCGTTCGATCGGCATGCTGGTTCGGCACACGCCTGGCCGCCGCCTGCGCCGCTGCCAATACGTCAGCCGGAAATCCATTCGGCACGTGGAGTTCGTCGCGGATTTTCGCCAGGCCGGTGGAAAGAGCTTGAGGGGGATCTGTCAGAGATTTCATCCAGCCGTCCTACACGGGAGCTCTGGACACGGGAAGGCCGCCAGGGAAATTGCCAAAGCCGGCCGGCTGCCGGCCTGGCAGCAGCGGACGTGGAACCGGGCCTCTGCTGCTGGAACTGAGGCCGGAGGCTCGGCGTTTTCTCCTGACAGCAAAGGAGAACGGCCATGCCAGCCACCTCGAAAGCCCAACAGAAAGCCGCCGGAGCCGCACTCTCCGCCAAGCGCGGCGAGACGAAAAAGAGCGAACTCAAGGGCGCTTCCAAGGGAATGTACGATTCCATGAGCGAGAAGCAGCTCGAGGAGTTCGCCGAGACGAAGCGCAAGGGACTTCCCGAGAAGAAATCGAAAGACTGAAATCCTGTCGGCTGCGTTTGAAGACGTAGCGCCGAACAAACGAAAGCCCGCAGCGCAACTGCGGGCTTCATATCAGAGGCTGAAATTCCCGCCTAGATTACCAACGGTGGCAGCGCCGCACTCTTTCGACGATCACCCGGCGGTGACCATGCCGCCACACCACCCTCTTTTTCACGATGACGCGGCAGACCTGTTTATGCCCGTGCCAGTGGCGGGCCATTGCCGGTTCCGGCGCCACCGCCATCGAACCTGCAAGTACCGCGGCGCCTGCCAGGGTAAGGAATAACTTCTTCATAAGAATTGCGCTCCTCTCGCTCCAGTCCCTTCCTGGTGCCGTTGGCGCAACAACCTCCCGCCACATCCGGCACTGCATCAACGCGCGAAACGCTATATCGTTGTTTTGCCCGGCACCAGTCATAAGCTTGACACCGGTTAAATCTCGGTTTAACCAGCCGCCAACGCCGGGCAGCGATGTCCGGTGTTTGTTTTGTATACGCAAGATCAGTTACCCCGGTTGTCTCTGGTCTTGTTTGAACTGACGTGTCCCGTGGGTTTTCCGCCGCGTTGCGTGGGAAAACCCTGTCAGGTCTCGAAAACGGAGGCCAGAGGAGGGCGCGTTTCCTTCACCCGGACCATGAGGTGCCGGGTGTGTTGTTTTGAAAAGGGAATGCGATGAGCAAGCGCGAATCCGCGAAATACAAGATCGACCGCCGTCTTGGCGAAAATATCTGGGGCCGCCCGAAGTCCCCGGTCAACAAGCGTGAATACGGCCCCGGCCAGCATGGCCAGCGCCGCAAGGGCAAGCTTTCCGATTTCGGCCTGCAGCTGCGCGCCAAGCAGAAGCTGAAGGGTCACTATGGCGACGTTTCGGAAAAGCAGTTCCGCAAGGTCTACGAAGAGGCCGACCGCCGCAAGGGCGACACTTCGGAGAACCTGATCGGCCTGCTCGAGTCGCGTCTCGACGCGGTCGTCTACCGCGCCAAGTTCGTGCCGACCATTTTTGCCGCCCGTCAGTTCGTCAACCATGGCCACATCAACGTCAACGGCAAGCGCGTCAACATCGGCTCGTATCGCTGCAAGCCGGGCGACGTCGTCGAAGTGCGCGAGAAGTCGAAGCAACTGGTGATCGTTCTGGAATCGGTCGCACTCGCCGAGCGCGATGTGCCTGATTACATCGAGGTCGATCATAACAAGATGGTCGCGACCTTCGGGCGTATCCCGGGCCTGTCGGACGTTCCGTTCGCCGTCCAGATGGAGCCGAACCTGGTCGTCGAATTCTACTCGCGCTAAGCGAACATCTTTTGCCATACCATCGAAAGGCCGCCCCTCGAGGCGGCCTTTTTGTTCGCGCATTCGCTTTGGCGTTTCGATTTTCCAACCGATGCGCTAATCCGGGCGAAAGTCACATCCGGGGCCGCCGCGCCATGAACATGCAGCCAGACATCGAGACGCTTGAACCGATCGCCGAGGGCGGCTCCCATCCGTTGTTCGCCGATGTGCCGTCCTCGGTCGAATTCAACAAATTGCGCAAGCGGCTGCTGCGGCTGACCCGCCAGGCGATCGAGGATTTCTCGATGGTCAAGCCGGGCCAGCGCTGGCTGGTTGCACTGTCGGGCGGCAAGGATTCCTACGGTCTGCTCGCAATGCTGCTCGATCTCAAATGGCGTGGCCTGCTGCCGGTCGAACTGCTGGCCTGCAATCTCGACCAGGGCCAGCCGAATTTTCCCAAGCACATCCTGCCCGATTATCTCGACGCCAACGGTATCGCGCACCGCATCGAATACCGGGACACCTATTCAGTCGTCACCGATAAGCTGCCGCAAGGCAGCACCTATTGCTCGCTCTGCTCGCGGCTGCGGCGCGGTCATCTCTACCGCATCGCACGCGAGGAGGGATGCTCGGCGCTGGTGCTCGGCCATCACCGAGAGGACATCCTCGAAACCTTCTTCATGAACCTGTTCCATGGCGGCCGGCTTGCCGCCATGCCGCCAAAACTGCTCAACGACGAAGGCGACGTCATGGTGCTGCGGCCGCTGAGCTATTGCGCCGAAGCAGATCTCGAGAAATTCGCAGCGGCGATGCGGTTTCCGATCATTCCCTGTGACCTCTGCGGCAGCCAGGAAGGCCTCCAGCGCAATGCCATGAAGGCGATGCTGGAGGATATAGAAAGACGCATGCCTGGGCGCAAGGACACGATGATCCGCGCGCTGTCCAACACCAGGCCGTCGCATCTCCTTGACAGGAACCTTTTCGATTTCGCCGCTCTGAACCAAACCCTCATCACAGGACAAGACGCTTCCGATGACATTTGATGATAACGCGATCGACTGGCTGGCCAGCTTGCTGGCCGAGGCGGCCGACATCGAAATCATGCCCCGCTTTCGCCGGCTGGGCGACGGCGACATCAGACAGAAGACCTCGGCAGCCGATCTGGTGACGGAAGCGGACGTGAATGCGGAGCGGCTCATCACGGCCCGGCTGCGCAGCCATTACCCCTCCGCCATGGTTGTCGGCGAGGAAGCCTGTTCCGACAATCCGGCGCTGCTTGATGGTCTGGGAGAAGCCGACCTGGCTTTCGTCATCGACCCGGTCGACGGCACGTTCAACTTCGCATCCGGCGTGCCGCTGTTCGGCGTGATGCTTGGCGTCGTCGTCAAGGGCGAGACGGTCGCCGGCATCATCCACGATCCCGTCGGCAAGGACTGGCTGATCGGCGCCAGGGGCTCCGGCAGCCACATCCGCCACGCACACGGCGCGCTGGAGAAAGTGCGGGTTGCCGCGCCCGCGCCGATTTCACAGATGACAGGCGCGGTCTCCTGGCAGTACATGGCGGAGCCCGAGCGCACGCGGCTGGCCTGCAACCAGACCAACACGCTGTCGCAATTCAACTATCGCTGCGCCGCGCATGAATACCGCTTGCTGGCAAGCGGCCATGGCCATTTCGTCGTCTTCAACAAGCTGATGCCCTGGGATCATCTCGCCGGCGTGCTGATCCACGCAGAAGCCGGTGGCCATGCCGCGCGCTTCGACGGCAGTGCCTATCTGCCGGCGCATGTCGGCGGCGGCCTGCTGGTAGCGCCGGACAAGGAAAGCTGGCAGGAGCTGCGCCGCGAGCTCTGGGCGGAGTAGGATCGAGCGGGTTGTGCGACCGCAAGATTGATGCAATCTCATCCAATCGAGAGGGTTCCGTAAATGAAGTCTCGGTCCACGATTGCAGCAGCCCTCGCCATCACCTTGGTTGTTGGCTCGAACCAGGCGAGAGCGCAGGAGCGCCCATGCCGCAGCCCCTCTCCTGTCGATACGATAAAGGAGATGTCCGCCGCGATCTTCGCTTGTTGGCAGCCGCCGCCTGGAACAGCAGGCATGTCCCTGACGTTGCGGTTTTCGCTTCGCCGAAACGGTACGCTGCTTGGCAAACCTCGCGCCACCTATTCCAAGCTGGGAAGCGACGACGCGCTCAGCCGTGCCTTCGTCGCTTCCATTCTCGAGGCTCTCGACAAGGCCTTGCCATTGCCCGTTTCAGACAGCATGGGCGGGGCAATCGCAGGCCGCATGCTTGCCCCTCGCTTCACGGCGGCCCTTGTAGGCTCATCCTGATGCACCTCGCTCGAGAGCGTGTCGCCCAGAGCGTGCCGTGGTTGGGACAACGACACGCGCAAAACGACAATTCAGTGCAGGTCGGTGACGTGCCCTGAAACGGGCGGGTTGTGCGGCTGGAACATCTTGCCGCGCTCGGCAAGAAGAATCATCAACAGTGCCGCGACCGAGACGCTGCAGAAGCCGGCGGCAAGCGGCGTCACCGTTCCGTTGAAAGCCTGGCCGATCAGCGTGCCGAGAATGCCGCCGAGAAAAGTCTGCATGAAACCCAGGATTGACGACGCCGTGCCGGCCAATTGACCGAGCGGCTCCATGGCCAGCGCGTTGAAATTGGCGCCAAGCGCACCGAACGGAAGCATGGCGCCGGCAAAGAAGGTGATGAACAGCCAAAGCGGCATCTTCGTTTCCAGCGAAACGACCAGCCACGCCAGGCTGATGACCAGAAACAGCAGCAGCGCGCTCTGCGATAGTCGGCGCATGCCGATCCGACCGACGAGACGCGAGTTAAGGTAGTTGGAGAAGGCGAGCACGCCGGCGACCCCGGCGAAGATCACCGGGAACATTTCGCCGACGTTGAAGATGTTGACGTAGATCTGCTGCGCCGAGGCGATGAAGCCGAACATGGCGCCGAAAATGAAAGTGCTGGCAAAGGCGTAGCAGAGCGCGATGCGGTTGGTGAGTACGATGCGGAAGCCGCCGAGGATGGAGGAGGCCGTCAGTGGCCGGCGATATTCGGGATGCAGCGTCTCGGGCAGACGCAGCAGCGACCATGCCGAGACGATCAGGGCACCGATAGCCATGGTGACGAAGATCCAATGCCAGGTCGCGAATAGCATGATGAACTGACCGATGCCGGGAGCAATGACCGGTATCGCCATGAACACCATGAAGATCAGCGACATCACTTCGGCCATGCGGCGGCCATCGAATGTGTCGCGTACGATCGAGACCGCGATGACGCGCGTCGCCGCCGCGCCAATACCCTGCACGGCGCGGCAAAGCAGAAGGGTTTCAAAACTTGGTGCAATGGCGGCCGCGGCGGCCGCCGCCACGTAGATGATCAGGCCGGCGACGAGTGGCGAGCGGCGTCCGTAACGGTCCGAGATCGGGCCGAAGAAGAGCTGGCCGCCGCCAAAGCCCAGAATATAGGCGGTGACGACATATTGCCGGTGGTTTTCATTCTCGACGCCGAGCGAGGCGCCGATCTGCTGCAGCGCCGGCAGCATGATGTCGATGGCCAGTGAATTGAGCGCCATCAGCGCCGCGCACAGCGCAATGAACTCCCAGCGCGGGATGGGCAAAATGGTTGCCCGTTGCGGCGCTATCGATTGCTGGTCCACGGCAAGTCCGATCTCTCAAACGAAAACGCGCCGGCGGGCCGGCGCATTGGCTCGTCTTGGTCCCGACGTTAGGGATATATGGCGTCAGGACGAAAAAATTGCTGAGGTGGGGCAGCCCCGGTGCTCAGCGCAGTCGTTACGACATGCCCGAAACCGAAATCAGGCGGCGCCTTTGACGCTGACGCCCTTTTCGACCAGGAAGTCCTGCAACTCGCCGGCCTGGAACATCTCGCGCACAATGTCGCAACCGCCGACGAACTCGCCCTTGACGTAGAGCTGAGGGATGGTCGGCCAGTTGGAATAATCCTTGATGCCCTGGCGCAGTTCGGCTGAGTCCAGCACGTTCACGCCTTTATAGTCGGCGCCGATATAGTCGAGGATCTGCACGACCTGACCGGAGAATCCGCACTGCGGAAAACCGGGGGTGCCCTTCATGAAAAGGACGACGTCGTTGCCCTTCACTTCATTGTCGATGTAGTCGTTGATACCGCTCATAGAAAATCCTTTCCCGCCTGTGGGAGTCAGGCTCGAAACATGTCCTTCAAATAAACCCATAGGGTGCCCGAAACAAGACTTTAGCCATGCCACGGCCGAAATGGCGCAAAGGATGGGCCGTTTTGGGCCAAGCGGGGGTCGAGTTGGCTGGTCCTCAGTCGGGAACGCTGGTCTGCAGCGCAAGGGCGTGCAGCACGCCGCCCATATTGCCCTTCAGCGCGTCATAGACCATCTGGTGCTGCTGGACGCGGCTCTTGCCGCGAAAGCTCTCGGCCACGACTTCGGCCGCGTAATGGTCGCCATCGCCGGCGAGGTCTCGGATCGTCACGCGGGCGTCCGGAATGCCGTCCTTGATCAGTTTTTCGATGTCGCGGGCGTCCATTGCCATTGCAGAATTTCCTGTTTCGGGCGGGCGGCGGCGTGCCGCTAGTGCGATGAGAGTCGGGGTAAACCTAAAGCCTTTCCAGCCGGGATTGAAGCCGTTCCGTCCACCATCGGAGCGATTGTCGGCTACAAGGCATTCTCATCATGATGGATCGCATCGTCCGCGGTTTCGTCTTCGCGCATCGAGAAGGCGCGGCCAAGGCTGAAGACCAGCACATAGAGTGGAAGATTGACCGCCAAATTGGCGATTGGCAGGTAGCTGGTCATCCGCCAGGCGGGCGAAAAGAACGGTTGGCCGTAGCCATCGCAGACAAGCGAAGAGCCATATTCCCACAATGCCCCCAGCACCGCCGCGACGGCGAAAAGCTTGATGCAGATGACGACCCGACCTGTTCGCGTGTTGTCTGGCAGAAGCCGGGTCCAAAGCAGCAGGCAGATGATCGGAACCGCGTAGAGGAGGTTCTGCAGCACCAGCATCGGAAGCGCGCCATTGTCCGCGGCGAGGAACTCGGCGCGCGTTTCCAGCCTCGGACAAACCTCGCTCGAGGTCGTCGACAGCAGGAAGAAGACGAACGGTCCGAGGAACCAGAAGAAGAACAGCGACGGCCAGAAGACGACTGCGAGCAGCGCCCGGGCGGCCAGTCTCGTCAACTGGCCTGGTCCATGAAGCGCGGGAACCAGCCTTCATGCGCGGTGGTCAAGTCGTTGACCGGGATCGCCCTGGCATCGCCGAGCTTCAGTGTCGTGCCACCGGTAGAGCCGATCCAAGGCGCGAAGATGCCGAGTTCGCCCTGCTGCTTGCGGATGGCGTCCCATTCGTCGCCATGTGGATCGATCGACAGCGTCAAGAGATAGCGGCCCTGATCCTCGCCGAACCAGACCGGTATCGGATCGGTGCCGACCAGTCCGGGAACGGTCGCACCGATGCCCGACGCCATCGCCATTTCCGCCAGCGCCACGGCAATGCCGCCATCGGAAACGTCGTGGGCCGCGGTGACAATGCCGGATGCGATCAGCGAACGCACATGGTCGCCGACGCGCTTCTCGTGCTCAAGGTCGACCGGCGGCGGCGGGCCGTCGGTGCGGCCATGGATGTCTCTGAAATAGACGGACTGGCCAAGATGCGTGCCCCAGGAAGCGGGAGCACCGACCAGCAGGATCATCTGGCCCTCGGCCGCGAAGCCAATCCGCACCATCTTAGACCAGTCGGCGATCAGTCCGACGCCGCCGATGGTCGGCGTCGGCAGGATGCCTTGGCCGTTGGTCTCGTTGTAGAGCGAGACATTGCCCGACACGATCGGGAAACCAAGCGCGCGGCAGGCATCGCCGATGCCTTTCACCGCGCCGACCAGCTGGCCCATGATCTCGGGCCGTTCCGGGTTGCCGAAATTGAGGTTGTCGGTGGCGGCCAGCGGCAACGCGCCGGTGGCGGTCAGGTTGCGCCAGCATTCGGCCACGGCCTGCTTGCCGCCCTCGTACGGGTCGGCTTCGCAATAGCGCGGCGTCACGTCGGAGGAAAAAGCGAGCGCCTTGGTGGCATGGCCCTCGACGCGCACCACGCCGGCATCGCCGCCGGGAAGCTGCAGCGAATTGCCCTGGATCAGCGTGTCGTATTGCTCCCAGACCCAGCGACGCGACGAAAGATCCGGTCCGCCAAGCAGTTTCAGCAGTGCATCGGCGACATCGGCCTGCGGAATATCGTTGGCGGCAAGCGGCGCCGGCCTCTTGGGTTCGATCCAGGGGCGGTCGTATTCGGGCGCCTTGTCGCCGAGATCCTTGATCGGCAGGTCGGCGACCTGATCCCCCTGATGCAACACACGGAAACGCAGATCGTCGGTGGTCTTGCCGACAATGGCGAAGTCGAGGCCCCATTTGTGGAAGATCGCCTCGGCTTCCTTTTCCTTTTCGGGACGTAGCACCATCAGCATGCGCTCCTGGCTTTCTGACAGCATCATCTCGTAGGCGCTCATGCGCTCTTCGCGCACCGGCACCTTGTCGAGGTCGAGCTCGATGCCAAGGTCGCCCTTGGCACCCATCTCGACCGCCGAACAGGTAAGCCCTGCGGCACCCATGTCCTGGATGGCGATGACGGCGCCGGAGGCCATCAGCTCGAGGCAGGCCTCCAGCAGGCATTTTTCGGTGAAGGGGTCGCCGACCTGCACGGTCGGGCGCTTCTCGTCGATCTTGTCGTCGAATTCCGCCGAGGCCATGGTGGCGCCGCCGACGCCGTCGCGGCCGGTCTTGGCGCCGAGATAGACAACCGGCAGGCCGACGCCCTTGGCTTCCGACAGGAAGATGGCGTTGGTCTTGGCAAGGCCGGCCGCGAAGGCGTTGACCAGGATGTTGCCGTTGTAGCGGGCATCGAAATTGACCTCGCCGCCGACCGTCGGCACGCCAAAGGAGTTGCCATAGCCACCGACGCCGGAAACCACGCCGGCGACGAGATGCCTGGTCTTGGCGTGGTCGGGAGCGCCGAACCGCAACGCATTCATCGCCGCGATCGGCCGCGCCCCCATGGTAAAGACGTCGCGCAGGATGCCGCCGACGCCGGTCGCGGCTCCCTGGTAGGGCTCGATGAAAGACGGGTGGTTATGGCTTTCCATCTTGAAGACGACGCAGTCGCCGTCGCCGATGTCGACCACGCCGGCATTCTCGCCCGGTCCCTGGATGACCTGCGGCCCGGTGGTGGGCAGCGTGCGCAGCCATTTCTTGGAAGATTTGTAGGAGCAGTGCTCGTTCCACATCGCCGAGAAGATGCCGAGTTCGGTGAAGCTCGGCTCGCGCCCGACGAGATCGAGAATGCGCTGGTACTCATCGGGCTTCAGCCCATGCGCGGCAATGAGTTCTGGGGTGATCGGCACGGAATTGGAAATGGTCATGGGCGGCGATGTATGTCCATGGAGCTTGGATTTTGAGTCCCCTCTTATCGCAAGCTTTGTGGCCGATACACCCGTCGATTGGCGAAAACGCACGAAAACCCGACAAAGCCACAGGGCAGCCTGATGGCTGGCTTCCGAAGCGCTTTGCGGTTCAGGAGAAGCTGTCGTAGCCCGCGCGGCCCTCATCGAGGAGGCGCCTGATGACCGCAACGCCGTCGGCGACGTCTCCACGACGTCTCGGCTGCGAAACACCGAAACGGACGCCATGAAAGACCTGTTCCGAGCGGCCGGCCTTGAACTCGTCCTCGTCGTCGATCAGCACGCCGTGTTCCAGGCAGGCGTTCTTGAAGGTGCCGGAAAGCCAGGGGTCGGGCAGGGTGAGCCAGACAAAGGGCACCTTGTCATGTGACTTGAACGCGAAGCCGGCCAAGGTTTCGCGAACGATCGCGATGCGGGCGCTGATTTCGGCGATGCTGCGCTTGCGGATATCGCTGGCCTGTCCCGAAAGCACCAGACGGGCATTCACCTCCGCCAGCAGGAACGGCATGCCGCCGGTCATCATCTTGTGGGCGACGCGGATACGGTGGCGATAGGCGGGCGGGCAGGCGAGCCAGCCACCGCGCATGCCGGCCGCCACCGATTTCGACAGGCCGCCGGCAACGATGGTGCGTTCGGGGGCGAATTCGGCCAGCAGCGGTGTCGGATCGTCGGTCAGATTGCCGTAAAGGTCATCCTCGATCATGACGACATTGTAGTCGCGTGCAACCCGCGCCATCGCCTCGCGGCGCGCGGCCGACAGTGTCGCCAGTGTCGGATTCTGCGCGGTCGGCATCAGGAAGATCATCCTGGGATGCTTTTGTGTGCAGACGCGCTCGAAATCGTCGGGGTCGATGCCTTGGTCATCCGATGCCACCAGCGCGGTGCGCCGGCCGATCAGCCCAGCACTGCGGGATATCTGAGAATAGGTGAGGTGTTCGAAGGCGACATAGTCGCCAGGCGTTGTCAGCGCAGCGATCGCGCCCATCACCGCGGCATGGGTGCCGAGCGTCGGAACGATGGCGTCGGCGGCTGGTCGAAAGGAATTGCGCGACAGCCAGCGGACGCCGGCTTCGTACCAGCGGTCCGGAAAATCGCGCATATAGCTCGAAATTTCGTGCGGATGATCCTGTGCGGTGCGCGACAGCACATCGGCAACATCAGCGCCCTGGCCGATATCGGGTGCCGCGGTGCTGTCGAAACGCAGCTTGTCCTTGGGCGCATCGACATAGCGCGTGCCTTCCACGCTGACGTCGGGGGCCTCCGGCTTCAGGCCGTCGGGACGCTGACCGAGCACATAGGTTCCTCGCCCCACTTCGCCACTCACCAGCCCGCGCTCGCGCAGCAATTGGTAGGCCCGGCCGACCGTGCCGACGGTGGTGCCGATGTCATAGGCGAGGTCGCGCTGCGGCGGCAGTTTCGCGCCGGCATCGATCACGCCCCGGTCGATATCTGACTCAATGCTGTCAGCAAGGCGCTGATAAAGAGGACCGGAACCGGCAGTGAGGTCTGGAAGCCAACTTGTCATGGTGACAATTTTGTATATTGCACCGCATTGTGAGTCAATACATATCGAAAAGCGTGCCCGAGAGGGGTACAATCGAGAAGTCTGGTTGATAAAAATGGATACAATCGCGACAATCCGTCATTCGAGACCCGAGCTATCAGACCAGGCGCTACGCCCGTCCGGCCAGCGCGGCTTTGTCGGCAGCATGGTGCGTGTGATCAGGTCATTGGCGAGATGGATCGACCATTTGCTGGAGCGCCGACGCAGTCGGCTGGCGTTGCTGGAGATGACCGACGATCAGCTCAAGGACATCGGCATCTCCCGCTGCGATGCCCACCGTGAGGCCATCAGGCCTTTCTGGGAGTAGGCTGGTCTTAGCGGACATCGTTGGTCCGCAGACGCGCGACGCCGTGATCGACGAAAACGGCGACAACGCAGATCATCAGAAACATCGCCGTGACGGCCAGCGCCGCCGTGGCGACACTGGCTGCACCGTTCTTGGCGACGTCGAGGAAGGGGTAGGGCACCTCGCCGGCAAGCGGCGCGCGCGTCAGCGCATAGGCCAGATAAGCGACGGGATAGAGCATCCACCACGAAATGTCGCGCCAACGCGTTCTGCCGTCGGCGCCTGCTATCAGCCACCACAGCACGAACAGCACGGGCGTCACGTAATGCAGCAGCACATCGCAGAGCAGAAAGAGGCCCTGCGGGTGCCATAGCCGCGCCAGGACCGTGGCGTAGACGATGGAGACCAGGGTGATGGAAACAGCGACGCCTGCACGCATCCTTGGTCCAGCGAAGGCCGGCAGCCACGCATAGCCGGCCGGTGACAGCAGCGACGTGTGCACCAGCACGGCGCCAATGTTGGTCAGGATGGTGAAGAAGCTGAAATAGAACACGATGGAGCCAAGCAGGCCGCGGCCGGCTTCCATCGACGCCGGAATGGTGATGCAGAACTGCAGGACGAGCGCGATCAGGCCGAAGGCCAGACCCGCCACCTGCAGAAAGCGGCCCATGGATTAGGCAGTTGCCGCGCAGGCCGGGTTGCCGGCCTGCCAGCGGGCGATGTCGGCCCCGATGCGTGCGCCAAGCGGGTCGTTCATCAGCGGTCCGAACACGTCGACACGGCTCGAATTGCCTTGCGCCTGCACGACCAGCAAAGGCTTGCCGCCATAATGCTTGGCCGGCACCAGCAGGAAGCGCGGCGTGCCGCTGAACGAGTTCAGCTCATTGGCCATCTGATATTGCCTGAAGGCCGGGTCCTTGCTGGCGATCCAGCATTTGTGGGCCGCGATCGCCACCTGTTCCATGGCCAGCAGCGCCGCACTTTTGCCCGAGGGCACGGGCGTGCTCTTCGGGCTCGATTGGCACGATGCCAGGGCAAAGCCCGCTGCGGCAACGAAGGCGATCGTCTTGCTCTTGATCAAGCGGCACCCATCTCGAGTTCGGACAGAAAGATCTTCAGGCCGTCGGTCATCTCGCCCCATACACGCGACAATGCCGGATGCTGCAGGGCGATCTGCTCATAGGCATCGAACTTGGGATAGGCGTCGAGCAGGTCGTGGCGGCCTGTCATGGCGCGGAAGTTGTTGAAGATGAAGCGCGTCGGCGTCAGCCAGGCGTCGGCGAAGCTGATGTCGCTGCCGAGCGCGAAGGGACCTTGCGCCATGCGCGCCTCGATCGCCGCCAGCCCGTGGTGCAGGCGGGCGAATTGGGCTTCGATCTCGGCGTCGTTGCGCTTCGGCACGAAATGCAGCTCGAACAGCTTCATCGTCGGCGTCAGCACATCGAGATCGGTGATGCGGGCGAACATGCGCACCAGCGCGCGATCCTTGGAATCAGCCGGCAGCAGCGCCGGTTCAGGAAACCGTTCCTCCAGATACTCGGCGATGACGACCGATTCGACGATCGTTTCGCCCGAGCCGGTGATCAGCACCGGAATCCGGTTCATCGGCGAGATGGCGCGAAATTCTTCGGGGATTGGAAAACCCGGCGGTGGCGCGATGATCTTGACCGGCACGTCCTTGATATAGGCCAGCGCCCGCACGATCGAAGAGTAGGGCGACAACGGTCGCGAATAGAGTTTCATGACAGTCTCTCCCCAGTGACGCGGACTTTTCCATTGGAATGGCTGGAATGCCCGGCTTGTTTCAAGGCTTTCGCCTCAGTGGTTATCAGGCGGCGATGCCGAGGGCGCCTTCGAAGAGCGCGCGGCCGTCGCTGCCGCCATGGGCGGCCTCGATCAGGTTTTCAGGATGCGGCATCAGGCCAAGCACATTGCCTTGTTCGTTGATGATGCCGGCGATGTCGTTGATCGAACCGTTGGGATTGGTGCCTTCGGCATAGCGGAACACCACCTGGCCTTCGCCTTCGACGCGGGCAAGCGTCTCTGTGTCGGCAAAATAGTTGCCGTCATGGTGCGCCACCGGCGAGCGAATGATCTGGCCGGGCTGATAGCGGCGCGTGAACATGGTGTTGGCGTTGGCAATCTGCAGTTTCACCTGCCGGCAGACGAATTTCAGCGATGAGTTGCGCATCAAGGCGCCCGGCAGCAGTCCGGCCTCGACCAGGATCTGGAAGCCGTTGCAGACGCCGATGACCATGACGCCCTTCGCCGCCTTTTCGGCAACCGCCCGCATGACCGGCATGCGCGCGGCGATCGCGCCGCAACGCAGATAATCGCCGAAGGAGAACCCGCCCGGAATGGCGATAAGGTCGACGTCGGGGATTTCGGTATCGGTCTGCCAGACGGTAGCCGGCGCATGTCCCGAAATCTTGGTCAGCGCCGCGATCATGTCGCGGTCGCGATTGAGGCCAGGCAGGAGGACGACGGCTGATTTCATGGCAGTTCCCGTTCGAGCATCTGAGTGAGATACCGGGGTGAAACGTGATTGGTCAACCAGACACCGTTGTCGGAGAGAAAGAATGACGCTCCGTCCGTCGTCATGGCTGCCGAGTCGACCTGCAGGATAACACTTTTTCCAGCGCGACGACGCGCGACGATCAGAGCCGTTTCGACATCTTTTGACAAGTGAACATGCTGGCGTGACTGGCTGGTCAGGCCTTCGCGCAGAATGGCGGGGAGAAACTCTTCCTTGGTGCCGTGATAAAGCAAATCAGGCGGAACAGAGGGCGGCAGACCGAGATCGACATCGACGCTGTGTCCTTGCACGGCACGGATGTGATCGCCGTCGACAGCAAAGCGCTTTTTCGGATTCTCTTCGACAATGCGCAAAACATCGACGCCTGATGCGCCGAACTTCGTCTGGATGACCGCGCAAAGCGCGCCAAGATCGGCCCAGCCATTTTCGTCGAGCGACAATCCCGCCTCGTGCGGCGCGTGCCGCAGGACCAAGCTCATGAATTTCGGGATTTGCGTGTCGTTTGGCATTGTAAGAAGCGGTCGCGCCACTGTGATTGGTCGGCTTTTATTTCAGTCCGTCCATTTGAGATATCGCTTGCCGGTCTAACGAGTGGGAGCCTGGCGGTCAAACCGCTCATACCAAGTTTTCTTGCTGAAAAGCGTCCGCGAAGGTTTCAGGCGGTTACTCTTGATTAAGTTTACGCCCACGTATGTTGGCTTTGAGAGACCATATTGAAGATTTTATACAGTACGAATCCCGGCGTTAACGCCTCTACTCACAAGATGAAGTTGCATACAAAGGACTAAGGCTCGAGTGGACAGCGACAAGATCAAAGAGCGCGAAAATGTTCGACGCAGCATGTGGGTCTCGGCAACGATCATAGTATCGCTCTGTGCGTTTACGTTCATGCTGGTCTGGGACGTTAGCCCTTCTGCCGGAACGCTTTTTTCAAACTGGCTTTCTCTCGATACCGACCTCGGTGTATGCGCTGAGGCGTTCACACGTCTAATCCTGGCAACCACGATCATCTCGGTCGGTCTGGGAATTATTTCTGCTGGGTTGGTCGTCTCCGATCTAGTTGACGTCTTCAGCTACAAGAGAGACTTTCGCCCTTACCGCAGGCTTTTCTTGGCAGGGGCGGTCCTTACGGCATTGTTGCTGGTGCCGCTTATTTCGAAAGACGGTGGGTGGTACGCTGGCGGCCATCACGGCATGTCGCGGATCGATCTCGCGAACGCCTGCGTCGCCAGCCACTACACCATTTTCTACAGGCTGTACTGGCACCTTCTCGTCGTCGTGATCCTGGGTTGGGCCAGCATGATGGTGTTGACGAGCTTGCGGCGCGCTATCATTGACGGGCGCGATCCGAACCAGCTTTCGGACGATCCGCGTGTCAGGGAAATCCAGCTGCGAACCTTGAAATGGTCTCAACGCCGCCGGGCAGTTGGACGAATCGCGTTCAAGCTCGCTGCGACCATTCTGGCAGCGGCGCTGTTTTATGGCGGCGCGTCGTCCATGAAGCCCGCCATTGCTCGGTTCGTTCATACATTCACCTGGGAACGGCAAAAAGTGAATGTGGTCGAGACCGGCATGCAATGTGTGCTCGAAGTCAAAGTCAAGCGCGAATGGGTGGAGCGGTCCCGTGCCGATTGCTCTTCCAACGCCGAAACGCCAACGCCAACGCTGACGCCGGGCGCCGGTGTCTGGCGTATCACGAAAATCCCGACCGCAAAGCTTGCCTATCGTGCTCCGAACGGTGGCCAATATTCGTTCGACGTGGTCGGAGATTTTTTTGTGAATTTCCCGACGTCAGTCGGCACCGAGATCGAGGTGCTGCGCAATCCGGCCAGCCCTGAGGGGATCGACAAGGTATTCGACAATGGTGACATCAGGCGAATGGCCTACAAGCTGCTCATGATCGTCATTGGCGCCGCTGCGATCTACTTCTTGTGGGTTCGCAGACAAAACTCACGCCCGGTCTAAAGCAGATCATTGCTCATGGGCAGGGCCTGCCCGTGTTTCCAGCCCCAGCGATGCCAATTCCCAATCATTGGAGAAGGCGGCTTCAGCTCAGCGTTACGCTATAGTTCTCGATCACCGTGTTCGCCAGCAGCTTGTCGCACATGGCTTTGAGATCGGCCTCGGCCTTGGCCTTGTCGGCCCCGGCCAGCTCGACATCGAACACCTTGCCTTGCCGCACCGTGCCGACGCCATCAAAGCCCAGTCCTGACAGCGCGTGTTCGATCGCCTTGCCCTGTGGGTCGAGCACGCCGTTCTTGAGGGTGACGGTTATGCGGGCCTTGATCACGCTGGACACGCTCCTGTTCGAATATCGATATTAATGCGGCTTGCCCTTGAGGCCATCGGTCGAGGCGACAAGCACCGGGCCGGTCGGGCGAGGCGGCTCGTTCTCGTTCATGATGCCGAGGCGGCGGGCGACTTCCTGGTAGGCCTCGACGAGGCCGCCCATGTCACGGCGGAAACGGTCCTTGTCGAGCTTGTCCTGCGTCGCCACGTCCCACAGGCGGCAGGAGTCCGGCGAAATCTCGTCGGCGACGACGATGCGCATCATGTCGCCCTCGAACAGACGGCCGCACTCGATCTTGAAGTCGACGAGTTGGATGCCGACACCCATGAACAGGCCGGAGAGGAAGTCGTTGACGCGGATGGCGAGCGCCATGATGTCGTCGATCTCCTGCGGGCTCGCCCAGCCGAAAGCCGTGATGTGCTCTTCCGAGACCATCGGATCGTCGAGCGCGTCCGCCTTGTAATAGAATTCGATGATCGAGCGCGGCAAAACGGTGCCTTCGTCGATGCCGAGGCGCTTGGACAGCGAACCGGCGGCGACATTGCGCACCACCACTTCGAGCGGGATGATCTCGACTTCCTTGATCAACTGCTCGCGCATGTTGAGCCGGCGGATGAAATGGGTCGGGATGCCCATGCGGTTCAGATGGTTGAAGATGTGCTCGGAAATACGGTTGTTGAGCACACCCTTGCCGTCGACGACCTCGTGTTTCTTCTTGTTGAAAGCGGTGGCATCATCCTTGAAGAACTGGATGAGCGTGCCCGGCTCGGGTCCCTCATAGAGGATCTTGGCCTTGCCTTCATAAATGCGGCGGCGATTTTTCATCTGATTTTTTCTCTGGATTTGCGGGCAGGCGGCAAGCGACCAGTTCATGTCCGTCTGCCTAAATTAGTGCGGCGACGGGGCGTTCAATGCCGGGTCTATCCCAATCACATCGTTTGCTCAATCGGCAAATCCTTCCAATCAACCGCTTTCAGGACTGAAATGCCGCAGCGCAGCATGCGACGAAGCATATTGACCGGCTCGCGACCTTTTGGTTTGTGTGCTTGGCAATACACATATTCACCTGCCAACGAATCGGATTTGACCCGGAGGGACTCCATGAGCAGCATGAAGGATCGCGAAGAGGGCTTTGAGCGCAAGTTTGCCTTCGATGAGGAACTCCGGTTCAAGGCCTCGGCGCGCCGCAACAAGGCGCTTGGCCTGTGGGCCGCCGAAAAGCTCGGAAAATCGGGTGCCGACGCCGATGCCTACGCCAAGGAAGTCGTTGTTTCGGATATCGAGGAAGCCGGCGATCATGACGTGTTCCGCAAGATCCGCAGGGATTTCGATGCCGCGGGCGTCGCCCAGTCGGACCATCAGATCCGCCGCACCATGGACGAACTGATGGCGCAGGCCATCGAGCAGATCAAGAACACCTGATCCGCGCCGAGGCAGGTTTCGGCAAAAGTGTCCACGGTTTTGCGGCAGAACCTGCGACAAACCTGGGAATGACTGGACCAATCGACCGCCCGGCCGTTCCGGGCGGTTTTTCTTTGCCTTTGTCGCACTTTCCGGCTGAACTGCTCATGCTAACAAGGAAAGAGATTAGATGTCCCTGAAGTCCCGCCTTGCCGCCGATGAAACGCTGGTTACCGCCTGGTCCGGCGTGCCGGATGCCTTGACCGTCGAGATTCTCGCCAAACAGGGGTTCGATGCGGTTACGCTCGACATGCAGCATGGCGGCCATCACGAGGACAGCGTGCTTCGCGGCCTCATGCCGGTGCTCGCCGCAAACAAGCCGGCGCTGGTGCGCATTCCTGTCGGCCGTTTCGACATGGCGAGCCGGGCGCTCGATTTCGGCGCCGAGGCGGTCATCGCGCCGATGGTGAATTCGGTTGCCGACGCAAGGCTGTTCGCCGCGGCCATGAAATATCCGCCGCTCGGCGAGCGCTCGTGGGGCCCGACCTATGCCTTCCCGCGCCATGGCAAGGGCGACCAAGCCGAATGGCTGCGCGACACCAACCAGCGCACGATGGCTTTTGCAATGGTCGAGACGCGCGCCGCACTCGATGCGCTCGACGGGATCCTCGACACGCCGGGCATTGACGGCATTTTCCTCGGGCCATCGGATTTCTCGATCGCCTGGACCAATGGCACCACGGTCAATTCCACGCTGGAAAGCATGATGGAGACGGTGGCGTCTGTTGCCGAGCGCACCCGCAAGGCCGGAAAACATGCCGCGATCTATGTAGTCGAGCCAGCAATTGCCGGCCGCGTCGTGTCGATGGGCTACCGTCTGCTCGCCACCGGGTCCGAGCATGCGCTGATTTCGCTGGGGGCAAAGACCCTGCTGAAGGGCATCAAGGATTCGATCGACGCCTGACGCGGCGCGACCGCTAAGCCTTCAGGTCCGTCAGGAACTTGGCGAAGGTCATGGATCCTTCGGGCCACGGGCCGAAGCCTGAATCCGCATTGAGATGACCGGTCTCGCCGGCATCGATGAACAGCGAGCCCCAGGCGCCGGCAATATCCTCGGCGACATCGAAGGCGCAGAAGGGGTCGTTGCGGCTGGCAATCACGATCGAGGGAAAAGGCAACGGCTCGCGCGGGTAGGGACCGAAGGTCATCAGGTGCTTCGGCTTGATCTTCGGATTGGCGACATCGGGCGGCGCAACGAAGAAGGCTCCGGCGACCGGCCTCACGAATTGCGGAATGGCTTGCACGGCCGCCGCGACCCCAAGCGAGTGCGCGACGATGACCACCGGCCTCTCGGCCGCGTTGACAGCGTTGGCCACGCTCGCCGTCCAGTCCTCGCGCACCGGCTTCGACCACTCCGCCTGCTCGACGCGTCGCGCCGTCGACAGTTTCGACTGCCAGCGGGTCTGCCAGTGCTCTGGTCCGGAATTGGTGTAGCCCGGAACAATCAGAATATCTGCGTCTTTGACTTTCATGGTGGTGAGATAGCGAGCGCGATTGCCTCATGCAACCATTGATGGACGTGCTCTTGCTCGTAATGGTGAACACCATGTTCGCTTTTCGCTGTCTTGTGTGAACGATTATGATCGACGATCTCTCATCACAGGAGAAACAGCCGTGGAGGCCCGGGATTTTGGCGCTGACCCGACGTACAATGATTGGTGGCGCCGGGCTCCTGGTTTGGGGCCATCGTCAAGCGTTATCGCAACCGAGACAATGATGAGCGAACTGCCATTTGCCGCCACCACGCCGGTGAGCGTTGCCCGTGTCGGGCTGAAGGCGCGCGATGCCGAAAGCCTCGCTGCCTATTACCGCCGGGTTGTCGGCCTGCAGGAGTTGAGCCGGGCCGGCCGCACGATCACACTGGGCGCAGCCAACCGTGCATTGCTCGTCCTCGAGCCGGATGCCTCCGCCAAGCCGGACGACCCGCGCAGCGCGGGCCTGTTCCACACGGCTTTCCTGCTTCCCAGCCGTGCCGATCTCGGCCGTTGGATCAACCACGCCATATCAGACAAGATCGCCGTCGAGGGTGCTTCGGACCATCTGGTCAGCGAAGCGCTCTACCTGACCGACCCCGAGGGCAACGGCATCGAAATCTACGCCGACCGCCGTCCGCAGGACTGGACGTGGAACGGCGACAGGATCGCCATGGCGACCGAGCGGCTGAACATTCCTTCTGTCGTGGCCGAGGTGCCGGCAGGCGATGCGGGCTGGCAAGGCGCGCCGGAAAATAGCATTGTTGGTCACGTCCATTTGCGCGTCGGCAGGCCGGAAGAGGCTGAAGCCTGGTGGAACCAGGAATTCGGCTTCGACACGGTGGCTAAATATGGCAGTCAGGCGGTGTTTCTGTCGTCCGGCCACTACCATCATCATATCGGCGCCAATGCCTGGCAGAGCGCCGGCGCCGGCCGCCGCGACCCCGCCCGCTCGGGCCTTGCCTGGGTCGAGATGCGCTCGGACAATGTGACCAGCGAAACGACCCGGGAGGACCCTTGGGGCACGGTTATCAGGACAGTCCCAGGCAAGGCGTGATCGCCGTCAACACAGCTTCTTTCTCCCCGTAAACGGCAGGGCTATCGCATATGGAGGCCGAGACTTTCGCCCTACGAGTACCCCCACCCCTAACCCCTCCCCACAAAGGGGAGGGGGACTTCCGTTGATGCCGATCCTGGCTGATTGAGCATGTTTTTCGATGCCGGGGCGGAAGTAAGATGCGCGCGGCAGCATTCCCTCCCACTTGTGGGGAGGGTTAGGGTGGGGGTTCCTCTTCGCAAGAATCCATATGCGATAGCCCTGCCGTGAACGGGGAGAAGGAAACTCAGGTCTTGCCGAACACCCGCCTGAAAATCGTGTCGACATGCTTGGTGTGGTAACCCAGGTCGAACTTCTCGCGGATTTCCGCGTCGGGCAGGGCAGCGGTCACTTCTTTGTCGGCCAGAAGTTCCTCGAGAAAATCAGCGCCTTGTTCCCACACCTTCATGGCGTTGCGCTGAACCAGCCGGTAGGAGTCCTCGCGCGACAGGCCGGCCTGCGTCAGCGCCAGCATCACGCGCTGCGAATGCACAAGGCCGCGGAACTTGTTCATGTTTTTCAGCATGTTCTCGGGGTAGACGACCAGCTTGTCGACGACGCTGGTCAGCCGCGACAGCGCGAAATCGAGCGTCACCGTGGCATCCGGGCCGATCATGCGCTCGACCGAGGAATGCGAGATGTCCCGCTCGTGCCAAAGCGCCACATCTTCCATCGCCGGCAGGGCCATGGAACGCACCATGCGGGCTAGGCCGGTGAGGTTTTCCGTCAGCACCGGATTGCGCTTGTGCGGCATGGCCGACGAGCCTTTCTGGCCGGGGGAAAAATACTCTTCCGCCTCCAGCACTTCGGTGCGCTGCAGATGCCGGACCTCGATCGCCAGGCGCTCGATCGACGAGGCGATGACGCCAAGCGTGGCGAAGAACATGGCGTGGCGGTCGCGCGGGATCACTTGCGTCGACACCGGCTCCGGCTTCAGCCCGAGCTTTGCCGCCACATACTCCTCAACATAGGGCTCGATGTTGGCGAAGGTGCCAACCGCCCCGGAAATGGCACAGGTTGCGATGTCCTCCCGCGCGTGAACCAACCGCTCGCGGCCTCGCGAGAATTCGGCATAGGCCTGCGCCAGCTTGATGCCGAAGGTTGTCGGCTCGGCGTGGATGCCGTGGCTGCGACCGATGGTGACGGTGTTCTTGTGCTCGAAGGCACGGCGCTTGAGCGCGGCAAGCAGCACGTCGATGTCGGCGAGCAGGATGTCGCTGGCCCGGGTGAGCTGCACGGCAAGGCAGGTGTCGAGCACGTCCGAAGACGTCATGCCCTGATGGATGAAACGCGCGTCGGGTCCGACGAACTCGGCAAGATGGGTCAGGAAGGCGATGACGTCATGTTTGGTGACGCGCTCGATCTCGTCGATCTTTTCGACGTCGAATTTCGCCGCGCCGCCCTTTTCCCATATGGTTTTCGCAGCTTCCTTCGGGATGACGCCGAGTTCGGCCAACGCGTCGCAGGCATGGGCCTCGATCTCGAACCATATGCGAAACCGGGTTTCGGGCGACCAGATGGCGACCATTTCCGGACGGGAATAGCGAGGGATCATATGGATCGATTTCCAGCTTCGCGTTGCGTTGGCCGCGTCCTATCAGAGGTGGGCAAAATGCTCAACGTTGCTGCCGCCCAAAGCGGAGGCCCGCGACAAACAAGGCGGAAAACAGAGCCGGTGAGGCGAAGACGGGGTGCCTGCCATTCGGCATGGTAGGATTGCAAGGTTTCCAATCCGGCGGTCGGGTCAAAGACCGAATCAAAATCTCGTCTGGCCAAAAGATGCATCCAAACGGATTGTCATTTGTTATTGTCGGCAGTCCCCAAATGGAGAACCCCCCATGACCGACACCAGTAAAATTCGTGAACATATGGAAGTCGTCGGCGCCGATGGCGTGCATTTAGGCACCGTCGACAAGGTCGACGGCCAGCGTATCAAACTGACCAAGGCTGATAGCGGCGAGGGCGCTCACAAGGGCCATCACCACTACATTCCTCTGGCCCTGGTTGCCGAAGTCGATGGCAAGAAGGTGTGGCTGTCGGCGAATTCCGATGTCGCGGTGACGTTTGAGGAAGAGAAGTCGGATCCGGTCTGATTGACGGCTTCGGCCAATCCCATCCGGGATTACGTCAACACAACAACGAGATAGAACGGGTTGCCGTTTGCGTGAAACGGCAACCCGTTTTAGCGACGCGATGACCAGACGGGAAACAGATCATTGTCGGCTGGCGTCGCGGCAAACACGCCGCGGCTGATGGCGCGTGCCATGGTGGCGCCGGCCGCGGCATAGAGGTCGATTGCCGCATCGGCTTCGAGCCGGATGCCGCTCTTGCCCGTTGCCAGCGCGAACACCAGATCACCGTCGGCCGGCGTGTGGGTCGGCCAGATGGCGCGCACGAAGCCGTCATGCGCCGACATCGCCAGGCGTTTTGCCGCGGCCTTGGTGAGGATGGCATCCGTGGCAATCACGGCGATCGTCGTGTTGCCACCGGTTTCCATCTGCTGCCCGGCATGCCTGTCGCGAAACTTCAGCAAGATGCTCTTCGCATCGTCCGGCACGGGTGAGAGATACCCAAGCCCACCGAATTCGTCACCGATTTCAAACGGCGCTGCCCAGAAATGGCGGGTGTGGCTGACTGTGACCGATCCGGTCGGGTTGACGGCTGCCAGCGCACCGATGGTGACGCCACTGTCCAGCAGGGTCGACGCGGAACCCAAGCCGCCCTTCAGCCCCGCGGTCAGCGCGCCGGTGCCGGCGCCGGTAGTGCCGAGTTGGAAATCGGTCGCGGCGGATTGCGCCGCCTCGTAGCCGAGATCCCGGTATGGGGGATAACGGCCCCAATCCTTGTCGCCGCCATTGCGCAGATCGAACAGGATCGCCGCCGGCACGATCGGCACCCGGAAGCCGCCCACCTCGAAGCCGATGCCGCGCTCGCGCAGCATGGCCTGCACGCCGGACGCCGCGTCGAGGCCGAAGGCCGAGCCGCCCGAAAGCACCACGGCGTGGACCGTCTCCACCGAATTGTGCGGTTCGAGCAGGTCCGTCTCGCGCGTGCCGGGCGCACCGCCAAGGATCTGCACACCCGCCACCGCCGGCTCGTCGCAAAGCACAGCCGTCACGCCGGACTTCAGCCTGGCATCCGACGCGTTGCCGACGCGCAGGCCGGCAACGTCGGTGATCAGATTGCGCGGACCGGTGCGGAACATCAGTTGCTTTCCAGGGGCACGAAGCGCGTGCCATCGAAGCGGAAGACGCGGTAAAGGCTCTGGCTGAGGTCGCCCTTGGCGTCGAAGCGGATCGGCCCGATCGCCGTGGCGAAATCATTGGTGTTCAGTGCATCGGCCAGCGGCTTGCCCGAGCTCCCGGACAAGGCCGATGCCGCCTTGGCGATCTCGACCGCCACATAGGCCGGCAGGGTGTAGCCGTCCGGCACGATCTTTCGCGCGGAGAAGCTTTCCAGCACTTTGGGGTCGGCGACATCGGCCCATTCGGGCGGCGCGATCATCAACGTGCCCGTTGCATAGGGAACGTCGCTCGGCGGCGTGCGCAGATTTTCACCGCCGGCAAAGACGATGCCGGCCTGAAGTTGCGCGGCATCGCGGCCCATGATCGCGATGTCATCCCCGTCACCCCCGGCAAAGACGTGGGTGGCGCCAGCCTTTTTCAGCCGGCCGACGAGGCCGATCTGGTTGTCGAGCTGTGGCCGGAACGTGTCGACAAAGACAGGTTTCAGTGCCGCCTGTTCCGCCGCCGCGCGAAATGTCTCGGCGATCTCGCGGCCATATATGGTGCCGTCATCGATGATGGCGAAAAGCTCGTTCTGCCACAGGCGCGTCAGGGAGGAGGCAACGGCATTGCGCTCATCGTCGCCGCGCGGCCCGAGGCGATAGACCGGCCAGCCGGTCTTGGCGCGGCGGTCGGTCAGACTTTCGGTGCGCACGCCGACGGTGATGACCGGAATATTGGCGTCCTTCAGGATCGGCAACGCCGCCTCGATCGCCTCTGTGCAGAGGAAGCCGACCACCACATCGACCTTGGCCGCCGCGAAGCTCCTGGCCGCGGCCGCGCCGCCATCGGCGGTGCAGGCGTCGTCCTCGGTCTTGAGTTCAATGCCGCTTGCTTCCGCCGCAAGTTCGGCGCCGGTCTCGATCTGCTTGCCGAGGATGACCGATGGTCCCGACAGGGGCGCGGCGACGCCGACGGTGAGCGTCTCAGCGCTAGCCGTGCTGGCCACGAACAGGCAGGCCAGTGCGGCGGATATCGTTGCCCCGGATCGCATCCTTTCGAAGAGTCCCTCCAAGCCCGCGACATCACGCAGGCACCAATCCCCGCCAAGACCTAAAGGGTGCCCGGCCTTGGTGCAACACGCGAATTCAGGGATATGGGCCAAGCACTTCGCTTGTGGCATGTCATGTCTGGCCATATATAGCGGTAGGGTTTCTGGCTATGGAAAATTCCGGTGCTGAAGAAGAATGATATTGGACCGCAGGCCTATCGCGACGCGATGAGCCATTTTGCCGGTCACGTCCATGTGGTCACCACGGACGGGCCGGCGGGCAAGCGTGGCGCGACGGTGATTGCTGCCTGTTCGGTATCGGACACGCCGCCGACCATCCTGGTCTGCCTCAACCGCGAGAATCCCAAGAACGAGCCTTTCGTGAAGAACGGCAGATTTGCCTTGAACACGCTGGCGTCGCACCAGCAGCCGCTGTCGATTGGGTTTTCCGGCATCACCGGTCTGCCGGTCGAGGAGCGTTTCGCGCTCGGCGAATGGGACGTGATTTCCACCGGCGCGCCGACGCTGAAGGGCGCGCTCGCGGTGTTCGATTGCGAACTGATCGACACCAAGGATCTGGCGACCCATCGTGTGCTTTTTGGCAAGGTGACAGGCCTGCGCATGGGCGATAATTTGCGGCCGCTGATCTATCACGCACGCGCCTACCACGTTCTGGACAGTGGGGCAGCGGCGCCCACGGAGAAGGAATGAGCGATTTGAGACCGCGAGCCGTGCCGCGGACGATCGACGAGACGCTCGATCTCCTGACCGGCGCGGACTATGTGGCGGACCGGTCACTGGCGACCGTGCTTTTCCTGTCGTTGCGCATGAACAGGCCACTATTTCTCGAGGGCGAGGCCGGCGTCGGCAAGACCGAGATCGCCAAGGTGTTGGCTGGGGCGCTCGGCCGCAGGCTGATCCGGCTGCAATGCTATGAGGGGCTCGATGTCTCCTCGGCCGTTTATGAGTGGAATTATGCCGCGCAGATGATCGAGATCCGCATGGAGGAGGCGGCCGGCAAGGTCGATCGCTCCGCCATGGAACGCAACGTGTTCTCCGAAAAGTACCTGATCCGCCGCCCGGTGCTCGACGCGTTGACCGGCAAGGCGGGGGCGGCCCCGGTTTTCCTCATCGACGAGTTGGACCGCACGGACGAAGCCTTCGAGGCTTTCCTGCTCGAGATTCTGTCCGACTTCCAGGTGACGGTGCCCGAACTCGGCACCATCAAGGCGGAAGAACCACCGATCGTCATCATCACCACCAACCGCACCCGCGAGATCCATGACGCGCTGAAGCGGCGCTGCCTCTATCACTGGGTGGATTATCCCAATGCCGAGCGCGAGCTGGAGATCGTGCGCCGCAAAGTGCCGCAGGCCAACCAGCGGCTCTCGGCGGAGGTGGTTTCCTTCATCCAGAAGCTGCGCCGGATGGAACTGTTCAAGGTGCCGGGCGTCGCCGAGACCATCGACTGGGCCGGCGCGTTGACCGAACTCGACAAGATGGCGCTCGATCCCGAGACCGTATCCGACACGATCGGCGTGTTGTTGAAATATCAGGACGACATTGCCCGCATCGGCGCGGGCGAGGGCCGGCGCATCCTCGACGAAGTCAAGGCCGAACTCGCGGCGGCGGAGTAGCGGCAATGAAGGCGCCGCGTCCCGACCCCAGAGAGGCGACGGCGGACGGCCGCATCGCCGATAACATCGTCTATTTCGCCCGCGCCTTGCGCAAGGCAGGCATGCGGGTCGGGCCGGCCTCGGTCAAGGACGCGATCGAGGCGGTGCTCGCCGCCGGCATCGGCTCGCGCGACGATTTCTACTGGACGCTGCATGCCGTGCTGGTCTCACGCCATGAGGATCACCCGACCTTCGACGAGGCTTTCCGGCTGTTCTGGAAGTCGCGCGAACTGATCGAGAAACTGCTGGCGATGTTTTCGCCGGTAGCGCCCGATGCAAGGGAGAAGCAGAAGCCGCGCGCGGCTGAGAACCGCGTCAGCCAGGCGATGTTCGAGGGCCATCGGAAGAACCAGTCGCGGGAGGTTCCCGAGATCGAGGTCGATGCCCGCTTCACTTTTTCCGGTAACGAGGTGTTGCGGGACAAGGATTTTGCCCAGATGAATGCCGCCGAGATGGCCGACGCCAGGAAGGCGATCGCGGAGCTGAGGCTGCCTGTCGACCTGGTACGGACCCGTCGCTTCAAGGCCGATGCGCATGGCCGCCGCATCGATCCGCGCGCCACGATGCGCGCGGCCGCGCGCACCGGCGGCGAGTTGATCCTGCCGAAATTCCGTTCGGCCCGCGAGGCCCACCCGCCGCTGGTGGTGCTGGCCGACATTTCCGGTTCGATGAGCCAATACACGCGCATCTTCCTGCATTTCCTGCACGCGCTGACGGAAAAACGCCGGCGCGTGCACACCTTCGTCTTTGGCACCAGGCTGACCAATCTGACGCGGCAGATGCGACATCGCGACCCCGATGCGGCACTCGCCGACTGTTCGGCGGCGGTCAAGGACTGGTCGGGCGGCACGCGCATCGGCGATACGCTGGCCGAATTCAACCTGATATGGTCGCGGCGCGTGCTGGGGCAGGGCGCGGTCGTGCTCCTGATCACCGACGGGCTGGAGCGCGACGATGTCGCCGGCCTCTCGCAGGAGATGGAGCGGCTGCACAAATCCTGCCGACGGCTGATCTGGCTGAACCCGTTGCTGCGCTTTGACGGTTTTCAGGCGCGCGCCCGTGGCGTCAAGGCGATGCTGCCGCATGTCGATGAATTCCGCTCTGTGCACAATCTTGATGCGCTCGCCGACCTCTGCGCCTCGCTGGACAAGAAGTCGGCGCTTTCAGTCGATCCGCGGCGATGGATGGATGCTGGCGCGAGGCGTGCGGCATAGCCATATGCCTTCTTGGCTCCTTGGAAAAACAGACCCTGAGAGAAGCGACGATGAGCGACAGCATTTATCTCGACGAGGCCCGCGATCCGCTGATCATCGCGGAGGGCTGGATGAAGGACGGCAAGGATGTCGCCATCGCGACCGTGGTCGAGACTTGGGGTTCCGCGCCGCGTCCGGTCGGCAGCCACCTCGTCATCGATGCGGACGGCAATTTCCACGGCTCCGTTTCGGGCGGCTGTGTCGAGGGCGCCGTGGTGGCCGAGGCGATGGACGTCATCGGCTCCGGCAAGGCAAGGATGCTGGAGTTCGGCGTTGCCGATGACACCGCCTGGCAGGTTGGCCTGTCCTGCGGTGGCCGCATCAAGGTTTATGTAGAGAGACTAGGCTGATCTCCCATGGATCCCTACGCGCTGAAGACACTCAACGCCGAACGTCGCGCCCGCCGCGCGGCGATCCTCGTCACCGATCTCGGTGACGGCCGCGATCGTATCGTGCGTGAGGGCGATCAGGTTGCGGGCGAGCTCGGAACAGCAATCGCCAGGGCTTTCCGATCAGGCAACTCCGGTTCCGTCGAAGCGGAAGGACGGACCATCTTCCTCAATGCGCATCTGCCGCAGCCGCGCCTTGTGGTGATCGGCGCCGTCCATATCAGCCAGGCGCTGGCGCCGATGGCAAGGATCGCCGGCTATCCCCTCGAGATCATTGATCCGCGCACCGCTTTCGCCACGCCGGACCGTTTTCCCGATGTCGCCTTGCATGCCGAGTGGCCGGAAGATGTATTGAAGCGCCAGCCGCTCGACGCCTACACGGCGCTTGCCGCCGTCACCCATGATCCGAAGATCGACGATTTCGCGCTGAAAGCCGCGCTTGACGCCAACTGCTTCTATGTCGGGGCGCTCGGCAGCCGCAAGACGCACGCCAAGCGAGTCGAGCGCCTGCTGGCGCTTGGCGCGAGTGCCGAACAGGTCGCCCGCATCCACGCGCCGATCGGGCTCGATATCGGCGCCGCGAGCCCCGCCGAGATCGCGGTCGCCATTCTCGCGCAAACCATCTTAGCCTTCCGCTCGCGCGGCCTCGATGCCTCTGCATCGCGCGTCCAGGTGGACGCGCGGCCTTCTGCGGGCGCGGTGGCGTGAAATTCGGTCCGATTCCGATTGAGGCGGCCGAAGGCGCGGTGCTGGCACATGCCACCACCGCCGGCGAAAAGCGCTTTCGCAAGGCCCACAGGTTGAGCGCCGAAGATGTCGCCATACTCAAAGCGGCAGAGATATCGCAGGTCGTTGCGGCCGTGCTGGCTTCGGGTGATCTCGGCGAGGACGCCGCGGCGCAGAGAATCGCCGAGGGCATGATTTTCAGCGGCGTCGAGGCCAGGCCCGCCGCCACCGGTCGGGTCAATCTCCATGCCAGGGCGGCCGGCATCTTCACGGTCGATGCCGCCATGATCGACGCCATCAACGCAGTCGATCCCGCCATTACCATCGCGACGCTGGCTCAGCACGCGCCGGTCGAGAAGGGCCGGATGGTCGCGACGGTGAAGATCATCCCGTTCGCGGTTGCCTCCACACTTGTCGACGCAGTGACGGAAATCTGTGCCGGCGGAGAGATCTTCGCCGTCAACGCCTACAGACCGGTGCGCGTCGGCGTCGTCCAGACGGTTCTGCCGGGCATCAAGTCCAGCGTGCTCGACAAGACGTTGCGCGTCACCGAAGCACGGCTGGCGCGCACGGGCGGCAGGCTGACGGCGGAACGCCGCACGGCACACGAGATCGCGCCGCTGGCCGATGCTGCCAACTCGCTGGCGCGCGACAACGACATTGTGGTGATCTTCGGCGCCTCGGCGATGAGCGATTTCGCCGATGTCGTTCCGGCGGCGATCGAAATGGCGGGGGGGACCGTCATCCGCGCCGGCATGCCAGTCGATCCTGGCAATCTGCTGGTGCTCGGCACGCTTGCCGGCAAGCGCGTCATCGGTGCGCCCGGCTGCGCCCGCAGTCCCAAGGAAAATGGCTTCGACTGGGTGCTTGACCGATTGATTGCCGGCCTCGACGTCACCGCCCGCGACATTGCCGGTATGGGGGTCGGCGGGCTGTTGATGGAAATCCCGACGCGGCCGCAGCCGCGCGAGCCGCTGCCCGCCAAGAGCAAGCTCAAGGTCGGGATCGTGCTTCTGGCGGCCGGCCGGTCGAGCCGCATGGGAGGGCCGAACAAGCTTCTGGCGCTCTTCGATGGCCAACCGCTGGTGCGCCGCACCGCCGAGCGTGCGCTTGCCTCGAAGGCATCGGGCACGATCATCGTCACCGGTCATCAGCGCGAGCGGGTACGGGCGGCGTTGTCGGGTCTCGACGTCACCTTCGCCGACAATCCCGATTTTGCCGATGGCCTGTCCACTTCGCTGAGAGCCGGTATTGCCTATCTGCCACATGACATCGCCGGTGCGATGATCGTGCTGGGAGACATGCCGGGTGTCGCGCCCGAAGACCTCGACAGGCTGATCGATGCGTTCCGCAAGGCTGGAGGCAATTCGGTGGTTCGCGCCTCGCATGGGGGCAAGCGCGGCAACCCGGTGCTTTTGCCACGCTCGCTGTTCCCGGCGATTGCTCATCTCGAAGGCGATACCGGTGCCCGCCATCTGGTCGAGGCCGAAGGGCTCGATGTCATCGATGTCGAGATCGGCGAGGGCGCGTCAGTCGATGTCGACACCCGCGAAGCGTTGGAAGATGCCGGCGGCGTGCTGCAGGATTGACAAACCCAAGCTGTAGTACGCATGGCTGAGGTATGGCTTTTCGTATCCTCTCCCCGCTCCATGGCCTTCTGGTCGCGACATTCGCTCTTTGCAGTGCCGCCAATGCGCTTGAACTAGAACCCTTCAAGGACGATCTCTTCGCCTATCCGGCCACGCTCTCGTCTGACACCAATGGCGCCTACACGGTCATCGACTACCGCGAAATGCGCGACATCAACCAGCGCGACGAGGTGCCGGAAAAACGCGTGCATCCGCAATATGCCGATACCGGCGTACGCAAGGTGCAGCAGGATCTGATGCTGAAGACGGACGCCGGCGATGTCAGGCATGTCGCCGTCGGCAAGACGCAAGGCGCTGCCATCATCGTGCTCTATCTGCACGGACAGGGCGGCAGCCGCAAGCAGGGCGTCGACGACTTCACTTTCGGCGGCAATTTCAACCGCATCAAGAACCTGATGGCCGGCAATGGCGGCCTCTATCTCTCTCCGGATTTCCCCGATTTCGGCGACAAGGGCGCCGCGCAGGTCGCGGCCCTGATCGATCACTATGCCGAACAGTCTCCGGGCGCGAAGATCTTCGTCGCCTGCGGCTCCATGGGCGGCGCGCTGTGCTGGAAGCTTGCCGGACGCAAGGACACGGGCGCCCGCATCGACGGCTTGTTGCTGCTCGGTTCGCTGTGGGACGACAGCTTTTTCGCCAGCCCCGCTTTCAAACGCCGCGTGCCGGTGTTCTTCGGCCAGGGCAGTCACGACGTGGTCTTTCCCGTCGCCAATCAGGAAGCCTTCTTCCGCTCGATCCTGGCCAAATCGAAGACCTATCCGACCCGCTTCGTCCGTTTCGAGACCGGCACGCACGGCACGCCGATCCGCATGGCCGACTGGCGGGGAACGCTCAACTGGATGCTGTCGAAGTCACCTTGACCGCCGCTGGCTGGGAGAAGCCCACCGACATTTCAGGGCGCGGTGTTGTAGTCGACGACGGTCTGTGGGTTCTGCTCGCCGTCATAGGACGCGTCGACATCATACTGGACCAGCGAGAAATCGCCATTGCGGAACAGATAGGTGCCCGACGAAGAGGCATCTGCAGCGCCACGCCATTTGTTGAAGGTGGTGATCGTGTGGGCATCCTTGTCATAGCTGGAATTGGTCGCCCAGCCTGTCGTCCGGAAGCCGACAATGTGCATGGATTCGACCTTGCCCTCGCTGTCGTTGTTCACGTAGCGGATATCCATCTCCGGCTCCGTGAACTGCAACTGCCGCACTCCTGATACATCGTCGCTCATGTAGTAGATGGAGTTTTCATTGTAGGCGGCGACCGAGCAGGAGAAATGGAAAAGCCGCGCTTCCCGGTCGGGATCGCTGGCGGCCGCATCCTTGTCCCTGTACTTGATCGAGAAAGTTTCCGGCTCGCTGGCCAAAAGGTTCTTGTCGCATTGGTCGCCATACGTCGCCAGAAAAGCCTTCTTGGTCTGTTCGAGCGCGGTGTCCTTCTTGGGCGGCGGCGGTCCGTCGCCACAGCTTGGCGGCAACGCCCCTTCGAAATCGGCGGTGGAAGGTTTCAGCGCGCCTTTCTCGATATGGATGGGATCGAAAGGCGGCTCCGCCTGGGCCTGGGCATTCACCTGGCGCAGCGTGTAGCAGCCGGCAAAGACCTTTTCGCCGCCGTTCTTGTCCGTGGCACGGATGGCGACGGGCACGTTATAGTATATGCTGCCGGCGGCTCCCTCGTCTGAAACCGCACCGGTCGCGACCTCGACCTTGTCGGTGCCGTCATAGCCCTTGACGAAACTGTTGAAATCCTTAGCCGGCTTTGTATCGCCGAAATAGCCCCAGGCGCGGGCGAATTCGTGCCGGCTGATGGCGCTGTAGAGCGAACGGATAACCGCCTCGGCACTCGACCGGTCGTCGAGATAGGGTGTTTCGGGAGCATCGCCGGCGGCACGTGCCGTATGGCCGACGGCGGCAAGGGAGAGAAGGGCAGTCGCCGCGAGAAGGACGCGTCTCATCGGGAATCTCCGCGTTCGATAACGCAGATTCTACCATTGCGATTGCGGCGGCGTGGTGACGCGGCGCTCATGGCGCTTGAAGAATCGCGCCTTGAGGCGCTAGCTCCTCGCGACGGCGCTTAGACCGGACAGGAGATTTGACGTGACCATATCGATGTATGAGGCTTCCGTGCCGGTGTTCTCGGCCAGGCTGAAAGCACTTTCCAGTGTTCTGGCAGCTGCCGAACAGAATGCACTTGACCGCAAGATCGACCCGCAGGTGTTTCTGACGGCGCGGCTGGCGCCCGACATGTTCGCCTTGACCAGGCAGGTGCAGATCGCGACCGATCATGCCAAAGGCGCGCCCTCGCGGCTGGCCGGCCGCGAAGTGCCGAAATACGAGGACAATGAGGCAAGCTTTGCCGACCTCGAGGCGAGGATAGCCAGGACGGTCGCGCATCTGGCGACGTTTTCGGCCGCCGATATCGACGGTTCCGACGAAAGGACGATCGAGTTGAAGCTCGGCGGACGTGAAACCACGATGGGCGGCATGCAGTATCTGCTGCATCTGGCCATGCCCAACTTCTATTTCCACCTCACCACCGCCTACGACATTCTGCGCCACAATGGCGTGCCGCTCGGCAAGGCGACATTCCTCGGAACGCGTTGAGGATTGAGGTCTTGAGATGTCCCGGATCGACCCGGGACATCTCACAACCAGCTTAGCGAACGGACATTTCGCGGGCGATGCGCGGAAAATCGGCTGGCTTGATGCCGATATCGGCGCGGTCGGCATTGCTCATCGAATGAAGCAGCGCAAGTGCCGCGCGGTATCTCAGATGTTCCTGTGGCCGTGGCCGGGCGAACATTTCAGTGAAGAAACCCATGGTTCAGGCTCCCGATTGGTCCTCCACGAATCCCAATATAGGTGAATCGTGACAATTGTGCAGTGCAGCATTTGCATGCCTGCCATGTTCGGGATGATTTTCATGAGATTTCTTCGCGGTCCGGTGAAACTTTCGCGCCGCACAATCGTAGGCTTGGACGCCGGCACGTGGCCAGTTTTTCCTCGGCACTCCTGGCGAATTTCCGGGCTGCACGAAAGTGCAGTCCGGCTTTTGTTGGGAACCGGGTGCGATCCTCCGAATGGCTAAATTCATCAAGACCGGTGGCATTTATTTTTAACGAGCCGGTTCTATGTTCTGATAACGGAACAGTCGGGCAAGGGGGAGGCTGACATCGCTACCGGCGCCAAGCGTGATTTCGCTTCGTTGCTCGACGACCTCTTCGTGGCCTCCGAAAAGGGTGACGGCACAGAGGACGACGAGGCGGGCACGCGTCCGTCCATTCCCTTCGACTATCTCTCGGTGGCGGATGAACTCCATTCCGGCCGCATCAAAGTATCCGCCGCCGAATATCGCGAGGCAGGTGCCGATCTGGCGAGCGAATTTGCCGCCTTGCTGGACCACGCCAGGCTTGCACTGGCCGGCGAGGAACCGAAACCCGAGGAAAAATTGCCGCCGATCGACCCCGAATCGATCGCAGCCGAACTGGGACTGGACCAGCCCAAGGGCGCCGCCGATTTCGGACGCATGCGCCGCAGCTTTGCCTTCGCCAATCATCCGGACCGTGTCGCCCCGCATCTGCGCCAGCGCGCCATGGTCCGCATGCAGGTGGCCAACATGCTGATCGACGAGGCCAAGCGCCGCGCCGTAGCCCGCGTGCGCCGCTAAACGCCTCGACTCAAAAGTCGGCCTTGCGAGACTTGGAGAGCGCCACCGCTTTCCTGTAAGGTGCGATTTCCTCCCCGCGCGGCCGCGCACGCTTTCCCTCCGGAGCAGAAAATTCATGCACAAACGCCGTCTCGGTCGGACCGATCTTCTTGTTACCCAGATTTGCCTGGGATCCATGACTTGGGGCCAGCAGAACACCGAGGCCGAGGGCCACGCCCAGATGGATCTGGCCTTTTCGCGCGGCGTCAATTTCATCGATACCGCCGAACTTTACCCGATTCCGCCCAAGGCCGAGACACAGGGGCGGACCGAGAAGATCATCGGCAGTTGGATGAAGGCGAGAGGTAACCGTGACAAGGTGATCCTCGCCTCCAAGGTCGTCGGTCGCACCGCCAACAACTGGTTTCGCGGCGGCCGGCCATCGCAATTGGTGAGGGCCGATATTTTTGACGCCATCGACAAGTCGCTGGCCAAGCTCGGCACGGACTATCTCGACCTTTATCAGATCCATTGGCCGGAACGCGACATCCCGTGGGGCGCCAACCCAACACGCGTCGGCGCCGTGGCGCGTCGTGCCGACGCGGCCGGCGAGCCGGCTGGCGAGACGCCGGTCGCCGAGACGCTTGCGGTGTTCGACGAACTGGTGAAGGTTGGAAAAATCCGCCATTTCGGTTTGTCGAACGAGAGTTCGTGGGGCGTGATGCCCTTCCTTGCGGAGACCGACAAAGGAATCGGTCCGCGCGTCGCGCCCCTCCAGAACGCCTACAATCTCGTCAACCGCACCTTCGAGGTCAATCTCGCCGAGGTCTGCGAGCGTGAGGACGTGTCGCTGCTCGCTTATTCGCCGCTGGCGCAGGGCTATCTGACCGGCAAATACGACCATGGCGCGCGCCCGCCGGGGTCGCGCTCGCAGCTGTTCAACCGTGGCCAGCGTTATGAGACACCGAATGCGGCCGAAGCGCAGCTCGAATACAATGAGTTGGCGCGCAGTTTCGGGTTCGAGCCGGCCCTGTTTGCCAATGCCTATGTATCGAGCCGTCCCTTCGTGACCTCCAACATCATCGGCGCGACAACCATTCCGCAGTTGGAGATGGCACTATCATCCGTCGATGTGGTGTGGACCGAAGAGATGCAGAAGGCGGTGGGTCGGCAATCCCTGTCCTTGATCGGGACCGGTTGCAGAATTATCGAGGCATAATAGAAGGGTGGAGATGATGGTGGATTTTTCGATCGAGGCCGTGCGTGGAAAATTTCCCGCCCTCACACTGACTGACAAGGGTCGCCGCCGCATCTATCTCGACAATCCGGCCGGCACGCAGGTGCCGCAAACTGTCGCTGACGCCGTGTCGCACTGCCTCTTGACCACAAACGCCAATCTCGGCGGCTATTTCGAAACGACGGTCGCTGCTCAAACAGTCGTCGACGAAGCGCATCAGGCAATGGCCGATTTCCTTGGTGCGGAGAGCCCGCAGGAAATCATCATCGGCGCCAACATGACGACGCTGACCTATCACATGTCGCGCACACTCGGCCGCACGTTGAACCCGGGCGACGAGATCATCCTCACCCGCATGGCAGGTGGAGGAGGCGACACTGGCCGGTCTGCTGTCCGGCAGGACACGGCTCGTCGCCTTGAACTACGCCAGCAATCTCACCGGTTCGATCAACAGGGTCAAATCTCTGACCCAACTTGCAAAACAGGCCGGCGCCCTGGTCTATGTCGATGCCGTCCAGTTCGCGCCGCATGGCCTGATCGACGTGCGGGATCTCGGCTGCGATTTCCTGATCTGCTCGGCCTACAAGTTCTTCGGCCCGCATATGGGCATATTATGGGGTCGGCGCGACGTCATCGATGGCCTGAAAGCCTACAAATGCCGCTGTTCGTCCAACGGTCTGCCGGAGCGCTTCGAACTCGGCACGCCGCAGATCGAACTGATGGCCGGTCTCACGGCCGCGGTCGATTATTTTGCCGGGCTGGGTGCGGCGGCGGGCGAGGGCGGCTCGAGAAGGCAAAAAATCGCCAGGGCGTTCGAAGTGTCCATCGCCTATGAAAATCCGCTGGCGCAAAGGCTGATCGATGGCCTGTCCGACATTTCAGGCCTGACCATCCACGGCATCACCGATCCGAAACGGCTCGGTGATCGGGTGCCGACAGTCTCCTTCACCGTCGAAGGTATCGTTCCGGAAACGATCGTGCGGCAGATGAACGCCGAAAACATCTTCCTGTGGTCCGGCCACAACTACGCCTGGGAGATTGTCCAACAACTCGGCATTCCGGCCGAACAAGGCGTCGTGCGTATCGGCATCGCGCACTACAACACGGCGGCTGAGATCGACGAGACGCTGGAGAGCGTGCACCGCGTGATCGCCATGCTCAGGCAGCAGCGCTCCTGATGCGAGCCTGAACTGTCACCGCGCCTTGCCGCCAAAACCGGTGAGGAAGGCGGTGAGATTGTCGCCGAGCGCGTCGCAGAGATAGCCGCCTTCCTGGACGATGACCGTCGGCAGGCCGAGACCGGCGATGGCCTCGCCCACGCGCGAGAAGCCTGGCGTCGTCACCGAAAGTCCGCCGAACGGATCGCCCTCGAACGCGTCGAGGCCGAGCGCCACGACCAGCGCGTCGGGCGAGAAGGCGCGAATACGCTGGAACGCCACCGCAAGCCCTTCCAGAAATGCCGCGTCGGCGGATTTGCGTGGCAGCGGCAGGTTGAAATTATAGCCGAGGCCAGGCCCTTCGCCGCGCTCGTCGGCATGGCCCCAGAAGAAGGGATAGAAGCGCACCGGGTCGGCATGCAGTGAGACGGTGAGCACGTCGGGCCGCGCATAGAAGATGCCTTGCGTGCCGTTGCCATGGTGCAGATCGACATCGAGGATGGCCACGCGCGCGGCCTGCTTGCGCAACACCTGGGCCGCAACGGCCGAATTGTTGATGAAGCAGAAGCCGCCAGCGACGTCGGCAAAAGCGTGATGGCCGGGCGGGCGGCACAGCGCATAGGCGGCCGGTGCGCCAGCCATCACCGCCTCGGCGGCGTCGACCGCGCTCCAGGCGCTCCACAGGGCGCTATGCCAGGTTTCGCCCGAGATCGGGCAAGCGGTGTCGGCCATGTGGTAACCGGCCTGACCGACCGCCGAGGCCGGATAGGAGCCGCTGCGCGCGATCGGGTGGATGTTGGGGATCACCTCGGCCGAGGCGCCCTCAATGCGCTGCCAGCGCGCGAAAATGTGCTCGAGGAAGTCGAGATATTCAGGCGTATGCACCGCCGAGACCGGACCGAGCCCATGATCGCGGGGCCGTTCGATCGTGCAGCCGGCAGATTTTGCGCCGGCTAACAATATCTCGACGCGCTCCGGCTTTTCCGGATTGGGCTGCGGCGCGCCGCTGGAAAGAAAGGCCTTGGGATCATGGCGCTTCTGCTCCTCGGCATAGAAGGCTTTCATTCCTGCTCTCCATTCTCCGGCGCGTCGGCAAACGCAAGGAAGGCCTCGCCGATGATCTTCTGCGTCTGTTCATAGCTCGACCAGGCAATGCCCAGCCTTTCATAGAAGGCCTTGGCGCCCTCATTATCCGTATCGACCGAGAGCCTGAGATAGACGCCGCCTTCTTTCCGGCATTCCGCAGCGACGCGTCGCAGTAGGCGCTCACCGATCTTGCGGCCGCGGAACCGGTCCTCGACATAGAGGTCCTGTACATAGACGCCGGGCCGGCCCATCCAGGTCGAAAAGATCGGGAAATAGAGGCAGAGGCCGGCGAATTCGCCGTCGATCTCGGCGATGAGGGTCGAGAAGGCCGGCTTTTCGCCGAAGCCGTAGCGGCGGAGATCATCAGCGGTTGAGGTGATCTCCTGATGCGCGCCGATATGGGTACCGAGTTTAAGAAGCGCGGCGTGGATTGCGTCCACATCGTCGATCCGGCCGGGGCGGATGAGGATGCCGCTCACGACAGGGATGGCGCCAAGGCACCCCCCTCTGTCCTGCCGGACATCTCCCCCTCAAGGGGGGAGATTGGCAGTGTCGCCGATGGCGCCTTCCTTGCAACATCGGGAATTGGCGAAGGCGCAGGCGACATCTGATCTCCCCCCTTGAGGGGGAGATGTCCGGCAGGACAGAGGGGGGTGCCTGGCGCCAACATCAGAACGCCACCCGGTCGCCGCCCTTGAGCGCCAGCATCTCGCGCGCTTCGGCCGGCGTGGCAACTTCCAGCGACAGTCCGTCGAGAATGCCACGGATACGGCGCACCTGATCGGCATTGGATTTCGCCAGCTGACGGCCATCGTAGAGACTGTCTTCCAGCCCGACACGGACATTGCCGCCCATCGCCGCAGCGATCGAGATCAGCGGCATCTGGTTGCGGCCGGCCGCCAGTACGGAGAACTGGTAGCTGTCGCCGAACAATTTGTCGGCGATCCGCTTCATGTGGATGAGATTGTCCGGATCGGCGCCGATGCCGCCCAGAATGCCCAGCACGAACTGGATGAACAGCGGCCCCGACACCAGCCCGCGGTCGTGGAGATGCGCCAGCGAATAGAGATGGCCGACATCGTAGCACTCGAATTCGAAGCGCGTGCCGCAGCCCCTGCCCAGTCTCTCGATCACACCTTCCATGTCGGCGAAGGTGTTCTTGAAGATGGTGTCGCGGGTGGCTTCCAGCAGCTTGGGCTCCCATTCGTGCTGCCATTCCCGTGGCTTGTCGAGCATCGGGAACAGCGCGAAATTCATCGAGCCCATGTTGAGCGAGCACATTTCCGGCTCTGCCCTCAGTGGCGCCGCCAGCCGCTGGTCGAGCGTCATCAGCGACGAGCCGCCGGTGGTGATGTTGATCACCGCCGACGTCGCCTGCTTGATGCGCGGCAGGAACTGCATAAAGATGTCCGGATCGGCGCTCGGCCGGCCATCCCCGGGGTCACGGGCGTGCAGATGCAGGATCGAGGCGCCGGCTTCGGCGGCCGCGATCGCATCAGCCGCGATCTGGTCCGGCGTCACAGGCAGGTAGGGCGACATCGATGGCGTGTGCACCGAGCCGGTGACGGCGCAGGTGATGATGACTTTTCGCGGCGCCATTTCGTTACCCCCGGCCTTCGACCGGCAGGTCGAGCTCGGAAGCCAACGCCTCCAGCGAGTCGCCAATGATGGAAATGATCTCGCCGACCTGTTCGCCGGTGACGATCATCGGCGGCGCGACCATGAAATTGTCACCGTCGACACCGCCCTTGACCTTGCGGCCATAAATGATCAGCCCGCGCTCATAGGCAAGGTCGAGCAGCCGCTGCGTGGCCTTGTTGCTTTGGTCGATCGGCTTCAGCGTCTCGGGATCGGCAACCATCTCGGCGCCGGTCAGCAGGCCCTTGCCGCGCACATCGGCGATGAAGGGGAAGCGCTTCGCTAGCCCCTTCAGCCCATCCATCAGCACATCGCCCATGGCAGCCGCGTTGGCGATCAGGTCGAGGCGGTCCATTTCGCCGAGCACGGCAAGCCCGGCGGCGCAGGCCAGCGGATTGCCAGCATAGGTGTGGCCGTGCTGGAAGCCGCCAGAAGCGAGCAGCGGCTGTACAAGCCGCATCGGCGCCGCCAGCGCGCCGAGTGGCGCGTAGCCCGAGCCCAGCCCTTTCGACAGCGCGACAATGTCGGGCTTGCAGTTCCAATGGTCGCCGCCGAGGAATTTGCCGGTGCGGCCGGCGCCGCTCATGACCTCGTCATGGATGAGCAGGATACCGTAGCGGTCGCAGATCTCGCGGATGCGCGCATAATAGCTGTCCGGTGCCACAAGCGCTGCCGTAGCCGCTCCGCCGATCGGCTCCATGATGAAGGCGACGACGCTGTCCGGGCCTTCGGCCAGGATCTTCTCCTCCAGCATGTCGGCGTAGCGGATGCCGCGCTGTTCCATCGAAAGATTGTCGCGGTCGCGCCAGGCGGTCGGGGCCGGCACCGTCGGCATCACCCGCATCATCGGCTCGAAGGTTTCGGCCAGTGCATCGTCGCCGGTGATCGAGAGAGAACCCAGCGTGCCACCGTGATAGGACGGGAAGCGGGTAATCACCTTCCAGCGGCCGCCCTGGCCGGTGGCGACGGCCCATTGCCGCGCCAGCTTGATGCAGGATTCCGTCGCTTCCGAGCCGCCCGAGACGAAGAAGATACGGTCCATGCCTTCTGGCAGTTTTCCCGCGAGTTCACGCGCGAGTTCTTCCGCCGGCTCGTTCTCGAAATGAAGGCGGTAGGCGAAGGTGGCGCGGTCCATCTGCCGCTTCATGGCGTCCAGCACATTGCGGTTGGAATGGCCGATATTGGCAACCATCGGGCCGCTCGATCCGTCGATGAAGCGGCGGCCGTCCTGCGTCCACATGTAGATGCCTTCGGCGCGGTCGATCAACGGCCGGCGCAGGCTGGAGAGGTAGAACAGATGAGATTGGCGCCGGGCGTCGGCGTCTTGAACGGCAGTCTGGAGTTTCGACATGTCAGGACTTTCCGAGATAGCGATCGAGGACATTCTGGGTGACGCGTTCGACCATGGGGTCTTGTCTTAGCAGGCCGGCGACCCATTCGCAGCTTCCGGCGTGGAACACCTCGCCCTTGCCACGTGGGAAGTTGACGATCATGCCGTTGCTGCGTTTGACTTTTTCAAGGTTGGCGTCGCTCCTGTCGCCGAAGAGCGTTTCGGCGCTGAAGCGGCCATCCTCGTCGGTGAGGAACTGGTCCTCGATCGGAATGTCGGCGCTTTCCTCGACCTGGGATGCCATGCCGACGGCAAGAACCTGCAATCCATCAGGCGCGCCGCTGGTCGCGGTGGGGTAGGGCAGGCCGCCGCGTATCTCGAAATCCAGCCCGTCGACCTCATAGCCATAGACATGGCTGTCGGCGCCCAACAGGTCGCCATAATAGATGCCGGTGCCGGCAAAGGCCCAGTGCTCGGGCCGATAGACCGGAAAGCCGCGCACGCCGCGCGGCGCGCAGCCGCCCCAGCCGGCGTAAAGCCCGCGTGTTGCATTGAGCCCGAAGGTTGCCGAACCCGGCCGGCCGATTTCCGGCGCCTCCCAGGAATTGGTGGCGCGGGTCACGTCGCCACCGCGATAGGCCGGGTCCTCGGCGCGGGCGCGGTACTTGTAGCAGACCTGCCGGCGGCCCTCCTCCTCAAGGCGGGTCTGCCACATGAAATTGCCGGCGAAGCGCGCCGCATGGCCGCCATGCTCGACATAGTGATCGACGGCGTCGCGCATTTCCCAGGTCCAGTATTCATCATGGCCGACGAAGACGGCGCAGTCGTAACCGTCGAGAATCTCGGGCGAGAAATGCAGATCGTGCTGACTGGCGAGATCGACGCCGTAGCCGGCGCGTTCGGCGAAGCGAAAGAAATGGCTGTCGTAGCTGGCCCAGCCCGACGAGGCGTATTTCTTCGAATGGCCAGTGGCGAGCGCCCATTCCATATGCGGATAGCGCGGCACCGTCTTTGGCGGCACGGCGATCTCCAGCGGCACGCGCGGCGCATCCTGCGGCAGCACGACGAAGCCACGGCACCAGGGGCGCTGCGTCGAGACGATTGGCGAGTACTGGTTGCGATCCGGCCCGGTGATGCCCTGATAGTGGTTCGAGCCGCCCCAGGTGTTGTAGGCAAGCCAGGTGCCCGTCGCCGCCACCTGCAGCACGCGGTCGGGCTTTCTCCCGGGTCGGGGAGAGACGATGAACAAATGGTGGCAAAGGATCGGCTTGCCACCGCGTCCGTCGGCGGTGAGCGTCACCCGATAGGCACCGGACGGCCAGTCATTTCCCACGCGCAATTCGAACGAGGCTTCCCAAGCACAACCCTCCGCCGAGCATTGATCCGGACTTTCCTGCCAGCGCGCCGCGATGCCCGATTTCTCGAACACCGTCGTCTCGCTGCCGCCGTCGCGGACGATCGTCATGTTGAACGATGGAGCCGTCGAACTGACATGCAGCGTCACTGTCTCGCCGGCGCGATAGGAAAAGCGGTCGCTGTAGCACCAGATTTCGCCGGGATCGCCGTCCATCCCGGGCCACTCGTAGTAATGGCCGCGCACCGCGTGGCGACGCTGCTCCTCCGTCAGTCCGAAATCGGGAAATTCCGTGGGTAGTCTGGTCATCGGCGTGCTCAGGCGGAAAGATATTTTTTGAGGAAGCTGCGCGTGCGTTCTTTCTGCGGCGAACGGAAGATCTCGATCGGCGGGCCTTCCTCGACCACCACGCCGCCGTCCATGAACAGCACCCTGTCGGCGACTTCACCGGCAAAGCGCATTTCATGCGTTACGATGAGCATGGTCATGTGTTCCGCGGCAAGCTGTTTCATCACCGCGTTGACCTCGTCGACGAGTTCGGGGTCGAGCGCGGAGGTCGCTTCGTCGAACAGCATCACCTTTGGCTGCATGGCCAGCGCGCGGGCGATCGCAACGCGCTGCTTCTGTCCGCCCGAAAGCCGCGACGGATAGGCGTCGACCTTGTCGGCGAGCCCGACCTTCGACAACAAGCCAACCGCCAGCGCCCGGGCTTCGGCCTTCGGCATGCCTTTAAGGATCACCGGCCCCATCGTGATGTTCTCGATCACGGTCAGATGCGGAAACAGCTTGAAGTGCTGGAACACCATGCCCATCTGCTGGCGCACTTTGTTGATGTGCCGCTCGAAGGCCTGGCCGTGCAGCTTCTGGTTGACCTGCACGCCGTCGAGCCAGACTTCACCGCCGTTCAAGGTCTCGAGATGGTTGATGGAGCGCAGCAGCGTGCTCTTGCCGGAGCCGCTCGGCCCGATGATGGCCACGATCTGCCCACGTTCGACCGACAGGCCGATGCCCTTCAAAACATCGACGGCGCCGAAGGATTTGCGTGTGCCGCGGACCTCGACCATTGGCCGCTGCGTGCTCATCGGGAAACCTCCACATGTCTTTCAAACCGATGCAAGGCCGCTTCGAGCACAAGGTTCAAGATGTAATAAAGCGCGGCGGCGGTGATGTAGAACTCGAAGGGACGGAAGGTTTCACTGATCGCGAGTTGCGCCGAGTGGACCAGTTCGGCGATGCCGATGACCGAGACGATCGAGGATTCCTTCAACAGCGCGATCAGGTTGCTTCCGATCGGTGGCGCCGTGTTGCGCACGGCTTGCGGTATGACGACATAGCGCAGCGTTTGCCACTTGCCGAAACCGATGCTGCGCGCCCCTTCCGTCTGGCCAAGGTCGACAGCCACTATGCCGGCGCGCATCACATCGGCATTGTAGACGGCAAAGTGCAGGCCGAGCCCGACGATGCCGGCGGCAAGCGCGGGAATATCGATGCCGATCTGCACCAGGCCGAAATAGATCAGGAACAGCTGCAAAAGCAGCGGCGTACCCATGAACACCCACATGAAGGCACGCACGGGATAGGCGAGAATTGCCGGCGCATAGAGCACTATGACGGAAAACAGGATGCCGAAGATGAAACTGAGTGCTCCCGCCGAAGCCGTCAGCACAGCGGTCCACCAGACGCCCGTCAACAGGAGATCCCAATAGGGCGTGACGACGGTGAAATCCAAACCTTGCATCGCGCTCTCCCGTCAGACGATGGCGAAGCGTTTGTCGAGCAGATCGACGACACGGGCGACGGCGTAGACCATGACCATGTAGAGCAGGGCCGCGACGCCAAAGATCTCGAACGGCTTGTAGGTCGAGCCGATGAAGCGCTGGGCGGTATAGGTCAGCTCCACCATCGAGATGGTGGATACGAGCGCCGACCCCTTGAGCAGAGCGACCGTATTGACGCCGAGCGGCCGGATCATCAGCCTTGCGGCCTGTGGAAGCACGACCTTGCGCAAGGTCTGGAAGCGGCTGAAGCCGATCGTGCGGGCAGCTTCCGTCTGGCCCCGGTCGACCGCCATCACCGCGCCGCGGATCGATTCCGCCATATAGGCGCCGATGTTGAGGCCAAGGCCGATGACGCCGGCCGCGAATGGGTCAAGATTGACGCCGATCTGCGGGCCGCCGAAATACAGCACGAAGAGCTGGATCAGGCACGGCGTGCCGCGAAACAGGCTGACATAGGCCGTGCCGATGGCGCGCAGGATCGCCGACCTCGACATTCTTGCGGCAGCGGCCAGCGCTGCCCCGGCCAGCCCCAGAACCAGGGCCAGGGCTGTCAATTCCAACGTCACCAAAGCGGCTTCCACGAAGAACGGGAAGACGCGCTGCATCAGGGAGAAATCCATGGAACGGCCCGGCGGGAGAGGTGCTTGGCCTCAGGCGAATCTGGATCGCCCGAGGCCTGAGGAGATTAGCGGATGTCGCTGCCGACCCACTGCTTGGAGATTTTCTCGTAGCTGCCGTCGGCCATCATCTCGTCCAGCGCCTTCTGCATGGCGGCCTTGAGCTCCGGATTGTCCTTGCGGATGGCGATGCCGATGGCGACGCTGCCGCCCTCGATATTGGGCGTGTCGAGCCTGCGCACCTTCTCGCCGGTTTCCTTAACGGCGACCATGACCGGTATGTTATCGACGACAATGGCGTCGACACGGCCTGCCTTCAGCTCCAATAGAAGTTCGGGCAGGCCCTTGTAGGTGCGGACGTCCCAGCCGCCTTGGGCGCGGGCCCATTTCTCATGGGTTTCGCCCAGTGTCACGCCAAGGGTTTTGCCCTTGAGCTCGTCCAGGCTCTGGACCTTGGAAGCCTCGCTGACGAAAACCGCGCGGCCGGCGTGATAGTAGGGCCCGACGAAATCGACCACTTTTTCGCGCTCCGGCGTAATCGTCATCGAGCCGACGATGGTGTCGTATTTGTTGGCCACCAACCCGGCGATGATGCCGTCCCAGGCCGTGGTGATGATGGTGCCCTTGATACCGATGCGCTCGGCGATGGCCTTGCCGATATCGGGTCGAAGCCGACGATCTCGTTCTGATCGCTGACGAAGTTGAAGGGCGGATACTGACCGCTCATGGAAATTTTCAGCTCGCCCGCCGCCTTGACCTTTTCGAGATCGTCGGCCTGCGCCGAAACGGTGGTGAAGGCCGACGCAAGCAGCAGTGCGGCACTCGCGATGCCGGAGAATACCCTGTTCATCTGAAATTTCTGTCCTCTGGATGAAGCGCGAAGGCTTGTTCTTGGGAGGCGTTGGGGCGCTCTCCTGATGGCAATGATTGCCTTTGCATCAGCATTGCGCAAATAGATAATGGGAATAGGGAGTATAGATATCAGGAATGGCTTTGCCTCGCCCCGAACGTCTGGTCTGGGATCTAGACTGGAACCTTCTGCGGACATTCGTCGTCATCGCGGAAGTGAAGAGCATCACCCGCGCCGCCGAGCGCCTCAACCTCAAGCAGCCCAGCGTCAGCAATGCTTTGCGGCGCCTGGAGGACCGGGTTGGCCGGCGGCTGGTCGAGCGCGACGCGACACGCTTTGAACTCACCGAAGTCGGGAGGCTGATTTACGAGCAGAGCGTCGAGGTGTTCGGCACCATCTCGCAACTGCCGCTCTTGATGCGCGGCATCAGCGATGACGTCACCGGCCACGTCATGATCGCGACCGCAAGCCATGTCGTTTCGCCACTGTTCGACCAGGCGCTGGCGGAATTCCACCGCAACTATCCGCGCGCCTCGATCACCATCTCGGTCGCGGCAAGCATGGACGTGGCCAAGCAGGTGAGGGAGCGCCGTGCCTCCTTCGGCATCTGCCTGGTCAGCCAGCGCGATCCCGCACTGGATTATCAGATGGTCTACCGCGAGTTCTTCGGTTTCTTCTGCGGCCCGCGGCATAGGCTCTACGGAAAAACCGGACTGGCGCTGGCGGATCTGCGCGGCGAGCCCCAGGTCTCCTTCCAGACCGACCACATTTCGGACGCGTTGAGGCCTGTCGCGTTGCTGCGCAGCGAAGCCCGGCTGAACGCCGATGTCGTCGGCGTGTCCTCGAGCCTGGAGGAGGTGCGGCGCATGATCGTGGCCGGGCTCGGCATCGGCCCGCTGCCACTGCATGTCGCACGGCGCGATGTGCGCGACGGCGTGCTATGGCGGCTGCCGCCCTACGATGCGCCGCCGGCGATCGACATCTTCCTGTTGGTCAACCCCGACAAGGCGATGAACCGGGCCGAGAAGGCATTGCTTTCGGGGCTTCAGACACTGATCGCCGAGACGCCGATCGAGGATCGCATCTACAACGGCTGATCGGTCGAAGCCGGCCTATTCGATCAGGAACGCCGCACGGCTCCGCATCGGCTCGTCGAGCGCCACCGAGGCCCGCACGGCAAGATCAAAGCGCACGCTGGTCGTCGGGCTCGATGCATGGACGATGCCGTCGAGCGATCCCGACATGATCTGTTCGAAGGTGATGGAGGTGCGGCCGATCTTCGCCACATGCGAACGGATGGTAATCAGCGAGCCGGCTTTCGTTTCATTGCGATAGTCGATTTCGGTGCGCACATCGGCCCACCCGGTCGCCTCTGCCTGGCTGCCATCCTGCCCGGCGATATGGCCGAGGAGCTGGAAACTGGCATCATCGAACATCGCCGCGTAGTGGCGCACATTCACGTGCCCCATCACGTCGCACATCCAGGGATGGACGACACCGACGAAGGTGACGAGGGATTTGCTCATGGTTCCGTGGCCTCTATTAGGATCGCGAGACGCCATAGCGAAACGCGTGGCGAGAGGCAAACCGGTGGACGGGCCGATATTCGTTAGCCGCGCCCTTGGTCCTCCTGAACAAACCGACTATCTCAGGAAGACGGCGGCGGTTCCGCCACGGGGACAGGCATGCTGAGGGTGCAAAAGGTCAAGGTCGACGACATCTACGTGCCCACTGCGCGCAGGAAGACGCTGCATCCCGAGACGGTGCGGCATCTCGCCGAGAATATACTGGAGAACGGCATGAAGACGCCGATCCAGGTCCGCCACGACGGCAAGCGCCATGTACTCGTCGAAGGCCTGCATCGTCTGGAAGCAGCCAAGTGGCTCGGCGAGACCGAGATCGACGCTTATCTGGTCCAAGCCAAGCGCCACTGACGCGAGCCTCGCTGTCTGCCGCGAGATGGCCCGCCTCGGCTCAGGAGGCCCGTGTCCGGTGGGGCAGCCTTAGATGCTTGATGCCGCTCATCTCGACGAAATTCGTCGCCGAGTCCCAGAGATAATCACCATAAAGAAACGGCTCGAAAGGTTCCGTGCCGCTCAGTGGCAACGGAGCGATCTCGGCATCGACGCGCGGCTCGTAGAAAAACGGGATCGAAAAACGCACCGTCTTCGGCGCAATCACCCGGTGCCGCGTCGCCCTGACACGTCCGCCGGTCCAGCGCTCCAGCAACTGGCCGAAATTGACCGCCAGCGTGCCGTTGGCCGGCGGTACGTCAATCCACTCGCCGGCCAGGTTTTTTGCCTGCAAGCCCTCGACGCCGTCCTGCGCCAATAAAGTGACGAAGCCTGAATCGGCATGTTCGCCGCCGATGATGGTGCGTGTTTCGCCCCGATGGACCGCCGAGAACTGCGGGCCACCAGCATCGGCGCCGGCATTGACGTCACGCAGGGGATAGCGGATCAGGCGCAGCGTCGAGATGCCCTGATCGAAATAGGCATCGAAGACCGTCTCCGGCAGGCCAAGCCCGCGGGCGATCGACCGCATCAGCGCGTTGCCGACCGTCCCCATCGCTCGATAGTAGTCGGCGGCCGCGGAGCGCCAGCCGGGCAGGGCATTTTCGGCCGGCAAAGGTGTTGGCTCGCGCAAAGGATCATCGGAAGCCGAAACACGCGTCGGATCGGCAAGGTCAGGCCCCATGTCGATGCCTTCCTTGTAGGAAACGGCTCGCGGCTGCAGCGGGAACCAGCCGCGGTAGAAATTCTTCTTGGTGCGGTCGAAATTCCAGCGCAGCAGTTTCTGCTTCTCGGCATCGGGAAGCGTGAAGATGCGCAGCAATTGCGCGCGCTTGTCCGGCGTCAGCCAGCCATCGCCGGGAAAATCGCGGACCGCCATGAAACCGATGCCCGAGGCGGCGGCCATGATCCGGGCGTCGGTGCGGTCGCGGGCGGGCGAGGGCGGCCCGAACAGGTCCGCAATCCCGATGGTTTCGATATCCGGCGTCATGGCTTCCGTTCCACCCGCATCATCATAATCGATGACCTTGTATCAAAGCTTTTCAATTGACCCAATCGGTTCCGCCGCTAGCCTGTCGATTACTCTCTCCAAGACTGGATCAGGACGATGGCTGGATATCAGGGCGGGTGCTTGTGCGGAGCGGTGCGCTATCGTGCCGACGTCGATCCTGTCAACGAACGTATCTGCCATTGCCGGCTTTGCCAGAAGGCGATCGGCGCTGCCTTCAATGCGCGCGTGCTGTTTCGCATCGACGATGTGACGGTCGAAGGACCGCTGGCGACTGTGAACACCTCGCCGGATCTCAAGCGCGGCTTTTGTCCGAATTGCGGCACGACGATGTTTTCGCGGCGCGATTCCGCCGGCATCATCGGCATCACCACCGGATCGCTCGACGATCCTTCGCTGTTTCGGCCGCAGATGCATATCTGGACCGGCTCGAAGCAGCCTTGGCTGGTCCTTGACGACGGCCTGCCGCAATATGAAGGCGCCCCGCCTCCGTAAGTACTTCCCCCTTCTCCCGTACGGAGAAGGACGAACCCGTGCAGTCATGACAAAAAATTAATCCAAATCGTCACGCGATAGCCGGCAAACCGTCATTGGCGGGCCATCTTTGCGTCCTATCTATGCTGCGCGGGCCGGCATTCGAGGAGACGACGGATGAACGACAGCATCAGCACCCTGGACGAGCTTTTGAGCGATCCGATGGTCCTGCTTGTGATGGAGCGCGACCGTGTGCGCCCGGAACAGGTACGCATGCTGCTCGAACGGGTGCGCCGACCATCGGCCGAAGAACCTGTCGTTCCCCCGGCCCATGTGATCGCCAGGACTTGCCAGAAACCTTGGCTGTGCCCGTAATTGCTTGCCGTTCTATCCCATGAGAACACAGGCCGGCCTCTTGGGCCGGTCCCGGACGACGTACTTCGACGCACGGCGCCAGCTTACAAATCCGTAAATTGATTATCCGACCCATGACGGTAAGGCTTGCGCGGGACCGACCGACGCCGGTAACACCTGCGCAAGCTAGATCTCTCACACACGGAACCCGACATGGCTGACATCTGCACTCAGGGCGTGGATACGGGCTTTGTCGGCCTGGGATATGCCAAGGTCGCCTTTCTCGGCCTCGTTCAGGGCATCACCGAATTGCTGCCGATTTCCTCGACCGCCCACATGCGCATCGTGCCGGCGGTGCTTGGCTGGCAGGATCCCGGCTCCGCCTTCTCCGCGGCCATGCAGCTTGCCGCGCTCGCCGCCGTCGTCAGTTATTTCTGGGGCGATGTCAGGGATCTCGTGTTCGGCTCGCTCGGGGCTCTCGTGCGGCGCGATTTCGCGGACCGCGACTTTCGGCTGGCTTCCTGGATCGTGCTGGCGACGATCCCGATCGTCATTGCCGGCGTGGCGCTGTCAGGCGTTCTTAATACCTGCAATTCGCCGCTGCGCAGCCTGAGCGTGATCGGATGGGCCTGCATCGTCATGGCGGTCCTGCTGGCGCTGGCCGAGATTTTCGCCCGCCACCGCCGCACCATGGGCGAAGCGTCGCTCGCCGACGCGCTTCTGGTCGGCATCGCCCAGATCGGCGCGCTGATACCCGGCGTCTCACGCTCGGGCTCGACTTTGACGGCGGCATTGGGGCTCGGCTTCAAACGGGCCGAGGCGGCGCGGTTCTCGTTCCTGCTCGGCCTACCGGCGATCGCGCTGGCCGGTCTGAAGGAACTGTGGGAACTGCACAAGGTTCACCTTGATGCCCATGGGTGGTCGGTTCTTGCCACGGGGCTGGTCGTCGCCTCGATCTCCGCCTTCTTCGCCATCTGGGGGTTGATGCGCGTTCTGGAACGGTTCTCCGCCTGGCCTTTCGTCATCTACCGTGGCCTGCTCGGAGTCGTCCTGTTGCTCGGCGTCGCGATGGGATGGCTGGCCTAGCCTGGGAACCTGGACCTTGGTGTTGCGCCGTTGCAACCCGCCAAGGCCCATGCGGCTCCCGCAAAGATGTGATCAGCCGCGTTCATTGACTTCGGGACATAACCGCCCTTAACGTTCCGTTAACAAAAACGATGGGCGGGGCCGCATGGCATCCTCGACAGGTTGGCGCCGCAAGGCGAAGGGGCTGGGGCTGGCGGTTGCGCTGACCGCTTTCTGTTCGGCGGCGAGCTTCGCCTATTCCGCGCCCGCGTCCATGGTTATCGGTGGCTCGACCTCCCAGCCGATCGGCCACTATGATTTTTGCAAGATCCATGTCGCGGAATGCTCCATCCGCTCACCCGATAACGCGCCCGAACATATGACCGGCAAGCTGCTGCACGGGATCACGGCGGTAAATCTCTCGGTCAACACGCGCGTCAAGCCGATGAGCGACCTCGACAATTACGGCAAGGAGGAATGGTGGGCCTATCCCGACAACGGCTTCGGTGATTGCGAGGACTACGCGCTGGAAAAGCGGCGCGAACTCAACAGTTTAGGCATTGCCATCGCCAATCTCCTGATGACGGTGGTGCGCAAGCCCGACGGCGAAGGTCATGCCGTGCTGACAGTGCGCACCGACAAGGGCGACTTCATCCTCGACAACCTGACCGACAAGGTCCGCCTCTGGAACCAGACCAGCTACCGCTACCTGAAGAGGCAGGCGAGCGACAACACCGGGCACTGGGTTTCCATTCTTGGCGGCGACGAACAGCTGGTCAGCGCTGTCAAATAGTCTCCGCGGCGCTATGGCGCCCGCTAAAGGACCGTTCCTGCGTTCTGTTCAAGCCGCCTTCCATTTTGGCGCCCCGCGGTGGTATCCACGTCGCTCGTTGGAGCTGGCAATCCGGTAGGCGCATGGATTTTCCGACACTTCTCAACGCCGTCCCGCTGTTGGCGGCCTTCGCCAAGACCGCCCTGCCCCAGGCGATCGCCACGATGATGGCGTTCGGCCAATGGTTCGCAACGGTACCACCGTGCCGCGGTTTTGCCTTTGAGGCGGCCAGCTATCTCGTCTGCGAGGTCGACCCGAAACGCTATTCGATCGAGCTGTTCTGGAAGGATCCAGCTGGTAAACCTTTTCAATCGCTGCACAATCTCGATTATGCTCAGCGCGCGGCCGGCCGCACCATGCTGTTTGCCATCAATGCCGGCATGTATCACCCCGACCTCAGGCCGGTCGGCCTCTATATCGAGCGAGGCCAGGAAATGGCTGATGTGAAGACGGGATCGGGAACCGGCAATTTTTCGCTGCAGCCGAATGGCATCTTCTACATCAGCGGCGGCAAGGCCGCGGTCCGGGCGACAAGGGACTTCGTCAGGAAGCGGCCGCCCACCGACTATGCGACGCAATCCGGGCCGATGCTGGTGATCGACGGCCACCTTCATCCGAAATTCCAGTCCGACAGCACCTCGCGCAAGACCCGCGACGGTGTCGGCGTGCGAAAGGACGGTGTCGCGGTCTTTGCCATTTCGAATGGTGCGGTGACGTTCCATGCATTCGCCCGGCTCTTTCGCGATGCGCTCGGCTGCGACAATGCGCTGTTCCTCGACGGCTCGATTTCAAGCCTGCTTGCCCCGGCAATCGGCCGCAACGACGATTACTGGAATCTGGGACCGATGATCGGCGTGTTCAGGAAGCGCGGCTAGGCTGGCGCTTGCCCCGGAGCTTGCCGGCGATCACCGCTATGATGACCAAGGCGATGGCTGCGATCACCGCCATGCCGAACAGGCTGGTCGCATCGAGTTCGGGGAGACTGCCGGCGCCCTTGGCGACCAGCCATCCCGGCGACAGAACGGCTGGAGCCCAGATGATCGCCGACAGGATGTTGGCGATCTGGAAGCGGCGCCGGTTCATGCCCATCATGCCCGCGACCAGCGGCACGGTGGCGCGGACCGGGCCGAAGAAGCGGCCGACGAAAACCGCCGCGAAGCCATAACGATGGAAGAACAGCCGCGCCCGGGCGATCTCGCGCCGGTAGCGATTGAGCGGCCATTTATGGACGACACCGCGTCCGAGCCATTTGCCAAGGAAATAGGAGACGGTGTCGCCGAGCGTCGCACCGACCATCGCTGCGAGAAGAACGGGCAAAGGCTGGACAATGCCTGCGCCCACCAGGCCGCCGACGATGACCAGGACCGTGGTGCCGGGCAAGAGGATGCCGACCAGCACCAGCGATTCACCGAACGCCAGCAGTCCGACCACGACGCCTGCCCAGGCCTGATGGTTTTCGATGAAACAAACGCTCTGGTCGATGAACGACTGCACGCAAGCTCCCTGATAAAAAGCGTCTCTCAGCTGCCGCTATCGAGCAGGCTCCTGAGTTCGTCGAGCTTGTCGTTGACGAGCCAGCCATAATAATTTTCCACCGGCAGCTTGCGGCCCTTGCCACTGGCGACTGCCGCGCGCAGGTCGGCCGCCCGCTGCCGGGGTTGGCCGACATTGTAGAGCGTGGCCGTTATGCCCGGATTGCCCGATATGTCGAAGCCCTCCTGTTTGTAGGCGTCGATGGCGTCGCGCACGATCGCCGCGATGTAGACGATGCTGCGGTCCGGATCCATGACGTCACGATAGATCGCCTGCGGACGATCTGGCGTCAGCTTGTCATAGCCGCTCACCCTGTTGACCAGGTCGGTCACTTCCAGCGCGGTCAACGGGCTGATCTGGCCAAGGCCGAATGTCTGGCCGGCGAAGAAGGGCTGGAAGAACGCCTGCTGGAAGGTCATGGCCTCGTAGGTGACGCTATCGACGCTCTTGCCACAATGTTCTACCCAGACCCTGTCGCGGCAACTCCACAGGGCGGCACTGTCTTTGGCCTCGGCGCAGGCCGCGAACTCCGGCCGCTGGACAAAGGTCTGCACCGGCACGCCCTTGTAGCGGAAGGCAAAGTCGAGGCCGGAATAGGACAGTGCCTTCACATAGTAGGTCTGTACCGAGCCGACGGCGGTGACGTTATAGGTATGTTCGCCGACAAGCGCGCCGACGATATGGATAGGATCGATATCGTAGGCGGCCGCCACCTGCTTGATGTGCGCCACCAGTTTCTTCTCGTGCTTCAGCAGCGCGACGATCTTCTCGTATTTTTCCGGGTAGGTGGTCTTGAAGGCGCGCGTTCGCGTCGCGGATGCATCCGGGATTGGCGGTTGCGTTTCGGAGCGATTGCCGGATGGAACGACGACCAGCCCGCCGGCATGCGCCGTCTCCACCATGAGCGCGCCACTCCAGGAGAGGGCCGCGAGCAGGAGGACCAGGAGAAATCGCTGCAACGCAATCATCGGGCGCCTTTTTTGGGCTCTCGGGGAACGTCGCCGGAGACGCCGCATACTGCTCTCAACAGCCACATCATGGCGCTGTCAAGGCTTGGGCCGCCATTGACGGCGGATGTCTGAAACGGGTCACAGGTTTGGTAAAAAACTTGATTCAAACTTTATTGGTAATTTCTCGTTCATAACTGAGCCTGGTTGTCCGTCGGCCGTCGCCTTCGGTCTGTTGCGTTTCGAGTACAGGTCCAGATGCGGTTACCAGGCGTCATCAGTTTCGTGATCGCATCACTGTGCCTTGCCGGCTGCTCGTCGACATCGGGCATGGATGCGCTCGACGTGCAGAAGCCGTCGAACGAGACCACCAGTTCGGTGGTGCGGCCAAGCGCGCCGATCGCATCCGTCCCCGTCACCAGGGTCAACAATGCGCGCAAGCGCACTGAGCCCGCGCCCGTGGACGACACTGTTCGCCCCTTTGGCCTTGCGGAGGAGGAAACGGTGGCGTTTCCGGCGCCCGAATTGCCCGACAGCGTCGATCCGCCGGTCGAGCCGGCAGCCCTGGTCTCGCCTCCGAAACTTTTGTCGCGGGCAGCCCCGCCCATGCTTGCCGGGCCGATCACGCGCTATGGCTTTCGCGATGCCAAACCGATCAATTTCGGCCGCTCCTCGCCCCGGCATCTTGCCGTGCACGGGGTCGACGTGTCGCGCTGGCAAGGGAATGTGAATTGGGAGAAGCTACGCGCCCAGGGCGCCAACTTCGCCTACATCAAGGCGACCGATGGCGGCGACCATCTTGATTCGATGTTCACCAGGAACTGGCGCGGCGCCGACGCGGCCGGGCTGAAGCGCGGCGCCTATCACTTCTTCTACTGGTGCCGAACCGCCGGCGAGCAGGCCGACTGGTTCATCCGCAACGTGCCGAAGGTCGAAGGCGCCTTGCCGCCGGTGATCGATGTCGAGTGGAACGGCGACTCCAGCTGCCAGCGGCGGCCGTCGCGCGAAAAGGTCCTGGAGAAGATGCAGGTGTTCATGGACAAGCTGGAGCGTCACTATGGCCAGCGTCCGATCATCTACACCGCGCCGGATTTCTATCGCGACAATCTGCAGGGCGCCTTTCTCGACTATCCGTTCTGGCTGCGGGCGGTGGCGAGACATCCGTCAAAGGTCTATCCCGATCGCAAATGGCTGTTCTGGCAATATTCCGGCTCCGGCCTGTCGCATGGCGTCACCGGCCGCATCGACCTCAACGTTTTCCATGGCGACGAGCGTCAATGGCGCGCCTGGGCCGGCGGTCGGCAGATGATGGCGGACGCGGAGTAGGGTTCGCGTCGCCGTTCATTCCCGTTCCGGCCAGCTATTGGAACTGGTTGCTCCCGCCATTCCTTTCCTCGCTCAGCCGCAGCTTCATCCTCAAGCTCATGATCTCGGCAATCGCGGCATCGATCATGGTGAGAAGCGTAAGCGTGTCGTGCTGGGTTGGATCGGCTCTGATATAGGCGAGCTGATTCACGATATCAGTGTCGTCGTCGGATTCGTCGCTCATGCGCATCGTCCCGGCTGTTGTCTCTCGGGATTCCTCGGTCCGATCGGATCGATCGTCAAATTGCTTCTTTATCACTTCCTCGTGTGGATGGCCTTCGCGTCTCGTTCGGCCTTGCCGTGTCTGAGGGATAATTCTTGTTCCGGCCCGATAACTGGATATCAAGGCGGCTTCATCGGATCGCGCCGCCCGACATCGACCAGGTTCAACTCGGCAGAAGGCGGTTCTTCGCCTTTCCGCCTTCAATCAGCGCACCACGCCTAAACTCAACGGAAAGGTGTCTCGCATCGCAGCTGATCTGACGATGAACGAGCGCCGGCGAGCTTTGTCTTCTAGCTAGCTGATTAGGCCGAGCTTCTCGCGCAGCTGCAACCATGAGGCGTTACCTACAACGCGCTCTTGCGACGCCGATCTTTCCGCTCGGCCGTTATTTCGGGTGCAGGCTCGATGATGTCGCCAGCCACGACGGCGCGCGTGCGCTGCAGCATTGCGGGGATTTCCCGAGCAGGGAGCGGCCGACTGAGCAGGAAACCCTGTGCCTCGGTGCAGCCTTCTCTTCGTACCCGCTCGAGCTGTTCCGCTGTCTCGACCCCTTCGGCGGTGGTCTGTATCCCGAGGCTGTTGCCAAGGCTCGTGACGGCCCGGATGATGGCAACCGAGCTGTCGACGTCATCGGCATCCCTGACGAAGGACTGGTCGATCTTGATCTTGTCGAACGGGAAAGAGCGCAGGTAGCTCAAGCTCGAATATCCGGTTCCGAAGTCGTCCATCGCAATATGCACCCCCAGTATGTGGATCTGCTGCAGCAGCGCGAGAGTCGCCGGGCTGTTGGCCAGCAGTACCGTCTCGGTGATCTCAAGCTCGAGCTGACTCGCGGGCAGCCCCGAGGCATCCAGTGCCTCGACGATCGTCGAAAGCAAGCGCGTGCGAAACTGCGTCGGCGACAGGTTGACGGCAACCTTGATGCCTTTGGGCCAGCCTGCTGCGTCGAGACACGCTTGCTTGATCACCCAGTCGCCGATCGGGACGATGAGGCCGATCTCCTCGGCCAGGGGAATGAACTCTGCCGGAGAGACGATGCCACGCTTCGGGTGATGCCAGCGCAGCAGCGCTTCGAAGCAGCTGACCTCGCCGCGGCCGATATTGAGGAGCGGTTGGTAATAGATCTCGAGCTGCTCCCGTCCCACCGCCTCGCGCAGATCGAGTTCGAGAAACCGCCGCGCCTGCATGCGGGCATCCATTTCCGGCTCGAAGAACCTATATGTTCTGCGTCCGTCCGCCTTTGCCAGGTAGAGCGCCATGTCGCCGTTCTTGAGCAGCTCGTCGGCGTTCTCGCCATCGTCCGGCGCAATCGAAATGCCGACGCTGGCGCTGATCATAACCCCGTGTCCATCGACGATATAAGGCGCGCTCAGCGCGTCTATGACCCTTTGAGCAAGGGCAGTGGCCTCGACCGGCTGATCCGTCCCCTTCTGAATGATCACGAACTCGTCGCCACCGAGCCTGGCTACCGTGTCGCCTTCACGGAGGACGCGCCTCAGCCTGGCGGCGACCTCCTTCAGCAGGGCGTCACCAATCGGATGCCCCAGCGTGTCGTTGACCGTCTTGAAATGATCGAGATCAAGGCAAAGGACGGCGACCTTGCCGTTCTGCCGGCTCATCTCGATCAGAGCTTCCTCGGCGCGTTCGTGGAACAATGTACGGTTCGGAAGATCGGTAAGCCCGTCGTGGCGGGCCATATGCGAGATGCGGGCCTCGCTACGCCGCAAGTCGGTCACGTCGTGGTGCGTGGCAAGCCATCCGCCGCCTGGCAGCGGCTGGTGGATGAGGTCGATTGTGCGCCCGTCCCGGAGTTCGACGAGGCTCACGACGCGCTCGGCACGGTCGATCGTCGCCGAGAGTTCTTCCAGATATCTTTCCGGCTCCAGGCCGACATAGAGCCCCGCGGCGATCCGGAACCGCTTCAAATCGGCCCAATGCGAGCCTGGACGGGTCAGGGTCTCCGGCAAGTGATAGAGGTCAGCGTAGGTCTGGTTGCAAAAAACCAGCCGCCGCTCGGCATCGAACATGCACAGACCCACCGGCATGTTTGCTGCTGCTGCGGCCAGATGCTGCCGTTCCAGCTCCGCCTCGCGGGCCAAGGCATCACTGCGTTCCAGGCTGGCACGGTAGCCGGCAAAGGCCGAGAACAACACCCCAATCTCGTCCCGGCGATCCCTTTTGGGTGCAACGAGGGTTGAGCGGCGGTCACCCAGTGTTAGGCGATGCATCGCCTCGCTCACCGTGAGGATCGGCTTGCTGACATTGTGTCGAATCCAGGCGACAAGCCCGCCGAGGCACACGGCGGCAAAGGCAATCGCGGCCCAGGTCAGCCGCTGCGCGATGGTGTAGGTGCGATCCGCCATGGCTGCGACAGCCGTGCTGCGCTGATTGGTGAGGGCCAGCAAGCCGTCCAGCCGCTGCGCCGCCTCGGCGACGGTTGGCAGCGATACCGTCTCGAACTCTTTAAGGGCCTTTGTTCGCCCCTCTGTTTCCAGGAGCGGGAAAATGGATGTCAGGGAGTCTTGATAGGCCGTCCACAGATAAACGAACTGATCGAACAGTTCCTGCTCGGCGCGCGATCCGGCGCTTCTACGGTAGGCACGCCGACCCCTCAGAATCTCGTCGCTCTCCCTCGCCATCTCGTCATCGATGCGCAGCAGCTGTCGGGTATCGTCGGTGCGCATGCGCAGCGTCGCATAGAGCTGATGTTCCGCGAGATTGCGCTTCATCTCCTCCACGACCTGGACCTGCGGCAACCAAACGCCTGTGATCTCACCTGTGATTTCATTGAGAGATCGCAGCTGATCCACCCCAAATAGCCCTACTGCCAGGACGCACAACAACGCCAGACCAAAGCCCAGCGAGAGCTTGGTCCTGACGCTAACATCCTTCAATGGCTTCAGGTAAAACATTGGTGTAATTAGACCAATCCCGCGCCATACGCTGATTCCGCGGGAAATTTAGAGCGCTTTCCGTAATATAGCGCCAAACGTATTAAGGCTGACTTAAGATGGGCCTTAGCGATATTATCCGCTTGCAGCAGGTAAAAGCAGCTCAGCTATTTTCTTCAACTATCGAGGGCGTCGAGCGCAGGCTTTCCTGCCAGATCTCGCGATCATGGACGAGGCGGAAAGGACGATGCTTTCCTGTTGCTCCGAGGTTTGCGCCCAATAACCGCGAGAATACAAAGAGATGCAGGATGGCGCGCAATTGCGAGATGAGCGTATTCCCAGCGTTGCCGGAGCCTTTCCCATTGCCCTGGCTGGGTTGTCCAGTTTGAGGTCGCGACATTGATCGGCTGGACCCACAGGAAGAACACGATCAGTCCGCACCCGGTCAGCGCCGCGGAGACCATTTTCATTCGCAGCAACAGGACAGCGAGTATTGCGTCAAGGATGAGCTTTGCGGTGATGGGCAGGCCGAACAGCGGCCAGCCGAGCTACATTTGCTGTGCGCCGAAATAGACTGCCTGATCCATCGCGAGCCTGTGCGGCATCTCTGAAGATGCGCGGCGCTCGGGATGAGCAGGATGGCTCCCACCCAAAGCGAGAGTAGGACCATTGCTCTCATCATCGACCTCCGATCGCGCGGCCAGCTTGCTACCTGACATTCCGCGCTAACGATCGATTTCTCCAAACACGATGTCGAGCGAGCCGATGATCGCCGACACGTCGGCGATCATGTGGCCTCTGGACAGGAAATCCATCGCCTGCAGGTGGGCAAAGGATGGGGCCCGGATTTTGCATCGATACGGGACATTGCTGCCATCTGAAATCAGATAGACGCCGAACTCGCCCTTTGGTGCTTCGACAGCCGCATACACCTCTCCAGTAGGGACACGGATGCCTTCGGTGTAGAGTTTGAAATGGTGGATAGTCGCTTCCATGGAGCGCCTCATTTCGGAACGGTTTGGCGGCGTGATCTTTTGATTGGATATTGCGACTGGTCCTTGGCCCGCCGGAAGCCGTAACTTTTCCAAACACTGCTTGATGATCCGGACGGATTGGCGCATTTCCTCCATTCGAACCAGATAGCGGTCGTAGCAATCCCCGTTCTTGCCGACGGGAATGTCGAAATCCATCTCGGGATAGCATTCGTAAGGCTGGGCCTTGCGCAAATCCCAGGCGGCTCCGGAACCGCGCACCATCACGCCTGAAAAGCCCCATGCCCAGGCGTCGTCCAAACCGATCGTTCCGATGTCAACGTTTCGCTGCTTGAAAATCCGATTGCCAGTCAGCAGTTCATCGAGATTGTCGCAGACCTTGAGGAAAGGGTCACAAAAATTCCAAATATCGTCGAGAAGTTCCGGTGGCAGATCCTGATGCACGCCGCCAACCCTGAAATAGTTAGCGTGCATCCGGGCGCCGGAAGCACGCTCGTAGAAAACCATCAGCTTCTCACGCTCGGCGAAACCCCACAGCGGCGGGGTCAGAGCGCCGATGTCCATTGCTTGCGTCGTGACGTTGAGGAGGTGCGACAGCAGCCGCCCGATTTCGCAGAAAAGGACGCGAATGAGCTGCCCGCGTCGCGGAACCGATATCTGGAGCAATTTCTCAGCCGCAAGGCAGAAGGCGTGCTCCTGATTCATCGGGGCGACGTAGTCGAGCCGATCAAAGTAGGGGAGTGCCTGAAGATAGTTCTTATGCTCGATCAGTTTTTCCGTGCCGCGGTGCAGCAGTCCGATATGCGGATCGACTCGCTCGACCACTTCGCCGTCGAGTTCGAGCACAAGCCGCAGGACGCCATGCGCTGCCGGGTGTTGCGGCCCAAAGTTGATGGTGAAATTACGAACCTTCGCTTCAGTCACGGAGCCCTCGGCGTTCAGGATTAGCCGCTCAATTGGCGTGACGATTTCTGGAAGTACGAACTGAAACGGGAAGAACGCTTGGGGGTTCCATGGATTTGCGTCTGTGGAGTGAATCCCTGTGGCGCATTCAACTCATGGGAAGCATTTGACGACTGGGATGCGCACGGAGACCATATTGAGGAAATCGAGGATTGGATCTGGCCTCGCGATATCTCGGTAGAACTGCCCGCCAGGCTCCGGGGAAGCAGAGGGTTGTCCGTGACGTGTCCCATTCGCTCCGGTCAGGTCTTCCGCGCACGCGTTTCGGCGGCCTTCCGTGCCGCGGCCGAACGACCGGACGGGCCCTTCGTCTCGCCTGCCTTCTTCGCCGCAGCCGAGCGTTCTTCTGCCGTCCGGTGTGATGCCGCGCGCTTGGTCTGCCGTGAGAGAGCCTCATGCGATGTCGTGTTCTTCGGTTCGTGTTCGAGGACCTCGGACACAGCCTTCGAGACCTTCGGGCGGCGCTTCGGCGTGCGCTCGCCCTGGCCGACTTCATAGGCGTATTCGGCGCTCTTGCGCGTGCTCTCCTTGACCTTGCCTTTCTTGGGCGGCGGCAGATCAACACCAGCGCGACGTGCTTCCGATAGGCCGATGGCGATCGCCTGCTTGGTCGAGCGCGCGCCATGCTCGCCGCGCCGGACCTTTTCGATCTCCTCATGAACGAACTCACCAGCCTGGGTGCTCGGCGACTTGCCTTGGCGCTTGTCCTTTCGCGCCTTCTCGATGGTCTTTTTGTCTGGCATTGCATTGCTCCTTCCTCGCAACCGTTCGAAAAGTGGCGGTGCGTCGCCATCAAGACCGCTGGATCACGCACGCCGCGCCATTTGGGTTGGGTTTTCCACCATGTGCCGCCGGGCGCGGGTGAAATCGGCAAAGTCGAGCATGACCCGGTCCTCAGTACGGCTGGCTATGGAGGCCGCCGAGCGCGAAATGCCTGTCAGCGCCTGCCCTGCCGACCCATCCTCGACGTTCACGGCCACGTCGCCCAGTCTCCCTGTTTTTCGGATCGAAAAAAACGGAGCGGTAACCCTTCAGGCAATTCGCCGGCCCGCTAAGTCCGAAGAACGACCCGACAGTGCGAAGAGTTCCTGCGTCGGAACGATAATGGATGCGACACGTTCGCGCAGAAGTCTTGCACGCGGTTCGCAAAGGAGACTGGCGGAGACGGAGATGCGTATGCCCACCTTGGCGACTATCGCGAACACCTCGCCGCCGTTATCCTGTTCTGGTTGGTTGCAACGGGGTTCCTCCTGTTCGGCACACCGTTCTGGCCGCAGCGCCAGGCCCGTATGGTGATCCTTCCGTCTGTCGATCACACGACGACCGCAGAAATTGAACGAGCCCCTTCGCGCATCAATCTTCCAGACCGATTTGGCCGCACGCTTGTCACCCGTGTCGGCAAGCTGGAACTGAGGGTTCCGCAGGACCGGCAGGGGCGCTTCGGTTCCCTGGGCACTTGCTGGGGAAGGAACTAGAGACCGAAAGAGAAAACCCAAGGGTTGGTGTCGTATCCCAGGCGCGGCTTGGGTTTGCTTGTGTCGGTCTGTGATGAAATGGCGGTGCCGGTTGCCGTACAATCCAATTTTGCTGCCTTTACCGCCTTGATCGACAGACCAGCACATGCATTGGCAGTGACCTTCGCCTTCTTTTCGTGCGCCACGGCGGCACTTGACGCGGCAAGGACAATAGCCGCGCACGCGATAGCAGTTTTCATTAAAATCTCCTATTTTAGGAAAAACTAATGAAAAGTTAACGTAACGTCAGATAGGCGTCAACGGATAGATCGACCCCGGCGGTGTCATCAAAGTCCGCGGTCGGTGCACGTGATTTCGGGAACCGAATTGTGCCCCACTCGGTACAACTCGACCCGAGAGCCCTTGGGGCCGCCTAAAGCTTCAGTGCGCCAGATGCGGAGGGGAGGCGGCCCGGCTGCCGGGGGTTTTTCCTTTGGGCAGCCGAGCCATGCCGGAGTTCCTCCCGGCTGATTTGATCATGCCCCTACATTAGCAAGAACGCAAATGCGATTTGGAATCTGAAATGAGCGCTCCGGGAGGCGCCAGCGCGCCAGAGGCTTCGGCGATGTAGGACAGCGGCGGCGGAAAACGCATACAGGCGGGGATGCTACGCTTGCAAATCTGTAAGATAGGTCTTCATCGCCCGATGCGGCATGCCAGCTTCCTCGAACGCGTCGCCATAGGCTACGAAGCCGAGCTTCTCGTAGAACGAGATCTTGTCCGCCTGGGACGTGAGATAAAAGCGGTTCTCGCCACGCGACCGCGCGATCTTCATCCCCGCCTGCATCATCCGCGAGGCAATGCCCTTGCCCCGTGCATGGCGCAGCACGGCGACACGGCCGAACTTGGCGTGTTCGGGCAGGAAGACAATCCGCAGCGTGCCGACGACATCGCCGCCGTCGATGGCGACAAGGTGGATGGCCTCGGCGTCATAGGCATCCCGTTCCACCGTCTCGGGCACGTTCTGTTCGACAATGAACACCTTGCGCCGGACTTCGAGTGCGAGGGCACCTAGGTCAGAGGCAATGGAGACGGGGAGGATCGTGAGATCGGACATGGTGAAGTTCAACCATTGGAACGCGAATACGATCGGAGCCGGGATTCGGGATCAGCCCGCGATAGCGGGCCTTAGAGCGATTCCAAAAGTCGATCGCGAACCAAGGACCAAGTTCGCTGCCATCTCGGCGGCAAACGTGCTGTACGGGCTTCCCTGCCTCTTCTGAGGGGTTTTCAAGGCGCTGGCAAGATCATCGAAAGCGATGCAGGTTGAACCACTGTTTTCCCTCGCAGACAATCAGTCATAGATGATCTGGCTGCGCGATCCGTCCAACGTGATGAAGCCGATATGCCGCCGATCCTGATAGAACTCGCACGAGGCGACCGACCGATGGGGGGCATGCGCCTTGCTGCGGATTTCAAATTCGATCGTCACCTTCAGCGGATCAACTTGCTCCGTGACGCTGATGCGCCTGTAGCTCTCGTGACTCTCACCATGCAGTTCGAAAAACCGCAGAAAGTTCTCACACCGTGCGATCGGAGTCAGCGCCGGCTCCGAGGCTGCCGGCGAAAGCATCAATGCGTAGGCGCACAACGCGGCCAGGATCGCGGTCATTTCCTCAACCTAACGCCGGCGCCGCCGTCGACCATCTGTCCGTCTTCGAGGAAGATAACGCCCGCTTCACGGAGGACGCGCTCCAGGACTTCCAGTGTGACGTTGCGGGGGTAGACATTCCGGTCTCGAAATTCTGGAGCGTCGCAACGCCGACCTTGGCCGCGTCGGCGAGGTTCTGCTGCGTCCATGATACGAGCGCGCGAGCGGCGCGGCACTGCGTCATCAATTCGATCATCCCCTTCGATCACCCCCTAGACACCTCGTGCAAGGCGTTGGTCGCGTCGAGGGGCTTTCGAAAAACCTCTGTCGCGTTTCGCACTTCGCCAACCAGCGCGGTTTCGACGGCAGCCAGGAATGCGTCTGCGTTGCCAAGTTCATCGTGACGTTCGAAACGATGCTGGCGACGTCGGCGGCGACGGTAAAGCACACCGAGATCAGCGATGAAGAGTTTTTCGGCCCGACTGGCGGGGCGACAGTCAATTAACTCGAAGACCGGCTATTTTTTGGCCCGGCGACTTCGGCTTCCGGATCTTTTGCATTCAACGGAACGAGATGCCGGGAAGCCGGTTAACTAGATATGCCAATCAAGGTCAAAGAACCTCCGGCGAGGCCCGACCCGAAGAAGCCACCTGTCCGTCGTCCCGACGAGGAAGAATCGCCACAGCCCAAACATGTCGATCCACCGCCGCGAGATGTGCGAGAGGCACCAGTACCAAATCCCAACGGCGATAAGAAATCCTAAGCGTTCCGCAAGCGAAAAAGGGCTCGGCTGCTTCGGGGGATGCTATGTCTGTGGCGGAAAAGTCACGCAACTCGAATATCCAGCACTTCAACTGGCGCGAGCTTATTATCCAGCTAAGCGAGGCGTACCGTTGTCCCGGGTAAAAGGGGACACTCCTCCCGAACTAGCGCCCGCTGCGGAATAAGGTGGTGGGCGTTTTCTTTACCCCGAAAGGGCCCGGCGGCCACCGGCTTGCCAGGCCTTTCTTGTGCTTTGCAGGCCGGCGAGCATCACTTATGCGATTGCTGGAAGCCGGCCACGTCGTATTGAGATACGCTCTTCGGGTTCTTTGAGTTCTGCGGCTGCTCGCCGGCATAGTGTGTTCCCGCATTCCCATCGGGATTGAAGGCAGAACCCGGGGCAGAGCTGGCGTGGCCAGGGGTGGTGCTACCTGTTTCAGAGGTGCCGATCGTTTGGCTGGGCTGACCAGTCGTGCCTGTTACGGTATGGACGTTGGCAGCCAAGCCGTGCTGGCGGAGGCTATGAACAAGCCGGCGATCATTGGCGTGAGGAGATGCTTCATGGTGTTCTCCTTTGCGTTTCAGGAAGGCGCTCGGGGTTAAGAGCACCCGGCATGAAGCACGAACGCTTTTCGGGCCCGCTTTTATTCCGGTGGCTTCGGCTTCCGGGCCTTTTTTTGTTGGATGATTCTCGGCCCATATTGGCCAAATCTTGGACAGAAGCCGGTAAAAATTCACTAAGTGCTTGATTTTGTGGTACGCCCAAGGGGAATCGAACCCCTGTTACCGCCGTGAAAGGGCTGGATTTTCTGGGCTTCACTGTTCATGGCCATTCGCAGAAATTCAGTAATTACAAGGCTTTCGTTCTTTTCCGTTCATCACTGTACGGGGGCATATATTCGACGTATATTCGACGTGTTTTCGAAACTCGAAAGGCGGGTACATGGCGAAGACCCTCAAGGAAGCACCGATCACCACTGCGAATGCTCGTTCCAAGCTCGGTGCTGGTGAATATCCGAGGCGCCTCGATGCTGAGGCAGCGGTCTGGTACCGCATAGGCAAGCGGGGCGGTGTCTGGTTTGCCCGATGGCGCAACTGGGGACCAGGCGCTAACTACAAGCAAGTGCAAGTAGGCCCTGCCAATGACCTCAACGACAAGCCGACGGAAGGTCTGTTCACGTTCCCGCAGGCCGAGGCGCGGGCTCGCCAAATTGTCGATCAGGCGCGCAGGGGAGCGAAGGCCGCAGCCGACGGGCCAGTGCTTACGGTGCGCCTGGCTGTCGAAGCTTATATTTCCGACCGCGATGCGCGCGAGAGCAGAAGGGCTGGTCGCACGATCCGTTCGGATGCTAGCAGGCGGCTCAGCCGGTACATCCTTGGCCAGGAGAAGCGCGGAAAACAGAAAGCAATTCCAGCAGAACCGCTGGCGGACGTGGCGCTGCACGCGTTGAAGGAAAGCGACCTCCTAGAGTGGCGCGACCGCTTGCCGGAGACGCTGAAGGTGACGGCAAAGCAGCGCACCATCAATGACCTGAAAGCGGCCCTCAACGGCGCCTATGCCGCGCACCGTCTCCGGCTGGAACCTACCTTGCCAGCCGTCATTAAGCACGGCCTGAAGGCCCAGCAGAGCGACGACGATGACGCCGTTCCGCTGGCGCGTGATAATCAGATCCTCAGTGATGCCCAGGTGGGCGCGCTGCTTGCCGCGGCGCGGGAGATTGATGACGAACAGGATTGGGACGGCGATTTGTTCCGACTTGTTGTGGTCCTTGCTGCCACCGGCGCGCGCTTCTCGCAGGTCGTACGCATGAAGGTCGGTGATGTACAGCGGAGCCAGGGAAGGGTGATGGTGCCAGTGAGCCGCAAGGGCAGAGGCGGCAAGAGCGGCAACATTCCCGTTGCGATCGGCAAGGACGTGCTAGACGCGCTGCTGCCAACGGTCACGGGCAGGAAGAACGACGCTCCGTTTCTGGAGCGCTGGCGCTACAAGCAGGTTGCGGGCGGAATTCGGTGGGTTCGTGATGGGCGCGGTCCGTGGCACTCGCCGAGCGAACTGCATCGGCCGTGGCACGACATCAGGGAACGGGCGAAGATCCTCAACGTGATCCCATACGCGCTGCGCCATTCCTCGATCGTGCGTGGTATCCGCGCCAATCTGCCGATTCGGCTGGTTGCGGCCCTGCACGATACGTCGGTGCCCATGATTGAGCGGCATTACGGAAAATGGATTGTTGACGGGCTCGAGGAACTGGCGGCTCGGGCGGTGGTCCCACTGGTGCCGGTCCGGGACGGCAATGTCGTTCGGCTTGGAGTCGGATCATGAAGTATTCCACGACCGAGCCTATCGCCTGGGACGACGTCGAAGACTTCTGGAAAAACCTGATGCAGGTTTGCGATCGCCATCGCATTGAGCTGACCTCCGATCGGGATGTGCCCTGGAAAGATCTGGCCATAGCGCTTCTTTTGCGGCACGAGCCAAGTTTCCGTCTATTTAAGCGAGGCAAGGTTGGCCGGCCGCGGGAATGGAAGAGGGACATCGCGCTGATCCTCGATGCCGACCACGTCATTGGTGAACGGCGCTGTTCCGACAGCGGGGCCATTCACATTCTGACCACGTCGCCGCGGTTCGTCCAACGATGGAAGGGCGAGAACGAGCGGACTCTTAGAAATCGGCTGAGCGCCGCACGCAAGGATGAAAGAGTGGCCGCCATGCTACAGGGCGCGCACAAGCAGGCTCAGGATCGCGGGCTGAATCTTTGGCAGGTGATCAACCAGGACGGGGCATACCAGTTCAAGAAGCGCGGCAGGCCGCCGAAGAAGGCGAAAGCGGCGCAGAAGGCGCGGAAGGCCGCAAGCCAGCGGCCAAAGCCGATGAAAGAAATGGAAGTGCCAAAGGAGTCGATGACGAAGAAGGAACTGGAAGCGCTGCGCCAGGCTAGGACCATGGTCCAATAAAACTGACCATCACGGAAATTATGTTTCCGTGATGGTTTTTCGTTTGAAGGTCCGATGGTTTTTGGTGGCAGGAACGTCCGTTTCAGAATTTCACGAGGGCCAGCCGCTTATCGTGCTCCACGAACTTCAACAGATCGCGGAGCACTATTATGAACATCGGAAAACTTGCTTTCTCCATTGAGGAGGCGGCGGAAATGTCCGACATCGGCCGCACACGCATATTCGCTGCTATCGGTAGTGGACAGCTTGTCGCCCGGAAGCATGGGCGCCGCACGCTCGTCCTGCGCGCGGATCTCGAGCGCTTCCTTGCGTCGCTGCCGATCCGCGAGCCTAACGACGGGGAGCAAACAGCATGATCGGCCTCGCCGCCAAGAACCTCGAAGATACGGCTGTGATCGAGCAGGCCGTACAGTGCTTGATCGATACTCCCCGCCACGAACGGCACGGCGCCGCGGTACCGTTACTGAAGCAGCGTTTCGGGCTGTCGACGGGCGAGGCTGTGTCCGCGGTTAAAGAGTTCGCTCTCCGGATGGCGCGCGCCGGATGACCAAGCAGCCGAAGCCCTGGTTCAGGAAGGAACTGGCCGACATCTCCAAATACGATTGGCGCGATGCCGTAAACGCCGCGCCGAAATGGAAGCGCGAAACGATCCTTGGTCGAGTCGCTACCAAGATCGCCGACTTCTACAACCCCGAACTTGGGTACGCTTTTCCCTCACTTGAGCGACTTGCGGCAGAGTTGAATTTGACGCCGGAGAAGGTCAGCCCAGCGATAACGAAACTGAGAGCCGAGGGTGCCCTTGATAAGGTGCACCGACGCGATGTTCCGGGTAATGTAGCTCCGAAGAAGGGCCAACGTGGCCTGTTCCTGAAGCTCAATTTTGGCTGGGCAGCCGAAATGGCGGAGAGGGTATCAAAGCCGCAATTTGCGAAGGGCGAGGAAGCCGCTGCGCTCCGTGATGGCCGGCTTCGAAAGCAGACCCGAAAATTACCGGTCACCGATAAGAACAACTTACCGGTCACCGATAACCAAGTTCCTTACGGTCACCGTAAAGTAGATACCTTAGAGGGAAACCTTAGTGATACCGAAATCCGCTCCGACGGAACAGAACTTGGCGTCTACGCGCGCGAGGGAGAGGAACAGACCAACAGTTATGCCAGGGCAAAGGGGAGGGCAGCATGAGCGCTCAGATGGAACTGCTCGACTGGAATCGCGGCTGCCATGTAATCGCTTTCCCGCTCATCCGTCGGCTCGGTCGTATCCGTGAGGTAGCCAGCAAGATGCTGACGAAGTCGACTGATCGGCACGCGGAACGCTACCGCGACCAGGTAACGACCGGCCTCTTGGGCCACATGACACGGCTGGCCATCCCCGAGCGGGAGCAGGACGAACAGCTCGGCGCATTTTGGTCGGCGGTGCAGGCCGAAATCGCCAGGCTCACCTATGGCAACCGGCCCGGCGGGGGGCATGTCGCGTGAGCACAAAGCTGTATGTCTGCTCTCGCAAACGTGTACGAGGGCGCCTGGAATCAAGCGTGATGACATCGCGCAGGCCGCGCGAACCAGCAACCGCACTCTGATTGGCACTGTTCGTTCTGCTGCCGGCCCTTAATATTTGCCTCAAACGCGCGCTGGCGGGCCGGTTTGCCCGAAATAAAGAGGAATTAGGTCTGCAACCCCTTCTGCAATCCTTCTGCCGGAATGAAGGAGCTCTTCGATCTATGCCTCGGTCGGCTGGCTGCCTGAAGAAGGCACTGCAGATCAGATATCCATAGCGTAGGCGGGAATTCCTTCTGGAACGAGCTGGGCCATCAGCCTTTTTCATGTCCGAGCGGGATAAGAGTTGTACGAATTCCCACATTATTGCGGGAAAATCGGAGTCTCCCATGGGCGGCGCAGGATCGGGGAATCGGTGGCGAGACGGGGGCCGACAGAAGTGCGAGGACCTACTGGATCTCCGCATTCCGGCCTTGCGCAAGTATGGGCTGCTGGAGCCGGGGCGCCGAGGGAACCTGGGGTGGACCGTCAACGGCCGGTCTGCCGGTTCGATTGGCATCTTCGCGAACGAAGGCTATCTGGAGCTGACCTACCGCCATCAAGGTCCGTCCCAGCATTGGCGGGACGTGCACGAGATCATCGCGCTTGATTCCACGGAACAACATTTCGGCGGCGAGCGGCGTTGGTTTGTCTGCCCTGCCTGCGACCGAAGGTGCGCAGTTCTATACGGCGACGAGCATTTCCGCTGCCGACAATGTCAGCGTCTCGCTTATCGTTCCCAAAGCGAAGATCCTCGCTTTCGGTCTCTCTCCAAGGCGCGGAAGGTTAGACGACGGCTGGGCGAATCTGGCAACTTAGTGCTGCCCTTCCCAGACAAGCCACCCGGAATGCACTGGGCGACCTATGATCGACTGTACGTCTACGGAATGGCTCTGGAGCGGGCTTCGCTACGTGCCTTTGCCGCGGCAACCGACAAACTGCGCGCCGGTCCCCGTGGTAGGGGAAATCGTGTTCACCGGTGATAGACCGCCTAAGCTGTTCAAGACGATTGGGTTTGGCGCGCAGGCGTCGACAGCGAGCCTTCTCTAAGGTCGGGCCAGCCTGAGAACAGGGATCCCGAGCTTCTCGGCGAGGGAACATGTGTACCAGGTTCCGCCGCCGCCCGGGAACCCGCAGACCAGATCGGGCTTAACCTCGGGGGACTCTCAGACCTTCAATTGTTCAATGCGCGTGCTCTTCATCGGAAGTTCGAACATCGCTCCTCCGGCGACGATTTCGGATTGCTTTTCGATCGTGCTCCAAAGGGCAAGAAGCCGCTCCATCTGCTTGGTGACCGGGGCCTTATAGAGGCCCTTAGAAAGAAAAAAGCCGACAAGCCGCGAGCTTCGAAACGCCGCATATTCGACCTTGTTCCGGGTGATACGCCGATCGCCAGAAATAACGACCCAACGCCCCTGCGTGCTCAGGTGGCTTATCCACTCGATATCCTTCACGCCTGGGCCGAACTTTTCTCTAATATGGACGATCTCATGCTCGCCGACGAACAGCGCATTTAGGGAATGTGCGAGAGCGGGCGACAGGTTTTCGTCGACCAGAACTTTCACGCGGCGCTCAGAAGGCTCTCTTCGAACTTCACTGCGTCTCTAACGACGGCCGGCGATACGTCGAAAAGGCGCGCGACCCTATCCACGGATCCTTCGGCCTCCACAGCCTGCGCGAGCGCAACGGTCGGCACGCCGTATTTGGAAGCAATTGGCTGACCGAACGAGCGATGAGGATCGATCACGATAGATTGCTTGCCATTGAACGGTCGCCAGCGTGCTACCGCGTCATCCTCGATGTCCAGATCCTTGAACGTCCGCTCTATGACTTGGCGGAAGACGTACTGGCGTTTCTTGAGGTCGAGCAGTTTTGACTCGCCGGAACGCTCGATGCTTTCAAGGAATATCGTTCGGCCGTCAGTCTCGAAACGCCTAGTGGAGAACGGCCGATCGTCATCGACACATTCACGTGCGCATTCCAGACAGTTCCGAATCGCCAACAGGCCGACGCCGGCCTCCGTGAACGCCTTGACAAAGCGCAGCTCGATCAGATCCCGGAAACCGATCTCGAGGTGATTGTCGACGATTGGCCAGTGTGACGACCATAGTGGCGCAATTCGATGCTCAACCTGATGGCGGCGGTAGGTATAGCCCTTCATCCACCTCGAGATGTTGAGCGCTGACGTGCCGATGAGACGTGCGGCCTCTCCGACGGTGTAGGAACCTACCCCGAAGAATTCCGCTTCTTGAATGTTCTGGCGTGCCGTCATGACGGAAGAGTTATCCACTTTCGTGGGCCGTGCAAGGATCTGTTGAATTTGTTGTCGCGGTACAGACCATAAGCGCCTGCCCATCACTTGCCGAGCTTGCGCAGCCGTGCGCCGTTACGCAATTGCAGAGGCCGCGGGTCTAAAATTCTGCCCGAACGCCGCCGCAGATTGACGCTCTCCGATCTGCTGCGTTAGGGGCAAACCTCGGCCAAACGAAAGCAAGCTGGAGGCAAAGCTGAAGATCGCTAAACGCTATGCAATGACGTTCATCGCTTCGGCGGGTCAACCGCTTCGATCTGGCGCATGACCTCGTGCGGGTCGAACCCAATCACCTTGGCTAGATCGAGGTATTCAACGAGATCCAGGCGACGATCGCCATTTTCTATGTTGGCAATGAAAGGCTGATGACGACCGAGAGCTTTGGCGACAGCTGCCTGCGTCAATCCTGCCAGCTTTCGCTTCTCGGTTAGCAGCTCAGCAAGTCGCCGATGGCGGTCCGAATGCAGGGTTTTGGCCATCCGCTCGTCGAGCAATCTCCACTTCGACGTTGCGGTAATCGGAATTTCATATTATCCAAAAAATGGATTTTCCTGTTTTGCATGAGTTGGATCGCGGAAACGAAGATCCAAAGGCAAAGCTGACTGACACTTAACCGACTCGCGTCGGCGTATCGCGGAGTCGTTCGGCTTTGAGTTTGATACGCGGTTGGGGACGTGTTGGCGAGCCGGCCGGGTTCATCTCTTCACTAGGAGGTCCGAGCAAATGATCACCGAACGGTCAGCCGCAATTCTCGGGTCTGCGATCATCTTGGCGGTTGGGCTGCATCTCTACTTCTCGCCCTACCAGCAGTGCGTGCGGGAGGTCTCGGCTGGCGATCGCCTTGAAAATGATGTCAGCTTGTCGGGCCCTGCCGAAATCTGTTTGGCGCAGTTGGGTAGGCGGTGATCGACTGACAGCCGATTTCTTCCAAACTCGAAAATGGGACTGTCATGAAAACTCTGGTCATTACTGCCACTACCGCATTTTTCGCCGCAATCATTCCGGGGCCGGCTTTGGCGGGGTGCGCCAATTACACGGATGGCTCGGCCGATATTTCGCCGCCAAAAGCAACAATCTGCTTCGAGCGAGTCTGTGAAAAAACAACCGTCGACTTTGATTGCGCCAATATTCATGGGTCGCAAAAGGGCTATGCAAACGGGTGGAGAGTGTACGTTGACGCGGATCGTAAGCCCGCCGTTGCCCACGTTTTCCGTTCCCGTGCGCGTCCCAGAATCAGACCTCGGCAAAATTACCTGTGAGGGAGACTGCTTCACACTTCCGAGATGATTCGTGCTCGCTCAAGACGTGTTTGTATTTCTGGGACCAGTGTCGTGGGTTGCGGCTTTTTGCGGCCAGGAGTTCAATCGAACAGCACCAGCAATCCTCGATCCGTAGATGAGCGGCCCTAGGCCCCGAACAGCGCGAAAGTTAAACCGATGCCCCGTCTGACCCCACAGCAAAGGATTGCATTGGCTGGCACGCTCGAGATCCGCGCTGCGACGGGCGAAGGACTAAGCTCGGAGAAAAGGGTAGAGCTTCGCCTCGCGGCTAAGAACCTGCTCGCGTTGAACGCCATGGAGGAGCGCAGGAACCAGTCGAAGTCCCCGGCCGAAGGAATCGCGCGAATATTCGACCAAGCTGCAGAGCAACGCTGGTCGGAGGACCTGCGCGAGGAGCTCGGCTATCGTCATATGATACACTTAGCCGACGTGTTCGAAGGATGGGCATTCGACAGCCGCATAACGCCTGAACGCACAGCCGAGCTTGCGGGATGGGCAGAGTCGATGCGCGCCTTGGCGGAGAAAGTTGGGTCGACATGGGATCCCCCAAGACCAGCGGGTGCACTCTCCCTTGTCGGATTTATCGGTCGGATGATGGACGAGTAGAGTAATAGGTCAATTTAATTTGGACCTTCGGCCTACGCGTCAGCTGGCAGAGGTTCCATGGCTGCTTTGCGCCCATTTCGGTCATCAAAGTTAGCTGTGCCCCTGCCTAAAAGCGGACGTCGCACGCGGCCGCGCTGGAAGTCATGGTAGCGCCACTAGCAGACGATCCGCTTGGCGCCAGCAACGGCCCCTAATTCAACAGGTCGAGAGGCCGCGCCCCGCCCCGCCCGCAAATCATTCATGTGAGATGAAGGTTCTGCACTTCGTAGGTCCAGACCCGAAACCCTTTGAGAACATGCGGGCCGAAGGAGTTGATGAGCGGAATGTCGGCCGCATCGCGGCCGCGGGCGACGACGATCCTGCCAATCCTGGGCGTGTTGTTTCGCGGATCAAAAGTATGCAAGCACCGTCCAGGAAGACCTCGATCCAGGCGCTGAAGTCCATGGGGTCGACGACCGGGACCCCGATGTCGCCGAGATGTCCGTTGACATAGCGTGCAGGAATATTGAGGCAGCGGCACAAAGTCAGCGCGAGATGGGCGAAGTCGCGGCAGACGCCTATGCGTTCCTGGTACGCCTCGAAGGCCGTTCGCGTCGATCTGGCCTGCATGTAGTCGAATTGAATATGACCGTGGACGAAGTCGCAGATTGCTTGCACGCGGCCCCAACCTGGGGCAGTGGCGCCAAACATGTCCCACGCCGCCTGGCTGAGACGATCGGTTTCGCAATAGCGGCTGCCCATCAGGTAGACAAGGCAGCCGTCCGGCAAATCCCACACCGCTACTTCGCGGGCAACTGGCAGCAGCCTGTCTATCTTGCCGTCGTCCTCGATCGTTGCATCGCCCCACATCGTCAGGTCGCCCGCGGGCGCGACAAGCCGGCGGCATCGGTTGCCAAAAAGATCATGGTAGGTCGATGTCGGAACATCGGGCGTGGTGAAGACCGTTTCGGGGATCCTGATGTCGGCCGCGCGGTCGTCGTGGACCGACAGCAGGCATACCAATGCGGTCGGTTGCTGGCAGGTCAGCGTGATCTCATAGCCGTAGCGGATCAGCATGTGGATCTTGCCTGCCGGAAATCAGCGGGGGTCAGAGTGCAGGAATCGCGACGGTTGCGGGAGTAGGCTTTGCAAGCAACATCATGGATGGACATCAGCAAGGCGTCGAATGCTGAAAGGTATCTTGTTTCAGCAGCCCCGGTCTCGGCCAAGGCGATATCCGATTTCGCGAGCGCCTCGACATCGACCAAGAAGCAAGCCGTCATGATCGGTGAGGCGGACGGCGTTGCGCGCTGAAAACGTGGAAGTCGGTCCAGGAGCGATCAACTTCGACTCGACGGCCATTTGATGGTCCATAGAAATCGCGCCCGGACGCGCCGCCCTCATTTTCCCAGACCGCAAGCGCCGCGACGTTGCGGGTCCGACAGCTTTCGTTGTTATGGCCACTCATGATGTTAGCCGTTCCTCATTAATCGCCTCCCCGACCAGAACGCCCGAATAGAGCGTTGCGCCATTCGCATCGGCGATCGTCATGGCGTCCGGCCGCTGCGGCATGTTCAGGGTCCCAGCCAAAAGCCTGGCGATTTCGATCGCATCGTCGAGGTCGGCGGCTTCCGCCGTCTCGCGGCCGAGCACGGCATGCGCATCGTCCGCTTCTCGGGTGCGATAGAATTCGATCATGATCTTCATCGTCATCCGTCTCGCCGTGTCAGTTCTCGCCTTTGCCGCGCGGGGTACTGATGTTAGCGGCAAGTCTGGTCTGGGCGCCGAACACGCTTTTAGGCTTGGGCAGGACCTTTTCCTGCTTCGGCTTCCTGATTTCCCGGCTCGAGCGTTTCTGTCCCTTTGACATGTGCGAACGTCCTTTCGATGAGCGTTATGGTGTCACCCGGCGATGTGGCGACCGGTTCGAGACTGTCCTGCGTCGCCACCCGTTCATGAAGTCGCCGTCGCTGCGGATGCGGTATTGCAGCGAATCTCCTCTCGGTGGGAGCGGGGCTGTGATGCGGTATATTTCCACGGTCTTTGGAAACGTGCCAAAGCCGCCCTTCAGCCGGACAGCCTGCCCGACGGCAAAGAGATGCGTTGCGGCTTCGCGGCGGACCGGGCGTGGGTTGCGTTGCATCATCGTCGTGGTTCTCATCATTGTGTCTGGTCCTGCTCCAGTGCGGCTTCGAGCGATGCCGGTTCGATCGGCACCATCTGCCGCGTAGCACCGCTTGCGGAGATCGCCGGCAGGTGAATGAAGGTGGCGACGCGGCGCCACGCGATCAGGGAAGCTCCTTCGAGGGCTTCCTCGTCATGATCGACGCGGTAATCCCCGGGTGGTTGCGGTGCATCGAAGCCGGGCAGCGAAAACGCCGACTTGAAGCGGACGACCGTTGGTGTGGTGCGGCTGGTCATGAACTGCGGCTTTCCGCGGAAACGGGCGGCCGCGCCTTTCCGTATCATTCCCACTCGAATCGCCGGGACGATGCCCGACGCTGCCAGTACATCTGTGGTCAGCGTCGATGTCATTCCAGGGGTTCGAACGGAACGAAATGTGCGCCGGACCGGCGCGTGCACTCGTTTTCGAGAATTCGGTGGTGAATGGCGGGGCTCTGACACAAAGCCAACTCGACCAAATCAACGAGTTTTACCTATACGCCTCATTTGAGTTCCAAACAAGGTCGCGACGCCTTTTATTTGTCGCTTGAAATAACAGATGCGCGCCCGCGAAATTCAAACCGGCAGAAAGTTTTCCACCAGTGCGGATGAATTTCTGTGCGGCTCGAATTATTTCACTCGAATTCTTGGCCATTGGCGAGAAATAATTCTGGCATTCCTATCTATCGAGTGCCAGCCCGCCTATACACAGGCAGCGGCCGCCCATGCCGGCCACAGAAAGAAGTTCCCATGAAATTCCGGCCACTCCACCACCGCGTCGTCATCCGGCGCGCCGAAAGCGACACCAAATCCAAGGGCGGCATCATCATTCCCGACAATGCCAGGGAAAACCCGCAGGAAGGCGAAGTCATCGCTGTCGGCCCGGGCGCTCGCGACGAAAACGGTGCGCTTGTTCCGCTCGACGTCAAGGCCGGCGACTTCATCCTGTTCGGCAAATGGTCGGGAACCGAGGTGAAGATCGACGGCGAAGACCTTCTGATCATGAAGGAAGCCGACATCATGGGCGTCATCGACAAGAGCGAGATGGCCGGCGCCAACAAGACCGGGGCGGTCAAGAAGGCCGCCTGATCTGAGCGCCGCGCATTTCCCCAAACCGAATCGGATAAAAAAATGTCTGCCAAGGAAATCAAATTCTCCACCGATGCGCGCGACCGGATGCTGCGCGGCGTCGAGATCCTCAACAACGCTGTCAAGGTGACGCTTGGCCCCAAGGGCCGCAATGTCGTCATCGACAAGGCCTATGGCGCGCCGCGCATCACCAAGGACGGCGTCGCCGTCGCCAAGGAGATCGAGCTTGCCGACAAGTTCGAGAACATGGGCGCGCAGATGGTGCGCGAAGTGGCCTCGAAGACCAACGACCTTGCCGGTGACGGCACAACCACCGCCACGGTGCTGGCGGCCGCCATCCTGCGCGAAGGCGCCAAGCTGGTCGCTGCCGGCATGAACCCGATGGACCTCAAGCGCGGCATCGATCAGGCGGTCACCGCCGTCATTGGGGAAATCAAGGCGCGGGCCAAGAAGGTCAAGTCGTCGGCCGAGATCGCGCAGGTCGGCACCATTGCCGCCAATGGCGATGCCAGCGTCGGTGAGATGATCGCCAAGGCCATGGACAAGGTCGGCAATGACGGCGTCATCACCGTCGAGGAAGCCAAGACCGCCGACACCGAACTCGACGTCGTCGAGGGCATGCAGTTCGACCGCGGCTATCTCAGCCCGTATTTCGTCACCAATGCCGACAAGATGCGCGTCGAACTGGAAGAGCCTATGTGCTTATCCACGAGAAGAAGCTCGGCAATCTGCAGGCGATGCTGCCGATCCTCGAAGCGGTGGTGCAGGGCGGCAAGCCGCTGCTGATCATCTCCGAGGACGTCGAAGGCGAGGCGCTGGCGACGCTGGTCGTCAACAAGCTGCGCGGCGGCCTCAAGGTCGCGGCCGTCAAGGCGCCGGGCTTCGGCGACCGCCGCAAGGCGATGCTGGAAGACATCGCCGTGCTCACCGCCGGCCAGATGATCTCGGAGGATCTCGGCATCAAGCTCGAAAACGTCACCATCGACATGCTCGGTCGCGCCAAGCGCGTGCTGATCGAGAAGGACACCACCACGATCATCGACGGCGCCGGCCCCAAGGCCACCATCCAGGCGCGTGTCGCCCAAATCAGGGCGCAGATCGAGGAGACCACTTCCGACTACGACAAGGAGAAGCTGCAGGAGCGGCTGGCGAAGCTCGCCGGCGGCGTTGCAGTCATTCGCGTTGGCGGTGCGACCGAGACCGAGGTCAAGGAAAAGAAGGACCGCATCGACGATGCGCTGAACGCCACCCGCGCTGCGGTGGAAGAAGGCATCGTTCCGGGCGGCGGCGTGGCGCTGCTGCGCGCCAGGTCGGCGCTCAACGGCCTGACGGGCGCCAATGCCGATGTGACGGCTGGTATTTCGATCGTGCTCAGGGCACTGGAGGCGCCGATCCGTCAGATCGCCGAGAATTCCGGCGTCGAGGGTTCGATCGTGGTTGGCAAGCTCTCCGACAGCAAGGATCGCAATCAGGGTTTCGATGCCCAGAAGGAGGTCTATCTCGACATGATCAAGGCCGGCATTGTCGACCCGGCTAAGGTGGTACGCACGGCACTGCAGGATGCCGGCTCGATCGCCGCACTTTTGATCACCGCCGAAGCCATGATCACGGACATTCCGGCCAAGGATGCCGCGCCTTCGTCCGGCGGCGGGTGTATGGGCGGAATGGGATACTAAGACCTTGGCGCCAGGAGAATGCCGTGCGTGAACCGACGCTGCTCCCGGTGTTCGGCAGGCTTGGGGTCAAGTCGCCGGTCGCCATCGTGGCGGCTCCGGCCAGATCCAGCAATATGACGAACCTGGCGGCCCGTATGCGAGAGGGTCTCTCGTCGCACGGGGGCCTGGCTTTGAAGCTCGGCGTGGTGCTGTGGACAGTCCTTGTCCTGGCGACGGTATTTTTCATTCTGCAGACCTGAACAGATCGGCGGCGGGCGAAAACGAAAGGACGCGGAATATGGCAAACCGCTACGCGCTTCGTATGGACCATCCGGACAGCTGGACCGTTTTCGACGTCTTCACCGGCCAGCCCGCCGAGTCCGATCACAAGATCATGGTCGGCATCAATGCCGGCCAAGCGTACGAGATGGTCAGCCGGCTGAACGATCAAGACGCCAAGCGGCGGGAAGAGGGCGGCCGCTGACTTGTACCGATGTACCAACGAATAAATCCGCCGGAATGATTCGCTAACCGCCTGTCGGGGGCGTACAGTCCCATTGTCGCCGGCCAGAACATGGGCACCGGCGCTTGAGAGCGTCCATCATACTCCCGCCCCTCGATGGGAGTCGCATTGTGGACAACGATCATTCCGCCGATGTGATTTCGACTTTTGACTGCAATATCCTGCGCGACGCCTTCAGAACATCGGTCATCGAAAATCGGATCCCTGAGGATCAATGGCACGGATACGCCGCGCTTCTGATCCGCGACTATACCGGCAACTCCGATTTTGATTCGGCACTGCTGGCCTGGATCGTACGAAAGTAACCTTGTCGCCGTGCATAACTTGCCGGAGCGGACAGCTGCTCCGCGCTCGCTTTCATTTTTTGCCTGAAAGGACAATGAGCATGAGATACTTGAAAACCCCGGATGCTCCGGTCGTAACGATCGTGCCAATCGTCGAGGCCGCAAAAGTCCTATCGAAGCGGCTGACGATCAGAAGCGACGAAGCCGCAAGACGAAAGATCGCCGACACCGACGGCACGATGCGGCGGGCGCGTCACCTTGCTGAAAGCAACCGCCTGATTTAATGCGCCTACGTCGGCTTTGGATCAGGTCGAGCCTTCAAGGCACCCACGGTAAACGTCCGCTATCGCCCATCCGAAGACCTGAAGCTGCCCTTCCGCATCCGGCCCCGTTGCTGCCTGTCTTGAAGGCGCCCGATGTCAGTAGTTGAGCAGACCCTAGCCGCATCCCAAAAGCGGACATGCGACTTTGACTAAGCCCGCTTTGCTCCTATAGCAACCAAGTTAGTGCGGCAGCGCAATATGTGGGCGATGGGCCATATTCGGATCCATGCGTCGCCTTCAGGCCGACCAAGGATCCTCAACAATCTTCCAATACGAGTCCTTGCGAACCACCTCGCCCGCGCGAAAACTGTAAAAGTCACATCCTCGGACCTCGATCGTTTTTCCTTCGCGCGTAGTGCCCGTCAGCATCCATTTCGAAATCCCCGTGTTTGCCATCGCATCCACAAAATGCTCGGCGTCGCCGTAATGAACATCCGGCAAGCCTTCGAAGCGCGTGGAGAGCCCGTCTCGTACTTTACGTTTGCCCTCGAAGCGGGAGCCCCAAGGCTTGGTTCCCCTCGGCATCTCCAAGACACAATCCTCAGCAAAGAACTCCATGATGGAATCCAAGTCGTGCGAATTGAACGCTTCACACAGCGCAGTCAGCTTCGATCGAATGTCCATCTTTCTCTCCTTCAAGTTATCGAAGGGTACAATCACACAAGGACACACAGGTGAGTTGAAGGGCGCAACGAGGGTCTGGTCGAAGGCGACCTGGATGTAGGTTTCGTTGGGGGAACTGTCCTGGCCGAGAATAACCGCACCCCCGTCATGCCGTCATGGCCAATGATGCCCACTTCGCTCTACCGGCCGCCCGTTGGTCGGCAACGCGCCCATATTCGGACGTTGCGCAACCGAGACCTCCATCCCAAGATCTGACATGGTCTCACGCTCGACTCGACGCCGCTCTGCGCCGGAAATAAGCTCTGAACGGGCGATCTTGATCTCTTCCCACCCCGACGCCGTGGCTGGGGTGCGCTCGGAGCGCCACGATCTTAGCCTTCCCCGACGCTACTCGAGAGTGAGGTAAAGGTCGCGGCATCCACGGCCTTGCCAAAGAAAAATCCCTGTCCGAAGGGACAATTCATATCCCGCAGACGTTCGCAATCCTCGTCCGTTTCGATTCCCTCCGCCACAACACGAAATCCAAGTTCGTTCGATATCCTGATGATCGATTCGACAATGATCTGCTTGGAGCGGCTTTCTTGAAGCCCTGCGACGAAGGTGCGATCAATCTTGATCTCCGTAATAGGGAGCTCTTCCAGATAGCGCAGGTTCGCGTAGCCCGTCCCAAAGTCATCAATGGAGAGGCCAACCCCAAGCTGACGAAGATCCCTCATGATCGACAGCATTTCTCCAGAGCTTTCGACCATCAAGCTCTCCGTGAGCTCAAGGGTGATCCACGCGGGATTGACCCCGCGCTCGGACACCACCTCGTGAACGAATTGCGGCATATCGCGAAGCTTGAATTCGACGGCCGAGACGTTCATCGAGAACTTGAGCGCGGTCGCTCGGCCGTCGTTTGTCAATTGCGCATAGTCCACGATCGCCCGCAAACCGCGGGACCCAATGTCAAGTATCAAACCGGTGTCTTCGGCGTGCTCGATGAATTTGCCGGGCTGCTGGGTTCCGAATAGGCCGTGATGCCAGCGCAGCAAAGCCTCAGCGCCGACCAGAGTTCCGGTGTCCAGCGCGACCTGCGGCTGATAATAGAAGCCGAACTCGTCATTGGCCAATGCCTGCTGCATTTCGCGGGTCAGGCGTAGTCGATTACGAGCTTGTCGCTCATCCTCCGGTTTGAATTCGCGGACCTCAAGGAAAGCCGATGACTTTGACCTACGCAAGGCAACGCCGGCTTGGCGGACCAGGGTCATCGCGTCGGCCATTGGGGAACCGACGACATAGCCCAGGGCGAACCGCATGTTGATGGTGGCGCCGGCAACGACGAAGCTCTGTGACAGGACCGACCGGATCGTCGCATTGACGGTCTGGGCACTTTGGCCGGGCATTAGCGGATGCGCGACGCCAAATTCGTCTGAGCCGGTCCGCGAGACCACCGCAATGCCCGCTTTGGAGAGCCGCTGTGCAATCTGTTTCAGGACCTGATCACCTACGTCGTAGCCATAACCTTCGTTGATGTCATGGAAACCTGCCATGTCGATTTTGGAAATCAGGATCTGCTCCTGCCGGCCAATCAGGAGATTTCCAATTTCCTCGATAAAGGCATACCGATTGAGGGCGCCTGTCAGAAGATCCGAGCGTGCACTATGCTCGATCTGCTCCGCGGCATTTTTCCCCGCCGTCACGTTGCGGATCAACCCGATGTAATGCGTTGCCTCTTGGCCATCTGCACTTACCGGCACAAGCCGAAGATCATTCCAGAACAGCGTGCCGTCCTTGCGATAATTCTTCAAAGTGACGGATATGCTCGTCCGCCTCGCAATTGCCTCGCTAACAGCATGTATTTCAGGTTGGAGCCGGTCGCTACCTTGCAAAAAGCGGCAGTTTTTCCCGACTAGCTCATTGCTGACGTAACCTGTAATCTCTTGGAAGGCGCGGTTGACGTAAACTAGCGGGCAATCCTTGTCGCGCAGGTCACTAACGGCCACGCCGTCTCGTGAGAGGTCCGGCAGCCTGTTCGTGATCGTTTCCGGTAAGTGGTCGCGAAGCCAGTCCGAGCGTTCATTCGGTATCGAGGTGACTAGCGCGCCGAAACCGGCCTTGAATTTTGGTGGCATGGCTCACCTGCGAGACGTGTAGGTCCAGACAGAAATCGAGCCAGAAACTATCAGGCGGCCTCACACTTTCTACTGGGAGGAATCACAGGATGGATGGCCAGAAAATCATTTGGGCCGATCTTCACGCCAGCGTATCGACCCCAGTCTGCTGCGCGTAAAATGAGTACTCCGCTGGCAGGCTGGCGGAGTTTCCGAAGCTATGTCGGGGATGAACCTTCTTTTGTTCGTTCGCTAATCGCTCAGGACGATACGCAGCAGGTCGACGGTGCTCCTAGCCCCAGTCTTCCTAATTAGGTTTTCGCGGTGAAACTCGACGGTTCGGGGGGCGATGTTCAGGACGCGGGCGATCTCCTTGCTTGAGTGCCCTTTGGCGATTTGGGCCAGCACCATCCGCTCTCTTGACGTCAGTGCGTCATGTCCCGGAAAGGGGTTTGGCAGGATATCCGGCGCCCCGTTGAGCTTCCCGCCCTGCTGCTTTGATGGCCTGAGCTCAGGGGGCTCAAGAAACTCCCAATCATTGTTTTGCCTGATGATCGTGCCTTGATGGGCGCGCACAACCTCGAGAAGGTCCACGATCCCGCTTTTCGCCATGGAGTAAGTGCACAAGACGAGCATTTTCTGGCCGGCTACGGACCGGTCCAGGTCGCGCTCATATTCGCAAAACTTCTCCCAACGGTCGGTGCCAAGCCAGAATGCGTTCCCGCTGATCCGTATTCCGTCATAGCCTTTCGCCAATGCGTTCCGGAGCCTTTCGTTCCAGCTTTCGATAATCCGTTTCAGCTCAAACTCACCTCCGGGCGTGTACCATTCGGCAGCCTGCACGATCTCGATCTGACCGGCGGCTAAGCGTTTGTCGATATCGGGAAGCGATGCTCGCAACGCGTCCGCGGCGGCTTCTGCAGTGGTCGGATCGGAGATCGCCCATAGGCAGAACTCGTTGTTCTCCAGGCCCGCCTTAAAGTACGGGATATTGGCATCCAGCAGGTCTTGCGCGGTCTCATAGAAAACGCACATGTGCATGCCCCAGGAAGTCTCGCCAAGAGCGCTTATCCCCGATTTGCGCTGCGAGCCGGCTTCTTCGCCGTCATGCCATTCTGAAGAAAGGGAGTGCCTCTGGGTCATCGGAAAATCGCCTGCAGCACAGGCTTTGCCTCTCCTTAATCGCAGTAAATCGGGGTAAGCATGAGGCACTGGCAGCCATGTGATGAATCTCCAGATGGGTATCTCTTGCCCATCGTTCAAGTAGATTATATAGATGCCACTAAGCGATTGGACAGATTAATAGAGGGTGCCTCTTTGGAAGTTCGGCAGTTGCAGCATTTCCTCGCCGTGGCCGAGGAAAAGCACTTCACGAGGGCGGCGCAGCGCGTGAACATCGTGCAGTCGGCCCTTTCAAATTCGATCCGGTTGCTCGAGGAAGAACTCGACGTCAAGTTGTTTATTCGCAGCACGCGTCAAGTCAGGCTGACTGACGCTGGACGGATGTTGCTTGACAAGGCGAGGAGTGCGTTGGATTCCATCCGGGATGCGCGCGAGGCGGTGGCAGCTGTCCGCAATCTCGAACGAGGGACATTGAGCATCGGCACCGTCCAAAGTCTGCCGGCGTTTCTCGATCTGCCCTCGCTCATCGCAAAATTCCACACCTTGCATCCCGGCGTTGAGGTCAAACTGCGTCAAGGCAGCTCTTCGGAACTCATCGAAAGAATCAAAAACGGTCGTCTCGATCTGGCCTTTTTCCCGCTCAGCGAGTCACCAGCCGACATCAAGACTGATATGATTGCCTGCGAGCCCCTCGTCCTGGCATGTGCTGCAGGGCACCCCCTCGCGGGGGCGCAAGGGGTCTCTTTGGCCGCTCTGAAAGATGAGCCCTTTGTCGATTTCGAACCGGCTTGGGGGACACGAAGGCTGGTTGACCAGGCATTCTTCGGCGCCGGCATTGGCCGACACATTGCCTTCGAGGTCAGCGATCTTGAAACGCTCGTTGAGTTGGTAAGGCGAGGCATGGGCGTGGCTCTTCTGCCCGAAGCCGTCGCGGAAGCTCGCCGCGCCTCGTTGGGAATTGCTTGTCTCGCCGGCCCGGAGATTTGCTGGGAACTCGTGGTAGCCTATCAGACAGTCGAAGGCGACGATCAGCGACCGCCAGATCAAGCTGCGCGAGCCTTTCTGAAATTATTGGATATGTCATAGGATCGAACGAAGAGGTCGCAGTTACCATCCGGCGGCTCACTGTCCGGCTGTCCTGCCCCTGGAGACTGTAATCAGCATATCGAGGTGGAGCGACCGATGAGCTACTTGCGGGAATTCGGACGCCTTGGCGGACACGCCAAGCGCGGGGAGGCCGGAGTCGACCGGTATGTCCGACGTTGGGAGAAGGCGAGTGATCACGCCCCGGCCTGGATCGTTCGTGCCGAGGCGTAAGCATGGCGGTTGACGATCCGTTCGACCTGGCCCGCTTTCGTGCCGCACAGGAGCCGGTTTTCGAAGCAGCGGTGGCAGAGCTGCGCGCTGGCCACAAGCGTTCCCACTGGATCTGGTTCGTTTTCCCGCAGCTGCGCGGACTTGGGCACTCGCCGACCGCCCAGCTCTATGGAATCTCCTCCCAGGATGAAGCGCGGGCGTACCTCGCGGATGCCGTCCTTGGCCAACGCCTGCGTCATGCGACAGCGGCGGCTCTCAGTGTAAGCGGCCGCTCAGCACACGAGATCTTCGGCTCTCCAGACGATTTGAAGTTCCGGTCATCAATGACGCTATTTGGCGAAACCGCCGGCCTTGACGGCTCCATCTTCCACCAGGCGCTAGACCGGTTCTTTGGAGGTGAGCGTGACCAGCACACGCTGGACCTGCTCTGAACAGCGCGACGCATGCACCGGTCACGGTGATCCCCTGGCAGGCAGCGTCATTGCCGTCCAAGAGATCTTGGGGCTTGAAATCTTCGATGCCTGCCACGTAGCGAAGAAGCGTCTGATTTGCCAACAAGCGGAGCTCTGGCAGCTCTGCGCCCAATGTCAGTCATTGAGCAGACCATAGCCGCATCCGGAAAGCGGACATCCCAGTGAACGGCTACGTTAGCGGTTGCCGGCCGTCCAATCGAGGAACTAGACAAGTTTGTGTGAGGCCGCCCAGCACCGGTAGTCGGATTTTCAAGTCAAAACCAGAACTGAGGCCTAGTCGAAGCCATTAGCCCTGCGCCTCTTCCACCTGGGCCGCGTTCGCTATGCCCGGCTGGATCGCACGTCGGCATCCTCCCGGTGAGCCCAAACCGCTTGTATGATTCCAGGCTAATATATGCTACTCCTGCGACATGCGCGGACTGCTGGCACTTGGAATGCTGGTATTGGCGGCTACAACTGCAGCCGCAGGTGAGCCGTTGTTCGACTCCATCGCCGCTGGCGACAAGGGCGCCGTGGAGCAAGCCCTGGCAGGCGGTGCCGACGTCGACAGCCGGGCACGCGACCAGGCAACTCTCCTCATCGCTGCCGCGCTCGACAACCAGCCTGAAATCGCCGAATTCCTGGTGGGCAAGGGCGCTGACGTCATGGCGCGTAATTCGGGCGGCTTTACCCCGCTTCATGCGGCGGCCTTCTCGGGCAGCCTGCCGATCGCCAAGATGCTGCTGGAGAAAGGCGCGGTGCTCGACGATAACGCCAACAAGGCGGGCGCTACGCCGTTGTTGGTGGCCGGCGAGGAAAACAACCTTGAACTGGCCGAATTCCTTATCGCGAAAGGAGCCGATGTGAACCATCCCGAGGCTCATGGTTACATGCCGATAACGCGCGCATTCTGGAAGGGCAATACGGATATCTTACGACTGTTCAAACGCCATGGCGCTACCTGCCAAGCCAAGATCCTTGGCGAGGCGAACGCGGCGAAGTGCACCGAAATCCACGACTGACGGAGGATGCAGATGAGCACGATGATCAAGTTACGACTGGTTCAGAATCTGGGGGCGGCTGCCCTGGTCGCGGTAGCTGCCGTCGCCGGCGCGGGATCGGCCCGGGCCGACGATTCGGTAAACACCGGCTATTTCGGCGGTGTGGCGATCATGGGCTACGACACGGTCGCTTACTTCACCGACGGCAAGGCCGTGAAGGGCTCCGAAGAGTTCACCTATGAATGGTTGGGGACACCCTGGCATTTCGCCAGCAAGAAACACCAGGAAATGTTCATGAGCGAACCGGTCAAGTACGCCCCTCAATATGGCGGCTATTGTGCTGGCGAAGTCGTGGGCGGTGGGGTCACGATCAATGTCGATCCGGAAGCATTCAAGATTATCGACGGCAAGCTCTACCTTATCTACGACGTCGGCAATGCGGATGATTTCGCCGCGCACGCAGCTGAAAACATACCGCAAGCCGATGCCAACTGGCCGCAGGTCGCGGCCAATCTGGAGCTCGACAAGTATCACTGAGCCTAGAGCAATTCCAGGAAAAGTGTGATTGGTTTTCCGTCCGGAATTGCGTAATAACAAAAAGATGGAGCGTTCGCCGTTTCCGTGAAACGGTGAAATGCTCCAGGTTCGCCTACCTGACCACCGTGAAGTGAAACACCTTGCTTGTATTGGCATAGGAGTAGCCGTTGCCGGCTGCGCCATTGCGCCTGTAGACGGGACCGCAGTCGGGGCGTCCGAACAGGTTCTCGCTCTGCTCGCACAAGAGATCGCCATCGACGTAGACGGTCTCGGTGACCAGCCGCGTCGTCGTTCGGAAGGCCGCCTTGCCGTCGCTCCCGATTTGAAGGAAGGCTGGTTGGAGACCGGGTTCGATCTGGCCTTGCAATGTATGGCCAATGACGAGGGAAGCGATCTCAGCACCCTTCAACCGGTCGTGCTCGTCCGGGGTAAAGCCATAGCGCCATTGGGGTAGGCCTGCCTGCCGCAGTGCGTTGACGAGGATCGCCAGGTCCTGCGGGTTCCGGAAATGCGCATGAGTCATCTGCCATCCAGCCAAAGAGTCCACATAGCTGGACCCTGCTACGAGGTTGAGCCCAGCTGCGATTTCGGCTTTCGCATCCGGTAGACGGCCGCCGCGGACATACGCCGCAGCGAGTGTAAAGCGAAAGTTGCCAACTGTGGACGCATTGTCGCGGGTGCGTTCGAGAGTCTCGATCGCTTTATCGACATTCCCCTGGAGAAGAAAAACCAGCCCGGCAGTCTCCCTGTTGATAGCGGAGAGGTCGGGGTCGAGCCTGAGCGCTATCTCGACCGCTGCGGCTGCCTCGGCATAATTGCCGGCGCATAACTGAACATATCCAAGGGCTGCTTGCGCCTCTGCATCGCCCGGACCGATTGAAACAGCCTTCCTGGCAGAGGCAATCGCATCGTCGTAGCGGCGATTCACGACCTGCATGATACCGAGAATGGCATAGGGCGATGAAAGGTCCGGTTCGAGTTCCAAAGCCCGGCTCGCCTTCTCGTAGGCTCGCTTGCGCGCGGGCGCGCTCTGCATGATGTCGTTGAAGGCCTCGCGCCAGATATAGACTGTCGTGCGCGCGTCGGCCGCAAAGGCTTCTGCGAAGGCGGTGTCGAGCCCCTCCGCCTTTTCATAGAGCGCAAGCGCCTTCCGCAGACCGGCCAGCAGGCCGCTGCGTGACGCCGTCTCGGCTTGGAGATAGTAGTCGTAGGCCTCGAGATTGTTCGTCGGCGGGCGCGCCATGCGCTCACTCTCCGCTGCCGAAGCCCGGATGCCGAGCGCTTTGGCGATCTCCCCGCTCATCTCTTCCTGGACAGCAAACACGCCGGCCATGCCGCGGTCGAACCGGTTGGCCCACAGATTGTCACCCGTTGCCGTATCGATGAGCTGGGCGTTGAGACGGATCTGCTCGCCGGTGCGGCGGACGCTCCCCGTGACGACAAAGCGGACGCCAAGATCGCGCGCGACGTCCGCCAGCACCGCAGGCTTGTTCTTGTAGGCGAACACCGAGTTGCGCGCGATGACATCGAGACCGGAAAGCTTGGTAAGGTCGGTGATCAAATCCTCGGTGATGCCGTCTACAAAATAGTCCTGGCTCGGATCACCCCCAAGGTTTGTAAACGGCACTACGGCGACCGATGGTCGGTCGGCCCGGGAAGATGTCCTCGATTGCCACGCAAACAACCCTGCAAAGAGCACGACAAACAGGACCACGATTCCTGCAATCCCGATCGCCCGGGGGGATATCGGCCGGTGAACTGCCTGCTTGATTTTCCCTGCGGCCGCGGGATCCAGCAGCAGCCGATAGGCGCGAACCGGATCGGCGATGTTCTTGAGCCGCTGCTCGCCAAGGCTGGCAAAGCCGACATCAACCTTGTGGAAGGCATGATCGAATGCGGTTCCGGAGATGCAGACTCCGCCTGGCTCGGCCATAGCTTCAAGGCGCGCGGCGATGTTGACGCCATCGCCGTAGATGTCATTTTCCTCGACGATGACGTCGCCGAGATTGACGCCGATGCGAAACCGGATCTGCCGGGCATCAGCGGTGCCTTTGTTGCGATCGGCCATCCGGCGCTGAATCGCGGCAGCACACTGGACGGCATCGACGACGCTGGCGAACTCGACCAGCGCTCCGTCGCCCATGAGCTTGATAATGCGACCGTGGAATTCCTGGATCGCGGGGTCGACCAGTTCGCGACGGCAGCTTTTCAACCGCTCCAGCGTCCCGACCTCGTCCTCGCCCATGAGGCGGCTGTAGCCAACCACATCGGCAGCAAGGATTGCGGTGAGCCTTCGCTCCATACCTGCCTGCGCCCTCCCGGTCGATCACGCGGCTTTGCTGCAGCCTATTCCAGTCCCGCGTCGGACGCGAGCGTACGCAGCCGCTTTCCAGAGGATGCCGGCGTTACTCAGTCGATGTCTGCTTGGGGCGAACAGCGGCGGCTTGGCCCAGTGTCTTCGTTGGAGACGCCGAAATGCGGTTGGAATGACCGGTTCGGGTCAGCTCACGACGTCGGACCTTGGAGGTAAAACGTCCGCTATGGAGCTCGACAAGTATCCCTGAGACCAGGTCCGCCTACTGAACGACCGTGAAGTGAAACACCTTGCTTGAATTGACAAAGGAATAGCCGTTGCCGGCATGATCGCGGCGTCTGTAGACAGGTCCGCAGTCGGGGCGCCCGAACATATTCTCGCTCAACTCGCACAAAAGGTCGCCATCGACACGGATAGTCTCGGTGACCAGCCGCGTCGTCGAGCGGAAGGCTGCCTTGCCGTCGCTCCCGATCTGGAGGAAGGCTGGTTGGAGACCGGGTTCAAGCTGACCTTGCAACGTATGGCCCAGCACCAGCGAGGCGATCTCATCGCCCTTCAAGCGGTTGTGCTCGTCGCCGGTGAAGCCGAACGGCCATTCGGGCAAGCCCGCCTGCTGTAATGCGACGATGATCAGAGCCAAATCCTGCGGGTTACGGTACTGGGCACCGTTGAGCCGGTATGCGGACAATGAATCGAACCCCGGTGTCGACATCGCACCCATTCCCTCGGCGACCGCCGCCTTGGCATCCTGCAGGCGGCCGGCGCGGGCGTAGGCGGCACCAAGCGTGATCGTGAAATCTCCGACTGAGGGCGCATCGTCGCGGGTGCGTTCGAGCGCCTCGATCGCCCTGTCGTTGCTACCTTGAATGAGAAAGACCAGACCGGCAATTTGCCGGTTGATGGGTGAAAGGTTGGGATCGAGCCTGAGAGCTGTCTCGACCGCTTCGGTAGCCTCGGCATGATTGCCGGCGAACAGTTGCACGTATCCCAGAGCTATTTGCGTCTCGGCATCGCCGGGGCCAAGTGCGACGGCTCGCTCGACCGAAGCGATGGCTTCCTCGTAGCGGCGATCCACGACCTGCATGATGCCAAGAATCGCGTAAGGCGACGAAAGATCCGGATCGAGTTGCAGCGCACGGCTTGCCTTCTCATAAGCGCGCTTGCGCGCCGGCGCACTCTGCATGATGTCGTTGAACGATTCGCGCCAGATATAAACTGTCATGCTTGCATCAGCCGCGAAGGCTTCCGCGAAAGCGGGGTCGAGCTCCTCCGCCTTGTCGTAGAGCGTAAGCGCCTCCCGCAGCCCGTTGCGCCGACCGGTCCGTGCTGTCTGCTCGGCCCGAAGATAGAAGTCATAAGCTTCGAGGTTTTCCGTCGGCGGGCGCGCCATTCGTTCGCTCTCCGCTGCCGAAGCCCGGATGCCAAGCGCCTTGGCGATCTCGCCGCTCATCTCGTCCTGGACGGCAAACACGCCGTCCATGCCACGGTCGAATCGGTTGGCCCATAGATTGTCGCCCGTTGCCGTATCGATGAGCTGGGCGTTGAGGCGAATCTGCTCGCCGGTACGGCGGACGCTGCCCGAGACGACGAAGCGGACCCCAAGGTCGCGCGCGACGTCAGTCAGCGCCGGAGGCTTGTCCTTGTAGGCGAACACCGAGTTGCGCGCGATGACGTCGAGACCGGAAAGCTTGGTGAGATCGGTGATCAGATCTTCGGTGATGCCGTCAACGAAATAGTCCTGGCCTGGATCACCGCCAAGGTTTGCAAACGGCAGCACGGCAACCGATGGCCGCGATGGCACCGAGTATTTCTGCCAGGCAAAAATGCCGGCAATCGCGGCAATCGCCAAGGCGGCGACGCTCGCCAGGATTATGAAGCGTGGGCCTTGCCGGTGTGGTGTGGCCACGACCTTGCCAGAGGCTGCGGGATCGAGCAGCAGCCGATAGGCGCGAACCGGATCGGCGATGTTCTTGAGGCGTTGCTCGCCAAGGCTGGCAAAGCCGACGTCCACCTTGTGGACGGCATGATCGAACGCGGTCCCGGAGATGCAGATTCCGCCCGGCTCGGCCATTGCCTCAAGGCGCGCGGCGATGTTGACGCCATCGCCGTAGATGTCATTTTCCTCGACGATGACGTCGCCGAGATTGACGCCGATACGAAACCGGATGTGACGGGCACCGGCGGTACCTTGGTCACGGACAGCCATCCGGCGCTGAATCGTGGCAGCGCACTGGACGGCATCGACGACGCTGGCGAACTCGACCAGTGCCCCGTCGCCCATGAGTTTGATAATGCGACCGTGGAATTCCTTGATCGCAGGGTCGATCAACTCGCGGCGGCAGCTTTTCAGCCGTTCAAGCGTACCGACCTCATCCTCGCCCATGAGCGTGCTATATCCGACCACGTCGGCAGCAAGGATTGCGGTGAGCCGTCGCTCCATACGCTGGTGTCCCACCTCCAAGGGCAAAAGCTTGGCTTGAGAGCGTACTCTAGTACTACTTTGATTGCGAGCATGCTTGGCCCCTTGGGGCAGCGGGCAATGCAATCCGTCGGTTTCGCGGTCATTGCCCAGGTGGGGCAGTTCATAGCCAAAAATGGATGGCGCAGAACGATGCCCCGGGGTCACCCAACAAAGTTAAAAGGTCCGCTATCGTTTTCTCCTCACCAAAGCGGACTTACTGCTCGCGGCCCGAAGCCGCCGGACTGCAATGCGCCGCAAAGCAAACATTCGCTTCAGCCAGCCAATGCATAAAGCTCCCAGCCCTCGGGGATGCCTTTCATTTCCCGGTGACCGAGGAGCGTGAAGTCCAGCCCGGAGCCGACCGCGAGATCCTTCACGGTTCTGGAGGCAAGGATCGCGTTAGGCGCGGCTTCGGCCATGATGCGCGCTGTCAAATGGACCGCCAGACCGCTCAGGTCGTCGCCGCGGCGCTCGCACTCTCCGATGTGAACACCGGTGCGGAGCGCCAGCCCGAGAGACTTCGCGTCCCGCGCCAGCGCCTTTGCACATTCAATCGCCGGGGTTGGTCCCGCAAATGTGAGCAGATATCCATCGCCAGTGTGCTTGATCTTTTGCCCGCCGAGTGCGGCAACGCGTCGGCTGACGTTGAAATCGAGTTGCTCGAGTATCGACCGCCATCGCTCATCCCCCACGGCGCTCAGGGTCTTGGTCGAGTCGACGATGTCGGTCATCAGCAACGTCATGAGCGCGCGTTCGGGTTTTGCGGTCGTCCGTGTACCTGTGACGAACTCTTCGACCTGCCCGATCAGCTCGTCCTGGTCGCCGTAAAAGGGGACGTGGTCGTCGCCCGGCAACAGGCGAAACTCGGCGCCTGGAATATGTTCGGCAAGATAGCGCCCTTCATCCACTGCGCGCCAGCGGTCGCCGGCGCGATGGAGAACGAGGCTCGGCACATGTATGGCGGGGAGGATAGCGCGAATGTCGATTTCGTAGTTGAGCCGGTCAATCAGCTCGGCGGCGTGCGGGCTGGCTGAAAATCGAAGGTAGGCAGCAAACCAGCTCTGAACCACGGGGTCGCCCGCCACGCTCGGCGCACCGTCGTCTAAGTCGAACGGCCGACCCCAGTTGTCCAGGAGCGACGCCACGTATTTCTCGATTTCCTCGTCGGTCCGCCCCCAGGGATAGTCGGCCGCCCATTTGCTTCGGGCAAAACAGCCATACAGAACCAGCGCACTCACCCTCTCGGGATAGGTGGCCGCAAACAGCGAAGTCATGTTTCCGCCCTCTGAAACTCCGAAGAGCGCCGCCTGCTTCGATCCGACGGCATCGAGCACCGCATTGATGTCCTCGGTCCTTTGTTCGAGCGTCGGAAAGCCGACGTTTCGATCGGACATTCCCGTACCGCGTTTGTCGAAGAAGATTAGACGGGAAAAGCGGCTGAGACCGGTGAGAAATCGAGCGTATTCGGGACTCTCCCAAGCGTACTCGACGTTGCTGAGCCAGCCTTGAGCATAAAGCAGATCCGTCGGACCGTCGCCGACCACCTGATAAGCGATGGTGACGTCGCCGCATCGGGCATAGCGGGTCTCCGGTCTTTGCATGGCGCCTGACAAATCGATTGCGTAATCGCATCGCTAGGCATTACCGAGGCAGATGCGAAGCTCGCCGCTCAAGATACTGAACTTTGGCAATGAGGGGAATGTCGGCTTCGGGGTCAAATCCAAGACCTTTGTCCTATCGGTTCGAACGTCCGCTATTCGCTTCGCGGACGCCATAAGCTGCCAGTCCGCCTCCGGCCCCATAGCGAACTCCGCGTCCCGTCATGGGGCGCTGCAGCCTAAAATTAGCTCTTTACTCGGCATCGCCCGGGTACGTCGCCTCGAGGGTCACGATCTGCCGCCCTCTCCAACCCCGTGCTCGAGCTGACGGCGGGCAGCGACGGGCGGTGTCAGTCGAGCCCGGCTACGCGTAATCCTTTGATATAGCGCGCGCGATCCTTTTCGTGGATGATGGGGTGGTATTTCTCGACCCAATCCACGGACACGGATGGATGTAGGCGCCGCGTTTGTGACAGCGCGTGGGTGGCGGCCGCGTGATCGCCCGCCATGCCTGCGGAGGCGGCGTAGGTGCGCCAAGCCGTCCCGAAATTCTGCCTGAGATCCACAGCGCGCCGCTCGAACTCGGCTGCCTCGACATAACGCCCCGCCATGAAATGACAGAGGCCGGTGACGGAAAGGCTGCCCGCCTGCGTGAAGTCGCGCGGGCTGAGCCGGTCGGCAAGCGCGACATGGTGCAGACCGTCGTCGGGCATGCCGGCATAGGCATAGTTCGATCCAAGGATCATGTGCGCGTAGGCGAGGCTCGGATTGAGGGTGATCGCCTCAGATAGGGCTTTAACGGCAGGATCGAAACGGCGCGAGGCCATATACACGAAGCCCGCGGCGAAGTGCGTCCAAGGGTCCTCCGGATCGCTGCGGATCGCCCGTTGCGCCATGTCGTGGGCAGTCGGCAAGGTGGCTTCGGCATCAGCCAGTCCAAGCATCACCTTTGCGCCGAGGCCCCAGGCTACCAGGCAGTTGGCACGTGGATAGTCGGGGTCGATGTCGATAGCTTTTTTCAGCAGCCGCTCGGCGATCTCGAAATCCGGCATCGAACCCCAGGTCCAGACATAGGGCATAGCCTTCATGACGAACCCCCAGGCGTCTAGGCTGCCGGGTGACCGGCTCTGGAAACGCTCCTGCTCGGCCACGTAGAGCCTGGGCTCGATGGCACCGATCACGCTTTGGGCGATCTCGTCCTGCAGCGCGAAGAAATCGGCGATTTCCGCATCATAACGCTCCGCCCAGATCTGGCGCCCGGTGTTGGCGTCGCTCAACCTGGCATTGATCCTGAGCCGCTGTCCGGAACGGCGCACGCTTCCATCGAGCACATAGCGCACGCCAAGTTCGCGCCCGATATGCTTCACGTCGACCGCTTTACCGCCATAGGTAAAGGAAGAGTTGCGGGCCGAAACGAAGAGCCAGCGCAGCCGCGCAAGCCGAGTGATGATGTCTTCGGCGAGACCGTCGCCGAAATATTGCTGCTCGCTGTCGTCGCTAAGATTCGCAAAGGGCAGCACGGCGATGGAGGGCCCAGCCTCCTCGTTGTCGGATGGGGTCGAGGTCGCGTCAAGGAACTCCACCGCGCCGCCGAAGCGGTAGCCGATCCGCGGTATGGTCGCGATCCACTCGGCATCGTCGGACGCCCGCCCAAGCAGTTTGCGCAGCAATGCGATCTGGACGGAGAGGTTGCTCTCCTCGACCGTCGCGCGCGGCCAAGCCGCGTCCATGAGCTCCGCTTTTGACAGAACTTCCCCAGCTCGCATCACCAGCGCTGCCAGCAGCAACACACCGCGATAGCCGACGGGAACGGGAAGGCCTTGCCGGACCAGCGTTCCTGCCTCCGGATTGAGCTCGAACGGGCCGAAGGCGAAACGCTTCCCCATCATGGAACAAACTAACATCTTTTTGGAGCTTTTCGGAACTTTTCGGCCATCGCCCCGCGACCTTGCCGCGCGCCGGATTCACCCTGACAAGGTGTTTCGAGACAGGAGAGCCGAAAATGTCCGCTGTTGTTTTCGACCGTATCGGGTTTGGGACCGAGACCACTCAGGTAACCCCAGTGAGCACTCCACGCCCCCGCGATCAAGAATTTCGCGTAGCGCTCGACCGCTATATAGCTGCCTATATCGCCGATCAGAAGCGCCGAACCGAGGGCGGGAATGCGGCTTCGCAACTCGATGGGGAATGATGCGGGATCACGCTATCGGCCACCGTCCTTCGTTCGCAAGTCACCTGCGCAACTATGGCTAATATGATGGACATTAATTTAATTCGTTGACGGCTTTTGCCTCGCGTATTGGCTCCAGAAGGTTTGCGCCTTGCGCCCGCCTGTCGAGCATCTGCTATCCCAACATTTGAAGGACCAGCTGCAGGATAGGGGCAGTGACGTCCCTCCTATTTCGAGGCGGATAACGGGGCACAGGCGTTCCTCGATCATGACGGCGAGATGGAAAGGGGGATGGCTTTCGCCATCACCCATCAGACGTCTCCCTCTGTGGCACGCCAGCCTATTCGAGAAGATCGGGGTGTTGCCTGAGGATGCGCTGCCAGAGCGGCTGGCATTGAAACCAGCCTGCGGTCGGCGTTCCGTTCACCGCGCGAGCGGCTCGGGCATTGGCCGGATCGACCTGCAGCGGCGTCCCCACGCTCTCGGCGAGGAACTGCGCCTGGCAACAGCGTTCCATTGAAATGAACCACCAGACTGCTTCGTCGACAGTTTCACCGACCGTAAGCAGACCGTGATTGCGCAGGATCGCCGCTTTGTGGGCACCAAGGCCCCCGGCGATCCGGGCCGCCTCGCTTGCCTCGGTGACCAGCACCCGCGTGTCATTGAAGAAGATGTGATCCTCATAGAACGCGCAGGCGTCTTGCGTGATCGGATCGAGCAGCCGGCCCACCGCCGACCACGCCTTGCCATAGATGGAGTGGGCGTGGGCGGCCGCGACGACATCCGGCCGCGCGGCATGGATCTGATGGTGAATGGCGAATGCGGCTACATTGACTGGCATCGTGCCCTCGATCACATCGCCTGAGCAGTCGACGCGGATGAGGTCCGAGACGGTGATATGTGCGAAATGCATGCCGAACGGATTAACCCAGAATGTTTCGGTGAATTCCGGATCACGTGCCGTGATATGTCCGGCAACGCCTTCGCTGAAGCCCAACTCCGCGAATATGCGGAAGCCGGCAGCGAGCCGCTCCTTTCGGTGTTGCCGCTCCTGCTCCAGGGTTTCGAAGCGCGGCGGCCCGCGCCGTTTGAAAAACGGTTCATAGGCCTGCTGTTTGCCGATGGCCAAACCGCATTCAGTGTCTGGAATTGACTTGACGACGTCCATGGCGCGCCCTCCTTGGGGTTCTGCACCGTCGGCATGACGGCACGCCTCAGATTGGGGAAGCTTCTCGCACGCGTCTCGAAGGCTGCATCATTTGTTCCGAATTCTTCCGAATGGATGCCAAAAAGAGTCGAGTGTCGCGGCAATGATCCGAATTTGCCTGGTGCTGGACATGGAGCTCAATCCGATCGAGCAGGCTTCGCCAATGTCAAGCACTGGACGCGCTTCCAGTTATGTTGTTCCGGGTCGGCGGCTATTCCCAGTCAACCTCGAAAAGCCGACAGTCTGCAATCGGCCGTCTGCGGCGATTTCGAGATCGGTCGATGGCTGGACTGCTTTGTGCCGACGGTCGACGCGCCATATCGTCCGAAAGAGACCAGAGTGCGTCTGACGCTAACTTGGCCGACCGATCCACCTCACGATTTCATAGGCAGGCATCGGGCGGCGAAAACCCTTCAGCGTCAGATCGCCAACAAGAACGGATTCGGCCAGCGACTCGACAGCGCCGACGACGCGTTGGCTGACGAGAATCTGGCGGGATTTGGCCTCCTCGCATAATCGGGCAGCATGATTCGACACAGTGCCGATGACGGCATAGTCCGAGCGCTGATCAAAACCGATGCGCCCGATGGTTGCGTGGCCCCTAGCAATGCCGATCCCGAAGCCCAGCAAATAGTCCCGCTTGCGCCATCGCTCCGAATGCTCGTCAATCGCGTCTCGCATCGCAGCAGCCATTGAGACGGCTCGCTCGCTGTGGTCGGCGCACGGCAGCGGATCGTTGAAAACCACGACGATACCGTCGCCCACGAACCGTTCGAGAGTTCCCTCGTGGCGGACGATTTGCTCACCAAGACAGGAATGATACTCGGCAAGAACTGTCATGACTTCTTCGGGCTCGGCGGTCTCGGCGAAGGCCGTAAAGCCGCGCAAATCGCAGAAAACGACGGTCACCTCGCGACGGTGACTTTGCAGAAGCGCGTCGCCATTTCCTGCCGCAACGATTAGGTCGGCGACCTGCGCGGGCAGAAATCGTCGGAGCCGGCCCATTCGCTCGATCTCGGTCACCTGTTCCGCCACGGTCTGTTCGAGTGAGCGGTTCAAATCGGAAAGCTGTGCGGCTTGGTCCTCAAGGCGTTTGGTTTGGCTCGCGACAGTGTCGTGAAGCGCCTTCTGGCGCAACATCGACCGCACCCGCGCTAGCAGCGCCCTGTGCTCGAAGGGCTTTGTCAGATAGTCGTCGCCGCCGGCGTCCAGGCCCTCGATCACGTCGCGCGTGTCGGCTTTCGCGGTGACGAGGATGACCGGAATCGCCTGCAAGGCGATGTCCTGCTTGAGCATGCGCACCACGCTGATGCCGTCCAGCTTCGGCATCATGATGTCGAGAAGGATCAGATCTGGTGTGAGTTCGCGGGTCTTCGCAAGTCCCTCTTCGCCATCCGCGGCCGTCACCACTTCATAGCCATTCGCCTCGAGCCGCATGCGCAGGATCTCGAGATTTTCCGGGGTATCGTCGACCGCGAGAATGCGAGGCGGATCGTGCAAGGCACTGTCTCCCCTCAGGAAAGGAACCCGCGAATCTCAGAAAGCAGCTGGCGCGGACTGAATGGCTTGGCAATGTAACCATCGCACCCAGCAGCAAGGGCTTTTGCCTCGTCGCCCGACAGTGCGTAGGAGGTGACGGCGATAATCGGAATGTGCCGGAGCGCCGGGTCGGCCTTGATGCGGCGGGCCGCTTCATACCCATCGATCACCGGAAGCTGAATGTCCATAAGGATCAGGTCCGGCCTGTGCGCTCCGGCTGCAGCGATGCCGGCGGCGCCGTCCGCCGCCTCGATCAGTTCGTATTCGGTGGTGGCAATGAGATCGCGGATGATCTGGCGGTTGTCCTCGGTATCTTCCACCATCAGGATTCGTTTGCTCATGCGGCCCTCACTTCCTCATTCACCCGGATTGGTACCTTCAGACGGAATGTCGACCCTGACCCGATCACGGACTCGACGTCTATGGTCCCACCATGCATTTCCACGATGCGCTTCGAGATCGCCAGGCCCAGCCCTGTGCCACCCTTCTGCCTGGTGCTGCTGTTGTCGACCTGCTGGAATTCTTCGAAGATGAGAGCCTGGTCCTTGGACGCGATGCCGGGACCGGTGTCTCGGACGGTGATCTCGAAGTGCCCGTCGACCGCATCGGCAAGAATGTCGACCGCACCCGTTTCGGTGAACTTGACGGCATTGCCTGCAAGATTGAGCAGGACCTGTGTCAAACGGCGTTCGTCCCCGCGGCCGAATGGAAGGTTCTCGGCAACAGTCGTTGAAAGCTCAAGACCCTTCGTTCGTGCCAGCGGCTCGACAGCCGTAATGGTCGATCGAACAATCTGCGCGACGGAGTAGTCCTCGATCGCCAGCGTGAGCTGGCCGGCTTCGATCTTGGAAAGGTCGAGTACGTCGTTGATGAGCCCGAGGAGATGACGGCCGTTTGCCTGCACGCGCGCGACGGTGGTCTTTGCCCTGTCCGGGAGTTCGCCGTAGATGCCGTCGACCAGCAGTTCTGTGAAGCCCAAGACCGAATTGAGCGGTGTCCTGAGCTCGTGGCTCATATTCGCCAGGAACTGGGACTTGTGGCGGCTGGCTGCCTCCAGCTCCCGGCCTTTCTCCTCGATCTCGCGGAACAGCTTGGCATTCTGGATCGCGAGCACCGATTGGGCTGCGAAGGTCTCCAGCAGGTGCACGACCTGCTCATCGAAGGCACCTGGCTTGTGGCGCCTGACGACCAGTGCACCGACGATTTTGTTGGGCCTCAGCAGCGGAACGATCAGGATACCGCGATATCCGGCGTCGACGATCGTCTTTCTCACAAGGAAGGATGAGGTCTCCTCGCTGAGGTCGGGAAACTGCACCGGCATGCAGCGCCCGGGCGCGTCGCCGATCCCCATGTCGGCCAGCCCGATCGTCTGGTGCGAGACTGCGGCGATAAGCTCATCGCTCATACCGAAGTTTGCGCGCGGACGGAATTGCTGCCGCGTGCTGCTGAACACGTAGATGGTGCCAGCATCCGTCTCCGACAACTGGACCGCTTTGGCGACGATCGTCTTCAGCACCGTGTCGAGATCCAGCGTCGAATTGACCGCCTTGCTGACGTCCCCAAGCGCCTCCAGTTCGCCGACTGAGCGTGCAAGCTCGGCCGTGCGCGCCTGCACCTCTTGATACAGTCGCCCCAGCCGCTCGGATGTCTGGTTGACGTTGTCCGCAAGTGCTCCCAGTTCGTCGCGGTTGGGGACGACAACCCGTTGGGCGAAGTCGCCGGCCGCAATTTGGCTGAGACGCGTCTCGATCTTCTTCACCGGTTCGATCAACGACCAGGAGATGATGTAGCCAAGCCCTAGCGCCAGCAGGATGCTGCCCACTGCAAAGGAGACCACAATCAGTCGAGAAGTGCCGTACGCTCCCTCGGTCGTTTCGATCGCCGCCACCATGTCGGCTTCGGCCATGTTGACCAACTGGTTCGTCAGCCGCTCGAGGCGATCCGCCGACGGCATGATCTCATCCAGCTGAACCTTGCGCGCCTCTTCCATGCGACCGGCGCGAAAAAGTTGCACAACGTGCGTCACGCCGGCCGCGAGTCGTTCGTACTCTTGCCTGACCTGGCCAAGCACTTCCACCTCGGCTTTGGCGACGAATTCCATGCGATCGAGGTCGTAGCCGAACTGATTGAGCTGGCGCAACGCCGCATCCAGCATCCGCTCGTCCTGAAGCAGAAGTGCGGTCGAGATGCCGTAGAGCTGGTTCGTGGTGTCGTGCTGGACCTGGCGATAGGCCGCGATCCGGCGCTGCAGCTTGATCAGCTCGTTTGTTTGATCATTGACCCCACTCAGCACCTGCAACCCGACGGCCCCGAGCACGATCAACAGGCCGACAATCGACAGGAACGCGATCAAGAGCTTGGTCTGGACGCGCGCCGGCAGCCGGGCAACCCAGCCAACGAGCCGGTTCGTTATGCTATTTGGATTCGTCCAAGAGGCTGAGAAGATCACCCCGGAACTCCTCCAAGTCGAACCGGACGCCAAGATATTGTACTCGCAACATGCCATCGGGGTCTACGAGCGACGTCAATAAGGTATGGTCGACATCTCCGTTCGCCGCCTTCTTCGCGATCACCCCATATTGCCGTCCAACCTCATGGACAGTCGCAGGGTCGCCGGTAAGAAACGACCAGCCCTTCAGATCGGCGCCGAAATTCTGCGCATATTCCTTCAACACGTCGGGTGTATCGCGCTCCGGGTCGACGGTGATCGAAACGAAGGCGATTTTGGGTCCGAATGTCGAGCCCAGCTTCTCCTGCACGCTGGCCATATAGGCGGTCAGCATCGGGCACACGTCGGTACAGTACGTGTAGATGAATGCAATGGCGACCACCTTGCCGCGGAAGTCCTGCAGCGACACCGGCTTGCGGTCCTGTGATATCAGCGTGAAATCCGGTGCAGCGCCCATCATCGGCAGGCGCTCGCTGTCCTTGGCGTGCTTTGACGCTTCGTGCGCAGAGGTGTGCACGGGCGCTGCGACGAGGGCGAGGAGCAGCAACGCGCGCGTCGGCCAGCGGCTCACGTCTTCATCTCGCGCTTGAGCTCCTTAAGGAAACGCCAGTCGGTGCCGCGGTCCAGGACCTCCTGTGGCCTCATCGTGACCGCATTTGTCTCCTGCATACGCAGCGCATAGAAACGCAGGGAGTCCTCGGGGTCATATTCGCGCCATTTGTCATAGCGTATGTCGGAACGGATAGCCTGAAGCGTGTAGTCGCTGGCGTAGCCTGTATCGACCGCACTTTTCGCAACCACTTCCGGATTGGTTATGCAGAGGTCCACGGCCTTGAGTAGGGCGCGCATGACTCGTTTAGTCGCCAGCGGGTAACGTCCTAAGTAATCTGTGGTGCTCGCGAGCATGCAACAAAAATACTGCGACCATGGTTTGTCGATCGCCGTGCTGACAAGTACATGGCCCAGCTTTCGCTCGCGCGCCTGCTGGGGCGTGGGCGGTCCGCCGATGAACGCATCGATCTTACCCTCCGCGAGGCTTTGAACCGCATCGGGGGTTACGAGAGTTTCAAAATCCTTTGCCGGATCAAGGCCGACGTAGGAAGACATCACATTAAGCAACAGATACTGGATGGTGGTGCCATCCACTCCTACTGTCTTACCCTTCAGATCAGGGATGCCAACGACCCGATCGTTTGCGATCAGCTCAAGACAGCCTACATGCAAGCCGGTCAAGACTTTTATCGGCGCGCCTTTTGCGATGTTAAGCACATGCGCGAGCGGGTAGTTCCAGTCGAAGTCGATCTCGCCGTGGCCGATCCAGTCCGACGAATCCGGGCCGGTGCCCGAAGACACGAACTCAACGTCGGTCAAGCCTTCGGCATGCAGAAGCTCGGTGGCCGCATACATCGGCGATTGGCAGTCCGAGACCTTGGCGAACACCGGGAGGCGCACGGTGGTCGTCTCGAGTCGGATCTTATCGGCGGACGAATTCTGGCCGCTTGCAAATGCCGCTGTGCCGAGCGCGGTCAAGCCAGCAAGGAAATTGCGACGGGTCTGGATTATCGGCATGTCACGTCTCCTTCGCTTGGAGGAACAGGCTCACGTTTTCAACTCGCGCTTCAACTCGTTGAGGAAGCGCCAATCCGTTCCGTCTGCGATGATCTGTTGCGGGCTCGATTTGATCATGCCCGTCTCCTGCATGCGCAGCGTGTAGAACCGCAGCGAGTCTTCAGGATCGAATTCGCGCCAGCGGTCGTACCGGATATCCTTCAGCGTTTGGAGCGCGTAGTCATACGATGGGACGAAATCGCGATCGACCATCTGCCGGGCTACCAGTTGCGGATTCGACACGCAGACGTCGGCGGCCTTGAGGATGGATCGCAAGACCCGCTTGGTCGCCACCGGATACCTGTTCACGTAGTCCGTCGTCGCGGAGATCATGCAGCAGAAATACTGTGACCAGGGCCGGTCGACGGCATTGTTAAGGATCGTGTGACCGATCTTCTTGGCGCGCAGCTCCTGCGGCTGGGGCGGTGTCCCGAGGAAGGCATCGATCTTCCCTTGGACGAAGAGGTCTGTCGGTTTGACGCCCTCAGTCAAAACCCACTGGATATCGTTGACGGGATCGAGCCCGACATAGGCGGACATGAGGGTCAGCCACACGTGTCGCGAGTTGTTGAAACCGTCCACGCCCACCCTCATGCCCCGCAGATCCGTGACACTGCGGATGCTCTCCTTGGCGATCAGTTCGAGGCATCCCGAGTGCAACCCGGTCAGCACCTTGATCGGCACGCCGGCATCGATCGACGCGATTTGGTTCGGCGGAAAGTTGATCGAGAAATCCGTCTCACCGCGTGCGATCCACTCCGATTGGTCGACGCTCCTATCGCCTTCCACGTAGCGAACGTCTGTGAAGCCATCTGCGCGCATCAGTTCCCCGGCGAGGTACGCGCCGGCCCAGCAGTAGGAACCACCGACCCATCGCGGCAACCGAACCGTGGTCGTTTCCAGCGGCGGCTCCGCGTGGAGTGACTTCGGAAGACCGACGACACCGACTGCACCTGCCATTGCAGCGCCGGCCAGGAATCGGCGGCGGTTCTGGGTGATCTGCATCGGAGTCTCCTTTCAGAAGAAACAGCACCGCTGGCCGATTGCCTGATCAGGTCTTCAATTCCCGCTTGAGTTCGTTCAGGAAGCGCCAGTCCGTACCTTCCGCGATAATCCTGTCGGGTGTAGAGCCGATCAAACCGATTTCTTTCAGCCGAAGTGCATAGAAGCGGACGGTGTCAGTTGAATCGTAGTCCCGCCATTTCCGGTAGGGCAACTCGCTGATCGCTGCGAACGCATCATTATAGTGGCTGGCGAATCCGCCCGCGACCAAGCGCTCGGCAACCAGGGCCGGCGCGGCGGTGCATAGATCCGCGGCCTTGAGGATGGCGCGCAGCACCCGCTTGGTAGCAACCGGATGCGCGGCCACAAAATCGCTGTTGCCGGACAGTATGCAGCAAAAATATTGCGACCAAGGTCGGTCCACTGTGCTGTTGACGATCACGTGCCCGACCTTGCTGCGCCGCAATTCCTGCGGGTCCGGCGGAAAGCCCAGGAACGCATCGATGTCGCCCCGCGCGAACAGCTCCTTGGGCTTGACCGCCGGGTCCACCACCCAGTTGATGTCGCGCGCCGGATCGAGCCCGACATAGGCCGCGATGCTGGCGAGGAACAGATGCGGCCCCGAACCGAGCCCCTGGACGCCGACGTTCCGGCCTTTCAGATCGACGACGCTGTCAATCCCGCGCTTGGCAAACAGCTCGAAGCAACCGGGATGGACGCCGCCGAGCAGAGTGAGCCGCGCACCGGAGTCCAAGGCTACGATCGAATTTGTCACGAAGTTGAGGCTAAAGTCGATCTCGCCATTCGCCACCGCGGAGGCCGTGGCTGCACCGGGGCCTGTGGCGACATAGGCAACCTCGGTGAAGCCCTCAGCGCGCAGCAGGTCCTCTGCAACATACTGTGGCGCCACGCAGATGCTAGGGATCTTGGCCAAGCGAATGCGTGTGGTCTCCGGCCCTGGCTCGGCAAGAACCCGAGTTGGAGCGCCGACGAGGCTTGCGGTGCCGGCAGCCGTCAGGCCGGCCAGGAAGCGCCTGCGGCTCTGGATGATTTGCATGTCTACGTCTTCCTCGAGACAGATGGGATCAGGTTTTCAGCTCACGCTTCAACTCGTCGAGGAAGCGCCAATCGGTGCCGTCGGCGATAATCTGCTGCGGACCCGCCTTGATCAGGCCCGTCTCCTGCATGCGCAGGGCATAGAACCGCATCGAGTCTTCAGGATCGAAATCCCGCCACCGGTCGTAGCGGATATCCTTCAGGGTTTGCAGCGCGTTGTCATACGACGGCATGAATTCGCGATCGACCATCAGCTGCGCCACCATCTGCGGATCCGACGCGCAGAGGTCGGCGGCCTTGAGGATCGATCGCAAGACCCGCTTGGTCGCCACCGGGTATCTTGTCACGTAGTCCGTCGTGGCGGAGATCATGCAGCAGAAATACTGTGACCATGGGCGGTCGACGGCATTGTTGAGGATCGTATGGCCGATCTTTTTGGCGCGCAGCTCCTGCGGCTGGGGCGGCGTGCCGAGGAATGCGTCGATCTTCCCTTGAACGAAGAGTTCCGTCGGCTTGACACCCTCGGTCAAGACCCACTGGATATCGTTGACGGGATCGAGCCCCACATAAGCGGCCATGAGGGTCAGCCACACGTGTCGCGAGCTATTGAAACCATCCACTCCCACTCTCTTGCCCCGCAGATCCGTGACGCTGCGGATGTTCTCCGTTGCGATCAGTTCGAGGCATCCCGAGTGTAACCCGGTCAGCACCTTGATCGGCACGCCGGCGTCGATCGACGTGATCTGATTCGGCGGAAAGTTCACCGAGAAGTCCGTCTCGCCGCGCGCGATCCATTCCGATTGGTCGATGCTTTTGTCGCCTTTCACGTAGCGAACGTCGGTGAAGCCCTCGGCGCGCATCAATTCTCCGGCGATGTACGCGCCTGCCCAGCAGTAGGAAGTATCAACCCACCACGGCAGACGAACCGTGGTCGTTTCCAGTGGAGGTTCCGCGTGTAGTGACTCTGGAAGTCCGACGATACCTGCAGCGCCTGCCATTGCAGCGCCGGCCAGGAATCGGCGGCGGGTTTGGATGGTCTGCATCAGAACGCTCCTCTTCCGATTGGCAAAAGGCGATACTGGCCGGGACCGAGCAAAAGAGGTTTCGGCAGAGGCAGGTGGTCCGGTGAGCGCGACGAGTAGTTGTGGAACCTAGCGCGCCTAGTCCGATGTGGGAGTCTTGCGCTCTCAGTCGCCGGGTCATGCATTAGCAGCCGACGATATGCCAACGGTACGCCCAATTTGCGTAGGTTGCGAGCGCAAAACTTACTACGCCAAACGTCCCGCCAGGACCTCGCTGTCGGGGAGACTGTTTGCGCGGTCATGAATAGCCACTCCGAGTTTAATTGCGGCCGTTCCGAATGATCGACGCAAAGGTCTGCATCGGGTCAGCTTCAGTGCTTGGTCCCTCCGGCTGAACGTCCGCTATCGTTCTTCGGACGCCAAAAGCCGCCATTCCGCTGACGGCCCCTAAGAAGTCATAGGTGTTGCGCGCCTCAATGCCGTTCCCCGGTGATCTGACGATGAATCCTGAACGGCGCCGTTCGTTGATCGGTGCAGCGGCTTGCCGCGATTGAGACTTGGCTGCCGTATTGGACGGCAATGCCAGGGCGTGTCCACATGGGCAGGGTCTATCGGACGTTTTGAAACGCAGCCAACGTGCCGTCCAATAAGGTTGGTATTGACTTTTGGGCATATCTGACTCAAAAGTCTAGGTGCTATTGGACACCGGAGGGTCGGATGCAGGTCGGTTACGCGAGAACTTCAACGGAAGAACAGGTGGCAGGGTTGGAGGCACAGGTCCGTGATCTTAAGGCTGCCGGTTGCGAGGAAGTCTTTTCAGAGCAGGTGTCTGCTCTTGGGGATCGGAAGGAACTGGACCGTGCTCTGAAGTTCCTGCGCAAGGGCGACACGCTGGTGGTCACGAAGATTGACCGCCTGGCACGCAATACGCGCACCTTGGGCGAACTCGTCGACGGCCTGCATGGACGAGGCGTCGGGCTGAAGGTGCTGCAATTTGGCAAGGAGACGCTGGACACAACCGGAGCCTACGGTCGGCTGATGCTAAACATGTTCGCTGCTTTCGCAGAGTTCGAGAGGGACCTCATGAAAGAGCGTCAGAAGGAAGGCATCGCGAAGGCGAAGGCAGAGAAGAAGTACAAAGGGCGGAAGCCGACGGCGCGAGCAAAGGCCAGTGAGGCGGTTGTCTTGTTCCAGCAACAGAAGTCCGTGTCAGAGATTGCCGTGTCTCTCGGCATCGGGCGGGGGTCAGTCTACCGAGCGCTTGCGGCTGCTGGCCTCAGGTAGGCCACGGTGCAAGTGTGGCGGCAACATGCTTCGGCTGGTTGGTTCAGGTGTGAAGCAGTCGCTGCACGGCGAAACATTAGAGCGCTGCTCCTGGCGGTGCGGCCTTGGATGCTTCTGCATTGGGTTGATGTTGGTAATCTTTCATTCTGTCCCAACAGATAGTATCAGGACGAAATGAGTGGAGCTGACGACGAAGAGTTGGACGAAGCTGATCTGGAAGCGCTTGAAGCGCTGGAGGCGCTTTTGGCTCCTGTCGATTTGCCCAAATTCCCTGAAACTATGCCGGCTGATTGTCCGCTGGATAGCGCGCTGGATGCGCATGGAGAGGTTTATCGGATCGTGAAAACCGACCCTCCAGCAGCCGAAGATTTTTTGACGTTCTTCGAATTGGGGAATGATATCCCGCCGGGACGCGAATGCGAATGCCATGGGCTTAGTTTGTTTCGGGACAGTTCGGAGCAGAGGCCTATGCTGATAAATTCCCGCACTTAGGCGAGTTCATAGCAGCAGCTTCTCTCACGCCTGAACTCGGGAAAATAGCAGAAACGCCCAGGATGATCCGTGGCGCCGCAGTCAGCCATGCAACTTGGTGGCCATATGAGAATATCCAACGCGAAGCGCCATTTGTCGTGAAGGCAACGGAATGACAATCTGGCAAATTGAATCGACACCGGCGCCTTGGCTGCGGATATCATCCCTCAGCCCACTGCAGGTGTTGGATGAATTTGATGAGCCCACGCTCTTCACGTTCAAGTCTTCTGACGACCAATTGTTACTGGCCTACCAGTGTGGGCAGGACCGAGGTATTTCCCGCTATCTGTTGGTTCCTGCCGATGAGCATCTCGTCTCCCAAATCGAGGGCAATCGGCTGCCATTGCGGGACGCCCTTGTTGGAGGTGGTTGGGCGTGGCTCGTAGACCGGTTAGCTGGAGGTAAACTGACTGAGCCGGTCGCGATCGACCCGAACAAGCTTCCAGCGACTGCTTTGCCGAAGCCAGGTGCTACTCTATCGATCGACCCACGCGTTCTGTTGCGTGTCCGCTTGATCGGAAAGGATCTGGACGCGCATCGAATCCCAGCAAGCGTCGTCAGGCGGGCGCTCGATGGTACTACCGGCGCAATTAGAGCGCTGTCCGCCTATGCGTTAGAATTGGACCAGCTTTCTGGGCGCCCAGCGGACGAGTTCAGGCGGTTTTACGATCTGCCAGCTGTGGACTTTGGATTCCGCAGTTTTGAGATAGCATTCGGGGCGCCCAATTTCTCTGAGCGCCTTTTTGACGATCAGCCTACGATCGAGAAGATTAGTGAAGCCCTTCAGAAAGGGCTGACGTGGGCAACGGAGAAGGAAGCCGCGCCCGTTCCACACTCAGCTGAGTGGCGGTCCATAGTTGAGGCACTCGCTAAATTAACGCCCCCCATCAAGGGTGTGATTGAAAGTGTGGAGGTGAGCGGTCGATTGACCGGTCGCCGAGCACGCCCCGTCCAGTTGACCAGGCGTTCCGCCGAAAGGGTTGCCAACGCAAGAAAGACATTCGTTCCCGACACTAGGGCTAAAGCCTACGAGGGGTTTATCCGAGAACTGGACAAGGACAAGAAGAAATTCATTTTGCGCGATGCGAAGGCTAACGATTTGTGCGTCGTCGGCTTCAACGAGGATCAGTTCGAAGACGTGAACCTCGCCTTCGACACGGACCAACTGGTCAACATTGTCGTCTATGAAACCGTGGCTCCGCACGAATTGACTTCGATAACGCTCAGGGCGGCCCAGCACAGTGCGAGTCCTGAAGCCTAGGTGTTTGATCCCAGGCTTTGATGGGGCATCCTTATCGCCCGAATCAAAGGATGCGCTATGGCCAGGTTCTGCATGGGAGCACCGAGACACGTTGAACTACCTTCAATCGCGGATCGGAACGCTGCTCGGGCGAGCTCAGGCGGTCGTCGCCATCCGCGGCGGGATGGGCCGCGAGGAGAGGATAAGGCGCAGAAGCCTTCCGTCACGATCCCGAGGTCCAAGGGCTGCTGGCGACCGACGCCGCCGGCGAAGGCATCAATCTCCAGCGCCCACCTTGGTACGACCTACCCTGGAACCCGAACCGTCTGGAACAGCGCTTCGGGCGCATTCACCGCATCGGCCAGACCGAGGTCGCCACCTTGGTGGCAGGATTGCCGACGCGGTCGTCGTTCGTCAGGTCGGGGCGAGCCGGCGAGCTGCGAACATGCCTGCGCGATCATCGTCGTTGCGAACCCAGTCAAGTGTATGCCAAAACCCCTAGGGGTCCCCGAATTCCAACGTGTTATGGACTTGTTGCATAGCGAAGGTTCTTGCCTTCACTCAAGTCCATCGCGGAGTTCGAACTATCGTCGGCTGTCGCATTAAAGTGACATTGAACAAGGAGACAGCGTGAAGACAGGTAGATCGGGCATCAGAGATAATCGTGGAAGGGGAGAGGTTCACGAGTTCATCACTGAGCACGCGGTTCCTGAGAGCCGCCTGTCGGTTGTCTCAGCTTATTTCACGACCTTTGCTTATGATCGCCTCCGAACAACGTTGGACAGCGTTGGGCAGATGCGCTTCCTGTTCGGCGAGCCGAGATTCTTGAAGGATGCCGACAATGCGAGCCTCGTCCCACCCGCCTTCTCGTTCGACGAGTCAGGACTGCATCTCACCGAGCAAATCAGGCGGCGGGCTGCGGCGTTGCGCTGTGCTCAATGGATCAGGGACCGAGTCGCGATACGGTCGGTCAAGCGTTCGGGCTTGCTGCACGGAAAGCTGATCCATATCGACGACGGACGCCGTCCGCATGCCGTGCTGGGCAGCTCGAACTTCACGATCAACGGGCTTGGGCTCGGCGACTCGGCGAACATCGAACTCAATCTGATCGTCGATAGCGACCGCGACCGAGAGGACCTACTGGCCTGGTTCGACGAGCTATGGGACAACGCTGGTCTGACTGAAGACGTGCGCGAGGAAGTGCTGCGTGCACTCGAAGCCAGCTATGCTCATGCCGCGCCGGAGTTCGTTTATTTCAAGACGCTGCTCCACCTGTTCGGCGATTTCCTGACCAGCCAGGCGGCCGAAGAAGCGCTGATCCAGCAGACGGCATTCGAGCAGACTGCAATCTGGCGCGCGTTGTTCGATTTCCAGCGCGACGGCCTGCGCGCCGTGCTCGCCAAGATCGAAAAACACGGTGGCTGTATCCTCGCCGACAGCGTCGGTTTGGGCAAAACCTTCACCGCCTTGGCCGTTATCAAGTGGTTCGAGAAGCGCAACAAGAACGTGCTCGTGCTGTGTCCGAAGAAGCTGCGCGAGAACTGGACCGATTACCTCGCTGCCAATAACAGCGAGATGAACCCGCTGCGTGAGGACCGGTTCGGTTACACAGTCCTGTCCCACACCGATCTTTCGCGCGAGAAAGGGAAAGTCGGCGACATCGACCTCGCACGGATCGAATGGGGCAATTACGATCTCATCGTCATCGACGAATCCCACAATTTCCGAAGCGCATCCCGGAATAAGGGAGCAGGCGGACGCCGGAGCCGCTACGAGCGGCTGATGGACGATGTGATCAAGGCCGGCCTCCGAACCAAAGTCCTGATGCTCTCGGCCACGCCGGTGAACAATGATCTGAGCGATCTCAAGGCCCAACTGGACCTGATCTCTGCGGACAGGGGCGACGGATTCGCGGACCTGGGCGTGCCAAATCTCGCCGCGCTGATCGGTGGCTCTCGGCGTCGTTTTGCCGACTGGGCGAAGAGCGGCAGTCGTGAGGTCAGTCAACTCCTCAACAAGCTACCACCCGCATTGTTCGGCCTGCTCGATGGCGTGACAATTGCGCGCTCACGCAAACACGTCGAGCGCCACTACGCCGCTTCGATGGAGCAGATCGGTGGATTTCCGAAGCGGGCCGCACCCGAATCCGTCTTTGCCAATATCGATAACCAAGGCGGCTTTCCGGCGTTCGAAGACGTGGATGCAGCTATCAGCAAGCTGGAACTGGCGCTCTATGGCCCGCTGACTTTCGTACTTCCAGAGTATCGCGCCTTCTATGACAAGGGCGGTAATTTCGACCAGGCCAATCGCGAGAAATACCTCATCGCGATGATGAAGGTTGGCTTCCTCAAGCGGCTGGAAAGCTCCGTCAATTCGTTCCGTCAAACTATGGACCGCATGATCGCCCGCATCGACCAGCGGCTCGGCGATCTCGACAACTTTGATGCGACGGCGACCATCGACACGCCTGCGCCGGACGAGATTGAGTTGGACGATGAATTGGAAGAAGCCTTCGAGGTCGGCGGCGCGCTGAGATACAACCTCGCCCACATCAACCGGGCGGCGTGGAAAGCAGCGCTGACACGCGACCGCGAGCGAATCGCTGCGCTTACGGACGAAGCACGCAAGGTCACGCCCGATCGGGACGCCAAGCTGGACCGGATCAAGGACATCGTCCGCGCCAAGGCCGCCAAGCCCAACACCAACCGCGACGGCGAAGCCAACCGCAAGATCATCCTGTTCACGGCCTTCACCGACACCGCCCGCTATCTCTACGAGGAGCTGCTTCCGCTGGCGCGTGAATGCGGGCTGCAAGCGGCGCTGGTGACGGGAGACGGCTGCAAGGCGACCTTCGGGCGGGCGCGCTTTCAGGATGTGCTGGTCAACTTCGCGCCGCGCGCCAAGCGCCGTGCATCGATGCGAGGCGCCGAGACTGGCGGCGAAATCGATTTGCTGATCGCCACGGACTGCATTTCCGAAGGCCAGAATCTCCAGGACGCCGACCTGTTGGTGAATGTGGATATTCACTGGAATCCCGTGCGCCTGATCCAGCGCTTCGGACGGATCGACCGAATCGGCAGCCGCAATGCTTCGATCCGCATGGTCAATTTCTGGCCGACCGAGGACCTCAACAAATACCTTCGCCTCAAGGATCGCGTGGAGGCCCGCATGGCGCTGGTCGATCTTTCGGCCACGGGCGACGACGATCTGCTCAATGCGCGCGCCGGGGCCGATGGCGACGCCCGCTGGCGCGACGAGCAACTACTCCGACTGAAGGATGAAGTGTTCGATCTGGAGGAAACCGGCGGCGGCCTGACGCTCGCCGATTTCGCGCTCGACGACTTCCGCGCCGACCTGCTTGGCTTCGCGCGCGCCAATGAGCGGGCGCTGCGTGACGCGCCGCTTGGGCTGCACGCGATCGTGCCTAATGAGGTCGAGGAAGGCGCCATCGATCCTGGCGTGATCTTCTGCCTCGGTCGTCGCCCACCCGATCCGAACCCCGAGCAGGCGAAGATCAACCCGCTAGATCCCCACTATCTTGTCCATGTGAAGGATGACGGCTCGGTGCGTTTAGGTTTCGGCCAGCCCAAGCCGATCCTGGAAGCGTATCGTGCGCTCTGCCTGGGACGAAGTGAGCCCTTCGAAGCGCTGTGCAACGCTTTCGACGACGAGACCGATCATGGTGAGAAGATGGAGCGGTATGATGGGCTGATCCGCGCCGCCGTCGCCTCGATCGGCGAAACCTCGGCGACGCGCACGTTGGCGGCGCTCGCAGGCTCGCGCGGCGCGCGCGTGCCCGACGGGGGTGCGCAAGCCCGAGCCAGCCTGGACTATGACCTCATCACCTGGCTCATCATCCGACCGGCGACGGGGGCGGCATGAGCCACGCTCCTCAACGTCTCGCAACGATCCGCGACGCGGTATCCGGGCTTGCTGGCGCGGACCTCGCGGATGCGGGTCGGGCGCTGCTCGGCGCCATGGGCTATCGCAGTCCCAAGACGCTGGACGCTCCTGCCGCCCCGGTCCAGTTTCTCGCAGCGATGGGGATGGATACGGCTCGTTTCGAGACCCTGAGCCGCTGGCGCGCGGTGCATTTCCTGTTTCAGCTCACCGGCGACGAACTGCCCGCGCTGTCTCGTGGTGGCGATCCGGCGACAGGCGGGAGTTTCCAGCGTGGCGCGATCGACTCCTTCGTCATCCTCGCCATCGATCTGGACGACGGCAACTGGTCACGTCGCCAGCTTGTCACGATCGTGCGCGCTCTCAATCGTGGGTTCGCGATGCCTGCGATTGTGCTGTTCCGCCATGGCGACCACGCGACTCTGACGGTGATCGACCGTCGCTCCAACCGACGCGACGCCTCGCGCGACGTGGTCGGTGGGCGGATCAGCCTGATCAAGGACATCGACCTCGCCCGGCCCCACCGTGCCCATGTCGAAATTCTGGCCGACCTCTCGCTCGCAGCACTCGCCCGGCGCAAGGCTCCGTCCGATTTCCGTGCGCTCTATGATCTATGGCTGGAGACACTGTCGGCCGCCGAACTCAACAAGCGCTTCTATGAGGAGCTGGCCGACTGGTTCGCCTGGGCCAGCACCAGCGCGCCACTCGCCTTCCCCAAGGGTCAGGGCAATGGCGAGGGCGCCAAGGAAATCGCACTGATCCGCCTGCTCACCAGGCTGATGTTCGTCTGGTTCGTCAAGGAGAAGGGCCTTCCCAGAGGCCCTGTTCGACCCAGCCGCGCTGGCGAAGCTGTTGAAGGAGCCGCCCGCCGCGATGCCCGCCGGCCACGGCTACTACCTCGCCATCCTCCAGAACCTGTTCTTCGCCACCCTCAACACGGAGATGTCCGAGCGGCGCTGGCGGCAGGACGAGGGCGGGCAATCGAAGGATTACCTCGGCCACCACGTCTATCGCTACGCCGCCCTGTTCGCGGAACCTGACAAGGCGCTGGAAACCTTTGCCAGCGTGCCCTTTCTCAACGGCGGCCTGTTCGAATGCCTGGATACCGAGATTGCGAGCGAGGATCCGCGTGCGGGGCACGCCGAGCGGGAGCGCAAAGGCCTGATCCTACGCATCGACGGCTTTTCCGATCAGCCGGACAAGCAGCCGCGCCTGCCCAACGCCTTGTTCTTCGGGGGAGCGAAGGGCGTCGATCTGTCCGGCTGGTTCGAGAAGGCCAAGGCGCCGCGTGATGTGCCCGGCCTTGTCGACCTGTTCGAGCGCTACAAATTCACCGTCGAGGAGAACACTCCGCTTGAAGAGGAAGCCGCCCTCGATCCCGAGTTGCTGGGCAAGGTGTTCGAGAACCTGCTTGCATCCTATAACGTGGACACCAGAACCACCGCCCGCAACAAGTCGGGCAGCTTTTATACCCCACGCGAGGTGGTCGATTTCATGGTGGACGAGGCGCTGGTCGCCTGGCTGCTGCCGAAGCTGCCGAGCGAACTGGACCTGAACGCCGCGCGTCCTCGCGCACAGGGGCTAAATTTCGGCGCCTTGCCGGGGGAGCTTAACCTCAAGAGCCCTCCGCGCACGGCATTCGCCGGACCTTCGGGGAAAGACGAAGCTAGCCTCCGCGCTCTGCTCAGCTTCGCCAGCCGTTCGCATGACTTCAGCTCAGCCCAAGTGGATGCCCTGATCGCCGCCATCGAGAGTTGCAAGGCCATCGATCCTGCTGTGGGGTCGGGCGCGTTCCCGCTCGGCCTGTTGCAGAAGCTGGTCCACATGCTTGATGTGCTGGATCCCGGCGGGGAGAAGTGGAAGGCGCACAACCGGCTCTATTACGAACGGCGGCTCGCCGAGGCCGAAGCCATTCCCGCAGCCAATGAACGCGCCGCTGAGATTGAAACGGCCGAAGCTGCACTTACCGACTTCGACGTCAAGTTCGCAAGCGGCCACTATCCCGACTACACGCGCAAGCTGTTCCTGATAGATCGCTGCCTGCACGGCGTGGATATTCAGCCCATAGCCGTGCAGATCGCCAAGCTGCGGTGCTTTATCAGCCTGGCCGTGGAGCAGAAAGAACACGCCGACCGCCCCAATCGTGGCATCACGCCGCTTCCTAACCTTGAGGCCAAGTTCGTCGCTGCGAACACGCTGACCCCGCTGCACCGCAGCGGCCAAGCAGTGCTGGTGACTCGGGACATGGCAGCCAAGCAGCGAGCTCTGCGCGAGGCCAATCGCGCCTTCTTCGCCGCCGCCAACGGTGCGGCCAAGCGGGCTATGCAGAAACGCATCAAGGCGCTACGCGAAGAGATCGCCGCCGAAGTGGCACGTGAGCATACATTTGTTAGTGATGACGCCCAAAAACTTGCGGCCTGGGACCCGTTCGATCCCAATGCCTTCGCACCCTTCTTCGACGGCGAATGGATGTTCGGGCTCGACGCCTCGGCCGACGAAGGCTGGTTCGACATCGCCTTCGCCAATCCGCCCTACATCCGGCAGGAGAAGATCGAGAGCTTCCGCGTCAACGATAAGTCGGTGATCGCCAAGGCCCAGCTCAAGGCGGATTACGAGACCTTCGCCGGGGCCGCCGACATCTATGTCTATTTCTACGAACGCGCGTTGCGGCTGCTCAAGCCATCGGGCGCGCTCGCCTTCATCACTTCGAACAAATGGTATCGTGCCGGATACGGCAAGGGCCTGCGCGAATGGCTCATCACGCATGCGCGCATCTTGAAGATCGTCGATTTCGGTGATGCCCCGGTGTTCGAAGCGATCGCCTATCCCACCATTCTGGTTGGCACACGCAAATCCGTACCCAGCAAGCCTCGGCCGAGCGAGACGATCCAGTCACTCAACTGGACGCCGATCGAAGGCGAGGAGCCCAAAGAATCGGTCAAGCGCTTCCCTGAGCGTTTCGCCGCCGAAGCCTTCGCCATGCCCCAGGCTGATCTCTCGCCCGGCGGCTGGCAATTGGAGCCCCAGGCCGAGCGTGACCTGCTCGCGCGCCTGCGCGCGGGTGGCACGCCGCTCGGCGAATGGTGCCAGGGGCGCTTCTATCGCGGCATACTGACCGGGCTGAACGAAGCCTTCGTCATCGACGGTGTCAAACGCGCCGAACTGATCGCCGCCGATCCAAAGAGCGCGGAAATTATCAAACCCTTCCTGCGCGGGCGCGATGTGAAGCGGTGGCAGGTGGAGCCGGCGGACAAATGGCTAATCTTCACGCGCCAGGGCACGGACATCGACCGCTACCCCGCCATTAAGGCGCATCTGGAGAAATTTCGGCCGCAACTGGAGCCAAAGCCGCGCGATTGGAACGACACACGTGATGGCACCTGGGGCGGTCGTAAAGCCGGTCCGTACAAATGGCACGAGATTCAGGACACCGTTGCTTATTGGGAGAATTTCGAAGAGCCGAAGATATTTGTTCCGGCGATCGAAAAGCAGTGTGCCTATGCACCCGACGACACTGGATATTACGGCAACGACAAGACGAGCATCATCGTCACCGAGCGCTCACATTTCCTGCTCGCGGTTCTAAACTCGACCATGTCGTGGTGGATCACGCGGCAGGAGTTTTCCTCGAAACAGGGAGGATTCTACGAGTTCAAGCCGATGTATGTTGGCAAGCTGCCGATCCCAGAAGCGGGAGCCACGCAAGAGGCGTCAGTGAAGACGGTAGTGAGAGCAATCCTCGCCGGTGCCGATCGCCCCCGCCTCGAAGCTCTGATCAACGCCTTCGTCTACGAGTTGTTCTTCGCCGAGGAACTGCACGCGCGGAATCTGCGCCCCTTCGCAGCGTCGCGCGAGGCGGGGCTGATGAGCCTCGCCGATCTCGAAGGCGCCGCGCTCGCCCGCGCCGCCGACGAATGGTCGCGCTGCCTCGCCGACCCCGCCCACCCTCTTTATGCGACCCTCTTCGACCTGCAATCCCTCGACGCGGTGCGGATCATTGAGGGGCGAGCCTGACATGGCGGATTCGGGGGGAGAAAGCGCAGCGAAGATTGCGTCCATTTATATTTCGGACTTCCGAGCCTTCCCGGCGCTCGCGCCGGCCTCGCTCTTGCTCGACGGCAAGAACCTGTTGGCTTGGGGCGAGAACGGATCGGGCAAGTCCTCCATCTACCGGGCGCTGCGTGGACTGTTCTCGGTGGAGGCACAGGACATTTCGCAGATGTGCAATGTCTTCAGCGATCCGGCCGAACCGAGCGTAAAGGCCACGCTGACCGACAAGACCGAACTGCACTGGTCCGCGGCGGGGCACCCGACCGCCAATGTGCTCGATACGGCGCGAAAGTCGGCCTTTCTGAGCCACACGCGGCTGATCGAAATGAACACGGGTCGGACGGCGAACGACGCCCCGAATCTGCTCACCGTGACGGTGGAAAAACTCCTTGCCGACTACGAGGCGACAATGGCAGGGGGACTCAGGCGAACCGTCGGTGAACTTTGGGCGGAAGTGAATGCGGCCTTGAGCGCCGCGTACAGTATAGCAAGGGAACACGTCGTCCGCCGGACTTCGCGGAAAAGGTCAAGGACGCCTGCAACCAGTTCAATGAAGGCATGAAGCAGGCGCTCGCGGCGCTGGAAGCTCATGCCAAATCCGTCCTTCGTAAACTGCTCGACGTTTTTCAGCCGGATGCGCTCGAACTGGTAGGTTTCACCTTCTTCGGCGTGAACTATGACGAGGAAGCGCGCGAGCTCAGCAACCAGACGATGACCGCCAGCGTCAAATTCCGGGATCATGCGCTGCCGGCGCCACCCAATTTCCTGAATGAGGCGCGCCTTTCCGCGCTGGCGATCGCGACCTATCTTGCCGGTCGCCTCGCCTGCGTCCCGGAAAACGACAAGGCGCTGAAGCTGCTGGTGCTCGACGACCTGCTGATCAGCCTCGACTATTCGCACCGCCGGCCGGTGCTGGACGTGATCGGGGAGTTGTTCAAGGAGTGGCAGATAATCCTGCTCACCCACGACCGCTTCTGGTTCGAACTCGCACGCGAGCAACTCTCGGGCGAGCCTTGGAAGGCGATCGAGATATACGAGAAGCTCGACGCCGACGGCCTGCTGCGCCCGGTGATCTGGGAAAGCCAGGACGACCTCGTCGCCGAGACGTTGAAACAGGCGGGCCGGTTCCTCGACGACAATCATCCCGCTGCCGCAGCGAACTATGCCCGGACGGCATGCGAGCTGACACTGCGCCGCTATTGCCGCAAACACAACATCCAGTTCGGTTACACCGATGATCCGCAGAAGATCAAAATTGAGGATTTGCTCAACAAGGGCGAAGCCCATGCAAATGGGAACGCCGACCGCAAGGCCGCCTTCGAGGGATTGAAGAAATACAAGAAGCTCATCCTCAATCCGCTTTCGCACAATCCCACGCAGCCCATCGTAAAAGCTGACGTGGCAGCGGCGCTCGGAGCCGTCGAAGAGCTTGTGAAGGCGTGCCGGAAATGAGCTTCGCTCTGAAGATGACTTGGCACCCAAGCTCCGCGATCACACCATGTTGAACCGTCAATCGTCGGTCCTTCACGAAACGCCGCTTCGTAATCGTTCCGTCGCGGAAGTCGCTGGGGGGGTTCCGGTTCCGGACTTGCTCAGAAAGACGAAAGACCTGATCCAGCGCCGGAGTAACACGATCGCAAGATCCTCGACATTGCGGAACAGATCGCCCTGGTCGCTACCCGACTGCCGCGTAAAGGGCACCGGCACAGCGTCCCAACTATCTTAGGCGCTGACCATGTCGGTTCTGGGCGATAGAACGATGTCGCGCAGGCGCTGGATAACCCCCAGGGTCGATCGCGCGAGGTCGACCGTGACAAAATGCAAGTCATGCCCCTGAATGCGTACCGACTCGTTGAGATTGGTATCAATCGAGGGATGGATGAACATTCCTGAGGCGGTCAGCGAGAGCGCATTGTCCAGCCGTTCTTGGCTGCGGAGATATGCGCATGCAGGACACGGGCTGCCCGCGGTTATCGAACGGCAGATTGTGCTTGCGCACGAACGGCCTGCGCCGAAAGGCGAGTGGGTCGGGATGCGTTTTGACATGGAGGACGGCACAACCATCAGCGTGTCGATCCCGTACACCCTGTGGCAGGCGTTCGGCAACGAATACGTGCTCGCCATGATGTCGGCCGGCGAGATCATCCAGGCGGCATACGGCGAAGCGGGGAAAGCATGATGCCCGTCCTCGCCCTCATTTGCCTCTTGCGCCGTCGTCGGCGCGCTGCTGCTGCACTGAAAAGGAAAGCTCGCCGGGCCGAAGACCCCAAGCCCATGCCCCGGCGAGCTTAACCTGATCCCCCGATCAGGACCGGGTGGAGGAGCACCGGCATTCTGTTCAATGCAAAACCGGGGCCGGCTTTTTCGTCCCGAAACGAGACACATCTGAGGGCGAGTGTTGCCGCAGAGTTACAGCGCAGCAAGCAGGTTTAGCTCTACAAACGCTGTTGCGTAGGGTTTCCTGGAGCGGCGGATTGTCTGGGGACTAGGGGGCGCAGGTATGAGGGAGATGGCCCGCTGACTTCGGTCAGCGGGTTTTTCTTTTACGTCGGCTTATCGACGAGCGGCCTTTTGCGCTTCGGCGGCACGTAGGCGGTCATCAACCTAACCGTCGCGGCATCCACCGTGACCGGCACGCCGAGGTTGACCGTCACCTTGCCCTCGTCAACGCGGACGACATCGCCTATCAGCTCGATCGGCTGGCCGCGCGTTACCTTCGATGTTCGATCCAAGATGGAATGCGGCTGGTTATAGGAAGAGATTGAGACGCTTACCCGATCCTCAGTCACTCGCCTGCGCACAGTCGCGGTGATGGCAACCTCATCGCCAACGTTAATGCTACCCTTCGCCATTCAAGGATTCTGGCGCGGCGGCCGGCTTCGTCAAGCGCTGGCTAATATACTCTGGCCAGGGAGGTAGGAAGTGACCGGCGCCCTTCCGTTGGGGGAAATTGCCTGATTAGGCGCCGGCCCGGCGGCCCGCCTCCAGGACCGCCGCATATTCAGCATGGCTAAGATACCTCTTTTGGACATGGTGTGATCGCGTAAGGGCTTGGCAGGCAGCGCGAGATAAGGAATATAATCCTTTCGTTGCGGCGACGACTTCAAAAAACCGGAGATCGCCAAATGGCCAGAAGCAGACCATCCAAACAGCTTTCCGAGGCTGAAATCGAGCGCTTCCTTGTAGCGGCCGAGGCGCTGCACTTGAGCATCGTGAAGCCGTTCATTTCGCCGCAATGTGAGCATTACCCTTCAACGCGGACCCTGCATGAGGCGCTGTTGAACGCCGTGCGGGAAGTGACAGGGAAGGAAGTCGAGTTCATCCAATGGAACACCACCGGGTCGGTGCGCCATGCTGCGGAGGAGTGAACGCTGCTGGCGAGAGCGTGGCGGCCCGGCTGCCAGGTGGGTGTTTGGGTTGGGGTGACCAGCAGCCAAGCCATGCCGGAGGCCCTCCCGGCAGACAGATCATGGCCCTACGTTAGCAGGAACGCAAATCACCACACTGCGAGCATTACCGCTGCGATCACTGTGACCCCTTGGACTGGTAGCAATACACTTGCGCCTTATTAGCGAACTCAGAAATTGTGCGCTGCTTGTTCTCTTCGATTTCGAACAGGGGTGTGTCGTAGGCGTCGATCACCAACTGTTGCGCCTGCCGCTTTGCAGCCCCGTCGGCTTTCTTCTCGAGAATCGACATCAGGACCGACATATCGATGCCACTTTGACGCTGTTTCATGATTGTGTAAGCGAGATGCCCATAGGCCGAGCAATCTTCTAAGTTGCCTGCTCTTGTCGGCGTGACCATCGCCAATGTGCCCATAAGCACCCTTAAGCCAGCTACCATCTGCACAGTATTGCTCCCCCGCAATATTGTCCCGGCCTTTACCGTGCCGCAACCGGAGCATGCGCGCAAGCCGGACGATTTCGGGTAGTGGGTCAGTTTGAAATTAACAGGCTAGAGCTTTTAGGATAGCGGCCTGGATGAGAGTCGAAACGTGACCTTCGCTTGTCAGTTTTGACGGAACGTAAGACAACACACGATCGACCAGCGCAGGTATGCTGTCAAAGTCCATGCATAGCTTTGGCCCGTTGCTCATATTTTCAGAAATGGTAACGGCGGCATCCACGTGGCCGAGAACGTAAGCAGTGCAAACGGCCCTGTCATGTTCATCAGTTGCCCGGTTTCGACAGAAATCCCAAAAGGTTTCATACGTGATTATGTTGACCGCAGGTCGAGCCTGACCGCTTGTCGTGACAAGTGCGGACAGACACAGAACCGATAAAATTCTTCTCATTGTCGCTCCCCCAGTCTCGGTAAGCCAGAGTAGGCAATCGCGGTGCTTCCTATAGGGTCCGCGCACCATTGGCTTCTCGGCTTCCTTCGCCTCGATTGGTGCCACGATGTCGCCGATCTCCCAAAGCTTGTCAGTCACGCCAGCGGCCATCGCCGGGGTCACGCGCAACGTGGCATGGATGCGCACAAAATTGTAGTACATGAAATGCAGCGCCACGGCGTTGGCGTGAGCCTCGACCTTGGAAAAGCCATTAGTCAGAGGGGTGAGGCGGCGCATATGCATCCGCATGGTAAGGTTTTGGCGTTCAGCAAATGACGTGCTGACGTGCCTGGGATCGGGATTGCCTTCAATGTCATCAGCAGCGAGGCGATGGCGCAGGCGTTAGCCGACCAGGTGCTTATGCTTCTCGAACAGGGCCAACTTGTCGGGGTAGCCGAGCCGAAGTTCACCCCCGCAGTTCTCGCATGTGAAGTTGGAAATCACTTTGAACCATGAGCCTTTCCGGATGGTGGGATGCCCGCACTTCGGGCACTCAAATCTAAGCGAAACGTCGCGTAGCTCGTCAGGTATGGGCACCGTCACTCCGTCATCTTGGATGCCCGATATCGCAGGACGTGGCGGGCATCCATTGAACTGACGATGAAGGGACTGTTCTCGCCAGTTGGCAGTGAAATGAAACGGCAAGCGAATGGTTTCGGCGGCTGGACTTATGCGCGAGCGACATGGGCCTTAAGTCGCACGGCCTAGCATTAGGAACGCGCATCCGCTGCGATACGAAAGTCCAGAGTAGTGGGGCTCATTTACTTCCGCAGCCTCACGCCAGCGCCGCCGCCGATCATCTCGCCATCGCCGAGGACTATTGTAACCATTTCGGTGACGCCGCCTGCCACATGGAACCAGTTCGGTTACGCCAAAGTATTTTTCAACCATATTGGTAACTAAATAATCAATTTGGATCAATTTACATTGGTAATGATTGCGAGCTATATTCAATCTGTTCAAATAGATGGAGTAAAGCAAATGCCGAACAAACTAAGCCTTTCCAAAATCCCCCGCGATCCGATCGTTGCGGAAGGTGAGGGAGAAGGGCGCATGCGTGACCAGGACAAGATTGCCATCTTCGATGCAATGGACCGGCTGAGTTCAGTCGAGGATGGCAGCGATCGCGACGAGGCGGTTCGAATCGCGTGGGCGCAGATGGTCGCCAGCGTCCTATTCATCGAGGCGCGTGTCGGCAAAGCGAGAGCCGATGCGGTCGTGGCGGAGCTGTGGCGAGCACAACTCGGCGAACGTATGGTGCATATCTACCCCTACAGGGAGGAGCAAACAGCATGGCCGGGTCCATCGGCCCGAAAAACCGTCAAGGCCCGTTGAACCCCAATCGGAGCCTATTACGGCTACCTGATTACGAGATGGCTCGGCGGCTTCGGCTTCCGGGCTTTCAGTTTGGCACAGGCGGTATCTTGATCCCGTCCCGCAGCGCTTGCATCACCGACCCTAGAAATGAGATGTTTCGACTGATAGCGAGGTGCTGCCGATAGAGCTGGGTGATTGCGGCCTTCAGAAGCTCTGGGTCAGAGAAGATTGCTGCTTGCTGGTGAATCATCATCTCGCATGATGCTTGGCACATTTCTGCAGCCTGATCGAGATCGGCGAGCGCTTTGTCTAGCATATCCATTTTCGCCCCTTTCGCACCACGTCCATGTCGCATGGACTTGCCGATAGTCGCAGGAAACGACACGGAATCAACAGAGCACCGTTCGCAATCGTCCGCAGACGTGTATTCGGTGCTTATTCGGCTAGTTCAGGGGAAGAGGTGCTAAGTGCTTGAAATTTCTGGTACGCCCAAGGGGAATCGAACCCCTGTTACCGCCGTGAAAGGGCGGTGTCCTGACCGCTAGACGATGGGCGCGCTCAGATGAAAGCGGCTTATACTGACGTTGCACGCAACCGGCAACCCGTCTGTGGCCGCTCGCGACAACTTTTTTCCGACCTGTCGAAGCGATCGATTTGCGCGGCCTTGACACCAGTTTCCGGCCGCTGCCCAACAAGACGACCGCGTTGATTTGCGAACTCTTTCAGACGATTGCGAGCCACTTCGACATTGGATCGCCCTGCAACACCAGATTCTGCTTGGTGTCCGGCTGGCCCACTCCGAAATCAGCCCTCGTCACCGCCGCTGCGCCTCCGGCAGCGCCAGTTCCAGTCGCGCTCGGGACCGACATCGACGTGAACCGATTCGGTGTGGCAGTAGGTGCCGACGCCGCCACGGCCCGGCATCGTCCTGATATAGCTCGCCAACTCCCATTTGGACACGCCGGGCACCTGGATGTCGGCGGCGGCGCAATACATGTGCAGCGAGTTCTTGGCGCCGTTGGCGCGACGGTTGCGGGCAGGGTCGCGATAGCCCGAGGTGACGACCATCTTGCGGCCGTAATGGCCTTCGATCGTCTTCAGTACCCGCACCAGAGACGGCTTCAGGCAGGCCACATCGACGTTTTCGTTCTGCCTCAGCAGCCCGTTGGGCGCCAGGCGCGCCATGCCGGCGGCGGACGCAACCTGATAGGAGCCGCCTTCGTCCTCGTTGAGGTCGACGTCGCTTTCATCGTCGAGGCCGGATTTGCGCTTGATCTCGAACAGGGCCGTCTGGCGCACGCCAGGCAGGGCGTCGCTCCCCGTGATGTGACCGGCTTCATCACCGGTCGAAGCCAACTGTATCGGCTTTGCCGTGGAATCGGCCGAGGCCAAAGTGATGATCGGCTTTGCCGCCGCCGGCGCTGGTTTGGCCTGCGCGGCCGGCTGTTCGCCCGATCGCGTGTTGACCAGCGGAGCAGGCGTCGCCGAGGCAGGCGTGGCGCCAAACATCGAGGCCAGGAAGCCTCTTTTCTTCGGCGGCTCGGCCTGCGGCATTTCACCCGCGGTCAAATAAACCGGATTGTTCATCACCGGCGCCGCGGCGGCCTTTGCCGCCGTCACGGCGGCATCGGCGGCGGCGATCTTCTGCGCGACCGCGTCGGTCTGCTGCGCCGTCTGCGCCGGCTGCTGCAAGGCCTGTGGCGTTTGTCCCGCGATCGTTTGAGCGCCGGCCGGCGTTATCAGCGGAAAGGCGGCTTCGGGCTTGGTCATCGGCACGTAGGCGACCGTTTCGGGCAGCGCCGTGTCACCTTCGCTCATCACGGTCGTTTGCGTGGCCGTCATCTGCGATGACGAATCGGCGGTGGCGACCGGCTTACCGGTGGTTGCCGCGTGGATGTCCGAAGAGGAGGTATTGTAGCCAGGCATCACGACCGACATTGTCGGGTCGCCGGCCGATGTGCAGGAGGCCAGGAGCACGGAGCAGAGCGCTGCCACGACGGCGCGGCGTTCTCCCTTTGCGAGGCTCCATCCTGCTGATTTCAAAGTCAATTCCCCCTCGATGTCCGGTCGGTTTGTCCTTGGCGCAACGCCTGGGCATCGGCGTCAAGGCAACCTTTGTCTCCGATCCGGAAACGAGACCTGTGTCAAATCAGCAAGCCTGGAAGTATTTTTGCAGTAATCGCCTAATTACGGCCGCTTGATGGTTGACGACCATTTCGCCCGCTTTTGACGGTCCGTCAACTCACCACACATTACAGTCCGTTACACACGCACCTTGACATAGGTGCCGGGAGCATCGCCCAAGGTTTTCATATGCTTGCCGGGTTTGCGGGCAGGCACGCGGGTGTTGTCCTTGGCCTCTATCCAGCTCTGCCAATGCGGCCACCAGGATCCGGGATGCTCGGTTGCGTTGGCTATCCATTGGGCGAAGTCACCAGTCGGCGCACCGCCGGTCCAGTACTGGTATTTGTTGGATGCGGGCGGATTGACGACGCCGGCGATATGGCCCGATCCCGCCATCACATATTCGACCTCGCCGCCGAAAAATTTCGAGCCGAGGAAGACGGACAGCGCCGGCGCGATGTGATCTTCCCTGGAGGCGAGGTTGTAGATCGGAATGGTGACATCGCCGAGCGAGACCGTGTGCCCCGCCAGTTCCATCGTGCCGCGCGACAGGTTGTTCTCGAGATAGCAATTGCGCAGATAGAAGGAGTGGTTGGCCGCCGCCATGCGGGTCGAATCGGCGTTCCAGTAGAGCAGGTCGAAGGGCAGGGGTTCCTTGCCGCGCATGTAGTTGTTGACGACATAGGGCCAGATCAGGTCGCCGGACCGCAGCATGTTGAAGGCGGTCGCCATCTTGGTGCCGTCGAGATAGCCCTTTTCATTCATCGATTTTTCCACCGCCGCGACCTGTTCCTCGTCAACGAACACTTTCAGGTCGCCGGCATGTGTGAAGTCGACTTGCGTGGTGAAAAAGGTCGCCGACTTGATGCGGTCGTCGCCTTCCTTGGCCATCAGCGCCAATGCCGCTGCCAGCAGCGTGCCGCCGACGCAGTAGCCGATCGCGTTGACGTCCCGTTCGCCTATGGCTTTCTCGATCGTGTCGAGGCCGTATTGCAATCCTTCCCTGATGTAGGCTTCCCAGTTCTTGGCACCGTGACGCTCGTCCGGATTGATCCAGGAAATGACGAAGACGGTATGGCCCTGCTCGATTGCCCAGCGGATGAAGGATTTCTGCGCGTTGAGGTCGAGTATGTAGAACTTGTTGATCCACGGCGGGCAGATCAGCAGCGGGCGTTTCAGCACCGTCTCGGTTGCCGCCTCATACTGGATGATCTCCGCGACATCGCTGCGGCCGACGACCTTGCCGGGCGTGGTGGCGATGTTCTTGCCGATCTCGAAGGGAGAATAATCGGCCTGGCGCAGCTTCAGGTCGCCCTTGCCAGCGGCGATGTCCTCGGCCAGCATCTTCATGCCGCGCACCAGGTTCTCGCCGTTGGAGGCCACGGTTTCGCGAAACAGTTCCGGGTTGGTCAGAATGAAATTCGACGGCGAGATGGCGTTGGACACCTGCTTGACGTAGAAGCTCGCCTTATGGCGGGTGTGCTCGTCCAGACCTTCGGCGTGCTCGACCAATTCGGACGCCCAGCGCGAGGTGACGAGATAGGCCTGCTTGAGGAAATCGAAGAAGGCGTTGCGGCCCCATTCCGGATCCTGGAACCGCTTGTCGCCGCGCTCCGGCTTGACGGCATCGTCGGGACCTTCGGCGTTGGGGTTGACGCGCTGGATGGCGTTCGCCCATACGGTCATATAGCCGGCGAACAGCCGCGTCTGCGCTTCGAGCGCGCGCTGCGGGTCGGCAAGCCAGTATTCGCTGAGCTTCGAGAACGTCTTGACCATGTCGACAACCGGTTCGGCGACGTGATCGCGCACTTCGCCGCGTTCGCGCGGCTCGGCCCAGGCGGACGCCGCCTTGCCGGCCTGCTCGACCATCCGCGCCATATTCAACGCGAAGCGCTCCGGATCCTTCACCAGATATTGCTCGACGGTCGAAGGCTCGTCATCTTCCGCTTGGCCCGAATCGGGTGTCTTGGACATGGTTCGCGGGGTTCCTCCCGAAGCGTTTTCTTGACATATTAACATGGGACATCCGGCAGGGTCCAATCTCGCTCTACCCCGGCTGCCAAGGAAACAATATGACGATTAATATTGGCGAGACTGTTTTTTTTGGTGCCGCACGCTTTTGCCGCATCGGCACGGCGGTGATCCTGCTGGGGGTTGCTGGGTGTTCGAGCACGAATACCAGCGGTCCGGTGCCGATGGCCGAGGATGCGGGCCCGAAGGATACCGGCACCTTTCCGAATCTGAACATCCCACCGAAAGTGGCGAACAAACAGTTCACCGAAGCCGAGAGGAATGCGAAACTCGCCGAACTGAAGGCCGACGAGAATGCACAAGCGCCCAAAGGGGGCGCCCCAAAGGTCACCAATCAGGCGACGCTGACGGATCTGGCCAAGCAGCATGGCCCTCAGACGCTGAAGCAGATCGAAGGCAAATGCGACCCCGCCCTCGACCCTACCTGCAAATGAGTATATAGCGCGCGCCCAACGCCCCCGAGTGTCTGGGCTCTTTCGATGTCTGGAACCGCCATGGAAGAATTTCACAAGGTCCGCCGCCTTCCGCCCTATGTTTTCGAGCAGGTCAACCGGCTCAAGGCCAGCGCCCGTTCGCGCGGCGCCGATATCATCGACCTCGGCATGGGCAATCCGGACCTGCCGACGCCCAAGGCCATCGTCGACAAATTGTGCGAAGTGGTGCGCGATCCGCGCACGCATCGCTATTCCTCCTCGCGCGGCATTCCGGGACTGCGCCGGGCCCAAGCGGCCTACTATCAGCGCCGCTTCGGCGTGAAGCTCGACCCCGACACGCAGGTGGTGGCCACGCTTGGCTCGAAGGAAGGCTTCGCCAACATGGCGCAGGCGATCACCGCGCCCGGCGACGTCATCCTGTGCCCCAATCCGACCTATCCGATCCATGCCTTCGGCTTCATCATGTCGGGCGGCGTCATCCGTTCGTTGCAGGTCGAGCCCGATGACGGCTTCATTCCGGCGGTCGAGCGGGGCATCCGCCATTCGATCCCGAAGCCGCTGGCGCTGATCCTCAACTATCCGTCGAACCCGACGGCGCTGGTCGCTTCGCTTGATTTCTACAAGGACGTGGTGGCATTCGCGAAGAAGAACGACATCATCATCCTGTCCGATCTCGCCTATTCGGAGATCTATTTCGACGGCAATCCGCCGCCTTCGGTGCTGCAGGTGCCGGGCGCCATCGATATCTGCGTCGAGTTCACCTCGATGTCGAAGACCTTCTCCATGCCTGGCTGGCGCATGGGCTTTGCCGTCGGCAACGAGCGGCTGATCTCGGCGCTGACCCGGGTGAAGTCCTATCTCGATTACGGTGCCTTCACGCCGATCCAGGTGGCGGCCGCACATGCGCTCAACGGCGACGGCGCCGACATCGCCGAGGTGCGTGAGGTCTACCACAAGCGCCGCGACGTGATGGTCGATGCCTTCGGCCGCGCCGGCTGGACCATTCCGGCCCCGGCTGCCTCGATGTTCGCCTGGGCGCCGATCCCCGAACCTTTCCGTCATCTCGGCTCGCTCGAATTCTCCAAGCTGCTCATCGAGCATGCCGACGTGGCGGTGGCGCCCGGCGTCGGCTTCGGCGAACATGGTGACGACTATGTGCGCGTGGCGCTGGTGGAGAACGAGCACCGGATCCGACAGGCGGCGCGCAATATCAAGCGCTTCCTGTCGACCAGCGTCAAGCAGCCCAACAATGTGGTGCCGCTGTCCGCCCACCGGTAAGCCGTAAACAATTTCGATCTGACCTGAGGGACATCGCCTGCTATGGCTGAAGCACTGCGTGTTGGAATTGCCGGACTTGGCACGGTCGGTGCGTCGGTGGCGCGCGTGCTGCGCGACAAGGCAGCGGAACTGACCCGGCAATGCGGGCGCGACATCACCGTCACCGCGGTGTCGGCGCGCGACCGGAAGCGCGACCGCGGCGTCGATCTCTGTTCGGCGACATGGTTCGACGACCCGGTCAAGATGGCGCAGACCGCCGACGTCGACGTGTTCGTCGAGCTGATCGGCGGCGATGAGGGGCCGGCGCGCTCGTCGGTGAAGGCGGCGCTCGAAGCCGGCCGTCACGTCGTCACCGCCAACAAGGCGCTGCTCGCCAAACATGGGGTGGCGCTTGCCGAAATCGCCGAGAAGAAGGGTGTGCTGCTCAACTATGAGGCGGCGGTGGCAGGCGGCATTCCTGTCATCAAGACGATGCGCGAGGCGATGGCCGGCAATTCGGTCACCCGCGTGTTCGGCATCCTCAACGGCACCTGCAACTATATCCTGACGCGCATGGAGGCCGAAGGCATCTCGTTCGACGCCTGCCTGAAGGACGCACAGCGGCTCGGCTACGCCGAAGCCGATCCGACCTTCGACATCGAGGGCCACGACACCGCGCACAAGCTGTCGATCCTGACCAGCCTTGCCTTCGGCACGAAGATCGCCGCCAACGACATCTACATGGAAGGCATTTCCAACATCACCCAGGCTGATATCCGGGCGGCGGGCGATCTCGGCTACCGGATCAAGCTGCTCGGCGTCGCGCAGCGCACCGAAAGCGGCATCGAGCAGCGCGTCCACCCGACCATGGTGCCGACCGCCTCCGTCATCGCGCAGGTGCATGGCGTCACCAATGCGGTGGCGATCGAGACCGACATCCTCGGCGAACTGTTGCTTTCAGGTCCCGGCGCTGGTGGCAATGCCACCGCCTCGGCCGTCATCGGCGACGTCGCCGACATCGCCAAGAGCCGCCCAGGCTTCCAGCACGGCCCTGTCTTCGGCCGGCCGGCGAAGGAGCTGAAACCCTACAAGAAAGCGCAGATGCGCAGCCATGAGGGCGGCTACTTCATCCGGCTGACCGTCCATGACCGCATCGGTGTGTTTGCCGCAATCGCCAAGCGCATGGCCGACAACGATATTTCTCTGGAATCGATCGTCCAGCATGCGGTCAGCGGCGAGGCGGCGGCGCAGAAGACGGTCATCCTCGTGACCCACGAGACCACCGAGGCCGCCGTTCGCAAGGCCGTCGACGGCATCACCAAGGACGGCCACCTGACCGACAAGCCGCAGGTCATCCGCATCGAGCGGGCAGGGTAGCGCCCGGGCGCCGTCGGGCGGGGCCTCGCCGGTGTCACTTCGCAGATAGCCGTGATCGGCCGGAACGAAACCGCGCCGGCGCCGTTCTCTTGGTCAACAACCAAGGGAGCCGTTTGATGGCCGACACCAACAAGTCCGACAGCCCGAACATCGACGACATCCAGAAGACGCTGGAAAAGCAGATTGCCGAACTGCGCAAGGAGATCACCAAGATCAACGAGAGCATTTCGGCGCGCGGCGCGGAAATGCTGAACGATGCCAGCGAGCAGGCTTCGGACTTCTACGATACGGCCGCGACCCGTGCGTCGCGAACAGCACAGCAGTTGCGCAGCCAGGCCCAGGCGGTTTCAGACGTCGCACGCGAAAACCCGGGCACGACGACCGCTGTTGTCGGCATGATCGGGCTGCTCGGCTTTCTGGCCGGGCTTGCTGTCGGCCAGTCGATGAACGACACGTCGCGCCGCTGGTATTGACCAACACCGAGCCGACGTCGCCGGCTCGGTTCCCGATTTCAGGAATTGATTTCAAGGAGGGGCACCATGGCGTCATCCGTGTTGATCGGCATACTGATCACGTTCCTGGTCATCATTCTGGTCCTCTATTTGGTTCAGCGCCTGCCGCTCGATGCCAGGATGAGACAAATCGTCCAGATTATCGTCATCATCATCGGCATCGTTTCGCTGCTCAGATATCTCGCGGTTTTCTAAGCGGCAATTCGCGTTTCAGGCTGCGCCGATTCCTCGGGAACAGGCCAGCATCGTTTTAAGAATGCGGTTTAATCGATTGATATCGCAGGCCTTTCGATAAAACTCCCGGCAGGTCTTGCCGTTGTCATGCTCGTTTGACAAAACAGGCGCGCCTCCGGCGGGAGGTGGCATGCAAACGAGGATTTCCCCAATGAATGTGGCCCAGAACATCGTCACCGGTCTTGACCGGATTCTCACCATGGAGTTGGTGCGCGTCACCGAACGGGCCGCGGTCGCGGCTGCAAGGCTGCGTGGCCGCGGCGACGAGAAGGCCGCCGACCAGGTCGCCGTCGATGCCATGCGCCAGGAACTCAACCGCCTCGCCATCAAGGGCACTGTAGTAATCGGGGAAGGCGAGCGGGATGAGGCGCCGATGCTGTACATCGGCGAGGAGGTCGGCACCGGCAAAGGCCCGGCGGTTGATATCGCGCTCGATCCGCTCGAAGGCACGACGATCTGCGCCAAGAACCTGCCGAACGCGCTCGCCGTCATCGCCATTGCCGAGAAGGGCAGCCTTCTATTTGCCCCTGACGTCTACATGGACAAGATCGCCATTGGCCCGGGCTATGCGGAAGGCGTCATCGACATCGATGCCTCGCCGGCCGAGAACATCGCCAGCCTGGCCAGGGCCAAGGGCGTCACGGTGTCTGACATCACGGCCTGTATCCTCGACCGGCCGCGCCACGCCAGGCTGATCGACGCCGTGCGCGCCACGGGAGCCGCGATCCGGCTGATCGGCGATGGCGATGTCGCCGGCGTCATCCACACCACCGATCCCGATGAGACCGGCATCGATATCTATCTCGGCACCGGCGGTGCGCCGGAAGGCGTGCTGGCGGCCGCCGCACTGCGCTGCACCGGCGGCCAGATGCAGGGCCGGCTGATCCTCGATACGCCGGAGAAAATCGCACGTGCCGCCAAGATGGGCATTTCGGATCCGAAGCGGGTCTACCGGGCGGAGGACATGGCGCGCGGCGATGTGCTGTTCGCGGCCACCGGCGTCACCGACGGCAACATGCTGGCGGGGGTCAAGTTCGGCCGCACCTACATCACCACCCATACGATCGTGCTGCGCTCGTCATCGCGGACCGTGCGGGAGATCAAGGCCCGGCATCAGGATCTGGATAAGTTCTAGATCCGCTTGCGAAGCCGCATCGCAGTTGTTAGCCATGCAGCTGCTGCCGACGGTGGCGGCAAGATTTAACGATAAGACCGTTCGATCGGCGCGGCCCTGTTTGAGGAGCCTGCGAGTGGTGCGGTCGGCCGACGGTTTCGGTGCGCGGCTGAAAGGCGGAAAGCGTAGTTCTTCTTGAGATCTCCCGCGACGGCGCACCATCCTGAACCGCTTGGCTTCGCCCGCCTTTGGCCTATCCTGCGGCCAATCATGAGTCGGCAAAGCGCATGACGGGCGAAAGGCGCCTTTTCCTCGATGTCAGGCAGTCGGCTACCGGTCTCTCCTGGGAGCACCGGCTGACCGAACGGCAGGACATGATCGCGCTTGCCATCGCGCAGGGTCATGGCGTGCCCGATATCGTCGCGCGCGTCCTGGCCGGGCGTGGCGTGACAGCAGAGCAGACCGAGCGGTTCCTTGATCCGACGATCCGCGACCTGTTGCCCGATCCGGCCTCGCTGACCGACATGGACAGAGCCGCCATCCGCATTGCGGCCGCGGTGATGGCGCGGGAAAAGGTCGCGATCTTCGGCGATTACGATGTCGATGGCGCCGCCTCGTCGGCCTTGCTGAAGCGGTTCCTGACGCATTTCTCCGTCCCGTCGGAGATCTATATTCCGGATCGTATCTTCGAGGGTTACGGGCCCAATTCCGATGCCATGCGCGAACTTGTCTCGCGCGGCGCGACCCTCATCGTTACCGTCGATTGCGGCACCAACAGCGCCGTTTCCGTCGATGCGGCCAACGCAGCTGGCGCCGATGTCGTGGTGCTCGACCACCATCAGGTCGGCGGCGCCTTGCCGGCCGCAATTGCGGTCGTCAATCCGAACCGCGACGACGACCTTTCCGGGCAGGGCCATCTCTGTGCCGCGGGCGTGGTCTTCCTGGCCCTGGTGCAGACGGCAAGGGTGCTGCGCGGCCTGACCGACGCCACCCCGCCGGACCTGCTTTCGCTGCTCGATCTCGTGGCGCTTGCCACCGTCTGCGACGTGGTGCCGCTCACCGGCGTCAACCGCGCTTTCGTCGTCAAGGGACTGCAAGTGGCGCGTCAGCAGAAGAACGAAGGCCTGGCTGCGTTGGCACGGGTGTCGCGGATCGGCGAACCGATCAGCACCTTCCATCTCGCCTATCTGATCGGTCCGCGCATCAACGCCGGCGGGCGCATCGGCGATGCCGCGCTCGGCAGCCGGCTGCTTGCGACCGACGACCCGGTGGAGGCGCGGACCATCGCCGAAACGCTCGACCGGCTCAACCAGGAGCGGCAGCTGATGGAGCAGGAGATGCTGGCCGCGGCGCGCGCCGAGGCCGACGCCGAGCTTGCGGGAGGAAGCGGGCCGGCGATCGTCGTCACCGCCAGCAACAACTGGCATCCCGGCATCGTCGGCCTGCTTGCCTCGCGGCTGAAGGATCATGCGCGCCGGCCAGCCTTCGCCATCGCTTTCAATGCCAACGGCACCGGTACCGGGTCGGGCCGTTCGGTTTCGGGATTCGATCTTGGGAGATTGGTTCGCGAAGCCGCCGACGCCGGGCTGATCGTCAAGGGCGGCGGCCATGGCATGGCGGCCGGCATCACCGTTGAGCGTGTCAGGCTTGGCGAACTCAGGGCTTTTTTCGAGGAACGGGCGGCAGCCAACGTGTTTCGGCTGCAGGGCGAGGAAAGCCTTGCGATCGACGGCGCGCTTGCGGCGGAAGGTGCGACGCTCAGCCTGCTCGAAGCGCTGGAAAGTGCGGGGCCTTTCGGCGCCGGGCATGTCGCGCCGGTTTTCGCGCTGCCGCGCCATCGACTGGCCGATGCCAGGCCGGTCGGCACCAACCATATCCGCGCGGAGCTGCAGTCGGAAAGTGGCGGACGCCTCCAGGCGATCGCCTTTCGCGCCGTCGATACAGCACTTGGCGAATTCCTGTTCAAGAACCGAGGCAAGACAATCCACGTCGCCGGATCGCTGTCGGGCAATTACTGGAACGGCAGCCGCACGGTGCAATTTCGCATTGTCGACGCGGCGCGGGCGTAACCCCTGAGCCGCGTTACTCAGCTGGGCGGCGCATAGCGGAGCAGCGTCACCTGCGCAGACCAGCATAACCAATTGGGGCGGGCGCGGCATCGCTCCGTCAATTGAACGGCACAGCAGGCTTCTGAAGGGGATAGCTCTAGGCCAGAACCGACTGCAGCCTAGTCAGTTCGCCTATCTGCGCCATGGTCGCCTGGTAGCCGAGCTGGATCGCCTCGTCGGCGCGATGGAACTCGGTCAAGCCGATATGGCTGAGCTTGGGCTGCAGCGACATGTCGGGCGGATCGCCGGCAAGCCTGGCGCGCGAGATGCGGTCCTGGATGATGTTGAAGGCCTCGACCATGACACCGGTGATACCGAGGCGCGTCTGATGCGACTGGTGGTCCGGATCCAAGTGGCCGGCGCGGGGGGCGTCCTTCTCGACAACCAGCTCGCCGGCGCTGTGCTTTATCACGGCAGCGCGGCCGAACAGGTCGTAATGGAGGTTGACCGCAACGACCAGAGGCTGCTCATAGGCACGGCAGACCGATACCGGCACGGGATTGACCAACGCTCCGTCGACCAGCACTCGGCCGTTGCAATTCACCGGCTCGAACACGCCAGGCAGTGCATAGGATGCGCGCATGGCCGTGATCAGCGAACCGCTCGACAGCCAGATTTCGTGGCCGGTGCGGATTTCCGATGTGACACAGACGAATGGCTTGGGCAGGTCTTCGAAGCGAACGCCCGCCACATGCTCGCGCAGACGCGCATCCAGTTTCATGCCGCCGAAGAGGCCGCTGCCGCGCAGATTGAGATCGAGCAGGCCGAAGATGCGCCGCCTGGTAAGGCTGCGGGCGAACTCTTCCAACTCATCCAGTTTGCCGGCGAGATAACAGCCCCCGACCAGCGCGCCGATCGAGGTGCCGGCGATCATCGAGACTTCGATGCCCGCCTCATCGAGCGCGCGCAGCACGCCGATATGGGCCCAGCCCCTGGCGCAGCCACCGCCGAGGGCCAGAGAAATTCCTGTTTTCTTGGGAGATTTCGTTTCGGATGCGCCGCCGGGAGAGGACAGGCCATTGGCCTCCCTGACATCTGGTCTGTTACGCAATGACGCCCACTCGAGCATCATGATCTCCCTTGTCCCAAGGCTAATATACGGACGGGCCGTATCGAAATGATGAATCTGTGTGGTTGGTATGAGGCAGAAGGTTCAAGCTCAGGTCTTTCGATACGTGGTTTGCGCATCGAACAGCGGTTTGCTGCCATCGTCGGCAAGCGTCCCCTTGCCGTCGACCAGCCCCACCGTCCGATAAAAGCATGAACGCCGGCCGGTGTGACAGGTTGCGTCGTGGCCCAACACTTTCACGCGGAGCCACAATGCATCCTGGTCGCAGTCGGTGCGCATCTCGATGACATGCTGGAAATTGCCCGAGGTTTCGCCCTTTTTCCAAAGCGCATTGCGCGAGCGCGACCAGTAGTGGGCGACGCCACTCTCCAGGGTCAGCGCCAATGCCTGTGCGTTCATGTGTGCGACCATCAGCAGCATCCCGTCTTCGGCATCGGTGACGACGACGGTAACAAGGCCGGCAGTGTCGAAGCGCGGTGAAAACACCGCGCCTTCCTCCAGAGCCTTCTTGTCTGACGGAGCTTCGGGAAATTCCAGTGCCGACATCGCCGATGTATTTTCCTGTTTGACCATGATCTTATCCGAAAACCGGTTCCCACGTTTCGGGATCATGGTCTAGCGATATCGGCCTAGGCGTTATGCCCGGCCGCCACGCACCATGGTGACAAAACGAACCTGCTCCTCGGGCGTGTCCTTGAAGACGCCGGTGAAGGTGGAGGTGAGTGTGGTGGAGCCCTGCTTGCGGATGCCGCGCATGGCCATGCACATGTGCTCGGCCTCGATCATGACGGCGACGCCGCGAGGGTTGAGCACATCCTGGATAACGCCGGCGATCTGCGCGGTCAGCGCCTCCTGCGTCTGCAGGCGATGGGCAAAGATATCGACGACGCGCGCGATCTTCGACAGGCCGACGACCTTGCCATCCGGCAGATAGCCGACATGCGCCTTGCCGATGATCGGCACCATGTGGTGCTCGCAATGCGAATGGAACTGGATGTCCTTTACGATGACGAGGTCATCATAACCGGCGACTTCCTCGAACGTGCGGCCGAGTTCCTCTGCCGGGCACATATCATAGCCACCGAACATCTCGCGGAAGGCCTTGGCCACGCGTTTGGGCGTGTCGATCAGCCCCTCGCGGTTCGGATTGTCGCCGGTCCAGCGCAGCAGGGTGCGAACGGCGGCCTCGACCTCGGCTTCGCTCGGCCGGTCGGTGACCGGCTTTTCCATGTAGGCGGACTGGGGCATGAGTTTCTTGATGACGGCATCCATAAAGGCGTCTCCCGTAGTTCCTCTCTCAGGAGGAACGAGTTGAACGGACCACGACCTTTCGGTGTCGGAAACTCGCCCCGTTTCCAGCCCCGTAAGCGGCGTGAACTTCCCGGCCAGGACAGCGGGCATGCGTCGCCTTGTCGTTACCGGACTGCCAGCATTATATAAGACCGTAGCGAGCGAAAGGAAGACGCGGCAGCGGCAATCGCTGTTCGCTTGGCGGCGACGGATTGGAAAATAATGATCAACGACGTCTATAACGCGAAAATTCTCGGTTTTGCCGGAAACATCGCCCGCATCGGCCGGCTCGATCATCCTGACGCAACCGCAAAGGCCCATTCCAAGCTTTGCGGTTCGACGGTTACCGTCGACCTCAAGATGGCGGACGGCGTGGTTACAGACTTCGCCCATGACGTGAAGGCCTGCGCACTTGGCCAGGCATCGTCCTCGATCATGGCGCAGCATGTCGTCGGCGCGAGTGCCGAGGAGTTGCGCGCGGTGCGCGATACGATGCTGAAGATGCTGAAGGAAAATGGCGAACCGCCGGAAGGGCGCTTCGCCGACCTCAAATATTTGGAGCCGGTGCGCGACTACAAGGCACGGCATGCCTCGACCATGCTGACCTTCGACGCTGTGGTCGACGCGATCGGTCAGATCGAAAAGAAGCGCGCCGAAGAAGCGGCTTGAGTTTGGAATGTCGCGGTATGGTGCACCAGCTTCGCGGCCGGACTGGCCGTGGGCTGCTATTTGCCTGGAGCCTTGCCGTCGCATTTGCGTCGAGCGGCGGACGAGCCTGTCAGCTCTGACCGGTGGACACCTCCGGTCGACAGACAGCCGTTTCGCCGCTCGCGCCCATGACAGGGTAGGGGCGGGGATTGCGTTCTCTTGTGGAAGCCCACATCTATCGCGTGGAAATGCGATACGGAGAACAGCGGTGGATCCGCATGGACATGGGGATAGCGCCGGACCGGCAAGGCATGGCCGCAACTGGCCCGGCCCGTGGCGCAAGACGCCCGGCCGTCTCCTGGGCACGTCGCTCGTGCGCCTCTACCAGCTGACGCTGTCCGGCTTCATCGGCAATTCCTGCCGGCATCTGCCGACCTGTTCCGAATACGCGCATGAGGCGATCGCCCGCCACGGCCTGTGGGCCGGCGGCTGGATGGGATTTTTCCGCGTGCTGCGCTGCGGGCCATTCGGCACGCACGGGATCGACCTGGTTCCGGAAGTGCTGGCGGACCGTTATGTTTGGTTCATGCCTTGGCGCTATTGGCGGATCGGCAGAAAAGGCGGCAAAGCTAGCAGCAGAGGATAGTCCGGAAACGGGTGGCGACGCCTGCGGGCCGAGGTGACTCTGAGACCTCCAGGATATGAGGTTTGCCATGATGTCGCTGTTTCTTGCCATTCACATCCACGCTGCAAAACGGGGCGATGGATTGCTGCCCGAATTTCTCGGAGCAAGGCCGCAGCCCCGCGACCTGCCGAAAGCCATGAATGAAAACCCGACCAGCTCCGCTCCAGTCGTCAAAGGTGCTTCAAAACCTGATCCGCATCTGCGCAAGGCCGTTCGAAAGCCGGTCATCCTTTAGGCTGCGTTTACGATCCGGTAGGGTTAACGCGAACCTGCATAAAGACTGCGCATTTGAGACAAAATCGAGACAAGAGACCTCGTTAAGCCGCTTCCCGAACCCCCTTCTGGAGCGAGCAGAAAAATGCGCAATGTCGATCGTCTTCCTTTTATCCTGGCCGGAGTCCTCTTCCTGCTCGCCTGGCTGCTGGGGTTTCCGATGCGCGCGCAGTCGGCGCCGCTGGAGGATGTGCAATGCACGCTGATCGCCGACGCCGCGACTGGCAAGACGCTCCACCAGGACGGGGTATGCGACCAACGGTTCAGTCCCGCCTCGACGTTCAAGGTGCCGCTTTCGCTGATCGGCTACGATGCCGGGATCCTGAGCGACGAGCATACGCCAACCTGGGACTACAAACCCGAATTCGATGCGGTGAAGCGGGACCAGAAGGCCGTCGATCCGGTGATTTGGGAGCGCGATTCGGTGCTCTGGTACTCCCGCGAGATCACGCGTCGGCTCGGCAGCGAAAAGTTTGCCGGTTATGTCTCCAGGTTCAATTATGGCAACGGCGACGTTTCCGGCAATCCCGGCAAGGATGATGGGCTCACCCGTTCCTGGGCCAACTCCTCGCTGCAGATCACGCCGGTCGAACAGGTCGCCTTCCTGCGCCAGGTGCTCGCCGGCAAGATGCCGGTGTCGGCGAAGGCGCATGAAATGACACGCGCCATCATACCGAGCTTCAAGGCTGGCGATTGGGCCGTTCAGGGCAAGACCGGCAGCACCCGGCTCGGCGAGGGCGGCAAGGACAAGCGCTCACTCGGCTGGATTGTCGGCTGGGCGCAGAAAGATGGTCGCCAGATCGTGTTCGCCCGGCTCGTCGTCGACACCAAACGGACTGAGATGCCGAAGGGGCTAGCGACACGGGCCGCATTCCTGAAGGACCTGCCACAACTGATCCAGTGAGCCGGGCTTTACGGCGGCGGCATCTGCTCATAAAAGACTGCCGCCGCCGGACGCCTCCGGCTAACCTGATGCACGCCGCAGCCCCGAACCGCTGTCGGCGTGCATTTTTACCACCCGCGCTCGTTTGCGGGACTGGATAGGAGATTTCAATGCTGAATTCCGTTTCCCTGACATTTCCCGATGGCTCCGTCCGCGAATACGACGCGGCGATGACCGGTGCCGGTCTCGCCGAATCGATCTCGAAGTCGCTGGCCAAGAAGGCGGTCGCCTATGCCATCGACGGCACCGTGCGCGACCTCAGCGATCCGCTCGGCAAGTCCGGCAAGGTCGAGATCATCACCCGCGACGACCCGCGCGCGCTGGAACTCATCCGTCACGACACCGCGCACGTGCTGGCGGAAGCCGTGCAGGAGATATGGCCGGGAACGCAGGTGACCATCGGGCCGGTGATCGAGAACGGATTCTACTACGACTTCGCTCGCAACGAGCCGTTCACCCCGGACGATTTTCCGGTGATCGAGAAGAAGATGCGCGAGATCATCGCGCGCAACAAACCGTTCACCAAAGAAGTCTGGTCGCGCGAGAAGGCGAAGAAAGTCTTTGCCGAGAAGGGCGAGCGCTACAAGCTTGAACTGATCGATGCCATTCCCGAGGACCAGGACCTCAAGATCTATGCGCAGGGCGACTGGTTCGATCTCTGCCGTGGCCCGCACATGGCCTCGACCGGCCAGATCGGCAACGCCTTCAAGCTGATGAAGGTGGCCGGCGCCTATTGGCGCGGTGACTCGAACAACCCGATGCTGACGCGCATCTACGGCACGGCCTGGGCCGACCAGGCGCAGCTCGAAGCCTATCAGACGATGCTGGAGGAGGCCGAGAAGCGCGACCATCGCAAGCTCGGCCGCGAGATGGACCTGTTCCATTTCCAGGAAGAGGGGCCGGGCGTCGTCTTCTGGCACGCCAAGGGCTGGAAGATGTTCCAGAACCTGGTCAACTACATGCGCCGCCGGCTCGACGAACAGGGCTACCAGGAGGTCAACGCGCCGCAGGTGCTCGATAAAAGCCTTTGGGAGACGTCAGGCCACTGGGGCTGGTATCGCGACGCCATGTTCAAGGTGACGGTCGCCGGCGACGACACCGATGACGACCGCATCTTCGCGCTGAAGCCGATGAATTGCCCGGGCCATGTGCAGATTTTCAAGCATGGGTTGAAATCATATCGCGATCTGCCCGTAAAGCTTGCGGAATTCGGAAATGTGCATCGCTACGAGCCGTCGGGCGCGTTGCACGGGCTGATGCGCGTGCGCGGCTTCACGCAGGACGATGCGCATATCTTCTGCACGGAGGAGCAACTGGCGTCGGAGTGCCTGCGCATCAATGACCTGATCCTGTCGACCTATGCGGATTTCGGTTTCGACGAAATCAGCGTGAAGCTGTCGACGCGGCCGGACAAGCGTGTCGGCACCGACGAAGCCTGGGACCATGCCGAGGCGATCATGGGCAGCGTGCTTGAGACGATCAGGTCGAGGTCCGGCAACCGGATCAAGACCTCGATCAATCCGGGCGAGGGCGCCTTCTACGGGCCGAAGTTCGAATATGTGTTGAAGGATGCCATCGGTCGTGAATGGCAGTGCGGCACGACGCAGGTCGATTTCAACCTGCCGGAACGCTTTGGCGCCTTCTACATCGGCTCGGATTCGGAGAAGAAGCAGCCTGTCATGGTGCATCGCGCCATCTGCGGTTCGATGGAGCGCTTCCTCGGCATCCTGATCGAGAACTATTCCGGCCATTTCCCGCTGTGGTTCGCTCCGTTGCAGGTGGTGGTGGCAACGATCACGTCGGACGCCGACCAGTATGCGACCGAAGTGGTGGCAAAGCTCAAGGCCGCCGGCTTGTCTGTGGAAGCGGACCTGCGCAACGAGAAGATCAACTACAAGGTCCGCGAGCACAGCCTGGCCAAGGTGCCGGTCATCCTCGTCTGCGGCAAACGCGAAGCGGAAGAGCAGACGGTCAACATGCGCCGCCTGGGTTCGCGCGACCAGGAGTCGCTCGGCCTTGCCCAGGCGATCGCACAACTGAGCGAAGAAGCCATCACACCCGATCGCCGGCGCAAGCGCGCTGCCTGAACGAAAACGGATTCGATCGAATGGCGGTGGAGCGATCCACCGCCATTTTCACATCCCTGTCACGCCGATCTAGTAACGAGCCCCTATGCTCAAGCTGAAATTGCGCCAACGACCCTTTCCCGAGCTTTCCTACGCCAATCCGCGCCAGCCGGCATTGGCGCGCTGGTTCATTCACTCCGTCGAAGGCCTTTCAGGCCGCGATCGTTTCGCGGTGCTCTATGATTTCTGGCGCCGCCAGGTGGTGCCGAGCGGCGAGCGCATCTTCAGCCGCATGCTCGAGCTGATCGACGTGCGGATGCAAATAGCCGGCCAATGGCCGCCGAAAGACCTGCCCGAAACGCCGCTGGTGATCGTCGCCAATCATCCATTCGGCATCGGCGACGGCATCGCCGCGCTCTCGCTGGCCGAGCAGTTGGGGCGGCCGTTCCGGGTGATGATCCACAAGGATCTGCTCAAGATCCGCGAGATGGAACCCTATTCGCTGCCGATCGATTTTTCCGAAACCAAGGAAGCGTTGAAGAACAATCTGGCGGTGCGTCATGAGGCGGTGCGGCTGCTGAGGGAAGGCGTCACCATCGTCGTGTTTCCGGCCGGCGGCGTCGCCACTGCGCCGAAGGGTTTCGGCCGGGCAATCGACCTGCCATGGAAGATGTTCCCGGCCAAGCTGATCCAGGACGCCAAGGCTTCAGTGGTCCCGATGCATTTCTCAGGACAGAACGGCCGACTGTTCCACCTCGTCAGCGGCCCGATGAACATGGCTGAGCGCGACGGGCGCGTGGCAAAGTTTGTCGGCAAAACATCGCTGACTTTGCGCACCTCGCTGCTCATCCACGAATTCGCGCGGCTCTCCGGCCGGTCGATCGAGGTGCGCGTCGGCGATGTGCTGACCTGGAATGATCTGCAGTTCCTGCGCGACCGCAAGGCGCTGCTGGAGCGGCTCTATCGCGGCGTCTTCGACCTGGCGCCGCCTTTACCGCGCCGCCGGATTCCATTTTTGCCCGCACGGACCAAATTGGCCGCTTAGCAACGTTTCGCCATGATATATCACTAATATATCATGCGACCGCCGGATAGTCGCGGCCAGCGATTCCGGCCGACCTCCTAATCCGCGCCTTCCTCGGGATCCATCGCCGCGGCTTCGGTGGCCAGAACCTCTATCTCCTGGTTCTGCCCACCCACGACCGTGAAATCCTTTTGATAAATACGGTCGCGGTTCTTGGCGATGATGGTGTAGTCGCCCTCGGCAAGCACCATCGAGGCAAAGGCGCCGACGGTCTCCTTGATCGGATCGCCTGATTCATTGAGCAGCGACCACGACGTATCCGCGATGGCTTCACCGCCGGCTTCGCGCACCAGCTTCATCGTGATTTCGGCGGCGTGATGCTCGACGGTGGCCTCGGTCAGCTTGCCGGCCTCGACGCGGATGTCGGAGCGGATGACCGCATTGACCGCACCATAGGTCGAAACGACGTGATAGATGCCGGCATTGAGCCGCACGACGCTGTTGGGCTCGACATCGGGAATGATCAGCGCGCGGTCGCCATTGGGTGCGGCATGGCCCTCGTAGATCGAGAAGCGCAGCTTCTTCGGCGGTATGCGCACGCCACCGGACAGAACCGCGTCGAGCTTCAGACCGCCGGCATCGAGCACGAGGCTTTCCCGCTTGGCGTCCTTGCCGACCGTGATGCGTTTGGTGGCGCCGGCGCGGCCATAGGAGGCATGAACCAGGTAGCTGCCGGGCTCCAGCTGGAAGACGGCGTTGCCGCCATGGGCGGAAGCCACCATCGGCAATTTGCCATTGACGGCTTCAGGCTTGAAGACGCGCCAGACGAGGCCCCGGGTGATGTCGGCGCCTTTGTCGGTCAGCTGGGCGGAAAGCGTGATCGAGCCGCCGCCGCCCAGCGCGAGCGGCGTTTCGCTTTTGGGCGTCGCATAGCTCGAAATTCCGGGAAGTTTGAGGTCGCTTATGCCGTCCTTTTCCTGCGCAACGGCCATGGCGACCGGCAGCAAGAACAGCACGGCACAGAGCCGAAGCAGGAAAAGTCGCAGTCGCCCCTCAAACATGCCTTGCGTTGAAGCCCATGGCGGTGGCAATTTCAAGGCTTAAGAGTCCGATCCGCGACTCTTCAGTCCGGCGCTCGCGCGCCTTTGCCCGAGCCACCCGAATTCCCGATGGTGCGCTTCAGCTCAAAACAGAGTGTCCAGGAGACTTGCGCCCATGGCGTCGCCTATCATCGACTTCCTGCTGACCCGAAATTCAGCGCCGATTCCCGACCTCAAGGAGCCTGCGCCCAGCGATGCCGATATCGCGACGATGATCGCCGCCGCGACGCGCGTACCCGATCATGGCCGGCTGGAACCCTGGCGCTTCATCCTCTATCGCGGCGATGCTCGTGTCGAGATCGGCAGGAAGCTGGCGGAACTTGCCGAACAGCGGGAAGGGCCGCTGCCCGAGGGCCGCCGCAATCAGGAATTGGCGCGCTTCTCGCGCGCGCCGCTGGTGATCGGCGTGGTGTCGGTGCCGAAAGAGAATCCCAAAATACCGCAATGGGAGATGTTCCTGTCCGGCGGCATGGCGGCGATGAACCTGATGATATCAGCCAACGCGCTGGGCTACGGCACCAACATGATCAGCAACTGGTATTCCGATGTGCCGGAGGGCAGGGCGATCCTTGGACTGGCGCCGCGGGAGCGCGTCGTCGGTTTCATCCATATCGGCTCTTATGCCGGCCCCGCGCCGGAGCGGCCACGGCCTGATCCGGCAAAGCTCTACGCCGACTACACCGGGCCTTGGGCGGGCTGAATGTTCTACGAGCCGTCCAAGGGGCATGGGCTGCCGCACGATCCGTCGAAGGCGATCGTGGCGCCACGCCCGATCGGCTGGATATCGACCCTGAACAAGGCTGGCGAGATCAATCTCGCGCCGTACTCCTTCTTCAACGCCATTTCGACGCGGCCCTTCATCGTCTGGTTCTCCTCCGAGGGCGAGAAGGACAGCGCCTCCTTCGCCGAGGAGACCGGTGAGTTCGTCGCCAACCTGGTCGGCCGCGATCTGGCGGAGAAGATGAATTACACGTCCGTCAATGCGCCGCGTGGCGTCAATGAGTTCGTCTATGCCGATCTCGCCATGGCGCCTTCGCGTCTCGTCAGGCCGCCACGTGTGGCGGTAGCGCCTGCCGCGCTCGAATGCCGGGTGACTGAGATCTTTCGCCCGAAGGCGCTGAATGGGGCGCCGACGAGCGCCGTCGTCGTCGCCGGCGAAGTGGTGGGCGTGCACATCGACGATGCTTTTCTGAAAGACGGCCTGTTCGACGTCACCAAGGCTGGCAACGTGGCTCGCCTCGGCTACATGGACTATGCCAGCGTCAACGAAATCTTTTCGATGCGCCGGCCGCGCTGGGGCAAGGAATAGATTCCAGGCTTTGGCAAATCACAGCGCGTTGACGGCATTCGGTCGCCGAGCTGTCAAGGCGGCGCGCATGGTAGCGATTGGCGCGTCTAGGCGGAAATCCCCGCCGCCCTCGCGCGTGCCAGAAGCCGCTCGGCGAGCCGCAGATGAGGACGGTCGAACATTTTGCCGTCGATGCCGACGACGCCTGGATTTCCGGCAGCCGCGAACGCCGCGACGATCGCCGCCGACTGTTTCACCGCCTCGGGCGATGGCGTGAAGGCGGCATTGATGACGGGCACCTGATCGGGGTGGATCGCCATCTTTCCCGTAAAGCCGTCACGCTCGGCTTCGGCGCATTCCGCGGCGAAGGCTGCCATGTCGCGAAAATTCGGGAAAACGGTGTCGATCGCCGCGACTTCCGCGGCGCCGGCCGCCAGGATGGTCGTCAGGCGGGCGTGGCGGAACACGTCGGTGTAGCGGCCGTGCCCGTCGCGGGCTGAGCGAGCGCCAATCGCCGCCGAGAGGTCTTCCGCGCCCCAGGTGAGGCCGGCGAGCCGCGCGCTTGCGCCGGCATAGGTCGCCGCGGCAAGCACACCCGCCGGGGTCTCAGTGATGATCGGCAGGATCTTGATGGAGCCGTCGGGCAGGCCGTTCTCCGCCTCGCGAACCCTGAGCTTTGCCGAGAGCTGCTGGACGTCCTGCCCGCTGTTGGACTTGGGCAGCATGATGCCGTCCGGTCGCGCCGGGATGAGCGCGCCAAGATCATCATCCGTCAGTGCGCTCGCCAGATCGTTGACCCTGATATAGATCGCCGAGCCGGTTTGCCCCCGGCGTTCGGCGACAAAGCGCGCCGCGACCTCTCGCGCCGTTGCCTTGTTGTGCGGGGCCACGGAGTCCTCGAGATCGATGATCACCACATCGGCGTCGGCGCCAAATCCCTTTTCCAGCTTGCGCTCGGAATCACCGGGGACAAACAGCAGCGAGCGCATCAGGTGGTCTTCTTCAGCATCATCGCCTGCCTGGCGCATTTGGCGACCAGATCACCATGCTGATTATAGGCGCGGTGTTCGAATTCGACGATGCCGCGATCGGGCTTCGACTTGGACTCGCGTACCGAGACGACCGTTGTCTCGACGCGGATGGTGTCGCCGTGGAAGACCGGATGCGGAAACACCGTTTCCTTCATACCGAGATTGGCGACCGTCGTGCCCACCGTGATATCGTTGACCGAGATGCCGATCATCAGACCGAGCGTGAACAGCGAGTTGACCAGCGGCTTGCCCCATTCGCTTTTCGCGGCGAAATCGAAGTCGATATGCAACGGTTGCGGGTTCAACGTCATCACCGAAAACAGCATGTTGTCGCTCTCGGTCACGGTCTTGCGCAGCGTGTGCTGGAAGACGTGGCCGACGACAAACTCCTCGAGGTATAGTCCGGCCATTCTCCGTCTCCTGCGCTGTCTGACGGTTGATAGGCGCTGCATCCGGCGCTCGCAAGCCAGTTAATGAACATGGTGAACGGTTCGTAAACCATTTCTGCCTACCGTCTGCACGGGGCTGGAAAACCTTCCGGCAAGGGGGCGTTGGCAGGCGGCATGGTTGTTGTTTCGCATTTCCTGAAATGGATCTACACGGCCAGGGTGTCGGAGCGTGCCGCGGCGGCCAATGCGCTGGCCCGGGCCTATGTCAATTCCGAACTGCCGTTCGAGGACCGCTGCGCCGCCGAAGCGGCGCTGACGCTGCTGCTCGACGATGCCTCGTCGAAGGTGCGGCTGGCAATGGCGGAAGCGCTTTCGATGAGCCACCACGCGCCGCTGCAGATCATCAGTGCGCTGGCGTCCGACCAGCCGGAGGTCGCCGGCGTCGTGCTGGCGCGCTCACCGCTGCTCACCGACGCCGATCTGATCAACCGCGTCACGGCGAGCCCGAAGGCAACGCAGAAGCTGATTGCCGACCGTCCCCTCGTCTCGATGGCGCTGGCGGCGGCCATTGCCGAGATCGGCGAGGCGGAAGCTTGCGCTGTCCTGCTTGCCAACAGCGGTGCCGACATCGCTTCGCTGAGCTTCCGCCGCATGGCCGAACGCCACGGGCATCTCCCGCAGGTGCGAGAAGCGCTGATATCGGATGCCCGCCTGCCTGCCGACTGCCGGCACATGCTGCTCGTCAAGCTCGGCGAGACATTGAAGACGTCGCCGCTGGTCATGGCCCTGATGGGCGCCGCGCGTGCCGACCGCGTCATGCGTGATGCCTGCGTCAAGGCCTCGGTAACGCTGATCGAGGGCACGCGGCAGGTAGAACACGCCGCGCTGATCGAGCATCTCAGGCTGCGCGGCGATCTCACGGCGAGCTTTCTCATCCGCACCATCGCCCACGGCAAGGTCGATTTCTTCGGTTCCACGCTGGTCGCGCTCGGCCAGCAGTCCGAGCAGCGGGTGAGGGCGCTGCTGGCAGGCGGGCATGATGTGGCTTTGCAAGCGTTGTTCCGTAGCGCCGGCCTCGCCGTCTGCACGCATGCGATTATCCTGCGTGCGCTGAAAATCTGGCGGGAGGTCGCTAATGGCAAGCGCATTGCCGGCGTGCAGGAAGTCAGCTGGCTCATGCTCAAGGAATTGGGCGGGCAATCCGCGGAAGGCGATCTTGCCGCCCTGGTCAAGTCGATCCATCTCGACGCGCTGCGCGAGAACGCACGCGGCCATGCGCTGGCGATCGCGGCGGCTTAGGGCGGTTCAGATGGAATCGCTGACCCCGCTCTAATTCTTTTTTCTGCGCAATTCAGGAAAACCGCTGCGCACTTTTCCTGAATTGCTCTAGCCTCGGTCTTTCGCGAAGAAATCGGGAAAATCCTCGATCGCGGCGGCGATGATGCGCAGCGAGGCTGCGATCTGCAGCATTTCACCGGCGCTGCTTCGCTGTGTGATCATGGCCGCATACTGTCTGGCGACGGTCACGGTTGAAGTCTGCGGCTCGCCTGGCCGCCGGAACAACAGCTCGCGCGCCAGTCCGCGCAGAAAATTCGAGATCGAGAGGGTCGTTTCGGCTGCCAAGGTGGAACTTTGCAGCGCGTGACGCAGGCGCAGGATTTCGACGCCAACGGTGACACCGGCTATGCTGCCGTCCAGAACCGCATCGCCTTTTTTTCCAATGCGCTGCGTCTGCGACATCAGTTGATTGACCCGATCATAGGCGAGACTCTCGAAAGCGGTACGTCTTGGCACACGCTCATGCAAGCAGAGGCGCGCCAGGTCTTCGCGCATCACGCGCACGATGCGGTTGACGAAGAGCCACGGATCGGAGGGCAACACAACGATGAAAACGCCGATCGCCAGCAGGATGCCAACCAGGATCGATGCGCAACCCGCCAGGAAAGGGCCGGGATCATAGGTCATCGCCAGATGCGGGCTGAGGAAAGCCAGGAAGTTGATGGCAAAGGCCGTCGCCACGCCAACATAGCGCGGATTGGCCATCGCCAGCGCGGCAGGCACCAGGATCGGCACGACGAAGATCATGAACCAGCCGAAGCCGGGCAAAGCGGGCAAGGCGATCTGACCGACAAGGAAGGCAAAGGGCAGGGCCAGCAAGGTGCCCTTGAAAAAGCCCCAGGCCACTTGCACCGGATCGGGGCGGGCGGCGAACAGGCTGGAGACGACGGAGACCAGGATGACCGTGCCCGCGGCTTCCGACCATTTCGTCGTCAGCCAGAAGGCCGCGACCAGCAAGGTGGCGAGTGCCGCGCGCACAGCGTTGCGCGAGGCCGCATGGTAGTCGCGGTGTACCACCAGCGCTGGCTGCTTGCGCACGCGGGCGGCGCGCGGGGCTGGCGCACGCAACGCGTCGAGGCCGCGCAGCACCTGCTTCAAGGCTTCCGCGAAATCGGCGGCGATGGTCAGGCGAGTGATGGTGCCGAGCCTCTCGTCACCTTGCCCATCCGGCATGTCCGGCATCTGCCGTGCCTTGGCGGCGATCGTATCGAGCCGTGCCACCCACGGCGTGGTATCCTCGAGAGCGCCTGGTTTGCCTGCGAGTTCCCTGACCAGGGTATGCAGGTCGGCGCGCACGGGAATGAGCGCCGCATTCTTTGGCGCGGCGTGGGCATGCAGCGCGCGCGCGGCCGACAGAGCGGACAGAAGCTGGCCGATGGTCCGCCGGACCGGATGCGCGCGGGTCGCCAGGCTCGGCGCTTCCAGCCTTGCATAGACGCGCATTTCACCAAGGATCTCCGCTTCGGCGATCAGCTTTCGGTGAAGATCGGCCAAGGCCGCGCTGTCGCGGCCGGAAAATGCACCGCCCGCATAAATGGCAAGGTCGAGAATGGAGCGCTTCAGCCTTTCGATGATGGCATCGCCCGCCAGCTTCGGCAGGATCAGCCGGCTGGTCACGCCGGCGCAGACGATGCCCAGCACGATTTCAGCGCAGCGTGCGACCGCCAGATCGACCACGAGATGGGGTTGGCCGAAAGCCGGCAGGCCAATGATCATCGCGGTGTAGCCGGCAAGCGCCGCGCCATAGGCCTCTGGGTTGCGCAACAGCGACGAGACGAAGGTGCTGATGCCGATCCAGACGGCAAGCACGGTCACCAGCAGCCACGGATTGGAGCCGAAGACCGTGGTGATGCCGATTGCCGCTAATCCGCCCGCCAATGTGCCGAGCAGGCGGTAGAAGCCTTTGGCCAGCACCATGCCCGCGACCGGCTGGGCAACGATGAACACCGTCATCATCGCCCACTGCGGATGGTCGAGCTTGAGGGCGTAGGCGGCCAGCAGCGCGATCAGGCCGGCCGAAACGGTTCTAAGGGCGAAGATCCAGTCCGAGCGCGTGGGTCGCGTCAGGTCGGCGAACCGTGTCCCGAGATAATCTTTCAGCCGCGCCCCGATCACATGTTCGACTCCGTACCCGCACGGACAAGGTAGAGCAGGGGGCGCTCAGATATCCAGCACTTCCGTTTCGGCGAATTCGGCACGTTCCTGGATGAAGCGGAAGCGAGCCTCCGGCTTGGTGCCCATCAGCGCGTCGACCGCGTCCTTGGTCGCCGCCTCGGCATCGATCACATCGACCCGCAGAAGCGTGCGCTTCCTCGGATCCATCGTGGTCTCCTTGAGCTGCGAGGCCATCATTTCACCCAGGCCCTTGAAACGGCCGAGCTCGACCTTGCCGCGTCCGGTGAATTCAGTGCGCAGGAGCTCGTCCTTGTGCGCGTCGTCGCGAGCATAGGCGACCTTGCCACCTTGCCTGATCGAGTAAAGCGGCGGCACCGCCAGATAGAGGTGACCGCCACGCACCAGCGCCGGCATCTCCTGATAGAAGAAGGTGATCAGCAGCGAGGCGATGTGGGCGCCGTCGACGTCGGCGTCGGTCATGATGATGACGCGGTCGTAGCGCAGATCCTCGTCGCGATACTTGGAGCGCGTGCCGCAGCCGAGCGCCTGAATCAGGTCCGATATCTGCTGGTTGGCGGCCAGCTTGTCATTGCCGGCGCTGGCGACATTGAGGATCTTGCCGCGCAACGGCAGCACTGCCTGGCTGGCACGGTCGCGCGCCTGCTTGGCCGAGCCACCGGCGGAGTCGCCTTCGACGATGAAGAGTTCCGCGCCGGCGGCGGCGTTCTGCGTGCAGTCGGCGAGCTTGCCCGGCAGGCGCAGCTTGCGCACCGCGCTCTTGCGCGACACTTCCTTTTCCTGGCGGCGGCGTACGCGCTCGTCGGCGCGAGCGATCACCCATTCGAGCAGCTTCGAGGCTTCCTGCGGATTGTCGGCCAGCCAATGGTCGAAGGGATCGCGGATCGCGGTCTCGACGATCCGGATCGCCTCGATCGTCGCCAGCCTGTCCTTGGTCTGGCCAACGAATTCCGGTTCGCGGATGAACACCGAAAGCATGCCCGCCGCCGAGATCATGACGTCTTCCGAGGTGACGATCGAGGCGCGTTTGTTACCGACAAGATCGGCATAGGCGCGCAGGCCGCGCGTCAGCACGTTACGGAAGCCGGCCTCGTGGGTGCCGCCTTCGCCGGTCGGGATGGTGTTGCAGTAGGAATTAATGAAGCCGTCGCCGCCGAACCAGGTCACCGCCCATTCGAGCGAGCCGTGGCCGCCTTGCCTGTCGCTCTTGCCGGCGAAGATTTCCCGCGTCACCTGGAATTCGTCGCCGAGCGACGCCTTGAGGTAGTCCTTGAGGCCGCCAGGGAAATGGAATTCCGCCTTGGCCGGTGTCTGATCCTTTTCCTTGATCAGCGAGGGGTCGCAGGTCCAGCGGATCTCGACACCGCCGAACAAATAGGCTTTCGAACGCGTCATGCGGTAGAGCCGCGCCGGTTCGAATGCCGCGCCCTTGCCGAAGATCTGCTCGTCGGGATGGAAGCGGATCCTGGTGCCGCGCCGGTTGTGCACTTCACCGAGATGCTCAAGGCCACTCACCGGGACGCCGCGCGAAAAACGCTGGCGGTAGAGCTGCCGGCCACGCGCGACCTCGACCTCGAGATGGTCCGACAGCGCGTTGACGACGGAAACGCCGACGCCATGCAGGCCGCCTGAGGTCTCATAGACCTTCGAGTCGAACTTGCCGCCCGAATGCAGGGTGGTCATGATCACTTCGAGCGCGGGCTTCTTGTATTTCGGATGCGGGTCGACCGGAATGCCGCGGCCATTGTCGGTGACGGTGAGAAAGCCATCGGCCGAGAGTTCGACATCGATGAAGGTGGCGTGGCCGGCAACCGCCTCGTCCATCGAGTTGTCGATGACTTCGGCGAACAGGTGGTGCATCGCCTTGTCGTCGGTGCCGCCAATATACATACCGGGCCGGCGACGCACCGGCTCCAGGCCTTCGAGCACCTCGATATCGGCGGCGCTGTAACCCTCGCTGCCGTCCTTGGAAGCCGCCGGGCGTTTTGCCGCCTGCACCAGCGGATCCGCCGGGCGCGCGGACGCCCGAACCGGCTGCGGCTGCTTGTCCATATTGGCGAAGAGATCGTTGTTTTCGTCCATGCCTGTCATAGAGTCCGATGCTGCGAATCACCCGTCGATACTGCCACGCTTTTCAGCGCCAAGCGACGGAGGTTCCTGTTACGTTCGGGGGTCTAGCCCCTCTTATCCTAAAACCATTCGATAACCAAGCGGCCGGAAATAGATCAAATGCGGCCGTGCGGGATACCTGATTCTTTAACAATGCCGCCTAGCGTGAGCCCAACATAACAAGAAACTGCGGGCATCAGGGGTTTCGGCGTGAAGGGCAAGGCCATAACGATGATCGGCATCGCCGCCGTTTTCGGCGCGATCTCGATCTTTGCCGCGGATTTCTGGGTCAAGAGCCAGGCCAAGGCCGATGCCGGGGAAAAGACGGCATCAATCGCCGCTCCAGCCACGCCCAGGATCGAATTCAAGACCATCGTCGTGGCGAACGCGCCGTTGCGTTACGGCATGGAGATCGACCGCGCCAAGCTCAGCGAAATTCCGTGGCCGCAGGATTCCCTGCCGCAGGGCGCCTTTGCCACCGTCGACGGATTGCTCGGCGAAGGCGGCCGCGTGGTGCTGTCGCCGATCGAGGTCAACGAGCCGGTGCTGCTGGCCAAGCTGTCGGGACCAAACGGCCGTGCGACGCTCTCCAACATGCTTGCGCCCGGAATGCGGGCGGTCACCATCCGGACCGACGAGATCGCCGGCGTCGGCGGCTTCGTCACGCCGGGCGACCGGGTCGATGTCGTGCTGACACGCGATGCCGGCGCAATCCAGGAAGTGGCCAAGAATGCCCAAGGGGCTGCAGGTTCGACCGTCACCTCCGAAATCGTCGTCGCCGATGCCAAGGTGCTCAGCGTCGGCCAGGGCGCCGACGAGCGTCAGACGACGCCGCAGGTGGCCAATTCCGTGACCATCCAGGTGACGACCGATGGCGCCCAGAAAGTGGCGCTTGCCCGCACCGTCGGCACGTTGTCGCTGTCGCTGCGGTCGGCCAGCGAAGGCGGTGACGGCAATGGCGGCGTCACCACCATTTCCTCCTTCGGCGGATCGGTGGCGTCCAAGACCGAGGCGGCGGCCGGCTCGCTGTTCGACGCGGTGGCCAAGGAGCCTGAGAAGCCGACATTCAAGACGGTCATCGTGACACGCGGCACACAGGCCGAGGAATATCAGGTTCCTTCGCGGGACCAGAAATAAAGGCCGGTGGGGACCGGACGAGACGGGACAATGTTGATGCGTACGCTATATCGAATGACGGCTCGGCGGCACTTCGTGCGCGCCTTGGCGATGGTCGCCTCGCTGGCCGCGAGCGGAGTGCTCGCTTTACCCGGCGCCGCCAGGGCGGACAACGATGTCGTCTACGTCTCGTCGACCAGGAATGCATCGATCAAGGTCGCCAAGGGCAAGCCCAAGACGATCATGACGAGTGCTGCCTTCTACCAGATCGTTATCGGTGATCCGGAGATCGCCAACGTCAATCCACTGACCGACAAGTCTTTCTATGTGCTCGGCAACAATCTCGGCACCACCGGTATCGCGCTGTTCGACGACAAGAAGCAGCTGGTCGGCACCATCGACATCGAGGTGACGCTCGACACCGACCAGCTGGCGAGCACGATCCGCGCCAGCGTGCCGGATGCCAAGATCAAGGTCGGCTCGGCCAATGGCCGTGTCGTGCTGTCGGGCGAGGCGGATGACGCGGTCGCCGCCGAAAAGGCAAACAAGATCGCCACCCGCTTCTCCGGCAAGGAAGAAGTGATCAATTCGGTCAACATCTCATCGTCGCAGCAGGTCCAGCTCAACGTCCGCTTCGTCGAGATCAACCGCCAGGCAGGCCAGGATCTCGGCGCCAAATACAGCGCCAACTTTGCCTACGGCTTTGGTGGACGCGATGTTTCGCTTGACCCCGGGGCGGTGCCGGCGGCAGGAACCGGTGAAGCCATCGGCCGGCTGCTGTCCAACGGCGTCTCGATCGACATCGCCATCAAGGCCCTGGAAGAGCGCGGCCTTGCCCGACGCCTCGCGGAACCAAACCTTATTGCCCGGTCCGGCGAGACGGCGAGCTTCCTGGCCGGCGGCGAATTTCCGATCCCGGTTTCGGAGGACAATGGCAAGATCTCGGTCAGCTACAAGAAATATGGCGTCAGCCTCGACTTCACGCCGACCGTGCTCAAGGACGGGCTCGTGAGCCTCGACATCGCGCCGGAAGTATCCTCCATCGATGCGTCGGCCTCCTACAATATCGGCAACATTTCGGTGCCCGGTTTCATCGTTCGCCGCGCCAAGACGTCGGTCGACCTGAAGAACGGCCAGAGCTTCATGATCGCGGGACTGCTGCAGTCGCAGAACGACATCACCACCTCGCGCATTCCAGGCCTCGGCAAGATGCCGGTGCTCGGACCGCTGTTCTCGTCTAAATCGTATCAGCGGCGCGAGACAGACCTCGTCATCATCGTCACGCCCTACCTGGTCAAGCCCGTCGATCCGTCGAAGAAGATGGCCGGGCCGACGGACGGCACTCAACCGGCCAGCAACGTCGACTACTTTCTCAACAACACCGAGGAGGTGAAGGGGGCGAACAACGGCCGTGCGCTGGCGTTGGCCGATGGCAGCGCCGCGCGGACGGCCACCACGGTCGGTCATTTCCTCGACCTGCCGAAGGATTGAAGCGATGCGTGTGATCCTGAGAGCAAGCATCGCGTTGCTTCTTGCCGGTATCGCCGCCGGCTGCACCAGCGACGACTATGTGCGCAGCGAAGGTCCGACGACAGGCGCCGGCGAAGCGCAGGCCGCCAACACGGTCATGCAGATGGTCGATCCGTGGAAGTACGGTGTCCAGAACACCAGACTCCTCGTGCCGGCCAAGCGCGGTGATGCCGCCCCCGTCACATCCGATCAGGCGGCTGGCGCGAAGACGGCGCAGACAAGCACAAGTGACTGATTCAGGCGGGCAACTGATTCAGGCGGGCAACTGATCCAGGCGGGGATCGACTTCACAGGCGGCGAGAATGGCAAACGGCATCAAGACCAAGAAGATCCTGCTCGTATCGACGGACAGCACCTTCGTGCAGGACACACGCACCGCATTCGCCGCCTCCGAGGTCATCCAGCTCTCGACGGTGGAAAAGAATGTCACCGAATTGCGCGGCGAGATCCAGGAAACCGACTTCGGCGCCATCATCGTCGATATGGACGCGGCGAAGCTGGAGGAGATCGAATCGCTGCAGCGCGTCATGCGCAGGCTGGAGGGCAAGGCCCCGGTGGTCGTCGTCACCCAGGAGTTCAACGCCGCCGCCGTCCGCATCCTGGTGCAGCTCAAGGTCGCGGACTTTCTCGTCAAGCCGATCACCACGGCCGACCTGGTGCGATCGGTCGTGCGGGCACTGCAAGGGCCGGGGCGCGAGGAAAATACCGAGTCACAGATCTACACCTTCATGCCGGCCGCGGGCGGTGTCGGCACCACGACGTTGGCGCTGCAGACGGCATTCCAGCTGCATCACTCGGTGACGCGCGGCGCCTCGACCTGCGTGGTCGACCTCAATTTCCAGCAGGGCGCCTGCGCGGAATATCTCGACCTCGAGCCGCGTTTCGACATCACCGAGATCGAGAACCAGCCCGAACGCCTCGACCGGCAACTCCTCGACGTGATGCTCTCGAAACATGCCAGCGGACTTTGCGTGCTGGCGGCGCCGACGCACCCATCGGAGATGCGTTCCTTCAAGACCGATGTCGTGGTGCGCATGCTGGACCTCGTTTCGGCCTATTTCGACAATGTCGTCATTGACATGCCGCGCACCTGGTTTCCGTGGACGGAAACGGTGCTGCTCGGCTCCAACAAGCTCTACATCGTCGCCGAAATGACGGTGCCGTGCCTGCGCCACACGCAAAGGCTGATCCAGGCCGTCTACGAGACCGCCGGCAAGGAGGTGAAGCCCAACGTCATCGTCAATCGCTTCGAGCAGAAGATGTTCGACAATGGCATCAAGCAGGCGGATGTCCAGGAAATCCTCGGCGAGCATTTCGTCGGCGGCATCGCCAACAACTACCGGCTGGTGCGCGAGGCGGTCGACCGTGGCGTGCCGTTGCACGAGATCGACGCCAATGCCAACGTGGTCAATGATTTGAAGAAGATCATCCTGCCGGAGGAGGCAGTCGCGACCGCCAGCAAGTCGAAGTCGCTCTTCGGTCTCGGCAGGGGCCTTTTGAAGAGGAGGGCCGGATGACCAGCCGTTTTTCCACCCTGCAGAACCGCGATGCGCGGCCGCAGCGTTCGTCCGAAACAACGCCGGTCGCGCATCACGCGGTGGTGATCCCGACAAGCCGAAAAGCTTTACCGGTAAAACCCGAGGTCGCCCCGGCAAAGAACGCCAACAGGGTGCTCGATGCCCGCATACGCATTCATCGGATGCTGCTCGAGGAAATCAACCTTGTCGCCCTGGAGCGCTTGCCGAAGGAGGAAATGCGGCGGCAGGTGCATGATTTCGTGTCGGAAAAAACCCGCCAGGAGCGGATGGCGATCAACACCGCCGAACTTGACGCGCTGGTGGACGACATCGTCGACGAGATGGTTGGCCTGGGCCCGCTGGAGCCGCTGCTCAAGGATCCCGACATCAACGACATCCTGATCAACGGCCACCAGAACTGTTTCGTCGAGAAGAAGGGCAAGCTGCAGCAGGTGCACATTCCGTTCAAGGATGAGGCGCATCTGCTTAGAATCATTAACAAGATCGTCGCGGCCGTCGGCCGGCGCGTCGATGAATCGCAGCCGATGGTCGATGCTCGCATGCTGGATGGGTCGCGTTTCAACGCTGCCATCCGCCCGGTTGGCGTCGACGGGCCGCTGGTGTCGATCCGCAAATTCTCCAAGAACAAGCTTGGCCTGCACAAGCTGGTCGAATTCGGCGCCATCACCCAGAACATGGCCGAGGTGCTGGCGGCGGCGGTTCACGCCCGCAAGACGACGATCATTTCCGGCGGCACCGGCACCGGCAAGACAACGATGCTCAATGCACTGTCGGCCTTCATCCCGGAAGACGAGCGGCTGATCACGATCGAGGATGCCGCCGAGCTTCAACTGCAGCAGCCGCATGTCGCTCGCATGGAGACGCGACCTGCCAACATCGAGGGCCATGGCGAACTGAAGCAACGCGATCTCGTCAAAAACGCGCTGCGCATGCGTCCTGACCGCGTCATCCTCGGCGAGTGCCGCGGCGAGGAGGCGTTCGACATGTTGCAGGCGATGAACACCGGCCATGAAGGATCGATGGCGACCATCCATGCCAACACGCCGCGCGATGCCATTTCGCGCCTCGAACAGATGCTGGGCATGACCGGCATGCCGATGACGGTCCAGTCGATCCGCAGTCAGATCGCCAGCGCCATCGATATCATCGTGCAGTTGACCCGGCTTTCCGACGGTAAGCGCAAGGTGACAAGCGTTGCGGAAGTGACCGGCATGGAAGGCGACGTCATCCAGATGCAGGAGATCTTCCGCTTCGTGCGCACCGGCATGGATGCCGACGGCGGAATTCTCGGCTATTTCGAAGCGACCGGCATCCGGCCGCGCTTCCTCGAGGACCTGCGCGCCATGGGAATCGAATTTCCCGGGCGCTATTTCGAACCCGGCCGGCCGCAGGAGTAGCCAGGTGTTCGACGGATTCAGCGCGATCTACGTCGTCTATGCCGGAGCCGCGCTGACCGGCATCTTGATCGCAGAGGCCTGTTATCTTCTTTACGCTGGCCGCAGCGACAAGCGCGCCGCCATCAACCGGCGCATGAAGCTGCAGGAAAACAAGATCAGCCAGGAACAGGTGCTGATCCAGCTGCGCAAGGAGCGCGGCCTCGATGCCGGCACGTCGCTGTTCTCGCCGGACCGATTCCGTGCCCTGCGCACACAGTCGGGCATGATTATGCCGCTGTCGAAATTCCTGACGATCACCTGCGGCGTGGCGATGGCCGCGGCCCTGGTCGCCATCTGGTATGGGTTGCCGCCGCTCATGGGGCTCATCCTGTTCTTCGTGCTGGCGCCTCTGCTGCCGGTGGTCGCGATGCGCTTCATGCGCAAACGGCGGCACAAACGTTTCGGCATGCAGCTGCCAGAGGCGCTGGAGCTGATCACGCGTGGCCTCAAGGCCGGCCATCCGGTGCCGGTGGCCATCGCCATGGTGTCGCGCGAGATGCCCGATCCGATCGGCACCGAGTTCGGTGTCGTTGCCGATGAGGTGACCTACGGCTCCGATCTGGTTTCGGCGTTGAACAACCTGTTCGATCGCGTGGGGCACGAAGACCTGCCGCTGTTCGTCACCGCCGTCTCGATCCAGTCCAGTTCGGGCGGCAATCTGCGTGAAATCCTCGACGGCCTGTCGTTGACAATACGCGAGCGCGGCAAGCTGCGACGCAAGGTGCGCGCCATTTCGACCGAAGGCCGCCTGTCCGCCTACATCCTGACGGCAATACCGGCGCTTTTGTTTGCCGCCATCATGGCGTTGATGCCGGGGTTCTACAGGGACGTCTGGGGGGTGCCGAAAACCTGGTACATGCTTGGCGGGTCGGTTACCTGGCTGATGCTGGGCAATCTAATCATGTTCAAGATGTCGAATTTCAGGTTCTGACATGCGCGGTTTCATCGAATTCCTCGCCTCGCTTGCGCCGACCTCCTTGATCCCGGTGGCCGTAGTGCTTCTGGCCGTGGGTGTTGTCGCGGTCGCCTGGCCGATGGTGGTTGCCAAGGGTGATCGCAATGACGTGAAGCGCCGCCTCAAGGTTGACGACAGTCGCGTGGCCGCGAAACCCGAGCCGGTGCAGAAGAAGAACGCCGGCGTCGTGCGCGAGAAGGCGGTGAAACGGGCACAGGAATTCTACGCCAAGAGCGATCCGGAAAATGTTGCCCGGCTGCGCATGAAGCTGATCCAGGCGGGCTACATGGAGCCGCGCGCTGTCGGCATGTTCTTCCTCATTCGCTTCGCGGCACTGGTGGGTGCCGCGACGGGAGCCTTTGTGATCAACCGCTGGATGGCCAGCGCCGACGCGACGATGGCCAGCCGCTGGGCGTTCGTCATCCTGACGGGCGTGGCCGGCTACTTCCTGCCCGGCCTGGTGCTGAGCCAGAAAGTGCGGGAGAAGATGCGCGAATACCGCAACGGCTTTCCTGACTTCATGGACCTGTTGATCGTCTGCTCGGATGCGGGCATGAGCATGGAGGCGGGCGTCGAGCGCGTCTCGAAGGAACTCGCCAAGACCTATCCCGCGCTCAGCCAGAATCTGCAGTTGGTGTCGCTGGAACTGAGGGCCGGGCGCAGCCTCGACGACGCGCTGAAGGCGCTCGCCGATCGCCTCAGCCTGGACGAGGTGCGTTCTTTCGCGACGCTGCTGCAGCAGTCGAAGGAACTCGGCACCAGCCTGTCGGGAGCGCTTCGGGTCTTCTCCGACGAAATGCGTCATAAGCGCATGTCGCTGGCTGAGGAGAAGGCACATGCCTTGCCGGCCAAGATGTCGGTGCCGGTCACGGTGTGCATCCTGCCGGTGGTGCTGATGATCGCGATCATTCCGATCATCGTCAAATTGACGGGTGGGCACTATTAGATGTGTCGGATTGAGTTCAGGTCGGCCTGAACTCAATCCAACGTGTCCGCAGAGCAATCCACAAGCATGGCGTTCGCGATCAAGGCCAAAATTGCCAACGCCGGCGCGATGACATTCGCCTTCACCGCGCAAAAGACGATGTATGGCGGCAAGCATGTCGCCAAGGGCGATGCGATTTTCCTATTCGCCAGCGAGAATGAAGGCGGCCTGGGCCTTGTCGCGCGCGGCATCGTCACATCCGTCGAAGCGGTCGCGCGAAAGCTCGGCATTGCCCGGCAGACGCCGCGCGTAAGCCTGGCCATCGAACGAATCGCGCAGGCGAAGCGACCGCTGGGCCGAGCCGAACTCAAACGTCTCACCAACTGGAATGACGGTCAGCCGGGTTGCCACCGTCCCGTTGTTTGGCCGGCACCTGGGTGGTGGTTAATGGCCGGTTTTTCGGAGACCGAATCTTAGCTGCATTTCGGCACCGAAGCTTAACCGCTGTGCGGTAACGTCCTTGCTGAAGAACGACCCGACAAATCGGGCGACGGGGCAGGGCATGCGTCAGGGAAATTTTGCGGCGGCGGCCACCATGGCGGTCGTCCTTATGATCACCGGGTGTACGACGAACAACAACGTCGATACGACCAAGACTACGGCCATTCAGCCCGCGGCAAAAAACATCGACACCTCCGATCTGGCACAGGGCAAAGCGCAGTTTCGCGACGCCAATTATGGTCTGGCCGAACAGCATTTCCGCAAGGCCGTCGAATTGAAGGCCGACAGTGCGGAGGCCTGGATGGGGCTTGCCGCATCCTATGACGAGCTCGGCCGCTTCGACTTCGCCGACCGCGCCTACGACCAGCTCCTGAAAGTCGCCGGCCGCAGGCCGCAGATCGTCAACAATATGGGCTATTCGCAACTGTTGCGCGGCAACAAGAAGAAAGCCAGGGCGCTGCTGCTCGAGGCCAAGGCCGGCATGGCCGATCCGACAGTTGTCAACGCAAATCTCGCCTTGCTGAACAAGGGCTGATGGGCAAGGCCGAGCCGGTCAGGCCGGCCTTGCGCTCGGCTTAGGCCGAGAGACTACTATTCGGCCGCACCCAGATAGTCCGACAGCGGCGGGCAGGAGCAGACGAGATTGCGGTCGCCCGCGACATTGTCGATGCGCGACACCGGCGGCCAGTATTTTGCGGCGGTATCCACGTTGCCCGCGGGATAGGCCGCTTCCAGCCGCGAATAGGGATGGGTCCACGTGCCGGCCAGCGCCTCGGCGGCAGTGTGCGGCGCATTGACCAGCGGGTTGTCGGCCAAAGGCCATTCGCCCTTTGCTATCTTCGACGCTTCGCCGGCGATCGCGATCATGGCCTCGCAGAAGCGGTCGAGTTCACCTTTCGGCTCGGATTCCGTCGGCTCGACCATCAGCGTGCCGGCGACCGGGAACGACATGGTCGGTGCATGGAAGCCGTAGTCGATCAGCCGCTTGGCGATGTCATCGACGCTGATGCCCGCGCTCTCCTTGAGCACGCGGGTGTCGAGGATGCATTCATGAGCGATACGATCGCTCCTGCCCTTGTAAAGAAGCGGGAAGTACGACGCGAGCCGCGTCGCCACATAATTGGCCGAGATTATGGCGGTCTCCGTCGCCTGCTTGAGACCGGAAGCGCCCATCATGCGGATGTACATCCAGGTGATCGGCAGGATGGAAGCGCTGCCGAACGGTGCGGCCGACACGGCATGGCCTGAGCCTTCGGTAACATGGCCCGGCAGATAGGGTTTCAGATGCGCCTTGACGCCGATCGGGCCGACGCCGGGACCGCCGCCGCCATGCGGGATGCAGAACGTCTTGTGCAGGTTCATGTGGCAGACGTCGGCGCCGATGTCGCCGGGGCGGGCGAGGCCGACCAGGGCGTTGAGGTTGGCTCCATCGAAATAGACCTGGGCACCATGCTCGTGGATAAGGGCGCAGAGGTGGCGCGCGCCTTCCTCGTAGACGCCATGCGTCGAGGGATAGGTGAACATCAGCGCCGCGAGATTCCTGGAATGCTCGTTGGCCTTGGCCCTGAGATCGTCCATGTCGATATTGCCGTCCTCGGTGCAGCGCACCACGACAACGCTCATGCCCGCCATCGCCGCGCTGGCAGGATTGGTGCCATGCGCGGAGGACGGGATCAGGCAGACCGTGCGATGGCCTTCGCCACGCGAGCGGTGATAGGCGCGGATGGCCAGCAGCCCGGCATATTCGCCTTGGCTGCCGGCATTGGGCTGCAGGCTTACCGCGTCGAAGCCGGTGATCTCCGACAGCCAGTTCTCAAGATCGCCGACCATGGCGCGATAGCCCGCCGAATGGCTGGCCGGCGCGAAGGGATGCAGATTGGCGACGCTTGGCCAGCTCACCGGCATCATCTCGGCCGCGGCATTGAGCTTCATGGTGCAGGAGCCGAGCGGGATCATGGCGCGATCGAGCGCAAGATCCTTGTCGGCCAACCGGCGCAGAAAGCGCATCATTTCGGTTTCCGAATGATTTTCGTGGAACACCGGCTGGGTGAGAAACTCCTTGCCGCGTCCTTTTCCAGGCATGCTGCCGTCGGCAGCGCCGGCTGCCTTGGCGCCGAACAGCGCGGCGATCGCCTCCAGATCGGCTTCGGTCGAGGTTTCGTCGAAGTTGATGCCGACATGGTCGGCGTCGATGACGCGCAGCAGCCGGCCGGTTTCTTCGGCGGCCGTGGCGATCGCTTTCGCCTTGCCCTTCATCTCAACCGTCACCGTGTCGAAGCGGCTTGTGCCGAGCACGGGCAGGCCAGCGGCCTTCAGGCCCGCTGCAAGGCGGTTGGCGAGCCCATGGATGCGGCCGGCAATCGCCTGCAGCCCGGCGGGGCCGTGCCAGATCGCGTAGGCGGTCGCCATGTTGGCGAGCAGTGCCTGTGCGGTGCAGATGTTGGACGTCGCCTTGTCGCGGCGGATGTGCTGCTCGCGAGTCTGCAAGGCAAGCCGATAGCCGGGCCGGCCCTTGCTGTCGGTCGACTGGCCGACGAGGCGGCCGGGCATCAGCCGCGTCAGTCTGTCGGAAACCGCGCAGTAGGCGGCATGGGGGCCGCCAAAGCCCATCGGCACACCAAAGCGCTGCATCGGGCCGACCGCAATGTCGGCGCCGAGTTTCGCCGGCGCGTCGGTGAGCGTCAGGCCAAGCGGATCGGCGATGAACACGACAAGTGCGCCGGTCGCGCGGGCCTTTTCGATCGCCGCCTTATGGTCGCCATAGACGCCGAACGTATCCGGCCAGGAGACGAGCAGGGCGGCGGTGTTGTCGTCGATCGTCTCGCCGTCGACCTCGATGCCGAGCGGCTCGGCGCGCGTGCGCACAACATCCAGCGTCTGCGGATGCGGTGTGCCGGCAAGCGCCACCTTGGCGCGCTTGTCGCGATGGTGGCGCAAGGCGATGCCGACGGCTTCGGCCACCGCCGTTGCCTCGTCGAGCAGCGAGGCTGACGCGACCGGCAGGCCGGTCAGTTCGGTGACCAGCGTCTGGAAATTGAACAGCATTTCCAGCCGCCCCTGGCTGATCTCCGCCTGGTACGGGGTATAGGCAGTGTACCAGGCCGGGTTCTCGAACAGATTGCGCTGAATGACCGGCGGTACGTGGACGCCGTGATAGCCTGCGCCAATGAAGCTCTTCAGCACCGTGTTTCTGGCCATGGTCGCCGACAATTCGGCCAGCGCTTCGGCTTCGCTGGCCGGCGCGGGTAGGGCCAGCGGCTGGTCGAGGCGGATCGATCTTGGCACGGCCTGGCTGATCAGCGTTTCCACGGAAGGAACGCCGATGACGGCGAGCATGGCTCTGACGTCATTGATACCGGGGCCGATATGGCGGGCGGAAAAGGAGGTAGGTGCTACGGTCATTTTTATCGTCCTGCTATCAGCCGATATGGGCTTTGTAGGCGGTCTCGTCCATGAGGCCGGCGAGTTGGCCTTCATCGGCGAGCTTCATCTTCCACAGCCAGCCGGCGCCGGTGGCCGCCGAATTGACCAGCGACGGGTCGGACGACAGCGTGCCGTTGGCCTCGGTGATTTCGCCGTCGACCGGCGCGTACACGTCGGAGGCGGCCTTGACGGATTCGACCACGACCGCGGTATCGCCCTTGGCAAGCTTCCGGCCGGTCTCGGGCAGTTCGACGAAGACGAGGTCGCCGAGCTGCTCCTGCGCGTAATCGGTGATGCCGACGGTGGCGACGCCACCCTCGACGCTGAGCCATTCGTGATCGGCGGTGAAATAGGTCTTTGCCATGAGATTATCCTTTGCGGTAGCGATGCGGTGTGAAGGGCAGGGAACTGACGTCGACAGGGATTTTCGTGCCGCGCACGTCGGCGAAAATCCGTGTTCCGGGCTTTGCCCGCGGCGCCGCGACATAGCCCATGGCGACCGGATGACCGGCCGAGGGGCCGAAGCCGCCCGAGGTGACATGGCCGGCAGGGTGGCCGTCGGCGTCAAACAGCGCCGCGCCGGCGCGCACCGGCTGGCGGCCTTCCGGCTTCAGCCCGACGCGCTTTTGCGCCGGGCCGCGTTCCACGGCGGCGCGCAAGGCATCGGCGCCGATAAAGGCGCCGGAAGCCCTGATCTCCTTCGGAATAGCCCACATCAGCGCCGCCGCGGCGGGGTCTGTCTCCGGTGTGATGTCCTGGCCATGCAGGCAAAGTCCGGCTTCCAGCCGCAGGCTGTCGCGCGCGGCAAGACCGATCCAGAGCACGCGCTCATCTTCCAACAGCTTCGCGACGAGGTCGCGCGCGTCGGGCTCCGGCAGGCCGATCTCGAAACCATCCTCGCCGGTATAGCCGGACCGGCTCATGAACCAGTTCTTCCTGGGTTCGACACCGTGCATGAACAGCAACGAGCCGGTTTCGATCCCGGCACGGGACAGCGCTGCCCAGGCCTCGGGCCCCTGGATGGCCAGGAAGACGCGGTCGAGCGGCTCGACCATGGCGTCGAAACCGGCTGCAAGTTCGCGCAGGTGCTTTTCGTCAGCGACGGCGTTGCCGGCATTGGCGACCACCATGAAGCGATCGGCGCCGAGCCGGGTAACGATCAGGTCGTCGAGAATGCCGCCGGCTTCGTTGAGGAAGAACGTCAGTTTGGATTGCGAAATTTCGAGCGCGCCGGCATCCAGCGGGCAGGCGCGGTCGAGCAGCGCAACGGCTTGCGGCCCACTGACCTCGAACAGTTTCATGTGCGAGATGTCGAAGAGACCCGCGTGCTCGCGGGTATGCAGATGTTCCTTCATGACGCCGGCCGGGTAGGTCAGCGGCATCGACCAGCCTGCAAAGGCGCCGAAGCGCGCGCCTGCGGCCGTGTGGATATCCTCAAGGGGGAGGTGTTTATCGTCGTCGCCCGTCATGTCGTCTCCAGAGTCGCACGCAATCGGCCGCGAATGGCGACCAGTCCGTGCCCCTCTGTCTGAAGCCTGAGAGACTCGCGCAGCCGGAACTCCGTCAGCGGCGCTTACACCTTCGGCGCGGGGGCAAGCCCCGACTTTCCAGAGTGTCTTTCCCGTCCACGGTTCTTTTGCCTGAGAGATTTCGGGCGATTTCCCCTTCGGCGGCAGCTCTCGCTGCTCTCTCCCGCAAACAGGTAGGACTCAAAGCCTGAGCCCTCGACGCGCCATCCATAGCCCGTCGGCGACACCTTGTCACCTCCCAGCGACATCTAAAGCGCGTCGTGCTGAAGCGGGTTTGGCCGATGCGCTTTGGATATTTGTTCTGATGCATGTCGCTCTCCCAAAACCGCTGCACACCTCGGGTCGCGCCCGAGCGCATGCTTTTGGGCGACATGCATGGGCCGACAAGTCTTTGCTAACCACGCCATTTGCCGGTTTTTCAAGACACTCCTGATATAGCAGGCTGATGTGACGCGTTGCGTGGACGGGGGCGACAAATGGGCGAATTGATCATGAGCGCGCCGGTGGCGGGGCTGACATCAAAGATCAGCATTACTCCGCAGGATGTTGTGATGCTGCGCCGCGACGTGTTCGCCGATGGTATCGTCACGCGTGGCGAGGCCGAGGCCTTGTTCGCGCTCGACCAGACGGCGCGGGACAAATGCGCGGAGTGGGCGCCATTCTTTGTCGAGGCGGTGACCGATTACATCGTCCATCAGGAAAGGCCAGAGGGCTACATCTCGCAGGACAACGCCGACTGGCTGATCCGCACGATCTCCCGAGACGGCATGGTCGACAGCCGGACCGAACTCGAATTGCTGGTCCATGTGCTGGAAGAGGCGAAATCATCGCCGGGCCGTCTTTGCGTTTATGCACTGGAGCAGGTCGCCCACGCCGTCGTCGACGGCAAGGGGCCGCTGATGCTGGGCGGTGCGCTGGTCCCGGGATTGATCGCCAAGGCGGAGGTCGAGCTCCTGCGCCGTATCCTCTATGCCCATGGCGGTGACGGCAACATCGCCATTACCCGCGGCGAGGCCGAGGTGCTGTTCAGGATCAATGAACAGACCGCCCAAGCCAACAACGATCCTTCCTGGAACGAATTGTTCGTCAAGGCAATCGCCAACTTCGTCATGTGCTCGGCCGGTTATGAAGCGCCGACTCGTGACGTGGCTTTGCGCCAGGAAACTTTCGTTGAGCATGCGGATGTGGAAATCGGCGGCTTCTTCAGCCACATGGTCTCCGGTGGCCTTGCCGGAATGATCGAGGCCTACCGGTCCCCGGATGACATCGAAGCCGAATGAGAGGCGAAGAACAGGGCAGCGGAGGCCTTGGCCCGGCGCGCCGAAACGATCGATGCCGGCGAAGCCAAATGGCTGGCAGAGCATATCGGGCTGAATCGGCCCCTCTAGTCCCCTGGAACAAAAGTAAGCTTCATTTTGTTTGGCTTCTGTCACAAGAGCAGGAGTTTGATTCATGGCTGGCAGGCAGGCGGACCTTGTCGTTCTAAGCGACGCGGATAGAGGTTTCCTCGAATCTCAGGTGCGCCGGCATAAGGCGCCGCGCTCCTTGTCGGATCGATGCCGGATGGTCTTGCTGTGCGCGCAGGGTTTGCAAAGCAAAGACGTTGCCGAACGCCTGGGTGTTCACGAGCACACGGTTGGCAAGTGGCGCCGTCGGTTCGTACAGGATGGTATTGAAGGGCTGACAGATGAATATCGTACCGGTCGACCGCGAACTGTCTCCGATGCCCAGGTTGCTCAGGTCGTCGAGCGTACGTTGAACACCACTCCCAAGGATGCCACGCACTGGTCCATCCGTTCGATGGCAGCCGACCGCGGCCTTTCTCATACCACCATCCGTCGGATCTGGACCGCGTTTGGCCTGCAGCCGCATCGTACCGAGACATTCAAGCTTTCCTCCGATCCGCTCTTCGTTGATAAGGTGCAGGACATCGTCGGCCTCTATATGTCACCACCGGACCGGGCGATCGTGCTATGCGTGGATGAGAAATCGCAAATCCAGGCATTGGATCGCGAGCAGCCGGTTCTGCCTATGGCACCGGGCGTCGCCGAACGGCGTACTCATACTTATGTTCGCAACGGCACGACTTCTCTGTTCGCCGCGCTCGATGTTGCCACTGGGGCGGTGATAGGTCATTGCTACAAGCGTCACCGGGCCACCGAATTCCTCGACTTCCTGAAGCGGATCGACACCGAAATGCCCAATGGCCCGGACGTGCATCTGGTGATGGACAACTATGCGACCCACAAGACGCCGAGGATCAAGGCTTGGCTCGCGCGCCGTCCACACTGGCATGTTCACTTCACGCCAACGTCGGCATCCTGGATCAATCAGGTCGAGCGGTGGTTCGCAGAGCTGACGCGAAAGCAGTTGCAGCGCGGCGTACACCGTTCCACCGCAGAACTGGAAGCTGATATCGACGCCTTCATCGAAACCCACAACGAGAACCCGACCCCATACAAATGGGTCAAATCCGCCGACCAAATCCTCGCGTCGGTCAAGCGCTTCTGCCAGAAGACAATGAACCGAACTTCAGATTCAGGTGACTAGAACGAGCGCGCATTGCTGACCCTGATCAAGCATGCCTCGCCGGAGATTCATCCAGCTCTAAAGCCGCTGCTCGAAAAGGTTGCTTGAGTATTGGCTGTTAAGCCGTCGATGTCAGGCCACTATTCTCTCTCTGACTATCAAATACCACCATACCAGTCGTAGCCATTGTCTTCCCAATAGCCGCCGCGGCCGCCCCCGACGCCGGCGAAACCGTCGACCAGTTCGATCCTGGAGAGATATTTCGGCATCTTGTAGCCAAGCTGGCGCTCGACGCGGACGCGCAGCGGCGCGCCATTCTCGACCGTCAAGAGTTTGCCATTCAGGCCGTAGGCAAGGATCGTCTGCGGATGGCGAGCGTCGATCAGATCAATCGTGCCGTAATATTTCACGTCGCCGGACAGGCCGCGGTCGATCGTGTCAAGGCAGTGGAACATCACGTAGCGCGCCTGCGGCTTGACGACGGCCTGGTCCAGCACCAGCGACAATGGCGTGCCGGTCCATTTGGCGATGCAACTCCAGCCCTCGACGCAGTCGTGACGCGTGATCTGGGTGCGGCTCGGCATGTTCTGGAGCTGCTCGCGGCTCAGCGACAGCGGCTTCTCGACAAGGCCTGAAACCTCCAATCGCCAGTCGGCGAAATTGTTGGCGAGAAGGCCCTTGTAGATATCGTCATCCGGCGCGGTGACACCGTTCGGCCGCTGCGGCTGGCGGATGTCGGCTTCCGTGAATTCCGGCGCCAGCCTATCGCGCCCGGCGAGCAGGCGTTGCGCGCGGTACGTCAGGCCATTTGCGTTCTCGAGGAAACCGCGCAGGCCTCCGCCGAGGCCGAGCTGACTGTCGAAGGCGTCGCAACCCGACAGCATGATGCCGGAGGCGCCAAGGCTGGCCGCGGTCAGAAACTTGCGGCGGCTGATTTCGAATTTTGTCATGTCACGCACTCCTCTCGGCGGGCTTGTCGTCATGCGCTGGGGGATCAGTGCGGTACCAGCCTGTGATGATGGAACGCAGCTCGTTGATCGGTCCGGCGGCGAGGATCATCAGGATGTGGATAACGAAGAAGGCAACCAGCAGCGCCATGACGGTGAAATGGATGGTGCGCGCCGTCTGCCGGCCGCCGAGCAGGTCGTTGAGGTACGGCAGCACCGAATTCATGCTCGGCGACATGGCAAGGCCGGTGATGACCATCAGCGGCAGCAGAACAAAGAGGACGCCGCCATAGGCCATCTTCTGCAGCGTGTTGTATTCGCGCGTGTGGTGGAACTTCAGCCTGGCATGATCGATGATGTCCTGGGGCAAGCGCTTGAGGTCGTCGAGGCGCGGGGCGAGGTCGCGCCGGATATGGCCGTTGATCAGGCTGGCGACCAGCCAGACGATCAAGGTCGTCGTCAGGATCCAGGCGAAGAAGAAATGCACCACGCGGGCCGTGCCGAGATCATAGTAGGAAGGGATGGTCGCCCAGGATGGGAAACCGCGCGCCGTCTCGCCACCGGCCGGACCTGACCAGCCGAGAACGCCAGTCGTGTCGAAGCGATGCCCGAAGATCGCGGTGTAGCCGCGTGGGCCAGCATTGGTGTTCTCGGCGCCGATCTCGAAGATAGTGTTGTTGTAGCCGAAGCCGGATTGCTTGCCGATATAGAGCTGCGGCCGGGCATTGAAGATCTGCAGGCCGGAAAGCAGCATGAAGAACAGCGAGATGGCCCAGATCCAGTGCGTCAGTCGCGTCCAGCGCGACTGACGGTAGATCAGCGTCTTGTCACCCGAAGCGGGAACGCGCGTTCCAATTTCGGATTGGCTTCTGGCAAGGGGTTCCATCTTGTCTCATCTCCCTTGGACGCGACCTGCGCGTCCATTGTCCTCCTGATACGTTGCGATCCAAACCGATGTTTCATCCGATCACGGATTTATTACGAACCGCCCAGGCTGACGGCGAGGTTGACGGCGGCAGCGACGATGACGGTGTTGAAAAAGAACGACAGGATCGAGTGGACAAGCACGACCCGGCGCATATGCGTCGTCGAGATGTTGGTGTCGGCGGTCTGCGCGGTCATGCCAATGACGGTGGAGAAATAGAGGAAATCCCAGCCTTCCGGCCTTTTTTCGCCGGGAAACAGCAGGCCCCCGACGGGGATTTTCTTCTTGGTACCGGCATCGACCTCTTCGCCGTCCATCCAGTAGACATGGGCATAGTGGAGCGCGGCCATGGCATGGATGGTGAACCAGCCGAGCGGGATCGACAGCAGCGCGAAGCCAAGCTCGATGGGATGGCCTTTGTCCTTCTGGTTGATCAACAGGAACAATGAGATGATGGCGAGGCCGACGACGACGAGCGTGACCGCGAAGATGACCAGCACCGGCTGATCGGTGGCGCGCGCATTCTTGCTAAGATAGGTGCCGGTGAGCTTGGGCATCTGGGCGACGACCAGTATGACGTAGGCGGCAAAGAAGGCGTTGGCACCGATCGAATAGGCAAGCGGGGCATGAAGGAGCAAGGCCACGAGGAGCGCAAAGACACCGATGCACGCCGACAGCACAAACAACATGTGCCGCTGCACCGGCTTCTTGATTGGAGGGGTTTCGGCGGCCATGGCGGTCTCCACCTTGAATGGCGCTCTGCTTCTAGGCCAGTTCACCGTTTTCAAGGAAATGGCAAACCGCTAATTCTTGGTTTGACGCAATTCCGGACGGAAAACCGCTATGCACTTTTCCTGGAATTGCTTTAGCTGGGTGTGGCGGATTTCAGCGCGCGCCGCAAGATACGGTCGAGCTCGCCAAGGAACCGGGACCGATCCTGGGGCGCAAAGCTTGCATTGTAGCCCTTGCTTTCGCCTGTCTCGCGCAAATGCTGCTTGAGGTCGCGCATGGCCACCGCCATGCCGATCGTTTCCGGCGTGAAGGGACGTCCGGTGGGCCCAAGCACATGCGCACCAAGCGCTACCGAGCGGGCGGCGAGCGGAATATCCGCTGTCACGATATCATTGGGCTTGGCGTTCTCGACGATCCAGTCATCGGCGGCGTCGGCGCCTTTGGAGACGACGACGTTGCGGATCATCGGGTCGCGCGATGGACGCAGACCGCCATTGGAGACATGGGTGACGACGATGCCATGGCGGTCGGCGACTTTCTCGATCTCGGCCTTGACCGGGCATGCGTCGGCATCGACGTAGATGGCGGGTGCGGACATTGTCTCTCCAGGACGTGCGGGGCCGGAAACATATCCGGCCCCGCACGGAATTTCACAGAATCATGCCGGCAGGGCGCCAGACCTCTTGGCCGTCCAGGTGGCCATGTAGTCCATCAGCCCGGGATTGAGGCAATCATAGGGTTCGAGCCCGATCGACTTCAGTTGGCCGCGAATGCCGTCCATACGACCCGGATCGACACCGGATTCGATGATCGAGGAGACAAAGGCGGTGAAGCCCGGCGGCGACCAGCCATCCTCCTCGAAGCGCTCGGGGTGGATGAAGGTCAGGCCCTTGAACGGATGATCGCGCTCGACCGGCCCGTGCATGTGGACACCGCAGCCGGTGCAGGCATGGCGCTGGATGAGCGCTGCCGGGTCGACCACCTTGAGCTTGTCGCCGTTCTCGGTGACGGTGACATCGCCAGTGCCGGCAACCGCGACCACCGAGAATACGGCGCCTTCGGGCTTCCAGCATTTGGTGCAGCCGCAAGCATGATTGTGCGCGATCTGGCCCTTGACCTTCACCTTCACCGGATTGCTGGTGCAAAGGCAGACCAGCGTGCCGCCGGCAAAGCTCGCACTTTCCTTGGGCAGCCCATTGTCGATTTTCGGATGCAGTTTCTCCGCCATTTCTTCTCCTCCCAGGTTTCGCCACAGAGGTCGCTGGCCGGTTGGCTGGCGGCGTGTGACTGTCTTCAGTAAACGACGACGCTTCGGATCGACTTGCCCTCATGCATGAGGTCGAACCCCTTGTTGATATCCTCGAGCTTCAGCGTGTGGGTGATCATCGGGTCGATCTGGATCTTGCCGTCCATGTACCAGTCGACGATTTTGGGCACGTCGGTGCGGCCGCGCGCGCCGCCAAAGGCGGTGCCCATCCAGCTGCGGCCGGTGACCAGCTGGAACGGCCGCGTCGAAATCTCCTGGCCGGCGCCGGCGACACCGATGACGACCGACTTGCCCCAGCCGCGATGCGAGGCTTCCAGCGCCTGGCGCATCACCTTGGTGTTGCCGGTGCAGTCGAACGTGTAGTCGGCGCCGCCGATCTGGTCGGCGCCGCGCTTGGTCATGTTGACGAGGTAAGGCACGATGTCGCCGTCGATCTCCTTCGGATTGACGAAATGCGTCATGCCGAAGCGCTCGCCCCATTCCTTCTTGTCGTTGTTCAGGTCGACGCCGATGATCATGTCGGCGCCGGCAAGTTTCAGGCCCTGGATGACGTTGAGGCCGATGCCGCCGAGGCCGAAGACGACGGCGGTGGCGCCTTGCTCGACCTTGGCCGTGTTGATGACCGCGCCGATACCGGTGGTCACCCCGCAGCCGATATAGCAGATCTTGTCGAAGGGGGCGTCGGGGTTGACCTTGGCCACCGCGATCTCGGGCAGCACGGTGAAGTTGGAAAAGGTCGAGCAGCCCATATAGTGGAAGATCTTGTCCTTGCCGATGGAAAAGCGCGACGAGCCGTCCGGCATCAGGCCTTGCCCCTGGGTGGCGCGGATGGCGGTGCAGAGGTTGGTTTTCCTGGACAGGCAGGACGGGCACTGCCGGCATTCGGGCGTATAGAGCGGGATGACGTGGTCGCCCTTCCTGACCGAGGTGACACCCTTGCCGACATCGACCACGACACCGGCGCCCTCATGGCCGAGAATGGCCGGGAAGATGCCTTCGGGATCGGCGCCCGACAGGGTGAACTCGTCGGTGTGGCAGATGCCGGTCGCCTTGATCTCGACCAGCACCTCGCCGGGCTGAGGACCGTCGAGGTCGACCTCCATGATCTCCAGCGGCTTTCCGGCGGCGACGGCGACAGCGGCGCGCGTTTTCATCAGGCAATTCCTCCAAAGGCGATTTTTGCGCACGCTTTCAGGTTTTGCCTCGACGATCAACTGCTAGCTGGTTGCACACTTGGGCCAGCACGCGGAATTTTATTCCCTAACCGATTGAAAAGCAGCGATTGACCCACCCGGCTTGACCGCGCCAGCACAGGTCATAAAAGGAACGGCCTACCCGAGGGATGCCAGCATGTTCACCAAGATCCTGATCGCCAACCGTGGCGAGATCGCCTGCCGCGTCATCAAGACGGCACGCAAGATGGGCATTGCCACGGTCGCCGTCTATTCCGATGCCGATCGCGATGCCGTGCACGTCGAGATGGCCGACGAGGCGGTGCACATCGGTCCGGCACCCGCCGCGCAGAGCTATCTCGTCCCTGAAAAGATCATCGCCGCCTGCAAGCAGACCGGCGCCCAGGCCGTGCATCCGGGCTATGGCTTCCTGTCCGAGCGAGCGGCCTTCTGCGAAGCCCTGGAGAAAGAAGGCATCGTCTTCATCGGTCCCAAGCCGAAGGCGATCAGGGCGATGGGCGACAAGATCGAATCGAAGAAGTTCGCCAACGCCGCCAAGGTTTCGACGGTGCCGGGCTGGCTCGGCGTGATCGAGAATGCCGAGCATGCGGAGACGATTGCAGGCGAAATCGGCTATCCCGTGATGATCAAGGCCTCGGCCGGCGGCGGCGGCAAGGGCATGCGCATCGCCTGGAACCAGTCGGAAGTGCGCGACGGGTTCGACCGGGCCCGCTCCGAGGCCAAGAGCTCGTTCGGCGACGATCGTGTTTTCATCGAGAAGTTTGTCGTCGACCCGCGCCACATCGAGATCCAGGTGCTGGCCGACGCGCATGGCAACGCGCTCTATCTCGGCGAACGCGAATGTTCGATCCAGCGTCGAAACCAGAAAGTGGCGGAGGAGGCGCCGTCGCCATTCCTCGATGCCAAGACGCGCAAGGCGATGGGAGAACAGTCGGTGGCGCTGGCCAGGGCCGTCGATTATCAGAGCGCCGGCACGGTCGAGTTCATCGTCGACAAGGACAAGAACTTCTATTTCCTCGAAATGAATACACGATTGCAGGTCGAGCATCCGGTGACGGAGCTCGTCACCGGCATCGATCTGGTCGAGCAGATGATCCGCGTCGCCGCCGGCGAGAAGCTTGCTTTGAAGCAGAGCGATATCAAACTGAACGGCTGGGCGGTGGAGAGCCGGCTCTACGCCGAGGATCCCTATCGCAATTTCCTGCCCTCGATCGGCCGGCTGACACGCTACCGGCCGCCGGAGGAAGGACAGTTCGGCGATGTCGTCATCCGCAACGACACCGGCGTCACCGAGGGCTCGGAGATCTCGATGTTCTACGATCCGATGCTCGCCAAGCTGTGCACCTGGGCGCCGACCCGCATCGAGGCGATCGATGCCATGTCGGAAGCGCTCGACAGCTTTGTCGTCGACGGCATCGAGCACAACATTCCGTTCCTGGCGGCACTGATGCAGCATCCGCGCTGGCGGGAGGGGGCAATATCGACCGGGTTCATCGCCGAGGAATATCCCGATGGGTTCGCCCCCATCGTTCCGGACAGCGAGGAAAAGGCCGTCCTGGCCGCGATCGCCACCGCCGTGGAACTGCTGCGCCGCGCCCGGCTGGACCGATTGGGTGGCCGCCTAGCACCGCATTCGGGAGCGCTCAAGCGCGACTGGGTGGTGAAGATCGGCGAAGATTATCTGTCGGCGTCCATTCTCGAGGGCATGATTTCCATTCCGATGGAAATCGATCTGTCGGTCGACGGCGGCAAGGCGCTGACCGTGTCGTCCGACTGGCGGCCGGGCGACCTGATCTGGCGCGGCACGGTCGGCACGCGCGAGGTCATCGCCCAGATCCGGCCGGTTGCAAACGGTCTTCGCATCGCCTGGAAAGGCATGTCGGTGGCCGCGCGGGCGATGCTGCCCCGCACCGCGGAACTGGAAAAACTAATGCCGGAGAAGGTGGCGCCGGACACGTCGAAGCTGCTGCTCTGCCCGATGCCTGGCCTCGTCGTGTCGATCGCCGTCGCCGAGGGCCAGGAGGTCAAGGCCGGCGAGACCTTGGCCGTGGTCGAGGCGATGAAGATGGAAAACGTGTTGCGCGCCGAACGCGACCTTGTCGTGTCGAGACTGAACGCCAAGCCGGGCGACAGCCTGGCTGTCGATGCGGTGATCATGGAATTCGCCTGAGAGACTGAGGCGAGCCGGGCAGGGATGGCGAAGCCTGTGGTTGACGGTCGTTTGTGCTGGACTGGTATCGCCGGGTCCCGGACAATACATCTCCATCGACTCAAGTTTACGGGCAGCGCGAGAAACCATGGCGGATGAAAGACTTCCACGCGATCCCCTGAAGCGTGAAGCCGTGATCGCGGCCATGCCGCCGAAGGCGCCCGTGCGGCCATTCGTTCATTTGCGCGTGCATTCGGCCTATTCGCTGCTCGAGGGCGCGCTTCAGCTTGGTAAGATCGTCGGCCATGCTCTGAAAGACGAAGCCCCGGCAATTGCCGTCACCGACACCAACAATCTTTTCGGCGCGCTGGAGTTCGCGCAGAAGGCGGTCAAGGACGGCATCCAGCCGATCATCGGCTGCCAGATCGCGCTCGCCTTTTCCGGCGAAAACAGCGACGGCCAGCGCGACCGCCGGCGGCAGGGCCCGGAGATGCGGCCGGTCGTCCTGATCGCGGCGACCGAAGCCGGATATTCCAATCTGGTCAGGCTTGTCAGCCGCGTCTACCTGGAAACGCCACCCGGCGAAGCCGTGCACCTGACCACCGGGATGCTGGAGGGGCAGGCTGATGGGCTGATCTGCCTCAGTGGCGGACCACGCGGCCCGATCGGCAGCGCCTTGAAGGAAGATCGCCCCGATCTTGCCGAGACGCGGCTTTTGACGCTCAAGGCGATGTTCGGCGACCGCCTCTATGTCGAACTGGAACGGGTTGCCGGCTACGACCGGATGATCGAACATTCGACGATCGATCTCGCCTATGCGCACGAGCTTCCCCTTGTCGCCACCAACGAGGCGTTTTTCTCATCGCGCGACGATTATGAGGCACATGACGCGCTGATTGCCATTGCCGAGGGCTCCGTCGTCGCCGTCGACACCCGCCGCCGGCTGTCGCCGGACAATTTCCTGCGCAGCCAGGCGGATATGGCGCAATTGTTCGCCGATCTGCCGGAAGCGATCGACAACACGGTCGAAATCGCGCTGCGCTGCTCTTACTACCCAAAAAACCGCAGCCCGATCCTGCCGCGCTTCACGGGCGGCGACAGCGCCGACAAGGACGCGGCCGAAAAGGCCGAGGCCGCGGAACTGGCCCGCCAGGCACGCGAAGGACTAGACGCCAGGCTCGCGCTGCATGGCCCGACCCCGGGCTATACGGTCGAGCAGTATCGGGAGCGGCTGGAATTCGAGCTCGGCATCATCGAGAAGATGAAGTTCCCCGGCTACTTCCTCATCGTTGCCGACTTCATCAAATGGGCCAAGGCGCAAGGCATTCCGGTCGGGCCGGGGCGCGGCTCGGGCGCCGGCTCGCTGGTTGCCTATTCCACCACCATCACCGACATCGATCCGCTGCGTTTCTCCTTGCTGTTCGAGCGCTTCCTCAATCCGGACCGCGTCTCGATGCCCGACTTCGACATTGATTTCTGCCAGGACCGCCGCGAAGAGGTGATCCGCTATGTCCAGCAGAAATATGGCCGCGACCAGGTCGGCCAGATCATCACCTTCGGTACGCTGCAGGCCCGGGCCGTGTTGCGCGATGTCGGCCGCGTGTTGCAGATGCCCTACGGCCAGGTCGACAAGCTATCCAAGATGGTGCCGCAGAACCCGGCCAATCCGGTCAAGCTCGCCGACGCCATCGCCAACGAGCCGCGCTTTGCCGAGGAAGCCGAAAAGGAGCCGATCGTCCAGACGCTGCTCGACATGGCGCAGAAGCTGGAAGGGCTCTATCGCCACGCCTCGACGCACGCCGCCGGCATCGTCATCGGCGACCGTCCGCTGTCGGAACTGGTGCCGATGTACCGCGATCCGCGCTCGGACATGCCCGTCACCCAGTTCAACATGAAATATGTCGAGCAGGCCGGGCTGGTGAAGTTCGACTTCCTCGGCCTGAAAACGCTGACGGTGCTGGAGACGGCGGTGAAGCTGATCCGCCGCCGCGGCATCGACATCGATCTGGCGACGATCCCGCTCGACGATCCAGAGACCTACGCCATGCTGTCGCGCGGCGAGGTGGTCGGCGTTTTCCAGGTTGAAAGTGCCGGCATGCGCAAGGCGCTGATCGGCATGCGGCCCGACTGCATCGAGGACATCATCGCGCTGGTCGCGCTCTACCGGCCGGGCCCGATGGAGAACATCCCGACCTACAACGCCAGAAAGCATGGCGAGGAGGAGATGGCGTCTATCCATCCCAAGATCGACCATCTGGTGAAGGAGACACAAGGCGTCATCGTCTATCAGGAACAGGTGATGCAGATCGCGCAGGAGTTGTCGGGCTATTCGCTTGGCGAGGCCGACCTTCTGCGCCGCGCCATGGGCAAGAAGATCCGTGCCGAGATGGACAAGCAGCGCGAGCGCTTCGTCTCGGGTGCTGTCGAGCGCGGCGTCAGCAAGCCGCAGGCCGACTTCATTTTCGATCTGCTGGCCAAGTTCGCCGACTATGGTTTCAACAAGTCGCACGCCGCCGCCTATGCCGTGGTCTCCTATCAGACGGCCTATCTCAAGGCGCACTATCCGGTCGAGTTCCTGGCGGCGTCGATGACGCTCGACATGGGCAATACCGACAAGCTGGCCGACTTCCGCCAGGATGCGCTGCGTCTCGGCATCGAGGTGCTGGCGCCGTCGGTGATGACGAGTTTTCGTCCCTTCGAGGTCGGCGAGAACCGCATCTATTATTCGATGGCGGCGCTCAAGGGCGTCGGCGACGCGGCAGTCGAACATATCGTTGCCGTGCGAGGTGAAAAGCCGTTCAAGAACCTTGCCGATTTCTGCGAACGGGTCGACCCGAAGATCGTCGGCAAGCGCGTCTTCGAAAGCCTGATCATGGCCGGCGCGCTCGACTGCTTCGGCCACGACCGCGCCCAAATGATGGCTGGCGTCGAACGGATGATGGGCCTGGCATCACTTGCCCAGCAGAACGCCGTTTCCGGCCAGGCCGATATTTTCGGCGCCTCGCTGGGCGCGCAGTCGCAGGCGCTCCACCTGCCGGCAACGGATCCGTGGCTTGCCGCCGACCGGCTGCACCGCGAATTCCAGGTCGTCGGCTTCTATCTCTCGGCTCATCCGCTCGACGAGTACAAGGCGGCGCTGCAGAAGATGCGGGTGCAGACCTGGGGCGAGTTCTCGGCCGCCGTCAAGCGGGGCGCCACCGCCGGCCGGCTTGCCGGCACGGTGACGACCAAGCAGGAGCGCAAGACGCGCACCGGCAACAAGATGGGCGTGGTGCAGTTCTCCGACACGTCGGGGCAGTACGAGGCCGTGCTGTTTTCGGAAGGATTGGCCCAGTTTCGCGACTTCCTGGAGCCCGGCCGCTCCGTCGTCATCCAGGTCGCCGCCGAGGACAGGCCCGAGGGCGTCAATTTGCGCATCAATTCCGTACAATCGCTGGAGGACGAGGCAAGCCGCATCCAGAAGGCGCTGCGCATTTTCGTCAGGAACGAAGGACCGGCCTCGATGATCCAGTCCCAACTCACCCAGCGCGGCGAAAGCCAGGTCAGCATTATCGTGATCAAGGAAGAGGCGCAGGGCGAGGTCGAGATAGCCTTGCAGGGCGGCTACCGCGTCTCGCCACAGATCGCTTCGGCGATGCGCGCGGTGCCGGGCGTGGTCGAAGTGGAACTGGTGTGATCGCCGCCTTTGCCAGGCGGCCACCCATCGGGCGGCATCCGCCGCTTATATCACAGTGATCGGTAAGAAGGCCGCGGACAAGTTCCACTGATCGGCCTACGATGCCGCCACTTCAGCCGGCTGTATCGGTTTGCGCTGCAGATTGAGCAGGTTTCCCATCAGGATGAGCAGCGCACCGCCCGCGGTGAAGGCGTCGATCTGCTCGCTATAGAGCAGCCAGCCAACCAGTGCCGACAAGGGGACGCGCAGGAAATCCATGGGCGAAATGACGGTGGCGTCGGCGTAAGTGAGCGCGCGGGCCATGCAGAAATGCGACGACATGCCGGTGAAAGCGATCAGCAGGATCCATGGCCAGAGTTCGAGCTGTGGAGTGCGCCACACGTAAAGCGCCGGGAGGAAGCCGAGCACCGACTGGATGATCAGCATCCAGAAAATGATGCGCACGACACTGTCCGTGCGCGTCAGGGATTTGACGAGAACCAGCGAGACGCCGAAACAGACCGCGGCTCCCAGCACGACCAGATGCCCCGGATCGATGGCGTCGACACCGGGACGGACGATGATCACCACGCCGATCAGCCCCAGCACGACCGCCGCAAGCTTGGGGCGGTTCAGCCTTTCGCCAAGGAAGGTCACGGCCAGGATTGCCGTCCAGATCGGCGTCGTGAATTCGATCGAGATCAGCACCGCCAGCGGGATCAGCGTCAGCGCGTAGAGCCACGCCGCCTGACCGCTGTAGTGGACGACATTGCGGGCGATATGGGCGAGGGGACGCTGCGTGCGCATTGCCGCAAATCCGCCTGTCGTCATCACCAGCGGCAACAGGATGAAAAAGCCGATCACCGAACGCAGTTCCAGCACCTGGAAGACGTTGAGCTCGGCTGTCGTGGCGCGGCCGGCGACCGACATCGCCAGGAACGAGGCAATCGACAGCGCCATCCAGAACGCAGCCTTGGGGATCGAAGGGGTGGGTGCCATGTCAGCTATCTCGCAGGCGGTGGCTGACGGAGCAATCGCTAGCCGCCCCATTCTTCTGGTCCAGTTGCGGTGGTGCCGGTCCGAAACGGTCGCGTCGCAGACGGAACTTGATGCCGGAAGGGGCGTTGAGACGTGGGGTTCACCTGATGGATGACCACACCTGAGGAGGAGAGCTTCGATGATGTCACCAGCGCGATTTGTGCTTTGTGGGTGCCTGCTGGTCGCTACCAATGCGGCATATGCGGACGAAGGCAAATTTCTCCAGTCCTTTAAGGGGAATTTCGCCGGCAAGGGGGCTGTCCAGGTGACGACAGAGGCACCGACCGTCAGCGTTTCCTGCACATTCAAATCGGATTCGACATCATCCTCGTTGTCGCTCGACGGCAACTGCCGCGGGCTTATCCTGATGAGCCGCGCCATCAGCGCGCATCTGAAAACCAGTGGCACCAGATACAGCGGCGTCTATGTGGGATCGCGCACTGGTCCGGCGCAGCTCAACGGCAGCCGCTCCGGCAATGCGATCAACCTCGCTATCCGCTGGGCCAAGCCGGTCAATGGCAACAGCGTTTCGCAATTGACCGTGGAGAAAAAAGGCACCGACGGCATTCTGTTGACCGTCACCGACCACGATCCCAAAACCGGCAAGAACGTGGTGACCAGTCGCATCGATCTGAAGCGCACCTGACGGGTGCGTTGGATATTCAGGTGGTGTCTGACCTGAATCTCTATACATCATATGCAGCGTCAGTCCTCGAGCGGCTCCGGCGGGTGGGCATCGCGGCCCCTGCCGAATGTATAGCCGGTTTCCACCGCCTTGCGGCCAAACTTGTCGCGTAGCGCGTCGATGGCGCCTTCAGCCATGGCGCGCTTGCGCGACTGGAGGTCGACGAGGTCAGGCGGGTCGGCCTTGTCGTCGTCGGAAAGGTCGCTGACGCCGATGCCGAGCAGCCGGTATTTCGTGCCGTCCGCTTCCCTGCGCAAAAGGTCCACGCCGGTCGAAAAGATGCGGTCCGCGAGCCTTGTCGGGTCGCCGAGCTGGCGGTTGCGGGTGCGCAGTTTGAAATCCTGGGTCTTCAGTTTCAGCACCACGGTGCGGCCGGCGATGCCTGACTTTTTCAGCCGCGCCGAGACCTTTTCCGAAAGGCCCCTCAGCACCGAGACCAGTTCTTCCAGCGATGCGATGTCGGTGTCGAAGGTGGTTTCGGCCGATACGCTCTTGGCGTCCTGGTCAGGGTCGACGCGGCGGACGTCCTCTCCGCGCGAAAGCCGGTAGAGCCGGTCACCCATTGAACCATAGCGGCGCATCAAGTCGCCGCGCTCCATCCTTTGAAGCTGGCCAATGGTGCGGATGCCGTCGCGCTCCAGCGTAGCGTTGAACGCCTTGCCGACTCCCCAGATCATGCTCACCGGCTGCGGCGCCAGGAAGCCAACCGCCTCGGCCTCTCCGATGACGGAGAAGCCGCGCGGCTTGCGGAAATCCGACGCGATCTTGGCGAGGAACTTGCAGTAGGAGAGACCGGCCGAAACCGTGATGCCGATCTCCTTCTCGACGGCCTGCGCAAAGCGCGCCAGCACCACCGCCGGCGGCAGACCGTGCAACCGCTCGGTGCCGGCGAGGTCGAGAAATGCCTCGTCGATCGACAGCGGCTCGACCAATGGCGTCAGCGCCTGCATCATGGCGCGCACTTCGCGGCCGACACGCACATATTTTTCCATGTTGGGCGGGATCACGACGGCCTCGGGGCAGGCCTCGAGCGCCTTGAACATCGGCATGGCGGAGCGCACGCCCCGGATGCGGGCAATGTAGCATGCGGTGGAGACCACCCCGCGCTTGCCGCCGCCTATGATCAGCGGCTTATCCTTGAGCGCCGGGTTGTCCCGCTTTTCGATCGCCGCGTAGAAGGCATCGCAGTCGATATGGGCCAGATGCAGCCGATAGAGCTCCGGATGGCGGGCAAGACGGGGGCTGCCGCAGCCCTCGCAGCGGCGCGTTTCGCTGCGCTGAAACGTCAGGCAGTCACGACAAAAACCGTGATCAGGATTGTTGACAGGGGCCGCCATTGCTGCGAACATAAAGAGAACAGAAGCAATGGTACGACAGTGCAGGGCCAGCGACAAGCTTGGCCTGGGGAGAACGTATGAGCACGATCATAGTACCGCTGACGCCAGAGCTCTGGCCTGAATTCGAGGACCTTTTCGGCAAGCAGGGCGCCTGTTACGGCTGCTGGTGCACGCATTTCCGGCTGGCGCCGGCGGCGCGGCGCGAGAGCAGCCGCGAACGCAACAAGGACCACATAAAGGCGCGCATCGAGGCCGGCCCGCCGCCCGGCCTGCTGGCCTTCGAGGATGGTAAGGCGGTGGGCTGGATGCAGATCGGACCGCGCGCCGACGTGCCCGAATGGAACAACAAGGGCAGGGGCTCGGCACCGATCGATCCCGCCGATGCTTCCGATCCAGCCGTTTGGGCGATCTCCTGCTTTTTCATTCGCGCCAAGGCGCGAGGACGGGGCATCACCCACCAGCTCGTCGAAGGCGGTGTCGATTTCGCCCGCAGAAGCGGGGCACGCCTTGTCGAGGCCTGCCCGATCGACCTGTCCCGCGATTCGCGCTCGATCGGGCTGTTCGTCGGCTCGTCGCGCGTGTTCGAAAAGGCCGGATTCGAGAGGCTCGTCGAGCGCAAAGCTGGCCGGCCATTGATGCGACTGGTGTTGGGCGCCTGAATATCGCTGTCTTGCAGTTGTGATTGTATTTCCCTACCAGAAGTACGAACAGATTTTTGCCTTTCGACCAAACGGAGAGTTGCCGTGACCCGTATGTTGCCAGTTGCCCTTACCGCGCTCCTGCTCAGCGCGCCCGCTTTCGGCCAGACCGTCGACAGCCAAGGCGCGAAGCAATTGTCCGATGACCTGTCCCGCTATGTTGGTAAACAGGCGCTCGACAAAGGCATCCTGAAGGTTTCGGTCGAAGGCAACGCCTACAAGATCGTTTTTGATTTCAAGGCTCTGGCCGGGACATTTCCCGACCAGAAGCTGATGAAATTCGACTTTGCGCCTTACGCCCTGCTGGTCAAGCCGCGCAGTGACGGGTCCTGGGATGTCTCGATGGATTTTTCGCAAAGCGCATCTTTCGAGTTCAACGGGCCCGAGGGGCTGCAAAGCACACAGTTTTCGATCAAGGACGGCAAGGGCAGCGGCGTCTATGATCCGAAACTGGCCGCCTTTACCAGCGGCGCCAGCTCGATCGCGAGCATGACGATGGCATCGAAGGACGCCAAGCAGCAGATCGATATGAGCGCCGGCGCGGGCACCGCGACCCTGTCCGCGACCAAGGCGGCCAATGGCGGCGTCGATTTCACGACGTCGCAAAAAATTTCGAGCTTCGTCGAAGCGATAAAATACAATGATCCCAAGAGCGGGCTGAATTTTCCGGTCACGATAAAGTCGCCGGAATTGTCGGTGGAAGCCAGCGGCAAGGGCGTGCAGACCAAGCCGCTGCTCGATCTCCTGGCATTTGCCGTGGCCAATGAAGACGAGAAGACGCTGAAGGCAAACCAGGCGCAACTCAAGTCGCTTCTGCTCGCCGCGCTTCCGGTATGGGAGCGCATCGATGGCACGTATAGCTTCAAGGATTTCGCGGTCGACAGCCCGATCGGCACTTTCGGGGCGACCCAACTCAGCGCCGCTTTCGGTACCGACGGCGTCTCCCAGAACGGCAAGATCAGCTATGGCATCAAGGCTTCAGGGCTGACCGTGCCGCAGCAGCTTTTGCCAAGCTGGAGCGTGGCGCTGCTGCCCACCGATATCGACCTGAATTTCGGCGGCGCGAATATCGATCTCGACAGCATGGCAAAGAAGGCTATCGAAGCCTTTGATCTCAATCACAAACCGCCGTTGTCGACGGAATTCGGCGACCAGCTCAAGGCCGACTTCCTGGCCAAGACGCCGAAGGTCGTTATCGATCACAGCACCGTCAAGAACAAAGACATGGAGATCGCGCTGGAAGGCGAGATGACAAGCTTCGGCCAGAAACCCGACGCGAGTCTCACTGTCGATGTCGCCGGCTTCGACAAGATCATGGCGCATCTGCAGGAGGCCGCAAAGGCGCAGCCGGAGATCGGGCAGTACGTGCCTGTCGCTCTCATGGCGAAGGGTTTTGCCAAAACGCTGCCGGATGGCAAGTTGGAGTGGGTTATCAACACCAAGGCTGACGGCTCGGTCGCTGTCAACGGTGTTGTGCTGAAGCCTGCCGATCCCGCAGTGGACGATAGCGTCAATGACGGTAACGGCGCGGATGATGGCAACGGCGACGATAATGGCGGTAGCGATAATGGCGGTAACGACAATGGCGGATCAGGGGCGAAACTGAACCCTTGAGGGTTCAACCCTCGATCCCGAAACCAAAGTCACTTTTGGGCGATTTGCCTTAGAACCCCAGCGCGCCCGCGATCTTCGGCCCGGCTTCGCGCCAGTCCTGGACGACAATGACATCGCCCAGGACTGGCGGCAGGAACGCACGCAGCGAATTGTCGGCCATCAGGTGGAAGAGATTTGCGTCGGCGACCGATTCCCGCACCGACGCCAGATTGTGCGGCTGATCGTCGACGAAAACCACCGGCCTGCGGCTGCTGCCGCGCAGCCTCGCCACCGCTGGTCCCTTGGCCATTTCAGTGGTCAGCAGCGGGTAGTTTAGCCCCAGGGCATCGAGATGGGCCCGGCGCACGGCACGATGCTTGTGCGGCATGGCCGTCAGCATGACGATCTCGGCGTTGTCGCCAAGTCTTGCCAAAGCTTCCACGGCACCGTCGGTGATGCTCTGCCAATCGGCTTGCGCATCGAAGAAATCGCCCAGAAGGGCCGTGACTTCCGGCTGTTCGATCAGGCGGCCGCTGGCCGTTTCGGCGATATTGCCGGTCAGCCGGAAGGACGCCAGTGTCAGGCCATAGCCGCGCGCCTTGAGGAAATGCGGAAAGGGGCGGATGAATTCGAGCACGACGTCGTCGACGTCGAGCACCAGCAGCGGCCGGTCGTCGGCCGCCAGTTCCTCGATCTGGCGCGCGGTCTCTGGATCATCGCTCATATGGAACGCTCATGGTTGTCGTCGCCGAGCGGCAAGGCGCGCAACGCCTTGCCCACGGCTGCCGGCGGCGTGCCGGTTTCCTCGGCAAAGCGCATCAGGGTCGGCTCGTGGGCGAGAATGAACTGCAGGACGCCAGCCAGGAATCCCGGCTCGCCGGCGGCCTTTCGGATTGAATGCGCCTCTATTCCGGTGATCGCCAGAAAACGCGGCAACAGCTCCGGATCGGAGGCAACGAAGCCCAGCGCCTTCACGGCAAGCGTTTCCGCCTCTTCGCGCATTGACGTCGCGTTTGCCATCACTACCTTCGGTATGCGGAATGAGTCTCTTCCGCAGTAATGGCAAGAATTGTTTGCGGCAAGCTTTTAGAACGCGGCGCGCCTTTTCGACGCGCGGGAAGACGGGTGGAAATCGCGCTGCTTTGCAGCCATAGGTTTCCGTTTCGTCAATCAAATTGCCGTATGGTGAAGCAGGGTTTGGTGCGCTCAAGGAAGAACGCATGACGGCTGCCTTCGAGCGGAGGGCGACCGGGACGGGATGTCGATGCCGAAGAAGGTCATGATCGTCGAGGACAATGAGCTCAATATGAAGCTCTTTCGGGACCTCATCGAAGCAAGCGGCTACGAGACGGTGCGTACTCGCAATGGTCTGGAGGCGCTCGACCTTGCCCGCCAGCATCGGCCGGATCTCATCCTGATGGACATCCAGTTGCCCGAAGTGTCGGGTCTGGAGGTGACCAAATGGCTGAAGGAAGACGACGATCTGCACGTCATCCCGGTCATCGCGGTGACTGCCTTCGCGATGAAAGGCGATGAGGAGCGCATCCGCCAGGGTGGCTGCGAGGCTTACATCTCGAAGCCGATCTCCGTGCCGCGTTTCATCGAAACCATCAAATCCTATCTGGGCGATGCCTGACATGCCTTTCCAGCCGAGCCGGAGCCTTGTGAAATGACCGCGCGGATCCTCGTCGTCGACGACATCCCTGCCAATGTGAGGCTGCTGGAGGTCCGGCTGCTGGCCGAATATTTCGAGGTGCTGACCGCCACCAACGGGCCCGATGCGATCGAGACCTGCGAGAACGGCAAGGTCGACGTGGTGTTGCTGGACGTCATGATGCCCGACATGGATGGGTTCGAGGTCTGCCGAAGACTGAAAAGCGATCCGGCGACGTCGCACATCCCGGTGGTGATGATCACCGCGCTCGACCAGGTGTCCGACCGCGTGCGCGGGCTGGAAGCCGGCGCTGACGACTTCCTGACCAAGCCCGTCAACGACCTGCAGCTGATGACGCGGGTCAAGAGCCTGGTCAGGTTGAAGTCTCTGACCGACGAGCTCAGGCTGCGCGCTTCGACGACCCGCAACATCGGCATCGAAGAGTTGCTCAGCCGCAATTTCGCATCCGAGGACGCGACGCCAAAAGTGCTTTTGATCGACGAGCGCAAATCGTCGGTCGAGCGCATCGAGAAGATGCTGCGCGACCGTGCGGACCTTGACGTCACCGCCGATCCGCACGCCGGTTTCTTCCAGGCCGCCGAGACACCCTACGAATGCGTGATGATCTCGACGGCCTTCGCCGATTTCGATCCGCTCAGGCTCTGCTCGCAGTTGCGCTCGCTCGACCGAACCCGTTTCGTGCCGATCATTCTGCTGGCGGAGGAGGGCGAGGAGGAGCGCATCATCCGCGGCCTAGAACTCGGCATCAACGACTATCTGATGCGGCCGATCGACCAGCAGGAACTGACGGCACGGCTGCGCACCCAGGTGCGCCGCAAGCGCTACAACGATCAATTGCGCGCCAGCGTCACCCAGACCATCGAGATGGCGGTGACGGACGGCCTGACCGGGCTGCATAACCGCCGCTATCTCGACAGCCATCTGCAGACGCTGTTCGACCGCGCCGTGGCGCGGCGCCGGCCGCTGTCGGTGATGATCACCGATCTCGACCGCTTCAAGTCGATCAATGACGCGCACGGCCACGATGGCGGCGACGAGGTGCTGCGGGAATTCGCGCGGCGGCTGCGCAAGAACGTCCGCGGCATCGACCTCGCCTGCCGGTTTGGCGGCGAGGAGTTCGTGGTGGTCATGCCGGACACCGACGGCGCGGTGGCCGAGAAGGTGGCCGAACGCATCCGCGCCGAAATCGCTCAAAAACCATTCGCCATCGGCGCCGACGGCAAAACCATCGAGGTCACCGTCAGTGTTGGCGTGTCGTCGGTACTGAAGGGCGTAGATACGGTGGCGGCTCTGATGAAGCGCGCCGATCTCGCGCTCTATGAAGCCAAGAGTGGCGGCCGCAACCGTGTTGTCGCCAAGGCGGCGTAACGGCCCATGCTCGATTATCCATGCGCTCCCGACAGGGTTACCCGTTTACCTTAATCCAAGCGATTCGCGAGCCTTGGTTAAGAAAGTGTTGATTTTCATAAGCTCTTGCGCAAGTGTGCTGGTCAAGACGAAGCCGGCACGAGGGTAGATAGCCAGCTCGATCTCTCGAATACCCCATGATGCTCAGGTCCGCCGCATCTCCTGGGTCCGTGGGGTCGGCCGGCCGGCGCTGGCACATAGTGGCCTCCTCGTACCGCTGCCAAACGCCGACCGGCCCCCTTTGTTTCAAAACGGACTCAAGACTCTGTACCAAGCCCCAATATCAGGGGCTTTTTTCATGCGCGGAAAATCTGACCAACCCTTCCTGAACTATGACGCTTCATCCGATGAGGCTGTTTGCCACTCGCCGACCGTGCCTCTCGCAGACGTTCGACAGCCTCCTGACAGGCGATTGACAGGGGGTTTTTTCTGTGCAGAAATTGGTTGGACCATTGGACCACTTGGAGGATGTGTGGACCAGAACAGCCTGCCACCTATCCAGACGACGGCGCGCGACGACGCCGTGCTGAAGGCTTTGGTGGGGTTTGTTCGCGCAGAAGCCCTGCAGCCCGGCGAGCGGCTGCCGACAGAGCGTATTCTGGCCGAGCGGCTGAAGGTCAGCCGCAACACGGTGCGCGAGGCGCTGACGCGGTGGGAGGGGCTTGGCCTGGTCGAGCGCCGGCAAGGCAGCGGCACCTATCTCAAGGCGGCCGTATCACCCGACATGCTGCATTTGCCGTTGACGCTGGCGGGCGGCAACGACTTCACCAGCCTGATGAGGACGCTGGAAATCCGGCGCGCGCTGGAAGCGGAAGCGGCGGCACTCTGCGCCGAGCGGGCGAGCCCGGCCGACATAGCCGAGATCGAACGCAGGCTCGACATCATGGAGCAGGCGTTTCGCAGCCGTGACGGCATGTCGTCGGAAGAGGACTGGGAATTCCATCAGGCGATCTACCGGGTTTCGGGCAATCCGCTGTTCGAACAGATCATCGCCGCCATGCACGAACTGTTCCACAGTTTCTGGGAGCATCCGCTCGGCGTGCGCGATTTTGGTCATGCCAGCTTTCCCTACCACCGCACCATCTACGAGTGCATCGCCGCGCGCGATCCGCAAGGCGCCCGCGCCGAGGCGCTCAAGCTGATCGCCACCGTTGAGGACGATCTCAAACGCGGTGCGGCCAAACTCAAATTTCCGAGCCAGACATGAATGAGCATCCGACCGGTTTCGATCACGATTATCTTACCGAGGCGGCGACGCTTCTGGCGCATGACGAACCGTTTCCGGGCGGCGCGGTGGTGCCGCCGATCTATCAGACGTCGTTGTTCACCTTCGCCAATTATGCCGAAATGGCCGACACTTTTGCCGGCAAACGAAAGCAGCCGATCTATTCGCGCGGCGACAATCCGACGGTGATGGAGTTCGAGACGCGCGTGGCCGCGCTCGAGGGCGCCGAGGCCGCGCGCGGCTTTTCCAGCGGCATGGCTGCGATCAGCGCCACCGTGCTTGCCTTCGTCGGAGCGGGCGAGCGCATCGTTGCGGTGCGCAATTGCTATGGCGATGCCTACCGCCTGTTCGAGCGGCTCCTGCCGAGGCTCAACATCAAGGTCGACTATGTCGACGGCTCCGATCCGGATGCGGTCGCGGCGGCTCTTCCCGGCGCCAAGCTGCTCTATCTGGAAAGCCCGACCTCGATGATGTTCGAGCTGCAGGACCTGCCGCACCTGACCCGGCTGGCCAGGGAGCAGGGCATCGTCACCACGATCGACAATTCCTGGGCGACGCCGGTGTTCCAGAAGCCGATCTCGCATGGCGTCGATCTCGTGCTGCATTCGGCCTCGAAATATCTCGGCGGCCATAGCGACACCGTCGCCGGCGTCGTGGCGGGTTCCGCCGCTCACATCAAGCATATCAACGAGCAGACGTACTCGTATCTCGGCGGCAAGCTGTCGCCGTTCGAGGCGTGGCTATTGCTGCGCGGATTGCGGACGCTGCCGCTGCGTTTGCCGCATCATATGAAGAGCGGCCTCACAATCGCCGAGCGGCTGAAGGCGCATGGCAATGTCGAGCGGGTCAACCATCCCGCCTATTCGAACCATCCAGGCAAGGCGACGCTGGCCGGCTATGCCGGCCTGTTCTCTTTCGAGGTGACGGACGATATCGACATCCCCGTCTTCGTCGATGCGCTGAACTTTTTCCGCATCGGCGTCAGTTGGGGCGGTCATGAGAGCCTGGTCGTGCCGGCCAAGGCGTCGCTGGAGCAGACGCCAGGACTGAATTCGATGGCGCGCTTCGGCGTCAGCCCCCGAACCATCCGCTTCAATGTCGGATTGGAAAGTGTCGAGGACCTCTGGGCCGATATCGCCCAAGCCTTCGAAAAAGCCAGAAAATAACAAGCGGGTTCAAAATGGGAGTCTTGAACATGAAAAAACTGACCGTCATGCTTGCCACCGTTGCGGGGCTGGCGATTTCCGCCGGAGGCGCGTTGGCCGATTCGACCCTCAAGATGGTCGAAGTCATCACCAGCCCGCCGCGCACCGAATTCCTGAAGAAGCAGATCGCCGAATTCGAGGCTGCCAATCCCGGCGTCAAGGTCGAGCTGATCTCGCTGCCCTGGGGACAGGCATTCGAAAAGTTTCTGACCATGGTGCAGGCCGGTGACACGCCCGACGTGGTCGAGATGCCGGAACGCTGGATGGGCCTCTATGCCAACAATGCCCAGCTCGAGGATCTTGGGCCCTACATGGCCAAGTGGGATGACGCCAAGACGCTCGGCGACCGCGCCAAACAGTTCGGCTCGACCGTCAACAACACCCAATTCATGATCCCTTACGGCTACTATGTGAACGCGCTGTTCTGGAACAAGAAGCTGTTCAAGGAAGCCGGCCTTGACGGCCCGCCGGCCACGCTCGACGAGTTCGTCGCCGACTCCAAGAAAATCTCCGCCATCCCGGGCAAGTACGGCTACTGCCTTCGCGGCGGGCCGGGTGCCTTCAACGGCATGCACATGTTCATGAACATTGCGGCCGGGAAGGGCGGCTATTTCAACGAGGACGGCACCTCGACCATCAACGAAGAAGGGTCGGTCAAGGGCCTGCAGATGCTGGCCGACATGTACAAGCAGGGCCTGGCGCCGAAGGATGCGGTAAGCTGGGGTTTCAACGAAACCGTCACCGGCTTCTATTCCGGCACCTGCGCCATGCTCAACCAGGATCCGGACGCGCTGCTCGGCATCGCCGACAAGATGAGCGCCGACGACTTCGCCGTGGCGCCGCTGCCGGTCGGACCAAGCGGCAAATCCTATCCGACGCTCGGCTACGCCGGCTGGGCGATGTTCGCCAACTCGCAGCACAAGGACGATGCCTGGAAGCTGATGGCGACCCTGCTGTCGCCAAAGGACAATCTGGAATGGGCCAAGGAAGTCGGCGTCATCCCGATCCACAATGGCGCCGACCAGGACGCTCATTTCAAGACCGAGCAGTTCAAGGGCTGGTTCACGGAACTGAGCGACAGCTCCAAATATGAGATGGTGACGCCGCCGACGCATCTGGAAAACCTCGGCAATTTCGTCGACCAGGTGGCGATCAAGAACTTCCAGGAAGTCTTGCTTGGCCAGAAGACGGCTAAGGAAGTCGCCGACCAGTGGGCAGCCTTCCTGACCAAGGAACAGCAGGACTGGCTGGCGAAGAACAAGAAGTGACGCCCTTCTTCCTTCTCCCCGTGACACGGGGAGAAGGTGTCACGAAGTGACGGATGAGGGGCAGCGCCAGAGCCTGCAAAGTTCGCGCAGCCCCCATCTGCCTGCCGGCATCTTCTCCCCGTGAACGGGGAGAAGGAAGCTGTTGCACGTCGGCACCAATCTTCCACTGCGAGCGCCAATGACCTATGCCGTGTCCGAAATACGATCCGCCGGCCGGCCGCGAAAGAAGCGGCTCTCCTACGCGACGATCGAGCCCTGGCTCTATCTCAGCCCGGCGATCATCCTGCTGGTCGTGGTGCTGCTTGTGCCGCTGGTCATCGGCATCAGCTATTCCTTCCGCAAGTTCTCGGCCTTCAAGTCGGAATATGTCGGGCTCGGGCAGTATCAGGCGATGCTGTCGGACCAGGTGCTTGGACAGGCTTTGGTCAACACGCTGTGGTGGACGGTCGCCAGCCTGTTCTTTCAGTTCTTCCTCGGCCTTGGCCTGGCGCTGCTGCTCGACAAACCGTTCTGGGGCCGCAAGGTGGTGCAGGCGCTGGTGTTTCTCCCTTGGGCCGTGCCGTCCTTCCTTTCGGGCCTGACCTGGGCGTGGCTGTTCAACCCGATCATCGGTCCGCTGCCGCATTGGCTGTTCGCGTTGGGGCTGAAGGCCGAGCCGACCAACGTTTTATCCGATCCCTCGACAGCCATGTGGGGGCCGATCGTCGCCAATGTCTGGTTCGGCATTCCCTTCTTCGCCATCACGCTTCTGGCCGCGCTGAAGTCCATTCCATCCGAACTGCATGAGGCTGCGGCCATCGACGGCGCTTCGCCGTGGCAGCGCTTCACCAAGGTGACGCTGCCGTTCTTGGCGCCGACCATCGCCATCACAGTGATGCTGCGCACCATCTGGATCGCCACATTCGCCGACCTGATCTTTGTCATGACGGAGGGCGGACCGGCCGGATCGACCAATACGGTGCCGGTCTACATCTATGTCAGCGCCTTCAAGTCGCTGGACAAGGGTTATGCCTCGGCGGTCGCCGTTCTGCTGCTCGTCCTGCTCATCGCCTATGCGATCGCGCTGATCGCCATCCGCCGCTCCCTGGTGAGGCACGTCTGATGATCGCAGGACGCTCACCCTCGCAACGCTTCTTCGGCGGCATCGGCCTCTACGCGGCAATCGCGGCCTACGTGATCTTCGCGCTGTTCCCCATCTACTGGACGCTGAAGATCTCGGTGACGCCGGAAAGACTTCTCTATTCCGAAGGCATTACCTTCTGGCCGTCGCAAACGACGCTGCAGAATTTTGCAACCGTGCTCGAAGCCACCGATTTCCCACGCTACTTCCTCAACAGCGTCATCGTCTCGGTCTCGACGGCGGCATTGGTGACAGTAATCGCAACGCTCGCCGGCTACGCCATGTCGCGCTTCACCTTTCGCGGCAAGGCGGCACTGGCTCTCATGTTGCTTTTAACCCAGACCTTTCCGCTGGTGATGGTCATTCCACCGATCTACCGCGTCATGGGCCAGATCGGCCTGATCAACAGCCTGACCGGGCTGATCATCATCTACACGGCCTTCAACACCGCCTTCGCCACCTTCCTGATGCAGTCCTTCTTCGACGGCATCCCGAAGGATCTGGAGGAGGCCGCGATGATCGACGGCTGCACGCGGGCTCAAGCCATGCGCCGCGTGATCGTGCCGCTGACGCTGCCCGGCATGGGCGCCACGCTGGGCTTTGTCTTCACCGCCGCCTGGAGCGAGCTTCTGTTCGCGCTGATGCTGATTTCCAGCGACGACCAGAAGACCTTCGCCGTTGGCCTGCTTACGTTCATCGGCAAGTTCGCCGTCGACTGGGGGCAGATGATGGCGGCGTCCATCCTGGCGCTGATCCCGGTCTGCATCTTCTTCGCCTTCCTGCAACGCTATCTCGTCACCGGCCTGACCGCCGGCGCCGTCAAAGGATAGATCGATGGCTTCTGTTACGCTCGAAAAGGTCCGCAAGGACTATGGTGCCGTTCGTGTCCTGCACGCGGTCGATCTTGAAATCGCCGATGGCGAATTCGTCGTCCTGGTCGGTCCGTCGGGCTGCGGAAAGTCCACGCTTTTGCGCATGATAGCCGGGCTTGAGGAAGCCTCGGGCGGCGAGATCCGCATCGGCGAGCGGCTGGTCAACGACGTGGCGCCCAAGGATCGCGACATCGCCATGGTGTTCCAGTCCTATGCGCTCTACCCGCATATGGATGTGTCGAAGAACATGGGCTTCAGCCTCATGCTGAGGAAAGCCGAGAAGCCGGCGATCGATGCCCGTGTCGATGGCGCGGCCAAGCGGCTCGGCCTGGACAGTTTCCTGCAACGCCTGCCCAGGCAGTTGTCGGGCGGCCAGCGCCAGCGTGTCGCCATGGGCCGGGCCATCGTGCGCGATCCCAAGGTTTTTCTGTTCGACGAGCCGCTGTCGAACCTCGATGCCAAGCTGCGCGTTCACATGCGCGCCGAGATCAAGGCGCTGCACCAGCAGCTGAAAACCACCTCGGTCTACGTCACGCACGACCAGATCGAGGCGATGACCATGGCCGACCGCATCGTCGTCATGCATGACGGGCTGATCCAGCAGGTCGGCGCGCCGCTCGATCTCTATGACCGTCCAGCCAACATGTTCGTTGCCGGCTTCATCGGCTCGCCCGGCATGAATTTCCTGCCGGCGACGATTCGCAAGGGCGATGGATTGGAAGCGGAGCTGGCCGATGGCCAGTCGCTGAAACTGCTGGACGGCCTGCCGCTCAAGGAGGGTGATACAATCACCGTCGGCCTGCGGCCCGAGCATATCCGGCTGGCCGCTGACGGTGCTCTGCAAGGCGAGGTGGGGGTGGTGGAGCCGCTCGGTCTGTCGACGCAGTTCTACGTCAAACTGGCCGGCCAGCAGCTTTGCGTCTTCGCCATGGGCCGTGCCGGGGTAAAGCCCGGCGATACTGTGCGGCTCGCGGCCGATCCGGCGTCGCTGCATCTGTTCGACCCGAAAAGCGGCGATCGCATCGGGTAGGGGACTCAGTCCGCCGACCAAACAAAAAACGCCGCCCAATGGGCGGCGTTTTGCATTCCACAGAAACCCAGATTACTTGATCTTGGTTTCCTTGAATTCGACGTGCTTCTTGGCGACCGGGTCGTACTTGCGGAACGACAGCTTGTCGGTCTTGGTACGGCTGTTCTTGCTGGTCACGTAGAAGAAACCGGTGTCGGCGGTCGACAGAAGCTTGATCTTGATGTTTGCGGCTTTGGCCATGGTATCAGTCCGTTTGTTCGTGGAGTTTTGGCCGCTGGAGCACGGGGAAAACACCCGGACGCGGGAAACTTGGCGCGACACATAAAGAACGTACCCGGAAAGTCAAGCCCGGCCGACCCCGATGTGGCCCGTTCGATCTGCCCGGTATGCACAAATTACACGGTTACCGCCTCGGGCGTGGCAACCTTCTTCCAGTCCCCGGTCGTGTTCCACCAGCGATTCGGATTGGCGCGGTCGTCCAACCCCTTGGAGCGGCTGGCAAGGATCGGCTGCAGGCGGATCACCGGCTCCTGGTAGGAATGCGCCTGGAAAATCGCCTCGACGACGCGGCTGGCCAACGCCTGGTCATCAGGCAGTTCGAATGAAACCTCGACCGTGCCCGGGCGGCGGCGCAATTCGGCTTCGGCGCCGGCGGCCGCACCTTCCAATGGCCTGTAGCGCTCGACGCCGTACGCCGATTGATAGGCGTTGCGGTCATACTTGCCCATGGCCAGCGGGGCGATCGCGACCACCGCGTCCATGATACGGTCGACATCCGCGGCTGGGGCCTGGAAGGTCACAAGCAGCAGAAGCGTCATTCGAAGGGATGTGGTTTCAAAGCCGCTGTCGATCATGGGAGTGTCCTCAACTTCCGATGTTTGGGAACACTTCTTTTAACGCCTGGCTGCTGACATGGTTCTGTCAGCAGCCTGCCGCCGCACGGCGGAGACAAAGGGCTTTTGTCGCGCTAGAGGAGAATCTTGCGCACAAGCCTGAAGCAGACCAGGACGATGTAGGCGGCGAAGAACAGGCCGAGCGACCAGCCGAAGCCGGAAGGTCCGAAACTGTCCATGCCGATCCCGATCGCCTGCGGGCCAAGCACCATGCCGACGCCGTAGCACAGCACGAAAGCGGCATTGGCCGACGCCAGTTCGTGGCCAGAAAGCTGCGAACCGAGATGGGCGAGGCCGATCGTGTACATGGCCGCGACGACACCGCCCCAGACGAAAAGCAGCGCTGCCATGAAGTGCCAGTTCGCGGCGAAGAAGGGCATGAACACCGTGCCGGCCAACCCTACAATGGCGCAGGCGAGCAGCAGATAGCGGCGATCGCTCACCCTGTCGCTGATCATGCCGATCGGTATCTGCAACAGAACGTTGCCGAGACCGATCATGGTCAGGAGAAGTGCCGCGTCGGCCTCGGAGTAGCCGATGCGGTTGCCGTAGACTGGAAACAGCGCGAAGCCGCCGGTCTCCACCGCGCCGAACACCAGCACGGCGAAGGTCGCGGTCGGAACCAGCCAGATGTAGCGCAGGAAGTTGCTGGTTTCGCCGTCGGCGACAATGGTGGGGCTTTCGTTGCGCGCCGCCAGCACCGGTATCGCGGCCAGCGTCACCAAGGCGATGATGACGCCGAATGGCTTGAAGCCGGAGCTGCCGAGATGGGCGAACAGCCACGGACCGGCTGCAAAACCGAGCGACAGGACAGTGGCGTAAATGCCAAGGACAAGGCCGCGCCGATAGGGAGGCGCCGACGTGCTGATCCAGAATTCCGACAGGATGAACAGCACGGTCAGTGCGATGTGCAGCACGACGCGCAGCGGGAACCACATCCAGAAATCGGGTGCGAAATGAAAGCCGATGAAGGCAAGCGCGCCGGCGGCAATCATGCCAATCATGGTCCAGGCGACACCGAAGCGCATGGCGAGCGGTGTGGCCAATGGCGCTCCGGCGATCGAGGCCAGGCCGGCGACGGCCGTGTTGAGGCCGATCATGGAGGCCGAATGGCCGCGTGTTTCCAGGATGACGCTGAGCAGGGGCATGCCCAGGCCGATGGCGATGCCGACGACGCTGATCGACGAGATCGCCGCGATCATCGGCAGCCAGTGTACGCGTTCGTCGCCCTTTGGTTGGGTATCGACCGTCATGGGATATCTGAGTACTCGATGTTTTACAGAATTTCGCGGGTGAAGCGATTGCGGATCAGCCGGTAGAAAGGGACGGGGCTGCCCGGACGCAGCTGCGGATCATGGGCCAGACGCCTGTCCAACTCGTCCAGGATCGTTCGGGTGATGTCGGGTATGTCGGCTTCGCGAGCCTTGGCAAGCGGTAGCCAGACCAGTTCCTCGAGTTCGTTCGTCGGGCCGCCACCGGGCAGTTCGACGGCGACATCGCCGCGCCAGGCGCTGAAGAAGCGTGTATCGAAGCGGCGCACCCGGTTGGGCGGAGTGATGGCCCGGGCGATGAAGCGCAGCATGTCCAGGGACGGCTGCACGCCATGTTCGGCAAAACCCTGCCAATCGCGCCTGGCGGTGGCAAAGGCACCTTTGCGGCCGATCAGAAGCCCGGCTTCCTCGTAGGTCTCACGGATCGCCGACAGGGCGATGGCGCGGGCTCGTGCGGCGCTGGTGCGACCTGGGCCGGCGGTAAGCTTTGTTTCCTGTTCCGGGTGTAATGCCGCGGCGACAGCGATGCGACTGTCGGCAGGGTCGGTGCGGCCCCCTGGGAAGACGAATTTTCCAGGCATGAAGGCGTGGCCGGCATGCCGGCGACCCATCAGCACCAGAACTTCATCGCCCTTGCGGTCGAGCAGGATCAGGGTCGCCGCATCGCGCGGGCGTATCGGCCGATCGCTATGAGCGATCATGCTCCGCTCGATCCTGTCGACTTCCGCCTTGGTCATACCATCCATGCGCAGGACCTAGCGGAAACTTCTTGCATGCGAAAGTGGCCTTGATGATCGGCATGTTGCGCCAGCCAGTACCTCAGGCTCCCGGATGCGGCTCGATCACATCCTTTTCGCCACCAAATCCATGCATATAGAACGCCCATTGCAGTCCGATGACGGCACCTTTGACAGGCTGCAGCAGTGCAACCGACAGCAAGATGGTCAAGGGCACCCAAATCGCGATGTGCTGCCAGGTAGACAAGGTCGAGGTCGCTTCGACGCCCATGAAGGCGCCGAGAACGATGTGGCCGACGATGACGATGACCAGATAGGCCGGCAGGTCATCGGCGCGATGGTGGTGGATCTCCTCGCCGCACACGCTGCAGGTCTCCACGGTCTTGGTGAAGCCGCGAAACAGCTTGCCTTCGCCGCAGTTCGGGCAGCGGCCCAGCAGACCGCGCTTCATCGCCGTCCACAACGGGCGGGCCACGCGGCCCGAGTGATGTTCGCCGCCGAAAACCTGTTGTTCCATCATCGTCTCCTGCCGCGTGAACCCGGTCGCGATTGCGACGCACGGGCGCGGCCTTTAGCCTTGTGAAATGACCGTTTCGAGCCTGGCAGGGGCTTCGGGTCGGTCAACATTTCGAAACGCATCGCGCCGGCCATCGGAGCCACCTGGACGAGCCGAACCTCGACGCGATCCGCCAGTTGGTAGCCTTTGCCGGAGCGTTCTCCAAACAGGGAGCGGGCAGTTTCGTCGAATATATAGTAATCGCCGCTCAGAGTTGACACGGGGATGAAACCATCGGCGCCATACTGCGGCAATTGGACAAATAGTCCTGATTTGGTGACGCCGGAGATGCGGGCATCGAACCGGTCGTCAATGCGTTCGGCAAGATAAGCGGCGATCAGCCGGTCGACCGTGTCGCGCTCGGCAGCCATCGCGCGGCGTTCGGTCCCGGAGATCAGCACCGCGACATCTTCGAGCCGCGCCGCTTCGTCCTGGGTCAACCCTCCCGGACCGAGGCCGAGTGCGGTGATAAGTCCGCGATGCACGATCAGATCGGCGTAGCGGCGGATCGGCGAGGTGAAATGCGCGTAGCGCCTCAAATTGAGGCCGAAATGGCCGATGTTCTTCGGCGAATACTCGGCCTGGCTCTGCGAGCGCAGCACCACCTCGTTGACCAGGCCTTCATTGTCGGCGCCGCGTACGCGTTCCAGAATGCCGTTGAATTGGCTGGGCCGCATCTGCGCGCCGCGCGCCAGCGACAGGCCAAGCGTCTGCAGGAACTCGCGCAGCGATTCCTGCTTGGCGAGCGAGGGCGCGTCATGGATGCGATAGACCAGCGCCTGTTTCTTCGCCTCCAGCGTTTCGGCGGCGGCGACATTGGCCTGGATCATGAATTCTTCGATCAGCTTGTGGGCATCGAGCCGTTCCGGCACGATGACGCGGTCGACCGTGCCATCGTCTTTCAGCAGGATTTTGCGTTCCGGCAGGTCGAGTTCGAGCGGCTGGCGGCCTTCGCGCCCGCGCTTGAGGATCGCGTAGGCATCCCACAGCGGCTTCAGCACCGTGTCGAGGATCGGCCCGGTCTTGTCGTCCGGCACACCGTCGATTGCCGCCTGCGCCTGCGGGTAGGCGAGCTTCGCCGCCGACTTCATCATGATGCGGTGGAACGAGTGCCTGATCTTGTGACCATCGGCGGAGAAGGTCATGCGCACCGCCAGCGCCGGCCGGTCCTGCCCCTCGCGCAGCGAGCAGAGGTCGTTGGAGATGCGCTCGGGCAGCATCGGCACGACGCGGTCCGGAAAATAAACCGAATTGCCGCGCTTCAGCGCCTCGCGGTCGAGCGCCGTGCCGTACCGGATATAGGCGGCGACGTCGGCGATGGCGACCGTAATGACCACGCCGCCAGGGTTCTTCTCATCACTATCAGGTGTGGCGAATACCGCGTCGTCATGGTCCTTGGCGTCGGCCGGATCGATGGTGACGAGCGGCAGGTCGCGCCAGTCCTCGCGGTTGGCCATCGTCGCCGGTTTGACGGTTTCGGCTTCAGCAATGACGTCGGCCGGGAAAATGTGCGGAATGTCGTGGGCGTGGATGGCAATCATCGAGACCGCCTTTTCACTGGTCAGCGAGCCCAGCACGTTGAGTACCTTGGCCCTCGGCAGCCCATAGCGAGAGGCTCGGGCGGGTTCGACCTCGACCAGGTCGCCGTTCCTGGCCCCGTTCTGGAATTCCTTGTCGACGACCAGCTCCGGCTGGCGCCGTTCCACCGGCTCGATGCGAAAGGTGCCGTCCTGAAGCACCCGGAAGACACCGAGAACGGCATCGTTGCGCTTCTCGAAGATCTTCATCACCCGGCCGGTATAGGCGGGACCCGACGGATCATCGGTCGGGAACGTCTTGGCCAGCACGCGGTCACCGATGCCCGGCGCCGGCCCGCTGCCGCCGCGCGACACCCGAATCGAGACCACGGGCGGCTCGCCCGGGCCGACGGACTCGGCCGGGTGCGCCAGCAAGACGCCGTCGCCATCACGGCCAAATATGTCGAGCACGGCGACATGGGGCAGGGCGCCGACGCGGGCCAGCCGCTTGCGCTCCTTGCTGAGGATACCCTCATCCTGAAGGTCGCGCAGCAGGTCCTTCAGCCAGATGCGGTCGTCACCGCGCAGCGCGAACGCCTTGGCGATGTCGCGTTTTCCCGCCCGGTCTGGGTTTTCGGCGATGTAACGCAGGATTTCGTCGCGCGAAGGCCGGTAATCGTCCTTGACCTTGGCCCTGGTGTCGGCGGTGCGCGGGTCGCCGTGGCTTCTTCCGGTGATCCTGCGCGCCACGCCGTCCTACCCTTTTTTTTTCGCGGCCGGCTTCTTGGCCGCTGTTTTCTTGGCCGCCGGGGCCTTGGCCGCTGCCGCCGCTGTCTTGCGGGCCGGTTTCCTGCCGCCGCCGCCGCCCTTGGCTTCCTTCTCGGCAATCAGAGCCAGCGCATCTTCCATGGTCACCGATTGCGGATCCTTGCCCTTGGGCAGCGTGGCATTGACCTTGCCAAAATTCACGTAAGGTCCGTACTTGCCGTCTCGCACGACGATCTTGCCGCCTCCGTCCGGATGGTCACCGAGCTCCTTCAGCGATGCCGGAGTACCACCGTTGCGGCCGCCCTTGGCCTTCGACTGCTTCTCGGCAATCACGGTGACGGCCCGGTTGAGGCCGATCGAGAACACATCCTCGATGCTATCGAGATTGGCGTAAGTGCCATCATGCAGCACGAAGGGGCCGTAACGGCCGAGCCCGGCCGAGATCATCCTGCCGCTCTCGGGATGCTTTCCGACGTCGCGTGGCAGCGACAACAATGCCAGCGCCTTCTCATGATCGATGGAGTCCGGCGTCCAGCCCTTGGGCAGGCTCGAGCGCTTGGCGTCCTTGCCCTCGCCGCGCTGGATATAGGGGCCGAAGCGGCCAGAGCGCAGCGTGATTTCCTCCGCAGTGTAGGGGTCCTTGCCGAGCAGCCTGGTGCCGTCCTCGCCACCGCCATTCTCGCCATTCGGGTTGGCGGCGTCGCCGAGCTGGCGGGTGAAGGAGCATTCGGGATAGTTCGAGCAGCCGACGAAGGCGCCGAACTTGCCAAGCTTCAGCGACAGATTGCCGGTGCCGCATTTCGGGCAGATGCGCGGGTTCGAACCGTCCTCGCGGGCGGGAAAAACCAGCGGTGCCAGTTCCTCGTTCAGCGCATCCAGCACGTCGGTGACGCGCAGTTCCTTGATGTCGGCGACGGCGCCGGAAAAATCCTTCCAGAAATCGCGCAGCACGTCCTTCCAGGCGAGCTTGCCGTCCGAAATCTCGTCGAGCTTTTCCTCCAGTGATGCGGTGAAGTCGTACTCGACGTAGCGCTCGAAGAAGCTTTCGAGGAACGCCGAGAGCAGGCGGCCCTTGGCCTGCGGCACCAGCCGGCGCTTGTCGATGGCGACATAGTCGCGGTCCTCGAGCGTCTTCAGAATCGCCGTATAGGTCGACGGCCGGCCGATGCCGAGTTCCTCCAGCTTCTTGATCAGCGAGGCCTCGGAGTAGCGCGGCGGTGGCTCTGTCGTGTGCTGGGTGGCGTTGATTGCCTGGCGGGTGAGCTGCTCGCCGGCACGGATCTCGGGCAAGCGGCGGTTTTCCTCGTCTTCCGCGTCGTCGTCCTTTTGGTCGGTGTAGGCGGCGATGAAACCGTCGAAACGGACGACCGAACCCACGGCGCGAAGCTCGGCGGTGCGGGCGCCGTTTACGGCTTCGATCTCGACAGTCGTGCGCTCGATCTCGGCCGGCTGCATCTGGCTGGCGATGGCGCGCTTCCAGATCAGTTCATAGAGCCGCGCCTGGTCGGCATCGAGATACTGCCTGACCGATGCGGGGGTGCGCATGAAATCGGTCGGTCGGATCGCCTCGTGCGCCTCCTGGGCATTCTTGGCCTTAGCGGTGTAAAAACGTGGCTTTTCCGGCAGGTATTTTGGGCCGAACTCCTTGGCGATCGCATCGCGCGCGGCGGAGATCGCCTCCGGCGCCATCTGCACGCCGTCGGTTCGCATATAGGTGATCAGGCCGGCGGTCTCGCCGCCGATGTCCATGCCCTCATAAAGCCGCTGCGCCACCTGCATTGTGCGGGTGGCCGAGAAACCGAGGCCCGACGAGGCGGCCTGCTGCAGCGTCGAGGTTGTGAATGGCGGGCCGGGGTTGCGCTTGGTCGGCTTGGCTTCGACGGACAGCGCCTTGAAGGCGGCGCCTTCGAGCATTGCCTTGATGTCGTCGGCCTGCGCCTTGTTGGAAATGTCGAGTTTTTGGAGTTTCTTGCGCTCGAAGGCGGTCAGGCGTGCTTCGAAAGTGTCGTTGCGCGGCGTGCCGAGAATGGCTGCGATCTGCCAGTATTCCTCGCGGATGAAGCGCTCGATCTCGGATTCGCGGTCGCAGACCAGGCGCAGCGCCACCGACTGGACGCGGCCGGCGGAGCGGGCACCCGGCAATTTGCGCCACAGCACCGGCGACAACGTGAAGCCGACGAGATAGTCCAGCGCCCGGCGGGCGAGATAGGCGTCGACCAGCGGCGCATCGATCTGGCGTGGATTGGCCATCGCCTCCAGCACCGACGATTTGGTGATGGCGTTGAAGACGACGCGGCTGACCGGCTTGTCCTTCAGCGCTCGCTTCTGCTTCAGCACTTCCAGCACATGCCAGGAAATGGCCTCACCTTCGCGATCCGGGTCGGTGGCGAGGATCAGGCCATCGGCATCCTTGACCGCCTTGGCGATATCGGCGAGCCGCTTGCCAGATGCGGTATCGACCGCCCAGGACATGGCGAAATCTTCATCCGGACGCACCGAGCCGTCCTTGGCCGGCAAATCGCGGACATGGCCGAACGAGGCGAGGACTTTGTAGTTCCTGCCGAGATATTTGTTGATTGTCTTCGCCTTGGCCGGCGATTCGACGACGACGACGTCCATGAGGTCTCTTATCTGCTGTGATGCGCCAGAAGAATTCCGCTGCGCGCGACGAAATCTCGTTTCTGTTTGTCGCTCACATGGCCGCGCTTTTGCATCCGGTCAAGGGGAGGCGTCTAAATTGCCGGACTGTCCGCAGCGAATACACTCATAGAGTGTATGGAGAAAATAACAGAATTTCGGTCAGGGGAGGTGATGGCCGCAAGCCGGCGAAAATGACCGGATGCTCTTCCGACGAGTCGAGAAAAATCGCCTGGCGTGCCGCCCCTCTACCACATGTGCCGGTGCACGAAAGGAAGCTGGCCGCCGCTGCATGGAGGGGGCGGCGACCAACCTCTGTCCCGCCGACACGCGGGAACGGGTGTTGAGGCTCAGTCGGCCTTGACGACGTGCCAGACGTCGGCGACACCGTCACCGCTCATGTCACCGGCCTTCTTGTCCTTGACGAAGGTGTAGACCGGCTTGCCGTCATAGGCCCACATCTTTGTGCCGTCGGTGCGGTCGATAACAGTCCATCCGTCGCTGGCCTTGGCTCCGGCTTCGGCCTTCAGCGGCGGCCAGTTGGCGGCGCATTTGTCGTAGCAGTTGCTCTTGCCTTTCCCGTCCTTGTCATAGGTGTAGAGCGTCATGCCCATCGCGTTGGTGTATATCTTGGTGCCACCGGCCTCCGCTTCCTTCCACGCCTCGGCGGCGAAGGATGCTACGGTGCTGAGCAGTAGCGCGGCCAGCCCTGCGGTCATCGTTTTCATGGAAATCTCCCTGGCTGATATCTGGAGACTCGCGGAAAATCGCGGCCTCGTTATGTCAACGCCCTGCGCGGCTGCTTTCTTCCCCGCCCGCGATGACTTGCCACAGCATGGTGGTTGGCCACAGCATGGTGATTGGCCACAGGATGGTGATTGGCGAACAAACCCGTGTGCCGCTATATCGTCGCCAGAACAGTCGGAGCTTTTGGAATGGCATTGGACATCGGCTATGTCAGCGCGGTCGGGGCGGGCGCCATCTCGTTCCTGTCGCCTTGCGTGCTGCCGTTGGTGCCGCCCTATCTCTGCTACATGGCCGGCGTTTCGGTCGAGGATTTCCGCGGCAATGCCGGTGTGACGGCAAGGGAAGGCGCGCGCGGCGCGCTGCTCTACTCCTCGATCGCCTTCGTGCTCGGTTTCTCGACCGTGTTCGTGGCGCTCGGCGCGGGCGCCTCGACCATCGGCCGGCTGCTGCGCGTCTGGCAGGAGCCGCTTGCGATGGGCGCCGGTGTGCTGATTATCCTGATGGGCCTGAATTTCCTGGGCATCCTGCGCATCCCGCTCCTGTCGCGCGAGGCGCGCTTCCAGTCGCAGGGCAAGCCGGCCAGTGCCGTCGCCGCCTATGTAATGGGTCTGGCCTTCGCCTTCGGCTGGACGCCGTGCATCGGTCCGGTATTGGGGCCGATCCTGACGCTGGCCGGCGGCCGCGAAACAGTGGGCGAGGGCGCGCTGCTGCTCGCTGCTTATTCGCTCGGGCTCGGCATACCGTTCCTGATCGCGGCGCTATTTTCTGGGGCTTTCATGCGCTTCCTCGGCAAGTTCCGTGTCCATCTCGGCCGTGTCGAGAAAGCAATCGGCGCGCTGCTGGTCGTCGCCGGCGTGTTCTTTCTCACCGGCGGGGTGCAGACGGTATCCTACTGGCTGCTGGAGAATTTCCCGGTGCTGGGGCGGCTTGGATAGCCCACCGCCGATGGACCTGCTGATTAAGAGTCAGCTGCTCCACCATCTCACCTGAATTTAACCGCATTGGTGCAGCATGGCCCCGCTGCTATCCTGTCTTGATTCCCAACGCATTTCATATGGTTGTCCGTCCATGAGCCAGAGATCCTGCCTGTCCGTCATTCTCGCCGCCGGCGAAGGCACGCGCATGAAGAGCGCGCTGCCGAAGGTGCTGCACCCGATCGCAGGACTGCCGATGGTGGCTCACGTGGTGAAGGCGGCCGAAGCCGCCGGCGCCAGCAGCGAAGCGATCGTCATCGGGCATCGCGCGGAAGAGATGCGCAAGGTGGTGGCGAAATTCTCACCGAAGGCAGAGACCTTCGTGCAAGAGGAGCGCCTGGGTACGGCGCATGCCGTTCTTGCCGCACGTGAAGCGATATCAAGGGGTCATGACGACATTCTGGTCATGTTCGGCGACACGCCGCTTATCGATGCGGAAGCGCTGACGCTGGCGCGGCTGAAACTCGCCGAAGGCGCGGCCGTCGTGGTGATCGGCTTCCGTCCGCCCGTTCCAAACGGCTATGGCAGGCTGGTCGAAAAAGGCGGCAAGCTGATCGCTATCCGTGAGGAAAAGGACTGCTCCGAGGCGGAGAAGAAGATCACCTTCTGCAATGCCGGCATGATGGCGATTGCAGGCAAGCATGCGCTGAAACTGCTCGATGCGGTCGGCAATCAAAATGCCAAGGGCGAGTATTACCTCACCGACATCGTCGAGATCGCCGGCGCCCAAGGTCTCGATGTGGTCGCCACCGAAGCCAGCTTCGAGAATGCGCTCGGCATCAACAACCGTGCCGAACTGGCGCAGGCCGAAGGTATCTGGCAGCAGCGCCGGCGGGAGCAAGCCATGCTGTCGGGCGTGACATTGATCGCGCCTGAAACGGTATATTTCTCGTATGACACCGAGATCGGCGCCGACACGATCGTCGAACCCAATGTCTGGTTCGGCCCGGGGGTGAAAATCGCCGGTGGCGCCAAGATCCACGCCTTCAGCCACATCGAAGGTGCCACTATTGCTGCCAATTGCGATGTTGGGCCGTTCGCACGGCTGCGGCCGGGTGCCGATCTCAGGCAAAAGGCAAAGGTCGGCAATTTCTGCGAGGTCAAGCAGGCCATCATCGAGGAAGGCGCCAAGGTCAACCATTTGACCTATATCGGCGATGCGCGGGTGGGCGCGGCGGCCAATATCGGCGCCGGCACCATCACCTGCAACTATGATGGTTATTCGAAATTCTTCACAGACATCGGCGAGGGCACCTTCATCGGCTCGAACTCGTCGCTGGTGGCGCCCGTTACGATCGGCAAGGGCGGCTATATCGCCTCGGGCAGCGTCATCACCGAAAATGTGCCGGACGATGCGCTGGCCTTCGGACGGGCTCGCCAGAAGACGATCCCCGGCAAGGGCAAGGAATTGCGCGAGCGCTTTGCTTCGGCAGCGGCCGCGAAGAAGAAGGCTGCGGAATAGGCAATGCTTTTACGCAAGCCATAAATAGATAACTCGCCCAAGCGCGCCGAGAAGCAGCACGAAGGCCGTCAGTGACTGGATGAAGAATCCAGGATACCGTTTCAACGGCGCGGAAAGGTATCCGACGAAATAGGCGATGCGTCCGATCAGCCAGACGAGCCCGAGGCCGGCGGCCCAGGCAGGGCTCCAGTAGATGGCGAACAGCCACATGGCCGGGAGGAAGATCGGCAGCCATTCGATCGTGTTGCAGTGCGCCCGGATCGCCCGTTCGAGCCGCGGGTCGCCCGTCATGACCGGGGCGAGTATTCCGGTCGTGGAATGGGTGCGGGCGACCGTCAAGGCCATACCGAATATCATGAGGCCGCAAAGCAGGGTGACCGCTGCCACCGGGTAATAGCGTTCCATGGTGCATCCTCCTTACGGACGAATTCTATACGGAGCATGGCCGGTCGCCAGCAATATCGCGCAAAACGATGCTGGCCGCAGGAACATCGCGAAAACCTGAACAATAGCGGTAACCGCTTGCAAGAGCGGTCTGTCATGGTGCATGCGTGCAGAAGCGTTCCGTTACACGGGGCGAAATGCAATGTGATTTTCGCGGCAGGCCGGCCATCCGTAAATAGCGCTGGTTTTCCACGGGCAATCGGGGACTGTCTGCATGTGCGGTATCGTTGGGATCGTCGGCCACTCACAGGTTGCGCCGCTCATCGTCGCTGCGCTGAAGCGTCTGGAATATCGCGGCTATGATTCGGCCGGCATCGCCACCGTCGAGCGTGGCAAGCTTGCCCGCCGGCGCGCCGAGGGCAAGCTGGTCAATCTCGAGCGCCGACTCAGGGACGAGCCGCTCGACGGCACCATCGGCATCGGCCACACGCGCTGGGCAACGCATGGCGTGCCCAACGAGACCAACGCGCATCCGCATTTCTCCGAAGGCGTGGCCATCGTCCACAACGGCATCATCGAGAATTTCGCCGAACTGCGCGACGAGCTGACGCGCGACGGCTATTCCTTCGCCTCGCAGACCGACACCGAGGTCGTCGCCCATCTGGTGGCGCGCGAGATGGCCAGGGGGCTGCAGCCGGTCGAGGCCGCGCACCAGGCGCTGAAGCGGCTGGAGGGCGCCTTTGCGCTGGCCATCATGTTCAGGGGCGACGACAACCTGATCGTCGGCGCCCGCAACGGGCCGCCGCTCGCCGTCGGCCATGGCGATGGCGAGATGTTTTTGGGCTCCGACGCCATCGCGCTCGCCCCGTTCACCAATTCGATCACCTATCTTGAGGACGGCGACTGGGCGGTGGTGCGCCGCGACGGCGTCGCCATCTTCGACATCGGCGGCAAAAAGGTCGACCGCAAGCGCCAGCAATCGCTGTCGACCAGCTTCATGGTCGACAAGGGCAACCGCCGCCATTTCATGGAGAAGGAAATCCATGAACAGCCCGAGGTGATCTCGCATACGCTGGCCCACTATGTCGATTTCGTCTCCGGCGTCTCGAAGCCGCTCGACCTGCCGTTCGATTTCGCCAAGATCGGCCGGCTGGCGATCTCGGCCTGCGGCACCGCCTATCTCGCCGGCCTGATCGGCAAATACTGGTTCGAACGCTATGCGCGGCTGCCGGTCGACATCGATGTCGCCTCGGAGTTCCGCTATCGCGAGATGCCGCTGTCGGGCAACGATGCCGCCTTCTTCATCTCGCAGTCGGGCGAGACCGCCGACACGCTGGCCTCGCTGCGCTACTGCCGCAAGGCCGGCATGAAGATCGGCGCCGTGGTCAATGTGCGCGAATCGACCATGGCGCGCGAATCCGACGTCGTGCTGCCCACACTTGCCGGTCCCGAGATCGGCGTCGCCTCGACCAAGGCCTTCACCTGCCAGCTGTCGGTGCTGGCCTCGCTTGCGGTGCGCGCCGGCGTGGCGCGCGGCGCGATCTCGACGGATGAGGAAAAGACCCTGGTGCGGGCGCTTTCGGAAGCACCGCGCTATGCCAACCAGGTGCTCAAGCTCGAGGCGCAGATCGAACGCATCGCGCGGGACCTGTCACGCTATTCCGATGTGCTCTATCTCGGCCGCGACACCAATTTCCCGCTGGCCATGGAAGGGGCGCTGAAGCTCAAGGAAATCTCCTACATCCACGCCGAAGGCTATGCGGCCGGCGAACTGAAGCACGGGGCCGATCGCGCTGATCGACGAGAACATGCCGGTCATCGTCATTGCCCCGCATGACCGCATCTTCGAAAAGACGGTGTCGAACATGCAGGAGGTGGCGGCGCGCGGCGGCAAGATCATCCTGATCACCGACGCCAGGGGAGCGGCGCAGGCGAGCGTGACCACGATGGAGACGATCGTGCTGCCGGACGTGCCCGAAATCATCTCGCCGATCATCTACGCGCTGCCGATCCAGATGCTGGCCTACTTCACCGCCGTGTTCATGGGCACCGATGTCGACCAGCCGCGCAACCTGGCGAAGTCGGTGACGGTGGAGTAGGTTTCATCCTTTCGTCATCCTCGGGCGGAGCAGGCGCGAAGCGACTGCGCAGACCCGAGGATCCATTCCGTGACCTTTGTGGCGGATCTAAACGGTGCAAAACCGAGCGCTACTATCCGATTCTACGGAAAAGCTCGAACCACTCTGAATTGGCCTTTTCGATCAGTTCGATCTTTCATTGGCGGCCAGCGTTTCAGCGACTTCTCGCGCTGAATTGCATCGCGAATGTCGAAGTATTCCTCGTACCAGACCAGCCGCTGCACGCCGTAGCGCCCGGTAAAGCGCGAGCCTTCACCGGATTTGTGCTCTGGCATCCGGCGCCCGAGATCGTTTGTGACACCAATGTAGATGGTGCCGCGCTTCCTGCTTGCAGTCATGTAGACATAGCCCGTAATGAGCGAAGGGATAGCGGCCAGACGACCCGGCGACAATCTTGAGGTTTTGCATTCTTCGGCGGACGTCACGGAATGGATCCTCGGGTCTGCGCAGTCGCTCCGCGACTGCTTCGCCCGTGGATGACGAAGGGAAGGATGTTTCGGCTAATCGAGGATGGAAGCGGCTTCCGCCCGAACCACTCGGGGCTGCGGCATAACAAGCCCTCTTTAAAAACTTCGCAGTTCCAAACCGGCTTCCGGTTCACTAATGTTGCGTTGCAACCCGCGCCTCCGGTGAACCATGTCCGATGCTCCGAAGACCTCCGGCATGACCCGGCTGAGGAACTATTTCCTCACGGGTTTCATCGTCTGCGCGCCCTTGGCGATCACCGCCTATATCGCCTGGTCGTTCATCGGCTGGGTCGATTCCTGGGTAAAACCCTATATCCCGGCACGGTATAGCCCCGATACCTACCTGCCATTCCCGGTGCCCGGGTTCGGGCTGATCGTGGCGCTGATCCTGATCACGCTGATCGGCTTCTTCGCCGCCAACATTGTCGGTCGCGCCATTGTCGGTTTCGGCGAGCGCCTGCTTGGCCGCATGCCGCTGGTGCGCGGCATCTACGGGTCGCTGAAGCAGATATTCGAGACCGTGCTGTCGAACAAGGGCGACATGTTCCGCCAGGTTGGGCTGGTCGAATATCCGCGCAAGGGCGTTTGGTCGCTGGTGTTTGTCGCCAGCGAAAAGGAGACAGAGATCAATGAGAAGCTTGACCAGGAGGGCGACCCTCTGATCGCCGTGTTCATGCCCTGCACGCCCAATCCGACGACCGGCTTTCTCATGTATGTGCCGAAGTCCGACATTGTGCTGCTCGACATGACGATCGAGGACGGCGCAAAATTGATCGTGTCGGCTGGACTGGTGGCGCCGGAAGTGAAAACCAAAGTGGTGACGCTGAATGGCGAGCCAATCAACGGAACCGTGGCCAACCCGCCGCTAGGAGCTCACCCGGCGCGCAGAAGCCGCACGGCCTCGTCGCGGCCGAACAAATAGAGCAACAGGCGTAGCGCTTCGCCGCGCTCGGATTGCAACTCCGGGTCGCGGGACAGGATCAGCCTTGCGTCGTCGCGAGCGGCCTCGAGCAGATCGGCATGCGCCTCGATCCGCGCCACCTGGAAACCCGGCGTGCCGGACTGGCGGGTGCCCAGCAATTCGCCTTCGCCGCGCAATTTCAGGTCTTCCTCGGCAATCAGGAAACCGTCTTCGGTCTCACGCATCACCGACAGCCTGCGTTTTGCGGTCTCGCCAAGCGGATCCTTGTAGAGCAGCACGCAAGACGAGGGTTTGTCGCCACGCCCGACGCGGCCGCGCAGCTGGTGCAACTGGGCAAGGCCGAAGCGTTCGGCATGCTCGATGACCATCACGGTGGCGTCGGGCACGTCGACGCCGACCTCGATGACCGTGGTGGCGATCAGGATGCGCGTCTCGCCCTGCTTGAAGGCACGCATCGCCTCGTCTTTCTCGCTGCCCTTCATGCGGCCGTGGACGAGGCCGATCCGGTCGCCGAACAGCGGTTTCAGCGAGGCGAAACGGTCCTCGGCCGACATCAGCTTGATCTCTTCGGATTCCTCGACCAATGGGCAGATCCAGTAGATTTTCTGGCCACCGGCGACAGCGTCGACCATACGGCCAACCAGTTCGTCGAGCCGCTCCAACGGCAAGGTGACGGTGCGGATTGGTTGGCGGCCGGCAGGTTTCTCCGTCAATTTCGACACGTCCATGTCGCCGAAGGCGGTCAGCACCAACGTGCGTGGAATGGGCGTTGCGGTCATCACCAGCATGTCGGGCGCGTCGCCCTTGGCAGTGATGGCAAGCCGCTGATGGACGCCGAAGCGATGCTGCTCATCGATGACGGCCAGCACAAGATCATGGAAGGTGACGGTCTCCTGGAACAGCGCATGGGTGCCGACGACGACGTCGATCTCGCCGCTTGCCAGGCCGGCCAGCGTGTCGGTGCGCTCGCGGCCCTTCTCACGGCCGGTCAGGATGGCGATGCGCAGCCCGACCCTGGCGGCGAGCGGCGCGATCGTGGCCAGATGCTGGCGCGCCAGGATTTCGGTCGGCGCCATCAGTGCCGCCTGGCCGCCGGCCTCGACGGCGCGCGCCATGGCCAGTAGTGCGACAACCGTCTTGCCGGAGCCGACATCGCCTTGGAGCAGCCGCAGCATGCGTTCGGGGTCGGCAAGGTCGGCATTGATCTCGGCGAGCGCGAATTCCTGGCTTGATGTCAGCGAATAGGGAAGAGCGGCGCGCAGTTCCTCAACGATGCTGCCGTCACCCACCAAAGGACGGCCGGACAGCCGGCGGACCTTTGCCCGGACCAGCGCCACCGAGACCTGGCCTGCCAGAAATTCGTCATAGGCGAGGCGTCGCCAGGCCGCGCCCTCAACCGAGACGTCGATCGGATCGGCCGGGTTGTGGATGCGCGAAAGCGCGTCGGCAAAGGCGGGAAAAGTGTGCCGGCGCATGAAAGCGCCATCCTGCCACTCTGGCAAATCGGGCACGCGTGCCAGCGCCTGGCCGATCGCGCGGCGCAGCACCTTGCCCGAGAGGCCGGCGGTGAGCGGATAGACCGGTTCGACGAGCGGCAGGTTTTCCGCTTCGCTGGCCAGCGCGATGTGGTCGGGGTGGACCATGGTCGGGCGGCCGTTGAACCATTCCATGCGGCCGGAGACAACGACATGCTCGCCCACGGGCATTGCTTTTTCGAGATAGGAGGCATGGGCATGGAAAAAGGTCAGACCGATTTCGCCGGTGTCGTCGTGGGCGTAGACCCGGTAGGGCACCGACCTGTTGCCGCGTGGCGGTGGCTGATGGCGATCGATGCGCACCTCGAGCGTGACGATCGCACCTTCGGCGGCAAGTGCGATGCCGGGCCGGTTGCGGCGGTCGATGACGGTGTGCGGCAGCACGAACAGAAGATCGCCGGCGCGCGCGGCGCGATCGCCGAGATCGGCGGGCACCACCTTCTCGATCAGCGTGCCGACCTTCGGCCCGACGCCGGCAAGCGAAGTGATCGGGACAAACAGCGGATCGAGGATGGATGGGCGCATGATGTCAGCTTATGTTGCGACGGCCGCAGCGCAAGGCTGACAGCACCTTCTATCCACGCTATATGCGCCGCAGCAAGCGAGGATGCGGCACAATGACCGGAACAAAACGATCAAGCGAGGGGCTGGATGCCCACCGCCGCAAACTCTTGTTCCGTTCCTGGCATCGCGGCCTGCGCGAGATGGACCTGATCCTCGGCACGTTCGCCGACGCCGAGATCGATTCCTTGACCGGCGAGGAAATCGACCAATATGAGAGGCTCCTCGACATTCCCGACGCCGAATTCCTGCCGCTGGTCACCGGCGAACGCCCGGTTCCGGCGGACATCGATTGTGCTGTCCTGCGAAAAATCCTGGCGTCCCGCCGGACCATGACTTTCTGAACACAAGCAATTCCAGGAAAAGTGCGAAGCGGTTTTCCGGCCGGAATTGCGACAACCAAGACCGTGATTTGATGAGCCTCATTCCCACCATTGGCCTGCCGAAGGGCCGCGCCGGCCAGTTCATCGTCGACGGCGTCGCCGACGGCTATGAAGCCTTTGCCCTGGTGCAGACAGCCCTCGAAATCGCACCCGACAAGCCGGTGCTGTTCGTGGCGCGGGACGGCCAGCGCCTGCCGGCGATCATCGAAGCGCTGTCCTTCGCCGCACCCCGCCTGCCGGTACTGGAGCTGCCGGCGTGGGATTGCCTGCCCTATGACCGGGTGTCGCCGGGTTCGGATGCCGCCGCCAAGCGCCTCGACGCGCTGACAGCCATGATCGCGTTGGCGAAGAAGCCGCACCGTGCCGTCATCCTCACCACCGCCAATGCGCTTCTGCAGCGTGTGCCGCCGGCCGATCTCGTCGAGGCGCAGACCTTCCATGCCAAGCCGGGCAACCAGATAGACATGAACGTGCTGATCGCGCGACTGGAAACGTCAGGCTTCGAACGCGTGCCGACGGTGCGCGGCATTGGCGAATTCGCGGTGCGCGGCGGCATTCTCGACCTGTTCGCACCCGGCTGGACCGAGGCGCTGAGGCTCGATTTCTTCGGCGATACGCTGGAATCGATTCGCGTCTTCGATGCCGCCACCCAGCGCACAACCGGCCAGCGCAAGTCGATGGCGCTGCAGGCGATGAGCGAAGTGGCGCTGACGCCCGAAACCATCAGCCGCTTCCGCCGCGCCTACATCGAAGCATTCGGCGCGCCGTCGCGTGACGACGGCCTCTACGCCGCGGTCAGCGAAGGCCGGCGCTTCGCCGGCATGGAGCATTGGCTGCCGTTCTTCTATGAGCGGCTGGAGACGGTATTCGATTATCTGCCGGACACACCCGTCGTTTTCGACCATCTCGCTCATGAGGCGCTTGCCGAACGCCACACGCTGATCCTCGACCATTACGAGGCGCGCAGGAAGCAGGCCGACAGCGCGCTAAAGGATGCCGTGCCTTACAAGCCGGTGGCGCCGGATCTGCTTTACCTCTCGCCGGAAAACCTGATCGCCTCGCTAGGACCGCGCGAAGCGATCGATTTCACGCCCTTCGACGCGCCCGATGCCGGCGCCAAGAAAGTCTATCACGCCGGCTCACGCCATGGCCGCAGCTTCGTCGAGGAACGCGCCGATCCGAACGTCAATGTCTTCGATGTTGTCGTCAGGCATATCGCCGACGAACGCGCGGCGCGCCGCCGTGTCGTCATCGCCGGCTGGACCGAAGGTTCGCTCGACCGGCTTGGGCAAATCCTGGCCGAGCATCATCTCGGCAATCTCAAACAGGTCGACACGCTGGCGGAGGCCGAACAGCTTGAGCCGGGGCAGGCGGCATTGGCCGTTCTGCCATTGGAATCCGGCTTCGAGACCGGAAAGCTGGTCGTCGTCGCCGAACAGGACATTCTCGGCGACCGGCTGATCCGGCGCTCGAAGCGCAAGAAGCGCGCGTCCGACTTCATTGCCGAAGCTTCGGCTCTATCGGCCGGCGATATCGTCGTCCATGCCGACCATGGCATTGGCCGTTTCATCGGCCTGCGCACCATCGAGGCGGTCGGCGCGCCGCACGACTGTCTCGAGATCCATTATGCCGGCGACGACCGGCTGTTTCTGCCGGTCGAGAATATCGAGCTCCTCTCGCGCTACGGTTCGGATTCGGCCGAAGCGACGCTGGACAAGCTTGGCGGCGGCGCCTGGCAGTCGCGCAAGGCAAAGCTGAAGCGGCGCCTGCTCGACATGGCCGGACAGCTGATCCGCATCGCCGCGGAGCGGCAGATGCGCGCCGCACCGCCGCTGGTGCCGGCCGAAGGCCTCTATGATGAATTCGCCGCCCGGTTCCCCTACGAGGAGACCGACGACCAGCAGACAGCGATCGATTCGGTGCGGGATGACCTTGGCGCCGGCAAGCCGATGGACCGGCTGATCTGCGGCGACGTCGGCTTCGGCAAGACCGAAGTGGCGCTTCGTGCCGCCTTCATCGCGGCGATGGAAGGATTTCAGGTCGCCGTCGTGGTGCCGACGACACTGTTGTCACGCCAGCATTTCAAGACGTTCTCCCAGCGTTTTTCAGGGCTTCCCATCCGCGTCGCCCAAGCCTCCCGGCTGGTCGGCGCCAAGGAGCTCGCGGAAACGAAGAAGGCTTTGGCCGAAGGTCAGGTCGACATCGTCGTCGGCACCCATGCGCTGCTCGGATCCTCGATCTCGTTCAAGAATCTCGGCCTGCTGATCATCGACGAGGAGCAGCATTTTGGCGTCAAGCACAAGGAACGGCTGAAGGACCTGAAGACCGATGTGCATGTGCTGACGCTGTCGGCGACGCCGATCCCGCGCACGCTGCAACTGGCGCTGACGGGCGTGCGTGAACTGTCGCTGATCGCCACGCCGCCGGTCGACCGCATGGCGGTGCGCACCTTCATCTCGCCGTTCGATCCGCTGGTCATCCGCGAAACGCTGCTTCGCGAGCGCTATCGCGGCGGGCATTCCTTCTATGTGGTTCCGCGCATCAGCGATCTCTCGGAAATTCATGATTTCTTGAAAGAATCCGTCCCCGAACTGAAGGTGGCGGTGGCTCATGGCCAGATGCCGCCTGGTGAACTGGACGACATCATGAACGCCTTCTATGACGGCCAGTACGATGTGCTTCTGTCGACGACCATCGTCGAATCCGGCCTCGACATCCCGACCGCCAACACGCTGATCATCCACCGCGCTGACATGTTCGGCCTGTCGCAGCTCTACCAGCTGCGCGGTCGTGTCGGCCGCTCGAAGGTGCGCGCCTACGCGCTCTTCACGCTGCCGGCCAACCGCAAGCTCACCGACACGGCCGAGCGCAGGTTGAAGGTGCTGCAATCGCTCGACACGCTGGGCGCCGGCTTCCAGCTTGCCAGCCATGATCTCGATATCCGTGGCGCGGGCAATCTTCTGGGCGAAGAGCAGTCCGGCCACATCAAGGAGGTGGGTTTCGAACTCTACCAGCAGATGCTGGAGGAGGCCGTCGCCGAGGTGAAGGATTCCGGCGAGGTTCAGGACGGCGGCTGGTCGCCGCAGATCGCCGTCGGCACGGCGGTGATGATCCCGGAAAGCTATGTGCCCGACCTGCAACTCAGGCTGGCGCTCTACCGCCGTCTCGGCGATCTCGAAAGCACCGAGGAGATCGATGGCTTCGGCGCCGAGCTGATCGACCGTTTCGGCCCGCTGCCGGAGGAGGTGAAGCATCTCTTGAAGATCGTCTTCATCAAGGCGCTCTGCCGCAAGGCCAATGTCGAGAAGCTCGATGCCGGGCCGAAGGGCGTCGTCATCCATTTCCGCAAGCGCGAATTCCCCAATCCGGTCGGGCTGGTCAAATTCATCGGCGAGCAGGGCTCGCTGGCCAAGATCAGGCCAGACCACAGTGTCGTCTTCGTGCGCGACTGGCCGAATGCCGAAAAACGCCTGGCGGGCTCCGCGGTTGTGATGACGCAATTGGCGAAGTTGGCGGAGAAGGCGGCCTGATCTGAGGTTTCAGGCCGTCTTGCGTGCGGCAACCCATTCGCCAGCGCTGAAATTCCGGTCTAGAATAGGAAATCGGCTTCGTGTATGGAGCCGCCACCCCATATCGGGGCAGATAGTGTGGGCGAGGTCGCCCATTCGTTGGTTTGACGCAATTCCGGACGGAAAACCGTTTCATACTTTCCTGGAATTGCTCGGAAAGAGCGTTGGTGCAGCGATGACGAAATGGTCGCCGAATTCTTGGAGAGCAAAACCGATCAAGCAGGTTCCCGCCTATCCGGATCTTGCAGCTCTGAAGAACACGGAAGCCCAGCTCGCCACCTTTCCGCCGCTGGTCTTTGCCGGTGAGGCACGCAAGTTGAAGAAGCAGTTGGCGGCGGTCGCCGCCGGTGAAGCCTTCCTGCTTCAGGGCGGTGACTGCGCCGAGAGTTTCGCCGAGCATGGCGCTGACAACATCCGCGATTTCTTCCGGGTCTTCCTGCAGATGTCGGTCGTGCTGACCTTCGCCGGCGCGCAGCCGGTGGTGAAGGTGGGCCGCGTTGCCGGCCAGTTCGCCAAGCCTCGCTCCTCCGACAACGAGACCAAGGGCGATGTGACGCTGCCGAGCTATCGCGGCGACATCATCAACGGCATCGAGTTCGACGCCAAGTCGCGTATTCCCGATCCCGCCCGCCAGGAAATGGCGTACCGCCAGTCGGCGGCGACGCTCAACCTTTTGCGCGCCTTCGCGCAGGGCGGCTATGCCAGCCTGGAGAACGTGCATCGCTGGATGCTCGGCTTCGTGTCAGACAGCCCGCAGGGCGAAAAATACGAGTCGCTGGCCAACCGCATCACCGAGACGATGGACTTCATGAAGGCCGTCGGTATCACCTCGGAAACCAACTACGCGCTGCGCGAGACCGATTTCTACACCAGCCACGAGGCGCTGCTGCTCGGCTACGAGGAAGCGCTGACCCGCGTCGATTCTACCTCGGGCGACTGGTACGCCACCTCTGGCCACATGATCTGGATCGGCGATCGCACGCGCCAGCCCGACCACGCGCATGTCGAATATTGCCGTGGCATCAAGAATCCGCTCGGCTTGAAATGCGGCCCCTCGCTGACGCCTGACGGCTTGCTGGAACTGATCGACCTGCTCAATCCCGAGAACGAGCCCGGCCGGCTGACGCTGATCGCTCGCTTCGGTTCGGACAAGGTCGCCGATCATCTGCCGAAGCTGGTGCGCGCGGTGCAGAAGGAAGGCCGCAGCGTGGTCTGGTCATCCGACCCGATGCATGGCAACACGATCGAGGCCGCGGGCTACAAGACGCGGCCGTTCGACCGTATCCTGAAGGAAGTGCAGACCTTCTTCGAGGTGCACCGCGCCGAAGGCACGCATCCCGGCGGCATCCACGTCGAGATGACCGGCAAGAACGTCACCGAATGCACGGGCGGCGCGCGCGCCATCACGGCCGAGGAATTGCAGGACCGCTACCACACGCATTGCGATCCGCGCCTCAATGCCGACCAGGCGATCGAACTGGCCTTCCTGGTGTCGGATCTGCTGAAGAAGAGCCATCCGGTCCAGCAGAAGCACGCCGTCAACGGCTGATTCGGCCAAATGGGCCGATAAACAAAGGCGCCTGGGAAACCGGCGCCTTTGCTTTTTCAGCTCATGGCTGGTGCCTCCGCCGATGCCGGCGCGATCGACGAACAGGAGGCATCAGTCCTTCTTGTAGAGAAGCCAGCTCTTGCCGGAGCGGCCGGCCATCGTCGAATGCCTGGTGACGCGGTTGCGGCCGCTGACCTTGGAGCGGTACAGCGCTCGGTCGGCCTTGGTGTAAAGGTCCTCGGGACCGTCGGCCTCGGATGCCATGCAGATGCCCATCGAGACCGTCACGGTACCGTATTTCATGCCGGTCTGGCTGCTGGTGAATGGCGTCTGTTCGATCAGCGCGCGAATGCGCTCCGCGATCTCGTAGGTGGCGTCCTCGCTGGCACCCTCGATGATCAGCGCGAACTCCTCGCCGCCGGTGCGCGCGACGAACATATCGCCGCGAATGCTGGTCTGGAAAATCTCGGCGATGATCTGGATGATCTTGTCGCCGACCGGATGGCCATACCGGTCATTGATGTCCTTGAACCGATCGATGTCGGCAAGGATCAAGGCATTGAACAGGATGCCCTTGTTGCTGTTGTAGATTCGGGTGATTTCCCTGTCGAAGGCGCGACGGTTCCAGATCTGGGTCAGCGGATCGGTGTTGGCCAGCCGCTTGTATTCCTCGAGCTTCGACTTGACGCTCTCGAGCTCCGCCGTCTTGTCATTGAGCGTCGAGGCGACCTGTCGGCCGTGGTCGATCGTCGAATTGGTAGCGATCGACATGGCGTTGGCGATTTTTTGCAGAAGATCCTGGGAGAGCAGGCTGCGGCTGTTCAGGCCGTTCGATGTCTCATCGAGAATCCTGCCGTATTTCTCGATGTGGCTGCGCTCGCTGCGCAACAGCGATGCGACTTCCTCGAGTTCCCTGGCGATGACGTCCCGCGCATGCTCCACGATGCCTGGGCCATGGTTCTGGGCAAAGAAAGAACGGCCGATCTTGTCCAACTCGTCCTGTGTGGGCCGGCTGTTCAGCGAAAGCACCGCAAGGCTGAGCTCGCGATTGGTGCCACTCAGTGCTTCATAGAAGATCTCGTAATTGCGCGGCAGGCCGAGCACGCCCAACTGGCGCATCGTCGCGACAACAGCGGATGCGATGTCAGTGTTCTGTTCGGTTGGTGCTGCTGCCGGCTGCATGTATGATACACTCTTCCCTTGGATTCCGACGCAGAATATGCGGGTCCACTGATCGCCGAACTGGGGGAGTGGCCTGCCGACATTCCAGAACATCTTGCGAAGAGACGCGTCCCCACCCACGACCTTTGCTTGAGAGACCATAATTGCGTCAGCGCTAAAGTTTCCTTAATTCGCACGACTTCCACGGGTTTTTCTCTACCTATGGCTGTAGAGACATGAATTTCCGCACCACCAATCGGGAGACAACACGCAGTTTGGCGGCTTTGAATTCGAAACCTCGCGGCGCGCTGCTGAAAATGAAATTGAATTTCGAAATCGTCACGCCAGTCGGAGTCGTATTTGCTTGCGCGTAACCAACGCAAAGCTGGAATCCTGATGACGATGATGGACGAGGTTCTTCAAGGAGTGCCGAAATGAGTGACAGTCACCAGGGATCGTGCCTGTGCAAAGCGGTCCGCTTCAGGACGCGCGGCGCGCTGCGGGGCGTCGTCTACTGTCATTGTTCGCAGTGCCGTAAACAAAGCGGGCACTTCTATGCCGCGACCAATGTCGCCGACGCCGACATCGTGATCGAAGGCGCGGAAAACATCACCTGGTACGAGGCGTCCGACTTCGCCAGGCGCGGCTTCTGCAAAGTATGCGGGTCACTGCTTTTCTGGAACCCAACGGATCGAGACTACATTTCGGTCCTGGCAGGATCGTTCGACAAGCCGACAGATCTCAAGGGCGAATGCCATATCTTCGTCGGCGACAAGGGCGACTATTATTCGATCCACGACGGGCTGCCGCAGTTTGAAAAGTCGACGCCGTCGATATTGGTCGCTGAATGAATTTTGGACAAGACGCCTTATTCCATTGATCGGGCCGTTGCTTTATCCCGTGCCGGTGGTTCGCAAAGGGGTCTAGCATGCAGCGGCTGATCGATGCTTTTATCAATTCGGTGCGGGCATTTCGCAAGCTCGCCGTTAGTGAAAAGGCTTTCCAGCAGGAACTGATGCTGCTGGTGCTGGCTTTGCCCGCGGGCTGGTTCATTTCGGTGTCGTGGCGCAGCTACGCGCTGCTGATCGGCGCAGTGCTGCTCCTGATCATGGTCGAGGTGCTGAACACCGGCATCGAGGCGGCCTGTGACGCAATTTCTCGTGAATTCCACATCGACATCCAGCTCGCCAAGGATTGCGGCTCGCTGGCGGTGCTGATTTCGGTCGTGATTGCTGGTGGCGTCTGGGGCATCGCTCTCATCGAGCGCGTAACCGGGGTTCCGATCTGAGACTCTGATCCCTACATGATGGTCACCAGAGCCTGATCCCGATGAAATCGGGACGCTCTGGTTTATGTTGGCCATGATCTTTTCCGAAGACCGATTTTACGTTTCGGGATCATGGCTAAGGAAACCGTCATGTCCGAATTTACAAAATCCCTGCTTCTCGAACGCAAAGGCTTGCCGGATGACCTACGCTGGCTGACCGAGAAATATCCGCGCGAAACCTGGCAGGGCCACGCCAACATTCACGGCATCGCCAATATGTGGCTGCAGCGGCACGACATGTTCCGCGAGCTCGGCGGCATGCTCACCAACGGCATTGGCGATTATCGCGAAGGCAGGCTGACGGCACCCGATTTCGCGCGCTGGTTCGCACCGCGTCTCAATCATTTTCTCGGAAATCTTGATGGCCACCACAATGTCGAGGACCATCATTATTTCCCGGTCTTTGCCAAGGCGGAGGCGCGGCTCAAGCGCGGCTTTGAAATCCTCGACGCCGACCACCACACGATCCATGAAGGACTGGAACGTAACGCCGAGGCGGCGAAAGCCTTTATCCGCACGCTTCAGGAAGGCGAGGACAAGCAGCGCTTCGCTGCCGATGCCTATGCCGACGAGAACAGCCGGCTGATCGCGATGCTGACCCGGCATCTCGCCGACGAGGAGGATCTGATCATCCCGCTGATCCTCGACCGAGGCGATCGGGCGCTTGATATAGACTGACGATCAGCTCAGCTTTCCCTGGCTCGCTCCTTGCTGGCGACATGGCGCGCCACAAGCCAGGCAATGATGGCCACCGCCAGACCGATCCCCAGACCGATCAACAGCCGCTCGTGGCGGGCCAATGCCTTGCCGATAAGCTGCTCGGCTCCCAGCCCGAAGACGTAGCCGATCGTGCCGAACAGGATTGCCCAAACCGTCGACGAGACGGCGTTGAGGACGACGAAACGCAGCATCGAGATGCGCGACAGTCCGGCCGCTATGCCGCCGACGAGGCGCATGCCGTAGACGTAACGGTTCGACAGTACGAAAATGTTGGGATGGGTGTTGAGCAGATGGTAGGCGCGGCGGAAACCGGGGCGCCGGCGCAATCTCACGACATAGCGATGATCGGCAAAGCTTCGCCCAAGGATGAAGAAGCCCGTATCGCCGGCGAAGGCGCCGAGTGCTGCCGCGACGAAGGCATGCCACAGTACGAAGATATGCTGGTGGGCGAAGAAGCCGCCGAGGATGGCCGCACTTTCTCCTTCGGCAACGCAGCCGAGAAAGACCGCAAGCAGCCCGTATTGTTCGATGAAATGATGGATCGTGTCGGTCATGAAGCCGGCTGCTGCTGCGACAGCCTTTCATCGATCCGTTGTACCTGTTCGGCCAGCCGCACGATCTCGTCGCGCATGCCGAGGATCTGGCTATGGCGCAGTTCGTCGAGCTTTTCATGCAGCGCCATGATTTCGATCTCTGCCTTCAAATTGACCTCGTAATCATGGGCGGCATCGATGCGGTCGCGCTCGGTCTGCCGGTTCTGCGCCATCATGATCACCGGCGCCTGAATGGCGGCAAGCATCGACAGGATGAGGTTGAGGAAGATGAACGGGTAGGGGTCGAAGGCATCGCGTGACAGGAGCCAGACATTGCCAGCGGTCCAAAGGACCAGGAAAGCCAGAAAGGCGAGGATGAAGGACCAGGAACCGCCGATGCGGGCGATGGCGTCGGCAAGCCGGTCGCCAAAGGTCTGGTGGAAGGCGACAGCCTTGTTGGTGTCCCTGGTGATGGTGGTGCGCTCGAACGTTGACTGCAGCACACGGCTCTCCAACTGGGTGAGGCCGTCCGGCCGTCGCTTGAACCAACGATTCGCCAGTTCATCGATCGTCTTGTACATGGCTGTCTCCAAGTCTGGGCTGGCGATAGAGGTAGAGGCTGCCGGCTCCCAGGGGAAGTGATACATTGCGGCGGACAGCGAGGGACCGATGGCTGATTTTCAGAAAATTCGCCTGCGCGCGGCAAAACGCAAGGGCGGCGAAGCGGAGCTTTCGACGCTGCTGGGCCCGGTACCCGACAACACCGCCGTCGCCGCGATCGCGGACGACCGCATTCTCTCGACGATGGCCGAGCGGATTTTCGCCGCCGGTTTCGTCTGGCGCGTCATCGAGCAGAAATGGCCAGGCTTCGAGGAGGCGTTTCTGCGTTTCGAGCCGAAGCGGCTGTTGTTCCAGCCTGACGATTTCTGGCACGATCTGGCTTCCGATCAGCGCATCGTGCGCAATCCGCAGAAGATCAGGTCCGTTCGCGACAATGCCGCCTTCGTCGAGCGTGTGTCCAGAGAGCATGGCGGCTTCGGTCATTTCCTTGCTGAATGGCCGGCCGACGACCAGGTCGGACTGATGGCCTATCTCGGCAAGCATGGCAGCCGGCTCGGCGGCAACACCGGCCAGTATTTCCTGCGCTGGCTGGGCTGGGATGCCTTCGTCATTTCGACCGATATGGCGGCGGCACTTCGCGACGCCGGGCTCGACATCGCCGAAAGCCCGACCTCGAAAAAGGATCTCGACAAAGTCCAGGCGCAGATCAACCGGTGGGCTGCCGAGACAGGTTTGCCGCGGCGGCACATTTCGCGCATCCTGGCGATGTCGATCGGCGACAACCATTCTCCGCAAGCGCTGCGCGAGTATATGGGCGAGGACTGATCATCGGTCTGGACACTGTTCACCCAGGTCATTCGGCCTGACACGACTGACGTATGTCACTTGGTCCGAGTGGTCCAAGCGAACGCCATTGCGAGGCGGATTTTGCCGCGCTAAGTCAGCAGGCATGACCAAGAAGCCTGACATCCTGCGCATCGCAATCGCTCAGCTCAACCCGACTGTCGGCGATGTCGCCGGCAACCTCGCCAAAGCCCGCGAGGCGAGGGCGGATGCCGCCCGCCAGGGGGCCGATCTCGTGCTCTATACGGAGCTTTTCCTCGCCGGCTATCCGCCGGAGGATCTGGTGCTGAAGCCGGCCTTCCTGAAAGCCTGCGAGCGGGCGGCGCAAGACTTCGCCGCCGACACCGCCGATGGCGGCCCCGGTGTCATCATCGGCACGCCGCTGAAGCGCAAGAGCGGCACGCACAATTCGATCGTCTTCGCCGACGGCGGCAAGATCATCGCCGAACGCTACAAGCTCGATCTTCCCAACTACGGCGAATTCGACGAGAAGCGCGTCTTCCAGGCCGGGCCCGAGATCCAGGGGCCGGTCAATTTCCGCGGCGTGCGCATCGGGATTCCGATCTGCGAGGACATCTGGGGCGAGATCGGCATCTGCGAGACGCTTGCCGAAAGCGGGGCGGAAATCCTGCTGGTGCCGAACGGCTCGCCCTATTACCGCGCCAAGATCGATGTCCGCCAACAGGTCGTCATCAAGCAGGTCATCGAGTGCGGCCTGCCGATCATCTATGCCAACCAGCTCGGCGGCCAGGACGAGCTGATCTTCGACGGCGCGTCGTTTGCTATCGGCGCCGACAGACGGCTTGCCTTCCAGATGAGCCAGTTCGAGGAAGCGGTTGACGTCACCACCTGGAAAAGACAGGACGATCATTGGGCCTGCTCTGAGGGGCCGATGTCGAAAATCCCCGAGTGGGAGGAAGCCGACTACCGGGCCTGCATGCTGGGTCTGCGCGACTATGTCAACAAGAACGGCTTCAAGAATGTCGTGCTCGGCCTGTCGGGCGGCATCGATTCGGCGATCTGCGCGGCCCTTGCCGTCGACGCACTTGGCGAGGAACGGCTGCGCGCGGTGATGATGCCTTACCGCTACACGTCGAAGGATTCGCTGAAGGACGCCGAGGACTGCGCCCGCGCGCTCGGCTGCCGCTATGACATCGTGCCGATCTTCGAGCCGGTCGAAGGCTTCATGCATGCGCTGACGCAGCTTTTCGAGGGCACCAAGGAAGGCATCACCGAAGAGAACCTGCAGAGCCGTGCGCGCGGCACCATCCTGATGGCGATCTCCAACAAGTTCGGCTCGATGGTCGTCACCACGGGCAACAAGAGCGAGATGTCCGTCGGCTACGCCACTCTCTATGGCGACATGAACGGCGGCTTCAACCCGATCAAGGACCTCTACAAGATGCAGGTCTACGCGCTGTCGCGCTGGCGCAACAGCCATGTGCCGCCGGGCGCGCTCGGGCCTTCCGGCGAGGTCATCCCGAAGAACATCATCGACAAGGCGCCGTCGGCGGAATTGCGCGAGAACCAGACCGACCAGGATTCGCTGCCGCCCTATCCGGTGTTGGACGACATCCTGGAATGCCTGATCGAGAACGAGATGGGCGTCGATGACATCGTGGCGCGCGGCCACGACCGGGCGACGGTGACGCGTATAGAGCATCTGCTCTACATCGCGGAATACAAACGCCGGCAGGCGGCACCGGGCGTGAAGATCACCAGGAAGAATTTCGGCCGCGACCGCCGCTATCCCATCACCAACCGTTTCAGGGATCGCGGGTAGGCGCGTTTCGCCTGCTGACCGAAAATTTCGCCGCACTGTGGCGAGGACAGAGCCATGCCTGAGTGTGAAATCAGCTTCGACCTGTCGCGGATCGATTTCCGGGCGACGTCGGATCTGTTGATGGCGAGCTACTGGGGCGACGGACGCAGCGATGAAACGCACCGCCGCGCCTTTGCCCATTCGTTCTGCGCCGCCGCCTATATCGACGGCAAACAGGTCGGCTTCGGTCGGGCCATCACCGACCGCACGGTGTTCGCCTATCTCGCCGACATCATCGTCTGGCCGCAGCATCGCGGGCGAGGCATCGGGTTGCGGCTGGTGCGGGCACTCATCGACCATCCGGAGCTAAGCACCGTTTCGCACTGGAGCCTGTCGACCAGCGATGCGCACGGCATGTACGAGAAGCTGGGTTTCAAGCCGTCCACCGATGGCCGATATATGCGCCTTGCGCCCGAATGACATCATGGCTTGTTCTAAGATCGATTTGCGCGCGAGCGCGTTTCGCAGTGTTCTTGGCTTCACTTTTCTCCATTGGCGGCGCCAGCCCTGGCGGCTTTCGCTGATCACTGACCAAGGGTCTGGTGGTCTGACCGAACCGGGGCCATGCGTGACGCATGGCCCCGGTCTTTTCAAGACGCGCGCCATGTTCTATGTCTGCGGCATGGTGCGGGGGCGCATCTTGTCAATCACAAAGGCATCCGGTACGCCCCGCTCATGACAGTTACCGTTCGTTTCGCTCCGTCACCGACCGGCCGCATCCATATCGGCAATGCGCGCACCGCTTTGTTCAACTGGCTGTTTGCCGTGAAGAACAAGGGCCGCTTCATCCAGCGCTTCGACGACACCGACATCGCCCGCTCGAAGCAGGAATTCTCCGACGCCATCCTCTACGACCTGCATTGGCTGGGCATTTTCCCGGACGCCACGGAATATCAGTCGCGGCGTTTCGAGGTCTATGACGCGGCGGTCGAGCGGCTGAAGGCAGCGGGGGTTCTGTACGCCTGCTACGAAACGCCGGAGGAACTGGATCTCAGGCGCAAAGTGCGCCGCACGCGCGGCCTGCCGCCGGTCTACGGCCGCGAGGCCTTGGCGCTGACCCACGATCAGATTGCCGAATATCAGGCCGACGGGCGCAAGCCGCACTGGCGCTTCCTGCTGCCCAATTTCACCAGCGATCCGCAGCAGCCGGAGCGCACCGAGATCCACTGGAACGATCTGGTGCGTGGCGAGGAAACGGTCGATCTGGCCTCTCTGTCCGACCCGGTCCTGGTGCGGGAGGACGGCACGTACCTTTACACACTGCCATCCGTCGTCGACGACATCGATATGGGAGTCAGCCATGTCATCCGCGGCGACGACCATGTCACCAACACCGGCGTGCAGATCGCTCTGTTCAAGGCGCTGGGCGCCGAGCCGCCGGTCTTCGGCCACCACAATCTCTTGACCACCGTGTCGGGCGAGGGACTGTCGAAGCGCACCGGGGCACTGTCCATCGAAAGCCTGCGCGAGGATGGCATCGAGCCGATGGCCGTCGCTTCGCTGGCCGTGCTGGTCGGGACTTCGGAAAACGTCGCGGCCGCGCACGACCTGACGGAACTCGGCAGTCATTTCGACCCGGCCGCGACGTCAAAATCGTCGGCCAAGTTCGATCCGGACGAGCTTTTCGTGCTCAACCGAGCCCTGCTGCACCATATGCCGTTCGACGAGGCACGAGACAGGCTGATGGTGCTCGGTATCTCCGGCGAACAGGCCGAGCCCTTCTGGCTGGCCGTGCGCGGCAACCTTGACCGGCTCGCCGACGCCGTGGGCTGGTGGCGCATCCTGCGCGAGGGGCCGCAGGAGCGGTCCGAATTCTCCGCCGACGACCGCGATTTTCTGCATCAGGCCTTTGACATCCTGCCGGAGGAGCCCTGGAACGGGACGGTCTGGAAGGACTGGACGGGCAAGATCAGGGAAGCGACCGGGCGCAAAGGCAAGGGGCTGTTCATGCCGCTCAGACTTGCCCTTACTGGACTGCCTTCGGGGCCGGAGCTTGCAGATTTATTGCCGCTGATGGGTCGGGAAGGAACGTTGGCCCGACGACCCTGACCCTGCGCTGCTCCGGCGGCAGGGCCGAGACGGGCGACGTCACCGGCTTCGCGGAAAGCCGCTTGATGGCTTCGCGGTCGAGGCCGCCTTCTCTATTGGCCAGCGTTTCCGGGTCGGCACCCGGATCTGGCTTTGAGGCCGGAATGGGAACGAAAGGCGCGGCCGCTTCGGGCTGCGGTTGTGTCGGATTCGACGGATTGCCGCCAATGATCTGGAAATTCTGCGCGGCGTTGCAGCCGCAGGCCGGTGGCCGCGACATGTTGGACTGATTGTAGAGATAAGCGGTCGGCAATTCACTGTAGGACCTGCCGGTGACCGATGACGTCATCGAGGCCGAATCGTCATCCATGCCGCGCGAATAGAAGACCTGCATCTCGGTGCCGGGGCAGCTCGATTCGCAATTTTTCTGGTCGCGTTCGAAATCGCCGGCCGAGGCGGCGTTCGACATGGGAAAGAAATAGCCGTCGCAAGTACGCACGCAGGTGGTGTGGAACTCGCCGCCTGTGCCTGCAAAGTCCGGAGTGCCGGGCAGGTTCAGGACGCGGCGGACGTTGCGCTCCTCGCCGGAATCATCGGGCTGGTCCAATGTATCGACCTGTCGGCTGTCGCCGCCGAAAAGCTGGTCGAACAGGTTCGTGTTGTCGTCTTCCCCACGCTCGGCGTCCTGCAGCGGAGCGCGGTGTTGGGAGGCAGCATCGTCGCGGCAGCCATTGGCGTCGAGCGCCGCCAGGATGCGGCCACGATCGCGGCGTGAGCCGCCGCCGGCGAGCTGTGCACGCTTGGCCTGCAGGCTGTCGAGATTGGCGTTCATGCGGTCGATGGTGGCGTTGAGACCGGCGCATTGATTGATGTTGCGGGAAAACAGCGAAAATCCGCACCCGACGCTGCTCGCCTGATCGCGTGCCCTCGATATCTGTTGGCGCTGCCTATCGATCGCGGCATCGTATTTCCGGATCATTGCCGGACCTCCGCCCCCGCCGCGCGAAGCCGCGGCAAGATCGGCCTCCAACTGGCGGCAGACCCGCGAGGCGGCCTGCGGCTTGGTGATCGCGGCACCGGACAGGAAGAGGCCGAGCAGCACGGCAGCATGCGCCTGCTTCCACCCTCCGCCTGTCATCCGCCCAACTCCGCCATCGTCCGCAAGGCTACCGTGTTCGCGGTTAATCGCAGTTTACCGCGAAATCGTGGCTCAGCCCAGGTTGGCGATCGCCTGTGCCTTGTGCGCGGCCTCGACCACGGCCAGCGCCGTCATGTTGACCACACCGCGTGACGTGACCGACGGCGTCAGAATGTGCGCCGGCTTGTCGGTGCCGAGCAGGATCGGCCCGACATGCAGGGCATCCATCATGGCGCGCAGCGCCGTCAGCGTGATGTTGGCCGAATCGAGATTCGGGAACACCAGCAGATTGGCTTCGCCCTTCAGGCGCGAATGCGGATAGACGCGCTGGCGCAGATGCTCCGACAAAGCGGAATCGGCATGCATTTCGCCGTCGCACTGCAGTTCCGGCGCGATCCGCGCCAGGATCGCCGCCGCCTGCCGCATCTTGAGCGCGCTCGGCGAATCGCGCGAGCCGAAGTCCGAATGCGAGAGCAATGCTGCCTTCGGCTCGATGCCGAAGCGCTGGATTTCCTCCGCCGCCAGCACGGTCATCTCGGCGATCTCCTCGGCCGTCGGGTCGACGGAGACGTGGGTGTCGGTGAGAAAGATAATGCCGCGCTGCGAGATCAGCATCGACAGCGTCGACAGGTCATAGTCCCTGATGCCGGCGCGCGGCCCGATGATCAGCGTGACGTTGCGCAGATGCCGCTCGAAGCGCCCTTCGAGGCCACAGACCATGGCGTCCGCATCGCCGCGCTTCAGCGCCAGGGCCGCGATCACCGTATTGTCGGTGCGCACCATCGTGCGCGCGGCCTCCGTCGTCACGCCGCGCCGGCCCGCGAGTTCGATCAGGAGGTCGACATAGTGGCGATAGCGCGGATCGTCCTCGGGGTTGATCAGGCCGAAATCGACGCCCGGCTTGATGCGCAGGCCGTAGCGTTTCAGCCTGACCTCGACGACATGCGGACGGCCGATCAGGATCGGCTCGGCGATGCCTTCCTCAAGCACCACCTGGGCGGCGCGTAGCACGCGCTCATCCTCGCCGTCGGCATAGATGACGCGCTTGGCGCTCGAAGCCTTGGCGGACGAGAACACCGGCTTCATCACCAGGCCCGAGCGGAAGACGAAGCGATTGAGCTTGTCGACATAGGCGGCGAAGTCGGTGATCGGCCGTGTGGCGACACCGGTGTCGCATGCCGCCTTGGCAACCGCCGGCGCGATACGCAGGATGAGACGCGGATCGAAGGGCGAGGGGATCAGGAATTCGGGTCCGAAGATCGGCGTCTCGCCGGAATAGGCGCGTGCGGCGACGTCCGATGGCTCCTCGCGGGCAAGGGCGGCGATGGCCCGCACCGCGGCCATCTTCATCTCCTCGTTGATGGCGCTGGCACCGCAATCCAACGCGCCTCGGAACATGTAAGGAAAACACAGGACATTATTGACCTGATTGGGAAAATCGGACCGGCCAGTGCAGATCATGGCGTCGGGACGCGCCGCGCGCGCCACTTCCGGCATGATCTCCGGATTGGGGTTGGCCAGAGCCAGGATCAAGGGCTTCGGCGCCATATGCTCGAGCAGTTCCGGCTTCAGCACGCCCGCCGCCGAAAGGCCGAGGAAAACGTCGGCGCCTGGGAGGACATCGGCAAGCGTGCGCGCCTCGGTGTCCTTCACATAGGGGTCTTTCCAGCGATCCATCTCGTCGGCCCGGCCTTTGTAGGCGACGCCGAAGCGGTCGGTGACCCAGATGTTTTCGACCTTGGCGCCAAGCGAGACCAGAAGGTTCAGGCAGGCGAGCGCGGCAGCACCCGCGCCGGAGGTGACGATCTTGATGTCCGATATGGTCTTGCCGGCGAATTCCAGCCCGTTGAGCACGGCGGCGGCGACAATGATGGCGGTGCCGTGCTGGTCGTCGTGGAACACCGGAATGCCCATGCGGGCCTTCAGCCGTTCCTCGACTTCAAAACACTCCGGCGCCTTAATGTCCTCGAGGTTGATACCGCCGAAAGTGGGCTCGAGAGCGGCGACGGTCTCGACCATGCGCTCGATCTCCGGGGCGTCGATCTCGATGTCGAAGACATCGATACCGGCGAACTTCTTGAACAGGACCGCCTTGCCTTCCATGACCGGCTTCGAGGCCAGCGGGCCGATATTGCCGAGGCCGAGGACGGCCGAGCCGTTGGAGACGACACCCACCAGATTGGCACGGGCCGTGTAGTCGGCGGCGGTCGCCGGATTGTCGCGAATCTCGAGGCAAGGGGCCGCCACGCCGGGCGAATAGGCGAGCGCCAGGTCGCGCTGGTTGCCGAGCGGCTTGGTCGCCTGGATCTCAAGCTTTCCCGGCGTCGGATGCTTGTGGAAGTAGAGGGCGGCTTCGTCGAGATCCGAACGTGCCGTCTTCTTGTTCTCGCCTTCCATGCGGCCGCTCCCTCGAAACCTGCTTCGAGAATTCTTTTAGCATGCGTCCGAGGTTTGTCGCGACGCTAAACTACGCGCCCACACCTTCAGGAGTCGGCACGTCGAACGTCATGATCCGTCAAATACTTACGGTGATTGCGTGCCAGATGAGTCCAGCCGCTTCGTCGACCTTTCGATCAGAAGGCGCTGACGTAGAGACCGCCGTCGACCGGTATGTTCTGTCCGGTCAGATAGCCGGCATGGACCGAGCACAGGAAGGCGCAGATCTGGCCGAATTCTTCCGGCGTGCCGAGCCGCTTGGCAGGCACATCGGCGCTGATGCGGGTCTTGCGCGCCGCGGCCGCCGCGGGATCCTCGACGGTACCGGCCTCGTGCGGGCCGCGCAGGCGGTCGGTGTCGAGCTTGCCGGGCAGGAGAGAGTTGATGGTGACGTTGCGATCGATCACCGTTCGCGCCACGCCTGCAAGGAACGAGGTCAGGCCGGCGCGCGCGCCGGAAGACAGGTCAAGGCCTGGGATGGGGACATAGACCGACAGCGAGGTGATGTTGACGATGCGACCGAAGCCGCGCGCCGCCATGCCGTCGAGGACGGCCTGCACCAGCTCGATCGGCGTCACCATGTTCTGAGTGACGCCTTCGAGGATCTTGGCGCGATCGAGCTCGCGGAAATCGCGAAGCGGCGGACCGCCATTGTTGTTGACGAGGATATCGGGTTCCGGGCAGGCGGCAAGCAGCGCCTTCTGCACCTCCGGTTTCGAAACGTCGCCGACGACTTCCGTCACCGTCACGCCATAGCGCTGGCGCAGCTCGGCGGCGGTTTTCGCCACCAGCTCCGCGTTGCGCCCGTTGACGACGATATCGCAACCCGCTTCGGCCAGCGCCATGGCACAGCCTTTTCCAAGTCCCTTGCTCGAAGCGCAGACGATGGCCTTCTTTCCGGCGATACCGAGATCCATGACAATTTCTCCTGTGATTTGCCCGGCAGGCTAGCGCTAGCGCTGGACCAATCGCAACCGTCATACGGTTGTTGCATGAATCGGCGCATAGGCTGCTCGAAAGCAAGGGTGAAATCGCGATGTCAGGCCAAGAGCCCCGCACTTTCCGCAGCATGTTCATTTCCGACGTCCATCTGGGCTCGAAGGCGGCGAAGGCCGAGTTCCTGATCGATTTCCTGCGCTATCATGACGCCGACATCATCTATCTGGTCGGTGATATCGTCGACGGCTGGCGGCTGCGGCGCAGCTGGCACTGGCCGCAAAGCCACAACGACGTGGTGCAGAAACTGCTGCGCAAGGCGCGCAAGGGCGCCAGCATCACCTATATCGCCGGCAACCACGACGAGTTCGCCCGCCAGTTCCAGGGCGTGCATTTCGGCGGCATCGTCGTCGCCGACCGTGCGATCCACGAAACCGCCGATGGCAAGCGCCTGCTCGTCATCCATGGCGACCAGTTCGACACCGTCGTCCACAATCAGCGCTGGCTCGCCTATCTCGGCGATCATGCCTATGACGCCGCGATGATCGTCAACCGCGTGGTGACGCGGCTCCGCCAATTGCTCGGCCTGCCCTACTGGTCGTTCTCGTCCTGGGCAAAGGTCAAGGTCAAGAAGGCGGTCAACTTCATCGGCTCGTTCCAGACCGTGCTCACCGAGGAGGCGCGCCGCTCGCATGTAGACGGCGTCATCTGCGGCCACATCCACCATGCGGCGATCGAGAATTTCGAGGACGTGCGCTACATCAACACCGGCGACTGGGTGGAGAGCTGCACGGCCGTGGTCGAACATTTCGACGGCCGGATGGAAATCCTGACCTGGGCGCATGTCCTGCCAGAGGCGCCGGACGAGCCCTTCATTCCGTTGCTCATCGAAGATCGGGTAGGGCAGGCGGCCTGAGCCGAATTCCCACGAGGTTCGGCATTAATCGATTAGTCCAACCGGTTTCGCCCGGTTTTCCGCTATGTTATGGGTCGACCCACGTTGCTGACCGGCCGACGGAACGCGGCGCAATTGGATCGATTCATGTCCCTGCCGCCGCTTTCGCCAGAACGACTCGTCAAGCCACCCCATTTCGAACTGCGCATGAGCCTTATCTTCGGCTCGTTGTTCCTGTCGCTTGGCACGCATCTGCCCTATTTCCCGCTCTGGCTGCAGGCCAAGGGGTTTCACGCCGAGCAGATCGCCGTCATCCTGGCGGCGCCCATGTTCATGCGCGTGGTGACGACGCCGTTGCTGACCACACTCGCCGATCGGGCGAGGGACCGCGCCGATGTCTATGTCGCGCTGGTGGCGGCCGCGCTGCTTTTGTCGGCCGGGTATTTTCTCACGCCGACCTACTCGACGGTGCTGGCTGTGTCGCTGGCGCTGACCATCGTCTGGACGCCGCATTCGCCGATCGCCGATTCGCTGGCGCTTTCGGGCGTGCGCCGCTTCGGCTCGAACTACGCCAGCATGCGCAAATGGGGGTCGATCTGCTATCTCTGCGCCAATGTCGCGGGCGGCTTCATCCTGGCGGCCAGCGATCCTCAAGCCGTTCCGGTCATCATATTCCTGGCCCTCGGCGCGGCACTTGCTGCAGGGCTGCTGGCGCCGCGCATGGGGCGGCCGCGCAAGGCCTCGCCGCTGTCGGCGGTGGAAATCCAGCACGCGGCGCCGAGCCTGTTCAACGCCTATTTCCTCTACTTCACCCTTGGCGTCGGCATCATCACCGCCAGCCACGCATTCCTCTATGGCTTCGTTTCCATCTACTGGAAATCGATAGGCCTCAGCGATTCGGTCGTCGGCCTGCTGTGGGCTTGGGGCGTGGTGTCCGAAGTCTGCATGTTTCTGTTTTTCAACCGCATTTTTGCCTCCGTGCCCGTCGTCAGGGTGATGGTCATCGCCGGCATCGGGTCGATCGTACGCTGGATCATCTTTCCACTGGTTTGGCCGCTCGGCCTTGGCATCGCCGGCTTCTTCGCCGTGCAGTCGCTGCATTCGGTGTCCGTCGCGATGGTGCTGATCGGCCTGCAGAAAATGATCGGCGAGACCGTCTCGGAAGAGCGCACGGGCGCCGCGCAAGGCATCGCCTATTTCTTCAACGGCTTCTTCATGGCCGCCGTCACGCTCGCCTCCGGTCCGCTCTATGACCGTCTCGGGGTCGACGGTTTCCTGGCGATGATTCCGATCGCCATCATCGGCCTGGTGCTGATCGGGCTTGCCGCGCGCTCAGCCCCACAGCGCCCGGTCCGGGGGTAATACGAGCGAACCCTGGTAGACCAGACCCGGCTCGCGGTCGCGCGCAAGCAGCAGCGGGCCATCGAGGTCGACGTAATCGGCTCCCTGCGCAAGCAGCACCGCCGGCGCCATCGCCAGCGATGTGCCGACCATGCATCCGACCATGATACCGAACCCCAGATCCCGAGCCCGGTCGCGAAGCACGAGCGCCTCCGTCAGGCCGCCCGTCTTGTCGAGCTTGATGTTGACCGCGTCGTAGAGGCCGACCAGCGAACCGAGGTCCTTTGTCTCATGCACGCTTTCGTCGGCACAGATCGGCACCGTATGCGCAATCCGGCGCAGGACCTCGTCGTGTCCGGCAGGCAGGGGCTGTTCGACAAGCGCGATGCCATGTTGTGCGGCAAAGGCGAGATTGGCCTCGATGTTCTCGTCGGTCCACCCCTCATTGGCATCGAGGATGATACGGCTTTGCGGCGCAGCTTCCGTAACAGCGCGAATCCTGGCCATGTCGTTGCCGCCCCCGATCTTGACCTTGAGCAGGGGCCGCATGGCATTGGCACGTGCCTGCGCTGCCATCGCCTCCGGTTCGGCGAGCGACAGGGTATAGGCTGTCTCGAGGCTCGACAGCGGAACGGCATGCATGGCGTCGGCAACCGGTATTCCGCTGATCTTTGCCTCGAGATCCCAAAGAGCGCAGTCTACAGCGTTGCGGGCGGCGCCGCCCGCCATGGCGGAGAGCAGGGCGGTCCGATCCATGCCGCCGGCAATCCGTTCGCGCATCGCCTCTATCGCGTCGCGCACGCTGTCGATGGTCTCGCCATAGCGCCTGTAGGGAACGCATTCGCCGCGCCCGACATGTCCGTCTTCGCGGATCGTGCAGGTGATGACCTCGGCCTCGGTCTTGGAGCCGCGCGAAATGGTGAAGATTCCGTCGATCGGGAAACGTTCCGCCTCGACCGAAATGACACGCGCCATATTTTTCTGCTCCGGCTGTGCGAGAAGGGTTGTCGGCAAATCGACAAGGTCGGACCCATCAGGCTAAACAGGACGCCATGTTGACGATCGGCAAGCGCGACGCAAGCGGTACGACCGCCTCGGAGGCTCACCACGACCCACGCGTGGCGGTCGGCGAGGAGGGCGACGTTCTCGGTTGCGCGTTCTCCGGAACCTGGACGACGCGGACCGTTGCGCTGATCGACGCCGACATGCGCAAGATCGAGAAGCGAAGCGGTTTCAAGATATTGGCCCTTGATCTTTCGAAAATCGAGAAGATCGATACCGCCGGCGCCTGGTTGATCGACCGGCTGGTCAGCGTCTTCGAGAAGAAGAACGTCGAGGTCCGGATGCAGGGCCAAAGCGAGATCGCTTCGATCCTGCTCGACGCGGTGGGCGAAGCCGTGCGCCGCGAGCCCGAATCGGGGCCGGCGCGGCCGCCGAACGTCATCATTCGTGCCCTGGAGGCGGTTGGCCGGCGCGTCTATGAGATGCGCGACGATTTCCTCGCCTCGATGAACATATTGGGCGCCACCATCCGCGGCGCGCAGATGAAGCTCGGCCGCGGCCATGCCGTCAACCCGGCGGCGATCTTCAACCAGATCGATCGCATGGGCGTCGGCGCCATTCCGGTGGTGGTGCTGATGTCGGCGATCGTCGGTGCCATCGTTGCCCAGCAAGGCGCCTATCAGCTCCGCTATTTCGGCGCCGATATCTTCGTCGTCGACCTCGTCGGCGTGCTGATCCTGCGCGAACTCGGCGTGCTGATGACGGCAATCATGATAGCCGGCCGCTCCGGCAGCGCGATCACCGCCGAGATCGGCTCGATGAAGATGCGCGAGGAGGTCGACGCGCTGAAGGTCATCGGTCTCAATCCGATCGGCGTCCTGGTCTTTCCGCGCCTGGTTGCGCTGGTGATCGCCTTGCCGTGCCTGACGATCATCGCCAATTTCGCCGCACTCGGCGGCGGCATCGTCGCGGCCTGGCTCTATTCCGACATTCCGCCGGCCGCTTTCCTCGACAGGCTGCGCGTCGCCATCGATCTCAGCACCATCTTTGCCGGGCTGATCAAGGCCCCGTTCATGGCGATGATCATCGGCACCATCGCTTCCGTCGAAGGTATGAAGGTCGGCGGCAGCGCCGAGTCGCTCGGCCAGCACGTGACCGCCTCGGTGGTGAAGTCGATCTTCGTAGTCATCATCCTCGACGGGCTTTTCGCCATGTTCTACGCAGCGATCGAGTTCTAAGATGGCGAAGGGCAATGGGGTGACGACGCAGGAGCAGGACGAGAGCGAAATCGTGCTCTCGGTGCGCGACGTCACCGTTGCCATCGAGGACAAGCTGATCCTCGACAAGCTGTCGCTCGACATCAGACGCGGCGAGATCCTGGGTTTTGTCGGTGCGTCGGGCGCCGGCAAATCCGTTCTGTTGCGAACCATTCTCGGGTTGATGCCCAAGCAGTCTGGAACGATCCGGCTGTTCGGGGTCGATGTCGACAAGGCAAGCGACATCGAGCGGCTGCGCATCGACATGCGCCTTGGCGTGCTGTTCCAGCATGGCGCCCTGTTTTCGGCGCTGACCGTGCTGGAGAACGTGCAGGTGCCGATGCGCGAATATCTCGATCTGCCGAAGAAGCTGATGGACGAGCTGGCGCTGCTCAAGATCGAGTTGGTTGGACTGCCGCCGGATGCGGCGCAGAAATTCCCCTCCGAACTCTCCGGCGGCATGATCAAACGCGCCGCGCTTGCGCGCGCCCTGGCGCTCGATCCGGACATCGTCTTTCTCGACGAGCCGACGTCCGGCCTCGACCCGATCAGCGCGGCCGAGTTCGACGAACTCGTCGTCAAGCTGCGCGACACCATGGATCTGACCGTCTATATGGTCACGCACGACTTGGACACCCTGTTCACCGCTTGCGATCACGTGGCGGTACTCGGCAAGAAAAAGGTGCTGGTCGAGGGCACAATCGACGACATGCTGAAGAGCGAGGAGCCGTGGGTAAAATCCTATTTCCGCGGAAAACGCGCCCGGCAACTTGATCTTGCCACGCGTGCATAGCCATAAGTGAAGCAATGGAAACCAGAGCCAACTACGTCATTGTCGGCATTTTCACGCTGGTTGCGATCCTGGCGGCGTTCGGCTTCGTCTATTGGACAGCCGCGATCGGCGACAGGGGCGAGACGGCCCTGCTGCGCGTGCGCATCCCGGGCTCGGCTTCCGGCCTCGGCCGCGGCAGCTTCGTGCTGTTCAACGGCGTCAAGGTCGGTGACGTCAAGCGTGTCTATATCGACGTCGACAATCCGACTGTCGCCATTGCCGACACCGAGATCGATCGGCTGACGCCGATCACCAAGTCGACGCAGGCCGATATCGGCCTTGCCGGTCTTACCGGGCAGGCCAATATCGAACTCAAGGGCGCCGATCCCAAGGAAGTGAAGCTGCTCGACCAGGCGGAAAAGGAAGGCAAGGTCGCCGAGATCATCGCCAACCCGTCGGCCGTGACCAATCTGCTGCAGACCGCGCAGAACATCTTCAACCGCGCCGACAAGGTGCTGAGCGAACTCGAGGGCTTCACCAAGGATGTCCGTGGACCGCTGACGCAGACCGTGCACAACGTGCAGACCTTCTCCGATGCGCTGGCCAGGAATTCCGACGGCATCGACAAGTTCCTGTCCAGCGTCAGCGCGCTCTCCGACGAGTTGAAGGGTGTGTCCGGCAAACTCGACGGCACGTTGAAGGCGGCGGAAGGACTGCTCAATGCCGTCGACAAGGACAAGATCAAGAGCATCGTGGCCAATGTCGATACCGTGACCGCGAACCTCAAGGAAACGTCACGGCAGCTCGACGGCGTCATCAGGAATGTCGATACCGCGGTCGGGTCGGTCAATGATTTCGCCAAGCAGACGCAAGGCACGCTGGCCAAGGTCGACGGGGTGCTCGACGGCATCGACCCGGCGCAGGTGCGTACGGCTCTGGCCAACATCCAGAAGGCCAGCGAAAGCGCCAACAAGGCCGCCGCCGATATCGCCGTCGTGACCAACAAGTTCGCCAACCGCGCCGACGATATCAACCAGACCATCAAGGACGCCAAGCAGCTTGCGCAACGGCTCAACGATGCTTCGGTGCGCGTCGACGGCATCCTCGCCAGGGTCGACACCTTGCTCGGATCGGGCCAGGCCGATGGCGTGATGGCCGATGCCAGGGCGACGCTGAAATCATTCAAGCAGGTTGCCGATACGCTGAATGCGCGGCTTGGGACCATCACCGACAATCTGGCGCGCTTCTCGGGCCAGGGACTTTCGAATGTCGAGGCGCTGGTGCAGGACAGCCGCCGTTCGATCGGCCGCATCGAGGAGGCGGTGACAGATCTCAGCCGCAATCCGCAGCGCATTCTCTCGGGTGGCGAAGGTGAGGTTCGGCAGTTCGACGGCAGGGCGCGGCGTTGACTTCGGCGTCTGCTCGCCTCAGAAACAATCATTGCGGATGTAGGTTATTTTTGAGGTCGATAAATAACGGGGATGGCAGGGGGCGTGCGTGAAGTCGATTGTGTCCAGATCGGGCGTGGCATTGCTTGCCTTGGCCCTCGCCAGCTGCGCGGCTCTGCCGGGCGGCGGACCCGCGCCACTCGACACGTTTGAGCTGTCGGCACCTTCGGTCGAGGCACATGGCCACAGCCGTCGCCAGATCCTGATCGCCCAGCCTTCGGCGCTCAAGGCGCTGGACAGCCAGAACATCGTCATCAAGCCCTCCGACCGCTCGATCCAGTATCTGAAGGGCGCGCAATGGGCTGACCGCCTGCCCCTGATCGTGCAGGCGCGGTTGGCCGAGACGTTTCAGCGCTCGGGCAGTTTTGCCGGCGTCGGCAAGCCGGGCGAGGGGCTGGCGATCGATTACCAGGTGATTGTCGAGATCCGATCCTTCGAAGTTCGCGTCGAGGGCGGCGAACATGCCGAGGTTGACCTGTTCGTGCGCATCCTCAACGACCGCAATGGCGAGGTGCGCGCTTCCAAGAGCTTCACCGCGACCGCACCCGTTTCGGGGCGCGGCAATCCCGCCTATGTCAGTGCGCTCGACAGCGCGTTCGGCGATGCCGCCAGGCAAATCGTTCGCTGGACCGATTCGGTGATCTGAGCGCCAGGGGCGGCGACGCTTTCTGGCTGCCTGCGCTCGAAGACATCAGGCCGCAGCTTTCCAGCCTTCATCAGGTGCTGCAGGGGGTATAGGTCGGGGACAGCGCATCGTCGAGCGGCGGGTGGTCGACGCCACAATAATCCGCAAGCTTTTTTGCTCGGCGTCCTGGCCAAGCCAAATCCCCGATCGGCATCCCAGCCGCGATCAGGCGAGGCCAAGGCCCCGCCTGTTCAATTCCCGGTTAAATGCAAGCGTCCCGGTTTAATGCAAGCGACCGCTGGCGTGGGCCAGCATGGTGTAGACCTTACCGGTGTCCGAGGTCAGATAGGTCTGCGCCATGATGTTGTCGCGATCGTTGCGCGAGACATCCTTGAGCAGCTTCTCGAAGTCGTCGCAGTAGCGGTCGACGGCGGCGCGGAATTCGGCCTCGGCCTGATATTTGCGGCGAATCTCGTCGAATGTCTGCTGACCCTTCAGCGTGTAGAGCCGGCGGGTGAAGACGTCACGCTCGCCGCGCCGATAGCGGTTCCACAACTCGATCGAGGCATCGTGGTCGATGGCTCGCGCGATGTCGACGGAGAGCGAGTTCAGCGATTCCACGACGTGCAGCGGCGAGCGCTGGGCAGGGGCTGCACGCGGTGCTTCCGCGGGCGCCGCCGGTGCCGTGGGCCTGAGGTCTGCGTCGTTCGATGCCGCGGTCAGAAGATCGCGCACCCAGCCGCCCTGCGGCGTCCGGGCACTGGCGTCGGAGCGCGGGCGCGGTGGCGCTTCGGCCGGACGATCGAGATCGAGCGTGCCGCGCAGCGCCGTGCCATCCAGCGGCGCCTGCGGCGCACGAAGTTCCGGCTGCGGTGCAGGGGCACGACGCGGCGGTTCGGCGGCGCGTGGCGCCGGCGCTTGCGGCACCGGGCGCAGGCCGCGCGGCTCCGAGGCGTCGCCACCGCGACCGGACTTCGCAACGATGTCCGAAAGCTCCTTCAAGGCGTTGATCTGCTCCGAGACGGCGCGGCGGATGGCAGAGGTCGATTCCTTTGCCTCTTCCGGCATCTCGATGACGCCCTTCTTGAGTTCGGCGCGGGTGAGGTCGAGTTCGCTCTTGATCGAGCCGGCGGTGCGACGCATCTCCTCGGTCGCATCGGCGAAGCGCTTGGTGGCCGAATCGACGACATCGGTGATGGCGTTGCGGATCTTGTCTGCGGACTCCAGCGTCTTGCCCTCGGCGTTCTGCAACGTCTGACCGACGAGGTTTTCGAAGGAGCGCATGACCCTTTCGAGGTCCTCCGACTTCTTGACCAGGCCGACGGCGAGCTCTTCGAGCGACGACTGCCTTTCCAGCGTGTGCTCGAGGTTGCTCTGGGCCGAGCTCAGGAGGTCCGAGGCGCTGACCAGCAGGCGGCTGTGCTCGTCGAACTTGGTGGCGATCGATGCCACTTCGCGCAAGGTCGACGACGACAGCTCTGTCAGTCTCGTGGTGTTGGAATCAACCAGGCGCGCCGAGCTGGCAAAGGTCTGAGCCGCCTTTTCGGTGGTGGCCGCGAAGCTTTGCGTGCTGCCGGTCAGGCGTTCGTCGACCTGGCTGAGGTTGACCGCGGCCTGCTCGATCAACTGACCGAGCTGCGAACTGGACTTTGTCATGCGGCCGATGAGGTCGGCGACGCTGTCGGACAGCGACGAGCGGGCGCCTTCGACCGCCGACAAGGTCTCGGCGGTGCGGCTGGCGAGCGCGTTGACAAGAGCTGCATTCTCGCTGCGCAGCTTCTCGGCGGCGCGTTCGGTGACCTCTTCCATGCTCTTTTGCAGTTCGGAGCCGCCCTGGGCGAAGCGCTCGACCAACGGCCGTGCGGTCTCATCGAGGATCTTCGACATTTCGGCCGACCGCGCCGCGAGCATAGAGTTGAGCTCGCGGGTATTGGCGCCGATCGTCTTGGCGGCGTCGTTGGTGCTTTGGCCGATATGCTGGCCTACCGCGGTAAAGGTCTCCGCGATCACATTGGCGCGCGAAACAAGCTGTGCCTCGGCGGTCGAAACCTGCTCATTGAGCTTTTGGCCGATCGTTTCCGTGGTGTTGGCGAGCCGGTTCTCGACCCCGGCGATCTGCTCCTCGACACGAGCGGCCGCGGCCGCCGCGCTCGATGCCAGACGCTCGTCTGCGCCGGCAAGCGCCTGCTCGATCTCGCGGGCATGCACGGCCAGTTCCTGGCCGGTCTGGCGCGCACGGTCGGCGACTCTCTGCTCGGTGCTGGCGAAAGCACCGACGATGGTCTGCGCATGCTCGCCGATCGTCGAAGAGCTGTCGGCGATGCGCGAAACCAGACGCTGGTCGGCCTCGTCGAAGATACGGCCGATTTCCGACGCACGGTTGGACAGCGCGTCCGATCCTTCCGCGATGCGCGCGACCAATTGCTGGTCGGCGGCGTCAAAAATACGGCCGAGATCGGATGCTCGGGCGGCGAGCGCCTCGGCCGATTCGCCGATACGCATGCCGAGCCTCTGGTCGGCGCTTTCGAAGTTGCGCAGGATGTCGCCGGCGCGGGCGGCCAGCGACTGTGCCGTCTCGACGGCACGGGCAACCAGCTTCTGGTCGGCGTCGTCAAACGTACCGGCGATCTCGCCCGCGCGGGCAGACAGATGATCGGCGGTTTCCTGGGCCCGGGCAGCAAGCTGATCCGCGGTTTCCCGGGCGCGCGCGGCGAGCTTCTGGTCCGCCGCGTCGAAGGTGCCGGCGATTTCGCTTACACGGGCGTTTAGCTGATCGGCGGTTTGCTGGGTGCGCGCGGCGAGCCTCTGGTCCGCCCTGTCGAAGGTGCCGGCGATTTCGCTGGCACGGGCAGCCAGCTGATCGGCGGTTTCGTAGGCACGGGCCAGCAGTGAGCTGGAGGTATCGTCGGCACGGGCAAGCAAGGCGTTCGACGTATCTTCCGCACGGGCGTGGAGGCGGCGATCGGCCTCCTCGAAGGTACGGGCAATGTCTTCGGCCCGCGCCAACAGGGCCGCGGACGTCTGTTCGGCGCGCTCGGCGATCTTGCGGTCCGCGTCGCTGAAGGCCGCGCCGGCCTGCTCATGCAGCGCGCTAGTGACTTCCAGGACCTTTTCACGCAATGCGCCGGCAACGAAGACCGCGCTCCTCTCGAGCACGCCGCGAACATTGTCGACACCGGTCGAGAGCGCGCGCTCCATGGTCCCGGCGCGTTCCTCGATGATACCGGTCTGGCGGCTGAACGCCTGCTCGATCTTGTCCACATCGGCTGCGATAGCGGCCGAAATGTCGGTGCTCCTGGCAGCGATCTGGTCGATATGGCCGGACAGGGAGCGATCGACATCCTTGCGGGTCTCGGCGAGCTTGCCGAGATCGTCTTCCAGAGCGCGGCTCAGCATGTTGCGGCCTTCAGCCAGCTTGCCGACATGGCCGGAGATGATGTCATCGATGTCGCTGCGGCTTTCGGTCAGCTTCTGCAGATCGGCTTCGAGCGCGCGTTTGAGAATGTCGCGACCTTCGGCCAGCTTCTCCACCTGACCTGCGACCAGGCCGTCGATGCTGGAGCGGCTTTCGGCCAGTTTGGCCAGATCGGCTTCGAGGGCGCGCGTGAGAATGTCGCGGCCTTCGGCCAGCTTCTCCACCTGGCCGGCGACCAGACCGTCGATACTCGAACGGCTTTCAGCCAGCTTGGCAAGATCGTCCTCGAGCGCCCTCGACAGGGTCGAACGATCCTGGACGAGCCTGTCCGCGTGGCTGTTTACCAAGCCGCTGACGCTTTCAAGGTCGGCTTCGAGAGCCCGGGCGAACTGTGCGCGGTCATCCACCAGTTTCTGCGACTGATCGGCAACGGTGCCCCTGATCGTCTCGAGATCGGCCTCAAGCGCACGCTTGAGGATGTTGCGGCCTTCGGCCAGCTTCTCAACCTGGCCCGAAACCAGCCCATCAATACTCGAGCGGCTCTCGGCCAGTTTGGCGAGATCGTCTTCCAATGCCCTGGAAAGTGTCGATCGGTCCTGTGCAAGCCTTTCGGCATGGCCCTGGACAAGGCTGTTGACGCCTTCGAGATCAGCCTCGAGGGCCCGGGCGAACTGGGCGCGGTCATCGACCAGCCTCTGCGACTGGTCGGCAACGGTGTTCTTGATCGTGTTGAGGTCGGCTTCCAGCGCCCGCCGCAGGATGTCGCGGCCTTCGGCCAGCTTCTCGACCTGGCCGGCGACCAGCCCGTCGATGCTGGAACGGCTCTCGGCCAGTTTGGCGAGGTCGTCCTCGAGAGCCTTCGACAGGGTCGAACGATCCTGAACCAGCCTGTTCATGTGGTCGGCGATGACGCTGTTCACATTCTGCAGGTCGGCTTCCAGGATCCGCGAAAGCTGCCCGCGATCCTCCGCCAGTTTTTCCGACTGGCTGGATATGACGCCCTGAATGGTGTTGAGGTCCGATTCCAGCGCGCGCTTGAGAATGTCGCGGCCCTCGGCCAGCTTCTCGACCTGACCGGCGACGAGGCCGTCGATGCTGGAGCGGCTTTCGGCCAGTTTGGCAAGGTCGGCTTCGAGCGTCTGCGACAGCAGGCTGCGGTCGCTGGCGAGCCTTCCCGAATGATCATCGATCAGGGTCCTGATGCCCGAGAGGTCGTTCTCGAGCGAACGGCCAAGCTGGCTGCGGTCTTCCGCCAGCATTGCCGAGTGGGTCTCGATCAGGCTCTTGATGCCGACAATGTCGTTTTCGAGCGCCTTGGCGAGCACGGCGCGGCCCTCGGCGATCTTCTCGACCTGGCCGGCAACCAGTCCGTCGATGCTGGCGCGGCTTTCGGATAGTTTGCCGAGATCTGCTTCCAGGGCGCGCGCCAGGATGTTGCGGCCCTCGGCCAGCTTGCCGACATGTCCGGCGACCATTTCGTCAATGATCGTACGAGCTTGCACAAGCTTCCCGGAGTCTTCGTTGAGAGCCAGCGAGAGCCGGTTGCGGCCTTCTTCCAGCCTTTCGAGATGACTGCCGAGCGAGGCATCGATGGCAGCACGCGATTCGTTGACCTTGCGCAGGTCCTCTTCGAGGGCACGCGCGATCAGGTTGCGGCCTTCGGCCAGCTTCTGCACCTGGTTGGTCACCGCCGCATCGATGCCTTCGCGGCCTTCGGCGAATTTCGCCAGATCCGCCTCCATCGCGGCCGCCATGCGCTCGCGGCTTTCGGACAGTTTGCGGCTGTGGTTTTCGACGGCTTCCTCGATGCCGGCGCGGGCATCGGCGAGCCGCTGGATATCGGCGTCGAAGGAACGCGAGACGACGTGACGCGCGGCTTCCATGCGCCCGGCGAAATCGCTGGCGCGGGCCTCCAGCATGCTCGATGTCGAGGTGACGATGTCGGCCATGTCGGCGCCGATCTGGGTCTTGCCCTGATCGATCATCGCGGCCAGCGCGTCCTTGCTCTCGGCGAAGGTGTGGGCAATTTCACGGGCGCGTTCGACCAGCGTCTCGTTGATCTGGCGCGCGCGGGCCTCGAGCGCCGCGTTGAGTTTCTGCGTGCCGGTGTCCAGCGCCTCGGCGCGGGTCTGGAATTCGCTGATCAATGCCTGGCCGCGTTCGGCGAGCGTGCGCTCGATGCTGTTGAGGCTGGCCTCGAATTCCGAATTGAGGGTACGCGCGGCGCCGCCGAGCAGCGACACCATGCCGGTGGTGCGATCGTCGAGCAGATCGGTCAACGACCGGGTCAGGCCGTCCGTCGTATCCGTCAGCTTGGCAATGCGCGTGTCGAGCAGGCTGGCGAAAGCCTCGCCGGAGGTCGACAGCCGGTCGGTGATGGTATCAAGCCGGCCTTCCACCGAATCGAAGATCGACAGCGAGCTTTCATTGATGCGGTCGATCAGCGTGTCGCCGGAATTGGTGATCGTCATCGACAGCTTGGTCGACGCGTTGAGGATGCTGTCGCGAATGATGTCGCTGGCGGCACCGATTTCGTCTTTGAGCGTCTCATGCGCGCCGGCGATCGAGGCGCGGACGCGCTCGGCATGGGTGACGACCGCCTCGCGCTCGCTGCCGAGCCCGTCGACGAGCGAACGGATCCGGTTCTCGTTTTCCGTATAGGAGCGTTCGATCTGGTTGACTTCGCTGTGGACCAGGGTCTCCAGCTCCACCGCGCGGGCAAGCGTGCGTTCGATGCCTTCGCCCATGGCCGCCACCTCGCGGCGAACGGCCTGGCCGATCATCATGACGCGATCCTGCGCCATGTTTTCCGGCTCGGTCAGGCGGAAGGCCACTTCCGTCATCGACTGGGCGGCGATGCGCATGTCCTGGGCACGGCGAATCATCGCCGCGAAGGCCCAGAACAGGATGACCGGCACGATCGCCGCGACCGCAAGACCAATCAGCTCGGGACGGGCAAAGAACTGGTCAAGCGTGCGGATATGCCAGATGCCCGGTCCGAAAAGCAGGTTGGCCAGCCCGGCGGCGCCCGCGATCCAGGCGAGCGAAACAAAGGCAATGACCCAATAGACGGTGTTGGAGGCACGCCTGTTCAGGCTGTGCAGGAGCGTCTTGTAGTCCTTCTGGCGATCGTCATTGGCAGGCGCGAAGCCCGCCGCGGGCTGGCCGCCGTTGCGTGTTTCCACAGGGCGCAGTTCGGTAGGCTTGGGCGTGGGCTGGGTTTTGGACGGGGGCTGAGCGGCCTCGGCCTGATTGGCGGCGGGAGCCGGCTTCTGGTTGCGCCCCTCGCGGGCCAGCTCGTCGGCGGCTTGGGATATCTGCGCTTCCAGATCTTCCATCGAAGCCGCGATATCGAGGTCGCCGCTGCCAAGATCACCGCTGAGGTCGAAATCGAGTGCCTCTTCGAGCTCCCTGGCCACATCGCTGTCGAGAGTTCTGGTCGTTGTCGTTGGTTTCTTCGCCATGCCTTCGCTACCCTGTACTAGCTGCCGCGGGCTTATAATTCTATTTGTGGTACCCCCGCGCAGGAGGCTGAAAATGGACCCTCGTATCGTAATGACACAGGGGGGTAAAGAAAACATGCATTCGGCGGGATACGTAAAACTTTAAATATAAGGTTAACGGAACCGTGATTTGGGCGCCGCTTTCGCAACATTTTTCCGGGCCATTCGTTAACCCGTTATCCATTGGATTCGCCTAGTTTTTCAGGCGGCCGAAGAAAACGGAGTTCGAGTTCATGCGTAGCGAAAGCGGCATTGCCTTCTCAATGCCCGGGGGCGACGTATCGGGAACGGGGCGGTCCAGGCCGGTCGATTTGGCACACCTTGCCCGGCAGACGATGGGTGACCGCAGCCTGGAGCAGGAAGTGCTGGCGCTGTTTGTACAGCAGGCGCAGTCGGTGCGCGACAAAATAGTCGATGCCGACCTCAAGGACCGGCTTCTGCTGGCTCACGGATTGAAAGGGTCGGCTCGCGGTGTCGGCGCCTTCGCCATCGCCGATTGCGCCACCGAGATCGAGCGTCGGCCTGATGACGGCCAGACACTGAAGCGGCTTGGCACGCTGATCGACGAAGTGCGCGATTTCATCGCCGCCATCAGTCGCTGATCCAGTTTGCGGAAAAACGTCACCGAGCGGCGCTTTCGCGCGGCAGTTGACTTGTCTGCCAGAGTGATTATCTCGGCGGAAACTCCCTTCAGGTGACAAATGACCAAGCTGACCTTCATCGCCCATGACGGCACACAGTTCGACGTGGACGCCGAAAACGGCTCGACGGTCATGGAAAACGCCATCCGCAACGCCGTGCCGGGGATCGAGGCGGAGTGCGGCGGCGCCTGTGCCTGCGCAACCTGCCATGTCTATGTCGATGAGGCATGGACGGCGGAAGTCGGCGAGCCGGAAGCGATGGAAGAGGACATGCTGGACTTTGCCTATGACGTCCAGCCGAACTCGCGGCTGTCCTGCCAGATCAAGGTGCGCGACGCACTCGACGGCCTGGTGGTGCGGGTACCGGAGCGACAGGGCTGAACAGCCGATTTTTCCTGCTGCCGCTTGGCAGCAGGCCGGCGGTCATGCAGTCTCGCGCCAATCCAGCAGCGAGGCACACCGCATGACCGGCATCATCAAGACAGACGTCCTCATTGTCGGGGCAGGGCCGGTCGGCCTGTTTGCCGTGTTCGAACTCGGCCTGTTGGACCTGAAGTGCCACCTGATCGACATTCTCGACAAGCCCGGCGGCCAGTGCGCGGAACTCTATCCGGAGAAGCCGATCTACGACATTCCCGGCTGGCCTTCGATCTCGGCACAGGGGCTGGTCGAGAAACTCCTCGAGCAGATCCAACCGTTCAAGCCTGACTTCACCTACAACCGCATGGTTTCCAGCCTCGAGACGCTGGAAGACGGCGGCTTTCGCGTCACCACCGACGAGAACGAGGTGTTCGAGGCCAAGGTGGTGGTGATCGCCGCCGGCGGCGGCTCGTTTCAGCCCAAACGCCCGCCGATTCCCGGCGTCGAAGCGTATGAAGGGAAAAGCGTCTTCTATTCGGTGCGACGGATGGAGGATTTTCGCGGCCACGACCTTGTCATTGTTGGCGGTGGCGATTCGGCACTCGACTGGACGCTCAACCTTCAGCCGGTGGCCAAAAGCGTGACGTTGGTGCATCGCAGGCCCGAGTTCCGCGCGGCGCCCGACAGCGTCAACAAGATGTATGCGATGCAGGAGATGAAGCAGCTGGAATTCAGGGTCGGCCAGGTGACCGGGCTCGCCGGCGCCGACGGCCAGCTGTCATCGGCGACAATCAAAGGTGGTCCAGACGGCGACATCGAGGTGCCTTGCACGCGCATGCTGCCTTTCTTCGGCCTGACGATGAAGCTCGGGCCGATCGCTGAATGGGGGCTCAACCTCCACGAGAATCTGATCCCGGTCGATACCGAGAAGTTCCAGACCTCGGTGCCCGGGATCTTCGCCGTCGGTGACATCAACTGGTATCCGGGCAAGCTGAAGCTGATCTTGTCGGGATTCCACGAGGTTGCGCTGATGGCGCAGGCGGCCAAACGCATCGTCAACCCGGGGGAGCGGATCGTGTTCCAGTACACGACCTCGTCCACCAGCCTGCAGAAGAAGCTCGGCGTTTCCGGCTAGAGCATTGATGCAATTCCGGACGGAAAACCGCGTCACACGTTCCTGGGAATTGCTTTACGGCGAAAAACCACCAAGCCCTTTTCTGCCACTCTACTCCGCCAGGATCGGCGCCGGAGTGTCGACATGACCGCGAAGCTCTTTCTCGGGCATCAGCGCCAGTGTGATGAGCCCCAGCACCAACGTGGCGGCCGCGACAAGAAAGATCATCACGAAGGGCTGGACCGATGCGGCATGTCCGGCCATCTGCACGCCTTCGCCGGCCAGCGGCAGCCCAAAGCCCAGAGCGACGGCGCCGAGCATTGCGACACCCAATGCACTGCCCAGCGAACGCAGGAAGGTCAGCACGCCCGTCGCGACGCCAAGATGCATGTGGTCGACGCCGTTCTGCACGGAGACCGTGGTCACCGGAAAAGTCGTCCCGGTTCCCAATCCCGCAGATGGTCAGGATTTCGACAACAAGCAGCGATGCATGGCCGGCGACAAGGGCGAGCAAGCCAAGGCACAGAATGGCGAAGAAGACGCCGACCATCGCGATGCGCTTGTAATGGACAAAGCGTGGTATCAGGCGACCGCTGGAGGCTGCGCCGCCCACGGTTCCAAGCAGAAGGCCAAGCATCGCAATGCCCGATTCGCTGGCCGTCAGGCCAAGCATCGATTGCAGATAGACGGGCAGATAGACGGCAAGGCCGACGCTGGAGGCCTGCAGCAGGAACATCGACAGAGTGCCGGCAAGGACGATAGGGTTGCCCAGCACCTCGAGCGAGATGAGTGGTTCGGCCGCCCGCATCAGCCGCAGGGCAAAGGCTACCCAGAAAACAGCGGAGCAGCCCAGAACGCCAATGACCTCAGGCGATATCCAGGGATAGGCGCTGCCGCCCCAGTTAAGCGCCAGCAGCAGCAGTGCCGTGGCCACGATGAGAAGCAATGCGCCAAGACCATCGATGCTGTGATTCTTGGCGGCGATCGGCAGCTTCCTGAGCGGCTTGTTGATGATCGCCATCGCCAAAATACCAAGCGGGATATTGATCCAGAAGATGAGCGACCAGTGCAGATGTTCCGCGAAGGTGCCGCCCAGCAGCGGCCCGGCGACGCTGGCGACGGCCCAGGTGCCTGAGAACCACGCCGCATAGCGCGCCCGCTCGCGCGGCGGGACAAGGTCTCCGACCACGGTCTGCGTCAGCGCGAAAAGGCCGCCGCCGCCGGCACCCTGGACCGCGCGTCCCAGGACCAGCACGAACATGTTGGGAGCCAGTGCACTGACCAGCGATCCGGCAAGAAAGATGAGGATCGCCGCATAGACGGTCGGCCGGCGCCCATAGACGTCGGAAATCTTGCCGTAGAGCGGCGCCACGGCGGTTGCGGTCAAGAGGTAGCCGGTGACGACCCATGGCAGGTATTCGGCATGTCCGAGAGAGCGCCCGATGGTCGGCATTGCCGGCGCGACGATGGTCTGGTCGAGCGCTGCCAGCAGCATCGACAGGAGAACGCCGCCGATGATGGCGTTCTTCTCGCTTTCGGTCAGCGGTGTGGCTGCAGCCGCCATGGTCTGCTTGTCGACAGCCTGATCCATAGTCCTTTGTCCATGCGCGCTGTTGGGATCACCGCTTGGGCTTGCCTGATGCATCCGCCGCGCGATCGGTCCTGGTGCTCGTGCTTCGAGGGTTGTGCCCTGTCAACCCGTGATATGTCGTTCCCTATAGGCCGATTTCGACGGCCACTCGAAAATTTTTCGAAGCTGGCACTACGCTTCGGCTCGGTTGGCTTGCACCGGCGTGCAGAGGAATTCACGCCGGTGGCGGCAGCTGGCCGTTCTTGATGCGCTCGACGCGATAATGCAGGAGCCGCAGGATGCGGCTTTCGAAATTGACGCTTTCGACGCGATCGAACTGCACCTGGGCGCGGTCGTGCTTGATGAGAATGGCGGCGGTGATTTCGGCGGCCTTGGCCTTCGCCGTATCGCAATCCTTCTGCGGATAGGTCGCCTTCAGCGCGTCTTCCAGTTCGCGGGCATGGTTCTTGGCGATCTCGACATGGCGCTCCTCATGGCGCTTGATGTCCGCGGCCAGCGTATCCCAGAACAACCGCACATCGGCATCGGCCTTGCGTGGGCGGCGCCATTCGGGGAGGATCACCTTGACCTTGATGGTCACCACCGCGTCCGCGATCCGGCAGGAGCCGGCACGCGTGGCGTAGCTGATGCGAGTGGTGAAGGCCATCCGGGTCGCACCAGGATGGCGCAAGCCCGTGCTTTTGACCTGCGGCCCATGTTTGGAAAGCTGCGCCTCGACATCGTCGAGGGTGCTGCCGCCAACGGAAAAATAGCTGTATGTCTTCACCAGATTGGCCGCGCCCGCCGGAATGGCGGTCACGGCAAGCAGCAATGCGCAGAGCAGGGATCGTTTCATCATGTTGCCTCTTCGGTCACCTTGCTTTACGGCCGTTGCCGGCGCAACGGAATTGACCCGATGCGGATCGCACATCCTTGATAGGCCCATGGTTGACGAGCAATGACGGCGAGGCGATGGCAACTGGCCCATGGACGCCATCTCGATCTTGGCCGCAAGGCCGTGGTCGTCGGTATCCTCAACGTCACCCCCGACAGTTTTTCCGACGGTGGCCTGTTTGATACACCCGAAACGGCGCTGGGCCAGGCCCGTCGCATGGTCGGGGAAGGGGCCGGGATCATCGATGTCGGCGGAGAATCGACGCGCCCCGGTTTCGCCGCGATATCGGCCAGCGAGGAACAGGCGCGTATCCTGCCCGTGATCGAGGCTTTGGCGCTCTCCGGCGAGGTGCTGATTTCGGTCGACACCTATCGTGCAGAAACCGCGCGGCTTGCGGTGGTCGCCGGCGCGCATATCGTCAACGATGTCTGGGGTCTGCAGCGCGAGCCCGACATTGCGCGTGTCGCGGCCGAAACCGGCGCCGGGCTGATTATCATGCATACCGGGCGGGATCGCGAGAAGCTGCCCGACGTGATCGCCGACCAGTTTGTATTCCTGGAAAAATCACTGGAGATCGCCCGCGAGGACGGTGTGGCCGACGACCATATCGTGCTCGATCCCGGCTTTGGCTTCGCCAAGGAGACGGCCGAGGAAAACCTCGACCTGATGGCGCGGTTCTCCGAACTCCACGCGCTCGGCTTGCCGTTGATGGTCGGCACCTCGCGAAAACGCTTCATCGGCACCGTCACCGGCCGCGATGCAGCCGACCGCGCTGTCGGGACGGCGGCGACCAGCGTCATTCTCAGGCTCAAGGGCGCGCATCTGTTTCGCGTCCATGATGTCGCAATCAACGTGGACGCGCTGGCGGTGGCGGATGCTATGCTGGCGCGTGACACCGCCGCATCGGCCCGAAAATCGGAATAGATTTGCGGCAAGCACGATGCGTAGATTCAAAAGTGTTAGAGCGTACTTGTGCCTCCAGGTGGACGCACCTCGCCCTAACAGACCAGGACGCTGAGCCATGTATGTCATCCGCCTGAAGAACTGCGCTTTCTTTGCCCGGCATGGCGTGCTGGACGAGGAAGAGACGCTCGGCCAGCGTTTCTATGTCGACGCGGTGCTCTCGGTCGAACCCGGGCGCGCGCTTGTCGACGACGCCATCGGCGAAACGGTCAATTACGGCATCGCCTTCGCGGTGATCGAGAAGATCATCACCGGTGAGCGGCGTTTTCTGATCGAGGCCCTGGCAATGGAGGTGGCAAAGGCGCTGACCGAGCGGTTTCCCCAGATCAGGAAGGCCGAAATCACCGTGCGCAAGCCAAACGCGCCGGTGCCCGGCGTGCTCGATTACGTCGAGGTGACCGTTGTCTGGCCCGAGTAACACCGTCTACCTCAGCCTTGGCGGCAATCTGGGGGACCCGGCGGCCTCGATGGCCGCGGCGCTGCGTATTCTCGACGCCGATGCGGAGACGCGCGTCACCGCCGTCTCCTCGCTCTACCGCACGCCGCCCTGGGGCAAGCTCGACCAGCCGGATTTTCTCAACGCGGCCGCCGAACTGTCGACGCGGCTCTCGCCGCGGGCGTTGCTGGATCTCTGTCTCGATGCCGAGCGCAGACTGAAGCGCGTGCGCGAAGAGCGCTGGGGGCCCCGGCTGATCGATATCGACATTCTGGTGTTCGGCGACCGCGTCATCCACGAAACCGGGCTGGAAGTGCCGCATCCGCGCATGCTGGAGCGCGCCTTCGTGCTGGCGCCGCTGGTCGAGATCGCGCCGGATCTTGCCGTGGGTGGGCGAGGTGTGTCGGAGCGCCTGGACGCCGTCGACGCGGCCGGCATCGAGCGGTTGCCATCCGGCCGTGACTGGTGGCTGCGGTAGCAGGCGTCAGCCTGAGAAACCGCCTTTGTCCAGGAATGCCTTTTCCTCTGCCGTGGTTTCGCGGCCAAGTATCCTGTTGCGGTGCGGAAAGCGGCCGAAGCGCTGGATGATGTCGCGGTGCTCTTCGGCGTATTTGAGATTGTCCGGCGCATTGGCCCGGGTGAGTTCCACCGACCTCTTCTGATCGGCGAGCAGTTCCGAATGTTCGAACGGCAGGTAGAGGAACACGCGGAACTCCGGTTCGAGCAGCCGATCCTGGCCGGCAATGACAGCTTTTTCAGCGAAATGCCTTGCCAGCGGGTCGGTGGCGTACATGTGGCCGGTGCCGCGAAAGCAATTGCGCGGAAACTGGTCGAGCAGGATCATCAGGGCCAGCGAGCCTTCGGCGTGATTTGACCAGTTATCGCACTCCCGCCGGGCGGCTGCATAGTGCAGGTCGAGAAACTGGTCGCGAAACGCGGTGTCGAAGGCGTCGCTCTTCTCGAACCAGGCATCCTCGCCGGCATCACGCCAGAATTTGGTGACCGACAGGGCTCTGCCATCCAATTCCATGCTTGTTTCCCTGTTCAATCGGCGGTTTCGGATTTGTGCAGAACGCCCGCCGTCTCTTCATTGAGGGCCTGGCCGGTGCGGCGCGGCTGGGTGAGGGGGGTGGGAATGGGCGTGCCGATATTGCCTCTCAGGAAACGTTGTCCGGCGCGAATGCCTTCGGCGAGCTGGGTTTCGAAACGGGCGGCGTCGCGGCGCCTGACGTCTTCGATCGTATCCGCGACCTCTTCGGGATCGACACCAAGCGACTCCAGGGCCGAGCCGCCGAAAACCAGTGCCGATTCGAAAGTCTCGCGCAGCTGGTAGTCGACGCCGACGCGGATGAGCTGCAGCGCGGTGCCCCGATCGAAGGCTCGGGCTAGGACGGTCAGCAAAGGAAACTCGGCCTTGACGAGTTCCGCGATGCGGACAGCGGCATCGGGTTTGTCTACGCAGATGAGCACGGCACGTGCCCGGCCGGCACCGGCGGCATGCAGGATGTCCAGCCGGGTGCCGTCGCCATAATAGACCTTGAAGCCGAAATCGGCTGCCGCCTGGATCATCTCCACGTCATTGTCGATGATCGATACGTCGATACCGCGCAGCAGCAGCGGCTGGCTGGCGATCTGGCCGAAACGGCCAAAGCCGATGACCAGCACGCTGCCGGTCAGGCCGTCGGCGACATCGACTCCGTCGAGTGACTGCTCGTCGCGCGGGGTGACGTACCGCAATGCGATGATCGCCAGGGGTGTAAGTACCATGGAGATAATGACGATCGCCGTCAGGGTAGCGTTGGCCTGGCTGTCGATGATGCCGACGGCAGCGGCGGCGGAATAGAGGACGAAGGCGAATTCGCCGCCCTGCGCCATAAAGACCGCGCGTTCGAGCGCTTCACGATGGCCTGTTCTGAGGATGCGGGCGACGATGTAGATGCCGAGAGCCTTCATCACCATGTAGGCGACGACATAGACGGCGATGAGCTTCCAGTTCGCCGCCACCACATGCAGGTCCAGCGACATGCCGACCGCAAGGAAGAAAAGGCCGAGCAGGATGCCGCGGAACGGCTCGATGTCGGCTTCGAGCTGATGGCGGAAGGTCGATTCGGACAGAAGAACGCCAGCCAGGAACGCGCCCATCGCCATCGATAGGCCGCTGAGCTGCATGGCAAGTGCCGATCCGAGCACGACCAGAAGTGCCGCGGCCGTCATCACCTCACGGGCACGGGCATCCGCCAGGATGCGGAAGAAAGGGTTGAGCAGATAGCGTCCGGCCAGCACAAGCCCGACAATCGCCGCAAGGCCGATGCCGACCTCGGTCAGCCGCTCCGACAGGCTGGTGTCGGCACCGCCGGGCGCCAGGAAGGCGATCAGGGCCAGCAGTGGCACGATGGTCAGATCTTCCAGAAGCAGGATGGAGACAATACGCTGGCCTTTCGGCGAGGCGATTTCGCCGCGCTCCTCGAGAAGCTGCATGACGATCGCCGTCGAGGTCAGCACGAAACCGGCGCCGGCGACGAAGGATTGCGAGACTGGAAAACCACCAGCCATTCCCACGCTGGTCAACAAGACGGCGCAGACCCCGACCTGAAGCGCACCGAGGCCGAAAATCTCGCGGCGCAGGCCCCACAGGCGCGACGGCTGCATTTCCAGTCCGATGATGAACAGGAACATGACGACGCCGAGTTCCGCGACATGGAGAATGGCACCGGACTCGGAAAAGATACGCAGGCCGAACGGGCCGATCACCACACCGGCTGCGAGATAGCCGAGAATGGAACCGAGGCCCATGCGCTTGAAGATGGGAACGGCGACGACACCCGCGGCGAGCAGCGCCACCACCTGAACCAGATCGCCGCCCGATGCCTCTGCCGCCATACCTGTCGTTCCGTTCGTTGGGACCGCAACACGTGCGGTCGGGACCAAGGCGCCAAGGCTGGTCGCCAGGGCAAAGAATAGGGGCTTCGGCGGGGATCGAACAGCCCGAATCCGGAGGGCTGGCGAGGTTGCAGCCGCGTTCCACAAGTTGAGGCGGACGCCGCGTTGCATCTTGCCGCAATCGGAGGTCGACGCCTGCAAGGCCTATGACGAGGTGACTGCAGCGATCAAGGGCTGACGCCCGGTTCGACTGTTGTGAAAGGCGGTAGTGATGGGCTGCCGCCTCCTTGTTTTGGCTATTGAGTAAGGCGCGATAAGCGCTCAGTTCGGCGCGATTGAGCCGACTTCGACGGCGTCGACGCGCTTCAGGCTCATGCCGATGACCGGCACCAACTGGTCCTGGACGCGGACCGCAACCGTCACGGTCATCGAATTATCGTCGGGAATGCGGGCCTGCATCACGCCGCGAAGCTGGTTGCGGTTGATGGTGAAGACCACCTTGCGGGAATCGACGACATTACCGCCGATGATGTCGAGGCCAGCACCGGCAGAACCGCCCATGAAGGAGCCCTTGTAATCGCGGCCCTTGCGCTCGATCTTGGCTGACATCGGCTGTGTGAACATGCCGACCCGGCAACCGCCATCGAGTGTCATGCCCATCTTGCCGTCGGGCGTGGAACCGGTGAAGCTGCAGTTGAATTTGGTGCCCTTGTACTTGCCGGCGACGATCTCGCCCGGGCCGACCCACTTGCCTTCTGCCGACTGGAAGAACTGCTTGTCCGGTTCCGCGGCGGAAGCCGCCGAGGCAATGCCGACGACTGCTGTGATCGCGGCCGCCAGGGGCAGGACGCTGGACAGAATTACGCTTTTCATCGACGATACCCGGCAACAACGAGGCTGTTTGAAACCAGTCCGACCATGAAGAATATTGGTTAATGCTTCGTCACTGCAAGCCTTCGAAACGGCAATCCGCTTACCATCCCCGATGAGCGGCACACTATTTGCCGGCGCCGGTCGTTTCGGTGTCTTTCCTGGCGGCGAATGATGTCAATGCCGACAGGAAATCGCCCAGCCCCGGACGCTTCGCGGCACTGAAGGGCAGGGGGCGTGCCGTCTCCATCGCCGCGATGCCGATGCGCGCCGTCATCATGCCGTTGACGACACCCTCACCAAGCTTGGCCGAGAGACGCGCCGCCAACCCGTGGCCGACGATCTGCTGGACAAAACTGTCGCCGACGGCGATCGAGCCGGTGACCGCCAGATGCGCCAGCACGCTGCGCGCCAGGCGAAAGAAACCCAGCGTTCCCGGCCGCCCGCCATAGAGTTCCGACAGGCGGCGAATGAGGCGTCCGGCCTCGAACACGACGTAGGCGACGTCGACGAGCGCACGGGGGCTCACCGCCGTCACCAGAGAGACGCGTTTGGCGGCCTCGAGAATCATCACCTTCGCCCTGGCATCGAGGGGGCCCAGAATTTCCGCTTCGGCCAGACGCACCAGATTGCCGCCGTCGATAATTTCGCCGCGCAACTCGGCCAGTGCGCGCCTGCCGGCAGCGGTCTCGGGCTTGGCCGCGACGAAAGCCGAAAGCTCGTCGACCACCGATCGTGCCGCCTTGGGATCGTCGCGCGCGATGGCATCGAGCGCCCGCTTTTGCAGTTTTTCGACTTCGACGAGGCGAGCGATCGCCAGGAATTCTCGGATCAGGATCACCGCGAGCGCCAGCACGGCGGTAGCAGCCATGCCGGCGGCCAGCCAGCCCAGCCATTCGGCGCGGGCGAAGAGATCGCGGATCAGCTGGTCGGTCCACAGGCCGACCGCCAGCGAAACCAGCACGCCCATGGCGCCGAAGAAGATGCTGCCAAGCAGCGAGCGTTTTCTGGAGCCGATCGCCGGCGGCGGTTCTGCGGTAATCATGTCGGGTTCGCCGAAAACATCGATCTCCGCCGGTATGACCAGCGCAACATCGGCTTTCATGGCTCGAGGTTTGCGCGGCGGTTCCGCCTGGCGCGCGCCTGGCGCCTCTTGTCTCTGTTGTCTCGTCTCGGCTTCCGGCTCGATGCGGAATGCCGCCGGCTTGCGGGGCGCGGTCATGCCAGATGGTCTCCGATCAGGAACTGCAGGGCACGGTCGAGCCTGATATGCGGCAAGGACAGCGTGACGCCCTCGGCCGTGCATTCGAGCTTTGGCGGGCGGAACCGGACGAAGCGGATTGCCGGGTCGGCGGAATCCTGCCTTTGGTCGGGCCTCGAAAGATCAAACACCTCATCAATTTTCTCCGGTAAGTCACCGGGAAATATGGCTGTTTCCGTCTTTCCATCGAATGTTTCGCCGTTGATCTTCTCGCCGGCTATCGGCGTGCCGATGATAACAGGCAACGTCTCACGGCCCTGCTTGACCGAGCCTTCGCGCGTCGCGCGCACCGCCGCCATGGCGACCACGTCGACGTCGGCGCCGGTAAAATTCGCCCGCGCCACGGCGCGATCGGCCAGCCGCCGCACGATCGCCTGCAGCCGGTCATGGCTTTCATGGTGCAGATGATCGGCCTTGGTCGCGGCGACCAGAATGCGATCGATGCGCCGTGAAAAGAGGTCGGTGAGGAAGCTGCCCCGGCCGGGGCGGAAACAGGCCAGGATCTCGGTCACCGCCCGCTCCAGGTCGGCCATCGCGCCGGGGCCGGCGTTCAGCGCCTGCATGGCGTCTATCAGCACGATCTGGCCGTCGAGACGCGTGATGTGCTCGCGGAAGAAAGGTTTGACGACATGCGTCTTGTAGGCTTCGTAGCGCCTCTCCATCATGGCGTGCAGCGACCCTGGACGCGGGCGCCTGTCGTCGAGGCCGGCCAGCGGCGCGAAGGTCAGCGCCGGTGAGCCTTCGAGATCGCCAGGCATCAGGAAGCGGCCGGGCGGCAACGTCGAAAGCGCCCGCTCGTCAAGCTTGCAAGCCTTGAGATAGGCGGCGAAGCTTTCGGCCTGGTGGCGTGCCGTCATCTCGTCGGCGTCGGCGTTCGGGTCGATCTCGGCGGCGATCGCCCGCCAGGCCCGCGACAAATCCTCGCGCACGGGCAGCGTGGCCATTTCAAAAGCTTCGCGCGAAAAATCAGCGAAGGATTTGCCGAGTAATGGCAGATCGAGCAGCCATTCGCCGGGATAGTCGACGATGTCGATCGACAGTTTGCCTGATGAGAACATGCGGCTCCAGCCGGAGGCCGATTCATATTCGATCGTCAGCCGCAGTTCCGAAATGGCGCGCGTCGAATCAGGCCAGACGCGGTCGCTGACCAACGCGGCGATGTGGTCCTCGTACTGGAAGCGCGGCACGGCGTCATCGGGCTGTTCTTCGAGGAAGGCGCGCGCGATGCGCCCAGATTTCTGGGCCTCGAACAGCGGCAGGCGCCCGCCGTGGATGAGATTGTGGACGAGGGCTGAGATGAACACCGTCTTGCCGGCGCGCGAAAGGCCCGTGACACCCAATCGCAGCGACGGAGAAAAGAGCCCGGTGGCGCGTCCCGACAGCGTATCGAGGGCAATTCTCGCCTCGTCGGTGAAGGTGGTCAGCGATGATGCCAAAATGCGGTCTCTCGGGCTTCGGTCCGTCCGATATAGGCTCTGGAACCCGGCTTTGGAATGGCACCGGAGATCGACGTCAAAGATCGGCCGGTGTCAGAAACGCTTCGAGATAACCCGCTTCCTGGGCTGCCTTTGTCAGATCATCCAGGAAACGCACGACCGCCAGCCCCGACGTGGGGAAGCCATAATTGAGCATGGCCCGTGCCGTCTCGTCGCCGTCGCCCGAAACCGCCATGGCAAGATCCTCAGTCATCGGGTTGTGGCCGATGACCAGCAATGAACAGGGGCCGCCGTGCTCCCGGATAAGGCTGAGGTAACCGGCCGCGTCTTCGCTGTAGAGCGTGTCGAAAAACAGGACCTTGCCGGTGTCGGTCTGGCCGGCTAGGCCTTCGAGCGTTTCCCTGGCGCGCCTGGCATTGGAGCACAATGTCAGGTCCGGAACATAGCCGCGAGACCGCATGGCGGCGCCTATCAAGTCGGCATCGGCGCGGCCGGATGCGTCGAGCGGGCGATCGAAATCGCGCATGCCGGGCTGTGCCCAGCCGGCCTTGGCGTGCCGTAACAGATAGAGCCTGCTCACCCAACCCCCGTGATGCTGAATGCCGAAGTCGCACCGCGATTAGCCACAAGAACGGCCCGGCGCACAATGGTTCGTGTTCTCCGGCACGACGAATACGATCGGGGAAGGTGGCAAAGGGTGGGCGCGCCCTGTCGCCGGAACAGCTTGATCTTGCTCCGATCAAGGCCGTCGGGGCACTTTAACAATTGCGTGACCCGGTGGCCGATTGCGCTTGTGCAGGCGTCAGGTGGCGAATATATAAGCGCCAAATTTGGGGCTGTTTGGGTGAGTCGAATGAACGACATCGTTACCGCCGATTACGTACCCTCCGAAGACGAGCCGTTCATGAACGAGCGGCAGAAATCCTACTTCCGCCTGAAGCTCGTCACCTGGAAAAACGACATATTGCGCGAAGCGCGTGAAACTCTCGAAATCCTGCAACAAGAAAACGCCAACCATCCCGATCTTGCCGATCGCGCCTCTTCGGAAACCGACCGCGCCATTGAGCTCAGAGCCCGCGACCGTCAGCGAAAACTCATCTCAAAGATCGATTCGGCGCTACAGCGCATCGACGAAGGCACTTATGGCTATTGCGAGGAAACAGGCGAGCCGATCGCGTTGAAGCGGCTCGACGCACGTCCGATCGCCACCTTGTCGATTGAAGCGCAGGAAAGGCACGAGCGCCGCGAAAAGGTCTATCGCGACGACTGATGCGTCGCTTCCGGGCCGCGTTAAGCGCAGCTCACGACGAGGCAACTATCAAAATGGCCGGACTTTCCGGCCATTTTTGTTGACCGGCGCGTCTACCCACCCGGTCCAAATTCCGAGCTGACGGCCGGCTTGGCCGACAATCATCTCTTCTGGCTTGAAAGTTCGCCCAGAAGCTTGGTCATTTCATCGTCGAGCGACTGCGGCGCCTTGGCAGCCGGTTTGGTCACCGGGCCGCCGGCGCGAGGCTGGTCCAGCGAGACTTCAAGCTCCTTCATCAGCGTGTCGTCGATGCTTTCCTGCCGCGGCGGCGGCGCGTGTTTGACAACGCTGGCGTTGGCGGAGCCATAGGCAGGTAGCGGCGTGATATTGGTCGACTGGTGGGGGTGCGCCGCCGCCTTCGGTGCGGGCGCAGAGGCCGGCGGCGGAGCGGCGGGGCGCGGGCGGGCCGGCGGCGGTGCAGCCACCGGCTGCGGAGCCGGCGCCGGCCGTGCCGGTGCCTGTGCGGGAGCCGGCTGAGGCGGCCGCGGTTTTGCCGCCGGGGCCGCGGCTGGGACGGGCTGCAGGCCGCTATCCCCGGTCAGCGCCGGACGGCGGGGTGCAGCCAGACGGATGTCACGTTCGACGACGACGTCGGTCGGGCCGCCGATCAGAAGCAGATGTTCGATGTCGTCGCGGCGCACCAGAACCAACCGGCGATGGCTATCGACGGCGGTGGCGTCCATGACGGCGAGCCGCGTCTTGCGGTTCCGCCCCCCGGCGACAAACGTGCCGAAGGTCAGGTTGCGGACGAGCCTGATGATGATGAGAACGATGACCAGCAGGATCAGCGCCGCGAACGTCCACAGGAGTGCCGCGGCATAACCGGGACCCGCCACGCTATCCAGCCACTGCATTGGTTTCCCCTGATCGGTTTTTGGAAAGTGACGAGACACTAGACCGTTGCGGCTGGCCACCGCAAGTTGCCTTTCGCGCATCGTGAACAGCTCGAAACGCTCCACGCCCGGCCGGCATCATTTTTATCTGACATTTGCCGCCCGGGCCTTTTCCGGACTAGGAGAATGTGATTCAACCCGCTAGGGGCGGGTGTCGGAACATCGGACTTCACGAGCAGGGGGCATATGGCCAAGGAAGCGCGCGGCGATTTCTATCCGGTACCGATCGTCGACCAGAACACGCGACCGGGCGCCGTGACCCGGCTGATCATCTTCATCGTCGTTCTGACAGGGGCCGCGATCGTCTTCGGTCTGTTCCGCGAGCGTCTCGGCGATCCCTTCCTGCTCGGCATGCTCGGCGTGCTGGCGATGATCGGCGTCGGCTTCCTGTTCGCGACCGCGATCGGCTTCGTGCAGATCACACCACGCTCGACCGGCGATGAACTGTCCAAGGCTTTCGTCGATTCGATGTCGCAGGGCCTTCTGGTGACGGACACCAAGGGCCGCGTCGTCTACGCCAACCGTGCCTATGCCGAAATGACCGGAGCCTCATCGGCCGCCGATCTGAAGACGGTCGAGGGCCTGCTTTCGGATGTTCCCGAAGCCTCGATGACCATTTACCGGCTGGCATCCGGCCTGCGCGACGGGCAACCGGGCGACGGTGAGTTCCGGCTGGCGCAATCGATCAGGCCGGGCGCCGAACCCGGCGCCCGCTGGTACAGGACCCGCGCCCGCACCTTCAGCGTTCCGGGCCAGCGGCTGCCCATGCTGGCCTGGCAACTCGCAGATATTTCGCGGGAGCGAGCAGAACAGGAGCGTTTCTTCCTCGACCTGCAGAAGGCCATCGATCACCTTGACCACGCCCCGGCCGGCTTCTTTTCCGCCGACCAGGACGGCCGTGTCACCTACATCAACGCCACGCTCGCGGAGTGGCTTGGCATCGATCTCGCCAGCTTTACGCCTGGCGCCGTGACCTTGCCTGACATCGTTGCCGGCGACGGCATGGCGCTGGTGCGCTCGGTCAAGGCCGACCCCGGCACGACGCGCAATGCGGTCATCGATCTCGACCTGACGACGATGACGGGCGAGGCGCTGCCCGTGCGCTTCATGCATCGCGTTTCAGCCAGCCGGGAAGGCGTCGGCGGCCCGACGCGCACGATCGTGCTCAACCGCACGCAGGGCGAGGATGCCTCGGCCGATCTGCGCGCTTCGGAAGTGCGCTTCACCCGCTTCTTCAATTCCACGCCGATGGCGATCGCGGGCGTCGATGCCAACGGGCGCATCCTGCGCACCAATGCGCCGTTCCTGTTGCTGTTTTCCTCGGTCGTCGACCGGGACGCCGTCGATCGCCGCGTGCGCCTCGATACGGTGATCCATGAGCGCGACCGGCCGGCCTTTGCCGCTGCATTCGAAAAGGCCCGGCAGCGGCAGGCCGACATCGACCCGATCGACACTGTGCTGCCCGGGAATGAAGAGCGCCACATCCGTTTCTACGTCAATGCCGTCGCCGACGGCACCGGCGGCGAGGGGGCCGAGGAATCGGCCATCGTCTACGCCGTCGAGACGACCGAACAGAAGGCGCTCGAAGGGCAGATGGCGCAGAGCCAGAAGATGCAGGCGGTCGGCCAGCTCGCCGGCGGCATCGCCCACGATTTCAACAATGTGCTGACCGCCATCATCATGGCGTCGGACCTGCTCCTGACCAATCACCGGCCGTCGGATCCATCATTCCCCGACATCATGAACATCAAGCAGAACGCCAACCGGGCGGCCTCGCTGGTGCGGCAGTTGCTGGCGTTCTCGCGCAAACAGACGCTGCGGCCGGAAGTGTTGAACCTCACCGACGTGCTCGCCGATCTCAGAATGCTGCTTGCCCGTCTGGTCGGCAACGACATCAAACTGAAGATCGACCACGGCCGCGACCTGTGGCCGGTCAAGGTGGATATCGGCCAGTTCGAGCAGGTGGTGGTCAACCTGGCTGTCAATGCGCGCGACGCGATGCCGGCCGGCGGCGATCTCACGGTGCGGACCCGCAACGTGACCGCCGAGGAGTGCAGGACCTTCCCCTACCGTGAACTCACCGCGGCCGACTATGTGGTGGTCGAAGTCGAGGATACCGGCAGCGGCATCGCGCCTGATGTGCTGAAGAAGATCTTCGAGCCGTTCTTCACCACCAAGGAGGTCGGCAAGGGCACCGGCCTTGGCCTGTCCATGGTCTACGGCATCATCAAGCAGACCGGCGGCTTCATTTTCTGCGATTCCGAGGTCGGCAAGGGATCGACCTTCCGCATCTTCCTGCCGCGTCACGTCGCGGAAACGAAAAACGTGGCCGAACCCGGCGAAGCGCCGGCCACGGCGCCGGTCAAATCGGCCGACAGCGTCAAGGACCTGTCCGGTTCGGCGACGGTGCTGCTGGTCGAGGACGAGGACGCCGTGCGCATGGGCGGCGTGCGGGCGCTGACCTCGCGCGGCTATACCGTGCATGAGGCATCCTCGGGCGTCGAGGCGCTGGAAGTGTTCGAGGCCCTTGGCGGCAAAGTCGACATCGTCGTTTCGGACGTGGTGATGCCGGAGATGGACGGGCCGACCCTGCTGGGCGAACTGCGCAAGCGCCAGCCGGACATCAAGTTCGTCTTCGTGTCCGGCTACGCCGAGGACGCGTTCGCCAGGAACCTGCCGGCGGAGGCGCATTTCGGCTTCCTGCCGAAGCCGTTCTCGCTCAAGCAACTGGCAACGATCGTCAAGGACATGCTGGAGTCATAGCGTTCTCCCGTAATCCGCCTTGCGCAACGCCCCGACAACGCCATGATTGCGGGTGAAGGGGCAGGCGAGCTCGGGGAGCAGTTGTTGACGCCACACATCGAAGCAGACAGGGGCGACTACGCCGATACGGTCTTGCTGCCGGGCGACCCGCAGCGCGCCGAATGGATGGCGAACACCTTTCTGGAAGGGCCACGTTGCGTCAACCGCAGGCGGGGCGCTCTCGGTTTTACCGGGCTTTATCGAGGCAAGCGTGTCAGCATCCAGGCGACGGGCATCGGTGTTTCGTCGTTCCTGATCTATGCGCATGAACTGTTGGATTATCATGGCGTCCGGACTTTGATCCGCACCGGTACCTGCGGCGGCCTGACTGCCGAGGTTGAGCTGCGAAGCCTTGTCATTTCGCAATCAGCGCGGCCCGAAAATACCCAAAGCGGTCAGGTCTTTGGTCTCTACGGCGCTGCCGCCGGCCCGGATCCGGCGCTGCTTGTCCTTGCTTTGGCCAAAGCTGCTGAACTCGGCATCGCGCTCCATGTCGGTCCGACGGTCTGCAGCGACATCTTCCATCATCCGGATGGCCGCGCCCGGTTTGCCGAGGCGCGGTCCGCCGGAATCTTGGCGGTGGATATGGAAACCAGCGCGCTTTACCGCATTGCCGGGCATTTCGGGATCCGTGCGCTGTCGATCTGCACGGTGGTCGACCATATCGAGACCGGCGAACTGACCGACTATTCCGAACGCCAGGGGCTTTTCACCGACATGAGCCGCCTGGCGCTCGAAATCGCTGTGGAAGGGCGCTAAGCCGCTTCCCGCTTCAGCGTCATCCGCTCGTCCATGGGCTTGTGGCCGCGCAGATAGAGCGCGCAGGTGGTGCGCAGCATGGAGGCAAAGTTGGGGATTTCGCCGTTGATCTCGATGGCTTCGTCGTAGAGTTTCGAGATGAATTTCGGCGTCGTCAGGTTCTGGCTTTCCGCGATTTCATCGAGCAAGGCCCAGAACGTCACCTCGAGCTGAATGCTGGTCGAATGTCCGTCGATACGGATCGACCGGTTGATCTGGCGATAGCCTTCCGGATCCTGCGCGGCAAAGACTCTGCACATCGTTATCTCCCGTTTTTGTTGGTCTTGGGCGCTGACTGAGCCGTCGGCGCCTTTTGAACACTGCCTGCGGTTTCATCTTCGGCCGGACGGCCGATGACCGCAATCAGACTTTCGTCCTTAGAACGGGCTGGACACTACCCGTTTTCCACTCCCATGCGTGGTAATCGGCTGCCACCACCTTTCTTCGCCGGAGCGCATAATAACCTCCAGGCACGAAAGCTACGGAGTCTGATTTGGCGAAGGCGATCCACACGATGATCCGGGTTCTCGAAGAGGACCGCTCCATCGATTTCTACAACAAGGCGTTCGGGTTGGAAGTTGCTCAGCGGCTGGATTTCGAGACCTTCACGCTGATCTATCTCAGCAATGCCGATGCGCCTTTCGAAGTTGAGTTGACCGTCAACAAGGGGCGGCAGGAACCCTACACGCTCGGCGACGGCTATGGTCACCTCGCGGTTTCGGTCGCCGATCTCGACGGCGAACATGATCGCCTCGGTGCACTTGGCCTCAACCCGAAAAAGATCGTCGAGTTCGAGCGAGACGGATCGCTCATCGCCCGCTTCTTCTTCATCGAGGATCCCGACGGCTACAAGGTCGAGGTGCTGCAGCGTGGGGGGCGCTTCCAATAGGGACAACAGGCCGCGCGGACCGGCGCGGCGCCAGCAACGGCACCTATGGGTGCGAACAGCAAGCAGGGAGGAACATATGGTTACGATCTACGAGAGGAAGCCCGGCCTGTCTCGGCGCGAGCTTCTCAAACGCGGCGGCGCGGGCGCGTTGCTCATCATTTCCGGCAGTGCCGTCATCAGCCCGGAACACGCCTGGGGGCTGGAAACCTCGGCGCTGAAGCCGGAGACGATGGCGACGCTGATCCAGGTGGCGCGCGACATCTATCCGCACGACCAGGTCCCGGACAGGTATTACGCCGTCGCGGTGAAGGGCCATGACGAGATGGCCGGCAAGGATCCGGCCCACAAGGAACTCATCGAAAACGGCATCGCCGATCTCGACAGGAAGGCCGGCAGCGGCGGCTATCGTGGGCTTGGCTGGGAAGAGCAGCGCGTGGCGCTGCTCAGGGACGTCGAGAACTCGCCCTTCTTCCAGGCGGTTCGCGGCGGCCTCGTGGTCAGCCTCTACAATCAGAAGGAGCTCTGGCCGATCTTCGGCTACGAGGGCGAATCCTACTCAAAGGGCGGCTATATCGCGCGTGGTTTCAATGACATCGAGTGGCTCTGAGCCGCTTCGCCCAACCGCATCCAATTGATTTCATGGGAGGAAACCATGGCAGCATCATTTGATCTGAAGAACGATGGCGTGGTCGTCATCATCGGCTCCGGCGCCGGCGGCGGCACGCTCGGCAACGAGCTGGCACAGAAGGGCATAGACGTGGTCATCCTCGAGGCGGGCGCCCGTCACGAATATGAGGATTTCGTCAACGACGAATGGGATTCGTTCGCCCAACTCGCCTGGAAGGACAAGCGCACGACGTCGGGTGACTGGCGGGTGTCGAAGGATTTCCCGAACCTTCCGGCCTGGATCGTCAAGTCGGTCGGCGGTTCGACCACGCACTGGGCGGGCGCGTCGCTGCGTTTCCAGGAGCACGAGTTCAAGACGCTGTCGACCTACGGCAAGCTGGAAGGCGCAAACCTCTTGGACTGGCCGGTCACGCTGGCCGAGATGGAGCCTTATTACGCCAAGGCCGAAGCCAAGATGGGTGTGACGGGCACCAATGGCTGGCCGAGATTGCCGGGCAACAACAACTTCAAGGTGCTCAAGGCCGGCGCCGACAAGCTCGGCTACAAGGAATGCCACACCGGCAACATGGCGATCAACTCGGTCGAGCGCGACGACCGCAATTCCTGCCAGCAGACAGGCTTCTGCTTCCAAGGCTGCAAATGGGGCGCCAAATGGTCGACGCTCTACACCGAGATCCCAAAGGGCGAGGCGACAGGCCATCTGGAGGTGCGGCCGAACTCGATGGTGATCAAGATCAACCACGATCCTTCGGGCAAGGTGACCGGCGTCGTCTACGCCGACAAGGACGGCAAGCTTAAGGAGCAGAAAGCCCGTATCGTCGCCGTTGCCGGCAATTCGATCGAGAGCCCGCGCCTGCTGCTCAACTCCGAGTCGGCCAAATTCCCGCATGGGCTTGGCAACTCGTCGGGGCAGGTGGGCAAGAATTACATGCGCCACACCACCGGCTCGGTGTATGCCATCTTCGACAAGCCGGTGCACATGTATCGCGGCACCACCATGGCTGGCATCATCCGCGACGAGGCCCGCCATGATCCGTCACGCGGTTTTGTCGGCGGCTACGAATTCGAGACGCTGTCGCTCGGCCTGCCGTTCATGGCGGCTTTCCTGAACCCCGGCGGGTGGGGACGCTCTTTCACCACCGCACTCGACCATTACGATCATATGGCGGGCCTGTGGATCGTCGGTGAAGACATGCCACGCGAGGAGAACCGCATCACGTTGCACGCCGATGAGAAGGACGAGCACGGCATGCCGATTGCCGACGTGCATTTCGACGATCATCCAAACGACACGGCGATGCGCGACCATGCCTACAAGCAGGCCTCGGCGCTTTATGATGCGGTCGGCGCCACGCGCACCTTCCCGACGCCGCCCTATCCGTCGACCCACAATCTCGGTACCAACCGGATGAGCGAGAAAGCTGCCGACGGCGTCGTCAACAAGCATGGTCAGACGCACGACATCAAGAACCTGTTCGTGTCGGACGGCAGCCAGTTCACCACGGGTGCCGCCGAAAACCCGACCCTGACCATCGTGTCGCTGGCAATCCGCCAGGCCGACTACATCGCCGCCCAGATGTCGGCAAGAAGCATCTAGTCCCACCTCCCGACTGCCTGCTGGCGCGGGACCCGCGAGGGTTCCGCGCCTTTTTTCGTGCTTGCGAAGGCTATGCCCCGACCGGCTGGCCGTCCTTGCGGCGGATGGCGATGACCGAGGGGCGCGGCGGCTGGCCGTCCTTGAAATCGGGCCATAGGGACTGCGCCTTGTCGAGCGTTTCGGCGTCCTCCGATGGATGCTGAACCGAAAGGAACAGCGTTGTGCCATCCGGGGTGAAGCAGGGGCCGGTCGCTTCCGCGCCATGCGGGCAGGTGAACAAAAGCTTCGGCAGGCCCCGCGCCGGGCCTTCCGTGTCGACGCCATAGACGCCGTCGGGCAGGTCGAAATCGTTGGCGCCGTCGGTCGCTACCCAGAGACGGCCGGCGGGGTCGAAGGTGATGTTGTCCGGGCACACGAACCAGCCATTGTCCGATGTGTCGGAATGGAAGGTGGCGCCGACCTTGGCATCCCCGGGATTGCCGCACAGAACGAACAGGTCCCAGGTGTATTTGTCGGCGGTATGGTCGGCATCCGCGCCGCGGCCGCCCGGCGGGATCAGTTCGACGATGTGGCCCCAGAGGTTTTCGGGCCGCGTGTTGGCTGGATTGACCTTGGATTCGTCGCGTTTCTTGTTCTTGGTCATGACGGCGTAGACGCGGCCGGTGACCGGATTGGTCTCGATGTCCTCCGGCCGATCCATCGGGGTCGCGCCAAGCGCATCGGCGGCCAGCCGTGTTTTCAGCAGCACCTCGGCCTGGTCGGCAAAACCGTTCTCGGCGGTGAGCTTGCCCTGGCCATGGATCAGCGGCAGCCATGTCATGGTGCCATCGGCATCGTAACGAGCGACCGAAAGCACGCCATCGTCCAGAAGGCCGTTGCTCGAAGCCGGGTTCGCCTTGTCATAAGCCTTGTTCGAGACATAGCGGTACATGTATTCGAAATAATCGTCGTCACCCATGTAGACGACGATGCGGCCATCCTTGTTGACGACGACCGTAGAGGCCTCATGCGACATGCGGCCAAGGGCCGTGCGCTTCACCGGCTTGGACTTGGGGTCGTAGGGGTCGATCTCGACCACCCAGTCGAAGCGGTTGGTTTCGTTCGGTTCCTTGTCGATGTTGAAGCGGTCGTGAAAGCGGCCGCGGCCGTAAATGTCGGCGCCGTCAAAGCCGTAACGGTCGAGAATGCCTGCTGCAGGGGCCTTCTTTGGATCGCCGCCGAACAGATCGGAAACGCCCTCCTCGCAGGTCAGCACCGTCCCCCATGGGGTAACGCCGCCGCTGCAATTATAGCTGGTGCCGAGCACCTTGGTGCCGGTTGCATCGGCTGAGGTCTTCATCAGCGCATGGCCAGCCACGGGGCCGGAGACGGTCATTTCGGTGTTGGCGGTGATGCGGCGGTTAAGCGGGCTATCGTCGATGGTTTGCCACTTGCCGTCCTTGAGCATGACCTCGACGATCGAATGCCCCATCGCCGCCAGGCCGAGATTGACCTGTTCCTTGCTCATCGCCTTGCCGGCGCCGTCCTCGGTCATGCCGGGGAACATCACATTCGGCGAGATGTATTCGTTGTTGACGCAAAGCAAGCCGTGGTCGGAGTTCACCGAACCCCTGGGCAGCGGCATGAAGGCGATGTAGTCGCAATTATAGCCGAAGCGCTTTTCCTGTTCGTCGGCCGCGATCGTGTTGCCGTCGAAATCCGGCAGGCCCGCGACAAGCGGATCGCCCCAGCGTGCGACGATCGTCGTTTCATAGCCGTCGGCTGCGGCGTGGGTCTTGCCATAGACTCGGTTCAGTTCGGGAAAACCGAGGGTGGAAAGGGCGGCGGTGGCATGTGTTTCGCCGGCAAACAACGAACCGACAAAGCCGCCGCCGGCGACCAGGGCGCCAGATGCGAGGCTGCCCTTCAGGAGGGTACGGCGCGAAACGCGCTCGGCGATGACATCGCGAATGACGGGGGAGGATGAGGACGGGGAATCGGCCATGTGTCTGCCTCTCGAGGTGGATGTGACGGCGCAAAGCTGCCTATCCAGCTTCGGCAACATCCAGATGACATGAGAGAAAGGCTCGCCTCGCGGCGACGGCCGTCACCAGGATGGGCTATTGGCTGCCGCCCCTGGTGCAGGTCGAGGCGGTGAAGGCGCCGTCGGGCTGCTTCATGATGATATCGAAGGAGGGTGGGTTCTGGCCATCCAGGGTTGCCTGGGTCAGGGACAAGGAATTGCCACCGGTGGTGTAGCCGCCGAGCGGTCCCAACCAGGAGATCACACCGTTTGCGTCCATCTGGTAGTTATAGCCCTGTTGGACGGCGCCGAAGGTGACAGGGCCGGTGTAGACATTTCCCTTGATGGTGACGACGCCCAGGTTGAGGAACATGCCGAGCAGATAGACTTCGCAGTGATAGGTGCCGTCGGGCATCCTGCCGTCGCTGAAGTCGGCCCGCGCGGCTCCGGTTCCCACCGCCAGAAGTAATATCCCGATGAATATGCGTGAAATGCTGGATGCCATGACGTTGCCTGTCTGAAGTCGAGCTTGCCCCATTTTCCAGTCGGGCCGCAACATTTGTCAGCGGTGATCCGTTCACAACGGTCAAAATATAGGCATCAGATAAATTTGAGCTAAAATTAGGCAATTGCCTTGTGCGCTGCGCAAATTTCCCTCACTCAAATTTTTATCGGCTCTCTTTGTTTTATTTGGTCTGATGTAATAAGCCGCTGACAACGTTTGGCTATTTCGCTTTTTCGAACATCCAATTCGCGGTTGGCATGTAGGTTGCATCGCGTTGTTGCGGTGCAATCAACCAGCTTGGGAGTCTTCAGCATGAGGGGTAGTTTCTCGACAATAACAAAAATGTTTTCGGCGAGCGTGGTGGCCGCTGGCCTGTTGATGTCGGTTCCCGCCAGGGCCGCCGACGACACGATCAAGGTCGGCATCCTCCATTCGCTTTCAGGGACAATGGCGATTTCGGAGACGACGCTGAAGGACGCCATGCTGATGCTCATCGACGAGCAGAACGCCAAGGGTGGCCTGCTCGGCAAAAAACTTGAGGCCGTCGTCGTCGATCCGGCTTCCAACTGGCCACTGTTCGCCGAGAAGGCGCGTGAGCTGATTTCCAAGGACAAGGTGTCGGCGGTGTTCGGCTGCTGGACCTCGGTCTCGCGCAAATCGGTGCTGCCGGTGTTCTCCGAGCTCGACAACATCCTGTTCTACCCCGTCCAGTATGAAGGCGAGGAGAGCGAGCGCAACGTGTTCTACACCGGTGCCGCACCGAACCAGCAGGCCATTCCCGCCGTCGACTATCTGATGAGCGAGGACGGCGGCTCGGTGAAGCGCTGGGTGCTCGAAGGCACCGACTATGTCTACCCGCGCACCACCAACAAGATTCTCGAAGCCTATCTGAAGGCCAAGGGCGTCGCGGCGGAAGACATCATGGTCAACTACACGCCGTTCGGCTTCTCCGATTGGCAGACCGAGGTCTCCGCGATCAAGAAGTTCGGTTCGGCAGGCAAGAAGACGGCCGTCGTTTCGACCGTCAACGGCGACGCCAACGTGCCGTTCTACAAGGAGCTCGGCAACCAGGGCATCAAGGCGGAGGACATCCCCGTCATGGCGTTCTCGGTCGGCGAGGAAGAACTGGCCGGTCTCGACACTGCGCCGCTGGTCGGCCATCTCGCGGCGTGGAACTACTTCGAGAGCGTCGACACGCCCGAGAACAAGAAGTTCATCGCCGACTGGCACAAGTTCATCAAGAGCGACAAGCGCACCACCAACGACCCGATGGAAGCCCATTATATCGGCTTCAACATGTGGGTGAAGGCAGTCGAAAAGGCCGGTACCACCGATCCTGACAAGGTTATCGACGCCATGGTCGGCGTATCGGTGCCGAACCTGACCGGCGGCTATTCGACCATGATGCCGAACCACCACATCACCAAGCCGGTGCTGATCGGCGAAATCCAGGCCGACGGGCAGTTCGAGACGGTGTCGCGCACACCTGGCCTGGTGATGGGCGATGAATGGTCCGATTACCTCCCTGACTCCAAGGACCTGATTTCCGATTGGCGCGCGCCCTTGTCCTGCGGCAACTTCAATGTCGCCACGGGCAAGTGCGGCGGCAAGGGCACGAACTGATCCTCCCGGTCTGTCGGGTCGCGGAGTGGCCCGCGACCCGAGACCGCAGCCCGGGCGGACTTATTCCTCCAGTCCGTCCGGGAGCAACATCAACCCTTGGGATTGACCCTATTCCGATGACCGCGATGCGCATGATTGGCCTGACGCTGTTGTTGCTGCTGACGATATTTTCGCCGTCGCATGCCGACGAAGCCGATCTGCGCGCCACCATCGCCAAATTCGCCACGGCCAAAGGTTTTTCGGAGACGGGCGCCGTCGTCCATGAACTGGCGGCCACCGCCGACCCGGTAGTCGCACGGCCGCTTGCCGCGCTTGCCGACGGTAATCTTTACATCCGCAAGGCCGACTCCCTGGTGTTCACCGGCAAGGAAACCGCCGGAAGCATCGAGCTTTTCGATCCGCTGAGCGGCGAAGCGTCAGGTGAGGCCGGCAAGGACGACATCACCAAGATCAAGGTCAACAACACGCTTCGCCGTGTTATCCGTGACGCCTTGGGCACGCTGACGCTTGGCGCCAAGAACCCGGCCGTGCGCCTGGCCGCGGCCGGCACCATGTTCAAGACGCCTGACGCAGCCAATATCGAGCCACTCGACACGGCGATCGCCAATGAGACCGTTGCCAGCGTCAAGGCGCTGTTCGAACAAGCCCGCGCCGCGTCGGTTCTTGTCTCCGACCGCCCGGATGCCGACAAGCTGGCGGCGATCGCGCTGATCGGCGCGCGCGGCGACCGCGACGCGGTGTCGTTGCTGACCTCGGTGGAGGCAAATGCCTCGGACGCGGTCAGGCAAGCGGCGACGGCGGCGATCGCCAACATCAATTCGACGCTTGCGTTGTGGGATGCCGCCCAGAACATCTGGTACGGCATTTCGATGGGCTCGGTGTTGCTGCTCGCCGCGATCGGGCTCGCCATCACCTTCGGCGTCATGGGCGTCATCAACATGGCGCATGGCGAGATGGTGATGCTCGGCGCCTACACCACCTTCGTCGTCCAGCAAGTGATCCGCACATCCTTTCCCGGACTGTTCGACTGGTCGCTGGTGATCGCGCTGCCGCTTGCCTTTTTGGTCGCCGCTCTCGTCGGCTTCGCCATCGAGCGCGGCGTCATCCGCTTCCTCTATGGCCGACCGCTGGAGACGCTGCTGGCGACGTGGGGCGTGTCGCTTATCCTGCAGCAGGCCGTGCGTTCGATCTTCGGGCCGACAAACCAGGAGGTCGGCAACCCCTCCTGGATGTCGGGCTCGTTCGATGTTGGACAACTGGCCATCACCTGGAACCGCCTGTGGATTCTGGTTTTCGCGCTCAGCGTCTTCGCCGTGCTGTTCTACGTGATGAAGCGCACGCCCTGGGGCCTGCAGATGCGCGCCGTCACCGCCAACCGGCGCATGGCCGCTTCCATGGGCATCAGGACGCCATGGGTCGACGCGCTGACCTTTGCGCTCGGCTCAGGCATCGCCGGCATCGCAGGCGTGGCCCTCAGCCAGATCGACAACGTCTCGCCCAATCTCGGCCGCGGCTACATCATCGACAGTTTCATGGTCGTTGTCTTCGGCGGCGTCGGCAATCTGTGGGGCACCCTGGTCGGCGCTTTTTCGCTGGGCATCGTCAACAAGGTGCTCGAACCCTATGCCGGCGCCGTGCTCGGCAAGATCGTCGTGCTGGTGCTGATCATCCTGTTCATCCAGAAGCGCCCGCGCGGGCTGTTCGCCCTCAAGGGCAGGGCGGTGGAAGCATGATGTCAGGACGCTTCTTCGCCGCGGGCGCCGAGCGACGCATCGCCATCACCATTTTCATCCTGCTGGCGGTGGCCGCCATCGTGCCGCTGCTCAACCTTGCCGTTTTTCCGGCGAGCGCCTTCTATATTCCGTCCTACATCGTCGCGCTGACAGGCAAGTATCTTTGCTACGCGCTGCTGGCGCTCTCGCTAGACCTGGTCTGGGGGTATTGCGGCATTCTTTCGCTCGGCCAGGGCGCCTTCTTCGCGCTCGGCGGCTATGCGATGGGCATGTATCTGATGCGCCAGATCGGCCCGCGCGGCGTCTATGGCAATCCGATCCTGCCCGATTTCATGGTGTTCCTGAACTACAAGGAATTGCCGTGGTTCTGGACCGGTTTCGATCATTTCTGGTTCGCCGCGCTCATGGTGCTGGCGGTGCCTGGCCTGCTCGCCTTCATCTTCGGCTGGTTCGCTTTCCGCAGCCGCGTCACCGGCGTCTATCTCTCCATCATCACCCAGGCGATGACCTACGCGTTGCTGCTCGCCTTCTTCCGAAACGACATGGGGTTTGGCGGTAACAACGGCCTGACCGACTTCAAGGACATCCTGGGCTTCAACGTGCAAGCCGACACCACGCGCTCGGCGTTGTTCGCGGTCAGCGCCATAATCCTGGCGCTCGCCATCTTCGTTACCTGGGCGATCGTCGGCTCCAAATACGGCAAGCTCCTGATGGCCGTGCGCGACGCCGAGAGCCGCACGCGTTTCCTCGGCTGGCGGGCGGAGAATGTGAAACTGTTCGCCTTCACCGTATCGGCTGTCATGGCCGGCATTGCCGGCGCGCTCTACGTGCCGCAGGTCGGCATCATCAATCCCGGCGAGTTCGAACCGTCCAATTCGATCGAGGTGGTGATTTGGGCCGCCGTCGGCGGGCGCGGCACCATCGTCGGACCGATCATCGGCGCGCTGCTGGTCAATGCCGGCAAATCCTGTTTCACCGGCGTCCTGCCCGAACTGTGGCTGTTCGCGCTCGGCGGTCTGTTCGTCGCGGTTACGCTGCTGTTGCCCAAGGGCATCATCGGCATGTGGGACTCCTGGCGCGGCGATGCGAAAGCGTTGCGCGCGGCATCCATCGCCAAGGAAGCCGGAGTCGAGGCTGGAGTCGCGCTGGCGACCTCGAAGCTCGCCCGCTCGCCGGCCAGGAATCCAGGCGAATGGTCCTGGTCCGACCCCGAGCCGCAGGCGGCGGAGTAACCATGAGCAAATCAAACACAATTCTCTACCTGGACGGCGTCTCGGTCTCCTTCGACGGTTTTCGCGCCATCAACAGCCTGTCGCTGGTGCTCGACAAGGGCGAGATGCGCGCCATCATCGGCCCCAACGGAGCCGGCAAGACGACAATGATGGACATCGTCACCGGCAAGACACGGCCCGATGAAGGTGAAGTCTTCTTCGACGGCCGGGTGGACCTGACCAGACATGACGAGGCTGAAATCGCCATGATGGGCATCGGCCGCAAATTCCAGAAGCCGACCGTCTTCGAAAGCCACACGATCGAGGAAAACCTGATGCTGGCCCTGAAAGGGCCGCGCTCGATCTTCCCGGCGCTGTTTCATCGCCGCTCAGCGGCCGAGACGCGGCGGATCGACGACATCCTCGGCGTCATCCGGCTCGGTGATAAACGCGACGTGCTCGCCGCCAATCTCAGCCACGGGCAAAAGCAGTGGCTGGAGATCGGGATGCTGCTGGCGCAGGACCCAAAGCTGCTTCTGGTCGACGAGCCGGTGGCCGGGATGACCGACGCCGAGACCGAGGAGACCGCGCGGCTGCTCAAGGATATCGCGCGCGACCATTCGGTCATCGTCGTCGAGCACGACATGCATTTCGTGCGCGAACTCGGCGTCAAGGTTACCTGCCTGCACGAGGGTTCGGTGCTCTCCGAAGGCACACTCGATTTCGTGTCGGCCGACGAGCGCGTCGTCGAAGTGTATCTGGGGAGATGAACATGCACTGGCGGGTTCCATTCCATCACTTCGATCTGTCGTTTCGCCGATTCTGGAAACGGCGCTGACATGCTCGAAGTTTCCGATGCCACGCTTCACTACGGCGCCGCCCAGGCGCTGCGCGGCGTGTCGCTGAAGGCAGGCGCCGGCAAGATCACTTGCGTGCTCGGCCGCAACGGCGTCGGCAAGACCAGTTTGATGAGATCGATCGTCGGCCATCACCGGCTGACGAGCGGAAGCGTTGCCTTCGAGGGGAAGGCGCTCGACCGGAGCGCGGCGTATGACCGCGCCCGGTCGGGCATCGCATTCGTACCGCAGGGCAGGGAGATTTTTCCGCTGCTCAGCGTACGGGAGAATCTCGAATCCGGGTTTGCGCCGCTCAAGCGCGCCGACCGCAACGTGCCGGCCCATGTCTTCGAACTCTTTCCGGTGCTGAAGCAGATGCTCGGCCGCCGCGGCGGCGATCTTTCCGGTGGCCAGCAGCAGCAATTGGCGATCGGCCGCGCGCTGGTGATGCGGCCGAAGCTTTTGGTGCTGGATGAGCCGACGGAGGGCATCCAGCCGTCAATCATCAAGGACATCGGCCGGGCCATCCGCTACCTGCGCGACCAGGCCGGCATCGCGGTGCTGCTGGTTGAACAGTATCTCGACTTCTGCCGCGAACTCGCCGACGAGGTCAACATCATGGATCGTGGCCGGATCGTCCACACCGGCCCGGCGGAGGATCTGGACCGGGCTGATGTTCGCAAATTCCTGACGGTCTAGAATCAGCATTGTTCTTCAGGTGACGGTCCAAAGTCCCTGGCAAGTTCGATATTTCTACCTTCGAGCCGTCCGCATCTCTGGCGCGGCATGGGCTGCATGCTAGTCTTTTCTTGGCTTTTGTGAGTCGGCCGCTTCCGTATCAGTCTGGTTATCGCAGATCGAGGGGCGGCGAAGGCCGCGCAAGTTCCACGCAAGCAAGGCTTCCTAGCCTCCTGTGATCTGATTGTCGTTCAACGCGTTTGGGCACACAGGCTAAGGGACGGCCATGCAACGTTTCGTCGAAGATTACCAGAAGAGGCGGCTTACAGAGCGTGTCGACATCATCGCCGCCATTAACATCCTGAGGTCACAGGGCTGCGACTACGACGATCTGATCGAGGAGATCACCAAGGTCTTCTATGTCGACCTCGACGCCTTCAATGAAATCGTGATGGCGGCATAAGGGCCGCTTTCGCCCGCCCAACAATCACAGGCTCAATATCGATCCGCGCGGTCAACTCGCGCGTCGGAATGGAGAGGCGGTCACGCGGTTGCGGCCGCCACGCTTGGCATCATAGAGCGCCTTGTCGGCGGCGCTGAGCACCTTGTCGAGGCTGAGGCCTTCCTTGCTGCCAAACGCAAAACCAGCGCTAACGGTGCATGTAAGCAAGCCGGTTTCGGTTTCTATCAGGCGCGTCGCGAAAGCGGTCCGGATGCGCTCCGCCACTTCCTGCACCGTTTCCGGCAGCGTGCGCTTCAACACCAGTGCGAATTCCTCGCCGCCCATGCGCGCGGCGACGTCGGTCTGGCGAAGATTGCCGGCGAGTTCGCTGGCGAACACTTTCAGCACCTCGTCGCCCGCCGCGTGGCCGAACTCGTCGTTGATGGCCTTGAAGTTGTCGAGGTCGAAGACGACCACCGCGGTAAAGGCGCCGACCGGGGCATTGCCATGTATGTCGAACAGAGCGCGCCGGTTGAGCAGGCCTGTCAGCGGATCGGTCAGGGCATTGCGGCGGTGGTGCCTGGCCAGACGACCCTGGTTGAGAGCAAGCGAGAGCGCGCCAATACCCGTCATGCTGGCGATAACCACGACGAGGCTCAATTCCTCGGCCCAGTTGCTCGGCGCATGGCCCAGGACCAGTTTTCCATCCCAGCCAAGCACCATGGCGCACAGCGCGAAGGAGGCGGCGGTGGCCGAATAGAGCGCGGTGATGCCGATCGTCAGGGCAGGGGCCTCGTCGCGGCCCCTCCAGTATTCGAAGGCCGTCGCGAACAGGAGCAGGGCGGCGAACATGTTCTCGAACATGAAGCCGAGGCCATCATAGCCCAGAGCCATGGGAGGCAGCGCCACCGCCAGCGAAAGGCAGCCAAACATCATTCGCCGCAGCGGCGAGCCGCCTGTCCTGAACTGGTAGGCAGCACCCAGCATGACTGAGAAACCAATCAACAGGAACGCCAGCGCGGCGATCCCGAGCAGGCGCCCAGGCATGTCGATATAAGCGTCATAGGCAAAAATATCGCCGACCACGAACACCAGGCTGATCGCCCATGTCAGCAGGAACCGCTCCGTGCGCGCGGTCAACCACATGCCGAACAATGTCAGGCTCAGGCAGGCGGCGGAGAACCCGACAGCCAGCAGAAGTGAAGTGTAGTCGAGCGACATGCCCCTCTTTTCCTGCCGGCGGCGGTTCCAGTTCTGCGGCTTGGCGTCCGCGCATTCATGCAGCAAGGAAGTGTCGAGAAGGTTACGATCGTGGCGAAGATGCCACGAAGTGGGCGCCCGCCTGCGCGCAAAACGCATAGGCGGCGCGCTTATGGCGTGCAGCCGGATACCGGCTGACGCTCGTCAGCCGGTCACACGCTTCATCAGCGCCATGGCCCCGAACGGTGCGCGCACCTTGCCCTCGGTGATGAAGTAGACAAACACGTCGCGTGGCTGCACCGGCGCGTCGGTTGCGGGATCGGCGCGCCGCAGATCGGCCGGCTGCTTGCCTTCCGCCCAAGTCTTTGCCCGCGCCGCCCATTCGTCGAGACCCTTTGGCGTGTAGCAATCGGGATTGTCGTCGCTGCCGGTCTGCAGCCTCGCATAGACGAAATCGCCGGTGATGTCGGCGATATCGGGGTATTTGGCATGATCGGCGTAGACGATCGCCGCCTTGTATTTGCGCGCCAGCGCGGGAAATTCCGGGACAATGAAACTGTCGTTGCGCACTTCAAGCGCATGGCGCAGCGCGACACCGTCCTGCTTCTCCGGCAGCAGTTTCAGAAAGGCTTCGAAATCGTCCGGGTCGAACTTTTTCGTCGGCGCGAACTGCCACAGGATCGGTCCCAGTTTTTCGCCGAGCGCGGCGACGCCCGAGCCAAGGAAGCGCATCATCGATTCGCCGGCTTCGCCGAGTACGCGCCGGTTGGTGACGAAGCGATTGCCTTTCAGCGAATAGACGAAACCGTCCGGCGCTTCGCTGGCCCATTTGATGAAGGTCGGCTCCTTGAAACTGGAATAATAGGTGCCGTTGACCTCGATGCTGGGCACCTGACGGCTGGCATATTGCAACTGTTTCGCCTTCGACAACTTGTCCGGATAGAAGGACGTGTCCCAGGGCTCGAAGGTCCAGCCGCCCATGCCGGCGCGGATTGTTCCCGATTTGCTCATTGTCGTCCTCCCAGGTGCAGAAGTCGGTTCCGAAAGATCAGGCTGTCTCACCGACCGGCTTGGCCATGTCGACGAGCACCCATCCTGGTCGGTAAGGATTGGGCCGGCGACCCGTTTCGCGATAACCGTAAGCGAGATAGAGCGCGATGTTTCGCTCCATTTTCGCATTGGTATAGAGCCGCACCTCCGGCAAGCCCCAAAGGCGGGCCTGTTCATCCGCGTGCTTGAGCAGCGTGATGCCGAAGCCCTTGCCTTGGAAGGCAGGTGACACCGCGACGGAGAAGATCATCGCGTGGTCGGCGTGGCGTTCCAGCGTGATTACCCCGGCGAGCTCGCCGGCGCGCTCCAGCAGCCAGACCTCGCCCCGGGCGATGCGCGGCGCGTAGTCTTCGGTAACCGGGATCGGCGGCGCATCGAGTATGGCGTCATAGGGGGCATAGGCTGCTTTCGTCAACGCGACGATCGCGGCAAGATCATCACGGCGGGCGAGCCTCATGATTGATCCATTCCAGCAGCAGAGGCGATCACCTTTTCCATGCCGGCGGCAATCGCCGCGACTGCGGCGCGGCTGGCCTCGCCCAGGCTATGGCGCCCGGCGATCCAATTCGCATCATTGTAGGAGAGCCACACCTTGCCTTGCTCATCCTCCCAGGCCAGCGCCTTGACCGGCAGATCGATGCCGGCGAGCTGCCTGTCCTGCATCAGTGGTGTGCCACCCTTGGGATTGCCGAAAATCAACAGTTCGGTGGGGCGAAGCGCGGCGTCGACATCGCGCGCGCCGGCTGCGTGATCGATGCGCGCGAACTCAAGCAGTCCCGCACGCTTTATCGCTTCCGCCAGGCGGTTGATGGTTTCGGTCACGCCAAACTGGCTCTGGACCGTGATGAGACCATCCCCAGTCATCACTCCGCCGCTTCGCGTTTGCCTCCGGGGCGCCGCTCCAGAAGTTCCTTCAAGAACTGGCCGGTGTAGCTGCGCTTTTCGCGCACGATCGCTTCCGGCGTGCCGGAGGCGACCAGTTCGCCACCGCCGTCGCCGCCTTCGGGACCGAGGTCGAGCACCCAGTCGGCGGTCTTGATCACTTCGAGATTGTGCTCGATGACCACCACGGTGTTGCCCTGGTCGACCAGTTCATGCAGGACTTCCAGGAGTTTGGCGACGTCGTGGAAGTGCAGGCCGGTGGTCGGCTCGTCGAGAATGTAGAGCGTCTTGCCGGTCGCCTTGCGCGACAGTTCCTTGGCGAGCTTGATGCGTTGCGCCTCGCCGCCGGAGAGCGTCGTCGCCTGCTGGCCGATATGGATGTAGCCGAGGCCGACCTGTTTCAGCGTGTCGAGCTTGTCGCGCACGCCGGGCACCGCGGCGAAGAAATCGACGCCTTCCTCGACGGTCATGTCGAGCACGTCGGCGATCGACTTGCCCTTGAACAGCACGTCGAGCGTCTCTCTGTTGTAGCGCTTGCCGTGGCAGACATCGCAGGTGACATAGACGTCGGGCAGGAAGTGCATCTCGATCTTGATGACCCCGTCGCCCTGGCAGGCCTCGCAGCGGCCGCCCTTGACGTTGAACGAAAAACGGCCCGGCTGGTAGCCGCGCGCCTTGGCTTCAGGCAGGCCTGCGAACCAGTCACGGATCGGCGTGAAGGCGCCGGTATAGGTAGCGGGGTTCGACCGCGGCGTGCGGCCGATCGGCGACTGGTCGATGTCGATGACCTTGTCGAGGAATTCGAGGCCTTCGATGCGGTCATGTTCGGCCGGATGCTCGCGCGATCCCATGATGCGGCGCGAGGCCGCCTTGAACAGCGTCTCGATCAGGAAGGTCGACTTGCCGCCGCCCGATACGCCGGTGACGGCGGTGAAGGTGCCGAGCGGTATTTCGGCGGTGACGTTCTTCAGATTGTTGCCGCGCGCGCCGACGATCTTCAGGCGCCGGTTCTTCTTCGCCTCGCGGCGCACGGCCGGCGTTGCCACTTCGAGTGCGCCCGACAGATATTTGCCGGTGATCGAATTGGGGTTCGCCATCACTTGCTGGGGCGTGCCCTGGGCGATGATCTCGCCGCCGTGGATCCCGGCGGCCGGCCCCATGTCGACGACATAGTCAGCGTGCAGGATGGCATCCTCGTCATGCTCGACGACGATCACCGTGTTGCCGATGTCGCGCAAATGCTTCAGCGTATCGAGCAGGCGCGTGTTGTCGCGCTGATGCAGGCCGATCGACGGTTCGTCCAGCACGTAAAGCACGCCGGTGAGGCCGGAGCCGATCTGCGATGCCAGCCGGATGCGCTGGCTTTCTCCGCCCGACAGCGTGCCGGAATTGCGCGACAGCGTCAGATAATCCAGCCCGACGTCGTTGAGGAACCGCAGGCGCTCGCGGATTTCCTTCAGCACGCGCACCGCGATCTCGTTCTGCTTGTCGTTGAGCTTTGCGGGCAGGTCGGTGAACCAGCGATCGGCGTTGCGGATCGATTGCTCGGTGACTTCGCCAATGTGCTCGCCGGCAATCTTAACCGCCAGCGCTTCCGGCTTCAGCCTATAGCCCTTGCAGACCGGGCAGGGCGTTGCCGACATGAAGCGCTCGATCTCCTCGCGCATCCAGGCGGACTCGGTTTCCTTCCAGCGCCGCTCGAGGTTGGGGATGACGCCTTCGAACGTCTTGGTGGTCTTGTAGGAGCGCAGGCCGTCATCGTACTGGAAGGTGATTTCCCGTTCGCCGGTGCCGCGCAGGATCGCCTCCCGGGCCTCCGCGCTCAAATCCTTGAACTTGTCGCCGAGCTTGAAATTGTAAGCCTTGCCCAATGCCTCGAGGGTCTGCACGTAATAGGGCGAAGTCGACTTCGCCCATGGGCTGACCGCGCCGTCGCGCAACGACACACTCTCATCCGGCACGACGAGATTGGGATCGATGGCGCGCTGGCTGCCGAGACCGTCGCAGGTTGGGCAGGCGCCGAACGGGTTGTTGAACGAGAACAATCTCGGCTCGATCTCGGGAATGGTGAAGCCGGATACCGGGCAGGCGAATTTTTCGGAGAACAGGATGCGTTCATGCGTCTCATTCTTCGATTTGTTGACCGAATCCTCGCCGGTCTGGCTGGCGTCGAGCGGCTTGTCGGCGAACTCGGCCACCGCCAATCCCTCGGCGAGCTTCAGTGCCGTCTCGATGGAGTCGGCAAGCCTTGTGGCGAGATCGCCGCGCACGACGATGCGATCGACGACGACATCGATGTCGTGCTTGTACTTTTTGTCCAGGGCCGGAACATCGGCGATTTCGTAGAAGACGCCGTCGACCTTGACGCGCTGAAACCCCTTCTTCTGCAGTTCCAGCAGTTCCTTGCGGTACTCGCCCTTGCGACCGCGCACGATCGGCGCCAGCAGGAACAGCCGTGTGCCTTCCTCGACCGCCAGCACCCGGTCGACCATCTGGCTGACCGTCTGGCTCTCGATAGGCAGGCCGGTGGCCGGCGAATAGGGCACGCCGACACGGGCGAACAAAAGCCGCATGTAATCATAGATCTCGGTGACGGTGCCGACCGTCGAACGCGGGTTCTTCGACGTGGTCTTCTGCTCGATGGAGATGGCCGGCGACAGGCCGTCGATCTGGTCGACATCAGGCTTCTGCATCATTTCGAGGAATTGCCGCGCATAGGCCGAAAGGCTTTCGACATAGCGGCGCTGGCCTTCGGCATAAATGGTGTCGAAGGCGAGCGACGATTTGCCGGAGCCCGACAGGCCGGTCATGACGATCAGGCTGTCACGCGGCAGGTCGAGATCGACATTCTTCAGATTGTGTTCGCGCGCCCCGCGAATGGAAAGGAATTTATGGTCGGCCATCGCCGGTCGCCGCCTCAGATCTGGAATTCGTGGGATTGGCGGGTTTTTCCCGGCCATCCCCTATGTAGGTTTTTTTGCCGCCACGTCGAGAGACGCCACAACTCCCGACAGAAGTCGTTTAACCGCCTTTCGCGCGAGCGGGCAAGCGGAAAGAACAAAGACCGAACACGCTCCTGACAAAGCTGTGCGGAAACTGACCTGCACGTAACCTCCGCGCGATCACATTTTTCCGTAACCGGCTATTGATGGTTGACGCGGCCGGCTCATGGGGGCAGTCTCGGGACGTCAACGAAGCCGGCTGTCTTTCGATGGCCTCGCCACGCAGAGGTGGCCTGCGAGACGCCGCAGGCATTTGCGATTTGCGCTTCGGGACGAGATGTCGCAACGGACAGAGGAGCGGAGCATGACGCCACCGGACAGTCCCTTGAGGCTCCACGTGTCGCTGGAGCCGCGGCAGGCATAAGTGTCAAGGGTTTAGCGTTTGCGCCACCCGACAAACCGTGACCTGCCGTAACCCACCAAAAATCAGAGACTGCTAGTCGGATCGTCGGCTGCAAGCCGCGAAGCATCCGAAATCTAACGCCGGCAGTACACTCCCGGCAAAAGATTGGACTATGGATCCAGGAAAGCCCCGGCCGTTTGCCTAGAGCACGGCGGGGCTGTTCTTTTTTTGAACGGGAGTTGGCAACGCTCCGGGCCTTTTGGAGGCCTCATCCCACCACCTATCTGGGAGGCTTGATCGCGCCGGCGCCGATATCGACGGTGATGCTGCCGGAAATCCTGACATCCGTATCGCCGATCTTGAACTGGCCATTGCCGCTGGGGAACGCGTCATCGGGCTCCGGCTGTAGGGCTGGCTTGGCGATGCGATAGTCGCCGCTGACGCCGGGCAGGGCGCTTTTCTGCGCCGATGGCGAGGCATTCTCGGCAAGCGCCGTACTGGATACAAAACCTGTGATGGCGAGCACCGTAGCGATGGTGGCGCGATGCGATACTTTGGGCGGATGCGTGTCAGTCATCCCGGGACTATAGGGACGTACCGCCATCGGAACCAGACCGGTATCGTCGAATCCTCGACCGGCGGCAGGCTTTTTGGTCTGATCAAGCCGCTTTTTTGCGAGTGCCGAAGACATGGTCGACGATGCCCCAGGCCTGGGCCTCGCGGGCGGTCATGAAATGGTCGCGGTCCAGCGTGCGTTCGACCTCTTCATAGGTGCGGCCGCAATGCTGGGCGTAGAGTTCGGTCATGTGGCGCTTGGTCTGGCCGATGCGCTCGGCATGGCGCTGGATGTCGGAAGCCTGACCCTGGAAGCCGCCCAGCGGCTGATGCAGCAGGATGGTGGCGTTCGGCAGTGCGATGCGGCGTCCCGCCGTGCCTGCCATCAGCAGGAATGAGCCCATCGAAGCGGCAAAACCCATGCACACGGTCGATACCGGACAGCTGATATATTGCATCGTGTCGTAGATCGCGAAGCCGCTGGTCACCACACCACCCGGCGAGTTGATGTAGAGCGAGATCTCCTTGTCGGGATTGTCGGATTCCAGCGACAGGAGCTGTGCGCAGACCAGCGCCGAGACGTCGTCATTGATCTCGCCGTTGATGAAAATGATGCGCTCGCGCAGCAGCCGCGAGAAAATGTCGAAGGCGCGTTCGCCGCGGCTCGATTGCTCGATCACCATCGGCACCAGACTGGCAAGGCCGCTCATTTTTCTTCTCCGATTTCCGTGTTCAGGCCGCGCGCAGCAGCAGGCATGGCGTGTTCGCGGCGATGGGCTTTCCGGCCCCACGCAACCCGAGCGAAAGCCGGCAGCCGGCGCCCGCCACGGCAACAGCGGGCATTGCCTTGCGGGCAAAGCCGTCATGGAAAATGCGCAGATGCGTGCCGCCGGAAATCGTGCGGGCGAGCGTGAAGGTGACGACACTGTCAAGCGGATCCTGGCGCGCGGCGTCCCCCGGCTGCTCCCGCCAGGAAAAGCGCAAGAGGCGTTCGGGTTCGGCTTCGAGGATTTCGCATTCGATCGCCGCCTCAGTTCCGGCGAAGGCAAAACGGCTACCGGCCTGCGGCCTGATGTCGTTTGGCATCATCCAGGCTGCGAGCAGTTCCGGCACGGTCAGAGCCCGCCACACTTTTTCCGGCGGTTCGGCAAGATCGTATTCGAACTCGATCGCATCCGGGACGACTTCGCTTTGGTTTTTGGCGTTCATCGATCCTATGTCCTTCACTGATCCGGATCTTTCACTGATCCATGTCCTTCAAAACCGTCTTCAGCCTTTCGATGCGCTCCGGCCAGAAGGTGCGGTAGCGTTCGATCCAGGAGAGCAGGGGGGCAAGCCCCTGCGGATCGGCTCGATAATAGGCGTTGCGGCCCGCCCGCCGCTCTACCACCAGCCCGGCGCCGCGCAGCACCGCCAGATGCTGCGAGACGGCCGGCTGCGACACCGTCAGGCCGCTGCGCAGTTCCGACACGCTCATCTCGCTTGTCGCCAGACGCTCGAAGACGGCGCGTCGCGTCGGGTCGGCCAGTGCGCGGAAAATCTCTGCTTCGATCATGGCAAAAGCATAAGTCGATACTTATCAATTTGGCAAGCGCTGTTTTGACCCCCATATGATGGCCTCAACCATTGCTGCCATTCCTTGACAATCAGCAGCAGTGCATATAGGAACGAAAAGGGAACAAAAACCTTGTGGGAAAAGCCAGCCTTGGCAGGCGGCTGGCGTTCGTAGCCTGTAAGGTGCTGCGACAAAAAATTGTTTCGGATGAGCGCGGAGAAGTATCATGGCGGGTAGCGTCAACAAGGTCATTCTGGTCGGCAATCTCGGCGCGGACCCTGAAGTCCGGCGCCTGAACTCGGGCGAGCCGGTCGTCAACATCCGCATCGCGACGTCGGAAAGCTGGCGCGACAAGAATTCCGGCGAGCGCAAGGAAAAGACCGAGTGGCACAATGTCGTCATCTTTAACGACCAGCTCGCCAAGGTGGCGGAGCAGTATCTGAAGAAGGGCATGAAGGTCTATGTCGAGGGCCAGCTGCAGACCCGCAAATGGCAGGACCAGACCGGCAACGACAAGTATACGACGGAAGTCGTGCTGCAGAAGTTCCGCGGCGAGTTGCAGATGCTCGATGCGCGCGGCCAGGGTGAGGGCGGCCAGGTCGGCGGCTATTCCGGTGGTGGCAGCAGCCGTGGTTCCGATTTCGGCCAGTCCGGCCCGAACGAGAGCTTCAACCGTGGCGGCGGTGCGCCGAGGGGCGGTGGTGGCGGCTCGTCACGCGAGCTGGACGACGAAATCCCGTTCTGATCGAAAGCAATACCAGACGGCTGACGTCACGTGATCGATATGCTCCGAAGGTCCTGCATGGACTTTCGGGGTTTTGCGTTGTTGATTTGGCCTGGGCAGGCGCGATCAAGGACTGAAAGGACAGAGCGGTGAAGGCACGGGTAAAATGGGTCGAGGAGCGCACCTTCGTCGGTGAGTCCGGCAGCGGCCACAAGGTTGTGCTGGGCACAGCCTCCAGCCCTGATGGCAAGACGCCGGGGCCAAGCCCGATGGAGCTGGTGCTGATCGGCACCGGCGGCTGCTCTGCCTATGATGTCGTCCATATCCTGGAAAAAGGCCGCGAAGCGGTTGAGGACTGCGTCGTCGAGCTCGATGCAGATCGGGCCGAGACTGACCCAAAAGTGTTCACGCGCATCCATATGCACTTCATCGTCAAGGGCAGGGCGCTCTCGACCGACAAGGTCAAGCGGGCGATCGACCTGTCGATCGAGAAGTACTGCTCGGCTTCCGCGATGATGGCCAAGACCGCCACGATCACCCACGATTTCGAGGTCATCGATACCGCGGCGAAATAGACCGACAGGCGCGCCTGTCGCGGATTATCCCACCATCAGCGCCTTGATGCCGTCGGCGACGAACTGCACGGCGAGTGCAGCCAGGATGACGCCGAGCAGGCGGGTCAGGATCGAGCGGCCGGTCTGGCCAAGAATGCGGTCGATGCGCTCCGACAAGACGAACACCAGATAGGTGATGACGAGGCACGCGAAGATGATGCCGACCAACGCCGCCTGCGCCGCAAAGCCTTGAAACGAGCCTGAAAGCAGCACCGTCGCCGAAATCGCGCCGGGGCCGGCGATCAGCGGGATCGCCAGCGGGAAGGCGGCGATGTTGTGGATCATGTCCTTGGTGATGGCGACGTCGCCGATCTTCTCCTTGCGGTCCTGCCGACGCTCGAACACCATTTCGAAGGCGATGAAGAACAGGAGAAAACCGCCGGCGACGCGGAATGCTGGAAGCGTGATGCCGAACACCGAAAGGATCGAGGCGCCGGCGATGGCGAACAGCGCCATCACTAGGAAGCCGATGACCGAAGCGCGCACGGACACCTGCTGGCGCTCATCGCGGTTCATGCCGCGTGTCACGGCGAGGAACAGCGGCGCCAGCCCGGGCGGATCGATGGTCACGAGAATGGTGACGAAGGCATTGAACAGGCTGTCGAAACTCGGCATCGCTGACCCCTCCCGCCGGGCCGGGCCCGCACTCCAATATTGGTAGAGCAAAGCCCGCTCGGTGGGAACAGTCAGGACCGCGAAACTATGGTTCTCGACGGATTAGCCGGGAATGCCGCAATGGGCCTCGAGCCGATAGCCGTCCGGGTCCACGACAAAGGCGGCGTAGTAGTTTTCGCCATAATCGGGGCGCAGGCCCGGCGCGCCGTTGTCGCTGCCGCCCTCACGCAAGGCGCCGGAATGGAAGGCATCGACGCTGTCCCGCGTCGGTGCGGCGAAGCAGAAGTGCAGCCCGGATTTTTCGTCCGCCGGCACCGGATGTGCCGCCTCGTTCACCCACAGCGCGACGCTCTGGGCGCCGTAGCCGAGCGAACCGGGTGACTGGTTGAGGCAGGTATAGCCGAGCGGCTTCAACGCAGCGTCGTAGAAGCGCTTCGAGGCGTTGGCGTCGCGGACACCGATCGAGATATGGTCGAACATGGTTTTCTCCATCGTTGCAACGGGTTGCTGCGTCAGGGTGTTGTTGCTCGGCGCGCCAGGAACTCGACGTCCGTCCGCCATGTCGCGCCATTGTCGTGCGAGCGCTCGCCGAGCCAGCGGAAGCTCTCTTTCGTGATGCGTGAAAAGCTCCAGCGCACCCAGGCGCCGGTGCCGGTGGCGCCGACCTGCACGATCGTGTCGCCCTCGGCGCGGCCGAGCTGGCGGCTGAAATACTGGTTGCGCGGATCGCTCCAGAAGATATGCCAGGCATCGGCGCCGGGATCATAGACGCGCAGCGTTGTGCCATAGAAGGTCCACTTGCCGAGCGAGGGCGACGGGCCGGCATCGCGCGCCGGCAGGATCCAGACATCCTGGATGGCGCGGCCTTCCAGCACCCAGCCGAAATGCACCTCGCCGCGGCCAGTCAGCACGGTGCCATCCTCGAGGCGACGCGAGGCGTCGAAAGTCCAGGCGCCGACGAAGCGACCGTAGAGGTTCAGTTTCTCGGCAAGTCCGTCGATCGGTCCGGCACTGTGCAGGGCTTCGGCAAAGGAGGACGGGGTGAACATGGCTGCGGTCTCTTCTTGTCAGGAGACCGGGAGGAGTAGGCGCTGACGGGGTTCTGGGCTTGGGAAAAATTGCTATATTTCGGCCATGACAGCGACCACCCGCACTATCGCATCCGGATCCGGCTGGCACGTGGCGGATGTGATCTGCACAGCCGGCGCCGGCGATCGGCCGTTCGAGGAGGCACATCAGGATTTCTGCATCGCGGCGGTCACCGGCGGCGCGTTCCGTTACCGCGCGCAACAGGGCACCGCGATGCTGGCGCCGGGGAGCCTCCTGCTCGGCAATTCCGGCACATGCTATGAATGCGGGCACGAGCATGGCAGTGGCGACCGCTGCCTCTCGTTCCATTTCAGGCCGGCTTACATGGAACGGATTGTGGCTGGCGTGCCTGGTGCCAGGGGGCTGACCTTCGAGGCTCCGCGCCTGCCGCCTTTGCCGGCCCTGGCGCCGTTGTTGGCCGAGGCGGAAGCCGCGCGTGAAATGGCCGACACGGACGCTTTCGAGGAACTCTCCCTGCGCATTGCCGCCGCCGCCGTGGCCACGGTTTCCGGCGCCACGCCTGTCCGGCGCGCGCCGAGCCGCCGCGATCAGAAACGGGTGGCCGAAGCCGTGCGGCGGATCGAACTGGATGCCGACGGACAGGTCTCGCTGTCGGCTCTGGCGGATGAAACGGCGACCAGTCCCTACCATTTCCTGCGCACCTTTCGGCAGGTCGCCGGCATGACGCCCTACCAGTTCCTGCTCAAAACCCGGCTGCACAGGGCGGCGGTGCGGTTGCGCCTGTCAAATGAAGCGATCTCGGCGATCGCCTTCGACGCCGGCTTCAACGACCTGTCGACCTTCAACCGCCGGTTTCGACGCGTCATGGGTGAGACGCCAGGCAACTATCGTGCCCGCCGGCCAAGCCGTTGAGGCGGGGTCAGTCCGAAGTCGGCCCGCACCAGCCTGGCAGATAGTCCGCGTCCTTGCCCTTGGACACGCGCAGCGCTTCTTTCATCGCCTTGTCGAAGTTCTTCGCCACGGCGCCCGGCGTGATGCGCCGGCGCAGGAAGTCCGCCCACAGGAATTCGCTGAACGGGGTCGTGTCCTTGGCAAAGCCACCTTGCCGGCGCAGTTCGCCCGCCATGCTCCGGTATGGGTCGTCGACGAGTTCGGCCATGGTCTTGGGAATGGCGTCGTAGGGTTGACGCTTGCCGTTCTCGTCGAACGGATGCATCCAGCCCCTGTTATCGAGCACGACGAAGAAGGCGTCCTTGTCGAGCCCCGACAGGTCGCTGATCACCGTGACCAGCACATCCCTGACACCTTCCTCGAGCAAGGCGCGGGCGAGGTGATGATGGTCCGTGACATAATTGCGCTTCTTCGGCCCCAGCACGACGGGAATCATGTGGCTGCCGAGAAAGGTCCCGGTCTTTCTGGCGCTCTGCGAGCGGATCATCTGGCGCTTCAAGGCGACCTCGCGCATGCCGACCGTGATCTGCGTCGGCCGCAGATCACTGACGGCAACGGGGTTCAGCAAGGGTTCCCGTTGGCTCATCATATTGCTTCGTCCTGTTGTTGCGGCTCTCGGCCGCGAAGCCGCCGAGCCGGGCCGTTGCCATCTGCTCGGGAATGCCGATCGCGGCCAATGTCACGCCGGCGATCAGATCACCATTGAGATCCCGGCGCGTCCAACCGCTCATCGCTCGCAGAGGCAGCCACCGGGTCCATTTCATTGCGCTCACGGCCTTCGTTCGGGGAAATTGGTCCATTGCCGGCTTTTGCCTTGCTGGCGGCGAAAAGCACCGTGGCCATATCGTCGCAATCAGCGGTATCCTTTTGAAATTACCACCAAAAATGACACTGGAAAAGTGCCGCGAACGTTGGAGTTTCGGCCTGGCTTCCTATATAAGCAGCAGGTGATTCCTGAATAGATTGTGATCCGATTTGACCGACCAAAAGACACCGCGCGGCGCCGACGGCGGCCCCACCGGCATCGAGCCGATCTCCATAATCGAGGAGATGCAGAGCTCCTATCTCTCTTACGCGATGAGCGTGATCGTCAGCCGTGCGCTTCCCGATGTGCGCGACGGCCTGAAGCCGGTGCATCGTCGTATCCTCTATGCCGCCCATGAGAGCGGCTACCACTGGAACCGCAAATATGTGAAGTCCGCGCGTCCCGTCGCCGACGTGATGGGTAAATACCATCCGCACGGCGATGCCTCGATCTATGACGCCTTGGTGCGCATGGCGCAGGACTGGTCGCTGCGCGTGCCTCTGATCGACGGCCAAGGCAACTTCGGTTCGATCGACGGCGATCCGCCGGCGGCCATGCGTTATACCGAATCTCGGCTGACCAAGGTCGCGCATGAGTTGCTGGAGGATATCGACAAGGACACCGTCGACTTCCAGGACACTTATGATGCCTCGGACACCGAGCCGAAGGTCCTGCCCGCGCGCTTTCCCAATCTGCTGGTCAACGGCTCCGGCGGCATCGCCGTCGGCATGGCCACCAACATCCCCCCGCATAATCTCGGTGAGGTCTGCAACGCCGCCATTGCCGTCATCGACAACCCGTCGATCGACCTGCCGGCGCTGATGGAGATCATTCCAGGTCCCGATTTCCCGACCGGCGGCATCGTGCTTGGCCGTTCCGGTATCTACAGCGCCTATTCCACCGGCCGTGGGTCCATTGTCATGCGCGGCAAGGTCAACATCGAACAGCGCGGCAATGACCGTGAATCGATCATCATCACCGAGGTTCCCTATCAGGTGAACAAGGCCTCGATGATCGAGAAGATGGCCGAGCTCGTGCGCGACAAGCGCATCGAGGGCATTTCCGACATCCGCGACGAGAGCGACCGCCAGGGCTACCGGGTTGTCGTCGAGCTGAAGCGCGATGCCGTTGCCGATGTCATCCTCAACCAGCTTTACCGTTTCACGCCGCTGCAGACCTCGTTCGGCGCCAACATGGTGGCGCTGAACGGCGGCAAGCCGGAACTGCTGACGCTGACCGATATGCTGAAGGCGTTCGTCACCTTCCGCGAGGAGGTGATTACACGGCGGACGAAATTCCTGCTGCGCAAAGCGCGCGACCGCGCCCATGTGCTGGTTGGCCTGGCCATCGCCGTCGCCAATATCGACGAGGTCATCAAGCTGATCCGTACCGCGCCGGATCCGCAGACGGCGCGCGAACAGTTGATGGAGCGCCGCTGGCCGGCCGGCGACGTCGAATCGCTGATCCTTCTGATCGACGATCCCCGCCACCGCATCAACGAGGACGGCACCTACAATCTGTCCGAGGAGCAGGCGCGCGCCATCCTCGAACTGCGCCTGCAGCGCCTGACCGCGCTTGGCCGCGACGAAATCGCCGACGAATTGAACACCATCGGCACCGAAATCGTCGATTATCTCGACATTCTGTCGTCGCGCGCGCGCGTCCAGCAGATCGTCAAGGACGAGCTCGCCGCCGTGCGCGACGAGTTCGGCACGCCACGCCGCACCGAACTCACCGACGGCGGCGCCGACATGGAAGACGAGGACCTGATCCAGCGCGAGGATATGGTCGTGACGGTGAGCCATTCCGGCTACATCAAGCGCGTGCCGTTGTCGCTCTACCGGGCGCAGCGCCGCGGCGGCAAGGGCCGCTCCGGCATGTCGACCAAGGAAGAGGATTTCGTCACCAGGCTGTTCGTGGCCAACACCCACACGCCGGTGCTGTTCTTCTCCTCGCGCGGCATCGTCTACAAGGAAAAGGTCTGGCGGCTGCCGATCGGCAATCCGCAGTCACGCGGCAAGGCGCTGATCAACATGCTGCCGCTCGAGCAGGGCGAGCGCATCACCACCATCATGCCGCTGCCGGAAGACGAGACCAGCTGGGGCGAGCTCGACGTGATGTTCGCCACCACGCGCGGCACAGTGCGCCGCAACAAGCTTTCCGACTTCATCCAGGTCAACCGCAATGGCAAGATCGCCATGAAGCTGGAGGAGGAGGGCGACGAGATCCTCGGCGTCGAGACGTGTACCGATAATGACGACGTACTCCTGACCGCCAGCTCCGGCCAGTGCATCCGCTTCTCGGTTGGCGACGTGCGCGTATTCCAGAGCCGCAACTCTGTCGGCGTGCGCGGCATAGCCATGGCCGATACCGACCGCGTCATTTCCATGGCTGTCATCGAGCATGTCGATGCGCCGCCGGCCGAACGCGCCGCCTATCTCAAGCGGGCGGCGGTCGAACGGCGGTTGGCTGCCGGTATACCGGGCGAAGAAGAAGAGATCGCGCTGACCAATGAAGAGGTCGACGAGGAAGCGGAGCTGTCCGACGAACGCTACGAATTCCTCAAGGCGCATGAGCAGTTCGTGCTGACGGTCACGGAATATGGTTACGGCAAGCGCTCCTCGTCCTATGATTTCCGTCTGACCGGCCGCGGCGGCAAGGGCATCCGCGCTACTGACGTCTCGAAGACGGCCGAAATCGGCAGGCTGGTGGCGACCTTCCCGGTCGGCAATGACGATCAGATCATGCTGGTGTCGGATGGCGGCACCGTCATCCGGGTGCCGGTGAACGGCATCCGTTTCGCAAGCCGGGCCACCAAGGGCGTGACCATCTTCAATACCGCCGAAGGTGAAAAGGTGGTTTCGGTCGAGCGCATTTCCGAGCCGCAATCGGACGAGGAAAGCGAAGAGACCGTCGAGGGCGTCGCCGACACCACTCCTGCGGCGGACCCCGGGCCGGAGACTGCCGAGTAAGTCCGGCCACGGGTCTTTAAACACGGCAACGCCGGCCAATCGGCCGGCGCGGTAGCAAGCTCAGACTGACTTGGTTCAGGCTGACTTAGTAGTGGCGATACGGCTTGCGGAGGCCGAAGCCTTCAAAACGTTTCGTGGCGGCCTTGACGCGGGCACGTTGCGCCTCCTGATGCAACCCGAATACTGTGGCGATCAGCATGGCGACGGTCATTGCGGTGGCGAGCATGTAGATCAGCATGTGCGTGTTCTCCTGCGCCTTACCAACGGATAGATGGGGTTTTGGTTTCATCCTATTAAGGTGCAACCTAGTGAACGCTGCGTGAAGGCTTCGTGATCAGCGTGTTCATCTGTCGTTCATGTGCCGGAAAGGGTTCACGGACATGATCCCGATCGGATTTGCCTTTGTGAGAGAGGCTCGCTAGAAGCTCCGGCATGACCGAACGCACAGCCCTCTATGCCGGCTCCTTCGACCCGCTGACCAACGGCCATCTCGATGTGCTGAAAGCGTCTCTGGCGGTTGCAGACATTGTCTACGCCGCGATTGGCATTCATCCGGGCAAGAAGCCGCTGTTCTCCTTCGAGGAGAGGGTGCACCTCATCGAAGCGGCGACGAAGGCTGAATTCGGCCGCGACGGGACCCGCATCAAGGTGGTCGCCTTTGACGGGCTGGTCATCGATGCCGCCAGGAAACAGGGAGCCTCGATCATGATCCGCGGCCTGCGCGACGGTACCGATCTCGACTACGAGATGCAGATGGCCGGCATGAACGAGACCATGGCGCCGGAATTGCAGACGGTTTTTCTGCCCGCCAGCCCTTCGGTGCGCACCATTACCGCCACACTTGTGCGCCAGATTGCCTCGATGGGAGGCGACATCCACCCCTTCGTGCCGGCGGCGGTTGCCGGCGCGCTCACCGCCAAATTCGCAAAATAAGTTTCCCGGAGAAGACCATGCAGCTGAAGAAGCTTGCCTCGTTCCTCGTCGTGCTCGCCGGTCTCGTGACCGCATCGGTCTCGGCCTATGCCGCCGATCCCGAAAACACCATGATCATCACGCTGAAGGACGGCGACGTGACCATCGCGCTTCGGCCCGATCTGGCGCCCAAGCATGTCGCGCAGATCAAGAAGCTCGTGCGTGAGCATGCCTACGACAATGTCGCGTTCCACCGCGTCATCGACGGCTTCATGGCCCAGACCGGCGACGTCAAGTTCGGCAACATGAAGAAGGGTTTCAATGCCCAGGCCGTCGGCACCGGAGGTTCCGATCTTCCCGACCTGCCGGCCGAATTCTCGCAGACCGAGCACTACAAGCGCGGCGTGGTCGGCATGGCCCGCTCGCAGGATCCGAACTCCGCCAATTCGCAGTTCTTCATCATGTTCGCGCCGGCGCCGCCGCTCGATGGCCAGTACACCATCGTCGGCAATGTCGTCAGCGGCATGGAACTGGTCGACAAGATCAAGAAGGGCGATGAGGCGGACAATGGCACGGTCGCCGATCCCGACCGGATGATCAAGGTGCGCATCGCCGCCGACAAATAATTCTGTTTTGAAAAAGGATATCTGACATGGCCGAAATCAAGGACCGCGAGAACGCGCTCATCATGGAAACGACCAAGGGCGAGGTCGTCATCGAAATGTTTCCCGACCTGGCGCCCGGCCATGTCGCCCGCATCAAGGAACTGGCGCGTGAGGGCGCTTATGACGGCGTGGTGTTCCACCGCGTCATCGAGGGCTTCATGGCGCAGACCGGCGACGTCAAGTTCGGCAATTCGTCCAAGCCGACTTTCGCGCCGTCCCGCGCGGGCATGGGCGGCTCCGACAAGCCGGACCTGAAGGCTGAATTCTCCAACGCCAATCACGGCCGCGGCACTTGCTCGATGGCCCGCGCCCAGAACCCGAACTCGGCCAATTCGCAGTTTTTCATCTGCTTCGACGATGCCGCGTTCCTCAACCGCCAGTACACAGTCTGGGGCCAGGTGATCGAAGGCATGGACAATGTCGACAAGATCAAGCGCGGCGAGCCGGTGCAGGACCCCGACAAGATCGTGTCGCTGAAGGTCGCGGCCGACGTCAAGTAAGGCAGATAACAATGATGGGCGTCGTCTGGTCGCTTCTCGGCATCCTGTCCGGCGCCTTCATTGCCATTCAGGCGCCGATCAATTCGCAGTTGGCGCGCGGCCTGGGGCTCCCGGTCGCGGCGGCCGCGTTTTCGTTCCTGTCGGGCGCTATCGTGCTTGGCATCATCTCCGTCACGGTGGTGAAGCTGCAAGGCATTTCGCTCGACTGGAAGGCACCGGCGCCGTGGCTGTTCGTCGCCGGCGGCATGCTCGGCGGCTTCTATGTCACGCTCTCGACGATTCTCACGCCGCGCATCGGCGCTGCCGCGCTGATGGCGTTCCTGGTGGCCGGCCAGCTGCTGGCCGGCATGCTCATCGACCGCGTCGGCTTCCTTGGTGTCGCGGTGCGTGAAATCTCGCTCGGCCGCGTCGCCGGCGCGGTGCTGCTCTTGGTCGGGGCACTGCTCGTCCGGCTGTTTTGATTTCCAATGCGTGTCGACCTCTTTGATTTTGACCTTCCGGAGCAGCGCATCGCGCTTCGCCCGGCAGAGCCGCGCGACAGCGCCAGGATGCTGGTGGTCAAACCGGGCGAGGCGCTCGATGACCGGACGGTTGGCGATCTGCCTTCCTTGCTCAAGGCCGGCGACGTTCTGGTGTTCAACGACACCAAGGTCATTCCGGCGCAGCTCAAAGGCATCAGACGGCGCGGCGAAGCGCAGGCGCAGGTCGAGGCCACACTGCATATGCGCGTGGCGCCGGATCGGTGGCTCGCCTTCATGCGGCCAGGCAAGCGCATCGTCGCCGGCGACCGCATCCATTTTGGCCGTGACGGCAATTCCTGTTTCCTTGGCCAGCTCGATGCCACGGTGATCGAGAAAGGCGAGGGCGGCGAGGCGCTGCTCGGCTTTGACCTGTCGGGGCCTTTCCTCGACGAAGCGTTGCACGCCGTCGGCCATATCCCGTTGCCGCCTTACATCGCCTCGAAGCGCGACGACGACGAGCGCGACCGCGCCGACTACCAGACCATCTATGCCCGCGAGGAAGGGGCGGTTGCGGCGCCTACGGCCGGCCTGCATTTCACGCCGGAGCTTTTCGCGACACTCGATGCCAAAGGGGTCGAGCGCCACTTCGTCACCTTGCATGTCGGTGCCGGCACGTTCCTGCCGGTGAAGGCAGCCGACACCGCCGATCACAAGATGCATGCCGAGATCGGCTCCGTCAGTCAGGCGACCGCCGACGCCTTGAATGCTGCGAAGGCGAGGGGCGGGCGTATCATTGCCGTTGGCACGACTTCGCTGCGCCTGCTGGAGAGCGCCGCGCGTGAGGATGGCGCACTGGCTGAATGGTCGGGCCCGACAGACATCTTCATCACGCCTGGCTATCGCTTTCGCACCGCCGACATGCTGATGACCAATTTCCATCTGCCTCGCTCGACGCTGTTCATGCTGGTTTCGGCCTTCAGCGGCCTCGACACGATGCGTGCGGCCTATGCGCATGCCATCGCTAACCACTACAGGTTCTATTCCTACGGAGACGCGAGCCTGCTTTACCGCGCGCGGATGAGCCCTGCATGATCCAATGCCCGTCGCTCAACACGCAGGCGCCGTGTGCGCCAATCCACGACAAGGACTTCAATGACTAAGCCGTTCAGCTTCAAGGTTCTGGCGACCGACGGCAAGGCGCGGCGCGGTTTGATCGACATGCCGCGCGGCGAAATCCGCACGCCCGCCTTCATGCCGGTCGGCACCGGCGGTACGGTCAAGACCATGTACATGGATCAGGTGCGCGGCGTCGGCGCCGACATCATCCTGGGCAATACCTATCATCTGATGCTGCGGCCCGGCGCCGAGCGCGTGGCGCGGCTTGGCGGTTTGCATGAGTTCGCCCGCTGGCCGCATCCGATCCTGACCGACAGCGGCGGTTTCCAGGTGATGTCCCTGTCGAAGCTGAGAAAGCTGAGCGAGAAAGGCGTTACCTTCCGCTCGCATATCGACGGCGCCCCTTACGAGATGTCGCCGGAGCGTTCGATCGAGATTCAAGGTTTGCTCGATTCCGATATCCAGATGCAGCTCGACGAATGCACGGCGCTGCCGGCCGAGCTGAAGGAGATCGAGCGCGCCATGGAGTTGTCGCTGCGCTGGGCCGAGCGCTGCAAAATGGCGTTCGGCGACCAGCCCGGCAAGGCGATGTTCGGCATCGTACAGGGCGGCGACAACGCGGCGCTCAGGATGCGGTCCGCGCAGGCGCTGAGCGCGATGAACCTGAAGGGTTACGCGGTCGGGGGGCTGGCCGTCGGCGAGTCCCAAGCGGTGATGCTTGAGATGCTTGACATCACCTGTCCGGAGCTGCCTCAGGACAAGCCTCGCTACCTCATGGGCGTCGGCACGCCGGATGATATCCTGAAATCGGTGGCGCGCGGCATCGACATGTTCGATTGCGTGATGCCGACGCGGGCGGGCCGCCATGGCCTTGCCTACACCAGGCGCGGCAAGGTCAACCTGCGCAACGCCCGCCATGCCGATGATCCGCGCCCGCTCGACGAGGAAAGCGACTGCCCGGCGACGCGCGATTATTCGCGTGCCTATCTGCATCATCTGGTGCGCTCGCAGGAGGCGCTCGGCGCGATGCTGCTGACCTGGAACAACCTGTCCTACTACCAGAAGCTGATGCAGGACATCCGGGCGGCGGTCGAAGCCGGCAGCTTCGAGACGCGCGGGGCCGAGATCACCGAGGGCTGGGCGAGGGGCGATATCCCCACGCTATAGCCGTTCAGGTGCTGAGCGAGTTCGACGCCCGCAGGCTGCAGCCGGTGATCCGGAACGTGCCGTCGGGCTGCTGCTGCAACGTGTAGACCGCCTCGTAGTCCTTGCCGTCGGGGCCGACGATCAGCACCTGCTGGATGATCGAACCTGGGCTCGTCTCCTCGACCTTGCCGAAGGAGTAGGTTTGTGGCTTGCGTACCGGTGCATAGCCATTGGTGACCATGTTCATGAAGGTGTCGACGGTCGGGAAGATCTGTTTCACATTCGGCGCCGCGAAGCTGTAGGCGGTGGCGCCGTCATTGGCGATGAAGGCTTTCAGCTGACCATCTATGGCTGCCTGGGCCGCCTTGATATCGGCATCGCCGGCAGACGCCGAGGAAGCGAGTATCAGCGGACCCAAGGCAAATGCGAAAAGTGTGCGGCGCATGACCGGTCTCCCTTGTCCTCGAAAGCCGCCATTGAAAAAGCCGTCGGCGGGTATTCTAACATACGCATGACGGCGCTTCACGGTTGCAGCGGCTGCCAATATTCGTTCGCTGCAGCAGATTGCTTATGCTGATGGCCAATGAGCTGGGCTTTCCGAACACTGCACTAACGATATTTTCGGCTCCGTAGGGTCGACATCGCCAGTGTCCGCGCCGGCTAAGTGCGCATTCCAACGCTTGAAAGGCCGCCTCCAGTCTGCCAGAAGGGCCGCTTGGACCTGGAAGTTTAGCGGGACGAAGCCATGAAGGCGTTTTTCGTGCAGATCAAATGCGAGCTGGGCAAATCCTATGAGGTTGCCAGCGCGCTTGCCGATGCCGAGATCGCGTCGGAAATCTATTCCACCGCCGGCAATTACGATCTGCTCGCCAAATTCTATGTCGACGACGAGGAAGACGTCGGACATTTCGTCAATGAAAAGGTGCAGGTTCTGCCGGGCATCAAGGACACCTTCACCGTCGTCACGTTTCGCGCCTTCTAGCTGCCGAGCGGATTTGCCCGGGCATCAGGCACAGCCTGAGCAAGGTGATATTTCAGCTGCCTTAATTTTAGGCAAGCGCAAGATACTGATCGGCTGCACCCCTCAAATCACCGATTGCGCTTGATTTTCTCCGGCGACGCCAGTGAAATGGCGTCACAGGGGAGTATGCGATTGGCAGCGTTCGATGAAATGCTTCCGGAGGTCTCCGGACTTAGAAGACCGTATTCGGCTTATGACCGTTGGCTGAAGGAGCAGGATCCAGCCAGGCTTACCGAGAAGATGCAGGACGCCGAACGCGTCTTCCGCAAAACCGGCATCACCTTCGCCGTCTATGGCGAGCAGGAAGCCTCCGAGCGGCTCATTCCTTTCGACATCGTTCCGCGCATTATTTCCGGCCAGGAATGGCGGCGCCTGACACAAGGCATCGAACAGCGCGTGCAGGCGCTGAACGCCTTCCTAGACGATATCTACCATCGCCAGGAGATCCTGCGCGCCGGCCGTGTCCCCAAGGACCTGATCGCCAGGAACGAGGCTTTCCTGCCGGAGATGATCGGTGTGCGGCCGCCGGCCGGCGTCTACACCCACATCATCGGCGTCGATATCGTACGCATCAGCGAGGACGAGTTCTACGTTCTGGAGGACAATGCGCGCACGCCGTCCGGTGTCTCCTACATGCTGGAGAACCGCGAGACGATGATGCAGCTGTTCCCCGAGCTGTTCCAGAAGATCAAGGTGCGGCCGGTGGAGAATTACCCCCAGCTGCTGCGCCAGTCGCTGGCGGCGGTTCGCCCCCAGAGCACCAAGGGCGCGCCGACCATCGCGGTGCTGACGCCCGGTAGCTACAATTCCGCCTATTTCGAGCACGCCTTCCTCGCCGACCAGATGGGGGTTCAACTGGTCGAGGGCCAGGACCTGCGCGTTATCGACGGCCACGTCGCGATGCGCACGACCGAAGGCTATAAGCAGATCGACGTGCTCTACCGCCGTGTGGACGATTCCTTCCTCGATCCGCTGACCTTCCGGCCGGATTCGGCTCTGGGCATACCCGGCATCATGGATGTCTACCGCGCCGGCAACATCACCATCGCCAATGCGCCGGGCACCGGTATCGCCGACGACAAGGCGATCTACTCCTACATGCCCGAGATCGTCGAATTCTACACCGGCCGCAAGGCGATCCTTGGCAACATTCCCACCTGGCGCTGTTCCGAGCCGGACAGCCTCAAATATGTGCTCGAGCACATCCACGAACTGGTAATCAAGGAAGTCCATGGCTCCGGCGGCTACGGCATGCTGGTGGGACCGGCCGCGACCAAGCAGGAATGCGAGGATTTTGCCAAGAAGCTGGCCGCGAAGCCTTCCAACTATATCGCCCAGCCGACACTGGCGCTGTCGACCTGTCCGATCCTGACCGGGAAGGGGTTGGCGCCGCGCCATGTCGATCTCCGGCCCTACGTGCTGGTCTCCGACCGCATCCAGATCGTGCCGGGCGGGCTGACGCGGGTTGCGCTGAAGGAAGGTTCGCTGGTCGTGAACTCCTCACAAGGCGGCGGCACCAAGGATACCTGGGTGCTGGATGATTGAGATGAGCAGGCAGTAGGCAGTAGGCAGTAGGCAGTAGGCAGTAGTAGAGGGGGACAGCGCATGCCATATCCAGTGGAGATTCAACTGTTTACTACTGACTACTCACTATTCCCTACTCACTAGCTCGAAGGGGCCGCTTCACATGCTTCTCGGCCGCACCGCAAACGGGCTCTACTGGATGAACCGCTACATCGAGCGAGCGGAAAACATGGCAAGGTTGGTCGATGCCGGCTTGCGCATGGCGCTGACCCGGACGCAGGACGCATCCGAAGAATGGAACTCAGTGCTGCTCAGCGCCGGTTCGGATGCCGCCTTCACACAGAAATACCAGGACTACACGGCGGCCAATGTCGCCGACTTCCTTTTGCGCGACACGTCGAACCCGTCGAGCACCATGGCGTCGATCGAGACGGCCCGCAACAATGCGCGCATGGTGCGCACAGCGCTGACGCGCGAGACATGGGAAAGCATCAATGAAGCCTGGATGGCGTTGAAGCGGATGCTGGCGAGACCGATTGACGAGCGTGATCTGCCCAGCGTGCTCGACGCCATCAAGCGCGAGACGGCGCTGATCCGCGGCTCGTTCTACGGCACCATGCTGCGCAACGAGATCTTCGACTTCTCGCAGCTCGGCACCTATGTCGAGCGTGCCGACAATACGGCGCGCATCCTCGACGTGAAATACTACGTGCTTCTGCCGTCGATCTCCTGGGTCGGTTCGACGCTCGACAACTACCAATGGGAATCGATCCTGCGCTCGGTGTCGGCGCATCGCTCCTACCGCTGGGTCTATGACGCCGACTACAAGCCGACCAATATTGCCGATTACCTGATCCTCAACGTCCGCATGCCGCGATCGCTGACCTTTTGCTACCGCTTCCTGGCGGAGCATCTGAAGTTCCTCGGCGAGGACTATGGCGAACGCCATGCCTGCCACGCAACGGCGGAGAAAACGCAGGCGATGTTGAGGGCAGGGTCGATCAAGGACATTTTCGATACCGGCCTGCACGAATTCCTGGCCAATTTCATTCGCGACAACACCAGGCTCGGCGACGAGATCGCACAGGACTACAGGTTTAATTGAGCATGGTCCCGAACCGAATGACCATGACGGTGAAAAATGGTTGCCGGTTTTCGGATGAGATTATGCACACAAACGGACGATAGCCATGCGGCTGAAAATCTCTCACCGGACCGAATACCGCTACGATGCGCCGGTGCATTACCTGTTACAGCGGCTGAGGCTGCTGCCGGTAAGCGGGCCGACACAGACGGTGCTGTCCTGGGCATTAAAGGTTGAAGGCGCGCGCGAGGAGGTTCGCTTTACCGACCAGTATGGCAACGATAACAGGCTGTTGAGCGTCGAGGGTGACCACGACTTCATCACGGTCGAGGCGTCGGGCGAGGTGGTGACGCGCGACACATCAGGCGTCAGCGGTCCGCATCAGGGCTTCGCGCCACTCTGGTTGTTCGCGCAGGAGACGCCTTTGACCACCATAGGCAGCGGCATCCGTGGTATTGCCGAAGCGGTCGGCTCGGGCACCGATATCGAAAGGCTGCACCGGCTGATGGCCATCATCGGCGAGCGCGTCGCCTATACACCTGGCATCACCAATGCGGCGACCCCGGCTGAGGAGGCCCTGTCGCTGAAAACCGGGGTTTGTCAAGACCATAGCCACATCTTTGCCGCCGCCGCGCGCGCCATGGGTTTTCCGTCCCGCTATGTCAGTGGCTATCTGATGATGGAGGCGTCTGTCGAGCAGGCGGCAAGCCATGCCTGGGCCGAAGCACATGTTCCGGGCCTCGGCTGGGTTGCCTTCGATCCCGCCAATGGTATTTCTCCCGACGAGCGCTATGTGAAGGTGGCCACCGGCCGCGATTATCGTGACGCCTCGCCGGTCTCGGGAATTCGGCTGGGACAGGCGGAAGAACAGCTTGCGGTCACCGTCACGGTGGAGCAGTAATCCCTCAGGATTGCCGCCAGAAGCAATTCCAGGAAAAGTGTGAAGCGGTTTTCCGTCCGGAATTGCGTCGAGCCACTCTAGAAGAGATTCCATGACCTATTGCGTCGGCCTGAAGATCGATCGCGGGCTCGTGTTCATGTCGGACACGCGCACCAATGCCGGTATGGATTCGATCTCGACTTTCAAGAAGATGCATGTCTGGGAACAGCCGGGCGAGCGCGTCATCGTGCTGATGTCCGCCGGCAATCTGGCGACGACACAGGCCGTGGTCAGCCTGCTCGAGGAGCGCACCAAGGCCGTGGCGGACCGCCATGCCACGCTGCTCGAAACACCGTCGATGTATCAGACGGTGCGGCTGGTCGGCGACACGGTCAAGGAAGTGATCGCCCATTCGTCGCCTGTCGGCGAGAAGGCCGATTCCTATTTCAATGCCTCTTTCATCCTGGGTGGGCAGATCAAGGGCAGCCCGCCACGGCTGTTCATGATCTATCCCGAAGGCAATTTCATCGAATCGACCGACGACACTCCATTCTTCCAGATCGGCGAGACCAAATACGGCAAGCCGATCATCATCCGCGCCTATGAGCGGACGATGAGCCTTGCCGAGACCGTGAAGCTGCTTCTGGTCTCGTTTGATTCGACGCTGAAGTCGAACCTGTCGGTTGGTTTGCCGCTCGACCTTCTGTTCCTGGAGAAGGATGCTTTCCAGATCGGGCTGAAGAAACGGATCAGCCAGGACGACCAATATTATCGCGCCATTTCCGAAGGCTGGTCGAATGCGTTGAAGTCAGCCTTTGCCAGCCTGCCGGACTTTCCGGGGTAGTGCTGCCGCCAGGCCTCTCGCCGGTTGCTCCAATGTATTTAACATGTTAATTAAAGAGACGGCTGGGGCAACCGGCCCGCTCGCCGGCTATTGGGAGAAAAGCATGGACAATGAAGAGTTCCGCGACTGGTCGAGGCGGGCCGCCGACTGGGGCGCCGACTATCGCGCCAGCCTGCGCGACCGGCCGGTGCGGCCAGCGATTGCGCCGGGCGAGATATTCAGGAGCATCGAGGCCTCTCCACCCGAAGCCCCGGAGCCGATGGACACGATCTTCGCCGATTTCGAAGCGAAGATCGTGCCCGGCATGACGCATTGGCAGCATCCGCGCTTCTTCGCCTACTTTCCGGCCAACGCGGCACCGGTCTCGGTGGTGGCCGAGTATCTGGTTTCGGCGATGGCCGCGCAATGCATGCTATGGCAGACCTCTCCGGCGGCAACCGAGCTTGAAACGCGGACCGTCGACTGGATGCGCCAGGCGCTCGGCCTACCGGAAGGGTTCTCCGGCGTGATCCAGGATTCGGCCTCGTCGGCGACGCTCAACGCCGTGCTGACCATGCGCGAGCGGGCGCTGGACTGGCAAGGCAACAAGAAGGGACTGGCCGGGCAAGCGCGGTTGCGCATCTATTCCTCCGACCAGGTGCACACGTCGATCGACCGCGCGATATGGGTTGCCGGTATCGGCGAGGACAATCTTGTCCGCATCCCGGTGGCAGGTCGCTTTCGCGCAATGGACACCGCAGAGCTTGAAGCGGCGATCGTCGCCGACAGGAAAGCCGGCCTGCTGCCGGCGGGCATCATTGCTTGCGTAGGTGGTACCAGCACGGGTGGCACTGACGACGTTGCCGCGGTCGCCGAGGTCGCCAAGCGGCATGGGCTCTACCTCCATGTCGATGCGGCCTGGGCCGGGTCGGCGATGATTTGTCCGGAGTACCGGCACTTCTGGACAGGTATCGAAGGTGCGGATTCGATCGTCTTCAATCCGCACAAATGGCTCGGCGCACAGTTCGACTGTTCGATCCAGTTCCTGCGCGATCCTGAAAGCCATGTCAGGACGCTGGCCATCAAGCCCGACTATCTCAAGACGCACGGCCATGACGGCATCATCAACTATTCCGAATGGTCAGTGCCGCTGGGCCGGCGCTTCCGCGCCCTGAAATTGTGGTTCCTGCTGCGCGCCCACGGGCTGGAAAACCTGCGCACCATGATCCGCAACCATGTCGCCTGGAGCGAGGGCCTTGCCGCCCGGCTGGCAAAGGTGCCTGACTTCGAGATTGTCAGCCAAACGATGCTGTCGCTGTTTTCGTTCCGGCACAAGGCTGCCGTGAACGGCGATGCCGACGAGCACAATCTGCGGCTGGTCAATGCGATCAACGATGATGGTCGCATCTACCTAACGCAGACGCGGGTCGATGGACGGGTGGCGATCCGCTTCCAGGTTGGTCAGTTCGAAGCGACCGGCGATGATGTCGATGCGGCTTTCGCTGTCATCACGGAAATCGCGCGCGGCATGGCTTGATCAACCCGGATTCGAATCGGACACGGGTGCTGGCATAATCAGGAATTTTCGTTAGCCGGCTTGTGCCTTTTCATTGGTTTCGTTTTCCGCTATAAGCAAGAAAAACGAAAATGGGAGCTGTCTAATGTATCTGTCGCCGCGTCATGCCGAGATCATCCAGATGGCCAAGGACCATGGCCGCGTGCTGGTTGACGATCTGGCTACCCATTTCAACGTGACGCCGCAGACCATTCGCAAGGACCTCAACGATCTGTGCGACCAGAGGCTGCTTTCGCGCATTCATGGCGGCGCGTTGTTCCCGTCCGGCATCGAGAACATGGAGTATGAGGCCAGGCGCAAGATCGCGGCGGACGAGAAGGAGGCGATCGGCCGCGCGGCGGCCAGGCTGATCCCCGACAACGCTTCCTTGTTCATCAACATCGGGACAACGACCGAGGCCGTCAGCAAGGCGCTGCTCGATCACAACGGCCTGATGGTCATAACCAATAATATCAATGTTGCCAACAGGATGCGTATCTATCCGTCGATCGAGGTTGTGATTGCCGGTGGCGTGGTCCGCGGCTCGGACGGTGGGGTCGTCGGCGAAGCCGCGGTTGACTTCATCAGGCAGTTCAAGGTCGACTACGCCGTCATCGGCGCCTCGGCCATCGACCATGACGGCGCCTTGCTCGACTTCGATTTTCGCGAAGTGAAGGTGGCGCAGGCGATCATCGCCAATGCCAGGCACGTCATCCTGGTATCAGACCAGACCAAGTTCGAACGCACCGCGCCGGTGCGCATCGGCCATCTGTCGCAGGTCAACACTTTCATCACCGACCGCTGCGATATCCCGTCGGTGCGCAGGATCTGCCAGGAGGCCGAGGTTCATCTGATCGAAACTTCGCCTGGCGGACCCATTCACGACCATTTCACAGGCGTGTGATATTTCGTTTGACATTCGTTATCAGTTCGAAATAATTCCACCACGGTTTCGCAAAAGACCCGAAATGGTGCAATGCGAAATCGTTGGAGGAATTTGTGGACGCATCTCAGATCCGTGACATCTTTGTCGTTGGCGGGGGCATCAACGGCTGCGGCATCGCTCGGGACGCCGTTGGCCGCGGGTTCTCGGTTTTCCTCGCCGAGATGAACGACCTCGCCAGCGGAACGTCCTCGGGCTCGACCAAGCTGATCCATGGCGGCCTGCGCTATCTCGAATTCTACGAATTCCGCCTGGTGCGCGAGGCGCTGATGGAGCGCGAGGTTCTGTGGAAGAACGCACCGCATATCATCTGGCCGATGCGCTTCGTGCTGCCCTATGCCAAGGGCCTGCGTCCCGCCTGGCTGATCAGGCTTGGCCTGTTCCTCTACGACCACATTGGCGGGCGCAAATTGCTGCCGGCGACCAGGACACTCGACATGGCGAGCGATCCGGCGGCCAAACCTCTGAAACCATTGTTCAAAAAGGCTTTTGAATATTCGGACGGCTGGGTCAATGATGCGCGCCTGGTGGCGCTCAACGCCCGCGATGCCGCCGATCGCGGCGCGACGATCCGGACCCGCACGAAGGTGGTCGGAGCCCGTCGTGAAGCCGGCATGTGGGTGATCAAGATCGAGAACCTCAGGACCGGTGATACCGAGGAGGTCAGGGCCAGGCTGCTGGTCAACGCCGCCGGACCATGGGTCGATCACGTACTCTCCGACGTCGTCGGCCTCAATGACGTGCACAATGTCCGCCTCGTGCAGGGCAGCCACATCGTCATCGCCAAGAAATTCGACGATCCGCGCGCCTATTTCTTCCAGAACAAGGATGGCCGCATCATTTTCGCCATTCCCTACGAGGAAGAGTTCACGCTGATCGGCACCACCGACCGGGACTATCCCGGCGATCCGCATGACGTGAAGATCAGCGACGCCGAGATCGATTATCTCTGCGCCGCGGCCAGCGAATATTTCGCTCAACCCGTCATGCGGTCCGACATCGTCTGGACCTATTCAGCCGTGCGTCCGCTCTATGATGACGGCGCCTCCAAGGCGCAGGAAGCAACGCGCGACTATGTGCTGAAGGCCGATGCCGGCGAGGGGTCCGCCCCGATCGTCAATGCCTTCGGCGGCAAGATCACCACCTACCGCCGGCTGTCGGAATCGATGCTGGAGAAGATCGAAGGGTTCCTCGGCACACGCGGCAAGCCATGGACCGCCAACGCACCGCTGCCGGGCGGCGATTTCCCGGCCACCGGTTTCGATGCGCAGGTGACGAAGCTGAAGGCGGCCTATCCGTTCCTCGATGCGCGCCTCGCCCGCCGGCTGACCCGGCTTTACGGAACGCGCGCTCAGGTTCTGCTCGGCCTTGCCAAGTCGAATGCCGAACTCGGCCGCAACTTCGGTGGTGACCTTTACGAGGCCGAGGTGCGCTATCTCGTTGAAAACGAATGGGCAGTTACGGCGGAGGATGTGCTGTGGCGCCGGACCAAGCGCGGTCTGCACCTTAACCGCGAGCAGGTCGCAGCGCTCGATGAATTCATGCGCGGCATAAGCCGCCGACATGTCGCTGCTGCCGAATGAAGAGGTTTTGAGCTGATGCAGAAAGCCTGGGAGGAGGCGTCATGCTTGAATTGAGGAACGTTACCAAGACGGTCGGTGCGGTCGAGCATATTCGCGACGTGTCGCTGACGCTTCAGCACGGCTCGCTCAACGTTCTGCTCGGGCCAACGCTTTCCGGCAAGACCAGCCTGATGCGGCTGATGGCCGGCCTCGATGTGCCGACCACGGGTTCGGTCTGGTTCGACGGCCGCGACGTCACCGGCACGCCGGTGCAGAAGCGCAAGATCGCCATGGTCTACCAGCAGTTCATCAACTATCCGGCGATGACCGTCTACGAGAACATCGCCTCGCCGCTGCGGGTGGCCGGCGTAGAGCAGGGCAAGATCGACAGCCAGGTGCGCGAGGCCGCGGCGCTGCTCAAGCTGACGCCCTATCTCGACCGCACACCGCTCAACCTTTCAGGCGGCCAGCAGCAGCGCACCGCGCTGGCGCGCGCCATCGTCAAGAATGCCAGCCTGGTGCTGCTCGACGAACCGCTGGCCAATCTCGACTACAAGCTGCGCGAGGAATTGCGGGCTGAACTGCCGAGGATCTTCGCCGCCGCCGGCACCATCTTCGTCTATGCCACCACCGAGCCGCACGAAGCGCTGCTGCTGGGCGGCAACACGGCGACGCTGTCGGAAGGCCGGATCACGCAGTTCGGACCGACGATCGATGTTTTCCGCAAGCCGATCGATCTGGTGACGGCCAGGACATTCGCCGATCCGCCGCTCAACACCATCGTGCTGGCCAAGAAGGGGCCCGACTTCCTGCTGGAGGGCGGCGTCAAACTGCCGGTGCCGACGGAACTCGTGGGCATCGCCGACGGCAATTACACGATCGGCTTCCAGCCGCATCACCTGTCGCTCGAACGGCCTGATGCCTTGGCGGTACCGGTGCGGGCGAAAGTCATCATCACCGAGATCACCGGCTCCGAGAGTTTCGTCCATCTCGACTTCGCCGATGCCCGCTGGGTGATGCTGACCCATGGCATCAGGGATTTCGAGACCGACGCGGTGGTCGAAGTGTTCATCGATCCGCGTCACATCATGGTCTTCGACCAGCACGGCCGCGCCGTGACCGCGCCGAAGCTGGCGGCATAGGAGGGCGATATGGCGCGCATCGACGTCAACCATGTCAGGCATTCCTATCTGCCTAACCCGCGAACGGACGCCGATTTCGCGCTGCGGGAAGTGCATCATACGTTCGAGGATGGCGGCGCCTATGCGCTGCTTGGGCCATCCGGCTGCGGCAAGACCACACTGCTCAACATCATTTCAGGCCTGCTTCATCCCTCGCACGGCCAGTTGCTGTTCAACGGCAGGGACGTGACCAACCTGTCGACGCAGGAGCGCAATATCGCACAGGTGTTCCAGTTCCCGGTCATCTACGACACAATGACCGTCTACGACAATCTGGCGTTCCCGCTGCGCAATCGCGGCGTGACGGAGGCCGACGTCGACCGCAAGGTGCGCGAGACGCTGGAAATGATCGACCTGGCCTCCTGGGCCAAGAAGAAGGCGAGAGGGCTGACCGCCGACCAGAAGCAGAAAATATCGCTCGGGCGCGGGTTGGTCCGCTCGGACGTCAACGCCATCCTGTTCGACGAGCCGCTGACGGTCATCGATCCGCACATGAAATGGGTGCTGCGCTCGCAGTTGAAGCAACTTCACCGCCGTTTCGGCTACACTATGGTCTATGTCACCCACGACCAGACCGAGGCCCTGACCTTCGCCGACCAGGTCGTGGTCATGTATGATGGCGGCATCGTGCAGATCGGCTCGCCGGCGGAACTGTTCGAACGGCCGCGCCATACCTTCGTGGGCTACTTTATCGGCTCGCCCGGCATGAATGTCATGCCGGTGGCGATCGACGGCAGGACGGCGACGCTCGGCTCGCAGCGCATCGAACTGCCTGGTGTGCCGAAGGCCGGCAGCGGCGCCGTCGAACTCGGCATTCGCCCCGAATATATCAGGCTCGGCCGCGATGGCATGGCCGTTTCGATCAGCAAGGTCGAGGATCTTGGCCGCCACAAGGTGGTGCGCGCCAAGCTGGAGGGTCGCGACATCGCGGCGGTCATCGGCGAGGACGAGATCGTTCCAGCCGAGCCCAAAGTGCGGTTCGATCCTGCCGGCATCAACATCTATGCCGATTCCTGGCGTGTCGAGATGGGGGCTTAGATGGAAAAGACCTGGAACAACAAGGCCTGGTTCCTGGTGCTGCCGGTGCTGGTGCTGGTAGCGTTCTCGGCCGTCATCCCGCTGATGACCGTCGTCAATTATTCGGTGCAGGACACGTTCGGCAACAACGTCTTCTTCTGGGCCGGAACGGAGTGGTTCGAGGAATTGTTGCATTCCGACCGCTTCTGGGAGGCGATGGCCCGCAACCTGATTTTTTCCTTCATCATCCTGGCCATCGAGGTTCCGCTTGGCGTCTTCATAGCGCTCAACATGCCGAAGAAGGGCTGGGGGGTGCCGGTTTGTCTGGTCTTGATGGCGCTGCCGCTGCTGATCCCGTGGAACGTGGTCGGTACCATCTGGCAGGTATTCGGGCGCGGCGACATCGGTCTGATGGGCTATTACCTCAACGCCCTCGGCATCGACTACAATTACGTACAGGATCCGTTCGATGCCTGGGTGACGATCATCATCATGGACGTTTGGCACTGGACCAGTCTGGTCGTGCTGCTCTGTTATGCCGGTCTGGTCTCGATTCCGGACGCCTTTTACCAGGCGGCCAAGATCGACGGCGCGTCGCGCTGGGCGGTGTTCCGCTATATCCAATTGCCGAAGATGCAGCGCGTGCTGTTGATCGCCGTGCTGCTGCGCTTCATGGACAGTTTCATGATCTACACCGAACCCTTCGTCGTTACCGGCGGCGGCCCGGGCAATTCGACGACGTTCCTGTCGATCGACCTGGTCAAGACGGCGCTCGGCCAGTTCGACCTCGGTCCGGCAGCGGCCATGTCGCTGGTCTACTTCCTCATCATCCTGTTGTTGTCGTGGATCTTCTACACCGTGATGACCAATTACGACGCGGAGCGCTGAGATGACCGGCGTCAACGAACGCACCGAACGTAGTGCGATGAACGGGACCGCCGCCTCCGAAGGGCTCGCCAGTTCGCTGTCGCAGAGCGAACTGGACAGGCGGATGCGCCGGCGCGGCGAGGAATCGCGCTGGTGGTGGATGGTGCCGACGCTGTACATCTTTGTGCTGCTGCTGCCGATCTACTGGCTCATTAATATGAGCTTCAAGACCAATGCGGAGATCGTCAACTCGCTGACGCTGTATCCGCACGCACCGACCCTGCATAATTACTACACCATCTTCACGCAGTCGGCCTGGTATTCCGGCTACATCAACTCGATCACCTATGTCGTGATGAACATGGTGATCTCTGTCACCGTGGCACTGCCGGCGGCCTATGCCTTCTCGCGCTACCGCTTCCTCGGCGACAAGCATCTGTTCTTCTGGCTGCTGACCAACCGCATGGCGCCCCCAGCGGTGTTCGCACTGCCGTTCTTCCAGCTCTATTCCGCCTTCGGCCTCATCGATACCCATATTGCGGTGGCTCTCGCCCACTGCCTGTTCAACGTGCCGCTGGCTGTGTGGATCCTCGAAGGCTTCATGTCGGGCGTGCCGAAGGAAATCGACGAGACAGCCTATGTCGACGGCTATTCGTTCCCGCGCTTCTTCATCAAGATATTCATGCCGCTGATAGCCAGCGGCATCGGAGTCGCATGCTTCTTCTGCTTCATGTTCTCGTGGGTCGAACTGCTGATCGCCCGCACGCTGACGACGACTGACGCCAAGCCGATCGCGGCGACCATGACCCGCACCGTGTCCGCATCGGGCATGGACTGGGGGCTGCTGGCGGCCGCCGGCGTGCTGACGCTGATCCCCGGCGCGCTGGTGATCTGGTTTGTGCGCAACTATATCGCCAAGGGCTTCGCCCTGGGGAGGGTCTAATCCATGAACCTCAATTTCTCCTGGATGGCGTGGACCTGGCCGACGGCCGCGTTCTTTGTCGTCATCGCGCTGCTTCTGTTTGGCATGGGTGTTTGGGAATACGCTTCGCCGGGTGGCAACCCGCGCGTCGGCGTGCTGCGCTTCGAGACGACGCGCGGCGATCGCCTTTTCGTTTCGCTGCTTGGCAGCGCCTTTATCCATCTCGCTTGGTTGGGTCTCGTTGGATCCAATCTGTGGTGGGCTCTCGCTCTCTCCGTGCTCTACGCCGTTGGCGTGTTCCGCTACGTATAGAGGGAGATACTGATGGAGCGGCCGCGTGTCGGCGGACGGTCCAGATCGCACTTGAAACCTTTTAAAAACTCGGAGGAGACACAATGCGACGGCAATTTTTAACGTCAACGACTGCCCTTGTCCTGTTGCTCGGTGCGGGCAATGCCTATGCCGGAATGGATGAAGCAAAGACCTTTCTCGACAAGGAGATAGGCGATCTGTCGACGCTTTCGCGCGCCGACCAGGAAAAGGAAATGCAGTGGTTCATCGATGCGGCCAAACCGTTTGCCGGCATGGACATCAAGGTCGTCTCGGAAACCTTGACCACACACCAGTACGAATCGCAGGTGCTGGCGCCTGCTTTCACCGCAATTACCGGCATCAAGGTCACGCACGACGTTATCCAGGAAGGTGACGTCGTTGAGAAGATCCAGACCCAGATGCAGACCGGCCAGAACATCTATGACGGCTGGGTCAACGATTCGGATCTTATCGGTACCCACTGGCGCTACCAGCAGGTGCGAAACCTGACTGACTGGATGGCGGGCGAAGGCAAGGACGTCACCGATCCGATGCTCGATGTCAACGACTTCATCGGCACCAAGTTCACCACAGCGCCGGACAAGAAGCTCTACCAGCTTCCCGACCAGCAGTTCGCAAACCTCTACTGGTTCCGCTACGACTGGTTCAACGACGAGAAGAACAAGGCCGACTTCAAGGCGAAGTACGGCTATGACCTCGGCGTGCCTGTCAACTGGTCGGCTTACGAGGACATCGCTGAATTCTTCACCGGCCGCGACGTCGGCGGCAAGAAGGTCTACGGCCACATGGACTACGGCAAGAAGGATCCGTCGCTCGGCTGGCGGTTTACGGACGCCTGGCTGTCGATGGCCGGCAATGGCGACAAAGGCCTGCCGAACGGCCTGCCGGTTGACGAATGGGGCATCAAGGTGGACGAGAACTCTCGCCCGGTCGGCTCATGCGTGGCGCGGGGCGGCGATACCAACGGCCCGGCGTCGGTCTATGCGATCCAGAAATACCTCGACTGGTTGAAGGCCTATGCGCCGCCGGAGGCGCAAGGCATGACCTTCTCTGAATCGGGCCCGGTTCCGTCGCAAGGCAACGTGGCGCAGCAGATCTTCTGGTACACCGCCTTCACCGCCGACATGGTCAAGCCCGGCCTGCCTGTCATGAACGACGACGGCACGCCGAAGTGGCGCATGGCGCCGTCGCCGCACGGCTCCTACTGGAAGGACGGCATGAAGCTCGGCTACCAAGACGTCGGCTCGTGGACGCTGATGAAGTCGACGCCGACCGACCGCGCCAAGGCCGCCTGGCTCTATGCTCAGTTCGTCATCTCCAAGACCGTGGATGTGAAGAAGAGCCATGTCGGCCTCACCTTCATCCGCGACTCCACGATCCACGACAAGAGCTTCACCGAACGCGCTCCCAAGCTCGGCGGGCTGATCGAGTTCTACCGTTCGCCGGCGCGCGTACAGTGGACGCCGACTGGCACCAACGTTCCCGATTATCCGAAGCTGGCGCAGCTCTGGTGGCAGAACATCGGTGACGCCTCGTCGGGAGCCAAGTCGCCGCAGGAGGCAATGAATGGCCTCTGCGCCGATCAGGAGAAGGTTCTGGAGCGTATCGGGAAGTCGGGTGTCCAGGGCGATATCGGTCCGAAGATGGCCGAAGAGCATGACCTTGCTTACTGGAACGCCGACGCGGTGAAGAAGGGCAACCTCGCGCCGCAGCTAAAGCTCGATAACGAGAAGGAAAAGCCGATCACCATCAACTATGACGAATTGGTCAAGAGCTGGCAGAAGTAAGACGATCCATGCGGGCGCCGTGCCCGTGTGAAATTGGGGGAGGCGGCGCATTGCCGTCTCCCTTCTTTGTGTCAAGGCGGAGGACGCGGGAATGAGCGGTTTTGTGCTGGCAATCGACCAGGGAACGACATCGACCCGGGCAATTCTGTTCGACGGCGACATGAAAGTCGTCGGCAGCGGGCAGCAGGAATTCACCCAGCACTATCCCGCGTCCGGTTGGGTCGAGCACGATCCGGAAGAAATCTGGGCAAGTGTCGTGGCTACCGTGAAAGCCGCGCTGAGGGCCCCCGATTGTGAGGCTTCGGATGTGGCCGCCATCGGCATTACCAACCAACGCGAGACCGTCGTCATCTGGGACAAGGCGACCGGCAAGCCGATCCACAATGCCATCGTCTGGCAGGACCGCCGCACCGCGCCGCTCTGCCAAAAATTGAAGAAGCAGGACCTGGAGAAGAAATTCACCCGCAAGACAGGGCTGCTGCTTGATCCCTATTTTTCCGGCACAAAGATCGCCTGGATGCTGGACAAGGTGAAAGGCGCCAGGAAACGCGCGGAGAGGGGCGAATTGCTGGCAGGTACCATCGATAGTTTCCTGATCTGGCGGCTGACCGGCGGCAAGGTCCACGCCACCGATGCCACCAACGCCTCGCGCACGCTGGTCTACAACATCGCTGAGAATATTTGGGACGACGAACTGCTTTCCATCCTGCGTATCCCCGCCGCTTTGCTGCCTGAGGTGAAGAACTGCGCCGACGATTATGGGGTGACGGAAAAGAGCCTGTTTGGCGCGGAGATACGAATCCTCGGTGTCGCCGGCGACCAGCATGCCGCGACCATCGGCCAGGCCTGCTTCGAGCCAGGCATGATGAAGTCCACCTATGGCACAGGCTGCTTCGCGCTGCTCAATACCGGCGCCGATCTGGTGCGCTCGAAGAACCGGCTGCTGACCACGATTGCCTACCGGCTGAACGGCAACACCACCTATGCGCTGGAAGGCTCGATCTTCATTGCCGGCGCCGCCGTGCAGTGGCTGCGCGACGGCATCAAGGTGATCGGCAAGGCCGAGCAGAGCGGCAAACTGGCTGCCGAAGCCGATCCGACACAGAACGTTTATTTGGTGCCGGCCTTCGTCGGATTGGGCGCGCCGCATTGGGACGCGGACGCGCGCGGCGCCATCTTCGGGCTGACGCGCAATTCGGGCCCGGCGGAATTTGCCCGCGCCGCACTCGAATCCGTCGCCTTCCAGACCGGCGACCTGCTGGACGCCATGCGCAAGGACTGGAAAGGCGCCTCGGCCCGGACCGTGCTTCGGGTCGATGGCGGCATGGTGGCGTCCGACTGGACGATGCAGCGGCTGGCCGACATACTCGATGCGCCGGTCGACCGCCCGACCATCCTGGAGACGACAGCGCTGGGTGCGGCCTGGCTGGCCGGCTCGAAGGCAGGCGTGTGGCCCAAGGCGAAGGAATTCGCCAAGACCTGGGCGCTCGACCGGCGATTCAAACCGGACATGGACGTCGCCATACGATCCGCCAAACTGGCAGGCTGGCGCGATGCCGTGCGCAGGACCCTGAGCTCGCAATAAGGGGACTGCGCGGATGAATGTGGGGGAAATGACGCCAGATTGGTATTCTGATTGGCGCGATGAGGCCTTCGAACAGCTGAAGGTCAAGAACGAGCGCCTGCACAAAGATTTCCGCCTCGGCACCTGGCCGCGCTATGACTATGACCTGAAAACTGGGAAGCTCCTGTTCTCGGAGGAAGGAACGGTGAAGGTCATTGCCGAGATCCAGATCGCGGGCACCACGAGCGCCAAGGCAAACAACTGGCTCTGGGCCTGGGCAAACGCAAATTTGCCTGGCGAACTCCTCGGCGACGCAAAGCTGGTTCGGTCCTTCGGGGAGAAGAATGGCATAGACGAACTGGCCCGGGCCTATGTGACGGATGGGAACAACGACCTTGAACCGCTCGGTTGGGAACTGACCGGAGCAATGGTGCGGATTTGCAATGCCCTTGGCGCCTATCGCTCTCCAAGCGGCGAAGGTGGTGGACTTTATTTAATCATCAAAAGGATCGGCTGGGCCAACTGATTCGATCCTTTTTTACGATCTCAAGACCATGGGAAACCCCGCGCCCGTCCGGCGCGGGGTTAAAGAGACTCGTCCTTGATAGCTCCAATCAGTAGGGGGAACGGCACTCCCGACGAGGACCATTGTTCGGCTGGAAGGTATTGTCCGAAGCGCGGTAACTCCGGTAATGGTCATAACACCACTGCACGTGGGCATTGCCTTCGTAAACGCGGTGGTTCTCGCTGTTGACAATAGCGCCAGTGATTAACGCGCCGGTAGCGAAGGCCGCAAGCGGGAACCAGTAGTCGCCATGGCGGCGATAGCCGCGATGATACTCACGATAGCCGCGATGGCCGTTCCAATACATGTCGCCGTTGCGAGCAAAGCTGCGATTGCGCGAGAAACTGCGATTGAACGGACGGTTTCGCCTCCATTCCTGATATTGCACCGTCTGCACATCCGGCGTTGCGATCTCCGGCATGGGCACATAGGCCGGCTGGGCGTTGACCGGCACGGTCTCCGCAGCAATGAGTGTGGCTGAGAGGGCCGCAGCAAGAAGGCCCGATTTGACTCTGCTCATGGTATTCTCCTCGAGGGTTTTGCGAACGTCCCTGTCGACGGAAAAACGAACGTCGCACGCGATTTGTTCCGCGGGAGGCGGGCGGCGGCTATCGGGTGAAGATCGTGGCCCACTCCTGACGGACTGCCCGCCCGACCGGTACCAGCAGGCAAAGGTGCCGCGATTTAGGGCGAAGAAGCGGCTGCCGAGCCGTCTTTTCCGGTTGACCGCTCGCGGCACTCTCCCTATGTTCCGCGCAATTTCGGGGGCGGCCTTTTCGAGCCCGCGGGAGCGCGTAGCTCAGCCGGTAGAGCAACTGACTTTTAATCAGTAGGTCATGGGTTCGAATCCCATCGCGCTCACCAAACATGCTCATCGCCAGCACGACTATGAATACCCAGGGCAACTATATGGGGACCGAACTCGCGCAAGCGCCTGGCACGCGAGTTCACCGTCTGGGATTGCAACATCACCTGCCAGGGCTGCGGCATCCAGCTGATCACACGACCGGCGTCAAGGTCCTTAAGTCTTATATCGAGCACCCGTCGTATACGTTATTATTCCAATTTTGACCAAGGGGCGACATTGAGTCTTACAAACAGTAACGTCAAGACGTTTCACGTTTGGCTGGCGGCTTTCTTTGTTGGCGCCATTTTCCTGGGTGGCGTATGGCTCGGCAAGATTACGCTACCGATAAGCACGTTGATATTGCCGGTATTCTTCATGAGCCGCGCCCAGTTCAACTTGCGGCTCCCTCCGGCCTGCGTTCCGCTCTTGGTGATAGTCGTCGTCATCCTGATCCAGTTCGGCATGTATCTCGGTAACCCCGCCTTCAGATGGAAATCCGATCTGGCGGTCTGGCTACCGGTTGCCTTTGCAGGCTTGACGATCGTGGCGCTGAGGCGCGCCTCTATTTCTGATCGGATGGCGCTTCGGTCCATGATCGCCGGCGGCGCGGTGACCGCCGCAATTATGATTACGATGATCGTGTTTGTTCCAAACGGCGCGTTTCTTCTGCCGGGCCAGGACGCGGCCAATGTCGAGGCTGCATATGCAGCGGACGTGGAAAGGACCACGTCCCGCCCCATCATCGTGCAGCCGTTGGCGCAAGATCCCGCATCAATCGATGCCGAAAATCCTTCCCCTCAAACGCCATCAGTAGCTGCGCCCGCTGGCAGGGAAGCTTTCTCGCCTAAGGTCGGAGATCAAGGGTTCTACGACCTGAAAAACAGAGCCAGAAGCTTCCTTGGATTGTCGAATTATATCGCCGTTTTTTTGGTGTTTCTATTCGCGGTAACGCTTTTTTCCGGGCTTCCTCTCGTCGCCGCGGTCTTTGGTATCCTTGTGTTTCTGACCCTGTCCCGCTTTGGGATAGCCATGCTGGTGGTTGTCACTGGCGTCTATGTCTTGCGCTCGAAAGTGAACCCGGTGAAAGCTGCGACGTCGGCAGCGATCCTCTGCGCAGTCGGCCTGGTTGTTCTATATGTCCTAAGGGACGCCGTGCCACATATGCCTCACTTGGCGTCCTTGATGGCTAGGTTCGAATATTGGCGCTCCGGCGTCGATGCACTGAGGCTGCATCCGATCGTCGGCGCGCCTCGATCTGTCTATCTGATCGAGATGGGCTACAGCATCACATGGAACCCGCACAATTCGATTCTGTGGCTGGCCGTGAACTTTGGTCTTATCGGGGTTGCCGGCTACGGTGCCTACGTATGGATTGCTGTGCGAGAGATTGCCAAAGCGGCCGTCTCGTCCAGCCTCTGGACTGGAGTATTTGTCGGTATGGTCGCGCTCCTGGCATGGAGCTTCGAAGAGATTATCGTGCTTACGCCTGCCTTTGAGCTGTTGCTGGCAGCGATGTACTCCCTGGCGCGGGCCAGCCGCCGCAGTTGACCCGCCGACGACGGCCTTAGTCTCCGTCTCACAACAAGAGTGAGCGACATGTGCAAAGGCAAGGCAGAGGATCCGTTTCGTTCGAAGGCGCGTCTTCACTACCGGTGACAGCGCCGATCAGCTTCGCAATCATCCTTCGATTTCCGTGCGGAGATCCCGCACGGGCTGGGCGAGCTAGTCCACCGCGGCGCGAGGTGATTGACCGCTCAGCCGCTCTGCGACAAATGAACGTGCAGAACGGCGGCTTTCTTTGCAATCAGTCCTTCCAAATCCGCGTCCGACCGTTTGGTGCCGGTCCGTTCCCGCAGCAGCGAGATCACCGCTTTCATAGAAAGCTGGGCCGTCTGACCGCTCAGGATGGCATCCACCGCGCCGGCAACATCCGGGGTCTCCGTTGGTGCTCGCATGATCGGCTCCTTTCTGTTCAGGTCGGCCTCGGTGCCGGCCGGTCCTCTGAGGCCGCGGTCGAAGAAGACGGGCAGGCCGTTCTTGACGGCGAGCGCGGCGACCATATCGTCGAGCTTGCGGTCGGAGAGTGCCGGGTCCGAAGGAGCGGGTTTCAGGATTCTACGGATCACTCGGGCAGCCTGGTCCGTCGACACAAAACCAAAACGCCGCTTTCTGGCCTCGACATATTGTTCGATGATCATGCTCAGACGTCGGGCTGCAACATCCTTCGGTTCCTGCACCTGGGCCTCCTTGGCTGCCATGCATGCGATACCGGCAGCACAAACAGGAAATAGGGCAGCTTGATCGAACATCAAACAGGGGAATTGGCCATCATTCGCTCCATCTTCTCGTAAGACAGGAACGATCCCGCGCCTGAAGCATTTCGCCCTATGACCAGCTCATTGAGGGAACGCCGGGCCATGAAGATTGCCCATGTCGCACCGCTTTACGAATCCGTGCCGCCAAGGCTCTATGGGGGCACCGAGCGTATCATCTCCTACCTTACCGAGGCTCTCGTCGATCTCGGCCATAGCGTGACCCTGTTCGCCAGCGGCGATACGAAGACCTCAGCCAATCTGGTGCCATGCCGTGAACGGGCGCTTCGTCTCGATCCCCGTCCGCTGAAATCCGAGATAGCGGCGCATTTGTCGATGCTCGACGAGGTGCGCAAACGGGCCGACGATTTTGACGTCATTCATTTTCATCTCAGCCATTTCCTGCATTTCCCGTTTTTCCGCGACATGCCGCAGCGCACCGTGACGACGCCCCATGGCAGGCTGGATTACGCCGACCTCCCACAAGCCTACGATCGGTTCCCGCGGTTCCCGATGATTTCCATATCCCGCAGCCAGCGAGCGCGATTCGCATCCGCGAACTGGCTGGCCACGATCCATCACGGGCTGCCGATCGAGCTCTATGAGCCCGATTTCGAGGCAGGATCGGATGGTTCCTATCTTGCCTTTCTCGGCCGGATGTCGCGTGACAAGCGGCCGGATCGGGCGATCGAGATCGCCCGCCGCACGGGCCTGAAACTCAAGCTCGCGGCCAAGATAGGTGATGGCGATCGCGCTTATTTCGAGGAAGTCGTCCAACCGATGATCGATGACGACCGGGTCGAATATGTCGGCGAGATCGGCGAGGACCAGAAGAGCAGGTTTCTTGGCAATGCGGCAGCCTTGCTGTTTCCCATCGATTGGCCCGAGCCTTTCGGCCTTGCCGTGATCGAGGCCATGGCCTGTGGTACCCCTGTGATGGCCTGGAGTTGCGGCGCCATGCCCGAGATCATCGATCATGGGGTCAGCGGCTTCGTCGTCGAAACCATTGAAGATGCTGTGGCGACGATGCCGGCTCTCCTCCAACTCGACAGGCGGCGAATAAGAGCGGTTTTCGAGAGGCGGTTTTCAGCCGACAGAATGGCCAGGGATTATGTCGCGGCCTATTCCCGGCTGAGCGACGGCCATCAGCAAAGCAGAGCCTCCTAGGCCCCTTCACCCGTTCGGAAACCCAACACGGGGACAGTCTTCTTGACCATCATCCAACTCGACGAACGCAAGCTTGATCCGGCGATAGCGCTGGCTTCACTCGATGAAACCGCGCCCAGGGAGCCGCACAGGCTCTTCGCGCTCAAGCATGGCGATTGCTTTGCCGTCGCCGATGCCTATGGCGACATCCGTGGTGTCGGCGACGGGTTCTTCCGCGATGACACGCGCGTGCTTTCTGAATATCGCCTCGCGATCGGCGGCCGTTCGACATCCCTTCTTGGTGCGTCGCTCAGCCAGGACAATGTCCTGTTCACCGCCAATCTCACCAATCTGCCGATCGAAACCGTTGGTGGCCGGCCCATTGCGCAAGGCGCCATTCACATCGAGCGCGTCAGGCTGCTGTGGCAGGACCGCCTCTATGAGCGGCTGACGCTGTCGAACTACGGCCGGGAGCATTCCACCATCCTGCTTTCGCTGCGCTTTGCCGCCGATTTCCGCGACATGTTCGAAGTTCGTGGATCGACGCGGCCGAAGCGGGGCACCTCACATACGGCCGAGGTTGGCCGGAGCTCCGTGATGCTTCGCTACGAGGGGCTGGACAAGGTCGAGCGCAAATCGGCGATATCGTTTTCGCAAGTGCCCGACGAACTGACCTCGGAACGAGCGGACTTCCTCATCGCCGTCACCAAGCGCAGCCGCAAGACGCTGTATGTCGAGGTTGGCACCGATGCCAGGGATACGCCCGAACGCGAGCGGTTTCGCGCTGCGGCCGCCCGCGCGCGTTTCGGCATGCGCGCCAAGCGTCGCCACGGCGCAACGCTGCACAGCTCCGGCAGGGTGTTCAACGACTGGATCGAACGGGCGCGTGCCGACGTGGCGCTGCTCACAACGGAGCTGGCGACAGGTCCCTATCCCTATGCCGGCATTCCATGGTTCTCGACGGCCTTTGGCAGGGACGGGGTGATCTCCGCGCTGCAAATGCTGTGGCTCAACCCCGGCCTGGCGCGCGGCGTGCTCGCCTTTCTGGCGCAACACCAGGCAACCGAAACCTCGCCCTTCAGCGACTCCCAGCCCGGCAAGATCATGCACGAAACGCGCAAGGGCGAGATGACGGCGCTCAGCGAACTGCCGTTCGGCCGCTACTATGGCGGCGTCGACACCACGCCGCTCTATGTCCATCTTGCCTGTGCCTATGCTGACCGCACTGGCGACACGGACCTTATCGATGGCCTGTGGCCGTCGCTATGCGCCGCCGCCGAATGGATCGAAGCCGCGAGCCGGCCGACAGGATTTGTCACCTACCTCCGTGCGGCGGAATCAGGCCTTGCCAACCAGGGTTGGAAGGACAGTTTCGATTCCGTTTTCCACGCCGATGGTCGCATCCCGAAGGGGCCGATCGCGCTGGTCGAGGTCCAGGGTTACGTCTTCGCGGCGTTCCAGGGGTTGGCGAAGCTGGCTCGGCTGCGCGGCGAAGACGAGAAGGCCGAAGGTTGGGAGAGGCGTGCTCAGGAAATCCGTCAGCGGGTCGAAAGCCATTTCTGGGTGGAGGAGCTTGGCTATTATGCGCTGGCCCTGGACGGCGACGGCCAGCCTTGCAAGGTGCGCACGTCCAATGCCGGACACCTGCTTTATGTCGGCCTGCCCGACCCGGATCGCGCGCGGATCGTCGCTGACCAATTGCTGTCGGCTTCATTCCACACCGGCTGGGGACTGCGCACGCTGGCGGATGACGCGATCTTCTTCAATCCGATGTCGTACCACAACGGCTCCATCTGGCCACACGACACCGCGATCTGTGCGGCAGGCCTTGCGCGATACGGCATCCGCGACAGCGTGGTGCGGCTGATGAGCGGTACATTCGAATCCGCCGTCCATTTCAACATGCGGCTGCCTGAGCTGTTCTGCGGTTTCACCCGCGCACCTGGCGAGGCGCCGATCGCTTATCCGGTCGCGTGCTTGCCGCAGGCCTGGTCGGCAGGCTCGGCCTTCATGCTCATGCAGGCGTGTCTCGGCCTTCAGATCGACGGCTGGACCGGTGAAATCCAGGTGACACGGCCGCGCTTGCCAATCGGCATCGACAATCTGGTGGTCCGCCATCTCGCGGTCGCGGGTGTTGCTGTCGATCTGACATTCCAGCGGGTAGGGGACCGCGTCGGCGCTTTCCTGGCCGATCGCCATGAGGGGCTGGTGCCTCTCGTGGTCAGAAGCTGAAAACATCGGAACCATCGCGCGCCGCGAACGTTGGACCCCCGCACGATGGGTGCCGGAACTCAGTCGACGAGGCCCGCCGCGGCATCCCATTGAAAGGTAATCGACTTCAAATGCCCGACAACACTTCGTACCTGGTCGCTCCCTCGTCCGCCTTGTGGCTTCTTGTCCTTGTAGCTGTCGGCATCCTGATCATCGCGCGGGCGACCATGATGTTGCGGGCGAAGAGGAGCAGGAAGCTTGCCGCCGTGACGGTTGAGCCGGCTCGCGGTCCATTGCCGGAATTCGCGAAGAATGGGCAGTCCGCCGCCGCTGCGCTGGTGCAGTGGTCGCCCGAAACGCTGCGTCACATATTGGCGACGGAGCTTCCCGATGCCCAGGTGATCGTCGTGTCAAATCGCGAGCCGTATATCCACAACCGCAAGGGAGAGGACATACAGTTGGTCGTACCCGCCAGCGGCCTTGTCTCTGCCCTGGAGCCGATCACCCGTGCCTGTGCAGGCACGTGGATCGCCTATGGCGGTGGGTCGGCCGACACGCTCGTGGTCGACAAAAATGACAGGGTCGAGGTACCGCCCGAAAACCCTTCCTACACATTGCGTCGTGTCTGGCTGAGCGAAGAAGAGCAGCAAGGCTATTATCTCGGCTTTGCCAATGAGGGCCTCTGGCCGCTGTGCCATATCGCCTTCACCCGGCCAATATTCCGCGCCTCCGATTGGGAGTCCTACGAGGCGGTCAACCGCAAATTCGCCGACACCGTTGTCGCGGAAGCCCGCAACGAACGGCCCATAGTGCTGGTCCAGGACTACCATTTCGCGTTGTTGCCGCGGATGATCCGGGAGCGCCTGCCGGAGGCGATCATCATCACCTTCTGGCACATTCCATGGCCGAATTCGGAGGTGTTCAGCATCTGCCCATGGCGCGAGAAGATTCTCGAAGGCCTGCTCGGCAGTTCAATTGTCGGCTTTCACACCCAGTTCCATTGCAACAACTTCATCGACAGCGTCGACCGCTTTCTCGAGAGCAGGATCGAGCGGGAGGATTCGGCCATCTCCTATGGTGGCCAGATCAGCCTGGTTCACGCCTATCCGATTTCGATCGAATGGCCACCGGTGCAACTCGGCAAATTGCCTGACGTGGCGCAATGCCGCCAGCGTGTTCGTGAGAGATTCGGACTGGCTGAAAATATCAGACTGTGCGTGGGCGTTGAACGTCTCGACTACACCAAGGGCATCCTTGATCGCTTCAACGCGCTCGATGAACTGTTGAAACTCCATCCCGAATGGATCGGCAAGGTGGCGTTCCTGCAGATCGCCGCGCCCAGCCGCGGAAGCTTGCCTGCTTATCAGCAGTTGCATGAAGAGTGCCTGCGTCAGGCAGAGGATCTCAACCAACGCTATGGTCGCGAGGGTTATACGCCCGTCGTGATGGTGACGGAACACCACTCACAAGAACAGGTCTACGAGCTCTATCGCGCCGCTGATGTTTGCATGGTCACAAGCCTGCATGACGGCATGAACCTGGTCGCCAAGGAATTTGTCGCGGCGCGTGACGACGAACAGGGTGTCCTGCTGCTCAGTATGTTCGCTGGAGCTTCCAAGGAGTTGCTTGAGGCGCTGATCGTCAATCCCTATGACGCGGCAATGATGGGCGACGTCTTGCTTCAGGCTTTGACCATGTCGCAAGAGGAGCAGCGCCAGCGCATGCAGCGCATGCGTGAGGTCGTTCGCGACAACAATGTCTATCGATGGGCAGGCAGCATGCTGCTCGACGCCGCGCGCTTGCGCAAACGTATTGAAATCGATCGCGCCGTCGGTGCCGCTCCGGTGGCTCCACGTAACGTGATATCGTTGCTCGACCGCAAGCGGGTGGCGGCTCTGTGATGTCGATACTTCCGAACCTGCCCGCGCCTGACGTTCCCCAAGGGCCATGGGCCTTGTTCCTGGACATCGACGGCACGCTTCTTGAACATGCCGCGCATCCTGACGCAGTGGTTGTCAATGACGCGTTACGCATGCTGTTGGCAAGACTTGAAGCGCAATTGGACGGAGCGTTGGCGTTTATCACGGGACGGTCGATTGCCGCTGTCGACCATCTCTTCCAGCCCCTTCGACTGCGCGCCGCCGGGCTTTATGGTCTCGAGCACAGGCTGGCGCGGGATGGTCCGGTCGAGGCGGCGGGCGAGCCGGCCGACATTGCAGCACTTGCCGGGGAAATCGAGGCGGAACTGGCCAGCGCTGATGTCTATATCGAACGCAAGGGACCGATCCTTGCCATTCATACGCGTGCGGCGCCGCACTTGCTTCAGCGTGCGACACAGTTGGTCGAACGGGCGTTGGACAGGTTGCCCCCGGGATATCGGGTGCTGGCTGGCAATGCAGGGGTCGAGCTGATGCCGCTTGAGGCTGCCAAAGGAGCGGCGATCAGGCGCTTCATGGCGGAACCGGCTTTCAGGGAACGATGCCCGGTGTTTCTTGGCGACGATACGTCCGATGAGAACGGGTTCGATGTCATCAACGAAATGGATGGGGTCTCGGTACGTATCAGACCGCGCGCACCGACAGCCGCGCACCATACGCTTGCCAATGTCGACGAGGCACTGGCCTGGCTGGACGCCGTGAGCCGGAGTAATGCGAAGAGACTTACCGCCTGACCATCTCATGAACCGAAGGAGCCGGCAATGACCCAACTCGCAAGCCTCATTCGGGAGATCATGCCCACTTGGCTGCGCCGGCGCCCACGCCAGAACGCGCAGCAGACCGAGTTAGGGCTCGATCCGTCTCGCCCGGCGAATGCAGATATGGTCTGGCGCAAGATTGTCGAAAAGGATCTCTTTGGCGCCAATACACAGGACTATGCGGAAACTCAGGATGAAGGGACCAAACGTCACTGAAGGACGGCTTCAGTCGTTCCCAAAAACCAGCGAAACATGGCCGCCCGCATGACGTTCGAGCCGGCCGGCGAGATCGAGTTCCAGCAGCACCATGAAAACCTGGGCCGGGTGCAGGCCGGTGTGGCGGATGATTTCGTCGATCGACACCGGCGTCGGGCCGAGCGCCTCGATTACCTCTGCGCGATCGCTGTCGCCGGGCGGCGGTGTGGCCGAGAAATCGGGCGGGTCCTCAAACGGCGACACGCCAGGTGCCTGCATGCCGGTCAACGGCGCGATTGCCCTGGAAACATCCGATGCTTCGGTGACCAGCGTGGCGCCGTCCTTGAGCAGGCCGTTGGTGCCGGCAGCACGCGGATCGAGCGGGGAGCCCGGCACGGCGAAGACCAGGCGGCCCATTTCGCCGGCAAGCCTAGCGCTGATCAGGGATCCCGACCGCTGCGCCGCCTCGATCACCACCAGCCCAAGGGCGGCACCCGCGACGAGACGATTGCGGCGCGGAAAATCCTGCGCACGCGGCTGCCAGCCGAATGGCATCTCGGAGATGACCGCCCCATGTTCGGCGATTTCCTCGCACAAGCCGGCATTTTCGGGCGGGTAGGGCAGGTCAAGGCCTCCGGCCAGCACGCCGATCGTGCCGGTCGACAGACTGCCCTGATGTGCCGCTGTGTCGATGCCGCGTGCCAGGCCGGAGATGATCCCATATCCATCGCGCCCAAGATCGGCCGCCAGCATGCGCGCCATCTTGATGCCAGCCAGCGATGCGTTGCGCGCGCCGACGATGGCTACGCCCGGCAACCGGAACACGGCGGCATTGCCCTTGACCGCCAGCAGCGGTGGCGGATGGTCCATGCTGCGCAACAGCGGGGGGTAATCGGCCTCACCGATGCCGACAAAGCGTGCACCATTGCGCCGGGCTGCTTCCAGTTCGGCTTCTGCCTCGGCAACGGAAGGGATGCGGACCATCCGGTTGGCGCCCCCGGAAATCATCAGTTCCGGCAGCATTTGAAGCGCGACTTCGGCCGACCCGAAGCGGTTGATCAGGTCCCGGAAGGAAGCAGGGCCGACATTCTGGGTGCGGATCAGCCGCAGCCAGCTCAGCCGCTGCCGGTCGCTGAGGCGCGGCCCGGCGGCTGGATCGCTCACCCCTTGGCTCCGATCTTGCCCTCTGTGCCGGCAAGCAGGCGTGAAATGTTGGCGCGATGCTTGACGAAGACGATGATGCTCATCACCACGAAAACAGCGGCGATCCGCGGTGTGCTCAGGACGTAGAGAGCGATCGGCACGATCACAGCTGCCGTCAGTGCTGCCAGCGAGGAGTAGCGGAAGAGGTATGCCATCGCCAGCCAGGCGACGGCGAAGACCAGCGCCACTTGCCAGGCCAGGCCGATCAGCACGCCGAGATAGGTCGCGACGCCTTTGCCGCCCTTGAAGCCTAGCCAGGCCGGGAAGAGATGGCCGAGAAAGGCGCCAAGGCCGGCCCAGACCGCGGTTTCAGGCGCGAAATGGCCCGCTATCAGCACTGCGGTCGTGCCTTTCAGCGCATCGAGCAGCAAGGTCGCGGCTGCCAGCCCCTTGTTGCCGGTGCGCAGCACGTTGGTGGCGCCAATATTGCCGGAGCCGATATTGCGTACGTCACCAAGACCAGCGGCTCGCGTCAGCAACAGCCCGAAGGGAATCGATCCCAGAAGGTAACCGAATACCAATGCCAGGATCAGGCCGTAAGTCATTGTTTCCCCCGCATTTCCCCCTGGCGAACTTGATCAGACGCGACTGGCGTGTCCGGTCTATGCCGAGAACACTGTGCGGCCCGCGACCAGCGTTTGCAAGACCTTGCCTTGCAGGCGCGCGCCTTCGAAGCAGGTGTTTTTCGAGCGCGAGCGGATCCCGCTCTCACTGACGATCCAGGGTTCATCGAGGTCGACAAGCGCAAGGTCCGCGATGGCGCCGGGCTTCAGCGTGCCGCCGGGCAATCCGAACAGCCTTGCCGGCGCGGTGGAGAGTGTCTCGATCAGCCGCGGCAATGGCACGTCGCCATTGTGGTAGAGCCGCAAGGCGGCGCCAAGCAACGTCTCCAGCCCGATGGCGCCGGCTGCCGCGTCGGCGAAGGGCAGGCGCTTGGTGTCGACATCCTGCGGATCGTGCGAGGAGACGATGATGTCGATCGTACCGTCCTTTACCGCCTCTATCATTGCCAGTCGATCTTCCTCGGCGCGCAGCGGCGGCGTCAGCCGGAAGAAGGTACGATATTCGCCGACATCGTTTTCATTGAGCGACAAATTGTGGATCGACACGCCCGATGTAACCGTCGCGCCGTCGGCCTTCGCTCGCGCCACCGATCCAACCGCCATAGCCGTCGAGATCTTGGCCGCGTGGTAGGAGCCGCGCGTCAGCCGAGCCAGCGCCAGATCGCGCTCGAGCGGAATGGATTCGGCTTCACGAGGAATGCCGGAGAGACCAAGCCAGCTCGCGTAAAGGCCCTCATTCATCACCCCGGACGAGGCAAGATCTGCATCCTGCGTCTCATGCACAATCGTGGCGCCGAAGTCGCGCGCATAGGTCAGCGCGCGGCGCATCATCAGCGCGCTCGATACGGTGTGGCGGCCATCGGTGAAGGCGACGGCGCCTGCTTCGCGCAGCAGGCCGAACTCGGTCATCTCGCGGCCATCAAGGCCCCTGGTGATGGCCGCCGCCGGGAAGATGTTGACCACCGCCGTGTCCTTGGCGGTGCGCAGCACGAACTCGACCAGTGCCACATTGTCGATCACGGGATCGGTATCGGGCATCATGACGATGGAGGTGATGCCACCGGCCGCCGCGGCGACACTTGCCGACGCAATGGTTTCGCGATGCTCGCCGCCGGGTTCGCCGATGAAGACGCGGCCATCGACCAGGCCTGGGATGATCGCCTTGCCGGCACAGTCGATCAGCGCAGCCCCATCGGGCGCGCCCTGGTTCAGCGCCGCCTTGCCGGCGGCAACGATTTTCCTGCCGTCGACAATGACGGAGCCCACTTCGTCCATACCGCGCGAAGGGTCGACGATGCGGGCACGCTCAAAGACCGTCGTGCTCATGCGCCGCAGCCCTCTTGGTTGCGGCCCTCTTGATTACGACGGGGATCGAGCAGCGCTTCCATCACCGCCATGCGCACGGCGACACCCATTTCCACCTGTTCCTGGATGACGCTTTGCGGGCCGTCGGCGATTTCCGAGGCGATCTCGACGCCACGGTTCATCGGGCCGGGATGCATCACCAGCGCATCGTCCTTGGCGGCCTTCAGCTTCTCGGCGTCGAGGCCGAAATAGCGGAAATATTCGCGGGTCGACGGTACGAAGGCGCCTTCCATCCGCTCACGCTGCAGGCGCAGCATCATCACCACGTCGGCATCCCTGAGGCCTTCGGCCATCGAACGCGACACGATCACGCCCATTCTGTCGATACCGGAGGGCAAAAGCGTCGAAGGCGCGACGACCCGCACCTGCGCGCCGAGCGCGTTGAGCAGCATGATGTTGGAACGCGCTACGCGCGAATGCAGGATGTCGCCGCAGATCGCCACGATCAGCTTCGACAGCGGGCCCTTGGCGCGGCGGATGGTCAACGCGTCGAGCAACGCCTGCGTCGGATGCTCATGCGCGCCGTCGCCGGCATTGACTACGGAACAGCCGACCTTCTGCGCCAGCAGGGCCGCGGCACCCGCCGACTGGTGGCGGATGATCAAGATATCGGGCCGCATGGCATTCAGCGTCATTGCGGTGTCGATGAGCGTCTCGCCCTTCTTCACCGAGGAACTCGCCACCGACATGTTCATGACATCGGCGCCGAGCCGTTTCCCGGCCAGCTCGAACGAGGACTGCGTGCGGGTCGAGGCTTCGTAAAAGAGATTAATCTGGGTGCGGCCGCGCAGCGTCGAGCTCTTTTTCTCGGATTGCCGCGAGATCGCGACCGCCCGATCCGCCCTGTCGAGCAACAGTTCGATATCTCCAGGCGAAAGATCGCTGATGCCCAGAAGATGGCGGTGGGGATAGAGTGGCAGGGACGAAGCGTCGGTCATCTCAAGGGGCTGCTATAGGGTGCGGATTTCGCGCCCGCAAGCGTCCGCTTTGGATTGCCGCCATTCTCCCCGGTATTTTCGTCGCGCGCCCAGCGATGCTTGGGTTATATCTAGCCGACGGCCTCGGATTCGTGGCCTTTGGCAACAAGGACAGAGCGTGACCGACGACGTAACGAACCAGCCGCCGCCGCTGACGGGCGGCAACGCCTGGCGAGGCGATCCGTTGCTGATCCAGCTTGCCGAGCGCTTTTCCGATCCGGTACGCAAGGACCTCGATGGGCTCGGCCGTTTCGTCTTGACGCAGGAAGCGCAGGAACTGGCGCGCCTGGCCAATGTCGAGACGCCGAAACTCAGGACGCATGATCGCCAGGGACGGCGCATCGACCTGGTCGAATTCCATCCGGCCTACCACGCCTTGATGCGCCGCTCGGTGGCGAACGGGTTGCATTCTTCGGTCTGGGAAAATGGCGACGCCGAGATCGGCCGCCGCCATCAGGTGAGGGCCGCCCGTTTCTACCTGACCGCGGAACTCGAGACCGGGCACCTCTGCCCCATCACCATGACCAGCGCCTCGCTGGCGGCGTTGATGGCCAGCCCAAAATTGTTTCGGGAATGGGCGCCGCGCGTGACCACGCGCAAATACGACCAAAGCCAGAAGCCGCCGGTCGAGAAGACCGGGCTGACGCTTGGCATGGGCATGACCGAGAAGCAGGGCGGCACGGATGTGCGCGCCAATGTGACCAGGGCCGAGCGCGTCGGCAGCGGCTTCTACCGCCTCACCGGGCACAAATGGTTCATGTCGGCGCCTATGTCGGACGCCTTCCTGGTGCTGGCGCAGGCGCCGGAGGGGCTGTCATGCTTCCTCGCGCCGCGCGTCCTCGGCGACGGATCGGGCAATGGCTTCCGCTTCCAGCGTCTGAAGGACAAGCTCGGCAACCGCTCCAACGCGTCTTCCGAGATCGAGTTCGTCAACGCCATCGGCGAGATGGTCGGCGAACCCGGCGCCGGCGTGAAGACGATCATGGACATGGTGACGCTGACGCGGCTCGACTGCGCGGTGGCGTCTTCGGCGATCATGCGGGCGGGGCTGGCCGAGGCGGTTCATCATGTCCGCCATCGCCAGGTGTTCGGCGCCAATCTGATCGAACAGCCGTTGATGCAGCGCGTGCTGGCTGACATGGCGTTGGATGTCGCTGCCGCCACGGCACTGTCGTTCAGGCTGGCGCGTTCCTTCGACGAGGCGGCGAGCGATCGCGGCGAGGCGGCGTTTGCCCGCGCCATGACGCCGGTCGTCAAATACTGGGTGTGCAAGATCGCGCCACCGTTGCTCTACGAGGCGATGGAGTGCCTCGGCGGCAATGGCTATGTCGAGGAAGCGCCGCTCGCCCGCTACTACCGCGAGGCTCCGGTGAACGCGATCTGGGAAGGCTCGGGCAATGTCATGGCGCTCGACGTGCTGCGCGTGCTCGGCCGCGCGCCTGGCCTGTTCGAGGAGGTGCTGGCCGGCATCGACCGTGACCTCGGCGCCGGTGGGCGTGGCACGATCGGTGTGCTGAAGGCGGCGATGCAGGTCGCCGCAACCGACGAGGGCTCGGCCCGACTGCTGACGGAACAACTGGCGCTGTCGGCCGCGGCGGCGGAGTTGCGCCGGCTGGGGGCAGGGCGGATTGCCGATGCCTTCGTCGAGACCCGCCTGGCCGGCCAATGGCGCAACACCTATGGCATGCTCGATTCGCGCCACGACGCCCGCATGATCATAGATACGCTCTATCCGCCGTTGACCTGAACCGGACGCCGTCCAAGGACGGTGCCATCCATCTTTCGATGGTGCCGTCGGCATCCTGATCCGAGGCCGCTGCCGTTAACCTTAACAAATGGTTTCCATTGCGGCGGCGAAGCGCAAAGCCCACTGTCATTCCTGTCGAAGCAGGAATCACGATGCGACATGTATTGACCTCTTTCTTGTCCGTGCACTGGGCGATCGTTTTCGCCCTGTTGGCACTGATCTGCATCGACGGAAACCGTGGTGTGGCGGCGGCTCTAGGCGTGCTCGGCGTGACCATTGGGAGCGCTCGTTTCGTCGATCTGGAGAACGTCGTCGTGGTCGCGCCGCTGGCGATCGCATTGCTAGTCGTGTCGGTGCTGTTCTTCTGGGCCTTTGTCGATACGCTGATCAACGACACGGCCAGCCCGGGCGCGGACAGCGTTGTTCGCATAGCCTTCATCTCGGCTTCCGGCGTGTTGTCGATGATCCTGATCGGCGGCGCAGCACAAGGCATCAACGGTCTTTTCATGATGGTGGCCGTGCAACTGGCCGCACTCCTGGCGTCCTACGTCGCCATGCTCGCCGAACGGCGCTCGGCAGCGGCGTCGGATGATGCCGATTTCCGTGCCACGGCGCATGGCATGGCGAAGGCGGCGGCCCACAATTCGCTGCTGTCCCTGATATCGGGCCGGGCCGGGCCGAAGGGAGGCCGCTGATGCGCTACATCTTCGCGATGTGGGCGGGCCCGATGGCGATTTTCTGGGGTTGGTTCTATCTGTCGGCCAACGACATCAATTTCGGCTACGTCATGTTCACCCGGCAGACGCACGACTTCTTCTTCCAGCTCTACGGCCAGATGCTGGGCATCGACCCGTCGATCATCCCCGGAATGGTGGCGAAGACGTGCATCTTCGACGGGCTTCTGCTGATGGCGCTGTGGGCGTTCCGCCGCCGCCGCGAAATCTGGGGCTGGATCAAGGGGCGGACGGCGGGTCAGGCTCCGTTCGAGCGGCTGCATCGAGTGACTGGAGCCGGTCCAGAACTCCCTGCAGAATAAAGGCCGCCGCGGCCGAATCGATCTTGCCGGCGCGTTTGGCGCGCGAGAAATCCATTTCGATCAGCGTCCTTTCGGCCGCGACCGTCGACAGTCGCTCATCCCAGAACACGAATGGCAGGTCGCTCAATTGCGCCATGTTGCGCACGAAGGCGCGCGATTTCTGTGCGCGCGGGCCTTCGGACCCATCCATGTTGATCGGCAGTCCGATCGCCACCGCGCCGACGTTCTCCTTCTTCAGCAAAGCCAGCAAGGCCGCGGCATCGAGCGAGAATTTCCTCCGGTTAATGACCGGACGTGGGTGAGCGAAGGAGAAACCCCGGTCGGAAACCGCGACGCCGATCGTCTTGTCGCCGAGATCGAGCCCTGCCAGCGTCCTGCCATCGGCGAGCCATGCCGGCAATTGCTCAATCGTGATGATAGCCAACGGTTTCCCTTGTCTTTTTCAGCCGCGCGCGCTCTTGCGGATGCAAGGCACACTATACCCTTTGATCTCGGGGCTATTGGCGTTCTATCCTGTGGGCCGGCAAAAATCGAGGAATGCATCCATGAAACTGACCTGGTACGGCCACTCGGCCTTTTGCATCGAAACCGGCGACGCCAAGATCCTCATCGACCCCTATCTGATCGGCAATCCGTCCTGGACCGGCGGCTGGGAAGGGCCGGCGGAGGGGATCACGCATGTCCTTTTGACGCACGGGCACAGCGACCACATCAGCGGCGCGCTGGAAGTTCTCGGCAAGAGCGGCGCCCAGTTGGTCGCCAATTTCGAGATCTGCATGTATCTCGTCGGGAAGGGCGTCAGCGACAAGAAGATCAATCCCGGCAACATCGGCGGCACGGTCGATTGCGGCGGCTTCACCACCACTTTCGTCCAGGCGCTGCACTCGTCCTCGTTTGGCGAAGAGGGCGGCAAGAATGTCTATCTCGGCAATCCCGGCGGGCTGGTTCTGCATTTCCCGGAAGACGGCACGCTGTATCATATGGGCGATACCGACATCTTTTCCGACATGGCGCTGATTAACGAGTTGCATGAGCCGAAGATCGGCATCGTGCCGGTCGGCGACCGTTTCACCATGGGCGGCGCGGTGGCGGCGCTTGCCTGCCGCCGCTTCTTCAAGTTCGAGACGGTCGTCCCTTGCCACTTCGGCACCTTTCCGATGATCGATCCGACCGCCGAGAAATTCGAGACCGGCCTGGAAGGATCCGGCGTCAAGGTCGCTTTGCCGAAGATCGGCGAGACGATTACGATTTAGAAACAGTCGGTGCATAATGGCAGTTGGAGATCGTCAGCGGAGGCTTTTTCTGTATTGCCATCCTCCGCTGCCGGCTATCCTTGCAGCCGCTCCCTGATGCGCGGCTGACCATCTCGGTCCATCACGATACCGGGTACCGGCAGAGCTAAACGGCTTCGGAGTACGCCGGCCCACGCTTCTCATGATGCATGTTGCGCACCGCGTGCCGCGCCGCTATAGCCCGGACTGGTTTTCCCCGAGGCAAAATACATGTCCGTTGATCTCAAGACAGTGAAGCGCGTCGCGCATCTCGCCCGCATCGCGGTGAGCGAGGAAGATGCCGAACGCATGACCGGCGAATTGAACGCCATACTGGGCTTCGTCGAGCAGCTGAACGAGGTCGATGTTTCCGGTGTCGAACCGATGACCTCGGTGACCCCGATGGAGATGAAGAAGCGCAGGGATGTCGTCACCGACGGCAACAAGGCGGCCGACATCGTCGCCAACGCACCGGCGGCCGAAGAAAACTTCTTCCTCGTGCCGAAGGTCGTGGAGTAACGCGCCGATGGCAATCGAGATCGCCATCGAGACGCCGTTGCAGGACGACGTGCGCGGCCTGGTCAGGGAACTCAACGAGACCTTGCTCGAATTGACGCCGCCGGAGCATTGCTACCACCTGACAGTCGAGCAGATGGCAGGCCAGGACACGACCGTTTTCATCGCCCGCGATAGGGGCGTCGCCATTGGTTGCGGTGCGCTGAAACGCCATGGCGATGCCATCGGCGAGGTCAAGCGCATGTACACGCGGCCTTCGCATCGCGGCCAGAAGATCGGCGCCAGGATCGTCGAGCGGGTCGAGGCGCTGGCCCGCGATGAAGGGCTGAAGCGGCTGGTGCTGGAGACGGGCGACCGTCATCCCGCCGCATGGACCGTGTACGAGCGTGCCGGGTTTTCGCGCTGCGGCCCGGTGCTGGATTATCCCGATTCCGAGTGGTCGGTGTTTTACGAAAAGAGCCTTTGATGAGCGACGACCTGACCCGACTGACGATTTCGCAGGCCCGCGCCAAGCTGCGCGACAAGGAAATCACCGCGACCGAGATCACCGAGGCTTATCTCTCCGCGATCGACCGCGCCAATCCGGCGCTCAATGCCTATGTCGCGGTCACCGGCGACAAGGCGCGCGACATGGCCAAGTCGTCCGACGCAAGGCTGGTCAAGGGCGAGGGCGGTGCGCTGGAAGGCATTCCGTTGGGGATCAAGGACCTGTTCGGCACCGAGGGTGTCCACACCCAGGCCTGCAGCCACGTGCTCGACGGCTTCAAGCCGCGCTACGAATCGACCGTCACAGCAAATCTTTGGGCCGACGGCGCGGTGATGCTCGGCAAGCTCAACATGGATGAGTTCGCCATGGGCTCGTCCAACGAGACCTCCTATTATGGCCCGGTCATCAATCCGTGGCGGCGTTCGCGCCTCGACACGGTGGTGATGCCGACGACGCATCAGGGCGATGGCGGTTTCGTATCGGCCGGTGGCACGAAAACCCAGCGCAGCCTGGACAATGCGCAGCTGGTGCCGGGCGGTTCTTCCGGCGGTTCGGCGACCGCCGTCTCTGCCTTCCTGTGTGCAGGCGCCACGGCGACGGACACCGGCGGCTCGATCCGCCAGCCGGCCGCCTTCACCGGTACGGTCGGCATCAAGCCGACCTATGGCCGCTGCTCGCGCTGGGGCATCGTCGCCTTCGCTTCTTCGCTCGACCAGGCCGGCCCGATCGCCCGTGACGTGCGCGACGCCGCGATCCTGCTCAAGTCGATGGCCTCCGTCGATCCAAAGGACACCACTTCCGTCGACCGGCCGGTGCCGGACTACGAGGCGGCGATCGGCAAGCCGATCAGGGGCATGAAGGTCGGCATTCCCAAGGAGTATCGCGTCGACGGCATGCCCGAAGAGATCGAGGCGCTGTGGCAGAAGGGCATTGCCTGGCTTAAAGAGGCCGGCGCCGAGATCGTGGATATCTCCCTGCCCCATACCAAATACGCGCTGCCGGCTTACTATATCGTGGCGCCCGCCGAGGCGTCGTCCAACCTGGCGCGCTATGACGGCGTCCGCTATGGGCTGCGCGTGCCGGGCAAGGACATCGTCGAAATGTATGAGAAGACCCGCGCCGCGGGCTTCGGCCGCGAGGTCAAGCGCCGCATCATGATCGGCACTTATGTGCTCTCGGCCGGCTATTACGACGCTTACTATCTGCAGGCGCAGAAGGTGCGCAACCTGATCAAGCGCGACTTCGAAAACGTCTTCGCCGCCGGTGTCGATGTCATCCTGACGCCTGCGACACCGTCCGCCGCCTTCGGCATCGCCGACGAGGACATGGCATCCGATCCGGTCAAGATGTATCTCAACGACATTTTCACGGTCACCGTGAACATGGCCGGCCTGCCGGGCATCGCCGTGCCCGCCGGTCTCGACCCCAAGGGGCTGCCGCTCGGCCTGCAGCTGATCGGCAGGCCGTTCGAGGAAGAAACGCTGTTCCAGACGGCGGCTGTCATCGAACAGGCGGCCGGCACATTCCAGCCGGAGAAGTGGTGGTAAGGGTATCGCTCGACTAGCGCATGGCCCCGAATACCGGAATCGATTTCGGAAAGGATCATGCGCAGAATCAAAGTTTTACAGCGTCCTTTGCGCGTCCAAGCACGCGCGGCGCTGTGATGGGGTGAGCGATGTTCTTCTATCTTTCCAAGATATTCTGGTTCTTCATTCAGCCGCTCAACCTTGCCATCTTGCTACTGCTGGCAGGCTTGCTGGCAGCGCTTTTCGGCCACCGGCGGCTTACCGGCACCAGCAGCGTGCTCGCCTTCCTGATCCTCGCCCTGTCGGCCTGGACCTCGCTTGGCGCCATGATGCTCAATCCGCTGGAGGAACGCTTTCCACGGCCGCCGCTACCGGAGAAGGTGGACGGCATCGTCGTGCTCGGCGGCGGCTTCGAGGGCGCCATCAACCTCGTGCGCGGTGGCTACGAATTGAGCACCAGCGGCGATCGCATGGTCGAGACCGCGATCCTGGCCCGGCGCTTCCCGCAGGCCAAAGTGGTTATATCAGGCGGAAACGGTTCGCTTTTCCTTGATGGCGAGGGCGACGCCGACACCGCGCCCCGCCTGCTCGGCCCGCTGGGTGTCTCGGCCGATCGCCTCGTCCTCGAGGACAAGTCCCGCAACACTTATGAAAATGCGGTCTTCAGCCGCAAACTGGTCGATCCGAAGCCGGGCGAGACCTGGCTGCTGGTGACCTCCGCCTTCCACATGCCCCGGGCCAAGGCGTTGTTCGACAAAGCCGGTTTTCCAACCATCCCATGGCCGGTCGACTATCGCACCTCTGGCAAGGAGGGCGTCGGCCTGTTTCGCGACAACGCCGCCGATTCCTTGCAGAACACGACCATGGCGATCCGCGAATGGATCGGGCTTTTCGCCTATTGGCATTCCGGCCGTATCGATCAGCCCTTTCCGGCGCCGGGCGGCTGACCAATGACGGCGCGCCGCGCCGCCGAGAAGAACTGGCGCCGCACGAGCACGGCCAGCAGCAGAAGCGTCGACAGCACGAACACCACGGGATCGACGAACCAGCCGAGATAGCCGATCGAGAAGAACACGCCGCGCAGGCCCGAGTTGAAATGCTTGCCGGCCAGCATGTTCATCTGCGTCGCGCGCCAGACAGCCGTTTCGGTGACCGGGTTGCGCGAGGCTTCGCCATGCGGGATCGGCACGGCGCCTATCAGGATCGAGCAATAGTTGAACAGCCGGTAGGCCCAGCCGAATTTGAAGAAGGAAAAAGCCAGGATCAGTACCAGCCCGAGCACCTTGATCTGAAAGGCCGAGCGTGACGGCGCGCTGCCGAGCGGCAGGTTGCTTAGCACTTCAAGAACCCGGTCGGAGGCGCCGAGCAAGGCAAAGCAGCCGCCGAGCGCGATCAGCGAACTGGAGGCGAAGAAGGCGGTTCCATGCTGCAGGCCGCTCATGATAGCGGTGTCGACGATGCGGATCTCGCGCTCGGCCATGGTGCGCATCCAGGCTTCGCGCTGCGCATTCATCGCCGTCGTCAGTGACATGCGGCTGACCAACCTGCCGTCGGAAGCAAGCGTATGGAGCACCCAGGCCAGGAGGAAAAAGCCGAGCGCCGCGAGGTCGGCCGTCGACAGGTAGGAGGAATCGTCCATGCTTTCTTGTACCTGCTTTGGTTGGCTCAGGTCAGCAAGGGTTCGGTGACTTCCATCTCCAAGGCCTTAATGACTTTGTCGGTGCTGGTGACCCATCCCAAGGCGTTCTCGAAATTCCACAATGTCGATTGGCGATTGAAATCCGGGCCCGAATGGTTGATCGCGTCCTCGACCAGGATAGGCCAGAACTCCAGCATGTAAGCGTCGCGCGCGGTTGCATCGACGCAGATGTTGGTGGCGACCCCGGTGAACAAGAGATAGCGGATTTTCCGGGCACGCAGGTATGCTTCCAGGCCCGTGTTGCAAAAACCGCTGTAGCGCGATTTGCGGATGACCTCGTCGCCTGGCTCGGGCTTCAGGGCGTCGACGATCCGCCAATCCCAGCTGCCGTCGATCAACAGTCTGCCGCGAAGCTCTGGGCGCTCGCGCATCAGCACCATGCCCAATTCCTTCTGGTAGTTCGGCGAGGAAGGGTCTCCCGCGTCGCTGAGGTCGGGTTTGTAAGACATCTGGAGGTAGACCACCGTCACGCCGCATTTGCGGGCGGCCGCGAGCAGGCGCCTGTTGGCGTCGATGGCCGGGGCCGCGCCCGATATGTCGATGCCAGCCAGGTCGAACATGCCGCCCTCCGAGGCAAAGGCGTTCTGCATGTCCACGACGACGACCGCTGTCCGGGTGGGATCGATATGCACCGGTTTCGGCCTGGCATCCAACACAAGCATCATATCCCCCTGGGCAACCGCAAAAATCGCATCGATGCGCGACGTGCAGAATAGCCGCGCCCTGATTCTCCCGCAATCAATGTCGCTGCCGGAGCAAACAAGGTCGGCAGATGCTGCGCCGCGATTGCCAAAAGAGCGGAAACATCCCGACACAATTCCTATATGTAGTCCTCGACGTGACTCAGGAGACAGCGTGTTCCTTTCGGTTTTCGACCTGTTCAAGATCGGCATCGGCCCCTCCAGTTCGCATACGATGGGGCCGATGACGGCCGCGCGGCGGTTTCTCGACGAGGTCGCGGGAGATGACTGGCCGCGGCCCGCCGGCGCCAAAATTGCCCGCATCGGCGCCAGCCTGCATGGCTCGCTCGCCTATACCGGCATCGGCCATGGCAGCGACCGCGCTGTCATCCTTGGCCTCGCCGGCCAGACCCCGCAAACGGTCGACCCCGACCAGGCCGATGAAATCGTCAGCCGGATCACCGCCGACAAGCTGATCTCACCGCCCGGCCATCCCTCCTACCGTTTCGACCCGGCCACCGATCTGGTGCTCGACCGCAAGACGCCGCTTACCGGGCACGCCAACGGCATGGCGTTCTATGCCTACGATGCCGGCGGCCGCCTGCTGCTCAAGCGCATTTACTATTCGATCGGCGGCGGCTTCGTGGTCTCGGAAGAAGAGTTGCAGCGGATGAGGGCCAAGGGGTCGGTGCCGGCAGAAGGCAGGAAAGTGCCGTATCCCTTCAAAAATGCGGTCGAGATGCTGAAGATGGCCGCCAACAGCGGCCTCTCGATTGCCGACATGAAGCGCGTCAACGAGGAAACGCAGATGTCGCGCGAAGAGCTCGACGCCGGTCTCGACGCCATCTGGAGTGCCATGAAGGGCTGCATTGACCGCGGGCTGTCGCAGGACGGCGTCATGCCGGGCGGGCTGAAGGTGCGGCGCCGCGCCAGACAGCTCCACGACAAGCTGCAGGAGCAGTGGCAACAGAATCGGCCGAATCCCTTGCTCGCCAATGACTGGCTGTCGATCTACGCGATGGCCGTGAACGAAGAGAATGCGGCTGGCGGCCGCGTCGTCACCGCCCCCACCAATGGAGCCGCGGGCACACTGCCTGCGGTGCTGCGCTATTGGCTGCATTTCCATCCCGAGGCCGACCAGCCAAGCATCCGCGACTTCCTGCTGACGGCTGCCGCTGTCGGCGGCATCATCAAATCCAATGCGTCGATCTCCGGCGCCGAGGTCGGCTGCCAGGGCGAGGTGGGCTCCGCCTCGGCAATGGCCGCGGCAGGCCTGTGCGCCGTCATGGGCGGCACGCCCGAGCAGGTCGAGAACGCCGCCGAGATCGCTCTTGAACACCATCTCGGCATGACCTGCGATCCGGTCGGCGGGCTGGTGCAGGTGCCGTGCATCGAGCGCAACGCGCTTGGCGCCGTCAAGGCGGTGACGGCGGCATCCCTGGCGATCAAGGGCGACGGCGTCCATTTCGTGCCACTCGACGCAGCGATCGAGACCATGCGCCAGACCGGCCTCGACATGAACGAGAAGTACAAGGAAACCAGCCTTGGCGGCCTGGCTGTCAATGTCGTGGAGTGCTGAGCAGGCGTCTGGCACTGTGGAGAACTTGTTCAGGCCGTTGACGCGTTGGTGCACCGGATTAAATCTTCGGGAATGGCTCTCAATCTCCTGAAACTATGCGTCGGCTGCGACAGCGTCGAGGATCTCGAGGAATGGATTGCATTCCGCCTCGACGAACGGCGCCGGGCCGGCGAAGCGGCCGAACACTGGCACACGACCCGCATGATGCCGACGCGCGGCGCCGAGATCACCGACGGCGGCTCGCTCTATTGGGTAATCAAGGGCAGCGTCCAATGCCGTCAGTTGATCACGGAGATCCGACCTTTTACCGACGATGAGGGCATCGGCCGCTGTCACCTGGTTCTCGACCAGCAAGTCGTGCGCACCGACTGGCAGCCGCGCCGGGCATTCCAGGGGTGGCGCTATCTGAAGCCATCGGACGCACCGGCCGATCTCGGCAAAGGCAAGGCGGGTTTGGTCGAGATGCCGCCGAAACTCCGGCGCGAGCTTGCCGAGCTGGGCTTGCTATAGCTCATCGAGCCGAAGCGTTGCCCGTTGCTGTCGCGGGCTGGTTTCTGGCCCTCTATCTTGCTTCGCACTGGACTTGCAAGCGGCGCGACAACGCCACATCTTGAAATTCATGCGCGATGAAACTGTCGAAGTCGACGAAGGCTGCGGCGTTGGCGGACCCGGTTCGTATCGCGGCCCTATTCTTGTCTGCGGGAAGGCCATGATTCCGGCGCAGAAAAAGTGTTGAAGGACATCACGCGGTTGTCCAGGCGGACAGGGCACCTGCGGGGCAGTGGGAAATGTTAGGCGCAATTATCGTTCTGGTCGCATTGCTGCTGGTGCTGCTGGGCATAGCCTCGGCTTTCCTCCAGGCCAATCCGGCCCGGCTCGCAACCGGGATGAAAACAGTTGGGCCGATCCTGCTGGCACTGGTTGGTGGCGCGGTGCTCCTGGTCGGACGTCAAGGGATCGGCGGTATCATCCTGTTCGCGTCGATCGCCTGGTACGGCGCCACGCGCGCGAGCCGGCCAAATGCCAATCTGGCGCCTGGGAAACGCTCGATGGTGCGGACGGCAGCCCTCGAGATGGAGCTCGACCACAATACGGGTGGCCTAGAAGGACTGGTTCTGGCCGGCCGCCACGACGGCAAGATGCTTGGCGCGATGGGTCTTTCGGAATTGCAGCATCTCTACCGCGAACTCTCCGGCGATGCGGAGAGCCGCCAGCTGCTAGAGACGTATCTTGACGGCAGATTTCCCGTCTGGCGCAAAAACACTGAGACGAACGGTGGCGAAGGGCTGGGTGTTGCGCCAGGTCCGGGCGCCATGACTAAGGAGGAGGCCTACAAGGTCCTTGGTCTTGAAGCGGGGGCCGCCGCGGCGGATGTCCGCAAGGCGCACCGCCGCCTGATGCAGCGCCTGCACCCCGATGTCGGCGGCACGTCTTTCCTGGCGGCGCGGATTAACGAAGCCAAGGACGTCTTGCTCTCCAATCACAACTAGTTCTCCTTCGACGCAGAAATTTTCCGGGAGATATTTCGCCGCCTTACTGCTGGACGGCGTAGCAGGCGATCTTCTTCTTCTTCAAAGCGGTGCAGGCCTTCCAGGCGGCATCCTTCGAGTCGAAACCGCCGAAACGGGCGCGGTAGTAGGTCTCGCCATCCTTGTCGAAGGCGACGGTGAAGCCGGAAGCATCGGCCAGCACCTTGGGCGCTTGCTTGGTGGTCTTGTCGAGAAATGCCTGGGCTTCGGACTGTTTCGGCGAAGAGGCGACCTGGATCGCCCAGCCCGACGGTACCGACGCGGTGCTGACCGGATCGACGGCGGGGGCCGGCTCGGCATAGGCGGCCACGACCTGTGCCGTGGCGACTTTCGGGCTGGAGACGATGACCGTCTTCACCTTCTTTGCCGGGGCGACGAGTTTGGGAGTCTCGGCCTCGGCAGTGCTGTCGGCATTGTCTTCATCCTGGGCGACCATCGCATCCTCGGCAACGGCGTCATCGGCACTGGCCACCGCCACCGGCTTGTCGTCCGGGGTCGGCGCGTCGTGCTTGGGCAGGAGGACTTTGGCAATTGCCTTGACCGGGTTGCTGTCGGCCTTGGCAACCAGATCACCATCGCCGCGGGTCGAGGCCCGCGGCATATAGGTGTGGATCAGGCTCGCCATCTGGTTGTCACGGCTGCCGCCCGAGGTGCCGCCCATCACAACGGCGACAAGGCGGCGGTTGCCGTCGGACACTGACGAGACGAGATTGAAGCCGGAGGCGCGGGTATAGCCGGTCTTGATGCCGTCGACGCCCTTGATGCGTCCAAGCAGACGGTTGTGACCGTTGATGCGCTGGCGGCCGTAGAGAAAAGATCGCTGCGAGAAATAGCCGTAATATTGCGGGAAATGCTCCCGGAGCGCGATGCCGAGCGTGGCCATGTCGCGCGCCGTGGTGAACTGACCCGGGTCGGGCAGGCCGTTGGCGTTGCGGAAGACGGTGCCGTTCATGCCGAGCTGACGCGCCTTGGCGGTCATCATTCGGGCGAAATTGGTTTCGTTGCCGCCCAACATTTCGCCGAGTGCTGTCGCCGAGTCGTTGGCCGACTTGGTGACTATCGACAGGATGGCGGTCTCGACCGTCACCGAACCGCCAGGCTTCACTCCGAGCTTCGTCGGCGCCTCCGCGGACGCCTTGGCGGAAAACACGACTGGCGAGTTCTTGCCGATCTTGCCCGCCGCCATCGCTTCGAAGGTCAGATAAAGCGTCATCATCTTGGTGAGCGAGGCCGGGTAGCGGCGGCCGTTGGCATCGGCTGAATAGAGCACCTTGCCGGTCTTGGCGTCGACCACGATGGCGGACGACCTCGCCGCCAAGGACGAGGCGGGGCCGGCAACGACAAACGTCATCGCCATGGCGATGATCATGATCGTTTTGAGGGGAGAGGTGGATTTGGAAACGATGCCCGACAACGCCTGACGCACTGGTAGTTCCTTTGAATTCTCGTTGCTTTGGAGGCGGCAAAGGGATCCTGCCTCACTTCCGGCCAAGCTACCGGGGCAGCGTTACCAATCCGTTTATGGTAACCGCCGCGTTCACCATTTTCTTCGGGCTTGAAGCTCTCTTTATTCGAATCTTAGCCATTGACGTTCGGGCGGTGCCTCCAGTGGGCGAAATGTTGACTTTTTGTGCAGCGCACAATATGTTACGTGCATTGCACAAAACGCCGCCCGGACAGGGCGCGTCCTATGAACAGGCAACCGTCAAGGGAATCACGAAATGACCCAGACCTACGAAGATTTCAGCAAATACGGCAAAGAGTTTGCCGACACCGGATTGAAGAGCTTCGCTTCGCTGTCGAAGGGCGCTCAGGCGATCGCCACCGAGGCCGGTGAATACACCAAGAAGAGCTTCGAAGCCGGCAGCGCCGCCTTCGAGAAGCTGTTCTCGGCCAAGTCGCTGGACAAGGCGATCGAGATCCAGTCCGACTACGCCAAGCAGTCCTACGAGGCATTCGTTGCCGAGGCCACCAAGATTGGCGACCTCTATGCCGAACTCGCCAAGGAAGCCTACAAGCCGTTCGAATCGATCGTTGCCAAGGCGAAGTAATTTTCGCCTGACAGTCTAACTCCGGCCCTTTTGGGCCTGGGACAAACCCGGTCGCGGAAACGCGGCCGGGTTTTTTCATGTCAATTTCCGGTTCATGGCCGCGTCACGCTTCACGATTGCGAAAATCCGCCAAGTTTGGTCACCTAGCCATATTGTCAGCTAACCAGAAGGGCTTAAAATCGTCCATCGAACACCTACATGTTGAACTCGCATGAGGATTCGAAGAGGCAGGATTACGTGACGATCGGTTTGACTGCCACGAAACAAGTGGCGCGGATGCAAAACGGCGGCGGTGACGGCAATGAGGCCGGCCGCGGGACGGCGGTCATCACGCGCACCAAAACCAAGACCAAGAAGCCCAGCCTCTACCGGGTCCTCATCCTCAACGATGACTACACTCCGATGGAGTTCGTGGTTCACGTGCTGGAGCGTTTTTTCCAGAAGGACCGCGAAGCCGCCACACGCATCATGCTTCATGTTCACAATCATGGAGTGGGCGAGTGCGGGGTCTATACATTCGAGGTGGCCGAGACCAAAGTGTCTCAGGTCATGGATTTCGCCCGACAGAATCAGCATCCGCTGCAATGCGTGATGGAGAAGAAGTGAGGTAACATGCCGGCTTTCTCCCAAGGCCTGGAAAAGGCGCTTCACCAGGCGCTGACGCTCGCCAATGAGCGGCACCATGAATATGCAACCCTTGAACATCTGCTGCTCGCGTTGATCGACGACACGGAGGCCGCCGCCGTCATGCGCGCCTGCAACGTCGATCTCGACGAGCTGAAGCATACCGTTCTCACCTATATCGACACCGAGCTCGACAACCTCGTCACCGGTTACGACGAGGATTCCAAGCCGACGGCCGGCTTCCAGCGTGTCATCCAGCGCGCTGTGATCCATGTGCAGTCGTCGGGCCGCGAGGAGGTGTCGGGCGCCAACGTGCTCGTCGCCATCTTCGCCGAGCGCGAGAGCCATGCCGCCTATTTCCTGCAGGAACAGCAGATGACCCGCTACGACGCGGTCAACTATATCTCGCACGGCATCGCCAAGCGTCCGGGCGCATCGGAGACGCGCTCGCCGCGTGGCGCCGATGACGAGCAGGGCGGCCAGAATGGCGCCGAGCCGCAGGAGGAAGGCGGCAAGAAGAAACAGCAGCAGGATGCGCTGACGGCTTATTGCGTCAATCTCAACAACAAGGCCAAGGCCGGCAAGATCGATCCGCTGATCGGGCGCGAGTCGGAGATCAACCGCACCATCCAGGTGCTGTGCCGCCGCTCGAAGAACAACCCGCTCTACGTCGGCGATCCCGGCGTCGGCAAGACGGCGATCGCCGAGGGGCTGGCCAAGCGCATCGTCGAGGGCGACGTCCCCGAAGTGCTGCACAACGCCACCATCTTCGCGCTCGACATGGGCACGCTGCTGGCCGGCACGCGCTATCGCGGCGATTTCGAGGAACGGCTGAAGCAGGTCGTCAAGGAACTCGAGGATTATCCGGGCGCGGTGCTGTTCATCGACGAAATCCACACCGTGATCGGTGCGGGCGCAACGTCGGGCGGCGCCATGGACGCTTCGAACCTGTTGAAGCCGGCCCTGTCGTCGGGTGCGATCCGTTGCATCGGCTCGACCACCTACAAGGAGTTCCGCCAGTTCTTCGAGAAGGACCGCGCTTTGGTGCGGCGCTTCCAGAAGATCGACGTCAACGAGCCGACCGTCGAGGACGCCATCGAGATCATGAAGGGCCTCAAGCCCTATTTCGAGGAATTCCATAAGGTTCGCTACACCAGCGAAGCAATCAAGGCCTCGGTGGAACTGTCGGCGCGCTACATCAACGACCGCAAGCTGCCGGACAAGGCGATCGACGTGATCGACGAGACCGGGGCCTCGCAGATGCTGGTGCCGGAAGCCAAGCGCAAGAAGACCATCGGCATCAAGGAGATCGAAGCCACCATCGCGACCATGGCGCGCATCCCGCCGAAAACGGTTTCGGCCGACGACGAGAAGGTGCTGCAGGGCCTCGATATCGAGCTGAAGCGCGTCGTCTACGGCCAGGATACCGCTATCACCGCGCTCACCTCGGCGATCAAGCTGGCGCGGGCCGGCCTGCGGGAACCGGAAAAGCCCATCGGCTCCTACCTGTTCTCGGGCCCGACCGGCGTCGGCAAGACCGAGGTCGCCAAGCAGTTGGCTGCTTCGCTTGGCGTGGAGCTGATCCGCTTTGACATGTCGGAATACATGGAACGCCACACCGTTTCCCGGCTGATCGGCGCGCCTCCCGGCTATGTCGGCTTCGACCAGGGCGGTCTGTTGACCGATGGTGTCGACCAGCATCCGCATTGCGTGCTGCTGCTGGACGAAGTGGAAAAGGCACATCCGGACCTGTTCAACATCCTGTTGCAGGTCATGGACCACGGCAAGCTGACGGACCACAACGGCAAGCAGATCGACTTCCGCAACGTGATCCTGATCATGACTACCAATGCGGGTGCGTCGGATGCGCAGCGCGCGGCGATCGGCTTCGGTTCGACCAAGCGCGAAGGCGACGATGTCGAGGCGATCAACCGGTTGTTCACGCCGGAGTTCCGCAACCGCCTCGATGCGATCATCCCGTTCGGCTCGCTGCCGGTGCCGGTCATCCATCAGGTGGTGCAGAAGTTCGTCATGCAGCTCGAAGCCCAGCTCTCCGAGCGTGGCGTCACCTTCGACCTGTCGCCGGATGCGATCGCCTGGCTCGCCGACAAGGGCTATGACGAGCGCATGGGGGCACGGCCGCTCGGCCGCGTGATCCAGGAGCACATCAAGAAGCCGTTGGCCGACGAGGTGCTGTTCGGCAAGCTGAAGAAGGGCGGCACGGTGCGTGTCACCGTCGAGAAGAAGGAAACCGGCGAGACCGGCCTGAAGCTCGAATCGCTGGCCGACGAAGCGCCGGTGAAGCCTAAGAAGGAAGAGCCGGAAGACGCGCCGAAGCCGCGCAAGGCGGTGGCCAAGAAGCCTGCCGCAAAAAAGGTAGTGGCGCAGAAGCCGGAGCCCAAGGGCAAGGATGGCGGCAAGCGCAGCCTGGTACCGCAACTGCCCCGCAAGGGCTGACAGCTCTTGCTCCAGTATGAAAAAAGCCCCGGAGACGGGGCTTTTTTGCGCCACAGTCATCATGCGAAGCCGGCGAACAGACGCCTCAGCTTGCGAGTGCGGCACGGATCTTGCCGGCATTCTCGGCCAGCACTTCCGGCTTCTCGATCTGTCCGGAATGCGGTTTGAGCGGCACGCCCTCGAAGCGCGGAACCACATGGACATGCAGGTGGTAGACGGTTTGTCCGGAGGCCGGCTCGTTGAACTGCATGAGGGTGACGCCGTCGGCGTTGAAGGCCTTTTTCACGGCCACCGCCACTTTCTGCACGACGGCAAACAATGGGCCGAAGGTCGCCGGGTCGGCGTCGAGGATGTTGCGCGACGGTGCCTTTGGCACCACCAGCGTATGCCCCGGTCCTTGCGGCATCACATCCATGAAGACCATGACCGCATCGTCTTCGTAAACGCGATACGAGGGAATTTCGCCACGCAGGATCTTTGCGAAGATGTTGTCGGTGTCATAGGCGGTTTCAGCCATGGCGAATGCTCCAGATTGTGCCTCGCCGTCCCGTGTAGCGAAGCTCTTCGGGAGCGGCAAGACGATGACGGGCGATCAGGCGAGATCGACCATCCGGATTGGACAGGTGCGTGATGGAAACGCCTGCTATTCCTCGAGATCCTTGCGGAATGGGGTATGCTCTTCCAGATATTCGCCCATCCGCTCCACCTCGCGCCTTTCGCGCCTGAGGTAGTCGGCGACCGCGTTGCGTAAGCCAGGGTGCGAAATGTAATGGGCCGAATGCATGGTCACCGGCCGGTAGCCGCGTGCCAGCTTGTGCTCCCCTTGCGCGCCCGCCTCGACCACCTTCAGCTTGCGTTCGATGGCGAAGTCGATGGCCTGGTGGTAACAGACTTCGAAATGCAGGAAAGGGTGATCCTCGATGCAGCCCCAGTTGCGGCCGTAGAGCGCGTCGGAGCCGATGAAATTGATGGCTCCGGCAATGTAGCGCCCGTTGCGCCTGGCCATCACCAGCAGGATGTCGTCCGCCATGCGTTCGCCGATCAGCGAAAAGAACTGGCGGTTCAGATAGGGGCGGCCCCATTTGCGGCTGCCGGTGTCCATGTAGAAGGTAAAGAAGTCGTCCCAGGCCTTTTCGGTCAGATCCTTGCCGGTCAGCCAGTCGATTGAGATACCGTCGGCAAGCGCCTCGCGCCGTTCCTTCTTCATTGCCTTGCGCTTGCGCGAAGCCAGCGTGGCGAGGAAGTCGTCATATGTCGAAAAGCCTTCGTTGAAGAAGTGGAACTGCTGGTCGGTGCGATGCAGGAAGCCCGCGGCCTCGAGCGTCGCGACGTCGTTCTCCTGCGCGAAGGTGACATGCGCCGAGGACACGCCGAGCTTGTCGGTCACCATTTTGAGACCGGCCGCAAGACCAGCCTTCACCGCATCCTGATCCTCGCCCTTGCTGACCAGCAGGCGAGGGCCGGTGACGGGCGTGAATGGCACGGCGCACTGCAGTTTCGGGTAATAGCGGCCGCCGGCCCGCTCGAAGGCATCCGACCAGCCGTGGTCGAACACATATTCGCCCTGGCTGTGCGATTTCAAATAGCAGGGGACTGCGCCCAGCAGCCTGCCTTGTGCATTTTCGAGCCGCAGGTGATGTCCTTGCCAGCCGGTGCGCCTGACAGCGCAACCGGAATCCTCAAGCGCGCTCAAAAAAGCAAATGAAACGAGGGGATTGTAGCCGCTTTCTGCATTATTGCGCGACGTGCCGACAAAGCCATCCCATTCATCGCAAGTGAAGGCACCGATACCAGCGGCGATGCGGATTGAAAACTCCGCGTTCGCTGTTTGCCCGTCGCCGTCATCGCCCTGATCCATGCGGCTTATTTAAGCTCCATCCGGGCCGCTACAAGTCACGTTTGAGTCACCTCGTTCAGGCGATCTCGACGAGGTCGGGTTCGAACCCTTCGAATGTCATCTGATCCGCATATTTGAAGGTCAGGTCGACCGCGGGCTGATCATGCACTGTCCAGGTGATAACTGGCATTTTGAGTTTTTCACGCACGAAACTGACAAACGGGTTCGGCAGGTCGCCGGCGGCATACGACGTGAAGGAGAGCTCATGCGCCAGCATGGCGAAATGCGCTTCGATCAGCTTGAGGTCCCTGCCGTAGGCCGTCAATCCAGCGGGAAGGCCAGGCGCGTGCTTTGGGAAATCGCGGATCAGCCAATGATCGAACGACATGATCGCCGCCTTGCCCGTGTAGCGCTTGAGCATCTTGCCGACTCGCGCCACCAGGCCTTCGTCCCGACCGGGAATCCCTTTCAGTTCGACGACAATGGGCACGCGACCATCGACGAGGTCGAGCGCTTCCTGCAGCGTCGGCACGTGATCGGCCGTGCCCCCAACCTTGAGCGCGGTCAGTTCAGCCGCGCTGCGTTGCCAGACGAAGCCATCCTGTCCGGTCAGCCTTTTCAGGTCGTCATCATGGATGATGATGGGAACGCCGTCCGACGACAGATGCACGTCGCATTCGATGGCATAGCCACGTTCGGCCGCGGCTGCGAAGGCGGAAAGCGTGTTTTCCCAGCGCGTCTTGTTCATGTCGTGAAAGCCGCGATGGGCAACGGGCCGGGCGATCAGCCAGGAGAGGTCGGTCATGTCAGGCCTTCGCTCACTCGACTTCGAAGATTGCTTCGATTTCCACCGCGGCGTTAAGCGGCAGCGAGGCGGTGCCGACAGCGGAGCGGGCATGCTTGCCGCGCTCGCCAAGGGCGGCGACCAGGAAATCGGAGGCGCCGTTGGCAACCAGATGCTGCTCGACAAAGTCAGCGGCGGAGGCGACGAAGACGGTGATCTTCACCAGCCTGCGGATCTTCTCAAGATCACCGAGGGCGGCCTTGGCCTGGGCCAGAATGTTGATCGCGCAGTATTTTGCCGCGTCCTTGCCGGTAGCGGTGTCGACGTCGCGGCCGAGCAGCCCGGTCGCCTGCAGCTTGCCGTCCTTGAGCGGCAACTGTCCGGCGGTGAACAGCAGGTGGCCGGTCCTGCAATAGGGCACGTAGTTGGCCGCGGGCGCGGCCGCGACAGGAAGCGTCACGCCGAGATCGCTTAGCCGCTTTTCGATTGTTTCACTCATTGCTTTTCCCTATTGCTGGAAGGCGCCGCGCTGGCCGGGCCGAAATTGCTATTTTTGCCTCGCTTCCGCCACGACTTTTTTTAAGCTGGACCATCTTTCCCTGCGGCCTGCCACCAGCCGCGACGATCGGAGTACCCCATGCGCGCAACGCGCCTCGCATTCAACGCCGTTTTTTTGTCGGCGGTCTTCTCGATGGGCCCCGCCTTTGCCGTGCCGGCGTTGCAGGCGCACCGCGCCGTGTACGACCTTACCCTCAACAAGGCCTCAGACCGCTCCGGCATTACAGGCATATCCGGGCGCATGGTCTATGAATTCAACGGTTCGGCTTGCGAAGGCTATACGGTTAAATTCCGTTTCGTCACCCAGATCGTCACCAACGACAACACCAGACTGACCGACCAGCAGACGACGACGTTCGAGGACGCCGAAGGCAAGACTTTTTCGTTCGTGACCAAATCCTTTGTCGACCAGAATCTCGACAAGGAGGTCAAGGGTATGGCCACGAAAAATGCCAAGGGGTTGAAAGTCGTTATCGACAAGCCCGAGAAGAACAGCCTGGAGCTAGCCACCACCCAGTTTCCGACCCAGCATCTGGTCGAACTGATCGGCAAGGCCGAGAAGGGCGAAAACTTCTACCAGACAAACCTGTTCGACGGTTCGGAAGATGCCAACAAGGTGATGACGACCACCGTCGTCGTCGGCAAGAAGACCGACGCCGACAAGGCCGATCCCGAGGCGCCGGCGCTGGCGAAGCTCGCCACCGACAAATACTGGCCGGTCGACATCGCCTATTTCGACGACAGCGCCCAGAACGGCGAAGAGGTGCCGGAATACCGGATCAGCTTCAAGCTGCACGAAAACGGCATCACCCGCGATCTCGTCATGGATTATGGCGATTTCTCGATGACCGGCAAACTGGTCAACCTGTCGCTGTTCGACCAGACAAAGCCCTGCCCGGTGTCGAAGTAGCAGCGCAATTGAGCTGGCCGCGGCGGGCTTGATGGCGGTCTATGTCGATGCGGCGATCTGGAAGTGGGCCGGTCATCTCTGGTGCCACCTCCTGGCTGATGATACCGACGAGTTGCATCGCTTTGCCGCCGAGCTCGGCATCAAGCGCTCGTCCTACCAGGGCCCGCCCAAGACATCGGCACCGCATTATGACATAACCGGCTTCGAGCGCGACCGGGCGGTGCGGCTCGGCGCCGTCGAATGCAGCCGCGAGCAGATCGTCGCAATCTTCCGGCGCGTGCGTGTGGCCAACGGAAAGGCCAAGTCATGACCCCAACGGCATTCCTGGCTTATTGCGCCGCGATTACGCTGGCCGCCGCGACGCCAGGTCCGGCGATGTTCGCGGTCATCACCAATGGTGTGTCGCGCGGTTTCCGTCGCGCCTTCATGGCCGGCGTCGGCGTCGCCGCCGGCGATGCCGTGCTGGTCACCCTCGCACTGCTCGGGCTGGTGGCGCTGGCCCAGACCTTCGAATGGGTCTTTCTTCTGCTGAAATATGCAGGCGCCGCCTATCTGATCTATCTCGGGATCCGGATGTGGCGTGCCGCAGCCGCGCAGCCGGATAAACCGCAGGTGGCTGAAGCAAGGTTGTCGCGATCGTTCCTGCTCGGCGCGTCCATTGCGCTCGGCAATCCAAAGGCGATCCTCTTTCACGCCTCGATCATGCCGCTGATCCTCAACCTCGATACGATGACCTTTTTCGATGGCCTGCTCGTGGTGGCCGTCGTCATCAGCGTCAATGTCGTTACCATGGGGATCTATGCCGCCCTGGCGGGCCGAGCATCGGGCTGGTTCACGACGCCCAGGCGCATGCGGCTGATGAACAGGTTCGCCGGCAGCGCCATGATCGGTACCGGAGCGCTGATTGCCGCACGCTGAGCGCTGAGGCGCCACAACGCTTGCGTTTGTCGCGCTTCCCCTCTATATGCCCGCTCATTCCACACACGGACTTTGGTGTCTGCCCGGGAGAAATCCGGCTGAAACCTCCGGTGGCGTTCGAGGACTGAGGTCCAAAAATGCCTGTGTCCGTGGAGGCTAACCGGAAAGGAAAATGAGAATGGCACTGCCTGATTTCAGCATGCGCCAGCTTTTGGAAGCTGGCATTCACTTCGGCCACCAGACCCATCGCTGGAACCCGAAGATGGCGCCCTACATTTATGGCGCCCGCAACAACATCCACATCATCGACCTGTCGCAGACGGTGCCGTTGCTGCACCAGGCGCTTAAGCAGGTTTCGGACACCGTCGCCAAGGGCGGCCGCGTGCTGTTCGTCGGCACCAAGCGCCAGGCGTCTGATATCGTCGCCGATGCGGCGCAGCGTTCGGCACAGTACTATGTCAATTCGCGTTGGCTCGGCGGCATGCTGACCAACTGGAAGACGATCTCGAACTCGATCCAGCGCCTGCGCAAGCTCGACGAGATGCTTGCCGGCGAGGCGCAAGGGTTGACCAAGAAGGAACGCCTGAACCTCGATCGCGAGCGCGAGAAGCTCGACAAGGCGCTGGGCGGCATCAAGGACATGGGCTCGACGCCCGACCTGATGTTCGTGATCGACACCAACAAGGAAGCGATCGCCATTCTCGAGGCCAAGCGCCTCGGCATTCCGGTCGTCGCGATCATCGATTCGAACTGCGACCCGGACAAGATCGACTTCCCGATCCCCGGCAATGACGACGCGGCCCGCGCCATCCAGCTTTATTGCGATCTGATCGCCAAGGCTGCGATCGACGGCATCGCCCGTCAGCAGGGCGCGCTCGGCGTCGACATCGGCGCTTCGGTTGAAGCCCCGGTCGAACCGGCGCTCGATCCGGCTCCGGCGTCGGAAGCTCCCAAAGCTTGATAGTCGAAGGCCGGTTGCGGCCTTCATCTTTCTCATATTTTGGCACGCTAAACAGACGCACCATCGAATGCCGATGGTGCGTCGGTGCATTTAAAACAAAGAGGCGACAATGAGCATTTCGGCTGCACAGGTCAAAGAACTCCGCGACTTGACCGGCGCGGGCATGATGGACTGCAAGGCGGCGTTGAACGAGACCAACGGCAACATGGAAGAGGCCGTCGACTGGCTGCGCAAGAAGGGTATCTCCAAGGCCGACAAGAAGGCCGGCCGTACCGCTGCCGAAGGCCTGATCGGCGTCGACAATGGGGTGCGCGAGGCTGCGGTCGTCGAGGTCAATTCCGAGACCGACTTCGTTGCCCGCAATGCCGCCTTCCAGGAAATCGTCGCCAACGTCGCCAAGGTGGCGCTTGCCTACGGCACGACCGAGGCGGTCGCGGCCGCCCAATATCCGGGTTCGGACAAGTCGGTCACCGACACGATCAAGGACGCGGTCGGCACCATCGGTGAGAACATGGGCTTCCGCCGCTCGGCCAAGCTCACCGTGCCGCATGGCGCGGTGGCGACCTATGTGCACAACGCGGTTGCCGACGGCCTCGGCAAGCTCGGCGTGCTGGTCGCGATCGAGACCACCGGCAATGAGCACGCCGCCAACGCCTTTGGCCGTCAGGTCGCCATGCATGTCGCTGCCACCAACCCGATGGCGCTGACGGCAGAGCAGATCGATCCGGCCGCGGTGGAACGTGAAAAGGCGATCTTCTCCGACCAGGCGCGCCAGTCGGGCAAGCCGGAGGCGATCATCGAGAAGATGGTCGAAGGCCGCCTGCGTAAGTTCTACGAGGAAGTCGTGCTCCTGAAGCAGGCCTTCGTGCTCAATCCCGACATCACCGTCGAGAAGGCGCTGAAGGATGCCGAGAAGGAAATCGGCGCCCCGGCCAAGATCACGGCCTATCTGCGCTTCGCGCTCGGCGAAGGCATCGAAAAGGAAGAGACGGATTTCGCGGCGGAAGTCGCGGCGGCGGTCAAGAAGTAAGCCGCTTACCGCCATATCCCGAAAGCGGTTTTCCGGCCTGGCGTCCGCAGGGATGTCAGGCCGATTTCTTGCGCGATGTCGATAAAGGCCCGCAGTTTCGGTGCCCGATATAGGCGGGGAGACAGACGATCACGGCGTGAAAGGGTGGCGCCAGCCGGACCGTGACCATGTCCTGCGCGATCATTTTCTGCTTCGGTTCACAGTCCAGGTCAGGGTCGCCGGAGGCGTCGTGACCGGCGACAAGCCTCTCTGCCATTCGCCGCCCGTGGTGGTCGAGGGCCGGGCCGCCAGCCTCAGCAGCACCTGATCCGGAAAGCCTGAAATTTTGCACAAGGGCGCGGCGTGACATCGCTGCGCCCTTCGTGTATCCGGTCAACCCGCCATGACAGAACCGCCGGGTGAAGCAAGGGCCTTTCGCCTCCAGAACCTGCCGCGCCGAGATTTTCGAGGAACCAGATGACGGTGAAGCCCCTCTACCGACGTGTCTTGCTGAAAGCCTCGGGTGAAGCGTTGATGGGCGAGCAGCATTTCGGCATCGACGTTTCGGTCGTGGATCGCATTGCCGCCGACATCGCGGAGGCCCGCGCGCTGGGCATCGAAGTCGGTGTCGTCATCGGCGGCGGCAATATCTTTCGAGGTGTGGCCGTCGCCTCCAAGGGCGGAGATCGCGTCACCGGCGATCACATGGGCATGCTGGCCACGGTCATCAACTCGCTGGCGCTGCGCACGTCGCTGAACAAGATCGGTGTCGACGCCGTCGTGCTGTCCGCGATCGCCATGCCCGAGCTGTGCGAGAGCTTTTCGCAGCGCCAGGCGACCGCCTACATGAATCAGGGCAAGGTGGTGATCTTCGCCGGTGGCACCGGCAATCCGTTCTTCACCACTGATTCGGCCGCGGCACTTCGCGCCGCCGAAATCGGTGCCGATGCACTGTTCAAGGGCACGCAGGTCGATGGTGTCTATTCGGCAGATCCGAAAAAGGACCCGAATGCGACGCGTTTCGAGCGCATCAGTCACGCTGAAGTCATAAAGCGCGGCCTTTCCATCATGGATACGGCTGCGATTGCACTTGCGCGCGAAAACAACATTCCGATAATCGTCTATTCGATCCACGAAAAAGGTGGTTTCGGCGATATTCTGAGGGGCGGCGGCCGCTGCACGGTCGTCGCGGATGATTGATCCGGGCCTGATCCCTAAAAAGGGAAACCGGCTTTTCGAGAATCAGGCTCGCACATGGGGCGTTGCCCCGAAGCAGTGAACCCGCGGCAGACGGGTCGAGGAGACTAAGATGAGTGGTGAGTACGACGACCTCAAGAGGCGCATGGATGGGGCGATCGCCGCGTTTAAGCATGATCTGGCTTCGCTGCGGACCGGTCGCGCCTCCAGCAATCTGCTCGATGCTATCCAGGTTCAGGCCTACGGCACCACCATGCCGATCAATCAGGTGGCCAACGTCACCGTGCCGGAACCACGTATGATCTCGGTGTCCATCTGGGACAAATCGATGGTCGGCGCGGTCGACCGCGCCATCCGTGAATCCAATCTGGGCTTCAACCCGATCGTCGACGGCACCAATCTCAGGATTCCGCTGCCGGAGCTCAACGAACAGCGCCGCAAGGAACTGGTCAAGATCTCGCATGGCTATGCCGAGAACGCCCGCGTCGCTGCACGCCATGTGCGCCGCGACGGCATGGACTTCCTGAAGAAGGCCGAGAAGGACGGCGCGATCAGCGAGGACGATCATCGCAAGCGTTCGGATCAGGTCCAGAAGCTTACCGACGAAACGATCAGCACCATCGATCATCTGCTTTCCGACAAGGAAGCTGAAATCATGCAGGTTTAGGGTTGGGCTTCGGCTGACCCGAAAGCGAGATCATGACAACGCCCGCGCATGTCGCGATCATCATGGATGGAAATGGACGCTGGGCCAAGGCGCGCGGCATGCCGAGGCTCGCGGGTCATCGCGCCGGCGTCGAGGCGCTACGCAAGACGGTGCGCGCGGCACCGGCTCTCGGCATCTCATTCCTGACCGTCTATGCCTTCTCGTCGGAGAACTGGTCGCGGCCCAAGTCCGAAGTCAGTGACCTGATGGGGTTGTTGAAACTGTTCATCCGCCGGGATCTGGCCGAACTGCACCAGAGCGGCGTGCGGGTCAGGATCATCGGCGACAGGGCAGGGCTGCAGCCGGACATAAGAGGCCTGCTCGAAGAGGCCGAATCGCTGACAATCCGGAACACGTCGCTGACGCTGGTCATCGCCTTCAACTATGGCGGTCGCGATGAGATCGTGCGCACGGCGCGCAAGCTCGCCGAAGCCGTCGGGCGGGGTGAGTTGGACAGCGAGGCGATCACCGCCGACAGCTTTGCCGCCTCTCTCGACACACAGGGCATCCCCGATCCCGAACTGGTCATCCGCACCAGCGGCGAGCTTCGCCTTTCCAACTTCCTCCTATGGCAGGCTGCCTATAGCGAGCTCGTCTTCCTGCCGTGCTACTGGCCGGACTTCAGCCGCGAACACCTGGCAGAAGCCCTGCGCGAATTTGCCGGCCGCGAACGCCGTTTCGGCGGACTGGACCCGCAAGACGTCGCATCGCGACCGGCCGCGGGATGAGCAATCTTCAGCTCCGCGTCATTTCAGCGGTCGTGCTTGCCATCGTTGCCCTTGGCCTGACCTGGCTGGGTGGCCTGCCTTTCCGGCTGCTGTGTGCCGTCATGTCGGCGATGATCTTTTACGAGTGGACGCGCATGTCGCGGCCCGCTGGGGCCAAGCGGCTCGGCTTCCTGCCCGAGATGCTGACCGTCGTTTTCATCGGTGCCTTGATTGCCGGCCTTCCCGCATTCTGGCTGCTGTCCCTCGTCTTGTTTCTGATTGCGGTGACAGCCATTGCCGCTCTGGTTCGCGAGACCGGGCAGTGGGAGGCGAGCGGCCTTGCCTATGCCAGCGTGTCCGGCCTGTCGCTTGCCTTGTTGCGCGATGGCGATCATTCAGGTCTTGTCGCCATCCTGTTCCTGTTCGCGGTCGTCTGGGCGACCGACATTTTTGCCTATTTCGTCGGGCGCGCCGTCGGCGGTCCGAAATTGGCGCCGTCGATATCACCCGGCAAGACGCGCAGCGGCGCGCTTGGCGGCGCGGTTGGCGGTGTTGTCGCCGGGCTCATTCTGGCCGCTATTGCCGGTGGCGGCAATCTGGCCTTGCTCGGCGTGGTGGCGCTCGTGCTTTCGATTGTCGCCCAGGCCGGCGACCTATTCGAATCCTGGGTCAAACGGCGTCACGGCAGCAAGGATTCGGGCGTGCTCATTCCAGGCCATGGCGGCGTCATGGACCGCGTCGACGGGCTTGTCGCGGCGGCTCTCGCCCTATACGTCATCGGCTGGATGGCGGCGGGCGCCGATCATCCGGCGCAGGGGCTGTTTCCCATTTGACCTTGTCGTTTCACGATCTGGTGCGGATACGCCTTGGATTCGCCTGGATTGATGTCACAGTCACGCCTCAACGGCGGAAGAATTTTGAGGGCATGACTTGAACGGGATTCTTCACGCGATTTTCAGTACGGAAGGTTTCTTCCTCGGCACGCTCGTGCCGTTTCTCTTCGTGCTCACCGTGGTGGTGTTCGTCCACGAAATGGGCCACTACCTTGTCGGCCGCTGGTGCGGCATTGGCGTCAGGGCCTTTTCGATCGGCTTCGGTCCCGAACTCATAGGCTTCAACGACAGGCACGGCACGCGCTGGAAGCTTTGCGCCATACCGTTTGGCGGCTATGTCAAATTTGTCGGCGACATGAGCGCCACCTCCAGCCAGCCGACATCGCAAGAACTCGAAACACTGACCGACGAGGAGCGCAAGGTTGCCTTCCACACCCAGGCGATCTGGAAGCGCGCGGCGACGGTGGCGGCCGGGCCTCTGTTCAATTTCCTGCTGACGATCGTCGTCTTTGCCGTGCTGTTTGCCGCTTATGGCCGTTATGTCGCGGAGCCCATGGTGGCTGAAGTTACCGCCGACAGTCCGGCGGCGAAGGCCGGCATCATGCCCGGCGACCGATTCGTCAGCGTTGATGGCAGCAAGGTCGAGACCTTCGGCGACGTGCAGCGGCTGGTCTCGGGCCGTGCCGGCGACACCATCACCTTCGTCATGCTGCGCGACGGCAAGGAAGTCACGGTGACCGCGACCCCGAAGTTGATGGAGCAGGAAGACGCGCTCGGCAACAAGATCAAGGTTGCGGTGATCGGCGTCGTCAACAACAAGGAACTCGGCCAGCCCCGTCTCATCACCTACACCCCGGTGGGAGCGGTTGCGGCGGCAGTCGAGGAAACAGGCCATGTCATCGAGCGCACGGGCCAGTTTTTGCAGCGCTTCGCCGTCGGACGCGAGGACAAGTGTCAATTGGGTGGTCCCGTCAAGATCGCCGACATGGCCGGCAGGGCGGCCAAGCTGGGTTTCGAGTGGCTGGTGCAGCTTGTCGCGCTGCTGTCCGTCGGGATAGGCATTCTAAACCTTTTGCCGATTCCCCCCCTCGACGGAGGCCATCTCTTGTTCTACGGGGTGGAGGCCGTCATCCGCCGGCCGGTGTCGGAACGGATGATGGAAATGGCCTATCGGGCCGGTCTGCTTCTGGTCTTGTGCTTCATGGGTTTCGTATTCTGGAACGATCTGTTTGGGTGCTGAAATCATGAAGAAATTTGGCTTTGGCATGGTCGATGTTGAGACGCCGTTTACCATGCACGGGGATATGAGTGACGCGAAAGCCACGCAGCAGGGTTAAGTAAATACAAATTAACCAGAAGCCTTGCGTGTAGGGAAAATCCGGTTAATACGGTAGGGGAAATTACCGCACGTCCGGTTTTCTCGCCGTGGGGACTACGAGAAAAGGTTATTAAGCCCGATGAAGGCAGCATCCAAGTTTTTGAACGCCGCGTCAGCGGCGGCACTGTCCGCCGCTTTGGTTGTGCCAGGCGCGCTCGCAGTGCAATTCGTTGCCACATCGGCGGCTGAAGCCGCTGTCGTCAGCAGGGTGGAGGTCAGCGGCAACCAGCGTGTCGACGCCGATACGATTCGCAATTACATCACCATCAAGCCGGGCAAGGCCTTCTCGAGTTCCGACATCGACGCCGCGGTCAAGGCGCTGTTCGGCACCGGGCTATTCTCGGACGTGCGGATCAACCAAGTCGGCTCGACACTGGTGGTCAAGGTTTCCGAATACAAGGTCGTCAACCAGGTGCTGTTCCAGGGCAACAAGAAGCTCAAGGACAATGCACTCCAGGCCGCGGTCCAACTGAAGCCGCGCGGCACCTTCTCGCAGGCGACGCTGGATTCGGACGTCGAGGCGGTCAAGGCCGCCTACAGGCGCATCGGCCGTGACGATGCCGGCGTGACCACGCAGGTCATGGAGCTCGGCGACAACCGCGTGAACGTGGTGTTCCACATCACCGAAGGCGACCGCACGCAGATCGCGGCGATCAATTTTGTCGGCAATAGCGCTTATTCGAGCCGCCGCCTGTCGGACGTAATCAACACCAAGCGCTCGTCCTGGGTTTCGTTCATCCTGCGTGACGACGTTTATGACGAGGACAAGCTGCGCGCCGACCAGGAACTGCTGCGCCGCTTCTATTACAATCACGGCTATGCCGATTTTCAGGTCGTGTCCGCTGTCGGCGAACTCGACAGCGCGACGAACAAGTACACGGTTACTATCACCGTCCAGGAAGGCGAGCGTTACACGTTCGGCGATATCAGCGTCGAAAGCACCATCCCGGAAGTGGACTCGAAGGCGCTTGAATCGGTGGTCGAGACCCACAAGGGCGATGTCTACAACGCCAAGGACGTCGAAGACACCATCGTAGCGCTTACCGAGAAGGTGGCCGGTTCGGGCTATGCCTTCGCGCAGGTGACGCCACGCGGCGATCGCAACTTCGAGAACCATACGATTTCGGTCGTTTATACGATCGACCAAGGGACCAAGGCCTATATCGAGCGCATCGAAATCCGCGGCAACGATCGCACGCGCGACTATGTCATTCGCCGCGAGTTTGACGTCAGCGAAGGCGATGCGTTCAACCAGGTACTCATCCAGCGGGCGAAGAAGCGCCTGGAAGACCTGAATTATTTTGACAAAGTCGAGATCTCGACGGTGCCCGGCTCGCAGCCCGACCAGGTCGTGCTGGTGGTCGACGTGGTCGAGAAATCGACGGGCGAATTCTCGGTTGGCGCCGGTTATTCCACCGGCGGTGACACGGCCGGCCCGTCGGTCGAAGGATCGATCACCGAGCGCAACTTCCTCGGCCGTGGCCAGTACATCAAGCTATCGGCGGGTGGCGGCAGGCATTCGCGCGACTACAGCCTCTCGTTCACCGAGCCGTATTTCCTCGGGCGGCGCATCGCCGCCGGCTTCGACATCTACAAGTCGACGCGGCAATACAACGGCAATTACGACAGCGACACCACGGGTGCGACCGTGCGCTTCGGCCTGCCGATCACCAACAGCATTACGACCCAGCTGGCCTACAACATCTCGCAAGAGAAATATTCGGTGGATGACAGTTGCGGTCCCACCAGTCCAGGAGATCCCAGCGGCACCTGTAACATTTCCCAGGCCGTTCTGGATGGCATTGAGCAAAGCCCCTGGATCAAGTCGTCGGTCAGCCTGGGGCTGGTCTACAACACCATCGACGACATGAAGAACCCGCATGAGGGTATCTACGCCAACACGACGGTGGAGGTCGCGGGCCTTGGCGGCGATGCCAAGTTCGTGAAAGTAACGGGGCGTGGCAGCATCTACCAGACATTGTCAGAGCAGCTTGACCTTGTTGGTCTCATTTCTGGCGGCGCTGGTCATGTCGAGAGTTACGGCGGCGGCGATCTGCGCATTTTCGACCACTTCCAAAGCACCGATCGCATGATCCGGGGCTTCGCCTATGGCGGCATCGGGCCGGTCGCTTCCGGAACCAGCGGCGACCATGTAGGAGGGACGACCTACTTCAACGCGTCGACCGAGGCCCAGTTCCCGCTTCCGGTCATTCCCGAGAGCTTCGGCCTGCGTGGTGCAGTGTTTGCGGACGCGGCGACGCTTTATGGCAGCAAGCTCGCATCCGGCTTGGTCAATCCAGATTCTACTGGTATGAAATTGCGCGCTTCGGTGGGTGTCGGCCTGATGTGGGCTTCGCCGTTCGGCCCGATCCGTATCGACTATGCGATCCCGGTCAAGAAGGAAGCGACCGACGATGTGCAGGAATTCAACTTCGGCATATCGACCCGCTTCTGATCGGCGGCTAACGATGCTCCCGGATTTTTCGAATCCGGGAGAAATGTTCCGACCTAGCTGGATATAGCTTCTGGAATGACCGATCCGGTGTTCTTCGCGCCATCACGCCGGTATACGGCGGCCGAAGTCGCGAATCTGACCGGCTCGGTGCTTGTCGATTCCGGCCAATCCGACGTTTCGATCGAAGCACTGGCACCAGCCAGCGAGGGCGGAGCGAATGCGCTCGTCTTCGTGGACGGCAGGCGTAATTCTGCGCTGATGCCATCGCTGCGGGCCGCGGCGGTGCTATGTCCAGCCGAATTCGCCAACAAGGCGCCGGTCGGCATCGCTGTGCTGATCCACCCGCGACCGCAGCAGGCATTCGCGCTGGTCGGGCGACTGCTGTTCCCCACGGCCGCCACGCCAGGGCCGATGACCGGCGAAACCGGCGTTTCGCCGCATGCCCATGTCGATCCAACCGCGCATGTCGAAGCCGGCGTGATCATCGAGGCCGGCGCGGTCGTTGGGCCGGGCGTCTCGATCGGCAGCGGCACCGTGATCGCGCCCAACGCCGTCATCGGGCAGTCCTGCCAGATCGGACGTAACGGCTATGTTGGCCCGGGCGCGAGTATCCAATATGCGCTGATCGGCAACCGGGTCATCATCCATGGCGGGGCCAGGATCGGCCAGGATGGCTTTGGCTTCGTCGGCGGCGCCAAGGGGCCGGAACGTGTTCCCCAGATCGGTCGGGTGGTCATCCAGGACGATGTCGAGATCGGCTCCAATTCCACTGTCGATCGCGGCGCCATGTCGGATACGATTATCGGTCAGGGCACCAAGATCGACAATCTCGTGCAGATCGCCCATAACGTCCGCATTGGTCGCAATTGCATAGTCGCAGGGCTTTCAGGTATTTCCGGTTCCGTGGTCGTGGGTGACAATGTCACCATGGGCGGCGGCGTCGGACTTGCGGATCACCTGACCATCGGCACGGGAGCCAAGCTTGCCGCCAGAAGTGGATTTATGAGCAATGTTCCTGCCGGCGAGATATGGGGCGGCTATCCGGCGCAGCCGATGGCGGAAGCGATGCGAGAGATAGCCATGTTGCGCACGATGGCCAGGGCACGCAAGCAGGGCAAGGACAATGGCTGACATGGTGGCGGCGACGACGCTGGAAGCGGTCGACATAATGGGGCTGATGAAGCTTCTGCCGCATCGTTATCCATTCCTGATGATCGACCGCATTGTCGACATCGATGGCGATGAATCCGCCATCGGCATCAAGAACGTCACCATCAACGAGCCGCATTTTCAGGGCCATTTCCCCGAGCAGCCGGTGATGCCGGGCGTGCTGATTGTCGAGGCAATGGCGCAGACGGCCGGCGCCATCTGCATCCGCAGCCTTGGGGCGTCGAAGCCATCGCTGGTCTATTTCCTGACCATCGACAACGCCAAATTCCGCAAACCGGTCGTTCCCGGCGACCAGTTGAAGATCCACGTCAAGAAAATCAAGAAGCGCGGCAACCTGCTCAAATTCGCCTGTGAAGCCATGGTCGAGGGCACCAAGGCGGCCGAGGCCGAGATTTCAGCCATGATGGTCACCGGCGACTGACGATCGAATGCTTATGAAAATCATGACTTCAATCCATCCTTCCTCCGTCGTGGAGGAAGGCGCCCAGATTGGCCAGGGTGTGCGTATAGGGCCGTTTTGCCACGTCAGCGCCGAGGCCGTGATCGGTGACGGTGTCGAATTGGTCAGCCATGTCTCGGTGATGGGCGCGACCACCATCGGTTCCTCGACCAAGGTCTACCCGATGGCGATACTGGGTGGGCCACCGCAGAACACCAAGCACAAGGGCGGACGCACCACACTGGTCATCGGCGCGAACTGCACCATCCGCGAGGGCGTCACCATGCATGTCGGCACCGACACCAGCCGGGGCGAGACGACGGTGGGCGACAATGGCAATTTCCTCGCCTATGCCCATATCGCCCATGATTGCGTGGTCGGCAGCAACGCCACCTTCGCCAATGGGGCGACGCTGGGCGGCCACTGCGAGATCGGCAACAGTGTCTACATTGGCGGCCTGACTGCCGTTCATCAGTTCGTGCGCGTTGGCGATAATGCGTTTCTGGGCGGTTGCTCCGCGATCGTGGGCGATGTCATTCCATACGCCATCGCCGTCGGCAACCGCGCCAGCCTGCGCGGCCTCAACATTATAGGCCTGAAGCGTTCCGGCCTGCCAAGGTCCGAAATCCATTTGCTGCGGAAAGCTTACAAGACGATCTTCGACCGTTCCCGAACCGTTGGCGAAAACATCGAGTTCGCCAAAGCAGAGTTCGCTTCGTCCCCAACCGCGATGAAGATCATCGATTTCATCACCAGTCGCGGCAAGCGGCACTATGCGGTGCCATCGCTCAAGGGTGGCGATGGCGACGATGCCGATGATGAAGACTAAGACAGCGGTAAGCGGTCTTGATCTCCCGCCTGATGCCAGGGTTGGCATCATCGCCGGCGGCGGCAGTCTTCCGGTCGAAGTCGCGCAAGGCTTGGCCACACGAGGGTATCCGCCTTTCCTCCTGTTGATGGAAGGCGAAGCTGATCGCGAGCGGGACCTGCGTCTATACGAGCATGACAGCCTGGCCCTGGAGCAGATCGGCTCCCTGGTACCGACGCTGAAGCGATATGGAATCACGCATCTGGTTCTGGCCGGCGAAATCAAACGCAGGCCGCAATTGGCCAGGATTCGCCTGAGCCTTGGCCTGCTGGCGATTTTGCCCTCGGTGATCATGGCGCTGGCGCGTGGCGATGACGGCCTGCTGAAGGTCGTGACACGCGGTCTGGAAAGGCGGGGCATCAAGGTGATCGGCGCGCATCAGGTCGTTCCCGAACTCGCCGCCGCCGAAGGCACGCTGACCGCCACGGCACCGAAGCAATCGGACTGGCGTGACATCGAAGCGGCGAGGCAGGCAGCCAAGGCCATCGGCGCACTCGATATCGGCCAGGCGGCTATTGCCATCGGTGGTAGGGCGATCGCGCTCGAAGGCATCGAAGGTACGCACGGCCTGCTCGAAAGAACACGAGAGCTGCGCGGCCATGGCCGGCTTGCCGGCAAGACCCGTGGGGTTCTGGTCAAGTGTGCCAAACCTGGCCAGGAATTGCGCGCCGACCTGCCGTCGATCGGACCACAGACGGTCGAGGCGGCGCATGCGGCCGGGCTTGCCGGCATCGCGGTCGAGGCTGGACGTTCGCTGATCCTCGAAGGTCCGGTGACGCTGGGGCGCGCCAATGCGCTCGGCCTGTTCATCGTCGGCCTGCCAGCAACGGAGCCGCCACATGGCTGACAAGGCGCTGAAGATCGCAATCGTGGCCGGTGAAGAATCCGGCGATCTGCTGGGCGCCGACATCGTGCGTTCGCTGAAGGCATTGACAGGCCGCGAGGTGCAACTCGTCGGCCTTGGCGGTCGCCATTTGCAGGGGCTAGGGCTGGTTTCGCCCTTCGATGCCGGCGAGGTCGCGCTGATGGGTTTCAGTGCCGTCCTGCGCGATCTGCCGCGCCTGATGCGGCGGATCGGCCAGATGGCCGGGATGATCGCGGACGCGAAGCCGGATTGCCTGATCACCATCGACAGTCCGGACTTTTCGCTGCGCGTTGCCAGGAAGGTACGCGCGGCCAACCCGTCGATCCCGATCGTCCACTATGTCTGCCCGAGCGTCTGGGCGTGGCGGCCGGGCAGGGCGGTGGCGATGAAGCCCTATGTCGATCACATATTGTGCATCCTGCCGTTCGAAGTGAAGGAACTCGCCAGGCTTGGCGGCCCGCCCGGCACCTATGTCGGGCACCGTCTCGCCCATGACGCGGGTGTGCTCTCGGCGGCGAAGGCTCAGGGGCAGCCGCGCGACCTTTCGCCGGACCGCGTGAAGACGCTGCTTGTCTTGCCCGGCTCGCGGCGCGGCGAGGTGCGGCGACTGCTGGAGCCGTTTGGCGAGACCGTGTCGATGCTGCGGGCACGCGGACACCGCCTTCGGCTGATATTGCCGACGGTGCCCCATGTCGCGGACACCGTCCGTTCCGCTGTCACGCGCTGGGATGAGAAACCCGAGACCATCCTCGAGCCCGAGCGTAAATGGCAGGCCTTCGGCAAGGCCGACGCGGCGTTGATCGCGTCCGGCACGGTCTCCCTGGAACTGGCGTTGTCCGGTGTGCCGATGGTCTCCTGCTACCGCCTCGACCCTGTCGCGCGCGTCGTCGCGCCGTATCTCGTTACCGTCTGGTCGGCGCTGCTGCCCAACCTGATCTCGGATCGCGCGCTGATCCCGGAGTTCTACAACGAGTACGTCAAACCGAACAATCTGGCGCGCCAGTTGGAAGGGTTGTTGACCGACACCGGCATCCGCGCCTGGCAGAAAGATGGGTTTGCCGAGATCGCACGGCGCATGGCGACGGACAGGCCGTCCGGTGAGATCGCGGCGCAGGTGGTGATGGAGTGCGTGAGGAAGCGAGTGAGTAGTGAGTAGATGATCCTCTTCACTACTGGCTACTGACTACTCCCTATCCTTTTTACCGCTTGGCGATCGGCACGTAATCGCGCTCCGGCGCGCCGGTGTAGAGCTGGCGCGGGCGGCCGATCTTCTGGCGCGGGTCCTCGATCATCTCTTTCCACTGCGCGATCCAGCCGACAGTGCGGGCGACGGCGAACAGCACGGTAAACATGGTGGTGGGGAAGCCCAGTGCCTTTAGCGTGATGCCGGAATAGAAGTCGACATTCGGGTAGAGCTTCTTCTCGATGAAATAAGGATCGGTCAGCGCGATCTTTTCCAGCTCCATGGCGATATCGAGCAGCGGATCGTCCTTGATACCGAGCTCGCCCAGAACCTCGTGCGCCGTCTTCTGCATGATCTTGGCGCGCGGATCGTAGTTCTTGTAGACGCGATGGCCGAAGCCCATCAGCCGGAACGGGTCGTTCTTGTCCTTGGCGCGTGCGATGAATTCCGGGATGTGATCGACATGGCCGATCTCGCCCAGCATGTTGAGCGCCGCCTCATTGGCGCCGCCATGCGCCGGGCCCCACAGGCAAGCAATGCCGGCGGCGATGCATGCAAACGGGTTGGCGCCCGAAGAGCCGGCGAGGCGAACCGTCGAGGTCGAGGCGTTCTGCTCGTGATCGGCGTGCAGGATGAAGATGCGCTCCATGGCGCGCGCCAGCACCGGGTTGATCTTGTACTCCTCGCAAGGCACTGCGAAGCACATATGCAGGAAGTTTGCCGCGAAACCGAGATCGTTCTTCGGATAAATGAAGGGCTGGCCGATGTGATACTTGTAGGCCATGGCAGCGATCGTCGGCATCTTGGCGATCAGCCGCATGGAAGCGACCATGCGCTGGTATGGGTCGGAGATGTCGGTGGAGTCGTGGTAGAAGGCCGACAGCGCGCCGACCACGCCGCACATCACCGCCATTGGGTGCGCGTCGCGACGGAAGCCGGTGAAGAAGCGCGACATCTGCTCGTGCACCATTGTGTGGCGCGTCACGCGGTAATCGAAATCGTCCTTCTGCGCCTTGGTGGGCAGTTCGCCGTAGAGCAGCAGGTAGCAGACTTCCAGGAAGTCGCCATGTTCCGCCAACTGGTCGATCGGGTAGCCGCGATGCAGGAGAATGCCCGCATCGCCGTCGATGAAGGTGATCTCCGATTCGCAACTCGCGGTCGAGGTGAAGCCGGGATCGTAGGTGAAGGCGCCGGTGGTGCTGTAAAGCGTGGCAATGTCGATGACGTCGGGGCCGACGGAGCCACTTCGCACCTTGAACTCATGAGTCTTGCCGCCGAGTTCCAGCTTGGCCGTGGCCTCCTGGGTCTTGCCGCCAAATTCCAATTTTGTCGCAGCTTCGGTCATTGCAAACTCCTTCTCGTTTCATCATGCCGGCAAAGGCAAATTTCTGCGAAGCGACACGTCGAAATCACTGCAATGCGCGTATTCGCCACCGCATTTTAGGAGGTGCGTGCCAGATTGGGCCAAGGCCTAATGTTGCACTGCGAAACCCGCCTTTCAATGCCAATCTTTTTGGGCCAGTTTGCTCCTAATCGATTTGATCCGATATGCGACCCAGGCTTTCCTCGCGCCCTAGCACGGCAAGCACGTCGAACACACCTGGCGAGGTGCTTTTGCCGGTCAGGGCGGCGCGCAAGGGCTGCGCCACGGCGCCCAGCTTATGGCCCCCGGCCAGCGCATAGTCGCGGATCGCGGCCTCTGCGGCGGCGGCCGTCCAGTCGCCCGAAAGCGCATTCAAGGCTTCGTGAGCGCCGCGCAGGATCTTGCGGGAATCGCCATTGAGCAGCAGCGCCGCCTTCTCGTCGACCGGCAGCGGCCGCTCCGCAAACAGGTAAGCGGCGCCATCGACGAGTTCTACCAGCGTCTTGGCGCGCTCCTTCAGACCCGGAAGGGCCGCCAACAATTGCGCCTTGTTATGCTCGTTGAGGCGCGCGGCCATCGCCGGGCCGCCCTGGAGATAGGGCAGGGTGGCGATGAAGATGTCGAACAGTTCCGCGTCGCTCATGCGGCGCATATGGACGCCGTTCAGCGCCTCCAGCTTGGCGAAATCGAAACGGGCGGCGCCCTTGTTGACGTCGCCGATGTCGAACCAGGAGATCATATCCTTGATCGACATGATCTCGTCGTCGCCGTGGCTCCAGCCGAGGCGCGCCAGGTAGTTGAGCAGCGCTTCCGGCAGGTAGCCCATGGCGCGATAGGCCTCGACGCCGAGCGCGCCATGGCGCTTCGACAGCTTGGCACCGTCGGCGCCGTGGATCAGCGGGATGTGCGACATCGATGGCACGTCCCAGCCCATGGCCTTGTAGATCACCGTCTGGCGGGCCGCATTGGTCAGGTGATCGTCGCCCCGAATGATATGCGTTACGCCCATGTCATGGTCGTCGACGACGACGGCGTGCATGTAGGTCGGGTTGCCGTCCGAACGCAGAATGATGAAATCGTCGAGATCCTTGTTGGGGAATCGCACCTCGCCCTGGACACGGTCGTGCACCACCGTCTCGCCCTCGGTTGGCGCCTTGATGCGGATTGCGCCCTTGACCCCGGGAGGCGCCTCGGACGGATCACGATCACGCCACTGGCCGTTGTAGCGTGGCGGCAGGCCCTTGGCACGCGCTGCCTCGCGCATCGCCTCCAGTTCGGCAGGCGTCTCGTAGCTGTAGTAGGCCTTGCCCAGGCGCACGAGTTCCTCGGCCACCTCGCGATGCCGCGGCGCGCGCTCGAATTGGGAGACAGCGTCGCCGTCCCAGCCAAGACCGAGCCAGGAGAGTCCGTCCAGGATGGCGGCCGTCGCCGCATCGGTCGAACGCTCGCGATCGGTGTCCTCGATGCGCAGCAGCATCGTACCGCCGGTGTGCTTGGCATAGAGCCAGTTGAACAGCGCCGTGCGGGCGCCGCCGATGTGCAGATAGCCGGTGGGCGAGGGGGCAAAACGGGTGACGACCTTGTCGGACATGAAATTCTTGGAAACCATCTGAAGCGGGGTTGGGTTGCGCGGACTTTCGCGCGTCGCGGGTTCATGTACCATAGGGCGTCAGGGGTGCAAGGGGCAGACCCGATGGCTGGACGAGGCCGGGGCTCGGATCGGGGCGAGGACGCTGTTGCCGGCGTCAGCGAACGGTCATTGTTTGCAACGCGTCCGGCTATCCCGTTGCCATCGCCGACATCCCTTGTGCCGGCGCCCGGCACCCGGCAGCCGCAGGCGGATATCCCTGCGCCAAGTCCACCGCCTGCCGCAGGCAGGATTGCGCGCGTACGCCGGCAATTCGGCCTGACATCATTGCCTCGCCTGCGCCATGGCGTGGCCAAGGCGGCGGAACTGGAACTTGACCGGGGCATCGCCTTTCTGCTGGTGCCGGTCTGTCTGGCCGCCGGAGTGATCGGCTACTATTCGCTGGCGGCGGAGCCTGATTTTGCCAAGCCTGTAGCGGTCGTCGTGCTGACGGCGCTCTGTGCGCTTGCCTCGCGTTCCTGGCCAAAAACCCATCTGTGTTTCACGGCGATGCTGCTGTGCGCGCTGGGCCTGCTCGCGGCGAAGGTCGAAACATGGCGAGCCGGAACACGCATGCTGGGCTCTGAGATTTCGACTGAGGTGACGGGCCGCGTCGTCTCGCTCGACCGGATGGAGACCGGCCGCATCCGGCTGACCATTGACGTGACGTCCACCGCCCGGCCGAAACTGCGCTATGCGCCGGAAAGGGTCCGGCTTTCGGCACGCAAGATACCGCGGGAATTGGCCGCCGGCTCGTTGATATCAGGCTATGCCAAACTCTTGCCGCCGACCGGTCCGGTGCGGCCGGACAGCTATGATTTCTCCTTCGACAGCTACTTCGCCGGCATCGGCGGCAGCGGGTTTTTTCTCGGCAATCCCAGGATTGTCACAGCCGAGGACGACATGCCTCTTTTGGCTCGCCTGTCCGCTGCGGTGGAAAATGCCCGCCAATCCATCGCCGGCCGCATCACGGGCATCGTCGGCGGCGCCGAAGGCGAGATCGCCGCGGCACTGATCGTCGGCGTGCGCGCCGGCATTCCCGACGAAATCAACGAGGCGATGCGGCGCACCGGCATCTATCACATCATCTCCATTTCCGGACTGCATATGGCGCTGGTCGCGGGCACCGTCATGGGTCTGCTGCGCGGCGCCTTCGCGCTGTTTCCAGATTTTTCCGCACGAAGGCCGGTGAAGAAATACGCGGCCGCCGCAGCGCTCTTCTCGATCGCTGCCTATCTCGTCATTTCGGGCATCGTCGTTGCCGCCGAACGCAGCTTCATCATGCTGGCGGTGATGCTGATCGCGGTTCTGTTCGATCGCGCGGCACTGACCATGCGCAACCTGGCGATCTCGGCGATCGCCGTCATACTGGTCTCGCCGCATGAGGTGGTCGGACCGAGCTTCCAGATGTCGTTCGCCGCGACCGCCGCCCTGGTTGGCGCCTATGCCGGTTGGGCGGATTATCGTGCGCGAAAAACGAGGCCGCCATCGCCGAAGCTATCCCTGCCAGGGCTTCTGACGCAAAAATTCCTGCTGACGACGGGTGGATTGGCTATGACCTCCATCATCGCCGGCAGCGCTACGGCGCCGTTTGCCATTTGGCATTTCCAGCGTGTATCGCCGCTCAGCTTGTTCGCCAATCTGGCCGTCATGCCGATCGTTTCGGTCGTGATGTTCCTGGCCGTCGCCAGCGCGTTGCTCATGCCGTTCGGCTTGGATGTGCCATCCCTTTACCTGATGGGCAAGGGCCTGACGGCAATGATCGCCATATCGGCGTGGATATCGGAACGCTCTCCTGTCGATGCGGTCGGGCTGATTTCCCAGCAATCCGTGCTGCTGGTGACGGTCGCCCTGGTCATCGCGACGATGGCGACGACATGGCTGCGGCTCGCCGCACTCCCATTCGCACTTGCCGGCCTGTTGACTGTGTCGGATACGCGCACGCCCGATGTGCTGATCTCGGAAGATGCCCGACTGGTCGCGGTGCCGATCGGCGGTGGCGAACTCGCGGTCAGCCGGGCACGCCCGAACGAATTCACCGTCGACAACTGGAAACGTGCATTGGTATCCGAAAGCATCGTCGTGCCAGAGGTGTTCAACAAGACAGACGGGCAGTTCACCATCGCCGATGCCGTAAACCTGCCGCCGGGAGCACCGTTCTACTGCACCGACGGCGTCTGCCTCGCCAGGCACCCGTCCGGAGCGATCGTCGCGCATGTCGAAGACCGCAAGGATACCTGGAAGGCCTGCGGTTTCGCCGACGTGATCGTCGTCAACGACGCGACCGGCTATGACGCCTGCCATAACCCGCTGGTTCTCGTCGTCACCAAACGGCAACTCGCTCGCAAAGGGAGTGCTGCGGTCTTCTTCGACCGCCAATCGGCGACTGGCCCACCAATCGTCAGCTTCGCCGTCGACAGGCCATACCGTCCCTGGCATGAACAGCGCAAATTCTCGCGCGAGGCGAGGGGCCTGCCGCCCTATAAAAAGCCTGACAATACAAGCGCGCCAGTGCCTGCTCAGTAGCGCCTGATCAGCCCGACGAGTTTGCCTTGCACCTTGACCCTGTCCGGCCCGAAAATGCGGGTCTCGTAGGCCGGGTTGGCGGCTTCAAGGGCAATCGAAGCTCCCTTGCGGCGGAACCGTTTCAGGGTCGCTTCCTCTTCGTCGACCAGCGCCACGACGATCTCGCCCGGGCTCGCTGTATCGGCGTTGCGGATGATGACCGTGTCGCCATCGAAGATCCCGGCCTCGATCATCGAGTCCCCCTTGACCTCCAGCGCATAGTGCTCGCCCCCCATGATCATGTCAGGCGGCACCGAGATCGAATGCGTCTGGTGCTGGATGGCATCGATCGGCACACCGGCGGCGATACGGCCCATCACCGGGATCGAGACCGCGGGAATCGCATCGTCGTCATTGCCGGCCGCGGGCAAGCGCGACGGCGCCGGCTTGATCTGACGACCAAGGTTGCCCTGACCGAGGCTGCCCTGGATGACACTTGGCGAAAATTTCTTTGCCGCATTGAGGCCCGGCGCGATCGAATCCGGCAACCTGAGCACTTCCAGTGCGCGCGCCCGATTGGGCAGTCTCCGAATAAAGCCACGTTCCTCCAGCGCCGTGATCAGGCGGTGGATCCCCGACTTGGAGGCAAGATCAAGAGCCTCTTTCATCTCGTCGAAGGAGGGCGGGATGCCGCTTTCCTTGAGCCGTTCATGAATGAACATCAGCAGTTCATGTTGCTTGCGCGTCAGCATGGCGGCCCCCAAGGCATTGAACGAAGGGTCTGAATCGGAATCGAAAAACAAACCCAGAACAAACACTATCTGTTCCAGTTGTGTTCCGCAACCGTTTAAAGTTTAGTGAATTTGTTAAGGGGTTCGAAATTTTTGCCGCCGGCAACAAACGGCAACCGACGCTTACCGACGATTTCTGCCCCGGACACACGCATTGAAATCGTTTTGGTTAATGGCCTGTGGCCCACCCCTTGTTGAGGTTTGGCTTCATCGTTTGAAAGGCGCACGGGGCGATTTATGGAGTCGCCCAGTGTCATCCCAGCGGAACGAAACGAAACCAAAACGCCAACGTTCGCCAGCTCGCTTGGGGATGGATCCGTGTGTAAGCGTCGGACTGCGCGGAAGCGCCGAAATCATCCGGAAACCGCTTTCAGGCTGCCGGCGCGTGCGGTGTAGTTGTTGGCGCTGCTGTCTTCGCTGTGAAATAGACGTGCAGCGTGTAGCCGATATGCGCCGTCATCAATGCCTTTGCCCGCTCGACATCACGATCGAGCGCCGCCTCCATGATCGCGGTGTGATGCTCGATCGCGATCGCCTCGCGCAGTGCGTCCATGGCCTCTCCATAGCCATGCTTGAGGCCGGCCGCTGCCCGCAAAGTCGGCGCCAGGCCGAGAAAACGATGATGTCGCCGCAGCTGATCCGCGATCGTCGAGCGGAATCGCAGCAGCCAGTTGGACGTCGCAGCACTCAGCAGCGCCGCGTGAAAGGCCTCGTGGCTTTCGTCCCACTGATCGACGGCCGCATCCGAGGGGTCGTCAACCGCGGTCTTGCAGCGAGAGAGCCGGTAATGAGCGGTGACAACGGCATCTTCCCATTGCCTGTCGCCTTTTTCCATCGATTCCAGGAACAGGGGCATCTCGACAACCATCCGCGCGCGCGCCAGGTCCTCGAGTTCGGCCCGCGACACGGGAGCGACGGCAAAGCCGCGATTGCTGATGGCAGTGACAAGGCGCTCGGCTTCAAGCCGAGACAATGCTTCACGCAGCGGCGTCCAGCCGACGCCATATGTGCCGCGCAGCGCACTCAACTTGAGCGGCGCACCCGGCATGAGGCGCGTCGTCAGAATATCGCGCCGCAGCAGCTGATAGGCCGCCTCCGTCTTTGTGGAACTATTCTGATCCTGCATCGCAGTCCGTCCATCGTCAGGCTTGGAAAATTATATATCATGGCGGTGCATGGCAAGAATTATATATAATGTTTGACATGGACCGGCGGACTGACCATGATCGCCTGATGTGCCGTCTTTAAGCGGCGCTAATCAAATCTGGGAGGAAATGATGTTGAAGTCGAAATGGCTGTCAGGATTGGCCCTGGCAGGCGCCTTGATGGTCAGCGCCGGCAGCGCCGCGGCCGATCAGATTCGTATCGGCATAGCCAATTTCGGAGAGCATCCTCAGTTGAATGCCGCCATAGCCGGTTTCAAGAAGGCGCTGACGGACAATGGCTTTGTCGAGGGCAAGGACGTCGTCTACACCGAGAGCCATACCAATTTCGACGCATCGCTTGTGCCGCAGATGATCGCCAAGCTGCAGGCGGAGCAGCCCAAGCTGATTTACACCATCACCACGCCAGTCTCGCAGATCGCCAAGAAGGCGCTCGCAGGGTCCGGCATTCCGATCGTCTTTGCCGCGGTCACCGATCCGGTCGCGGCCAAGCTGGTGCCGTCATGGGACTCCGGAGACGAAGGCATGACCGGCGCCAGCGATCTGCAGGATGTCGCCGCGGTGATGGCCTTCACCAAGAAGCTGCTGCCGAACGCCAAGCGCTTTGGCGTGCCCTACAATCCAGGCGAGGCCAATGACGTCGCCCTGATCGAAAAGATCAAGGCGGCGGCACCCACGGCCGGCTTCGAGGTCGTGGAGGTCGGCATCGACAACGTCAATGACATCCAGCAACGCATCGCTTCGCTTGCCGGCAAGGCCGACGTGATCTACGGCCCGGCTTCGAACCTGATCCAGCCGGCGATTGCCGCTGTCTCCGCAGCCGCTCGCCAGGCCGGTATCCCGGTCGTCAACTCCGATGACAGCGCGGTCCGCAACGGCACCGTACCGGCAAGCTTCGCGGTCAACTACACGCAGGTCGGCGTCAATGCCGGCAACATCGCCGCCGAAATCCTTAAGGGCAAGGATCCGAAGACGATCGCGCCGTCGCGTCCGGCTTACAAGGACCACATGGCAACGATCTCCCGCAAGGCGATGGCCGCGTTCGGCATCGAGATACCCGCTTCGATGGCCGATTGCGGGTGCATCGTCGACTGACGTTGGGCTGCAGCGGTGACGGCGTCGGCGCCGTCACCCTTCAGTTGTGGGAGGAACGATGCTCGAGATCCGATCCGCGCGCAAAGTGTTCTACAAGGGCCAGGCCGACGAGAAGGTCGCGCTGGACGGTCTCAACCTGTCGTTGGCCACGGGCGAGTTCGGTATCGTCATCGGCTCCAATGGGGCCGGCAAGAGCAGTATGCTCAACGCCATTTCCGGAGCTCTCATCCTCGATTCCGGCAGGATCCTGATCAACGGCACCGATGTGACAAACATGCCGGTGCACAAGCGCGCGGCAAAATTGGCGCGCGTCTTCCAGGATCCGATGCGCGGCACAGCCGCCAGCATGACCGTGGCGGAGAACATGTTGTTGGCTGACCTTCGCGGCCACAAACGCGGCTTGCGGCAAGGGCTGAACGCCACCCGGCTTGCGTCCTACAAGGAGCGCTTGTCCATACTGGGTCTCGGCCTTGAAAACCGCCTGGACACACGAGTCGACCTGCTTTCGGGCGGGCAGAGGCAGTCGCTGTCGCTGATCATGGCGGTTGGCGGATCGCCGGACCTGCTGCTGCTCGACGAGCATACGGCAGCGCTCGACCCGCGCACGGCCGATATCGTCATGCAGGCGACGGTGCGCGCCGTCAATGCGCTAAAACTGGCCACGCTGATGGTGACCCACAATATGCAACATGCCGTCGACCATGGCAGCCGGGTGATCATGCTCGACGCGGGCCGGGTCCTGCTGGAGGTCACCGGCGAGGAGAAGGCAAGGGCGACGGTTGTCGATCTGATCGGTCATTTTTCCGTCAAGACCGACCGCATGTTGCTGGCGAGCTGACCACCATGGGCTTTATTCAGGACGTTCTGACCAGCTTCGTCGCGATCATTCCGGTCACCCTGGCGCAAAGCCTGATCCTGGCCTTTGTCGTGCTCGGGATCATGATCCCGTTTCGCATGCTGAATTTTCCCGATCTCACCAGCGAAGGCGCCTTTCCTCTGGGCGGCTGTGTCTGCGGCGTGCTGCTGGCTGCCGGCGCATCGCCGCTGACGGCCATCGTGGTCGCCTTCGTGGCGGGCCTCGCGGCAGGCTGCTGCACCGCCTTCATCCATCTGCGCTTCCGCATCCATACGCTTCTTGCGGGTATTCTGATGATGACGATGCTCTACAGCATCAACCTGCGCATCATGGGCAAGTCCAATCTCTCCGTCTTCGGCTCACCCACTGTGTTCGACTGGGTGCCGTTCGCGCGGCCTGGTTTTCCGGTCAGCAAGATCGTTGTTGCCGGCCTTCTCGCGCTCCTCGTCTTCCTGGCGCTCTACATGTTCTTCAGGACCGAGAAGGGGACCGCGGTGCGTGCGGTGGGCGCCAACCCGGACATGGCCGAGGCTCAAGGCATCAATGTCTGGGCGGCGACCATAGGCGGTGTCGGGCTGGCGAGCGCGTTTTCGGCGTCAAGCGGCGCGCTGATGGTGCAGTCGCAGGGATTTGCCGACGTCAATATGGGACTGGGGATTCTCATCAACGGGCTTGCCGCGCTGATGATCGGCGAGGCGGTTATCGGCAAGCAGACGGTCTGGCGTCAGCTGCTGGCGCCTTTCGCCGGCGCGATCATCTACTACCAGTTGGTGTCGTTCTGCCTCGCCGCCGGCATGCCGCCGCCTGACCTGAAGCTTGCCACCGGCTTGTTCGTGCTCGCCATGCTGGCCTTGCCCAGCCTCAAGCGCAGCCGGGGATCCGCGCCGGCTCGCGAAGCCATTCGTGAATAAATTAGAGCGTGAACAAACCAGGGAATGTCTGAAATCATGCGTGCAATGCTCGATCTCGCAGCAGTCGAAGCCATGGATGCGGCGGATCCGCTGCGTGCCATGCGCGACCGGTTCATTTTGCCGGACGGGGTTATCTATCTCGACGGCAATTCGCTCGGCGCGGCGGCCCCCGCCGTCTTCAACGAGCTGCAGAAGGCCGCGACCCAGGAATGGGCGCAGGATCTGATCCGTGCCTGGAACACCGCCGGCTGGTTCGAAATGCCGGTCGCCCTTGGCGACCAGCTCGGACGCCTGATCGGCGCCGCGGCCGGCCAGACGGTGGTCTGCGATACGACCTCGATCAACATCTACAAGGTGCTGCATGCCGCGCTTGGCATGCGGCCGGACCGGTCGGTCATCGTCGCCGAAGGCGACAGTTTCCCAACCGACCTCTATATGGCCGAAGGTGTCGCATCGACACGGCCGGGTACGGTGCTGCGGCTCGAAGGGGTCGACGCGCCTGATATCGAGGACCTGATCGACGAACGCGTCGCCGTCATCCTGGTCAACCACGTCAATTACAAATCCGGGCAGTTGCGTGACATGGCCGCGCTGACGCGCAAGGCCCATCAGGCTGGCGCGCTGATCGTCTGGGATCTCTGCCACACAGCCGGGGCCTTACCGGTCGAACTCGACAGCGCGAACGCTGATTTCGCCATCGGCTGTACCTATAAATATCTCAATGGCGGTCCGGGCGCGCCGGCCTTCATCTACGCCGCAAAACGTCATCACGGCGATGTCCGGCAGCCGCTGAGCGGCTGGTGGGGGCATGCAAGGCCTTTCGCCTTCGAACAAGGGTATGAGGTCGGCACCGGCATCCGCCGGTTCTTGTGTGGTACGCAGCCTGTGCTTTCGATGCGGGCGCTGAAGGGGGCACTGGATCTTTGGGACGACGTCGACATGGCGGTGGTGCGCAAAAAGAGCATCGCGCTGACCGACCTGTTCATTGAGCTCGTCGAGACCAGGTGCGGCGCCTACGGCCTTGAGCTCGAAAGCCCGCGAGACGGCAACGCGCGCGGCAGCCAGGTGTCGTTCATCCACCCGCAAGGCTATCAGGTAATGCGGGCCTTGATCGAGCGCGGCGTGATTGGCGATTTCCGCGCGCCGTCGACGATCCGCTTCGGCTTCACGCCGCTCTATGTCGGCTACAGGGACGTTTGGCAGGCGGTGGAGGTGCTGGAAGACATCCTGCGCACCGGCGCCTGGCAGGAAGCGCGTTTCGCCGTCAAGACAGCCGTGACTTGAGTGGCTGTTGCCCGAAAGCGTTCAGCGGGCGACGACATTTACGAAGCAAAGGCGCTCGTCAGAGCCGGGTGCGGACGGTCCAGAGTTCCGGAAACAGGACGACCTCGAGCATTTTCTTAAGATAGGAGGCGCCTGACGTGCCGCCGGTGCCGCGCTTCATGCCGATGATACGTTCGACTGTGGTGACGTGGTTGAAGCGCCAGCGACGGAAATAGTCTTCGAAGTCGACCAGTTTCTCGGCCAGTTCATAGAACATCCAGTAGCGCTGCGGATCGCGGTAGACGGTCTGCCAGGCGACGAGGACTTCTTCGTTCTCGGTGCGGGTTTCACGCCAATTCGTGCGCCTGGCATCGGCACCAATGTCGAACCCGTTGCGCGCCAGAAGCAGCAGCGCTTCGTCGTAGAGTGATGGCTCGGCCAGGATCGCCTCCAGCTTTTGGCTGAGGTCCGGGCGGTGTTTGTGCGGGCCGAGCATTGCGAGGTTGCGGTTGCCGGCCATGAACTCGATGGCGCGGTATTGCCAGGACTGGAAGCCCGAGGATTGGCCGAGCGCATCGCGGAACTCGGTGTATTCGCTGGGCGTCATCGTGCGCAGCACGTCCCAGGCATTGTTCAACTGCTCGAAAATGCGCGCGACGCGCGACAGCATCTTGAAGCTCGGCTCAAGCCGGTCGGCACGGATGGAACGGATGGCGGCGCCGATCTCATGCAAAGCGAGCTTCATCCAGAGTTCCGAGGTCTGGTGCTGGATGATGAACAGCATCTCGTCATGCGCTGACGACAGCGGTGCCTGCGCGTCGAGGACTTTTTCCAGATGCAGATAGTCGCTGTAGGACATGCGCTCCTTGAACGACATCTGTGCGCCTTCGGACGCCGGATCGTAGGGCTCGCTCAATTGATTTTCTCCATGCGCAACCGGAAGCGCTGGATCTTGCCGGTCTGGGTCTTGGGCAGGGCGGCGATGAATTTCACCGAGCGCGGATATTTGTAGGGGGCGATGGTTGCCTTGACGTGGTCCTGCAGGCGCTTGATGGTCAATGCATCGGGCGCAACGCCTTGCACCAGCACGACATGCGCCTCGACGATCTGGCCGCGTTCTGGATCCTCGGCGCCGATCACTGCACATTCGGCGACATCGGGATGCGCCAGCAGCGCCGCCTCGACCTCGGGCCCGGCGATGTTGTAGCCGGCGCTGACGATCATATCGTCGGAGCGCGCGGCGAAGTGGAAGAAGCCGTCCTCGTCCTGCGTGAAGGTGTCGCCGGTCAGGTTCCAGCCGTCGCGAACGTAGTCCTTCTGCCTGTCATCGGCCATGTAGCGGCAGCCGGTCGGTCCACGCACCGCCAACCGCCCGGGTTCGCCACGCGGCACGTCTCGCATCTCGTCGTCGACAATGCGCGCTTCGTAGCCGACCACCGGCTTGCCTGTCGACGCGGGCTTCATGTCGTCAAAGCGATTGGAGATGAAGATGTGCAGCATTTCGGTGGCACCGATGCCGTCGAGGATCGGCTTGCCGGTTTTTTTCGTCCACTCTTCGAAGACCGGGGCCGGCAATGTCTCGCCGGCCGAAACGGCGACGCGCAGCGATGACAGGTCGGCGCCTTCATCCATCGCCTTCAGCATTGCGCGGTAGGCGGTCGGCGCGGTGAAGGAAATGGTCGCTTTGTAGGTCTCGATGATGTGGATCATGTTGGGCGGCGTCGCCTGTTCCAGCAGCGTCGCCGCGGCACCGAAGCGCAGGGGAAAGATGGCGAGCCCGCCAAGGCCAAAGGTGAAAGCGAGGGGCGGCGAGCCGACGAAGATGTCGTCCGGCGTTACCTGCAGGACCTCGCGGGCATAGGCGTCGGCGATGATCAGAAGGTCGCGGTGGAAATGCATCGTCGCCTTTGGCACGCCCGTGGTGCCCGAGGTGAAGCCAAGCAGCGCGACGTCGTCGCGGCCGGTATTGACAGCAGTGAAGGTGACAGGCTTGTCGAGGGCAGCGCGATCGAGTTCGGCATCATGGTTGGCGGTGCCGTCGAAGCCGATGACCTGTTTCAAGAACGTGCTGTCCTTGGCGCAGGCGGTCATCTCGTCCATCAGCCTGGTATCGCAAAGCGCGATGGTGATCTCCGCCTTGTCGACGATCTTGGTGAGTTCGCCGGCGCGCAGCATCGGCATGGTGTTGACGACCACGGCGCCGACCTTGGTGGCGGCCAGCCAGCAGGCGACCATTGCGGGGTTGTTGGCGGAGCGGATCAGCACCCGGTTGCCTGGCTTGACGCCGTAATTCTCGACCAGCGCATGGGCGAGTCTGTTCGTCCAGTCGGACAATTCCTTGTAGGTGCGGCGGCGACCATTGCCGATCAGCGCGGTGTGGTCACCGAGACCTCTTTCGACCAGCCTGTCGGTCAATTCGACGCCGGCGTTGAGATGTTCGGGATAGTCGAAGCCGTCGAGCAGGAAGTCCGGCCATTGATCCGGCGGCGGCAGATGATCACGTGTGAACGTATCGATATGCGCTGAAGGCCCAAGCATCTCGCCGCTATCCTGTTTGCTGCCTGGCCGGTGCGCGCGGGCACCTGGCGAGGTGGTGGATATGAAGTTCCCGTCTTTCGCGAGAGGGCTTCGTGCAGCCAGCTACACCTGTTCGGCGACGCCACCTGAAGGTGGACATCTGTAGGTTTGGACAGCACAGCAGACCTCCCATTGTCGGCTGTTCGTCCGGCAGGATCGCACCAGTCGGAATTTGTTTCAAGCCTAAAATGTTTTGTCTCGCATTGACGTGAGGCCTAAGAAACGATGGGAAAATCAAGAAAAGTGTCTTGCCGGGTCGCGAGGGCGGCGCATAAATCACTGGGCTTTGCGATGTCAGTGAGCCGACGGTCCATATCGTCGCCGAACAGAGCCTGGAGAGCCACCATGCCCCACGACCTTAATGGGCTGATGAAATTCCTCGACCGCGACGAGTGGCGCGGCTGCTTCGAAGAAGTGTTCGACGAACACTTCGGCCCGGTGCTGGAGGTCGGCGATGCGGAGTTTGAAGATCTTGCCGAAGTCATCGGCGACGACTGGGCTATGATACTGTGGGGCTGCGCCTTTGAGGATTTTCTGACGCAGGACTTCGATGTTGAAGGGGGCAACATCGTCGACGAGTATCTCAAGCGCCGCGGCTGGAAGGAGGGCGCTCGGACAAAGACCTACATGAAGGCGTTGCGGACCTCGATCATGAGTCTTTACGAGGTGAGCGACATCGTGCCGGGAAAATCGCTTGTGGCGCGCGACCTAATTCGCGGCGGCGATCCAATCGTCGTCAGTGAAGGCACGGCTACCAAAGCGCTAAAACAGTGGGACAGGATCGCCGCCCGCATCGTGCCTGTTATGGGCAAGAACATCTTAGCCGGTGGACTTTTGTCCTTCACACCGCGGGCCACGGAAATGCTGCTCGACGGACTGCAGCGCACCTTCGGGAAAAGGGCGCGAAGAAACTCCCCGCGATCAGGAGCGAAGATCTACAGGAGGTCGCCGCCATATTCACCTTGTCGTGGCTGTTCGACACGCTCGATCGGGCCATGAACAGGCCTTCGGTTCAAAACTCGGATGGCGACGACATCATGTTTCACGATGTCCAGTTTCCACTGGCACCCGGCGCAACCCAGAAAGACATCGCCGCGCGGTTGAATGCCATTCAGGGAATGGCACAGGAAAACCCGAAATTCTGGAACTGGCTAGAAGACGAGCCGACTGGCCGAGGGAAAAAGAAGCAAGGCGGCTCGCCTTCTCTTGGTACCACCATGGACACTGGTTTGCGTGTTCTGGGCAATGTCGAGTTGAAGGGACGCTTCCTGCATCTTTCAACCAATTCCTCCATCGTCACCGTCGACCAGATGATCGCCGAGCGACGGACCCACGGTCGCAAGAAGGCTTCATCGAGCATTCCTTCGGAAATGGCCGAAGAAGTCGTCCACGAGTTCATGGACCGCCAATATCGTGAAACCCTCGATCAGCCGGTCAGTATGCTTGGCAATAAGACCCCACGCCAGGCCGCCAAAACACCGATGGGCCGCCAAAAGGTGGCCGAGTGGCTCAAATACCTCGAAAACCAGACGGCAAAGCGGCCGGATCCAACGGATCCCATGGCTACCTACAGCTTCCAATGGATGTGGCGGGAACTCGGCGTCCACGATCTACGTCAATAATCGCGCCGCACATCCTGTCCAGTGCTGGGTCGGGAACACCCTGCCGGTTTTTAGCTGCTGAAAGATGCCGATCTTGGGGAGGACACGAATGCTCGACCATCGCATTGCCGATTGGGACAATGCCTACGCCAACGGCGCGAACATTGCCGGCAGCGATCGCTGGCCGGCCGCCTGGGCGGAACCCGCGCAAGCGTTTCGTGACGCGATGTCGGCGCAAGGCCGCGCAAGGTTCGACATCGCCTATGGCGACCGACCGCGCAATCGGTTCGATCTTTTCCTTCCCGAGGCCGCTCCCAAGGGGCTCGTCGTGTTCATCCATGGCGGTTACTGGCTGGAGTCCGACAAGAGCACCTGGTCGCACCTCGCCAAGGGCGCGGTCAGCAGCGGCTTCGCCGTGGCGATGCCATCCTATACGCTGTGCCCGGACATACGCATCGCCGGCATCGTCGGCGAAATCGGTGCGGCAATCGGCAAAGCGGCGGCGATGGTCGAGGGGCCTCTGATGCTGTCCGGACATTCGGCCGGCGGGCATCTCGCCAGCCGCATGGTGACCACGACCACGCCTCTGGCCGCCGATGTGGCAAAGCGCGTCCGCCATGTGGTTTCGGTCTCGGGGCTTCATGATTTGCGTCCGCTGATGCGCACCGGCATGAACGCGGCTTTGGCAATCGACGAGGCCGAAGCCCTGGCCGAGAGCCCGGCACTGCTGCGTCCCATGGATGGTGTTCGCATCACCTGTTGGGCCGGCGGCGGCGAGCGTTCCGAATTCCTGCGCCAGAACGCGTTGCTAGCCAACATCTGGACTGGGCTCGGCGCCACCACAAGCGCCGCGGTCGAACCCGACCGGCATCATTACGACATTGTCGACGGCCTCGCGGATCCGGCGCATCCGCTGACGCGCGCCTTGACCTCGCAATAACCGAGATCATTTTCCATCTTGTTATCAGATATCTATATGGCGGCTCTTCAGCGCAGCATCAGCACGCTGCAAGATTGTCCGGCAGCTGACGCAGGGGTAAACGGGGATCGCACGATCAGCCCATTGGCGTCAGCCAGCATCCTCAGCATCGAGGAGTCCTGGATGCTGAACGGCGTCGCCACCAGCCCGCCATCGTCCTCCCTGACCACCGCCCGAACGTAATCCTGGCGCAGATCATTGGCCGCCATTGCGGCGCCCAGCCGCGCCTGGCGTATGTCCTGACGATAGTCACGGCCGCCAAGCCTTGCCAGCAGCGGCTTCAGGAACAATTGCGAGCAGACCAGGCTTGCCACGGGGTTGCCGGGAAGGCCGACGCATCTTATCCCGCCGAGACGCCCGAACATCAGCGGCTTGCCGGGACGCATGGCGATCTTCCAGAAGCCGAGCGTCATGCCTTCGCCCGTCAACACGTCATGGATCAGGTCGTGGTCGCCAACCGAGGCGCCGCCGAGAGTGACGATGACATCCGCGCCGGCCCCGACCGCTTTCCTGACCAGCGCGGCGATTGCGTCCTGGCGGTCGGCGGCAATGCCAAAATCGAGCGCGCGGGCGCCGACAGACTGAGCGGTGGCGGCGACGCCATAGGCGTTGGACGAGATGATCTGGTCCGGCCCGGGTTCGCTGCCGGGCGGCAACAACTCGTCCCCGGTGGCGATGATGGCGACCAGCGGCCGTTTCACCACGCTCACTCGGGGATGATTGGCCGATGCTGCCAGGGAAAGGGCTGCCGGATCCAGCATCCGTCCCTTCTCCAGCAGGACGTCGCCCCTGGAAAAGTCGAGGCCGATGCGGCGGATGTTGCGCCACTCGGCGGTGGGTTCGATCACTTCGATATCGCCACCGCCAATATCGCGGACATTCTCCTGAATGACGATGGTGTCGGCGCCGTCAGGCAGCGGCGCCCCTGTGAAGATGCGCACCGCCTGCGCCTTGCCGACCGTGCCGTCGAAGCCACGTCCGGCCGGCGCCATCCCGATTACCGAGAGTTTCGACGGTACGGAGGCTACATCTTCGGCACGGACGGCATAGCCGTCCATCGCTGAAGCGTTGAAGGGCGGCTGGGTGCGCAGCGCCACGACCGGTTCCGCCAGCACGCGATCAGCCGCTTCGATCAGAGGCACGCTTTCACCGGCCAGCGGCACAGCGCCGTCCAGCAGGCGTTCCAGCGCCTCCACCACCGGAAGCAGCGCCATCAGGCACCTACCTTGTAGTCGCCCGACTTGCCGCCGGTCTTTTCGACCAGCCGGATGCCGGAGATGACCATTGCACGGTCCACCGCCTTGGCCATGTCATAAATGGTCAGGCAGGCCACAGATGCGGCGGTCAATGCTTCCATCTCGACGCCGGTCTTGCCGGTGACGCGCGCCAATGCGGTGACTTTGAGGCCTGGCAGCGCGTGGTCCGGCTCAATGTCCACGGAAACCTTGGTCAACAGCAGCGGATGGCAGAGCGGGATCAGCTCATGTGTCTTTTTCGCCGCCATGATGCCGGCGATGCGCGCGGTGCCGAGCACATCGCCTTTCTTGGCGTCGCCAGCGAGGATGGTCTTCAGCGTTTCGGGCTGCATCGAGACGAAACCCTCGGCGATCGCCGTGCGCGTCGTCTCGTCCTTGTCGCCGACATCGACCATGTTGGCCTCGCCATGCGCGCCGAGATGGGTGAGGGCAGGTGCCATCGTCAGACGGCCTCGGCCGACGCCTTGCCCGTCAACAGCAGGCGCGTCGCCATGGCGACGTCCTGTTGGCGCATCAGGCTCTCACCGACGAGGAAGGTGCCGATGCCACTCTTCTGCATCCTGAGGCAATCATCATGGGTGAAGATCCCGCTTTCGCTGACCAGCAGGCGATCGGCAGGCACCATCGCGGCCAGCCGCTCCGAGGTTTCAAGGCTGGTCTCGAATGTTCTGAGATTGCGGTTGTTGATACCGATCAGCCGCGAAGACAGCTTTACCGCGCGCTCCGTCTCCGCCTCGTCATGCACCTCGATCAGCGCATCCATGCCGAGTTCGAACGCCGTCGCTTCAAGCTCGCTCGCCAGGGCATCGTCGACGCTGGCCATGATGATCAGGATGGCATCAGCGCCCCAGGCGCGGGCCTCAAAGACCTGATAGGGATCGAACAGGAAATCCTTGCGCAGTGCGGGCAGGGCGACTGCTGCTCTTGCCCTGGTGAGGAATTCCGGCGCGCCCTGGAAGGACGGCGCATCGGTCAACACCGAAAGACAGGCGGCACCGCCCTTCTCATAAGCCTTTGCCAATGCCGGTGGATCGAAATCGGCACGGATCAGCCCTTTGGAGGGGCTCGCTTTCTTGATTTCGGCGATCAGCGCGAAACCGCTCGATCCGCGCTTCGCCTCGAGAGCCGCAAGGAAGCCGCGTGGCGCATCCGTGTCCTTCGCCCGCGCCTTGATCTCGGTCAGCGGCAGGCGCGCCTTGGCGGCGGCGATCTCGTCGCGCTTGTAGGCCTCGATCTTGCGCAGAATGTCAGACACGGTTCACCCGTTCGAAATTTCGACCAAATGGTCGAGCACCTGCAGCGCCCGGCCGCTGTCGATGGCCTGCGCGGCCATCGCGATGCCGTCGCCAAGCGTCGTCGCCTTGCCGGCGATCACCAGTCCGGCGCCGGCATTCATCAACACCGTGTCGCGGTAGGCGCCGGCAGCGCCGCCCAGCATATCGCGCAATGCCTTGGCATTGTAGGCGGCATCACCGCCGCGCAGCTCGTCCTTGGCATGGCGCTTCAGCCCAACCTCTTCCGGGGTCAGTGTGAAGCTGCGGATCTCGCCGCCAACCAGTTCGGCGACCTGGGTCTCGCCGGTTGTGGTGATCTCGTCATAGCCATCGCCATGCGCCACCCAGGCATGCTCGGTGCCCAGCGCCTTCAGCGTCTCGGCCACCGGCATGATCCATTCCGGCAGGAATACGCCGACCATCTGGCGCTTGACGCCCGCCGGATTGGAAAGCGGGCCGAGCAGGTTGAAGATGGTGCGGGTGCCAAGCTCGACGCGGGTCGGGCCAACATGCTTCATCGCCGGATGGTGCGCGGGCGCGAACATGAAGCCGACGCCCGCCTCATGGATGCAGCGGCCGATGAACTCGGGCGAGAGATCGATCTTGACCCCGAGCGCGATCAGGACATCGGCCGCGCCGGTAAGCGACGACAGGCCGCGATTGCCGTGCTTGGCGACGGGAACGCCGCTGGCGGCGATGACGAACGCCGAGCCCGTTGAAATGTTGACGCTGTGGGAATTGTCGCCGCCGGTGCCGACGATATCGATCGCGCCGGCGGGTGCCTCAACGCGGAGCATCTTGGCGCGCATCGTGGCGACAGCGCCCGAGATTTCGCTCACCGTTTCACCGCGCACGCGCAGCGCCATCAGGAAGCCGCCGATCTGCCCGGGGGTCGCGTCGCCCGACATGATGATGTCGAAGGCCTCACGCGCTTCCTCGAAGGAAAGCGCGGTGCCGGCCGCGACCTTGGCGATATGGGTTTTCAGCGCGCTCATCTTGTCGAGGCTTGGGCAACGGCGGCCTGGTCGACGCGGACGCCGTACTGCGTCTGCAGCTGCGCCACCAACTGGTCGAGTAGATCGTCCGACATGCCGGAGGTGAAAGATTTTTGCGCATCCTCCGGCACCGAACTGGCATCGGCCCCGGCGGGTTCGAACACTTCGGCGACCTTGAACAGGATTTGTCCATCGCCGGTGGGCGAGGGGATCAATCCGGTGCCACCTTCGCCGACGCCGAACATGACGGCGGCGCCCTCCTTGCCGAAATCGGCATCGTCGGCTTCGCGCTTCAGGCCGCGCTTGGTCTGCTTTTCCAGCTTGAGGTCACCGGCGACCACGTCGAGCGTCGCGCCGGCCTTGAGCCGCTTTTCGAGTTCATCCGCCTTGGCGGCGAGCCGCTTGGTCGTCTCCGCCGCCGTCCAGTCGGCGACGACCTTCTGGCGGACCTCATCCAATGTGCGGTCGCGGGCCGGCGTGATCGAACCAACCTCATAGAAGATGAAGCCGTTATCCGCCGTGGTCAGCGCTTCGTTTTCGGTGTTGGGTTCCGCGTCAAAGACCGCCTTGATCAGTGCCGGCGATTCCGGCAAGTCCTTGACGATGGAGCCATCCGGCCTGAGGCCATTGCGATCGATGGCGTCGATGGTGACATCCTTCAGTTTCAGCTTTGCGGCCGCAGCCGCCAGCGAACTGCCGGACGCGCGGGTGTCTTCATAGTTGTCGTGCACATCCAAAAGAATGCGGCTTGCCTCACCCAGCGCCAGGTCCTTGCGGATCTGGTCCGACACTTCGGCCAGTGGCTTCACCACCTCGGGCTTGATCTCCGTGACGCGCAACAGCACTGGACCGAAGGCACCCTGGACGACCTGGCTGACTTCGTTGGCGTTGAGCGCGAAGGCGGCATCGGCAACCGCCTTGTCGGCGATCTTATCCTTGGCGAGTGTGCCAAGCAGCGTGTCGGCGGGGGTCTTGCCTTCGGCGGTCACCAGCTTTTCGAAAGTGGCGCCTGCCTTGAGCGAATCGAGCGCCGCTTTGGCAGCGTCCGGTGTCTTGAACACAAGCTGCTCGATGGTGCGCATTTCGGGCGTGGTGTAGCGCGCCTTGTTCTTGTTGTAGTCGTCGCTCACCTGTTGGTCGGTGACCGCGGTCGGATCCATGATGTCCGCCGGCTCGAGCCGGACATAGGAGAATTTGCGGTATTCGGGTGCGGCGTAGGTTTTCTTGTTGGCCTCGAAATAGGCCTGAAGCACGCTATCGCTCGGCGTCTCGATCGGTTGGACGAGTGTCTTCGGCAATGTCAGGTAATCGACGGTGCGGTCCTCGCCGCGGTAGAGTGCCACCGCCTTGAGGAAAGTGTCCGGCGCCTTGAGGCCGTCCGAGACCGCTTCGACGATCTGCTGACGCACCGCGACCTGGGCGCGGTTCTTCAGATAGTCCTCGGGCCGCATCCCGACCTCGCGCAGCAGGTACTCGAACGTCCTCCTGTCGAACTGGCCGCTCGGGCCCTTGAACGCAGGGTCTTCGCGCGTCAGCTCGGCCAGCCTGTCCTTGGACAAGCCCAGACCCAGCTTGCGCGCCTGTTCGTCGAGAACGGCACCGGAAACCAGCTGCGACAGCACCGTGTTGTCGATGCCAAGCGCCTTTGCCTGTTCGTGGGTGAGGCGCTGGCCGAACTGCTGCGACATGACGGCGAGCTGGCGATCATAAGCAAGGCGATATTCGTTGATGGACACCTTGGTGCCACCCGCCGTTATGACCGAATCGTGGCCCGCAAAGCCGCCCATCAGCCGCCCGGAAATGCCCCAGGCGGCGAAACTCACCACCAGCAGCGAAAGCAGTGACTTCGCGACCCAGGTACCCGCCGCGCTTCTCAATGTACCAAGCATGGTTACTTCCGATTTATGCGCATTTTCGGATGCGCCGAGTCTGAAACAAGCGCAATAGCGCCCTTCCGGCCCACTGTCGATTGCTTTGTGGCTTGATTTTGGTAGTGAGGGCCAGAGCCCGATATCGCCCCGGAGAAGCAGACCATGACACCAGGAATTCGCCCGCTCGTCGCCGGCAACTGGAAAATGAACGGCACCAGCGCCTCGCTGAACGAACTCAGGATGATCGGCAATGGGTTCATGAGCGGGCTCGACGCGGAAACCGAGGCACTGATCTGCGTTCCCGCGACGCTGCTTTCCCATGCCGCGGAGATTCTGTCGCGCACGCCGGTCCATGCCGGTGGTGAGGATTGCCACCCCAAGGAAAGCGGCGCCTACACCGGCTGCATCTCGGCGGAGATGCTGAAGGATGCGGGCGCGAGCCATGTCATCGTCGGCCATTCCGAGCGCCGCGAGCAATGCGGCGAGGACGATGCGACTGTCCAGGCCAAGGCCGCCGCCGCATGGCGTGCCGGACTCGTGGCGATCGTTTGCGTCGGCGAGACGCGGCAGGAGCGCGAGGCCGGAGCCGCGCTGGAGGTGCTGTCGCGCCAGGTCGCCGGCTCGGTGCCGCCAAGCGCCACGCCATCCAACACCGTCATTGCTTATGAGCCGGTATGGGCGATCGGCACCGGCCTGACGCCAACCGCGGCCGACGTGGCCGAAGCGCATGCGCATATCCGCGAAAGGCTGTCGGAAAAACTCGGCGCCGCCGCTGCCAGGATACGCATTCTTTATGGCGGCTCGGTCAAGCCGTCGAATGCCGTGGAGTTGCTTGGCGTCCGGAATGTCGATGGCGCGCTGGTTGGCGGCGCCAGCCTGAAAGCTGCCGATTTCCTCGGTATCGCGGAAGCGTATCGCAGCATTTCAGGATGAATCCACGACGATGGACGGGTCGCGGCGCGTCCAAATTCGTTGCAAAGGACGCGTTGCTTCCCATATTCCGGCCACGGGCTTGGAAATGCCGTGAAAGCATTGTATTGAGCCGCCTCCAATTCACCGGTCGTGTCCGCGGCCGGGCAGGGCCTTGCCAGGATAAACTATGCAAACCGTACTGATCGTCATCCATCTCATGGTCGTGCTCGCCCTTGTCGGCGTGGTGCTGCTGCAACGCTCTGAAGGCGGCGGCCTTGGTATTGGTGGCGGATCGGGCTTCATGACGGCGCGCGGTGCCGCCAATGCGTTGACACGAGCGACGGCGATCCTGGCGGCCGCTTTCTTTGTGACGTCGCTGACATTGTCGATCATTGCCCGCTATGGCGAGAAGCCGATCGACATTCTCGATCGGGCTCCCGCGACCTCGGACAGCGCCGGCAAGGGCGTGCTCAACCAATTGCCCGGCACGACGACCCCGGCGCCCGCCGGCACTGCCACGCCGACGCCGCCATCCGGCAATGACGCCGCCACGAAGCCTCCGGCAACAACACCGGCCACCGCGCCCGCCGCCGGCTCGACGTCGCCGGCGACGAACGGCGCCACCAACACCGCGCCGGCGGCACCGCAGGTCCCGAACCAGTAGCCTTCACTTCTCCCAAACCGCGACCTGTTGTCGTTTGAACACAGTCGCGGCAAATGCTGCGCGATCACGAAGATTCGACGCGCAGCAGCGAGGTCTCGCGCTTGAGACCGCCGAGCTTATTCGACTATAGATTGCACGCGGCATTTTCGGTGTCCTTGGGGGACGCCGGGCGACGCCGTGGGCAACAAGCATTGAACGATCGGATCTTCGCCATGCAGCTTCGCAGCTTCATTCTCCTGGGACTTTGCGCCGTACTTGGCCTCAGTTCCCCGGCCTTCGCCGGCGTACCGGCCAATCTGGCCGCCAATCAGTCGGTCGAGAAAACCGACGCCATCAACGTCGCAGTCAAGAGCGATGCGGCGCAGTTGAGGCTTCTCAAGAAGAAGAAAAACCCGACGCCGGCCGATCTCGCCCAGATCGACAAGATCGAGGCCAAGATCGCCGCCGACAAGGAAGATGCCAAGGCCAAGGCGCTGGAAGCCAGGAAGCTGGCGATGCGCGAGGCGGCAAAAGCAAAGGCCGAGGCGGAACGGCAGGCCTTCCTGGCCAACAAGGGCAAGAGTGCCCCGGCGACCGACGTGGCCGAGGCCAAGCCCGCCAAGAAGACTACCAAGATCATCGAACCGGTGACGTCGATCGAGCCGATCCAGTCGGCCGAACCGATACCAGCCGAGGTGATGAACGTCGCGCTGACCGGCAACAATGGCGAGCTGCGCAGCGAGACGCCCGGCCAGAAGCAGAACACTGGCGGTGGCGGCCTGTTCGCAGGCCTGTTCGGCGGCACCTCTTCCGGATCGTCGATAAGCTATCTGCCCGAGACGCGCGCGCTTGACTCGGCCCTTGCCAAGCGAGACGCCAAGAAGCCGTTCAAGGTGAAACCGGAATTCGTGCCGCAGGACGTGGAGTTCACCGGTTACGAAGCAGGCACCATCGTCATCGACACCAGCGCCCGCCGTCTCTATCTCGTCGAATCGTCGTCCACCGCCCGTCGCTATGCGATCGCGGTCGGCCGCGAAGGCCTGCAGTTCAAGGGCACCGTCGCGGTCGGCGACAAGCAGGAATGGCCGCGCTGGATCCCGACGCTCGACATGCAAAAGCGCGAGCCCCAGCATTACGGCCAGTACAAGGACGGCATGCCTGGAGGCGGCCAGAACCCGCTCGGCGCACGCGCCATCTACCTCTATGACGGCAAGAAGGACACGCATCTGCGTATCCATGGCACCATCGCGCCGCAGTCGATCGGAACCAGCGCCTCCAATGGCTGCTTCCGGATGATGAACGAGCACGTCATGGACCTCTACAGCCGCGTCAGGATCGGTACCAAAGTCGTCATCATCTGACGCCTCCACCAACATCCCGAAAGGGCCGGCTCAGCCGGCCCTTTTGTTTTGCCTCGTCTCCGGCGCCTTCTTGAGAAAAATCCTTCGCGGCGGTTTTTTCTCTGGCGGAATCAATCAGGCCGCGTTAAGCGATGAATCCCATGGCGCGATATGTATTCATCACAGGCGGCGTGGTTTCCTCACTTGGAAAAGGCATAGCCGCAGCGGCCCTTGGGGCTCTCCTGCAGGCGCGAGGCTATCGCGCACGCATCAAAAAACTCGACCCTTACCTCAATGTCGACCCCGGCACGATGTCGCCGTATCAGCATGGCGAGGTGTTCGTCACCGATGACGGCGCCGAGACCGATCTCGATCTTGGCCACTACGAGCGCTTCACCGGCCGCTCGGCCAATCAACAGGACAACATCACCACCGGCCGCATCTACAAGAACATCATCGAGCGCGAGCGGCGCGGCGACTATCTCGGCGCCACGGTGCAGGTCATTCCGCACGTTACCGACGAGATCAAGAATTTCGTCCTCAACGGCAATGACGACTATGATTTCGTGCTGTGCGAGATCGGCGGCACGGTCGGCGACATCGAGGCGATGCCTTTCCTCGAGGCCATCCGCCAGCTCGGCAACGATCTGCCGCGCAACAACGCCGTCTATGTGCATCTGACATTGATGCCCTACATCCCGACGGCCGGCGAGCTGAAAACCAAGCCGACTCAGCATTCAGTCAAGGAATTGCGCGGTATCGGCATCGCGCCCGATATTCTATTGGTGCGCGCAGACCGCGCCATCCCCAAGGAAGAGCGCAGAAAGCTCTCGCTGTTCTGTAACGTCCGGGAAAGCGCGGTCATCCAGGCGCTAGACGTGCCGCACATCTACGACGTGCCGATGGCCTACCACAAGGAAGGGCTTGATTCGGAAGTGCTGGCGGCCTTCGGTATCGACCCGGCGCCGAAGCCGCGCATGGAGCCCTGGCAGAAAGTGTCGGATCGGATCCACAATCCGGAAGGCGAGGTGACCATCGCCATCGTCGGCAAATATACCGGCCTCAAGGATGCCTACAAATCGCTGATCGAGGCACTTTCGCATGGCGGGCTGGCCAATCATGTCAAGGTCAAGCTCGACTGGATCGAATCGGAGATCTTCGAAAAGGAGGATCCGACGCCGTGGCTGGAAAAGGTGCACGGTATCCTGGTTCCCGGCGGCTTTGGCGAACGTGGCTCCGAAGGCAAGGTCCTGGCGGCGAAGTTCGCGCGCGAGCGCAAGGTGCCGTATTTCGGCATCTGCTTCGGCATGCAGATGGCTTGCATCGAGGCGGCTCGCTCGCTGGCCGGCGTCGAAGACGCGTCCTCGACCGAATTCGGCCCGACCAAGGAGCCGGTCGTCGGGCTGATGACCGAATGGCTGAAGGGCAACATGCTGGAGAAGCGGCGGGAAACCGGCGATCTCGGTGGCACGATGCGGCTCGGCGCCTATCAGGCCGATCTCGCCAAGGGATCCAAGATTGCCGATATCTATGGCGACACGCAGATTTCCGAGCGCCACCGTCACCGCTACGAGGTCAACATCGACTACAAGCAGCGGCTCGAGGATTGCGGCCTGGTGTTTGCCGGCATGTCGCCCGACGGCGTGTTGCCGGAAACGGTCGAATACCCTGACCATCCCTGGTTCATCGGCGTGCAGTATCACCCCGAGTTGAAGAGCCGGCCACTCGATCCGCACCCGCTGTTCGCCAGCTTCATCGAGGCGGCGGTGGAACAGTCACGCCTGGTTTGAGCGATAGGCCGGAGGATCTGGCCATGCAAACTTATGTCGCGCTGCTCTACAGCATTGGCCTCGGCGAGGGGCGGCGCCTTGTCATGTCCGATCTAAGGGCAATGGCGGAGGACCTGGGCCTCAAGAATGCCCGGACGCTGATTGCGACCGGCAATCTGGTCTTCGAAGCGCGGGCATACAAGATTTCCAGTTTAGAGCAGCGGCTGGAAACAGCCTTCGAAAAGACCTTTGGCCGCCATGTCGATATCATCGTGCGCGGCGCGAAGGACTGGCTAAAGCTTGCTGCCGGCAATCCATTCGCCGATCAGTCCGTAGATGCTGGCGACCAGGTGGCGGTGCGGGTGATGCGGGAGCCGGTGCCGCCGGACGCTGCCGCGGCGCTGCAGGCCTATGCCGCCGCAGATGAGAAGGTGCTCTATGTCGGCGGCGACATCTGGGTGGTCTTTTCGCGCGAGCGACCAAGCTCGCGGCTGCTTGCGGCGACCAACCACAAGCGTCTCGGCATAGGCACGTCGCGCAACTGGAACACGGTGTGCAAGCTGGCCGAGATGGTCGCAGATAAGGGAGTAGGGCAGTAAGGCAGTAAGGCAATAAGGCAATAAGGCAATAAGGGGTAGGGACGGTACTGCCCTACTGCCTCATTCCCCTATTCAAGCTTTCGCCATTCTGGCCCCCGCACCCACTGCGGCGGTGCGCAGCACATAATAGATGATGCCGGCGATGGCGACGCCGAAGAACCAGCCATAGACGCCCCACCAGGACGGAAGCCAATTGGTGAAATTCGGCAGGATCGACGAGAAGACCGCGCCGATGCCGGCGGCGATGAAGGCATTGACGTGCCATCCACCTTGGAAGCGGAACTCGCCGTCCTCGCGATAAAGCGCCTCGACATCGACCTCGCCCTTCCGGATGAGGTAGTAGTCGACCATCATGACGCCGAAGATCGGCCCCATCGTCGCGCCGATGATGTTGACGAAGGACGCGGCGCTGCCTTCCCACGGGGCGAAGGGATAGAGCACAAGCGCGATGATAGCCGCGATGTAGCCGCCCTTCTTGAAATCGATCCGACGTGGGAAGACGTTGGAGAAGTCGAATGCCGGCGAGACGAAGTTCGCCACGACGTTGATGCCGAGCGTCGCGACGGCGAAGGTCAAGGCGGCGAGCGCGGCCAGGAACCAGCTGTCGAACTTGGCCGAGATCTGGTCAGGGTGCAGCAGCACTTCATGATAGACGTCATAGGCGGCGATGGTGGTGACGCCGGCGACCAGCGAGAACAGGATCAGGTTGATCGGCAGGCCCCAGATGTTGCCCTTGCGCAGTGACGCCTTGTCCGGCGCGTAGCGGGCGAAATCGCAGAAGTTGAGATAGAGCGCCGAGAAATAGGTCACCCAGATGGCGGCCACCGCGAACAGCGAGGTCCATGAACCCGGTTCGCCCGGCACGCCCGCGTCCTTGGTCTTTTCCTTCAGCACGTCCATCGGGATGTCGCTGGTGAAAGCGAAGGTACCGGATTTGACGCAGAGATAGACTGCCAGGATCAGCATCATCACCCAGACGGCAGGCCCAGCCCAGTCCTGGAAGCGGCGCACCGTTTCCATGCCCTTCTGGATGATCAGCAGTTGCAGCGCCCAGATGACCACGAAGCAGATCACCTCCAGGCCTGAATGGCCGAGGAAATGCGTACTGGCGTTGAAATCGGCGAACCATTGCGAGCGGATCAGCAGGGCGACGATCGCGCCGGAGGCGGCCGCCGTTTGCGCGCCGTACCAGAAGCAGGCGACGATAGCGCGTACCAGCGCCGGTATGTTGGCGCCCCAGATACCGAAGGAAGCGCGGGCAAGAACGGGGTAGGGCACGCCCGTCTTCACGCCCGCATAGCCGACCATGTTCATCAGCGCGTAGATGATCAGCGAGCCGATGCCGATTGCGATAATGAAGTTGACGAAGCCGCCGCAGAACAGAAACAGGCTGGCGGCGAGATAGTAGCCCCAGAGGCTATGAACGTCCGACGTCCAGACGTTGAAGATCGAAAACGGTCCCCAATTGCGGATTTTCGCGGGAGCTAGATCCTCGTTGTATAGGTCAGGCGATGCACCTTGTATTGTCATTGCAACGTCCCCTTTTGCCAAAACGCGCCCTCACGCGTTGACCGCAGAGATTAAGCCTGACGTCAGGGAACCGGCAAGCAGTCCATTTGTCGGCTTTGGCCTTAAAGATATTCAATGCGAACCGCGATTATCGTGGGACCGCAATGGTGGGCCGCTGCCGAATCCCCGGTCGGGTGATTCGAATTTCGGTAACGGCGATGCTGTCCAGGCGATGCCCGATCGCAGCGGGAGCACTGCCGTTCGGGCGGCTGGAGGTAAAGGAATATCGGCCCGGCCACAAAGTGGCTTGTCATATCCCGACGATGTAGCCAGCTTCTTCGGTGGCCGCTTTCGACCGGCGGATTTTTTTAAAGATTTTACCTTCTGCGTGGAACCAACCGCCAGATGCCGCGTTTCATTGGGTTCGATCGCGCGCAATGCGATCGACCGGGAGGAAACTATGGACTACCTGCATTTCTTTTCGCCCGTGCGGATATCGCGCGGGCAGGGACACCCTGTAGAAGAAGTAGATAGTGTCGCCGAAGCGATGGTTTTCCTGCGCAAATGGCCAGCGGGAAGGCGTGGGCCTGTGTATCAGTGTGCGCTGAACTGCTGCTCGGCTGCCCTGTCGGGCCAGATGTCGGCCGAAGAAGCAAGGAAAGCGTTCACTGGCTTTGCCCGGATCACGCGGCTTCTCCATGATGACATGGCGATGCCGATAGGCAGCGACAGTATGGCAAGCGTACACGCGCTACGGCGCTAGGTGCCCGCGCCCCTTTGCTCCTGGTGGGTCGCGCCCGTTGCGGGCGCGACGTTGCCGCGTTTGACCCTCAGGGCAGGTCGGCGGGTGCCGAGCCACTTGACCGGGAGTTAATCGGGCCTGCTAACCAGAGCCGGCATATGCGGTGGCAGCATCGCTCCGGTGCCTGCCAATCTGAACACGATCGCACGAGTTCTCACTGAAGTAGCCATTCATTGTGATGACGAGGCGTCAGCGGCCCGGTCGCCGCGTTGGGCGCCGCGTTGCAAGTGTATGCTTGCGGGTGCCATCTCGATCGACGCACTTTAACTCTTTGTCTTGTGCGCCATTACGTCATCTTTCCCTGAACGCCTCCGAAGCAACCTTGGCGAGCGGGGAGAGCAAGTAATCGATGACGCGGCGGCTGTCGGTTTTGATTTCCACGGTCACCGTCATGCCCGAAGCCAGAGGGATCATCCCCCCGTCTATGTTGATAGCCTGTTCCTGAAGCGCGATGGTGACCGGGAAGACGAAGTTCTGGGGCTGGCCGGCCTGGCCGGCGGGCGCGGCGCCGGCCGTATTGGCGGCGGCTGCGGCGTTGGCGAAGCCACGCTTGGCCTCCTGCTCCTCGACCGCCGCGGAGGCGACGCGCGTGACCGTGCCGTGCAACACGCCAAAACGAGTGAAGGGGAAGGCGTCGACCTTGATGACCGCGCTCTGGCCGGGCTTGATGAAGCCGATGTCGAGGTTGGCGACGAGCGCCTCAACCTGAAGCGCCCGCGCCGTCGGCGCGACGACCAGGAGCTGCTGCCCGGTGGTCACGACTTGACCGACCGTGGTGACCGCGATCTCCTGTGCGATGCCGTCGATCGGCGAATAGAGCTTGGTATGCGCAAGGCGTGCGCTTGCCTTGATGACGGCCTGTTCGGCTTCGTCCGCTTTGCGCTCGGCGTCGGCGAGTTTGTTCTCGTTGTCGGCTGCGAATTGCGAGAGTGTCACGATCTTCTCGCTCGCGAGCTCTTTCAGCGCGGCATCGGTTTCGATCAGTTGCCCCTGGTCCGAGGCGAGCGACGATTGTGATTTTTCCAGCTGCTCCGTTGAGTCGTAGAGATTGACCTTGCTGCCGACCTGGCGATCGAGCGCCTCCTGACGGGTGCTGACGAGCTTTGTCAGCGTTTCGATCGCCTTGTTCTGGTAGGCGATGCTCATCCCGAGGCGCTGACGCGTCGCTTCCTTCTGCAGGCTCTGCTTGTCGAGGCTCTGCAAGGCGCCGATGAGCTGGTTGATGTCTGCCGTCAGCACTGAAGCCTCCCGCAGGCGTATCGCCTCCGGCAACTCGGTTCCCCACACGATTTGCGGCTGGGGGTCGGCCGCGGCTTGCGCTAACTGTGCGATTACGACCTCGTGCTCGTTCGCCTCGCCCGATCTCGCCGGACCATCGAGCACCGCGCGCGCCGTCGCGATAGCGAATCGCCGGCGCGCGATTTCGGCGAGGATCGCATCGAACTCATCGCGCTTCGCCTTCTCTTCCGCCGCCGCCTCAGCCGGATCCAACTCCAGAAGCAGGTCTCCCGCCCTCACGGGCTGTCCATTCTCGACGCGTATTGCGGCGATCTTGCCCGGGTCGAGCGGTTGAACCACCTTGGCATGGCCGGCCGTGTCGATTTTGCCGGGCGCCACGGCGTGCACGTCGAGCCGCCCGTAGAACGACCAGGCGAGCGCGGCCGCGAAGAAGGCGCAAATCGTCAACATGGTCACCGACGACAGCGGCGGTGCCGGCGTTTCCAGGATCTCGATCGCCGCCGGCAGGAATTCGCGATCGCGGCCGGAGATGACCGCGGGTCGGGCGGCCGGCTGTGGCGATGCGGGAGGGGGCGGCTCGGTTCTCTGGTTCATGCCCCGCCCCTCGCCTGATCCGACTGCAGCGCCCAGAGCCGGGCGTAGAGGCCGCCTTTGCGCGCGAGGAGTTCCTCGTGGCTTCCAATCTCGACGATCGCGCCCCTTTCCATTCCGACGATGCGCGTGCATGGGCGCACCGCCGCCAAGCGATGGGCGATGATCAGCACCGTGCGGCCGCGCACGATCGCGCGCATGTTCTCCTGGACGATGCGCTCGCTCTCGTAGTCCAGCGCCGAGGTCGCTTCGTCGAAGATAAGGATGCGCGGATTGGTGGCGAGCGCGCGGGCGATGGCGATGCGCTGGCGCTGTCCGCCCGAGAGATTGGCGCCGCGCTCCTCGATGATCGTGTCATAGCCCTGCGGCATCTGCGCGATGAACTCGTCGGCGCCGGCGAGCCTGGCCGCCTCAATAACCCATGCCCGCGCCACGGCGGGATCGCCGAGCGCGATGTTTTCGTGAATTGACCGGTTGAACAGGATGTTCTCCTGCAACACGACGCCGATCTGGCGGCGAAGCCAACCCGGATCGAGCTGGGCGATGTCGATGCCGTCGAGCATGATCTGGCCTGCCTGCGGCGAATAGAGCCGTTGCACCACCTTGACCAGCGTCGACTTGCCGGAGCCCGACGCACCGACAAAGCCGATGACTTCGCCCGGGGCGATCGACAGCGTGACATTGCGCAGCGCCTCAGCCGCGTCGGGCCGATAGCGAAGCGACACGCCGCGCAGGTCGATCCCGCCCCTCGGCGGCGGCAGCGTCAGCAGGTTCTGAGGCATCGGTTCTGGCGGCGTGTTCAGGATGTCGCCGAGCCGCGCCACCGAAACCTGCACCTGCTGGAAGTCCTGCCAGAGCTGAGCGAGGCGAAGAATCGGGGCAACGACCTGGGAGGCGATCATGTTGAACGCGATCAGTTCGCCGACCGTCATCGCGCCGTTGATCACCGCCTGTGCGCCGAAGAGCAGGATCAGCGCCGTCGTCACCTTGCTGACATACTGGATGAGGTTCTGTCCGAGCGCGCCGGTGACACCGGCATCGAACGAGGTGCGGACATAGGACGCGAGCCGCTCTTCCCATTGCGCCTGCATCATCGGCTCGACGCTCGCCGCCTTCAGCGTCGGCGCTCCGACAATCGATTCGACAAGAAACTGCTGCGAGCGCGCGCCGCGGTTGAACTTTTCATTGATCTGCTCGCGAAGAATCGGGCGGATCAGCACCGCAATCAGGAGATAGACGGGGATCGTCCCGAGCACCACCAGCGTCAGTGTGGGCGAATAGATGAACATCACGACGAAGAAGATCGCCGTGAAGACGAGGTCGAGCAGCGAGGTCAGGCCTTGTCCGGTTAGGAAGCCGCGGATCGTCTCGAGTTCGCGCACGCGCGCAACCGTCTGACCGGTTGCGCGCGTCTCGAAATAAGCGAGGGGCAGGCGAAAGAGGTGGTGGAACAGGCGCCGGCCGAGCTCGACATCCATTCGGTTGGTTGTATGGCTCAGCGTATAGGCGCGCAGGAATTGCAGGACCGACTCGAACAGTCCCAGCGTCATCAGGCCGACGATCAGCACCGTCAGGGTGGACACCCCCTTATGCACCAGCACCTTGTCGACGATGAGCTGGAAGAACACCGGCGTGATAAGCGCGAACAGCTGCACGAAGAGCGATGCGATCACGACCTGGGCGAGAGGCCGCCGGTAACGCAGGATCGAGGGCAGGAGCCAGCGGAATCCGAAAGTTCTGGGATCGGTTCCCGCGCCGCCAAGGCGGCGCGTGACCAGAACCACTTCGCCCGAGGAGAGCGCGGCAATGTCCTCGATCGGCAATTCCCGGGCAATGCGGACGATCGGATCGAGCAGCCGCGCGAGCCCCTTCGTGGGGGAGGCCGCCAGGACGCCGAAGGTGCCGTCCTTGAGGCCGATCATCGCGGGATAGGGAACGGCGGCAAGGCGCTTCGCCTTGACACTGCGCAGGACGCGCGAGCGCAGATCCAGACTGATGGCGCCGCGGACGATATCCTCGGCCGCGGCGAATCGCCCCGTCAGCGCGAGCTGATGGCGCATTTGCGCCGGGTCGGCGGCGATGCGGTAGTATCCCGCGATCACCGCCAGCCCGGCCAGGCCAGAATCCATCGGCGTGAATAGCGGCGGCGCGGGTTCGACCCTGGACAGCTCGGCCGGGGCACGCGCTGCCTCGGGCGGCTCGGCCTGCGCGCTCAGGTCGGTCATGTCGCTGTTCGCTTGGTCCACTGCCACCCCCAAAAAAGGGCCGAGCCGGGTTACCGGCTCGGCCGAAGCATCCCTAGACAGTGGGCGCTGTCAGGTTGATGTTGAGTGTGCCGGTCGAAGCCTCGACCAGGCTTCCGCTCTGGAGGTTGGTGCCGCTGCTGTACGCGTCATAGTCCTGCAGCGCGAGGTTGAACGCCATATTGACGTCGGAGCCTGCGATGAAGGTTCCGGCGCTCACCGGGCCCACGTCGAACGAGTGATTGGCGTTGTTGTAAGTCGTGTCGACGTTGGTAGCGACCAGGCGGTCGAACCCGTCGGCGGTGCTGGCGAGGATATAGACGCCAGGAATGTATTTGAGGCCCTCCACATCCACGCCCTTGACGTCCCCCGTCGGTGCGAAATTGAACGTCACGGACTCGGTCTTGCCGCCGGAGGTGATCGATTTCGTCCCAGTCCCGGTGAAATCGGCGAGGACTGTCTCATTACCACTGCTGTCAAAGGTCACGAGCTTGACTTCGGTGATCGCGTCCTGACCCGAATCGCTCGGGAACGTCCCTCCTTGGGCGAGCGGGCCTTGAACGACGTCGTAGGCGTCGAGGCGAATGTCGACGGTCGCGTTCGGGCCGCCCGACCCATTGACTTGGGCCAGGGTAAAGCCGCTGTCGTTGACCTCGTAGTGACCGGCATAGCCGAGAGTGCCGAGGGACTTCAGGTCGTTCGTGGTGTTGATCGAATGGACGTCGTTGACGAAGTCGATCCGGATGGCGTTGCCGTCCTTGACCGACTGGGCGTCAGTGCCGGTGCCGATCGAACTGGGGTTGACCGTGTCCGTGCCGGCAGTCTTGCCGGTGAAGACCACCGACATGCCCGGGGTGACCGGCTGCTTCGTCGTCGGGTTGAACGGCAACGAGAACCAGGCGTAGTCGCCTGCCGGAACGTCGGCGAAGTCGCTGAACAGGGTATGCGAGCCGTTGCCGATCGCCTGCAGCATGTCGAACGTGTACTGATTGTTGGCCGGATCGGTCGTGATGGTGAACACGTCGTCCGCAGCGTTCACGCCGGTGGAGTCGGTCGTCGCAGTCAGCGTGCCCGTGCCGAAGCCGAACAGGTAGATGGCCGACCCGTCCGCTGTTGTCAGGGGGGTCCCGGTCGCGCCGCTGTCGAGCTGGCCCGTGAGTTGCGAGCCGTTCGTGCCGGTGAAGGTCAGGGCGCCGAAGCCGTCGGCCCCGGCGTGGTCATCGATGTTCAGGGCGGAGTACGGATCATTCGCACCGCCAGTCAGGTTTTTGGTGGCCGTCGAGCCGGCGGCGTCCTGGATGTTGTCCGCACTGGCGATCGGCACCGGCGTGAAGTTTTCCGGCACGTCGTCGACGACCGTCACCGTCAGCGCCGCGAGGGCGGCGGTGGCCGTACTGCCGTCGGCGTCGGTCGCCTGGACGATCGAACCGAAGTCGATCTCGGTCGACTTCGAGTCGCTCGCGCCCGGCGCATGATCGACAGGCGCGTCGAGCGTGAAGGTGAAATCGCCGGCGTTCGCGCCGTTCTCGGTCAGCGCGAGCGTGAACACGGTGGTAGTAGCCGCTCCGACGGTGTAGGAGGCGGTCAAGGTGTCGGTGGTGGTATCGACCGAATAGGACAACGCGTGCCCGCCCGACTCGAGGTTCTGGCTCGTCAGGCTGGATGTATCGCTTGAAAGCCCGTAGGTGAGCGGCTTGTCGACGCCCGGGTTGAAGAGCGTCGAGACCGAGCCCGTGCCGGTGGTCGCGCTGGTCGGGTCGTCCAGCGCGACCAGTCCGTCCTCGTAGACCGTCTTCGCCACCGTGCTCGTGCTGGCGGTCGGCACGCTGTCCTCGAAGATGATGTGCGAGCCGACTTCCTGGGTCTCGGTGGTGGGCGTCGTCGTCGTCTGCGTTTGCGTGACGTTGAGGATGTCGAAACCCGCGCCCTTGGGCGGGTTGGTGTTTACGACCACGAACTGGTCGAATTGCGCGCCGCTCAGGGAGGTGAATCGGACCTTCTCGCCCACGGTGAGGCCGTTGACGATCCCATTGGGGGCGCTGGGGGGGCCGCCGAAGGTGATGCCGTTTTGTGCGCCAGCTATGGCCGAATCGGCGAGCAGGGTCGTCCCTCTGTAGACTTGGATGTCGCCGAGCGCGACCAGGTTGGTGGACGTGCTCGTCTCCGTGCTGCCGAATGGGGTGGTGGTGCTGGTCTCGTTCTGAGCAATGATCTGCACGTTCACCGACCTGCCAGTGGGGGTTACCTGGCTGATGTCGAAGCTCGCCCCCGTTCCTTCTGTATAGGCGAGGGTGTTGAGTGAACCGTCGGTGAGGAAGGCCTTGTCCTTCGTCGAGCCGCCCGAGAAACTCGAGACGAAATCGAAGCGCAAGGCCCCGCCGGGAGTGATCGACTGGGTGTTGCTGCCGTCACCGACCGAACTGGTGTTGACGGTGTCGGGGCTGGACGTGCTCGTGTCGAGCCCGGTCATGAGGACCTTCGCCGTTCCGTCGCTGCTCGTGAACGACAGCCAATAGTTTTGTCCGGGCTTCTTGGTGCCGATGTTGAACGATGTGGTGGTGGTGGAGCTGGACGATCCGCTGACGTAGACGTGGTCGGAGAGATTGAGGGTGTTGAGGTCCTCGCTCGCCGTGGGGTTCTTGTTGGTGAGGGCTTCGTACTGCACGACCCAGATCGTCGCGCCGCTGCTCGTTGGCTGCAGCAGGAGGGCGAAGGCGACCGTGCCGTTTGGGTCCGCGCCATCGACGTTCCCCTCGCGGCCGAGCACGATGTCGAGGTTCGAGTCGGAATAGAGGAAGATCTCGTTGCCGTCGATGGCCTTGGAGCCGGAGTCGACGCCGTTCAACGCCAAGCCGCTGCCGTCGGTGAATCGCAAATTCTGGTCGGTCGTGCTGACGATCGTCGTGTCCTCGGAGATGCCGATCGCCTTGGTCGTACCGCTGGCGGTGGTCGTATCGGGATAAATGCCGAGCGCCGTCAGCCTGTCCCCGAGCGGGGATGAAATATTGGTCTGGAAAGTGTATAGCGTGACGTTGTCGTCGGAATCGGTGGCGTCGCTGTCCGTCGCAAGAGTTGTCAGTCCTAGGTTTTCGTCCTCAATGACTTTGCCGAAGATGGTAATTGACATGGTGTACCTCCCTGCTCAGCGGCCAATGCGCCGGAGCGTTCCTGTTTGCAGTTGATTTCCGATGATCACTGAACCCATCCAAGCGGATGGGGCGGCGACGGCGGTGATGGTTTCCGCCGCGTTTGCCGTGGCCTGCACGAAGTCGGCCTGAAAGCTGACCTCCGGTGAGGTCAGTCCGCCCAGACCGTCGCGACTTGGAAGATATTGCGGCGTGGTGTTGGCGCTGTACGGCGCAACGGACCGATCGATATCGTCGTCCGTTAGGTCGGTGGGCTCGTCGACTAGGATGTCCTGGATCAGGATGTCGAGCGCCATCGAGATTCTCCCTGGTTTAATGCGGCAGGCGCAAATCGGCCCCAACGCCGGCAACCGGCCGCATGGGCGCGCATCCGCCGGCAAGGCAGGCGCTACGCGTCCTCGTTAAAGAAACTGGAGTAGTGGAATGGATCGGGGGAAGGGCGTCGAGGGCGTTCCAAGCCCTTCGCTCATGCCCCGATCAGGCATTTCTGCGAGGACGCATCCTGCGCGCGTGGATCATCCGCAGCCGGCGGATGCTATCAGGCAAGAAATAGGCCATGATGATGACCCCCTCCCTAGCACGCCCCCAATGTGGATGCCTGCCTCCCTTTATTAGCAAGAGCTAAAAAACTACTCCAATTTGTGGATAATTCAATATGCCTCTTGCATTTTGAAATAAATTGTGAGTCTAAACCGATTCAAACGAGCGGCAAACAAACCGCAGGGTCGCGGCAATGCTCGCCCGGCAAGCGTTTGAAAAGCAATGACAAGATCATAGGCTTGGGCCGCAGTTCATTGGGTCAACACTGACCGGCCTTGCCAGAAACGAATAAAATCAAGATGCTGGAAGCAAAACTCGCAATCGCGCCGATGATGGACTGGACGGATCGCCATTGCCGGTTCTTCCATCGCCAGCTGACGAGCCGTGCGCTGCTTTATACAGAAATGGTGGTCGCCGACGCAGTTATCCAAGGTGCGCGCGAAAGGCTGCTCGGCTTCGATGCGGCGGAACATCCCGTCGCCTTGCAGCTCGGCGGCTCTGATCCCGCAAAACTTGCCGAGGCGGCGCGCGTCGGCGAGGCCTTCGGGTATGACGAGATCAATCTCAACGTTGGTTGCCCGTCCGACCGCGTTCAGTCGGGCACATTCGGCGCCTGTCTGATGAAAGTGCCCGACCTCGTCGCCGACTGCGTCGCGGCGATGAAGGCGACGGTAGCAATACCCGTCGCGGTCAAGTGCCGGATCGGCGTTGACGAACAGGATCCGGAGCCGGCACTCGATGCGCTGGCGGACGGGGTTTTCGATGCCGGCGCCGACGCTTTGTGGGTGCATGCACGCAAGGCGTGGCTCGAAGGATTGAGTCCCAAGGAAAACCGGGACATCCCGCCGCTCGACTATAACAGGGTCTATCGGCTGAAGGCTGGAAAACCGAATAAATTCATCGGCATCAATGGCGGCATTCAGTCGCTTGAAGAAGCGCGCGTGCATCTCGACCATGTCGACGGCGCCATGCTTGGCCGCGCCGCCTACCACGCGCCCGGCATTCTGGCCGGCGTCGATGCCGCCTTCTACGGCGCGAAGCCCGAAGCGTTCGATTTCGCCGCGCTGATCGATGCGATGGCGGACTATGCGGCACACCACATCGAGCAGGGCGGGCGGCTGGGCCATGTCACCCGCCATATGGTCGGGCTGTTCCATGGGCTGCCCGGTGCGCGGCGCTACCGCCAGATCCTGTCGACGGACGCGACGCGGCCCGGTGCCGGGCCAGTCGTGCTGAAGAAGGCTTTCGAGGCTGTCGAGTTCGGCGGAGCCGCAGCCGAAGCGGCCTGACCTCAATCCCTGAGAATCATACGATCGCCGCGCACGTCGAAACCCGACAGCGAGCCGATGAAATTCATGCCGAGCAGGCTTTGGCTCAGCATGCCGGGCGCCGCGACCATCACCGACATGTCCTTGCGCACGATGCTGCCGATCGCCACTTGGTCGGTCTTCACAGCTGCGGCGCGTGCCATGCCGTTGGCTGTCGAAACCGGTATCGTGTAGTTGAGCGCGGCCGGATTGAAGCCGGCGGCCTGCGCGTCCTCCGAGGTCAACACGGTGCTGGTCGCGCCGGTGTCGACAACGGCCCTTACCGGATTGCCATTGATCAGGATGCGCGCTTCGAAATGACCGTTTTCGGCCTTGTCGAGGGTCACGGTGGCGTGACCGTCTTCGACGCCGAGCGCCAGCGGACTACCGGGAACGAGGCCGGCGGTGACCCGGCTGGCGATATCCTGCAGTTCGTAGCGATACTGATAGCCTGCGACCAGCGAGAGCACGATGGCCACCCAAGCGCCGAGGTTGCGGGCCATGGCGCCCAAGGGGCGGCCGGAGCGAAGCAGGCCGGCGCCGATGAGGGCGCCGAAGGCACCAAGCCAGATCAGCCGGCCGAAGTCGTAATTCTCGATGCCGAGCGTGCTGCCGGCGGAATCGTTGGTCATGAGCAGGACCACTCCTACCCCGATCACGGCCATCACTATCCAGAATAACCGGCCCATCAACGCCTCATCAAAGTGCGTCGCGTTCGCGCGCCATGCGGGTGCGGCGCGTTTCCCGGCGAGGCCGGCGCTCGACCGTTTCCAGCCGAGCCGGCAGTTCAGCCATCACATTGCGGCGTGCTTCCTGCGTCATGCTCATCCAGGCGCCGATTTCATCGCGCGTGCGGCCGCAACCGAAGCAGAAGCCGGTTTTCATATCGATCGAACAGACCAGGATGCAGGGAGATTCGATGACTGTCATGACTTTCTCTCGAGGGATCCGTGCGGAATCCGCTCTTCCACTCCCACATGGTGCAACGGCAAAGCCAATGCAAGCCCTCGCGATCACGCCTTCCGCGGCCGCCTTTGCGGCAACCAGGGACAATGATCAGGGAAGGTTGTGCCAATCGCGCAACGCGGCTATGCCGCTCACCAACTCCAGGAATGATTGCTCACGACATGACCAGCGCGCTGCCTTTCGACGATTTTCGCAACCTGCTCGACAACCTGCCTGCTGCCGATCTCAAAGCTGAAGCGCGGGTGCGCGCGCTGTTTGCCAAGGCCGACAAGCCACGCAATTCGCTCGGCCGCATCGAGGACATCGCCGCGTGGCTTGCCGCATGGAGCGGCCGGGCTCCGCCCGCGGTGACGAGGCCGTTGATGGCTGTCTTTGCCGGCAATCATGGCGTTGTCAGGCACGGGATTTCGCCACGGCCGGTGGCGGCTACCGCCAACGCGGTCGAGCTTTGCGCGGCCGGGGGTGCGGCGATCAACCAGATCTGCATTGCCAACGATCTCGGACTGAAGGTGTTCGATCTTGCCCTGCACATCCCGACCGGCGACATCATCGAGGATGCCGCGCTGGATGAACGCGGTTGCGCGGCCACCATGGCCTTTGGCATGGAGGCGATCGCCGGCGGCACTGACCTGCTTTGCCTTGGCGACCTCGGCGTCGGCAATTCCACCGTCGCCGCCGCCCTGCTCGCAGCGCTGTTCGGAGGCAGGGGTGCCGATTGGACTGGTCCAGGATCCGGCGCCGATGCGGCCATGCAGGCCCGCAAGGCGGAGGTGGTCGATGCGGCCCTGGCATTTCATGGCGGCCATCTCGAAGACCCGTTCGAAGTGCTGCGCAGGGTCGGCGGCCGCGAGTTCGCGGCGATAGCCGGCGCCATCCTCGCCGCGCGGATGCAGAACGTCCCGGTGGTGCTCGACGGCTTTGCGGCAACCGCGGCCGCGGCGGTGCTGTATGCCGCGAACGCCGCAGCCCTCGACCATTGTGTTCTCGCCAGCCTGTCGCCGGAGCCCGCGCATGCAAGGGCCGCGGAGTTGCTTGGCTTCCGGCCGCTGCTCGACCTGGGTATCAGCCACGGAGAAGGGGCAGGGGCAGCGCTTGCCGCGGGCCTGGTCAAGGCGGCGGCGCTGACCAGTTCGGGAATGGCAGCAGCAGTGCGGGGCTAGGCAGACTGCGCACTGAAATCTGCTACCGCCTGCGCGCCGCCACAGCCGCGGTCGGCAGCGCCGGTAATTCTTCCATCACTCGGCTCAGCGGGAAGATGGCGATCGCCTCTGTGCCCTCGCGCAATTTGGAATGGAGCTCGAACTCGCCGCCATGCATGGCGAGCAGCCCTTGCACGATGGGCAGGCCAAGGCCGGTGCCCTGTTCGGCGCTCTTGATGGCGATCGAGCCCTGGCCGAAGGCCGAAAGCACGACAGGGATCTCGTCCTCGGGAATGCCCGGGCCGTTGTCCTTGATCGAAATGTATTGCCCACCCCCAGCCGTCCAGCCGACGCGGACGCGGATTTCGCCGCCGGTGGCGGTGAACTTGATGGCATTGGACAGAAGGTTGAGCGTGATCTGCCGCACCGCGCGCTCGTCGGCGAACAGCCGTGGCAATGTCGGTTCGAAATCCTGGACGACGCGGATGTCCTTGTTGCGTGCCTTCAACTCCATCATATGGCAGCAATCCTCGACGATGTTGAGCAACATCACCGGTTCCTCGTTGAGCTGGTAGCGGCCGGCCTCGATGCGCGACAGATCGAGGATCTCGTTGATCAGATCAAGCAAATGCTGGCCGGAATCATGCACGTCGTGGGCGTAGTCGCGATAGGTGGGATTGCTCATCGGCCCCAGCACTTCGTTCGCCATCACTTCGGAAAAGCCGAGAATGGCATTGAGCGGCGTGCGCAATTCGTGGCTCATCGAAGCGAGGAAGCGCGACTTTGCCAGGTTGGCATCCTCGGCCCGCCGGCGTGCTTCGTCCGACATCGATTTCGCCGTTTCCAGTTCAGCGATCAGCGCGTCCTTTTCGGAGCGGAACGACAACAGCATCAAGGAGGAGCGATTGATGTGACGGGCGACATAGGCGAAGAAAGGCAACGACAGGGCAAGCAGCGCCGCCATGATCGCCTCGACCGGCATCCACAGCTTGGCCCCGGTATAGGCATAGAGCGCCACCGGTACGGCGAAGGTTGCCAACAGTGCGCCGCTGAGGGACGAGGCCATGACCGCCGTCCCGGCCATGGCAAGCAGCAGCACCACCGCCTTGACCACCTGGAACTGGTCGAGGGCGCAGGCGCCGCAGCCGAGCCAGACGAACCAGGCCCAGCCGAGACCGCAAAGGAAATGGCCGGCCAGGAACTCCCTTCGCGCCTGCGAGGGATTGATCTCGGAAGCCTCCGTCCGCTCTGTGCGCCGCGCCATGAAGGCGACGATCGTGTAGCAGGTGAGCGTGAACAGCGCCCAGAGCCCGATCTCGTTGCCGACGCCAGCGAACCGTCCCGCCGCGGCGATCGCCAGGACAAGCAGCGGGATGACCACGGCGCCGCTCGTCATGGCGCGGGCGTGGAGTTTCAGGAGTTCGCGGTCGAAATCGGGATTGCCCGCCTGCTGCGAAAGACGGTCGCGCGTCTTGCGCACCGCGCGCGCCACATCGCTGTTGCGATGCGGTTTCCTGCGGTCCACAATGAACTTGTCCGCTGTGTTCGAGCGTTGCAGGGGCATCAAAAACTTCAATTTAGGCGCGCAGCGATTTCAAGGCGTTAAGCTACGTTCGAATGATTAACCAACCGTTTGCCATATGAGCCGTTCCTGGTCGCCAAGGTCGCGCCGGCGGTACGCGGTGCCGCGCCCGAGAAGCCTGCGGCGCAAAATGCTGGACTATGGGCTGACCGTGATCATTCTGGGCCTGCTGATCCTGTTGGCGACGCGTCTCGATCGCGTGGAGACGCGTAAGACGCAAGGTGCGGCCATCATCAATGATGGCGATTCGATCACGCTCGGCACCGAACGCATCCGCATGCGCGGCATCGACGCCCCGGAATACACCCAGACCTGCCGCAAGAACGGCGCCGATTATCCCTGTGGTACGCTTGCGCGCCAATCGCTGGTGCGCCTGATCGCCAGCCGGCCGGTCACCTGCAGCGGCTGGCAACGCGATCGCTATGGCCGGTTACTCGGTCACTGCATGGCCGGCGGTACCGATCTCAACCGCGCTCAGGTCGAGGCTGGCTGGGCCGTCGCCTATGGCGATTTCGAAAACGAGCAAGCGATTGCGCGCGCGGCAAAGGTTGGTATCTGGGCGGGTACGTTCGACCAGCCGCAGGACTGGCGCGCCGGCCATCGCGGCGAGATTGTCGAGCGCAAGCACGGCACGCTGGCGTCGATCGGTGACGCCGTGCGAGAGATCTTTCGCTTCTGGTGAAGCGTATCTGGTGGAAGGGAAGGAGGATCGAATGAAACTCTTCGACGGCGGCCGGGCGCCCAACCCGCGGCGGGTTCGCGTTTTCCTCGCCGAGAAGGGGATCTCGGTTCCGCTCGTATCCATCGACATGGGCGCGCTGGAGCACAAGAACGAAGCGGTGAGTTCGCGCAATCCTTTGCAACGCCTGCCGGTGCTGGAGCTTGACGACGGCACCGTCATCACCGAATCCGTCGCCATCTGCCGCTATTTCGAGGAGTTGCACCCGGAGCCAGCCCTGTTCGGACGTGGCGCGCTCGGCAAGGCACAGGTCGAGATGTGGCAAAGACGGATGGAGTTCAATTTGCTCAGTTGCGTCGCCCAGGCCTTTCGCCATATTCATCCGGCGATGAAGGAATGGGAAATCCCACAGATCCCCGAATGGGGCGAGGCCAACAAGCCGAAGGCGGTCGCGTTCCTGAAACTCCTCGACGGAGAGTTGGCCAATCGGGAGTTCGCCGCCGGCGACAGCTATTCGATTGCCGACATTACCGGCCTGATCGCGATCGACTTCATGAAGCCGGCACGGATCAAGGTGCCGGAGGAATGCACCAATGTGCTGCGTTGGCATCAGGCGATCTCCAGCCGGCCGAGTGCCGCCGCTTGAGCGTGGAATTGGACAGATTCGCCGCGACGGTCCGCGCCTGCCGCATCTGCGTCGAAAATCCCATCGGCAAGCCACTGCGGCATGAGCCGCGACCGGTGCTGCGGCCATCATCCAGCGCCCGCATTCTGATCGCCAGCCAGGCGCCAGGAACCAAGGTACACCTGTCGGGCATGCCGTTCACCGATGCCTCCGGCGACCGGCTGCGGAGCTGGCTTGGTGTGACCAGCGATGAATTCTACGACATCGACAAATTCGCCATCGTGCCGATGGGCTTCTGCTTTCCCGGCCAGGATGCCAAGGGCGGTGACCTGCCGCCAAGGCGCGAATGCGCGCCGGCCTGGCGCGCGCCTTTGATGGCCTTGATGTCGAAGATCGACCTGGTGCTGACGATCGGCATCTATGCTCAGTCCTGGCATATGGGCGCCGCGCGCCGTCCCTCGGTGACGGAAACGATGATGGACTGGCGGGCCATATGGGACAATTCCGTTGGCCCGAAAGTGCTGCCGCTGCCACATCCGTCCTGGCGCAACACCGGCTGGCTGAAGCAGAATCCATGGTTTGAAATGGATTTGCTGCCTTTCCTGCGGTCGGAAATCCGCTATCGCATCGGCTAAGCGTTCAGCAAGAAATCACTCGCTTTCAAGGCAATCGGCAGAATTTCTTTCTTGTGAATGGCCTGAATAAAAGGGAATATAGCGAAACTATTCCCCAGGAGCCCCCGATGGACCGCCTTGACCGAAAAATTCTCCGCCTCCTGCAGGAGGACGCGACGCTCGCTGTCGCCGATGTCGCCAAGAAGGTCGGCCTGTCGACCACGCCTTGCTGGCGCCGCATCCAAAAACTCGAGGAGGAGGGTGTCATCAAGCGGCGCGTCGCCATTCTCGACCACGAGAAGGTCAATGTGCGCGTCACCGTTTTCGTGTCGATCCGCACCAATTCGCACAGCCATGAATGGCTGCGGCGGTTTTCCGAAGTCATCCAGGAATTTCCCGAGGTCGTCGAGTTCTACCGCATGAGCGGCGACGTCGACTATCTGCTGCGCGTCGTGGTGCCCGACATCGCCGCTTACGACGCGTTCTACAAGCGGCTGATCGCCAAGATCGAAATCCGCGACGTGTCCTCGTCCTTCGCCATGGAGCAGATCAAATACACCACCGAAATCCCGCTCGACTACATGGTGTTGGACAAGGAATCAGGCGCCAACGCCGCCTAAGCGTCGATCCGATCAGTTCTTCTTCTTGTTGAGGAATGTCCAGGGCGAGTTCACCGGCAGGGTGATGGTGTCAGACACAGTGTCGACCCCGACCACCTCCGCCTTGCGGACGGTGTAACCGGACTGAATGACGTTGACGCCATCGAGAATGAACAGCTGGCTTTTCTCCATGTCCGGCTTCAGGGCACCTGTGACAGCGACCGGCTGGTAAGCTTCCGACATCTTGTAGGGATGGGCTGGTGTGACCAGTACGATCTGGTTGGGCGGCGGCGTCGGCATGTGGCTGCATGCGCCCGTCCACGGCACCAACAGGAACTGATAGACGAGGTCGCCGTCGCGATCGACCGGCAATGCATAGCCGGCTAATTGTATGATCTTGTCCTGCAGGCCAAGGGACAGCGTCTCGCCATGGTCGGGCAATTTTGCCGCGATCATCGGCAGGCCGGCATCTTCGGCAAGCGCCTGGGTGGCCGGGCGCAAATCCTTCCAGAAGATGTGCATGGTCGCGGCCGAGGCTCCGGCAACGGAGAGAGACAGCGCCGCCGCGAGCGCTATGATCGACTTGAAACAGTTCATGGCCGCTTCCCTTGCTGGGGAGTAAAGACTTCGAGGCCAATGGCGTCAATGCTCGAGCCTCATCACATATCGGCGAGAGCCGGCCATCCCGGTCTCGTTGAAACCGCGAGCAGCAAACATGTCGCGAAAGCCCATGAAACGGTAGCTCGGTGACGCCTCGTCCACCGGATAGGCCTCAATGACGCGCGCCCCCTTGGTGAAGGCGTGCTCGATGGCCGCATCGAGCAATGCCGAAGCAAGCCCGCCGCCGCGCAAAGCCCTTGGCACGTAGAAGCAGACGATCGACCAGACGCCCGTCTCGGCGTCGTCCTGCTGCCTTGAAAGCTTGCGATAGGTCTCGCGCGGCGCGACCGAGCACCAGGCGACGGCCTTTCCGTCGATATGGGCGAGGATGCCGACCGGCGTGCCGGCGTCGATGAGCGCCATCATCCGACGTTTCTTCTCGTCGTTCTGGATATGCTCGCGACCGGCGTGTCGCCAGGCCATGCACCAGCAATATTTCGGCGCACCGGGCTGCTCGAACAAGGTCTCGAAGCTGACGCGTGTTGCCGGTGTCACCTCGGTGAAACGGATATCGGCGTATTCAGATTTTTCTGGCGGCGAGGCGTTCGAGCGTCTTGGCATCTGACAGTTCCTTCGCGGCATCCTTGCCGACCCAACGCCTGGTCTTGTCGCTGGAAACCGCAAGTTTCTGCGCCAGGGCGAGGGCAGGAGCATGCAACGTCACCGATCGCTTACCGATCTGCCGCAGCGCCCAATTGACCGCTTTCCTGACGAAATTGCGTTCATCACCGGCTTGGGCGTCGATCAATCGCAGATAAGGCAGGAACGTCGCGTCAGGTTCCTTCTTCAGATGCACCGCCGCCCATGCCAGCATCGCAAAGGCCGTGCGGCGGACGAATTCGCGCTCGTCGGCCGCGAACTCTTCGATCAGTTCACGCCAGAACGGCGTGTCCCCGAACAGGTCCGACACAGTGTCGACAACTTCCCAGGAATCGAAATCGCCGGCCCAGCGGCGGCATTCCTCAATTGTGATCTCCTTTGGCTCACCTGTGAAAGCCGCGATCAGCCTCGCTTCGCGAATGCCGCTGTCCCACAGCGCCAGGGACCGTTCGTGGTTGCGCTTCAGCTTGCGCGCCAAGGGCCGCAAATCCGCATTGCCAACACCGAGCGCGGTCGCGGTGTTGATGCCGAACCGCGCCATGCCGCGGCGATTCTCCTCGGTGCCGATCGAGCGCAGATGCGCGACGACCTCCTGCGCGGTCCAGCCTGGAGAGGGCAGGGACATGGGCGCCTACTTCTCCAGCCGCGCCAGCAGCGAGGACGTGTCCCAACGCTTGCCGCCCATGGCCTGCACGTCCTTGTAGAACTGGTCGACAAGCGCGGTCACCGGCAGCTTGGCGCCGTTGCGGTCGGCTTCCGCCAGGCAGATGCCGAGGTCCTTGCGCATCCAGTCGACGGCGAAACCGAAATCGTATTTACCGGCATTCATGGTCTTGTGCCGGTTCTCCATCTGCCAGGAGCCGGCCGCGCCCTTGGAGATCACCTCGATCACCTTCTCGATGTCGAGACCGGCCTTCTTGCCGAAATGGATGCCTTCCGACAGTCCCTGCACCAGCCCGGCGATGCAGATCTGGTTGATCATCTTGGTGAGCTGGCCGGCGCCTGCCGACCCCATCAGTCCGACCATACGGGCGTAGGCGTCGATGACCGGCCTGGCCTTGTCGAAGGTAGCCTGGTCGCCACCGACCATGACCGTCAGCACGCCGTTCTCGGCACCAGCCTGGCCGCCGGAAACCGGCGCGTCGAGAAATGAGAATCCGCTCGATTGCGCGGCTTGTGCCAGTTCGCGCGCGACTTCTGCCGAAGCCGTCGTGTTGTCGATGAAGATGGAGCCTTTCTTCATCGCCTTGAAGGCGCCTTCGGGACCAGTCGTCACCGACCGCAGATCGTCATCATTGCCGACACAGGAGAAGACGAAATCCTTGCCCTCGGCAGCCTGCGCCGGTGTCGCGGCAAAGCTGCCGCCATGTTGAGCGACCCATTGTTCGGCTTTCGCGCGGGTGCGGTTATAGACGATGACGTCGTGGCCGCCCTTGTTTTTCAGGTGCCCGGCCATGGGGTAGCCCATGACGCCAAGACCGAGAAATGCCACCGATGCCATGCTTTTTCCTTCCGACGGAATAGAGATTTCAGTTGCGGAAGCTCTAGGCCATGCGGCGAATTCGTCAAGGCGCGCGCCACCGCATCGACTGGTGCAGACTGATGACAGATCGCTTAAACGCGTGGCGTCGCACGCATCAGCGGTGTAGGTGGACCGTGATCCGCCGTTCGATCCATTCGACCCCGTGGCGCAGGATCTCGACCATCACCAGATAGACGATGGCGACCCAGACATAGGCCTGGAAGTCGAAGGATTTGGCGTAGGCGAGCTTCGCGTTGCCCATCAGGTCGTAGACTGTGATGATGGCGACGATGGCCGAGGCCTTGATCATCAGAACCAGTTCATTGCCGTAGGGTCGCAACGCCACGATGATCGCCTGTGGCAGGATGACCTTGCGCAATGTCTGCAGCTTGTGCAGACCAAGCGAGGCGGCGCCCTCCCACTGGCCCCTGGGCACGCTTTCGATGGCACCGCGCAGGATTTCGGCCTGGTAGGCGGCGGTGTTGAGCGCGAAGGCAAACACACCGCAGTTGAAGGCGTCGCGGAAGAACCACCACAGTCCGACGGATTCGAGCTGCACCCGGAAAGAGCCCACGCCGTAATAGACCAGATAGACCTGTACGAGCAGCGGCGTGCCGCGGAAGAAATAGACGTAACAGTAGGCGATGCCGGACAGGATCCGGTTCTTCGACATGCGGCCATAGGTGACGGGCAATGAAAGGATCGCGCCGACCACCATCGAAATCGACACGAGCGCCAGCGTGGTTCCCAGCCCTTGCAGATAGGCCGGCGCATACCTGGCGAAGAATTCGCCGTTCCAGGAATAGAAAAGATACGCAACGATACCGAGGCCGAAGAGAATCCACAGGCCGACAAGCGCATATCCCACGATGCGGGTGCGCGGCCAGCCGCGAGCCGGCGGTGGAGGCCGTTCGACCGCGATCGCTTCCGTGATGCTCATCGCGCCTCCCTCCGCCCCAGCGAGCGCAAGATAAACCCGGTGGCGATCGACGACAGGATCGCCAGGACGAGGAAGACCAGCGCGGCGAAGCTATAGAAGAGGAACGAATGCTTGGTGACGCGCGCCGCCACGCCGGCGTTGCGCAAGGTCTCGGCGAGGTTGACCACAGAAACCAGGGCGGTGTCCTTGAGCAGGCTCAGCCAGCAATTCTCGAGACCGGGGAAGGCGATGCGCAGCAACTGGGGCAAGATCACCTTGCGCATGGTCAGCCACTTCGACAGCCCGATCGCATAGCCACCCTCATACTGGCCCTTTGGAATGGCGCGAAAGGCCGAAAGGAATACCTCGCTGGCATAGGACGAAAAGATCAACGAAAGCACGATCATGCCGGCGACGAAGCTGTCCACATCGATCGTCGCCTCGGGCTTGAAGAAGCGGATGATGTATTGCAGCAAGATGGGCATGCCGAAGAAGAACAGGAACAGCGTCACCAATTCCGGCAGGCCGCGAAACACGGTGGTGTATATGTTGGCCGCCAGCCGCAGCGACGGTTCTTCGGACTGCTTGGCCCAGGCGACGAAAAAGCCGATCGTCAGGCCGATCGGCAGTGTTGCAAGGGCGAGCGCGATGGTGACCATCGCGCCATAGGCAATATCGTCACTCCAGCCATCGGGGCCCCAACTGAGAAGTGTCCAAATGCTTTGGGCCGGCATTTACGGGTCTTGTCTCCGTGGCGATCCCGGGATGAGTGAAAGGCGGCGAGAAATTCCTCACCGCCCTCAGCGCAATTATCAGGACTCGGCGCCGTAGACGTCGAACTTGAAATACTTGTCGTTGATTTCCTTGTATTTTCCATTGGCGCGGATGGCGTCGATGGCGGCATTGAGCTTGTTGACCAGGTCGGTCTCGCCCTTGCGTACAGCAATGCCGGCGCCCGGTCCAAAAATCTCGACAGGTTGCGGCTTCGGTTGACCGAGGATCTTGCAGCAGGCGCCGTCAGGCGAATCCAGCCATTGCTGCAGGACCACGATGTCGTCCTCGATGGCGTCAAGGCGTCCATTGGCGAGATCGGCCTGCTCCTCGGGGCTGCTCGGATAGCCCTTGACGGTGCTGTCGGTGTAGGTCTTCGAGGCATAGTTGAAGTGCGTGGTCGTGGTGGCGACGCCGATCGTCTTGCCGGCTAGGTCTTCCTTGGTCACGCCTTTCAACGTGCTGTCCTTCGGCACTGCGAGCGCCGATGGCGTGTTGTAGTATTTGTGCGAGAAGTCGACCTTCTGCTGGCGCTCCGGGGTGATCGACATCGAGGCGACGATGGCATCGAACTTGCCGGCCTGAAGCGCCGGGATGATACCGTCCCAATCCTGGGCGACGAAGGTGCACTTGACCTTCATTTCATCGCAAAGCGCTTTGGCGATGTCGATGTCGAAGCCGACGAGTTGGCCATCAGCGGTGAGATTGTTGAATGGAGGGTAGGCGCCTTCGGTGCCGATCCTCAGGGTCTTTTCCTGGGCCTGGGCTACGCCGAGCGTCAGCAGCGCAGCCGATGCGGCGAGCGCGATACGCAGTGCAATACGCATGATAGTCCTCTCTTTATGGTCCCGGCCGTCGTTCCGAAACGGCTCTGTGGGGCGGTGCTTTTGACCGCCCGCTGAAGCGATACTCCCATTCTTTTCAAGAAAAAAGCAACTGCAAAACCACCCAAATCGGTCATGAGGTTCTGCCGTTACGTTACATCTGAAGCAACGAGACCGGTCGTGCGTTCGATGAAGTCGACTATCGATTTTACGTCATCGAGGTCGAATACCGGCAGGCTCTTGTCCGCAACGACGAAATCCGCGGCGACCGCGATAACATTGGGATCACCCGCCGAAAGCGGGGTCCGGTCCTTCGCTTCCAGTCGCCTGGTTTCGATCTTGCAGTGGGATTCGCGCTTGTAGCCTTCGACCAGCACGATGTCGCATGGGGCAAGTCGTGCCAGAATATCGGTCAAGGAAGGTTCATTCTCGCCACGCAATTCGTGCATCAGCGCCCAGCGATTGCCGGACACGATCGCCACCTCGGAGGCGCCGGCCTGCCGATGGCGGAAGCTGTCCGCGCCGGGCTTGTCGATGTCGAAATCATGATGGGCATGCTTGACCGTCGAGACCTTCCAGCCGCGCCGCACAAGCTCTGCGACCAGCTTTTCGGTCAGTGTGGTCTTGCCGGAGTTTTTCCAGCCGGTGATGCCGAAGACGCGCCTGTTCATAACGTCATGCTGTGCAACAGACGCACGGCGTGGGCAAGGTCGTCCGGCACATTGATGTTGAAAAAAGGATCGAGCGGCTGGCCGGCGGATTGGAGGACCGGAAAGGCCACCTCGACATGGCCGTACCGCTCGACAAAAGCCGAAACCCGCCTGTTGTCCTCATCGACCAGGAAATGCCACAAGGCGTCGCGGCATCCGGTCGGCCACAGCGCGAAGGTCGGGTGTCGCCGGCCGGCCGAAGAGGCGACGGCGATCTTCCCGGGATACTTACCGGCTGCCGCGGCCAGGCGATCGACGAGATCGAGCGGCAGGAAAGGTGTATCGCCGGCAGCGGTGACGATCGCCTTGCAAGGCGTGCTGGCAACCGCCCATTCAAGGCCAGCCAGGATTCCGGCAAGCGGTCCGGCAAAGCCTTCGACCGTGTCGGCAAGCACCGGCAGTCCGAACCGGGCAAAGCGCGCCGGGTCGCCATTGGCGCTCAGCGCCAGGCTTTCCATCTGCGGACCAAAGCGCGACAGGACCTGATCAAGCACGCGGCCACTGCCAAGCGGCAACAGGCTCTTGTCGCCGCCTCCCATCCGCCTCGATTGGCCGCCAGCCAGAATGATCCCCGCGACATCTCGCTTCATGCCACCCAGCCTGTACGCCAGCCGCCGGAAATCGCAAGCAACTTCGAGGGCTAGATTCCATCCGGCGCCATGGCCGGTCCCGTGCTTTCAGCGACGATCCTTCGCCGGCCGACCACCCGCTCACGATAAAGCGCATAGAGGCCCGAGCCGACGACGATTGTAGCGCCGGCGGTCATCGGCATGTCCGGTATGTCGCCGAAGACGATCAGGCCCAGCAGAATGGACCAGAGGAGCGCCGTATAGCGGAATGGCGCGATGAAGGAGATTTCGCCCGAACGCATCGCCATGATGATGAATTGATAGCCGATGAGCACAAGAACGGCCGCCAGCGCCAGCAGCGCCGTGCTTTTGCCGGTCATCGGCGTCCACCCGCCCATCGGCGACAGCAGCACCGCGCCGACGACGGTCATTGCGAGTGCGGTGGCGGTCGAGACCAGCATCGTCGGCACGGTTTGAGGAATGCGCTTGGTGGCGAGATCGCGCACGGTGCAGCATGCGACGCTGGCCAGCGCCACAAGGGAATAGACGCTGAAGCCATCGAAACCCGGCCGCACGATGACCAGCACGCCGGCAAACCCCGTGGCGATCGCCAGCCAGCGTCGCCAGCCGACCGCTTCGCCGAAGAATAGCGCGGCACCCATCGTCACCGCCAGCGGCAGCGCCTGAAGAACGGCCGAAACGCTGCCGATCGGCAGATGGGCGAGCGCCACGAGAAACGACACGGTGGCGCCCGCTTCGCCAAGCACGCGGATTGCCACCAGCGGCTGCAGCATCAGACGCGGCTGCGAAAGCGCGCCCCGTTGCCAGGCCAGCAGGCCGACGAAAAGCGAGGCGAATGCGCCTCTGATCAGCATGACCTGCGCCATGTTCATCGATTGCGAAGAATATTTGGTGATGGCGTCGTTGAGCGTGAAGCCAACCATCGCCACCATCATGAACAACGCGCCGCGAAGATTTGGAGAAAGAGGCAAGACATCTACCGGTTGCTTTGGCAGCAAGCCTGTAACAGTTCGCCAGGAAAGAGCAACGGCAAAGGACTGTACCAGGACAGGGGCATCCACGATCGCCGGCATGGAATCATATTCTGGATTGGCCGTGGTCGGGAGGCGGCTTCGCCTCCCGCAAGCTGTCCGGCCACGACGATGCTATTTCTTCGGCGTCAGCACCTCGGTGCCGTTACCTTCCTTACCGGCGATCGTCCACAGGCCATGCAGCGAGCCATCCTCCTCGACCTTGTAGACGACGAGGCCGATATCCTTGTCCATGACATAGCCGGCGGAGAATGCATTGTCGTTGCGCATGCAGATGCCGTCGGAAAAAGAACCGCCGGTCTCCCAATGGATGGTGCAGGTGGTCCCGCTGGTGAGCGTGATGGTGGCTTCGCCGCCATAGGACGAGCCGTCGAAATTGGTGCCGGCGACGGTGTAGGTCCCACCGATCGACTGGGCAGCCGCCGGCAGGGCGGCGAGGCCGAGCATTGCGAACGAAACAAGAATTTGGCGTCTCATGTAATCCCCCAAGAGCGATAACCGCTACAAGAGCGACGCTAGGCGGGAAAACACCGCCGGTAAATCAGACGGACATTCGCGAACAAAAATTTGTTTGCGGTGTGGCTAAAATGCTCTTGGTCTCGGCAGCGTTCATGGCCCCTTGAGACTGCCGGCAATGGCACCGACTATCGGGTCATATTTCGAGTTCAGGGCCGGTGGATAGTCGATCCAGACTGTGCGGATGACGCCATCGCGGCCGAACAGCCGCCGCTCATAAAAGATCTTACCATCCTTCCGGCCCGACAGCACCGCCCAGTCCTTGCCGGTCTTGCTGTAGGCGATTGTGTAGCTTTGCTCCTTGCTGGCTTGCTCGGCCGCAATGAAACCTTTCGGCGTGTCATTGTCGATGTTGAGAATGCAGGAGCACGTCAAGCTGGCGCCGTCCGCGCTCAGCCATACCTGCCCGTCGCCATTTTCCGGCTCGGGCTGACGATCGGTGAATATGTCGTCGGGAAAGGTGCAGACCGTGCCGAAGCGCTCGTTCACATAGGTGAAGGGAGCGGCAGTTGCGCTGCCTACTGTAATTGCCGCGAAACCCGCCATAATTGAGGAAAGCCGCCGCATGCATTGCCCCAAAGCCGATGACCGAAAGGCGATCCTTGCACAAATCGGCGGCTAGGGTCAGCCGCCCGTCACGCTCATATGCCGTGACACCGATGGGCGGCTGGTGCGGCGGTCGATGATGAAATCATGGCCTTTCGGCTTGCGGCCGATGGCTTCGTCTATTGCGTCGGCGACAAGTTCATTGCCCTCGGATGCGCGCAACGGCGCGCGCAAGTCGGCCGCGTCTTCCTGGCCGAGGCACATATAGAGCGTGCCCGTGCAGGTCAGTCTGACACGGTTGCAGCTTTCGCAGAAATTATGGGTCATCGGCGTGATGAAGCCGAGTTTTCCGCCGGTCTCGGCGACTTGGACGTAGCGGGCGGGGCCGCCGGTCTTGAAGGGAATATCGGTCAGCGTGAATTCGCGCTCCAGCGAAGCGCGCAGCAGCGACAGCGGCAGGTACTGGTCGGTGCGGTCGGCGTCGATCTCGCCCATCGGCATGGTCTCGATGACGGTCAGGTCCATGCCACGGCCATGCGCCCAGCGCATCATGTCAGGCAGTTCGGCGTCGTTGAAATCCTTCAGCGCAACGGCGTTGAGCTTGACTTTCAGCCCGGCCGCCTGAGCGGCGTCGATGCCCGCCATGACCTTGCCGAGGTGCCCCCAGCGGGTGATCTGGTGGAACTTGTCGGCGTCGAGGGTATCGAGCGAGACGTTGATACGCTTGACGCCGCAATCGGCAAGCTCAGCGGCGAAGCGCGACAGTTGCGAGCCGTTGGTAGTCAGCGTCAGTTCTTCCAGCGCGCCGCTGTCAAGATGGCGCGACAGCTGACGCACCAGATGCATGATGTTCTTGCGCACCAGCGGCTCGCCGCCAGTGAGGCGCAGCCTTTTGACGCCCTTTTCGATGAACACAGTGCAGAGCCGGTCCAGCTCTTCCAGCGACAGCAGGTCCTTCTTTGGCAGGAAGGCCATGTCCTCGGCCATGCAATAGGTGCAACGAAAATCGCAGCGGTCGGTGACCGACACTCTGAGATAACTGATCGTGCGACCGAAGGGGTCGATCATGTCCATGTTCGAACGTTCCGTGGCCGTTACCGCCGTCGTTATATATGGCTATGTGATACGATCCAACCCGCCATTCAAGATAGCCGGCCTTGATCTTTGGTAACATTCCCCGACCGACATCGCGCGTCGGCACCCTCCAAGCCTTTTCGCACGGCACGAAGCAGCGTAGGGAAGGGGCAATTCAAGCAGGACCGATCATGACGGCGCCAAAAGAACTGAGAGTCTCCAAGGACCGCAAGCTGCTCACCGTGACGTTTCCCGGCCATCAACCGTTCGAACTGCCGGCGGAACTCCTGCGTGTGGCATCGCCATCGGCGGAGGTGCAGGGCCATTCACCGGATCAGCGCGTGACGGTCCCCGGCAAGCGCAATGTGGCCATCCTGAAGATCGAGCCGGTCGGCAACTATGCGGTGCGCATCACTTTCGACGATTTCCATGACACAGGCATCTTCACCTGGAACTACCTGCACACGCTCGGGCACGAGAAGGACGAGCGCTGGAGTGCTTACCTTGCCGAACTTGCGGAAAAGGGCTTGAGCCGGGACCGCTGATCTGCGCGCCGGAGATTCAACTTCGGCGACCGGCTGTCGTCAAATCGTCATGGACGTGGCGTAGCGCCGGCAAAGGTTCGCGGGAGGGAAGAAGATGTCGGTCATCACGTCGGTCGAGCAGTTGGAGGCGCTCTACGGACTGCCCGGCGAAGCCTCGCTGGTCAAGGAACTCGACCATGTCATCCCGGAATACGCCGCCTTCATCAACGCCTCGCCATTCGTTGCCCTCTCGACCAGTGGGCCGGAGGGGCTGGACTGCTCGCCACGCGGCGATCTCGCCGGCTTCGTGCGTATCGTTGATACGAAAACGCTGATGATGCCGGACCGGCGCGGCAACAACCGTGCGGATTCGCTGAGGAACATCATCAGGGATCAGCGCGTCGGCCTGCTGTTCCTGGTGCCGGGCTCCGGTACGACGCTGCGCATCAACGGCCGGGCGCATATCACCACCGACGCAGCACTTTGCGCGTCATTCACCGTCGACGGCAAGCCGGCGCGCTCGGTGACCGTCATCGATGTCGATGCGGTCTACTTCCAGTGCGCCCGCGCCATCGTGCGGTCGGAATTGTGGAACCCGGCCAGGCATGTCGACCCGAAGTCGCTGCCGACGCCCGGACAGATCCTGGAAATCACCAGCCGCAGGAATATCGACGGCGAAACCTATGACAAGGAGTGGCCGGAGCGGGCGAAAAAATCGATGTGGTAAGTGGATGCGTGGCCAAGAGATGGTCAGGCTTCCTTCAGCACCTCGGTTATCTTGCGCATCTGCTCGCCGATCATGTCGCATTGTTCCGGCGTCGACTGGCTCATCGCCTTTTCGATCAGCGCCATATGCACTTTCAGCGCCTGCATCAGCAGCGCTTCGCCGGCTTCGGTCAGGGCTAGGCGCAGGATGCGCTTGTCCTTCTCATCGCCCTCGCGGCGTAGCAAGCCACGTGTCTCCAGTTGCGGCAACAGCATTGTGATGTTGGAGCGGCCGACGAGCAGCTTGCGGGCAAGGTCGTGCTGCGACATGCCGGGATGGCGGTAAAGGTTCATCAGCACGTCGAGCTGCGCCGGCTTCAGGTCGAGCGGCGCGAGTTTCGCCGCCAGCGTGCGCTCCAGCACATGACAGGCGCGCGCCACCGCGACCCAGTTGCGAAAACGCGGGTTGTCCCAGGGTAGCTCTTGTCTATTGTTCATCTTTGAACTATTATGTTCATGCTTGAACGTATGGATGGATTCTCACTATGGCATCATTCGGGCTGAAGGTCATCCGAGGTGTGTTTGGCGCGGCCGAACATATCGCGCCGCGTATCACCGGGCGCGCGGCTTTCGAACTGTTCTGCCGTACGCCAAGCACCAGGGCGCTCACCGACGGCGAGCGCCGCGCCATCGACCGGGCTGCCGGGTTCATGACGCAAGCGCGCCATCACCGGCTGAAGACCGCGACCGGTTGCGTGATGGTGCATGAATTCCGGCCGGAGCCGGGCAGGGCTGCCGCCGGCACGGTGCTTGTCGTCCACGGCTGGCGGTCGCGCACCGAATATATGCGTGCATTGATCGAGGGCTATCGCGCGGCCGGCTACAGGGTGGTTTCGCTTGACCTGCCTGGCCACGGCCAGTCGCAGGGCCGCAGACTGAACATGGTCAACGCGGTGGACGCGGTGCGGGTCGCCGGCGAGTGGTTTGGCCCCTTTACCGCGGCGGTCGGTCATTCCTTCGGCGGTGCCGTCGCCGCCAATGCCATTGCCGGGTCCATTAAGAACGTCCCGCCGCTGGCGGCTGGACGTCTTGTGCTGATCGCGGCACCAAGCTCCTTGCCGGCGATCTTCGCCGACTTCAGCCGCATGCTCAATGTCGGCCCCCGCTCGCAGGTTGCCATGGCGGACCGTGTCGAAAACCTTTCCGGCCGGCCCCTGCATGAATTCACCGGTGACCGCCAGCTCGCCCAGGCGCCCGTGCCGACCCTGGTCATCCACGCGCCTGACGACCGCGAGGTGCCTGCCGAGCATGCAAGACGTTATGCCGGTGCCGGCGGCCATGTGCGGCTCCAGTGGGCCGAAGGGCTCGGCCATCGCCGCATTCTTGCGGATAAGGGCGTGGTTGAACACGCCGTCGCCTTCGTGGCCCGGGAGCCGTCGCGGCTCCACTGAGCAGACTCGGATTATTTCTTCTTTTCGCCAGGCTCCACAGGCAGTCCAGCCGCCTTCCAGGCGGTGTAACCGCCTAGAATATGCTTGACCGGCGTGAGCCCCATGTCCTGCGCGGTCTTGGTGGCCAGTGCGGAGCGCCAGCCGCCGGCGCAGAAGAAGACGAAGCTTTTCCCCGACGCGAAGAACGGCTTGTGGTAGGGACTTTCCGGATCGATCCAGAATTCCAGCATGCCACGGGTGACATGCTTGGCGCCAGGGATCCTGCCGCGTTCGATCTCGCGAGGGTCGCGCAGGTCGATGAAGATGGTGCTTCGTCCTCGAGCAATCCTGCCGCCTCCTCCGGCGAAACCACTTCGATCTCGGCGTTCGCCTCGTCGAGCAGTTCGCGATACCCTTTTTTCACGGTCGTCCCTCTCTTGCCGGCAGGTTCGAATTTCGAGCACAACAGCCAGCGTTTGTCACGCAGCGTTGGTTGCCAGCCATCGCCTTCCACGCGGCCATCGCCCCGGCCTCGGCCGCCAGCAGGGCGGTGCACGAAGCGTGAAGGCGCCTGGTCCCGCCGCTGGAGCGGAAACACCTCCGCTCCGGCCGTCACGACGTTGTGAAACCGTTCTGCAACAACCCCGCCGAAATTTATGAAAGCTTAACGAAATCGGTATGAATCGGTATAGTCGCGCCTTACATCCGCCATGCGGTGAGCGAGACGGTTTAGCGTGCGGAACGGGAACCGGTTGCGGCCGGAGCGGGTGATTCATGAAAGTCCTTGGTAACAAAGCAACCGTGTTGTCGCTGATGACGATGACGGCGACGCTTGCTTTCGGCGCGCCTCAGGCAGGCGCGCAAGGGCTCTTCGAGATGCTGTTCGGCGGCGGCATAAAGCACCAGCCGCAGGGCGAGTTTCCGCCGCCGGCGAAGCACAAGCCGAAAGCGCCGGGGGGCGGCGGCGATGGCGGGGTAAAAATCAGCAGCCCGTCCTACTATACATACAAGGCCGACAAGCTGGTGCGCGTCGACTTCTCGAAACTGTCCCCAGCGCCGCAACCCGCGACGCCGCAGGATGCCGCGTTCGTTTCATCCACCACGGAGGCCGCTTTTCACGATGCCGTTGCCGGTCTCGGCGATTACGAACTCTATGCCGAACCCGACGTCGCCAAGGCACTGATCGCGTACTATTCGGCCAACCCAGACTTTATCTGGGTGAGCGGAACCGGCCCCAACAACCGCGCCCAGGATGCGGTGCGGGTGCTCGGCGAGGCTGCAAGCTACGGCCTCACGCCCGCCGACTATACTGTCGACGTGCCTGCCGCGAGTTCGTCCTCTGCGGATGACGCGGCCAAGTTGAAGGAACTCCTCCGCTTCGAGATGGCGCTATCCGCGCGCGTATTGCGCTACGCGCATGACGCCCAGAGCGGCCGTGTCGAACCCAACCGGATGACCGGCTACTATGATTTCCCGGCCAAGCCGCTCGACATGGTCGGCGTGCTGAAGACGCTGGCGCATACGCAGGAAGTTCGCACGTACCTGGAATCGCGGCATCCGCAGAATGCCGAATATCAGGCGCTGCGTGTCGAACTGGAGTCCCTGCAGGCAAGTGAGGAAAACGAGATCGTCGTCGATCCAAAGCTGCTGCTGAAGCCGGGCGAAACCAGCCCCGAGCTGCCGAAGCTGCTGTCGCTGATCGCGCGCAATCTCGATGACGAGATGGGCGGCACCTATGGAGAGCTGCTGTCGCGACTGGCGACCAGCGAGGTCTACGTTCCCGAACTGGTGCCGCTGATCAAGGCGGTGCAGCAGAAGAAGGGCATGAAGGGCGACGGCGTTATCGGTCCGCGTACCGTCGCGTTGCTGGCGGGCACGTCGAAGGCCGACAGATTGCTCAAGGTGCAGGTGGCGCTGGAAGAACTGCGCTGGCTGCCGTCCGATCTCGGCAGCCCGCGCGTCTTCATCAACCAGCCAGCGTTCACCGCCAGCTACATCGACAATGGCGAAGAGAAGCTGAAGACACGTGCCGTCGTCGGCCGGGTCACCAACCAGACGGCATTCTTCTACGACCAGATCAAGCAGGTCGACTTCCATCCCTATTGGGGTGTGCCGCAGTCGATCATCGTCAACGAAATGCTGCCCAGGTTGCGCAGCGATCCCGGCTACCTCGACCGCGCCGGCTATGAGGTGACCGATGCGCGCGGCAAGCACATTCCGTCCTCGGCGGTCGACTGGGGCGCTTACGGCGCGAACATTCCCTACAATGTGCGCCAGCAGCCAAGCGAGGCCAATGCGCTAGGTGAACTGAAGATCCTGTTCCCCAACAAGCATGCGATCTACATGCACGACACGCCGCAGAAATCGTTCTTCAAGCAGGATATGCGCGCGCTCAGCCATGGCTGCGTGCGCCTGCAGGATCCGCGCGGCATGGCGGCGGCGGTGCTCGGCACCTCGGTCGACTATGTCGCCGAGAAGCTGAAGCATGGGCACTCGACCGAGGATGTGATGCGCAAGATTCCGGTCTATGTCGCCTACTTCACCGCCTGGCCCGACATGTCCGGCAAGGTCGAGTATTTCAACGATGTCTACGACCGCGATTCCCGGCTGAAGCAGGCCCTGGACGCGACCGAGGCGGTGCGATCGCCCTCGAGCTGACCAAAGCGTATTGCGCTTTGAGTTCTTGTTTTTGTGCATGTCGTTGTCCCAAAACCGTTGCGCACTTTTGGGCGACATGCGCTATCGCTCCGACAGCGGGCGCCGGAAGTCGGCGTCTCGGCCGGCGGAAAGGCCGGCATCATATTCCAAGGATGGACATTTCGCGGCGCGTCCGGGGATCCTCCACGGGCGCCCCGAGAACCGGGCATATCCATCCAATCCGAGGATATCTGCAGGCGGCCCTATTTGGGCTCGGCCGTCACCGGATCGTAGGTGATTTCGACCTTGGCCTTGTCCGAGGTGTAATAGGTGACGGTGTAGGCGCCACTGTCCCAGTCGACTTCCTTCACGTAGCGAAACCCATCGCGCTGCTCGACCTTGGCGATGATCTCCGACAGTTTCTTGGCATTGGCCGGCGGCAGCGGCTTTTCATCCGCGGCCAGAGCCGGAGCGGCAGCGAGAAGAACGGCGACGCTGGTCGCCAGAAGAAATCTGGACATGGTTTTCCCTCAAGTTTCGACGGAAGGAAACTCGCTGGGGTTGTGGTTGGTTCCAGACGGATGCGGTACGCGCCTGGCTATGGCCGCGCAGGCTGCAATTTGTCTCGCTTCGGCGCGAAGATAGAGCCGGATAACCATTTGGGAAAAATGGTGGGCGATGCAGGGATTGAACCTGCGACCCCACCCGTGTGAAGGGTGTGCTCTCCCGCTGAGCTAATCGCCCGCTCGTTGCCCGAAGGCCAAGCGAGCCGCGATATAAGGGAGGGCAGCCGGTTAAGTCAAGGCGGTGTCTGGCGTTCTCACAGGGATCGGTTTTTTCGCCCTTTCGGGTCTGTCCTGGTGGGTGCCGACACCTATCCGCTCAGTGCCCTGCGGCGGCGATAAGCCTTTGCGCCAGATCGAGCGTCAGCGCGTCGAAATGCGAGATGACCGCCGAGGGTTCGAATTCGCGCACATGGCGGTCGGTATAGCCGAAATCGACAGCGACGACGGGAATGCCGGCGGCCTTGGCGGTGTCGATATCGGTTTGCGAATCGCCGACCATCAGGGCGCGGTGTGGATCGCCGCCCGCCAGCCGAATGGTTTCGGTCAGATGGCGCGGGTCGGGTTTGCGGAACGCGAACGTATCCTGTCCGGCGATTGCCGCGAAATGTCTGGTCAAGCCGAGCGCCTCGATCAATGCACGCGAATTGGCTTCGTATTTGTTGGTGCAGATGGCCAGCAGATAGCCTGCGTTCTCGAAGCGTGCGATCGCATCGATGACACCGGGGTAGGGACGGGATTTGCCGGGAATGTTGTCGGTGTAGTGATCAAGGAACAGTTTCAGGAGCCGGTCATGCTCCGCGACATCAAGCGATCGCCGCTGCGCGGCGTGTGCCCTCTCTATCATGACGCGGCCGCCATGGCCGACAAAGCGCCTGAAGCCGGCCTCATCGACGGCCGCGAGTTCACTGGCAGCCAGGCTGTGGTTGAGGCTGTCGAGCAGGTCCGGCGCCGTGTCAATCAGCGTTCCGTCGAGATCGAACACGATGATCGGGCGACTCATGATCCATCCTGCGCAGGGTTGTACATCGGCAGGCGATAGCGGCTGCGACGCGTCAAGGCAAGCAGACCGGTGGACAGCCGCCAAGGGCTTTGACCGCGCCTGCAAAAATGCTAGGAGCCCAAAACACCAAAGCGCGTGGCGTCCAATGGGCCATGCGGCGCGCTTTGGTTCTTTGTTTTATGCATGTCGCTTTCCCAAAACCGAGATCACTTTTGGACGGCATGCATCAGGTTCCGGGGCAGCAAAGCGCATGGATGCGAGGCAATTGAAGGTCGAGGCCGCGCGGGCGGCCCTTGCCCATGTCACGGACGGCATGCGGCTCGGCATTGGCACCGGCACTACAGCCGAGGAGTTCGTACGGCTGCTTGCCGACAAGGTCGCCACCGGAATGGCGATAACAGGTGTACCGACTTCGGAGCGCACCGCTTTGCTATGCCGCGAGCTTGGCGTGCCATTGTCGACGCTCGAGGAAACGCCCGAGCTCGATCTCACCGTCGACGGCGCCGACGAGGTCGACCCGGAACTGACCCTGATCAAGGGCGGTGGCGGCGCGCTGTTGCGTGAGAAAATCGTGGCCGCAGCCTCGCGGCGCATGATCGTGATTGCCGACCGATCGAAAATGGTCGAGACGCTCGGCCGGTTTCCCCTGCCTATCGAAGTCAACCAGTTCGGCCTGCGCGCCACCGAGATCGCGGTGGCCGCCACGGCTGGAAATCTGGGCCTTTCCGGTCCGGTTACATTGAGGATGACGGGAGGCCAGCCTTTTGTTACAGACGGCGGCCATTTTATCCTCGATGCATCTTTTGGCCGCATTCCGGATACAAGAGCGCTTTCGAATGCTCTCCACGCCATTCCGGGCGTGGTCGAGCATGGTCTTTTCATCGGGCTGGCGTCAGCGGCCATCATCGCCGGCGGCGACGGCATCCAAACCGTCCTTGCCGCCCGAAAACCAGGGAGTTCTACCGACCATGATGTTGCATAACCGGGTTCGCGGCCTTTGCGCCGTTCTGGCGGCTTCGGCCGTCTTGGCCTTCTCCTCGCCGGCGTTTTCGCAGGATGTCACGGAATCGCACCTGAAGGCTGCCCGGGCAGCAGTCGCGGCGATCCATGCGACCGACTCCTTCGACAACATCCTGCCGCAAGCGGCGGCCGCCCTCGAATCGCAGCTCATCCAGAAGAATCCGGATATGCAGGAACTGATCGGCAAGACGGTCAACGAGAAGGCGATGGCACTCGCCTCGCGCCGCGCCGACCTCGAGATGGAAGCGGCTCTTGCCTATGCGAAGGTGTTTTCCGAAAAGGAACTCAATGATATCGCGGCCTTCTACAGTTCCGAGTCCGGCAAGAAGCTGCTCGACAGCGGCCCGACCGTGACGCGTGATTTGGTCAAGGCTGCCGACATCTGGCAAAACGGCCTCGCCCGCGATCTCGCCCAGCAGGTCGGCGAGACCCTGGCAGCGGCTGCCAAGGCCAAGGCACCAGCCGCGCCCGCGCCTGCAGATGGAGCCGCACCTGCCGACAATGCAGCCCCGACAGATGGCGCGGCACCCGCCGACGGTTCGGCTCCTGCCGACGACACGCAGAATTGACCCTGCGTTTTCAAATGCGGCCTCCGCCGCCGTCTGTGAAGCCCGGCTTGCCCGGGCTTTTCTTTTGGCCGTTTGCGGCCTACCTGTCACTGACGTTTTCCGACGTTTAAGGAGCCGTCTATGGCCGGTTATGACTACGATCTCTTCGTTATCGGCGGCGGCTCGGGCGGGGTGCGGGCGGCGCGCGTCGCCGCGGCACTTGGCAAGCGCGTCGGCATCGCCGAGGAATACCGTTTCGGCGGCACCTGCGTCATTCGCGGCTGTGTGCCGAAAAAACTCTATGTCTATGCTTCGCAATTCCCGGAGCATTTTGCCGACGCGGCCGGCTATGGCTGGACAGTGCCGGAAGCCAGTTTCGACTGGCAGACGCTGGTCGCCAACAAGGATCGCGAGATCGGCCGGCTGGAAGCGATCTACAAGAAGAATGTGCAAGGCGCCGGCGGCGAGCCCTTCCATTCACGGGCTATGATCGTCGATCCGCACGTGGTGCATCTTCTGGGCGAGGACCGCACCGTCACCGCCGACCAGATTCTGATCGCCACCGGCGGCCGCCCGGCGGCCCATCCGGCGCTGCCCGGCCACGAGCACTGCATCTTCTCCAATGAGGCTTTCGACCTCACGGTGCTGCCAAAGGCGATCATGATCGAGGGCGGCGGCTATATCGCGGTCGAATTCGCCAACATCTTCCACGGCCTCGGCGTCGACACCACGCTGGTCTATCGCGGCAAGGAGATTCTCAGCCGTTTCGACATGGACCTGCGGCGCATGCTGCACGAGACGATGGAAAAAAAGGGGATAAGGATACTGTGCCATTCGGTGACAGAGTGGGTGCGCAAGCGACCGGACGGCCGGCTCGACGCCCTTCTCACCAGCGGCAAGGTGCTAACGGTCGACCAGGTCATGCTGGCCATCGGGCGCGTCCCCAACACCGAGAATATGGGCCTGGAAGGCATTGGCCTCGAGATGACCGCGGTCGGCGCGATCAAGGTTGATGACTATTCCCGCACCAATATCGACAACATCTGGGCGATCGGCGATGTCACCAACCGCGTGCAACTGACCCCGGTGGCGATCCACGAGGCGATGTGCTTCGTCGAGACGGCATTCAAGGACAACCCGACCGCGCCCGACCACGACACGATCGCCACGGCCGTCTTCTCGCAACCGGAAATCGGTACTGTGGGCCTGTCGGAAGACGAAGCCGTCAAGCGTTTCGCCGAGATCGAGATCTATCGCGCCAGCTTCCGGCCGATGCGCCATACGCTGTCGGGCCGTGACGAGAAGATGCTGATCAAGCTGGTGGTCGATGGCGCCTCGCGCAAAGTGCTCGGCGCCCACATATTGGGGCCGGATGCGGGAGAGATGGCGCAACTGCTCGGCATTCCGCTGAAGGCAGGACTGACCAAGGATGATTTCGACCGGACCATGGCGGTACACCCGACCGCCGCGGAAGAACTCGTCACCATGTACAAGCCGACATACCGCGTGAAAGACGGCCAGCGCGTCTGATCTTTCTTCTGCCGCCAGCGCTTGCCGTCAGAGGGAAGCAACCAGCACCGCTTGCTCGTGACTTTGGCGGCCGCATCCATCTGGTCGTCGACCAGGCGTCGAGGAGGAGCGCATTGTCGGCGCGCCTCCTTTTCGCTCGACGGAGCGAAGCTCTCTTCAGCCGCGCCGCCAGCCTTGCCGGCGGCGGAGACAGTTGTCGTGCTACAGCAGCGTGCCGCGCAAGATGACCAGCGCCACCGAGAAATAGATCACCAGCCCGGTGACATCGACCAGCGTGGCGACGAACGGGGCCGATGCGCTGGCGGGGTCGAAGCCGATCCTCTTCAGGGCGAACGGCAGCATCGACCCAGACAGGGAGCCAAAGGCGACGATACCGACCAGTGCCGCCCCGACCGTCGCTGCAATCAGCGGCCAATGCGGGCCGTAATCGTAAAAACCCATATACTGCCAGAGTGCGATACGGCAGATGCCGACCACCCCCAGCATCGAGCCGAGCACCAGTCCGGTCGGCAGTTCGCGCAAGGCGACGCGCCACCAGTCGCGCAGCCCGATCTCACGCAGCGCCAGCGCGCGGATGACCAGCGAGGTCGCCTGCGAGCCGGAATTGCCGCCGGAGCTCATGATCAGCGGAATGAACAGCGTCAGCACGATCGCCTTTTCCAGCTCTCCCTCATAGCTTTGCATGGCGTTGGCCGTCAGCATCTCGCTGATGAACAAGGCGCAGAGCCAGCCGCCGCGCTTCTGGATCATGGCGAGGAAGCTCATCTTCATGTAGGGCTCGTCAAGTGCTTCCATGCCGCCGAAGCGATGCACGTCCTCCGTCGTCTCTTCGATCATCGTGTCGATGATGTCGTCGATCGTGACGATGCCGAGGATCTTGCCATGATCGACGACGGGGACCGCGAGCAAATCGTATTTCGAGATCGTCTGCGCCAGATTTTCACGATCGGTCAGCGGGGTGACCGTCACCGGCACGCGGTCCGGCGCCACGGACATGATGGAGTCGTCCGGCTCACCGGTGATGAGCCGGCGCAAACCGGTCGACCGCACCAGGAGATGCGTTTCCGGATCGACGATGTAGATCGCGTAGACGGTCTCGCGCGTCCGCTCGACCTTGCGGATGTAATCGAGCGTGCGCCCAACGGTCCAATCCGAGGGAACGCTGACGAATTCGGTCGTCATGATCGATGCGGCGCTGCCTTCGGGATAGCCCAGAATGGAAAGAAGGGTCGCGCGCAGGGGCGGCGCCAGCGCACCGAGCAGCTCGGAGCGAGCCGGTTCGTCGAGCTCGCGCAGGATGTCGGCAGCCCGGTCGACCGACATGGCGGTGAGCAGCTTGCTTGCCTTGGGGCGGGGCAAGGCCTCCACGAGTTCGGGCGCGCCTTCGAGCTCAGGCTGATCGAATATTTCGACCAGCCGCTCGAAAGGCACGGCGCAAAGCAGATCCGTCGCCGTTTCGCGCGGTTCATGGTTGAGCGCCTCGACGACGTCGGCGACGTGGTCGTTTGCAAGGATGCGGGCGATGGCGACGGCCTCGTCGTCCGCTACGGGAGAAAAATCGTTCATGGCTCACTCCTTGCCGTCCGGCAGGACATGAACCATTCAGGTCACGTCTGGGCGGACGGCGGTTGCGTTCGACTAATACTGTCGCCAGGCATGGCGCGGTGACCTTTCCGCTTGCGGGTTCGGATTTGACTATCAGCAAGCCGGCGCAACATAGGAGCGCGCCTTGCCGAGTCAATCGCGGTGAGGAAGGAAAACGGTGCCTGATGGCCCCCCATCGCGAGACTGTGATCGCCGACTGCCGTATTGTCCGGCAAGTCGCGGTGAACTCATCGTTATTTCTGCTTGAGCCGGCGCGAGAAGCGCAGCCATTTGTCCTCGACCGGCTGTGGCTGAACCAGAATTGTGGTGAGTTCGACCGGCAGCGCCGGAGTCAGAGGCTTCTTGGTGGCGACGCCGTCTGCGATCAAGACCATGCTGTGGTAGAACTCGGTGCCGGCGACAGATCTCGGCGCCACGGCTTCGTGCATGACGCTGATCACGGTCACGTCGGGGCAATTGTCCTTGATAGCCTGGTGGAAGGCAATCTTGCCATCCGGGTCGAGCGCTCCGGTCGCTTCATCGAGGAACAGCAGTCCTGGCTGTTGCAGTATGATGCGGGCCACCACCAGTTTCTGCTTCTGGCCGCCCGATAGCACCTGATCCCAGCTTTTGCCCTCACGGCTTTCATTGGCCATATGCTCGATGAAGTCGCCAAGGCCAGCCTTGTGCAGCGCCGCGGCCGCTTGCGCATCGCCATGATCGTGTTCGGAGCCAGGTAGGCAAACGAGCTGTTTCAGCGAGACCTGCTGCAGCTTGACCTCCTGGGCGGCATAGAAGCTCTTCACCCCTTCGGGGAAGACGATGGTGCCGCGACCATAGGGCCACAGACCATTGATCGCCTTGATCAGCGAGGTCTTGCCGCAACCGGATTCGCCTTTCAGGAACGTCCACTCGCCGCGACGGAAGCGCAGGTTGGCAGCACTGAGGAACGGGGTCGCGTCCTCACCCTGATGCGCCAGTTCGAGTTTCTGGATGGTCAGGCCGAAGACCGGATTCTGGGAGGCATAGTGGAAGTCGCAACGGCCGCTCTGGCTGTAGAACTCCTGCGGGTACTGAACATTCTCGATCGCATTGGCGAGTTCCGTCACACGTTGGCTGTTGGCGCGCAGCGTGGCTATGGCCGGCATGACATGGATGAACCACGAGCATTGGCCGATCAGCGAATTGACCAGTTCGGAGCCGGTTATGTAGCCCTTGAGATCAAGACCATTGTGGATGAACGGTACGAGGCCGGGCCCATAGGCAACGATGCGGGCGCCGATGAAATTGTAGATCAGCTCGAACGACATATAGACGGTGTTGACGACGTTCAGCCGCGACCAGGTCCCGTCGATATCGACATAAAGCCGGCGATGCATGGTCTTCTGCACGCCTTCGCCATGGGAAGCCGCGACGTGGAAACTGCGGCGCAGGAAGGTGGTCAGTTCGCCGCGGTAGCTGCCCTCGGCCTGCTGCATCCGGACATTGAGGCGCTCGAGCAGGCCGCCGAGCTTGACCGCGATCCATGTGTTCAGCGGCACATAGGTGGCGACCGCCAGGAAGGCCAGGACGGCGCTGCCATAACTGCCTAGGAACCCCAGCCCCTTCACCTCGACGGAAGTTTCGAGCAGCTTCTGGCCGACGAAATAGAGTGAGGTCGCGACACCGAGCACGCCCATGGCGAGGCCGATGGCGCCGCCTGTCATGTCCTTGATCGATTCCTGGATGCGCTGGTCAATGTTGTCGGGAGCGGGCGTGCTGCCGCCTGGCGAAGCATGCTGGGCATGGAAATGGGTGTGGTTGCCATCCAGCAGGGCCTCGTTGAAGCGGCTGTCGAGCCAACCGCGCCATTTGCGGTGCAGCGTCACCGAGACAAGATTGCGGATCCCGGTAAAGCCGGCATCCTTGAGCACAACCAGCAAGGCAAGAATGCCGGCATTGATCAAGAGCGTCCGCAGCGGCGTGGTGTTTGCGGCATCGTGGAAGAAGGCGATCGAGTTGACCAGTTCACCGGAGGCTTCGGCGAACCATACCCCCGCCTTGCTGGAGAGAGCCGTGAGCAGCGCTATCACCAGCGTCAGCGTCCAGGCTTCCTTCCACCGGTCCGAAATCCAGTAGGCTCGCATGAGCCCCCAGAAACTGCGCATCGAGGATACCGGCGTCAAATGCGACTGCCCCGTGGCGTCGCTGCGTAGTCCATCCGGTACTGACTCTTGCGATCGTCTTCCGATCCGAATCACGATCCCGCCCAAACCTTTTTTGTTTTGTTACGGATGGTAACACCAATTGATCATTTTCTATTAATTTTTGTAGAGGGGTAGCGGGATTGAAGTTCCGGGCGTGTCGGCAATGCAACAGCGCCGCCCTTCCAAATGTCGCGCCGAAGCTGACAAAAAGGCTGTTTAATATAATGATATCAGCTAGTTGTGAAATTACACGGCAGGGCGCGCCTACTTTCCCTTGGGGAAGGCATTCACACGAATTCGTGACTCATTTGCTTGCCCGACCAGCCGATTTTTCATTGCGGGCCCACCAGAATTTCCGAAACAGCCGTCCTTAATGGCTGGTTCCTTGCCGGCATCATCCTTGCCGGCAGCCGAGAAATGGCGCGCGACCGTGTTGGCGGAGCGCCATGCTTGTGGATCACCTCACCGCGCCTTGAACCACATGCCTGACCATGGCGCCGGAATCGAGGATGTTGAAGTTACCGCCATTGGGCCGGAAATCCGTCGCCGAACGGGTAGATGCCGACGACTCGCCAAGTCGCCGTGCGAGGCATTGCCTGCTGTCCGATCCCTATGGGCCGTCCTTTGCTTGAGGGTGAAAACCTGGCCCGGAGGGCGTCAGCCGACTGCGTCCAACTCGCCGCGCGCCTTGGCCGCCGCGACCTGGCGAATGGCATCAGCCAGGGTGTCGACGTCCTGTGCGCCCATAACGGCATATTTGCCTTCGAGCAGGAAACAGGGCACGCCCGTTATGCCCATGCGCGAGGCTGTGGCGATCTCGGTGCGCACAGCTTCGACATCTGCGTCGGTCGGCAAGAGTGTAGCCACCACGGACGCGTCCATGCCGGCTTCGCAGGCGGCTTCGATCAACACGGCATGGTCGCCGATGTTGACGCCTTCCTCGAAATTCAACTGGAAGAGGCGACGCACCAGCCTGTTCTGTACCGCTTCGCCGGCAGCGCCAGCCCAGCGGATCAGGCGGTGCGCATCCAGTGTGTTTGGCGCCACCTTGATGGCATCGAAAGCAAAGGAAATGCCTTCTGCTTCGCCGAGCGGTTCGATACGGCCATGAATCTCGCGAATGCGCTCGTCGCTGCCGAATTTGGCCAGCATATACTCCCGGCGGTCCTTGCCTTGCGGCGGAATGGTCGGATCGAGCTGGAATGGCCGCCAGCGTATATGCACGTCCACATCGCCAGCCGCGGCGACCGCCCTGTCCAGCCGCTTCTGGCCGATGAAGCACCAGGGGCAGACGACGTCGGAGACCACATCGACGGTTATGGCGTTCGCTTGGCTCATCTCGATCTCCGGATTTTCAGTTCGGTTTGCGCCACCAGCTTGGCAGCTGATAACCGAATATGGGCGTCTTCCGCGGATGTTCCAGATAATTCCAGTAAGCAAGCCACTGCTGTGTGTTGTACTGCATTGGCACGATGTAGTTGCCGGAGATCAGCAGCCGGTCGAGAACCCGGACGGCCGCGACATAATCCTCCTTCGAGCGGGCGCGCAGCATGGCGTCGATCGCCATATCGACGGCAGGATCAGCAACACCGGCGAGATTGAAGGAGCCCTCACGTTTAGCCTCCGTAGATGCCCAGCGTCCGATTTGCTCGCTACCGGGCGAGAGCGAGTTGGACGAACCACTTGCCCCCACCAGCACCTCGAAATCGAAACGTTGCTTGCGCGATTGGATCTGGTCGCCGTCGAGGCTGCGAATGCTGACGTTGATGCCGATCTTCTCCAGCGTGCGCTGATAGATGGCGGCAAGGCGCTCTTCGTCTTGTGAGGCGGTCAGGATTTCGAAACCGAAGGGTTTTCCCTCTGGATCGAGCATCACTCCGTCCTGCACTTTGCAGCCGGCATCTTTCAACATTTCGAAGGCGACTTTCAGCACCTTGCGATCATTGCCGGTACCGTCGGTAACCGGGGGCCGCCAGGTACCGTCCATCACATCGGCCGGCACACGGCCGGGGTAGGGTGCCAGCAGCGCTTTCTCCCGATCGTCAGCCGGATGGCCAAGTGCGGAAAGTTCGGAGTTCTGCCAAAAACTCATGGTGCGGCTATACCTGCCTCCATAAAGGTTCTTATTGGCCCATTCGAAATCGTAAAGCATCCCAAGCGCGCGCCGCACCACGGGGTTCGAGAATTTCTGCAACCGCGTGTTGAACAGGAAACCTGTCACGACAGGCGGAATTCCGATGTCGAAGGTTTCGGCGATTACCTCGCCCTTATGGAATGCCGGAAAATCGATGTCGCGCTCGCGTTTGACCGGATCACCTTCGTCATCGATGGCGCACAGGCCCTTTTTGAAAGCTTCAATTTTGGCATTGGCGTTGAGAAAATATTCGATGGTGATCTGATCGTAATTGTCGAAGCCGCGCTTGGATGGAAGGTCCTTGCCCCAATAGTCCGGGTTGCGCTTGAAGACGATGCGCTGGCCGGGCTGTACCTTGTCGACCGTGTAGGGTCCGCTGCCGATCAACGGCTTTAGCGTCGTCTTGTCGAAAGTCTCCTTGTCGAAGGCATGTTTCGGGATGATCGGCGTCAGCGCGATGATTAGCGGAAATTCCCGGTTAGCCTTGTCGTTGAAGGTGAAGCGCACACTGTGATCGCCAGTCTTCTCGAGCCTAGCGATCATGCTCATGCGATCACTATAGGGTGGACGCCCCTTCTCAGCGAAGACATCGTAAGTGAACAACACATCCTCCGGCGTCACCGGCTCGCCGTCCGACCACTTGGCTTTCGGATTTAGATGGAATTCGATGCTCTTGCGCTCAGGGTCCATGTCCGCGCTGTCGGCAAGCAGGCCATAAAGGCTGAACGCCTCATCGTAATTGCGCTGCATCAATGGCTCGAAGACGAGGTTGCCGTAGTCCTGGTCAATCATGCCCCGGGCAGTTGTGCGCAGGCTCTTGAGGATAAAAGGATTGAGGTTGTCGAAGCTTCCGACCCTGCAATAGGTGATGCTGCCGCCCTTTGGCGCGTCCGGATTGACGTAGCTGAAATGCGTGTAGTCAGGCGGCAGAGCCGGCTCCCCCTGCATCGCAATAGCGTATTTCGGCTCCGACTGCGCCGGCGCCAGTGACAGGGCGAGAAATGATGTCGCGGTGATCAGCCAAACGAGAACGCGGCTCATGACCGTCTCCTTAACAGATCGGCTCGATGATTCGGTGCGCACCCTAGCATGGGGCAACCGTGTGCCGGCCAATGGTGTCATCAAGAATTACAAGTGGGCGGGCTGGATTCAGCACCGCTTGCAGTGTAACACGCCGTCCGAAGTCATTCTGTTGCCTCATTTCGGCAACAGGTAGCTGGACCACGCGGCACGAAGAAGCCGGTCCCAGGATCATTTGAGAGGAAGTGCACGACATGACGAGCCTGAACAGCAATGCGTACCGCCTTTCGGTCATGGCCGCGGGCGTGGCCGGCTTTCTGGGCGCAGGACTTCCCTCTGCCTCCGCACAGCAGCAGCCGCAAATCCCGCAGGGCTGGTTCAAGGCCTGCACCAAGCAGGAAGACGTCGACATCTGCAACGTCCAGAACATCGTCACCGCCGGCAATGGCCAGCTCGTCACTGGTGTGAGCTTGATCGAGCTGAAGGGAAAAGTGAACCGTAAGGTGTTTCAGGTGACGGTCCCGACCGGCCGTCTGGTGCCTCCCGGCATCGGCCTGCAGATCGACACCGGCAAGGCGCAGAAGCTCGACTATGTCATCTGCTTCCCGGATCGTTGCGTTGCGGAAGTACCGCTGACCGACCAGCTCGTCGGAGCCTTCAAGAAGGGCCAGGCGATTACGCTGACCTCCGTCAATTTCCAGAACCAGCCGAACCCGATCAAGATCGCGCTGCAGGGTTTCAGCGGCGCTTATGACGGCCCGCCGCTGCAGCAGTCTGATATCGAAGACCGGCAGAAGAAACTTCAGGACTTCGTGGCCAAGAACAACCAGGACTTCGCCAAGAAGCTCAAGGACGAGCAGGACAAGGCGAAGACCGCCAACTGATCACCGGCATCGGGTCATTCCCGGGTCAAAAAAAAGCGGGGTCATGCCCCGCTTTTTTCGTTCCCGGCCTTCCCTGGATTTGCCGGCGGATCAGTGCCGCGACTGGCGTTTCGGCTCGTATCGCCCGTCGGGCTTCTTGTCGAACATCTCCTTGATCTGCGGGTGGCGGACCGGCTCCCCGGACTGATCCTCGAGCAGGTTCTGCTCGGATACATAGGCGACATATTCGGTTTCCGAATTCTCGGCGAGCAGGTGATAGAATGGCTGGTCCTTGCGCGGCCGCACATCGGCGGGGATCGCCTCGTACCATTCCTCGGTGTTGGCGAATTGCGGGTCGACGTCGAAAATGATGCCTCGAAACGGAAACAGGCGGTGGCGAACCACCTGTCCGATTGCGAATTTGGCCGTTTTCATCGTACTCACCGCTGAATTCCTTGACTTTATTTGGCGTAGACTCCGACTCAATTCAATCCCGGGAGCGTTTGAGCGTCCTTAATCTACGCGGATCGCGGCGCAAAGGTTTTGATCGACGTGATCAATCTCGACGCGCTCCGGCGTCGTGGGTCGCAGGGATGTCCGCAAAATTGCTACCGGCGCATTGGCTTTCGCAGGCCGCCCGCAAGCGCCGCGAAGCCGCTGCCGGGACGAAGCCCTTCGCGCATGAAAAACGCGCGGAGCGGCGCAAACCCGCCAAGCACGCCGAGACCGGCGCCACGTGCCATCTGCGCGGGCAGCATGTCGGAGAGCAGCGACATGTTGAGCAGATTGACGGCGCTGCTGCGTGCCAGAATATCGGGGCGGCGTTTGAAATCGTAGGCGGCAAGGGCCCGGGCCGCACCTGGATCTCGGCGATTTTCGTTCGCAATTCCAACCAGATCGTCGATATCCCTGATGCCAAGGTTGAGACCTTGCGCACCGATCGGCGGGAATACGTGGGCGGCCTCGCCGACAAGCGCCACACGCTGTCGCGCGAAGCGCAGAGGGGTCACGGTTGAAAGCGGATAAATCTGCCGGCCCGGCTCCACCGTCACCCGACCCAGCATCGACTGCATCCGCTGCTCGACCCGCAAGGAGAGCGCTGCATCATCCAATGCGGCAAGGTCCTTGGCGGTCTCGGGCTTCACCACCCAGACGAGGCTTGAGCGGTTGCCGGGCAACGGAACCTGCGTGAACGGACCGGTCTCGGTATGGAACTCCGTCGAAGCGAAGGCATGGTCGCGGCTGTGGCCAAAATTGAGCACCAGCGCTGCTTGCGGGTAGGAGCGCGCGGCGGTCGAAATGCCTGCCGCTTCGCGAGCCGGCGACTGGCGTCCATCGGCCGCGACTGCCAGCGATGCGTCAACCTCGCTGCCATCCGCCAGTTCGGCATGGGCCTTGCCGGTACCAAGATGCCAGGTCTTGACCATGGACCTCAGCCATTCGATCCCGGAATGATTGGCCACCTTGCTAGCAAGCGCCGGAGCAAAGACGCTGTTGGGCAGGTTCAGGCCGAACTGCTCCTCGTTGATCTCGCTGGCGCGGAAGGTGACGACGGGGCTGCGGATCAGCCGGCTGGTCGCATCGACGATGCGCATCACTTTCAAGGGTGCGGCTTTGGACTTGATCGCTTCGAGGACATCAAGTCGCTCCAGTACCTTCAGGGCAGGGTTCATCAGCGCCGTGGTGCGGCCATCGGGGGCTGAAACCTCTGGCCCGACAAGCGTCACCGGGAAGCCGGCACCGGCGAAAGCGAGCGCCGCGATCAGCCCCGCCGGCCCGGTGCCGGCAATCAGTATGCGCGCTGTTTCCTGATGCTCCAAGATCGGCTTTCCGGCTTGCTGTGCGAGGCGGCCCAACCAGACCTGCCAGTGGAGGAGCATATAGGTCAGATCATGCGGCTTGATCAACGCGGCGATTCGGCCCATTCGGTTGTCATGACCGGCCACCAGCACGATTTCAGCCATCTCGACCGCGCCGGCCGCGCCATGGCGAATGTCGCGCGCAAGCCGCGCCTGACGGTCAACATCGTTGTCGGTGCCAGCATTCTGCTCGCCTGGCTGTCGCTGGCCGCGATGGCGATCCGCGGCGCCGAGGCTCGGGGCGGCGCGCCGGGCGATGCTCTCCTGCGTGGCCTGCCGCAACTGCCATTACCCGATTTTCTCGAACGGTTGTTCGCACTCTGCCTGTCTCCGGCGCCGCTGGATGGAAGCATCGGTCCGCGTGCCGCGGCACTCATCCTCATGTGGTTCCTGATGGCGATCGCCGCGATGCTGCCCTCCGCTGCCCCGATGATCCGCACCTATTGCGAGATCGCCGATACAGCCCGGATCAAGGGCGAGCCGGTCGTTCATCCGCTGGTGCTGGTCGCCGGTTATCTCGGCGTCTGGTTCGCCGCCTCGATGCTGTTCGCGGCACTCACGCTCGCGGTGCATACATTCGCCGCATCCGGCGAACTGTTCGAGCCGCTGCTTGGCGTTGCCGGCGCAATCGCATTGCTGATTGCCGGTCTTTACCAGTTCAGCGGCCTCAAGGAGGCCTGTCTGAAGAAGTGCCGCAACCCGTTCTCGATCCTGTTTTCGAACTGGAGTTCCAAAGCGGGCCGCGTCTTCAGGCTGGGCATCGCCCAAGGCTTCTGGTGCCTCGGCTGCTGCTGGGCGCTGATGCTGGTGATGTTCGCCGTGGGCGTGATGAACGTCTTCTGGATGGCGCTAATCGGCCTGTTCACCCTGATTGAAAAACAAACGACGGGCAGTCTTCCAACCCGGCTGGCCGGTGCGATACTGCTTGTCTGGGCAGCCGCGCTGCTAGTAATCTCGCTGTGACTGGGGGAAATTCGATGACAGATCAGGGCTGGGCGATGAAAGGAGAGCTCGTACTCTCCTGCAATTGCACGGTTTTCTGCCCTTGCGTGCTGTCGCTTGGGAGTCACCCTCCGACCGAGGGCTATTGCCAGACCTGGGCTGGTTTCCGTATCGATTCCGGACATTTCGGCGAGGTCGATCTTTCCGGCCTCAACCTTGGACTGATCATGGAAATCCCCGGTTACATGAGCCGCGGCAACTGGACCGCGGGCCTGTTCATCGACAAACGCGCCTCGATCTACGCGGTCAAGGCATTGACGAAGATCTTCACCGGCACGGCGGGCGGGACCACATCGCTGCTGTCGATCCTCGTCGGAAAATTCCTGGGTGTCGAACAGGTGCCGATCACCTATGAGACGCGGGACAAGACGCGTATCTTCCAGATACCGAAGATCATAGACGGGGCGGTCACGCCAATTCCGGGCAAGGATCGCGAGAAGGATACGGTGATCAGCAATTCGGAATACTGGATCGCGCCGGAGATCATCGTGGCCAGGTCCGACAAGAGCAAGATGCGGGCCTTCGGCCGCAACTGGAATTTTGCAGGCCGCTCGGCCGAAATCTGCAAGCTGGACTGGCGGGGCCCGTGAGCAAGAACACAACGGCCAGGAAAGCCGCTAAGAAGATCGCGGACCGGATTCCGCGACCCAAAAAGAAAGTCACCTGGCCGCAGGCGAGGGCGTTCTCCGTCCATCTGCTGACGGCGTCAGGCTCGTTCCTTGCGTTCCTGTCGCTGGTGGCGGCGAGCGAGGAGCGCTGGACGGCAATGTTCTGGTGGCTTGGTCTGGCGCTGTTCGTCGACGGTATCGACGGGCCGATCGCCCGAAGACTCGAGGTCAAGGAAATCCTGCCGACATGGTCGGGCGAACTCCTCGACAACATCATCGACTACGTGACCTACGTGCTGATCCCGGCCTTCGCGCTCTACCAGCGCGGCTTCATGGGCGAGGGCCTGTCGTTTCTGTCGGCGGCGATCATCGTCGTCTCCAGCGCGATCTACTATGCCGACACCGGCATGAAGACGAAGGAGAATTTCTTCAAGGGATTCCCCGTCGTCTGGAACATGGTGGTGTTCACGCTGTTCGTCATCGAGCCGGGACAATGGGTTTCGTTCGCCGTGGTGGTGGTGGCCGGCATCCTGACGTTCATCCCGATCAACTTCATTCATCCGGTGCGGGTGGTGCGGCTGCGCCGCATCAATCTCACCATCACCCTTTTGTGGTGCGCCTTCGGCGCGCTTGCCCTTGCACAGGCGGCTCTCGCAGCCTTCTACGACCAGATCGGCGTGCTCGGCGAACAGGTCAGCACTTTCACCAAGATCGGCATCACCGTTACCGGGCTTTATCTGGCCTGCATCGGTGGCATCATGCAGTTCTTTCCAAACCTCGGTGCCAAGAAGACCTGATCGGCCGCTCCCAGAGGAAGCTCAATCCATGTCCAAAGCGATCCGCATCCACGCCCATGGCGGCCCGGAGGTTCTGACCTATGAGGACGCCGATCCCGGCCGGCCGGGAGCGGGGCAGATCCTGGTCAGGCACACGGCAATCGGCCTCAACTTCATCGACGTCTATCATCGCTCGGGCCTTTACCCGCCGCCCGGCGGGTTTCCGCTCATTCCGGGCAGCGAGGCCGCCGGCCTGGTGCTGGAGGTCGGGCAGGACGTCGACTGGCTGAAGCCGGGGGACCGGATCGCCTATGCCGTAACGACGGGCGCCTACGCGCAAGAACGCGTCATCGACGCCAGCCGGGTCGTCAAGGTTCCGGACGGCATCAGCGACGAACAGGCCGCCGCGATGATGCTGAAAGGCATGACCGCCGAGTATCTCCTGCGGCGGACCTTCAAGGTCAAGGCCGGCGATACCATCCTGTTTCATGCCGCTGCCGGCGGCGTCGGGTTGATCCTCGGCCAATGGGCGAAACATCTGGGCGCAACCGTCATCGGCACGGCAAGCTCGAGCGACAAGATTGAACTCGCCAAGGCGCACGGCTTCGACCATGTCATCAACTACAAGGAGCAGGATTTCGTCGCCGGCGTCGCGGCCATCACCGGCGGCAGGAAATGCGATGTCGTCTACGATTCGGTGGGCAACGACACATTTCCGGCCTCGCTCGACTGTCTGAAGCCGCTCGGCATGTTCGTCAGCTTCGGCCAATCCTCGGGGCCGATCCCGCCGTTCTCGATGTCGTTGCTGGCGCAGAAAGGCTCCTTGTTTGCCACCAGGCCAACGCTTTTCGTGTACAACGCAAAACGCGAGGACCTCGACGGCTCGGCGGCCGCGCTGTTCGAGGTGGTGCTCAGCGGCGCTGTCCAGATCAAGATCAACCAGCGCTATGCGCTGAAGGACGCGAGCAAGGCGCATTCGGATCTTGAAGGCCGCCGGACGACGGGGACGACCATCCTGGTTCCCTGAGGGGGGCTGCCTTGGTTTTCATCGTATTGCCGCGGTCGCGGGCACCGTTTGCACGAAAAGCCGGCCTGCTGCATGCTGAGGCAAGGAAGGCTGATCTTTACCCTTGAGTTTCCGCTGAAATTCTTGAAGCTCTTTCAAGTCGGGTGCTGCTTTCGCACAAGAGCTGGCCACGCATACGATGCTTGCGGGAACACAGAACATATCCGGCAATCCGGATGGGAGGCACTTGTGAGTGCAAATCATGATGGGGCGAACCTGCTTGAGGTTCGTGGCCTGACCAAGATATTCGGCACGCTGACCGCGTGCGATCATGTCGACCTCAACATTGCCAAAGGTGAGATCCACGCGCTGCTCGGTGAGAACGGCGCCGGCAAATCGACGCTGGTCAAGATGCTGTTCGGCTCGCTGGAGCCGAATTCCGGCGAGATTTTCTGGAACGGCCAGGCGGTGCGGATCACCAGCCCCGGCGCCGCGAAAAAACTCGGCATCGGTATGGTGTTCCAGCATTTTTCGTTGTTCGAGGCGCTGACCGCGGCCGAGAACATCGCGCTGTCGCTGGATGACGGCTCGCCGATCAGCAGCATCGCGGCGAAGGCAAGGGCGCTTTCCTACAGCTATGGCCTGCCGCTCGATCCGGAATCGCTGGTCGGCGACCTGTCAGTCGGCGAGCGCCAGCGCATCGAGATCATCCGCTGCCTGCTGCAGACGCCTCAGCTCATCATCCTGGACGAGCCGACCTCGGTGCTGACGCCGCAGGAAGCGGACAAGCTGTTCGAGACGCTGGAGCGGCTGCGCGCGGAAGGCAAATCGATCCTCTACATTTCACACCGGCTGGAGGAGGTCAAACGCATCTGCGACCGCGCCACCGTCTTGCGGCATGGCAAGGTGGTCGGTCACTGCAACCCGCGCCAAGAGACTGCCGCTTCGCTCGCCCGCATGATGGTCGGCAACGAGGTGCAGGCCGTGGTGAGGGCGCCGGTAGAGGGGATCGAAACCGCGCAGCCACTGCTCGAAATCCGCAGCCTCAGCCGCAAGCCCGCAACGCCGTTCTCCATTCCGCTCAAGACCATCAGCCTCAATGTCCGTGCCGGCGAGGTCATCGGTATCGCCGGTGTCGCCGGCAATGGCCAGGGCGAATTCTTCGAATCCGTCTCCGGCGAAGTCTTGCAGCAGGATGCCGCCTCGGTGCGCATCCGCGGCAAGGATGCCGGTGGCCTCACCATCACCGGACGGCGTCTGCTAGGGGCAGCCTTCGTGCCTGAGGAGCGTCTCGGTCATGGCGCGGCACCACGCATGAAGCTCTCCGAAAACCTGCTGCTGTCGCGCCATGCCACCGACGGCAAGGCCTTTGTCGGCACTGGCGGGATGGTCAAGAGCGGGGCCGTCTACGCCGCCTCCCAACGCATCATCGAGGCAATGGATGTGCGCAAGAGCGCGCCGGATCCCGAAGCTGCAGCGCTTTCGGGCGGCAATCTGCAGAAATTCATCGTCGGCCGCGAACTCGATCGCCGGCCAAGCGTGATGGTGGTGAACCAGCCGACTTGGGGCGTCGACGCCGGTGCCGCCGCCCATATCCGGCAGGCGCTGATCGAGCTTTCGCGCGGCGGATCGGCGGTGCTGGTTATCAGCCAGGATCTCGACGAACTGTTCGAAATATCCGACGCGATCGCGGTCATGCACAATGGCGAGCTTTCCAAGCCGATGCCGATCGCCGAAGCAACCTTCGAGAAGGTCGGTCTGCTGATGGGTGGCGCCGAGCCCGGCCACGCCGAACATACGCTGGAGACGGCATGATGCGCCTCGAACTCGTCAAACGCCCGCAGCGCTCCGCGCTGTTTTCGATACTGTCACCGTTCATCGCCTTCGCGCTGACGATCATCGCCGGCGCCATTATGTTCGCGCTGCTCGGGGTCAATCCGCTGACGGCGTTCCGGATCTACTTCATCGAGCCGATCAGCCAAGTCTGGCAACTGCACGAACTGGCGATCAAGGCGGCGCCACTGATCCTGATCGCGGTCGGCCTGTCTGTCTGCTACAAGGCCAACATCTGGAATATCGGCGCCGAAGGCCAGTTCATTTTCGGCGCCATCTTCGGCTCCATCATTCCGGTGCTGTTTCCACAATTCGAAGGCCCACTGGTGCTGCCGCTGATGCTTCTGCTCGGCATGGTCGGTGGCGCGGCCTATGCGGCGATCCCGGCCTTGCTGAAGACCCGGTTCAATACCAACGAGATCCTGACCAGCCTGATGCTGGTCTACGTCGCCCAGCTCTTCCTCGACTGGCTGGTGCGCGGTCCATGGCGCGATCCGCAAGGCCACGGCTTCCCGCAGACAATCCAATTCGGCGATGCGGCCACCTTGCCGCAGCTGATGCCGGATGCCGGGCGCGCCAATTGGGGCTTCGTCTTCGCACTCGTTGCCGCAGTGCTGATCTGGATCCTGATGGGCCGCATGCTCAAGGGCTTCCAGGTCCGCGTGCTGGGTTCCAGCCCAAGGGCAGGGCGCTTCGCCGGTTTCGGCCTCAACCGCATGGTGTTCTTCGCCTTCCTGCTGTCTGGCGCGCTGGCCGGTCTTGCCGGCATCTCGGAAGTCTCCGGCGCCATCGGGCAATTACAGCCGGTGATCTCGCCCGGCTATGGCTTCACGGCCATCATCGTGGCATTCCTCGGCCGCCTCAATCCGCTCGGCATCATCGCAGCCGGCCTAGTGCTCGCGCTAACCTATCTCGGCGGCGAGGCGGTGCAAAGCGCGCTTGGCATTTCCGACAAGGTGGCGAGAGTGTTCCAGGGCATGCTTTTGTTCTTCGTGCTCGGCTGCGACACGCTCATTCACTACCGCATCCGGCTGATCGGCCTGGCGCTGACGAAACCGGATGGCGCAGCGAAGCTGGAAGCCGCGCCGAAGCTGAAGGAAGCCCGCTGATGGACATCACCGTCAACATCCTCCTGACCATCGCCACGGCGGCGACGCCGCTTCTCATCGCGGCGATCGGCGAACTGGTGGTCGAACGCTCCGGCGTGCTCAATCTCGGCGTCGAAGGCATGATGATCATGGGCGCGGTCGCCGGCTTCGGGGCCGGTTATCTGACTGGCTCGCCCTGGATCGGCCTTCTGGCGGCCATCGCCATGGGAGCTCTGTTCTCTCTGCTGTTTGCGGTCATGACGCTGTCGCTGGCCACCAATCAGGTTGCCACCGGCCTGTCGCTGACATTGCTCGGCCTCGGCCTCTCCGGCATGATCGGAACGAGCTTCGTCGGCCAGCCCGGTGTCAGGCTGCCCAATCTCGACATTCCCGGACTGAGCTCGGTCCCGATCATCGGCAAGCTGCTGTTCGGCCAGGATCCGGTGTTCTACATTTCGATCGCGCTGACGGCGGCGGTGATGTGGTTCCTGTTCAAGACGCGCACCGGGCTCACGTTGCGCTCGATCGGCGACAGTCATGCCTCGGCGCATGCGCTCGGCATCAAGGTCATCCGCTACCGCTATCTCTCGGTCATCTTTGGCGGCGCCTGCGCCGGCCTTGCCGGCGGCCATCTGTCACTGGTCTATACGCCGCAGTGGGTCGAGAACATGTCCGCGGGCCGTGGCTGGATCGCGCTGGCGCTGGTGGTGTTCGCGTCATGGCGGCCATGGCGGGTGCTGGCCGGCGCCTACATCTTCGGCGCGGTGTGGATCGGCCAGCTTCATGCACAGGCTTTTGGCATTCCTGTGCCCTCGCAGATGCTTTCTTCTCTGCCCTATCTGGCAACCGTCGTGGTTCTCGTTCTAATCTCGCGCAACAAGCGTCTGACGATGATGAACACGCCGGCATCCCTGGGGCAGCCATTCGTTCCGGATCGTTGACAACAATAAAAAGACGGGAAGCTCCAAGGCTTAAACTCAGAGAGGTAACACGATGAAAAAACTGCTTATTGCCCTGATGACCACGACAGCGGCACTTTCGCTGGCTGCGTCCGCAGAGGCTGCCGACAAGTTCAAAGCCTGCTGGGTCTACACCGGCCCGATCGGCGATTTCGGCTATTCCTACCAGCACGACCAGGGCCGGCTCGAGGTCGAGAAGGCGCTCGGCGACAAGGTCGAAACCGCCTATCTGGAGAACGTCTCCGAAGGCCCCGATGCCGACCGTGCTTTCGAGCGCCTGGCGCGCGAAGGCTGCAAGATCATCTTCGGCACGTCGTTCGGCTTCATGGACGCCGAAGTGAAGGTCGCCAAGAAGTTTCCGAAGGTGATGTTCGAGCACGCCACCGGTTACAAGACCGGTGACAATCTCGGCATCTACAATGCGCGTTTCTATGAAGGCCGCTACGTGCTCGGCCAGATCGCGGCCAAGGAATCGAAGTCCGGCGTGGCCGGCTACATCGTGTCCTTCCCGATCCCGGAAGTGGTCATGGGCATCAACTCCTTCATGCTCGGCGCGCAGTCGATCAACCCGAACTTCAAGGCCAAGATCGTCTGGGTCAATTCGTGGTTCGATCCCGGCAAGGAAGCCGACGCGGCCAAGGCGTTGTTCGACCAGGGCGCCGATATCATCGTCCAGCACACCGATTCGACCGCGGCGCTGCAGGTGGCCGAGGAGCGCAAGCTGCACGGCTTTGGCCAGTCATCCGACATGATCAAGTTCGCGCCGCACGCGCAGCTGACCTCGCTGACCGACGAATGGGGTCCGTACTACATCAGCCGGGTGAAGGCCGCCATGGACGGCACCTGGAAGCCCGACAATGTCTGGCTCGGCATCAAGGATGGCGCTGTCAAGCTCGCGCCCTACACCAACATGCCCGACGACGTGAAGGCGATGGCCGAGGCGACCGAGAAGAAGATTGCCGGCGGCTGGAACCCCTTTACCGGGCCGATTGCCAAGCAGGACGGCTCGCCATGGCTGAAGGACGGCGAGGTTGCCGACGACGGCACGCTGCTCGGCATGAACTTCTATGTGAAGGGCGTCGACGACAAGCTGCCGCAGTAAGCGACGGCGACCTCAAATTGGGGAAGGGCGCCGCAGGGCGCCCTTTTTATTCGGCGGGATGCGTTGCGGCGGGGCCCCGGCCGCTGGGCCACGAAAGCAGTAGTGATACAGCACGACGGCGACTGCAGCAGCCAACCTCAGCAGGTCCAGCGTTGCAAAGTAGTTCTGCCTGGCAGGTCTGGCGTCCATGCCAAGCCTCTGCGTTTACGATCCGCAAACCATAAAGCAGGTGGCAGCCAAACAGGGTAAATGGCCGCAACTATCGCCAAATGGGATAAATCCAGCAATTCCAGGAAAAGTGCGTAGCGGTTTTCCGTCCGGAATTGCGCAAAAACGACGACCTGGAGCGGCTCAACGAACCGCTCTGGGTCATGTACTCATAACGGGGCGTTCGGAACGATCACGCTTCGATATCCGCTTGTACACCGGAAGCAGCGTGAACGCGGACATGGTGACTGCGGCGCCCTTGGAGGCCCGAGAAGGGGCCAGAAGGCGACATGTTGCGCCACAACGGCAACGGAGGCCAAACTCTATTTCACGCTGGGTGCAGCCTGTCGTTCGTGGCGTTTCGGTTGCGGCGACGGCATGGTGTCGAAATTGTTCCGGTCGTCACGTCGCGGCTTCGAACCGTCGAACAGCTCCCGCTGGCCCACGATTTCCGCCAGCATGTGTTCGCGAAACAGCCGCACACGCTTGGTGCGTCGGAGATTGGGATGGTAGAGCAGCCAGAGGCCGACATCATGATGCGGCTCCGGGGCGAGATAACGGAGCAGTCGGGCGTCATTGTCGCCCATGAAGCACGGCAGATAGGCGAGGCCCATTCCCTCGCGCAACGCCGCGAGGGTCAACAAAGTATCGTCGACAAAAAAGCTGTGGTCGCGGTTGGGGCACGCGGCATTTGTCCACGACTGGTGGGAGGCGCAGCATTCCACGCCCAGCCATTTCGGCGTCGCACCGGAGCGCAATGAGGCCACATAGTTGCGCTCGCCATAGACGGCAGAGGCGACCTTACTGAGCAACGTGCCGACCAGTGTCTCGTGCGGCGTGTTGGTCTGGCGGATCGCAACATCGGCCTGGCGCTTGGCCAGGCTGACATACTTGTTCGAGACCTGTATGTGCAGCTCGATCTCTGGATATTTTGCGCTGAAGCGCGCGAATATCGGCATCAGCACCGACGAGGCCATGTTGTTGATCGCAGCGACGCGCAGTACGCCGGTTGGACGATCTTCTTCGCCGCCGAGCGCGCCTTCGATCTCCAGCACCTCGACTTCCATCTTGCTGGCAGCGAGCTTGAGTTCCTCGCCGGCGCTGGTGAGTTCGTAGCCCGACGCCTTGCGCTCGATCAGGCGCGTGCCGAGCTTTTGTTCTAGCACCTTGATACGGCGCGAGACCGTCGAATGCTGCACGTTGATCCGTTTTGCCGCGCCGCTGATCGATCCATCACGCGCGACAGCAAGGAATATCCTCAAATCATCCCACTGCATGGCGAGCCCCTGTCCTGTGCAAATTTGCACAAGGCGCGTCGAGATTTCGCGAATTCAGCCCAGGCTTTGCTGCCGCTAACGTAACGTTCCTCCGGGAGGCGATGATGGGACAAAAATAGGCAGATGCCAAGTCTCTCACGCTGGCTATGCCGTGTCCGGGCGCCTTACGGTCAAGATGAATGCCGGGTCGCATGACCCGATCAGAGAGGAGAAACGTCGTGCGCAATACAATCACCACAGTGGTGCAATTCCGGCTGCCACAGCCGATCAGCCTCGAGGAGGCGACGCGTCATTTCGAGTCGAGCGCCCCGAAGTACCGCAGTTTGCCGGGATTGATCCGGAAATATTACCTGCGGGCGGAGGATGGGCGCACGGCCGGTGGCGTCTATCTCTGGGAATCGCGTGCCGCGGCCGAGGCCGCCTACAGCACAGAGTGGCGCGAGCACGTTACGAAGGTCTTTGGCGGCGCGCCTGAGATCACCTGGTTCGACACGCCGGTGATCGTCGACAACGCGGCGCCGGCCAGCAAAGCGGCGTAGCCGGCGAAAGAAGTCGTCAGGATTGGCGCGGGCCGTGCCGTACTGGCGGCCCACCGCCCTGCTGCGGTTACAGCGCGGCAGGGCGTCTGCGGTTTCGAACCAGGCAAGCCGCTCGGCCACGTGCACGTGATCAGACACCGTCGGCGTGTAGCGGCCCGCTACGACCAGCTCGCGCCCAATTACCTCGCATTCGTCCAACTCGCGTCAATACGGCTGTGGCTGCGCGTTAATGATGAGTCCACGGCCTAGACTGCTGAGCCGTAGAGATCGTAAGCGTCGGCGCGATCGATCTTGACGGTGACGATGTCGCCGGCGCGCAGCGGGCGGCGCGACTGGATATGGACCGAGCCGTCGATCTCGGGCGCGTCGTATTTGGTGCGGCCCTTGGCCGAGGTGCCGTGCGCCTCGTCGATCAACACCGGCAGGCGCTTGCCGACCTTCTTGGCGAGTTGCGTCGCCGAAATCTTCTGCTGGCGCTGCATGAAGCGGTGCCAGCGCGCTTCCTTGATCTCCTGCGGCACCTGTTCGAGGCCGAGATCGTTGGAGCGGGCGCCGCGCACCGGCTCGTATTTGAAGCAGCCGGCGCGATCGATCCTGGCTTCGTCCAGCCAATCGAGCAGCATCTCGAAATCATCGTCCGTCTCGCCGGGGAATCCGACGATGAAGGTCGAGCGGATGGCGAGATCCGGGCACACGTCGCGCCAGCCGCGAATACGCTCGAGCGTCTTTTCGCCATGTGCAGGCCGGCGCATGTTCTTCAGCACCCGCGGCGAGGCGTGCTGGAACGGAATGTCCAGATAGGGAAGGATTTTTCCTTCAGCCATCAGCGGGATGACATCGGCGACGTGCGGATACGGGTAGACATAGTGCATGCGCACCCAGATGCCGAGCTTGCCCAATTCCTGCGATAGATCGAGGAATTTCGCCCGCACCTCGCGGTCGCCGAACATGGACGTCTGGTACTTGATGTCGATGCCGTAGGCGCTGGTGTCCTGCGAGATGACGAGGAGTTCCTTGACGCCGGCCTTGGCCAGTTTCTCGGCTTCGCGCAGAACGTCGGCGGCCGGCCGCGAGACGAGATCGCCGCGCAGCGCCGGGATGATGCAGAAGGTGCAGCGGTTGTTGCAGCCTTCCGAGATCTTGAGATAGGCATAGTGGCGCGGCGTCAGCTTGACGCCCTGCGGCGGCAGCAGGTCGATATAGGGATCATGCGAAGGAGGGGCCGCCTCATGCACGGCGGCCATCACACTTTCATAGGCCTGCGGCCCGGTGATCGCCAGCACGTTGGGGTGCTTTTCGCGGATCACGTCGGGCTCGGCGCCAAGGCAGCCGGTGACGATGACCCGGCCATTCTCCGACAGGGCGGAGCCGATGGCATTGAGCGATTCATCGCGGGCGGAATCGAGGAAGCCGCAGGTGTTGACGACAACGAGATCGGCGCCGTCATGCTTGCGCGCGATCTCATAGCCCTCGGCGCGCAGGCGCGTGATGATGCGCTCGGAATCCACAAGGGCTTTGGGACATCCAAGACTGACGAAGCTGACGCGCGGGGCGGACATGGGCAAGGTTCCAATGGATGCGGACCGGAAACGCTGATCCGGCCCGACATCTCGACATATGACGGTTTGCATGGCTCCGGCAGGAGCTCAATTTGGGCGGCGCAATAGCACGGGTTCGGCGATCAGGCAAACCGCCGGCCGGCGCGGTGCTTGCCGCTCAGTGTCCGCCCGACCCGAACCAAGGCTCCAGGAAGGCAAAATGCTCGGGGAATTGCTGCACCGCGCCGTCCAGCAGCATCTTGACCGCGACGTAGAGAATGATCGCCAGACCAATGTAGGCAATCCAGCGGTATTTGTGCAGCAGGCGCGCGACGAAGGATGCGGCAAAGCCCATCAAGGCGATCGACAGAGCCAGTCCGACAATCAGCACCGTCGGATGGTTCATTGCCGCTCCCGCGACGGCAAGGACGTTGTCGAGCGACATCGAAACGTCGGCGATCACGATCTGCCAGGCGGCCTGCGAGAAGGTCTTGCTCGGTCCCTTGCCGGCCCCATCGCTGTCGAAGCCGCCATTGGACAGCGATTCGGTAGCGTCACGCTCCTGCTCGTGGCTGACACGCAATTCGCGCCACATCTTCCAGCAGACCCACAGTAGCAACAGGCCGCCTCCGATCAGCAGCATGGGGCCAATGGTGAGCAGCCATTGCGTGATCAGAGCGAAAAAAATGCGAAGAATGGTGGCGGCCACGATGCCGACGAGAATCGCCCGCTTGCGCTGGCTGGCCGGCAAGCCGGCCGCGGCGAGGCCGATGACAATGGCGTTATCGCCCGCGAGCGCAAGGTCGATGGCGATGACCTGAAGAAGAGCCGACAGGCCCGCGGCGGTAAATATTTCCATCGACCTGGAAGCCCTTCGCCGAGTGTTCGTCGTCGATTGTCGAAACGGGCCTAAAGGGATGGTCCGCTGCCGTCAAGACACAGCACTGGACAACACTGGAAAACCAATTCGTGGCCGTGGCATTACAGGGAATGTTCAGCAACCGCCGGCTCGCGAGCCAACGCGGACCCGAACTCGCGAAAAAACTAATCGTAGAGATTGTACTTTGCCCAGTCGCCTTCCGGGATCTCATCGCCGATTCGGTAGCGGAGCTGGAGAACTTGCATATGGTCCGGTCCCGTCTGGCACTTGAATTTCAGCCGGTACCACTGTCCTTTGCTGCGGAACGCCGCACCCGGGCTCCTGATCGCATCGGCGCTCATCTCGGGCGTCGCGAAGGCGTAGGCGACGACGCGATCGGCTTTGAACTTGCGGTCATCGTGGGTGATCCGATCCAGAACTTCGGCATCGCACCGCTGCTCGAGGCGGGTTTGCGGATCAAGTTTCATCAGCCCGGCACGCAAAGCATTGTCCATTGCGCTGGCCGGGAAGGCCAATATCAGCGACGCCACGGCCACCATGCAGAGTGTCTTCATGGGCGGGACAAGCACCATATTTTGTCTGAAAAATCAACAGAGAGGGGCACTTCATGGCCCGGCAAGTCCCGGCATTCAGGGGGTCGGCGCAATCAAAATCTCGTGTCGGACTTCGTCATGCGAGACCGGGGGCCAACGGACCAGCGAGGCGCGGCCGGCATCCGTGAGATCGTAGAGGCCACGGTCGACGCGCGCGAACCAGCCATAGACATTATGCTGCAGGATTTTCGGCGCGATCGGCGTCAGGACCTTCAGATCGCGCGGCCGTTTGGGACCATCGGCCATTGCGGCCGCGCAGGCGAGGGCGCTTTGGCGGTAAGCGGTCATGATCGGATTGCGCGACCCTCCGCCCGCGACAGGATCGCCGCGGCGGCGCTGATGCTCGTCGACAAGACGGGAGCGGCGTCGCGCGTTCCTGCGCGGCGCAGGCGCGACCGGACTGAGAAGCACCTCGATACGGTCAGTCGCGGTCACGCCAAGCAAACCGAAGCCGAGCCGGCGGCAGAGGTTGCGGAACCTGGCGTCGCTTTCGCGGCCCTTGCCCCGCGCCGACATGCGCGCCGCCAGCCATACTTCGTCGCAAGCCGCCGCGCGGTCGACGCCTTGCAGCACCAGTTCGAGATTGAATTGCAGTTTCAATTCGCAGATGACGACGACCGCCGGCTCACCCTCACGCAGCGCGACGATGTCGCAGCCGCCAATTTCCCCCTTCACGACGAAGTCGAGACTTTCGAGGAACCGCTTCACCGGCACATAGAGTGAGGTCTCGTTCATGTCTCAAGGCTTAGCCGATTCGACGCCAAAAGCCTTCCGGATGTGGAGGCTGGAATTTTGCCGGCAGCGGCCAAAACCGGCTCTTGACGCAGCGTCTGCTGCCACAAGGCGACACGGCAAATGTCGATTGGCCATCGGTCCTGCGTTCTCGATGCTAGCTCGTCAGGCCTCGGTGCTCGGCTGGGCTCGGTTCGAAACTTTCCTGCGGGGCCGGAGCGGATAGCCGATCTGTCCGAAATAGCTGGCAGGGATCGGATCATCGACGCCATACTTTTCCGGCGCCTTATTGCCTGTGGCATTGTAGGTGCCGAACAGCACGTCGAGGAGAGGCAGTTGCCCAGCGAAGTTCTTGTCATAGGCTTCGCGCTGGTTGGCATGGTGCCAGCGATGGAACTGCGGGCTGGCGATCAGCCACTTCAAGGGGCCGAACGGAACCCGCAGGTTTGAATGAACGAGCATCGTGTGCCCAAAGTAGATCATCGAAAAGACGGCGATCGAGGCCTCGGAGAACCCAAGGAGAAAGATCGGCATCAGCGATATCGCCTTTGTGGCAATCGCGTCGACCGGGTGGGAGTGGAAAGCGCCGAGCCAGTCCAGTTCCTCGATGCCGTGGTGAACCGCATGGAACTTCCAAAGCGCGGGGATTTTGTGGAAGGCGCGATGCGCCCAGTAGACACCGATGTCGGTGATCAGGATGATTTCCGCAACCTGCAGCCAGACGGGCTGACCGCTGACGGCTCGCGTCACCGATTGAGGGACAAGGACTGCGGCGACGTGGAGGACAACGGCCGCCATCATGACCATGGCCACCTTTACGATGAAGGCGTTGAACATCAGATAGATCAGATCGACATCGAAGCCCTTGCGAAAGATCTTCTGCGGCCGCTCGGCGAACAGATGTTCGAACGGAATGAAGATCAATGCGCAGATCAGCAGCGCCTTGATGCCAAAAATATCCATTCATCCGCCTCTATCGCCTTGTCTGTCGCGGCGCGGCCTGCGCCTGGGCTTCTGAACAGAAGCACATCTCTCCTTTCCAAAGGCTTGATATGGGCTTTGGGGTCGTGTTTGCGACGGGCAGTGCGACAGCGGCGCCCGCCATTGTCACATAGGCGTCGCAACAGGGCGATATCTGGCGAGCGCGCGGTTTGCGAACGCAGCGCGACCCGCGTCCTCCCAGGACTAACCCCTCCGGTTCCCTGCCGGTGGGGTTTTCTATTTCAGGTGCTATCTTGTGCAGGTTCCATCTTGGCAGCCGCGAATGATCCTTGCTATTGTGGCCTCACGGTCAGCACAGGACACCCCGTCATGGACGCAAGTGAAATGAGTGCGATCGGCGACACCCTCATGAGGATCGTCACGCCCGACATGTCTCCCAAGCAGCTTGTCAAGGCAGCTCAGAAAGCGCATCCCAACGCCTCGAAGAAGGACATTGCCAGAGCGGCCTTCTTTTCGATCATCGCAAACGCGGATCAGGATATAGGCAAGGCCAAGAACCTGCAGGCATTCGCGATCGCCGAGCGCACCCAGCAATCCGACTGAGCAATCGCCTGGCGTCGCGCGGGCTGCCATCGCCGCGCCCTTATCGCCGCGGATTGCTTGCGGGCAGTGCAGGATGGCGATGAGAACTCGTCTACGCCTTAGCCCTCCAAGATGCCAACTGAAGATCAGCCGGAATTCATTGAAATCGCGTCTGGTTTTCGGCCGACTTGTCCTGCTCTGTCACGCTCTTCTGACTGTTTCGAGCATCGTAGCTCGCGACGCCGGGCCGCGCTGGTTGAGGAGCGTTCTGCCTCCCCTAAGCAATAGCGGCAACACGCTCACGGCGGACGGCTCCGCATTAGTGGCGGAGCTTTTCAAGATCACCGCTGGATCGGCAAATGTGGATCGTATTTTGCCGACCGACACGCCCGAGGCCGCGCAAAATAAATGGCGCGACTGGATCGGGTAATTCCAGCTACGGCGTGAGCAGCGGCTATCCGAACCGAAGGGCTATATTGGCACGAAAGTTCACGACGCCATTTCGGGCGATCCTGCCGAATAGCGCGCGCGCCCTTGGTATCAAACCGACGTTGAATCCCTTGGAGACCCGCTTTAAATAGAGGTACTTACAATCTCAGCTATTGGGAGGTAGCGATGGTTGAAAGCCGTACAGACATCGCGCGCGCGATGATCGACGCCACCTTCATCTCGCAGCACCGATCTAGGGCTGAAATTGCCTCACTGCGCTTCGACATAGATCAAACCCGGCGTGCAATCGCGGCATCGCGCGACCTTCTAAAGCGGTTGCGCAAGCGCAAGATAGACGAGGCGACCAGAAACGTTGAGCGGCACCACGTGTCCGCGTTCGATGCAGACATTCTCCGCAACGTCTTTCATGACTTGGCCTTGGAAATGAAGGCACCGGAGGGTCAATGGCGCGATCTAGCTCAGAGCCTGGTCTACGAGTTCACCGGATGCGAGCGCGTTGAAGCTGCCTTAGTGGATTGGATTATCAGGAAGTAGGCGCTTGGTGCGTTTGCTACATAAGTAAAAGCCTGTCGCAGCCAATGACCGTTGCGACGGGCTTTCTCAGCGGCCCTGTGAAGAAGAGAATCCACTTCTGTTTAGAAATCACCAAGCCGTGAATTTGTTCCACAACGGGACAAGCTATTTTCGCGTATGAAATCCTCATAAGCCACGCGGGGGCGGCGGCCGTGTTAATGTCGCGATATGGTGTCTACTGGCCCGCTGATCTGGCTATGCTCAAGCGGGTGCTTGATCGGCTGTGCTACGAACGCCGCCTCGCCAAGAAAGACCGGGAGCAGCGCGAATTCTTGGCTATGAAAGTCTTCCAAATTTTCGATGACGGGATTACGGACGAAGCGGACCTATTGCGGAAGCTTTCCAAACGGCGAAGGGCCTAGCATCCGACACGCGGCAATTTACGAGTGACAAATTCACAACGAATTCAAGATCAATGGCGCGGCATGCGCTGTTAGCCGCGAGAAAAGTTTGAATGCCGACCGGAACGCTTCCGGCCTTTAGGTCCGACTGGTACGTGTCACTGTCCTTTCCCTGTCGCACCTGACGCATTGGCCGCAATATCGGGTAAAATCCGAAGTGGTCCCTCTCAGTGGTCTGCGCTACGATCACGGCGACAGCACCCCCATGCTTTCCGCTATGCATACAGGAGTTCGCCGGCCGGTGCGACAACCATGCAGGCGAACCGACGATCCCGCCGCAGTGTTCATGCTGGCTTGGACGTGGCGCTGTGCGATTTGCGTGAATGGCACAGACAAATTGTCAATCGAGCAGCAAACATTCAAACAAATGGTCGCAAAGCCTTCTTGGCCATGTCTTTGGCTACTGGCGACAAATTAATCAGCAAAATCAGCAAAAATGGCGGGCCGGTCCTCCGCCCGCTTATGGTCAGGGCTTTTCCGCAAGCTTTTCGACCGTCGCAATGATCGCCTTGGCCAGTGCTTCGGCTTCATGGATAGGTTCCGGTCCGTAAAGCTCTAACACAGCTTCCTCACTCGGCAGGACGCCGGCAGGGCACGTTTCCCTCAATTGCCATCCGCACCATGTGAAGCGCTGTCCAGCAAGCGGCTACGTCTTTGTCTGCCATAACCGTTTGAACATTCAATTTGCCTAAAATGTTCCGGAACTAATTTAGCCATCGCGCCTTGACTCGCGGTTGTTGGGGCAGTGCATGCGTTTGGAGTTCATCCCTCCGTTGATGCCAACTTTGGTGGAAAAGCCGCCAGAGAGCGCGGATTGGATTCACGAAGTCAAATTTGACGGCTACCGATCGCAGATTGTTCGCGACGCCGAGGGTGTTCGAATATTCACCCGGCGCGGTCTCGACTGGGCGGCAAAATATCGGGACTTCTCCAAAGCCGCTGCCGCGCTGAACGTTGATAGCGCGATCATCGACGGCGAAATTATCGTTCTCAACGAATCCGGCAATTCGGATTTCGGCGAGTTGCGCAAAGCGATCACGCGCCGGCAGCACGATCTCTATTTCGTCGCCTTCGATCTCTTGCATCTAAACGGTCACGATTTGCGGGACATGGTATTGGTGGACCGTCGCGAATCCTCGCCGTATTAATTCCCGACGGACAGCGCATTCAATTCAGCCAGGCGCTACCGGGCGATGCGAAGGCAATTTTTCATTTGATCGACCAAGCCGGCCTTGAAGGCATGGTATCGAAACGGCGGGATAGCGTTTACCGAAGCGGACCATCGACCGCGTGGCTTAAGACCAAGGCTTTCAGCGTCGATGAATATGAGTTGCTAGGCGTCGAGCGCGAGCCGGGCAAAACCAGCCTTTGCGTTGATGGCAGAGCGCGGCACCGGACGTTATGTCGGCTCCGCATTCATCAACGCCGGCCGGGAGGTACGCGAACGCCTCTGGAAGCACGTCCAGGAGCATGCAGGACCTCCGCCGAAGGGGATGAAGCGTTCGGCAACGCAATGGGTCAAGCCGGGGCTGATTGGCCGCGTGAAGCATCTGCGCGGCGAGGAAGATTTGCGTCACGCGTCGTTGCAGGATTTTTGGGAAGAGCCTGATTAGCGCCGGCTATGGCCAAGAGAGGCCAGTTGCACGTGCAGCGAGTTGCAGGCGGCGGTGTGGGGATGACCGGCAGAGATACGTCGGTTATCTAATGGAACGGGACAAGGCCGGCGCAGTTCTAGCGTCCTTGGACGGGCCGGCCTCTTTGATGATCCGCAAGGCTTCTTCTGCGGTAATCCCGCACTTCCGCGCATAGTAGACCGCTTCCGTTTGAGCCTCGTCTTCAAACGGTAGCTCAATAGAGTGCTTTGCTTTGCGCCTCGCCTTCTTGCCCACCCGACGAATCATACCACAATTTTGATATGAATACGTTACATTAGGTGAGTTGAGGGGGCCGCCCCACCGGCAGGTGAAAAAAATGGGAACAACAATACCAAACGCCGCCTTGACGCCGTAGGAATTTGTTCCTTATTGCTCATACAAAGGGTTGTTTAACGGGACGGGCGGGCGCTGCGCTCGCCGGGCTAAGCCATGGGAAAAACGGCAGAAGATAATTTCCGGATTGAAGTTTGGGATCGTGAGGAAAAAACACTTGTCGAAACGATCTGCCGATCACCAGATTCAACGGTCAGCCAAGCGGCATGGCAAGCGGCTGTCCGGCGTCGTCCGGGCATGGTGCTAATCCACTACAACGGTCGCCACAGGATGGAGAAAATTGTAACTCCAGGCGAACCGACTGTTCCTCCGCAAACCATCATTGACGGCAGCATCCACGCCGGCCTGGACTTGGCGATTTGCGCGATTGGCACCGGTTGCGCGCATGGTGCAAAAATTGCTCGCACCATGCGGACGTAAAGCCGGCAGCGCTGAATAAACGATATGGCAAGGACGCATTGTTCAGCACGGTCGAGCGAGCGCTGTTTTGCACAAGCTGCGATCGCGGCGGACCGGTTAGGCTGGAGATTCACAGCTTGCCGAGGGGATAGCCTCGGCTGCTATCTGGCGCTTTGTCTGGAATTGAATGAAAGTCGGGATTCAGAATTTTCAATCGGAGCATTCATGAGCAGTGGACCAGAAGAAGGCGGATACTTTCGCCGAAATTACCTGCGCGAGCCGGTCCTCTTGGCGGATAGTGTGCGCGCACGGCGTCGTTTAGTAGCTTGGTTCGCCGCCGCGAGAATGGGCGACAAATCGGATTTTGCCGAGCAAATGGAAAGAATGTTCGGCGTTGCTTATCCGATTAGTTATAACCATTCCGCTTTCTGGGAAAAGGAGGACATAGCAGACATCCTCAGTGGCATTACGTTGTGGCTGAAGATGAACGGTCTTCATAATCTCCTGCTTGCTGAGGCGCGAGCAATAATTGCCGAAGAATCCCTCCGGTATCGAATAGACGACAAGGGTGGAGTGCATTTTTTCGTAGACGAAGAATTTGAGCGAGCGATTCAAAGCACCATGGCGGGACTAGGATCGACGCGGTTCACCGCTGCAAATCACGCGTTGCAAGACGCATTATCCAATTTGGACGTCGCCCACCAAAGCGGGAAAGGGTTAATTAGCGGGATTTTCGAGGCTGTTGAAAGCGCATTTATAACAATCATCGGTCCAACTAAAATTGACCGAATAAGCCCGAAAGCGATTGACGACCACCTAAGGCCGAAACTCCTAAACCATTTCTCCGCTTATCCGGAAGCGGGGGACAAGGTTGACAGGCTCTTAGGAACTTTCAAAGCGTGGGTTCATTCTGCCCATCCGTTCCGCCACGGTGCTGGTTTCGACCAGGCACACGAAGCGCCCCTCGACCTAGCAATTGCGACGGCAACGCAAGGCATGAGTTTCTTGCGGCTGATCGTGGCGCTATAGAACGCTTTCGGTTTGGCTAGTCGTCTGGCTATTTAGAGCCGAAAAATGCGAGAAAACCCACCATTTCGGCTTGACTTGGCGGAGGGAGTGGGATTCGAACCCACGGTGAACTTGCGCCCACGCCGGTTTTCAAGACCGGTGCCTTAAACCGCTCGGCCATCCCTCCAGTGACTGTTCATCACAGGCGACTGCTCTAGTGTGCCTGGCAAAGACCTGTCAACCGGCTTCCGTGAAGCGCGCATGACCCAGACAGGTGATCCCCGGCAAGCAGCGTCACAATCTTGCCCGGTTCCGGCCATAATCGGTTAATACCGTGATAAACAATTCCTGCGCAAAAAGGATCGGGGTTCTAGTCGCCTTTGGTATTGTCGAGTGAGTGCTTTGGCTCCTCTGATGTCAAACGGCGGCATCTTTGATTGAGACTGTAGGGGATTTCAGGAACATGCAGGCTGCGACGCGCCCGCGTCTTCGTCGCGCTTCCACGATTGCGCTGTTTGCTGCGTCGGCCGCGTTGCTGGCGGCGTGCGCGTCGCCGCAGCCGAAGGCGATGGTCAATCCCAAGCATCGATCCAAGGAATATTTCGCCGAAACCGAATATGGCGTGAAAGCCAGCCCGCGCGTTGCCTTCATGCGGCGTGGCGGCGGCCGCGACCAGCTCGGCAAACCCTACCAGGTTCGCGGCAAGTGGTATTATCCGAAGGAAGAAAAGCGCTACGCCAAGGTCGGTTTGGCCTCCTGGTATGGTGATGCCTTCCACGGCCGGCTGACCGCCAACGGCGAAGTCTACGACGTGGCGCACCTGACGGCGGCACACCCGACCATGCCGCTGCCGAGCTATGCCCGCGTCACCAATCTCAAGACCGGCAGTTCGGTCATCGTCCGCGTCAATGATCGCGGACCCTACCACGAGGGCCGCATCATCGACGTGTCGCAGCGTGCCGCGGAGATGCTCGACTATGCCAATGTCGGCACGGCCGAGGTGAAGGTGGAATATGTCGGGCGCGCGCCGCTCGACGGCGATGACGACCAGTATCTGATGGCCTCCTACCATCCCGGCAATAGGCGCCCGGACCCGTCGGACGGCCTGCCTAGCGGCGTCATGGTCGCCATGAACGGGCCGTCGCCGAGCCTGCCGGTGGGTGCCGCCGCCGCGCCGTTCCCGGGCCAGATGACGGATTCCGGCCCGGCCTTCGCTCAGCCGGCTGCCCTGTCGGCGCAGGCGCCGGCCTTCGGCGACGTGGCACTGCCCGATTTCGGTCCGATCGTGCCTGAGCGCCCGGACATTATGCTGCCGCCGCGTTCGCCGTTCGCCGTGGCTTCGCTGTCCTATACGGATGAACGCGTGCGGCGCGCGGATGTTTTTGCCGCGTTGGACGACAGCGGCATGTCACCGGCCGACATCTTGCGGTCGTGGAAGAAATCCAATCCGAAGGCGTCACCGTCCAATTCCGACTATGTCGCCGCCGGCACCTTCGACAATGCCGCTGAAGCCAAGCGCGTGGCCGCCGCACTCGAGCCCTTTGGCCGGATAGAGATCCAGCGTTCCGATCTCGACGGCAATGACTGGTATGCCGTCAATCTCTATCCGGATGGCCACGGCGGCGTGGACGAATTGCTGCAGGCGGCGTGGACGCATGGCGCGCCCGATGCGCTGGCCGTGCGCGACTGATACGCGAGACGGATTCCACTGAACAGTTGATCCGTCCCGGAAAAAGCCGGATAGTTTCGCTGGCTTGCCGGAGGGACCGGCCAACGGGTCGAATTTCATGCAGTTTCGCTTGCTTCAGCCTTTTGCCGGGGTTCTTCTTCTCGGTCTCCTGCTTTCTCTGACCCCGGCCCGCGCACAGCTTTTCGAGACCAAGGCCGCACAGGCCTTCATGATCGATGCCGATACCGGCACGGTGCTGTTTTCGAAAGATGCCGACAAGCCGATCCCGCCGGCCTCAATGGCCAAGCTGATGACCATGGAAGTGGTTTTCAACGGCCTCAAGTCCGGGCGTCTCAAGCTCGACGACACGTTCGTCGTGAGCGAAAACGCCTGGCGCAAGGGCGGCGCGCCGTCGGGAACGTCGACGATGTTTGCCAAGCTCAAATCGGCGATCCGCCTCGAGGACCTGATCCAGGGCGTGACCGTACAGGCTGCCAATGACGGCTGCATCGTCATCGCCGAAGGCATGGCTGGATCCGAGGACAATTTTGCCGCGCAGATGACCGAACGCGCCCGCCAGATCGGCCTCAAGACATCGACTTTCGTCAATTCGACCGGTCTGCCGGCGGACGGTCAGCAGACGACAGTGCGCGAGCTGGCCCAGCTTGCCCTGCATTTGTGGCGCGATTACCCGGATTACTATCGCTACTATGGGCTGAAGGATTTCACCTGGAACAAGATCACCCAGAAAAACCGTAACCCGCTGTTGGCCATGGACATCGGCGCCGATGGCCTGGTTGTCGGTGCCAGCGAGGCGGCCGGCTTCGGTATCGTCGCTTCGGCCAGCCATAACGGCAGCCGGGTGATCGCGGTGATGAGCGGGCTTGCCAACGACAAGGAACGCGCCGAAGAGGCGCGCAAGCTACTCGACTGGGGCGCGCGGTCCTTCGAGAAGACCGAGATATTCGCCAGGGACGAGGTGATCGGCGAGGCCCAGGTTTTTGGCGGGGCGAAATCCGGCGTGACGCTGAAGGCAAAAGGGCCGATCGACATCTTCCTGCCGATCACCAACCGTGACAAGCTGACGGCCCGGATCGTCTACACCGGCCCGGTCGCCGCTCCGGTGGAGGCAGGGCAGCCGGTGGGCGCGCTGCGCGTCTGGATCGGTGATACGCTAAGCCAGGAGACGCCACTCTTCGCCGCCGAGTCGATCAGTGTCGGCACCTTGCCGCAGCGCGCACTCGATGCCGTCAAGGAACTGGCGATCGGCTGGCTGCGATAGCACCGACGGCATGGACGTTTTCCCGAACGCGGACTATCTAGAGCGCAACAATCCACTCCAACATGGACAAAGGCTCTTTCGATTGGCGCGCGGATTTTTCATCACCTTCGAAGGCGGCGAGGGCGCAGGCAAGTCGACGCAGATCGAGCGGCTGGCGAGAAAGATGCGCGCCAAGAAATACGATGTCCTGCTCACGCGCGAACCGGGCGGCTCGCCAGGCGCCGAAGCGGTCAGGCATGTGCTGCTTTCAGGCGCCGCGGAGCCATTCGGGCCGAAGATGGAAGCGCTGCTCTTCGCCGCCGCGCGCTCCGACCATGTCGAGCAGGTCATCCGACCCGCGGTCGAGCGCGGCACCATCGTGTTGTGCGACCGCTTTCTGGATTCCTCGCGTGTCTACCAGGGCGTTACCGGTGGAATCGATCCGGCGTTCATGGAAACGCTGGAGCAGGTCGCGATCAACGGCATGATGCCGGACATGACGCTGATCTTCGATATCGATCCGGCCGAGGGCCTCAGGCGCGCGACGCTGCGGCGCGGCAGCGACGCGGGCGCCGACCGCTTCGAAAAGGAGACGCTCGCCATCCATCAGGCCCGGCGTGATGCCTTCCTGGCCATCGCCGCGGCCGAGCCGGGACGCTGCATCGTCGTCGACGCGTCGGCCGATCCAAACACGGTGGAGGATGTCGTCACCGCGGCCGTGTTCGCGGCACTCGAGGCGAGGGCACCCGCGCGCAACAGGCAGGCCGCACCGGTATGATCTTCGAACGCATCGCGCCGGAACAGCACGATACGCTGGACGGCGTACCCGAGCCCGCCGAAACGCCCCGTCTTGTCGGACACGGGCAGGCGGCCGGCATGCTCGCCGCCGCCTATCGGTCGGGAAAGCTGCCGCATGCGCTGATCTTCGCCGGACCGGTAGGCATCGGCAAGGCGACGCTGGCCTTCCATCTTGCGCATCATCTGTTGAAATACCCGGCCTTCGATCAGGCCCCGGAAAGGCTTGCCGTGCCCGATCCGGCGTCGCCGCTGTTTCGCCAGATCGCAACCGGCGCACATCCCGGCGTGCTGCACCTGACCCGTCCGCTGAACGATAAGACCAAGAGCTTCAAGACCGTCGTCACCGTGGACGAGATCCGCAAGGTCAGCCGCTTCCTGTCGCTGACCTCGCATGACGGCAGCTACAGGGTGGTGATCGTCGATCCCGCCGACGACATGAATGCCAATGCCGCCAACGCCTTGCTGAAAAACCTCGAGGAGCCGCCGGCAAGAACGCTGTTCATTCTCATCGTCCATGCGCCGGGCAGCCTGCTGCCGACGATCCGCTCGCGCTGCCAGGTGGTACGCATGACGCCGCTCGATGCCGACGATTTGCTGGCGGTGCTGCAGACCGCCGAGCCGCCGCCGCCGGATGATCCGGCAGCACAGGCGGCACTGGTCGAACGGGCAGGGGGCAGCGCCCGCAACGCCATCCTGCTGACCCAGTATGGCGGGCTGGAGATCGCCCAGACGCTCGATGGGCTTGTGGCGGCAGGAAAGAGCGACGTCGGCGCAACCTACCGCCTTGCCGAGGCCGTCGCCGGGCGCGATCAGGCGATCCAGTTCGACATCTTCAATCGCCGGGCGCTCGATCTTTTATCGGACGCGGCAAGCCGGGTGGCCCTGGACGGGGACCTTGCGCGTGCCAAAGCGTTGTCGGACACTTGGCACGAGGCGCTGAACGCTATATCTGAAACCGACACCTACAATCTCGACAAGAAGCAGCACGCCCTGACCATGATCGACCGCCTGAAGTCTGCGATGCGAATGTGACGGCCTTTTCGATGCATGCCGTTGGCCCAAAACCGGGGTCACTTTTGGCGGCATGCATTGGTCTCGGGATGGCAATCGCCATTCCGATGCGATATCCACCGCCACGGCTTCCATTCAGACATTCATGACGGTTCATTCATGTCACGCGACACATTCTACATCACGACCGCGATCTCCTATCCGAACGGCAAGCCGCATATCGGCCATGCCTACGAGCTAATCGCCACCGACGCGCTCGCCCGTTTCCAGCGGCTCGACGGCAAGCAAGTCTTCTTCCTGACGGGCACCGACGAGCACGGAATCAAGATGCTGCAGACGGCGAAGCGCGAAGGCATTTCGGCACGCGAACTGGCCGATAGCAATTCAGCCGATTTCAAGCGCATGGCGGCCGCGCTCAACGCCTCCAACGACGATTTCATCCGCACCACGGAAGAACGGCATTACGCGTCTTCGCAGGCGATCTGGAAGGCGATGGACGCCAATGGCGATATCTACAAGGGCGGCTATGCCGGCTGGTACTCGGTGCGCGACGAAGCCTATTACGGCGAGGAGGAGACGGAGGTCCGTCCCGACAATGTCCGCTATGGACCACAGGGCACGCCTGTCGAATGGGTGGAGGAGGAGAGCTATTTCTTCCGCCTCTCGGCCTATCAGGACAAGCTCATTGCCCTCTATGAAAACCAGCCCGACTTCATCGGCCCGGCCGAGCGGCGCAATGAGGTGATGAGCTTCGTCAAATCGGGGCTGAAAGACCTGTCGATCTCGCGCACGACCTTTGATTGGGGCGTGCCGGTGCCTGGCGACGACAAGCACGTGATGTATGTGTGGGTCGACGCGTTGACCAATTATATTACCGGTGTCGGCTATCCCGATGAAAAGGCTGATAATTGGCGCTTCTGGCCGGCCGATGCACATATCATCGGCAAGGATATTGTGCGCTTCCATGCGGTCTATTGGCCAGCCTTCCTGATGTCGGCTGGCATCCCGCTGCCGAAGCGCGTTTTCGGCCACGGCTTCCTGTTCAACCGCGGCGAGAAGATGTCGAAATCGGTCGGCAACGTCATCGACCCATTCACCATGATCGAGCATTACGGTCTCGACCAGGTACGCTATTTCTTCCTGCGCGAAGTGCCGTTCGGCCAGGACGGCAGCTACAGCCATGAAGCGATCGTGAACCGCACCAACGCCGATCTCGCCAACGGCCTCGGAAATCTGGCGCAGCGCTCGCTGTCGATGATCGCCAAGAATTGCGGCGGCGTGGTGCCGAAGCGCGGCGACCTGACCGATGCCGACAGCACGATCCTGGATCAGGCGGCGGCCGCTCTTGCCACCGCGCGCAAGGCGATGGCCGAACAAGGCATCCATCTGGCGCTGGCGGCGATCTTCGGCGTCGTGGCGGAAGCCGATCGGTATTTCGCCGGGCAGGAGCCATGGGCGCTGAAAAAGACCAATCCGGAGCGCATGGAAACGGTGCTGTGGACGACAGCCGAAGTGGTACGGCGCGTGGCGATGCTGTGCCAGCCCTACATTCCGGGATCGGCCTCGAAGCTGCTTGACCTGCTGGCGGTGCCGGCGGACAGGCGCGACTTCGTGCACGTCCACGCCGATCATGCGCTTGTCCCGGGTTCCGCCTTGCCTGTGCCGGAAGGTGTGTTTCCGCGTTACGTCGACCAGCCGGACGCGAACGCCTGATGCTCGTCGACAGCCACTGCCATCTGGATTTTCCAGATTTCGCCGAGGAGCGGGCGGCCATTGTCGCCCGCGCCGTGGCGGCCGGCATCGGCCGCATGGTGACGATATCGACCCGTGTGAAGCGATTTCAGCAAATTCTTGAAATCGCGGAGACTTTCGACGAGGTGTATTGCTCGGTCGGCACCCATCCGCACAATGCCGCAGAAGAGCTCGACGTTACTGCCGCCGACCTTGTCCGTTTATCGGCTCACCCCAAGGTGGTGGCGATCGGCGAGGCCGGGCTTGATTATTTCTACGACAAGGCGCCTCGCGATGCGCAAGCGCAGGGCTTTCGCGCCCACATCGCCGCCGCTCGCGAAACCGGACTGCCTCTGGTCATCCATTCGCGCGACGCCGACGAGGACATGGCCGATATCCTCGAGCAGGAAACGGGGAAGGGTGCCTTTCCTTTCATCCTGCACTGTTTCTCGTCGGGTCGCCAGCTGGCCGAGGTGGGCGTTTCGCTTGGCGGCTATGTGTCGTTCTCAGGCATACTGACATTCAAGAATTCTGCCGAATTGCGCGCCATCGCCGCCGATGTGCCGCATGACCGGCTGCTCGTCGAGACCGACGCGCCATATCTGGCGCCAGTACCATTCCGCGCCAAGCGCAACGAGCCGGCCTATGTCGCGCAAACCGCCAAGGTGCTGGCCGAGACGATCGGGGTCGGTGAGGCTGAAATCGCTGCATTGACGACGAACAACTTCTTTCGGCTGTTTGGAAAAATGCCGCGCCCGGACCAGCGGGCGTCCAACGCATGAGCGACAGCCTGCGCGTCACCGTTCTCGGCTGCGGCTCGTCGCCAGGTACGCCGCGCATCACTGGCGACTGGGGCAAATGCGACCCGGAAAATCCAAGGAACCGGCGCACGCGCACGGCAGCGCTGGTCGAGCGGATCGCCGCGAACGGCAATCGCACGACCGTCGTCATCGACACCGGACCGGATTTCCGCCAGCAGATGTTGATGGCCTCTGTCAGGCGCATTGACGCGGCCGTCTATACCCATCCGCACGCGGACCACATTCACGGCATCGACGATCTACGCGGCTTCGTCCTCGATCAGCGCCAGCGGATCGATATCCACGCCGACCAGCCAACGATGCTGCGGCTGCGCCAGGCGTTCGGCTATTGCTTCGAGACACCAGCAGGCAGTTCCTATCCGCCGATCGTCGAAGCCCACATCATCGACCACGCCAAGCCGGTGGTGATCGAGGGAGAGGGGGGTGCCCTCGCCCTCGAGCCTTTGCCACAGATCCACGGCGATATCATCTCGCTCGGCTTTCGCGTCGGGACGCTGGCCTACTGCCCTGATATCAGCGACTTTCCCGATGCCACCGTCGAAAAGTTGCGCGCCCTTGAAGTTCTGATCATCGACGCGTTGCAATACAGGACGCATCCGAGCCACCTGTCGCTTGGCCAGGCGCTTGAATGGATCGAAAAGCTGGCGCCGAAACAGGCTGTGCTGACGCACATGCACGTGCCGCTCGACTACGCCACGGTCAAGGGCGAAGTGCCTGCTAACGTCACCCCGGCCTATGACGGCATGGTGATCGAAATTCCCTATGAATCAGCGTGATACGAACGGTCCCTCATGAGGACGTTCGGCTCCTTGGGCCAAATATCAGCAGCATTCCAATCCGCTCATAGCCCATGCTGGGATAAAGCAGCGCTCCGGCGTGGGTCGCCATCAACACCGAGCATCGCGACCCACGGACCTGGTCATCGTGCAGCATTTTAGCCATCAGCGCCTTGCCGATGCCGCGACGCCGTTGTGAAGGCTCGACATACATGTCCGCGCACCAGGTTGCGCCGACAGCGTTCACGCTGCGGACGCGCCCAACGATATCGTCGCCTTCGACCGCCACATACTGGGGAACGGCGCGCCGTCGCCGAGCAGATCGGTCGCGATCGGCCGCCTGCGCATGATCTTTCGCAACTGCGCGGCCCGTTCGGCTGTGCGCACACGTTCGATCAAGACGAGAGCTGGCGGGCTCGGTATCCAGCGCAGGGGCTGAACGAAAAAGCCTTCCGTCCGCAGCAGCCGATAGCCGAGCGCTTTGTAGGCGGTTCGGGCTGGTCCATCCGATTCGTCGTTCGCGATCACGACGGAAACAGCAAAACCCGGCCGCGCATGCTGCCGCACGATCGCATCAGCTTCCTCGGCGGCGACGTCATGGACGACCCATTCCTCGCTGCGATAGTCGCGAGGATTCTTGCGCTCGGCATCGCGCATCAGCCACAATGGTCCGACGCGGCTGGCTTCGTAGGGAAAGGTTCGGCTTCTGCCCGTGCTGTAGCCATGCACGAACACTTCAATCGCCACTTCGATCTCACGCCTTGCTGTCGTCATTCACGCAGCGTAGCGTTGGCCATCAGCTCAAGGCAACACGCATCGATCGATGCCAAACCCATGAAAATCAGCGGCAATTCCCAGCCGTCGGGAAATGTTTAAGTTCCATAATCTATCTTATGCGACTTTCGGACGTGGTTGTGGAAGAGCCGCCGCTGGCGATCTTGCGCGGGCCGGCACCTTGCGCCCTGAACGGCTTGGCTTGGGATTTCGTCCGATCACAACCATCCTGCACACGTTCGGCTCCAAAGTTCATCATGACCGTATCGACCTCGTTCCTGGGCTTTCCCGATCACCACGCTGGTGGCCAGACGCCCCGGGCGGTTATCTTCGGAGCCGGCCACGGCAGCACCTATCCAGGCAAGGACAGCAGCGGCCATGCCTTGGCCGCCGACGCGATCCGGGCCGCGAGCCAGGACGATGCCGCACTCATCGAGCACTGGGATTTCGATCTCGGCGGGCCGCTGTTCGACAGCAAGGCGATCTGCTGCATCGACGCCGGCGACATCTTGACCATCCTGCACGACAATGCCGGCAACCGGGCCCGTATCGAGGCAAAGACGCGCGAGATCCTGTCCTTGCCAGGCGTGCCCATCCTGCTCGGCGGCGACTGTTCCGTGACCATTCCCTTCCTCGCCAGCTTTGCCGACCATGGACCGATCTGGGTCCTGCAGATCGACGCCCATATCGACTGGCGCGACGAGGTCCATGGCGAACGCTACGGCTATTCCAGCCCGATGCATCGTGCGAGCGAGATGACGCATGTCGCCGGCATCGTACAGGTCGGCCTGCGCAGCGTCGGCAGCGCACGTATCGCCGACGTCGAAGCGGCACAGCGCTATGGCAGCCGTTTCGTGACCGCACGCCAGATTCACGCCCAGGGCGTCGAAGCCGCCCTTCGGCATATTCCGGAAGGAGCGCGGGTCGTCGTCACCCTCGATTGCGACAGCATCGACCCAGGCATCATGCCGGGCGTGGCGGCGCGCACGCCCGGCGGCCTCACCTACACGCAGGTCATCGATCTGATCGCGGGTCTCGGCAAGCGGGCCAGGATCGCCGGATTCGATCTCGTCGAGTTCTATCCGCCCGCCGACATTGACGGCCTGTCGGCGCTGACCGCCGCGCGCCTTCTCGTCAATGTGATCGGCACCATCGTCCGGCAGTTTAAAACCTCGCTCGTACACCGATCTAAAAAGGCTGTCCAAAAAGGAACGATTCATCACCAACCTTATCGGGCGCCCTGCTCACTCGACGATGCGGATCTGATATGTCAGAACGTGTTTGGCGGTAGGCTCGATCAGCATGACGCCAAGCTTGTCGCGGAACTCGCCGTCGAAGTCCCCCGGGCTCGCGATACCGTGCCAGGGTTCGATGCACAGGAACGGGGCACCGCCCGGCTTTGACCAGATGCCCAGTTCCTCAAATCCCAACCATGTCATTTCGATCGCCGGACCACGCTCGGCCCCATAGCGCACGCTGGTGCCGGCAGGCTGATCCAGGATGACGGCGTCGTCGTCGAACAGCCGTTCGGAGAGCGTCAGTGTCCTGCCTTTGATCGGTGTTGGCCACGACTTCGGAAGCAGTAGGCCATCCTTGAGCCGGCGGATCGGCGCCGGTTCGGCCTCGGCAAAGGTCAGCCGGTAGGCCTCCTTGGGCAATTCCGGCAACAACGGCCAATTGAATGCCGGGTGTGCGCCGATCGAGGCCGGTAACGGCTCGTCACCAGTATTGGTGATCTCGAAGTTCACACGAAGCTGCTGGGGCTCCAGCGTGTAGGTCACGGCCAACCGAAAGGCGAAGGGGTAGTGCGCACGCGTGTCGGCATCGTCGGTGAGAACCAACGTACAGGATCGAGGTCCCCTCTCCGCCCAGTCGAAAGGCTTGTCGCGCGCGAAGCCGTGCTGCGTCATCGGATAGGTCCTGCCGCGATGGCGCAGTTGGTCGCTCTTCAGCCGGCCGACGATCGGGAACAGCACTGGAGAATGGCGGCGCCAGGCTGGTCCGGCCTGCCACAGGAACTCAAACCCCTGCGCATCCCGTAGCGAAACCAGTTCGGCACCCTGCCCGGTTATAACAGCCGAGATGCCGTCGCCATGAAGCGTTTGGCTGTCTGCCACATGTCCTCGCGCGATGTTGAAGGCTGGTGCGGCGCGCAGACTAGCAAAAGCTCTCGGGGACTCAAGATGTAGCCAGGTCTTGCCGGAACGAATTGTGGCCGGAGGATTTCTCCTCCGGCCACCTCTCCGCATCAAGGACGACAATCCTCGCCCTTGCCCACAGCGGACAGTCGTTACTCGCGCTCGCCGGTGAAATTCAGCAGCAGCTGGAAGATGTTGATGAAGTTCAGATAGAGCGAGAAGGCGCCGAAGACGGCCAGCTTCTGTCGAGATTCGGCATCGAAATTCTCGGCATACTGTTCCTTGATCGTCTGCGTGTCCCAGGCGGTCAGGCCGATGAAGACAGCGATGCCGATCACCGAGATGGCGAACTGCAGCGCGGTCGAGCCGAGGAAGATGTTGACGATGCTGGCGATCACCACGCCGATCAGGCCCATGATCAGGAACGACGAGAACTGCGTCAGATCGCGCCTGGTCGTGTAGCCATAAAGGCTGGTGGCACCGAACATGGTGGCGGCAATGAAGAAGGTGCGCGCGATGCTGGTTCCGGTGAAGACCAGGAACACCGAGGCGAGCGACAGGCCCATCACCGCGCAGAACGCCCAGAACATCATCTGGGCGCTGGCAGCCGACATGGTCTGCATCTTGAACGAAAACAGCATGACGAATGCGAGCGGCGCCAGCATCACCACCCACTTCAGCGGGCTGGAGAAGATCGGCACATAGAGCGCCGGCGTCGACGACACCATGAAGGCGACCAGGCCGGTGACCACGAGGCCGAGACCCATATAGTTGTAGACGCGCAGCATGTGCTGCCGCAGGCCCTCGTCGTACATGGCACCGGTTTGGGTGCCCGTTCCCACGGGGTATCCCAGATTGGGGGTATTCATTGGGTGCTCCTTTGTGAATCGGTCAGTAAAGCGTTTTGGCGAGCGTCTCGGCGGCGCGGTCGAGATCATGAACTCCGCTGCGCGCGACCACCGCATAGGCGACCTCGCCGATCTGGAAGTAGGCCGCGGAAATGTCGCCCGACGGCGCAACGGTCGGCTTGACCACGTCGAAGGTTCCCGGCCGGATCGCAAACAGCGACACCAGGCCCATGTCCGTGGTATCAGCCGCCATCTCGACGCTCGGGCCGAAACGTGATGGATAGACCTGCACGTCGCGCACCTTCCAGTCCTTGGGCAGCGACGGCATGACGATCGCGGTCGCCGCACGGATCTCGCCGGCATTGTAGTTGTGTGCTTCCTGCTGCGAGGGCATGGTTTCGCGCACCAGCGTCGTCCTGTGTGCCCGCACCGCATCGTCGACATAGGCAGGCGGCTGCGGCGAAGCGACGACCTTGGTCACCGACATCGGCCCGATTATGCCGTTCGCCAGCCAGCCGGCGGCAACGAAGGCGGCAACGGCGGCAGCGCGCTGCAAGACGCCGAAGATTCGGCCGCGGGCAAGCCCCCTCTCCAACCGGCGGGCCGCATCAGCGGTCGCCGGCCGCGCCATGCCTTTCGAGCCGGCGAGCGCAACACGCAGTTCATCGCGGGTCCTGAGATCCGACATTACGCGCGCGGCCGCCTCCGGACGGATCGACAGGAAGGCCTCGACCTCGATGCGGCGGGTGACATCAAGCTGGTCGTCGACATAGGCATCGAGGTCGGTGTCGGTCACGGGGTCGACAAGAGCGGTCATGAGTCGCCTCCCACAATCCTGAGATGATTTTTTCCGCGCGCCGGGGCGGCGTCTTCCATCTGGCGCAAGGCGGCGCGCGCCCGGCCGATGCGCGACATCAGCGTGCCCAGCGGCACACCGGTGGCATTGGCCGCCTGCTGATAGGAAAGCCCTTCGATGGCGACCAGATGCAGCGCCGAACGCTGTTCTTCCGGCAGGTTGAAAAACGCGTCCCGCACCTGCGCCAGGCGCACCGAGTGCTCCTGCGGCGCCGGTGTGCTGGCGGCAGCAAGATATCTGGCCTGTTCGACACGCAGCGCTTCCGAGCGGCGCGAGCGCATGCGGTCAACAAACGCGTTGTGGACGATCGAGAGCAGCCACGCCCGCAGGTTTCCGCCGGAGCGAAAGGTGCCGCGCCGCTCATAGGCGCGCACTAGCGCGTCATGCACGAGGTCCTCGGCTTCCGCATTGTTACGCGTCAGTGACTGTGCGTAACGCCGCAGCGGCCCGAGCTGTCCAACAATATCGAAGCGTGGCATCGACCGTTTCATGCCCTGTTTACGGAGCATGTGGGGATTTTAATCCCGGCAGCGCTATTATTATTATCCGGATTTGCCGGAGTACATCGTTCGCCGTTGCCCTCGCCTCGCCCGGGCTTCGTAGAGCGCTGTCAGGCCCGAAGCGGTCTTGCCGGTTTTGGGGCAGTTACCCCGCAGGCACGCAACACCCACCTGCGGCCGTCGCTCCGAAAATCGGTGATGCTGAGCGGCTCGATGTCGATCTTCCCGCCGGCGGTAAGCGGCGCACCAAGCACATGCAGGATCGCGGCGCGGATGATGCTGGCGTGCGTCACTGCGATTGTGTGCCCATGCTCGGCGATCAGTCGACCCATCAAGTCCGAAGCCCTGCCTGCGACATCGGCAAGCGACTCGCCACCGTGCGGCGCCGCATTGGGGTCCGTGAGCCAGGCGGTGATGTCGGCGGGCTGCTCCGCCTGCACGTCCTCGAAACGCCTGCCGGCCCATCGGCCATGGTACCGATCGGCCAGAAGCGGTTCAACCGATGCGTCCAACGCCAGCGCCTCGGCGGTCTGCCGGGCACGAAGCGCCGGGGCTGTCCACACGCGGTCGGCACGGCGCAATGTTCCGCGCATAGCCTTCGCCAGCGTCAGCGATCGCGGCTCCAGCGGCTCATCCTCCGGGAACGCACCCTGCCGGGTCGCGGCCGTGGCACCGTTGCAGATCATCGTCAGCCGTACGAGCATAGAGCGTGCCTTCCCTCGAGCCGTTGAAAGCGGCACGGTCAGGTGCCGGTTTTTGCCTTGACGTAACCAAAACCGCTGGTGAAGCGCGCTCGATTTGCGTATCACTCCGCCGCGCCAACGGAACCATAGCGATGTTCGAAGATCTTCAGCCAGCTCCCGCCGACAAGATTCTTGCCCTGATCGGCCTCTATCGCGCGGATCCGCGTCCCAACAAAGTCGACCTCGGGGTCGGCGTCTACAAGGATCGCGACGGCAAGACGCCGGTGATGCGTGCCGTGCGCGAAGCCGAAAAGCGGCTGCTGCAGGACCAGGATACCAAGACCTATCTCGGACTTGCCGGCGACACCGGGTTCAACATGGTGATGGCCAAGCTCGCCTTCGGCCCGGGCGCGGACATGTCGCGCATTCGTGCGGCACAGGCGCCCGGCGGCTCCGGGGCGCTGCGGCTTGTGGCGGAACTGCTCAAGCGGACGCGCGCGGACGCAACCGTCTGGCTGTCGAACCCGACCTGGCCGAACCATATGCCGGTGATGCGCGCCGCCGGGCTGCAGATCCGCGAATACCCCTATTTCGATGCGGCCTCGGGCGCGGTTCGTTTCGACGACATGCTGGCGGCGCTGCGGACGGCCAAGAGCGGCGACGTGGTGCTGCTGCATGGCTGCTGCCATAACCCGACCGGCGCCAACCTGGATGCCGCCCAGTGGGCTGCCGTTGCCGAACTGGTCGTCGAGCACAGCCTGCTGCCGTTTGTCGACATCGCCTACCAGGGCTTCGGCGACGGTCTCGAGGCCGACGCCCTCGGCTTGCGGCTGCTGGCTGCGAAAGTTCCCGAAATGGTTGTCGCGTCCAGTTGCTCGAAGAATTTTGCCGTCTACCGCGATCGTGTCGGCGCGGCAATGGTCCTGGCCAGGGACGGCGCGCAGGCCGATGTGGCGATGAGCCAGATGCTGTCGGCGGCACGCGCCATGTATTCGATGCCGCCGGACCATGGGGCGGCGGCGGTGCGCATCGTGCTGGAAGACGCCGCCTTGCGTGCCGACTGGGAAGCAGAGCTGGAAGAGATGCGCCTGCGAATGCTCCGCCTTCGTGTCCAGTTTGCGGAGGCACTGCGCCGGCAATCCAACTCCGACCGCTTCGACTTCGTCGCCAGCCATCGCGGCATGTTCTCGCGGCTTGGCCTCACGGAAGCGCAGGTCGAGCGGCTGCGCACCGAACATGGCGTCTACATGGTCGGCGACAGCCGCATCAATGTCGCCGGACTGCCCGAGGACGGCATGGATGACCTCGCCAAGGCCATCGTCTCCGTACTCGACTGAAGCGGCTCACCTGTGGACAAGGCGCCCTCGCCGGCTGACGGGATTGGCCGCGCGGCGGCCGCAGGATAGCATCCGCTACCATGACGCCATCGAAAGACATTTCGCGCCTGATCGAGATCATGGCGGCACTGCGCGCGCCGAAGACGGGCTGCCCGTGGGATATCGAGCAGGATTTCTCGAGCATCGCGCCCTATACGATCGAGGAGGCCTATGAGGTGGCGGATGCCATCGCGCGCGGCGACCTCGACGATCTGCGCGACGAGCTCGGCGACCTCCTGCTGCAGGTCGTCTATCACGCGCAAATGGCCGAGGAAGCCGGCGAATTCGCCTTCGGCGACGTGGTCCGGGCCATTACCACCAAGATGATCCGCCGCCACCCGCATGTCTTCGGCGACGAGAAGGCCCGCAGCGCCGGCATGGCCAAAGGCATGTGGGAAAAGATCAAGGCACAGGAAAAGGCTGAGAAGCGGCAGGCTCGCCTCGCGCGCGGCCTCGACCCCGAAGAGAACGGCAAGGGGTTTCTGGACAGCGTTCCAGTCGCCCTGCCCGCCCTGACGCGGGCGTTGAAACTTCAGGAGAAAGCTGCCCGTGTCGGCTTCGACTGGAGCGAGGCGGCCCCGATCCTCGACAAGATCGAGGAAGAGATCGGCGAACTGCGCGAAGCGCTGGCCAAGGGCGATACGGCGTCGATCAAGGATGAGTTCGGCGACATGCTGTTTGCCGTCGTCAACCTCGGCCGGCACCTCAAGCTCGATTCGGAAGCCGCGTTGAGCGGCACCAACGAAAAATTCCGGTCGCGCTTCCACTATGTCGAGCAGGCCCTGGAAAAGTCCGGCAACACGCTGGAAAACGCTGATCTGGCGGAGATGGAAGCGCTCTGGCAGGAAGCCAAGGGCGTAAAGTAGGCCTATAGGACAGCAATTCCAGACGGGAAAGGCTACACTTTTCCTGGAATTGCTCCGATTTACCCGTTGTTTTTGCGGCGCAATCGGCTCTCTATCTCTTCGCGGGCGCTCCGCGTGGCCTTGAGCGAGATGGTGGCGCTGCCGTCGTCATTGTCGGTTCGCGAAACGACATCGCCATTGCGGTAAAGCCAATCGACAAGACCGAATTGGGCTGGCTCGATCGTCACCGTCAGGTCCTCGATCTCGCCGGCCATCCGTGTCTCGATGATCGCCTTCAGCGCTTCGATGCCTTCGCGGGTGACCGCCGATATGGCGATCGGCGGACCCTTGATGCCGTCGGCTGCATCCGCAAGCAGCCGGCTCCTGTTGCCTTCGTCGAGCCGGTCGATCTTGTTCCAGACTTCGATCACACGCTTCGTGTCCCTGGCATCGACGCCAAGGTCGGCCAGGATGCGTTCGACGTCCTCGGCTTGCGCTGCCGTGTCGGGATCGGAAATGTCGCGCAGATGGATGACGAGATCGGCCTCGACCACCTCTTCCAGAGTGGCGCGAAAAGCGGCGATCAGATGCGTCGGCAGGTCCGAGATGAAACCGACGGTGTCCGACAGGATGATCGGCGTGCCATGTGGCAGACGCACGCGGCGAAGCGTCGGATCGAGCGTGGCGAACAGCATGTCCTGCGCCAACACCCCCGCCCCGGTCAGCTTGTTGAACAGCGTCGACTTGCCGGCATTGGTGTAGCCGACGATCGCCACCACCGGGAACGGCACCTTCTTGCGCTTGGCCCGGTGCAGGTCGCGTGTGCGCCGCACTGTTTCCAGCTCGTGCTTCAGCTTGATGATCTTTTCCTGCAGCTGCCGCCGGTCGGACTCGATCTGCGTTTCGCCGGGGCCGCCGAGAAACCCGGCGCCACCGCGCTGGCGTTCAAGGTGGGTCCAGCTGCGCACGAGCCGGCCCTTCTGGTAGTTCAGATGCGCCAACTCGACCTGCAGCGTGCCTTCCTTGGTGCGGGCGCGCTCGCCGAAGATTTCCAGGATTAGGCCGGTGCGGTCCAGCACCTTGGCGTTGAATTCCTTTTCCAGATTGCGCTGCTGCACCGGGGTCAGCGGATGGTCGACGATGACCAGCTCCGCGTGGTTCTCCTTGACGATTTCGGCGAACTCTTCGACCTTGCCGCTGCCGAGCAAGGTCGCCGGGCGCGGGTCGTTGACGGTCACGACAGCCGTGTGGACCGGATCGAGATTGATGGCGCTGGCGAGGCCGACCGCCTCGTCGTGGCGCGCGTCGGCCGAACGCGTCAGCCGCGGACGATTGGTCTCGTCGTCACTGCGTGGCTGGCGGGTCAGGACCGGGACGATGACAACGGCCCGGGTTGGACCCTTGGCTTCCGTCCCGGGATCGTGCGCTGGTTTTCCGCGGACCGTGCCGTCCGCGTCTTTCTCACGTGCCAATCAGGCGCCCTGGCTTTCCTCGCCATCGAACATCTGAACCGGCTGGCTCGGCATGATCGTGGAAATGGCGTGCTTGTAGACGAGCTGAGAGTGACCGTCGCGGCGCAAAAGGACACAGAAATTGTCGAACGAAGTGACCACGCCGGTCAGCTTCACGCCGTTGATGAGAAAGATGGTGAGCGGGTTCTTGCTCTTGCGAACTGAATTCAGGAACAGGTCCTGAAGGTTTTGCGATCGTTCCGCCATTGTTCTTGTCTTTCGCCGATCCCCTTCGGTTTGCAAGCCAATGCGCCAAATTGTCGGGCCCATGTCAAGCGCGCAAACATCGTCTTGCCGTCAGTAACGACAAGCAGAACGAGATATATTGATGTTCATTCCACCTGTGCGGTTATCAGGCTGGACTTTTTTCCGCAATGTCAAAAAAGGCCTGCCGCAACGAAAGTGTTATTGATCCGGGGTGCCCATTGGCGACCGGATCGCCGTCGATAGCCACGATAGGCATCGCAATTGTCGTCGCGGAACTGATGAAGGCTTCCTTTGCAGCCTTGGCTTCGGCGACGGAAAAGCCACGCTCCTCGATCTTCAAGCCGAGCTTGGCCGCCACCTCGAACATGGTGGTGCGGGTGATGCCGCGCAGGATGCCGTGCTCGGCCGGCCTCGTGACCAGGACGCCATCCCTGGTGATGATCCAGGCGTTCGACGAGCCACCTTCCTTGACGTTGCCATCGGTGTCGACGAACCAAGCTTCCTGCGCGCCGGCTTCCTTCGCCTTCTGTTTGGCCAGGACGTTGGGCAGCAGGCCGACGCTCTTGATGTCAACGCGATCCCAGCGATTCTCGGGCACGGTAATGACGGCAATGCCAGTTTCGGCGCGTTTGGTGCCTGCGGCGGGATCGGCCTTCCTCGCGGTCACCACCAGGGACGGCTTGGTGTCCGCCGAAGGGAAGACGAAGTCGCGGCTGGCGACGCCGCGCGTCACCTGGACATAGACCAGGCCGTTCACGACATGGTTGCGGTTGACCACCTCGCGCAGGATGAGCGGCAGCACGTTGCGTGCGACCGGCCAGGCGATCGACAGTTCGGTCAGCGAGCGGTTGAGCCGGGCAAGGTGGCGCGGCATGTCGACGATGAAGCCACGGGCCACCTCGCAGACCTCGTAGACGCCATCGGCGAACTGGTAGCCGCGGTCCTCGATGTGCACGGCGGCGTCCGCATGAGCGACGTAGCGCCCGTTGACATAGGCAATGCGTGGCATTGGCAACCCCCGGAAAACTCTCGGGCTTTCTTATGTGATTCCGCCTTTGCCGTAACCGGCAAATGCTTGGCCCAGGCGCGGCTGATTGGACGAGGCGCGTGTCAGACGCCCAGCGACTTCAGCTTGCGATGCAGTGCTGAGCGTTCCATGCCGATGAATTCGGCGGTTTTGGAGATGTTGCCGCCAAACCGGTTGATCTGCGCGATCAGATAGTCCTTCTCGAACTGTTCGCGCGCCTCGCGCAGCGGCAGCGCCATGATGTGCTGGTCGGATTGATTGGGGGTGCGTGGCATGACATCGCCGATCTCGGAAGGCAGAAGGTCAGCGGTGATCGGCGCATCGACATCGTCGCCACGCGCCAGGATCATCAGGCGCTCGACATTGTTGCGCAACTGGCGGACGTTGCCCGGCCAGTTATGCGCCTGCAGCACGGCCAGCGCGTCATCGCCGATGCGGCGCGGTTTTATGCCGGCCTGGCGGGCGATCTGCTTCATAAAATTATCGACGAGATAGGGAATATCCTCGCGCCGTTCGGCCAGGCCCGGCACCATGACCGGCACCACGGCCAGACGGTGGTAAAGATCCTCCCGGAAACGGCCGTCGGCAATCATGGCTTCCAGGTTCTGCGAGGTCGAGGAGATGATGCGGACGTCGACCTTGACCCGTTTGGTGCCCCCTACCCGCTCGAACTGCTGTTCGACCAGAACGCGCAGGATCTTGTTCTGCGTCTCGCGCGGCATATCGGCCACTTCGTCGATATAGAGAATGCCGCGATGGGCCTCCTCGAGTGCACCGACCTTGCGCTCGGTGCCGTTCGATTCGGTACCGAACAGCTCGATCTCCATGCGTTCGGGCGTGATGTTGGCGGCGCTCAGCGTCACGAACGGTGCGCCCTTGCGCGCCGACAGTGTATGGATGGCGCGTGCCGCCAGTTCTTTGCCCGAACCGGAAGGGCCAACGATCATCACACGGCTGTTGGTCGGCGCGACGCGCTCGATGGTCTGGCGCAGCTGGCTCATCGCCGACGACATGCCGATCAGGTCGAAAGTCTCGCCGCTGCGCTGCTTGAGATCGGAAACCTCGCGCCGCAACTTCGAAGTCTCGAGCGCACGCTCGGCGATAAGGATCAGCCTGTCGGCCTTGAACGGCTTTTCGATGAAGTCATAGGCGCCGCGCCGGATGGCGGAGACTGCTGTTTCGATGTTGCCGTGGCCGGAGATCATCACCACCGGCAGGTTCGGGTGCATGGTCTTGATCTCGTCGAGCAAGGCCAGTCCGTCCAGACGCGAGCCCTGCAGCCAGATGTCGAGGAAAATCAGCCTCGGCGCCCGATCGGCGATGGCCGCCAGCGCGCTGTCGGCATCGAATGCCGTACGGGTTTCGTGACCTTCGTCGCTCAGGATGCCTGCGACGAGCTCGCGGATGTCTTCCTCGTCGTCGACGATGAGAATATCAGACGCCATTACCGACCTTTTCAGTTTCTCTTTCGTGTTCCGCCCTGCTTTCGCCGCGCGGTGGTGCGCCGGCCGCAGGCGGCAGGATGATGCTGATCATCGCGCCGCGCCCGCCATGGAAATCCGCGGGCGCATCATGGAGTTCCAGCCTGCCGCCATGGTCTTCCACGATCTTCTTGACGATAGCGAGACCAAGCCCGGTCCCCTTCTCGCGTGTGGTCATATAAGGCTCGAGCAGCCGTTGGCGATTCTCGCGCGGTAGGCCCTTGCCATTGTCGATGACGTCGATTCGAATTGCGCCATTCTGACGGCCGGCTTGAATCCGGATTATGCCGTGCGAACCGTCCTTTTGTTCCAGCCCGTCGATTGCCTCGGCGGCGTTCTTGATCACATTGCCGAAGGCCTGCGCCATCAGCCGGCTGTCGAAAGTGCCCTTCAGCGGCTCGTTGCCGAATATCCGTTCGAAGATAATGTCCGCGCGGCTGACTTCGACCAGGAACGAAGCCTCGCGCAGCGCTTCGCGCAGGTCTATGGCCTTCATCTCGGGTTTGGGCATGCGTGCGAAAGCCGAGAATTCATCGACCATGCGGCCGATGTCCTCGACCTGCCGGATGATCGTGTCGGTACACTGGTCGAAAACCTCGCGATCCTCGGTGATGACCTTGCCATAGCGGCGCTTGATGCGTTCGGCCGATAGCTGGATCGGCGTCAGCGGATTCTTGATCTCGTGGGCAATGCGCCGCGCCACGTCTGCCCAGGCGGAAGAGCGCTGGGCCTGGACCAGGTCGGTAATGTCGTCGACCGTCACGACATAGGATTTTTCCTCGGAGCCGTCGTCGCCAGCCTCGATGGTGATCTGGACATTGAAGGTCCGCTCGGCGCCGGCGCGATAGAAGGTCACCTGCTCGCGGTAGACCGGCTTGCCGGATTTGCGGCCGATCTCGAAGACGCGGCCGACATGCGGCAGAATGGCGGAAAGGTTCTGGCCGAGCGCGGCGCTGGCGGAGATGGCCAGCATCGATTCGGCCGAACGGTTGACGATGGTGATAATGCCGTAGGGATCGACGCCGATAACGCCCGCGGTGACGCCCGCGAGCACGGCCTCCGAAAAGCGCCGCCGCTCGTCGATCAGGTCCTTTGCCGACAGGATTTCGTTGCGCTGCGATTTCAACTCCAGCAGCATCTTGTTGAACGTGTCGCCGAGCGAGGCGACATCGCCATCCGAAGGCCTGACGGGTACCGCGACGTCGAGATTGCCGGTCGCGACCTCGTCGGCGGCACCGATGAGCTGGCGGATGGGGCGCACAAGACGGTCGGCGACGGCAATGCCGGTCCAGATTGCCGACAGGATGATGATCAGTGTCAGCGACAGGTAGGGCAGCGCGAAGGCCACCTGCGAGGTGCGCCTGTTGTCTTCGAGATTGCGATACTCGTCCGTGTTGGACCTGACGATCTGCCGCGCCTTGATCACCTCGGGATCAACAAGGCGGATGGTGTAGAGATAGAGCCCCTCGATCTCGCGCAGCTTGACGATGGCGCCCATGATGTTGCGGGTGCGCGGTTCGATTAGAACCGGCTTGCCGTCGCTGGCGCTGCTGACCGCACCTTCGGGCGGTTCCGGCATGGCGAAATCGGCATCGGTCTTGGCGCTCATGACGAAAGAACCGTCGGGCTTGATCAGCGCGGCATGGGCCAGTCCACGTCCCACGGATTCCTTGTTCATCAGATCGAGAAAACCAGTCCGATCAAGACCATATAGCGTGCGGGACGCATCGAGGTCATAAGCCATCGATAATGTCGTGCCCTGCAGGTTGCGGGCATTTTCCTGCACGTAGGCGTCGGCGATCGATAGCGAAGAATTGACGATCGTCTTGGTGCGAATCTCGAACCAGCGGTCGAGGCCGATATCGAGCGTTATCGAGGCGATGATCGCCACCATGATGGCGGGAATGGCTGCAACCAGCGCGAACATGGCGACGATGCGCACATGCAGCCGCGAGGCCGCCTTGCCATGACGGCGCGCCATGACGATGCGATGCACCTCGCGTCCGACCAGCGCGATGAGAACGAGGACGAAAGCGGCATTGAGCCCGATCAGCGCCCATGTCGTCTTGGCGTCTGGCGCAATCGGCGTTGCACCGACCAGGATGGCGAATGAAATGGCCGCCATGACCAACGCTCCGCCGACCGCAACCACGCCGGGCAGCGCCAGCAGGCGGCGCCCGTCGCGCGCGCCGGGTTCACTGAAAAGCTGTTTGTTGAGGGTCGGTGCCTGCGGAGCCATATCGCCGTCTGGAGCCAGTGATTGCGTCCGATCTATGCAACGCATTGTGGCGATTATGCAACAAGTGTGACAACGACGGAAATCTTTCGCCGTTTAGTCCCCCGAAAAGAGGCGATGTCGGATCAGCGCTCAGCCCGGCCGCGATGATTTGTAGACGTTGACGCCCAGTTCGCGAATCTTCTTGCGCAGCGTATTACGGTTCAGCCCCAGCAGTTCCGCGGCCTTGATCTGGTTGCCGCGGGTTGCCGTCATCGAGGCCAGCACCAGCGGATATTCGACCTCGGACAGGATGCGCTGATAGAGGCCAGCGGGTGGCAGTTCGCCGGCAAACGAGGCGAAATAGCGCTGCAGGAAGTGCTCCACCGCCTGGCCGATCGACAGGTCGTCGGGAATGAGGTTGCCGCCGCCGGGTACCACGGGACGCTCGCCGGTCTTCAGCTCCGCCTCGATGATTTCGGCGGAGATCTCATCCTGCGAATAGAGCGCGGCCAGCCGGCGAACGAGATTTTCCAGTTCGCGCACATTGCCCGGCCACGGATAACGCTTCATCAGTTCGATGCCGCCGGACGAGATGCGCTTGGTCTGCAGCCCCTCCATCTCGCCAAGCTTGAAGAAGTGACGCACGAGATCGGGCACGTCCTCGGAACGCTCGCGCAACGCCGGCAGCCTGAGCGGCACGACATTGAGGCGATAGAACAGATCCTCGCGGAACAACCCCTGATTGATGAGCGTGCGCAGATCCTTATTGGTGGCTGCGACGATGCGCACGTCGGTCTTGATCGGTGTGCGGCCGCCGACCGTCGTGTACTCGCCCTGTTGCAGCACGCGCAGCAGGCGCGTCTGCGCCTCCATCGGCATGTCGCCGATCTCGTCGAGGAACAGCGTGCCGCCCTCGGCCTGCTCGAAGCGGCCGGTGGACCGGTTCTGAGCACCGGTGAAAGCGCCCTTCTCGTGCCCGAACAGCTCCGATTCGATGAGATCGCGCGGAATTGCCGCCATGTTGATGGCAACGAAAGGGCCGCCACGGCGACGGCCATACTCATGCAGCGCGCGCGCCACCAGTTCCTTACCGGTGCCGGATTCGCCCGAGATCATCACCGTCAGGTCGGTCTGCATCATGCGCGCCAGCATGCGGTAGATGTCCTGCATGGCCGCCGAGCGGCCGACCAGCGGCATCGTTTCGGGCTTCTCTTCCGGCCGCGCATCGATCTTCGGCCGTCGCGGCTCCGACAGCGCCCGGTTGACGATGTTGAGGAGCTCGGTCAGATCGAAGGGTTTTGGCAGATATTCGTACGCGCCGGTTTCGGAGGCGCGAATCGCCGTCATGAAAGTGTTTTGCGCGCTCATGACGATAACGGGCAGCTCCGGCCGCGCCTTCTTGATGCGCGGCAGCATGTCGAAGGCGTTCTCGTCCGGCATCACCACGTCGGTGATGACGAGATCGCCCTCGCCAGCCGCCACCCAACGCCACAATGTCGAGGCATTGGAGGTGACGCGCACCTCGTGACCGACGCGGGAGAGCGCCTGATTGAGCACCGTGCGGATCGCCGCGTCGTCGTCGGCGACGAGAATATTGCCGCGTGCGCTCATTTGCGGTCTCCTTCAGCGTCTTGATCGCCGCCATGCGCGGTTTCCTTCCAGGCCGGCATCAGGACGCGGAAGGTCGTCGCGCGCGGGCGCGGGGTCGAATCGCATTCGATGATGCCGCCATGCTCGCCGACGATCTTGGCGACGAGCGCCAGCCCCAGCCCCGAGCCGTTCGGCTTGGTGGTGATGAAGGGATCGAACAGGATCGGCAGGATATCCTCCGAGACGCCGGAGCCGTTGTCGCGCACGCAGAACTCCAGCGGCAGCGACACGCGGTCCTGTGTGCCTGGAACGGAAACGCGAATACCTGGCCTGAAGGCGGTCGACAGTACGATCTCGCCCTGTGGGTCACTGCCGATCGCCTCGGCGGCATTCTTGATCAGGTTGAGGAACACCTGGATGAGTTGGTCACGGTTGGCGAATACCGGAGGCAATGACGGATCATAGTCCTCCAGAATCTTGATTTTCTTTGCAAAACCATTCTTGGCAATCGCCTTCACATGGTCGAGCACGATATGGATGTTGACAGGGTAACGGTCGATCGGCCGCTCGTCGGAAAAGACCTCCATGCGATCGACCAGCGACACGATGCGGTCGGTCTCGTCGGTGATCAGCCGGGTCAGCGCGCGGTCCTCGTCGGAAGCGGACAGTTCGAGCAATTGGGCGGCGCCGCGGATGCCCGAGAGCGGGTTCTTGATTTCGTGCGCCAGCATCGCCGCCAGGCCGGTCACCGAGCGCGCGGCACCGCGATGCGTCATCTGCCGGTCGATCTTATCGGCCATCGACCGTTCCTGGAACATTACCACGACGGAGCCCGGGAATTCCGGCACCGGCGCGGCATAGAGGTCGACCACCTTCTCGATGCCGAGGCGGGGTGACGACACGTCGACCCGGTACTCGTTGACTGGAGCCCGTCGCTCGCGCACCTGGTCGACCAGCGTCAACAACGGGCTGCCGAAAGGAATGAGCTTGGACAGGGTGTTGCGCGCCAGCATGGTCGCGCTCGCGCGAAAGAAATCCTCGGCATCGGCGTTGGCGAAGGTGATGAATCCTTCCTCGCTGATCATGATCACCGGGCGACGGATGGTGTTGAGGACGATCTGGGCGGCATTCGCCCTATCAGCGCCCTGGCCAGCGGTGGCGTTCATGCGGCGCTCCGCAGCTTCAAGGGTTGCGGATGGCGCGAAAACACATCGCGCAGCAGGGCGATGACGCGGGCCGGTTCGAACGCGGTCAGGATCGCCTTTCGGCTGTCGTCGGCGACGCCACCAACATGGCGATCGAGATACCAGCCCAGATGCTTGCGCGCCTGGCGCAAGCCGCTCTCGACACCATAAAGCGCCAGCATGTCCTCGTAGTGCGCGACGACGTAATCGGCCAATACGGCGGGATTCTGCGGCACGTTGGCCGCCGTTTCACCGGCTGCCGCAGCAGCAATGCCACCGGCAATCCAGGGCGCGCCATAATGCGCGCGGCCGACCATCACCGCATCGGCATCGGACTGATCGAGAATAGCGGCGGCCTCGGCCGGGGAGCAGACATCGCCGTTGGCGACCACCGGAATGGATACGGCCTCTTTGACGCGAGCGATCGCGCGCCAGTCGGCCTTGCCCTGATAGAACTGGCAGCGCGTGCGACCGTGCACTGTTACCATCTTGACACCGGCCTGTTCGGCGCGTCGCGCAAGCGTGGGTGCGTTGAGGGCATCTTCGTCCCAGCCCAGCCGCATCTTAACCGTCACCGGCACCTTGACCGCGCCCACGACGGCGTCGATCAGCGACAGCGCATGGTCGAGATCGAGCATCAGCGCCGAGCCGGCATAGCCGCCGGTAACCTTCTTGGCCGGGCAGCCCATGTTGATATCGATGATGTCGGCGCCCTCGCCGGCAGCTATACGCGCGCCTTCGGCCATGTGGATCGCCTCACGGCCGGCAAGCTGCACCATGTGGACCGGCAAGCCTGAATGTCGTATGCGCAGGTCGAAACCCGCCCGGCCCTTGGCGAGTTCGCCGCTGGCCACCATTTCGGACACGACAAGACCCGCGCCATGCGCATGGGCACGGCGCCTGAAAGGCTCATCCGTAATTCCCGACATCGGCGCGAGGAAAACGCGATTGCGGATACTCACGCCGCCGACATCGAGAGGTGCGGCCAGTTTGGTCACATTAACCATGCACAAAAACCAAGCATGTCCATTCGCTGCACATTCTCTAGCCAGAACCGCCGCAATGTGCAACGCGGAATGACGCCACATTAAGGCGCAATTGGGAAAATGCTGGCCTTCGGCCTTGGCCGCGACTAGGACCAATCGGCATGACGGACGCAAGTGAAAATCACGTTTCGGAGGCGGATGGCGAAGTCGGGGTGGTAATCGTCGCCGCCGGCCGCGGGGCGCGTGCCGGGCAGGCCAATGGACCCAAGCAATACCAAAGCATCGGCGGGCGCGCCGTCATTGCGCACACGCTGGACATGTTCCTGGCTCATCCCCGAACGGGCCGGATCGTCGTCGCCATCCATGCCGACGATCATGAGCTGTTCCGGCAAGCGGCCGGCGCCGCCGCCGGGCGGGTGACAGCCGTCATGGGCGGCCCGACACGGCAGGAGTCCGTCCGGCTCGGGTTGCTTGCGCTGATGGAGCACGCGCCAAGCCAGGTTCTGATTCACGACGCCGTCCGGCCGTTCGTCGACGCGGAATTGATCGACCGCACCATCGCCGCCATCACCGAACACGAAGGGGCGCTGCCCGCCCTGCCCGTCGCCGAGACGCTGAAGCGAGAATCAACCTCCGGCGTGGTCGCGGAGACTGTTTCCCGCAGCGGGCTGCACGCTGCGCAAACGCCGCAAGGTTTCCCCTACGCGCCAATTCTTGCCGCGCACAACAAGGCGCATCTGCTGGGCAGACTGGACTTTACCGACGACGCGGCCATCGCCGAATGGGCGCATATTCCAGTCAAGCTCGTTCCCGGCTCGCCAGACAATGTCAAACTCACGTGGGCACGGGACATCGCCATGGCGCATCAGAGGCTTTCCAACGTGCCGATACACTTTCCCGACATCCGCACCGGTAACGGCTACGACGTCCATGCCTTCGAAGCCGGAGACCACGTCACCCTGTGCGGCGTCGCCATTCCGCATGAGAAAAAGCTGTCGGGCCATTCTGACGCCGATGTCGGGCTGCACGCCCTGACCGATGCGCTGCTGGCGACATGCGGCGCCGGCGACATCGGCACGCATTTCCCGCCGTCCGACCCGCAATGGAAAGGTGCCGCGTCCCGGATATTCGTCGAACACGCGGCGAGACTGGTGCGTGAGCGCGGCGGGCGCATCGCCAATGCCGACATCACGCTGATCTGCGAGGCGCCGCGCGTCGGCCCGCACCGCGAGGCGATGACATCAGCCCTTTCACGGATGCTGGGCATTTCCGCCGACCGCATCTCGATCAAGGCAACAACCAACGAGAAGCTCGGCTTCATCGGCCGCGAAGAGGGCATTGCGGCGATCGCCACGGCCAGCGTGGTGTTTCCCGGCGAGGTGCCGGAATGAGCAATAGCGAGCTGGCAATCGCTCTGTTGGAGGCCTGCCGGGAGCGCGGCATCATGGTGGCGACGGCGGAAAGCTGCACCGGCGGCATGATCATCGCCGCGCTGACCGACATCGCCGGCTCCTCCGCGGTGGTCGACCGGGGCTTCATCACCTATTCCAATGAAGCCAAGATGGACATGCTTGGTGTTGGCGCCGCCACACTCGACGCGCATGGTGCGGTATCGTGCGAGACAGCGGTCGAGATGGCAGCCGGTGCGCTTGCACGATCGTGCGCCGGGCTAACCCTGGCAGTCACCGGCATCGCCGGGCCTGGCGGCGGTTCAGTGGAAAAGCCCGTCGGCCTGGTGTGGTTCGGCGTCGGCCTGGACGGCAAGATGGTCACTGCAGAACGGATGCTCTTTGCCGACAAGGGCCGCGATTTCATTCGCCGCGAAACGGTCAGGCACGCACTGGAACTTGGGCTGAAAGCTCTTGGCCGGCATTAAAGCGCCACGGCGCGATTGGTGATGTGCATGTCGTTGTTCCAAAAACCGCTGCGTAGTTTTGGGCGACCTGGATCAGGCTGAGGGCGCGACACCATAGATGACGTTGGCGCGCTTTTCGAACGCCTCGGCGAACATGCGGAAGGCACGGTCGAACATGGTGCCCATCAGCGCGCCCAGAATGCGGCTCTTGAACTCGTAATCGATGAAGAAACGGACGGCGCAGCCGTCGCCATCGGGCTCGAAACGCCAGACATTGCTCAGATATTTGAACGGGCCGTCAATGTACTTCACGTCGATGGCGTTTTCGTCGGGTTTCAGCAGCACCTGCGTGGTGAAAGTCTCGCGGATCGCCTTGTAGCCGATGCTCATGTCGGCGACGAGGATGGTGCGCCCGTCGCGCTCCTTGCGCGAGCGCACCGTCAGCGCTTCGCACAGCGGCAGGAATTGCGGATAGGCCTCGATGTCGGCGACCAGCGCGAACATCTGCTGCGGCGTATGGGCGACGCGGCGGGTGGCTTCGAATTTCGGCATGAAACCGGCTCTAGAGCACTTCGCGTCGAAACGGCTTCATGCGACGCGCTTTAGATTCGTTGTTTTCATGCATGTCGTTCTTCCAAAATCGAGGTCACTTTTGGGCGACATGCGTTCAGAGCGATTTCTCGAGCTGGGCTTCGCGCGCCGCGCGCAGCCTGGCGAAATCGTCGCCGGCGTGGTGCGATGAACGCGTCAGCGGGCTCGACGCCATCAGCAGAAACCCTTTGGTCCGGCCGATCGTCTCAAAGGACTTGAACTCCTCCGGCGTGACGAAGCGGATCACCGGATGGTGCTTCTTCGACGGCTGCAGATACTGGCCGATGGTCATGAAGTCGACATTGGCCGAACGCAGATCGTCCATTAGCTGCAGGATTTCGTTCCGCTCCTCGCCCAGGCCGACCATGATGCCGGATTTGGTGAAGATCGACGGATCGAGTTCCTTGACCCGCTGCAACAGCCTGATCGAGTGGAAATAGCGGGCGCCCGGCCTGACCTTCAGATAGTTCGACGGCACGGTTTCCAGATTGTGATTGAAAACGTCGGGCCTGGCCGCCACGACGATCTCCAGCGCGCCGTCCTTGCGCAGGAAATCGGGCGTCAGGATTTCAATCGTGGTCGACGGCGTTACGGCGCGGATGGCCCGAATAACATCGGCGAAGTGCTGCGCGCCGCCATCGGCGAGGTCGTCGCGGTCGACCGAGGTGATGACGACGTGGCTAAGACCCATCTGCTTGACTGCATGCGCGACACGGGCCGGCTCATCGGGATCGAGGGCTGTCGGAATGCCGGTGGCGACGTTGCAGAAGGCGCAGGCGCGCGTGCAGATCTCGCCCATGATCATGAAGGTGGCGTGCTTCTTTTCCCAGCACTCGCCAATATTCGGGCAACCGGCCTCTTCGCAGACGGTCACCAGCTTGTGGGATTTCACGATCTCCCGCGTCTCGGCATAGCCTTTGGAGACCGGCGCCTTGACGCGGATCCAGTCGGGCTTGCGCAACACCTCCTGGTCGGGCTTGTGCGCCTTCTCGGGATGCCGCAGCCGCGGCGCGTTGGCGATCGTATCGAAGACGGTGACCATCTTAACCCTGGTTTTTTTCGCGACCGCCGCCGGCGATCGTCACTTCCACGTCATCTAGGACTTTTCAACACAAAGAAAAAGGCTGCGGCGACACATGCCGCCACAACCGTTTTCGCATAGCGGAATGGTATCGACTAGCGGCGCACCAGGCGCCCCACCCAGATCAGCAGGCACGCGCCGATGAAGCCGGTGATCAGATAGGCGGTCCAGCCGACCCCGAAGACGCCGATGTTCAGGGCCTGCAGGATCGCGTTCAGCACGATTGCGCCCACGATGCCGAGAACAATGTTCATGAAGATGCCGGTGTTGCTCTTCATGACCATTTCGGCGAGCCAGCCCGCCAAGCCTCCGATGATGATCGCTGCTATCCAGCCGACGCCATTCAAGTGCATATGCCCTCTCCTTGTGTGATGGGTGAAAATGCATCCGGAAACGAACTACTTTGCCAGCGAGCTCCTGCGGCCTGCGCATCTGAGTCTCGTGCAAGCAATTTATCATGCGTTCAGCGCGCGGCCATAGGCGTCGAGCACGCTTTCCTTCATCATCTCCGACAGCGTCGGATGCGGGAAGATGGTGTGCATAAGTTCTTCCTCGGTCGTTTCGAGGTTCATCGCCACGACAAAACCCTGGATCAGTTCGGTCACTTCGGCACCGACCATGTGCGCGCCGAGCAACTGACCAGTCTTTGTGTCGAAGATGGTCTTGATGAAGCCCTGATCCTCGCCGAGCGCGATCGCCTTGCCGTTGGCGGCGAACTGGAAACGACCGACGCGGATATCCTTGCCTTCGGCCTTGGCCCTGGCTTCCGTGAGACCAACGGAGGCGACTTGCGGATTGCAGTAGGTGCAGCCGGGAATCTTGAGCTTGTCGATGGCATGCACGCCGGGAAAGTTGGCGATCTTCTCGACGCACACCACGCCTTCATGCTCGGCCTTGTGGGCCAGCATCGGCGGGCCGGCGACATCGCCGATGGCGTAGATGCCGGGTACGTTCGTCTTGCCGTAACCGTCGACAACGACGCAACCGCGATCCGTCTTCACGCCAAGCGCTTCAAGACCGAGATTCTCGATGTTGCCTTGCACGCCGACGGCCGAGATCATGCGGTCGGCGGTGATCTTCTCGACCTTGCCATCCTTCATCTCGACATGCGCGGTGACCGAGTTGGCACCCTTCTCGACCTTGGTCACCTTGGCTTCGAGGATGATCTTCATGCCTTGTTTCTCGAACTGCTTTTGCGCGAATTTCGAGACTTCGGCGTCCTCCACCGGCACTACCGCCGGCAGCAGTTCGACCACCGTCACCTCGGCACCCATGGTGCGATAGAAGGAGGCGAATTCGATGCCGATGGCGCCCGAACCCATCACCAGCAGCGACTTCGGCATCTCCTTCGGCACCATGGCCTCGAAATAGGTCCAGATCAGCTTGCCGTCCGGCTCGATGCCGGGCAGCGCGCGCGGTCTGGCGCCGGTCGCCAGGATGATATGCTTGGCGCTGTAGGTGCCCTCACCCTTGACGCCCTTCGGCACCGGCGGCTGCGGTTCCATCGGCTTCTTGGCCGTCTTGGACACGACGATCTCGCCCGGTTTTGAAAGCTTGGCCTCACCCCAGATGACGTCGACCTTGTTCTTCTTCATCAGGAAGGCAACGCCGCCATTTAGCCGCAGTGATACCTTGCGGGACCGATCGACCACGGCCGCCGTGTCGGCGCTCACCTTGCCGTCCAGCTTCAACCCATAATCCTTCAAATGATCCGAATAGTGCATGATCTCGGCCGAGCGCAGCAGCGCCTTGGTCGGAATGCAGCCCCAGTTGAGACATATGCCGCCGAGATGCTCGCGCTCGACGATCGCCGTCTTGAAGCCAAGCTGGGCGGAACGCACCGCCGCGACATAGCCGCCGGGACCGGAGCCGATGATGATGACGTCGTAGTTCTCAGCCACGGTTTTCTCCTTCAATCACAATTCCAGCATCACGCGCACGACTGGCGTCAGCGCCTTGCCGATGTTCCGGGTGTTTTCGGCGTCGAGATGGACGCCATCGAGCGGCGTGGTTTCCGCCACGGTAGCTGCATCGAAGAAACCGCAACCGGCCTCGTCGGCCAGCGCCTCATACTGAGATGCCAGATATTTCGAAGCGTCATCGCCGCCGGCATACATTTCCTTGAAGTCGGCATTTTCGGTGCGGCTGACAACAGGAGGCGAGACGACCAGTATCTGCGGCGCTTCCCAGTCGAACGGGTAGTCGTGGCCGCGCACGATGTCGATCAGCCGCCGCATCCCTTGCTTGGCCGCGACCGGATTGCCATGGATCCACGGCTTCATGTCGTTGGCACCGAGCAGGATGATGATCAGGTCGATAGGCGCATGCGTGGTCAGAGCCGTCGGCAGCAGCCTGGCGCCGTTGCGATCGGCACCAGCCAGATGATCATCGAAGGCCGTGGTGCGGCCATTCAGGCCGTCGGCGATGACCTGAACGCCTCCGCCAAGCCCAGTCTGCAGCACGCTTGGCCAGCGATCCTCAAACGCGTGACGGCCGCCCTCGGCATTGTAGGCCCAGGTCAGCGAGTCACCGTAGCAAAGCACCGTCTTCATCCGTTCAATCCGCCCTTCCACCAGCCAAGCCGCGCTCCACAGGCCAGCTTGCAAACCGGCGTCGGTGATGACGGCCAGCTTCCCGCGCGAGAAGGCCGCCGGCGAATCCGGAGAAGATGAAGGTGAAAAGGCTGGTGAAGAATTTCCGCACCGCCTTCTCCTTTACCTAGACCAGCATGCCCATCGGGTTTTCGATCAGCCGCTTGAAGGCGACGAGCAGTTCCGCACCGAGCGCACCGTCGACGGCACGATGGTCGGTCGACAGCGTCACCGACATCACGGTGGCGATTTTGATCTCGCCATTCCTGACCACCGCCCGCTCCTCGCCGGCGCCGACCGCCAGGATCGTCGCATGCGGCGGGTTGATGACGGCAGCGAAGTCCTTGATGCCGAACATACCGAGGTTGGACACCGCCGTGGTGCCGCCCTGGTACTCTTCCGGCTTCAGCTTGCGGCTGCGGGCACGGCTGGCCAGATCCTTCATCTCGTTGGAGATGGTCGACAGCGTCTTTTCATCGGCCCTGCGGATGATCGGCGTGATCAGCCCGCCCGGGATCGACACGGCAACGCCGACATCGGCGTGCCTGTGCTTGACCATGGCGCTCTCGGTCCAGGAGGCATTGGCATCCGGCACCGCCTTCAAGGCCATGGCCATGGCCTTGATCACCATGTCGTTGACCGAGAGCTTGTAGGCCGGGGCTTCACCCTTATCGGTCTTCCTTGTCGGCGCCGCCGCATTGAGCTGCGAGCGCAGCGCCAGCAGCGCGTCGAGTTCGCAATCGAGCGTCAGGTAGAAATGCGGAATGGTGGTCTTGGCCTCGACCAGCCGCCGCGCGATGGTCTTGCGCATATTGTCATGCGGGACGAGTTCGTAGGAGCCTTCCTCGAACAGCTTCAGCACCTGATCGTCCGACATCGCTTTCGGCGCTGGGGCAGCGGAGGCAGCAGCAGGCACGCCAGCTGGAGCCTTAGCCGCAGGGGCTGCCTTGGCACCGCCGCCGGCAATCGCGGCGTCGACATCGGCCTTCACCACACGGCCATGCGGGCCGGTGCCGGTGACGGCCGAGACATCGACGCCAGCCTCCTTGGCGATACGGCGGGCAAGCGGCGATGCAAAGGTGCGCTCGCCGGCCGCATGACCATTGCCGGCCGGAGCCGCCTTTGGTGGGGTAACGGCAGATTCAGACTTCGGGGCCTCGGCCTTTGGTGCGTCTGCCTTGGGAGAATCCGCCTTCGCTGCTTCGGCTTTCACTGGCGCGGCACCACCACCGCTCTTGGCGGCAGCGCTTGCATCTTCGCCCTCGGCGGCGAGCACAGCGATCAGCGCATTGACCTTGACGCCCTCCGTGCCGGCGGGGACGACGAGCTTTGCAACCGTTCCCTCATCGACGGCTTCGACTTCCATCGTTGCCTTGTCGGTCTCGATCTCCGCAATGACATCGCCGGGCGAAACCTTGTCGCCCTCCTTGACCAGCCATTTCGAAAGATTGCCCTCTTCCATCGTGGGCGAGAGCGCCGGCATGGTGATGTTGATTGGCATTTTGTCCTCCCGCCCGGTTCAGCGATATGCGACGGCTTTGACGGCCTCGATGACCTCACCGACATTCGGCAACGCCAGCTTCTCCAGGTTCGCCGCATAGGGCATCGGCACATCCTTGCCGGCAACTGTGATCACGGGCGCGTCCAGGAAATCAAAGGCGCGCTGCGACACCCGGTTGGCGATATGGTCGCCGACGGAGTTCTGCGGGAAGCCTTCTTCCACCACGACCAGCCGGTTGGTCTTCTTGACCGAGGCGATGACGGTGTCGAGATCGAGTGGACGGATAGTGCGCAAGTCGATGATCTCGGCGTCGATGCCCATGCCACGCAATTCCGCTTCGGCCTTGACCGCGTAGGTCATGCCGATGCCGAACGAGACGATAGTGACGTCCTTGCCCGCCTTGTGGATGCGCGCCTTGCCGATCGGCAGCACGAAATCATCCAGCTTCGGCACGTCGAAGGACTGGCCGTAGAGGATTTCGTTCTCGAGGAAGATGACCGGGTTCGGGTCGCGGATCGCCGCCTTCAACAGGCCCTTGGCGTCGGCGGCCGTATAAGGCATCACCACTTTCAGGCCGGGAACGTGGCTGTACCAGGCGGCGTAGCACTGCGAATGCTGGGCGGCGACGCGGGCAGCCGCGCCATTCGGCCCGCGGAACACGATCGGCGCCCCCATCTGGCCGCCGGACATATAGAGGGTCTTGGCGGCCGAGTTGATGATCTGGTCGATCGCCTGCATGGCGAAGTTGAAGGTCATGAACTCGACGATCGGCTTCAGCCCGGCCATCGCCGCTCCGACGCCAACGCCGGCAAAGCCGTGCTCGGTGATCGGCGTGTCGACGACGCGCCGGGGTCCGAATTCCTGCAGCAACCCTTGCGTGATCTTGTAGGCGCCCTGGTATTCGGCGACCTCCTCGCCCATGACGAAGACGTCGCCGTCGCGGCGCATTTCCTCGGCCATGGCATCGCGCAGCGCTTCGCGCACCGTGGTCGAGACCATCTCGGTGCCGGCTGGAATATCCGGATCGGCGGCGATTTCAGTCCTGGGCGCCGCAGCGACAGGGGCCGCGGCCTCACTCTTGGCAGCAACCGGCGCGGGCGCGGCTGCTTCAGCCCTGGCTGGCTTTTCCTCTTCACCGATGCCTTCGCCGGCCTTGTCGACGTCTTCGCCATCAACCGCCAGCACGGCGATCACGGCGTTGACTTTGACGCCTTCGGTGCCAGCGGGAACCACGATCTTGGCAAGCGTGCCTTCGTCGACGGCTTCGACTTCCATCGTCGCCTTGTCGGTCTCGATCTCGGCGATGACGTCGCCGGCGACGACCTTGTCGCCCTCGTTCTTCAACCACTTGGAAAGATTGCCCTCTTCCATGGTCGGCGAGAGAGCGGGCATGAGAATTTCGATCGGCATGTCCTGCCCCCCTTACAATACGATATCGGTCCAGAGCTCGGACGGATCCGGCTCCGCATCGTTCTGGGCAAATTCGGCGGCGTCGGCGACGATGTCGCGAACCTCCTTGTCGATGGTCTTCAACTCGTCCTCGGTCGCCCACTTCTTCTCGATCAGCCGCGCCTTGACCTGCTCGATCGGGTCATGCTCGGAGCGCATCTTCTGCACTTCTTCCTTCGAGCGATACTTCGCCGGGTCGGACATGGAGTGGCCGCGATAGCGATAGGTCTGCATTTCGAGGATCAGCGGGCCGTTGCCGGCACGGCACCATTCGGCGGCGAGATCGCCGGCGGCCTTGACGGCGCGCACATCCATGCCGTCGACCTGGAGGCCAGGAATCTTGAAGGAAGCGCCGCGATGCGAAAAATCCGTCTCGGCTGAAGAGCGCGAGACCGAGGTACCCATGGCGTAGCGGTTGTTCTCGATGATGTAGATCACCGGCAGCTTCCACAGCGAGGCCATGTTGAAACTCTCATAGACCTGGCCCTGGTTGGCGGCACCGTCGCCGAAATAGGTCAACGACACGTTCTTGTTGTCGCGGTAGCGGTTGGCGAAGGCGAGACCGGTGCCGAGCGAGACCTGCGCGCCGACAATGCCGTGGCCGCCATAGAAATGCTTGTCCTTGGAGAACATGTGCATGGAGCCGCCCTTGCCTTTCGACAAGCCACCGCGGCGTCCGGTCAACTCGGCCATGACGCCACGCGGCGACAGCTCCATAGCCAGCATATGGCCGTGATCGCGATAGGCGGTGATCATCTGATCGCCCTCGATCAGCGCCATCTTCATGCCGGTGACGACAGCTTCCTGGCCGATATAGAGATGACAGAAGCCGCCAATGAAGCCCATGCCGTAGAGCTGGCCGGCCTTTTCCTCGAAACGGCGGATGAGCAACATGTGCCGGTAAGCGGCAAGCTCTTCCTCCTTGGTGAATTCAACCGGCTTGGGCGCTGAAAGCCCCGATTTCCCGTCGGATTTCGATTTGGCAGGCGCTTTTTTGGCGGCGGTGGCCATGCATCACTCCCTGTTGGCGTCTCTTTGCGGACATCAGGGCAGGATGAAATCCGCCCCCGGGAAGATCAGCTCTCCCCACCGATTTATGCAAGGCTAACACGTGAGAAGGCGTTCCGCCATGTCGAAATTGCATGGCTGGCATGCAGCTAAGCGGCTAAAATCATTGAAAATATCGGCGATTAACTGAAATTCAGTTACTTTGCCGACGCCGGCAACATGATGGTGATTTCATCAGCCTGGGACAGATTGAGCGCCTTGCGCGCCTGCTCGTCAAGCATGTCCTTCTCCAGGGTGCCGTCATGCATGAGCCGAACGCGCCGTTCGAGTTCCATCCGGCGCGCCTTGATGGCGTCGAGCTGGGCTTGCAGCGCAACTGTTTGCGCTTCGAGCTGATATTTCGAGTTGATGCCGAATTCACCATGGTAGGCATGAAAGCCGAAATAGGCCAGGAACACCACACAAAGCGAGGGGATGATGAGCCGGCCGGTATTTCTCTGCTTGTGCTGACGCGTCCACATCGCCCGTTCCCTCGCGGCCGCGAACTCAAGCGGCTCGCGATCTTTTTCGCCCGATTGTGCTTAACGGACGGTTACGGATGCCCAGCCCGCGACACTGAAATGAAAAGGGCGGGAATGACCCCGCCCTTTACATCCGCTGTTCGAACTCGCTTGCCGCGGCTCAGCCCTTAATGACCGACTTGCCGGCATAACGCGCCTGCTTGCCGAGCTCTTCCTCGATACGGATAAGCTGGTTGTACTTGGCCATGCGGTCGGAGCGCGACAGCGAACCCGTCTTGATCTGTCCGCAATTGGTGGCGACGGCGAGATCGGCGACCGTCGAATCCTCGGTCTCGCCGGAGCGGTGCGACATGACGGCGGTGTAGCCGGCCTTGTGCGCGGTTTCGACGGCGTCGAGCGTTTCGGTCAACGAGCCGATCTGGTTGACCTTGACCAGGATCGAATTGGCGACCCCCATGCGGATGCCGTCGCGCAGGCGCGCCGTGTTGGTCACGAACAGGTCGTCGCCGACCAGCTGCGTCTTGTTGCCGATCAGGTCGGTCAGGTATTTCCAGCCTTCCCAGTCGTCCTCGGCCAGGCCATCCTCGATGGAGATGATCGGATAATCGGCGGCGAGCTTGGCAAGGTACTTGGCTTGCGCCTTTGGATCACGCGTCTTCTTCTCACCCTCATAGACGTAGTTGCCGTCCTTGAAGAACTCGGTCGCTGCGCAATCGAGGCCGAGCGAGATCTCCTCGCCCGGCTTGAAGCCGGCCTTCTCGATCGATTCCATGATGAAATCGAGCGCTACCGGCGCACTCTTCAGGTTCGGGGCAAAGCCGCCCTCGTCGCCGACATTGGTGTTGTGGCCGGCATCCTTCAGCTTCTTCCTCAGCGTGTGGAAGACTTCCGAACCCCAGCGCACGCCTTCGCGCAAAGTCGGCGCGCCGACCGGCAGGATCATGAACTCCTGGAAGTCGATCGGATTGTCGGCATGCGCGCCGCCATTGATGATGTTCATCATCGGCACCGGCAGGATGTGCGCCTTGGTGCCGCCGACATAGCGGTAGAGCGGCAGGCCTGCCGCATCGGCCGCGGCCTTGGCAACGGCCAGCGAAACACCGAGGATCGCGTTGGCGCCGAGCCGGCTCTTGTTGGGCGTGCCGTCGAGTTCGATCATGGTCTGGTCGATATGGATCTGGTTTTCGGCTTCCATGCCGCCGACCGCCTCGAACAGCTCGCCATTGACCGCCTCCACGGCCTTGAGCACGCCCTTGCCGAGATAACGGGCGCCGCCATCGCGAAGCTCGACGGCCTCATGCGCCCCGGTCGAGGCGCCTGACGGCACCGCGGCGCGGCCCATCGAACCGTCTTCGAGCACAACATCGACCTCGACGGTCGGGTTTCCACGGCTGTCCAGGATTTCACGCCCGACAATATCGATGATGGCGGTCATTGCGATGTCCCCGATTGATCTGACGAAAGGTCGCGCCCGTCTTAGCCAAAGCGACGCAAAAGGCAATCGGGCCATGGCCAAATAGTGCCGCCCGTCGGATTCACGAAGCGCAAATCTCTGTCATCATAAGTCATGCCATCAGACGCGCATTCCAGGCTATGGCTGTTGTCGCGCGGGGCGAAACAGGAGGAGTTTCGCCATGTCTGAGTTGAGCGGTATTGTCAGTCTGTTTCTGATCGCGGCTGCATTCCTGACGTCGTGCGACAATCAGCCGTCACAGCCGAAGGCCGGTGCTTTGCCGGCCTTGCACATCAGCGAATAGGCGTTGCGTTGAAACAAGGAAGGGCTCCGTCGAAACGGAGCCCTTCCCTATTTGTGCGGTCAATGCCAATAGGGCGCGACCTTGTAATACTCATAGGAAGCGTCGCGAGCACGTTCCCCGTCAGCGCCGGCGAGTTCGTTGATCGAATAGGCAGGCGCCGCCTTCAGCTGCTCCTTGGAGAAGGGCACCACATAGCCGCCCATGCCCTCGTCGTAGTCGAGACTCGCCCAAGGGATAGCGTGATACTTCTCGCTAATGCCGAGAAAGCCGCCGAACCCGATCACCGCGAACATGATGCCATTCGACGTCTTGTCGAGCATGATGTCCTCGATACTGCCGATGCTCTTGCCCTCGGTATTGTAAACCGATGTGCCGATGACTCGTGAAGCCGCGATGGCTTCAGTATGGCCTGTCTGGGTCGTCATTATCATGCTCCTCGTTGTCGTTGATTTCTGCTTGACAATGAGGGGCGAGAGCGAAAGTTCCCGACTTTTTTCGGCTGCGGCCCGGTCACTCCGCCAGGATGAAAGTCACCTTCATGTTGACGCGATAGGCCGAAATGTTGCCGCCCGCGACGACGATCTTTTGATCCTGAATCCAGGCGCCTTCGACGTTCTTCAGGGTTTTCGAGGCGCGGGCGATTCCCTTCTCGATGGCGTCTTGAAAACTCTTCTTCGACGATGAGGTGATTTCGGTGACACGGGCGACGGACATGGCTTTCCTCCTGCCAGGACGCTCATTTGCCGGCCAAGCGTACAACCGGCCCCTTTCAACCACAAGCACCGCCGGGAAGCGCCGGCTCAGCGGCCCTTCGCCACCCGATCGAATGCGATCAGTCTTTCCAGAAGCGCCGGCATGTCCTTGAGCGGCACCATGTTCGGCCCATCGGAAGAGGTCGAATTGTCGGGATCCTGGTGGGTCTCGATGAAGACACCGGCAACGCCGACGGCGACGGCCGCGCGGGCCAGCGTCTCGACGAAGCGGCGCTCTCCGCCGGACGATCCACCCTGCCCGCCCGGCTGCTGGACCGAATGCGTGGCGTCGAAGATCACCGGAGCGCCGATCTCGGCCATGATCGGCAAAGCACGCATGTCCGACACCAGCGTGTTATAGCCAAAGGACGCGCCGCGTTCAGTGGTCAAGACATTCGGGTTGCCGGAACCGGTGATCTTGCCGACCACGTTCTTCATGTCCCAGGGCGCAAGGAACTGCCCCTTCTTCACATTGATCACCTTGCCCGTCCTGGCGGCGGCGACCAGCATGTCGGTCTGACGCGACAGGAAAGCCGGTATCTGCAGCACATCGACATGCGGCGCGACGATCGCGCACTGCTCCTCGGTGTGGACATCGGTCAGCACCGGAAGCGAAAATTCCTTGCGCAGCTCGTCGAAGACGGGAAGTGCGGCGTCGATGCCGGCGCCGCGCGTCGCCGACAGCGACGTGCGGTTGGCCTTGTCGTAGCTGGTCTTGTAGACGAGGCCGATGCCGAGTCTGCCGGTCAGCTCCTTCAGCGCGCCGGCCATGTCGAAGGCATGCTGGCGCGATTCGAACTGGCACGGGCCGGCGATCAGCGCCAGGGCTGCATTGTTGTCGAAAACGACATTGCCGACGGTTACCGACGAATTGGGCGCCAGGGCGTTGCTCATTGGATCTCCCGGAAGATGAAAGCGGCACCCTGTCCGGATGCCGGCTGCACGACAATATCAGTGCCCGCTATATCGTGCTGGATGGCATTGGCTGCAAGCAGCCTCGACGTGGCTTCGGCGCTGCCGACCGCGAAGACGACCGCCGCGAAGCGAAGCCTGGTGGGTGAACCGGCCGAAACACCAAAGCGCGCTGTGAAGGACGCGGGATCGACTACGCTCAGGGTTGCATTGGGCAAGTGATACGTGCTGCCCTGCCCACTGGCGGCGGGACTCCCCACGCCCACGGAAATCAGCCGATTCTGTTCGGCCGGTTGGTCGCGGATCGCCACCACTTCCACAATGCCAATGGCGCCATTGGCGTGGGCCTGCAAAGCGCTGCGGTCCACATCAGGCGCATTGATCCGCTGGCAAGCGAAAAGAAAAGCGTCCGTCTGGCCTTGGGCCGCGGCAAAGGCAAGCTTGAACGATGCGGTATTGCTTCGGCCCGCCGTGTCGGTAAAAGCGCGTGAAAAGCTCAGCGTGTCCCCCGCCGACAGTCCGGCCTCGACATAGCGCGCATGATCGGCATCGGCACTGTCGGTACCCAGAACCACAGCGGAAAATCCCTCATCGCCGCGGCTGTCGCGATAGAGGCGGTCGCGCGCGACGAAGACATTGCCCGCGGCAACCGCATCAATTGCTGCCAGTTCACTGCCAATCGCCAGCGGCTCCAGATAGGTGCCGTCGGCGAGGAAAACGCAACAGTTTTCCGTGCCAAAGGGATGAATGCCGTTCGGAGCGACGACGAAGCCAAGTGAACTGAGCCGGGCTCGGGCCACATCGAGGCTCTGCGTCGGCAGCACCAGATGATCGAGCGGATGAATGCCGGCTGCTGTTGTTCGGGTCATGCAGGCGCGATGTGCATCATTCCGCAAAACGGTTCAAGACGTGATTGCAATCCGCGCCATGGCGGCGCCAGACGTAGCCTCTCCTCTGCCGCCCCTGGGGATTGACGTCCAGGATGCCCCATGAGCGCCGCAAACGGCATCTGTCGAGGCCTACGCTCGATCAGCCGCCGGCCACGACATCCGCGGAATAGCGCAGTTCGCGCAATGGTTTCACCTTGCTGGTGGTCTGCGCATAAAGCGGATGCGCCTTGTAGGCGGCGAGCGCTGCGTCGTCAGCGAACTCAGCATAGACGACGACGTCGACTTCATCCGACAACGGATCGACCTTGGTGTTCAAAGTGACCTCGAAGAGACTGGAGTGCGGAATATTGCCGAGGGCCAACAGCCCGGTACGCACTGCCTCCACATCTTCCTTGCGCCTCGCGCTGAAGAAAACGATATGCCGGATCAATCCCGCCTCCTCGATCTGTATGCCGGGGTCTTTTGTGACGGCGGTCTCTTCGCGTCAACCGTTCGTGGCGCCACGCGTCCTTGCGACGCGCCCCGGACAGGCCGAGAACATCATCTCACGGCGATGGACACCTCGGGTGAAGCACCTGGCTGCTATCTTTGGAGGGAATACTAGGCCTTGCCGGTGACGTAGCGCGTCACATGGGAAATCTCCCTGACCGTGATGTCGAGATACCGGCCTTGATTGTAGAGACCGTCCCAGATCAGGAAAAACGCGATTGCCGCAATGACGATTACGTAACGCATGGCTAAAGCTATCGCAAAGGCACTGCGGCGGACATAGACTTTTTTGATCTATCCAATCGCCGCCGACGCCAATCCTGCACTCCAAACAGGCTGCGGACAGGAGCCGTTCAGCACGCCCTGACGGCAGCAACAAGTCGATGCAAGGCGAACAGATGCCAGACGCCACGTGGCACAGCCCAGCTCGCGGCCTGCCTCTTGAAGTTCCCCTTCATGGCATGGAAGATTGTCGCGGGAATTCGCTGGAAGCGCTGAAGCTCTGGTCAAAAAAGGGCATGCGCTTTTGTTTGGACCCGCATGTGACCGATCCGATGAGCTGCCAGGATCAGGCACGGCATTCGAACTTGGCGAATGAACTGCGAGAGACGGAGCCGGCGATCGTCAACAGGCGCCGCGAAAGGGTGGGGACATGGCTCACAAGAAGCATCCTGGCATGGGGCCGGACGAAGCGGTCAAGCTCGACGAGTTTAATTTCACCGAGATCGTCAAGGGCCTGCCGGCCAAGGCGCGGATGGTGCTGTCTGCCGCGATGAATCTGCCGCGCGGTTCGCTGAAGGTCAGGATGCCGGATGGCCGTGCCGTTCTTGTCGGAGGCAAGGCGCCAGGCCCCGATGCCGAGCTGGTGCTCAAGAACTGGCGCCTGCCGGGCCGGGCCTTTTCCGGCGGCACGATCGGCGTTGCCGAATCCTACATGGACGGTGATTGGGAAAGCCCTGACGTGACCAGTTTCCTGGAATTGTTCGTGGTCAACTCCGCCCTCGGCGAGAAGGTTGCCGGCGGGGCGAACTGGCTGATCAACACGGTTCAGCGCATTCGCCACTGGTTCAACGACAACACACGTTCGGGCTCGAAGCGCAATATCTCGGCGCACTACGATCTCGGCAACGCCTTCTACAGGCAATGGCTCGATCCGAGCATGACCTATTCCTCGGCGCTTTACGCGAACGGCGCCAACGATTTGGAAAGCGCCCAGGCCGCCAAATACCGGGAGCTGGCAAGGGATACAGGTATCGGCAGGAAAGATCATGTGCTGGAAATCGGCTGCGGATGGGGCGGCTTTGCCGAATTCGCGGCACGCGAGATCGGCTGCCGCGTAACCGGGCTGACGATCAGCCGTGAGCAGCACGACTTCGCCAAGGCGCGTATCGCCAAGGCCGGGCTTGCCGACAAGGTCGATATCAAACTGCAGGATTACCGCGACGAAACAGGCACTTACGACCGCATTACATCGATCGAGATGTTCGAGGCGGTCGGTGAGAAATATTGGCCCGTGTTCTTCTCCAAGATGAAGGCCTGCCTGAAACCAGGCGGCACTGCGGGCCTGCAGATCATCACCATCAACGAAGCCGCCTACGACACCTACCGTGCCAGGCCGGATTTCATCCAGCGCTACGTATTTCCAGGCGGCATGTTGCCGACGCCGTCGATCCTGAAGGCGCTCGGCAAGGACCATGGCCTTGCGCATCTGCGCGAACGCGTGTTTCCCGACGACTATGCGCGCACGCTGGCCGAATGGCGGCATCGCTTCCGGGCGTCATGGGAGAAGATCGTGCCGCTCGGCTTCGACGATCGCTTCAAAAAACTCTGGGAATTCTATCTGCATTATTGCGAAGCCGGTTTTCGTGCCAGCTACATCGATGTGCGCCAGGTGGTCTACAAGGCGTAAGTCCGCGCTCGTCGCCAGAGGGCCTGCAGACGCCGTGCGACCAGGGACAGGGCCCGCATCCCTGCCGCGATGCGGGCCTATTTATGGGGTCCGTGTCAGTGCACCAGCAGTTACCCCACAGGACGCCCTCGCAATACTCCGATTCCCAGCAGCCCCAAGCGTTCAGGCCACCAGTGGTCCCGATGCCACCATAGCGGCATGACCAGCCCCATGGCCGCCCTTTTTGCAGAACTTGACGCACACAACCGCGCGCAAGCGGCGGGGTCATCTCCCGCGCGGGGAAAGCGGGCAAAGACAGGTCCCTTATCCGGCCGCCGGATCAGAGCAGGATGCGATATCTAGCAAAACCGGCTTCACCCTCGCCCGCCGGTTCGATCTTCAGCGACTTCAGATCGGCAATGAAATCCTTTGCCTTGACGCCTGTCTCGAACATGACGCTGGTTCCTGGCAGCGGCGCGAACGACCAGTTGCCGTCCGCCGACGGGTTGATCGTGCCCTGGCTTACGATGTAGCGAACGATGACGTCGCGGTTGGTGTCCGGTGCCTCGTAGATGATCTTCGAGGCATTGATGTCGGGGAAATTGCCGCCGCCGCCGGCCCGGTAATTGTTGGTTGCGACGACGAACTTCGCCGCCGGATCAATCGGTTTTCCATCGAATTTCAGTTCGACGATGCGATTGGAGCCGGCATTCGCCACCCCACCCTTGGCGTCATATTTCGGCGGCTGGGACAGATCGATCTTGTATGAAACACCGTCGATAACATCAAAATTATAGGACGGAAATTCAGTGTTGATCAGCGCCTGGTCGGCCTTGCCAGCTTCTATTCTGTTGAAGATGCCGGCCGACATTTCCAGCCATTCCTTCACTTGCGCCCCGGTGATTTCGACTGCTCGTACCGTATTCGGATAGAGGTAGAGGTCGGCGACGTTCTTGATGGCGATGTCGCCCGCCGGTACGTCGGTATAGTAGTCGGCGCCGCTGCGTCCGCCAGCCTTGAAGGGAGCGGCGGCCGACAGCAGCGGCACATCCTTCCATTGCGTGCTCTTGAGGATATCCTTGAGGTACCAGGTCTGCGCCTGGCTGACGACCTGCACCGATGGATCGTCGGCTACCAGCGCGAAATAGGAATAGAGCGGCGCGGAGGTCTTGCCGACTGGGCGGCGCACATAGGCGAGCGTCGCCAGATGGTCCTGTTCGAGTGCCGCGATGATGCGCTTGTCGTCGGCGACGGTCGGCTTGTTCTTGTTGTCGACGCGCTCGAAGATCGGCCGCGCCTCCGATGTTGCGGAAACGACCTTCCATTTCGATCCGTCGCGCTCCAGCATCAGATCGATAAGCCCCATATGCGAGCCCCAGAAACCGCCCATCACTGCGGGCTTGCCCTGCAGCGTACCCTTTTGCGTGTCGACGCCCTCGCTTGACTGGAAATCCTTCTTCCCGGGAAACACCAGATGCTGGTGACCCGTGAACACCGCATCGATGCCATCGACGCCGGCAACAAAGAACGAAGCGTTCTCCATCATGTCGCCCTGCTTCACGTCGATACCGGAATGCGAGAGCGCGATGACGATGTCGGCGCCCTCTTCCTTCATCTGCGGCACCCAGGCCCTGGCCGCCTCTACGATGTCGCGCGTCTTGACGTTGCCTTCGAGGTTCTTGAGGTCCCAGACCATGATCTGCGGCGGCACGAAACCGATGATGCCGATCCTGATCGGCTGCTCGGCGCCCGACCCATCCTTGATTTTCTTGTCGAGGATTATGTAGGGCTTGAGGTAGAGCTTGTCGTCGCGCGGGTTGGCGGCAAGCTTGGTGCCCCGGATCAGGTTCGCGCACACGAACGGGAAATTGGCGCCAGCCAGCACCTTGTCCAGGAAGGACAGGCCGTAGTTGAATTCGTGGTTGCCGAGCGTCGAGCACTCGTAACCCAGCAGGTTCATGCCTTTCATGATCGGATGCAGATCGCCGTCCTTGAGGCCTTTTTCATAGGCGATGTAATCGCCCATGGGATTGCCCTGCAGAAGGTCGCCATTGTCGATCAGCATCGAATTCACGGCCTCCTTGCGCACCGCATCGATCAGGGAGGCCGTGCGTGACAGGCCCATCGTGTCGTTGGCTTTGTCGGCGTAGTAATCATAGGGCAGTACGTTCACATGGATATCAGTGGTTTCCATGATCCGAAGGTGCGCCTGATTTGCTTGCGCCCGGGCGGAGAAGGGATGAAGCACGATCAACGCCCCTGTGGCGGCGGCCCCCGCAAGGAAACCACGGCGGGAAACGGAACCGGGCAGTTGTGACATGTTCTCTCCTTCTTAGACGACGTGACACGCCCTGCCCCAAGCGAACTTCGCGCCGAAAATCGGCTCAAGTCCACTCATGGAGCTGCGTGCATCCGGACATCATCCCATCAGCAACAGATGACGCGCGCATGAATGGGACAGTGACGAAACTCAGGTCTTGTCGTCGTCGCCCTGCGTGATCAGCCGGGCGCTACGCTGGCCTGTGACGTAGATCCATAGCCAGCTTAACGAAACCGCGAGCCGGTTACGGAACCCGATCAGGAAATAGATGTGTGCGATGCCCCACAGCCACCAGGCCGGCCAGCCCGTAAGCTTAATCCAGCCGAAATCGATCGCGGCGGCGCGCTTGCCGATCGTCGCCAGGTCGCCCGCATGCTTGTAGTGGAAGAGTCGCGTGGTGGCATCGCCATCCAACCTGGCCTTGATAGTGGCCGCGACATGTCGGCCCTCCTGCTTGGCGGAAGGTGCCACACCGGGTACTGGGCGTCCGTCCGGCCGCAAGACAAGGGCGGCGTCGCCGATAACAAAAATCTCCGGGCTGCCGGGCACGCTGAGGTCGGGCTCGACGAGCACCCTGCCCGCTCGGTCCGCCTTCGCTCCCAGCCATTCGGCGGCGGGCGAACCGGCAACGCCGGCTGCCCAAAGGATCGTTCGGGCCGGCAGATGCGTGTCGCCGAAGACGACACCTTCCGCGTCACAGCGCGTAACGGCGTGTCCGAGTTCAAGTGTGACGCCGAGCCGCTCGAGCGCCTTCCTGGCGTATTCGGAAAGTTTTGGCGCGAAATTGGCCAGGATCCGGTCGCCGGCTTCGATCAGCACGACACGCGTTTCGCGCGTATCGATGTTACGGAACTCACCGCGCAACGTGTCATGCGCCAGCTCGGCGATGGTGCCGGCGAGTTCCACACCGGTCGGGCCGCCACCGACAATGGCAATGGTCAGCAGCGCCTGGCGTTTGGCGGGATCAGTCTCCCGCTCCGCCTGTTCGAAGGCCAGCAGGATGCGGCGCCGAACGGTGGTGGCGTCCTCCAGCGTCTTCAGGCCGGGCGCGAAAGGCTCCCATTCGTCATGGCCGAAATAGGCGTGGCGCGCGCCGGTGGCCAGCACCAGCGTGTCGTAGGCGACGGCGCTGCCGTCATCGAGCAGCACGCGCTTGCCGGCCCGGTCGACGCCGACGATATTGGCGAGCAGCGTGGTGACATCCTTGCGTTTGCGCAGAAGGTGGCGGATCGGCCAGGCAACCTCGGAGGTCGCCAGTGCCGTCGTCGCCACCTGGTAGAGCAGCGGCTGGAACAGATGATGGTTGCGCTTGTCGATCATGGTGATGCGAACCGGTGCGCCGGCAAGCGCGCGGGTAAATTCGAGGCCGCCGAAACCCGCGCCGACCACCACAACTTGATGCCTGGCTTCGTTCATCTCGATTCACCCCGATGGGCCAAAATTGCCTGCTTTGGATGTAGGTGTTTTTGTGCAATGCAGCAACAGAAGGACAGTGCCTGAGACTCGCCGTTCCATGTCGTGAATGCACATGTTGTATCGTGTCGCGAGGTATAGCGTCATCGAACACGCGATGAGGTGAGGCATGGCCAATGATCATGACGACCAAGGTCCGGCGCAGTATTCCTCGCCGCCCTGCTTCATGCACGAACTCGATCCCGAGTTCCGGGCGCCTCTAAGCGACTGGACCGACGTAAGGCGATGGCGCAAAGCTGAACGCGAACGGCTGATCGCCGCCCGGCTCGCGGTTTCGGCCGACGCGCGAACAGCAATGTCGCAACGCATTGCGGATGGCCTCGATGCGATCATTGGCGACATAGCGGGCCGCATGGTCAGCCTTTACTGGCCGTTTCGCGGCGAGCCGGATCTGCGGCCTTGGATGGCCGCCATAAACGAACGAGGTGGCCGTACCGCACTGCCTATCGTCGTCGAAAAGGGGCGGCCATTGATGTTTCGCGCCTACAAACCGGGCGACCGATTGGAAAAGGGGGTCTGGAACATCCCGATCCCTGCCGAGGGTGATCCGGTACTGCCCGACATCGTCATCTCGCCGATCGTCGGTATCGATCCCACCAATTATCGCCTGGGATATGGCGGCGGTTTCTTCGACCGGACGCTGGCCGCCATGCCGTTCAAGCCATTGGTCATTGGCGTCGGCTATAACCTGCAGCGCATTGCGACCATCTATCCGCAGCCGCACGACATTCCGATGGATCGGATCGTGACGGAGGCTTAAGCCATTTCCGGCTTCAGCCCCATCGCCGTCCGGTCGACGATTTCGCGCAAGGCAAAGGACGAATTGATCTTCGTCACATGCGGCATCGCCGACAGCCACTCCTTATGGATGCGCTCATAATCGACCAGATCTTTTGCCGCGATCCGAAGGATGTAATCGTATTCGCCCGACATCAGGTGGCACGACAGCACGTTGGGGCAACGCTTGATCGCCGCCTCGAAATCCGACAGCGTCTTCTCGAACTGTCCGGACAGGGATATGTGGACGATCGCCGTCATCTGATGGCCAAGGGCTGCGTTGGAAAGGCGGGCGTGATAACCGCGGATGGTTCCCGACTTCTCCAGATTGTCGAGCCGGCGCGAGCAGGCCGACTGGGACAAGCCGACCTTTTCGGCAAGCGCCGCGTTCGGCATCCGCCCATCCTTCTGCAATGTCTCCAGAATGGCGATATCAATCCTGTCGAGTGGCATTTTTCGTGATTCCTGCGAAAATTATTCCATTTCGCGCAACGATTATCGAAACCTGACTGTCCGCGCAAGCGCATTCGCAAACACTTGCAGGCCGATTCATGGTTCACTCCGTTCATTCAGGGAGTGAGCCCGGAAGGGCCGGATCAGGGAGAAGAAAAATGCGTGTCGGTTGCCCAAAGGAAATCAAGAACCATGAATACCGTGTCGGCCTCACGCCTGGCTCGGTCCGCGAATATGTCGCCCATGGCCACGAAGTTCTGGTCGAGGCCGGAGCCGGCGCCGGCATCGGTGCCGATGACAACGCCTATCGCGCCGCCGGCGCCACCATCGCCAAGACAGCCGCCGACGTGTTCGCCAAGTCGGACATGATCGTCAAGGTCAAGGAGCCGCAGCCCGATGAATGGGTCCAACTGCGCGACGGCCAGATCCTGTACACCTATCTTCACCTGGCTCCGGACCCGGAGCAGACCAAGGGCCTGCTCGCTTCGGGTGTCACAGCGATCGCCTATGAAACCGTGACCGACGACCGTGGCGGCCTGCCGCTGCTCGCGCCGATGTCGGAAGTCGCCGGCCGCCTGTCGATCCAGGCCGGAGCCACGGCGCTGCAAAAGGCCAATGGCGGCCGCGGCGTGCTGCTCGGCGGCGTCCCTGGCGTGCTGCCCGGCAAGGTGACTGTGCTCGGCGGCGGCGTCGTCGGCCTGCACGCGGCCCGCATGGCCGCCGGCCTTGGCGCTGACGTCACCATCATCGACCGCTCGATCCCGCGGCTGCGCCAGCTCGACGACCTCTTCGCGGGCCGTGTCCACACACGTTACTCGACCGTCGAGGCGCTGGAGGAAGAATGCTTCTCGGCCGACATCGTCGTCGGCGCCGTACTGATCCCGGGCGCCGCTGCACCCAAGCTCGTCACCCGCGAAATGCTGTCCGGTATGAAAAAAGGCTCGGTGCTGGTCGACGTGGCCATCGACCAGGGCGGCTGCTTCGAGACCTCGCACGCGACTACCCATGCAGAACCCACCTACGAGGTCGACGGCGTCATCCACTATTGCGTCGCCAACATGCCTGGCGCGGTGCCGGTCACCTCGGCTCACGCGCTGAACAACGCAACGCTGCATTATGGCCTGCAACTCGCCGACAAGGGCCTGAAGGCCCTGATTGACGACCATCACCTGCGCAACGGTCTCAATGTCCACAAGGGCAAGATTACCAACCGCGCGGTCGCCGAAGCGCTTGGCTATGAACTCGTCGAGCCGAAGGCCGTTCTAGCCGCCTGATTTCACTCAAGATTCTCCAGTGTCACCCGCCGGTCCTATGCCGGCGGGTTTTTCTTTGGGAGGTGGGCAATCAACCGCGTCTGCCGGCTGACGGCATCCGTGCATGCCGTAAGGTGCTTTGCACGCTATTGTTGCATTTTTGTCATACCTAAGCTGGCCGACTCTCTGATAGAGACATGCTGGGTTTATTATTAGGGGTGCGGGCTATGTTTATTCGCGTTTCTGCGAAATCTATTCTCCTCGGCGCTGTTTCTGCTGTGGCCTTGATGTCGGCGGCCAATGCGGCAGATGTCGTGCAGCCGGTGGAAGCGAGCGTTTTTAACTGGAGCGGAGCTTATGTCGGCATAGGTGGCGGTTTCGGCGCCAGCGTGCACAAGTTCAGCGTGCCGGGCTTCGACTTGAACGGCGTCGGCGGCAATGGCGTATTCGGCGAACTGACTGCCGGCTACGACTACATGGTGTCCGAGCGCTTCCTGCTGGGCGGCTTTATCGATGCCAATTTCGGGAATATCGGCCCATCGATCAGCGTCCCAGGCGCCGACATCGACCTGACCGATTCCTATGGTTTCGATGTCGGTCTGCGAGCCGGTTATGTTCTCAACCCCAACACGCTCGGTTACGTGCTCGGCGGTTACAGCTGGCAGCATTTCAAGCTTGATGGATCGGGCGGTGCTGAAGGGTTGAACTTCACTGAAAACCGCAGCGGCTATGTGCTGGGTGTCGGCATGGAAACCGTGCTGCGCGGCAACTGGACGCTGAAGACCGAATATCGGTACGCGAACTTTGGCGACAAGTCGCTGATCGATTTTGGTGGTGCTTCGTTGAACGGGGAACCGTCCACCCACACCTTCCATATCGCCGCCGACTATCGCTTCGGCGCGCAGAACGGCGGCGGGGCTTCAATCGCTGCTCCGGTCTACAACTGGACCGGCTTCTACGTTGGCGGCGCGCTTGGCGCCGGAACGGCGGTTCACAAGCTGGGCATCGACTTTGGTGGCGGCGCTCTCGATGCCAATGGCATTGGCAGCGAAGGCGTGTTTGGCGAGTTGAACGCCGGCTACGACTACGATTTCGGCACCTGGGTTGCCGGCGTGCAGATCGATGGCCGCTATTCCGGAATTCGATCGAAACTCGACTTTCTGGGCGCTTCCGTCAAACTCGATTCCGATTATGGCTTCGACGCATTGGGCCGTGTCGGCGCCAAGGTCAACGAATCGACCCTGGCCTATGTGATCGGCGGCTACAGCTATCAACATTTTGATCTGAACGTTCCGGATCCGATCGGCGATATCGATTGGAACAAGAGTGGTTTCACGGTGGGTGGCGGCCTCGAAACGGCAGTCTCCAGCAACATGACTGTCGGTCTGGAATATCGCTATTCGCAATTCGCCAAGAAGGATCTCTCATCTGAATTTGGGGCACCGGATGGTACGCTGACCGACAAGGCTTCGTTCCAGACCGTGCGCATCGGCGCCAAGTACAAGTTCAACTAAGCCCTCCAGGCAAATAGTCTAAGCCCGTCGGCCTTGCCGGCGGGCTTTTTTGTTGCGCGAGAGGATTTGCGCGAAGCGCGGACAACAAAAAAGCGGAGCCAAAGCCCCGCTTCCTCGATGTCGAGATCACCGCCGGTTCATCCGCGGTCGGCCAATCGATCGACAATCGCTTTCTATCGCATCTATGCGACGGGAGTAAGACAGTGTTTCCTGCTCGCGTTTTTTGCTTCAGGCCCGCTCAATCCGGCACTGGTAGCAATTGTTGCGCGCCGAGCGGACATGCACATAGGCAATGTCGTCACGCTCGAAAAGCGTCTCGGCTCGAGCAGCGATAACCCCGGTCGGGATGACACCGCCGCTGCCGTACACGATACGATCATCCCTGCCATAGCCGCGCACGATGTAGTCCGGGCTTTCGAGAATCGCGGGGAGCGCCTCCGTTTCGGCGGCCCGCTCGCACTCTTGCGCATGCAAGAAGATCGGCCCGGTTTCGGCGTAGGGCTGCAGCTCCGGGAATGGCCGATATGCAAGGATAAGGTAGGCGTCGCCGGCCGCGATGTTCCTGAGACAGTGCCGGCACGGCATGCCGTCTCCGTCGGAAATCTTCCGCTCGGGCGCGCGGCCATAGGCATCGGGGCCGCCGCGTTGGAGGAGCCTGACATCCTCTGTCGGCAGAGCTTTGAACTGGATGGTCATGGTGACATTCTTCGGTGTTATTACCTTGAAATTATTGTCTTGGACCGAAGCTTCCCACCCGATTCATGCCAACGATTGAGGGGCTGATCTCATGTCGGCGATCAGCCACTCTTGGAATAGGTGGGGGGCACGGGGCCGAACAAGCCGGCTAATTAACGCGTTGATTCACGCGGAAATCAGCGGATGAAATCGTCAAAGCGCCGCAATGTTACCCTGCGACGAGCAGGAACTCTTCTCCGTAGCCAACGGTTTCCAAGACATACCGGATATACATCGGTGTGGCCTTCGATCAGCACGCGCGCACCGGGATCGCGACGCAGGATGCGCTAAAGCGCGTCGGCGATGTTCTCGATCTTGTCGTATTGCGAACTGGAAATCGCCGCCGAGCCGAAGGCGAAATTGACCAATGGAATATCGATTGAGCGCGCTATTAGAGCATCGGGCGATTAACATGCAACGTAGCCTGCCTGTTTGAGATAGTTCCAGCATTCGGTTGGATCGAACATGGCGCAGATGCTTCCGACGGCGCGGACGAGATCGTCGTAGGTGCGCGCTTTGGCCTTTCGCAACAGGGTTTTGAGCTTTGCGAAGGCCATCTCGATCGGGTTGAGGTCCGGCGAATATTTGGGCAGGAAGAGGAACCTGGCGCCGCGCTGTTTGAGTGCCTCTGCGGCGCGCGGACTTTTGTGGACATTGAGGTGGACATTGAGATTGTCCAGAATAACGATGTCGCCGCGCCCGAGAGCCGGTGCGAGCTGGGTTTCGACATAGGCATCGAACGCCGCACCGTCGATGGCTCCGTCGATGATCCAGGGGGCCACCAGTTCATGGCAACGCAGGCCGGCGATGAAGGTCTGGGTATGCCATTTGCCGAAGGGTGCATCGGCGAGGAGCCTCTTGCCGCGCAGGCTGCGCCCGCGCAATGGGGTCATGTTGGTCTTCACGCTCGTTTCGTCGATGAAGACGATCCGCGCCGGCACGGCGCGCATCAGAGGCTGATGATGGTCGCGCCACTCACGCGCGCGCCGCTCTCACGTCGGGCCGTTCTTGCTCCGACGCCAGCAGGGCTTTTTTTATACGTAAACCCCCTCCCGGCACAGCAACTTCGACAGGTTCGACGGGTCCGCCCTGACGCCGTGCTCGTCTTCAAGCCACGCGCCAAGCTCAGGCATCGTGATGTCCGGCCTGGCCATCACTTTGTCGACAATGGCCTGACGATACGGGCCGAGTTTGCCAGACCCGGCAGGACGCCCCTGACGGGCCGGTTCGACGGAACCAGTCGCCGCATAGCGTGCCTGAACGCGTACCGCCGTCGAAGGCGCCACCTCAAACTGCGCCGCAACTGCCCGCCGCGACTTGCCCTCGGCAATGCCGCGAACAAGTCGAAGCCTCAAATCCTGCGAAACCGCTTTGCCCATGGTGCACCTCCGCATCCATAGGAATCAGACTTCAGTCGAAAAGGGAATCCCAACGGTTCACCCTATTCGCCCGACGCTCTAGACGCAGATCCGGCCGGCGCTTAATGCGGCCGAAAAGGCTGCCTGAAGCGCCGATGAACGGGCGGTCCAGATTCCGGCTGGTGTTACGGCCGCATGACGCTGGCCGAACGCTCGGTGAAAGGCAGCGGATGCACCACCTCTTTCTTCTGCGCGACGGGCGTGAAGCCGAGCTTCTGGTAGAGCGGCAGAGCCGCCGGATGGTCAAGTGTGCAGGTCTGCACCGTCACCCGTTTCGGCCCATACGACCATGCCGCGGCGATCGCCGAGCCCAGGAACCAGCGGCCGATACCTTGCCCGGTCGCATGTTCCATCATGCCGAAATAGGCGAGTTCCACTTCCTCCGGCAAATGCGGCTTGAGATCGAAGAAGCCCGCCGGCGAACCGTCGAGGTAGAGCACCCTGATGTCGCGGTCCTCACGGTGGATGCCGGCCGAAAGCTCGTCGTCATCCAGCCGCAGAACATTCACCCAGTGCCATTTGCGCCCCACCCGGTCCATCAGGTAGCGGTAAAAATGCAAGGGAATGTCTCTCGTCTTCAGCAACGCGACCTGGCGGTTGTAGGGCATCGGTGGCGAGACGGCAGGAGGCGCATGCATTTCGAGAAAAGTCACCGTGACTTCAATGTCTTGCAGCGCGCCGTTTTCCATCGTGCTCATTCCTTGCCGGTCGTCGCGGGGCCGGTCACGACAGGCGTGTTCGAAAGCCCGCCCCACTCGGTCCACGAGCCGTCATAAAGCCTGTTGTCGGTGTGGCCAAGCGTCTCCAGTGCCAGAGTGACCACGGCCGCGGTGACCCCGGAGCCACAAGATGTGACCACGGGCTTCGACAGGTCAATGCCAGCGTCCTCGATCACCTTGCGCAAACGATCCTTCGAAAGCAGAAAGCCGTTCTCCGATAGCGCGGAATACGGCACATTGCGCGCGCCTGGCATATGGCCGGAGCGGACACCGGCGCGAGGCTCGGGCTCGGCGCCGGTGAAACGGCCCGGCCCCCGGGCATCGGCGATCTGGCTTCTCCCGGTCTCGACGATCCGGCGCATGTCGGCCAGACTGGCGACGCGACCGGCGTCGAAATCGGCATGGAAGATGCTTGGCGCGATCTTCGTCGGTTCAGCCGTTATTGGCCGGCCAGTTGCCTTCCAGCCGTCGAAGCCGCCGTCCAGAATGTAGGTCTGGAAAACGCCCATAATGCGAAACATCCACCATGCCCGCGGTGCCGAGAAGAATCCCGGACCGTCATAGACGACAATCGTGTCGTCGGCCGAGACGCCCATCGCACCGACATATTGCGCAAAATGCTGAGGCGACGGCAGCGTATGCGGTAAAGCGGCGTCGGGATCCGAAACCGCATCCTGATCCAGGAATCGGGCACCGGGAATGTGGGCTGCATCATATTCGGCGCGCGCGTCGCGCTTTTGGGCCGGCAGGTACCAGGACGCGTCTACAATGGTCACACCAGGTTCGCCCAGGCGCCCCTGCAACCAGTCCGCATCGACGGTGAAAGGACTGTCTTCGGCCATTCTCGTTCTCTCTATCCCGGGTAAAACAAAGCGTTGTGTGTCAAGCCGCCGGCATCGGGCCGAAGCGGATGCGGAAGCGCCTGTTCTCGCGGCCCTTCTTTTCGATCTTGCCGATATGGATTTCGCCTATTTCCCCAGTGCTTTTCACATGCGTGCCACCGCAGGGCTGGCTGTCCACCGAGGCGTTCTCACCGATGCAGACCAGGCGGATCTTGCCTGTACCGACCGGCGGTCGGACGTTCTTGGATTTCACCAGGCCTGGGTTCGCGGCAAGTTCCTCGTCGCTGATCAGCCGGGTGAAAATCGGATGATCGGCCCGCACCAGATCCATCAGGCCCGCCGTCACCTCTTCCCTGGTGAAGCTGGCGTCCGGAATGTCGAAATCGACACGGCTGTCGTCCTCGGAAACCGCCGCACCCGTGATCGGGAACGGACAGACAACGGTGAGAAGGTGGCAAGCGGCGTGCATGCGCATCAACAGGTGCCGACGTTCCCAGTCGATGGCGAGTTTCACCTTCTCGCCGACCGCCAAGGCCGCCTGCTCCGGCGACGGCACATGAATGATCTCATCCTTGGTCTCACCTGTGATGGTGGCCGCGACGGCGATGCGGCTGCCATCGGTGCGTTCGAGATAGCCGGTGTCTCCCGGCTGGCCGCCCGACGTGGCGTAGAAGATCGTCCGGTCGAGAATGATGCCGCCACGGTCGTTGACATCAACGACCGTCGCGTCCGCCGTGCTGAGATAGGCATCGTCACGAAACAGCGCTTGTGTCTTGTGCGCCATCAAGCGACCTTCTCGAAAGGCACCGAAATCTTGCTCTGCAACTCCATCCAGCCCGGCACCGGAAGGTTCTTCTCGCGCAGGAACTGCGGGTTGAACAATTTCGACTGGTAGCGCGTGCCGTAGTCGCAAAGAATGGTCACGATGGTGTGGCCGGGGCCTAATTCCCTGGCCAGCCGGATCGCGCCGGCGATATTGATGCCGGTCGAGCCGCCGACGCACAAACCTTCTTCCTGGATCAGGTCGAAGACGACCGGCAGTGCATCCTCGTCCCTGATTTGGAAGGAAAAGTCCGGCGTGAACCCTTCGAGATTGGCGGTGATGCGTCCCTGCCCGATGCCTTCGGTGATCGAACTGCCCTCGGACTTCAACTCGCCGCTGGTGTAGAAACTGTAGAGCGCGGCCCCCAATGGGTCGGCGAGCGCGATCTTCACGTCCTTGCTCTTGGCCTTCAGCCCCATGGCGACGCCGGCCAGCGTTCCGCCGGAACCCACCGCGGAGACGAAACCATCGACCTTCCCGCCGGTCTGGGCCCAGATTTCTTCCGCAGTGGTACGGATGTGGCCATCGCGGTTGGCGACATTGTCGAACTGGTTGGCCCAGATAGCGCCATTCGGCTCGGTTCTCGCCATCTGCTCGGCCAGCCGTCCCGACAGTTTCACGTAATTGTTGGGGTTCTTGTAAGGCACGGCCGGCACTTCGATCAGCTCGGCGCCGAGCACCCTGATCGTGTCCTTCTTTTCCTGGCTCTGCGTGTCCGGAATGACGATGACGGTGCGGTAACCAAGCGCCTTGGCGACCAGCGTCAAGCCGATGCCCGTGTTGCCGGCCGTCCCCTCGACGATGACGCCACCCGGCTGCAGCAGGCCGCGCTGCTCAGCGTCGCGGATGATGAACAGGCCGGCCCGATCCTTGACCGACTGTCCAGGATTCATGAACTCGGCCTTGCCCAGGATCTCGCAGCCGGTTTCTTCGGAAGCTTTGTTGAGGCGGATCAGAGGCGTGTTGCCGATCGCGTCGATCACAGAACGGGGCATTCAGGATTCCTTGTGTGCGTGCGCCGAAACCCTAGAAACCCGGCGCTTCGGTTTCAAGGCAAGAATTGTCTGGTCCAGTCGCATTTCCGGCGCTGCGACGCATCGGCATTCTCGAGACTGGGCTGATGTCGCACAGTTCATTTGCGCTCACGGCCGAAAAGCACTCTTTTCATTCGATTTCTTCGCCGCTAGAGCAAAGCACCAACAACTCGGCGGGGCGCAGCATGACACTCTATCGGGCCGATCCGAAACACGGCGTCGCCTGGGTCACGGGCGGCAGCAGCGGCATTGGGCGCTCGCTGGCCAGGGACCTGGCCTCACAGGGCTATGCGGTCGCGGTAACGGCGCTGGACGACGATCCGATCGACACGCTCATCGTCGAGACGGCGCAGATGCCGGGAAGCGTCACGGCCTTTCCCTGCGATGTCACAGACGAACCGCGCATGGCAAGAACGGTCGCCGCGATCGAGAAAGAACTCGGCCCGATCGTGCTCGCCGTCTTCAATGCGGGAAACTACATCTCCACGCCTGGAGAGGCTCTCGTCGTCAGCGATTTTCGTCGTTCTTTCGAGGTCAACTATTTCGGCATCATCAACGGGTTGGTGCCGGTCGTGGAACATATGCGCGTGCGGGCGCGCGGCCATGTCGTTCTGGTCGGCTCGGTCACCGCCTATTTCGGCTGGCCGACCACGGCCGCCTATGGCGGCACCAAGGCGGCGATCAACATCCTGGCCGAGTCCCTGAAGTACGATTTCGACAAGATGAACATCCGCGTCCAGGTAATAAACCCCGGTTTCGTCGACACACCGCTGACCGAAAAGAACATGCTGCCGATGCCGGGCCTGATGCCGGTCAGCCGTGCGACGCGCCGCATGGTGCGGGGCATCAAATCCGGCGGCTTTGAAGTCACCTTTCCGTATCGCACGAGCTGGCCCCTGAAATTTCTTGCCCTGCTGCCGAGGCCATGGTCCCGATGGGTGATCAGCCTCACGACCAGCTGGAAGGCCCGGCCGCTGCATTACGAGCGCAAGCGGCCCGCCGAATAGAATGCCCACAGGATTGGTGGTTTGGCGGTCTGAACGACCGTTGCCTGTTCACGGCCACCACCATAGGTTTGTTGTTGTTGCGTGGAGTCTGGGATGGGGCGACGGATCGTGCTTGCTGTGCTGGGCCTGATCGCCGTCCTTGCACTGATCTTGGTATTTGGTCCTCGCGTTCCCGTCGATACCACGGTCCACTTCAATCCTTCCGTGATCGGTGACGATCCGCAGGCCTATGTGGCCAAGGTGGAAGCCGGCGTGCCCGGCATCCGCGATGGGCTGGAGAAGGAGATCATCTGGGCCAACCCGATGGTGCATGCCAAGACGCCGCTGTCGATCGTCTATATCCACGGCTTCTCGGCTTCAAAGGGCGAGGTCCGCCCCCTGCCCGACGAGGTCGCCGAGCGACTCGACGCCAACCTCTTCTATACCCGTCTTACCGGGCACGGCGAGGACGGCGCGGCCATGACGCAGGGAAGCGTCAATGCCTGGATCAACGATTATGAGGAGGCACTCGCCATCGGCCGGGCGATCGGCGACAAGGTGATCGTCATCTCAACCTCGACCGGCGGCTCGCTGGCGGCATGGGCGGCAACGCAGCCCGGCGTATCGGAGGGGGTGGCGGCCATAGCGTTCATCTCGCCCAATTTCGGCGTGAAGGCATCCGGCGCCGAGATCCTGACCATGCCATGGGGCAAACAGATCGCCGAACTCGTTGCCGGCAAGGAACGCAGCTTTGTGCCGCACAACGCGCTCCACGAAAAATTCTGGACCACCAGCTATCCGATCGCCGCGACGATGCCGATGCAAGCGCTGACGGAACTTGCCTATGGCGCGCCGGTGGAGAAGGCGACCATCCCTGCCCTGTTCATCTTCTCGGATATGGACAAGGTGGTGCGGCCCGATCGCACACGGGAGATTGCGGCGCGCTGGGGCGGCGCACACGAGCTGGTCCCCATGGAAAGTACGGGCGATCCCGACAACCATGTCCTTGCCGGAGACGCGCTGTCGCCGTCGACCACGGCTTTCCTCGTGCAACGGATCGCGGTCTGGATCGAAGCTGTCGCCAAATAGCGGCGCCAATGGGGGCCCCCGGATATGAAAAGGCCGGCCGAGGCAATGCCTCAGCCGGCCTTTGATCACCAGCAGTCGAGCCAGGCCAATTGATCTGGCTCGACGCGGACGATGATCAAGCAGCCCGCGCGGCGGGCCGCCTGCCGCCGAAGCGGCGCTTGTTGTTGCCCTTGAAGGGCTTGGCGCCTTCCGGCTTGCGTTCGCCGGCAAAGGCCGGCTTGTCGCCGAAACGCTTCTTGCCGAAGCCGTTGTTCTGCTTCTTCTCGCCGCCGGGCCGTCTGCCGTCGCGACGGCCATTGTGATCGGCGCGGTCATTGGCCGGCTCGCGGCGCTCGTTCTTTTCCGCCGGATTGCGTACCGGATCGGGGCTGCCGAGATGGTCGGCAACAACAGGCAGCTTGGTGCGGATGATGCGCTCGACCTGACGCAGCTTGCTGTTTTCCGAAGGATCGCAAAGCGTGATCGCGATGCCGTCCTTGCCGTTGCGGCCGGTGCGGCCGATGCGGTGGACATAGCTTTCAGCCTCGTCCGGCAGGTCGAAATTCACGATATGACTGATGCCGGGCACGTCGATGCCGCGCGCGGCGATATCGGTCGCGACCAGAATGCGCACCGATCCATCACGAAAATCGTTGAGCGCCTTCTGACGGGCATTCTGCGATTTGTTGCCGTGAATGACGGCGGCCTTGAAGCCATCGCGCTCGAGATCCTTGGTCACCCGGTCGGCACCATGCTTGGTGCGCGAAAAGATGATGACGGACTTCATCGCTTCGTCGGCGAGCATCGTCGACAGAACCTGGCGCTTCTGCTTGGTGCGGGCGAAGACTACGCCCTGCACGATCTCGGCCGCCGCGGTGCTTTGCGGCGAGACCTCGATACGGACCGGGTGCTTCAACAGGCCCTTGGCGAGTTCCGCGATCTCGTCCGGCATGGTGGCCGAAAATAGCGCCGTCTGGCGATCAGGCGCGGTCGCCTTGGCGATGCGCTTGACGTCGTTGATGAAGCCCATGTCGAGCATGCGGTCGCCCTCGTCCAGCACCAGCCATTTGGTGTCGGAAAGGATGAGGTCGCCTTCGCGCACCAGATCGGTCAGCCGGCCGGGCGTGGCAATCAGGATGTCGACCCCAGGAGCAACCTTTTTCACCTGGCTGAAGCGCGAGACGCCGCCCAGCACGAGTGCCGTCGAGACATGCGCGCCCTTGGCGAGGATCTTGATGGTCTCCTCGATCTGGACGGCGAGTTCGCGGGTCGGCGCCAGGATGAGCGCACGCGTCGTCTTGGCGCGGCGCTTGGTGCCGAGCCCTATGATCTTCGACAGGATCGGAAGCGCGAAGGCCGCGGTCTTGCCGGAGCCGGTCTGGGCGATGCCGAAAATGTCTCGGCCTTCCAGTTGCGGCGGGATGGCCTGCACCTGGATCGGCTTCGGATCGGCGAAGCCGGCGGCATGGGTGGCCTTGAGCAGCGCACCCGTAATTCCCAGCGCCGCGAAACCGGAGAGTTCCGCTGTGACGTTGCCGGGCAAAGTGTTTTCGTTGGTCAAAATAATCTTCTTTCAGGCGGCCTCTGGCCGCAAACATCAATGGCGGCAGGGCGCAACCTGCCGTCGGACAACATTGTCATGGAACGACAAGGCGGCGGACGTAACCGTCCGCGCGGCTGCGCTGTCGTGCCCGCATGCATCATGCCACGGGGCTTTTTCACCACCTTGCCAACCAATCAGGTCGATTAGCCGAAAAAGAGGGAAAACAGACGCAACCAGTCTCATTCATCGAGAAGGCCGGATTCGTTCCCGGCCCAAGCGCCTATGCCGTGCATATGGCTGAGTTCGCCTCGAAATGCAAGGGCAGCATGTTGCAGCGCAGCAAAAACGATCGAAAAGCGGCGCTTGCGCTGTCCCACGGGCATCATTACCACAAACGCAGCTTCCGATTTTGGGGACTACGCAATGAAGGACGTGCTGAAGGAACTCGAGCGGCGCCGCGACATTGCCCGCATGGGCGGCGGCCAAGCGCGCATCGATGCCCAGCACAAGAAGGGCAAGCTCACCGCGCGCGAACGCATCGAGGTGTTTCTCGACGAGGGCTCGTTCGAGGAGTTCGATATGTATGTCGAGCATCGCTCGACCGATTTCGGCATGGAAAAGACCAAGATCGCCGGCGATGGCGTCGTCACCGGCTGGGGCACGGTCAACGGCCGCCCGATCTACCTCTTCGCCAAGGATTTCACCGTGTTCGGCGGCTCGCTGTCGGAAGCGCATGCCGAGAAGGTCATCAAGGTGCAGGAGATGGCGTTGCGCAACCGGGCGCCGATCATCGGCCTCTATGATGCCGGCGGCGCCCGCATCCAGGAAGGCGTCGCGGCCCTTGGCGGTTATGCAGAGATCTTCCAGCGCAATGTGCTCGCGTCGGGCGTCATCCCCCAGATTTCGGTGATCATGGGTCCGTGCGCCGGCGGTGACGTCTATTCGCCCGCCATGACCGACTTCATCTTCATGGTGCGTGATACCTCCTACATGTTCGTCACCGGTCCGGATGTGGTCAAGACTGTCACCAACGAGACGGTGACGGCCGAGAGCCTCGGCGGTGCCTCGGTGCACACGACGAAATCCTCGATCGCCGACGGCGCCTATGACAATGATGTCGAGGCGCTGCTGCAAATGCGCCGGCTGGTCGACCTGTTGCCTGGGTCCAACACATCGGAACTCCCCGAGATCGAATGCTACCAGTCGGTTACCGACCATGATCTGTCGCTCGACCGGCTGATCCCCGACAACGCCAATAAGCCATACGACATCAAGGAGTTGATCTTGAAGGTGGCCGACGAGGGCGATTTCTTCGAGATCCAGCAGAGTTTCGCGAAGAACATCGTCACCGGATTCGGACGGGTCGAGGGCCGCACCGTGGGCTTCGTCGCCAACCAGCCGATGGTGCTGGCCGGCGTGCTCGATTCCGATGCCAGCCGCAAGGCGGCGCGCTTCGTGCGTTTTTGCGATTGTTTTTCCATTCCGATCGTCACCTTCGTCGATGTTCCGGGTTTCCTGCCGGGCACCGCGCAGGAATATGGCGGGCTGATCAAGCATGGCGCCAAACTGCTGTTCGCCTATGCGGAGGCGACCGTGCCGAAGATCACCGTCATCACCAGAAAAGCCTATGGCGGCGCGTATGACGTGATGGCGTCAAAACACCTGCGCGGCGACATGAACTATGCCTGGCCGACGGCGCAGATCGCTGTCATGGGCGCCAGGGGCGCAGTCGAGATCATCTACCGCAAGGACATTGGCGACGCCGAAAAGATCGCGGCCCATACCAAGACTTACGAGGATCGTTTCCTGTCGCCCTTCGTCGCCGCCGAACGCGGCTATGTCGACGAGGTGATCATGCCGCATTCGACCCGCCGCCGCGTGGCGCGCGCGCTTCGCATGCTGCGCAACAAGGACATGCAGAACCCCTGGAAGAAGCACGACAACATTCCGTTGTGAGCGGATTGTCGCCGGGGCGCCATAAGCGCCATTGATCAGAGCACGCCTCGGGCGGCGACCAGTTCGTGCAATACCGGTACCATTGCCTGTGGCAAATCCTCGGCGATCAGGCCCGGCCCGAACCGGCTGCCGGCCTCGGCATGGATCCAGACCGCCGCGCAGGCCGCTTCGAACGCCGGCATGCCTTGCGCCAGCAGCCCGGCGATGATGCCCGACAGCACGTCGCCTGATCCGGCGGTGGCAAGCCAGGCCGCGCCGTTGGCATTGATCGCCGCCCTGCCATCGGGCGCGGCGATCACTGTGTCGGCGCCCTTATACACGATGACGGCATTGGCAAGTTTCGCAGATGCGCGCGCCTTGTCCAGCTTGGACGAGCCATTGTCACCGGCGATGCCTGGAAACAGCCGGGCGAACTCCCCTTCGTGCGGCGTCATCACCAGGGCCGGCGGGTTATGTCGGCGAGCGGCTTCGAACAGGACGTCGGGCGCCTCGCGAAACGAGGTGATCGCGTCGGCATCGAACACGAGACCATCGATCTGTGCGGAAGCATCCTTTGCCTGGCCGGGGGCGAGGAGCGTGAGCCCAAAGGTCCGTGTCTTTTCGCCGACCCCAAAACCGGGCCCGAGGACGAAGGCCGACGGCCGGCGCTCCGCGACAAACGCCTTGATATCGGCGGCCTCATCGGCCTTGCGCAGCATGATCGAAGTCAGATGGGCGGCATTGACCTGCATGGCATTGCCAGGCGACAGCACGGTCACCGCCCCTGCTCCGCTTCGGGCCGCGGCAAGCGCCGACAGCCGCGCCGCCCCAGTAGCGTTCGGGCCGCCGGAAAAGACACCGGCATGGCCGCGCTTGTATTTGTGGGCGTCGACAGCCGGCACCGGGAAATCGTCCAACCAATGTGCTGGCGTGTTCTCCAAGGTGCGGGGTTGTAGGCGTGAAATGATATCGTCGCCGATGCCGATATCGGCGAGCACGATCTCGCCGCAACGTCCGCGTCCCGGCAGCAACAAATGGCCGGGCTTCTTGCGCGCGAACGTCACGGTCACGGCGGCGGTAAATGCCACGCCCAGCACTTTGCCGCTGTCGCCCGAAACGCCTGAAGGCAGATCGACCGCGACAACCGGCAAATGCCTGTTGGTAGCGATATCGACCGCCCTGGCGGCATCACCGGACAGCGGCTTGGACAGCCCTGCCCCGTAAAGCGCGTCGACCACGATCGAGCCGGGCTGGGCTTCAAAGCCAGACAGCGGCCGGCGCGCGACCGGACACTCGGCCGCGGCCAGCGCCGCGTCGCTTCGCGGCCTCGGCGCACCGGATGCCCAGACTGTCGTGGCGACGCCGCTGCCAGCCAGGATGCGGGCGACGACGTAGCCGTCGCCGCCATTGTTGCCAGGCCCGCAAAGCACATGGACGTGCGCCGCCTGGGGATAGCGGCTGAAGACCTCGGCCGCGACGGCTTCGCCGGCACGGCGCATGAGGCCGATGCCGTCGACTGGACCTGCGGCAATCGTCAGCCGGTCCGCCTCGCCCATCTCTGCGGAAGTAAGAAGTTCATCGCTCATGGATTGCCGATCCGCATTCGATCAAGCATTGTCCAGTTTTCGAGCCGAAGCAAACGAAGAGGGAGTTTTTACCAGCTGCGGCTAAGTCGCTGGACGAGCATCAAGGCGCAAAACTGCACGCGGGATGGGCGATCTGCCTAAGTTTTGTGCGGACGCGGGCGCTGGCACTGTGTAGGCCTCGGCAGCCCATGCCGTATTCCGTGCATCGTATGACGCGAAATTGCATCCCGGCGCGGCATGGCTTCGAAATCGTATGAGACCGCTGCGAATCCAGCTATCTGGCACAGTTCGTGCTTGATGGGAGCGCAAGCGGGGGCTCACAACCCGTTTTTTTGGCAGTGGAGGCCACTTTCTACATGAAAAAGATCGAAGCGATCATCAAGCCATTCAAGCTGGACGAAGTGAAGGAAGCGCTTCAGGAGGCCGGACTGCAAGGCATCACCGTGACCGAGGCCAAGGGTTTCGGCCGCCAGAAAGGTCACACCGAACTCTATCGCGGCGCCGAATATGTCGTCGACTTCCTGCCCAAGGTGAAGATCGAGGTCGTCCTCGGCGACGATGCCGTCGAAGGCGCCATCGAGGCCATCCGCAGGGCGGCCCAGACCGGCCGCATCGGCGACGGCAAGATCTTCGTCTCCAACATCGAGGAAGTCGTGCGCATCCGCACCGGCGAAACCGGCATGGACGCCGTCTGAGGCGGCCATTCTCCCCAAAACGTCATCATCAAAAAACGTCATCACACAGGGATACATGACATGACGACAGCCAAAGACATCATGAAGCAGATCAAGGATAACGACGTGAAATTCGTCGACCTGCGCTTCACAGACCCGAAGGGCAAGCTGCAACACGTGACGATGGATGTCATCGAGGTCGAGGAAGACATGTTCGCTGACGGCGTCATGTTCGACGGCTCCTCGATTGCCGGCTGGAAGGCCATCAACGAGTCCGACATGGTGCTGATGCCCGATCCGGAGACGGTCCACATGGATCCGTTCTTCGCGCAGTCCACCATGGTCATCCTGTGCGACATCCTCGATCCGGTTTCGGGCGAGTCCTACAACCGCGATCCGCGCGGCACGGCCAAGAAGGCCGAAGCTTACATGAAGTCGGAAGGCATCGGCGACACCATCTATGTCGGGCCGGAAGCCGAGTTCTTCGTGTTCGATGACGTCAAGTACAAGGCCGATCCCTACAACACCGGTTTCCGGCTCGATTCCACCGAACTGCCGTCGAACGACGACACCGACTACGAAACCGGAAACCTCGGCCACCGCCCGCGCATCAAGGGCGGCTATTTCCCGGTGCCGCCGATCGATTCGGCGCAAGACATGCGCTCCGAGATGTTGACCGTGCTCGCCGAAATGGGCGTGCGTGTCGAAAAGCATCACCATGAGGTGGCCGCCGCGCAGCACGAACTCGGCATCAAGTTCGACACGCTTGTTCGTAACGCCGACAAGATGCTGATCTACAAATACGTCGTGCACCAGGTCGCCAATGCCTACGGCAAGACGGCCACCTTCATGCCGAAGCCGATTTTCGGCGACAACGGCTCGGGCATGCACGTCCACCAGTCGATCTGGAAGGGCGGCAAGCCGACCTTCGCCGGCAATGAGTATGCCGGCCTGTCGGAAAGTTGCCTGTTCTACATCGGTGGCATCATCAAGCACGCCAAGGCGATCAACGCCTTCACAAACCCGCTGACCAACTCCTACAAACGCCTGGTGCCGGGCTATGAAGCGCCCGTCCTGCTCGCTTATTCGGCGCGCAACCGCTCGGCCTCCTGCCGCATCCCGTTCGGCTCGTCGCCGAAGTCGAAGCGCGTCGAGGTCCGCTTCCCCGATCCGGGCGCGAACCCTTACCTCGCTTTCGCCGCCATGCTGATGGCCGGCCTCGACGGCATCAAGAACAAGATCCATCCCGGCCAGCCTATGGACAAGGATCTTTACGACCTGCCGCCGAAGGAATTGAAGAAGATCCCGACCGTCTGCGGTTCGCTGCGTGAAGCCCTGCAGAGCCTCGACAAGGACCGCGGCTTCCTGAAGGCCGGCGGCGTCTTCGACGACGACCAGATCGACAGCTACATCGAGCTGAAGATGGCCGAAGTGATGCGCTTCGAAATGACCCCGCATCCGGTCGAGTACGATATGTACTACTCGGTCTAAGATCCCCTGGGATAGCGTTAAAAAGCCCTTGAAGGACGTCCTCCTTCAAGGGCTTTTTGCTGCCCTGGTTTCGCCAATGCGAAAGGGCCAGCCATGCGCCAGCGCTCGACTGCTTTCGGTTCAGGGATGGATTGCCCTTGCCCAGGCAATAGCTGGCGGCGGAGGATGAAAATCAGGATCGGGACGAGGCTGATGCAGCTGCGTTCGCAAACGGCTTTGAACGTCATGAAAACGCCAGGAGCGAGCGGCGCACTGCCTCAGGCTGCAATGCCCGCTCGTCCGGCGCCCCCGCCGATGCCGTCGTTCAAGAAACCCCGCCCCGTTCGAACAGCATCACTTTGGCGCAACCCCAAGGCCATGAATACGCATGCCGCGGCGCAATCTGTCAACGCCGCCAACCGGAGGCATAACCGCCGATTTCGGTGTATGAACCACAGCTTATATAAGAGCCTTTCAGTGGGCAGGCGCCGCATAACCGGCGGTTTTCCGGGCTTTTTGAGCGATTTACGAGCTTGCCGATCGGAGCCACGGTACCCTCATGTGAGCCGGGGTGGGCCGGCACGACGGTTTCGAGCCGCCCCTTTTCAACCTGACTTTTTTTGGGTGTATTCGCTCCGCCAGGCCGGCGCAGAAAAAAGAACCCCGGTAAAGGCCTCGGTCGGCGGAGGCACCGGCATGAACTGCTATGCCTTCAAAGGCGGCTCCGGCACCGCCTCGCGGATCGTCGACTACGGCCATCGCTCCTACACGGTCGGCGTCTTTTTGCAGGCCAATTTCGGCTCACGCCAAGAACTCACCATCGCCGGCGTGCCGCTCGGCGAGCAGCTGGGTGATGACAACCCGATGGAGTCTTATTTTCGCGGCGGCCCGACGGGCGCCGGTTCCTGCATCGGCATCATGGCTACCGACACGCCGCTTTTGCCCGGTCAATGCAAGGCGCTGGCCCGACGCGTGCCGCTCGGCCTGGCGCGGACCGGCACCGCCGGCTCGCATTTCTCCGGCGACATTTTCCTAGCCTTCTCGACCGCTAACCGCGACGCGCTCAACGGCCGCTTCCCGCAGGGACCGGCCACCGAGCAGAGCTATGGGCACATGGATTTCATCCCTTGGGGCCGGATGGACGATTTTTACACGGCCGTGGTGCAGGCGACCGAGGAAGCGGTGCCCAACGCGCTCGTCGCCAACAGCGACATGATTGGCCGCGACGGCAACCGCAGCCCTGCCCTGCCGCATGCGAAGGTGGTGGCGGCACTCAAGGCGCGCGGGGCTGTTACCGGCTAAGATCAGCTGGCGGACTCACTTTCCACAAGCATCACGACAAAAAGCCCCGGCGTTCCACCGAGGCTTTTTATCGTCGATTTATCGAGGCGGGCACGTTCACGGCCCGCGTCGCGAAAACAATTCAGGCAGCGGCCGAAACCGACGCGTCGGTCGCAACTTCCGAAATTGTCTTCAGGACCTGGGAGGCGATCTGGTAGGGGTCGCCCTGGGAGTTCGGACGACGGTCTTCCAGATAGCCCTTGTAGTCATTCTTGATGAAGGAGTGCGGCACGCGGATCGAGGCGCCACGGTCGGCGACGCCATAGCTGAACTTGTTCCACGGCGCGGTCTCGTGCTTGCCGGTCAGGCGCTTGTCGTTGTCGGGGCCATAGACGGCGATGTGGTCCACCAGGTTCTTGTCGAACTGCGCCATCAGCGCCTCGAAATAGGCCTTGCCGCCGACTTCGCGCATGTACTTGGTCGAGAAGTTGCAGTGCATGCCCGAGCCGTTCCAGTCGGTATCGCCGAGCGGTTTGCAGTGGAACTCGATGTCGATACCGTACTTTTCGGTCAGCCGCAGCAGCAGGTAGCGAGCCATCCAGATCTGGTCGGCAGCCTTCTTGGAACCCTTGCCGAAAATCTGGAATTCCCACTGGCCCTTGGCCACCTCGGCGTTGATGCCTTCATGGTTGATGCCGGCGGCGAGGCAAAGATCGAGATGCTCCTCGACGATCTGACGCGCGACGTCGCCAACGTTCTTGTAGCCGACGCCGGTGTAGTACGGGCCCTGCGGCGCGGGATAGCCGCTGTCGGGGAAGCCGAGCGGACGGCCGTCCTTGTAGAAGAAATATTCCTGCTCGAAACCGAACCAGGCCCCATCGTCGTCGAGAATGGTCGCACGGCTGTTGGACTCGTGTGGCGTCACCCCATCGGGCATCATGACTTCGCACATGACCAAAATGCCATTGGTGCGGGCCGGATCCGGGTAAAGCGCCACCGGCTTCAGCACGCAGTCGGAACTGCGGCCCTCGGCCTGCATGGTCGAGGATCCATCGAAGCCCCACAGCGGCAGCTGTTCGAGCGTCGGGAATTCGGCGAATTCCTTGACCTGCGTCTTGCCGCGAAGGTTGGGGACCGGGGTGTAACCATCGAGCCAAATGTACTCGAGCTTGTATTTCGTCATTCTAGCCTCTCGTTGCTTGATCACCGAACACTGAACGGCGTCGACTTGCGCCTGCCCTCAGCAGCCGGCCCTGCCGGATCACTAAAAAGCAATTCGTGTGCCACTCGGGTGTCGGCGAGTGCGGCAAAATGGCTGCGAGATCGCGTTGAATTTCTGAGCCGCCTCAACAAGTCGACCAATATCGATCAAAGGCCTGAAATGCACAAATAACAGGCAAATACTGATCTCTTCATAGGCATATTGCCTAAAGGACACGCAGAACCTATCTTGCAGCAAAGCTGAATCGACAAGCTCCTGCGGAAGAAGGAGAATGCCCGTGGAAGTCGCTACCTCCCGTCCGTCGGCACAAATTCTGATGTTCCCTCTGGCAGCACGCAAATCTGCTTCAAATTTAGGCGCGAAGGCCAAATTCGCGGCAGAGCTCGCATCCCTGCGGGGCACGCATGTCGATTTTGATGGATGGTACCACGAAGCGGCGATTGAAGACGAAAACCAGCGCAAGAGTTGATCCGCTTTCTTCAGGCCTCGGACATGAAAAGCCCGGCGCGATTGCTCGCGCCGGGCTTTGTTTTTTAAGCTCAACCAGTCGGCTATTGCTTGGCGTCCAAATCGGTGCCGAGCGTATCCCTGACGAAGATCATGCCGATGACCAGCGACATCGCCGCGATCACCACGGGGTACCAGAGGCCATAGTAGATGTCGCCCTTGTAGGCGCTGAGCGCGAACACGGTCGCCGGCAGCAGGCCGCCGAACCAGCCATTGCCGATGTGATAGGGCAGCGACATACCGGTGTAGCGGATACGGGTCGGGAACATCTCGACCAGGATCGCGGCGATCGGTCCGTACACCATGGTCACGAATACCACCAGGATGAACAGGATGCCGATCGTCATTGGCCAGTTCACGGCCGCCGGATCAGCGACCATGGCGAAGGCACCGCCGCCCGGAATGTTGTAGACGGTGACTTCTGGCGCGCCGGCCGCCTCGTCCTTGGTCAACAGCTTGTCGGTGACTGCCTTGTCAGTCGGAACAGTCGCCTTCTCACCGCCTCGGATGGTCGCGGCATCGAGCTTCAACTCGGGATTGGCCGCGATGAAGGCGTCGAGTTTCTGATCCACAACCTTGATTGCCGCGCGCTTCAGCGGATAGCCGCCATCCTGCAACGACATGTTGACGGCCTTGACGAAGGCAGCGTCCTTGGCCTTGGCCTGATCGCCGGCGGCGACCGCATCGTAGGACGTCACCGTCTCGTTGCCGATCTTGACCGACGCAGCCGTTCCGGCCGCGGCCGTCGGCACCACGTCGTAGGGAACCGAGTTCTTGGTCAGGAACGAAGTCGCGATGTCGCAGGACGTCGTGAACTTCGCGGTACCGACCGGATTGAACTGGAACTTGCAGTCGCCGGGTGCTGCCGTCACCGTTGCCCGCGTATTTTGCTGCGCCTTGGCGAGCGCCGGATTGGCGGCCCAGGTCAGCGCCTTGAACAGGGGGAAGGTGCAGACGATGGCAAGCGCGAGGCCGGCCATGATGATCGGCTTGCGGCCGATCTTGTCGGACAGCCACCCGAAGACGACGAAGAAGATCGAGCCGAGCGCCAGTGCAATGGCGATCATGATGTTGACCGACTGCGCGTCGACCTTCAGCACGTTCTGCAGGAAGAACAGTGCATAGAACTGCCCATTATACCAGACCACGGCCTGGCCTGCGGTAAGGCCGAGCAGCGCCAGCAGGGCGATCTTGGCGTTCTTCCACTGGCCGAAGGCTTCCGATAGCGGCGCCTTGGAGCCCTTCCCTTCGTCCTTCATCTTCTGGAAGGTTGGAGATTCGGAGAGAGACAGCCGAATCCAGATCGAAACGGCAAGCAGAACGAAGGAGACGATGAAGGGAACGCGCCAGCCCCAGGCGGCATAGCTTTCCTTGCTCAGTGATCCCTGCACGATCAGGATGACGATCAGCGACAGGAACAGGCCGAGCGTCGCCGTCGTCTGGATCCAGGACGTATAAAAGCCACGGCGATCATCGGGCGCATGCTCGGCGACATAGGTCGCCGCACCGCCATATTCGCCGCCCAGCGCCAGGCCCTGCAGCATACGCAGGACGATCAGGATCACCGGAGCCGCGATGCCCAAAGTCGCATAACCGGGTAGCAGGCCAACCAGGAAGGTCGACAGACCCATGATCGTCATGGTGACGAGGAAGGTGTATTTGCGGCCGACAAGGTCGCCGATGCGGCCGAACACGAGCGCGCCGAACGGGCGCACGAGGAAGCCGGCGGCAAAGGCCAGCAGCGCGAAGATGTTGCGGGTCGCCTCGGGAATGGTCGGGCTGAAAAAGGTCGAGCCGATGAAGGCCGCCAACGAGCCATAGAGGTAGAAATCATACCATTCGAAAACGGTGCCGAGCGAAGAGGCGAAGATGACTTTCTTCTCCTCCCGCGTCATGCCGCGGCTCGTTCCGCCGGCGGTTGATGCCATTGCCATTGAGTTATCCTCCCGTGAGACCCTTGTCCTCGATGCCGCGTGACAGCGTCCGGGTTCTCCTGCGAACGCGGACTCACGACAGCCATCACGGAAAAAATGACAGAAAGCCGGGGTCTAAGGCAGAGCGCCTTTGGGATTATGACTTTGGTATTAGGTGCGCTGCGGCAATAAACCGGCCGGTCAGACCTTGAGCGCTTCGAGAAGATTGACGGCAGCCATCATGTCCCGTTTGCGGGCCGTGCGACGCGCGACCGCTTCGGCGTCCTGCCCCCAATGCTCGATCTGCCAGTCCTCATCGACATGGCCGGCGGCCCAGGCCGCCTCACCGTCGAGCTCGCCGAAATCGACGGCGAGCGCCAGCAGCGCCGAACCGGTCAGCGAGGTCATGACGTGGATGGCGGCCAGCCGCAGCGGCTGCGCGCGCTGGGCAAGATGACTGCCCAGAACGGCGATCGTCTCGCGCGGCTGCTCGACATGGATGATTCCTTCGGCAAGGTTGAAGCGGGCGCCGAGCGCCGCACGGGCCCAGTCAATGACCGGATCCCACTGCTCGTTCTGCCGCTCGACCAGCCCTTGCGGCGCGTCGGCACGGTAGCAGAGCAGATCCGACGAGGCAAAGCGAAGTATGTCTTCCAGCACTGCCTGCGGATCGCTGGCGACCCCGTCCAAAGCGGTGTTGACGAGGCGCATCACCGGCATCGTCACCGGATTGATGGTCTCGTCCTGCGCGGCGAACTCGTCGGCCACAAGCGCTGCCGCCGCCTGCGTCGGCAGCACCAACAGCGCCTTGCCGGGCGTACGCACCGGCTTGCCGTCGAGATGGACGGCAAACCCTCCCTCCATCGGCGCAACCGAAACGGTCTTGTAGAAGCGCTTGGGCAGCGGTGTCTTCATTTGAATCTGGGCGCGACGCACCGGATCCGGATCGGAAAGATATTTGCCCGCTTCGAGGTCGTTGAGGATATCACGCATGAAATCTCTCTCTTACACCGGTGTCAGCTTGCGTGCCGGCCGGTTGACGATGATCAGGCCCGCTACAATCAAGCCAAGTGCCAGAAAAATGCGAATGGTCAGCGGCTCGTTCAAGATCAAGGCACCGCACAAGACACCAAAAACCGGCGACAGGAAAGTGAAGCTGGACAGGCCGGAGGCCGGATAGCGGCGCAGCAGCCAGAACCATAGGACATAGGTGAAAGCGACGATGTAGATCGCCTGGAAAAGCAGCGCCAATGTCGGCAGCAATGAGGGATCGCGCACCGGCGGACCGGCGAGAGGCAATACCAAAATGCCGACTATCGCCGCGCCGGCGAGCTGATAGAGCAACAGCTTCTCGGCGCTCGCTTCAACCAGTTTCGACCGTTTGATGAGGATATTGGTCAAGGCCCAGAAGAACCCGGAGCCGAGGCTCAGGAGATCACCGAACAGCATGTCGCCGCCGCCGAGCTTATCGGAAAAGACCGTGGCAAGGCCGGCGAAGGCCAATAGCAGGCCGAGGAATTTGCGCCAGGTGATCTGCTCGCCAAGCAGGACATGCCCACCCACCAGCATCCAGAACGGCATTGAGTTGACCAACAGCGTGTTGCGGGCAACGGTCGTGTGCTCCAGCCCCACGTAGAGGCAGAGGAATTCGATGCCGAAAAGCACGCCGACAGCGATACCGGCGAGCAACGTGCCATCCCGGGTGAAAAGCGCGATGCCGCGCCAGCGACACCAGAGAAAGACGAAGAAGCCGCCAATGACCGAGCGCGCGATCGCCAGGAAGACGGGATCGTAGCCGGCATAGGAGATCTTGGCGGCGACGTAGTTCAGGCCCCAGGAAAAGGTCAGGCCGACCATGATGGCAGCGGCTGCTAGATCGACCGTGTCGCGGCGGTCCAGCACGTCGGTAGCGCCACTCACAATCAGTCCTCCGCGCTCTGCTCGTCGAAACCGATCAGGTTCCAGCTCTGGCGCATGTGTGGTGGCATCGGGGCGCTGACGTCGATGACACCCTTGTCCGGATGAGGAATGATAATCCGGCGCGCATGCAGGTGCAGGCGGTTCTGAATGCCACCGGGAAAATCCCAATTGGTGTCGGCCTCGAAATATTTGGGATCACCGATGATCGGACAACCGATATAGGCCGCATGGACGCGCAACTGATGCGTGCGCCCAGTATAGGGCTCCATCTCCAGCCAGGTCATCGTCTGTGCCGCCTGCTCGATGATGCGGTAGTAGGAGACGGCGTGGTCGGCGCCCTTTTCGCCGTGTGCTGCGATGCGCACGCGGTCGCCGTCTGGCGTCGCCTCCTTGATCAGCCAGGTCGAGATCTTGTCCTCGCGCTTGGGCGGCACGCCCTTGACCAGCGCCCAATAGGTTTTCTTGGTCTCACGGGCGCGGAATGCCTCGGAGAGCTTCATCGCGGCCAGTCTCGTGCGAGCAACGACCAGCACACCCGACGTGTCGCGGTCGAGCCGGTGCACCAGCCGTGGCTTCTCGCCCTTCTGGTTGCGCCAGGCTTCCAGCATGTCGTCGACATTGCGGGTGACGCCCGAACCGCCCTGCACCGCCAGACCCGCCGGCTTGTTGAAGACAAAGACCTTCGGGTCCTCATGCAGCAGCATCTTGGCGAGCACGTCGGCATCGTCCTGGTTGCGGATCGAGTGGCCGGTGAGCGGGCTGTCGCCTTTCTTATCCACCTCGAGCGGCGGAACGCGCACCAGTTGACCAGGCTCGACGCGGGTGTCCGCCTTGACGCGACCGCCATCGACGCGGATCTGGCCGGAGCGCAGCAGTTTCTGCAGATGGCCAAAGCCAAGGCCCGGGAAATGGGTCTTGAACCAGCGATCGAGCCGCATGCCCGCCTCGCCGGCTTCCACCGTGATCTGTTCAACGCCTGCCATATTTTCTTACCTGTTTTCCGAGCGGGGCCTGGCCTGCTCTCGGCGCGCCAATAGCATTAAGGCAGGCTTCTTGCGAGCCAAAGACCCAAAAACAAGGCGATGATGGCACCAATGACGCTGGCCAGTGCATATCCAAACGCGGGCAGTGTGGCGCCCCGCTCCCAAAGCGTCGCGAAATCGAGCGAGAAAGCCGAAAAGGTGGTGAAGCCGCCGAAGATGCCGGTGGCGACAAAGAGCCTGACTTCGTTCGATCCGCCGCGGCGCGCCAGGATAGCAATGAACAGGCCCATGGCGAAGGAGCCGACGATGTTGATGGCCATCGTGCCCCAGGGATAGTTAGGGCCCACAAGGCGCAGCGCGCCCATACTGGTCAGATGGCGGATGCCGGCGCCGATGCCGCCGCCAATGACAACGAGAAGCAGATTGAACATGGCCGTCTACTGCCCCTGCGAGGGCGGCGGCGTCAATCCCTTCAGACCCGCAAGGCGTTCCGGGAATGGCACAGATGGTTGAGCGCGTCAGAAACCGTTTTTCGCGCCCGTTGTCGAGGGAGAACATGCCACCCCTGCCCGCTACTACGTCGATGATGAGGTCGGTGTGTTTCCACACCTCATATTGCGAGGCGCTGATATAGACCGGCGTTCCGCCGATCTCGCCCAGCATGACGTCGTTGTCGCCGACAATGAACTCACCGCGGGGATAGCACATTGGCGATGAGCCGTCGCAGCAGCCGCCGGACTGGTGAAACAGCACCGGTCCGGCTGCGCCAGTGGATTTTTCAGTTCAGGTTGTTTCGACCTTCTTCGGCTTGGTCGAGCCAATCATCTTCCAGTTCTTGTAGAACATCGAATTGATGCGTTCGACGCTGACCGAGACGACGGCGAGCATGCCGGCTATCAGGCGGGGAACCGGGGACGGCCTGATGATGTCCATGAACACACAGTAGCGGCGGCCGTCATATTCATTGACCGATCGATGCAGCAGCGTGTCGTCGAAAATGAACAGCGGATTGTCGTACCAGTAATTCTTGACGTTGCCGCATTCGACGAAGATCTCCGACTTCACCGGGATCAAATTATAGAGGATGCGCAGGCTGAGCCGCAGCGGGCCGAAATGCCAGGAAGTCGATTCGCGTTTGCTGAAAACGGAAACGGCGATGGTCTTGATGTATTTGAAATCCTTGTTGAACTCGGCGACGTTGTCTATCTTGTGCTTGCCGTACCACTGATAGACATACATGCCGCGCCGGCCGGCGCCGAAATTGGCGTCGATGTCGGCGATGATCTCGTCCTTGCGCGCCTTGAAAATATCAAGAACCTCATTGACCTCGCGCTGATAGTCTTCCGGAAACTGCTCCAGCTTCCACACGCCCGGATTTTTGTAGCAGAGCAGATCCACCAGCAGGTTGAACGGCGAGAGCAGCCAGGTGAACAGGCCGTTGCCAAGGAAATAGCCGCTGAACAGCGACAGATCCTTCCTGTCGTTGCGCAAGACGTCGATCAGGCCGCAAACGATGAAGATCGTCGTCAGGATGGGAATGAAATAGAAGCCAAGGGCGAGAAGCGGAATGGCGATGGCGAATTTGCGAAGGGATTTGCGAAGGGTTTTTGTCATTTTTCCACGCGCGAAGCGCGATCCTGTTGCGAGATGCCAAAATCACGGCAACGACCACCGCCCGGTCGTGCGCCTTGATAAGGTTTTTTGGGTGACCACACAACGGTCAGGGCATCGTGGCCTAGTGGCTGCCTTGTGGAGCTTGCTGGAATCAGGTCAATGCACCGCCGGCAAGCCGAGCTCGTCCCATTTGTCCCTGGCCACGGGATCGCCGACCAGAAACTCAAAGTCAATGACGCTTTCACCGTCTTGTGCGAGCTGGCATTTGAATTTCAGGTTGTACCAGTTTTTGCGGCTGCGGAAAGCCGCGCCATTCGCGGCGATCGTGGTGCCCGTGATCTTTTCCTCCGCCGTCGCATAGGGCACCACACGGTCTGGCTGAAAGTCCGCGCGCCATCGGCGAATCTGGTCCGTGGCCTCGATATCGCACAATTGCACCATGCGCTCGTCGGAAGCGAAGGTCGCAAGATCGGCGCGCGCCTGCCGGCTGCGCGGATCGGCGAGCGTCTTGCCCGACAGCATTTCTGTTGGCCGGATCATGGTCGGCGCGCTGGGCGGTTGAGGTTTGGCCGGGTTCGAAGGAGGTGGTGGCGCTGCTGCCCGCGGCTTCGGCATCGCCGGAGCAGATGGTGCGGGCGGCGGTCTGGTCGATGCCTCGAATTGTTCAGGCGTCAGGATGTCGAGGGACACACGTTCTTCCTCCAGCCGGTTCGGCCGCTTCGGCAAGGGCAACAATGCCAGTGTCGCGGCGAACAGTGTGTGCAGGACGACCGAGGTTGAAATGCCCCAGGGCGAAGCCTCGTCCCGAAGCGTGACGACCACCGGGCCACGCAAGACGGCTATTCCCGTTCCTTGCGCAGCTTCGCCCAGTAGTCGAGCCGCTTCCGGATATCGCGCTCGAAACCACGCTCCGGCGGATCATAGAAGGTCTGGCGGCCCATTTTCTCCGGAAAATAGTCCTGCCCCGAAAAGGCGTCCGGCTCGTCATGGTCGTAGCGATAGCCCGCGCCGTAATCTTCCTCTTTCATCAGCTTGGTCGGCGCGTTGAGGATGTGCTTCGGCGGCAGCAGCGAGCCATGCTGCTTGGCTGCCTGCGTGGCCGCCTTGAAGGCGGTGTAGACGGCGTTGGATTTCGGTGCGGTGGCGAGATAGACGGTGGCCTCGGCAAAGGCGAGTTCGCCCTCCGGGGAGCCAAGATAGTCATACGCGTCCTTGGCAGCGTTGGCGACGACCAGCGCCTGCGGATCGGCAAGGCCGATGTCCTCCATCGCCATGCGGACCAGACGGCGGCCGAGATAGAGCGGATCCTCGCCGGCATCGAACATGCGGGCGAGATAGTAGAGCGCGGCATCCGGATCCGAGCCGCGCACCGACTTGTGCAGCGCCGAGATCAGATTGTAATGGCCGTCCTGGCCCTTGTCGTAGATCGGCGCGCGGCGCTGGACGATGCGCTGCAACCCTTCGGGATCAAATACCTCGCCAGGCTTGGCGGCACGCCAGACTTCCTCGGCGAGGGTCAGCGATGCGCGTCCGTCGCCATCACTCATGCGGATCAGCATCGCCCGCGCCTCGTCATCGAGCGGAAGCGCCCTGCCCTCCGTTTCCTCCGCCCTCGTCATCAGCTTGGCGATGCTCTCCTCGCCGAGCGAATGGAAGACCATGACCCGCGCGCGGGATAACAGGGCCGCGTTGAGTTCAAAGGAGGGGTTTTCGGTCGTGGCGCCCACCAGAACAACTGTCCCATCCTCCATGACAGGGAGAAAGGAATCCTGCTGGGCGCGGTTGAAACGATGGATCTCGTCGACGAAGAGCAGGGTCTGACGACCGTTGGCGCGGCGCAGCTTGGCCGCCTCGAACACTTTCTTGAGATCGGCGACGCCTGAGAAGACCGCCGATATCTGCTCGAAGGCAAGGCTGGTCTCACCGGCGAGCAACCTTGCCACCGTGGTCTTGCCGGTGCCAGGCGGCCCCCAGAAGATCATCGAGCCGAGCGAACCGGAGCCGATCAGCCGGGTTAGTGCGCCATCGGGGCCGGTCAGATGCTCCTGGCCGACGACCTCGCCAAGGTTTCTCGGCCGCAGCCTGTCGGCCAGCGGCCGTCCGGGCGGCGCCTTTTCCGGTTCGTCAACGCTGAACAGATCGGCCATCTATATCTTCAGGTTGGGGCACATCTTCAGGTCGGAGCATGACCCTCGCGGGCCGAACTCAGTAACGCAACACCTGGCGCAGTATCTGCCCGCCGCGCTCGACGGTAAAGCGCCACCAGCGCGTATCCTGCTGGGCAGCCTGCGCCAGAGTTGCGGCGGTGTCGATGGTGGTGCCGTTGACCTCGCGCACGATATCGCCCGGCTGGAAGCCGAAATCAGCGGCCGGCGAATCGCGGTTGATGTCGATCACCGTCACGCCCTTGAGATCAGTGCGCAGGCCAAGCTTCTGGGCCAGCCGCGGCGACAGTTCCGCGACCTTGGCGCCCGAGAACGGGCTGCGGCCATGGAGCGTCACCTCCGAGGCTTTCGCCCCCTCCGGCGCGCGCTCCAGGGCGATGTCCATTGCCGCCTGCTTGCCCTTGTTCAGGATCGCGAAATTCGCCTTGGTGCCGATCGACAGCGTCGCCATGCGGTAGTCGAGCGCCTCGATGCTCTCGACCGGCTTGCCATTGACCTGCAGCACGACATCGCCCGGCTTCAGCCCCGCCTTGCCCGCCGGGCCCGTGGCGTCGACCGAAGACACCAATGCCCCGGTCGGCTTCTCCATGCCGAGCGATTCGGCGATCTGCGGCGTCACCGCTTCGAACTCGGCGCCGATATAGGGACGTTCGAAGAAGTCGAGCCCTGCCTTCGCGGCATCGGCGAAAGCCCGCACCATATTGGCCGGGATGGCAAAGCCGATGCCGATCGAGCCGCCGCTGCGGCTGTAAATGGCGGTGTTGATGCCGACCAACTGGCCGCCCATGTTGATCAGCGCGCCACCGGAATTGCCGGGATTGATCGCGGCGTCGGTCTGGATGAAATAGCCCGAATCCGAGACGCCGATATGGCTGCGGGCAAGCGCGGAAACGATGCCGCTGGTGGTGGTCTGGCCGACGCCGAAGGGATTGCCGATGGCCAGCACCAGATCGCCGACTTCGAGCGCGTCGGAATCGCCGATGGCGATGACCGGGAACGGCTTGTCGGCTTCGATCTTGAGCACGGCGAGATCGAGCGTCTCGTCCTTCAGCATCACCTTGCTGGTGAATTCGCGCCCGTCGGCGGTCGCCACCTTGACCTCGTCGGCATCCTTGATGACATGAAAATTGGTGACGATGACACCACTCGGATCGACCAGCACGCCCGAACCCAGCGAGGACTGCGCACGCGGCTGCGCGCGGCCGAAAAACTCCTCGAAGAACGGATCGCCTTCGAAGGGCGATGTCACCTTGGCCGTCTGCGAGGCATAGACATTGACTACGGCCGGCGCCGTCTGCTTGACCAGCGGCGCGAACGAAAGTTGCACCTCGTCGCGACCGAAAGGCACGCGCTTGTCCGGTCCTGAGGTGGCATTCTCCCCTTCAACGCCGTGCAGCAGATCGGTCAGCACGTCCGACAGGCCCGGATCGGCGGGCTTCGCGGCGTCTTCAGCCAGAGCCTGCCGGACTGCCGGTGCGGCTGCGAACACCATGAAGGCGCAGAGCAGAACTAGAGGCAGTCTTTTGGCGCGCATTCGCGAATCCTCCAAGGCAAGTTCGGGCGCATTGTCCCGACGATTGTGCAAAATGAAAGGCTAAGCTGCTGAAATCCGATTATTTTCGCGCCAGCGGACCATTATGGGAGGCTTTGGCGAGCACCAGATATGAAAAAAGGGGCCTGCGGGGCCCCTTCAATTCACTTCGCAAAGACTACGCCTTACGCGGCCGCGGCTTCCTCATTGGCGCCTTCGGCCTCGATGCGGGCGCGGTCGCCGGCGCCCTTGGCCGAGGTGTCGCGATCGACGAACTCGATGACGGCCATCGCGGCATTGTCGCCGTGACGGAAGCCCGCCTTCATGATGCGCAGGTAGCCGCCGTTGCGGGTGGCGTAGCGCGGGGCGATGATGTCGAACAGGCGCTTGACGACGCCTTCATTACCGATCTGGGCGATCACCTGACGGCGGGCATGCAAGTCGCCGCGCTTGCCGAGCGTCACCAGCTTCTCGACGATCGGACGCAGGTCCTTCGCCTTCGGCAGGGTGGTGACGATCTGCTCGTGTTCGAGCAGCGACACGGCGAGATTGGCAAACATCGACTTGCGGTGGCTGATGCTGCGGGCGAAGCGGCGGCCTTTGAAACCGTGGCGCATAGCTCTTTTCCTTCTTCAGTTGTTCAAGAGGCCACGGCCTCTGATGGTTTTCCGCATGACCGTCGGATCGAGCGGCTTACGCCGCCGATCCTTGGAATTCATGCTCAATATTGATCTTCGTAACGCTTGGCGAGGTCTTCGATGTTTTCCGGCGGCCAGTCCGGCACTTCCATGCCGAGGTGCAGGCCCATCGCCGCCAAGACTTCCTTGATCTCGTTCAGCGACTTGCGGCCGAAGTTCGGGGTGCGCAGCATCTCGGCTTCGGTCTTCTGGATGAGATCGCCGATGTAGACGATGTTGTCGTTCTTCAGACAGTTGGCCGAACGCACCGAAAGCTCCAGTTCGTCGACCTTCTTGAGCAGCGCCGGGTTGAAGGCGAGCTCGGTGACGGCTTCCGCCGCGACTTCCTTCTGCGGCTCGTCGAAGTTGACGAACAGGCCCAACTGGTCCTGCAGGATGCGGGCGGCGAAGGCCACCGCATCCTCGCCCGAGATCGAACCGTCGGTCTCGATGGTCATGGTCAGCTTGTCATAATCGAGAACCTGGCCCTCGCGGGTGTTCTCGACCTTGTAGGAGACCTTCTTGACCGGCGAATAGAGGCTGTCGACCGGGATCAGGCCGATCGGCGCGTCCTCGGCGCGGTTGCGCTCGGCCGGCACGTAGCCCTTGCCGGTGTCGACGGTGAACTCCATGCGGATCTCAGCGCCTTCGTCCAGCGTGCAGATGACGTGATCGGGGTTGAGAATCTCGACATCGCCAACCGTCTGGATGTCGCCGGCGAGAACCGCACCCGGTCCCTGCTTGCGCACGACCATGCGCTTGGGGCCATCGCCTTCCATGCGGATGGCGATTTCCTTGATGTTGAGGACGATGTCGGTCACGTCCTCGCGCACGCCGGCGATGGACGAGAATTCATGCAGAACGCCGTCGATCTGCACGGCGGTGACAGCCGCACCGCGCAGCGAAGACAGGAGCACGCGGCGCAGCGCGTTGCCGAGGGTGAGGCCGAAGCCCCGCTCGAGCGGCTCGGCGACCAGCGTGGTCAGCGTCTTCTTCTTCGACGAGAACTCGATCTTGTTCGGCTTGATCAGTTCCTGCCAATTTTTCTGGATCATGATGCTTTCCTTCCGTTGACCCGCCACCATCCAATCGTGGCGGGCGACCTGGAATGCCGCGGAGGAACGCTTTGTGAGCGTTCGCGCGGCGTTCGATACTGTTAGACGCGGCGCTTCTTGCGCGGGCGGCAGCCATTGTGCGGGATCGGCGTCACATCACGGATCGACGTGATGGTGAAGCCGGCCGCCTGCAGGGCGCGCAGGGCCGATTCACGACCGGAGCCAGGTCCGCAGACCTCGACTTCGAGCATGCGCATGCCGTGCTCCTGGGCCTTCTTGGCGACGTCCTCGGCGGCCATCTGGGCCGCGAACGGGGTCGACTTGCGCGAACCCTTGAAGCCCTGGGCACCGGCCGACGACCAAGCAATCGAATTGCCCTGCGCGTCGGTGATGGTGATCATCGTATTGTTGAAGGTCGAATTGACGTGGGCAACGCCCGACGAGATATTCTTGCGTTCGCGACGGCGAACACGAGCGGCTTCCTTGGCCATGATAGTCCTTTCAGTTGATCTCTACACCGCCGTAATGCCAGCGGCTCCACCTTCGTAAGGGAGTAGGGGAATAGGGCAGTAAGGCAGTAGGGAAATTGATTGCCCGATCCGCGGACCATTCCCTACTGCCTTACTGCCCTATTCCCTTCCCCTGATTACTTCTTCTTGCCGGCGATCGACTTGGCCGGGCCCTTGCGGGTACGCGCATTGGTGTGCGTGCGCTGGCCGCGAACCGGCAGCGAGCGGCGGTGACGCAGGCCGCGGTAGCAGCCGAGGTCCATCAGCCGCTTGATGTTCATCGACACTTCGCGGCGCAGGTCGCCCTCGACCTGATAGTCGCGGTCGATGGTTTCGCGGATCTGCAGCACTTCCGCGTCGGTCAGCTGATTGACGCGGCGCTCGGCCGGGATGCCGACCTTGTCGACGATCTCCTGGGCGAACTTCTTGCCAATGCCGTGAATGTACTGAAGCGCGATGACGACGCGCTTGTTGGTCGGAATGTTGACGCCGGCTATACGAGCCATATTCTTCTCTTCTCCATATGGGCCGGCCAACCTTCAAAAACAAGGCAGGTCCGACGCTGTCCAAATTGCCCCGCGTCCGGTGGAGGCCGGCCCTTGCGGGTGTTTCCAGTTCAAAGCAACCGCCTTGCCCTTGCGGACAAGCAAAGTTCACGCCTGATAGGAAGACGGGCCGCCATACCGCAGCGGGCCGCTCCCGTCAAGCTTAATCTTTGAATTCCCTTACCGCGCCTTCGCGGCGGCCGCGAGCACGGTTTCTATCTCGGCGGTTACCGCGTCCATGCTGGCCATGCCATCGACAGTCTTGAGCTTACCTTTGGCGTAGTAGTAGCCCGTCAGCGGAGCGGTCTTCTTGTAGTACTCCCGCAGACGCTCTTCGAACACCGCGGGGTTGTCATCCTTGCGCACTGGCTGGCCGGCGGCCTTTGCATCTTCGGCGCGCTTGACGATGCGGCCGACCAAGGCCCTGTCGTCGACAACCAGCTCGATGACCGTGTCCAGGCCGATGCCACGCTCCGAAAGCATCGATTCAACCGCATCGGCTTGCACCAGCGTGCGCGGGTAACCGTCGAGGATGAATCCCTTGGCGCAGTCGGCCTGGTCGATTCGCTCGGCAACGATGGCGTTGACGATGGCGTCGGACACCAGTTCACCGGCATCCATCACCGCCTTGGCACGCTTACCGACTTCGGTACCGGCCTGCACGGCGGCACGCAGCATGTCTCCCGTCGAAAGCTGGGGTATGCCGTGTTTTTCTACCAGTCTTTGTGCTTGTGTCCCCTTGCCCGCCCCTGGCGGCCCAAGCAAAATCAACCTCATCTGGCTTTCTTCCCCCCGCGCAGCTTCGACTTCTTGATCAGGCCTTCATACTGGTGCGCGATCAGGTGACCCTGAATCTGCGCAACCGTATCGAGCGTGACACTGACCACGATCAGAAGCGATGTGCCACCAAGGTAGAATGGTACGCCAGTCGCCGAGATCAGGAACTCCGGCAGCAGGCACACCAGCACCAGATAGATGGCGCCGACGACGGTGATGCGGGTGAGAACGTAATCGATATAATCGGCGGTGCGCTCGCCCGGACGATAGCCCGGGATGAAGCCCGAATGCTTCTTGAGCTGGTCGGCGGTGTCCTTCGGGTTGAAGACAATCGCGGTGTAGAAGAAGGCGAAGAACACGATCATCGCCGCATAGAATGCCATGTAGAGCGGCTGGCCGTGGCCAAGCGAGGCCAGGATGGTGCTCGCCCAGGCCGGCATGTTGGTCGTCTGCGAGAAGCCGGCGATGGTGGCCGGCAGCAAGAGCAGCGACGAAGCGAAGATTGGCGGAATGACGCCAGACGTGTTGAGCTTGAGCGGCAAATGCGAGGTGTCGCCCTGGAACATGCGGTTGCCGACCTGACGCTTCGGGTACTGGATCAGCAGGCGACGCTGGGCGCGCTCGAAGAACACGATGAGCGCGATGACGACGATGGCCAGAACGATGATCGCCAGGATCAGGCCGGTCGACAGGGCACCGGTGCGACCGAGTTCCAGCGTGCCGGAAATGGCATGTGGCAGGCCGGCGACGATGCCTGAGAAGATGATCAGCGAAATGCCGTTGCCGATGCCGCGCGCGGTGATCTGCTCACCAAGCCACATCAGGAACATGGTGCCGCCGACCAGCGTGACGACGGTCGAGATGCGGAAGAACATGCCGGGATCGCTGACGATGCCATTGCCGTTCTCCAGGCCCACCGAAATGCCGTAGGCCTGCACCAGCGCGAGCAGCACGGTGCCGTAGCGCGTGTACTGGTTGATGACCTTGCGGCCCTGTTCGCCTTCTTTTTTCAGCGCTTCCAGCGATGGGATGACCGACGTCATCAGCTGCATGATGATGGAGGCGGAGATGTAGGGCATGATGCCGAGCGCAAAGATCGCCATGCGCTGCACGGCACCGCCGGCGAACATGTTGAACATGCCAAGCACGCCCTTGCTCTGCGAGGAGAAGGCATGGGCGAAAGCGTCTGGATTGATACCGGGAAGCGGGATGTAGGTGCCGAGGCGATAGACGAGCAACGCGCCGATGGTGAACCAGATGCGTTTCTTCAGATCCTCCGCCTTGGCGAAGGCCGAGAAATTCAGATTCGAGGCTAGTTGTTCAGCAGCCGAAGCCATACCTGATTCTCCGCTTGGTAACGCTTGATGGCCCGTGAGGTCAGGCGGCGCGTTTCACCGAAGCTCACGAGATAAGCTCCGGGCTGTAAACATGCAAGCGGCCGCGTTGACGCGGCCGCCTAATTGAGCAGATCAAAGCGCAATCGTGAGTAAAAACAAATCCCACTCTTGCCGATCGCGCTTCAAATTGCCGTTACTCGGCAGCTGCCTTTTCGGGCAACTTGACCGAACCGCCGGCCTTCTCGATCTTTTCGATCGCGGCCTTGGAGGCACCGGCGACGTCGAAGGCCAGCTTGGCTTTGAGTTCGCCATCCGACAGCACGCGCACGCCGTCCTTGACGCGGCGGATGACACCGGCGGCGACAAGCGCCTCGGCCGTCACGGTTGCCTTGGCATCAAGCTTCTTGGCATCGACGGCTTCCTGGATGCGGGCCAGCGAGACGACAACGAAGCTCTTGGCGAAGATGTTGTTGAAGCCACGCTTCGGCAGGCGCCGATAAAGCGGCATCTGACCACCCTCGAAGCCGTTGACGGCGACGCCGGAGCGCGCCTTCTGGCCCTTGACGCCGCGACCGGCGGTCTTACCCGAACCGGAACCGATGCCCCGGCCGAGACGCTTCTTGGAATGCGTCGCGCCGTCCTTGTCACGCAGATCGTTGAGTTTCATCTTACTTCTCCTGCGCTTTGGCTCAGCCCTCGTCCACGACGCGGACGAGATGCTGGACGGCAGCGATCATGCCGCGCACGGAAGGCGTATCTTCCAGCGTGCGCTGCTTGTGCATCTTGTTGAGGCCGAGGCCGACCAGCGTCGCGCGCTGTTCCTTCGGACGGCGGATCGGCGAACCGATCTGCTCAACGGTGATGGTCTTGGTTGCTTTCTTGGCCATGGTCAAAATCCCTGGTCAGATCGACTATTCTTCAGCCGCAACGGCGGTGCCGCGGCGGGCCTGAAGGGTCGAATACTTGATGCCGCGCGCGGCAGCCACATCCTTGGGATGCATCTGGCTCTTCAGCGCGTCGAAAGTGGCGCGAACCATGTTGTACGGGTTCGACGAACCCATCGACTTGGCGACCACGTCATGCATGCCGAGCGTCTCGAAGACGGCGCGCATCGGGCCGCCTGCGATGATGCCGGTACCCTGCTTGGCGGCGCGCAACAGCACGCGTCCGGCGCCCCAACGTCCCTCGACGTCGTGGTGCAGCGTGCGGCCCGAGCGCAGCGGCACGAAGATCATGTCGCGCTTTGCCGACTCGGTTGCCTTGCGGATCGCTTCCGGCACTTCGCGCGCCTTGCCATGACCGAAGCCGACGCGGCCCTTCTGGTCGCCGACGACGACAAGTGCGGCGAAGCCGAAGCGGCGGCCACCCTTGACGACCTTGGCGACGCGGTTGATGTGGACCAGCTTGTCCACCATGCCGTCGTCACGCTCTTCGCGTTCACGCTCGCGGCCGCGGCCGCCTTCCCTACGTTCCTGTGCCATATCCTGTTCCTTGTTCTTTTCCGGAAGCACGGGTTGCTGATTGCCGGCGCCGCTTTGGGTCGCCGACGGTGAAAGTCATTTCAGAAGCTCAGGCCGCCTTCGCGAGCAGCTTCGGCCAGCGCCTTGACGCGGCCGTGATAGATATACGGGCCACGGTCGAAGACGACTTCCTTGACGCCGGCCTTGGTGGCGCGCTCGGCGATCAGTTTGCCGATCGCGGCGGCGGCAGCGGTATCGGCCCCGGTCTTGAGCGAACCCTTGAGATCCTTCTCCAGCGTCGAGGCAGCGGCGATGGTGTGGCCCTTGGCGTCGTCGATGACCTGCACGTAGATATTCTTCGACGTGCGGTGAACCGACAGACGCGGACGCTCGCCGGCGACTTTCCTGATCTGACGGCGAACGCGCTGCGCGCGGCGCTGTGTGGCTTCCTTGCTACCCATAATGGTCTTCCTTGCCTTCAAAAATCGGGGGCCGCCATATGCGGTAAGCGAAACCGCCTCCCGCGACCGCTCCCCGCGGCGTTACACTTCTTTGGCTTGGTCTTTTCCGAAAAGTCTGCAACTTTTCGGGGGCCAAGCCCACTACTTCTTCTTGCCTTCCTTGCGGACGATCTTCTCGCCAGCGTAGCGGACACCCTTGCCCTTGTAAGGCTCGGGACCACGGTACTCGCGGATCTCCGCGGCGACCTGGCCGACCTGCTGCTTGTCGATGCCGGTCACGGTGATTTCCGTCGGCTTCGGCACGGTGATCGTGACACCAGCCGGCGTCTCATAGACGACGTCGTGGCTGAAGCCAAGGGCGAGCTGCAGGTTCTTGCCCTGCATGGCGGCGCGATAGCCGACGCCGGTGATCTCGAGCTTCTTTTCGAAGCCGTCCTTGACGCCATGCAGAATGTTGACGATCTGCGTGCGCGACATGCCCCACTTGGAGCGGGCGGTCTTGGTCTGGTCGCGCGGCTGAACAGCGATCTCGCTGCCTTCCATCCTGACCAGGACTTCGTCGTTCACCACGAACTTCAGCTCGCCCTTGGGGCCCTTCGCCGTCACGGTCTGGCCGTTGACGGTCGCGGTCACGCCCTGCGGCAGCGAAACGGGTTTCTTTCCAATACGAGACATTTTGTTGTCCTCGTCACTTCTCTTGTTTCAGGTCTCTGTCTTCGGAACGATCCGAAGACCGGATTCCACTTTGCGGTCAGCTGCCAGATCAGAAGATCTGGCAGAGGATCTCGCCACCGACGTTCTGTTCGCGTGCTTCGTGGTCGGCCATCACGCCCTTCGGTGTCGAAAGGATGGCGATGCCGAGGCCGTTGGCGACGTGCGGGATCGACTTGGCCGAGACGTAAACGCGGCGGCCCGGCTTCGAGACGCGGGCGATTTCGCGCACGACCGGCGCACCGTCGAAATACTTCAGCTCGATTTCGATTTCGGACTTGCCGTTGTCGAAGTCGGTCTGGCTGTAGTCGCGGATATAGCCTTCAGCCTTCAGCACGTCGAGGACGCGGGTGCGCAGACGCGAGGCCGGGGTCGAGACACTCGACTTCTTGCGGCCGTAGGCGTTGCGGATGCGGGTCAGCATATCGCCGAGAGGATCGCTCAATGACATGTTATGTCCTCCTTACCAGCTCGACTTGACCAGGCCCGGGATCTGGCCGTTATTGCCGAGATCACGAAGCGCGATGCGCGATACTTTGAGCTTGCGATAGTAGGCACGCGGACGGCCGGTGACTTCGCAGCGGTTGCGGATGCGGATCTTGGCCGAGTTGCGCGGCAGGGCAGCAAGCTTGAGCTGAGCGCGGAAGCGCTCCTCCATCGGCTTGGACTGATCCATGATGATCGCCTTCAGCGCAGCGCGCTTGGGACCGTACTGGTCGGCAAGCTTGCGGCGCCTGTTGTTCTTCTCGACTGAGCTGGTCTTTGCCATTTCAGATTTTTCCTTTTCTCGCTGCCGTTACTGGCGGAAGGGGAAGTTGAAGGCCTTGAGCAATGCCCTGGCTTCGTCGTCCGTCTTCGCAGTCGTACAAACGATGACGTCCATGCCCCAGATCTGATCGACCTTGTCGTAGTTGATCTCCGGGAACACGATGTGCTCCTTGATGCCCATGGCGTAGTTGCCACGGCCATCGAAGCTCTTGGGGTTCAGTCCGCGGAAGTCGCGGACGCGCGGCAGCGCGATGTTCACGAGGCGGTCGAGGAACTCGTACATACGTTCCTTGCGCAGCGTGACCTTGGCGCCGATCGGCATGTTCTCGCGGACCTTGAAGCCAGCGATGGAATTGCGGGCGCGGGTGACGACGGCCTTCTGGCCGGCGATCATTGCCAGGTCTTCGGCCGCGACCGAAGGCTTCTTGGAATCGGCGGTCGCTTCGCCGACGCCCATGTTCAGCACGATCTTGTCGAGGCGCGGAACCTGCATGTCGTTGTCGTAGCCGAACTGCTCCTGCAGCGCCTTGCGGATGGTCTCGTTGTAGACCTGCTTCAGGCGCGGCGTGTTGGCGGCAGTCGCCTGCTTGGTTTGAGACTTAGCCATTGATGACTTCTCCCGAGCGCTTGGCGACGCGCACTTTCTTGCCGTCCTTCTGGAAGGTGAAACCAACGCGGGTCGGCTTGCCATCCTTGGGGTCGGCCAGCGCGATGTTCGACAGATTGATCGGCGCTTCCTTGGTGATGATCCCGCCCTCTTGGGACTGGGTCTGCTTCTGGTGACGACGGATCATGTTGACGCCGCGCACCAGCGCGGTGTCATCCTTCGGCTGAACCGAGAGGACTTCGCCCGAACGGCCCTTGTCCTTACCGGCAAGCACGACGACCTTGTCGCCTTTTCTGATCTTTTGCATTGGTCCGGCTCCTTACAGCACTTCAGGCGCGAGCGAGATGATCTTCATGTGGTTCTTGGCGCGGAGTTCGCGCGGAACCGGTCCGAAGATACGCGTGCCGATCGGCTCTTTCTTGTTGTCGACGAGAACGGCCGCGTTCTTGTCGAAACGGATCACGCTGCCGTCCGGGCGGCGGATGTCCTTGGCCGTGCGAACCACGACCGCCTTCATCACATCGCCCTTCTTAACGCGGCCGCGCGGAATGGCTTCCTTGATCGACACCACGATGATGTCGCCCACGGAAGCGTATTTCCGCTTCGAGCCGCCCAGCACCTTGATGCACATGACACGACGCGCGCCGGAATTATCCGCGACGTCGAGGTTTGTTTGCATCTGAATCATGACTGGCCGCCTTCTTCTTTTCTAACGGGACGGGCTCGAAGCCCCTCCCCGGTCTGTCCAAAATTCGTTGTTTACGCCCAGAGGTCAGGCTTGGTCCGAAGACACGACGATCCAGCGCTTGTCCTTGGAAATCGGCTTCGATTCCTGGATGAACACCTGATCACCAACCTTATGGGCGTTGTTCTCGTCGTGCGCCTTGTACTTCTTGGTCATGCGCACGGTCTTCTTCATCACGGGATGCGTGAAGCGCCGTTCGACCTTGACGACAACCGTCTTCTCGTTCTTGTCGCTGACGACGGTGCCCTGCAGAATGCGCTTTGGCATGGTTTTCGTCCTTAAGCCTTCTTGGCCGCGGACTTTTCCGCAGCGATGGTCTTGATACGCGCAATGTCCTTGCGGACCTGCCTCACGCGCGCGGTCTTCTCGAGCTGGCCGGTGGCCTTCTGGAAGCGCAGGTTGAACTGCTCCTTCTTCAGGCTGGCTAGGTCGTCGGTCAGCTGGTCCTGGGTCTTGGTCCGGATGTCTTCGGCTTTCATGATCAGCCCGTCCTTATTCTGCGATGCGCTGTACGAAGCGCGTCCTGACCGAGAGCTTGGCCGCGCCGAGACGCAGCGCCTCACGGGCGGTTTCTTCACTGACGCCGTCGATCTCGAACATGATGCGGCCCGGCTTGACGCGCGCCGCCCAATAGTCGACCGCGCCCTTGCCCTTGCCCATGCGGACTTCGGTCGGCTTCGACGTGACCGGCAGATCCGGGAAAATACGGATCCAGACGCGGCCAGCACGCTTCATTTCGCGAGTGATCGCGCGGCGGGCCGCCTCGATCTCACGCGCGGTGACGCGGTTCGGCTCAAGCGCCTTCAGCCCGAAACCACCGAAATCCAGGTTGGTGCCGCCCTTTGCGGTACCATGGATGCGGCCCTTGAACTGCTTGCGGAACTTTGTGCGCTTTGGCTGCAGCATCGTTCTAACTCCAAATTCCTAAATGTCTCAGGCGTTCTCGCGACGACGACCGCGTTCGCGCTCGCCACCACCGCCATGCGAATGATCACCCTCGGTGGCGCGACGCTCCGAAGCCATCGGGTCGTGCTCGAGGATCTCGCCCTTGAACACCCAGACCTTGACGCCGCAGATGCCGTAAGCCGTATTCGCCTCGGCCGTGCCGTAGTCGACATCGGCGCGCAGCGTGTGCAGCGGCACGCGGCCTTCGCGGTACCATTCCATGCGCGCGATTTCGGCGCCGCCGAGACGGCCCGAGCAGTTGATGCGGATGCCTTCGGCACCGAGACGCATCGCCGACTGCACGGCGCGCTTCATGGCGCGGCGGAACGCGATGCGGCGCTCGAGCTGCTGGGCGATCGACTGGGCGACCAGGGTCGCGTCGATTTCCGGCTTGCGCACCTCGACGATGTTGAGGTGCGTTTCGGACTTCGTCATCTCCATCAGCTTCTTGCGAAGCTTTTCGATGTCGGCGCCCTTCTTGCCGATGATCAGACCCGGGCGCGCGGCATGGATGGTGACGCGGCACTTCTTGTGCGGGCGCTCGATCACGACTTTCGAGATCGCGGCCTGCTTGAGTTCCTTCTCAAGATACTTGCGGATCTTGATGTCCTCATGCAGCAGCTTGCCGTACTCGCCGGTGTTCGCGAACCAGCGCGAATCCCAGGTGCGGTTGATGCCGAGGCGAAGACCGATCGGATTGACTTTCTGGCCCATTATGCGGCCTCCCCTTTTTCTTCGACTTCACGAACGACGATCGTGAGGTGCGAGAACGGCTTCTCGATACGGCTGGCGCGACCGCGGCCACGAGCGTGGAACCGCTTCATGACGATCGACTTGCCGACATAGGCTTCCGCCACGATCAGCGCATCGACGTCGAGGTCGTGGTTGTTTTCCGCGTTGGCGATCGCCGACTCCAAGGTCTTCTTGACCGTGCCGGAAATCCGCTTGGCCGAGAATTCCAGGTCGGAAAGCGCTGTCGCGACCTTCTTGCCGCGGATCAGCGCGGCAACCAGGTTCAGCTTCTGCGGGCTGATACGGATCGTGCGCAGAACGGCGCGCGCTTCGTTGTCAGCAAGACTGCGCGGAGCTTTGGCCTTGCCCATGATTATTTCCTCTTCGCCTTCTTATCCGCGCCGTGACCGTAGTAGGTCCGCGTCGGAGCGAATTCACCGAACTTGTGGCCGACCATGTCCTCGTTCACGGAGACGGGAACATGCTTCTGGCCGTTGTAGACACCGAAGGTGAAGCCGACGAACTGCGGCAGGATGGTGGAGCGACGGCTCCACATCTTGATCACCTCATTGCGACCACCTTCACGAACCTTGTCCACCTTCTTGAGAAGGTAGCCGTCGATGAAGGGGCCTTTCCAAATAGAACGAGTCACTTGGCGTTACCTCTTCTTAGCTCTTGCGCTGATGGCGCGAGCGCAGGATGAACTTGTCGGTCGCCTTGTTGGACCGCGTCTTCTTGCCCTTGGTCGGCTTGCCCCACGGGGAAACCGGATGGCGACCACCGGAGGTGCGGCCTTCGCCGCCGCCGTGCGGGTGGTCAACCGGGTTCATGGTCACGCCGCGATTGTGCGGACGCTTGCCGCGCCAAACCGTGCGACCGGCCTTGCCGTCGTTGATGTTGCCGTGGTCGGGGTTCGACACGGCACCGACGGTGGCCATGCAGGAGCCGTGAACGACACGCTGCTCGCCCGAGTTGAGGCGCAGGATCGCCATGCCCTGGTCGCGGCCGACGAGCTGGGCGTAACCGCCAGCCGAACGGGCAACCTGGCCACCCTTGCCCGGCTTCAGCTCGATGTTGTGGACGATCGTGCCGACCGGCATCGCGGCTAACGGCATCGCATTGCCCGGCTTCACGTCGACCGCTTCGCCAGCCACGATCTTGTCGCCGGCGGCAAGGCGCTGCGGGGCGATGATGTAGGACAGCTCGCCATCGTCATACTTGATCAGTGCGATGAAGGCGGTGCGGTTCGGATCGTATTCAATGCGCTCGACCGTGCCGACGACGTCGAACTTGCGGCGCTTGAAGTCGATGATGCGGTACGAACGCTTGTGACCACCACCGATGAAACGGGCGGTGATGCGGCCGTAGTTGTTGCGGCCGCCCGACTTGGTCAGGCCTTCGGTCAGACCCTTGACGGGTTTGCCCTTGTAGAGGCCCGAGCGGTCGACGATGACCAGCTGGCGGGTGCTCGGCGTTACCGGGTTGAATTTTTTCAGTGCCATGTTCTTGTCCTCGCGGCCTTGCTCAGAGACCCGTCGCGACGTCGATCGACTGGCCGTCGGCCAGCGTCACAACCGCCTTCTTGACGTCGCTCTGGCGGCCGATCGTGCCGCGGAAGCGCTTGATCTTGCCCTTGCGGACAAGCGTGTTCACGGCCATCACCTTGACGCCGAACAGCGCTTCGACGGCGGCCTTGATTTCCGGCTTCGACGCCTTCTTGGCGACGTTGAAGACGACCTGGTTCTGCTCGGAAGCCATGGTCGACTTTTCGGTGATCGCCGGGCTGACGATCACGTCGTAGTGACGAAGGTCGGTCATTTAAAGCGCTCCTCGAGAGCCTCGACGGCGGCCTTCGAAAGGACCAGCGTGCCGCGGCGCAGAATGTCGTAGACGTTGATGCCCTGGATGGGCAGCACGTCGATGTTGGGGATGTTGGTCGCGGCCAGCTTGAAGTTCTGGTCAAGCTCGGCGCCACCAATCACCAGGGCGCTGGTCAGGCCCAGCGTCGCGAAATTCGCGACCAGTGCCTTGGTCTTGGCCTCGGTCAGCTTCAGCTCGTCGATGACGATGATCGAAGCGCTCTTGGCCTTGGCCGAGAGGGCGTGCTTGAGGCCAAGCGCGCGAACCTTCTTCGGCAAATCGTGCTCGTGGCTGCGAACGACCGGGCCGTGGGCCTTGCCGCCGCCGCGGAACTGCGGAGCGCGTGCGGAGTGGTGACGGGCGCGGCCCGTACCCTTCTGCTTGTACATCTTGGCGCCGGTGCGCGCGATTTCGGCGCGACCCTTGGCCTTGTGCGTGCCCTGCTGCTTCTTGGCAAGCTGCCAGCGCACGACGCGCTGCAGGATGTCCTCGCGCGGATCAAGGCCGAAAATCTCCTCGGAGAGTTCCACCTTGCCGGCGTCCTTGCCGCCAAGCGTTGTGATCTTGAGATCCATTATTCCGCTCCCTCTGTGGCCGGAGCCTCATTCTTCGTGGCGACGCGGATCGCGGCAGGCTTCGGCGCATTGGCCGGAAGCGCAACCTTGGCAGCGTCGCGAACCAGGATCCAGGCACCCTTGGTGCCGGGAACCGCGCCGCGGATCAGGATCAGGCCGCGATCAGCATCGGTCGAAACGATCTCGACGTTCTGCGTGGTGACGCGGGTGTCGCCCATGTGGCCGGCCATCTTCTTGCCCTTGAACACCTTGCCGGGGTCCTGGCGCTGGCCGGTCGAGCCGTGCGTACGGTGCGAGACCGAGTTACCGTGGGTCGCGCGGCCACCACCCATGTGGTGACGCTTGATGACGCCCTGAAAACCCTTGCCGATCGTCGTGCCGGTGACGTCGACCTTCTGGCCGGCGACAAAGTGCTCGACCGTGATCTCGGCGCCGACATCGATCATGTTGTCGGCGGAGACGCGGAACTCGGCGAGCTTCGCCTTCGGCTCGACGGAAGCGGTCGCGAAATGGCCGCGCATCGCCTTCGACGTGTTCTTCACCTTGGCAAGGCCAACGCCGAGCTGAACGGCGGTGTAGCCATTCTTCTCCTGCGTGCGCTGTGCCACGACCTGGCAGTTCTCCATCTGGAGAACGGTGACGGGAACATGTTCCCCGGCATCGTTATAGATGCGGGTCATTCCCACCTTCTTTGCAATCACACCTGAACGCATCGGTTCAATTCCTTTAGAGTTCCGGGCCAGGGGCACCGCCCCTTACCGCGCTCTCGTTCCCTTAGAGCTTGATCTCGACGTCGACGCCGGCGGCCAGATCGAGCTTCATCAAAGCATCGACGGTCTGCGGGGTCGGATCGACGATGTCGAGCAGACGCTTGTGCGTGCGCATCTCGAACTGCTCGCGGCTCTTCTTGTCGACGTGGGGCGACCGGTTCACCGTGAATTTTTCGATCCGCGTCGGCAGCGGAATGGGGCCGCGGACGTTGGCGCCGGTGCGCTTGGCCGTCGACACGATTTCGCGCGTCGAGGCGTCGAGCACCCGGTGGTCAAACGCCTTCAGGCGGATGCGGATATTCTGTCCGTTCATGCGTCACTTCCTTGTTCTGGCGCGGCGCGGGCAACTACCGCGCCCGCGACAGATCGGTTTAAGTCCAAATTATTCTTTGATGGTGACGACGATGCCGGCACCGACGGTGCGGCCGCCTTCACGGATGGCGAAGCGCAGCTTCTCTTCCATGGCGATCGGCACGATCAGCTCGACATCGACCGTGATGTTGTCGCCGGGCATCACCATCTCGGTGCCGGCCGGCAGCGACACGATGCCGGTCACGTCGGTCGTGCGGAAGTAGAACTGCGGACGGTAGTTGGTGAAGAACGGCGTGTGACGGCCACCCTCGTCCTTGGTCAGGATGTAGGCTTCGGCCACGAACTTCTTGTGCGGCTTCACCGTGCCGGGCTTGGCCAGAACCTGGCCGCGCTCGACGCCTTCACGGTCAACGCCGCGCAGCAGCGCGCCGATGTTGTCGCCGGCCTGGCCCTGGTCGAGCAGCTTGCGGAACATCTCGACGCCCGTGCAGGTCGTCTTGGTCGTCGGACGGATGCCGATGATTTCGAGTTCCTCGCCGACCTTGACCACGCCGCGCTCGACGCGGCCGGTGACGACCGTGCCGCGGCCCGAGATCGAGAACACGTCCTCGATCGGCATCAGGAACGGCTTGTCGAGCGGACGGACCGGCGTCGGGATGTAGGCGTCGACCTGAGCCATCAGCTCGCGGATCGCGTCCTCGCCGATCGTCTTGTTCGAATCCTCGAGCGCGGCCAAGGCCGAACCCTTGACGATCGGAATGTCGTCGCCGGGGAATTCGTTCTTCGACAGCAGCTCGCGCACCTCGAGCTCGACCAGCTCCAGCAGCTCGGCGTCATCGACCTGGTCGACCTTATTCAAAAACACCACGATCGACGGCACGCCGACCTGGCGGGCGAGCAGGATGTGCTCGCGGGTCTGCGGCATCGGGCCGTCGGCGGCCGACACCACCAGGATCGCGCCGTCCATCTGCGCCGCACCGGTGATCATGTTCTTCACATAGTCGGCGTGGCCGGGGCAGTCGACGTGCGCATAGTGGCGGTTGGCCGTCTCGTATTCGACGTGAGCCGTCGAGATCGTGATGCCGCGCGCCTTCTCTTCCGGCGCCGCATCGATCTGGTCGTAGCGCTTGTATTCGCCAAAATACTTCGTGATCGCCGCCGTCAGCGACGTCTTGCCATGGTCAACGTGACCAATCGTGCCGATGTTCACATGAGGCTTAGTGCGCTCGAATTTACCTTTTGCCATGTGATGTCTCCATTTCCTGCTCGCCCATGCGGGCTTTGAATTGCGTTATCGCGGCAGCTCTTTCGAGTTACGCGTATTTCTTCTGGACTTCCTGGGCGACTGCAGTCGGGACCGGCTCGTAGTGGTCGAACTGCATCGTGTAGGCCGCGCGGCCCTGGCTCATCGAGCGCAGGTTGTCGACGTACTTGAACATATTGGCGAGCGGCACCATCGCATTGATGACCACCGCCACGCCACGTGCTTCCTGGCCCTGGATCTGGCCACGGCGGCCGTTCAGGTCACCAATGACGCTGCCGACGTAATCTTCCGGCGTCACGACCTCGACCTTCATGATCGGCTCGAGCAGCTGCACGCCAAGCTTGGGTGCGGCTTCACGGAAGCAGGCGCGGGAAGCGATTTCGAAAGCCAGGACCGAAGAGTCGACATCGTGGTAGGCGCCGTCGATCAGCGTCGCCCGGACGCCGATCATCGGGAAGCCTGCGAACGGACCCGCGCCCATGACGCTCTGGATGCCCTTTTCGACGCCCGGAATGTATTCCTTCGGCACCGCGCCGCCGACGATCTTGGATTCGAACACGAAGTCTTCGCTCTCCGAATTCGGCTCGAACAGAACCTTGACGCGGGCGAACTGACCGGTACCGCCGGTCTGCTTCTTGTGGGTGTAGTCCTGCTCGTGCTTGCGGGTGATCGTCTCGCGATAGGCCACCTGCGGCGCACCGACATTGGCCTCGACCTTGAACTCACGACGCATGCGGTCGACGATGATGTCGAGGTGCAGTTCGCCCATGCCCGAGATGATGGTCTGACCGCTTTCCTCGTCGGTCTTGACGCGGAAGGACGGATCCTCGGCAGCCAGGCGATGCAGGGCGAGGCCCATCTTTTCCTGGTCGTTCTTGGTCTTCGGCTCAATGGCAATCTGGATGACCGGATCGGGGAATTCCATGCGCTCGAGGATGACCGGATGCAGCGGATCGCACAGCGTGTCGCCGGTGGTCGTGTCCTTGAGGCCCGCCAGGGCGACGATGTCGCCGGCGAAAGCTTCTTCGACGTCGGCGCGCGAATTCGCATGCATCTGCAGCATGCGGCCGATGCGCTCCTTCTTGCCCTTGACGGTGTTGTCGACCGAGATGCCCTTCGAAAGCTTGCCCGAATAGATGCGGGCAAAGGTCAGCGAACCGACGAACGGGTCGTTCATGATCTTGAAGGCGAGCATCGACAACGGCTCGTCGTCGACGGCATGACGCTCGATCTCGGCATCGGTCTTGGCATCGACACCCTTGATGGCGGGTACGTCGGCCGGCGACGGCAGGTACTCGACGACGGCGTCGAGCAGCGGCTGCACGCCCTTGTTCTTGAAGGCCGAGCCGCAGAACATCGGGAAGAACTTGACCGCGATCGTCCCCTTGCGGATCAGCGAACGGATCTCGTCATTCGACGGCATCTTGCCTTCGAGATAGTTCTCGAGCGCCGTCTCGTCCATTTCGACGGCGGCTTCGATCATCTTCTCGCGATATTCCTCGGCACGAGCCTGGAGGTCGGCCGGAATCTCGACAACGTCCCAGGCAGCGCCCAGGGTCTCGTCGCGCCAGACCAGCGCGTTCATCTCGACGAGGTCGACAACGCCCTTGAACTCGGTCTCGGCGCCGATCGGCAGCTGCATGACGACAGCTTGCGCACCGAGGCGCGAGCCGATCATCTCGACCGAGCGGTAGAAGTCAGCGCCGATCTTGTCCATCTTGTTGCAGAAGATCATGCGCGGCACGCGGTACTTGTCGGCCTGACGCCAGACGGTTTCCGTCTGCGGCTCGACACCGGCGTTGGCGTCGAGCAGCGCGATGGCGCCGTCGAGCACGCGCAGCGAACGCTCGACCTCGATGGTGAAGTCGACGTGTCCGGGAGTGTCGATGATGTTGAAGCGGCGCATCTTGCCGTCACGGCCCTTCCAGAAGGTCGTGGTCGCGGCGGACGTGATGGTGATGCCGCGTTCCTGCTCCTGCTCCATCCAGTCCATGGTCGCAGCGCCGTCGTGCACTTCGCCGATCTTGTGCGACTTGCCCGTGTAATAGAGGACGCGCTCGGTGGTCGTCGTCTTGCCGGCGTCAATATGCGCCATGATACCGAAATTGCGGTAGTCTTCGATTTTGTATTCGCGGGCCATCGTAGCTGCCTCTCAGTCCTGTTCGCGCTTTACCAGCGATAGTGTGCGAAAGCGCGGTTGGCTTCAGCCATCTTGTGGGTGTCTTCACGCTTCTTGACGGCCGTGCCGCGGTTGTTGGCCGCGTCCATCAGCTCGCCGGAGAGGCGGTCGATCATGGTGGTCTCGTTGCGGTTGCGAGCAGCCGCGATCAGCCAACGGATGGCCAATGCCTGGCGGCGCTCGGGACGCACGTCGACCGGAACCTGGTAGGTGGCGCCGCCGACGCGACGCGAACGCACTTCCACATGCGGCGCGACATTGTCGAGCGCCTGATGGAAGACGGTGACCGGCTCCTGCTTGGTCTTCGACTGGACCTGGTCGAGCGCGCCGTAGACGATGGTCTCGGCGACCGACTTCTTGCCATCATACATGACGGCATTCATGAACTTGGTAACGATCAGATCGCCGAACTTCGGATCCGGATTGATCTCACGCTTTTCTGCACTGTGACGACGGGACATGGCTTTTGTCTCTCAATTTCTCATAGCCCGGCGCAGTCAAAAAAGCGCCGAAGCCGGAAAACCTTACTTCGGACGCTTCGCACCGTATTTCGAACGGCGCTGCTTGCGGTTCTTCACACCCTGCGTGTCGAGCACGCCGCGGATGATGTGGTAGCGGACGCCCGGAAGGTCCTTGACGCGGCCGCCGCGGATCATGACCACGGAATGCTCCTGAAGGTTGTGACCTTCACCGGGAATGTAACCGATCACTTCGAAACCATTGGTCAGGCGGATCTTGGCCACCTTGCGCAGCGCCGAGTTCGGCTTCTTCGGCGTCGTCGTGTAGACGCGCGTGCAGACGCCCCGCTTCTGCGGGTTCTGCTGCATGGCCGGGACCTTGTTGCGCTTCACCGGCGCAATGCGCGGCTTGCGGATCAGCTGGTTGACGGTAGGCATTAAACCCTCTTGTCTCTCAATTCCGTGTCTCGCCCGGTCAGGGCCGCTCAAAGCGTGATTTCCATACGCAAATTCGGGCCACAAACCGCGCCTCGCGGTCCTGCCCGAACAAATCGCAGAGGAAGCGGAAGCCGCTTCATGCACGCCGGAAATGTCTTTTCGCTCGTAAGATGAACCCTGTTTGAGGCAAACTCCAAAGCGTGTCGCTTCGGAAGGGAGAGCCTCACATCGGTTCTGACTGGGCGGCTTCTACTCGCAAGCCCGCGAAGCGTCAACCCCGCAACGGCAAATATTGCATTGAAGCCGGGGCTTGGCAGCCATGCGAAAACCGCATGTAATTTTCTTTCGCCAATTTGCAAGGGCGAGGAAGAAAGTGACCGGCATCCGGCTGTCGCGCGGCCCTGCTTCATGCGAAAAGGCCGCCTGAGCACTCAAAGTCCCCTCACACGGCCCTTGCCAGGAGGAATCAGCCCGTGAACGACAATGAAGAACGCCCGGTCACCATCATCACTGGCCGGGTGTGGAAGCGCAAAGGCGGCAAGGCGGAAGGCGTGCATGTCATGCTTGTCGCGCCCGACGACGATTCGGCGGTGCGCCGCGCCCTCGAATCGCTCGCCGCGGAAGGTTATGCCGAGGCCGAGCTCGACCAGATCGGCGACATGGACGGCGTGCCCGACGAGGAGCCGCACCTTTCGGCCTACCAAGGCGCGCTCGAAGGCGAAGTGTCGATCGTTACTTTCGACGAGCCGATATGAGAATCAAGTCCGGACGCGGCTGATGTCGGCTGGACAGACGCTCTATCTTCCGCAAGTTACCCGGCCGTCTTCTCGCGCATAGAAAAATCTGCCATTCCCATTCCGGAGCACACATGTCCTCGACCAATAGCCCCATCAAGCTCGGCATCATCGGCGTCGGCAAGATCGTACGCGACCAGCACCTGCCGGCCCTGGCGAAGGACCAGGCCTACCGCCTCGCCGCCGCAGCAAGCCGGCATGGCAAGGTCGACGGCATCCCGAATTTTCCCACCATCGAGGCGATGCTCGACGCGGTGCCGGAGCTCGACGCCGTATCGCTCTGCATGCCGCCGCAATTCCGTTACGACGCCGCGCGCACCGCACTCGAGGCGAAGAAACATGTCTTCCTGGAAAAACCGCCGGGCGCCACGGTCAGCGAGGTCGAGGACCTGAAGGTGCTGGCTGCAAAGCAGGGTGTTTCCCTCTTTGCCAGCTGGCATTCGCGCTATGCACCGGCGGTTGAAGCGGCACGCGGCTTTCTCGCATCGACTCGAATCCGCTCCGCGGCAATCGTCTGGAAGGAAGATGTCCGCCGCTGGCACCCGAACCAGGACTGGATCTGGGCTCCCGGCGGCTTCGGTGTCTTCGATCCCGGCATCAACGCGCTGTCGATCGCGACTTATATCCTGCCGGCGATGCACATCACCTCGGCGGTACTCGACTTTCCAGAGAACCGCGCCGCTCCGATCGCGGCGCAAGTCACATTCCGCACCTCGAACGGCTTGCCGGTGACGATGGACCTCGACTGGTTGCAGACCGGCCCGCAAAGCTGGGACATCCTTGCCGACACCGATGCCGGCAAGATGGTGCTTTCCGGTGGCGGCTCGAAACTCGCCATTGACGGGCGAGTTGTCCACGAGGAGCCGGAAACGGAGTACCCGATGCTCTACAGGCGGTTCGCCGAAATCGTGCGCGCGGGTGTCTCCGACGTCGATCTCGCCCCACTGCAGCATGTCGCCGACGCCTTCATGCTCGGCAAGCGCAACGTGGTCGAGGCGTTTTTCGACTGATTGCTGCTCAACCCCCTGCCTGGGTCGACGTCTGCAATCTCGGATGGCTGTGAACAGGACTGAAGGCGCTCGTACATCCAACTCCGGTGGTTGCCTTCAGTCGAGGATCGCGATGGCAAAGCCGTCATAGCCCTTGGCGCCGACGGTCTGGATGGCGGTGCCGTCCAGCCGTTTGTCACCGCCGATGAATGAAAAGGCCGCGCGGGCGCCTTCGACATTGGCGTCGCGGCCATCTTCGTTCACGACATCGCCGTCGCGGATGACGTTGTCGCAGACGATGACCGTTCCGGAGCGCGACAGCCGCATGGCCCAGTCGAGATAGTTCGGGTTGTTCGGCTTGTCGGCGTCGATGAAGATCAGGTCGAACGGGCCGGCATTCTCGCCACCCAGCGCGGCGAGCGATTGAAGTGCCGGACCGACACGCAGGTCCACCCGGTCCGCGACGTCAGCCCGCTCAAAATTCGAACGGGCGATCTTGGCATGATGCGGATCGAGTTCGAGCGTCACGATCTTGCCGCCGGCCGGCAATCCCCGCGCCATCCAGATGGTCGAATAGCCACCCAGCGTGCCGATCTCGAGCACCTTCCTGGCGCCGCCGATGCGCACCAGCAGCGAGAGCAGCTTTCCCTGCGCCGCCGAGACGTCGATCGCCGGTAGGCCCTGATCGCGGTTGGCCGCCAGGACAGCGTCGAGCACGGGATCCGGCTCGAAGAGAGAGGCGACGATGTAGTCGTCGACAGCCGTCCATGTCTTTCTGCTCATGTTTCCCTCCTCGGGTTGATGTGAAACGAAAAAGCCGCCGGGTTGCCCCGACGGCTTCTGTTGCCTGAGATCCTTGCCGCCGCGCTTACTGCGCGGCGGTTGTCATGTCGGCGAGCATCGGCTCGGCCACTTCCACACCGGAGGCCTTGCGGCGCTCGTCGATGATGAGTTCGTCGCGCGAGGTGGCGATGCGCCGGATCTGGCTCATCGTGCCGCCAGTACCGGCCGGGATCAGCCGGCCGACGATGACGTTTTCCTTCAAGCCCTGCAGCATGTCGGTCTTGCCGGCGACGGCTGCTTCCGTCAGCACCCTGGTCGTCTCCTGGAAGGAGGCGGCCGAGATGAAGGACGGCGTCTGCAGCGACGCCTTGGTGATGCCGAGCAGCACCGGCTGGCCTTCGGCCGGCTTCTTGCCGTCCTCGATCAGCCGCTCGTTGACCTCTTCCAGTTCGATCACGTCGACATGGTCGCCCGGGATATAGGTCGAGTCGCCCTGCGTGGTGATCTCGACCTTCTGCAGCATCTGGCGAACGATCACCTCGATGTGCTTGTCGTTGATCGACACGCCCTGCAGACGGTAGACTTCCTGGATCTCGTTGACGAGGTAGGAAGCAAGCGCTTCCACGCCCTTGATCGCCAGGATGTCGTGCGGCGCGGGATTGCCGTCGAGGATGTAGTCGCCCTTCTCGATGACGTCGCCGTCCTGGAGATGGAACGGCTTGCCCTTCGGGATCAGGTATTCGACCGGCTCAAGCGTCGAGTCATGCGGCTCGATGATGATGCGACGCTTGTTCTTGTAGTCGCGGCCGAAGCGGATCGTGCCGTCGATCTCGGCGATGATGGCGTGATCCTTGGGACGACGTGCCTCGAACAGTTCGGCAACACGCGGCAGACCACCGGTGATGTCCTTGGTCTTGGCGCTTTCCATCGGGATACGCGCCAGCACGTCGCCGGGACGAACCTGCGCACCCGGCTCGACCGAGAGAATGGCCTCGACCGAGAGCAGGAAGCGGGCATCGCCACCCTTCGACAGCTTGCCGACCTTGCCCTTGGTGTCCTGGACGACGATCGCCGGCTTCAGGTCGTTGCCGCGCGGCGTCGAACGCCAGTCGATGACCTCACGCTTGGTGATGCCGGTCGACTCGTCGGCCGTTTCCTGCACGGAAATGCCGTCGACCAGATCCTCGAACGCCACCTTGCCCTCGATTTCGGTGAGGATCGGGCGGGTATAGGGATCCCACTCGGCGATACGCTGGCCGCGCTTCACCTTGTCGCCATCGTCCACGAAGATGCGCGAACCATAGGTGACGCGGTGCGTGGCGCGCTCCTTGCCGGCTTCGTCGAGGATCAGCACCGCCATGTTGCGGCCCATGACCATCTGCTGGCCGTCGGAGTTGCGCACCACGTTGCGGTTGCGGATCTCGACCTTGCCCTCATAGGAGGCTTCAAGGAACGAAGAGTCCACCACCTGCGCGGTACCGCCCATGTGGAAGGTACGCATGGTGAGCTGGGTGCCCGGCTCACCGATCGACTGCGCCGCGATGACGCCGACGGCTTCACCCTGGTTGACCGGGGTGCCGCGGGCCAGATCGCGTCCGTAGCACACCGCGCAGACGCCGACCCTGACCTCGCAGGTCAGCGCCGAACGGATGCGGACCGACTGAACGCCGGCCTTTTCGATCTGCTCCACATCGCGCTCGTCCATCAGCTTGCCGGCCTTGACCAGCAGATCGCCGGTCACCGGATGGTTGATGTCGTCGAGCGCGGTGCGGCCCAGCACGCGCTGGCCAACCGAAGCGACAACCTGACCGGCATCGACGATCGGCTGCATGGTGAGGCCCTTGTCGGTGCCGCAATCCACGGAGTTGACGATGCAGTCCTGCGCCACGTCGACCAGACGGCGGGTGAGGTAGCCCGAGTTCGCCGTCTTCAAGGCGGTGTCGGCCAGACCCTTACGGGCGCCGTGGGTCGAGTTGAAGTACTCGAGCACGGTCAGGCCTTCCTTGAAGTTCGAGATGATCGGCGTCTCGATGATTTCACCCGACGGCTTGGCCATCAGGCCGCGCATGCCGGCGAGCTGACGCATCTGGGTGGGCGAGCCACGCGCACCGGAGTGCGACATCATGTAGATCGAGTTCATCGGCTTCTGACGGCCATTGTCCTCGAACTCGACCGCCTTGATGCGGGCCATCATCTCGTCGGCGACCTTTTCCGAGCACTTGGCCCAGGCGTCGACGACCTTGTTGTACTTCTCGCCCTGCGTGATCAGACCGTCATTGTACTGCTGCTCGTATTCCTTGGCCAAAGCCTCGGTGTCCGACACAAGCTTGGTCTTGGTGTCCGGGATCAGCATGTCGTCCTTGCCGAACGAAATGCCGGCACGGCAGGCATGGGCGAAACCGAGCGCCATGATGCGGTCGCAGAAAATGACCGTCTCCTTCTGACCGCAGTGGCGGTAGACGGTGTCGATCATCTTGGAGATGTTCTTCTTGGTCATCTCCTGGTTGGCGGTCTCGTAAGGCACGTTGACGTTCTTCGGCAGAAGCTCGCCGATGATCATGCGGCCAGGCGTGGTGTCGTAGATCTTCGACACGACCTTGCCTTCGGCGTCGACCGAGCGGAAGCGACCCTTGATCTTGGCGTGCAGCGTCACCGCCTTGGTCTCGAGCGCATGCTGGAGTTCGCCCATGTCGGCAAACACCATGCCCTCGCCCGGCTCGTTCTGGTTGACGATCGAGAGATAATAGAGACCCAGAACCATGTCCTGCGACGGCACGATGATCGGCGCGCCGGAAGCCGGATGCAGGATGTTGTTGGTCGACATCATCAGCACGCGGGCTTCGAGCTGCGCTTCCAGCGACAGCGGCACGTGAACCGCCATCTGGTCGCCGTCGAAGTCGGCGTTGAAGGCCGTGCAGACCAGCGGGTGCAGCTGGATCGCCTTGCCTTCGATCAGGATCGGCTCGAACGCCTGGATGCCGAGTCGGTGCAGCGTCGGCGCACGGTTCAGCAGCACCGGATGTTCGCGGATGACCTCGTCCAGGATATCCCAGACTTCCGGACGCTCCTTCTCGACCAGCTTCTTCGCCTGCTTGACGGTCGAGGAGTAACCCTTGGCGTCGAGACGGGCGTAGATGAAGGGCTTGAACAGTTCGAGCGCCATCTTCTTCGGCAGGCCGCACTGGTGCAGCTTGAGCTCGGGACCGGTGACGATGACCGAACGGCCGGAATAGTCGACGCGCTTGCCAAGCAGGTTCTGACGGAACCGGCCCTGCTTGCCCTTCAACATGTCGGACAGCGACTTCAGCGGGCGCTTGTTGGCGCCGGTGATGACGCGGCCGCGACGGCCGTTGTCGAACAGCGCATCGACGGCTTCCTGCAGCATGCGCTTTTCATTGCGCACGATGATGCCGGGGGCGCGCAGCTCGATCAGCCGCTTCAGACGGTTGTTGCGGTTGATGACCCGGCGATAGAGGTCGTTCAGATCGGACGTCGCGAAACGGCCGCCGTCCAGCGGGACGAGCGGGCGCAGGTCCGGCGGGATCACCGGAACCACCTTCATGATCATCCATTCCGGACGGTTGCCGGATTCCATGAAGTTCTCGACGACCTTGAGCCGCTTCAGATACTTCTTCTGCTTCAGCTCGGACGTGGTCGAAGCCAGCTCCGAACGCAGGTCGCCGGCGATCTTCTCCAGGTCCATGCCGGCCAGAAGGTCATGAATGGCCTCGGCGCCGATCATGGCGGTGAAGGAATCCTCGCCATATTCGTCGACGGCGATCATATACTCTTCCTCGCTGAGCAGCTGGTGCTCCTTCAGCGCGGTGAGGCCAGGCTCGGTGACGATATAGTTCTCGAAGTAGAGGACGCGCTCGATATCCTTCAGCGTCATGTCGAGCAGCGTGCCGATGCGCGAGGGCAGCGACTTCAGGAACCAGATGTGGGCGACGGGGGCGGCGAGCTCGATATGGCCCATGCGCTCGCGACGCACGCGCGACAGCGTGACTTCGACGCCGCACTTTTCGCAGATGACGCCCTTGTACTTCATGCGCTTGTACTTGCCGCACAGGCACTCATAGTCCTTGATCGGACCAAAAATGCGTGCGCAGAAAAGACCGTCACGCTCCGGCTTGAAGGTGCGGTAGTTGATGGTCTCCGGCTTCTTGATCTCGCCGAACGACCAGGACAGAATCTTCTCAGGGCTGGCAAGCGAGATCCGGATGGAATCGAACACCTGCGCGGGCGCCTGGGGATTGAAGAGATTCATGACCTCTTGGTTCATGCCGTTCTCCTTTTCGGGGTCCTCGAAAACCCCTTGCATCTAACGCGGGCCGAATGCCCGCTGAGTGGTCGGCCCACCGGCCGAAGAAATTGATGCATCCGGTCGCGGGAGCCCTCTCCCGCGACCGGATGTCTTGTTTACTCCCTATTCGGCAGCGTCTGGCAGCCGAACCGGTGCTTCGTCGAGCTTGGTGTTCTCCAGCTCGACATTGAGGCCGAGAGACCGCATTTCCTTGACGAGCACGTTGAAGCTCTCAGGGATGCCCGCCTCGAAGGTGTCGTCGCCTCTGACGATCGCCTCGTAGACCTTGGTACGGCCGGCGACGTCGTCCGACTTCACCGTCAGCATTTCCTGCAGCGTGTAGGCGGCACCGTAGGCTTCCAGCGCCCAGACCTCCATTTCGCCGAAGCGCTGGCCGCCGAACTGCGCCTTGCCGCCCAGCGGCTGCTGGGTGACGAGCGAGTACGGACCGATCGAACGCGCGTGGATCTTGTCGTCCACGAGGTGGTGAAGCTTGAGCATATAGATATAGCCCATCGTCACCTTGCGATCGAACGGCTCGCCGGTGCGTCCGTCATAGAGCTGCGACTGACCGCTGGTGTGCAGGCCAGCCTGCTCCAGCATGGTGTTGATGTCGGCCTCGTGCGCGCCGTCGAACACCGGGGTCGCGATCGAGACGCCGCGACGCATCTGCTCGCTGAGGCGAACAATGCTCTCGTCGTCATATTCGCGGATCGGCTCATTGCGGTCGTTGGAAGGCATGAAGCTTTCCAACGTCTTGCGCAACGGCTTGATGTCGCCGCCCGCCTTGTAGGCGTCGATCAATTCGCCGATCTTCCGGCCCATTCCCGCGCAGGCCCAGCCCAGATGCGTCTCCAGGATCTGGCCGACATTCATGCGGCTCGGCACACCCAGCGGGTTGAGCACGATATCGGCATGCGTGCCGTCCTCGAGGAAAGGCATATCCTCGACCGGAACGATGCGCGACACGACACCCTTATTGCCGTGACGGCCGGCCATCTTGTCGCCCGGCTGCATCTTGCGCTTCACCGCCACGAAGACCTTGACCATCTTCATGACGCCCGGAGGCATTTCGTCGCCGCGCTGGACCTTCTCGACCTTGTCCATGAAGCGCTGTTCGAGCGCCTTCTTGGAGTCGTCGTACTGGCCACGCAGGGCTTCCAGTTCGCTCTGGAGCTTTTCGTTCTCCACGGCAAACTGCCACCACTGCGAACGCGGATAGTCGTCGAGCGTGTCCTTGGACAACGTCGAGCCCTTCTTGAAGCCCTTCGGTCCGGCGATCGCTTCCTTGCCGACGAGCACGTCGGAGAGGCGGGCGTAGACGTTGCGGTCCAAGATCGCCTGCTCGTCGTCGCGGTCCTTGGCAAGGCGTTCGATCTCCTCGCGCTCGATCGCCATGGCGCGCTCGTCCTTCTCCACACCGTGGCGGTTGAACACGCGCACCTCGACGACGGTGCCGAAGGTGCCCGGAGGCATGCGCATCGAAGTGTCGCGCACATCCGAAGCCTTTTCGCCGAAGATGGCGCGCAGAAGTTTTTCTTCCGGCGTCATCGGGCTTTCGCCCTTCGGCGTGATCTTGCCGACCAGGATATCGCCCGGCTGCACTTCCGCACCGATATAGACGATGCCGGCTTCATCGAGGTTCTTCAGCGCTTCTTCCGAGACGTTCGGAATGTCGCGCGTGATTTCCTCCGGACCGAGCTTGGTATCGCGCGCCATGACCTCGAACTCCTCGATGTGGATCGAGGTGAAGACGTCGTCGGCGACGATGCGCTCGGACAAGAGGATGGAGTCCTCGTAGTTGTAGCCGTTCCACGGCATGAACGCGACCAGCACGTTGCGGCCGAGCGCCAGATCGCCGAGCTCCGTCGACGGACCGTCGGCGATGATGTCGCCCTTGTTGACCCGGTCACCCATGCGCACCAGCGGACGCTGGTTGATGCAGGTGTTCTGGTTCGAACGCTGGAACTTCATCAACCGGTAGATGTCGACGCCGGACTTGCCCGGATCGAGATCTTCCGTCGCGCGGATAACGATACGGGTAGCGTCCACCTGGTCGACGATGCCGCCGCGGCGGGCGCCGATGGCGGCACCCGAGTCACGGGCGACGACCGGCTCCATGCCGGTGCCGACGAACGGCGCCTCGGCGCGCACCAGCGGCACGGCCTGACGCTGCATGTTGGAGCCCATCAGCGCGCGGTTGGCGTCGTCGTTTTCCAGGAACGGGATCAGGGCCGCGGCCACCGACACCATCTGCTTGGGCGACACGTCCATCAGATCGACGTTTTCGCGCGGCGCCATCATCACTTCGCCGGCACTGCGGCAAATGACGAACTCGTCGACGAAGCCGCCATTCTTGTCGAGCTCGGCGTTGGCCTGCGCGACATGGTGCTTGGCTTCTTCCATCGCCGAGAGATAGACGACGTCATTGGTCAGCTTGCCGTCGACGATCTTACGGTACGGGCTCTCGATGAAGCCGTACTTGTTGACGCGCGCGAAGGTGGCCAGCGAGTTGATCAGACCGATATTCGGGCCTTCCGGCGTCTCGATCGGGCAGATACGGCCGTAATGCGTCGGGTGCACGTCGCGCACTTCGAAGCCGGCGCGTTCGCGGGTCAGACCGCCCGGTCCAAGCGCCGAGAGACGGCGCTTGTGCGTGATCTCCGACAGCGGGTTGGTCTGGTCCATGAACTGGGACAGCTGCGAGGAACCGAAAAACTCGCGCACGGCGGCGGCCGCCGGCTTGGCGTTGATCAGGTCCTGCGGCATGACCGTGTCGATCTCGATCGAGGACATACGCTCCTTGATCGCGCGCTCCATGCGCAGCAGGCCGACGCGGTACTGGTTCTCCATCAGCTCGCCGACCGAACGAACGCGGCGGTTGCCGAGATTGTCGATGTCGTCGATCTCGCCCTTGCCGTCGCGCAGTTCGACCAGCGTCTTGACCACGGCCAGGATGTCTTCCTTGCGCAGCACGCGGACGGTGTCCTCGGCCTTGAGTTCGAGGCGCATGTTCATCTTGACTCGGCCGACGGCCGACAGGTCATAGCGCTCGCTGTCGAAGAACAGCGAGTTGAACATGGCTTCGGCGGTCTCGAGCGTCGGCGGCTCGCCCGGACGCATGACGCGGTAGATGTCGAACAGCGCGTCCTGGCGGCTCTCGTTCTTATCGACGGCGAGCGTGTTGCGGATGTAGGCGCCGACATTGACATGGTCGATGTCGAGGATCTGCACCTCCTGCTCACCGGTGCCGAGCAGCACCTTCAGCGTCTTCTCGTCGATCTCGTCGCCGGCTTCGAGGAAGATCTCGCCGGTGGCGTAGTTGACGATGTCCTCGGCGAGATAGTTGCCGAGCAGGTCCTCGTCGGTCGCCTTGATCGCCTTCAGGCCCTTTTCGCCGAGCTGACGCGCCTGACGGGCGGTGATCTTCTTGCCGGCTTCGACAACGACCTCACCAGTATCAGCATCGACCAGATCGCCGACGGCCTTGAGGCCGCGGAAACGCTCGACGTTGAACGGAATGCGCCAATGGTCGCCGGCGCGTTTGTAGGTGATCTTGTTGTAGAAGGTCGACAGGATCTCTTCACCATCCATGCCGAGCGCCATCAAAAGCGACGTCACCGGGATCTTGCGGCGACGGTCGATACGGGCGTGCACGACGTCCTTGGAATCGAACTCGATGTCGAGCCACGAACCGCGATAGGGAATGACGCGGGCGGCGAACAGAAGCTTGCCCGACGAATGCGACTTGCCCTTGTCATGGTCGAAGAAGACGCCCGGCGAACGGTGCATCTGCGAGACGATGACGCGCTCGGTGCCGTTGACGATGAAGGTGCCGTTCAAGGTCATGAGCGGCATGTCGCCCATGTAGACGTCCTGCTCCTTGATGTCCTTGATCGACTTGGCGCCGGTATCTTCGTCGATATCGAACACGATGAGGCGCAGCGTCACCTTCAGCGGCGCGGCATAGGTCAGGTCGCGCTGACGGCATTCGTCAACGTCGAATTTCGGTCCTTCGAACTCGTACTTCACGAACTCCAGCATCGAGGAGCCGGAAAAGTCGGAGATCGGGAAGACCGACTTGAAAACAGCCTGCAGTCCCTCGTCCGGGCGGCCGCCCTTGGGCTCGTCCACCATCAGGAACTGGTCATAGGACGCCTTCTGAACCTCGATGAGGTTCGGCATCTCCGCAACTTCCGGGATCTTTCCGAAGAACTTGCGTACGCGTCTGCGGCCATTGAAAGTCTGGGTATGGGCCATCGTCGCTCCTTAGCTCTAAACTCGGGGCGAACCTCGCCGCGGTTCGCCTTGCATTCCGAGCCACCTGGGCGGCGGCTCTCTGTCTGTTCTCCAGCCTCCCGTCGGTGGCCGGCTAAAACGGGAGAAAACCCGTTTCCTGAAGGCCGCTTCCAGGCCCTCAGGAAAGAGGTTCTCGTACATCTCGCGTTAGGCGTCCTCCCTCCGGGCGAAGGGAGTGGCGGACGGCGCGAGGCCGCCCGCCGCTTGATACGCTTACTTCAGGTCGACCTTGGCGCCGGCTGCTTCCAGCTGGGCCTTGAACTTGTCGGCATCGGCCTTCGAAACGCCTTCCTTGACCGGCTTCGGAGCCGCTTCGACCAGATCCTTGGCTTCCTTGAGGCCAAGACCGGTGATGGCGCGGACTTCCTTGATGACGTTGATCTTCTGAGCGCCGGCCTCGGTGAGGACGACGTCGAATTCGGTCTTCTCTTCGACCGGAGCAGCGGCGGCGGCAGCACCGCCAGCGGCGGCAACCGCCACCGGAGCAGCAGCCGAAACGCCCCACTTTTCTTCCAGAAGCTTCGACAGCTCAGCCGCCTCGAGGACGGTCAGCTTCGAAAGGTCGTCTACGATCTTTGCGAGATCAGCCATTGTTGTATTCCTTCGTTAGGTTCGAACGTGTGTTTGTGATAGCGAGGAACGGCCTCATGCCGCCTCGTCCTTCCGGGCGTAAGCGCCGATGACGCGCGCGACCGAAGCCGCGGGTGCATTGACGATCTGGGCGATCCGGGTTGCCGGCGTGGCGATCATGCCAACCAGCCTGGCGCGCAGCTCGTCGAGCGACGGAAGTGTGGCGAGTGCCTTCACACCGTCGGCGTCAAGCGAGGTCGTGCCCATTGCGCCGCCGAGAATGACAAGCTTGTCATTTCCCTTGGCGAAATCGGACGCGACCTTCGGCGCCGCAATCGGATCCTCCGAATAGGCGACCAGCGTCTGTCCCTTGAACAGGTCGATGATCGATGCGGAGTCCGTGCCCTGAAGAGCGATTTTGGCGAGACGGTTCTTCGCGACTTTAACGGTGCCACCGGCGGCGCGCATTTTCGACCTGAGGTCGTTCATTTGCGCGACGGTGATACCGGCATAGTGGGCCACGACCACTGAACCTGCGCCCGAGAACGCATCGTTCAGGCCCGTGACGAGTTCGCGTTTTTCCGCTCTGTCCACTGCCTATCTCCAGTTGACCCCCATCCTGTTAACGGGAACATCCCATTCACAAAGACAGGCGTCGGGTTGCCTTTTTGCCGGCCGGGCCATCCAGTAACGGATCTCCCGAACGACGCTCGAGGATCCTGCCCCCTTTCGCCACATCGACGGCCAAGCCGGCGATGCGCAGACAAAAGGCAAACACGGTTCGAACCCTTCATTGGAGCAGTCGCTCCGTTGTCAGGTCTTCACCCGTCTCATGCAGGCCCAGACGAATTAAGGCTGAGGGCCGCCTGCAATCTCGGACAGGATGTCCGGAAGCCTTCCGGCTCCCGGTACCGGGCCCAGGACAAGTCCAAGGCCCGGAATTCACTTCAAAGGTCAGCCGCGTGCGGCTGGCCCAAAAAATTCGATCAGGACGCGGCGAGCGTCGAGACATCCAACTTGAGGCCCGGGCCCATCGTCGAGGTGACGGACACCTTCTTGACGTAGTTGCCCTTGGCGCCAGCCGGCTTTGCCTTGGTCACCGCGTCGGCGAAGGCGCGGACGTTCTCTTCCAGCGCCTTGACATCGAACGAGACCTTGCCGACGCCGGCATGCACGATGCCCGCCTTCTCGACGCGGAACTCGACCGCGCCGCCCTTCGATGCCTTGACGGCGGCGGCGACGTCGGTGGTGACGGTGCCGACCTTCGGGTTCGGCATCATGCCGCGCGGGCCGAGCACCTTACCGAGACGGCCGACGAGCGGCATCATGTCCGGCGTAGCGATGCAGCGATCGAAATCGATCGTGCCCTTCTGGACGATGTCGACCAGGTCTTCCGCACCGACGATGTCGGCGCCAGCGGCCTTGGCCTCTTCAGCCTTATCGCCACGGGCGAACACGGCGACGCGAACCGAGCGGCCGGTGCCGTTCGGCAGGTTGACCACGCCGCGGACCATCTGGTCGGCATGGCGCGGGTCGACGCCGAGGTTCATGGCGACTTCGACGGTCTCGTCGAACTTGACCGACGAACGGTCCTTGAGCAGCTTCAGCGCTTCACCCAGGGCATAGGCCTTGTTGGGATCGATGCCTTCGCGGGACTTGGATACACGCTTTGCAATCTTTGCCATGACCTCAGCCCACCACTTCCAGACCCATCGAACGGGCAGAGCCCTCGACCATGCGCATGGCCGCTTCGACGTCGTTTGCGTTCAGATCCTTCATCTTGGCGGTAGCGATCTCGCGAACCTTGTCGCGCGAAACAGTACCGGCCTTGACTTTGCCGGGTTCCTTCGAACCAGACTTCAGGTTCGCAGCCTTCTTCAGGAAGTAGCTCACCGGCGGCGTCTTCATGACGAAGGTGAACGACTTGTCCTGATAGTAGGTAATGACCACCGGAACCGGCGATCCCTTTTCCATTTCCTGGGTCTGCGCGTTGAACGCCTTGCAGAACTCCATGATGTTGATGCCGCGTTGACCAAGCGCCGGGCCAATCGGGGGCGACGGCGTAGCCGAACCCGCGGAGACCTGGAGCTTGAGCTGGCCTGCAATTTTCTTAGCCATCTCTATTCCTGCCTTTGTCTATGCCGGCTCCACGACCTGGGAAACACCGGCGGTTGCAGTCTGGTGGTGCGGTTCCTGCGACAGGCTAAAGCCGCATTCGCCTCCCACCGTTCTCAAGGCCGCGCGCCTCCGCGCCGCCTCCCCTGATCGCCGACAGGCGCCAAGGATTCGGATCAGCCCTTTTCGACCTGTCCGAATTCCAGATCGACAGGCACGGCGCGCCCGAAGATCGAAACTTCCACCTTGAGCCGCGCCCGCTCCTCGTCCACTTCCTGGACGAAACCATTGAACGACGCGAACGGACCATCCGAGACGCGGATCGCCTCGCCTATCTCGAAGGTGACCGAGGGCTTCGGCCGCTCGACGCCTTCCTGCACCTGATTCAGGATGCGCTGCGCTTCCGCCTCGGTGATCGGCACCGGCTTGGAGTCGCCGAGAAAGCCGGTGACCTTCGGCGTGTTCTTGACCAGCGAGAACACTGCATCGGTCAGATTGGCCTTCAAGAGCACATAGCCCGGGAAGAATTTGCGCTCGGCATCGACCTTGCGGCCGCGACGAACCTCGACGACCTTCTCGGTCGGCACCACGATCTGCTCGATATCGGCGGACAGGCCCTTCTGCTTGGCCTTGTTCTCGATGTCCTCGGCGACCTTCTTTTCAAAGTTCGAATAGGCGTGGACGATGTACCAGCGCGTAGCCATTTTACGACTTCTCCGTAATCGCCGGACTTAGCGTCCAATTCCCAGAATCTGCTCGACCGCGAGGCCCATGAGCTGATCGGCGGTGAAGAAAAAGAGCATCGCGATCACAGCGAAGGCCAGAACCATCACCGTCGAGATCATCGTCTCGCGCCGCGACGGCCAAGTCACCTTGGCTGTCTCCGCGCGCACCTGCTGGAGAAAGACGAATGGATTTGTGGTTTTCGAAGCCATATGCCGCCTGTCTTCAAGACCCGTTGGCCGGGTCCCCTGGATGATCCCGCTGGCCGGGACGTGCCGCCTGGGTCCACTGTCGCGCCGAATCAGCGCAATCACTTCGCCCATGCAAATCAGACGCGTAAAGCCGGCTTCCCAGCTCCACGCGCCGCGTGTCTGTCCTGTCTACATAAAACCGATTCTTGATCCACGCAAGTGGCAAGTGTCCGCTTTATGACCAAACGCCGCCTCGGAACCATCCAGTCGTTCCGTCCCGGCTATGGCGCTCTTATGCCCGAATTGCCTCAATATGGCAAGCGGGTCGCCGAATTTCAAAGGCCACCGGCAAAAATGTCGTTTCTGATAGCCATTTCGAAAATGGCACGGGCAGCAGGGCTCGAACCTACGACCTGCGGTTTTGGAGACCGCCGCTCTACCAACTGAGCTATGCCCGTAACGCGGGCTGCTATTCCACAAAGCGGATGAGAACTCAAGTGCCCTTTTGAGGCATAACCGTCCAAGGCGAGGATTGTCCCAGCGCAAGGCACAAGACCCATACGCAGATAAGGATTTCGAGCGCAAAAGTCCAATGCTGGACAAAGCTCACCACCCAGTTGCGCTCGTAAGACCGCGCGTTTTGCGCCAGCAGCCGCGCGCGAAGCGACCTAGGACTAACCCGATGGCAGATGGGCAATCAGCATCAAGCACGGTACGGGAAGGTGCCGGAGTTTGCAGGTATTGTGCAGATTCAGGGTCTTGGCGAAAGCAGGCAGATCACGTCCCGCCGCCGGCGATCGATGCCGGCAACCTGCGCGGTCTGTTTCGGCACGGCTACGATTTTCCGGCTGGCGGCTTGTACGGGCCGCCAGGCACGCCCCAGCCCCAGGCTGGCATTGGTTCTGTCTCCGGATCGCAGGTCTCGCCGAGATTGGAATTCATCTTCGCCAATCGCGATCCCCATTCGACATAGCCCATGAAGGCGGAACGGAACTCGGGATCGTCGGGCAAGCCGACCTCGTCGGCGACATCGGCCAGGAGGTTGATCCAGCGGCGGCGCTGCTCCTCGGTCAAATGCTTGCCCAGATGGTGCATGACCATCTCGCGGTGGCCGCCGAACTTTTCGCTGTAGGTTTTCGGCCCGCCGAAAACCTCGCCGATAAAGGCCGCGACATGCATAGGATGATCCGGCGACATGGCCTTGAAGACAGGCCCGACGATCGGGTCCTTCGCCACTTTGTCGTAGAAGGTTTCGGTCAGGCGGTTCAGCACCTCGATGCCGCCTGCCCATTCATACATTGTCGGAACGTCCTGGCTCATTCTCGATCCTCCGCCGGCCCCTGCGCTGCCAACGGCCACGATAGCGGCAAAATCGAGCGTGGCTCAACCTGCCTCGATGGCCAGTTTCCGCCGGGCACTCTTGGCAAAGCTCCTCCGGAGCACCCTACACTCCTCACTGCGACGGGGCTTGCGGCAGCTTTGGGAGTGAGACGCAGTTCCCAGGCCACGCCGCGCCGAAAACAAAAAAGGCGGCCCGAAGACCGCCCTTTCCTTACCGAACCGGCAGAAGCCGGATCGATTATTCCTTGATGGTGACGACGATGCCGGCACCGACGGTGCGGCCGCCTTCACGGATGGCGAAGCGCAGCTTCTCTTCCATGGCGATCGGCACGATCAGCTCGACATCGACCGTGATGTTGTCGCCGGGCATCACCATCTCGGTGCCGGCCGGCAGCGACACGATGCCGGTCACGTCGGTCGTGCGGAAGTAGAACTGCGGACGGTAGTTGGTGAAGAACGGCGTGTGACGGCCACCCTCGTCCTTGGTCAGGATGTAGGCTTCGGCCACGAACTTCTTGTGCGGCTTCACCGTGCCGGGCTTGGCCAGAACCTGGCCGCGCTCGACGCCTTCACGGTCAACGCCGCGCAGCAGCGCGCCGATGTTGTCGCCGGCCTGGCCCTGGTCGAGCAGCTTGCGGAACATCTCGACGCCCGTGCAGGTCGTCTTGGTCGTCGGACGGATGCCGATGATTTCGAGTTCCTCGCCGACCTTGACCACGCCGCGCTCGACGCGGCCGGTGACGACCGTGCCGCGGCCCGAGATCGAGAACACGTCCTCGATCGGCATCAGGAACGGCTTGTCGAGCGGACGGACCGGCGTCGGGATGTAGGCGTCGACCTGAGCCATCAGCTCGCGGATCGCGTCCTCGCCGATCGTCTTGTTCGAATCCTCGAGCGCGGCCAAGGCCGAACCCTTGACGATCGGAATGTCGTCGCCGGGGAATTCGTTCTTCGACAGCAGCTCGCGCACCTCGAGCTCGACCAGCTCCAGCAGCTCGCGCGTCATCGACCTGGTCGACCTTATTCAAAAAACACCACGATCGACGGCACGCCGACCTGGCGGGCGAGCAGGATGTGCTCGCGGGTCTGCGGCATCGGGCCGTCGGCGGCCGACACGACCAGGATCGCGCCGTCCATCTGCGCCGCACCGGTGATCATGTTCTTCACATAGTCGGCGTGGCCGGGGCAGTCGACGTGGGCGTAGTGACGGTTGGCCGTCTCGTATTCGACGTGAGCCGTCGAGATCGTGATGCCGCGCGCCTTCTCTTCCGGCGCCGCATCGATCTGGTCGTAGCGCTTGTATTCGCCAAAATACTTCGTGATCGCCGCCGTCAGCGACGTCTTGCCATGGTCAACGTGACCAATCGTGCCGATGTTCACATGAGGCTTAGTGCGCTCGAATTTACCTTTTGCCATAGTCTCTTTCCTTGGACGGCCTGGACCTTCAGTTCAGTCGAATGCGGGGCGATTAGCGACAAAGGCCAAAAAACACAAGCGTCTTTTGGCCGGTGCAGTCTCACTCGGTCCGAACCAGCGATCCGATTGCGGGGATATGACGCCGATATAGGAAGGTTCGGGACAAAATGAAATGGGCGCGGAGCCGACCGATCGAAGCCGGTATCGCGCTCTGTTCCCGCCAATCGCTGTCTGGTTCACGGCCAGTTGATGGCCCATTGCGGCCGCTGGCGAGGTCTGATTTCCTGACCGGATGCATTTCCTTCCGACGACCGTTCGCGGCCCGCTTTTCATGATCGTCTCGACCGGATCGTATCTCGTCAACGATACGATGATGAAACTCGCGACCACAGGTCTGCCCTCCTACGAAGTGCTGTTTCTGCGCGGCGCGGCCGCAACGCTCTGGGGCTTTCCGCTGCTGTTTCTGCTTGGCTACGGCAAACAGATCCCCCTGATCTTCGACGGCCAAGTGCTGCGCAGGAACCTGCTCGAACTGGCGGCGATCCTTTGCTATGTCGTGGCGCTCGCTAACATGCAGATCGCGGATTCCACCGCGCTCGGACAGATCACGCCGCTGCTGATGCTGGTCGGCTCCTCGATCCTGTTCGGCGAGCGCATCGGCGGCCAACGCATGGCGCTGATCGGGCTCGGCTTCATCGGCGCATTGATGGTGGCGCAGCCGACCATGCAGGGCATTTCGGTCTACGCCCTGCTTGCGCTCGGCAATGCGGCACTGGCAGCCGCGCGCGACCTTGCCGGCAGGCGCGTTTCGGCCGAGGTGCCGGGAATGATCGTGGCGATTTCCGCCGTCGTGGTGGTGCTGATCGGCTCGGGTGCGGCACATCTGGTTTCGGAGCGCTGGGTGGCGCCCGAGACGCATCACCTGCTGCTGATGGCCGGCGCCGGATTTTTCCTGATCTTCGGCCATTTCTTCATCTTCATGGCCTACCGCATCGGACCGACCAGCGCCGTGGCGCCGTTTTACTACTGCTTCACCGTCTGGGCGGTCATTTCTGGCCTGCTCGTATTTGGACAATTTCCCAATGCGCTGGCCGTCTGCGGGATCCTGCTTGTCGTCGCCAGCGGGCTCGCCATCGTATCGCTCGACGAACGCAAGCGCCGGCTCGCCTTGGTCGCTTGAGTCAATACGCAGACCGGCCGGCGGATGGAGCCGCAAACACGACTCCATCCCACGCCCGCAGATGGCAGACGAAGAGCCGACGCGTCTAGATGGTGCGCTTGCCGCTGAACTGGTGATACGCCCACAGCACGACGACGGCGCCGACCACCGCAACGATCAGGCTCCAGATGTTGAGGCCGGTGACCCCCGATGCACCGAAAGCACTGAAGATCAGGCCGCCGACAACGGCACCGACGATGCCGAGCACGATGTCCATAATCAGGCCCTGGCCGGTCTTGTTGACGATCTTGCTGCCGATGAAGCCGGCGATCACGCCGAGAATGATCCAGCTGATGATACCCATTTTTTCCTCTCCATCCCCTGCCAACCCGACATTTTCATATGATTGTCAAAAGCTCAAGCCAGCTTGAAATTCTGCCTGCATGCGTCATTGTTGGAGATGGGCCGGGCTTGGTTGAGATGGAGGATCCACTATGGGACTTTTCGACAACGCCGTTCCCGGCGGCAACATCACCAAACCGCTGATGATCGCGCTCGGCGCGCTGCTGGTCGGCAAGATGCTGAGCGGCAGAAGCGCCGACCAGCCGGCCATGGCAATGTCGCCGATTCCTGGGTCGGCACCGGGCAGAACCAGTCGATCAACGCCAATGATCTGGGTGCAGCACTCGGGCCGCAGGTCATCCATGAGATCGCGCAGCGCACCGGCATGGACGAGCAGGAACTGCTCAAGCAGCTTTCCACCGCCTGCCCGGCATCGTCGACAGACTGACGCCAAACGGTCAGGTGCCGCCGCAACACCAGGTGGCCTCCGCGTTCAACAGTTAACGCACGCATGCCCTGAAGCGCTGCGCGCTTTGCCGTGCAGCGTTGGGGTCTAGCGATGATAGAGGAAGAGAATCTGGAGCGGGTAGCGGGAATCGAACCCGCATATTCAGCTTGGAAGGCTGCTGCTCTACCACTGAGCTATACCCGCGCCTTGCACTGAAGTACCGGATTCACCCGAAAAGCGCCATGCGCTTTTCGCCTCCGATGCTTTTCTCGTTTCAGGGCTTCCGGGCCGGCAGTGGTGGAGAGGGTTGGATTCGAACCAACGTAGGCTAAGCCAACGGATTTACAGTCCGTCCCCTTTAACCACTCGGGCACCTCTCCAGTCTGCCGCCGGAGCCATGCAACGAGGCATTCACGCCGATCCGGATCCGAGATAGATGTCCTCTCCGAAATCAGCGAAGCGCCTTATGGCGGCAAGGCCAGTGGGTGTCAACCGCGCTGGTAGGGTTTTTCGATGTTGTTCGCCGGCTGCGGCGACGGGCCATATCCCTGGCCGCGGGACCCAGCTATAGAAGCCAGCCATGAACAACAAGACCAACACCCCGAAAGACACCCACTACGCCAAACTGCGCCGCGCCCATCGCGACGAGAAAAGCGGCGGCGCGCCGGCATTCAGGCCGCGCCTGCCCGTTCCGCCGGGCGAGAATGCCGCCGACGGCCTGGTGCGACTTTATGGCCTGCACACGGTGCGTGCCGCGATCGACAATCCGCGCCGCAAGATCCGGAAAATGCTGGTGACGCGCAATGCGGCCGAGCGTCTTGACATAGCCGACCTCGCCGCCCTGTCCTTCAAGGCGGAACTGGTCGAACCCAGGGACATCGACAAGATCACCGGATCGGATGCGGTGCACCAGGGCGTGCTGATCGAGGCGGAGCCGCTGAAGCCCAAGCGCCTCGATGCGCTCGGCGACACAAGGCTGGTGCTGGTGCTCGACCAGGTCACCGACCCGCACAATGTCGGTGCCATCCTGCGCTCGGCGGTCGCCTTCGGCGCCGGCGCGCTGATCACCACCGCGCGTCACAGCCCGCAGGAATCAGGCGTGCTGGCGAAATCCGCCTCCGGCGCGCTGGAACATATCGACCAGATCGAAGTGAAGAATCTCGCCGACGCGCTCGGGCAATTGCACGAGGCCGGCTTTCAGACGATCGGTCTTGATTCGGATGGGCCGGCGGAACTCGAAATCAGCTTTGCCGGCGAGAAGATAGCGCTGGTGCTCGGCGCAGAGGGCAAGGGCTTGCGCCAGAAGACGCGCGAGACCGTGACGACGCTGGCGCGGCTCGACATGCCCGGCGCCATCCGCTCGCTCAATGTGTCGAACGCGGCGGCGGTCAGTCTCTACGCCGCGCGGGCATTTTTGAAGCGCGGCTGATCCGGAAACGGCAGAGCCGCCTGCCGGGAAGGTCACGAAACGAGAAACGGGTTTCGACGACATCAGCCGAAACCCGTTCTTGGTAGGGCAAGAAGTGGCGGCTTGGGAACGTTATACCGCCGCCTCCGGACCTATGCCGCTTTGCCTTCGAGTCCGGCTGCCTCACTGCCGACCTCGAAATTGGCCATCCGCTCCAGCGCCCGGACCAGGGCCGAGTGATCCTCCTTGGCACCACCATTGGCCGCGCAGGAATTGAACAGTTGCTGGGTGGTCGAGGTGTTGGGCAGCGACACGCCGAGCGCCTTGGCGCCCTCCAGTGCCAGGTTCAGATCCTTCTGGTGCAGTTCGATGCGGAAGCCCGGCGCGAAAGTGCGCTTGACCATGCGCTCGCCATGCACTTCGAGGATGCGCGAGGCCGCCAGCCCGCCCATCAAGGCTTGCCTGACCTTTGCCGGATCGGCGCCGGCTTTCGACGCGAAAACAAGCGCTTCGGCGACGGCTTCAATCGTCAGCGCGACGACGATCTGGTTGGCGACCTTGGTGGTCTGGCCGACGCCGTTCGGTCCGACCAGCGTGATGTTCTTGCCCATCTTCTCGAACACGGGCCTGGCGCGTTCAAATGCCTTTTCCTCGCCGCCGACCATGATGGTGAGCGACGCCGCCTTGGCGCCGACCTCGCCGCCCGAAACCGGCGCGTCGAGATAGTCGCAGCCGAGGTTGTTGATCTTCCCAGCGAATATTTTGGTCTCGATCGGCGAGATCGAGCTCATGTCGATCACCAGCTTGCCCTTGGTCAGGCCTGACGCAACGCCGTTCTCGCCGAACAGCACATCGGCCACCTGCGGCGTGTCGGGCACCATGGTAATGATGATGTCGGCAGCCTCGGCCACGGCGGCATGGCCGGTGACGGTTTTCAGGCCTTTGGCCACGAGATCCGCCGATGGCTTGGAGCGGTGGTCGCTCGCGATGACCTTGTAGCCGGCGTCGAGCAGATGCCCTGCCATCGGCGCACCCATGATGCCGAGGCCGATGAAGCCGATGGTTTCCATTGATTTTCTCCTGAAGGTCTCTGTTCAAATGTATCGAAGGTCGGCGCTGCCCCTCATCCGCCTGCCGGCACCTTCTCCCCGTGAAAAGACGGGGAGAAGGGACAAAGCTCCAGCGCTGGCGGCCCCCTCTCCCCGTTCTTCACGGGGAGAGGATAAGGGTGAGGGGCAGCGCCAGCCGTGGTTGGAAATCCGCCTAAGCCGCAGCGCTCCCCTGCCCGGCGAACTCGCTGAACCAGCCTAATCCGGCCTCCGTGCCGGCCTTCGGCTTGTATTCGGCGCCGATCCAGCCGGAATAGCCGAGGCGGTCGATGTGCTCGTAGAGGAAGGGATAGTTGATCTCGCCCGTCCCCGGCTCGTGACGGCCGGGATTGTCCGCAAGCTGGATATGCGCGATGCGGCCGAGGTTTGCCTCGATTTTCCGGGCGAGATCCCCCTCCATGATCTGCATGTGATAGATGTCGTATTGCAGGAACAGGTTTTTTGAGCCGACACGATCGATGAACGCCAGCGCCTGCTCCGAATAGTTCAGGAAGAAGCCTGGAATGTCGCGCGTGTTGATCGGCTCGATCAGCAGCCTGATGCCGGCCTGCTCCAATTTCTCCGCCGCGAAGGCGAGGTTTTCGGCAAAGACGTCTTCCAGCACCTTGCGGTCGACACCGGCCGGCGCGATGCCGGCCAGGCAATTAACCTGCTCGCAGCCGAGCGCCTGCGCATAGGTGATCGCCTTGGCGATGCCCTGGCGAAATTCCGGCACACGGTCCGGCAGCACGGCGATACCGCGCTCGCCCTTGCCCCAGTCGCCGGCCGGCAGGTTGAACAGAACCTGCGTCAGGCCGTTCTTCTTCAGCCTCGCGGCCACCACATCAGGCGCATGATCATAGGGGCCGATATATTCGACGCCCTTGAAGCCCGCGCGGGCGGCTGCGTCAAAACGGTCGAGGAAATCGTGCTCGCCAAAGAGCATCGACAGATTGGCTGAAAAACGCGGCATTCTTCTCTCCTAATCCAACATGACGATCGCAGTCGGCGCGTCTTCCTGACGTTCGGCAAGGTCCTCGAATTCGGTGATCTTGTCGATCTCGGTGCCCATCGAGATGTTGGTGACGCGCTCCAGGATGAATTCGAGCACGACCGGGACCCGGTGTTCCTTCATCAGCCGCTGCGCTTGCTTGAAGGCGGCGGCGAATTCCTCGGGCTTGCGCACCCTGACCGCCTTGCAGCCCATGGCCTCGGCAACGGCGACATGGTCAACGCCATAACCGGCTTCGGGGTCGTCGGCGCGGTTGATGTTTTCGAAGGCAAGGCTGACCTCGTAGTCCATCGAGAAGCCGCGCTGCGCCTGGCGGATCAGGCCGAGATAGGCGTTGTTCACGACGACGTGGATGTAAGGCAGTCTGTGCTGCGCGCCGACCGCCAGTTCCTCGATCATGAACTGGAAATCATAGTCGCCCGACAGGGCCACGATGGTGCGGTCCGGATCGGCGGCGCGAACGCCAAGTGCTGCCGGCAGCGTCCAGCCAAGCGGGCCGGCCTGGCCGCAATTGATCCAGTTGCGCGGCTTGTAGACATGCAGGAACTGCGCGCCGGCAATCTGCGACAGGCCGATCGTGGTGACGTAGGTGGCGTCGCGGCCGAACGCCTTGTTCATCTCCTCATAGACACGCTGCGGCTTCAGCGGCACCTGTTCGAAATGGGTCTTGCGCTTCATCGTCTTCTTGCGGCCCTGGCACTCCCTCGCCCAGCCCGACCAGTCGCGCAATTTGCCAGCCGTCTTCCACTCGGTGGCGACGTCGAGCAGCACCTTCAATGCGGCACCCGCATCCGAGACGACACCAAGATCCGGCGCGAAGACGCGGCCGATCTGCGTCGGCTCGATGTCGACATGGATGAATTTCTTGCCCTTGGTGTAGACGTCGACCGAGCCGGTGTGGCGGTTGGCCCAGCGGTTGCCGATGCCGAAGACGAAGTCGGCTTCCAGCATCGTCGCATTGCCGTAGCGGTGCGAGGTCTGCAGCCCGCACATCCCAGCCATTAGCCGGTGGTCGTCGGGGATCGCGCCCCAGCCCATCAGCGTCGGGATGACCGGCACGCCCGTGATTTCGGCGAATTCGATCAGCAGATCCGACGCATCGGCATTGATGATGCCGCCACCGGCGACGATCAGCGGCTTTTCGGCGGCATTGAGCATGGTCAGCGCCTTTTCGGCCTGCGCGCGCGTCATCGCCGGTTTGAATGGCATCAGCGGCTCATAGGCCTCGATGTCGAACTCGATCTCGGCCAGTTGGACGTCGACCGGCAGGTCGATCAGCACTGGGCCCGGCCGCGACGAGCGCATCAGGTGGAATGCCTTCTGCAGCGCCATCGGCACCAGATAGGGTTCCATGACTGTGACCGCCCATTTGGCGACAGGCGACGCGATCGCGGCGATGTCGACGGCCTGGAAATCCTCTTTGTTGAGCCGCGCACGCGGCGCCTGCCCGGTGATGCACAGGATCGGAATGGAATCGGCGGCAGCCGAATAGAGACCGGTGATCATGTCGGTGCCGGCGGGACCCGAGGTGCCGATGCACAGCCCGATATTGCCCGCCTTTGCGCGGGTGTAGCCTTCGGCCATGTGCGAGGCGCCCTCGACGTGACGGGCCAGGACATGGCGGATAGTGCCCCTCGCCTTCAGCGCCGAATAGAGCGGATTGATCGCCGCGCCCGGCACGCCGAAGGCGCAGGAGATGCCTTCTTTTTCGAGAACGAGAACCGCGGCATCGACAGCGCGCATCCTGGCCATTTTCCGGCCCTCCACAGGGGTTGTCGTTGTTGGATTGACTAAGGATGTCAGCAAGCCGGCTATTTTTCAATTTTTTCAGAATATTTTTTCATTTCTAGAAAACGGCCGCTATGCATTGATTTTATTTGCCTTCCGGTTTTTCAGGAATTTGCTCGCCGATAGCGGTGGAAAACTTTTTCATTTCCTTGCTCGGCGAAATCGGTGACAATGTGCAATGGAAACCCCCGAAAAACGACAGCGCGGCCGCCCGCGCGCCTTCAACGGGCCATCCGAGGCCAATTCGGTTCAATCGCTCGATCGGGCCTTGCGGATCCTGGCCATCGTCGCCGAGGGTAGCGGCCTGTCGCTGAGCGAGATATCAGCGCGGAGCGGGCTTGCGGCCTCCACCGCCTACCGCATGCTGACGACGCTTCAAAACCACGGCATGGTCGAGTTCGACACGAGCGACCAGCTGTGGTCGATCGGTGTCGAGACTTACCGCATGGGCGCGGCATTCCTGCGCCGCCGCAAGCTGGTCGACCGCGCCCGCATCGTTATGCAGGAATTGATGGAGAACACCGGCGAAACGGCAAATCTCGGGGTCGCCGAAGATGATTGCGTGGTGTTCGTCAGCCAGGTCGAGACGCATCAGGCGATCCGCGCCTTCTTCCGTCCGGGCACGCGCAGCCCCTTCCATGCGTCCGGCATCGGCAAGGCGGTGCTGGCGCATCTCGAACCGGAGCGCGTCGGGACCATCCTGCGCAAGGCCGGCCTGCAGCGTTTCACTGACAAGACGCTCTCCGAGATCCCTGCCCTCGCCCACGACCTGGCGACGATCAAGCAGCGCGGCTGGTCGGTCGACGACGAGGAACGGCACCCCGGCATGCGCTGCGTGGCGGCGGCCATCTTCAACGAGTTCGGCGAACCGATCGGTGGCGTCTCGGTGTCGGGCCCGACCGTGCGGGTGACGCCGGAGCGGCTGGCCGAAATCGGCCCGATGGTGCGCAATGCGGCGGCAGAGGTAACCAGGATGATCGGCGGGACAACGGGCTGATCGGCTGCAGCGCGCTCTTGTCGCTGATAGGAGTTTGGCCCGCTGGACGCGCATCAAATGCCTATACATCGTGGGTTGCCGCGCCAAAGGCCGACGACAAGCGGCGTGATTGGAATGCATGCGAAAGGGCACGCATGAGGAAAACGGTTCCGCTTCTGCTTGCCGCTTCACATTGCGGATGTGTGGCGGCAGCGCCCAAACCCGATCCTGGGGACCAGCGCGTCAATCCGATCCCGATCTCGCTTGCTCTGGAGGAGATCGTCACCACGGGCATCGCCGGCGCCTGGAGGACCCTGCCTCCGCCAGGTTCGGGACGATGCTTGCCGGCGAGCGGACCCGCAACGGCCACCGGGAGATCGTGATCTGCGGCCATGTCAGCGTCAAGAAATCTTCCGGCGACCATGGCACCGACGAACCTTTTGCCGCCAAGATCTATCCCGACGCGGGAAGCAGCTTCGAACTCGTCGCGATGGGTGACCAGTCACCGAATGCGAGCCTCCTCATTGGCGACACCTGCCGTGCCGCCGGATTAGCGATCCTGGACTCCAAACTGAAGGCTAGTCTCTAAACGCGACCTTCCGGCGTTCAAACGAGGAAAAGGGGCCGCGTGCAGCCCCTCTTGCCTGTGTTGGCACACCTTCTCTCAAAGACGGCAGTAGTGGCTGTAGCCGTCGTGGCCGATATAGGTGTCGGAGTCCGGATCGTAGCTCGAATAGCGTTCGAAGCAGCGGCGTACATGCCAGGAACCGCCATCTTCGTCGACATAGACAGTTCGCGGCTGCTGCTGGGCGAGTAGGCTGCCGAGGACGAAACCGCCAACACCGGCGGCGATGCCGATGCCGAGGTCGTGGTGATGCGAGTGAGCCGCCGAGGGCTGAACGGTGCCGACCAAAGCGGTGGCGGCGACAGTGGTGGCGACGAGGCCGGAAACGAGTATGCGCTTGAACATGACGATCTCCTTGGTTCATTGACCGAGGCGATCCATCCGCCTCTTGATCATCTGTCGCGGTGACAAGGAAAAAGGTTCGAAAGATTTCTCGGGCGGACAAAGATCGACCAGCTCGACGTGGCCACGTGGCGCCAGTCATCAACGATGAAATCGGCGCATGGCGGCACGCGGACGCAAGAAGGGCGGCCGAAGCCGCCCTTCAGACTGCTGACGAACCCCGTCGATTTTCGGCGGGGTTTTGTTTTGCGCGTTGATTGAGCTTTGTAAATTGGTGTCAGGAGAAGATGTCAGGAGGCTGGCGCTGCGCATCTGGCCTCAGGCGGGTGCTGGTTTTGGGCTTGGCCAGAGGCTGATTGCGATCTTTTTCATGTTCTGGGCGGCGGCGGCGATCAGGCACTGGCAGGCGACGCGGGTTCGCCCTCGGAAGCGGGCATAGCGGTGGCCGAAGAGCTGCTTGGCGTCGGCGAAAGACCGCTCGACCGTCTCCTTGCGGCGCCGGTAGATGGCCTTGCCCCATGCGGTCGAGCGATTGGCGTCGACCCGCTCGCGGGCGTCCTGCCAGACATGGCGCGTGATGGTGCGTTCGGCCTTGGCGTTTGAGGTGCAGGAGGCCAACAGCGGACAGTCGCGGCAGATCGCCGGATCGCTCCTGTAATGCCGGTAGCCGCTGCGGTCGGTTGTGGCATAGGCAAGCAACTGGCCCTGCGGGCAACGATAGCCGTCCGCATCCGGCTCATAGACGAAGGCGCTCTTCCTCATCATGCCGGGCTTGGGCGGGGTCGGGTTGCGATAGCCGGTGACGCCCCTGATCGTCCTGTCCTCCAGCCCCTTGGCGATGCCCGGCGTGGCGTAGCCGGCATCCAGCCCCGCAGCCGCCACATTGAAGCCGAAGCGCTCCACCTGGCGGTCGAGCCGGCCGAGATAGACGATCGAGTCATGCACGTTGGCCGGCGTGGCGAACGTGTCGGTGATGATGCCGCAACGGCCATCCACCGTGCGGTGATCGAGATAGAAGAAGCCCTTCGGCTTGCCCTCGCGCACCATGTAGCCGGCCTCCGGATCGGCACGGCTGACCTTGGTCTGCTTCTCGGGCGGCTTGCGCTGCTTCTGCTTCTGCTTCAGCGGCTTTTGGCCATGCAGCGCCCGCTCCACCTCGATGGCGCGGTCGAGTTCGCTCCAGTAGTCGGCCCGCGACTTGGCGACCAGGGCAAGGTCGTATTTGCCCTTGTTGGCGTTGGCCTTCAGATGCGTGCTGTCGGTGTAGAGCACCGTCCCGTCCACCAGCCCCGCCCGGATCGCCTGCTCGACGATGCGGTCGAAGATCGCCTGCGCGATCGTCTCGTCCTGGTAGCGCCGGCGCCGGTTCTGCGACAGCGTCGAGGCGTCGAACACCTTGTCCGTCAGCTTCAGCCGCAAAAACCAGCGGTAGGCGACATTGACCTCGATCTCGCGCACCAGCTGCCGCTCCGAGCGCACGCCGAACAGGTAGCCGATGAACAGCGCCTTGAACATCAAGGTCGGATCGAGCGGCGGTCGGCCATTGTCGGCGCAGTAGAGCGGCGCTGTCAGATCGTGGATGAAGAAAAAGTCGATCGCGCGATCGATCTTGCGCAACAGGTGGTCAGCCGGAACCAGCTGATCCAACGTCACCATCTCGAGCGCGGTCTGTTCAGGGGCGGGTCGCTTCAACATGACCCAGTGAATCAAAAACCCCCGGCAAATGCCAGTGGTTGTCAGCAGTCTGAAGGGCGGCCGAAGCCGCCCTTCTTCGATCGCACCGTCAGGCTATGTTCAGTAGACGATGATGTGATGGTGATGATGGTGGTGGTGATGATGGTGCCACCAGTAATCCGGGTAATCAGGGTAATCCGGGTAGTCTGAATAGTACGACCAATCCTCGTAATGATGATGGTGGTGGTGCATACCGTAAGCTGACGACGTCTGAACCGTGGCGGCCAGCGCGCCTGTGGCGACGAAAATGGCTACGAGAGCGGAAGTGAGCGTGCGCTTGAACATGATGATCTCCTGGATCCTTGACCGAGGCGACCATTCGCCTCTGGAGATCAGTCGACGGAGGGCGGCAAAAGGTTCGAAGGTCGGGGAGATTTTTCGGCTGAGCCGGAAAAAGCGAGTGGTGAGTAGTGAAGACAGGATCACGAACGTCGGGTCACTACTGACTACTGACTACTGACTACTGACTACTGACTACTTCCTGACCTCATCCCATGCCGGTGATATGGCGAAGCCAGAAGGCGAGCGCGATGAAGCCGATGATGGTGGTCACGCCGGTCCAGTCGACATTGGCCTTCTTCACGTCACTGATGAGCTTCACCAGCAGCATCCAGGCGATGACGACGATCGGAAGAATGATGACAAGCCTGATCATGCGACACTCCAGTTCGAAGCGATTGCACCTGCCTTACATGTAGGAAGCACGTTTGCGGATTTCAGCGTGGGGCCCACGCGTCATCGACCAGGGCACGAAGCCGAAAAACGGAGTTTTGTCTTTACTGGCGCGACAAATATGCTAACGGGGCGCCATGCCCTTGTAGCTCAGCTGGTAGAGCAGCGGTTTTGTAAACCGAAGGTCGCGGGTTCGATTCCTGCCGGGGGCACCAGTTCCTAACGTGTACGACCCAGCAGCCCAAAACTGTATTTGACCACGGGCGCGCCCCTCTACGAGGCGCTCGCGATTTGGGCAGACACGTTCGTCCTGGTGAACGTATTCCTCACCCTGATCGACCTGAGGAGATAAGCGGCCCAGATGCCGGTCACCACAAACGAGGCTATGGGTGCCACCAATGCATCGCCTGCAAGCGCTTGGTTCACCGAGACGCCCAAAATCGATGAGATCCAGATCGTGTCCAGGATGAACACGAGCGGAATTGCAAACCACTGGAACAGAAACAATTGCGGGAAGCGGTGGCTTCGTCGCAGCATCGAAACCAGCACGACCAGCTGAAGCGCCAGAAACGCCAGATTGAGGGCAACTTCGCCATACGCCGCCAGAGCCCCGTTCGGCAGGGTCACGAGTTGCTGGTAACCTTCGACCGAATTGGCCAATTCCGCGATCGTACGCAGCGGTGACAATGTCTGACCGATCGCCAGCAGCATCAACCAGCCGCCGAAACCCGCAAGTGTCGCTGGATTCTGTGATGGCTTCGCGGCTGACCGGACGGCAAAGAAAACAGGCACGCCGATCAGCAACAGTACTATTGCCCAATGCCAGATGGAAAACGACATCTTTATCCCCCTTTTATGCCCCTTCAGGTTGTATCATATTTTAAATTCAACTCAAGAGGTGAAGCTCGCGAGAGGCACGTCGGATGCCGAAGCGGCGATTTCTGCTGCCTGCTCCTGACAGTTAGTTTCACACCCCAATCGCCGCCACCAATATCCGGTTCTGCCGCCTTATCGCCGCGCGCAATTCCGGTATTCCTGCCTTCTCGCGTTTCACGAACTCGATGAACATCATGTTCATGTTGTTGAAGATCAGTTCGCCGAGTGACGCCCCGTCGATGTCCTGACGTACCAGGCCGAGCGCCTGCAGCCGGGCGATCAGTGCGCGTATCTGCTCGGTCAGCGATCGGTCGAGCGCGCTGTAGGCCTGCCCGAAAGGGCTGTCTGGCAGTTGCGTCGAGATCGCCATCGCCTGCCGCCACATCTCCTTGCTGAGATAATGCAGGGAGTGCTCGATATAGATGCCGACCAGCATGTCCAGCGCATCGCCGATATTGGCCGGCGGGTTGGCAACGACACCGCGTCCAGCATTGAGGACCTCGTTGACCTCGAGCGAGACGATGGCACCGAGGATGTCGCCCTTGTTCTGGTAGTAATTGTAGATCGTGCCGATCGAGACTTCGGCTTGCGCCGCTATCGTCTCGATCTTGGCGCCCTCGTAACCGGTCTCGCGGAAAAGCGCCGCCGCCGCCTCGATGATGCGCCTGTGACGGTCCGCCTTTTGCCTTGCCCTCAATCCGCTCATGTCGGCCTCTTGCCACAAAAACAGAATTGACTCAATTTTAGAATTGGTTCAACTTTTTGCAAGAAGCCACAAAGGCAAGGGAGAACACTCGATGTCCGTCAAATCCGCGAATCCGCTTTCTGGCCTGAAACGCCATCTGCATCGAGCTTGCGCCGCCGCGGCCCTGCTGCTTGGGGGCGGCAGCCTCGCCCAGGCCGCCGATCTCAACGCGCTGATCTGGTGCGACCATTCCGATCCGGCGCTGCTCCAGCCCTTCGAGACGGCCAACAACGTCAAGGTCAACGTCAAGGAATTCGAGGGCACCGGCGCTGGTCTCGCCATCGTCGAGCAGTCCCAGCCCGGCGACTGGGACGTGATGGTGATCGACTCGATCGACGTGCCGCGCGGCGTCGAGAAAGGCCTGTTCGAGCCGCTGCCGGAAGACAAGCTGCCCTTCGCCGACCTTTTCCCGCAAGTGAAGATGGACAAGTCGACGATGATCGACGGCAAGCGCTACGGCATCACCGAAAAGTTCGGCTACAACACGATCGGCTTCAACAAGACCAAGGTCGATCCGGCCGACATGCAGTCTTTGGCGTCGCTGACCAGCGACAAGTACAAGGGCAAGGTCGCCATATACGACTACTACCTTCCGGTCATCGGCATGGCGGCGCTGGCCATCGGCAAGAAGACGGCTGATCTCACCGAGGCCGACCTGCCCGCCCTCAAGGAAGAGCTCCTGAAGATGAAGGCCAATGCCAAGCTGGTCGGCGAAGTAACCGCCAGTCAGACCGCGCTCGCCACGGGTGAAGTCGACATACTGGTCGGCGGCGGCGAGTGGGTGACGGCGGGACTGGCGAAGGAGAACCCAGCGCTGGATTTCTCCATCCCGAAAGAGGGCGCGGTGCTGTGGTCGCAGTCGCTGGCCATGTTCAAGGATTCCAAGAACAAGGACATGGCGCTGAAGTTCATCCAGTACATACTGAGCCCCGAGGGCCAGGCGCGGCTTGCCACATCGTCCTGCTATTGGGGCATGCCGTCGAACACCAAGGCCGCGCTCACCGACGACCAGAAGAAGGTCCTGCGGTTCGACGAGCAGCCGGGCTTCCTCGCTCGTGCGCAAGCCTATCCGGCGCCCAATGCCGATCTCGACAAGAAGATGCAGGACATGTGGACCGAAATGTTGCAGGCCAAGTGATCGGCCTCTGCCCATGAACTCTGCAGGAAACAACGGACGTGCCCAGCCCCGGGCGGGCCGTGCCCTGCCCTGGGCGCTGGTCACGCCGGCGCTCGGCTGGACGCTGCTGTTCTTCGTGCTGCCGTTCATCGCCATGGGGCTTTCCAGCCTGACGGCGCATGGGGGCGGCGGTTTCACCCTCGCCAACTACAGCCAGTTCTTCACCAATCCGTCCTACTGGCAGGCGATGGTGAACTCGCTGCAGGTCACGGCAATCGTCACCGTGGTTTCGGTGCTGCTCGCCTACCCCTTCGCCTGGATCCTGGCCGAACAGGTGCCGGAGCGCTGGCAGCGCTTGGCGCTGATGCTGGCCGTGCTGCCGTTCTGGACCTCCTATGTCGTGCGCTCCTATTCCTGGCTGCTGGTGCTGGCGCAGAACGGCGTCATCAACCGCGCGCTGATAGGTTCGGGCCTGATCTCGGAGCCGCCGCAGCTCGCCAACACGCGTTTGGCCACGGTCACCGGTTTCGTGCATTTCTTCGTCATGCTGTTGACGCTGACCATTTTCGCCAACCTCAAGCAGCTCAGCCCGAGCTATCGCAAGGCGGCCGCCGATCTCGGCGCCGGACCGGTGCGCACTTTCCTACACATCATCCTGCCGCTGACCTTGCCCGGTATCATGGTCGGCGCCTTCCTGACCTTCGTGCTGTGCATCGGCGACTACATCACGCCGCAGATTCTCGGCGGCAACAACGAGCTTCTGATGCCGCAGTTGGTGATGATGCAGATCGGCCGGCGCGGCGATTTTCCGCTGGCCTCGGCGCTGTCGATCATCCTGATGGCGGTCGTCACCGTTGCCTACCTCGCCTGCGCGCGCTGGCTGAAGATTGAGCGGGCCTGACCATGCGCCAAGTGATCCGCGTCGCTTCCTGGATCTATGCGCTTGCCGTCTACGGCTTCATCTTCCTGCCGGTTGTCGTGCTGGTGCTGTTCTCGTTGCAGTCGACCTCCTTCCCCATCCCGCCCTTCACCGGCCCGTCGCTGCGCTGGTACGATGCCGTGCTCTCCGAAGCCAGGCTGACCTCGGCGCTGGTCAACTCGCTGCTGGTCGCGGTGCTTTCCTCGGCGACCGCCGTCACGCTCGGCTTCCTCTCGGCCTGGGGCTTCGCCCGCTTCGTGCTGCCGGGCTCGGGCGTGCTGCGCGGCCTGATCACGCTGCCGCTGACGGTCAGCTATCTCATCATCGGCATGGGGCTTCTGGTGCTGTTCAACTGGGCCGGCGTGCCGAAGTCGCTGCTCGCCGCCGGTATTGGCCATGTCGTGATCAACCTGCCGCTCTGCTTCGCCATCATCTACAGCCAGATGGGCGACCACCAGATCAACATCGAGCGTGCCGCGCGCGACCTCGGCGCGCCGGAGTGGAAGGTGCTGCTCCTCATCACCGTGCCGGTCATGGCGCCGGCCATCTTCGCCGGCTTCTTCCTGTCGATGACCTTCTCCTGGGACGAGTTCGTGATCTCTTTCCTACTCACTCGTTTCGACACCACATTGCCCGTGGAAATCTGGAACCTGCTGCGCTCCGGCCTTAATCCAAAAACCAATGCCGTCGGTTCGCTGGTCTTTGCCGTTTCCATCGTGCTGGTGGTGCTGTTCGAACTGACTTTGCTGCGCAGGAGAAAGCCATGACCGCGCCCCTGGTCGACATCCGCAGTGTCTCGCACCGTTTCGGGCAGCTGGCCGTACTGAAGAACGTCTCGCTGCGGATCGAGCCCGGCAGCTATACGATCCTGCTGGGGCCGTCGGGCTCCGGCAAGACGACGCTGCTGTCCATACTGGGCGGCTTCCTCACCCCAAGCGAAGGCAAAGTCTTTATCCGTGGCGAGGACTGCACATCGGTGCCGCCGGCCAAGCGGCCGACGACAACCGTGTTCCAGGACTACGCGCTGTTTCCGCATATGAGCGTCGGCGGCAATGTCGGCTTCGGCCTGCGTATGCAGGGCGTCGATGGCGCGACACGCGCCGCCCGGGCGCGCGAGGCGCTGGCGCTGGTAGGCCTTGCCTCCGCCTTCGACAAGAAGCCGCACCAGCTTTCCGGCGGCCAGCGGCAGCGCGTCGCGCTGGCGCGTGCGCTGGTCATCGAGCCGGCGGTACTCTTGCTCGACGAACCGCTCGGTGCGCTCGATCTCAAACTGCGGCGGCAAATGCAGGACGAGTTGAAGGCGATCCAGAAGCGCGTCGGCACCGCCTTCATCCATGTCACCCACGACCAGGAGGAAGCGATGGCGCTGGCCGACCACTGCGTGGTCATGAATGATGGGCGCATCGAGGACGAAGGCCCGCCCGAGCGTGTCTATGCCAGGCCGGCGACGCGCTTTTCTGCGACCTTCATGGGCGAAAGCACGATCCTTGCCGGAACGGTGATGAAAGCAACAAACGGTGCAATCACGGTTTCGACGCCAGCGGGTGCGATCTCGCTGTCCGGCGCTCAGCCGGCCAGCACCAGCATTGCGCTTGCTATCCGGCCGGAACACCTGCGCCTTGGTGAGACCAAAAGCGATATTGCGCTGGGTGCCGCCAAAGTCAGCGATGTCGTCTTCCAAGGCAGCTTCAAACGCGTGCTGGCGACTTCGGCGTTGGATCCGGCACTGCAGTTCATCGCCAAGGCACCCGCATCCACAACTGTTCAGGCAGGCGACACTGTCGTGGTTTCGTGCAACGCTGACGACATCATCCAGCTGGCGGACTGAGACATGAGTGTGCTTCCAGCTATCGACGCGGCAGACTGGTACGAGACCATCCGCATGGCCGACGGCGTCACGCTGATCCATGAACCATGGATCAAACCGTTCTTCCGCTGCAACATGTGGCATGTGCGCGGTCGCGACCGCGATCTCCTCTTCGACACCGGGCTCGGCCATTTCAGCCTGCGCACGCATGTGCCTTTGACGGAGCGCAAGCTCATCTGCGTCGCCAGCCACACGCATTTCGACCATATCGGCTGTCACCACGAATTTCCCGACCGTTGCGTGCACAGCGCCGAAGCGGAAATCCTCGCCGATCCGCGCAGCGAATGGACGGTTGCCGACCGCTACGCCACCGACGAAATGTTCGATCGGCTGCCGCAAGGCTGGGACACCGCGCGCTACGACATTTTACCCGCGCCGGCCGACCGTCTGCTTGAGCATGGCGATATTGTGGATCTCGGTGACCGTGCCTTCGAGGTCGTCCATACGCCGGGCCATTCGCCTGGCGGCATCGCGCTCTACGAGACAAAGACCGGCATCCTGCTGTCCGGTGACATCGTCTATGACGGCCCGCTGATCGACGACGTCTACCACTCGGACATCCCGGACTATATGGCCACGCTGATCGCCATGCGCGACCTTGATGTCTTGGTCGTGCATGGTGGCCATTTCCCGAGCTTCGGCAGAGTGCGCTACCGCCAGCTGATCGACGAGTACCTGGCGCACAAGCGCCGGGCCGGCTGCCATTTGCGGCAGCACCCCTAACAGGCTCAACGCATCAATTCGAAATGTCGCGGAAATGCCTGATGCAGCAGGAGCAGCATCGTCTTGCGCAGAACGTCGGTATCGCGCCCGGAAGGGTTCAGATGATCCCAGTACCACGCACCATGAACTAGATAATTCAGACTCTCTGAGAGAGTGTTGATATCGACGCCGGCATAGCCGCCGCCACGCGCGATCTCGATCAGCAATTCGCGCGCTTCGGCGGTGTAGGCGAGGTCACTGGGCAGGCCAATCTCATTGTAGATCTGCATGCTCTTGCGGTCGCTGGAGAACACGACGAAGACCGACACCCATTTCGGATGCTGCCGGGCAAAACGTTGCGCGCATTCGACGGCTCCCAGCAGCCTGTCAACCGGCGAGAGGCCGGGCGCCCGCACCAGGTTGAACCACAGCTCATCATACTGATCGCTGAGATATTGCAGGACGGCCCGGAACAAGTTCTCCTTGCTGCGAAAGTGGAAGACGACCAGCGCGTTGGACGAGCCGACATGTTCGGCGATGCGCTGCATGGTGACGCTCGCCAGGCCCTCCTCCGCGATGAGCTCGATGGTGGCGTCGATGATGCGCTGCACGCTCGCTTCGCCGCGTTCGCGCCGACGGTCCCTGGGAACGGCATCGTTTGCCGACTCCCTGCCCTTCGTCGTCGCAGCCTTGTGTTTCTCCGGCTTTGCGGTTGCCTTGCGCTGCGCCATTTTCGTCAGCCCTTTCGGACCTGCGGCGGAATTATTTCGCCGCACGGATTGCTGTGCCATACGGACCGCCGGCTCATCCCCCAAACCGCTTAAAGCGACGGGCGTGTCCCGGCATTTCCATACCATTGCCCCCGAGCCGTTTCATAGGCCAGCCCGGCCCGGAAAACGTGAGCGTCGCTATAGGTGCGGCCGACGATCTGGATGCCTGTCGGCACGCCGTTGGCGGCATGGCCCGACGGTATGGAAAGAACCGGGCAGCGGCTCATCATGTTGAACGGCGTCGTCATCACCCAGCCCAGCGATGGGTTCACCTGCCTCCCGTTGATCTCGACAGTGTCCCTGGTCTGGTCGAACTCCGCCGGAACCGCCGGGATAGCGTTTGTCGGGCAGATGAGCACGTCATACTTTTCCAGCAACGGCCCAAGGGTCTGGTACATCCTGGCGGCGACATCCAGTGTTGCGACAAAATCCGTGGCCTTCGACTTTTGCCCGTCCTCGGCGAACTTGCGGGCATAGCTGGTCATGTCGTCGGCGTGCCGTTGGAGCAGTTGCGACAGCGACGCGCCGAACAGATGCTCAAGATACATCATGGCGGCCTTGAGCACCTCATCGCCCCAGCCCAGATCGACCTCCTCGACAGTGGCGCCCAGCGACCGGAAGACGTCGCACGCGGTAAGCGTGTTCTTGCGAACCTCCGGATCCACCTCATAGGAGCCGAGATCCATGGAGAAAGCGATCCTCCAGCCCTGGATCGGCTTATAGTCGGACGGCAGGCGCAATTTGGGGCGAAGCGTCGCGATGTCGAGCGGGCTTGGCCCGGCCATGACGTTCTGCAGCAGGATCGCGTCCTTCACGGTTCGCGCCAACGGTCCCGTGTGGCAGTAGAAGTCGAGATTGAAGGGCGGATCATCCGGGTTTCGGCCGTAGGGCGGCTTGAAGCCGACAAGGCCGCAAGCCGATGCGGGAATGCGGATCGACCCGCCAATGTCGGATCCCGTCGCGATCGCGGAGGTGCCCGAAGCCAGCGTCGCCGCCGCGCCGCCCGATGAACCGCCCGGAGTGAAGTCCGGGTTCCATGGATTGCGCGTGACGCCCCATCGCTTCGACCAGGTATAGCCGGCGCAGCTGAATTCCGGCGTCGCGGTACGCGCGTGGACGATGCCGCCGGCCTTGACGATGCGCTCATTCATGGTCGAGGTGTGGCCGCCAATGGCATCTTTCGACAGCAGCGAACCGTGCGATGTCGGCTTGCCCTTGATGTAGCTCTCGTCCTTGATGCCAATCGGCAGGCCCTCGAGCGCACCGGTTCTGGCGCCTTTGGCGTATTTCGCCTCGGCCTTGGCGGCCAGCTCCATCGCCTCCTCGAAATGCGTGAACGTGAAGCAGTTGATCGCCGATTTTGTGGCTTCGGCGCGGCGAATGGTGGCCCGCATCAATTCGACGGGCGAGAGTTTCTTCGCCTTGAACAGCCGCAGCGCCTCATGGGCCGGCATGTAGCAAATGTCGAGATCGGACATCGGAAGTCTCCCGCGATCAAGAGACCGCACTTGGCATGAAGGTGGCCGGGCCGCGCATTGCGGCCCGGTGGCTGTTCTCGGATTGGGTTGGCAGCGCTATTTCTGGAGATCGGTCCAGATTTTCGTGTAGAGCGCCTGCACATTCGGCGGACAGGCCTGCATGAACTGGCCCTTGGCGGCAAATTCGGCCGGAATTGCCACTTCAGGCGCGGCCTTCATGTCGTCCGGCATGAAAGTGTCGGAGCCCTTGATGCCATTGGCGTAGCGCGCGAAGGCCGAGATCATCGCGGCATTCTTCGGGTCCATGATGAAATTCTGGAAAAGCTTGGCGTTCTCGACATTCTTGGCGTCCTTGAGGACGGCGACATTGTCCATCCAGATCGGAAAGCCTTCCTTCGGATAGCCGTAGACGATCTTGTCGTTCTGCAGCCGCTCGCGCAGCGATATGCCATTCCAGTTGACGCCGGCGGCAATGTCGCCCCTGCCCAGGCCGTCGACGGCCGCGTAGTCGAGCGAAAGCCATTTCGCCTTCGCCGCGATCAGTCTGTCGTGCACCTTCTTCAGGACTTGCATGTCGTCGGTGCAGTATTTGCCGCCTTCATAGGCGATGGCGAGGAAAAGGATGTCGCCCATTTCGGGCACGACATTGATCTTACCGGCGAGTTCCGGTGGCGGGTCGAGGAAAATCGCAGATGTGTTCGGATCGCCGGCATAGACCGACTTGTTCACCGAAATGCCCGTTGTCCCCCACTGCCATGGAACCGTGTATTTACGGCCCGGATCAAAGGGAACATCGACCCATCGCGGATCGACATTCTTGAAATTCTCCATCTTGTTGGGATCGGTCTCCAGCAGCAGACCTTCGCTGATCCAGATCGGCACGACGCTGGCCGACGGCACCACGATATCGTAGCCGGACGCGCCCTGGCGGACCTTGGCCAACGCGGTGTCGTTGGAGTCGTAATCGGTGACGGTGACCTTGACCTTGTAGGTCTCCTCGAACTTCTTGATCAGGTCCGGGCTGGTGTAGTTGCCCCAGTTGTAGATGTTGAGTTCGCCATCGGCGCGGGCAATGCCTGTTACGGCGAAAAGCGATAGCCCAACGGCCGCCGCTGTCAGTTTCCAGTTCATGCTAGTGCTCCCATTGTTGGGACCGGCCGCGTCGCCGCCTCAGGTCCATTTCCTGCGATGAACAAGCCTGTTGACGCCTTTCGTCCCGATGATGGGCCGGACGGCTGTCGAGATATTTCCCTCTTCGCGGCCATTCACAGGCAAATGCCGGCTGGCCAACTCGGTTATCCCCGAGGCTAAATTATAACTAACTATACAGTCAATATCTTTTCGCCGGCACTACCGCGACCTAATCAGATGCCCTGCACTTTCCAGGCGGCGAGCCGCTGACAGAATGGCGGCGCAGGCTCAGCCGCGGCTGTTGGCGGGAAGCGAAATCCGATAGTCTGGCCCTCGATTCCTCGGTTTCCGCCAAGACCGCAGGCGATCCAGCAGCAGGCAAGACATGCCGAGCATCGGCGGCGGTTCCATGGCGTGGATGGACGATCGTGCTTTCGCGACCTAGAGCGCTCTTTGCGGGCAAGGCATCCCTGCGGCATCGCCGCAGCGTGACGCCGTGGGTAATGGTCTGGTGCTCATTGCTTCCGACTGGCGCACAAGCTCGGCGAAGACCAGCGCGAAGCTACCCAGCATGACAAAAACGACGATCAGGCGTGTTACCGGCAATGTGTCGGCCTCGTCTGGCTGGCGCATGTCCCGGGTATGAGGATTTTCCAGGAATCATGCGCACGATCAAAAGTGCCGCAGCCTCCATTTGACATCCCGAAGGATACAGCGGTGCTGCGGGCGCCCCACGCTGCCCATGCCGGCTAACATGATCGATCCGCGTTTACGAGAGTTTAAGCCCCGCCTTAACCATCACATTCGCTCGCGCTTTGACATGAAGCGCGAGCTACCGGCTTTGGCGACGCAGCCCGGCGCAGTTTCGCTGGCCGACATACCGGCTCTCTTTGCAGACCCGCCCGCCCATGCTACCCCGGCGCTGGCGCGGCCGGAATCTCGCCAATCGGTCGCGATCGGGGAGCCATGAGCACAGCCGCCAACAGCATCGCCTTCGTTTCGTCCGACACAGCAGACGCCAAGGCGGCGCTGGAAAGCCTGACGAGGCGCTATGGTCAGTGTTCGGTCGCGGACGCGGGCGTTGTGGTGGCCTTGGGCGGCGACGGCTTCCTGCTGCAGACTTTGCGCGACACGATGGGAACGGGAAAGAAGGTCTACGGCATGAACCGTGGCACCATCGGCTTCCTGATGAATGAGTACCGGTCCGGAGGGCTCACCGAGCGCATCGCGGCCGCGGTCGCTGAAACGATCCGCCCGCTCGAAATGCAGGCCGTCACCTCGGAAGGCGAAACGGTGTCGGCGCTGGCGATCAACGAAGTGGCGCTGTGGCGCCAATCCTATCAGACGGCCAAGATCCGCATCAGTGTCGACGACCAGATACGGCTCGAGGAACTGAGCTGCGATGGCGTAATGATCGCCACGCCTGCGGGATCGACCGCTTACAATCTTTCCGCGCACGGCCCGATCCTGCCGCTCGACGCTCCGCTTCTGGCGCTTACGCCGGTCAGCCCGTTTCGCCCGCGCCGCTGGCGTGGTGCGTTGCTCTCCAACAAGGCGACCGTGCGCTTCGACATTCTGGAGCCTGAAAAGCGGCCGGTGAACGCCGCCGCCGACCACACGGAGGTCAAGGCGGTGACTTCCGTGACAGTGCGGGAATCGCCGACAGCCACGGCGACCTTGCTGTTCGATCCCAACCATTCCTGGAACGAACGCATCCTGGCTGAACAGTTCCGTTACTGAGCCGGCACAGAGAGAAGCGGCCGGATTAAGCATCGCGATTAAGGTTACGACTTCACAATCGCGCCAATCCCGCCTGTTTCTGTTGACAAATCGTGGACTTGCGCCTAATCGCATACCAACTTTGCAGGCGCGCGGCGCTTGCCGCGACGAATGACGTTGCGCCTCCCCGAACCAGCCAAAGACGACAACACTTGTCCTCAGACACCACGATCGCTCAAGAAGCGTTGACCTTTTCAGACCTCGGCCTGTCGCCGAAGGTGCTTTCCGCAGTCACCGATGCCGGCTACACGCAGCCGACTCCGATCCAGGCCGGCGCCATCCCGCACGCCTTGCTCGGCAAGGACGTGCTGGGTATTGCCCAGACCGGCACCGGCAAGACGGCCTCCTTCGTGCTGCCGATGCTGACCCGGCTGGAAAAGGGCCGCGCCCGCGCCCGCATGCCGCGCACGCTGATCCTGGAGCCGACGCGCGAACTCGCCGCACAGGTCGAGGAAAACTTCGTCAAATACGGCAAGAACCACAAGCTCAACATTGCGCTGCTGATCGGCGGCGTGTCGTTCGACGAGCAGGACAAGAAGCTGGAGCGCGGCGCCGACGTGCTGATCGCGACGCCGGGCCGCCTGCTCGACCACCGCGAACGTGGCAAGCTGCTGCTCAATGGTGTCGAGATCCTTGTCATCGACGAGGCCGACCGCATGCTCGACATGGGCTTCATTCCCGATATCGAGCGCATCTGCGAGATGATCCCGTTCACCCGGCAGACGCTGTTCTTCTCGGCGACCATGCCGCCCGAGATCACCAAGCTGACGGAGAAATTCCTGCATGCCCCGGTGCGTGTCGAGGTTTCCAAGGCAGCCTCCACCGCCACCAATATTACGCAGCGGCTGGTGAAATCCGGCTCCAAGCCATGGGACAAACGCGAGACGCTGCGCAACCTGATAAAGGCCGAAGACGCGGAACTGAAGAACGCCATCATCTTCTGCAACCGCAAGGTCGAGGTGTCGGAGCTGTTCCGCTCGCTGCTGAAGCATGATTTCGATGCCGGCGCACTGCATGGTGACATGGACCAGCGCGCGCGCATGCAGATGCTGGCTAATTTCCGAGACGGCAAATTGCGCTATCTCGTCGCTTCGGACGTGGCCGCGCGCGGCCTCGATATCCCCGACGTCAGCCACGTCTTCAACTACGACGTTCCGATCCATGCCGAGGATTATGTCCACCGTATTGGCCGCACCGGCCGCGCTGGTCGCTCAGGCAAGTCCTTCACCATCGCGACCAAGTCCGACACCAAGTATATCGACGCCATCGAACGGCTGATCGGCACCAAGATCGAGTGGCATGACGGCGACCTGTCGACGGTTGTTGCCAGCGAGAGCGAGGATGATGCTCCGCGCCGTGGCAAAGGCGTGCCGCGTCGTGCCGGCCGCAAGGACGAGGACCGCAAGGCCCATGATCGCAAGGACAATGGCGAGCGCAAGCGAGGCGGCGAACGTCGTGCCCGACGCAGCGAGGAAGATGCCCCGGCCGCGGTTGCCCAGCAGAGCGAACAGCCCGATGCACCCGAGTCGGCCGTGGCCGACATTGTCGAACGGCGCGCGCGCAAGGATGCGATCCGTTCGGAAAACACCGAGCGCAAGACGTCCTCGGATCGAGCACCGGAGCGCGGTGACACCAGGCCCCAGCGCAACCGCCCTGCCCGCCAGCATCAAGAAGACAATGATAGCACCGTCGGCTTCGGCGACGACATGCCGGCCTTCATGCGCATCGTCGCCAAGGTCTGATCGCCGAACGATTGAAAGCAAGCCAGCCATCCGGCTTGCCCTCCCGGCAGACGTCTAACCGCGTCGCGTGAGAACAGAGTCAGGCGACGCGCCATAGGCCTTTGTTTTCATCCGTGTCGTGCTCCCAAGACGGGGCCGCTTCCGGCGACATGCGTTAGCCCTGACTCGCCCCTTACATCGGTCCAGGCATCATCTTGGTCGGTTTTTCCAGCATCGGAAACTCGGCCTTGTTGCATTTCACGTTCGGGTTCGTCGGGCTGAACATGCCGTTCGGATTGTCCCTGAACAGCCAGGCGTGAAGATCGTAGTGGACGAACTCCCTCGGAATGAGCGGGTAGTGTCCCTCCATCGGACCCTGGAAGGTTTGGCCGAGCAGTTTCGGCGGCTCCTTGATGTCGGGCGTCAGCGGCACCAGCCATTCCACCCCCACAAGTTGCAAGCCCTTTTTCGTCGGTTCGTAGATCAGCACATTGGGGCGCATCGGATCGAGCTTTTGGCCGACACTTTGAGCGTTGACGAAATGGATGCCCATGGCGCCTTTCGGATAGTCCATCGCGCCCGGTATCTTTTCTCCGCTGTAATAGACGCAGCCAACTGTCGACAGATAGAGGTCGCGAACGGCGACGGTGTAGTCCTGATATTTGGCCAGCGATTTTTTCAAGGCGTCGATGTCGGCCTTGTTGGCGTCTTCGGCCACGGCCGAAGCGACGCCTAACGATGCGCCTACAATACTCGTCAAAGCGAGGACGCCGCAGCGCCCAAGGCAGGCTGTTCTTGTCATGCATTCCTCCCAGATTTTCTGATCTGGCCGTTCAAGACGGAGGCGGAAAATGCTGATTGCGCGGCCAGTTGTACCGCCTCATCCCCTCTGGACAGCCACGATGCTATTCCTTTCCACGGCCGCAGGAAAGCAGCTATTTAGAACTAGCTAATTCCCCAGCGCGCCAATCTGAAGAGCGCCGAAATCGGCTCAAACAAAAACGGCCCCACATGGGACCGTTTCGCATTCGCATGCCGTCCAGTTCAGGTGAGCGGAGAAAGCTGGATCTCGACGCGCCGGTTTTGGGCGCGGCCTTCGGCCGTTGCATTGGATGCGACAGGCCGCGTCTTGCCGAAGCCGGTGACGGCAAAGCGGCGCGAATCGACGCCCTGACCGGACAGATAGTTGGCGACGGCCAGCGCACGCCGCTGCGACAGATCGAAATTGTGCTGGTCGCCGCCGGTCGAATCGGTATGGCCGAAGACATCGACGGTCGTCTGGCGGAACTTCTTCAGTACCAGCGCGACGGAATTCAGCACCGGATAGAAGCCGGGCTTCACCGCGTCCTGATCGACATTGAAGGTGATGTCGGATGGCATGTTGAGGATGATCTGGTCGCCACTGCGGGTGACGCTGACTCCGGTGCCCTGAAGCTGGCGGCGCAGCTCGGCCTCGTTCTGATCCATGGTGGCGCCGATGGCGCCGCCGGCCAGTGCACCAATACCGGCGCCAATCAAGGCGTTGCGGCGATCATTGCCACCGGCAAGCAGGCCGAGGCTGGCGCCAGCCAAGGCGCCGAGGCCGGCACCAGCGGCCGTGTTGGAAATCTTCTGGTCGCCGGTATACGGATCGGTCGTGGTGCAGGCGCTCACGAGCAAAGCCGTCGCCACAACGACGAGCACGGTCTTCTTCATAGGATGGTCCCTCTCCAAGTCACGCCATTGCGATGGCGCCAAATCAGCCCTTCCCGCGACTTGTACCATGAAATACGGCGAAAAGCGGAATGGCAAAAGCGCCTGCCTCAGCTTTTCCCCGGAGCTGACTGACGCTTGGAAGGCTACCAGAGATTCTTGCCGTCAATGACCACCACTTCGACCTTGTCGAGATCGAAATCGTCGAATAGCCGAGAATTGACGCTGATCTTCGGATTGTCGAAATCCGGCTCGCCAGTCGACCAATCCGGCGTTTCCGTGAAGGTGCCGCAGCCACAGGTCGGGCAAAAACCATGTTTTACAGTCTTCGAGCCCCATTGATAGAAGGTCACGTTTTTCATCGGGGTAATAAGCTTGAACTGCGATGGGGTGTAGTAGGCCCAGAGCGAGCCGCGTTTCGAGCAGAACGAACAGGTGCATCGCGTCACCGTTTCTGGCGCCTGCGAAACCTCGAACGCGGTGGCCTTGCAGTGGCAGCTTCCCTTGATGGTCATGAACATCACCTCTCCATTGTCCGCCGCCCGCGCGGCAAGGCACCATAAAGAAGCGATCCTGACAACTGTCCGTCAGCAGGCTTTTGCCCGCGGACAGCAGTCAGCGGCTCTAAAGCGTGTCGCGTTCGAACGGATTGTGGCGACGCACTTTAGGTCTCTGTTTCATGCTTGTCGGGCTCCCGGAACCGGGACCCAGGCGACATGCATCAGTAAGACTGCGGCGGCACAAACAGGCAGATCGTCTTGCCTGCATCGAGACCGGCCACGTGAGCACACCAATGAAACTCACCGTCGGGCGAATCCTTGATCCGCCTGTCGCTGTAGGCCAGCACCTCCCCGGTATCCTTGATGACATAGCCTTCCGGGCGCTCGCTGATCGAGGTCTGCGATACCTCGCGGCAGTCGTAGTTCGCGCAGCAGGCGAACGGATAGCTCCAGCCTTGCGGTTTGGCCACGGTCGGCTTGGCGTCATGCGCCAGGGCTGGCGCCGTCAGGGCAGCTATCGCGCAGGCAGCACACAGAGGCAGGAGAGGCCGGCCAACCGATGGAACGGCAAAGGCCGATCTAAAACCGGCAGAGAACATGGCAACGCTCCTTTCAAACGAGATTCAAGCATTTCGCTTGCCCGTTCCCGGAACGTGTCTTCCCAGTGGCCGAACCGTCAGCAGATACGCCGCGACCGGCCATATATGCTTTGCCTCCTCCTACCTCTAATGGTGAGCCGAAATGCGAGCCGGCGCAAGCAATAGCTGCGTAGCCGGCCCATGCGCTGCCATCGCGGCAGCCACAGCGCGCTTTCACACAGCGCCAGCTCGTCGCGACAATGGTGAAAAAGGGCGAACCAAATGCGCGACTGTCATTCGCTGGCCTGCGTCGCAGGACATCGGCTGACCTAATCCAGGTCCGCCATCACTTCGCCCGCGCCGCCCTCGATGCGTTGCGACAGCGAGGCCTCCATGAATTCATCGAGGTCGCCGTCGAGCACGCTCGACGGGCTGGTGCTTTCGACACCGGTGCGCAGGTCCTTCACCAACTGGTAGGGCTGCAGCACATAGGAGCGGATCTGGTGACCCCAGCCGATGTCGCTCTTCGAGGCTTCGGTGGCATTGGCGATGGCCTCACGCTTCTTCAGCTCTTCCTCGTAGAGGCGCGAGCGCAGCATTTCCCAAGCCTTTGCCCGGTTCTTGTGCTGCGAACGCTCGGCCTGGCAGGCGACCGCGATGCCCGTGGCGATATGGGTGATGCGCACGGCCGAATCGGTGGTGTTGACGTGCTGGCCACCTGAGCCGGAGGAGCGATAGGTGTCGATGCGCACGTCCGATTCGGAAACGTCGATCTCGATCGTGTCGTCGACGACAGGATAGACCCAGATACTGGAAAAGGACGTATGCCGGCGCGCGTTGCTGTCATAAGGTGAAATACGCACCAGGCGGTGGACGCCCGATTCGGTCTTCAGCCAGCCATAGGCATTGTGGCCCTTGATCAGCAATGTCGCGGACTTGATGCCCGCTTCTTCGCCGTCATGCACTTCCAGCACCTCGACCTTGAACCGGCGGCGCTCGGCCCAGCGCGTGTACATGCGCAAAAGCATCGAGGCCCAGTCCTGGCTCTCGGTGCCGCCGGCGCCGGCATGAATTTCGAGATAGGTGTCGTTGGCGTCGGCTTCGCCCGACAGCAGCGTCTCGACCTGGCGGGCCTTCGCCTCGCCCTGCATCGAGCGGATCGCGGCTTCCGCCTCGGCAATGACGCCCTCGTCACCCTCTTCCTCGCCGAGCTCGATCAGGCCGATATTGTCTTCCAGGGCCTGGGTCAGGCCCTTGACCGCCGCTATGCCTTCCTCGAGGCCTTGGCGTTCGCGCATCAGCTTCTGCGCTTCCAGCGGTTCGTTCCAGAGGCTGGCGTCCTCGGCACGGACATTCAGGTATTCAAGCCGTTTAATGGCCTGATCCCAGTCAAAGATGCCTCCTCAGCAGGGTTATCGCCTGCCTGATCTCGTCGACAATATTCTGCGTTTCCGCGCGCATGGCCTGGTATTTTGTCCTGTTGCTGAAAGTGACGGTTAGAGCGGATCGGTGTTTGAAGGAAACGCCGAATCGCTGCAACTTTTCTGTTTGACGCAATTCCGGACGGAAAACCGCTAGGCACTTTCCTGGAATTGCTCTGGTCGGCGCGATACATAGGGACGGTGCTGCCGCGTGTAAAGCGAAATGGGCCAGCCCCGGGCTGGCCCATGGTCGGGATTTGAACCGTCAGTAGAGGCCGCCGCCACCGTCCTGAATGGCCTGGTTGGCCTGCGGCGATAGTGCGCCGCCGGAGGCGTTGGAGCCGTCGGCGCCCATGCCGATCACCCAATAGCTGTCGGCGGGGCCGGTACCTGGCTTGAAGGCCTCGATGATGGTGCCCGGGTCACCCGGTGTCGCCCGCATGCCGGTCTTGCGGTTGATGGCGATCAGGCTCATGCCATCGGGAACCTTGAAGTCGACATTGGGCGTGCCGTCCAGCGCCACACGCATGAAATCCTTGAAGATCGGAGCGGCGAGACCGCCGCCGGTGGCGCCATGGCCAAGGCCGCGCGGCGTGTCGTAGCCCATATAGAGGCCGACGACGAGGTTGGGCGTAAATCCGATGAACCAGGCGTCCTTCTCGTCATTGGTCGTTCCGGTCTTGCCGGCGATGTGGCGGCCGAGCTCGCCGATGGTGGCGCCGGTGCCGCGCTGCACGACGCCTTCCATCATCGAGGTGATCTGGTATGCGGTCATCGGATCGAGCACCTGCTCGGAATTGTCGACCAGTTCCGGCTCCGGCTGGTTCTTCCATTCAGGCGCGTTGCAGCCCTCGCAGCCACGCTCATCCTGCTTGAACACCGTCTTGCCGTAGCGATCCTGGATGCGGTCGATCAGCGACGGCTTGATCGACTTGCCGCCATTGGCCATGATCGAATAGGCCGAAACCATGCGCATGACAGTCGTCTCGCCGGAGCCAAGCGCCATCGGCAAATACGGCGCCAGATGATCATAGACGCCGAAGCGCTCCGCATATTCGACGACCAGCTTCATGCCCATGTCGTTGGCAAGCCGCACCGTCATCAGGTTGCGTGACTTCTCGATGCCGGAGCGCAGGGTTGCCGGCCCGGCGACGGTGCCGTCATAGTTCTTCGGCGTCCAGGTCGTGTTGCCGCTCTGGATGGTGATCGGTCCGTCCATGATCACCGAGGCCGGCGTATAGCCGTTGTCGAGCGCGGCCGAATAGACGATCGGCTTGAACGAAGAGCCTGGCTGGCGCATCGCCTGGGTGGCGCGGTTGAACTCGGACTGGGCGTAGGAGAAACCGCCGACCATGGCCAGCACGCGGCCGGTATGCGGATCCATGGCGATCAGGCCGCCTTCCACCTCGGGAACCTGGCGCAGGCTGTAGGCATTGTCGGAGCCCTCGTTCTTCTGCACGAAGATGACGTCGCCCGGTTTGAGCACTTCGGCCGGCGACTTGGCCTTGACGGTCTTGCCGCCGACCACATGGCGCATGGCGAAGCCCATGTCGTCCTTGCTGACGGTGCCTTCGACACGTTCCTTGACGATGTCGCCAGACGCCTGGCGCGCGGGCTGCAGGCCGATCGACAGGCCGGTCGCGGAACTGTCGAGCACGACGGCGAGCGACCATTCGGGAACATCCTCGAGGCCCTTGACGTTGCCCAGAGGCACGCCCCAGTCACCGGATACGTCGATTGATTTCACCGGCCCGCGATAACCGCGCAGCGTATCGTACTTCAACAGGCCGTTCTGCATCGCCTTGCGGGCAATGAGCTGTATCTTCGGATCAAGCGTCGTGCGAACGGACAGGCCGCCTTCGTAAAGCGCGTTCTCGCCATAGCGGGCGATGATCTGGCGGCGAACCTCCTCGGTGAAATACTCGCCGGCGAAAAGATAGGTGCCGGTGCGGCGTGGCGTCACGCCGAGCGGCTCGGCCTTGGCCTTGTTGCCTTCCTCACGCGTGACGTAGCCATTCTCGACCATCTGGTCGATGACCCAGTTACGGCGCTCGATCGCGCGATCGGCATGCTTGAAGGGATGGTAATTGTTCGGTCCCTTCGGCAGGGAGGCCAGATAAGCGGCCTCGGCCACGGTCAGCTCGTTCACCGACTTGTCGAAATAAGTAAGCGCCGCGCCGGCCACACCATAGGCGCCGAAGCCGAAGAAGATTTCGTTGAGGTAGAGCTCGAGAATGCGATCCTTGGGATAGGCCTGCTCGATGCGGAAGGCCAGGATCATCTCCTTGATCTTGCGCTCGTAGGTCTGGTCCGCGGTCAATAGGAAGTTCTTTGCCACCTGCTGGGTAATCGTGGAGGCGCCGACCTGACGCCTGCCCGAGCCAAGATTCTGGAAGTTGACGATGATGGCGCGGCCAAGGCCGGTCACGTCGATGCCGGGGTGATTGTAGAAGTTCTTGTCCTCGGCCGACAGGAACGCCGCCTTGACGCGATCCGGGATCGCCTGGATTGGCAGGTACAGGCGCCGCTCGCGCGCATATTCGGCCATCAGCGAGCCGTCCGAGGCATGGATGCGGGTGGTCACCGGCGGCTCATACTTGGCCAGCACCTCGTAGTCGGGCAGATCCTTGGACAGATGGCTGATGTAAATCGCAACGCCCGCCGCGACCAGAAGGGCCAGCGTCGTGCCGATGCCGAAGAAATAGCCAATGAGACGAATCATACCCGCTCCAGTCCTTGGTTCGGGAATTTCCTAAACGAAGCCGCCTTCCACGCAAGCTTTCGAGCCGGTCCCAAACCGTAATCGAAAACCCATGTCGCCACCATGTGGACAAAATACGGCAAGCCCTGATTTCGTGACCGCGCGCCGGAAATAAAGGCAGCTTGTGTTGTCGTCGCGCAACGCCGCCTCCGGTTGCGCGTGCCCGTGAGGCATGTCAGCCCCCGGTTCCGGTTCCGGTTCCGGTTCCGGCCCGGGCGGAAGCGAACAGCGCAACAGCGTTGGTGATGCTTTGCGCGGCCTTGCCGCGCCACTCGGCGTTGAGGAGCTGCGCCTCGTCCTTGGCGTTCGAGAGATAGCCGAGCTCGACCAGCACGGATGGCACGTCTGGCGCCTTCAGCACCTTGAATCCCGCGGAACGTTGCGGATTGTTGATGAGGCCCACGCTGGTCGACAGCTGGCCGACCAATGTGTGGGCAAAACTCATCGAGAAGGTGTGCGTCTCGCGGCGGATCAGATCGATCAGGATGTCTGTCACTTCCTTGTTGTCGTCCTTGATAACCATGCCGGCGAACTGGTCGGAGAGATTTTCGCGGTCGGCAAGCGCCTGTGCCTCGGGGTCCGACGCCTTGTCGGAGACGGTGTAGACGGTGGCGCCACGGATGCCCTTGACGCTGATCGTATCGGCATGGATCGAGATCAGCAGGTCTGCCTCATGCTGGCGGGCGATGCGCACCCGGTCGTCCAGGCGCAGATATTCATCGGTGTCACGCGTCATGAAGACATCATATTTGCCGATAGCCGCGAGCTTGTCGCGCAACTCCGTGGCGAAAGCCAGTGTGACGTTCTTCTCGATGGTGCCATTCAGGCCCTCGGCGCCGCCGTCGATACCGCCATGGCCGGGATCGAGGACGACGGTGAAGCGGTGGCCCGGATTGGAGACCGGGCCGGTGCCTACCCGCCCACCCTTGTCGGTCGAAACCGTGGAGCCGGTGGTCAACGCCTGGTTGGCAAGCGCGATGTCGAACTCCCGTTCGGAGGCCGCCGACATGTCGATGGCGATGCGGTAGCCGGTTCCGTCATCGTTCTTGAGCACATCCAGCTTGTCGACGGCGAACGGCCCCTTGCCGGTGAGGATCAGCCGCGAAACGCCGTCGCCGATCTCACCCAGCCGCACGCCCTTGACCAGGCCGCGCGGCTTCAGATCCTTGGCGTCGATGGCCAGCCTGGTGTTCGCCAGGTCGATGACCAGACGATTGGGCCCACGCAGCAGGAACCATTTGATGTCCGGCTCGCGATCGAAATCCATGACGATGCGCACTTTGGTGGCATCGCCCGCCATCTTGTAACCCTTCGCCACGAGCGGTGCATCGGCGGCATCGGCAACAGAGGAGCACGCAAGGAAAATCGCCATCAGCAGCAGGAGACGGAAGGCGCCGAGAATCTGGCCGCCAACACGACATCCCTTGTCTGTGAAGTCTGCCAATCCCATCTCTCTTCCAGTCGCTCACGGTTTGGCGCCAGGGCGCCTGCTCGTTTCATCGAAGTGCCGGTTAGGCCGCGAACCCGATTAACGATTGGTATCCAGAGAAGGTTAACCAAGCCTTTTCATGCAAGGTCGGAACCCAGGCTTACGCTGCGGAACTGCTTTTTGCCGGCATCGGAAATCGGGGTTGCCTTCCAACCCGCCAAATCATAAAAGCGATAGTGGATCACTGCAATCCTGGAACCGCCCTCCTCCGCAGCTTCCTGCTACAGGGTCAGATGAAAGGCGGCTCCTTTCGCTTCACGCGAGAAGGCTACAGGTGATCGCGACGAATTTCGCAGGTGTGCGCCCGTGGCGGGGGAATCGCCTGCGTGAGGAAAACGGCCGGGTTTGTTCCCGTGCCGGCTCTGTATGAGCAAACAAGCTGGTCCGGTTTCCGGGCTTTGGTTCAAAGGTTCTGCTGGTGACGATGGCTTCAAGCGCAATCATGGAAAGGTCCGCATCAAACCGCGCCAATATGGCTGCGGGCGGCACCGCCATGACACGCAGGCAGCGTCCGGCGGACGTTCAATTATCCGGCACCCACATTCATCCAGACACACAGCAGCGGGCTTTGCCCCGCCAGCTGCGGCTGACGGCTGCCGGGGGGAAACGAAATAATGCCCAACAAAATGCTGATAGACGCCTCCCACCCGGAGGAAACACGCGTTGTCGTCGTACGCGGTAACCGTATCGAAGAATTCGACTTTGAATCCCAGGACAAGAAGCAGCTCAAAGGAAATATCTATCTCGCCCGCGTAACGCGCGTCGAACCCTCCCTTCAGGCAGCTTTTGTCGAATATGGCGGCAACCGTCACGGTTTTCTCGCCTTCAGTGAAATACATCCCGACTACTACCAGATTCCGGTCGCCGATCGTCAGGCACTGCTGCGCGCGGAAGCGCAGGAGGCCGAAGACGAGGAGGACGAGGATGGCGATGGCGACGATCGCCAGAACCGTGACCGCGGACGGCGCGGACGCCGGCGCGGCGGCAAGAGCCGCGACCGTGCCGAGCACAAGCGCGATGCCGGTTCAGCCGATTCCGACGAGGCAAACGACGCCGCCGGCGAGACAGGTGAGGACAACGGCCGTGGCGCTGACGTCATCGCCGAGGACACCTCCCACGTTTCGGAAACCATCGAACATGCGGCGGATACCTCCGAACATGTCGATGCATCCGAACACGCCGATGAATCCCATCATGATGAAGGTCCTTCCGAACAGGGCGACTCTTCTTCCGAGGAGGGCGAAAACGAGACCCGCGACGGCGGTTCTACTTCGATCGCCGCCTCCGTCGAAGCCGATGTGATTTCCGAGCCCGCCCCGCAGGCGGAACAGGGCAGCGAAGCCACCTCCACCGACAATGATCGTGGCATGCTGGAGGAGGTCCAGTCCTCGCATCCCGACGATCATGAGGTCGAATCGGTCGGTGCGGAGGATGCGCTGGAAGAAGTGCGCAACCGCCGCAAGCCGGTGCGTCGCCAGTACAAGATCCAGGAAGTCATCAAGCGTCGGCAGATCCTGCTGGTGCAGGTCGTCAAGGAAGAGCGCGGCAACAAGGGCGCCGCGCTCACCACCTATCTGTCGCTTGCCGGCCGCTATTCGGTGCTGATGCCGAACACGGCGCGCGGCGGCGGCATTTCCCGCAAGATCACCAGCGCGGTCGACCGCAAGCGTCTCAAGGAAGTCGTTGCCGATCTCGAAGTGCCGCAAGGCATGGGCGTCATCCTGCGCACCGCCGGCGAGAGCCGCACGAAGGCCGAGATCAAGCGCGACTATGAATATCTGATGCGGCTCTGGGAGAACGTGCGCAGTCTCACGCTGCAATCCACAGCCCCTGCCCTCGTCTATGAGGAAGGCAGCCTGATCAAGCGCTCCGTGCGCGACCTCTACAACAAGGATATCGACGAGATCCTTGTCTCGGGTGAGGAAGGCTATCGCGAGGCCAAGGACTTCATGCGCATGCTGATGCCGAGCCACGCCAAGGTGGTTCAGCCGTTCCGCGACACGACACCGATCTTCGTGCGCAACGGTATCGAGGCGCAGCTCGACCGCATGCTGCAGCCGCAGGTGACGCTGAAGAGCGGCGGCTACATCATCATCAACCAGACCGAGGCGCTGGTCGCCATCGACGTCAATTCGGGCCGCTCCACCAAGGAGCACTCGATCGAGGACACCGCGCTCCACACCAATCTGGAAGCGGCCGAAGAGGTGGCCCGCCAGCTCAGGCTGCGCGACCTTGCCGGCCTGATCGTCATCGACTTCATCGACATGGAGGAGAACCGCAACAACCGCTCCGTCGAGAAGCGGCTGAAGGACCACCTCAAGAACGATCGTGCCCGCATCCAGGTCGGGCGTATCTCGCATTTCGGCCTGATGGAGATGTCGCGCCAGCGCATCCGCGCCAGCGTGCTGGAATCGACCATGAAGCCGTGCCCGCATTGTGGCGGCACAGGCCATGTGCGCTCCGATTCGTCGGTGGCGCTGATGGTGGTCAGGGCGATCGAGGAATTCCTGCTCAAGGATTCGCGCAGCCACATCACGGTTCGCACGCCGGCGGCGACAGCACTCTATGTGCTCAACCACAAACGGGGCACGCTGGTGGAACTGGAAAGCCGCTTCGGCCTGACCATCACCATCGAGGCCGACGATGCGGTAGGCGCGCAGCACTACGCGATCTTCCGCGGCGCTCTGGCCGAAAAGCCCGAAGGCTTCGTCGAGGTGCGCAGCCTGCCGGCCTATGTCGAGCCGGAAGAGCCCGAGGACGAGATTGTCGTCGTTGAGGAAGAGGATGAGGTATCGGCGCAGGCAGAGCAGCCTCGCCAACAGCCGCAGCAGCATCAACAGCCGCGGCCTGCCGGTGGCGAGGATGGCGAAGGCCGCGACCGCAAGCGACGCAAGCGCCGCAGACGTCGTGGCGGCAGGGATCGCGACCGTGAGCATGGCGCGCCGGCCGACGGCTCGTCCATCTCTGCTCCGGCCGGAGATTTCTCCGATCAGGCAGACGCGGAGGTCAATGACGAGACCGAAACCAACAATGCCGCCCCGGTCGCTGCCAGTGCGTCGGATGAGGCAACGCAGGCGTCGGATGACAGCCAGGGCAAGAAGCGCCGGCGCGGCAAGCGCGGCGGCAAGCGCAACCGTCGCGAAGACGGCGAAGGCGAGGCCGAGGCAAGTGCCGGCGAAACGACCGAGGCGTCCGAGGCTGATGCTTCGGAAAGCGAGCCCGCGTCGATCGAACCGGTTGCCGTTGCCGCGGTGGAAGAGCCGGTAGTGGCTCCGGTCAGCGACGAGGTGCCAAGCACAGAGAAGCCCAAGCGGGCGCGCCGTGCGGCCAAACCGAAGAAGGCAACCGCCGAGGCCGTCGCCGAGACAAGCGTTGTCGAAGCGGCCGCGGAAACGCCGGTTGAGACTCCGGCGACCGCCGCTGAGGAAACAGTGGTCGCGGCCGTCGATGAGGAGCCTTCAAAGGCTCGGCCATCGCGACGCAAGCCGGCCGCCATCGATGCACCGGTCGCGCCGGTGGTTTCGTCGACCGTCGACGATGAGCGGGAAGTCAAGACCGAGGAAAAGCCGAAGCGTGCCGGCTGGTGGCAGCGGAAAGGCTTTTTCTAAGCCTTTCAACGGATTGAAATGATTTTTTGATAAGAAAATCCCGCGCCAATCGACATACGGCGCGGGATTTTCATATCTGGCGGCCCAACACGGCGCGACGTTTTCAAGGCGCGAAGATCGACCACTTCATCATCCTGGCCAGCTTTTCCAGCGCGATCGAACCCAGCTTGGAATTGCCGTTGGCATTGAGACCCGGCGACCAGACAGCAAGCGAGGCGATGCCCGGCACGATGCCCAATATGCCGCCGCCGACACCGCTCTTGCCGGGAATACCGACGCGAAAGGCGAAGTCGCCCGAGCCGTCATAGTGGCCGCAGGTCAGCATCATGGCGCCGATGCGCCGCGCCCGCTCGGCCGACACCACGGAATGGCCGGTCGCCGGGTTCTTGCCGCCATTGGCGAGGAAGCGGCCGGCCATGGCCAGTTGCCGGCAGCTCATGGCTATGGCGCAGTGGTGGAAATAGACGCCAAGCGCCAGCTCCGGCGCATGATGAAGGTTGCCGAAGGATTTCATGTAGTTGGCGAGTGCGAAATTGCGATAGCCGGTGGCGCGCTCGGACGCGGCGACATCGCGGTCGATGATGATCGTCTCGTCGTCGGCGAGGAACTGGATGAACCGCAGGATCTCGCCGATCGCCTCGCGCGGCTGGTGGCCGGCAAGCAGGATGTCGGAAACGACGATGGCACCGGCATTGATGAACGGGTTGCGTGGAATGCCGTTCTCGTGCTCGAGCTGGACGATCGAGTTGAAGGGATTGCCCGAGGGTTCGCGCCCTACCCGCTTCCACAATGCGTCGCCGACATTGCCGAGCGCGAGCGTCAGGGTGAATACCTTGGAGATGCTCTGGATCGAAAAGGCCTGTTCGGCATCGCCCGCCATCAGCACGCGGCCGTCATTGGTGACGGCGGCGATGCCGAATTTCCCAGGATCGACGTTGCCCAGCTGCGGGATATAGGAAGCGACCTCGCCGCGATCGGTGCGTTCGGCCATTTCGGCGGCGACCTCGGCCAGCGCCTGCTTCAGTTCCGGCATGGCGCTACCTCAACCAGCGGTCGATGCGCGCCAGCGCCTCGACCATGTCGTCGTGGCTGCCGGCATAGGAAAACCGCATTGTGCGGTGCCCTGCCTGTGTGTCGAAGTCACGGCCCGGCGTCGCCGCTACATGCGCCTCGGCCAGCATCCTGCGCGCGAAGGCCATGCTGTCATTGGTGTGCCGGGTGACATCGCAAAAAGCGTAGAAGGCGCCGTCCATGGGCGCGGCCAGCGGGAAACCGAGTTCGGGCAGACGTTTCATCAGGAGCTCGCGATTCCAGGCGTACCGCCCCTTCACCGCTTCCAGTTCCTCGGTTGCGGCAAAAGCCTCGATCGCGGCGATCTGCGACAGTTCCGGCGGCGAGATGTAGAGGCTCTGGGCGATGCGCTCGACGGGCCGCACCAACTCTTCCGGCAAGACCATCCAACCGATGCGCCAGCCGGTCATGCAGTAGTATTTCGAGAAGGAATTGATCACCGTCACGCTGTTGCCGTAGCGAAGCGCCGTCGTATCGGGCGCGGCGTAGGCCAGGCGATGGTAGATTTCGTCGGAGATGACGGCGATCCCCAGGGCCTCCGCCATGCTGATCAGCGCCGACAGTTCGTCGGCCGGTATGACCGCGCCGGTCGGATTGGCAGGACTTGCAAACAGCACGCCCTTCAGTGGCTTTTCGCGGTGCGCGGCCTTCAGATGATCGGCATGCAAGTAAGCCTCATCGCCGAGTTCGATCTCGACCACGTCGATGCCGAGCGCCGCCATGATGTTACGATAGGCGGGGTAGCCGGGCGCGGCGATGGCGACGCGGTCACCCGGATCGAACATCGCCAGGAAGGCGAGATTGAAGGCCGCCGACGATCCCGTCGTCACCGCGATCCGGCCAGGATCGACATCGAGCCCATAATGATCGGCGTAGTGCTCCGCCATCGCTTTGCGCAGACCGGCCAGACCCAGCGTGTCGGTGTAGCCTATGCGGCCACCCTCCAGGGCCTTGGCCGCCGCGGCGCGAACGCGTGCGGGTGCCGGGTCGGACGGCTGGCCGACCGCCATGGAAATCACCGGCACGCCTTGGGCCTTCAGCCGGTTCGCTTCGGCCAGCACATCCATGGCGTGGAATGGCTCGACATTGCCGCGGCGTGAGAGTGAAACGACCATTTTATCCCTGCCCCGATGATTGAGGATGCCGTGCCCCTGACGCACACGCCGCACAAATGCCCGATTGATGTGAGGATCACAAGTTGAGGAAGTTTTCCGGTGCCGACTTTTCATCTTTCGCCCGCTCGTCTACCAGTGGACACATTATGTTGAGCCGACCCAGACCGACGATAGCCCAGGCAGCGCGTGTCTTCGCCACGCTTTCGCTCGGCTTCGCCGTTGCCGTGGCGAGTTCGGTCACCGCCTTTGCCCAAGGCGTGCCTGTGATACGTGATGCCGAGATCGAGGCTCTGGTGCGCGATTACGCACGGCCGATCTTCAGGGCTGCCGGATTGGCGAATGATGGCATAGACATCGTGCTGGTCAACGATTCCAGCTTCAACGCCTTCGTCACCGGACGCCGGATGTTCATCAACACGGGCGCGCTGATGATGGCTGAGACGCCCAACGAAATCATTGGCGTCATCGCGCACGAAGCCGGCCATTTGGCCGGCGGTCACCAGCAGAAATTGCGTGACCAGCTCGAGCGCGCCAAGACGATGGCCGTCATCGCGACATTGCTTGGTGCCGGCGCGATCGTCGCCGGTGCGACCACCAACAGCCGCGGCCTTGCCGGCGCCGGCATGGGCGTCGCCGCCGGCGGCGGCGAGATGGCCCAGCGCAGCATCCTTGCCTACCAGCGCACCGAGGAGATCACGGCCGACCGCTCCGCGATCACCTATCTCAATGCCACCGGTCAGTCCGGCATGGGCATGCTGAAGACCTTTGCCCGCTTCCAGACGGCCTTGTCGTTGTCGGGCGCCCAGATCGATCCCTACCGGATCAGCCATCCGATGCCGCAAGAGCGAATCGCCAACCTCCAAGTGCTGGTCAAACAGAGCCCCAATGTCGACAAGCTCGATCCGCCGGCGCTGCAGCAGCGCCATGACATGATGCGGGTTAAGATCGCCGTCTACATGGGTGGCCAGGCCGCCGCGGCGCGGCTGATGCAAAAGATGCGGGGCAGCCTGGCCGCGCAATATGGCGATGCCCAGTCGACCTACCTTTACGGCAATCTTCCCGCAGCGCTCGTCAAGACCAACGCCCTGATCAAGGCGCAGCCCAAGAATGCCTACTTCCAAGAGTTGCGCGGCGACATACTGATGAAGGCGAACAAGCCTGGGGAAGCGGCGGACGCCTACGCCAAGGCGGTCAGCCTCGACCCGGCGCGGTCCGGCCTGCTGCCTGTCTCGCTTGGCCAGGCGCTGATGGCCGTCGGTACACCTGACTCGCTCAAGAAGGCGATCGTTCAGATCAACAATGGCCTGGGTCGCGATAAGGAAAATTCCGAGGGGTACCGTTATCTGGCGCAGGCTTACGGCGAACTGGGAGACATACCGGGTGCTGAGCTTGCCACGGCCGAAGGTCATTTCTATTCCGGCAACTACAAGGACGCGAAGATCTTCGCCATGCGGGCGCAGCAGCGGATGAAGCGCGGCGAGCCGCGCTGGATACGCGCCCAGGACATCATAAATTACAAATCGTCAGGCAAGATCTAGTAATCTCATGAACCTTCCGGCCACGCGCTACGACACAGCCGGACCGGGAAAACAGGTAAAAGGAACGAAAACGATGAAAAAGGCACTGCTGCTGGGCACCACGGGGATCGCTGTAGCCCTTGCCATGCTGGCTTTCGGTTTCGTGGCCGGCAGCCCACAGGTCGCGAAGGCCGGCACGGTACAGCCTGTCCAGGCGGCTGTGGCCGATACCAAGATCGACCGCACCGAGATCGAAGGAATCATCCGCGACTATCTCTTGAAGAACCCGGAAGTACTGCTCGAGGTGCAGGACGCGCTGGAGGCCAAACAGAAGGAAGAGCAGCGCATCGCTCATCTTGGCGTCATCAAGGACGCCAAGGACCAGATCTTCAACTCCGCCTTCGACGGCGTCGTCGGCAATCCGAACGGCAAGGTGACGATCGTCGAGTTCTACGACTACAATTGCGGCTTCTGCAAACGCGCCATCGAGGACATGCGGGCGCTGACCAAAACCGATCCGGATCTGCGCTTCGTGCTCAAGGAATTCCCGATCCTCGGCCCGGATTCGCAGAAGGCGAGCTTCGTTTCGATGGCGTTTCACCTGATGATGCCGGAAAAGTACGGCGAGTTCCACAACGCGCTGCTTGGCGGCCAGGGACGCGCCACCGAGGCGACCGCGATCAAGATCGCGCTTTCGCTCGGTGCCGACGAGGCGACATTGCGCGAGAAGATGAAGGACCCGTCGATCCCCGAGGCCTTCTCCAAGACCTATGATCTCGCCAACAAGCTGTCGATCACCGGAACGCCGTCCTATGTCGTCGGCAACGAGGTCGTGTTCGGAGCTCTCGGGCAGCAAGTGCTTGCGGAAAAGATCGAGGCGGCGAAAGCCGCGCTTTGATCCGCCGCGGGTTTTGCTCACGGTCGCATTTCGGCCTGTTGTGGACAGTGAAAGAACGCACTTGCGCTCTTTTCGCGGACGGCTATGCCCATTATAGAGAGCCAGCGCGGCGGTTTGATACCGGCGCCGGAAAAGGTCGGCTTTTTTGAAAACGGTTTTCGTCCTGAACGGTCCCAATCTCAACGCGCTCGGCAAGCGCGAGCCGGGCATCTATGGCGGCAAGACGCTTGCCGCGATCGCCGACGACTGCAAGCAGGCGGGCACATCACTCGGGCTCGAGATCGATTTTCGCCAGTCGAACCACGAGGGCGATCTTGTCGACTGGATCCAGGAAGCCGGCGATAAGGCTGCCGGTATCGTCATCAACCCGGGCGCCTACAGCCATACATCGATCGCGATCCACGACGCCATTCGATCGGTGGCGCCATTGCCGGTCGCCGAAGTTCATCTTTCTAACATCCACGCGCGGGAATCATTCCGCCATGTCTCCATGGTCGCGCCGGTCGCCGTCGGCATGATCTGTGGTTTTGGGCCGCTCGGCTACACGCTGGCGCTGCAGGCGCTGGCCGCACGCCTATGACCGGTCAACAAACAGAAGGCTCGAAAATGTCCATAAAGAAGACCGGTGTTGACCAGCAGCTTATCCGCGATCTTGCGGGTATACTGAACGACACCAACCTGACCGAGATCGAGGTTGAACTGGGCGACCTGAAGGTGCGCGTGTCACGGCAGGCACCTGCCGTCCATGCGATTGCGGCGCCCCAGCCCACTTATGCGCCGGCGGCTGCGGGCCAGCCTGCCAACGCGGCCGCCCCGGCGGCAGCGGTCGACGTATCGAAAAACGCGGTGGCCTCGCCGATGGTCGGCACCGCCTACCTGGCGCCGTCGCCGGACGCCAAGGCGTTCATCGAGATCGGCCAGAAGGTCAAGGAAGGGCAGACGCTGCTCATCATCGAAGCGATGAAGACGATGAACCAGATCCCCTCGCCGCGCGCCGGCACGGTGACGGCGATCCTGTTCGAGGACGCGCAGCCGGTCGAATACGGCATGCCGCTCGTCGTGATCGAGTAGAGCGGGTCGGATGTTCCAGAAGATCCTCATCGCCAATCGCGGCGAAATCGCGCTTCGGGTTCTGCGCGCTTGCAAGGAACTCGGCATCCAGACGGTGGTGGTGCATTCGACCGCCGATGCCGACGCCATGCATGTGCGGCTTGCCGACGAGAGCGTGTGCATTGGCCCGCCGCCATCGCGCGATAGCTATCTCAACATCCACCAGATCGTCGCGGCCTGCGAGATCACCGGCGCCGACGCCGTGCATCCGGGCTACGGCTTCCTGTCCGAAAACGCCAAGTTCGCCGATATCCTGGCCGCGCACAACATCACCTTCATCGGCCCGTCTGGCGACCATATCCGGATCATGGGCGACAAGATCGAGGCCAAGCGTACCGCCAAGCGTCTCGGCATTCCGGTCGTGCCAGGTTCCGATGGCGCGGTGAGCGAGGAGAAGGAAGCCAAGCGGATCGCCGCCGAGATCGGCTACCCCGTGATCATCAAGGCATCGGCCGGTGGCGGCGGGCGCGGCATGAAGGTGGCCCACAGCGAGGCCGACCTCGAAGTCGCCTTGCAGACTGCGCGCTCGGAAGCGGGCGCCGCCTTCGGCGACGACGCCGTCTATATCGAGAAATACCTGCAGAAGCCGCGCCACATAGAAGTGCAGGTGTTCGGCGACGGCTTTGGCCGCGGCGTGCACTTCGGCGAGCGCGATTGTTCGCTGCAAAGGCGTCACCAGAAAGTCTGGGAAGAAGCCAATTCGCCAGCACTCAATGCCGAGGAGCGGTCCCGAATCGGCGGCATCTGCGCCAAGGCCATCGCCGATCTCGGCTATTCCGGTGCCGGCACGATCGAGTTCCTCTACGAGAACGGCGAGTTCTATTTCATCGAGATGAATACACGCCTGCAGGTCGAGCATCCGGTGACGGAAGCGATCACCGGCATCGATCTCGTGCACGAGCAGATCCGCGTTGCTTCCGGCGGCGGACTTTCGGTCAAGCAGGAAGACATCAAGTTCAATGGCCACGCCATCGAATGCCGCATCAATGCCGAGGATCCGCGCACGTTCACGCCCTCGCCCGGCACCATCACCCATTTCCACACGCCTGGGGGTCTCGGCATCCGCGTCGATTCCGGTGTCTATTCCGGCTACAAGATCCCGCCTTACTACGACAGCCTGATCGGCAAGCTGATCGTGCACGGGCGCAATCGCGTCGAATGCATGATGCGGCTGCGCCGGGCGCTTGACGAATTCGTCGTCGACGGTATCAAGACGACATTGCCGCTGTTTCGCGACCTGGTCGGCAATGCCGACATCGCCAATGGCGACTATGACATCCATTGGCTGGAAAAATATCTGGCCAAGGAAGAATAGTTCGGGGACGCGATGACCCGTCCTTACGCGCCTGGCTATCGCATACCTACCGACCTTCTGCTCAAGGCTTACGCCTCGGGCGTCTTCCCGATGGCCGAAAGTGCCGGTGATCCGGAGGTGTTCTGGGTGCGGCCGGAGACGCGCGGCATCATACCGCTCGACGATTTCCACATACCCAAAAGCCTGAAGAAGGCGATTCGCAGGAACCCGTTCGACATTCGCTTCGACTTCGATTTCGAGGCGACGATCGACGGCTGTGCCGAAAAGCGTGAGGAGCGCCGCTCGACCTGGATCAATGCGCCGATCCGCGAGGCCTATGTGCAACTGCACCGCATGGGTCATTGCCATTCGGTCGAGGCCTGGCGCGAAGAGCGGCTGGTCGGCGGCCTCTATGGCGTCTCGCTCGGACGGGTGTTCTTCGGCGAAAGCATGTTTTCCAAGGAGACGGATGCGTCGAAAATTTGCCTCGTGCACCTTGTCGAACGCCTGAAGTCACGCGGTTTCGCGCTGCTTGATACGCAATTCACCACCGAGCATCTCAAGCGCTTCGGCGCGGTCGACGTGCCGCGCGGCAAGTATGAGAAGATGCTGGCGGAGGCTCTGAAGGGCGAAGCGGCCTTTTTCCCGTAAAGGATCTGCCTTACTTCACCGCGGCGGCTTCCAGCGGCGTCTGCGAATGGAACATCATCTTCCAGCCGTTGACGCGATGGACGTAGCCTGTGCTGACCAGCGCTGCGTAGGGTTCGCCATTCTCGCGCGTCGCATGGGCCTCATAAGTCAGCATGACGATGTCGCTGCCGGGTTCGATTATTCCTTTGAGCTCGATGTCCAGATTGCGCCACCGGTTGGGCTTCGACGCGGTCTTGGCCAGATCGGCGTTATCCATGGCCTGCGCCATCTGCGGAAACGCCACCAGGCACTCGGTATCGGCATTGGCCGCGTAGTAGGCCTCATCGCCCGTCCAGAACCCCTTTTCGAGTTCCAGCAATTCCGCCTTGTTGGCCGTAAGTCGCTTGCTGTCTGACATCGCAATATCCTCCACGCGCACCGATGCGCGGTCGTGCGTGGTCCAACGTGTGGTGGCCGCGACGGTTCCGGGGATCAGTTGGTCGTGGTCGTATCCGGTTCCGTGGGGTCGGACTGTTCCACGTCCGGAGTGGCCACGGGCGTCGGCTTGGCCGAAGCGGGTTTGGGCTTGGCCGCGACAGGCTTCGAAGCGTCAGCCTTGGTGGCGTCAGCTTTGGTGGCATCTGGCGCCGGTACATCCGACTTCTGCTTGCATTCCTTCAGCCAGACGTCATAGACGGCATGTTCGACGGCATTGAGACCCGGGCTTTCGGCAAACATCCAGCCCGTGAAGATGCGGCGGATCTTGCGGTCGAGCGTGATCTCGTCGACCTCGACGAAGGAATCGGTCTTCGGCTCCTCGTTCTGCGGCCGGGAATAGCAGACGCGCGGCGTCACCTGCAAAGCGCCGAACTGCACCGTCTCATTGATATAGACATCGAAGGTGATGATGCGGCCGGTGATCTTGTCGATGCCAGCGAACTCGGCGACCGGATTGGTGATCCGATCGGATCCCGCGGGCGGCGCCGGCGCGGGTGCGGCGGGTGCAGCCGAAGCCGCAAAAGCGGCGGTGCTGACGGCAAGGCCGGCGGCTAGCGTGAGACCGCCCGTCGATATCAGGTTGAAAAAACTCATACAGGGGTACCGGAGGTTCGCGCCCAGGTGATTCCGTCGATCGCCAAGGCTAATCGCCGTTTTCTGATCAGCAAGCAGCTAAACGCCAATTGTGGCGATAAAGGACCGGCCTGCACCTTTGCGCCGTTACAAACCGGGGCCGTTACGACCCGGGTGTCCAGGCATCGTAGTCGCCCGTGACCTGCGGGCGATGCTGGTTGGTCAGCACCGAGCCCTTCGGGCGATAGGCCGCCGGCGTACCGGTCAGATTGGGCTCATGCGGCTTCTGCCAATCGCGCGGCTTATAATTGTCGCTCGGGGGTGCCGTATCGACCCGGTGATGGATCCAGCCGTGCCAGCCGGGCGGGATCGCCGAGGCTTCCGAATAGTTGCGGTAGATGACCCAGCGGCGCGTGCGGCCTTCCGAATCGATGCCGCCCTCGTAATAGATATTGCCGGTCTCGTCCTGGCCGACTTTCTTGCCGAATCGCCAGGTGTGCAGGCGCGTCCCCAGCGTCTGGCTGTTCCACCAGGTGAAAAACTGCGTCAGGAAAGTCTTCATTTCGGAACCCTTCGCGCTGGCGGCGCCTATTTCCTGCTTATGGCGTCAGCCCTTCGCGAAGGCAAGGGTTTTGCCGCCGGGAGTGCGCAAATGGCGCGCCAGAGGCCGGATACGAGCCTGTGATCCCTGCAAGCGGCAGGATGCGCGCTTGCCAAGCCTTTCCGCTCTTTCTAAAGCTCAGCGCCGCTGCGGGTATCCATCCGGCCACGGGCCGAAGGAGGTGACGATTGGCCACGCAACTGCCGACCACCGACATTCGCATCGGCGCCGAGCTGATTCGTTGCCGCAAGGGCGGCACGCCCTTGGTCTGCCTGACAGCCTACACCTATCCCGTCGCTCGCCTGCTCGACCGCCATGTCGACCTGCTTCTGGTCGGTGACAGCGTCGCCATGGTTCTGCATGGCCATGAGACGACACTGGGCGCCTCGCTCGAGATGATGATCGCGCACGGTCAAGCCGTGATGCGGGGCTCTGCCAGGGCTTGCGTGGTTGTCGACATGCCGGCCGGGACCTATGAGGACTCGCCGGCGCAGGCAGTCGTCTCGGCGCGGCGCATCGTTGGCGAGACCGGCTGCCAGGCAGTGAAACTCGAAGGTGGCGTCGGCATGGCCGGGCAGATCGCGGCGATCGTGGCCGCCGGCATTCCCGTGATGGGTCATATCGGCCTGCTGCCGCAATCCGTGGAAAAGGATGGCGGCTACAAGATCAAGGGCCGCACGGATGAGAATGTCGCGGCACTGATCGCCGACGCGCTCGCGGTCGAAAAGGCCGGAGCGTTCTCCGTGGTCATCGAAGGCACGATCGAGGCTGTCGCCGCCGATATCACACGCCGCATCGTCATACCGACCATCGGCATCGGCGCCAGCAGCGACTGCGACGGCCAGATCCTGGTGATCGACGACATGGTCGGGCTGACGGTCGACCGCGTGCCGAAATTCGTCAAGGAATACGCCGATCTGCGCAGCGTGATCGCGCAAGCCGCGCAGCGCTACGCATCGGAGGTGCGAAGCCGGACATTCCCCGGCCCCTCCCACATCTTTTCGAGCACGAACGGCGGAGATGAGGCATGAACCGGCCTGATGTGGTCGACAGCGTCGCCGCACTTCGGGCGCGGGTCCGCGACTGGCGGCGCGATGGCCTGCGCGTCGCCATGGTGCCAACCATGGGCGCATTGCATGACGGACATCTCTCCCTGATCCGGATCGCAAGGGAAAAAGCCGAGCGTTGCGTGGTGTCGATCTTCGTGAACCCGGCGCAGTTCGCGCCGAGCGAGGATCTCGACAAATACCCGCGCCAGCTCGCCCGCGATCTGGACCTGCTGGCAATGGTCAAGGTCGATCTTGCCTTCACACCGACGGTTGCCACGATGTATCCCGCCGGCTTTGCCACCAGAATCTCGGTCGGCGGCCCATCCGCCGGGCTCGAATCAGACTTTCGCCCCACATTTTTCGAGGGCGTCGCCACCGTGGTGGCCAAGCTCTTCCTGCAGGCAACGCCCGACTATGCGGTCTTTGGCGAAAAGGATTACCAGCAGCTGTGCGTCGTCAGGCAGCTCTGCCGCGACCTTGACCTGCCTGTCGAGATCATCGGCGCGCCGACCATACGCGATACGCATGGCCTCGCCATATCGTCACGTAACGCCTATCTCGGCGAGGACGAACTCCAGATCGCCCGGGAGCTCAACGTGATCCTGCGCAAGGCCGCAGCGGCGCTGGCGACAGGTGCCGGTCAGGAAGACGCGATCGCCGAAGCCATCCGCGCCCTGATCGCCACCGGTTTCCGGAAGGTCGACTATGTCGAGGCCCGCGAAAGCCTGACACTCGCGCCATGGCGGCACGACCGCGCGGGCCGCGTTCTCGCCGCCGCCTGGCTGGGAAAAACCAGGCTGATCGACAATGTGGCAGTTCCCGCCGCCCGCGTGTGAGCTTCAGCCTCTCGATCCGGTTCGCGAATCGGCATGCGCAAAATGAAACCCGAATTTGCCGGTACGGGAACTGTCGCCGCCGCTGCGCTCATGCTGACCTCGCCCTGTACCCTTCTCGTGCTCTGCACCCCTCGATCTATTCCTCGGTCGGCATATGCAGGTACATCGACTGGATGCCGACGCGACCCGGGCCGGTGAAGCGATTGACGATGAAGTTCATGTTGGCGCCGAAGAAGCCGCTCGACAGGCGGTCGATCTTGGTTTCCATCCTGACCGAGGCATCCTTGAAGAGCCAGCCGCCCGGCTCGATGTCGATGGTCTCGCCCGGTGCGAGCGTCTTTTCGAAGACATTGCCGTAACCGTGCAGCCAGACGATGCCGTCGCCGGCATCGCCGCGAAACCGGTCGATGAAGAAGCCGCTCTGGCCGAACAGCATCGTCGCCAAGCCTCGTACACGCTCGAATGTGTAGTCGATATTGCCGGTGGCGGCGAGAAACTGATGTTCGCGCACCTGGATTTCCTCGCCGCGCCTGAGATGGATCGGCACGATGTGACCTGGCCCGTCGCGGCTGAAGGCGATGATGCCCGGCCCCGACGCTTCGGTGACGAAAATCTGCATGCCGGCCATCATGCGCTTCAATGCGCCCTTCAGCGATTTCAGGCCGATGGTGATGCTGGAATTCTTCCACAACAGGATGTGGTGCTCGAAATAGACAGGCATGCGCGTCACATCGACCGAAAGCACGGGCACAAGTTCGCCCGCTATGTGATAGGTGACGCCGCCAAAGGTTTCGTCCGACACCTGTGTCGGCATCAGTTCCGGCAAGCTTGGCATGATTCCCCCCAGCGCCATGCCGCCGGTCGACGACAGGCCGTCACAGGCGCGTCAGCCACAGCAGCATTTGCCGAGGACGACCGTCAAATGAAAGCTGCGGTCGAGGGAGCTGCTCGCAACAACGTGATGCAGTCCCCGGGAGAATCAGCGCTCAGCGCTCAGCGACCGCTCAAGGATAAGCTCCGCAATGCCGGACTGTCCCGACCCGTGGTTGTCGGTCCGGCCGATCTGGACGAAACCGTTCCCCAGATAGAAGGCGACGGCGCGCCTGTTCTGTTCCGCGACCTGAAGACGTATGGCGCGGGCTTCCGGAAAGCTCTCGATCACCTCGTCGAGCAACATGCCGCCGATGCCTCGGCCTTGCAGATCGGGTGCGACAAGAAGCTGGTGCAGATCGACCACGGCGCCGCCCTCAGCGCTTTCGGCATGGGCGACGCCGCCGATGCGTTTGCTATCGTCCGCGACCAGGAACTCGGCATTGGGCCGTTCCAGGCTCGCTTTCAGTTTCGCCGGCGAATACCAGATATCGATGACCTCATTGATCCGCCCGGCACCGTAGATCGCATCGTAAGTCGCATGCCAGGTTTCGACCAGCAGCGTGCGGATGGCACCGAGGTCGCGCTCTCCGGCGGTGCGCACGAACATGGCGGCTACTCTATGCCGAGCTTGGCCTTGACGAGGTCGTTGACCGCCTGCGGGTTGGCCTTGCCGCCGGTTGCCTTCATCACCTGACCGACGAACCAGCCGGCCATGGTCGGCTTGGCGCGCGCCTGTTCGACCTTGTCCGGATTGGCCGCGATCACCTCGTCGACCGCCTTCTCGATGGCGCCCGTGTCGGTGACCTGCTTCATGCCACGGCTTTCGACCAGCTCGCGCGGATCGCCGCCCTCGTTCCAGACGATCTCGAACAGATCCTTGGCGATCTTGCCGGAAATCGTGCCATCCTTGATCAGGTCGATGACGGCACCAAGCTGATCTGGTGAAACCGGAGCGCTTTCAATGTCCTTGCCGGCCTTGTTCAATTGTCCGAGCAGATCGTTGATAACCCAGTTGGCGGCTAGCTTGCCGTCGCGGCCGGCAGCCACCTTCTCGAAATAGTCGGCGATCGACTTTTCCGACACCAGGATCGAGGCATCATAGGTCGACAGGCCGAGCGAGGAGACCAACCGCGCCTTCTTGTCGTCGGGCAGTTCCGGCAATTCCCTGGCCAGCGCATCGACATAGGCCTGGTCGAACTCCAGCGGCAGAAGATCGGGATCGGGGAAATAGCGATAGTCGTGCGCCTCTTCCTTGGAGCGCATCGAGCGGGTCTCGCCTTTGACGGCGTCGAACAGCCGTGTCTCCTGTTCGATCTTGCCGCCGTCCTCCAGAATGGCGATCTGGCGGCGCGCCTCATAGTCGATGGCTTGGCCGATGAAGCGGATCGAGTTCATGTTCTTGATCTCGCAGCGCGTGCCGAAGGCCCCCCCTGGGCGGCGTACCGAGACATTGACGTCGGCTCGCAGCGAGCCTTCGTCCATGTTGCCGTCGCAGGTGCCGAGATAGCGCATGATGGTGCGCAGCTTCGTCACATAGGCCTTGGCTTCGTCGCCGGAGCGCATGTCGGGCTTCGACACGATCTCCATCAGGGCGACGCCGGAGCGATTGAGATCGACATAGGACATGGTCGGGTGCTGGTCGTGCAGCGACTTGCCGGCATCCTGTTCCAGATGCAGCCGCTCGATGCCGACCTCGATGTCTTCGAATTCGCCCTGGCGGTCGGGACCGACCGACACGATCACGGTGCCCTCGCCGACGATCGGCTGCTTGAACTGCGAGATCTGGTAGCCCTGCGGCAGGTCGGGGTAAAAATAGTTCTTCCGGTCGAAGACCGACTTGTGGTTGATCTGCGCCTTCAGGCCGAGGCCTGTGCGGATCGCCTGCTTGACGCATTCCTCGTTGATCACGGGCAGCATGCCCGGCATCGCCGCATCGACCAGGCTGACATTGGCATTGGGTGCCGCACCGAAAGCGGTCGAAGCGCCAGAGAAAAGTTTTGCCTCCGAAATGACCTGCGCGTGCACCTCGAGGCCGATGATGATCTCCCAGTCGCCGGTGGCGCCTGATATCAGGCGTTTTGCGTCGGGTGTGCGGGTATCGATGATGCTCATAGCCTGCCGTCAAATTTCGGATGAATGCCGAATGCGCTGCACATTCAGCAGGTACAAATCGTACCCGCTTCGCTAGTGCAAACCGCCAAAAGAGACAAGCGCAAACCCTCGGCGCTGTGGGGACAGCGCATCCTCCACCAGCTCGCACGGCGGTCCCTACAGCATCACAAGGGGTCTGGAGCTCGTCCGCTCCGAACTCGACAACCGGTAGACCATCGGTTCCGCCGGCAGCCCTCCGACCGGCGGTTTTCTTTCATCGCCTCAGGCGGTGGCGATGTAGGCGCGTATTTCCTCGGCCTCGCGCTCGACATCCTCGATGCGACGCTTGACCACGTCGCCGATGGATATGATGCCATCCAGCAGGCCATCCTTCTCCACGGGCAGATGGCGGAAGCGCCCCCTGGTCATGATCTCCATCACCTCGTTGACGGTGTGGTTCTCATTGCAGATCTTCACCTTCGGCGTCATTGCCGAGCGCACTGCAATGTCGAGTGCGGCGGCTCCTTCCTTGGCGATCACCCGCACGATGTCGCGCTCGGAGAGGATGCCGACGATCTTTCGATCGCCATTGGTGATAACCAGTGCGCCGATCTTGTGTTCTGTGAGGATGCGGATGGCTTCACTGAGTTTTTCGTTTGGCCCGAGCGTCAACACGTCATGGCCTTTTTGCTCCAGAATGGCCTTAACCGTCATGGCGTCCTCCTCTACTTTGCCAACCGGTTCCTGCCCTGGCCGGCTTTCACTTGAGAGTGAACATCGTGCGCCGTGATCGGTTGCATTTCAAGTGTGATCGGGGGCTTCCCACTCGGGCGCCTGCCATCGCCGGTCGAACCAGCGCAGGCCGAAGAAGCCGGTGACAAAACCGCCAATATGGGCCTCCCAGGCGATCTGGCCCTCTACACCGGGGGCAAAGCCAAGCAGGCCGGTGGCAAGATTGATGATCATCCACATGGCGAGGAAGATCACGACGCCGCGCGAGCGCAAAACACTCGCGATCGGCAGCACGGGACCGGCGAAGGCCGCCTTGCCGGCCGAACGGTCGGTGCGGAAGCCGAAACGCGCGGCCGCACCCATCATGCCCGATATGGCGCCAGATGCACCCACCAGCGGCGCCTCGCCATAAGGGTGCATGGCCCAGAACAGCGCCACGGAAGCCAGCCCGGTGACAGCGAAGAATAGGGCGAACCAGAGCCCGCCAAGGCGATTGGCCAGTGGCGAGCCAAAGGCGGCAAGCCAGACCATGTTGATGGCGATATGGGCAAAGCCGCCATGCATGAAGGCATAGGTGAAGGGGCGGGTGAACAGGAACCAGTCGAAGCCGTACTGCCCGGTGTAAAGGACAGGGATGAAGGCCCCGTCGTACAGCAGCGTCATTTGCTGTGCATCGCTGAGTACGTACTGCTGCAGCAGATAGACGACCGCGCAAATGCCGATCACCGCCAGCACGATCGGCGGCAGGTTGAATACCGGCTCGCGCGCCGGCGGAGGCACGCTCTCGACCTGTTCGGTCTCGGAAGGATTTACCGGTTCGCTCATCTGCAATCGCACTCGGTGCTGGTTCGATCTGGCGAGCATCTAGATCACCGCCAATGGAACCGCAAACGGCGAATCGTCCCGGTGCGAATCAAAAAAGAAGCCGTCCAAGGTTTCCCTTGAACGGCTGGTCGAGTCCCCTGTTACCCCGAAACTCTTGACTGAAGTGCTGCCGATCGTCGCGAAACGACCGCTTTTGGAGTGGTTTTGGTGTGCCACAGGGCTCGCCTAGGCGCAACGTAAACCACTTGTTAACCTTAACGGCCCCGACCCGTGAACAAGTGTTAACGACGCTGGCACGCTTCCTGCTCCGCAACGCATGTAGGTCATCGGAGGGCGCCCTTCTGTTCACCGATGGGACATCAGACGACAGAATGCGCGGAGCAGCATACCATGAACCAAAACGGATCGATCACGCTGTTCCATTATTGGAACCGACTGCGTGACGGGCGCCCTGCTCCGATGCGATCGGAAGTCGAGCCGGCCGATATCAAGTCGCTGTTGGCCGATACGTTCATCCTGGAAAGGGACACCCGCGGGCAAGCCGTATTCCGCCTCGCCGGCACCAGGCTCTGCGCCTGCTATGGCCGCGAACTCAAGGGGTTCTCCTTTCCGTCACTGTGGCGCGAGAAGGATCAGCGGCTGGTCTCGCGGCTGATTCAAGGAGTTTTCGACCAGAAATCCGTCGTGCTGATGATGTTCGAGGGGTTCAGCCACAACGGCCGTTCCAACAAGTTCGAATTGCTTGCCTTGCCGCTTGACGGCGGCGTCGAAAACCCGCGCTGCCTCGGCGTGGTCAGCGCCGCGGAGAAGCCATTCTGGCTGGGTGCCGATCCGATCACGGACGCACTGATCGATTCTATCCGCGTCATCGACCCGGAGAAGGAGCTCCTAAACAACCGTCCGGCGATCAGCGTTCCCTCGCTCGTTCCCGACGACATCGAGGCGCCCGAAACGATCTCGGCACTCGGCCGCGCGCGCCGCATCCGCCATCTCGTCGTCTTCGATGGCGGGCGCGAGGAATAATTGACGATCCTACCGTCCCGCCAGCCCGTTTTTCCCCTTTGTTAACCCGCTTTGCTGTAGTTCTCTGCTGAAGTTCCTCGCATCCACGCGCGGGAATGCCAACAGGGTGTAGGCAGTCATGAGGTCAGCGGCGGTCGACTATTCGCCGTCCCAAGCTGAAAGGCGTAACTTTCAGCGCGTCCGGGTCAAGATATACGGGCGATTCATGCTGGAAGACCGCACCGAGCATCCTTGCCAGGTCGTCGACATGTCGCCCGGCAACGTTGCGTTGCGCACTGACCGCGTCGGCATGCCTGGCGAAAAGGTCATCGCGTATATCGACCATATCGGCCGCATCGAGGGCGTCGTCACACGTACGTTGCAGGACGGCTTCGCGATGACCGTGATTGCGTCCGACCGCAAGAAGGACAAGCTTGCCGCGCAATTGACCTGGCTTGCCAACAAGCACGAGCTTGACTTGCCGGAAGACCGCCGCCACGAGCGCGTGGCGCCGCGCAACCCGACCAGCGTGCTGCAGCTCACCGACGGCCGCCAGTACCAGTGCCGGATCATCGACCTGTCGCTGTCCGGCGCCGCGATCGAGATCGACGTCAAGCCGGCGATCGGCGTCCAGGTCATGCTGGGCACCATGCGCGGCCAGATCGTTCGTCATTTCGAGGATGGCGTCGCCATCGAGTTCGCCGTCATCCAGCGCCCCGAAACGCTTGATTCCGAGTTCAACACGCCGCGCGCCTGACCGGATCGGGCAGCACGCCTCAATCAAACCGGCCCTTCGGGGCCGGTTTTTTGTTGTGGCAACCGCCATTGAAATTTCTCGGAAGCGCCAGAACCGCTCTGACAGCCCGAGCGTCATCTGTGGTGCCTGATGCAAGACCCCAGTACCAGTGCCGGATCATCGACCTGTCGCTGTCCGGCGCCGCGATCGAGATCGACGTCAAGCCGGCGATCGGCGTCCAGGTCATGCTGGGCACCATGCGCGGCCAGATCGTTCGTCATTTCGAGGATGGCGTCGCCATCGAGTTCGCCGTCATCCAGCGCCCCGAAACGCTTGATTCCGAGTTCAACACGCCGCGCGCCTGACCGGATCGGGCAGCACGCCTCAATCAAACCGGCCCTTCGGGGCCGGTTTTTTGTTGTGGCAACCGCCATTGAAATTTCTCGGAAGCGCCAGAACCGCTCTGACAGCCCGAGCGTCATCTGTGGTGCCTGATGCAAGACCCCATACCTAACGGGCTGGACGCGATCCAAACAAATCAATACTCAAATGATTCAAATTTTAGGTTTATTATATGGACGTTTTACTTAATATCTACTTCGCACCTTTGCGTCAAATAAATCCGCCTGTGGCAATGTCTCCTTCGAACGGGGAGACTAGAAATGAAAAAAACGAGGGGCAAGCTGTTGCTGATGGCAATGGCGATGCAGCTTTCCGCTTGGGGATCAGCATATGCCGCGGGACCGGCCTTTATGCACACCGCCGGCCGCACCACTCAGCCCGTTGGCCATTATGAATTCTGCCAGCGCATCCCTGGCGAATGCAACGAAAAGACGCCAAAGGGCGCGCCGGTCGAGCTGACCCGCAAGCTCTGGGCGACGATCGTCAATATCAACAATTCAGTCAACACCCGCATCAAGCCGCGCACCGACATGGAAAACTATGGTGTCGAGGAGTACTGGGCCTATCCGGACAATGGCTATGGCGATTGCGAGGACTACGCGCTGGAAAAGCGCCGCGAACTCATGGATGTTGGCGTGGCCGCCGGCGACCTGCTGATGACTGTCGCGCGCCAACCCAATGGCGACGGCCACGCCGTGCTGACCGTGCGCACCAGCCTTGGTGAGTTCATTCTCGACAATCTGGAAACCAAGGTGCTGTCCTGGACGGACACCGACTACACCTATCTCAAGCGTCAATCGACGGAGAATTCCGGCGTTTGGGTGACGATCAACGACGGCCGCTCCGACGCGGTCGCCAGCGTCCGCTAGGGATGCAGATGCAGGCCGCGGCTTTGTGACAGCGGCATGCATGAACCGAGATCAAGCGCGTCACCTTGACGCGACGCGCTTAAGGAGAAACCCGGTCGAGTCCCCACCCTCCCCGTCCCCAACGACCGGGTCAAAGGAGCCGGCCCCGTCCCCGGGCCGGCTCCGCCATTTCTGGACCAGGACCTTACTATGGCAAGTTTCCAACGGTTTAGACTTTGTTAGCTGAAAGATCTGACTGACAACCGTCTTCCTCCCACTATTCCGGTCACCCGACGGTCGCATCGGCGGCCGCTATGTTTTGCCGGAAGGCTCGGCCAGAGCAACTCTGGAGACGCCAGTCAAAGAAAGCGCCGCATGCCGACAGAAGCCAGATCTCCACGCCTTGCGGTTCTCATCGATGCAGACAATGCTTCCGCCAAGATTGCGGATGGCTTGTTCGAAGAGATCGCGAGGATCGGCGAGGCCAGTGTCCGCCGCATCTAAGGCGATTTCTCGAGCGCTCGATCCAAGGGGTGGGCCGACGTTCTATCGAAGCACGCGATCATCCCCCAACAGCAGTTCGCCTATACGACGGGAAAGAATGCGTCTGATATTACTCTGGTGATCGATGCCATGGACCTACTCCACAGCGGTCGCCTTGATGGCTTCTGCCTGGTTTCGTCCGACAGCGACTTCACGAGACTTGCCGCTCGTATCCGCGAACAAGGCGTCGATGTGTTCGGCTTTGGAGAACAGAAAACCCCGGAGAGTTTCCGGCAGGCATGTCGACGTTTCGTTTGCACCGAAAACCTTCTCCCTGGCGTGGCGAACGTTCAAGACGCGGCGCCGGCAAAAAGGCCACTTCAGTCGCCAAGCGCAGCAACCCCAATGTTGAAGAAAGCCATCGGCCAGATGGATAGCGAGGATGGGTGGGTGCTTCTCGGCACCTTCTGTAAGCAACTCTCAAATCTCTTTTCCGATTTCGACCCCCGCACCTATGGCTTCAGCAAGCTAAGCGATCTGGTGAGAGAAACCGCTGCATTCGAAATCGAAAAACCTAAAGGCGGGGCTATGCGAATACGCCTCCAACCTGCTGCCCCGAAAAAGGCGAAAAACAAATTCGGATAGGTGCCGGAGTTCTGTTCCTGTCCGGCTTCCCAGGGACAGTCAACCAATGCACTATCGGCTGTCCATCCCGTTTCGGATCATGGTTATGTTGGAAATCCCGGAAGATCGGTGCGAACACCATCGGCTGTTCAGGGCCATCGACGACGCCTTCAAGGTCGGAGATTTCGGGACTTTGGGCGCACTTCTGGGCGGCTCACGACGCTGGTTTGACGAACAGATGCCGTTCGAGCTCGGCCTCGGGCATCCTCTGGAATACGCGATCTATTGGAGTCCCCTCGCCTTCATTTCCACCCTGCTGAGCGCGGGTTCAAATCCGAACTACAGCCATCACGGCGGATTTCCGTCGATCATTGCGGTGCTCTCCACGGAGCGCGCTGACAAATTGGAAATCATGCGGATCTTGATTGATGCTGGCGCGGATCTCGACATGCGGGGCGTGAACGACTGGACGCCGCTTCACTATGCGGTGGCGGTCCGCGACGCCGATGCGATCCGCCTGCTTCTGTCGGCCGGCGCCGACCCCTCGCTCAAAACGCGCGTCGATGACCATGCAACAGCCCTGGAAGGAGCGGAGCATGCGGGCTTCGATGCTGGCGCCACGCTGCTGCGCGAGGCGATGGCCAGGCGTGGCTCCGACGACACCAGTCGATAGGCCTCAAAGCTTTTTCAGCCCCGCCTTGAAGCGCCTGCCGTTGGCGACGTAATGCGCGGCCGAGCCGCGCAGCCTTTCGACGGCCGCGTCGTCCAGCACACGGATCGCCTTGGCCGGCGAGCCGACGATCAGCGAATTGTCCGGAAATTCCTTGCCTTCGGTGACCAAGGCACCGGCGCCGACCAGCGAATTCTTGCCAATCCTGGCGCCGTTCAGAACGATGGCGCCCATGCCGATCAGGCTGTTGTCGCCGATCGTACAGCCATGCAGCATGGCCCGGTGGCCAATCGTGCAGCCCTGCCCGATCGTCAGCGGAAAGCCGGGGTCGGTATGCATGACCGTGTGTTCCTGCACATTGGTGTCGGCGCCGATGACGATCGGCTCGTTGTCGCCGCGAATAACGACGCCGAACCAGAGGCCGGCATTGCGGCCGACCCTGACGTCGCCGATCAGCGTCGCGTCGGGCGCGACCCAGTTCGATTCTGCGTCGGCGAAGCTGGGTTCTGTTCCATTGATCGCATAAAGCGGCATTGTTGGTCTCCGAATCGTCTCAGGCTGGAATGCCGGACCCTAGGAGACGGATCGTCCACGAGGCAATGGCAAGCACGACGATGCCCAGCGCCAGGGACCATGCGATCGCCGTACAGCCGCATGACAAGAGCGCCATTGTCGAAATGCGGTTCTCGCGCCGGGCATCGAGGGCATCGTTGACCAGCATGAACGGCCCCGCACAAGCGGTCGCCGCCAGCGAGCGCACCACATGCGAAGGCGAGACGTAAGGTTCGGCGAAGGCGACCTTGCGGCCAGACACCAGTTCCATCGCCGAGCCAGCCAGCCCGCACGCCGTCAGCCCGACGACAAAAGCAAACAGAGTGAGTTCGATCTGGCCCATCTTTACCGTCCATTTACCATGAAACTGCACAGTCGCTCCACAAGGCTGCAAGAGCCATGCCGAGCGCTGTGTGCCGCCGAGGGACACCCAAGGGCGCAAGCAAGCTGGATCCGAGGACCGAGATGAAGCAGGCAGCGATCGCCGACGGCCCTGAACTCACCGTGGTCGATTCCATGCTGATGAAGCGGGTGTTCTACGCCTTCGCGGCGTTGGCGCTGCTGTCGGTGGCGATCAGTCTTGGCGGCAAATGGTTCGGCCGTTCCATCGCCATGGCCGGATACACCGACGATACGACAGTGCGCGAGGTGGTGATCGGCAACAATGTGATTTCCGTGCCGGCCAATTTCATCCGTTTCGAGCAGGCCCGCCGCGACGGTATTGCCTCACGTCTCGATCTTTATCTGCGCTATCCCCAGATGGACGGCTACAGCGAGGCGGCCCGCGACGATTTCAACCATTCCGGAACCAACAGGAACATCATTTTTCTGTCCTTCGAACCGCGGATGATGTCGCGCGACATGAGCGGCCGGTTCGCGCCGATCTACAGTGCGCTGATCGTCCAGCCCGGCATTCCGGGACCTGGCGCCACGACGGTCTACGGCTTCAATGAAAAATCAGGCTATCTGAACGAGGTGCTGGTGGTCGGCAAGCGCGGGGGCAAGGACCCCTTCGTGGCCCGCTGCCTGAGCGGACCGAGTGCCGGGGAATCGCTGGCGCCCTGCGAGCGGGACATCCATGTCGGCGACGATCTCAGCCTCACCTACCGTTTTCCCAGGGAATTCCTTGGCGACTGGCAGGCGCTCGACGCTGCGATCACGGCCGAGGCAGGACGTATCCTGAAAACCGGACATTGACGGACCGGTGGGGCAGGCCGCGCTCGGCGTGGCCCGCCCTCGGATTGCGGGCTCAGCCCAGATCGATGTCGAGGATCGCCATCGAGAAATTGTAGTCGCCGTCGTCCTCGTCCTTGAAGACGATGCCGAGGAACTCCTCACCGACATAGACTTCGGCCGAGTCTTCCTTGCGCGGCCGTGCCTTGACCATAAGCTTGGGGTTCTGGAAGACGCGCTTGAAATAGGCGTCCAGCTTTCTGATTTCGTCCGGCTTCAACAGTCTTCTCCGATCATCGGCTTGCTGGTTTGAACGGCGCTTCTGGCACGTCGACAATGGCGATGTAAAGGCAAGCCGGCCGTATTGCACCGGAAGCGGCAGCGCCGCCGGGCAAAACACGGTCACGGGCGGAGGACGCGCCGGCGTGAAAAATCAGATGTCGAAGCTGACGACCTGGTCCATCGACTGCGACGGCAGGAGCTGGTCCATCTGGCGCGAAGGCTGATCGCAGCCGGTTTCGCCGACGACGCGGGCCGGCACGCCGGCGACCGTCTTGTTGTGCGGCACGGGCGACAGCACCACCGATCCGGCGGCGATCTTGGAGCAATGGCCGACTTCGATATTGCCGAGAATCTTGGCTCCGGCGCCGATCAGCACGCCACGGCGAATCTTGGGATGACGGTCGCCGCCGGCCTTGCCGGTACCGCCCAGCGTCACGCCGTGCAGGATCGACACGTCGTCCTCGATGACCGCGGTCTCGCCGACGACAAGACCGGTGGCGTGATCGATGAAGATGCCCTTGCCGATGCGCGCCGCCGGGTTGATATCGGTCTGGAAGACCGACGATGAGCGGCTTTGAAGGTAGAGCGCGAAATCCTTGCGGCCCTGGTTCCACAGCCAGTGCGCCAGCCGATGGGTCTGGATGGCGTGAAAGCCTTTGAAATAGAGCACCGGCATGATGAACCGGTCGCAGGCCGGGTCGCGGTCATAATAGGCCTGGATGTCGACGCGCACCGTCGTCGGCCAGTCCTTGTCATCGGCCAGCATCGACTTGAAGGTCTGGCGGATGAGATCGGAACCGATATCCTGATGGGCAAGCCGCTCCGCGATCCTATGAATGACCGCTTCCTCCAGACTCTCCTGGTTGAGGATCGTCGAATAGAGGAACGCGGCCAGCAACGGATCGCGGTTGACCGCTTCCATGGCTTCGTCACGGATGGAGCGCCAGATCGGATCGACCGGCTGCAATGCGCCGTGGCGGGAAATGCTGATGCTGTTCATCGACGTCTTGTCCTGCGTCCTGCGGGCTTGCCTGTTGTGCGGCCGCACATATAAGCCAGATCATAGCACGGTTGAACTCAATTTTCCTTAGTGCTTTGTCAAATGGATTTGGTTGGCAGGAATTCAAGCCGCGATGGAAAACGAACCCCTGATCGACGAAGCCCTGAAAACCGAGCTTTCAGCGCTCTACCGGGCCGGGGATCGCCACTACCACAATCTTACCCATATCGAGGCGATGCTTGCGCTGGCCGGCGACTACCGGGGGCTACTAGGCGACCCGGAAGCCGTCGAAGCGGCGATCTGGTTCCACGACGCCATCTACGACAGCAAGGCCAAGGACAATGAGGCGCAAAGTGCCGCCCTTGCCGAGACAAGGCTCGCGGGCCGCGGCGATGCCGGTCGCCTGGCCCGCATCAGCGCGATGATCCTCGCCACAGCCACGCATCATTTGCCCCGCTTCGAAGACGCAGCGGCAATGCGCGACGCCGGTCTTTTCCTCGACATGGACCTGTCGATCCTGGGGGCCGCGCCGGCCGCGTTCGACGCTTATGAGCGCGCGGTCCGCCGCGAATATGACTGGGTGGAGGAGCCGATGTGGCGTGCCGGACGTGCCGCCGTGCTGAAGGCTTTCCTTGCCCGCCCGCACATTTTCCACACCGAGGAATTTCGCCGGCGTTTCGAGCCTCAAGCCAGGCTGAACATGGCGCGGTCGCTGGAGGCCCTGGAAAGCTCCGCATGATTTTTGTCGGGAGATATCATAGCGCTTGCATGTGGCCCTGTATCGACCTTGCTGCGGGGGCACAGTATCGAAGCGGGCTGCGAAAAACGCTTTCCGAGGGTATCGTCCAACATGAATTCTTCTGAGGTGCCGACATCATGAGCAGCAATTTCTTCCAGCCGGTCGATGCCTCGGCCGTTCCCCGCTTTGCCGGGCTCTCGACCTTCATGCGGCTGCCAGCGGTGACAACCGCCGAGGGGCTCGACATCGCGCTGGTCGGCATACCGTGGGGCGGCGGCACGACCAACCGCGCCGGCGCGCGGCATGGCCCGCGCGAGATCCGCAGCCAATCGAGCCTGATGCGGCGCGCCCACCATGTCTCGGGCATCGAGCCGTTCAGCATCGCCAATGTCGCCGATGTCGGCGATCTCTCGGTCAATCCGATCAACCTGCTGGATGGGTTGAAGCGCATCGAGGAGGGCATCGCGGCAATCGTGGCGGCGGGCGCCATTCCGCTGGCGGCGGGCGGCGATCATCTGACGACGCTGCCGGTGTTGCGTGCCGTTGCCAGGAACCGGCCGGTCGGCATGATCCATTTCGACGCCCATTCCGACACCAATGACCGCTATTTCGGCGACAACCCCTACACGCATGGCACGCCGTTCCGACGCGCGATCGAAGAGGGCCTGCTCGATCCCAAACGGGTCGTGCAGATCGGCATTCGCGGCTCGATCTATGAACCCGGCGAGCATGATTGGGCGGTCGCCCAGGGCATCCGCATCATCTACATGGAAGAGTTCGTCCGGCGCGGCGCGGCCAGCGTCATGGAAGAAGCGCACGCCATCGCCGGAAGCGGACCGACCTATGTGACCTTCGACATCGATTGCATCGATCCGTCGATGGCACCGGGCACCGGCACGCCCGAGCTCGGCGGCTTCAGCACCCGCGAGGCGCAGGAAATGGTGCGCCTGCTCGACGGATTGCACATCATCGGCGCCGATGTGGTGGAAGTGGCGCCACCCTTCGATCTTGGCGGTATGACGGCGTTGGCGGGTGCAACGATGATGTTCGAACTGTTGTGTGTGCTGGCGAAATCGGTTCAAGAAGCGAGAGCGCCGGACTGACCCCAAGCATGCCTGCGCAGGATCAAAGCGGATGTTCGGCGTAGAACTCCAGCACGCGCTGCTTGAAGGTCTTGTCGCCAACCGCCAGCATGTGATCGCGGCCCTCGATGTGAAAAGCCCTGGCGTTCGGCATCAGGGCGGCAAGCTCGTCGGGCGAGCCGCCAATGTCGTCGGTGGTGCCGACCGCGATCAGCGTCGGCTGGGCGATGCGGGCAATATCCTGCTCGCCCAGCAATTCGCGTGACGTGGCGATGCAGGCGGCAAGCGCCCGGCGATCGCTGCGGGTCTGGTCGGCGAAGGCGCGGAACGAGCGGCCGCGCGGATGGGTGGTCGCGGCCGGATCGTCGGCAAGAAGGGCCTCCGCGATCGGATCCCAATCGCCAACCCCGTCGATCATACCGATGCCCAAGCCGCCAAAGACCAGCGTCGCCACCTTGTCGGGATCGGACAGTGCCATGAACGCCGCGACCCGCGCGCCCATCGAATAGCCCATGACATGGGCCCGTTCGATACCGAGATGGTCAAGCAGGGCGGCGGCATCCGAAGCCATTTTCGCTGGTGTATAATCGGCCTCGTCATAGCTCTTCGACGACGAGCCGTGGCCGCGATTGTCGAAGGCGATGGCGCGATAGCTGGCGTCGTTGAGCGTCTTGAACCAGCCCGGCGACACCCAGTTGACGTAGTGGCTCGAGGCGAAACCGTGGATCATGAGCACCGGATCGCCCTCGCCCGATGCCGGCTGGCGGTCGAGGAAGACGAGATCGAATCCATCATGGGAGAAAAACTGCATGGGAAGCGATCCCCTCGCGTTCAGTCGGAATCGACGTTCGGAGAATCGCCCTTGTTCGCCGGCGGCATGCCGGGCTCCGGTGCGGTGCCGATCACGGGATGACGCAGCAGATCGCCATCCCTGATGCCGTCGCGGGCTGCGGTGCCGGCCTTGAGCTCGAGCACGAAGCGGACCGGCTCACCCGGCGACACGATCGCCTCGGATTGCGGCTCGCCCTGCTTGATCGCACGGATCCTGCCGTCCTGGCCGACAAAGATCAGGTCAAGGGGCATCGGCGTGTTCTTCATCCAGAAATTGACGTCGCGTGTCTCGTCGAAGACGAACAGCATGCCATGATTGGCGGCCATGTCCTCGCGAAACATCAGGCCGGCTTCCCGCTCGGCATCGGTATCGGCGACTTCGATAGAGAAGGAGCGTTCCCCATTTTTCGTCACCGCGATCAGCGGCGCCGGATCGACGGGAAGGATCATCGCCCGGCCATTGGCCGAGCTGGGTGCCTGGAAATAGAAGAAGGCGCCCGCGGCGATGATGACGGCGGCAACGGCGCACATCACGCCCGCCGTCAGCCTGTTCATGTGAGTCATGCGAAATCCTCGGCCGGGGTCGCCCTAGTGCGAAACCGGCAAGGTGCCCATATCGGGGTGAATTTCGGCGGCCATAAGGCCTTTGTCACCACGTCCGAAACGCACAAGCACCACCTGCCCCGGCCGAAGCTCGGTGATGCCGTAGCGGCGCAAGGTCTCCATATGGACGAAAATGTCCTCGGTTCCCTCGCCGCGCGTCAGGAAGCCGAAGCCCTTTGTGCGGTTGAACCACTTGACCAGCGCGCGTTCGAGCCCACTCTCCGGCGTCACCGAAACATGGGTGCGCTGTTCCTGCATTTCGGCGGGGTGGACGGCAGTGGTGATGTCCATGGAAAGCACACGGAAGGCCTGCAGTCCGCGCTCGCCTTGTTTGACGAGACAGACCACGCGCGCGCCTTCCAGAGCTGTCTGGAAACCGTCCCGTCGAAGACATGTCACATGGAGGAGGATATCGCCCGAAACACCATCATCCGGAAGGATGAACCCGTAGCCCTTGGCCACATCGAACCATTTGATGGCGCCGGCAATTTCGGTCAGGTCGGCGGCCTCGCCGCCTTCGTCGCGCTTCACAGCGTCGCCAAGGGTTCCGGCCCGCCCCGTCAAAGAGGCCTTTTCCCCCATAAGAATGCCCCCTTTGTTCAAGAACACTGCAACTGATTCTTGATATCAGATTAACACTGCGGCTTCCGGTGTGTGCAAGACCTACCGTGCCTTTTTTCACGGTTCATTGCGGGAATACCGGATTTGTTCTTTGCCGGCATTGCCGGCCGCCGGGCGATTGCCCTTTGACCGGGCCGACCCTATGTTGCGCCGCAACCCAACAAATCGAGGAAAACACATGCGCTATCTGCACACCATGGTCCGCATCGCCGACGTCGATGCCTCGCTCGATTTCTACTGCAACAAGCTCGGCCTGAAGGAAGTCCGCCGCTACGAAAACGAGCAAGGCCGCTTCACGTTGATCTTCCTCGCCGCGCCGGAGGACGAGCAAAGCGGCATCAACGAGAAGGCGCCGCTGGTCGAACTCACCTACAATTGGGATCCCGAAGACTACAAGGGCGGGCGTAATTTCGGCCACCTCGCCTATGAGGTCGACGATATCTATGCGACCTGCCAGAACCTGATGGACAAGGGCGTCACCATCAACCGGCCGCCGCGCGACGGCAACATGGCCTTCATCAGGTCTCCGGACGGCATCTCCATCGAGCTTTTGCAGAAAGGCCCTGCCAAGGCCAAGGCCGAACCCTGGGCGTCGATGGCGAACACCGGAAGCTGGTAAGGCTATAGCCCCTTGCCGGGCGCGGATATCGCCGGCCTTTGCCTTTCGGCGAGCCGGCGCCTATCTGCCTGAAGTCGCGCCGGCCCCGGCGCCGGCGCATTGTCATGCAACCGGGCGCCCGCCCGAGGAGAATCCAGTCATGCCGTCCAGCCGTGCCGACGTCGCCACCGAACATGCCAGCCGCTACCTGCAGCAATTGTGCAAGCACTGGGCGCACAAATTCCCGGTCGAGTTCGATCCGCATCATGGCACGATCGAACTGTCGCTTGGCCGCACGGTCATGGATGCCGATGCGAGCGCGCTGCACATCATCGTGTCGACCGACGAAGCGGGATCGCTCGAACGCCTGGAAAGCGTCGTCGCCGATCACATCAAGCGCTTCGCTTTCCGCGAAGAGCTGGTGTTCGACTGGAAGCAGGCTCCGGCAGCGTAAAAATATCCGAAGTCAGCCGCCGCTGCCGGCTTTACCGGCCATCTCCAACAATGCCTGCACCGAACGCCAATTGCGCTTGGTGCCTGGTACTTTCAGCGTGCGCCCGATCAGGCCGGCGAACACAGATTTTCCAAGTCCATCGGGGGCATGCAGGTAAAGCACGTCGCCCTTGATCTCGAATTTTTCCGGACCTGTGCATTTTTCCGATAACCGGGCCGCCTCCTCTTCGGTCGGTTCCCGCTCCAGCGCGTAGGCGTGGAGCTTGGTCGGCTCGCCGGCAACTTCCGGATAGGGATTTTGCGCGACCAGCCGCTCGAACCAATCCGCGTCGCGCACCATGATGCGCGAATGAAAACCCCATTTCTTTTCGAAGGCTGCTTCGATCTGTTTCGTCAGCGTGGCGGCATCGTCCTTGTCAGCCCGGAACACGGCATTGCCGCTCTGCACATAGGTGGCGACGTCGGAAAAGCCGAGATCCTCGAAGAACGAACGCAGTTCCGCCATCTTGACGATGCGATTGCCGCCGACATTGATGCCCGAAAAAAGGGCGATGAAGACCTTTCCGCTCATATGATGAACCCCGCCAATGTCTCGTTGTCGGTGATGTCCTGATATTGGACGCCTTCGGCCTCGAAATTCGCCTTCAGCAGGTCGAAATTGCGGCGGTCCTTGGTTTCGATGCCGATCAGCACCGAACCGAAATTGCGCGCCGACTTCTTCAGATATTCGAAGCGCGCGATGTCATCGTCGGGACCCAGCATCTCGAGGAAGTCGCGCAAGGCGCCCGGCCGCTGCGGGAAGCGGATGATGAAGTATTTCTTCAGGCCTTCGAAGCGCAGCGCCCGTTCCTTGACATCGGGCAGCCGCTCGAAATCGAAATTGCCGCCCGAAACCACGGCAACGATGGTCTTGCCCCGGATCTCCTTCCTGGGAAAATCCTTCAACGCGTCGATGGCCAAAGCGCCCGCCGGCTCAAGCACGACGCCTTCGACATTGAGCATCTCGATCATGGTCGCGCAGAGCCGGTTTTCCGGGATCAGCCGCACCGTGTCAGCGGCGAATTCCTTGAGGTACCGCAAGGGTTCGCGGCCGATTTCGGCCACCGCCGCGCCATCGACGAAATTGTCGACCTTGGCGAGCTTCAGCCGCTTTCCCGCTGCAAGGCTGTCATGCAGGCTCGGCGCCCCGGCAGGCTCGCAGAAGACGAAACGCGCTTCCCGGCCCTGGTCGGCGAAATAGTGGGTTACGCCGGCGGCGAGGCCACCGCCGCCAACAGGCAGCATGACGATGTCGGGCATGCGTGCGCCCGGCATCTGATCGACGATCTCGTAGGCGACCGTGGCCTGCCCCTCGATGATGTCCTTGTGGTCGAAAGGCGGCACCATGTGCGCACCGGAGCTTTCGGTGAATTCGAAGGCGGCGCGATAACAGTCGTCGAAAAAGTCGCCGACCAGCCTGATTTCGACGAAATCGCCGCCGAAGAGCCGGGTCTTGTCGATCTTCTGCTGCGGCGTCGTCACCGGCATGAAGACCACGCCCTTCTTGCCGAAATGACGGCAGACGAACGCGAAGCCCTGCGCATGGTTGCCGGCGGACGCGCAGACGAACATCTCGGCCTGACTGCCGGCGGCAAGCGCCTTGCGGAAGAAGTTGAAGGCGCCGCGGATCTTGTAGGAGCGCACCGGGCTCAGGTCCTCGCGCTTCAACAAAATCCGGGCGCCGGTTTTCTTTGACAGATAGTCGTTTTCCTGCAGCGGCGTCTCCGGAAAGATCTGGCGGATCGCGGAGGCAGCGATGGCGACGCGCGAGGCAAAACTGGTCATGGCAAGATCATCCCGGTCCGCCCGCAGGCGCGTTAGACGGAAGGCTATCGCACATCCGGCCCCGCAAGACCATTGCCAGGTTGGGCTTACGCGTGCAACGGGCATTCCCGCCATGCTTGCAGGCGCTTGGAAGCGTTTGTTCATGCCAGCCGGATCGAGGTTTCGGCACCTTCACGGGCATTGTGCGGCATCTCCGGCGCAGACCCAGAGCGCTGACCTTCTCCTGTTGTGGCCGCTCTCGCCGACATTTTGGCTTTCGCGCAACAGTGCGATGGCCGCTGCCGGACGCCAACGACATTTCGGCGGGAAACGACTTACTTCCGCCGCACTTCGCCTGCTGGGGAGATGTCGCGGAGAGTGGAAGGCCCTTTTGGGCTCGAGTGGAATTTTGACGTGCATTTGAAGACTATTTGCATTCTTGCACTTGCCTTGCTGGTGGCAGGCTGTGGCGGCGGCCGCAAAACCGAGGAACTGCTCGGCAGCGCGGTCATGTCCGTGCCGGTGACAGAAATCGCCGGCAACCACTCGATCTTCATTGCCACGACGCGCAAGCCTTCCGACGACCCCAACAAGGTTTTCGACGGTGAACGCTCGGCGACGCTGAACTACGCGCGCGTCAATGTCACTGTTCCGGGCACCCACACAACTGGCCAGATCGAGCGGCGCTCACGCGGCAAATCGAACGACCCGACGAAGTATTTCATGGCTTCCGAGGTCGTCGGCTACGACACGCAGCCGAAATTCGCTAGCGCGCTGAGCACCGATATCGCGGCGCGCGGCGACCGCGTCATGGTCTTCGTCCACGGCTACAACACCGGCTTTGACGACGCCGTCTACCGCTTGACCCAGATCGTTCACGATTCTGGTTATCCCGGCACGCCGGTGCTGTTCTCCTGGGCCTCGGGCGCCAAGACGACGGACTATGTCTATGACAAGGAAAGCGCCAGTGCCGCGCGCGACCAGCTTGAAGTGACGTTGCGGATGCTGGCACAGACCGGCGCGCGGCGCATCGACATCGTCGCCCACTCGATGGGAACCTGGGTAACGATGGAGACGCTGCGCCAGCTCGCCATCACCGGCGACCGCGATCTCGGCGGCAAGCTCGGCGACGTGGTGCTCGCCTCGCCTGACATCGACGTCGATGTATTCAAGAGTCAGATGCGACGCTATGGCAAGCCCAACAAGCCGTTCATCCTGCTGTTGTCGGACGATGATCGTGCGCTCCGGCTCTCCGGCCTGATCGCCGGTGCGCGGCCGCGCGTCGGCGACTACAAGGATGCCGCCGATCTTGCCTCCTATGGTGTTACGGTCGTCGATCTCTCCAAGGTCAAGGGCAGCGACAGTTTCAACCATACGAAATTCGCCGACAATCCCGCTTTGGTGAAGATGATCGGCCAGCGGCTGCGCGAGGATGACGGCTTTGCCAGCGATCGAGACGTGACCGACCGCATCAGCCTGCTCGGCCAATAGATGCGGCGCCGCGGGTTTCGCCGTATCCGCTTCACCATCGTTGAGACATATCGGCCCACTTTGAACTGGACCGCGCCGGTCTCTGGCTTTATCGGGGATAGGAGCGACGTCAGGCGTTTGACGTCCCCTACGGGAGCCGGCGCGTGAGCTTTCGCTTCAAGAATGTCGTCGCCGCCGCGTTTGCGCTCACCGTTGCCGGCTGTGCCGGCCAGAACACGCATGACCTGCTCAACAGGACGACTGTCGCGGTGCCCGCATCCGACATCGCGGCCACGCATGAGATCTTCGTCGCCACGACCCGGCAGAAGGCGACCAAGGAGCCGCGGCAGGTGTTCGATGGTGATCGCTCGCTCACCACCAGCTACGCCCGGGTCGATGTCACAGTTCCTAAGAGCCACAAGGTCGGCGCCATCGAGCGCGCCAAGGGGTCCTCAAACAGCAATCCGGCCAAGGACTTCACCGCGAAGGACGTGATCTACTACAAGGATGCACCGCAATTCGCCAAGGCGCTTGGGACCGACATCGCCATGCGCGGCGACCGCGCGCTGGTCTTCGTGCACGGCTTCAACAATGGTTTCGACGACGGCATCTACCGCCTGACGCAGATCGCCCACGATACGAAATATCCCGGCACACCGGTGCTGTTCTCATGGGCCTCAAGCGCCAAGACGACCGGCTATCTCTACGACAAGGACAGCGCCAATGCCGCGCGCGACGACCTCGAGGCGACGCTGCGGATGCTGGCCAAGACCCGCGTCAAGAGCATCGACATCATCGCCCACTCGATGGGAACCTGGTTGACCATGGAAGCGCTGCGCCAGCTCGCCATCACAGGCGACCGCGATCTTGGCGGCAAGCTCGGCTATGTGATCCTGGCCTCGCCGGACATCGATGTCGATGTGTTCAAGAAGCAGATGATCCGCTACGGCAAACCGACCAAGCCTTTCGCCATCCTGCTTTCGGGCGACGATCGGGCACTGAAGCTCTCGTCGTTCATTTCTGGCGACAAGCCGCGCGTCGGCGACTACGGCAATGCGGCGGATCTTGCCAGCTATGGTGTGGCGGTCGTCGATCTGACCAAAACCAAGGGCGGCGACCAACTGAACCACGCCAAATTCGCCGACAACCCCTTCCTGGTGCAATTGCTTGGCGACCGCCTGCGGGCGCCGGCTGGCCTGGCTTCAGACGAGGGTCAACTCGACGATCTCGGCCAAGGTCTCGGCAAGGCTGTCGGCTCGGTCGCCGAGGTCGTCATCACAACGCCGTTCAAGGTGCTGACCATCGCCACTGGCGGCTGAGAGCGAAGCGCCGGCGGCTGATCTCAGACGAACAGATCGACCTTCTGGAAGCTCGTCACGTCGATCAGCCCGACGTCTGAAATCCTGAGCTCCGGAATGACCACCAGCGCCAGCAGCGAGTGCTGCATGTAGGCGTTGTTCAGCGAACAGCCCATCTTGCGCATCGCCTCGGTCAGTTTCTCGGCCTTGGCGGCGACGATCTCGGCGCGCTCGTCAGACATCAGCCCGGCGATCGGCATTTCGACCAGCGCCAGCTCCTTGCCCTTGGAGAACAGCACGACGCCGCCGCCGACTTCGCCCAGTCGGTTGACCGCCAGCGCCATGTCCTGCTTGTTGGTGCCGACGCAGATGATGTGGTGGGCGTCATGCGCCACGCTGGAGGCCATGGCGCAATCGGCCATATAGCCGAAGCCGGAAACAAAGGCGTTGGTGACGCCGCCGGTACCCCGGTGACGCTCGACCAGCGCGATCTGGCAGATGTCGTTGCGGCGATCCATGGCGACCAGCCCGTCCTCGACGGCAAGGTCGGCCTCCAGCGCGCGCGTCGGTGCCTGATTCTCGATAACGCCGATCACCCGCACTCGCACTTCGTTGGCGCCCTTGGGGGCCACGATGTCGAAATCGGCGGCCTTCAGCTTCTTGCCGAGCTTGACGGTGTTTTTCGCGGTCTTCGGGTAATCATAGGCCGGAATGTCGATATCGAGCTTGCCGCCCTTGGCCAGTCTCACGCCGCGCGCATAGACCTCGTCGATGGTCATTGCGGCGAGATCGGACACAATCAGCAGATCGCCCAACCGGCCCGGCGCGATCGAACCGATCTCTCGTTCCAGCCTGAAATGCTGGGCGGTGTTGATCGTCGCCATCTGGATCGCGGTCACCGGCTTCAGCCCCTGTTGGATCGCGTGGCGCACTACCCGGTCCATGTGGCCTTCGTGGACAAGCGTGCCGGAATGGCTGTCGTCGGTGCACAGGATGAAATTGCGTGGATCGATGCCGCCTTCCGTCACCGCCTTGATCTGCGAGGCAACGTCGTACCAGGCCGAGCCCAATCGCAGCATCGCCTTCATGCCCTGACGCACGCGGGCGATGGCATCCTCGGCGCGCGTGCCTTCATGATCGTCCTCGGGTCCGCCGGCGACATAGCCGTGGAAGGGCAGGCCAAGATCGCGCGAGGCATAGTGGCCGCCAACCGTCTTGCCCGCATGAACCGTCGCGGCGATCTCACCCGACATGACCGGATCGTTAGCGGCGACGCCGGGAAAATTCATCACTTCACCGAGCCCGATGATGTTTTCCCAGGTCATCGCCTCCGTCACATCGGCAACCGTCAGCTCGGCGCCGGCATGTTCGAGCCCAGGTGCCGAGGGCACGCAGGATGGCATCTGCACATGCACGTTGATGGGCATGGCCACCGCCTCGTCATGCATCAGCCGCACGCCAGGCAGGCCCAGCACATTGGCGATCTCATGCGGATCGATGAACATCGACGTGGTGCCGTGCGGGATGACCGCGCGGCAAAATTCGGTCACCGTCACCATGCCGCTCTCGACATGCATGTGCGCGTCGCACAGGCCAGGCACCAGATAGCGCCCGCCGGCATCGACCACCTTGGTGCCCTGGCCGATGGCATGGCCGGCGTTCGGCCCGCAATAGGCGAAACGGCCGCCGGCAATGGCGACATCGGTGCCGGCGATGATCTCGCCGGAGTGAACGTTCACCCAGCGGCCATTGCGGATGACGAGATCAGCGGGCTTGCGACCCATGGCGACATCGACCAGATGCCTCGCCATCTCGGTCCAAGGCTTGGGTTTTGTGGGGCTGGCGGGTTTGGCATGCGTCATGGGGAGCTTCCTTTGCTGCGGCCAGTCTGGCAAATCTCGGAGCGCGGAGCCAGAGCCGTTTGCCTGCCATCCGCCGGAAAGCCGCGCGTTGACTATTCCAGCCAAAAGGCGATGCTGACTGTCGAACCCGAACCATACGAGGGAGCCATGACCCGTTACTGGAAAGCGTTCGCCACCATCATCCTGTTCATTGTATCGACGTCTTTTGCCGTCGCAGAGGAGCGCTGGCAGACCTTGCCGGAGGCAGCGGCCATGCCCAAGGCCGAGCAGAGCGGTTATGCGCCGGTCAACGGCATCCAGATGTACTATGCCGTTTTCGGGACGGGTGATCCGGTGCTGCTCATCCATGGCGGCCTCGGCCATGCGGACGTCTGGGCGAGCCAGGTGGCGATACTTTCCAAGACCCACAAGGTGATCGTCGCCGACAGCCGCGGCCACGGCCGCTCGACCCGCACGGACGAGCCTTACGGCTACAACCTTATGGCCTCGGACTATCTGGCGCTGCTGGATTACCTCAAGATCGACAAGACCGCCCTTGTCGGCTGGAGCGATGGCGGCATCATTGGCATCGACATCGCGCTTCATCATCCTGAACGTCTGACGCGGCTGTTTGCACAGGCCGCCAACGTCACCACGGATGGCGTCGACCCGGGCGTCATGACTAACAAGACCTTCGCCGCCTACATCGACCGCTCAGGCCGTGACTACAAGAAGCTGTCGAAGACCCCGGACCAGTATGATGCCTTTGTCGCGCAGATCAGCCATATGTGGGAATCGCAGCCGGCCTGGACGAAGGAACAGCTCGGCAAGATAACAACCCCGACGGCGATCGTCGCCGGCGACCATGACGAGGCGGTCAAGCGCGAACACACCGAGTACATGGCCTCCGCCATCCCGGGCGCGAAGCTGATCATCCTGCCCAACGCCAGCCATTTCGCCATGCTGCAGGCGCCGGACGAATACAGCCAGGCTGTATTGGATTTCATCGACGCCAAATAGCCGGAGACGAGCCTTGTCGATGGCACAGACGATCAGGTTCGCGATCTTCGCGGTGTCGGCCTGCCTCGCCGGCCTGGTCTTCTTCGCTTTGCATTCGTTCTGGATATGGCTGGCGCCGATACTGATTTTCATCGCCGGCTCGGTGCTTGCGGATTACGCCTTCAACCGGCTGGCATCGCCGCTGGAGAAGCAGCGCGATTTGGAGGACCGGGCGCGCGACCCGCCAACGTAAACCGCTGTTGCCTGAAGCCAATTCCGTTTCGCGGCGAATAAGGTTAGGTTGCGCCAGGAGTCTTTCGAAACCGCCATTTCGGGGTGCTCGATGCGTCGATTAACGCTCGCCAGTGCCGGTTTTCTTGCCCTGCTGTCCGGGCCGGCCTCGGCCGCGGACGTTGGTGCCGGTTTGCCGATGACCGCGCCCGGCTTCGACTGGACCGGCTACTACGCCGGCCTGCAGGCCGGATATGGCTGGGGGCAATCGGATATCACCGGGACAGGTGGCGGCGCGTTTTCCTCGCCCGACATCGATGGCGGTTTCGTCGGCGGCCACATCGCCGGTCTGTGGCAGTTCGACCAGGCGGTGATCGGTGCCGAGGCCGAACTCAACTATTCCTCGATCGACGGCACGGCGGAACCCGAACCGGGGAACGTGTTCGGCACAGACATCAAGTGGTTCGGATCGATGAATGCCAAGGCCGGTTATGCCATGAACCGCGTGCTTGTCTATGGCATAGGCGGCGTCGCCTTCGCCGGCGTCGAAACCTCGCAGGCGGCAGGCCCAGCGTTCTCCAACACACGTACGAATGTCGGCTGGACCGTGGGCGCCGGCGTCGACTACGCGCTGACGGACAAGTTCGTCGTCGGCGCCCAATATCGTTACTACGATTTCGGCTCCGAGCACTATGACGGGTCGAACGGCTTCACCGACCGCGATCAGGACGTGAAGCTGAACACTGTCGGCATCAATCTGAGCTACAAGTTCTGAGCGTGGCTCTTCCACGCTATCCCGAAGGGAAAACGCCTACACACCTTTCCTGGAATTGCTCTGACAACGCCGCTGCTGGACAGGTGGCGCGCGGATCAATCCTGCCGGATGAGGGGCGGCCGACGCCCGCAGGGGGCGGGGGAATGGGGTGGGCCTGAGAGGCGCCGGCCTTGGCGGATCAAATCCACCGCGAGGATGTTTAGCAATGCCTGCGCCGTTGATAATTCCGCGATCGCGCCAGTATCGCCACGCCCCCCTCCTCTGGGTTGCGCGTTCGAGAACGCGAGAACACGACTTGACGGCCTGTGTCTGGCATCTGAAAAGGGCTGGCCTGCGGACGTGGCGGAATTGGTAGACGCAAGGGACTTAAAATCCCTCGATCTCTGATCGTACGGGTTCGATTCCCGTCGTCCGCACCACTTTGAAATCAAAACAAAATTCGGCTGCCCTGCACAGCTCGCCACCCTTGAAAAAGGCTGGCTCGGTAGCCGTACCAAGGACGGCCATCCGAATTCGTTTCTTAGCCGAAGCGAAACGAAGGCTGCTTTTCCACGTTGAGGTTCGTCAAAACGACGGAGATTTCAGAAAATGGATCCGGTAACTGCGGCAGTGATGGTTTTGCTCTCGTGCAGCCCGGGCGATACCTCTATCTGCAAACCTATCGACACGGGGTCGACAATTTACGCGTCGCTCGATCTATGCATGGCTTCACTGAAGGAAAGGCTCGCAAGTTCTCCGAACGGCGAAACCGTTGGGCGATGTCGCCCAGTTGATGCGGCCGTCACCGGTGCGCTATCCGTCGGTCTTACAACGGTTCTTGTGACTCGCGGCCTGGACGACGACGCCGTCACGAGCAGTTATGTCGTACCGCACGAGCAATAGGAGCTTCGTTCCCGTTGACTTACGGTGGCGTTCGTCCCCGCTTGTTAGATGCGCGTGGTGCCATTCTCTTGGCCACCAAAATGTCGTACCGGCGGCCGCTGATCGGTGTTTCGCCCATGGTCTGGCCCACCGCCCATCTCAATGATTCCGACCAGCGCGCGAACAAACTCAACCATATCGTTTGCAGTGAGGGCTGCCCTGTCGGGACTCTGCCCAATGTGCTCGGCGGCCGCGCAACATGACAGGCGGATGAGATCGTAGTGCGAATCCCTTTCATCCTCCGGCAACGCCGCTAATCTCATGGCTCGGCGATGAATCAACCGCAGCAATTGTTCGAGAGCTGCTCCGACACTCATGCGTTTGCTCCGCATAGCGTTTCCGGCGCTCCAGGACGCGTTGGAACGTCGACGAGAACGTGTTCCCTCCCTGTGTCAAAGCTGCATCTCAGTCATTAATATATCGTTTATTGCTAATATAATAGCTTGCAGGAGCCAGGTGCGCGCGTCGGACGACGCCCGCTGCTCCTCAGAAATCGTTCGTGTCAGCGTCATCTCGGTAGGGTTGGCATAAAGGCTCGCCACGGTCGGGCAGCGGAGCGTCCGGGCAGCGATGAAATATCGCAATCGTCCTGAGCAATCCCAATGTTATCCCGCATTTGGCGGATCGAGCTTCGTCAGGCGCTGACCTCGATCACGCCGCTGCGCGGACCTGATCCGGCTGCAAACCGCGATGTAATCCCGACATCACAGTCCTCGTCCAACGTTTCTACCGCGCGTTCCAGAGCGAGTTCCGCTCGGTTGACGCACTGTCTGGCCCCAGATTTGCCAAGCCAGGAGCCTGGAGGGCGCCAGAACACGATTCAAGCCGCGATCGGGTTGAGCTTCAGATGCTGGATCAGGATGATGGTCTTGGCATCGACGATGCGGCCGGCGGTTATGCCGGCGAGCGCTTCGTCGAGCGGCATTTCCAGAACTTCGATGTCCTCGCCTTCTTCCGGGGCGCCGCCGCCGGCGGAGATGCGGTCGGCGGGCGAATAGCGGGCGACGAAGAACCAGAGCCGCTCGGTGACGCTGCCCGGGCTCATGTAAGGCGAAAACAGCCGCTCGACATCCTGCAGGCGGTAGCCGAGTTCTTCCTCGGCTTCCTTGCGGATGGCAGTCTCCGGATCGTTTTCATCCAGCAGTCCGGCACAGGCTTCGATCAGCGGTTCGCGATGGCCGGTCACGTAGGCGGGATAGCGGAACTGGCGCACCAGAAGCACGGTCGAACGCAAAGGGTCATATGGCAGGATCACCGCCCCGTCGCCACGGTCATAGGTCTGGCGGATTTGCGTTTCCCACTGGCCGTCACGCCGGCGATAGTCGAGCACGGTCTTCTTCAGGACCGCCCAATCGTCGGAAAGAACCTCTTCCGAGCGGATGCGAACGCGGTCTTCCATCGGACACCTCTGAGCTGCTGGCGCAGGCAGCCCTAGCGGCGAACCGGCTGCGGCGCAATCGGGCCAGCGATTGGTCCAGCAGGCGTTTCACTCTCTCGTGTGTGGCATGGAGGAGATCCGTTGCCTAAATAGCAGGTTCCCTCCCCGGAGTTTCTTCCATGACGACATCGCTTTTCCAGCCCATCACGCTCGACGGGCTCAGCTTTCCCAACCGCATTGCCGTGGCGCCGATGTGCCAGTATTCCGCCGAGGACGGCTCGGCCAGCGACTGGCATCTTTACCACTGGATGAACCTGGCCATGTCCGGCGCCGGCATGGTCACCGTCGAGATGACCGATGTCGAGCGGCGCGGCCGTATAACCCATGGCTGCCTCGGCCTCTATTCCGAAGACAATGAAGCCTCCGCGCGGCGGGCGCTGGACGCGGCCAGACGCGTTGCCGCCTCGGGCACCAAGTTCGGCACGCAGCTTGCCCATGCCGGCCGCAAGGCCTCGAACCGCAAGCCTTGGGAAGGCGGCGGGCCGTTGCAGCCAAACGAAGATCCCTGGCAGACCGTTTCAGCCTCGGCCATAGCCTACGACACCGGCTGGAACGTCCCGCGAGCGCTGGAAGACGACGAGATCCTCCAGCTCATCGAGCGGTTCGCGGAGGCCGCAAGGCGGGCCGAACGCGCCGGCTTCGACTTCATCGAACTGCATGCCGCGCATGGCTACCTGATCTTCCAGTTCCTGTCGCCGCTCTCCAACCAGCGCACGGACCGCTGGGGCGGCTCGCTGGAAAACCGGATGCGTCTCGCGGTCGAGATCGCCAGGGCGGTGAAGAAAGCAGCACCAAGCCTGATGCTCGGCGCGCGGCTGTCGGTGAAGGACTGGGTCGATGGCGGCTTTGACGTCGATGACGCGATCGAGGTGGCCAAAGCGCTCAAGGCCGAGGGCGTCGCCTATCTCTGCTGCTCCAGCAGCGGCAACTCGCCGTTGCAGAAATTGCCTACCGGCCCCGGCTATCAGGTGCACCTGGCGGAAGCCGTGCGCAAGGGCGCCGGGATCCCGACCCGTGCGGTCGGCCTGATCGACGATCCGAAGCAGGCCGAGGCTGTCATCGCCGAGGGCCGCGCCGACATGGTGGCGCTGGCGCGCGCCTTCCTGGCCGACCCGCGCTGGGGTTGGCGTGCGGCCGCCACGTTCAGCGAAAAGATCCATCCGGCGCCGCAGCTCGCCCGCTCGGTGACGACGATGGAACACTGGATGAAGGCGGCGGGCTGACCGATCCCACCTCCCAATGCCGTCGCGGTCCTGCCCAGCACATGCATCGAACAAACTTAAGTCGCGTCGCAAACGCGACGCGACTTTTGGGCGCAGCCTGAAGGCCATTTTTGAAACCAAATTGGCTGCTTTGCGTTGCGGCCATGATGGACAACAAACCCTTTGAAACGCCTGTGGTGGTCGAGCTTGGCCATGTCGGCAAATATCGCCATATCCGCAGCACCCAGGAAGCGGCGGAGTGCCTGATGACGGTTTGGCCGCTCAATCGCGGCCCGCGTCACCGTGATGCTCTCGACACTTGCCTCAAAGTGCTGGAAGGTTATCGTTCGACAGCGGATGCACGACGGGCACTGATCGAGGCCGCCAGGGAATCGGAAGTGCTTGTGCCCGACGACAGGCTATCCGACGACCGGCTGCATTGAGCAGGCGGAGCTTTCAACCGGAGGTTTTTAATGGCGAAGCTGACTTACAAGATCGTCGAACATGACGGTGGCTGGGCCTACAAGGTCGGCTCGACCTTCTCGGAGACGTTTCCCACCCACCAGGACGCGTTGCGCGCCGCCGAAATCGCTTCGGCCGAGCAGCAAGTCGCGGGCGCCACGGACGGCATCCAGTATGAGGACGCCGAGGGCAAATGGCACGAGGAATTGGCCGATGGCCGCGACCGACCGCAGACCGAAGTTTCCGACTAAACTGCCAGCAGAAGAAAACTTGCCTGCACAAAGACAGGGTGCCGACCGCGGACGTCAGGAGAGACGACGTCCTGCGGTCAGCAGCCACCCCAGCGGAATTATTTGCCGCAGTACTGATCGTTGACGTTCAGCCCGGCATTGGCATCGGGACCAGGGGTGCTGGACGCACAAGGCCCGACCGGACCAGGGTTGCCAAGGCTGTTCAGCCCACTGCCATCCGCATTGATGCTTCCGGTGGTGCTCTGGTCGACGCCTTGGGAATCCTCATTGCCGAACAGCCACCAGTTGTGATGGCTGGAATACGTGCCGTCCGACGGCTGGGCCATCGCCGATGTTGCGAGCCCGATTGTCAGAACCGACGCCGCGAGAAGTTTCGTATACATTGAATCACTCCGTATCTTGGCCGCCTTGGGTGCGACACGGGGTAAACCCGGCGATCAGCGGGATGGTTCATTGAAATTGTTGTGAGGCCGCGGTGATGGAATGCGCGGGCTGCAATCCGCTCTATGAAATCAACGACCCGCTTCGGTTCGACGAACTGCGGCATGTGGCCGGCACCGTCGACACGTTCACATTGAATTGCGAATGCAGATGCCGCCGGCCGGTCGAAACACAGCGCCGGCCGCGTGGCATTGCAGCAGGCCGCGCGCCGCGCTATCTCAGGCGACATCGCCTTCCCAGACGACCCGTCTTGCCGGAGCCTTCATGCCCGAAATCGTTACCGCCGCCATGCTTGTCATCGGTGATGAGATTCTGTCCGGCCGCACCAAGGACAAGAACATCGGCCATCTCGCCGACATCATGACGGCGATCGGCATCGACCTGAAGGAGGTGCGCATCGTCCCCGACGAGGAAGACGAGATCGTCGCGGCTGTGAATGCCGTGCGCGCACGCTACACCTATGTGTTCACCACCGGCGGCATCGGCCCCACCCATGACGACATCACCGCCGATTCGATCGCCAAGGCGTTCGGCGTGCCCTGCGAATACGACGCCAAGGCCTACGCGATGCTGGAGGCGAGCTATGCCGCGCGTGGCATCGAATATACAGAGGCCCGCAAACGCATGGCGCGGATGCCGCGCGGCGCCGACCATATCGACAACCCGGTGTCGGTGGCGCCCGGCTTCCGCATCGGCAATGTCCATGTAATGGCCGGTGTGCCCGCTATCTTCCAGGCCATGCTCGACAATGTCGTGCCGACGCTGAAGACCGGCACGAAGATGCTGTCGGCGGCGGTGCACTGCCCCTTCGGTGAAGGCCTTGTCGGCGGGCCGTTGGGCGAGATCCAGAAAGCGCATCCGGACACGATCATCGGCTCCTATCCGAAATATGGCGATGGCAAGTTCTGGACTGAACTGGTCGTTCGTGCCCGCAGCCAGGAGGCACTCGACGCCGCGCGCGCCGATGTCGAGGCTATGGTGGCGGGATTGGCTGGCAAGGTGGGCTGATCGGCTCGAGGCCGGAACCAAGCACGGCGCGGCCACGTTTCTTTCCGACGGGTTCGGGCGCTCGCAAGATTGAGGGATCATCATGCGCTTCAAGACCATGGTTGCCATTCTGCAGAACGAGCAGGATGCCGAGCGCGTGCTCGACTGTGCCATTCCGCTTGCCAGCCGCTTCGAGAGCCATCTGATCGGCATCCATGCCGAGGCGCTTCCTGTACCCTACACATCGGCAACCGGGTTCCCGGATACCGAGTTCTTGCAGGTCTCGGCCGACATGAACCGCGAGCGGGCCAACAAACTCCAGGCCGTCTTTCTCAGGCGTATCGAGGATTCCGGCCTCTCCTTCGAGTGGCGCAGCCTGGAGAGCTTTTCCGGCGACAGCGCGCTGACGGGCATTTCAAGCGTGCGCGCCGCCGATCTCATCATAGCCGCCCAACGCGAGACCGGCGGCGACCCCAGTGCCGACGTCGATACGCTGGTCTATGACGCCGGCCGGCCGGTCCTGGTGGTCCCCCACGCCGGCCCGCTGGTCACCACCTTCAAACGCGTGCTGCTCGCCTGGAACGGCAGCAAGGAAGCCGCCCGCGCCGCCTTTGACGCGCTGCCCTTCATCATCGAGGCCGAGAAAACCGACATACTGGTCATCGATCCGCCCGATACGCTCGACGAGAGCTCGGAGGCCGCCGGTGCCGAAATCGCCTCCGCCCTGTCACGCCACGGCGCCACCGTCAGCGTCTCGGTGCTGAAATCGGGCGGCACGTCTGTCGATGACATGATCCAGAACAGGGTCGCCGAAAGCGGTGCCGATCTCCTGGTTCTTGGCGCCTATAGCCACTCCTGGCTGCGTCAGCTTCTGTTCGGCGGGGTGACGCGCACGGTCCTGCGCACGGCGCAGGTGGCGGCCTTCCTGTCGCGATAAGTCCACAACGATCGCTGGTGGCCACCCTTGCCAAACCCAAGGGTTTCCAGTTAATTCCGCGCGCATTCCCCTGTTTTCTTGCACGCGGTCCTCGCGTGCTGCGGAGTGCGCGAGACATGTCCCTTCCCGAAAAAGCCTTCCCGGTCTCCTGGGACCAGTTCCATCGTGACGCCCGCGCGCTCGCCTGGCGGCTTGCCGGCACCAACGAGGGGCAATGGAAGGCGATCGTCTGCATCACGCGCGGCGGATTGGTTCCAGCGGCGATCATCTCGCGCGAGTTGGGCATCCGCATCATCGAGACGGTCTGTGTCGCCTCCTATCACGACTATACCAGCCAGGGGCAGTTGCAGGTGCTGAAGGAAGTCACGCCGGCGCTGCTTGCCGATGATGGCGCCGGGGTGCTGATCATCGACGACCTGACCGACACGGGCAAAACCGCCGGTATCGTGCGGGCGATGATGCCCAAGGCCCATTTCGCCACCGTCTACGCCAAGCCCAAGGGCAGGCCCTTGGTCGATACTTTCGTCACCGAGGTCAGCCAGGACACCTGGATCTATTTTCCCTGGGATATGGGCTTCACCTATCAGAAGCCGATCGCTGACGATCACGCCGGCTGATTCGGAACGGGCGCTTTTTCCAGTTTAAGCCGTCACCAGCGACAATATTTGCCTGCGCGGCCAGGCCCGCGGAGGCAGAATGTCCTGTGAAATCGACCTTTGTTGAGGGAACCGGCCAGCCTGATCAAAGTTTTTACTTTTATTGGTCACGATTAGTCGTAGAATCCGTGAGGCGGCAAACGATTCTGGAGGCTGGGGCTAACTTCTCCGATGTTGATAAGGCCAACGACGCACAACCATCTGGCTGAACGGGTCCAACGGCTCTTTGGTATGGCTCCATGCCGCCTGCAGGTTGCCGCCCTGCCCTGGCGCAATGTGGGGAACGGTGTCGAGATCATGCTGATCACCAGCCGTGACACCGGCCGCTGGGTGCTTCCCAAAGGCTGGCCTGAGGCCAGGGAGCCGCTCTGCGAGGCGGCCGCACGCGAGGCTGGCGAGGAAGCCGGATTGCGCGGTAGCGTCTCTCATCTCGAAGCCGGCCGCTACTTCTATGCCAAGGTGCTGGCCTCCGGCGAAGAAGTACCCTGCGAGGTGCTGGTGTTTCCGCTGCATGTCGACAAGATCGCCGACCGCTGGAAAGAAAAACACGCCCGCACCCGCAAATGGGTCAATTCCAGCGAAGCGGTGCGCATGGTCCATGAACCCGACCTGTGCCAGATCATCGCCTATTTCTGCGCCGACCCGCACAAATTTTCCTAGACCGCCGCCGGCCTGTGCCGCGTGCGCCACGGCGGATTCACACGCCTGTGATGTGCCGCATGAATGGTTTGCTAATTTTTCTTCGCTAGGAAGCGGCCAATCTGGCGTTTGATCGATGGCGAAACCTGTAGACCCACTTCAGCAAGACCCGGGCAAGCCCAAGCGCGAGCGCCGCCCTCGCGTGCTCAAGGGTGCAAGCATCATCACCGGTTCCCATTCGGAAGTCGCCGTTTTGCTGCGCAACCAGCATGCGGGCGGCGCCGAACTGAAAATACCGCTCGAGGCCCGGATTCCCGATCGCTTCCTTCTTTACGTGCCGCTCGACGGCGTCGGCTATCGCTGCGAGGTCCGCTGGCGCCGCAAAGACAGGATTGGCGTGCAGTTCACCGGCACCGAGCCGAAACCGAGGTTGCATTACGGCTGAACCACGATTTGCCCGGCGCCTCCCAACGTCGGCAATTCGCAAACCGGCGACCCAGACGACCATCGCGGCGGCGCATTTCTATCCCCGTTATCCACATGTGTGACACACAAGATGTTGGGGTCACAAAAGCTACGCAAACGAATCCTTGACGGCGCAAAACGAGTCGCCTTTTATAGGCCATGCGCTCCTGTTGAGAGCGCGACCGGAAAGTTCTGAGCCCGGTCTTTTTCCCGGATTATGTGTGTTTTTTTCCCGCATTTCCGCCTGTTACGAGGCCGGCGGAAGCGTTGGGATTGTGGGGCATGGGGCGACGAAAGGGAGAATTGTCGGACTGGAATAAATTGTCTGTTAATACTATATTTAGTGTTTGCAGGTAGGTTCGGCGCTAGATAGTGTGAATTTCCCTCGATCGAGGGAATCGAAAAATTCAGTTTCGAAGGACCCGCAAGGTCGGTTGGCAGCCTCGGCAAGCGCCTGGCAAGGCGTCTTGTTGCGCGCGCGGCAGCAGCTTGCGAAGAGGAGATGCCGGCATTGTTCGCGATGCCTGCAAACGGCGGACTGTGCTTTTCGCATTTGGGGCAGAAATCCCCTGACGAAAGCGCTATATATAGACAAAAGGGACAGGACCAATGCGCATCGAGCGTCGTTTCACCAAGCCGGGGCAATCTGCTTATGCGGAGATTGAATTCCGCAAGGCGCTTTCCGAGATCAAGAATCCGGATGGCTCGGTGGTGTTCCGCTTGGACAATATCGATGTGCCGGCGCAGTTCTCCCAGGTGGCGGCCGACATCCTGGCGCAGAAATATTTTCGCAAGGCTGGTGTCCCCGCGCGGCTGAAGAAGGTCGAGGAGAACGACGTCCCCTCCTTCCTGTGGCGCTCGGTCGCCGATGAGGCCGAACTTGCCAAGCTGCCGGAAGTCGAGCGCTATGGTTCCGAGATCGACGCCCGCCAGGTCTTCGACCGTCTGTCCGGCACCTGGACCTATTGGGGGTGGAAAGGCGGCTACTTCAAGTCGGAAGACGACGCGCGCGCTTTCCGCGACGAACTCGCCTACATGCTGGCCACCCAGCGCGTGGCGCCGAACTCGCCGCAATGGTTCAACACCGGCCTGCACTGGGCCTATGGCATCGACGGTCCGAGCCAGGGTCATTTCTATGTCGACCCCTTCACCGGCAAGCTGACCAAGTCGAAATCATCCTACGAGCATCCGCAGCCGCATGCCTGCTTCATCCAGGGCGTGCAGGACGATCTCGTCAACGAGGGCGGCATCATGGACCTTTGGGTGCGTGAGGCGCGCCTGTTCAAATATGGCTCCGGCACCGGCTCCAACTTCTCGCTGCTGCGCGGCGAAGGTGAAAAACTGTCGGGCGGCGGCCGTTCTTCCGGCCTGATGAGCTTCCTCAAGATCGGCGACCGCGCTGCGGGCGCCATCAAGTCGGGCGGCACGACGCGCCGCGCCGCAAAAATGGTCATCGTCGATGCCGATCACCCCGATATCGAGGAATTCATCGACTGGAAGGTCAATGAAGAGCAGAAGGTCGCCTCGCTGGTGACCGGCTCCAAAATTGTCAAGAAGCATCTCGAAGCCATCATGAAGGCCTGCGTCAACTGCGAAGGTCAGGATGACGATTGCTTCGACCCGTCGATCAACACCGCGCTGAAGCGCGAGATCAAAGCGGCCAAGAAGTCGGCCGTGCCGGAGAACTACATCTACCGCGTCATCCAGTTCGCCAAGCAGGGCTATACCTCGATGTCGTTCAAGACCTACGACACCGACTGGGATTCGGACGCCTACCTCACAGTTTCGGGCCAGAACTCCAATAATTCGGTGTCGCTGAAGGACAATTTCCTGCGCGCTGTCGAGCAGGATGGCGACTGGCAGCTGACCGCCCGCAAGGACGGCAAGGTGCTGAAGACGCTAAAGGCCAGGGACCTCTGGGAAAAGATCGGCTACGCCGCCTGGGCTTCGGCCGATCCCGGCCTGCATTTCAACACGACGATGAACGACTGGCATACCTGCGCTTCGGCTGGTGCGATCCGGGCCTCCAACCCGTGTTCTGAATACATGTTCCTTGACGACACGGCCTGCAATCTCGCCTCGATCAATCTGCTCCCTTACCGCAAAGCCGACGGCATGATCGATATCGCCGCCTACGAGCATACGGTCAGACTGTGGACCGTCGTTCTCGAAATCTCCGTCATGATGGCGCAGTTCCCGTCGAAGGAGATCGCCAAGCTCTCCTACGACTACCGCACGCTCGGCCTGGGCTATGCCAATATCGGCGGCCTCTTGATGACCTCGGGCATTCCTTACGATTCCGACGAGGGCCGCGCCATCTGCGCCGCGCTGACCGCGATCATGACCGGCGTCGCCTACGCCACCTCGGCGGAAATGGCCTCCGAGCTCGGCGCCTTCCCGGATTATGACCGCAACGCCCAGAACATGCTGCGCGTCATGCGCAACCATCGCCGCGCCGCCTATGGCGACAGGGACGGCTACGAGAAGCTGGCTGTCAATCCGGTGCCGCTGGTCGCCGCCGATCTCAAGCAGCAGGCGCTTGCCGAGCATGCGAAAGCCGCCTGGGACCGCGCCATCGAGCTTGGCGAGGAGCATGGCTACCGCAATGCGCAGGCGACCGTGATCGCGCCGACCGGCACGATCGGCCTGGTCATGGATTGCGACACCACTGGCATCGAGCCCGACTTCGCTCTTGTGAAGTTCAAGAAGCTCGCCGGCGGCGGCTATTTCAAGATCATCAACCGCGCCGTGCCGGAAGCGCTGCGCACGCTCGGCTATTCCGAGAGCCAGATCGCCGAGATCGAGGCCTATGCGGTCGGCCACGGCAACCTCAACCAGGCACCCGGTATCAATCCCGGCTCGCTCAAGGCCAAGGGCTTTACCGACGAGAAGATCAGCGCGCTCAACGCGGCGCTGAAGTCGGCGTTCGACATCAAGTTCGTCTTCAACCAGTGGACGCTCGGCGCCGACTGGGTGAAGGAGACCTTTGGCTTCACCGACGAGCAGCTCAACGACTTCTCGTTCGAGATGCTGCCGGCAATGGGCTTCTCCAGGAAAGACATCGAGGCAGCCAACATCCATGTCTGCGGTGCCATGACGCTGGAAGGCGCGCCCTTCCTCAAGGCCGAACACCTTGCCGTGTTCGACTGCGCCAGCCCCTGCGGCAAGATCGGCAAGCGCTCGCTGTCGATCAACAGCCACATCCAGATGATGGCCGCCGCACAGCCCTTCATCTCCGGCGCCATCTCCAAGACCATCAACATGCCCAACGATGCGACGGTGGAGGACGCCAAGAACGCCTACATGCTGTCGTGGAAGCTGGCGCTGAAGGCCAACGCGCTCTATCGCGACGGCTCGAAACTGTCGCAGCCGCTCAATGCCTCGCTGCTCGCCGATGGCGAGGATGACGAGGACGAAGCGGTCGAGCAGCTGATCGCGGCGCCGCAGGCGGCGCGGGCGGCGCAGATCACCGAGCGTATCGTCGAGCGCATCATCGAGCGCGTGTCGCGCGAGCAGGAGAAGCTGCCCGGTCGCCGCAAGGGTTATACCCAGAAGGCCAAGATCGGCGGCAACACCATCTTCCTGCGCACTGGCGAATATGATGACGGCCGCCTCGGCGAGATCTTCATCGACATGAACAAGGAAGGCGCGACGCTGCGTGGCCTTCTCAACAACTTCGCCATCGCGATTTCGCTCGGCCTGCAATACGGCGTGCCGCTCGACGAATATGTGCATGCCTTCACTTTCACCAAGTTCGAGCCGGCCGGCATGGTGATCGGCAACGACGCCATCAAGAGCGCGACGTCGATCCTCGACTACGTGTTCCGCGAACTTGCGATCTCCTATCTCGGCCGCAACGACCTCGCCCATGTCGACCAGTCGGACTTCTCCAACACCGCACTTGGCCGTGGCATCAGCGAAGGCAAGACCGACGCCGTTTCCAAGGGCCTGACGCGCGGTTCACCGGTGAAGCTGGTTTCCCGGGTAAGCGGCAGTGAGCCGAAGGGTTTTGCCGGCTCCGCCTCCGGCACCCCTGCCCGCTCGGCGCCGTCGGCCTTCTCCGGCTCCAACGTGCTGGCGTTGAAACCGGCCAGCGACGAGGCGATCGCCTACAAGCGCGACTATGAGGAGCGGGCCAAGGAATTGGCCGAGGACATGGCCTTCGAGGAAGCCGCCGACGCGGCCTCCGAGGCCTCCGGCGCCGCGGCCCTGTTCACCGACGCGGCCGCCAATGAAGCAGCCGAGGCGAAGAAACTCGCCGCCGACCGCCGCGCCAAGTCACTGCTTCAGGGCTACACCGGCAATTCCTGCTCCGAGTGCCAGAATTTCACCATGGTGCGGAACGGAACGTGCGAGAAGTGCGACACGTGCGGTGCCACGAGCGGGTGCAGCTGAAATCCTTTGCCTTATGGCCCTGATGCGTCACTGAATCTCGCTCAACGTCAAGGTAGATCGCTCGTTCGATACACGAAGTCTGCTCACCTCTGGCGGTAAGCCGAAAACACAATCTCCCGGGCGCTTTCCGCGCCCGGGAATGCCCTATACCTAACCACGTTTCTCCCAGCGACCTCGACCTCCGCTTTGGCGCCGGCAACGCCGACTGCTGGTATCTCGATGACGATAGCCTGACGTGCGCAGGGCATGTCATGCGGCAATTCCCGCATCTGGCCGCACGATTTCGGCAAACCCCTCTCGCCACGAGGTATGGCGCGGGCTCCAGCCGAGCTCTGACTTGGCCCTGACGTTGGATCCCGCGCGCGATTCCGTCATCATGACGACGAGATGGCCGCCGGCCGCGAGCTCCGGCGTGCGTTCGCTCTTTGAAGCCCGCAGCGCCTCGTCCATCTCGGCCTCGAGCACCTCCTGCATCACCGCGCGGATCACTTCGTGCGGCCCATCCGGGTTCGATAGCAGAATGTTTTTGACGGCAGCGCTGGCAGTCAGCCTTGGTCATGGTGGCGTTCCTTCGCGGGAATCAGGTGACGTTGAACATCACCAGTCTGCCATGACCGCCTCTCTCGGCGAATTTGCTGGACTCTCAGCACATTATCCTGACTTACCGATCTGTGCAGGGGCGCGAATCTGGTGTCTACTTGGCAAGCGCTTACCCTGAAGCCTCTCGCCCAACAGGCGCCCGACATCTGTCCGTGGCAGTGATTGAGACCATCCATTGCCACCGGACCAAGGTCTTGGTTTTTGCAAAGCAAAGGTCTGACATTTCCATCCAGACTTTGTCCTTAGCCGTCAGATATTCCGTACTCTGGCAAATCGGCATATAAAGCGCGCCACGGGGGACACAACTCTATGTTCATTGACTATTATGAAATTCTCGAAATTAGCCCGAATGCCAACTCGGAAACGTTAGAGCGGGTATTTCGTTACTTTGCCATGCGCTACCATCCCGACAATCAAGACACCGGCGATGAAGCACGCTTTAGCGAAATCGTGGAAGCCCATAACATCCTGAAAGACCCGGTCAAACGCGCTCAGTACGACATCAAGTACAAAGACCACTTGAAGCTTCGCCGCGAGCTGATTGAGGAAACCGGCAATAATAAAGGTATAGAGCGTGACGTCGTAATTCAGGCAAAACTTCTCTCGCTTCTTTACGTCAAACGCCGACAAGACGTCAATGATCCTGGCATTGGCGATACAGAACTTGAACGCCTATCAGGCTGCCCCCGTGAGCATCTCGAGTTTCATCTCTGGTATCTGAAAGCAAAAGGCTGGATAGGTAGGGTCGAAAACGGCACCTTCGCGATCACCGTGGAGGGCATCGATCGCGCCAATGCCGAACACCGTCGTGAGCCCGCCATCCGACTATTGGACCGCGACGTCCGTGGCGCATGAATCCTTTGCTGCTGCAAAGGATCCGCCGTTCGTTTGACGGCAATGGCGGTCCGTCCTGGGATAGTGGGTAGTCGGCCCGCCCGCGCGAGAACAGCGCGACCTGGAGGGAACCAGAGGAAGTGCCGCGCGTTCTCGCCGCATGCTCAAGAAGATCGCCTTTGCCGCCGTTCTGATCCAGGTCGCCGCCTTTTCGGCTCTCATAACCCAGACGGTTCTTTTCGCGTCATCCACCACCACCCACGCGGCGAACGTAGCGCCTGGCGAAGCTGTTGCGGCCGTAGACAGAGAATGCACCCAGGCGATGTGGCGCAATATTCCGGATCATTGTCTAAGGCGGATTGAGGCGACGAGGCCGATTGCGACAACAATCCTGCGGACGGCCGCGCAATAACGACCCGGCAGGGTAAGGCAGGCCGTGCATCACTTGAACATCAAAGCCCATGCCCGGCAGACCGTGGCCTACGCGCCGACCAGCGGCACGGTAACGGTCGTCGCGTAGTTGATCGGGAAGGCGCTGAAATAGGGAAAGTCGATGACGAAGGCATAGCTGGCGGTCAGATGTGCCATGCGGAAGCCACCACTCGCCGGATCCATGACGATCGTGACGACGACATCCTTCAAACCCAGGGCCTGAAGTTTCTGTGTAGCGATGGCCTGGATGTCGGCCTGGGTCAGCGTGTTCTGAAGCTGCAGCGAGCGTGCCGACATCTCCAGCGTATAGCGAACACTGGATATGGAGTTCATCGACCAGCCGAAGGCGAAGATGCCAAACAAAAGCATGATGAGAAAGGGGGCGATCAATGCGAATTCCAAGCCGGCACCGCCCGATCGATCCCGCCTGAACGCGGCTGCCATGACGCAATTCCAGGAAAAGTGCGAAGCGGTTTTCCGTCCGGAATTGCGCAGAAACAAAGAGTTAGAGCGGGTCAATGATTCCATCAAACGCTGAACCGCTCTGACGCAATTCCAGGAAAAGTGCGAAGCGGTTTTCCGTCCGGAATTGTGTCCAAGCAAGCACATAGTGCGGGCCTGCGTTTCCGCGAAACGAAGAACGGCTCTAGCGGACACGGATCACCTCCAGGTGGCCGATGACGCTGGACGTGGAAAAGACGCCGAAGGTGAAGGGCGGCACCCAGGTGGCCGACGCCTGGATCTGGACATAGACCGATGGCGCCTTGGGCCCGCTGCACAGGGTGGCGGCGTCGACCACGGTCGCCCCGCACATGTAAATCCGGCTTAGCGTGACCTGGCCATCCGCCGGCCGCTTCTCCCAACTCGAAATGGCAACGGCCTGGGTCGCCGTATCGTTGGTCGATCCTGCCATGACCAGGTTCGCGGCAGTCTTGACGCCGGCGCGCATCGACAGCGAACTCGTCACGTAGGACCAACCGTCGAGGATGCCGAGCAGCGCAACGCACAGAAAGGGCAGAACCATTGCGAATTCGACGGCCGCAGTGCCCGCCTCATCTTTAAGATACGAGATCGATCGACGCTCCACGGCAGACTACTCGACCAGCGCCACGGACTGCGCGGCCGGAATGTTGCGCATTCCGAGGCTCGAGCAATCCTGATTGATGGTTGAGTTGCCTGACCATTGGATCGTATCGGCGACGACCTGAGTGCAGCCGCCGTTGCCCGAGAAATTGCCAAGATAGTTCACTTGCTGTTTGGGAAAGTAGAGAGCGCCCGTCAGCAACGAATCCGCGGTGCCGTTGAAGGTGTTCTGTCCGCCTGTACCCATTCTGTCCCCATACATCAGCACGCCGGAGTAGGTGCCGGATGTCGGCGCGCTCAGATTAACAGTGGCGTTGCCGTTCATGCTGACGGTCGAACTGCCTGCCATGAAGATGGTAACTCCGGCACCAGCGACGATTGCGTTGGCGTTTATCTTGAAATTGCCCTGGACAACGTAGACGCCAGGCGAAAGGGTAACGTTGCCGCTGAGACTGAGTCCACTGCAATAGGTCCCCGGCTGAATCGTTTGCGTCGTCTTGTTGCCGTTGATATTCTGACAGGGGTTGGTCGCCGCAGGCGCCGGCAGGTCGGCAAACGGATCGGGGGCAGGCAGCGCCTGAGTGATCGGCGTCGCACAGACGGTCGTTACGGGATTGCTGAGAGAGACACCGCCCGCTGATATCAGGCAATCGACAGCGAGACTCGCTGATCCCTGAAGCGTGATGGCGTCCGAGGCGGTCGAATTGGCCATGATAACGCAGTGAGAGAACTTGACGCTAGTGCTGCCGGAAAACCACACCGCCTTCGAAGCGGCTGGATCGAGCGCGGTCATGCATGCCTTGGAGGCGTCGGTGATAAGCGCCACCGCCCTCGCCTGTTCGGGAACCTGGCCTTGTGTGAAGATCGAAGTGAACATCCGGTCGAGGTTCTGGCTGACGATGACCTCGACCGCTTTCTTCGCCGTGTTCGGTCCAGATGCTGGTGGCGTGTTGACGACGATCGTGCCTGAACCCAGCCCGTTTGAAGCGGCCGACTGGGTCGCGGCTGCGGTGATCGTCGGCTTGTCTGACCCCGAGATCCGTTCGAGCGCCCCGGCATAGGCCGCGGCGTCGGCCGTCGCCTGAAGTTTGAGGCTGTTGTAATACCAGTAGGACGTCTCGATACCGAAACCCGCGGCGCCGACGACGATCGGTAAGGTCAGGGCGAAGATGGTGGCAACATTCGCGCTCGTACCCCGGCGTATACCGTCCGCTATAAGCCGAATTCGGGTGAAGCGTTTGAAAGTCATGAGAAATTAGAAGACATGCACATATGAACGAACGGCTAAAAAGTTCGGTTCATTTTTTGATCGATGGCTTATTGGCCTCAAAAAGAAAGAATTTTCGTCGGCCGATCGGCGCACGATAGGACTTTTGTCCAGCAAACTTGGGACCAAGGTCCGACAGACGACATTATGGCATGGTCCATGCTTTTCGAGCGGGACAGCCGCCACGAAGGCAAGATGCGGGCAGTGACGGCGAGTCTCAGAGCTGCCAGCCTGGTTCGTAGCGACGCCGTCCCCTACCAGTTCACCCTGAACCCGACATTGCCGCCATAGGTCTGCACCCGGTCGGCGAACTTGCCATCGAAGCTGGCGAAGACGGATGTGTTGGAGCCCAGTTCAGCTTGACGCCGGCGTTGACGGCGACCGCGTCCTCGGCAGCGCTAGCGCCCTGGACGACGAAGGCATAGCCCGGCGCTGCCTGGAAGGTGGGGTTCCACCGAGCGGTCCGGCTTGAACTCATGCTGCCATGCCGCGCGGCCCCAGGCCTGCAGCGTCGTCGTCCCGCCGACGGCGACCGTCGTGTCGAGCTGCAGGCCGAGCGAGACCGGCAGCGAGATAACCGTGCGACTGTCGAAGTCGAGGCCGAGCGCTCCGTCGCTGGCCGACTTTTCTGAAAAGGCCTGCATCGACAGCGCCTGGAATTGCAGCCCGGCGAACGGCGTGAGGGCGCCGGCACCGATCGGCTGCCGCCAGCCGGCCTCGAGGCTGGTGCCGAAGCCGGCGCTCATGAAATCACCGGTCCAGTGCTCCCTCGTGATCGCCGGCACGGGATTGAGCGGACCGGACGCGCCCGGAACCGAGGTGAAGCGGTCGGTCGTGTTGCTGTAGAGATCCATCGCCAGCGAGCCGTTGATGTAGAACTGGTCCCATTTGTGCGCACCATAGGCGCCGGCATGGCCGCCGATGATGTTGCCCGAAGTCTCGCGTCCGGCACCGAGAAGGATCCCGCGACGCCGCCAAGCGCGAAGCCCATCAGCGTGTCGGGATCGCCCTGCGAGTCGAGGCCGACGGCGAAATTGCCGGACCTGTAGCCAAGCGCGGCGCTGCCGACCACCGGATCGCCGGAAACCGCGCCGGAATTGCCGCCCGCGGTTTCGTGCGCTATCGTTGCAAATAGCGTGAAGTTATCGGCGACTGGATTTGCTTCAGGCTGAAAGAACTGGTGTCGCTTCGGCGATCGTGCCAGCCGAAAGTTCTCTCTGTACGGCAAGGAAAAACCTGCGTACTTCGTCACTGGCTGCCGCCCTGTCCCTGCCGGATCCAACGACGAGATCAAGCAACTCGACCGCTTTTGCCCTCCAGAAGGAGGTGGCGGTCTCGCCGTGCAGATTGCCAAGATTGGCTGCAACTTCTTTAACCAAGAATAGCTGACGGTCGATCGGGAATGCACGGACTTTTTCTGGGGACATCTTCCGAACCATGAGACTGACGCAACGAATCAACCATTGCTGAACAAACAATGGCCTAGCCGCGAAGATGGAAACGGAAGCTTAACGCCGCTATCGAGACGATCCGGTCGCCGGATCGTCATGTGCAATCAAATCGAGCTGGTTTGATCGGGATAGACGGAGCGGACCTCAGGCCTGCAGCACCCTGGCCTCACCGCCACGCTTGCGCGGCGCCATCATGTCGCTGGCCATCAGTCCGGTGACACGGCAGAACGCCATGAATGCCCGGCAGGCATCCTCGGTCTTGACTACATCCACCGTGGCGCCGAAGCAGGCATTGAAAGCCTTTTGATATACCGGTCCCTGCCGGCGTGCCGGCCAGTCCTGGAGAAAATCGAGCGCCTGCTCGACGCTGTAGATCTCCTCGACGGGCAAGCCGGATCCTGGCGCGATCCGCACCGGCACCTCGAATTGCAATCTGTCCATCTGACATCTCCCGAACTGGCGTCGCCCCAAGCAACGCCGTTCGTCGCCAAAAGTTGCTTTGTCTGACGTGCCACGCAAATGTGTCGTCACTGCGGAAACGGCCGTTTTGCCGCAACGGGCGGACATCCCGGCAGCGTGATCATTGGTTGGCCGGGTCGGTCTCCGCGTCGAAGGCCATGCGCACCACGGTCAGCAGAACATACGCCGACAGCAATGCGAATAGCACGCCAAGGACAAGCGCTCCGGCTCCGGACAAATAGAGCGTCTCGGCGATCGCCCAATAAACGGTCCCGATGCAGATGAGCGCCTGGACGGAGAGGAACGAGGCGGCCGAAGCCGCCCGCAACAGGCTTTTGGCAACAGGCTTTTTAAAGTCTTGATCCGTTGCATTGAATTGATCCGGAAATGACGCGCCGCGCGCCACCAATGCGCGGCTAACGGCCGCCGCACGGGTCGCGACACGAATGGCATGGGAAATGATGGTGAAACCTGCGGTCCTGGACCGCTCAGGCCCGCGTGGACGGCGGCGCGCGCGGCTGGTTGCTGCTTACGCTGGGCGCGCCGATCGCCCCATGGTCGGCAATAAATACGGCGGGTAATGTCGGATCGAACCGAAGAAGGCAGCTTGCGGCGCCGGCAGGGCCGGATGGCCGCTGGCGAATTTGGCCAGCACCGGCCGGGCACCGCGAACCTCCAGCGCCTGTGCCTTGCTGGTGACACGCAGCAGCGCCGCCATCTCGCCCGACCGTTCCAGACCAACGCTGGCGCCGCCCTGTGCAGGGTCCGCGAAGATGGGCACATCAGGCCATCGCCAGCAGCACCAGGCCCCTCAGACATGAGCAGGCTGCCGTCAACGGTGCTTCAAGCGATCTGGCGCGCTTGCGTGAAGGAGGCGATCTCCAAAACGTAACCCGCCCTAACGCAGATGGGCGGAAAGGAAAGCAAACCGTGCAAAACCGAGCAGAGATCACCCCGACCAGACGAATATCCTGCCCACTCGGGCGGCATCAGGCAGTTCTTCCTTGAACCTTTTGCCCCCAAGTGCCAAATCTGGGAGGATTTTCACGCCAGCACTCCTGCAGCGCCCCACCTTCTACACGGACGAAATGGTCACCTATCTCGACGCCGCCACGGCACCGCTCAGAAATACCGGCCAGATCCGCCTTTATGGCGAGGAAGGGTTTGCCGGCATGCGCAAGGCATGCGACCTCACCGCGCGCTGCCTGGACGAATTGGTGCCTATGGTCGCTCCCGGCGTCACGACCGAGACCATCGACCGTTTCGTCTTCGAATTCGGCATGGACCATGGCGCGCTGCCGGCGACGCTCAACTATCGCGGCTACACGAAATCGTCCTGCACCTCGATCAACCATGTCGTCTGCCATGGCATTCCAGACAACAAGCCGTTGAAGGATGGCGACATCGTCAACATCGACGTCACCTACATCCTCGATGGCTGGCACGGCGACTCCTCGCGCATGTATCCCGTCGGCACCATCAAGCGCGCCGCGGAACGCCTGCTCGAGGTCACCCATGAATGCCTGATGCGCGGCATTGCCGCGGTCAGGCCGGGTGCCCGCACCGGCGCCATCGGCGCCGCTATTCAGACCTATGCCGAGGCGGAACGCTGCTCGGTGGTGCGCGACTTCTGCGGCCATGGCGTCGGCCAGCTGTTCCATGATGCGCCCAACATCCTGCACTATGGCAACGCCAGTGAAGGCGTGGAAATGCGGCCCGGCATGATCTTCACCATCGAGCCGATGATCAACCTCGGCCGGCCGCATGTGAAGGTCCTGTCGGACGGCTGGACGGCGGTGACGCGCGATCGCTCGCTGTCGGCGCAGTATGAGCACACGATCGGCGTGACCGACGCGGGCTGCGAGATTTTCACGCTCTCGCCCGCAAAACTCGACCGCCCCGGCCTGCCGGCCTGATATTTTGACATGTCGGGCGGCTGTTTGCCCGATTGATTGCCGGATGCGGGGGCGCATGGGGAAAGTCAGCGACGACGACGAGCGGAGTTTCTTCTCCGAGGTGCAGGTACCACTCGCGGCGAAAGCCAGGCCGGTACCCGAGGAGAAACCACACTATCTCGGTCATCGCGACCGCCTGCGCGAGCGCTTTGCCTCCGCGGGTCCGGATGCCCTGCCCGACTATGAACTCCTGGAACTCCTGCTCTTCCGCCTGATCCCGCGCGCCGACACCAAGCCGACCGCCAAGGCGCTGCTGGCGCGCTTCGGCACTTTGGCCGAGGTACTTGGCGCGCCCGTCAACCTGTTGCAGGAGGTCAAGGGTGTCGGCCCGGCGGTGGCGTTCGACCTCAAGGTCGTCGCGGCGACAGCGCAGCGCATGGCGCGCGGCGAAGTCCATGGCCGCGAAGTCCTGTCGTCGTGGACGCAGCTTCTCGCCTACTGTCGCTCGGCCATGGCGTTCGAGGCACGCGAGCAGTTCCGCATCCTCTTCCTCGACAAGAAGAACGCGCTGATCGCCGACGAAGTGCAGCAGACCGGCACTGTCGACCACACACCCGTCTATCCCAGAGAAGTGGTCAAGCGGGCGCTCGAACTGTCGGCGACCGCGATCATCCTGGTGCACAACCATCCCTCCGGCGACCCGACGCCATCACGCGCCGATATCGAGATGACAAAGGAGATCGTCGACGCGGCCAAGCGGCTGGGCATCGCCGTGCACGACCACATCATCATCGGGCGCAAAGGCCATTCCAGCATGAAGGGTCTGCTGCTGATCTAGCGCATGTGGCTGGCATGGCGCATCGGGCTGTGGCCAGGCTTTCAACAATTCAGCGCGCTTTCCATAGACCAGCCCACAACTTCTGCCTTACCGCTGGGGTTGATGGTTAGGACCATCGTCCGGCCAGCATGGGACTTCAGTACAGCAGCAGTTTTACTGCACCGATTTTGAAGCAATCTCAGGAGGTTACGGCATCTTCTGGATCCGGCCAACGGATAGGAAACACATTTAGCCAAAGTTTATTCTGTACTTTTAGCAATTTCTCACACGAGGCTGTTTTAGCGGTTGGGCGGAGTGGCGATTCCCGAGGAGAGACACCATGACAAACCGAAAAACTCTGTTCGCGGTACTTGCCGCATTGGCGCTTCTTGCGTCCCCGGCGCTCGCCGGCAACGGGCACGGCAATGGCGGTGGCAATGCCGGCGGCAACGGCGGCGGCCAAGGCAACGGCGGCGGCAAGGGTAATGGCAATGGCAACAGTGGCGCTTCGCATGGCAAGTCTGCGTCGACTCCAGGGCATGCGGCCAGGACGGAAACGGACACAACGACCGACACCACGGTCGATACGACTGAGGTCGCGTCCGTGCCCAACGACAAGAACATCCATGCCAAGCTCGGCCGGCTGAACTCGCTGCAGCGCAATATCAACGCTTACATGAATTCCAAGAGCAAGAAGTTCGCTGCCATTCAGGCGTATGTGACACAGTCCGCGAAAGCCAAGGTCGCCCAGGCCGCGGCTGACGCGGCGGCCGCGACAGCGGCCACAGCCCAGACCCAACTGGATACTCTGAACGCGCAGCTGACCGCGCTGCAGGCGGATTCGTCAGCCACGACTGCCCAGATCCAGGCTGTGAAAGACCAGATCACCGCACAGCAGGCCATCGTCGACGCCGACAATGCGGCGGCGGCCCAGGCCGAGGCGGCAGCCACCGCGGCGGCCGTCGGCACCGATCAGACATCGCTTGACGCAGCACTGGCGGGTATGGCCAACAAGCCCGTCGATGCCCAGGTCAGTGCCTGGGCCCAGGGCGTCCTTGCCGGCAAGATCGATCAGGCGGCCGCCACGATCCAAGCGGGGACGACGCCGTAGCGCATCGCGCCCGAAGCGGCGATAGCCAGCCAAGAAACATGCCGCTGGGCCTCCCCCGGCGGCATTGCCGTTTCTGGCCCTTGGGAAGAAAACTGGCCAAAGAAGTCCGTCTGCCGCTGTCCCGCGCACCTGTCCCGCCGGACATCTTCCCACGAAATCGGAGGTACTTTTCCGCCAGCGCAAGCGCGAAAACCGTTGCCGATCCCGGTGGTTGAAGATCTTCCCGTCCTTCGACCCGGTTGATGGACAACCCGGCGCCCGACGCCATCGTGTGCCGATACCAAGGTGACCAAGGAGATTGTCGATCCGGCCAAGCGGCAAGGCATTACCGCATGATCAGATCATCGTTGGGCGGAGAAACGCCATTCCATGATAAAGGACCTGGTGCCGACCTGGGGAATTGCCGGTCTCGAAGGGCAAAAGCTGCATTTTTTCCCGTCAAGATAGTCGGCGCTGGAATTGCGACCCCAAATCGAGCTATGATGGGTTTGGTATTTTTCGGGACGGCTTCGCGCCCCTGGAATGCCGGAGGGACGGGACATGGCCGTAGCGCTTGTACTCGTTTTGATTGTAGTGGGCTCGGTGTCGTTTCACCTCCTGAGCCCATGGTGGTGGACGCCGATTGCCTCGAACTGGGACTATATCGACAACACCATCATCATCACCTTCTGGATCACCGGCGTCGTCTTCGCCGCCGTGGTTCTATTCATGGCCTATTGCGTCTTCCGCTTCCGTCATCGGGAAGGCAACCGGGCTGCCTACGAACCGGAAAACAAGCGGCTCGAATCGTGGCTAACGATCGTCACCGCAGTTGGGGTCACGACGTTACTGGTTCCCGGCCTGTTCGTCTGGAGCCGGTTTGTTACCGTTCCAAGCGACGCGACCGAGGTCGAGGTCATTGGCCAGCAATGGCAATGGAGTTTCCGCCTGCCCGGCAAGGATGGCAAGCTCGGCACGTCGGAGACCCGCGACGTCAGTGCCGATAATCCGCTGGGGATCATCCCCGGCGATCCCAATGGTCAGGACGATGTCGTGGTCGAAGCCGCTGATCTGCATTTGCAGGTCGGCAAACCGGTCAAGATGCTGCTTCGCTCCATTGATGTGCTGCACGATTTCTTCGTGCCGGAATTCCGCGCCAAGATGGACATGGTCCCGGGCTCGGTCACCTATTTCTGGTTCACCCCGACCAAGACCGGAACCTTTCAGGTCCTTTGCGCCGAACTTTGCGGCCAAGGGCATCCTTTGATGCATGGTGTGGTCGTCGTCGACACGCAACAAGACTACCTGGCCTGGCTTGGTCAGCAGCAGACTTTCGCTCAGCTGTCGGCACCCCAGAAAACGGGCTCGGCAGACCAGGCATCGGGCACGATGGCGTCAGGTTTGAACGTTGCAGCAAAGCTCGAAACGGTCGGGTCTCGCTGAAAAGAACACGGAGTGTTCCCATGGTCGACATCACGCCAGCAGATGGAATCCCACCGGCCGAAGTCGCCGAAGTGGAACTTTACCATCCTCATAGCTGGTGGACCAAATACGTCTTCTCGCAAGACGCAAAGGTCATAGCCGTCCAGTATTCGGCGACAGCAACGGGAATCGGCCTGGTCGCCCTGGTGCTATCCTGGCTTATGCGGCTGCAACTCGGCTTCCCCGGTACGTTCAACTTCATCACCCCGGAAGCCTATTACCAGTTCATCACCATGCATGGCATGATCATGGTGATCTACCTGCTCACCGCCCTCTTCCTTGGCGGCTTCGGCAACTATCTGATCCCACTGATGGTCGGCGCGCGCGACATGGTCTTTCCCTATGTCAACATGCTGAGCTACTGGGTCTATCTGCTCGCCGTGCTGGTCCTGGTGTCGAGCTTCTTTGCGCCCGGCGGACCGACTGGGGCCGGCTGGACGCTCTACCCGCCGCAGGCCATTATGAGCGGCACGCCAGGCGGCCAGGACTGGGGCATCATCCTGATGCTCTCCTCGCTGATCCTGTTCATCATCGGCTTCACCATGGGCGGCCTGAACTATGTGGTGACCGTGCTGCAGGGCCGCACGCGCGGCATGACAATGATGCGCCTGCCGCTGACCGTCTGGGGCATCTTCACTGCGACCGTCATGGCGCTGCTCGCCTTTCCGGCGCTGTTCGTTGCCAGCGTGATGATGCTGCTTGATCGCGTCCTGGGCACCAGCTTCTTCATGCCGGCAATCTCCGAGCTGGGCCAGCAACTGCAGCACAATGGCGGCAGTCCGATCCTGTTCCAGCACCTATTCTGGTTCTTCGGCCATCCCGAGGTCTATATCGTGGCGCTGCCGGCCTTTGGCATCGTGTCCGACCTGATCAGCACCCATGCCCGCAAGAACATCTTCGGCTATCGGATGATGGTCTGGGCCATCGTCGGCATCGGCGCCCTGAGCTTCGTGGTCTGGGCGCATCACATGTATGTCAGCGGCATGCACCCCTATTTTGGCTTCTTCTTTGCCACCACGACGCTGATCATCGCCATTCCGACCGCCATCAAGGTCTACAATTGGGTGTTGACCCTGTGGCGCGGCGACATCCATCTCACCATACCTATGCTCTTTGCCCTGGCCTTCATCGTTACCTTTGTCAACGGCGGGCTGACCGGGTTGTTTCTCGGCAATGTCGTCGTCGATGTTCCACTGTCCGACACGATGTTCGTCGTCGCCCATTTCCACATGGTCATGGGTGTCGCCCCGATCCTCGTTGTTTTTGGCGCGATCTACCATTGGTACCCGAAGGTCACAGGCCGGATGCTCGACGAGACGTTGGGCCGGTTCCATTTCTGGGTCACGTTCCTCGGTGCCTACCTGATTTTCTTCCCCATGCACTATCTCGGCCTGATGGGCGTGCCGCGGCGCTACGCTGAACTGACCGACATGACGATCATGACCGAGTCGGCCCGCCACCTGAACTCGTTCATCAGCATCATGGCGTTCGTTGTCGGCTTTGCTCAAATGGTGTTCCTGTTCAACCTGATCTGGAGCATCCGGCACGGCCGCGAGGCCGGCGGCAATCCGTGGCGGGCTACGACCCTCGAATGGCAGACGCCGCAAACACCGCCGGCCCACGGCAATTTCGGCAAGAACCTGCCGATCGTCTATCGCTGGGCCTACGATTACAGCGTGCCGGGCGCCAAAGAGGATTTCATCCCGCAGAACATGCCGGGCTCCTTCGGCCCATCGAGGGCGCCGGCATGAGCGTCATCATAGTCTTCCTGTTCGTCGTCGCCGGCTTTGCCGGATGGTGGCTTTCACATCAGGGGCTGATGTCGAAGCCATGGCTCGAGCAAGGTCTGGCCGGGGATGTTGTCGCCCTCAACCGGTCAACGCTGCCAACCGCCAAGATCGGCCTCGGCGTCTTCCTCGCCGTCGTCGGCTGCCTTTTCGCGCTCTTTACCAGCGCCTATTTCATGCGGATGGCGGTGCCAGACTGGCAGCCGCTGCCGCTGCCGCGGCTGCTCTGGTTCAACACCGGCGTGCTGGTCCTGAGCAGCATAGCCCTGCAATGCACCTCGGTCGCGGCGCGAAGGGGCCAGATCGACACGGTCAGGCTCGGCCTTGCCACGGCCGGGCTGACTGCGCTCGCCTTCCTGATCGGACAGCTCATGGCATGGCGGCAGCTGACCGCCGACGGCTATTTTCTGGCCTCCAATCCGGCCAACAGTTTCTTCTACCTGATAACCGGCATGCATGGCCTGCACATATTGGGAGGGCTGGTGGGTCTGGGCAGAACCACCACCAGCGCCTGGACTGGAGCGCGGCCGGAGCGGCTTCGCCTCGGCGTCGAGCTATGTGCCATGTACTGGCATTTCCTGCTTTTCGTCTGGCTTGCCATCTTCGCCCTGCTGGCCGGCTGGGCCGCGACGTTCGTCGACATTTGCCGGCTGTTGCTGACCTAAGGGGATCAAGCGCATGGCACAGACACTGACACATATCGGCCAGACGGAGCCACCGCCAGCAGGCTGGCGAGGCATTGCCGCCGACTGGTCCTCGGATCAGCGCGCGTTCAAGAACGTGTCCTGGGGCAAGGCCATGATGTGGATCTTCCTGCTCAGCGACACCTTCGTATTCGGCTGCTTCCTGCTCTCCTACATGACCGCGCGCATTTCCACACGCGTGCCGTGGCCCAATCCGAGCGAGGTTTTTGCGCTCCGTATCGGCGGCTCGGATATCCCGCTGATCCTTATTGCCATCATGACCTTCGTGCTGATCTCCAGCAGCGGGACAATGGCCATGGCAGTCAATTTCGGCTACCGCCGCGACCGCCGCAAGACGGCGATTCTCATGCTTCTGACTGCCGCACTCGGTGCGACTTTTGTCGGCATGCAAGCTTTCGAATGGACCAAGTTGATCACCGAAGGGGTGCGGCCTTGGGGCAATCCCTGGGGTGCCGCGCAATTCGGCTCATGCTTCTTCATGATTACCGGCTTCCACGGCACGCATGTGACCATCGGTGTGATCTTCCTGATCATCGTGGCGCGCAAGGTCTGGCGCGGAGACTACGACATCGGACGGCGCGGCTTCTTCACCAGCCGCACGGGTCACTACGAGAACGTCGAGATAATGGGGCTGTACTGGCACTTCGTCGATCTGGTCTGGGTATTCATCTTCGCATTCTTCTATCTTTGGTGAGAGGCAGACATGGCTGAAGTAACCGCAAACGGCCTCGGGCAAGACGCACTTCACGCCGCGCACGAAGCGCCGGCGACTCGCATCGCCTATACGGAGGTTCACCAGGAGCACCCGATCAAACTCTATCTGGTGGTGTGGGCGTGGCTGTTCATCCTCAGCACCTGCTCCTACCTGGTCGACTATTTCGGCCTCCACGGCTATCTCAGATGGTCGCTGATCCTGATTTTCATGATCCTCAAGGCAGGATTGATCGTCGCCGTCTTCATGCACATGGCTTGGGAACGGTTGGCTTTGGCGTATGCCATCATCTTGCCGCCAATATTGGTCCTGGTGTTTGTGACAATGATGGTCTTCGAAGCGGATTACACGCTTTTCACGCGGCTGGCGTTTTTCGGAGCCGGGCCCTGACGTGAACCATCAGCACTGGTCCATTTTTAGTAGCCGAAACGACATTGGGAGAATGATTTCCCTCGTTTCCCCACGCGTCATGAACTCCGGCAAAGGGAGGCCAAGATGACGATCGCAGCCAGACTGAAGAACTTTATCGACCAGAAGGGAATCTCATACGACACTGTCGCCCACCATCGCACATCCACCAGCAGACAGGCCGCCATTGCCGCGCATATACCCGGCAGCATAATGGCCAAATCGGTGGTTGTTCACCACGAGCTCGGCTATGCGCTGGCCGTGGTTCCCAGCACGCACAGGATCGAACTCGGCACATTGCAAGACGTCATGGACAAGCGTCTCGGGCTCGCCTCCGAAGACGAGGTGATTTCGCTCTTCGGCGATTGCGACACCGGTGCCATCCCGCCGATCGGCGCAGCCTACGACGTGCCGGTGATTGTCGATGAGAGCCTTGGCGATGCCGCCGACATCTACTTCGAAGGCGGCGACCACAGAACGCTGGTGCATGTCAGCGGCAAGGATTTCCGCAACCTGACCATGGGCGCGCACCAAGCCCGCTTCAGTCACCGGGCTTACTGACGGCTCGATCAAAACTCGCCCCGGCACCCTGGCCGGAGCGATGCGAAACTTCCTCAACTCGCCGGTCTGGCGGGCGGCTCCACAACCTTGCGGTAGACATGCCAGGTGGCGTGACCGAGGATCGGCAGCACGACGGCGAGCCCGACGAATACTGGCAGCGAGCCGATGATCAGGCCGACGGCCACGATCAGCCCCCAGACGGCCATCACGATCGGGTTCGCCAGGACCACGCGCACCGAGGTGTGGATCGCTTCATAGGCGCCGACATCGCGATCAAGCAACAATGGGAAAGCGATGACCGTCGTGCACAACACCACCACAGCGAAGATGAAGCCGATGGCATGTCCCAGGATAATCAGCGTCCAGCCACGTCCGGTGGCGAATATTGCGTTGATGAAGCTGGATATCGATTCCGGCGGAGCCGGGCCGAAAAGGTATTGGTAGAACATCTGCGCCGTCAAAAGCCAGGTGATGAAAATCGCAAACAGCATGATCCCGACCGCCGCGATGGCCGGCAGCGCCGGAGAATTCCTGACCTCGAATGCATGCCGCCAGGAGGTGTCGAGTCCGGCCTCCCGTCTACGGCTGATTTCATAGAGGCCGATCGCCGCGAATGGGCCAATCAGCGCAAAACCAGAAACCAGCGGAAACAACAACGGCAAAGCATTGGCGCCTGAAGTCCAAGCGGCGAGCACGACGCCCACGAGCGGATAGATCAGGCAGAGAAAGACGATATGCGATGGTTTGACCATGAAATCATCGACGCCCCGTTTGAGCGCGTCGAAAAGGTCGGAAACACCGATTTTCCGAATTTTGGTATGTTCCAGCGTCTCGCTGGCGCCTGCTATCACATGAAAGCTTGCCATGACCGTTCCTCCAGACCGGGTCCGGAAGGTCGCGGTTTTGGCGGTGCTGTCGTCTGCGTGACTGGCCACACAAGACCGCGACCTACACCGCCATCAACATACTCTCTTGCGCGGGGCTTGTCGCCCGTTGTTGGCAAGGATAGGAGGACCGAGCGGCTCGGCTGCCTCTGGCGGCCCTTCTTCGATATGCTTATGCAGCGCCGCGCACCCTTTTTTACGCACGCAAAGACGCTGTACCACTTGGATTGGCGCATGATCCTTTCCCAACCGCAGGTCGGCGAAGCAAAATCGATCCGATCGCGACAGCTCTATAAGCGTCTTTAGCACGGCACGTGCCGACCGGCCGCCGGAGAGCGGTTCGCGAGCGGCGATCTGCGCTCAAACTCCGGCTGAGATCAAAGTGCGCGTGACAATGGTGTCGGCAAGCAGCGCGGCGAAGATCACGAAGAGATAGAAGATCGAATAGGCAAACAGCGCCTTGGCCGGTTTCAGTTCCTCTTCGGGAGCGGCCAGAAGCTTCCAGGCGTGCCAGATGAAAGCGGCACCCAATGCGGCCGAGGCAATTCCGTAGTAGCCGCTGGCGAATCCGAAGAGCCAAGGCAGTATGCCGACCGGCGCCAAAAGCAGCGCATAGGCAAGGATCTGCCTTCGCGTTGAAGCTGGGCCTGCCACATTCGGCATCATCGGAATACCGGCAGCGGCGTAGTCGCCAACCTTGAACAGCGCCAGCGCCCAGAAATGCGGCGGCGTCCAGAGAAAGATGATCAGAAACAGGATGAGGCTTTCAATGCCGATGGCGCCAGTTGCGGCGGCCCATCCAATCATCGGAGGAAGGGCGCCAGCCGCGCCACCGATGACGATGTTCTGCGGTGTCGAGCGCTTCAGCCACATCGTGTAGATGACGACGTAGAAGAAGATGGTGAAGGCAAGCAGCGATGCTGCAAGCCAGCCCACCAGTACGCCGAGCGTCATGACCGAAAGCCCGGAAAGCACAAGGCCGAAGCCGAGAGCTTCGCCCGGCGTAACGCGGCCCGACGGAACCGGCCGCCTTGATGTGCGCGACATCAACGCGTCGATGTCCGCGTCGTACCACATGTTGAGGGCCCCCGCCGCTCCCGCTCCGATCGCAATCGCGCCGATTGCAATCACGGCAATGGCCGGATTCATCCCGCTAGGCGCCACCATCAGACCGACGAAAGCGGTGAATACGGCAAGCGCCATGACCCGCGGCTTCATAAGCGCGAAGAAATCACCCGCCGTCGCTTCCGAGGGGCGGATGACGGTATCGTCGAGGCGGCTTTCCCCAGTCGACATCTCAGACCACCGATCGAAGCGGGCAAGCTGGGCCATGATCCCGAACTGAACGCCCGCGCAAGCGAGAACTGGTACCCTGCTTTTGCTTACGCTGTCCTTCGGTTCGGATAAAATCGCGGTAGAACAAGGACGGATGGCAGAGAAGCCTGGTCACTTGGAAAACGTTTTCAGATAAGCAATGACATTGGCCACGTCCGCATCGTTCTTGAGGCCTGGAAACGCCATCTTGGTCCCCTTGACCATAGCCCTGGGGTCGTGAAGGTAGGTCGTCAGTGTTGGTTCGTCCCATTTGACGCCGGATTTGCCGGCCGCGATCATGGCATCAGAATATTTAAAATCCGGATGCGTCCCGGCGGTGCGGCCGATGACCCCGTGCAGCGATGGCCCGATCTTGTTCTTGTCTTCATTTGCGATGTGGCAGACTTGGCATTTGGTGAAGACCTTCTCACCAGCCGCGGCATCCTGTGCCTGCGACGGATGCGCGACGAAGATCGTAACGGACACCGCAGCGAAAAACGCTATAGTGCGCATGGCATTTCCTCTCTGATCGTCATTTGTGTCTTGGACGATCGCGTCTGGGCCGAATATCCGCCCTCCCCAGTGGAATTGCGGTACCAATGTACCATGGAATCCAGGCGGCGGGTAGAAAAAGCCAAGCATCGCTGAGGTTTAGAACCCGGCGCGCTCAAGGCGGGTCGGTGTTGCAGCTCCCGGCAATCTGCGCGACCGCCTCATCGAGCCCCGCAAGGTCGAAATCCGCCTGGCCGCGCCCCGACAGCAACCCGAACCGCCAGGAGAGCAGCAGCCGGCTTGCGGGAACAAGACGCTTGATGCCGTCGGCGCCGTCGCGCATCAGCAATCGGCCGCGCGACCCGACCGACCAGCTCTCGTTGAACTTGCCGCCACCATCAACGGTAACCGACATTGTGATCTTGCCGCCGGCCGAAACCGCGTCATTCAATTGCAGCCATTCGGTCCAGCGCGGTTCGCCGGCTGCCCGGCAGGCAATGGTCAGGACCGGGCTGTAGCTCAAGGCGCCACCCCCGGTGATCAGTTTGTTGGTGGCATGGAGCGAAGCCGTGGCAAGCCCATCCGCACCCGTGGCGAAGCGCCAGCTGCCGCCAATCGCGTCGGCGTAGGCGACATCACAGGCGAAGGCCAGAACGAGCGCCAGGGCGACAGTACGTCCCGTTTCAAAGACTAAGCTCAACGCCCCCTCCACGACCAATGCGGTTTGCATCACAAGCGCAGATAATGATCAATGCTTGGTATCGCCAAGGGCCACCTCCCGCGAAGCGAATCGGCTGTTGCAGTTTCGCAACGAAAAAGGCCGCCTCGAGGGCGGCCTTCGTCGATTCCATCAAGCGCCGGAGCCTTATTCGGCGTCCTTGGCGGCCTTCTTCTTCGGCGCGGCCTTCTTTTTCGGCTCTTCCGTCTCGTCGCCGGCCTTGGCTTCATCTGCCTTGGCTTCAGTCTTCTTGGCCGCCGCCTTCTTCGCCGGCTTGGCCTTGGCCGCGGTTTCCGCTTCCTCGTCGTCCGCCATCAGCTCTTCCTTGCTGACCTTGACGTCGGTGACCGAGATCTGCCCGAGCAGGTGGTCGACCACCTTCTCCTCGAACATCGGTGCCCGCAGCGCGTTCAGCGCCTCGGGGTTGCTGCGGTAGAATTCGAAGGCTTCCTGCTGCTGGTTGGCTGGGAAGCGGCGAACCTGCTCGAACAGGCCACGCTGCAACTCCTCATCGGAAACGGTGACACCGGCCTTTTCGCCGATCTCGGCCAGCACCAGGCCGAGACGCACGCGGCGCTCGGCAAGGCGCATATATTCGGCGCGGGCTTCTTCTTCGGTCGTCTCTTCGTCGGCGAAAGTGCGGCCGGCGGCTTCCAGGTCGCGGTTGACCTGCGCCCAGATGTTGTTGAACTCGGCCTCGACGAGCTTCGACGGTGCCTCGAACGAGTAGGCCGCGTCAAGCTGGTCGAGCAGCTGGCGCTTGACCTTCTGGCGCGTCATCGAGCCGAACTGGTTCTCGATCTGGCCGCGCACGATGTCACGCAGGCGCTCGAGTGACTCCAGGCCAAGGTTCTTGGCGGTCTCGTCGTTGATTTCCAGTTCGCCAGGCTTCGACACTTCCTTGACGGTGACATCGAAGGTGGCTTCCTTGCCGGCCAGATGCGCAGCCTGGTAGTTTTCCGGGAAGGTCACGGTGACCTGCTTCTCGTCGCCGGCCTTGGTGCCGATGAGCTGATCCTCGAAGCCCGGAATGAATTCCTTGGAGCCGAGCACCAGCGGCTGGTCGGTGCCGGCGCCGCCGGCAAAGGCCTCGCCGTCGATCTTGCCGACATAGTCGATCGAGACGCGGTCGCCTTCGGCGGCCTTGCCGGTCTTCGGCTCGTAGCTGCGCGCTGATTCGGCGACACGCTTGACCTGCTCGTCGATCTCGGAATCCGGCACGTCGAATACCTGACGCGTCACCTTGATGTCGGAGAAATCCTTGATCTCGATGGCCGGGATGACCTCGTAGTTGAGGCGGAACTCGAAATCGGCGCCGCCGGCCAGGATCTTCTCGGCTTCCTTCTCGTCCTCGGTCATGATGACCTCGGGCTGCATGGCGGCCTTTTCGCCGCGCCCGGTGATGATGGAACGGGTCGAGTCGTTGAGGATTTCGTTGACCACTTCGGCCATGAACGACTTGCCGTAGACCTTGCGCAGGTGTTGCACCGGCACCTTGCCCGGGCGGAAGCCGTTGATGCGGACCTTGTTCCTGGCGTCGGTGAGTCGCGCCATCAGCTTGGCTTCCATGTCACCGGCCGGCACGGTGATCTTGATCTCGCGCTTGAGACCGGAGTTGAGTGTTTCGGTGACCTGCATCGTAAAACCTTTGTTTTCACCAATGAGGCTGCCAAACGGCTCTCTGCCGTTCACAGCCTGCCGGTATAGTCTTGCCGGAAATGGCTTTTGGTACGGAACCTGGCGATTTGACCGAAATTACGGCTCAAACTCTTCCAAACTGCGTTCCAAGATGTGAATAAGTTCTTGTTTTTCCTACTTCTTATCACATTCTGCAGAAGCGGATCGTCGCGTCCCGTCACATTCGACACGCCTTTTGTCACAGGCGAGGCTAATTTTCAACCATCTTCGCGTTTAGGCGAATAACCAACATTTCGGCTCCGACATTGACAGAATGATGGCTACATGGGATTGCCGGAACATGCGGATGTGGCGGAACTGGTAGACGCCCTGGATTTAGGTTCCAGTGCCGAAAGGCGTGGGGGTTCGAGTCCCTTCATCCGCACCAGTTCGACAACCCTGGCCACCTAATACAATGGCTCCTCGAACAGCGTCTTGTCGCCGTCCACCAGCGCCTTGATCTGTGCGCTGCCGTCAGAAGCCAGCGCAAGGCGTATCCCGAACGGCCGCACCCGCATGTCGTTCTGGATCGCCAGTCCCTCGCCTTCCGGCAGATAGAACCGTTCGATGCCGTAGTCGGGCGCGATCGTCGCTCCCTCGCTCCGCAGATCCCAGCCTTCGGTGACATGACCCGATATGTCGGCCTCGTCGGCAGCGGCCGGGGTCGGCGCCTTGCCGAACCAGGCGGTGGTCGGCGTCCAGTAGCCGTCAACGCCCTTCTTCAGGCGCACCACGATCGTCGTGTCGTCGCTGGAGAATTTGTCGGGCGGAATGTTGGCGATCATTTTCACGGGCATGCGCGAAATATCGTAGCCGAGGATGATGTAGTCGCCGCGCAGCAGGTCGCGCGGGTCAACTGGCTCGATCTTCAAGAGCACTTCCTTGCCGTTGCGCAGGATCGCCGCCCGGCCAGCGATGATCCAGCTCAGGAAGCCGATCTGGACAAGCGCAAGCACCAGCGCCGAGATGACAAGTCTCCTTCCGGTCATCATGCCACGGCTCTCCTGGCCACCGGGGCCTTCATGCGTTTCTCGACGCGGATGATAATGAGTGCGACGATGCCGAGCAGCACTGCTGCCGCGAGGAAGAAACCGGCGGTGTCGAGCATCGATTGCAGGGTTACGACATAGATGATCGCGAGTTCGAAGGCGAAGCCGAAATAGGCAAGCCAGCGCAGGCCACGGCTCTCACGCCCCGCCAGCACGATTGCCGCCACGATGCCGGCGAGCGCCACGACCGAGGCAATGGCGAAACCGCTGTTGTAGGTGCTTTCATCGGCCAGTTCGAACTGGATGATCGCCAGGCCGGTGAGGAAGCCGAGCAGCGCGTGCAGGGGCAAACGCCCGCCGAGCTGCACGGTCCTGTCGACCGGTTCCGGCGCAAAGACGGCGGTAGTGAACAGCACCACGGACACAATGACCAATGGGATCGCCACCGGCAGCGTCGCGTGGTCCATGGCCAGCAGCACGAGATAGAAGAGCAATGATAGGAGGATCAGATGGCGCGCCGCCTGGCTGCGGGTGCAGAAGGAGACTGCGAACAGCACGGCCGCCATTGCAACGAAGGCATGCGGAAACGCGCTGCGATTGAAATAGTCGAACCCTTTCAGAAACAGCCAGGCGTCGGCGATAGCGACCGCAGCGACGGTCAGCGGGTTCGACCGCAAGGCGACCGCCGCCAGTGCCGTGCCGGCACCCCAGGTGATCAGCGCGGAAGCCTCGTCGCCGGACAAATGATACATCTGCCCGATCAGCGCGATCGAGCCCCCGAACGCGGCGGCCGCCACGATCCACAAGGCTTCGCCGACCGCTGCATGGTCACGCGTCTTCAGCACCGCGCCGCCGACATAGCCGCCCAGGATAGCGGCAAAGAGCGCAACCACCCGCGCCAGTCGCGGGATCGCGTCCCAGTTGGAGGCGACGAAGATCAGGATGGCCGCGCCAAACAGCAAGGCCGCCATCATCGCCAGGATCGAGCCGAAGCTGAGCGAATTGCGCGTGTTGGCTTCGACGTCGCGCGCCAAGATATCGGCGGTCGAGGCATCGATCAGTCCGGCCTGTTGCCATCGTGCGATGTCCGACCTGACCCGTGTCGAGTAGCCCGCCATATCCTCCCCCCGCTGCTTGGCCGGTTTTTTCAGCCGAAGCTGCCAAACCGTTGACGTTACGGCACTTTCTGATTCTTGGCTTCTTTGTGTCAGGTCCGTGAAGGCGCGTTAATGTTGCATTGCACAATTTGCATTGCTGCCATGCAGCCATAGCGCTTTTAAATCGATATGAGCCCGCCTATTTATGGTTCGTACACAAACGGAATGATCCGCAAGAAAGACGAAACGAGAACTACCATGAACCTGATCCGCAACTACCGCAACTGGCGCCGCTACCGGGACACCGTTTCCGAGCTGAGCCGCCTGAGCAACCGCGAACTGACCGACCTCGGCATCAGCCGCAGCGACATCCCTTACGTCGCTCGCAAGGCGGTCTAATTCTTCGGACCGCAAATGGTCCGAACCAGATCTGTAAAAGAGAACGACAATGAACCTGATCCGCAACTATCGTAACTGGCGCGTTTATCGCGAGACGGTTACCGAGCTGGGTCGCCTTTCGAACCGCCAGCTGCATGATCTCGGCATCGTCCGCGACGAAATCAAGATCATCGCCCGCAAGGCGATCTAATCGAAGGAATTTCGTCCGGGTCGACCTCCTCCCCGACCTTGACGAATACGGTCAGCCCTTATCCTCCTCCCAAGGGTTGACCACCAAAACGGCGCCCGCCGCACCTCCTCCCGCGGCGGGCGTTGTTTCCCCGGAGCAGAACGAATTTGCTCCAAAGGTTTCGCTCCTTTTCAAACCGCGAAAAGAATTTCGTCAAAGCCGACCTCCTCCCCGGCGATGGCGAATAGGCCCAACCTTCACCTCCTCCCGATGGTTGGCCACCCAAACGGCGCCCGCCGCAACCTCCTCCCGCGGCGGGCGTTGTTTCCCCGAAGCAAAGCGAATTTGCTCCAAAGGTTTCGCCCCTTTTCAAAAGGCGAAAGAGATTTCGTCAAAGCCGACCTCCTCCCCGGCGATGGCGAATACGGTCGGCCTTCACCTCCTCCCGAGGGTCGACCCCCAAAACGACACCCGCCGGACCTCCTCCCCCGGCGGGTGTTGTTGTTTTTACGGTTGGTTTTTCCCGTCGACCCTTGACCACCCCATTCGCGGCAATTGCAATCGCAGCCGCAAGCGAATATTCCGGCGCTCATGAGCAAAGACCCCATCCATATCATCGGCGGCGGCCTCGCAGGTTCCGAAGCCGCCTGGCAAGCAGCGCAGGCCGGCGTTCCCGTCATCCTGCACGAGATGCGCCCGGTTCGCGGCACCGACGCGCACAAGACCGATGGGCTGGCCGAGCTCGTCTGTTCCAATTCCTTCCGCTCCGATGACGCCGAGAACAACGCGGTCGGCCTGCTGCACGCTGAAATGCGACTGGCCGGATCCCTGATCATGAGCGCCGGCGACGCCAATCAAGTGCCGGCCGGCGGCGCATTGGCCGTCGACCGCGACGGGTTCTCCGATACCGTGACGAAAAAGCTCGAGGCGCACCCGCTGATCACCATCCAGCGCGAGGAAGTGCCTGGCCTGCCGCCAGCGGACTGGGACCAGGCGATCATCGCCACCGGGCCGTTGACCGCGCCGTCGCTTGCCCAGTCAATCGCGGAAGCGACCGGGGCCGATGCACTCGCCTTCTTCGATGCCATCGCGCCGATCATCCACTTCGACACGATCGACATGGAGACCTGCTGGTTCCAGTCGCGCTACGACAAGGTCGGGCCAGGCGGCACCGGCAAGGACTACATCAATTGCCCAATGGACAAGGACCAATACCTCGCCTTCGTGCAGGCACTGGTCGACGGCCAGAAGACCGAATTCAAGCAGTGGGAAGGCACGCCCTATTTCGACGGCTGCCTGCCGATCGAGATCATGGCCGAACGCGGCGTCGAGACGCTGCGTTACGGGCCGATGAAGCCGATGGGCTTGACCAACGCGCACAATCCGACGGTGAAGGCCTACGCCGTGGTCCAGCTGCGGCAGGACAATGCGCTGGGCACGCTCTACAACATGGTCGGGTTCCAGACCAAGCTGAAGCACGCCGAACAGGTGCGCATCTTCCGCACCATTCCGGGCCTCGAAAACGCCGATTTCGCACGCCTGGGCGGCCTGCACCGCAACACCTACATCAATTCGCCGACCTTGCTCGACGGCTCGCTGCAGCTGAAGTCGCGGCTCGGCCTGCGCTTCGCCGGCCAGATCACCGGCTGCGAAGGCTATGTCGAAAGTGCCGCCATCGGCCTGCTCGCCGGCCGCTTCGCCGCCGCCGAGCGGCTCGGCCAAACACCGTCCCTGCCACCGCTTACCACGGCTTTCGGCGCCCTGCTCAACCACATCACCGGCGGCCATATCGTCTCCGACGACGAACCGGGCAAGCGTTCCTTCCAGCCGATGAACGTCAATTTCGGCCTGTTCCCGCCGGTCGAAGCACCCACGACCGAAGGCAAGCGCCTGCGCGGCAAGGACAAGACGGTCGCCAAACGCCATGCGATAACCTCGCGCGCGCTGGCTGATTGCCGGGAATGGCTTCGGTTGCCGGACCAGGCGCAGGCCGCGGAATGAAGCCCTAGGGTTGGACACTCGGCATAGAGTAGGATATCATCCTACTCTATATTGACATGGAGCAATCCAGTGGAATCCGCCGAGAAACTGTCCATCACCGTCACGCCAGCCATGGCGCGCATGATCCGCGAGAAGGTCGAGGATGGCTCCTTCGGCTCCGCGAGTGAAGTCATCCGCGCAGCGTTGCGGGCCTTCCAACGTGAGGAAGAAGAGCATGCCGAACGCATGGCTTCGATCAGGGCGCGCGTGAAGGCATCGCTCGAGGACAAGAGGCCGACTCTCTCAGGAGAAGAGGTTCGTGCCCACCTTCAAGGGCTGTTTGCCGAGAATACGAGCCCCGACCATGATTCAGCGACATGAGATTGACTACCGCCAAAGCGCGAGGTCCCATGAGCGGCATCTGGCGAGACGTAGCTTTCCAATTTGAACCCGATGTCGCGCTGGCGACGGCGAAAGCGTGGTCGTGGCTTTTGCCAGAGCCTTGGACCCCTCTCGTCTGCTCAATGGTGGGAGGCATGTTTGTCATGCGGCCGAACAACGAGGTTCATTGGCTGGACACCGGGACGGGCTTGGTCGAACGGGTGGCTCGGAGCGCGACGGATTTTGAGGAGATTATCAGGACTGCTCCTGATCTGGTTGACGAATGGTTCCTTCCGCCGCTTGTCGAACGCCTTCACGCCGCGGGCAAGAAGCCCAAGGCGGGAGAATGCTACGGCTTCACCATCTTGCCTGTCTTCGCTGAGGGAAAATTCGACGTAGACAACATGTTCGTGACTCCGGTCAGCGAGCAATTCGTCGGCATGGCGAACGTTCACCGCCAGTTGAACGAATTGCCCGATAGTTCGAGGGTGCGGATCAAGGTCGTCGACTAGGTTTGTACCTACTCCGCCGGCTCGGCGGCCGCACTTGGCAACCCCGGCTTGCCCGCCTCTTTCGGATTTCGCCTCACATAGGCCGCCTTCAGCGTCTCGGAGGTGTCGCGCGAGCCGTCATGGCTCCAGCCGGGCGGCTTGATCAGATAGTTGAGGCGGTCGCTCAGCGTCAGCCCGGGCGCAAGCGCATCCCTGAACATGCCGATCCATTCGTGGAACGCCACCTTCAGCGGATTGAAGGTGCCGATATTCTTGACGATGCCGTAGCGCGGCCGGTCTTCCTCCAGCTCCTCGACGAAGGTGCCGAACATGCGGTCCCAGATGATCAGCGTGCCGGCGAAATTGGCATCGAGATAGCGCGGATTGGTGGCGTGGTGGACGCGGTGGTGCGAGGGCGTGTTGAAAATGAATTCGAACCAGCCCCACATCTTGCCGATGGCCTCGGTGTGGATCCAGAACTGCCAGACCAGGTTGAAGCCGAAGGTGAAGGCGATCACCGCCGGATGGAAGCCGAGCAGCACCAGCGGCGCCTGCAGCACGAACATGAAGGTGAACAGGCCGGTCCAGCTCTGCCTGAGCGCCGTCGACAGGTTGTAGTGCTGGCTGGAATGGTGGTTGACGTGCTCGGCCCACACCCAGCGCACCCGGTGCGCGATGCGGTGATAGACGGCTGGGCCGACTCCTTAACACGATTGACGTTTACGTCAAAGTGCCGGCCAGCCCCTGCTCGCGCGCCGCAACAGCAACCAATGCCGGCGCAACGCAGACAGCCGTACGACGCCATCAAGCGGTGAACGGCGCAAGCCCTCCATCTTGTCGAGATAGGCACGCGACAGGACCAGGGGCAGAAAGGCCGGGCGCAACGACACCGGCAGCGCCGCGGCGCCCTGTTCGAAGGCGGAAAGGTGTTCGCGCGCCAGCGCTCTCATCGCCGCCACGGCGCGCTGTGCACCCGGCCCGCCATCGCCGGCAACAAATTCCTCTGGCGACGACCCCGCCGCCGCCAGGATGTCGACCGGGATGAAACACTGCCCGCGCTTGCGATGCAGCGGCAACAGAAGCAGCAGGCCGGTCATTGCCTGCGCGCAGCCTGCCCGGCCCGCCAGTTCGGCAAACCGGGGCGCCTCGACGGGATCAAGCACCATCGCCGCAAGCTGGATCAGCGCCGCGGCCGTCTCGCCGCAATAGCCTTCGATATCGGTGCGCGACGGCATCGGATCGTCGTACAGGTCGAATATGCGGGCTTCGAGCATGTTCTCGAAGGCCAGTTTCGGTAGTTTGAACGCGGCAATGGTAGCGTTCAAGGCTTCGGCGACGGGGTGACCGGCGCCAGCCTCGCCGCCGGCGGCTATGACATCGCGCCACCATTGCAGCCGCACCTCACCGGGCAGCGGCTCGTGGATGCGGTCGCGTATGCTCGCGATCTCGGCATTGAAGGCATAAAGCGAAACCAGCGCGTCGCGCTTGTCGGCAGGCGCATAGAGCGCGCTGAGATAGCGGTCGCGGTCGGCGGCGCGCACCGCGCTCATGACGATCTCAATGTTTTGCGGCATGTCAGTCGACGGCGATGAGCGCGGCGGCCACGGCGCGGTCCTCGGCCAGAAGCACGTTGTAGGTCCGCACCGCCGCCCCCGTCGACATCGGATCGGACGCGATACCTGCCTCTTTCAGCGTAGCACGCAGCTGCGCCGGCAATGGCCGGAGATCTCTGCCCATGCCGATCAGCAGTATCTCGATCTTGTCCGCTTCAGCCAGAAGCTTATCGAAATCCGCCACCGTCAGCGCCAGGGGATCCGCCGGCTCCCAGCCGTGGATGCCGGATGGCAGGCACAGCAGCGAGCCGCGATGCGACATATCGGCAAAGCGAAACCCGCCATTACCATAGGCCTCGATCGGGGCGCGGCCGGGGAAATGCGCCTCGCGGATGACGATGCCTTTGCCGGTCACCATTCTGTCACCCCTTCGGGGCCGCGCGTCAGGTCGCGACCGCCTTGCCGCCGCTGACCGGCTTCTCCTCGTCGGCCGAAGCCTGCGGCCGCAGCTTGAACAGGATCAGCAGCGGTGCGGCAATGAAGATCGACGAATAGGTGCCGAAGACAACGCCGAACAGCATCGCCAAGGTGAACGAGCGGATCACCTCGCCACCGAACAACACCAGCGCGAGCAGCGCCAAGCTGGTCGTCACAGAGGTCAACGTCGTTCTCGACAGCGTCTCGTTGATGGCGTTGTTCAATAGCTGCGGCAACGGCATCTTCTTGTATTTTCGCAGATCTTCTCGAACGCGGTCGTAGACCACGATCGTGTCGTTCAACGAATAGCCGATGATGGTCAGGATCGCCGCCAGCGATGATTGATTGAACTCCAGCCCGGAGATGACGAAGAAGCCGATCGTCATGACCACGTCGTGCACGGTCGCGACGATAGCGCCAACCGCGAACTGCCATTCGAACCGGAACCAGACATAGACCAGGATGCCGACAAGCGCGACCAGCATGGCGATCGTGCCTTGCTTTGCGAGTTCGCCCGATACGGTCGGCCCGACGACCTCGACGCGACGGAAGTCGTAGTTGTCTTGCAGTTCGCCGCGAACCTTGTCGATCACCGTCTGCTCGGCGTTTTCGCCGCCGCCCTGGGTGCCGACGCGGATCAGGACGTCGTTGGGAGCGCCGAACTGCTGCACCTGCACTTCGCCGATATTGAGCTCCGACAGTCTGCTGCGGATATCGCCGAGATTGGCGTCACCGCTCTTGGACTGCACCTCGATCAGCGAGCCGCCCTTGAAGTCGATGCCGTAATTGATGTCGACCGTAAAGAACAGCACGACCGACAGGATCGACAGCGCACTCGACAGCGCGAATGTCCACCGTCGGATGCCCATGAAAGGGATCTTCGTGCCGGGCGGAATGAAGGTCACCGGCGCCCGAGGCAGTTCCTTGGGCCGGGCGCGGCGCAGCCAGATCGACACCAGCATTCGGGTGAAGGTGAACGCGGTGAACACCGTGGTCAGGATGCCGATGGCATAGGTGATGGCAAAGCCCTTGACGGGCCCGGTGCCGAGATAGAACAGCACCACCGTTGCGATCAGCGAGGTGACGTTGGAATCGACGATCGTCGCCAGCGCCTTGGAAAACCCGGTATCGATCGCCTGGATCACCGAGCGGCCGTTGCGTCGCTCCTCTCGGATACGTTCGTAGATCAGCACGTTGGAATCGACCGCCATGCCGATGGTGAGCACGATACCGGCGATACCGGGCAAGGTCAGCGTCGCGCCGAGCAGCGACAGCAGTCCGACAATCATCGCCACGTGCACCGCCAGCGCGATGTTGGCGAGGAAGCCGAGGAACCCGTAGGCGACGAACATGAAGGCAACGACGAGGATCGAACCGATGATGCCCGCGACCTTGCCGGCATGAATCGAGTCCTGGCCGAGGCCCGGACCCACGGTGCGTTCTTCGATGACCGTCAACGTCGCCGGCAGCGCACCGGCGCGCAGAAGCACGGCCAGGTCATTGGCGCTCTGGGCGGTGAAATTGCCGGAGATCTGGCCGGTGCCGCCAAGGATCGGTTCGCGGATCTGCGGCGCCGAAATCACCTGGTTGTCGAGGATGATGGCGAACAGCTTGCCCACATTCTGCGCGGTGGCCTGGCCGAAGCGGGCAGCACCCTTCGAATCGAAGCGGAACGACACCACCGGTTCGTTGTTTTGCGAATTGTATGTCGCTTGCGCGTCGACCAGGTTCTCGCCCGAAACGATGACGCGGTTTTCGATCAGATACGGAACCGGCGGATCATCCTGCGAATAAAGCACCGTCGAGCCGGCGGGCGGGCGGCCCTTGAGCGCGTCCTGCACCGGCATCGACTGGTCGACCATCTGGAAGGTCAGCTTTGCAGTCTGGCCGAGGATTTCCTTCAGCCGCTGCGGATCCTGCAGGCCCGGCACCTGCACAAGGATGCGATCCTCGCCTTGCCGCTGCACGATAGGCTCGGTCGTGCCGAGTTCGTTGACGCGGCGTCCGACCACCTCGATCGACTGCGCCAATGCGGTCGAGGTGCGATATTTGATGCCGGCGTCGGTGACGGTGAACTTCAGCAGGCCGGGCTCGGAATCGTCCAGCGACATTTCCTGGATGGAACCGCCGGAGAACAGGCCAGCGGCAACCGGGTCGGTCAGCGACTTCAATGCCTTCTTGGCGGCATCGAGTTGGGCCGGGTCCGTGATGCGGACCTGCAGGGTCCGCCCCGTTCCACCAAGGCCGGTATAGCCGATCTTGGCGTCGCGCAGCAGCGTCCGGATTTCATCGCGCGCCGTCTCGAGCCGATCCTTGATCAGGTCGTTCTGGTTCATCTCGAGCAGGATGTGCGAGCCGCCCTGCAGGTCGAGGCCAAGTGTCATCTGCCGCTTCGGCACCCAGTTGGGGAGCTGGGCCAATGTGCTTGCGGGAATGAGATTGGGCGCGGCGAGGACCACTGTGGCGGCCACGGCCAGCCAGATCAGGATCATCTTGAAGCGCGAAAAATAGAGCATATGGCGTCGTCCGTCCGAGCGTACCCGCGGATCACTCCGCCTGGAATTGGATTATTTCTTGGCGTTCTGGTTGGCTACCGGCTCGCCCTTGACGCGCACGTCGGCGATCGTCGAGCGCAGCGCCGTCACCTTGGTGCCACCGCCAAGGTCGATCTCGAGTTCGTTGTCGTCGATCACCTTCGTCACCTTGCCGACGAAACCGCCGCCGGTGACGACCGTGTCGCCGCGACGGACCGCCGCCAGCATCTCGCCACGCTTCTTCAGCTGCGTGCGCTGCGGGCGGATGATCAGAAAATACATGATTACGAAAATCAGGACAAACGGCAAAATGCTGATGAACATATCGGGAGAGGCGCCGCCAATGCCTTGGGCGTATGCCGGTGTCACGAACATCAAGGTACTCCTGAATTTTGAAAAACGGCCGCCAAACCGAATGCAGTGAAAATTTGGCGGCCCCGCGAAATTTGGCCGAAATATAGTCGGTAACGTTGTCAATGCAACTGCGCGGCCGGGCAAATCGGCTGCTTTTCCGGCCTGTTTAGCCGTGTTAGAGCAGGATCGCGAAAAGCGCGAGCCGGTTTTCGGAAAAGATTACGCTCGAACAAATGGTTGCACGCAGTTTCGCAACCGCCGGAAGCGAACGGGTCCCACCTGCCCGACCCAAAGAGACGAACCAAGAAGACCCGAAATGACCGACAGCACCATCGACGCCCTCAACGAGAAACTTGACCGCCTGATCGAGGCTGTCGGCCGCCTCGCCCCACCGCCAGTGCCTGAAACCGGCCTTGGCGAGGCCGATTGTTTCGTCTGGCAGGCCGATCCCGGCTATCTGGAGCCGGTGCGCAAGGTCAACCGCGTCGACATCGGCCTGATCCGTGGTGTCGATCGCGTCCGCGACATCCTTGTCGACAACACCGAACGCTTCGCCGCCGGCTTTGCCGCCAACAATGTGCTTTTGTGGGGCGCACGCGGCATGGGCAAATCGTCGCTGGTCAAGGCCGTGCATGCCGAAATCAACGCCAAGGCCAAGTCCGACCTGCCGCTCAAGCTGATCGAAATCCACCGCGAGGACATCGACACGCTGCCGAAGCTGATGGGATTACTGAAGACCGCTCCCTTCCGCTTCATCCTGTTTTGCGACGACCTGTCCTTCGATCATGACGACACGTCCTACAAGTCGTTGAAGGCGGCGCTCGAAGGCGGCGTCGAGGGCCGCCCCGCCAACGTCATCTTCTACGCCACCTCGAACCGCCGCCACCTGCTGCCGCGCGACATGATCGACAACGAGCGCTCGACCGCCATCAACCCGTCCGAAGCCGTCGAGGAAAAGGTTTCGCTGTCCGACCGTTTCGGCCTCTGGCTCGGCTTCCACAAATGCTCGCAGGACGAATATCTCGACATGATCAATGGCTATGCCAGCCATCATGGCCTCGACATCGACCCCGGGCAGCTTCGCGCCGAGGCGCTGGAATGGGCAACGACGCGCGGCAGCCGTTCGGGCCGAGTCGCCTGGCAGTTCACCCAGGACCTGGCCGGCCGGCTCGGCAAGCCATTGAAGGATTGATCCATGTCGCCCGGGCGGGCTCGGTCTCGCGATTATGACATGGGGGGAACAAAAAAGTTAAACCAGGAAACCAACTGAAAAAGCCCGCTCCTTGCGGAACGGGCTGAGCCGGCGGGCCGGACTGGAGGTCAGACGGCCCGCAAATCGCTTTTTTTGTTCTATTCGAGATAAGTCGAGGGATCGACCGGGGCCGAGTTCTTGCGCACTTCGAAGTGCAGCTTCGGCGAGTCCGTCGTGCCGCTCATGCCCGAGAGTGCGATTTCCTGGCCGCGCTTGACCTTCTGGCCGCGCTGCACCTCGATCGAGCTGGCATGGCCGTAGACGGTGACCAGACCGTTCTCGTGGCGCACCAGCACCGTATTGCCGAATTCCTTGAGCCCGTCGCCGGCATAGATGACGACGCCGTTCTCGGCCGCTTTGATCGGCGTTCCCGTGGGCACGGCGATGTCGACGCCGTCCCTGCCGGATCCGAAGCCGGAGATCACCCGGCCGCGCACCGGCCAGCGCATCTTGCCGATGCCCGTGGCATCCGGCGCCACCGCCTCGTCGTCCTCGGCCTGCTGGATGACCTTCGCATCCTTCTTCGGCGGCGTGTAGGATGCCAGCGTTTCCGACGGCGTGGCCTTTGCGGCGGGCTGCGTGGTGGCCGTGGTCACCGGGTCGACCTTGGCCGGCTTTGCGCTGGCGACTGTCGCGGTTCCACCGGCCGGCACCTTCAGGGTCTGGCCGATCTTGAGCAAGCCATCTTTCATGCCGTTGGCCTGCTTCAGGGCAACGACGCCAACGCCGGTCTTCCTGGCGATCGAGGACATCGTGTCGCCGGACTGGACCGTATAGGTGCCGGCGAGGCCAGCCTTGGCCACCTGCGCTGGCTTGGGCTCCTTGGGCTGGCTTGTGGCGGCCGACGCATCGACCTGAGCCGCGGACTTGCCCTCCTTGACCTTCGGCTGCTGCGGCAGAACGGCGACCTTGTCCGGCGCGGTGGCCGGCAGGTCGTGCTTGCCGTCCTTGGCCGGCTTCGCATCAGCGACCTTCGATTCAGCCTTGCTCGAATAGGCATAGGCCGGGATGACGATCTTCTGACCGGTCTTCAGCCCCTTGGTCGGGCTCAGGCCATTCGCCTTCATGATGACATCGGCCGGCACCTTGTAGTGCGCCGCCAGGCCGGAAATGGTTTCGCCGTCCCGGACGACGATCTCGGTCGCGTGCGGCCGGCCGGCCTCAGCCATCTTCGGCTCGTCGGGCTGGGCATTTTTGAATGGCTTCGCGGCCGGCGCGACGGTGCCGGTTGTCGTCCTGTCGACATGGGGAGCGGGCCGAGCCAGGGCCGGCGCCGATGCGACACGCACCGGATTGGCGGCGGGCGCGAGCGCTGGAGCGGCCTGGGCTGAAACCGGCGGCGGCAACGGCCGGCTCGAAACCGGTTCAAGGCTGGAGCGGGCGACCGATTGCGTGTGGCTGCCGTCGAGCGGGGCTGCCGAGACGTCGCCCGGATAGGGCTGTACGGCATCCTGCTTGTTGATGATCGCGCGCTGATTGTTGGTCGAGGAAGTAAAGACGTCGTCGACACTGTTGAACCGCGAAGCCTGGGAACTGCACCCGGCGGCCGCGCCTGCAATCATGAGAACAGCGCAGCCCCGCGCCAGATTGCGACTGTTTGCCTTCAAAACATTGAGTTGCATCGCACTAACCCGCACAAACTCTGCACCAACTGGTCAGGATTAAAGCGCGTTAATGTTACTGGTCGGTTAACCCTATGGAATCCGACATAAATTTTCTTAAAATATTTGGGGCGGCCGATCATGCACTTCGGCAGGCTGAAATGGCGGGCAACGCCTGACGAAAAGCTACATCACCGCTGCCAGGCTGCGCAGGATCGGCTGCAGGCGCACAAGACCGATGTCCTCGCGCTCGAAACGGCTGCCGACCTTGGTCAGCTTGGCCAGCACCTGCTCGCCCTCCTCCGGGCCGATCGGTGCGATGACGATGCCGCCACTCGACAATTGGTCGAGCAGAAAGCGCGGCAGGCTGTCGAAAGCCGCCCAAGCGACGATGCGATCGAACGGTCCTTCAGCGGGCAAACCGGCGGAACCGTCGGCCTGGCGCGCGATGGCGTTGCTGATACCGAGCGCGTCGAAGCGCTGTTTTGCCTGTTCGGCCAGGGTCTTGTAGCGATCTACGGTAACGATGCGCGCGGCAAGCCGCGAAATCACCGCAGCGGTGTAGCCCGAGCCGGTGCCGATCTCGAGCACACGATTGCTGGGCTCGATGGCAAGTGCCGCGATCACCGCCGCCTGCATGTCGGCGCCTTCGATCGCCTCGCCGCATTCGATCGGTAACATTCGGTCGGACCAGGCGATCTGGTGGAAGTGGGGCGCCAGGAAACCGCGCCGTGGTGTCGCCTCGAAAGCCGCGATCAGCGCCTTCGGCACGGTCCCCCTGCCGCGCAGGCGTAGCAGGAAACCGGCGAAGCCTTCGCGATCGTCGATGCCATGGTTCATGCAAGCGCCTTGCTCAGCTGGTCACGGATCTCATGCGCGGTGAGGTCGAGCTGCAACGGCGTCACCGACACCAGACGGTTGCGCAGGGCAAAAAGGTCGGTGCCCTGCTTGCCTTCAACCGGCTCGCGGCCGAAGCGCAGCCAATAGTAAGGCAGGCCACGGCCGTCGCGACGTTCGTCGACCCAGAGGCTGTGCACCAGCTTGCCCTGTGTGGTGACCACAGTACCGGCGACTTCCTCGGGAAGGCAGTTCGGAAAATTGACATTGAGCAGCACGCCGTCGGGCAGCGGCGTCGCGACGAGCTTCTTCAGCAGCGCCGGCGCCAGCGCCTCGGTGGTCTCGTAAGGAACGACGCGGTCCTCGCCGACATAGCTGTAGCCCTGGCTGAGAGCGATCGACCTGATGCCGAGCAGCGCGCCTTCCATGGCGCCGGCGACGGTTCCCGAATAAGTGACGTCGTCGGCGATGTTGGCGCCCGAATTGATGCCGGACAGGATCAGGTCGGGTGCGCCGGGCAGGATCTTCTTGACGCCCATGATGACGCAATCGGTCGGCGTGCCCCGCACGGCAAAGTGCTTTTCGCCGATCTTGCGCAGCCGCAGCGGCTCCGAGATCGACAGCGAATGCGCGTAGCCGGACTGGTCCTGCTCCGGCGCCACCACCCAGACATCGTCGGACAGCGTACGGGCGACGCGCTCGAGCGATGCCAGCCCCTCGGCATGAATGCCGTCGTCGTTGGTCAGAAGGATGCGCATCATTTCGATTCGATCTTTTCCAGGCCGCCCATGTAAGGCCGCAGCACTTCAGGAATAGTTACGCTGCCATCCTCATTCTGGTAGTTTTCGATGACAGCTATGAGGGCGCGGCCGACAGCGGTGCCCGAACCGTTGAGCGTGTGGACGAAACGGTTGCCCTTGCCGTCCTTGTCCTTGTAGCGGGCATCCATGCGGCGCGCCTGGAAATCGCCGCAGACCGAGCAGGAGGAAATTTCGCGGTACGCATTCTGGCCGGGCAGCCAGACCTCGATGTCGTAGGTCTTGCGCGCGCCAAACCCCATGTCGCCGGTGCACAGAACCACGGTGCGGAACGGCAGCTCCAGCCGCTTCAGCACTTCCTCGGCGCATTGCGTCATCCGCTCATGTTCGGCGAGTGATGAGTCCTGGTCGGTGATCGATACAAGCTCGACCTTGTAGAACTGGTGCTGGCGCAGCATGCCGCGCGTGTCGCGCCCGGCCGACCCCGCTTCAGACCGGAAGCACGGCGTCAGCGCCGTGTAGCGCAACGGCAGTTTCTCATGCGCGGTGATTTCTTCACGCACAAGGTTGGTGAGCGGCACCTCGGCGGTGGGGATGAGGCCAAGCCTGCCCTCCCCGTGCGGCGTGAAGAACAGATCCTCCTCGAATTTCGGCAACTGGTTGGTGCCGAAAAGCACCTCGTCCCGCACCATCAGCGGCGGGATCACTTCCTCATAGCCATGCTCGGTCGTGTGCAGGTCGAGCATGAATTGGCCGATCGCCCGTTCCATCCGCGCCAGTCCGCTCTTCAGCACGGTGAAGCGCGAGCCCGACAGCTTCGCCGCCCGCTCGAAATCCATCATGCCGAGCGCTTCGCCGACCTCGAAATGCTCCTTCACCCAGTTCGGCCGCGTCGGCAGCTTGCCGACGACATGCCTGACAACATTGTCGTGCTCGTCCTTGCCGACAGGCACATCATCGAGCGGCACGTTGGGCAGCACCGCCAGCGCGTCGTTCAGCGCCTTGTCGAGCTCGCGTTCGCGCGCCTCGCCATTCTGGATGAAGGTTTTTATCTCGCCGACTTCGGCTTTCAGTTTTTCGGCAAGGGCGGCATCGCCCGAACGCATGGCGTTGCCGATCTCCTTCGAGGCGGCGTTGCGGCGCTCCTGCTTGGTCTGCAGCTCGGTGACATGTTCGCGCCGCGCCTCATCGCTGGCGATCAACCCGTCGACAGTGGATTGCGCCTCGCCCGCCGGCCACGAGCGCTTGGTGAGCGCCTCGACAAGGGCTTTCGGGTTGTCGCGAATCCATCTGATGTCGAGCATGGTTTATCCGTCCTCAGGTAGCATGTCGCCCAAGTGCGCAGCGGTTTTGGGACAACGGCATGCAAAGCAAAAACTGAAACGCATCGCCTTGATGGCGATGCGTTTCAGTTTGAGGGGCGTAAACCGCATCCTTGATCGATGCAAGATGAGGCTGGGCGGCGGTTGTCGTTTTCCGCCGCTGTCTCGGGCCTGGCTGCGTGCGTTACGAAGCTGCCGGCGCTGGAGGTTCGTCCGGTGTCTTGTCCGCGACGGTCTCGCCTGCCTCCTGCTTCTCGCGCGCCATGCGCTCGCGCGCCTGGCTGCGTTCGATCAGCCGGGACGACCAGATGGCGACCTCGTAGAGTAGGATGGTCGGGATGGCGAGACCGATCTGGCTCATCGGATCGGGCGGCGTCAGCACGGCGGCGACGACAAAGGCGATGACGATCGCCCATTTGCGCTTCTCGGCCAGCGCCTTGGACGACAGCATGCCGACGCGCGTCATCAGGCTGGTCACCACCGGCAGCTGGAACACCAGGCCGAAGGAAAATATCAGCGTCATGATCAGGCTGAGATATTCCGACACTTTCGGCAACAGCGAAATCTGCACCTGCTCGTCGGTACCGGCCTGCTGCATGGCAAGGAAGAACCACATCACCATCGGCGTGAAGAAGAAATAGACCAGCGAAGCGCCCATCAGGAACAGGACGGGCGACGCGATCAGGAACGGCAGGAAGGCGTTGCGCTCGTTCTTGTAGAGACCGGGGGCGATGAATTTGTAGATCTGCGTGGCGATCAGCGGAAACGCGATGACCATACCGCCGAACATGGCGAGCTTGACCTGGGTGAAGAAGAATTCCTGCGGCGCGGTATAGATCAGCTCGACCTTGTGCGGATCGAGCCCGGCCCATTTCGTCGCCCATTTGAAGGGGACAACCAGCAGGTTGAACAACCGCTTGGCGAAGAAGAAGCACACCAGGAAGGCAACGAAGAAACCCCCGAGCGACCAGATCAGTCGGCGACGCAATTCGATGAGATGCTCGATCAGCGGCGCAGACGATTTTTCGATCTCGTCTTTTTCCTTGTCCGAAACGCTCACTTGGCGGCTCCCGACGTCTTCCTGGTCACCGGCTTCGCCGGAGCAGGTTTCGGTTCGGCTTTCGCCCCAGCCTTTGCAGCTGTCGCCTTTGCAGCAGTCGCCTTGGCGGCAGCGGGCTTCATCGCGGCGGTCTCAGGCTTTGCCGCCGTCACGGGCTTTGCCGACGCCTTGGGCGCTGGTGCGGCTTTTGCCGTCACCGCCTTCGCGGGTGTCGAGGCCTTCGACGGCTCTTTTGCCTCCGGCGCCGTCCTGGCGGCCTTCTTTGCCGCAGGTGCCTTCGGCGCCACGGCAGGTTCCGTGGATGCCGGCACCGCCGAAGCATCGGTCATTGCCGGAAAAATCGGCGTTGTCGGCGCGGCATCTGGCCCGTTGACACCAGGCATTTCCGTCGCACCGTTCTTCAACGGCTCGGCCGCCTGCGGCGTCGAGGCGGCAGGTGCCGCCGGATCAGCGGCCGGCTTCGGCTTCATCGCCGCGTCGACGCCGGCGCGCACATCGGCCGCCGCCTGCTCGAACGGATTGAGCTGCTTGCGGATCTCTGCAACCGGGCTGAGGCCCCTGAGCTCGTCGACCGATTTCTTGACGTCGTCGAGCTCGGCTTCCTTCAGCGCCTCGTTGAACTGTTTCTGGAAGTCGGCCGCCATGGTGCGCAGCTTCGCCGTCGTGCGGCCGAAGGTGCGCAGCATGTTGGGCAAATCCTTCGGCCCGACGACCACGATCATGACGATCGCGATCACCAGCATTTCGGTCCAGCCGACTTCAAACATGGCTATCAGTTCCGACTAGTGCTTGTCGCCCGAAAGTGCGAAGCGGTTTTGGGACAACGACATGCACAAAGCAACACCGTTGGGCTCAGCTCTTGCTGACTTTTTCCTTGGCTGCCGAAACGGTTTCGTCGGCGCGGTGCTCGACGGTACGCTTGTCGTCGGCAACGTCGTCGTCGGCCATGCCCTTCTTGAAGCTCTTGATGCCCTTGGCCATGTCGCCCATCAGCTCCGGAATCTTGCCGCGGCCGAACACCAGAAGCACGATGACCAGCACGATCATCCAGTGCCAAATTGAAAATGAACCCATAGCAAATCTCTCTCGAATGTTTTCCCTGGCGATGATCTATGCGTTTTCGCGTTGGGATTCAAACACAACCGCGACAGAGTTTATGAAAGGCTGGCGGATGTCACGCATTTTCGGCGAAGCGGCCCGCTACCAAACGGCGCATGTAAAGCCGGAAAGCAGCTTTTGATAGGCGCCCGTGGTCAATCTTCCGTGACGCGCGGCGTCAGCAGGCCGAGTTCCTCGAGATCGATGTCGGTCAACGGATCCTCGTCCTCGCTCAGCACGTCGGGGTCGGCCGGCGGCAGCGGGATCGAGAAATTCGACGGCATGCGGCCCGAAAGCAGGCCGGCGCCCTTCAATTCCTCCATGCCGGGAAGATCACGGATTTCCTCGAGCGCAAAATGGTCAAGGAAGGTTTCGGTGGTGCCATAAGTGACGGGACGGCCAGGCGTTTTGCGACGGCCGCGCATACGCACCCATTCCGTCTCCAGCAGCGTGTCGAGTGTGCCTTTCGAGGTTTCGACACCACGGATGTCCTCGATCTCGGCGCGCGTCACCGGCTGGTGATAGGCAATGATCGCCAGCACTTCGAGCGCGGCCCGCGACAGCTTGCGCTGCTGCACCGTGTCGCGGCTCATCAGGAAGGCAAGATCGCCGGCGGTGCGGAACGCCCAGGCATCGCCGACCCGGACCAGATTGACGCCGCGCCGGGCGTAGATCTGCTGCAATTCCACCATCGCAAGCGCGATGTTGATGCCATCTGGAAGGCGTGCGGCAAGCTGCTTTTCGCTGACCGGTTCGGCACTGGCGAAGACGATCGCCTCGGCCATGCGCATGGCCTCGGCCATGTGCAGGCGCTCGGCCGGATTCTGTTCCGGATTCAGGGCTGAAGCCTGGTCGAGTTCGCCCTCTTCCTGCTCCTCGTCCACCTTGAACGGGATAACCGAAGCGTTGGCGCGTTCGCTCATGATGCCACCTCGACTGGCTTGATTGTCTGTGCGCGGTGGTCGCGCAGATAGATCGGCGCGAACACCTGGTCCTGCCGCATATCCATTTTGCGCTCGCGCACCAGCTCCAGTGTCGCTGCGAATGAGCTGGCGATGGCCGTGCGCCGCTCTTCCGGGCTGGTCAGATACTGGATGAGGAAGCTGTCGAGCGCCGTCCAGTCCCGCAGCGAGCCGATCAGCCGCGTCAGGATATCTCGGGCATCCTTGAGCGACCAGACACCGCGCCTGGCGATCGTCACATTGGTGATCGCCTGCTTCTGCCGCTGCTGCGCATAAGTGGTCAAAAGGTCGTAGAGCGAGGCCGAGTAAGAGTTGCGCTTCTCGATGATGACCATCTCCGGCATGCCGCGCGCGAACACGTCGCGGCCGAGTCGGTTGCGATTGACGAGACGCGCCGCCGCGTCGCGCATGGCCTCGAGCCGCTTCAGCCGGAATTGCAGCACCGCCGCCAGTTCCTCGCCGCTTTCACCCTCCTCGCCCGGCTGCTTGGGGATCAAAAGCTTCGATTTCAGGAACGCCAGCCATGCCGCCATCACCAGGTAGTCGGCGGCAAGCTCGAGGCGCAGCGCCCTCGCCGTCTCGACAAAGGCCAGATATTGCTCGGCCAGCGCAAGGATGGAAATGCGCGCCAGGTCGACCTTCTGGTTGCGGGCAAGATGCAGCAGGAGATCGAGCGGACCTTCGAACCCGGCGACGTCAACCACCAGCGACGGATCGCCGGTCAGCCGTGAATCGTCATTCTCGGCCCACAGGCGGTCCATCGGGGCCTTGCTCTCCAATGTTTCCGCCACAGTCCTTCCACTTCCTCTTGGTCAGGCCACCGCATCGAAATAGGTGGCGAATTCAGCGCGTATCTCGGTTTCCTCGGCCGTGTCGCTTTTGCTGATATAGGTCATCGCCCGCTTTGCGCGCTCCAGCGACTTGCCCTCAAGCCCCCGGGTGCGCGATGCGATGCCCGCCATCTCCTCGAAAACGCCGTTGCAGTGAAGGACCAGATCGCAGCCCGCCGCAAGGATCGAGGCCGCCTTTGTCGGGAAATCCCCAGAAAGTGCCTTCATCGAAGTGTCGTCGCTCATCAGGAGCCCGTCAAAGCCGATGTCGCGGCGAATGATCTCGTCGATGACCTTGCCGGACGTCGTTGCCGGATTCTTGGGATCGATGGCGCTGTAGACGACATGCGCGGTCATCGCCATCGGCAGATGGTTAAGCTCCCTGAACGGAGCGAAATCATGCCGCTGCAGGTCGCTGAGCGAAGCGTCGACTGTAGGCAACTCGAAGTGCGTGTCGGCAAAGGCCCTGCCATGGCCCGGAATATGTTTCATGACAGGCAGCACGCCGCCCGACATCAGGCCTTCGGCCGTGGCGCGGCCAAGTTCGATGACCGCGCGCGGCTCCTTGCCATAGGCGCGCGCGCCGATGACATCGCTGGCACCTTCGATCGGCACGTCGAGCACCGGCAGGCAATCTGCTGTGATGCCGTAGCGCAGCAGGTCAAAAGCGTGCAGGCGCGCCATCAGCCAGGCCGCACGGGCGCCGGCGTCGTGATCGTCGCGCCACAGCGCGCCAAGCGCGCCGCCCGCCGGATAGTTTGGCGCCAGCGGTGGCCGAAGGCGTTGCACCCTGCCGCCTTCCTGGTCGATGAACACCAGCGCATCCGGACGCCCGATGCAGTCGCGCATCTCGGCGACCAGATCACGGATCTGCTCGGTCTCGCTAATGTTGCGGGCAAACAGGATGAAGGCCCAGGGGCATTCATTGCGATAGAAGTTGATTTCTTCGCGGGTGAGCGATTTCCCGGCACAGCCGAGGATCATGGATTTTGATTCGGTCATGGCTGGAGTCTAAGGCCTCGCGCGATCAAAGGGAATCGTCTCGGCTCGCAGGCCGCGACCACAAGATATGCTCCCACATGAAAAACGGGCACATGAAAAAGCCGGGCGCATAGGGGCAGCCTATACGAAAACCGGCGCGGCCTTGGGCCGCGCCGGTTTTTGAATGGTTATCGGCGTCTAACGCGACACGAAGCAGTTGCCGCCGGCTGCCTTGTAGCTGGTGCACAAATTGATGGCATCGTTGCGCGACTGAGCCGGAACGCGGACGCGGTAGAATGTGCCTTTGCCTGCGATCTCGGCCTTGACGATGTTGGCGGTGCGGCCGGAAAGCACGCTGCCGTAGCGGCGCTGCAGATCCTGGTAAGTCGATTGGGCGCTTTCCACGGTCGGCTGCGAAGCGATCTGCATCGACCATGAACCGCCGGTCGCCGCCGTTGCCGGATCGATGGAAGCGACCTGATCGGGCTTGACCTCGCCGACGACGTCGACCGGCTGGTCGGACGGACGCTGCGGCGCCACCGGAACTTTGGCCGGCGTGTTGGCCGACTGCGCCTTCGCCGGCGGCTTGGCTGCCGGCTTGAGCGCAGGCTCGTCCGCCTGGGCGGCGGCGGTCGCCACGGTACCGGTCTGGTCGGCATCGGACTGGCCCGAAGGGGCGACATGCTGGGGCGCCGGATCGGCTGGTTCAGTGGCGGCCACCTGCGGTGCGGCCGGTGCCGGATCCTCGCGCGGCACCAGCGAGCCGTCTGACTTGACCACCATGGTCCTCACCTTGCGCGGCGCAACGGCGACGACGTCGGTGCTGGTGCCCTTGTCGGCATCCTGCAGCACCTGCGCGATGCGATCCTCGGACTTGGGCGCCGGTGCCGCATTGTCGGCCGGCGCACTGGCGGCCGGTGCTGCATTGGCGGTCGCGACGGCATTGGCGATCGGGGCGGTGTTGCCCTCGCCCGTCACGCCAGCGGCAGCGCTCTGGCCAGAAGAAAGATCGACGGCACGGGCCGGATCCTTCGCCTGCACATCCACAGGTTCCTCGGTGTTGGTGACAAGTTTCTGCTGCACCGGCTCGGCGGGCTTCGCACCCTTGACCACGGCGTCATAGACCTTGTTGTCCTGGTTCGGCACCACAGTGCCGCCCGGATTTTCGGGCTTGATCTTGATTGGCGAATTGTCGGCCTTCACGATCACCGGGGCCTCGCTGCCACCCTTGCCGCCAAGAGACAGGGCAAAGGCACCAAGACCGCCTGCAACCGCCACCGCGCCGACGATCGCAGCGATGAACAGGCCGCGCCGGCCCGACGGCCTGGCCGCTTCCCGCTCGCCGAGCCCGGGAACAGACATGGCCTCGTCAAGTTCAGGATCGTAGTCGAGTTCATCGACGGTAAAATCGTCCGCCTGCGAGACCGGCTGGCTGCCGGGCAGGCTGTCGAGGTCGAAGCCGTCGGCGGCATTGGCGTAGCCTGTGGTCGCCGCCCCGCGGGCAGGCATTTCGGCCGGCCGCGCCGCATAGGTCCGCGCTTCCGGCTGATAGGCCGACTTGGGTTGTTCGTATCCCTGATTGAGCGCATATCCCGGATTGAGCTTCTCATATCCCGGATTGGGCCCCCCATATCCCGGATTGGGGCCCTCATATCCCGGATTGAGCCCCTCATATCCCGGATTGAGCGCCTCATATCCCGAATTGAAACCGGCATTATAGGATTCATCCGCATGGGACGCGCTGCTTGCGGCAGCAGCGGGAGCCGGCGCGACATCCACCGAATTCATTTCCGTCAGAAGGCTGGCGAACTCTGCGTCAAGATCGTCATAGCCGGATGCCGCCGGTTCATCTTCCTCGAAATGCAGCTCCGGAATGTCGAGATCGTCAGCCAGCGCCACAACGCGCTCCGGCACGTCGACCGTCTCGACATCAGGCATCTCTTCGTAGCGGGAGGACTGGCGGGGCTGCGGCGCGGATACCGGCGTCGCATAAGGGGCGGCCGCAACGGGCTCGGTCGGATGGTAGGGCGGCATCGCGGCCACTTCCGGTGCCACGGCCCCGGCAGCCATCGAAGCGGCTGGCTGCGCGGCAAATGCCGGCTGCTGGGGAACCGGTGTTACGCGGCTCCACGAACGGGCCGGTTCCGCCGGTGCGGAGCGTTCCGCCTGCCAATCGGGAGAATCAGCTTGATCCTGCCGGAAGACTGCTCCGTCACTCGGATCCAGGCTCTTGGCCAAGGCGGCATCGAACGCATCATTGTCGATATCGACATCGACTTGATCAGCATCAGTGGCATGCGAGCCAAGATCCTGAAGCTCATCGAGCAGCAGATTATCGGGATCGGTATCGGCGGCCTGTGCGGCATCGGAGTGATGCATTTCCTCTTCGGATGCCGGTTCGTCGAGATCCCAGTCGAGTTCGCCAACAAGATCGGCGGGCTCCTCGGTGGTCTTTGCGGCTGCGACAGGCGATTGAATTGGAATAGCAGCAGGTTGAGCCACGACGGGTCCGGCCATGGCCGGCTCCTTGGCAGACGGCACCGCGCGTGCGGTCATGGCGCCGAGAAGCGCATTCAACTCGTCCTCGAGGCTTCGTTCATCGGCCATGGGGGCTTGCGCCGGCTCGGCCATATTGGCAGCGGGGGCTGCCGTCGCCGCCGGTTGAACCGCAGCAGCCGCGAGCTCGGCGGCCGGCTCTTCGGCAGGCTCGGCAAACGCGTCATCGAGGTTCACATCGAAAGCGTCATCCGACACGGGTTCGGCGCTTGGGATCTCGCCCTTCGTTTCCTCGGCATGAGTGAACACTTCGTCCGCCTCCGCCTCATCAAAGGCCACCGGCTCGTCCGCCTGAATGTCAAAATCCGCGCCGACATCGGCCATGGCGTCGTCGAAGTGGCCCGCGAAAGCCTCATCGGAGACCGCCTGGGCCTCATTCGCGGCGGCCTGCGCCGGTTCTGGGTATTCGACGGCAGCCGCGTGGTGCTGATCCGCCGAATGGTCGTCAAGCATCAGTTCGTCTTCGAGCGACATGGCGACCGCATCGTCGAACTGATGGTCCGAGACCGGCTCCTCAATCACCGGCTCTTCGGCAACAGCGTGCTGAGTCTCGGCGGCCTCATCCTCGACATGGAAGTCCCGGTCGAGCGACGCGGCAAGCTCGTCCTCCATCGGCAGATCGTCCTCATAGGGCGAAACGCCTTCAAGCGAACTGGCGACGGCATTGTCGAAATCGGCGTCGAAGGCAGGCTCGACGGATGGCGCGGCATCGGCCGCAGCGGCACTCGCATGGCTGGCGACGACCGCCTGATCATCGACATCGGCCATGTCCAGATGGAAATCGTCGTCGAGCGAAAGGGCAAGATCGTCGTCCGCCGCATGGATGGCCGCCGTTTCGAATGCCGGCTCATGAACCTCGACGACGGGAGCGACGACGCTGTCGACAGCGTTGAACTCGCCCATCAGTTCCTTTTCGAGATCGATATCGAAATCGTCCTCTTGCACTGACGGACCGGCGACAGTGACCTGTGACGGGACCGGCGCCTGCGGCTTGACCGGCTGGCGTGGGTCGAATCCCATGATCCTGGTCAGCTCCGCGAACGGATCATCGTCGGCGATGTCGTTGTTGTCGGCTATTCTCAGCTGGGTTCTGTCTGCCATTATTGTTCCCGAACTCGCACTCAGTCGGACGCCATGGACGTCGCGCAGGGTTGGCCCTTACCAGCGCAATGTGGGCAAAAGGTGACAGGTTTTTTAGTTAAACCTAACGCATTTCGGTGGGCGCGGCGGCTCCGATCAACGTCAGGCCGGACGTCAAAACGTCCGAAACAGCCTGCACCAGCCCTAGTCTGGCATGCGTCAATTCTCGGTCGTTAACCTTAACAAAACGTAAGTCCGGATTGTCCGTGCCACGGTTCCAATGGCCGTGGAAACTGGACGCCAGATCATAGAGATAAAATGCCAGTCGATGCGGCTCGAGCGCAAGTGCTGCGGACTCGATCAGGCGTGGATATTCTGCGAGCTTGCGGATCAGGCCGATCTCGCCCTCGTCGGTCAACGACGTCACCGCGGCAGTCAGGCTCTTGCGGTCGAAATTCGCCTCGCCCAATTGCTCGCTCGCCTGCCGGAACACCGAATGGCAGCGCGCCGAGGCGTACTGCACATAAAACACCGGATTGTCCTTCGACTGCTCCGTCACCTTGGCGAAGTCGAAGTCAAGCGGCGCATCGTTCTTGCGGTAAAGCATCATGAAGCGGATCGGGTCGCGCCCGACTTCTTCAACCACCTCGCGCAACGTCACGAAGTCGCCGGACCGCTTCGACATACGGACCGGCTCGCCATCGCGAAACAGCTTGACCAGGTTGCACAAAAGCACGGTGAGCTTGACGTCGTCGCCGGCAATTGCCCGCGCTAGCGCTTCCAGCCGCTTGACGTAGCCGCCATGGTCGGCGCCAAGCACATAGATCAGGTCGACAAAGCCGCGATCGACCTTGTCCTTCAGATACGCCACGTCGGCGGCGAAGTAGGTAAAGGCGCCATCGGACTTGACCAGCGCCCGGTCCATGTCGTCGCCCACGGCGGTCGACCGGAACAGCGTCTGTTCGCGGTCTTCCCAGTCGTCCGGTTTCTCGCCCTTGGGCGGCGGCAGCTTGCCCTTGTAGATGTGGCCCTTCAGCGTCAGGTCGTTGATCGCCGAGCGGATCTTCCTGGCATTGTCGGCATGCAGCGTGCGCTCGGAGAAGAACACGTCGTGGTGCACGTTGAGCAGCGCGAGGTCCTCGCGGATCATAGCCATCATCGCATCGATGGTACGGTCCTTGACGATGGCCAGCGCCTCGTCTTCCGGCATCTGCAGCAGGGAGCGGCCAAACTCCCGGACCAAAGCCTCGCCGACCGGGACGAGATAGTCCCCCGGGTAAAGTCCGGCCGGAATCTCGCCGATGTCCTCGCCGAGCGCCTCGCGGTAGCGCAGCATCGCCGAGCGCCCGAGGACATCGATCTGCGAGCCGGCGTCGTTGATGACATATTCCTTGGTCACGTCGTAGCCGGCGAACGCCATCAGGTTGGCGAGCGCGTCACCGACTACCGCGCCCCGGCAATGGCCGACATGCATCGGCCCTGTTGGGTTGGCCGAGACATATTCGACATTGGTTTTCCGGCCGGCCCCGATCGTCGAGCGGCCATAGTTGCGGCCCTCGCCGAGAAGCACCGACAGATGAGCCTGCCAGAAGCCGTCCTTGAGCCGGAGATTGACGAAGCCTGGGCCTGCGACCTCGGCGGCGGCGACATCCTTGTCGGCCCGCAGCGCCTCCGCCAGTTTCTCAGCCAATGCGCGCGGATTTTGGCCGGTTGGCTTGGCCAGCACCATCGCGGCATTGGTCGCGAGATCGCCATGGCTGGCGTCGCGCGGTGGTTCGACGGCAATCCGCGACAGGTCGGGCGAAACGCCGTCCTTGTCTTTCAGATCGAGCGCTTCGACAGCCTTTGTGACTCGCGCGGTGAAATCGGCGAAGATGTTCATGGGTATTGCTCTGGCGGCTTTATGGCGAATCCGGCTCGTTGGCCGGCAAAATCGCGCCCGCCCTAGCTCAAATCCGGTGTCCGGTCAAACAAACGCCGATGTTCCTTCAGCGCGTAGGTGTCGGTCATGCCCGCGAGGAAATCGGCAACGCTGCGCGCCTTGATGCGATCTTCGGCCCGGTCCAGTCCCTCGCGCCAGCCGTCCGGCATGGCACGAGGGTCGGCGAAATAGGCGTCGAACAAGTCTCTGACGATCTGCTCGGCACCGGCGCGCACCCGCATCACCTCCGCGTGCCGGTAGAGGTGCTTGTAGAGAAAGGCCTTCAATTCCTTCTCGGCCGCGGCCATCTCGGCGGAAAAAGTAACCATCGTCTCGCCGGCCGCCCGCACAGCATCGGCGCTGCGCGGCCCTGCACGCTCCAGATTGGCAGTCGCGAAGACTATGACGTCCTCGACCATGGCGGTGATCTGCCGCCGCATCAATTCGTGGCCGGTGCGTACGTCATCGAGCGCCGGATAGCGTTGGCGCACGCCCTTCAGGATCGCTCCCGGCAGCGAGACAGCCTCCAGCATATCGAGCGTCAGCAGTCCTGCCCGCAGGCCATCGTCGATGTCATGGGTGTTGTAGGCGATGTCATCGGCGATCGCCGCGCATTGCGCCTCGATGCCGGCGAACCGGTCGAGTTCGAGGTCCTGCAGCTGCGAATAATCGCGGATCGCCTGCGGCACCGGCCCTTTCAGGCCTTTGCCGCTGGCGTCCGTCAGGGGACCGTTGTGCTTGACCAGGCCCTCAAGCGTTTCCCAGGTCAGGTTCAACCCGTCGAATTCGGCGTATCGCGCTTCCAGCCTCGTCACGATACGCAGCGATTGCGCGTTGTGATCGAAGCCGCCCCAGGCAGCCATCTTGTCGTTCAGCGCGTCCTCGCCTGTATGGCCGAAGGGTGTGTGGCCGAAATCATGCACCAACGCGACCGCCTCGGCGAGATCCTCGTCGCCGCGCAGCGCCCGCGCCAGCGCACGGGCAATCTGCGCCACTTCGATCGAATGGGTCAGCCTTGTGCGATAATGGTCGCTTTCATGGGCGATGAAGACCTGGGTCTTGTGCTTGAGCCGCCGGAACGCGGTCGAATGAATGATGCGGTCCCGGTCGCGCTGGAACGGCGTCCGGGTCGGGCTTTCGACCTCGTCGAACAGCCGGCCGCGCGAACGCGCCGGATCGGTAGCATAGGCCGCGCGTGGCCGATAGCCAAATCCGATGTCGCCCAACTCGTTGGTCATGATCGATGCCGCAGGTTGACTTGGTGCAGTTGACTTGGATGTGGTTGACTTGGCCGCTTGCGCTTCATACCTATCATATGAAACGGAAAGCAAGGTGACGCCCATGGGCGCGGATGCCAAGACTGCCATGAAAGTCGACATGACCGAGGCCGCGGCCAGGCGGATCGCCAAGATTGTCTCTGGCGAGGCCGGCAAGACGGCGCTGCGCGTTTCCGTCGAAGGCGGCGGCTGCTCCGGCTTTTCCTACAAGTTCGACCTGGTCGATACGCGCAACGACGACGACGTCGCCATCGAGAAGGACGGCGCCACGGTGCTGATCGACGACCTCTCCTTGGTCTACATGGGCGGCTCGGTGATCGACTTCGTCGACGATTTGATGGGCCAGTCGTTCCAGATCAGGAACCCGAATGCGGTGGCTTCCTGCGGCTGCGGCACCAGTTTCTCCATCTAGCGGTATGCCTGCCATCGGCGCGGTCCGTCAGGTCGCGCTGTCGGCCGGACGGAACCTCGACGCGACGCTGACCTTCTGGCACGACGTGCTCGGCATGAATGTTCACGCGCGTTTCGAGCCGCCAGGCATAGCCTTCATCATGGCCGGCGACACCAGGCTGCTGTTCACCGATGGCATACCGGCCGGTACCGTCTATCTCGACATATCAAACCTTGACGATTTCCACGCCGAGGCAAAGGCCGCGGGCGTTCCCTTCACCGCGCCGCCAGCTCTCGTCCATCGCGACGCCAAGGGTCTTTTCGGTCCAGCGGGGGAAAGCGAGTGGATGGCCTTCCTAAAGGATCCTGCTGGCAATACGATCGGTCTGGTCGAACGCCTTGCGCCGGAAGAACATTGAGGTCCCCATGAAAATCGTCACCTGGAACATCAACGGCGTGCGCGCCCGCCTCGGCAACCTCACCCATTGGCTGACCGAGAGCGCGCCCGACATCGTCTGCCTGCAGGAGATCAAGACGGTCGACGATCAGTTCCCGCGCGCCGAGATCGAGGCGCTTGGCTACAATGTCGAAACCCATGGCCAGAAGGGTTTCAACGGCGTTGCCCTGCTGTCGAAGCTGCGCTTCGACGAAGTTATCAGAGGCCTACCCGGTGACGATGCCGACGAGCAGGCGCGTTTCATCGAAGGCGTCTTCTCGACCGACAAGGGTGCGCTTCGCGTCGCCTCGCTCTATCTACCGAACGGCAATCCGATCGATGACGAGAAGAAGTTCCCCTACAAGCTGTCCTGGATGACGCGGCTGGAGCGCTGGGCCGAGGAGCGCCTGAGGCTGGAAGAGGCCCTGGTGCTGGCCGGCGACTACAACGTCATTCCCGAGCCGATCGACGCGCGGTTTCCGGAAAACTGGTTGGGCGACGCGCTGTTCCAGCCGCAGACCCGGCAGGCCTTCCGCCAGCTGCTCAATCTCGGTTTCACCGAAGCGGTGCGAGCCGTCACCGACGCCCCCGACACCTACACCTTCTGGGATTACCAGGCCGGCGCGTGGCAGAAGAACAACGGCATCCGCATCGACCATTTGCTGCTGTCCCCGGAAGCCGCCAACCGGTTTTCGTCCGCCTCGATCGAAAAACACGTGCGCGCCTGGGAAAAACCGTCCGACCATGTGCCGGTGGCAATCGACCTCGCCCTGCAGCCGGCCTGACCGGGAAGCCCTGCCCTTCGGCCGACGGCGGACCTTCTATCGCCACAAATCGGGCGCATGATGAGAAATCATCATGGCGGCTGGGGTTCCCATGACCACTCGGTTTGCTCTTTGTCCGATCGGCTTGGCCTTCACCATGGCTGCGATCGTGCCGGCCTTCGCCGCCCCGGAATGTCTGGCCAATGGAAAGTCTTTTCCGGTCGGTCAGGTCGCCTGCCTGACAGTTGCCGACCAAAGTCATCTGGCCCGCTGCGACATGGTGCTCAACAACACATCATGGACGAAGGTCGGCGATAGCTGTCCTGGAAACACCACGGCGCCGCACCTGCCCGCCACACCGATTTCGACGCCGGCGCCAAGCAGGGTGCCGACAGAGCCGACCGAGAACTGATTTTCCCGATAGCTTGTCTCCATGCTCGTCGAAGAGATTGGCAGGCTCAGCCGTCGCGCCTTTACTGATCGGTGTTATTGCCCTTGGTCAGGATGTCGTCGGCGAGCGAGATCGCGGTGCGGCGGTCGGCTTCACCGGCGGCGGCGAAGGCCTCTTCCTGCATGCCACGAATCCAGGGCTGGTCGGCGGGCGGCGCACGTTCAAGGGCGGCCGTCATCATCGCCAGGCCGCGAACGATCTTGCCGCTCTGGAACAGCAAATGGCCAAGCGTCGCCTGCGCGCCGGCATGGCCTTTCTCGGCGGCGAGCTGGAACCAGCGCCCGGCCTGCTTGACGCTGGCCTTCACGCCTCCCTCGCCCTTCAGGAACATCTGCCCCATCTCGAACTGGGCGTTCGGGTTGCGGTAGTTGGCGGCGGCACGCATGTAATATTCCTGGGCTGCCACCTCGTTCTCGGTGACCGGACTGCCGGGAATACCTTTGCGCAGATAATCGCCGAGCGCCACCAGCGCATCGGAGACGTAGCTCTCTTCCGGCGAACCGGGCTCGACATCCTGGTCGACAATTTCCGAGAAGAACTTGAATGCCTCATAGTCGTCGCGCGCCACGCCGTCGCCCTCGGCATACATGCGGGCAAGCTTCCAGGTGGCTCCGATCTGGCCGTTCTCGGCGGCGTATTTATAGGCTTCGGCGGCCTGTTCCTTGTGGCCGTTCTTGTAGGCGGAGAAGCCGAACTGGAACACCGCCCAGGGGCTCGACTGCGGCTTCACGCCGGTCTTGTCGTCGAACACCTTGTCGTCGAAGGCCACGGCCTGGCCCACGGCGCCAAAGATCGCAACCGCGACCAGTGCCGGAAGGACAGAGGACCTCAACAACTCAGATGTCCGCATAGCAGTGTGTTTCTTTCGCACCGCCCGGATGAGTGACCGCGCCATCGCGGGCAGACCCGACCGTCTGTGCGTATTTCCATATCGCGCCCGACTGATAGTCAGTCGTGCGCGCCTTCCATGTCTTGGCCCGCGCCGCCAGCTCGGCCTCGGTCAGCGCCACCTCGATCGTGCCGTTCACCGCGTCGATCGAGATCACGTCGCCATCCCGGATGAGACCGATCGGGCCGCCGACTGCCGCTTCGGGTCCGACATGGCCGATGCAGAAGCCGCGCGTCGCGCCCGAAAAGCGCCCGTCGGTGATCAGCGCCACCTTGCCGCCCATGCCTTGGCCGTAGAGCGCCGCTGTCGTCGACAGCATCTCGCGCATGCCCGGTCCGCCGCGCGGCCCTTCGTAGCGGATGACCAGAACCTCGCCTTTCCGGTAGTTGCGATGCGTCACCGCTTCGAAACATTCCTCTTCCGAATCGAAGCAGCGCGCGGGGCCGGAGAATTTCAACTCCGTCATACCCGCGACCTTCACGATCGCGCCTTCGGGGGCAAGGTTTCCTTTCAAGCCCACGACACCGCCGGTTTGGGTAATAGGTCTGTTGGCCGGGCGGACCACATCCTGGTGTTCATTCCAGGCAACGTGCTCCATATTTTCGGCCAAAGTACGGCCAGTGACCGTCAGGCAATCGCCATGCAGATAGCCGTGGTCGAGCAGCGTCTTCATCAACAGCGGAATGCCGCCGGCCTCGAACATGTCCTTGGCGACATATTTGCCGCCGGGCTTGAGGTCCGCGATATAGGGCGTCTTCTCGAAGATGCGGGCGACATCGAACAAATCGAACTTTATCCCCGCCTCATGCGCGATCGCCGGCAGATGAAGCGCTGCATTGGTTGAGCCGCCAGTGGCGGAGACCACGGTCGCTGCGTTCTCCAGCGCCTTCTGCGTGACGATGTCGCGCGGCCGGATGTTTTTCGCGATGAGCTCCATGACCTTTTCGCCGGAAGCGAAATTGAAACGATCGCGCATCTCGTAAGGCGCCGGCGCACCGCAGGAATAAGGCAGTGCCAGGCCGATCGCCTCGGCGACGGTGGCCATGGTGTTGGCAGTGAACTGCGCGCCGCAGGAGCCGGCCGACGGACAGGCCGCCTGCTCGATTTCAAGCAGTTCGGAATCGCTGATCGTACCGACCGAGTGCTGGCCGACCGCCTCGAACACATCCTGCACGGTGATCTGCCGGCCGCGATAGCTGCCCGGCAGGATCGAACCGCCATAGATGAAGATGGATGGCACGTTGAGACGCACCATGGCCATCATCATGCCCGGCAGCGACTTGTCACAGCCGGCGAGCCCCACCAGCGCGTCATAGCAATGGCCGCGCATGGTGAGTTCGACTGAATCGGCGATGACCTCGCGCGACACCAGCGAGGACTTCATGCCCTGGTGGCCCATGGCGATGCCGTCGGTGACCGTAATGGTGCAGAATTCGCGCGGCGTGCCATTGGCGGCGGCCACGCCCTTCTTGACCACTTGCGCCTGGCGCATCAGCGAGATGTTGCAGGGGGCCGCTTCGTTCCAGCAGGAGGCGACGCCGACCAGCGGCTGCGCGATTTCAGCGGCCGACAAGCCCATCGCATAGAGATAGGAGCGGTGCGGCGCACGCGCCGGCCCGACGGTCACATGGCGGCTGGGGAGCTTAGCCTTGGAAATGCCTCTGGCGTCCATACTCTTCCTTGCCGCGGGCGGCGCGGCCTGCCCCATCGCCGAGCCTTTTGGCGCGCGTCCCGAGACAAGATCGAGGTGCGCCGGGTTTATGGCGGGAAATGGGCAATTTCCTCAGGCGGATTTGTAGCGCAGGGGTTGTTCAGAAAGTGTTGCCAAAACGTCACAATCGCAGGAGCCGACCCCAGTGCGGCCAATATGCAACGCAGCTTGGATTTCGGGAGCCCTGACGACGTCCGGTCCAACATAAAAGGCGGGCAATGCCCAGCCTTTGATATTCAGTTTCAGATGGTTACCACTTGACCTTCAATGAAGTCAAAAGGCTCAGCTAATGAAAAAGGCCGGACATTGCCGGCCTTTTTTCTCGACGATCGAAGACGTTACCACTTGATGCTGTAGCCGGTGGATAGGGCGTATCCCCAGTCGCCCTGAACGGAGCGGTTGAAACCATTTCGTGGGTCAGGACTGCCCGGAACGTAACTGTTGTTGTATTGGGTTTCGGAAACCGAGGCCAGATATACTGCCGCTACACCCAAGCGGAGTTCGCCGCCTAATTTGTCCTTCATCGAAACACCGGTTCCGATTGTATAGCTGTCGCCGGTCAGATCCCAACCGGTGCTGACGCCACGGTCATAGGTTGCAAACACGGTTCCTGAGATTTGATCGTTGAACTTGTGACCGATGCCACCGGTGACCGTCCAGCCGTCGCGCCAGAAATACAGATTCCCACTGTTCAGCGATAGCGCCGGCACGTTCAGCATCAGCGCTTCCGTAACCGACCAATTCGTCCACTTCACGCTGCCATAGGCGAGCCAGCCCGGAGCGATACCAGTCTGCGCCTTGAACTCGACCGACTGCGGAAAGTTGGCTTGCCCGGTTGCTCCACCAGGAAGATTCCCTCCCAGCAAGCTTGCCGTGCCGGTGGCATCGATGTCGACACCTGACCGATACATCAATTGCGTGCGGAGCGCGATTTCCGGGATTTCGTAGGCAATGCCGGCGCGCCAGCCGAAATTGCTGTCATGCAGGCTGACGCCAAGGACCGGTATGTTTGTACCCAAGGGAGCACCGGCTACGAGATTGTAATCGGTAACTTCATTGTAGACGCCGCCAATAAGCCAGATACGCCCCTTGCTGAGGTCGAATTTCAACCCGCAAGTCGCGCCATATTCATACATGGTGAAGTCTTCATTCAACTTGCCGAGCGTTCCACTCGAACGCGACCACGTCGCACCGCCACCGAATGATTCCGTAAGAGTACCGGCACAGGAGAGACTGTCCGTCAGCTTGAATTTAACCGCAGCCGATGGGACCGCGTAGCTGTCGGAATAGTTCTCCCCGACCAGATAGGGATTCATCGGGTTCACCGAATATTTTCTGGTCGGCGCGACATAGGTCACGCTGGTGCGCATGTTGAAATTGCCGTCCTCAAAAAGGATGTCGGTATCGGCCGTGCCGCGCGAAAAGCCGCCAGCGTGCGCCGAGCCTGCCAAAGCCAGCGAAAAGCACCCTACCCCCAGCAGTGCTTTCAGACGCAAATTGTTCATGGATGTCCTCCCCGAATAACTAGTGCGTCAAGCTAGAACCAATTCAGGTTAACGCCGCAACAACGAATTCCTGGAGCGTACATGTACATGTTCGCCGAATGCATTTTCGAGAAAGTGCCAGCCCAGACCAGTATGCTGAAAACCGGCATCTGGAGCGTCCAACGGACGTTGAAAGGACGAAAAATCAGCCGAAAAGGCCCAAAAACGACGGTTTCAGGGGCTAGGAGCCCCATTGTTACATTATGGCAACAATGGGGCTAAAAGTTTCCGTTTACGTCAATTTAACGCAACGAAATGCCTGTTTTCGAGGCAAAACACCTGCTCCGGGGCTTGGCCGAAGCGTCACGAATCTGCCCTTCAACCGGCGTCCCGGACGCGGGTCAGCGCCACCGAAAGCTTGTCCTGCGCGTCGCGATATTCAGCGAGCTTTTCGCGCTCGGCTTCGACGATCTCGGTCGGCGCGCTGGCGACGAACCGTTCGTTGGACAGCTTCTTGTGCAGGCGCGCGATCTCTTCGGTCACCTTGGCCAGTTCCTTCTGCAGCCGGCCGGCCTCGGCGGCAAGGTCGATCAGGCTGCCGAGCGGCAGACAGATCGTCGCTTCGTTCAGCACGATCTGCGCCGAGCCCTTGGGCGCGACGTCAGCCAGCGAGATGTCGCCGACGCGCGCCAGCCGCTTGATCGCCGACTCCTCGCGAACCAGCCGTTCACGCGTCACGCCGTTGGCGCCGACCACGACCAGCGGCGCTATCGCCCCAGGCGGCACGTTCATCTCCGAACGCACCGAGCGGATGCCCGACACGAGATCGACCAGCCAGTTGATGTCGGCGGCCGCTTCAGCATCCTCGAAATCCGGCGACGGCCAGACGGCATGGCAGAGCAGCGAGTCACGTTCCTTGCCCTCGCCCGCCGTCTGCGCCCACAATTCTTCCGTCATGAACGGCATCATCGGGTGCAGCAGCTTGTATATCTCATCCAGCACGAAGGCGACGCAGGCGCGGCTTTCGGCCTTGGCGGCCTCGTCCGTGCCCATGAACACCGGCTTCAGCAGTTCCAGATACCAGTCGCAGAACAGGTTCCAGACGAACCGGTAGGCCGCACCGGCCGCCTCGTTGAAGCGGTATGAGGTGATACCGTCAGTGATCTCGCGCGCAGCGCGTGTCAGTTCGGTCAGGATCCAGCGGTTGACCGCCAGTTTGGCGTCGTTCAGCCAGAAATCATCATTGCGCGCGACTTCATTCATTTCGGCGAAGCGCGTGGCGTTCCACAACTTGGTGCCGAAATTGCGATAGCCGGCGATGCGCGCCGGATCGAGCTTCACGTCGCGGCCTTGCGCCGCCATCACCGCCAGCGTGAAGCGCAGCGCGTCCGCCCCATATTCGTCGATCAGATCGAGTGGGTCGATGACGTTGCCTTTCGACTTCGACATCTTCTGCCCGTTCTTGTCGCGCACCAGCGCATGGACATAGACCGTGTGGAATGGCTCCTCGTCCATGAAATGCAGGCCCATCATCATCATGCGGGCAACCCAGAAGAAGATGATGTCGAAGCCGGTGACCAGCACGTCGGTCTGGTAATAGGTCTTCAACTCCGGGGTCTCATCCGGCCAGCCCAGCGTCGAGAATGGCCACAGCGCCGACGAGAACCAGGTGTCGAGCACATCCTCGTCGCGGGTCAGGATCTCGCCCGGCTGGAAGTTCTCCAGCTTGTCCTCGACCCAGGCCTTCCACGGCCCTTCGAGCGCCAGATAATATTCGATCGCGGCACTCAGCGCCTCTTCCTCGGACTTCTCGACGAAGACGCGTCCATCCGGCCCGTACCAGGCCGGGATCTGATGCCCCCACCACAACTGGCGCGAAATGCACCAGGGCTGAATGTTTTCCATCCAGTCGAAATAAGTCTTCTCCCAGTTCTTCGGCACGAAATTGGTGCGGCCTTCGCGCACCGAGGCGATCGCCGGCTTGGCGAGTTCGGCCGCGTTGGCATACCACTGCTCGGTCAGGAACGGCTCGATCGGCACATCGCCGCGGTCGCCATGCGGCACGGCGTGGCGATGCGGCTCGACCTTGTCGAGGAAGCCGCCGGCTTCCATCAGCTCGACGATCTTCTTGCGCGCCACGAAACGATCGAGGCCGTCGAGCTCGTCCCAGACAGCCTGGCGCTCCGGCGTCACATCGAGCCCGGCGAGGAAGTCCTCATTGTCTTTCAGCTTTATGGCAGCCTCGACGGACAGGATGTTAATCGCCGGCAATTTGTGGCGCCTGCCGACCTCAAAGTCATTGAAATCGTGCGCCGGCGTGATCTTGACCGCGCCAGAGCCTTTTTCAGGATCGGAATATTCATCCGCGATCACCGGAATCTTACGACCGACGATCGGCAGGACGAGATTCTTGCCGACCAGATGCCGGAACCGATCGTCCTCGGGATTGACCGCGACCGCCGTGTCGCCGAGCATCGTCTCGGGGCGCGTCGTCGCAACCGTGATGAAGGTCTTCGAGTGCTCCGGATCGAAGGTGACGCCCTCGATCGGATAGCGGAAGTGCCAGAGGTTGCCGTTGACCTCCTGCTGCTCGACCTCGAGATCTGAGATCGCCGTCAACAGTTTCGGGTCCCAGTTCACCAGGCGCTTGTCCTTGTAGATAAGCCCTTCCTTGTAGAGGGTGACGAAGACTTCGAGCACGGCCTTGGACAGGCCTTCATCCATGGTGAAGCGTTCCCTGCTCCAGTCGGCGGAGGCGCCGAGCCGCTTCAACTGGTTGAAGATCGCGCCGCCGGATTCGGCCTTCCACTCCCACACTTTCTCGATGAACTGCTCACGCGTCAGGTCGCGGCGGTGGATCTGCTTTTCCATCAGCCGGCGTTCGACCACCATCTGCGTGGCGATGCCGGCATGGTCCATGCCGGGCTGCCACAGCACATTCTTGCCGCGCATGCGCTCGAAGCGCACGAGGATGTCTTGCAGCGTGTTGTTGAGCGCGTGGCCCATGTGCAGCGATCCGGTGACGTTGGGCGGCGGGATGACGATGGTGAACGCTTCGGCGCCCTCCTCCGCCCCGGCGCCGGCGCGAAACGCGTCGGCCTCTTCCCACACTTTGGCGATCTTCGGCTCGACGGTTTTTGCGTCATAGGTCTTTTCAAGCATGGGGGAACGGTCCGCGCTGTCGGGATTTTTGCTGGTTCGGTCTAAATCGGAAGGTCTTGGCCAAGTCAACCGCAAGGGCGGCCTTGGTTCATCACAAGCAGATAGGCGCGACCGTGTTCATTTCAACGGAAGGCGCCCGCACATTCATTGTCATGGCCCCCGACGCAAATCTCGTCTGTTTGGCGGCAGGCGCGAGCTGATGGCGCGGCAACGAAAAACGCCGCCTCGGGCGGCGGCGTTTACATCGGCGATTGCCCTGGAGCTTACGGCCTACTGCGCCCCGCGCGCGACGCGCTCGATCTCCTCGCGCACCAGCCTCTCGACCAGCGTCGGCAGGTTGTTGTCGAGCCAATCCTGCAGCATCGGCCGCAGCATTTCTTCGGCCATCTCGTCGAATGTCTTCTTGCTGCGGCTGGCAAAGGCGTCGGACAGCTCGCCAAAGGCCGCGGCAACCTGCCTGCCCGCATGCTCGGAAAGGATTGCCGGACGGGCCGCGGGTGCTTCATTTGCCGCCGCACGCACCTCGGTAGCGCCCGTGGGAGCACCGCTTGAAGCAGGTTGCTCGAAGGTAGGCTCCGCCACCGGTTCGCTCACCGGCACATCGGGCTGGGCAACCGGCTTGCGGATGCCCCTGTCCGGCATCGCTTTGGCCTGCTCGCCAACCGCCGCGATCTCGCGCCGCCAATCGGCAACGATGCCATCGCTTGTCGCGCCGGCCTCCGGGGCCGCGTCGGACCTTACGGCAGCCACCGGCTCCGCGGCGATCCTGGCGCTGACCTCGGCAAGCGTCATCGACGTCTTCACGGGCACGGGATCGACGCGCGACTGCGCTTCCCCCCGTGCGATCACCGGCTCTGGCGACGACGCCTTGACTTCGGCAAGCATGACCGGCTTCCTGACGTCAGGGGCAGCATGCAGTTCGGCGCGAAACGCATCCATGTCGGCGGCTGGAGCCTCGCCTTGGTCGGCGGCTGGAGCCTCGCCTTGCGCCGGCGCCAAGTCCTGCCGCAGCTCATCGGCCTCGCCCGGCTGCTTGCGGCCGTTGTCGCTGTCCTCGATGATCCTCCGGATGGAAGCCAATATCTCTTCCATGGAAGGTTCGCGCTGTGCGCTGCTTGCCGTTGCCATCGTCACATCCGCCGCCCTTGTGACCTCTGTGGATTTCCGCTCCGGCAAGAGCCGGATTCGAATCATGGCAACAGCGTACCCGACGGATGGCCGCACGAGAATCCCCAATCTGGGGACATGTGGGATTTCAACAGATTAGAGCACGAAACCGAAGTGGAGCCGGTCCCAGGAAAGGTTCTGTCAGACATTCCAGGGAAATTAAGGTGGCCGCCCGTTAGCGGCCGTCCGGCGTGCGCAGGCCGATCCACTTGTCCTTGACGGCGTTGTAGTGCTCCTCAGGCTTGTACTTGGTCACCTGCAGGGCAAGGCGCTCGGCCGACAAACGGCCGATTGCCGACAGGATGGCATAGCTTGCCACGACCACGTCATGTTCGGAATTGGCCTGGTTGATCTTGGCAGTGATGACGGTGGCCTGCGCATTGAGCACGTCGAGTGTCGTGCGCTGGCCGACATTGCGCTCTTCGATGACGCCATTCAGCGCCAGCTGCGCGGCATCGATCACCTGCCTGTTGGCGGCGACGCTTTGCTGCGCGGCGGTGTACTGCGACCATGCCGACGCAACGGCCTGGCGCACCTGGTCGCGGCTGACGTCAACCTGGATACGCGCTTCGCCGAGCGATTCCTTGTTCTGCCGCACGATCGCCGAGGTCCGCCCGCCCGAATAGATCGGAATAGTCAGCGTCGCGCCAATATTGGCCGATGTCGAATTGCCGTTCGTCCCGATGCTCGGATTGCGGTTCAGATAGTCGTCCGAAATGCCTGCGGAGGCGGAAAGTTGCGGCAACAGTGCTCCCTCTGCCGATTTCACCGAAAACGCAGCCGCGTCGACAAGATGCTGGGTGGCGAGGATGGCCGGATGTTCATTCGACGCGATCCCGATCGCTGCCTCGAGGCTCGACGGCAACAGCCTGGACACTGGCGAAGCCGGCTTGAGCTTGCCGGGTTCGTCGCCGACGATCTGATGGTAGGTCGCGGCGCTTGCCAGGGCTTGTGCGCGGGCAGAGCTGAGCGAGGCCACCGCCGAGGCGCGCGAGGCGTCGGCCTGCGCGACGTCGGTACGGGTGCCCTCGCCGACCTCGAAACGCGAGCGCGCAGCGCGCGCCTGCTCGGTCAGGAACTGGAGATTCTGCTGAGTTAGGACCGCAATCTGCCGGTCGCGAATCACGTCCATATAGGCCGTGGCCGCATTGAACAGGGTGTTTTCCTCGGTGTTGCGCAGGCTCTCCACCGACGCTTTCACCTGGGATTCGGCGGCCGCCACATTGTTTCTTGTCTGAAAGCCGTCGAACAGGCTCTGGTTGATCACAATTCCTGCGCTGGCGGACGATGTCTTGCTGGTGAACCCCCTGGCGTGGGTGTTCACATAATTGGCGTCGGCGGATCCGGTGATGGTCGGGCGCCAGCCGGACTTGGCGATCGCAACGCCCTCGTCGGTGACGCGCACGCCGGCCCGTGAGGCATTCAGCGAGGAATTGTATTGATAGGCCTTGGCGAGCGCGCCGGAGATGGTTTCGGCCGAGGCGGCCAGCGGAGACAAAGCGGTCGCGGAAACCAGGACAGCTGCAAGAAGGGTCTTGGATACAGACGGCACGATATATCCCTCATTCGTTTTCCATGGGAACCACGCCGCGCCAGCTTCTCCTTTGAGTAGCCGGAGCAGCGTGTTTGATGCTCCCTGTCGCTCGGCCCGAAGTGCCCCCAGTTCGGGACCGGCAACGATTGTTCAAATGCAAGCGACCATGACAAAGCCTTTGCTGCAAGGCCAAATCATTCAGAATTCGAAAGCATGCTCACGTTCGAACCCCGGTAGTGGCTTAATTGCCGCATTAAATGCCCTTCTTCCGGTTACAATCCCCCCAGATTTGAAAAATAGTCGCGCCACGCCGGAATTGCCCTGTCCCTCCACCGCGACGAGTCGACCACCTTCGGCGAGCTGGTCGAGCAGCGTTGCCGGCACTTTCGCGACGCTGCCGCCGATGAAAATGACGTCATAGGGTGCCGCGGCGGCATGGCCTTGCGCCAGCGGCCCCTGGACCACGGTCACATTGCCGCAGCCAAGGGGTGACAGTAACGATCTGGCGGTTTCGGCCAACGTCGATTCGCTTTCGAGCGCCACGACAGACCTTGCCAGCCGTGACAGGATGGCCGAGGCGTAGCCCGTGCCGCAGCCGATATCGAGCGCCGAATCGGTGGGACTGATCTCGGCCAGTTGCATCAGTTTGGCCAGCGGCGACGGTTCCATGAGGTAGCGAGCGCCATCGGCGCCGTCCGCGATGCGGATATCCTCGTCGATATAGGCGAGATCGCGCTGGGGGGCGCCGACGAAAATCTCGCGCGGCACGACAAGCATGGCTTCCAGCAGCGGTGCGCTGGTGACGTCGGTGGTGCGAACCTGACCGTCGACCATCTTGACCCGACGTTCGGAGAAATCAGCGTTCATGTTCCAACCAATCCGCTTGCCGCGTCAAAACCGCGGTTCATTTCGACCGGAACATCAAGCTCCCGCGCTGGCGCGCGGGAGCCCGGGCATTGGAGGCCTCGCCCGGAATCGAACCGGGGTGCAAGGATTTGCAGTCCTCTGCGTAACCACTCCGCCACGAGGCCTCGTTGCTCCCGGCGTTCCACCCGGTTCCAATAGGTTGCGGCGAAAATGCCGTCAAGCGGCCACCGCGCATTCGGCGCGGTTTCCCTCTGCATCGATCCAACCTCCGCATGCGGCGTCGCGGACCACTGCGCCCACGTCACACATTAGCATCTCGTTATGTATAGCAGGCGATGACGAGAAACTCCAAGCCCCGGCCGCGGTTGAGGAATGAGGAGGACGCCCATGCGACCGGCAAGCCTGAACACGGCGACAGATGCCTGGGCGGCTTGCCGCGACCGGGATGCGAGGAATTGCTGCGTCACGCCATCGACTGTATCGCGATAGAAGTGACCAGCCGGCGTTCGCCACGCGACCGCGCGCCTCGCTTCCGCCGCCGCCGTTCTCAAGGAGATTCGCTGGGATCTGGAAAGAAGCGCGGGCCGTAGAACCGAATCGCGAAAATCTGCAGCCCGGCATAACGCGGACAAGCGCGGCGCGGTCAAAGGCGCGCCTGCCGTTCAATCCGGCCGGCGCCGCCGCTCCCACCAGACGACGAAACGGCGACGATGGCGGCGCACCATGGCGAATTCATAGGAGAGCACCAGCAATCCGAGCGGCACCATCCAGAAGCCCAGGATAGGCAAAAAACCGAGAATGCCGCCGATGGTCAAAAGGAAACCGATCGTGATTCTGAGGCCGCGCGAACGCGGCATGGTGAACTCGCGCCCGAAAACCGAGATCTTTCGCGCCGGTAACCGGTTTTCGTCTGCTGCCGTCATCGCCAATGGCTGCCCTCTGGTGATTCGAGAATGCCTGTTTACGAAAGCCGCGACCGCCATTTCGGTTCCGCGCCGGTCGCCAGACGGCTAATATGAGAGCGGACACCGCCGATTGCGAGAAAGCGCCGCGTGAAAAAGTCTCGTAAAAATACGAAATGCTTCTTTGCAAAGCCGAAAAGGGTTTGCTATAGGCTGCGCCACTTGCTGAAGAGCCTCTGTTCCCCGGTAGCTCAGTGGTAGAGCAACCGGCTGTTAACCGGTTGGTCGCTGGTTCGAATCCGGCCCGGGGAGCCAACAATTCCAAAGAACTTAGCTCGACTCGCAAACTGCACGAAAACCGAATAGGTACGGCATAGGTACGCTAACGGCTTTTGGTAGGCGCAAAAAGGCCCGGAAGCCGAAGCCGCCGGGCGCGCCATAGCGGTCAATTTCAATTTGTGCAACAATGCTAATATTAGAGGTGGGTCACCGCGCCGCCTTTAACAGCTGTCCTGCATCGTGCGGGACGCTGTCGGATTCTGTAGTTTTGTTGGGGGATGCCCCGGACCTGCCGCAGCACGCGTCCCCGAAGCTTCATTGTCTTAACTCAATTGAGGAGGGTGCAGCAGATGAAATACATGGTCAGCTGGATCGAACGCCCGCAAGGTTCGCCTGTAGAGTATGAGAACGCCCAAAAGCGGATACTTGATGTGTTTAGTCAATGGAAGGCGCCCGCCAATTTCAAGATCGAGTTGTTCGTGGTGAGAGTGGGAGAGTGGGGTGGGCATATGTTGGTGGACTGTGATGATCCCGTGGCCGTTCACAAGGCATGCTCGACCTTCCCCGCTTTTGAATTCCAGGCGCGGCCCGTGATTGCCATCGAGGAAGCTGTCCGGGTCGAACTCGAAGCCATTGCCTGGCGCGATGGACTGAAACGCGACTGACGGCGAGCCCCGGCCAACCTGCGTAGCAAACCCCAGTTAGGTCTCTCGCTTGCCGCATTCCAACCCATGTTGCTTAATTGCAACCTATTCGGTGAAATTGCTGCACTTCACACTCGCTTACATTCCGTTACGGCGTTTGTCTGATATGTTCAGCCCTCATTCGAAGCGTCCATGCGGGGACAGGCAATGAAATACATTTTGGCAGCGGCGTTTCTCGGCGCCACTCTCACGTCGGCAATGGCAGCCGATGTTTTGAATGAGCTTCCAGTCGCTTCCACGTATGACTGGACCGGTGCCTATATCGGCGGCCAAATTGGTTATGCGTGGGGCCGTGATCATATTCAGGACGAAATTCTCGGCGGCGGTCTTTCAGACTATTCGGATAGCTTTAGGCTCCGTGGCGTTACCGGCGGTGTTTTTGCCGGCTATAACATGCAGTGGGGCAACATCGTCGGCGGCATCGAAGGCGATATCGAGGCCTCCGGTATTGTCGGCCATAATCCCGACTGGCCGTTCGGCACTGATGATAACACCCATATCGACGCCCAAGGCTCATTGCGCGGCCGCTTGGGCTATGCCTTCGACAATTGGCTACCCTACGTCACCGGCGGTCTGGCCCTCGGGGATATTCACACTAAGTTCGAAGACGGGGCGGCAACGGATTCCCAGTCAAAAGTCAAGGCTGGCTGGACGGTTGGTGCTGGCGTCGCCTATGCCTTTAACAAAAACTGGGTCGGTCAGGTTGAATACCGTTATACCGATTTCGGCAAGGTTACGACGGCCACCACCAACACTGACTCTTCCTTTGTAGAGCACGAAAAACTCAAGACCAACGAGGTCCGAATCGGGATCGCCTACAAGTTCTGACTTTGGGCGACGCCGTAATGCACGATCGATTAGGCCCCGCCCCCGTGAGGTTAGCGGGGCCTCGTGTCAGTTAATAGTGTGATCCGGCTGCTCCCGATCGACGCACACCTCCCGCTCGTGATCGCCGCGCGCGCCGTCCGCCCAATGCTCTTGATTGTGGAACCGGTTTCGGAGCGCCAAGCGTCGGCTCCTCGGTGCCGTCGTCTTCCAAGTCGCAATGATCGGCCTCACGGTCGTCGTTGTCGCCAGACCAGCCCGCCATGTATGGCTCATGGTCCGCGCCGTCCTCTCCAGTCAGTTGTGATATTTACACTTGTGAAATTAGCACAAGGGAATTGAGTTGTGAAGCCTGCACAAGTGAGGATGGCTCGCGCCGCTTTGAACTGGTCCCTTGCAGACCTTTCGAAGGCTGCCGGTGTTCACAGAAACACGGTCTCAAACTTCGAGACAGGCCGATATGGCGGGTCGGCAGAAGCGGTTGACGCCATCCGCGCAGCCCTCGAATCTGCCGGCGTCGAGTTCATCCCAGAGAATGGCGGCGGCGCCGGGGTGAGGCTGCGGAAGGAATGATCAAGATCTCGCTTTTCCTCGGGGGGATCGCGATCGTTTTGGTCAGTTCCCGTCAGGTGTTCCTAATGTTTCGCGACGGTTCATTTCGTGCTCGCGGCAATCGATTGATCCTACGCAACGCACACCCCATAATTTTCTGGATGAATTTCGTTGGGCTCGCGCTTTTCGGCGTTGTCGGTGTCGCTTTGATTTGTTGGCAATTGCTTACTTGATTCAAATTTGCGGTTTGGTCGCGGTCCTACGCGGGGCGGCCCAGGGAACGGTTTCCAGCCTCGCGGGTTGAATCGTCATGCAACAGATCAACGACACCAAAAAGCTGGTTAAGCACTTCGATGAGAGGGAGCGGCAAAGCCTCATCCGCATCAAAGAAACTCAGGAACTCATCGAGCAGAACCGCCGGCTTACAAAGAGGTCCCGTGAAATCCTTGCGCGCGCGTCCGAACTGGCCGCCGCGCTCGGCAGGCACTAACGATCGGACTTGAGAAAGCTCGATCATCGCCGCGTCTTCTTCGGCGTGATCTGCTCGATGCGCACCTTGTCGCCGATCGCCTTGGCCATGGCCTCTTCCTACACCGGCGAAGCGTCTCGCGCGTCCTGGCGCCCGCTGCGGAAGAACGTGGTGGGCGTTTTTCTTATCCCTTAGGGCGAGCCCGACCGCAATCCCGGCGATGATGACCACCAGTCAGCTACCACCTTTTCGTCCATATGGATGCGTTCCAGTCACATCAACGAAATCGTATGTTTCTCCCAGCCGGTGAAGTCCTCTTTCTTAGCATGATGTCCCCCTCGCCGGTTAGGCCCGGCGCATACTGGTCTCCGCCAGGAAGCCGGGCCGCTCCCGATAAGCCCGGACCCCGCGAGCGCGCGTTTCCCTTCTCCGCTGTCCTACACCGCCGAAACCTCTGGCGCGTGCTCTGGCGCTTCCCAGCGCGCTCAATGGGGCCAACATTCGCTGCTGGGCGGCAACGCGGGCGACGCTCCATGATTTCTTCGCTCTCCCGCTCGCGCTCGCGCCGGTAGACTTCAGGCAACGGCGTCCAGTCGGCCGGTTTTTTCTTCATGCACCATTGCGGACGCCGATATCCCCAATGCGCGATTGCGACGAGATCCGAACCGTCGAGCCAACAACTGAAATTGAGCTTCGGGAAATGCAGGCACCGTGCCGCCCACCAGACGCGATCGATGTCGACGTCGCCCTGGCCGTGCTCCCATCGCGTCCAGCGCGGCGGATGGGGCCAAAATTGCCATGCATGTGCTCATCTCCATGTTGATGCCCGCCGCGTCTTGGAGAATGAGGGAAAGAGTTGCCGGTCTAAACGTCGTTGTTCAGTGATGCCCGCCTTCCACAGCGCCGTGAAGCTCAGCGAGGATTGTAGCTGCGAAATGTTAGGTGATTTGACGCAACGTCATATCTCATCCCTCCAGATCACGCGGCGCACGAACCGGATCTCCGCTAGGCGCCGATAGCGCACGTTGACAGCTTCCTGCCCTACTAGGTGAAGCAGCTCGGCGTCGATGTGTTCCTTTCGTCGGCATTTCTGACAAGTCATCTTGCCGCGTAGCGCCTCGATGGAGACGTTGCCGAAAACCTCGCGCAGCTCGGCTGGCTTGAAGTAGCGCTTGATGTTGCAGTACCGGCAGGTCACCAGCGCCACCTGCCCCGCATTGTGGGCATGCATCAAGGTCCACGGCACAGCTTTGTGCCATTGTTCCGGTTGGTCAGGCATGCCTGAGAAAAAGGAACATATTCCTAATTATATACCTGACTAGCTATTTGTGTGTGCTAGTTGATTCGCTGACAGGCCGGCAGTCAGGAACTAGCAGGAAGGAAACACCAAACCGCAGTCAGGGAACTTAGGAAAAGTTCCTAATGATATGCGAGATCGACACCGCCAGCGTTGGCGTTCACAGCCTTGATCGATTAGCATCCGGCCAGTGGTGTCTCGGGCCGGGTGCGGTTGCATATCGAAGGGGCGATTTGGTGCGGCTGGAAGAGCAATGGAGAAAGTGCACTGTGGTGATCGGCTCCGCGAAGGCCGGCACCGAGAATGACATCGTTCCGTGGTGCACGGGATTTCTTGTTGATGCAGCTCAGGGCAAACCGTGGGGTAAATACGTTGTAACAGCTGCTCATGCGCTCACGGATAAGGACGACTGTCCGGTTGACATAAGATTCAATACAAAGGACGGATCGTCTCGCAACTACTATGTAGACACGCCTTGCTGGATAACGCACCCAACGGATGACAACGTTGATGTTGCCGTCCTACCAATAGATATTCCGGATTGGGCCGATTGTACCTTGATCCTCCAGCAGCCGACCGTCATGGATGACTTCAAGTTCAGGACGAAGAACATTGGTGTTGGGAGCCGTACATATACGGTTGGCCTTTGGAAATTCCTTCATGGAGAGAATCGGAACCAACCATTCGTCTACACCGGTCACATCGGCTTGGTCCCAGAGGACCAAAAAGTACCTGTCAGACCTTGGGCTCCCTCCCATAGAAACGAACGAGTGTTGGTTGATGCTTATCTGGTAGAGGGTGAGCCGTTGGATGGTGTCAGTGGCGCTCCAGTCTTTGTCAGAAGGACAATCGATAATCGTTTGCACGCTGATTTGGACCCCAAGGGAAAGACCAAGACTTATGTTGAGGGTTCGATTTGGTTATTGGGGATGCACAGTGATTCCTTCACTGGAAAAGCGGGCGTAGAATACCAAATGCCACCGGGAGGAACATTCATCGTCCCGCGTGGAGTTAACGTTGTGGTGCCTTCAATGAAAATCAATGAAGTTTTGAACCATCCGGATTTGAAGCGGGCGAGAAAGTCCAGTGAGGACGACGCTTCTCTTCCGGACAAATCATCACTCTCGGCGGAAGAAGTAGTGAGGCGACGGGACGCTGGATTGCGCAAGGCGTTAAACACCCCGCCGGAACCAAAGACCAAGCCGGACGCGGTGTAACCGTCGAATCTTCCGCGCTTTCTGTTTCTGCGTTATGGCGCGAGCCAGTCACGCATACATCAACCGCTTACCACCAGTGCCACGGATCAAATCGTCGGCCCGCTCACGGTCGGTCACGCCAAGAGCGGCGCGGCGATTGTAGCGGAAATCGAACTCCGCAAGGTAGCGGTGCAAGTGAGCTTCGCCGCAATGCTGATAGACGCCGACCATGCCGCGCTTGAAGACCGAGAACACGTTCTCAATCGTGTTGGTATGGACGATGCGGTCGGCTTCGTAGCGGACATACTCGCCGCCAGTGTGCTTGACGGTGGCATGGTCTGCGAACTCCAGACCGGTGATCGGGTAGAAGTTGGATTCGTCGGTCATGAGCGTCGATTTGCGGTCGGCATTGCGGACCAGCACGTCGCGGACGGATTCCTTCGTGGCGCGTTCGACATGGAACATACGGGCTTTGCCGCCACGCTCCACAAGCGCCACAATGGAACGCTTTGACGAATTGGCGGGCTTGCCGCGAATAGTGCGCTTCTTGATCGTGTCCTTGGGGCCAAAGTAGGTTTCGTCGGCTTCAACGATCTTGCCTTCGCCGCCAAGCGGGCCGGATGACTTCACGTCTTCCTTCATGGCCTCGCGGATACGATGCGCCATGAACCAGGCAGTCTTGTAGGTGACGCCTATCATGCGGTGCAGCTGGTGCGCCGAAAGACCTTTCTTGCTGGCGGCATAGAGATGGAAGCCGAGAACCCATTTGCACAACGGGATTTTCGACCGCTCCATGACGGTGCCAACGGTGACGGTGAAATGCTCGCGGCAAGCGTTGCACTGGTACAGGCCGGGACGGTGCGATTTACCCTTCAACAGATGCAGCGAAGCCGGATCGGCATTGCCGCAATGCGGGCAATAGACGCCATCGGCCCAACGGATCGCTTCAAGATGCTCGCGCGCCTTATCGTTGTCATTGAAGATCGGGTCGGTAATGTTCGTCATGGCTTGTCCCTCTTGACCCTTTATCGGTCAAGATGGCAGCTATGTCAAGTATATAATTAGGAACATATTCCTGCTCCGTCAAGAGCCTGTTGACTCTTGCGTTCTCATTTTGTTCACTGCCGGCCAGATAGCCACAGGAGGCGAGCTATGCGGCTTCGGCTGGAAATCAAAGGAGCTTCCCCGGAAGAGGTGCAGCGCGGCATCGACGCAGCCAGCGCAGTTTTTGCTGCGGCGGGCATATCCCCGGAACAGGGAGCGGATGGAATGTTCGCGCTTGAAGGTTGGGACGACGCCAGTTTTCACGATGACATGGAGCCGGATGAAGACGAGGATCAGGCGGCGAGCGTGTGGATGGAAGCCAACAAGGCTGCGATTGAGGCGTGTTGCGCCGATTGGCCCGAGAAACCGGGCAACTATCTGATGCTCGAATTGATCGACTAGCCATGGTCCGACGCAACCGTTCGATCCCACCGCCATCTGTCGTCGACCGCAAATGGCCGCACCAAGTGGCATTGCCTGACGACATTTGCACCGATCGAAATTTTAAAGACCGATGGGCTTGGCGTCAGGCCCCAAATCCGACAAATGCAGGCGATTTGGCCGGACGGCAAATATGAGCAATGGCGGCTTCATTGCTTTGCTGACCAGGAGGACGCCAAGGCATTTCTTGACCATTTCGGCGGCGTCATGTTCGATCCTTCGAAGGACCGGGAAGACGGCCGAGCTAACGGTGTGTGGCGCCGAGTGGGCCACTATGAGCGAACTCTGGGCCTTGGGCCGCTTAGCGTGCCGGAGATCCTACGAACCTAAGGTCGGGGCATGTGTGGTCGCTACACCAGATATCTGTCGTGGTCAGAAATCCACCGCCTCTACAGGCTGACGGCGCCGGCCGAAATCGGGCGCAATGATGCACCCCGCTACAACATCGCGCCGACCGAAGATGTCCCCTTCATTACCGCCGGTGACGATGGCAACCACAAGCTCCGAACGGGCCGCTGGTGGCTGGTCCCGTTTTGGGCGAAGGAGATGCCCAAAGCGGCGATGTTCAACGCACGAATTGAAGGCGTCGACACGACACCAGCCTTCCGAGATGCACTCAAGTCGAAGCGCTGCCTGATCCCCGCCGACGGCTACTATGAGTGGACGATCTCTCCCGCCGACAAGGGCAGAGACCCTTGGCACATCTTCCAGCCCGGCCACGCGCCGTTCTCGTTCGCTGGTCTGTGGGCCCACAATTCGAACCTCGACGTCACCAGCTGCACGATCATCACCGAGCCATCCGGAGCGCCCGTCGACCTGATCCACGATCGCCAGCCCCTTATCCTCGATCCCGCCTTCTACGACGCCTGGCTGGACCCGAAGACGCCTGCTGGCGGCCTGAAGGATATTCTCAGCCACGACATCGATGGGCAGCTGCAGTTCTATCGCGTCGGCCGCGAGGTCAACGCCAGCGTGAAAGACAAGCTGCCGAACGACTACGCCGGCCTGATAGAACCGATCAAGCTGCTATGAGCGACGAACCCATCAAACTGGCTGACGGCATGACGGTGGCGCCGCAGCGCGTGGTCGAAAATCGGCCTGTGAGCATGCCGGCTGCGGCAAGGACACCGCGTTTGGTTTTGCCAGGCAGCGGCAGCCGTCGCATTGGTTCTGTTTAGAGCATCACGGCGAGGGAGAGCAGTTTCTATGATCAGCCCGCCGAAGCGTTCTGAAGCCTACGCAGACCGCGAGCTCGACTGCCAGGAGGTAATGGAGCCAGGCTTTCAGGCAATCGTCGATTGCATGATCGAGGCCGGTTAGACGCGCGGCGAGGTCATGCGGTCCCTTCGCCGGCTGATCGCGGCCGACAACATGACGCAGAAGGAAAACGCAAAGGTCGAGGCCGAATTGGCGATTATTCGTGCCATGATTCGAGCCGGAAAGACGGGCTGAATCCGCCCTTAGGCGTTTGGTCGTGGGCCAGAGCCGCTTTAGGTCGTCGAAGGCATCATCCCGGACCGGCTAAACGCCACGGCGCCCTGCCGCCCATAAGGTTCATTAGAATTAACTAATTGTAGACCGCGCTGTCTCAGAATAGGACAGCGCGGTCCTGTTGCCGTACCGCGCCGGCGGCTCTGGCTTTCAGGCAACCCTACCCCAGGGCCGGAGCCGCCACGTTCTATTTAGCAGTAAATCGCTGAAGCAAGCCCTACTAAACATCGTTTCCGAAGTGCTTCTTCGATCGATCGACTTTTAACATTCGCCCTTCGATGGGTCACCGAGCGAGCCGCTTCTCAGTGTGACAGCAAGCAAACCTATTTCGGCTTCGGTTAACGCTATCTCATAGCGTTGTTTGGAGTTTCTTGTGTAGATATCATCGGCGATGATGGAAATCGTGACGGTATTTTCGCAAACCTGCAATTCTTCAGTTTGCAGCGGCTCAGAGTATATTCTCTTTGGGGAACCTGGCTTTCGCCCAGGTCGAACGTTCAGTCGCATCGCCGAATCCCAATCGTTGCTACATGCAGTCCTTATGCAAGAGGGATGCCAGCACCCTTGTGTTGAAATCCGGTCAGGCACTTCAGCCGATTCCCTGTTCTGCTCACTCCTGTCGGAAATCCCTCAGAGAGGCGTGGCGCAACATGTCTTCGCCCTTCAGGAACTTCACCCGGCCAACCAAGCCTGGCCTCAGCCATTCCGCCTTTCCTTGGCGAGTCCCTTCGGTGCCGGTGCGCCCGTCTTTCCTTGAACCATATCCCACAGCCGCTCTCGGATTTCGCGGTTCATCGTGATGAAGGCGCCGCCGACATAGCGGCCCTTGTCGGCCATGAGCGCCATTGCCGGCTTTCCGGCCTCACGCTTCACACCGATGATGTCGAGCTCTTTTTCATCGAAACATTTGATCTTGCGCCAGTTCATCGTCGGGCCGCTGCGGTAGGCGCTGTCCTTTCGCTTCGACACCATGCCCTCCAGGCCGGCATTGTCGACGAGGTGATAGACTGCGGCGCCTGTCCCGGCAGCGCTTCAGAGAATTGAATGCGGCTGCCGGCCGGGATCACCTCGTGAAGGATTTCCCGGCGGTCCTCCAGCGGCACGTCGCGCAGATCGTGACCGTTGAGGTGGAGGAGATCGAACGCCACGAAATAGAGGTCTTGCGGTCGGCTGGTGATGGCTGAGCGCAGCGCGCCGAAGTTTGCCAGTCCCGCGTCATTCGTGACGATGACCTCGCCCTCGATGATGAAGTCTTCGGCCTCGATCGCCGCCGCCTCGTCGACGAGCGGCCGATATTTCGCCGTCCAGTCGTGGCCGCGCCGCGTGTAGAAGCGGATGCCGTCTTGATCCTTCACGATCTGGGTGCGGAAGCCGTCGAACTTGACCTCGTGGCTCCAATCGTCGCCCTCGGGCGGACGGTCGACAAGCTCGGGCATCATCGGCGGGATGAACTTCAAACGCATGAACTGGACTCGCAAAACCCGGACTCAATTAGCATCATCTAAAATTGTTCCGAAACGGGAAATAGCGGCTGAAACAAAGCGGCCGATCGCACGTTGCGAATCTCGCCACAGGAGGAACCAGCCATGGCAGACGACAAGACCAAGCGCGACTTCCGCGACCGCGACCGGGTGTCTGGCAGTGAAGATTACGAGGTCGCCTACTTCGCGCGGAAATTCCAGCTCACCATGCCGGAAGCGCGAGACCTCATTAAAAAGCACGGCAATGATCGCGAGACGTTAGAGCGAGAGGCGAAAGCCCTTGCCAAAAGCTAAGGCGGAGAGTTTCGAGCGGCTTCGCGCTCTACCCTCGATAATGATCCCGGCCGAGGACTGCGATGAGGCCCTTGGCTTGATCAGAATGGCGATCGAGCAAACCTGTCCGGCGGCGTGCTGCCTAGCCGAGAAATGGTCAATGCGCTCTATCGGCCGGCCCCGATCGACGAGGCTCAGGCGCTTGCCAAAGCAATCATCGCCACGGTGGAGAAGCTGACCGATTGATACGGTGAGGTTGGTGACCGCCTAGTGCCGCCGAAGCGCAAGAGGCCGCTCGTCGACAAGCCGACTTAAAAGAAAAACCCGCTGACCGAAGTCAGCGGGCCATCTCCCTCATACCTGCGCCCCCTAGTCCCCAGACAATCCGCCGCTCCAGGAAACCCTACGCATCAGTGTTTGTAGAGCTAAACCTGCTTGCTGCGCTGTAACTCTGCGGCAACACTCGCCCTCAGATGTGTCTCGTTTCGGGACGAAAACGCCGGCCCCGGTTTTGCATTGAACAGAATGCCGGTATTCCTCCACCCGGTCCTGATCGGGGGATCAGGTTAAGCTCGCCGGGCATGGGCTTGGGGCCTTCGGCCCGCGAGCTTGCCTTTTCAGTGCAGCAGCAGCGCGCCGACGACGGCGCAGGATGCGATGAGGGCGAGGACGGGGCATCAACCGGCCTCCATCGCTGCGGCCTCTAGTTCCTGGCGCAGCGCCCAAGCATCGGGCCAGCATTCCGACCACGCTGTGCCGTCGTTCTGCGCCCACGGCGGAGGAAGCGGTCCGTTTGTGTACAAAGGATTTGGCCACCATGGCGGAAGATTGAGTGCGATATGCAATGCCCGTCGTCACCGGCGCGGAACGCGTCTAGGACGGCCGGCGTGATCTTGAATTGCTTGGCCTTCGACGTCCTGCGTTTTACCGAGGCTGGCAAACGGACGCCGTATCCCACAGCGCTGGCAGGGATGCGGCAGACGTAAATCTCAGCCGGCATCAAGGGATGGCGGTGCAGGGATGCGGCCGCGCGAGGATTGACCGTCAAACGCTTCCCAAAGGGGCCTGCTTGCGCGCGCGCTCAAGTTGCGCGAATATGCAACCGGGGATTGGGGAGGCTCCGAAGATGGCGATCTATCTTGTCGAAGAAATGGACATGAACAAAGTCCTGGCCGTGCATCAGGCGCGTGCCATCAGTCCATTGAAGGCCGCGTCCAAGGCCGTCGGCCGTGACGTGACCTTGCGAACCTGGAAGAGAAAATGGGTTCGTGTCACAGACGAAAATCGTGGAAGAGTTTTTGCTTTCAGCTTCGCCGACAAGATGGGGCTGGGCATGGAGAATGACCCTAAACAGCCGGGCGGCCCTTCCGTCGATAAGTAGCGCGCAGTCTACGGAGATATCGCGGGAGCAATGTGCCGCCGCAAGCAGCGTAGAATATCGCACTCAAGAGCCGATCCTACATCTGAATGGACGTTGAACGCGCGTGCCGCACGGTCGACCGAGCATGCGCAGGTGGTCGCCGCTGCAATGGCCGGCTGTCCCTTCATGTAAACGGCTGTGAAAACCTCTGTGATGGAGAGTTTCTAAGGTGGAGGCTTTACCGATGTCCAGGAATTCCGCCCCTTGCCTGCGTCCCGGAGAAGGCCAGATGCAGCTACATTACCCAAGACGTCTACCGTGCACGAGGCAGAAGCCCGACTTTGACCGGTTGCCATGGGAAACTGAGAGGAAGCCCGCCGGGCGAAGACCCAACACCTCAAGCCCGGCGAGCCTACAACCTGATCGGAAGTGCGCGATCAGGACCGGGGTCAACCGGCAGCGACTTCGGTGCAAGACGGATGCCTGTGTCTTTGTATCGAAATGAAACAGATATTGATTGGAAAACGCCTCCGCGGTGTTCTTATGCGGGATTGCTAATATTACGCTTCGACTCAGCCGGCAGGCCCTGGCCGGTCAGGCCCGGCGGCCCGTGCTAATTTACCCCAACAGGCTGTCGGGCCGCTATCGGCATACGATTATTCGAAATGGCCCGCCGCGCGGTGTGCGCAACGGGCCAATGCGCCAGACTGACAACGTGTAGAGGGGGGACACTCCTCAACTGGCGCTCCGTAGCGCAATTTCGCAACTACACGTATCACTCTATGCGGGCGGCGCATTGCCCTCATCCGTCGATTGGATGACGCGCGCCAATATAGATTAGATAACACTAATGTTGCCGGTGACTCACACCACCGGTGCAGCTCGGCAGCCTCCGCCACACACCCAACCTGACGTCGGTTGCCGAGCTGGCCTTTCAACGTCAGCGCCAGCCCGCGATCGCGCCGCCGCCACCTGCGGTCAAATTCGGCGACGGGCTGGAAGCCGAGACTAAACCGTCAGCGATTAGTGCTTCCAACGGTTGGCGCCTCGGCAATTGCAACGCCATCGGGTCTGGGTTGAGCGGCCTTCGCGTTCACCCTCAAACGACGAAATTGGAAAAGGGCGAGCAACAGGAGATTGATCACGGTCCGTCGTAGATGCTTGTCCGCCCGGTTCCAAGCCTCTGCCGAAGGGCGACGCGCTTGCGCGCAAGTGCCCACCGCGCGATGGTGGCGAGGCTTTGGGAGGAATCATGCGGAAAATCTTGATACCGGCACTACTGATCGCGGCCGCGCTTTATGCAACAGGCGCCCTTGCGCTGGACAGCGGCGGAACCCCGGTGGTTGTCACTCCGCTTGCATCACGCACGGCAACCGCTTCCGGCCAGCCGATCACGCTGCCGCAGAAGAATGTCCAGGTGCTGGTGTCGACCTACGACATCGCGCCGGGGGCGACGCTGCCGGTGCACCGGCACCCCTTTCCCCGCTACGCCTATGTCGAGGCCGGCACTTTGAAGGTCACCAATGTCGAGACCGGCAACAGCAACACCTACAAGACAGGCGATTTCATCATCGAAATGATCGGTCAGTGGCATCAGGCCACCAATATCGGCGACGGCCCGGTCAAGCTCCTGGTGATCGATCAGGTCGAGGAAGGCGTCAAGAATACGGAATTGCGTCAGTAGCTACCAAGCCGCGCCCGGAAAGCGGGAAGGCAAGCGCCACACGCTTCCCGTGTCCTCATGGGCAACACTGTCAAGAAGGGAAATGTCATCTGGTCCAAATGGCGGCGCACCGTTCACGCTTTCGCGCCGCGCGCCCGAGTGCTAGGGCTTTCCACACCATCATGGACCGGATCGCCCCTTGACCGCAGAAACTCGCCCGCCGCTGATCGAAATCTGTGTCGAAGGCATTGGTGGCCTGCTCGCCGCGCAAGCTGCCGGCGCCGACCGGGTCGAGTTATGCGCCAGCCTTGTCGAAGGCGGTATCACGCCGAGCCTCGGCACGGTGCGCGCCGCGCTGGACCAGGCAACTGTCCCGTTCCACGTCATGGTGCGGCCGCGCGGCGGCGATTTTCTCTATAGCGAGACCGAGTACCGCTCGATGCTCGCCGATGTCGCGGCACTGCGTGATCTCGGTGTGCCCGGCGTGGTGTTCGGCTGCTTGAACGCCGACGGCACCATCGACGAGAGGCGCATGGGCGAACTGACAGAGGCCGCAGGTTCCCTGAACGTCACCTGCCATCGTGCCTTCGACATGACGCGCGATCCCATCGAGGCGCTGGAAGCGCTGATCCGCTGCAAGATCGGCCGCGTGCTGACCAGTGGCCAGCGCGACACCGCGATCGAAGGCCTGCCGTTACTGGCCGATCTGGTGCGGCAGGCCGGCGACCGCATCATCATCCTGGGCTGCGGCGGGCTCGATCTCGGCAACATCGCCGAGGTGCGTGCGAAGACCGGGCTGACCGAAATGCATTTCGCCGCCCTCAAGGACGTGCCGAGCGCCATGCGCTACCGCAATCCGAAGGTCGGCATGGGCGGCTCCGATCTTGACCGCGAATATCGCAACACATTGACCGACACGCCGCTGGTGGCGGCAATAATCGCGGCGGCCAAGGCATGACCGCTCCGATTGACCGCATAGCGCAGGATGACGAAGCGGCCATACTGGCGCTCAACAACGAGCATGCCGCGGAATTGTCCTGGCTCGAAGCCGAGCGGCTGTCGTTCCTGCTCGGCGAGGCCTTCTACGCGCGCCGCATCGGCGATCTCGAAGCCTTCATCATGACCTTCGACCAGGACGCGAATTACGACAGCCCAAACTTCGTCTGGTTCCGTGAACGCTACGAGCGCTTCATCTATGTCGATCGCGTCGTCGTGGCGGCGCATGCAAGGGGCCGCGGCCATGCACGCAGGCTTTATCAGGACCTGTTCGATCATGCCCGGCGCGCGGGCCACACGCTGGTCACCTGCGAGGTCAACTCGGACCCGCCCAACCCCACCTCGGATGCCTTCCACGCCGCCCTTGGCTTTGCCGAGGTGGGCGACGCGGTGATCCATGGCGGCAAGAAGACCGTACGCTATTACGCCAGGCAGATCGTGGGCTGACCCGGTGGCGCTCGCCACGTCGAGAGACGACAACCCGGCAGGCCAGTCCAACCCAACCCCACCCTACTGCGGCTGCGTTGCCACATTCACCAGTTGCGGTTGAGCCATTCGCGCGCCGGGCGCTCGATGACGTAATAGCTGCAGAGTGCGCAGGCAAAAACGCCGGCCAGCATCGGCCACGGGTTGCTGCCTTGCTCATAAACGAATTTATAGAATGGCTGCTGCCACAGATAGAGCGAATAAGACCACAGGCCGAGCATAGTCATTGGCAGGGCCGACAGCAATCCGCAGAGGTAGCCAGTGCTGAAATCGAGCGCATTGACGGCCAGAGCCAGAAGCGGCACCGCCAGGAGATAGTGGATCGGCGTCGGCACTGCGTCCATGAACAGCAAGACCGCGGTCGCAGCCGCCAACGGAGCGACATAAGGCCCCTCCAACACCGCCGGCAGCCTGCCGTCGGCCTTGAGCAGGCAGATCGAGGCTGACAGCAGGATCGATGCGATGTGCACATCGGTTCGCCAGTAAGTGGCCTCGTAGTCCAGCTTGAACGCCCAGTACGAGACCGCGCCATTCGCCATCGCGAGCAGGGCCAGCCCCAGCAGCAACGGGATGACGCGATCGCGGCTGACAACAGTCGCGCTGATCAGGGCCAGGATCACATAGGCGTGCTCCTCCACGCAGAGCGACCAGATATGGTCCAGCGCCCCGGCACGGGTGACGAGAATTCCGGCGTAGTTGTAGGTGAAGGTCAGCGCCGTCAGCGCCGCCTTCCATTTGAAGGCGACGAAGGTGCCGGAGAGCGCGACCATGGCAGCGACGACGAAGACCAGAAGCGCCGGATAGATGCGCGAGAAACGGCGTTTGAAGAATTTCTTCAGCGGGTAGCGTTCGATGAACAGGATCTCGGCCATCAGCCTGCCGCTGAGGACGAAAAAGAATTCGACGCCCAGCACGCCGAGATTGATCCCGGGAACCGGGAAAAAATGCCCGATCAGCACCAGGGCGATCGACAGGCCGCGCCAGCCATCGAGATAGGCCAGTCTTGCTCTGGCCGATCTGTCGACGACGGATCGGGACGGAACCATATGGGTTGCGGAAATTTCGGACATGCCGATCCTTTCGCATTGGCATGCGAAAGGGCACGGCGATACGCATTCCGAACCCGGCTCGCATTCCCGCCCAACCCATACTGCAGTGCAATATAAGTTTGTGCAAGTGCGAGATTGCCGCCGACGCAGGTCCGAGGCAGGCACGGGTCGGAATTGCTTCAGGCAAAAGGATAGTGCGCTGCAGCCATTCCATCAGGAACTGGGGCAGCTACAGGCCGCCGCATACGCGAAAAAGGGGCCTGCGACGGCCCCTATCCCTATCTGCAACCGCCAAGCAATACCAGGAAAGGTGAAGCGGTTTTTCGTCAGGAATTTGCGTCAAAACCAAGGGATAGAGCGGTTCGGCGTTTCCATGAAAACGATGAGCCGCTCTAATGTCAGGCATTGGCCGCCGCCACCGCGCGCTTGGCCATGACCGTGATCAGATTGGCGCGGTAGTCGGCGGAAGCGTGCATGTCGCTCATCAGGTTCTTGGCAGGCACCTTGACGCCGTTGAGCGCAGCGGCGTCGAAATTCTTCGCCAGTGCTGCTTCGATCTCCTTCGAGCGGAAGACGCCGTCATCGCCGGCCCCGGTGACGGCGACGCTGACGCCGTCCTTGCCCTTGGCCACGAACACGCCGACGATTGCGTAGCGCGAGGCGGGGTTGCGAAACTTTTCATAGGCAGCCTTCGCAGGCGCCGTGAAGGAGACCGCCGTGATGATCTCGCCATCCTTCAAGGCCGTCTCGAACAGCCCCTTGAAGAACTTGTCGGCTGATATCTCGCGCTTGTTGGTGATGATGGTGGCGCCCAGCGCCAGCAGCGCCGCCGGATAGTCGGCCGCCGGATCGTTGTTGGCGATCGAGCCGCCGATCGTGCCCTTGTAGCGTACCGCCGGGTCGCCGATCAGCGACGCCAGATTGGCAAGCGCCGGACAGGCCTTCCGCAGCTTCTCGTCGTTGGAGACGTCATAGTGCGTCGTGGCGGCGCCAACGGTGATTGTCTTGCCCGATACCTTGACGCCTTGCAGTTCCTTGATGCGCGACAGATCGACGAGATCGGAAGGCGCCGCGAGCCGCGTCTTCATGGCAGCGATCAAAGTCATGCCGCCCGATAGCAGCTTGGCATCGCCGCTCTTGACCAGCTTCGCGGCATCGGCGACCGAGGCGGCACGGTGATAGTTGACCGAGTACATGGTTGTTCCTCCTCAGTGCTTCGTCGCGGCGCGGATCGCGGCCCACACGGTGGACGGCGAAGCCGGCATGGCGATGTCGGTGATGCCGATGGCATCGGTAATGGCATTGATGACCGCCGGCGGCGAGCCGATGGCGCCCGCCTCGCCGCAGCCCTTGATGCCGAGCGGATTGCCGGGACATGGGGTATTCGACGTCGAGACCTTGAACGACGGCAGGTCGCCGGCACGCGGCATGGTATAATCCATGTAGCTCGCCGTCAGCAGCTGTCCGCTGGCGTCGTAATGGGCGCCTTCCAGCAGCGCCTGGCCGATGCCCTGGGCGATGCCGCCATGCACCTGGCCTTCGACGATCATCGGATTGATGATGTTGCCGAAATCATCGGCGGCCACGAACTGGACGATCTCGGTCGTTCCGGTCTCCGGATCGATCTCGACCTCGCAGATGTAGCAGCCCGCCGGAAAGGTGAAGTTCGACGGATCGTAGAACGCCGTCTCCTTCAGCCCCGGTTCCATGCCGGCCGGCAGATTATGGGCGGTATAGGCGGCAAGCGCCATCTGGAACCAAGGCACGTTCTTGTCGGTGCCGGCGACCTTCAGTGCGCCGTTCTCGATGACGATGTCGCCCTCGTCGGCCTCGAGCAGGTGGGCGGCGATCTTCTTGGCCTTGGCCTCGACCTTGTCGAGCGCCTTGACGATCGCCGACATGCCGACCGCGCCCGAACGCGAACCGTAGGTGCCCATGCCCATCTGCACCTTGTCGGTGTCGCCGTGGACGATCGAGACGCTGTCGATCGGCACCCCAAGGCGCTGGTTGACGAGTTGTGCGAACGTTGTCTCATGGCCTTGGCCGTGGCTGTGCGAACCGGTCAGCACCTCGATGGTGCCGACCGCGTTGACGCGCACCTCGGCCGATTCCCACAGGCCGACGCCGGCGCCGAGCGAGCCGACCGCGGCCGATGGCGCGATACCGCAGGCCTCGATGTAACAGCTCATGCCGATGCCGCGCAGCTTGCCCTGCCTGGCCGCTTCCGCCTTGCGCCCGGCAAAACCAGCATAGTCGGCGGTCTTCATCGCCGCGTCGAGAGAGGCGCCATAATCGCCGGCGTCATAGTTCATGATCACCGGTGTCTGGTGCGGGAAGGAGGTGACGAAGTTCAGCCGCCGCAGTTCGGCGGGGGAGATGTCGAGCTCGCGCGCGGCGGCTTCCATCGTGCGTTCCAGCACATAGGTCGCCTCCGGCCGCCCCGCCCCGCGATAGGCGTCGACAGGAGCCGTGTTGGTGTAGACGGCGCGCACATTGGCGTGGATCGCTGGAATGTCGTACTGGCCCGACAGCAGCGTGGCGTAGAGATAGGTCGGCACGGAGGACGAGAACAGCGACATGTAGGCGCCGAGATTGGCGATCGTGTCGACCTTCAGCCCGGTGATCCTGTTGTTCTTGTCGAAGGCCATTTCCACGGTCGAGACGTGGTCGCGCCCATGCGCGTCGGACAGGAAGCTCTCGGTGCGGTCGGCTACCCATTTGACCGGCACGCCGGTTTTCTTGGAAGCCCACAGGCAGACGATCTCTTCCGGGTAGATGTAGATCTTGGAGCCGAACCCACCGCCAACGTCCGGTGCGATCACGCGCAGCTTGTTTTCCGGCGCGATGTTGTAGAACGCGCTCATCACCAGCCGCGCGACATGCGGGTTCTGCGAGGTCGTCCAGCAGGTGTAGTGGTCCTCGGCCTTGTCGTAGTGGCCGAGCGCCGCGCGCGGCTCCATGGCGTTCGGCACCAGCCGGTTGTTGACGATCTTCATGCGGGTGACATGGGCCGCCGCCTTGATCGCCGCGTCGGTCGCCTTGCCGTCGCCAAGCTCCCAGTCGAAGATCAGATTGTTCTCGGCCTCGGCATGGATCTGCGGCGCGCCGTTTTCGAGTGCCTTGGTCGCATCGACGACAGCCTTCAATTCCTTGTAGGTGATTTCCACCGCCTCGGCCGCGTCGCGCGCCTGGCCCCTGGTTTCCGCCACCACCACCACGACCGCATCGCCGACATAACGGACCTTGTCGACGGCCAGTGGCGACCATGCGCCCATCTTCATCGGCGTGCCGTCCTTGGAATGGATCATCCAGCCGCAGATCAGATTGCCGATGCCGTCGGCCTTGAGCTCCTTGCCGGTCAGGACGCCGATGACGCCCGGCATGCCTTGTGCCTTCTTGACGTCGATCTTCTTGATCTGCGCATGCGCGTGCGGGCTGCGCACGAAGGCCGCATGCTTCATGCCGGGAACCACCATGTCGTCGACATAGCGGCCGGCGCCGGTGATGAATCGTTTGTCTTCCTTGCGCGCGACACGAGCGCCAACACCTTCAATGCCCATTGCAGAAATCCTCCCGAAAAAGTAGGGGAATAGGGCAGTAGGGAAGTAAGGCAGTAGGAAAAATCGGCTCCCAATTCCTACTGCCTTACTGCCCTACTCCCTTAATGCCCTAAGTCTCACGCAGCTTGTTTCGCTTTGCCCTTGGCGGCGCCCTTCGACATCGTCTTCGATGCGGCCAGGATCGCCTTCACGATGTTGTGGTAGCCGGTGCAGCGGCAGATATTGCCCTCCAGTTCGGCCCGCACCGTCGCCTCATCGAGGCCTTCGGGATGGCGGTTGATCATGTCGGTTGCAGCCATGATCATGCCCGGCGTGCAGAAACCGCATTGCAGCCCGTGATATTCCTTGAATGCGGCCTGCATGGGATGCAGGTCGGCGCCATTGGCGAGACCTTCGATCGTGACAACGGTCGACCCTGAAGCCTGGACGGCGAGCATGGTGCAGGACTTCACCGCCTTGCCGTCGACATGGATGACGCAAGCACCGCACTGCGAAGTGTCGCAACCAACATGCGTGCCGGTCAAGCCGAGATTCTCACGCAGGAAGTGAACCAGCAGCATTCGGTCCTCGGCCTCGCCACTGACCCGCCTGCCGTTGACCATCAACGAAACGTCCGACATGAATCCTCCCTGGGTATCAACCTTGGTCATCACGCTGCCGACGCGCCGCTGGCACTCGGCTATGCGCATTCGTACACCGCATAACCGGCAAAAAACAGCGCGACGGAAAAGTCGGATCATTGTACTTTCGGTCATGGCCAAGGCCAAAGGTGCGTGCCCCTCGCCCCCATTGCCAAACCGCCGATTGGAAGCAACAATGCCTTCGACGCTGCGCGCCAGAAGCTTGTAACAGCCGCGCATAAAACAGCGTTGGAGGAAATGCGGGAGAACGCCGCTGGCCAGTTCACGGACGCGCTACGCATGCGGCTTGTCGGCGCTGACCACGGACGAGCCGGATCCGGATGCCTTCGCACGCGCGGTAGCCGCAGAGGCCGCCTCGATCGACGCCGGCTTTGCCCTCCTGTTCTTTTCCCAGAGTCTCGTCGAAGCCGGCGCTCTGTCACGGGCGCTTTCGGTCCATGCACCGGGGCTCCATCATGCCGGCTGTTCCACTGCCGGCGAGATCACGCCGCAGGGGCTCGAGGAAGGCCACATGCTGGCGATGCTGCTTCCTTCGGCCTCGTTCACCGCGGTCAGCGCCATGGTCGACAACCTGTCCTCTTCGGGCATGGACACGATCACCGGCGAGGTCGAGGCGCTTCGGCGCACGCTGCGCGGCCGGGTCGGCGGCGAGAGCACCAGGAACACCTTCGCCCTCTGCTTCATCGACGGGCTGTCCTATGCCGAGGAAGCGGTCAGCTCCGCCATCCACTGGGGCCTTGACGACATCCCGCTGCTCGGCGGCTCGGCCGGCGACGATCTGAAATTCGAAACGACGCGCCTGATCTCCGATGGCAAGGTCACCTCCGACAGCGCGATCATTGTGCTGATCGCCACGGAAATTCCCTTCCACGTCTTCAAGACCGACAATTTCGTTCCAACCGACGAGAAGCTGGTGGTGACGGCGTCCGATGCCGATCACCGCATCGTGCGGCAGTTCAACGCCACCAACGCGGCCGAGGAATATGCCGCTTCCGTCGGCATCGTGCCGCAGACCCTGACGCCGCTGAGCTTCGCCTCGCATCCGGTGGTGGTGAAGGTGGGCGGCGAATATTACTGCCGTTCGATCCAGAGGATGCACGCCGACGGCTCGCTGTCGTTCTTCTGCGCCATCGACGACGGTGTCGTGCTGTCGATCGCGCAGCCCAAGGACATGGTGGAATCGACGCGCGCGGCGTTGCGCGAGGTCGAGGAGAGGCTGGGCGGCATCGACTTGATCCTCGGCTTCGACTGCGTGCTGCGCCGCCTCGACGCGCGCAACCGGCAGGTCTTTCGCGACATTTCGGAGCTCTACCGGGTCAACAATGTCATCGGCTTCGGCACCTATGGCGAGCAGTACCGGTCAATGCACCTCAACCAGACTTTCACCGGCATAGCATTCGGTGACCGCCAAGCGGCTGAATAGGGCGGCGGAAGAAGATGCCGCTCAGGGACATAACCGATCTCGAAAAATTGAAGAAGATCAACGCCGCCCTGGTCAGCCGCGTCGAGCGGTCGATGGACCAGCAGGGCAATGCATTCTCGCTGTTCCAGACGGCGATCTCGCTGGAAAACCGGGTGCGTACGCGCACCGAGGAGTTGCACTCCACGCTGCGGCGGCTTGAGCAGTCGAACATCGACCTCAGCGCCGCCAAGGAGAACGCCGAGCTGGCGAACCTGTCCAAGACACGGTTCCTTGCAGCCGCGAGCCATGACGTGCTGCAGCCGCTGAACGCGGCCCATCTGTCCGTCTCCGCGCTCGCCGAAGTGCAGACCAGCGACGAAGGCAGGAAGCTGGTGCGGCAGGTCGAGCGCTCGCTGGAAACGATGGAGGACCTGCTGCGCACGCTGCTCGACATCTCCAAGCTCGATGCCGGCGTGGTGCGGCCCGACATCGGCGACGTCAGCCTCGAGGCGTTGTTCTCGTCGCTGCGCTCGGATTTCCAGCCGGTCGCGGAAATAAAAGGCTTGTCGTTGAAATTCCGGCCGGTCAATGCCGTTGTCCGCTCCGACCGGACGCTGCTGCGCCGCATCCTGCAGAATATTCTGTCCAACGCGCTGGGCTACACGCGTTCAGGAGGCGTTCTCGTCGGCACTCGCCATCGCGGCGATACGATCCGCATCGACGTCGCCGACACCGGCTGCGGTATTCCCGAGGATCAGCGCGAGGTGGTGTTCGAGGAGTTCCATCGCGGCACCTCGCAGGCCGGTGCCGAATTCGACGGCGGCGGGCTTGGGCTCGGCCTGGCCATCGTGCGCCGCATGGCCAGCGCGCTTGGCCACCCCGTGACATTTTCATCGAAGGTCGGACGCGGCACGATCTTCCATATCGATGTCCCCGTCGGCATCGGCGCGCCGGCCGACGCCATCGCCAGCGCCGCCGGCCTGGAGCGGCCTCGCGGCTACGGCCTGTTCGGGACCAAGGTGCTGCTGGTCGAAAACGACACCGAGGTACTGGAGGCGATGACCTTCCTGCTCGAGCGCTGGCAATGCCTGGTGCGATCCGCGACCTCGACCGATGACGCGCTCGACCTGCTCGGCGACACCGACTGGATTCCGGACATCATCATCGCCGACCAGCATCTCGACGACGGCGATCTCGGCACCGCCACCATATCGGAGGTCCGCGACTATCTCGGCCGCGCCGCGCCGGCGCTAATCGTCACCGCCGACACTTCCGAGGACGTTGCGAAGGCGGCCCGGGCCGGCGGCATCGAACTGATGCGCAAGCCGCTGAAGCCGGCACAATTGCGCGCACTGCTGGCGCATTTGCTGGCCTAAGGAGCACCAATGCGTTTTCTTGATTTTTTGGGAAGGCCGGCGGCTCAGCTGCTAACCTCGGCACCATTCAACACCTGGCGATTCAAGCGAACCGTTGACGACGATCTTCCGGACAACAACGTAAACTACGTTGCCGACGGCCACGACCTTTCCTTTGCGTGTGACAGCCATGAAACGATATCAACCATATTCATCGTATCTGACGATTTCGGAGAATTCCTCGGCGGTATTTCCTTTTCGCACAACCGGGAGGAATTGAAGGGTTTCCTTGGAGAGCCCTCGAAGAGCGGGAAACCATATAGCGATCCCATTTTGGGGGAGTACGGGCCATGGGACCGATATGACGACGCCCGTCAGTCAATACATATCGAATACGAGCCTCGAGCAGACAGGATAAGACGAATAACGCTGATGCGGGCCGACGTGGCGCCATGAGATCCAGCACCGAGGGAAAGCTCAAAACCCAGCCTGATCCCGAAACAGCTCCGCATTGTCCAGCTTGGACACTTCGATCACCGCTTGCGTGCGGCTGTAGACGTTGAGCTTGCGCAATATCTCCGAGACATGCGCCTTGACGGTGGTCTCGCCGACCTGCAGCTCATAGGCGATCTGCTTGTTGAGCAGGCCCTGGCGCAGCATCTGCAGCACCCTGAGCTGTTGCGGCGTCAGCGTCGACAGGCGCTGCACCATGTCGGCGCGGTCGCTGCTGTCGGCGTCCCGCGGCGGGCCCTCATAGGTTTCCGGCACATAGATCGCGCCATCCATTACAGAACGTATGGCATTGGCCAGATCGCTCTTGCGCGCCGATTTCGGAATGAAGCCGGCGGCGCCGTAGGAGAGTGCCTCCGAAATGATCTTCGGCTCCTCATAGCCCGATACGATCACCACCGGCAGGCGCGGATGGCGGGTCCTGAGTTGCAACAGCCCGTCGAACCCGTGCACGTCGGGCATGCTGAGGTCGAGCAGCGCCAGATCGAACGGCTTTGCGTCGGCCAGAAGATCGAGCGCTTCCGAGATCGAGCGCGCCTCCACCGTGTCGACCTCGGGATAAGCCATCTGCACGGCGCTGTGCAGCGCCTCGCGAAACAGCGGATGATCGTCGATGATCAGAAATCGGGCGCGATCAGTGGCTGACGTCATGGCGTTGGTTTCGAGCCCCGTTCAGTTTGCGGCATAAGGTAGCCCCGCGATCACGAGCGGATTATTGCCAAATAGTATACCGCCGCCATCTGGATTCCTTGTACGACCTTTTGCGAAGTGCTGCCGCGCCAAATGCGGCGCTTGCCCGGCTCTCGAAATCGGCCGAAGGTGCCGCCTTCCTACATCTATTTTAGAGTTCAACATGACCGCATTCGTTCTACCCGTGCCGCCAACGCCTTCTGTCGCCGTCAGTGGCTCAGCCCAGCGTTTTGCCGTGCGGCGCATCTTTTGCGTCGGCCGCAACTACGCCGCGCACGCCCGCGAGTTCGGCAATGACGAGCGCGATCCGCCCTTCTTCTTCACCAAGCCCGGCGATGCGGTCGTTGATTCCGGCACCGAGATCCCTTACCCGCCGCTGACCGAAAACCTGCATTTCGAGATCGAATTGGTTGTCGCGATCGGTGTAGCTGGTTCTTGGATCGCCCGCGACAAGGCGCTGGACCATGTCTGGGGCTATGGCGTCGGCATCGACCTCACCCGCCGCGATCTGCAGGATGCCGCCAAGAAGGCAGCGCGGCCATGGGACTGGTCGAAGGCCTTCGACCGCTCCGCGCCCTGCGGCCCGCTGGTTCCGGCGCAGAAATCCGGACACCCGGCGAAGGGTCGTATCTGGCTCGCTGTCGACGGCACGGTGAAACAGGATGCCGATCTCGCCGAACTGATCTGGCCGGTGACCGACATCGTCTCGATCTGCAGCGAGGCAGTCGAGCTGCAACCGGGCGACCTGATCTTCACCGGCACGCCCGCCGGTGTCGGCGAGGTCAAGCCGGGAGAGACAATGACCGGCGGCGTCGACGGCATCAGCACGATCGAGATAACCATCGGCCAGCCGAGATCATGAGCGACATCGTCCTGCACAATTACTATCGCTCTTCCACCTCCCACCGGGTGCGGATCGCGCTGGAGATGAAGGGGCTGAGCTATGACTACGTCCCGCATCACCTGCGCCACGGCGAGCATCTGGAGCCCGCCTATCTCGCGCTCAATCCGCAGGGGCTGGTCCCGACAATCGTATGGAACGACGGCATGATGCTGACGCAATCGCTGGCGATCATCGAATTCCTCGACGAAACGCAGCCCCATCCGCCATTGCTGCCGAAGGATCCGTCGGGCCGGGCGCGTGTCAGGATGCTGGCGCAGATGATCGCCTGCGACATCCACCCGGTGAACAATCTGCGCGTGCTGACCTCGCTGCGCACCCTGTTCGGCGCAGGCGACCAGGACATCACCAACTGGTTCCGCCACTGGGTCAACGAAGGCTTCGGGCCGCTTGAAAAGATTCTGGCTTCCTCGCCGTGGACCGGAACATTCTGCCATGGCGAAGCGCCGGGGCTGGCCGACATCTGCCTGGCGGCACAGGTCACCAGCAATGCGCGCTTCGGCGTCGACCTGGCGCCCTACCCGACGATCGCGCGCATCAACGCCGCCTGCATGGCGCTGCCCGCGTTCCAGAAGGCTGCGCCGCAGAACCAGATCGATGCCGAATAGGCAAGCCTGCGGAATTGCTGCCGCTCTGGCGGAATCGATTTCCGCTTGACCGGTCAGGGAATCGTCTATCGTTTCCGGTAGCGTATGCCGTTTCAAGGGTGGAGTTACCTATGAAAGCCGTCGTCTTCGAGAAATTCGGCGAAGCACCGACGATCCAGACCGTTCCCGATCCGAAGCCGACAGCCGACGGCGTCGTCATCAAGGTCGAGGCGACCGGGCTCTGCCGCAGCGACTGGCATGGCTGGATGGGTCATGACGCCGATATCCGCCTACCGCATGTACCGGGCCACGAATTGGCCGGGGTCGTGGTTGCCGCCGGCAAGCATGTCACCCGCTGGAAGGCGGGCGAGCGCGTCACGGTGCCGTTCGCCGTCGGTTGCGGCCATTGCTTCGAATGCACGTCGGGCAATCACCAGGTCTGCGAGCATCAATCGCAGCCCGGCTTCAACGCGTGGGGTTCCTTCGCCGAATATGTCGCCATCGAGCATGCCGACACCAACCTAGTGCGCCTGCCCGACGAGATGGAATTCACCACCGCCGCCAGCCTCGGCTGCCGCTTCGTTACCTCGTTCCGCGCCATCGTCGATCAGGGCCGGGTGAAACCGGGCGAATGGGTGGCCGTGCACGGCTGCGGCGGCGTCGGCCTATCGGCGATCATGATCGCCAGTTCGATGGGCGCCAATGTCATTGGCATCGATCTCTCCGACGAGAAGCTGGACTTCGCCAGGAAGATCGGCGCGGTCGCCACCATCAACGCCTCGACGACGCCGAATGTGGTCAAGGCCGTCAAGCAGATCACCAATGGCGGCGCGCATATGTCGATGGACGCGCTCGGCCACTCGACCACCTCGTTCAACTCGATCGCCAATCTGCGCCGGCGCGGCCGCCACGTGCAGGTCGGCCTGATGCTGGGCGAGCACGCCCGCCCGCAAGTGCCGATGGACAAGGTAATCGCCTTCGAGCTCGAGATCCTCGGCAGCCACGGCATCCAGGCCTATCGCTACCCAGCACTGATGGAGATGATCCGCACCGGCAAGCTCAAGCCCGAACTTCTGGTCGGCAAGAAGATCAGCCTTGACGAAGCCCCGGCGGCGTTGATGGCGATGGGCGGCTTCGAGGGTATTGGGATTGGGGTGGTGACGAAGTTCTAGTCTAGGTGCGGGAATCTCTTCCCGAACTACCGCGCAAATTTCTTCGCCCCGAACACACACGCCACGACGCCGAGCGTGACGACGATCATCAGCGGGCTGACCTTCTCGTGCAGCAGGGTCGCCGCCAGCGCAAGGCCGAAGAAAGGCTGCAGCAGCTGCAACTGGCCGACCGCCGCGATGCCGCCTTGCGCCAGGCCGCGATACCAGAACACGAAGCCGATCAGCATACTGAACAGCGAGACATAGGCGAGACCAATCCAGGCGTTAGAGCCGACACCGGCGAAGGATGGCGGCAGGGTCACAAAGGTCAGCAGCAGCATGATCGGCAGTGACAGCGCCAACGCCCAGCAGATCACCTGCCAGCCGCCAAGCCGGCGCGAAAGTGCGGCCCCTTCGGCATAGCCCAGCCCGCAGACGATGATGGCGGCCAGCATCAAACTGTCGCCGACCGGTGAAGCGGTCACACCCTGCACCAGGGCGAAACCCGCGACCAGCGCGCTGCCCAGACATGAAAACAGCCAGAAGGCCGGGTGGGGACGGTCGCCGCCGCGCAACACACCGAAGATCGCGGTCGCTAACGGCAGCAGGCCGACGAAGATGATGGAATGCGCGGAGGTGACGTGCTTCAGCGCCAGCGCGGTCAAGAGGGGAAAACCGACGACCACACCGAGCGCGACGATCGCCAGGGACAGCAAGTCGCCCCGCTCGGGTCGCTTCTCGCGAAACAAGAGCAGAAGCGCCAGACCGAGCAGGCCGGCTATGGCGGCACGAGACGAGGTCAGGAAGATCGGATCGAAATCCATCACCGCCACGCGTGTCGCCGGCAAGGATCCGCTGAAGATCAACACGCCGATGAAACCGCTCACCCAGCCGCTCACAGCCTTGTCCATGAAAAGCTCCTTCTGTTGTGCCTTCTATCGGGCTCACCCGATGGCGCCACCAGAGACAATGCAGTACAATTCCACAAAACTGTAATGGCCACACGAGGAGTACAGATGGACGAGCAGACCACAAGACTCGATGGCGGCGCGACGCTGGTCGAAAGCGTCATGGCGACCATCCGTCAGCGGATCGCCGCGCGCAGTCTGACACCGGGAGCCAGACTGCCCTCGATCCGGGCCTTCGCAAAGTCCATGCAGGTGTCAAAGTCCACCGTCGTCGAAGCCTATGAGCGGCTCGCCGCCGAGGGCGCGATCCGCTCCCGGCCGGGCTCCGGCTTCTACGCCGCCGGATCGCTGGCGCCGCTGTCGCTGGCCGAGATCGGCCCTCGGCTCGACCGCGCCGTCGATCCGCTCTGGGTCTCGCGCCAGTCGCTGGATGCCAGCGGCGAGGCCCTGAAACCCGGCTGCGGCTGGCTGCCAGCCTCCTGGATGCCCCAGGCCGGGTTGCGCCGCGCCCTGCGCGCGGTGGCGCGTGCCGAAGATATCGCGCTTGCCGATTACGGAACGCCGCTTGGCCTGCCGCCGCTGCGGCAGCTGCTGGCGCGCCGCATGGCCGGGTATGGCATCGAAGCCTCCCCCGAACAGATCATGCTGACGGAATCGGGCACGCAGGCCATCGATCTCCTGTGCCGGTTCCTGATCGAACCTGGCGACACGGTGCTGGTCGACGACCCCTGCTATTTCAATTTCCACGCCTTGCTGCGCGCCCATCGCGCCAAGGTCGTCAGCGTTCCCTATACGCCGTCAGGACCGCATATCGAGCTGTTTGCGCAGGCGTTGGCCGAACACCGGCCGCGCCTCTACATCACCAACTCCGCCATCCACAATCCGACCGGTGCGATCCTGTCGCCAGTCACCGCGCATCGTTTGCTCAAGCTCGCCGACCAGTCGGACCTGACCATCGTCGAGGACGACATTTTCGCCGATTTCGAACACACCCCTGCCCCGAGGCTGGCGGCGTTCGATGGTCTCAGCCGCGTCGTCCACATCGGCAGTTTCTCCAAGACGCTGTCGGCGTCGATCCGCTGCGGTTTCATCGCCGCGCCCCGCGACTGGATCGAGGGCCTGACCGACCTCAAGATCGCCACGACCTTCGGCGGCGGACGGCTGGCGGCCGAACTGGTGCTGACGCTGCTGAAGGATGGCAGCTATCGCAAGCATATGGATTTGCTGCGCGCGAAGCTTGCGCGCGCCATGGTCGAGACCGGCGCCCGGCTGAAGGCAATCGGCATCACGCCCTGGATCGACCAGCCGGCCGGCCTGTTCCTGTGGTGCGGCCTGCCCGATGGCGTTGACGCGGCCGAAGTCGCACGCCGCGCCCTGGCCGACAATGTCGTGCTGGCGCCAGGCAATGCGTTCAGCCTGTCGCAGACAGCGAGCCGTTTCGTGCGCTTCAACGTCGCCCAGTGCGGAGACGAGCGGATTTTCAAAGTGCTTGAAACAGCGATGGCGCACTGATCTCGCGCTGCTTCGCTCAGCGGCCGGCGCAGACCTCCCGCACGCACTCACGCAACCAGCGTTGCGCCGGATCGGCATCCAGGCGCGGGTGCCAAAGCATGGAAATGGTGACTTCCACGGTGGCGACCGGCAGCGCAAAGCTGTGCATCCCGACGCGCGCGCCGGCAGTGTGCCGTTCGGGCACGCTGGCAATCAGGTCCGAGGCGCGTGCCAGGGCGAGTGCCGCCGAGAAACCCGAGACCATGCACACGACCGTCCGCTGCAGGCCAAGCGTGCCCAAGGCTTCGTCGATCGGCCCCTTCTCGCGGCCACGCCGGGAAACGCTGATGTGCCGGCCCGCCGCGTAGCGCTCGGGCGTCACCGTGCCCTCGCTCAGGGGATGGTCTGCTCGCACGGCACCGATGAAGCGGTCGCGAAACAGCGCCTGGATACGCACTTCCGGTCCGGTTTCGCCGGCGACACCGATTTCCAGGTCGATCGCCGCGTCGCGCAGCGACATCGCATCCTTGTCGGACTTCGCAGCGAAACGCAGCCGCACCCCAGGCGCATCGGCTTCGACGCGGGCGACAAGGCGGGCCCCGAACTCCTCGACGAAACCCTCATTGGTACGCAGCGTGAAGACCCTGTCCAGGCGCGGGAGATCAAGCCGCTCGGCGGGACGCAGCAGCACCTCCGCGTCCTGGACGGCCCGGCCGACCTGGTGCCGCAATTCCTCCGCGCGCGGCGTCGCCACCAGGCCGCGCCCGGCTCGGACCAGAAGCGGATCGCCCGTTGCCGCCCGCAACCGCGCCAGCGTCCGGCTCATCGCCGAGGGACTGAGCCGCAGACGGCGCGCGGCCCGCGCCACGCTGCCTTCCGCCAGCAAGGCGTCGAGTGCGAAGAGCAGATTGAGATCGGGTGACGCCATCAATGGTTCATAACATGATGCGGCGTCTCATGCACGAATATGATGCAAATGCTGCGCCTTCCGCCGTGTCAGCCACAAGACTAGATCTCCAACAGCTCCGGTTCGGAGCGAGCGCAAAGGAGATCGCCATGGCAGTCGCGAAGCAAAATCGGGAGAGGCCGATATCAACTTCACAAAAATCCGCCCGCTGGGCACTGGCAAGCCTGTCGCTCGCCACGCTGCTGTCGTCGTTGGGAACCAGCATTGCCAGCGTCGGGCTGCCCTCGCTGATGCAGGCGTTCGCCGCGTCCTTCCAGGCCGTGCAATGGGTGGTTCTGGCCTATCTGCTTGCCATCACCACGCTGATCGTCAGCGCCGGGCGGCTGGCCGACATGTTCGGGCGCCGACCGCTGCTGCTTGGCGGTATCGCGCTATTCACATCGGCATCGGTGCTCTGCGGGCTCGCGCCGACGCTCTGGCTACTGATCGCGGCTCGTGCCATGCAGGGACTTGGCGCGGCGCTGATGATGGCGCTGACGTTGGCGTTCGTCACGGAGACCGTGAGCAAGGACCGGACCGGTAGTGCCATGGGCCTGCTGGGCGCCATGTCCGCCATCGGCACGACACTTGGCCCCTCGCTCGGCGGCTTGCTGATCGCCGGCCTCGGCTGGCGGGCGATCTTCCTGGTCAATGTCCCGCTGGGCCTGCTGACCTTCGCCCTCGCCTGGCGCGCGCTGCCTGCCGGCAACAAGGCAGCCCAACAAGGCAAGTTCGACGCGACAGGCACTGTCCTGCTGGGCTTGACGCTGGCCGCCTATGCGATGGCCATGACGCTTGGCCGGGGTAATTTCGGCGTGCTCAATGTCGGCCTGCTGGCTGTCACCGCCCTCGGCATCGTGCTGTTCGCTGTCGCACAGAGGAGCGTGAAGAACCCTCTGGTCCAGCTTGCCGGCTTCCGGGATCTGCGGCTCAGCGCCAGCCTGGCCATGGGCTTCATCGTCGCCACGGTGATGATGGCGACCCTGGTCGTCGGCCCGTTCTATCTGTCGCGGGGGCTGGGACTCGATGCCGCGACGGTCGGCGTGGTGCTGTCGACCGGGCCGCTCGTCTCGACCCTGTCGGCGCTGCTGGCCGGGCGCCTTTCGGATCGGCTTGGCGCCCACAGGATGATGGTCGCCGGCCTGATCAGCCTCGCCACGGGTACAGCCCTTCTGTCGCTCGCCATGACGACGCTCGGCATTGCCAGCTATGTCGGTCCGATCACCGTCACCTGCTTCGGCTACGCCCTGTTCCAGACATCCAACAACGCGGCTGTCATGAGCGGTGTCGGCGCCGGCGAGCGTGGTGTCATATCGGGGTTGCTCAACCTGTCGCGCAATCTAGGCCTCATCACCGGCGCTTCCCTGATGGGCGCAATATTCGCGGTCGCATCGGCCGGTGCTCGGCACGGAACAGGTCAGGACGTGGTGAATTCCGCCTCGGCCGCCCGGGGAATGCAGGTCACCTTCGAGACGGCAACCGCCCTGGCGCTGGCTGCACTGTTGCTTGCGCTCTTATCGTTGCGCATTTCCGGCCGTCCGCAGCCCGGGATTGCGTGACCTGCGGGGGGCTTTGGGCGGACACCGCTCAGGCCCCTGCCCGTTTACGGCGCTCATAGAGCATGACCAGCGTCTCCGCCGTCAAGGCGGGCTTCTCCTCACCCTCGATCTCGACGGTGTTGGCGGCCTTCATCAGGTACTGGCCAGGCCCTCTGTCTTCCATGGAAAGCAGCGTGGTGCGCAGCCGGATGCGCGCACCGACCTTGACCGGTGCCAGGAAGCGCACCTTGTCGAAGCCGTAATTGAAGGCGGCCTGCGTATTTTCCGGCACGATGCCCATGCCGAGCGCCAGCGCGCCGACGATCGACAGCGTCAGATAGCCATGCGCGATCGTCGTGCGAAACGGGCTCTGCCGCCGCGCCCGTTCGGGGTCGACATGAATCCATTGATGGTCGCCGGTGCATTCGGCGAACTGGTTGATACGGTTCTGGTCGACCGTGGTCCATTCCGAGACGCCGAGCTCCTGGCCGGACATCGTCCTCAACTGCTCGTAGGTTGGCGGCGTTTTAGGCCGTACTTCAGTCATTCCTGCTTTCCCGATAGCTTGCAGCGCCTCCGGACCACGAACTGACTGCTTCTGTCAATTCGTCGCGCATGATTCCGTTCCGCTGAATTCCGGCCGATTCGTGCCATGGCTTGCCTTGCAATGGCAGGTCGAATTCGGATTTTCTGACTGTCAAGAACGGGCGTGAGCGATAGCGTTGCGCTGGTGCAACTATGCGCAAGGTTGCGGGATTGCGAACCGGCGCCCCCGGCCGAAGGCGGAACCGCAGCCCATCGAAGCCTTACTTCTGCCCATAGCCGGCGCGGATTTCCTCCATCGCCTCCTTGATGCGCGCACGTAGGATATCGATCGATTCGGTGCCCGATTCCCTCGCCAATTCGGCCACTTCACCGGCATTTTTCAGGGCGGCCTCGAAGGATTTCTTGGCGAACTCCGTCTGCCTGGCGATGAGTTCCTGGGGGTTCCCCGGCGCCCGGTAGCTCTGCGCCATGTCGGCAACCTCGCGCAGCGTGTCCTGCAGCATCTCGCGTTGTCTTGACAGCAGCGAGGACGCTCCGGCGGCACTGACGCGCGCCGATTTCTCCAAGGCTTCGAGGTTCTTGCGGTGATGGGCGAGGATCGCCTCGACATCGACATTGGGCACCTTCAGGTCACGGCCGAATCTGCCGAACATGTCCATGAAGGAATCGGATTCCGGTTGCTTTGCCATGAGTGTCTTCTCCCCTGTTGCCGCGGATGCGGTGCCCTCGTCGGGAGAATAGCACTGGGCTGCCGTATGTCCATTTCGAACACAGGCCTGGCGAGCGAGGCGCATCAATTGACCGGGAGCAGCAGCTCGATCGTGTAGAGCACGATGCCCGCCAGTCCGCCGATGATCATGCCGTTAAAGCGGATATATTGCAGGTCCCTGCCGATGTTCATCTCGATCAGCCGCGTCAGTTGCGCCAGGTCCCAGCGCTTGACCTGATCGGCGATGAATTTCGACACGCCGCTCTTCTGGCTCTCGACGAAGGAGGCCAGCGCCACGACGAACCCCTGGTTCATGTCGGCCCGGATCTGCGCATCGCCGGCAAGGTGCCGCCCGACCTCGACGAACATGTTGGCGAGATGCGCGCGGATCACCGAATTCGGCGCCTTGGCGTCCTGTTCGATGAACAGGCTGAGGCTCTCCCACATATCGCCGGCCAGCGCCCTGACTTCCGGTCTGGCGAGGAAATCGTGCTTCATCTTCTCGGCACGCCTGGCATACTGCTTCGACGTCCGCAGCCGCTCGACGAAGCCTTGCGCGAATCTGTCGAACTCGGCGCGCATCGGATGGTTGGGATCGGCCCGGACCTCGTCGAGCAGGGAGCCCGCGGAGGCGACGATCTTCTTCAGCAGATAGGCGTCGGCCCTGAACAGGTTGAACAGCGATGGCAGTTCCTCGCGGATCTTCTCGCGCATCGTCGCCAGCGCCTGCTCATCGTTGAGGAAACGGCCGATCACCTTGATGAATTCGTCGAACAGCTTCTGGTGTCGGCGGTCATCGGTGAGTGCCGACAACAGTTCGGCGGCCAGTGGCGCCAACGGCACCTTTTCGATCTGCTCGAGCATGCGGCTGGTGACGAAGCCGCGCAATCCGGATTGCTCGACGGCGGCAAGCGTCTGCGGCACCAGCCGCACGACGAAGCGCGACAGGCCGGCGGCGCGCTCGGCGTCGGCCAGCCAGTCGGCGACCAGCGCTGAAAAATCGACCTCGGCCAGCTTTTCCCGCACCGGTTCCGGCGCCAGGAAGTTGACCTCGATGAAGCGGCCGAGATTATCGGCGATGCGGTTCTGGTTTTCCGGAATGATGGCGGTGTGCGGGATCGGCAGCCCGAGCGGCCGCCTGAACAGCGCCACCACCGCGTACCAGTCGGCGAGGCCGCCAATGGTCGCCGCCTCGGCGAAGGCAGCGACGAACCCCAGCCACGGATAGGTGCCCTGGAACGACTTGGCCAGCGCAAACACCAGCACGCAAAGCGCCAGAGCGGCCGTGGCGATGAATTTGGTTCGCCGCAGCGCGGAGAGTTTGGCGGCCGCGTCGGTGTCGAAACGGACGGGCGCCAGGGACTGGGCCGATTGAGACATGATGAGCCGCTCCTCGTCGATCCCAGCCTATCTAGTGCTTCGGCCGCCAAAATGCCCGCGACGACCGTTTTCCTAAGCTTTTCGCTCCACTGCGCACGTAAAGTTGACGAGAATATTCATCTATCAAACGATGCCAGTCTGGAATTATTCCAAGGTATAAGCCATATTCGGATCGAGGCCAGCGTGGCGAATTCGAATTCCGGATGGGAGCCGCGCGGCAAAGTTTTGGAATCTGGCGTGGGTTGCGCCAGCGCCTAGCGAGGACAAGATGCGGCTAACGCGCCAAACCAACTATGCCATGCGCATCCTGATGTACTGTGCCGCCAACAATGACCGGTTGAGCCGCATTCCAGAGATCGCGGCCGCCTATTCCGTATCGGAGCTTTTCCTTTTCAAGATCCTGCAGCCACTGGTCGAGAACGGCCTTGTCGAGACCGTGCGCGGCAGGAATGGCGGCGTCCGGCTTGGCCGCGCAGCCGAGGCGATCAGCCTGTTCGACGTCGTGCGCGTCACCGAGGAAAGCTTCGCCATGGCCGAATGTTTCGAGAACGATGCCGCCGAATGCCCGCTGGTCGACAGTTGCGCGCTGAATTCGGCGCTGCGCGAGGCGCTCAACGCCTTCTTCGCCGTGCTGGCCCGCTACACGATCGCCGACCTCGTGGCGGCGCGGCCGAATGTGCGCAACCTGCTCGGCATCGACATGCTGGAGCGCCGCGCGCCGGCCGCGTAGTCCACAACGCGGCCTTAGCGGCTCGATTCTTCGTCATTCCAGGGCGGAGCAAGGAGCGAAGCGACGCGCGTAGACCCTAGAATCCATGCCGTAACGTTCGAGCGCCGCTACGATGAAAAACTAGCGACACAGCGCCAGCTCTTCTTCCGGACCGCTGCATTCTTCGTTTGATGTAACGGCATGGATCCTCGGGTCTCCGCGTCCGCTTCGCTCCCGCTCCGCCCGTGGATGACGAAGGGGGAAGGGTTTGGCAAATCTTTCCTCGTGCCGAGCCTAAGCCAATGATTGCGGCAATACGAAAGGCACGCTTCCCGCAGGCAACGCGCCGGTCTCCAGTTCTACGGCACCTATGCGGAAGGCTATCGCTAACCGTCGATCACCGAGACATTGATCAGCGGCAACCATCCCGCGGGAGTGAGCTTTCCGTTCCTGCCCAACCCCAATCTGCGCCCCGAAACCGGCAAGACGACCGAATTCGGGATCAACTACAAGCAGAACGACATCATCAATGTCGACGACTATATCGACGGCGTGACGCTGTCGCCGTTCGCTCCGGGCAGCGGCTGCCCGTTCGGCCCCGGTATCCCGATCTGCTTCAGTATCAGAACTTCGCCAAGGCCGGGATCGACGGCTTCGAACTGGAAAGTGTCTATGACGCGGCCTGGGGCTATGCCGGGCTCTCGGCATCGTTCGTCGATGGTCACACCATATCCTACATGGGCGCCGAGGCCGATCTTGCGACGATCCCGTCCTCGCAGGTGACAGCCCAGCTAGGGCTGCGCTTCCTCGAGGACAAGCTCACCGTCGGCGGCGAAGTGCAGTACAATGGCAAGCCGAAGGGCAATGTGGTGGCCAGGGATTATACGCCGGTCAATGCCTTCGTCAGCTATCAGGCGACCGACGCTCTGAAGGTCGATTTCCGCGCCGACAATCTGTTCGACGTCAAATACGCCAACCCGCTGAACGGCAGCACGACAGCCGCGGTCTATGAACCGGGCATCACGCTGAAGCTGGCCGCAACGATGCGGTTCGGTGGTTGATGATCGTGACGCGCTTGACGGCACCCCTTCGTTTGCTGACCTCGACGCTGGGACTTTCCGTCGTCGAAGGCGCCTGACCACGGCAATGCCATGGAGGCCAGCCGCGCCGGCTCAGGCCGCGGCGAGCAGGCTCGCATTGCCGCCCGCCGCCGTGGTGTCGACGCAGACAGCCCGCTCATGCGCATAGGCCGCCGGATTGAGCACCTCGCTGACCAGCGGCACGATCGGCCCGCCGCGCTCGGCAATCACCTTGCGCACGATGCGCGCCGCCTCGGGCGTTCCAGAAAAGGCGACGACATCGACGCGTAACGAGCGTGCCTCGACCGGATCGGGCCGGCCATCGATCGCCGCCAAAGGCAAGCCCTTCCCGGTCAATGCGGACAGTGCGCCGGGAGCTCCCGGCGCCACGGCCAACACCGCATTGCCGGCGGCGAGCGCCTGGATCGCCTGGGCGAGCAGCGTATCGCCATCTGGACCGAGGCACAGCACCCGACCGCGCGGTGACAGCGATAGCGTGTTGGCCTCGCCGGTCGGCCCGGGCAAATCGACTTGGCCGAAGTCGATGCTGGCGGCGGCAGCGATCGCCGCCGCTCCCTTACCGCGCAGATGCTTGCGCAGGATGGCGATGCGGTCCGGACGGGTCGACCAGCCGCCAAGCGCCGGATCCGGCAGATTGTCGGCCAGTTCGGTCGCCGTCACCTTGTGGCCGTCCAGCACATGCGTACCGGCCTCGGGGCCTTTGCGGAAGCGTCGGAGATAGTGCGGCCCGCCGGCCTTTGGTCCCGTACCGGACAGCCCCTCGCCGCCGAACGGCTGCGATCCCACCACGGCGCCGATCTGGTTGCGGTTGACATAGATGTTGCCGGCATGGATGCCGTCGACGAAATGCTGCACGCGGCCTTCGATACGGGTGTGCAGGCCGAAGGTCAGGCCATAGCCCTTGCGATTGATCGCCGCGATCACCGTATCGATCTCGTCGGCGTCGAACGTCGAAACGTGCAGCACCGGCCCGAACACCTCGCGCTCCATCTCCTCGATGCCCTTGACCCGAAAGACGTGCGGTGCCACGAAGCGGCCGTCCTTCGGAGCTTCGAGCTTGGCGATCAGCCTGCCCTCGAGGCCCTTCTTGGTGCAATAATCGCTGATCGAGGCCTGTGCCTCGTCATCGATGACCGGACCGACATCGGTCGAGATCAGCCAGGGATCGCCGACGTTGAGCGCTTCCATCGCGCCCTTCAGCATCTCCAGCATCTTCTTCTCGACGTCCTTCTGCACATAGAGCACGCGCAGCGCCGAACAGCGCTGGCCCGCACTCTGGAAGGCCGAGGCCAGGATATCGCGTACCGCCTGTTCCGGCAGGGCCGTGGAATCGACGATCATGGCGTTGAGGCCGCCGGTCTCGGCGATCAGCATGGCATCTGGCGCGGCGGTCTCGGCCAGCTGCTTTTCGATCAGCTTGGCGACCTCGGTCGACCCGGTGAAGCAGACACCTGCAATGCGCGGGTCGGCGGTCAGCGGCCCGCCGACCGACGGGCCGTCGCCTGGCAGAAGCTGGATAACGTCTTCCGGCACGCCGGCCTCGCGCAGCAATTCGACGGCGCGGAAGGCGATCAGCGGCGTCTGCTCGGCGGGCTTCGCGATCACCGAATTGCCGGTGACGAGTGCCGCCGCGATCTGGCCGGTGAAAATGGCGAGCGGGAAATTCCACGGTGAAATGCAGACGATGGCGCCCCGCGCCTCGGTGCCCGCTTCGGCATTTGCCGCCTCGGCGGCGTAGTAGCGCAGGAAGTCTACGGCCTCGCGCACCTCGGCGACCCCGTCGGCCAACGACTTGCCGGCTTCGCGGGTTGCCAGCGCGAAAAATTCGACAGCATTGGCTTCATAGAGATCGGCGGCGCGGTTGAGGATGGCGGCACGTTCGGCAACTGGACGTCTAGCCCAGGCCGGCTGTGCTTCCACCGCGATGCGCACGGCGGTCGAGACCTGCTCGGCGGTGGCCTCGTGAACCGTGCCGACCACCTCGCCGGGTTTCGCCGGATTGACGATCGGGCGCTGCTTGCCGGCGCCCGCGGCGCGCGTGATCGGCTTGGCGTGCCAGCGGTCCGGCCCGGCAAAGGCCGCCCTTGCCTTGTCGATTGCCGCGAGCGTCACCGTGTCGGTGATGTCGAATCCCTTCGAATTGCGGCGGCCGGCTCCGAATATCTGGGAAGGCCGGGTAATCGCCGGATTGGCGGCCGGCCCCTGGTGCTCGATCGTCTCGAGCGGATCGCGGGCAATGTCCTCCGGCTCGACATCCTCGTCGGTCAGCTGGTGCACAAAGGAGGAATTGGCGCCGTTCTCCAGCAGCCGGCGAACCAGATAGGCCAGCAGGTCGGAATGCGCGCCGACCGGCGCATAGATGCGGCAGCGCGTGCCTTCGGCCTTGCGCACCGTCTCGTGCAGCGCCTCGCCCATGCCATGCAGGCGCTGGAACTCGAAGCAATCGCGATCTCCCGCCATGGACAGGATGGCCGCGACGGTGTGGGCGTTGTGCGTGGCGAATTGCGGATAGATGCGGTCGGTCATGCCAAGTAGCTTCTTGGCGCAGGCTATGTAGGAGACGTCGGTGTTGGCCTTGCGGGTGAAGACGGGATAGCCGGAAAGCCCAAGCGTCTGCGCCCGCTTGATCTCGGTGTCCCAATAGGCGCCCTTCACCAGCCGCACCATGATGGTGCGATCGTACTTCTTCGCCAGCGCGTAGAGCCAGTCGATGGCAAACGCGGCGCGCGGCCCATAGGCCTGGACGACGACGCCGAAACCATTCCAGCCGGCGAGTTCCGGCTCGGCCAGCACCCGCTCGATCACGTCGAGCGACAAATCGAGGCGGTCGGCCTCCTCGGCATCGATATTGAGGCCCATGCGCGAATGGCGCGCTGCGAGCGCCAGCGTCAGCAGGCGCTCGGCCATGACCGGCAGCATCTCTTCCTTCTGCGCCACCTCATAGCGTGGATGCAGCGCCGAGAGCTTGACCGAGATGCCATGGTTCTGGCGGATGTCGGGGCTGTTGGAACCGGAATCGAGCGAGGAAATGGCGTCGGCATAGGCCCTGTGGTAGCGCAAGGCGTCGGCCTCGGTGCGGGCGGCCTCGCCCAGCATGTCGAAGGAATAGAGATAGCCCTTCTGGATCATCGGCCTGCCGCGCTTGACGGCTTCCGCGATGGTGCGGCCGAGCACGAACTGCTCGCCCATTTCGCGCATGGCGGCGGCGACCGCCTTGCGGATGACCGGCTCGCCCAATCGCCGCACCATCGAACGCAACGTGCCTTCGATGCCGCCCTCGCCCTCGTCGAGTACGCGGCCAGTTAGCATCAGCGCCCAGGTCGAAGCATTGACGAAGATCGAGCTCGAACCGCCAGAATGCGCCGACCAATCGTGCGGCGCGATCTTGTCGGCGATGAGATCGTCCATCGTCTCGGTATCGGGCACGCGCAGCAGCGCCTCGGCCAGGCACATCAGCGCCACGCCTTCCTTGGTGGAGAGGCCATAGGCGGAGAGGAAGACCTCCATGAGCCGTGGATCCGACGAGCCGCGCACCGCCCGCACCAGCTCGGCGGCGCGGGCCGAAATCGCCCTTCGGTTCTCGGCCGAGAGCCCCGTCGTCTCCGCCAGACGCTTCAGCGCCTCGTCTTCGTCGGGCAGGTAGTTGGCACGGATCTGCTGGCGGATGGCGTCGAGCGGCATGGCGGTCCTATGAGCAAGCATAAGGGAGCGGCCCGGCGGTCACCGGACCGAATGGCGCAAGCTAGCACAGGCGCGAATTTTCGTCGGTCCAAAGAAATCGACATTATAGCTCATTTAGTCTATCATAGCGGCATGAATTCATCAAATGGACTATGTTTTTCATGGCAGAAGACCAATTGGACCGGATCGATAGGAACATCCTGTCGGCGCTGGCGAGCAACGGCCGGCTTTCCATGTCCGAACTGGCGGCAAAGGTCGGCCTTTCCAAGACGCCGGTGCAGGCGCGGGTGAAGCGGCTGGAGAAGGACGGCTATATCAGAGGCTACCAGGCGATCATTGATCGGGAGCGCATGGGCGAAGGCCATGTCGCCTTCGTCCAGGTGAAATTGTCGGACACCCGCTCCGCCGCGCTGGACGCTTTCAACCGCGCCGTCCAGGGCGTGCCGGAGATCGAGCAGTGCCACATGATGGCGTCGAGCTTCGACTATCTGCTGAAGGTGCGCACCAGGGACATTGCCGCCTATCGCCGCGTGCTCGGCGAGCGTATTTCGGCCCTGCCTCATGTCGCCCAGACCTCCACCTTCGTGGCAATGGAGACGGTGAAGGATCGATGACCATGATCCCGAAAAGCAGACGCCGGTTTTCGGACGAGATCATGGTCAAACAAGAAAACAGAGCCTATTCCGAAAGCGTCTTCAGGAACGCCACCAGCGCCGCGCGCTCGCGATCCGAAAGCTGCAGCGGATGGATTTCGGATACGCCTTCGACGCTCGGTGCAGCCTTGGCGTAGTGCGCAACCACTTCGTCGAGCGACGAAAACTGACCGGCGTGCATATAGGGCGGGCGTGTTGCCGCGCCGCGCAGCGACGGTGTCTTGTAGCCGCGGATCAGTTCCGGCGCGTCCTTGACCATGAAGCGCAACTCGCCGCAGGAGCTGACGTCGCCATCCCGATACGCGCCGAAGCAGTTGAACGGGTCAGTCTCCACCTGCACTACCGCGTCGATGCGCCCGCGATCCGGCGGCAGGCCCGCAACGGGCGGCACGCCCGTGTTGTGAAAGCCGTTGTCGGTGAAGCGCGGGCCGTTGTGACAGGTCACGCAATTGGCCTTGCCGATGAACAGTTTCAGCCCAAGGATCTCCTCCCTGGAAAAGGCTGCGTCGTCTTTCGGCTCGGCGCCTGTGACGAGGTCCAGCGCAAAGCGGTCGAAACGCGTCTGTGCCGGTTCGATCGAGCGTTCGAAGGCCGCGATCGCCTTGCCTATGTTGGTATAGACGCGGTTGACGGAGTCGCGCTGCGCGTCGCTCATCGCGTTCCAGGCAGCCTTCTCGACATCGCTTCCAATCGGGCTGGCATTGAGCGGAATGCCGGAGAAATCGGGCAGCGGCCCGAAGATGCGCTCATAACGTTCGCCGAAGCGCGCCTTGATGTAGTGCGCGTAGGCGGCGCGGTTGCCCGCTTGCTCCAGCGGGTTTTCCAGCGGCGTCAGCGCTTGCGCCCACAGACTGTCGCGACGGCCGTCCCAGAAGAACCAGGGGTCGCGCGCCACGCCGGCCAGCGCCATGGTGCGGCGGTTGGTGCGGCCGATGCCCACCGCCTGCGGCAGGTCATCCTGGAACTGCCGGTCGATCTTGTGGCAGGTCGAGCAGGACACCGTACCGTCGCGACTCATCCCTACGTCGAAGAACAGCGTCGAGCCAAAAGCCGCGGCCGCCGGCACGTCGGCAAAACGGTTGGTGGTGTCGGGCTTCAGAAGCGGCAGCGTGTTCAACGCCAGAGAAGCGATGGTCTTCTTCTCGGCGTCGGAGAAATCCGGTTTGCCGCAGCCAGCGAGGATGGCCGCCACTGTCAGCGCCAGAAAGAAGAAAAGACGCTTCATCGATCGCTCACAGCACCACGTTGAACAGCACCGTGTCGGAGCCGGCGGTGGCCGAGATGGCGAAGTGCAGCTGCCACCAGCCGCTCATCGTGAATTTCACCCCCTCGATGCGATAGCGGCCGTCGCCGAGATAGTCGGTCGCCTGCGGGCTGGTCGGAAGGCCGTGATTGTGCTGCGGCATTCCCCCGGAGATGGTGATCGCGGCCCCCTCCACCGGCGCACCGGCCTTCGTCTTCAAGGTCAGCAGCCAGGATTCCAGCTCGCCCTGCCGCACGACGCCCCTCTCCGGCGCGAAGCTCGCCATGAACAGCCCGTTGTCCGTGGTCTTTGTCCGCGAGACATCCGGGCCGATGGGCTGTGCCGATTGCGGCGCGGTCAGATAGACGATCGCGAGAACGCCGACCAGCAGAGCAGCCAGACCAAGACCTGCCAGGAGATAACGCCATAACGATGCCAAACCAGTTCCTCTTCTGCGGACAACGTTCTGCCGGGAGGATCGCATCCCGCCAGGCCGTGGGAAACGCTGTGGCGGAAAAAAGCCTGCTTGCCAAGCATGGCGCTGTCGCCGGCAAAAAGCTACAGCACCAAAATCACTGGAGGATTGCAGATGGCGGGAAACGGCGTCGCCTCGATCGGCGAATGCATGCTCGAATTGTCGGGGCAGACCGGCCCCAACTGGCGCATGGGTTTTGCCGGCGACACGTTCAACACACTGTGGGCGCTGCATGCGTTGAGCGGGGACCGGCCGGCAACCTATGTCTCGGCCTTCGGCGACGACCCCTTCTCGCAGGGCCAGATCGGCTTCTTCGTCGAAAACGGCATCGGCATCGGCTCCAGCCCGGTGATACCGGGAGCGCGCCCCGGCCTCTATGCGATCACGTTGACCGGCGCCGAGCGCTCCTTCACCTACTGGCGCGGCGACGCCGCCGCACGGCAGCTCGCGTCGGACGCTGAGGCACTGTCGAAAAGCCTGAAAAATCAGTCGCTTGTCTACTTCAGCGGAATCACTTTGGCAATTCTGGACGAGGCCGCGCGCAAAACGCTGGTGACGGCCCTGGCCAAGGCGCGGGCGGCTGGCTCGCTGATCGCCTTCGATCCCAATTACCGGCCACGGCTCTGGCGCAACCGCCAGGACGCGCAGGCGGCGATCGTCGAAGCGCTTGATGTCACCGACATCGCGTTGCCGACCTTCCCCGACGAGCAGATGCTGTTTGATGATGCATCGCCACGGGCAACCGCGGAGCGGCTCGGGCGACAGGTCGGCGAAGTTGTCGTCAAGAATGGCGAGCAGCCGGCATTGGTTGCCGAAAACGCGACAGTGGAGGATGTGCCCGCGATCCATGTCGCTGCCCCCGCCGACACGACCGGCGCCGGCGATTCCTTCAATGGCGGCTATCTCGCGGCGCGTCTTGCCGGTCATGGCCCTCGGGAAGCCGTCCGCCGGGCCCATCGTGTCGCCGCCGCCGTGGTGCAGGTTAGCGGCGCGCTGGCGCCATTCGAGACTCTGCGAACTGCGTTCGACGGCCTAGGTCCAACCTGATCCTCGGAGATTTAAGGCAGGCGGAACCGGTATTCCGTCACATGGTGGTAGATCGCGCCAGGCCACAGCGTCGCCTGCGGGAAATACGGCCGGTTCGGTGCATCCGGCCATGTCTGCGGCTCCAGGCAGAAGCCGCAGAAAGGCTTGTAGCCGCGCCCCTCCAGCCCGGTGCGCGGCGTCACGTACTGACCAGTGTAGAGCTGAATACCGGGCTCCGTGGTCCAGACCTCCATTTCGACACCTGAACTCGCCCCTTGCGTCCATGACGCCTGCTTCAGCGGCCCACGCGTCGAGGCAAGGCAGAAATTCCGGTCGTAGGGAAGCTGCTCGCCCTCGGTTTCCATGCGCAACGGCCGTGCCTGACGGAAATCATAGGGCGTGCCGTCAACCGGCTTGACCACGCCGGTCGGGATCATGTCGCCATCAACCGGCAGATAGGCGCCGGCATTGAGCATCATCCGGTGGTCGAGGATGTCGCCGGCGCCGCCATCATCCAGGTTGAAATAGGAGTGCTGGGAGAGATTGCACAGCGTCGGCTCCTCGCAGGTCGCCGTCAGTTCGACGCTGAGCGTCCCGGGGATCTTCAACCGGTAGGTGCAAGTGACGTCGAGCGCGCCGGGAAAACCCATCGCACCGTCCGGATCGTGCAGCGTCAGCGTGACGAAGTCCCTGCCATGCAGCGAAACCGCCCACGGCCGATGCGAATAGCCTTGCGAGCCGCCATGCAGCGTATGCTTGCCGAGGAAGTTGCGTTCCGTCTGGTAACGGTTGCCGCCAATCGTGAAGCGGCCGTCGGCGATGCGATTGGCATAGCGGCCAACCACCGCGCCGAAGAAGGCAGTATCGGTTTCATAGGCTTCCAGATTGCCGTAGCCGAGCACCAGCGGTGCATCGTGCCCGGTCAGGCGCAAATCCTGGACGATGGCGCCAAATCCGATGATATTGGCGGTGAGGCCGCCGCCTCTGATCGTGAAGCGGCGCACCGGCTCGCCTGCCTGAGTCGTGCCGAAAACCTCGCCGTCCTTCATCGCCATGCCCGCAAACGCCAGTTGATCCAGAAAAGTTCGGCTGGTCTTCCATGAGAGATGGGAGGGCCAACGGCCTTCCCATCCGGGAAGCTCTATCAGAGGCCGAGGCCGCCGATGCAGACATATTTGGTATCGAGGTAATCCTCGATGCCCTGGTGTCCGCCTTCCTTGCCCAGGCCCGATTCCTTGACGCCGCCGAACGGCGCCTCCGGCGTGGTGATGAGACCTTCGTTGACGCCGACCATGCCGTATTTCAGGCCTTCCATGACCCGGAAAGCGCGGCCGAGATCGCCGGTGTAGAAATAGCAGGCAAGGCCGAACTCGGTGTCGTTGGCGAGCGCGACCGCCTCTTCCTCGGTCTCGAATTTGAACACCGGTGCGATCGGGCCAAAAATCTCTTCCTTCATGAAGCGCATCTTGGGCGTGGCGTCGGCGATCACCGTCGGCTGGAAGAACGAACCGCCAAGCGCATGGCGCTTGCCGCCGGCAACAACCTTACCGCCCTTGGAGGTGGCGTCGGCGATGAATTCCTCGACCTTCTCGACCGCCTTCTCGTCGATCAGCGGTCCCTGTTGCACGCCCTCCTCAAGGCCGGAACCGACCTTCAGTCCGTTGCTGGCCGCGGCCAGCTTCTCGACGAACCTGTCATAAACGCCCGCCTGGACGAGGAAGCGGTTGGTGCAGACGCAGGTCTGGCCGGAGTTACGGTACTTGGCAGTGATGGCGCCCGTGACGGCACGGTCGATGTCGGCATCGTCGAAGACGATGAACGGCGCGTTGCCGCCAAGCTCCATCGACACCTTCTTGACCGTGGTCGACGATTTCTGGATCAGGATCTTGCCGACCTCTGTCGAGCCGGTGAAGGTGATCTTCTTGACCAGCGGATTGGCGCAAATCTCATCGCCGATCTCACCGGCGGCGCCGGTCAGGATGTTGACGACGCCCTTGGGGAAGCCGACTTCCTCGACGAGCGCCCCCCAGGCGAGACCCGAATACGGCGTCTGCGAGGCCGGCTTGACGACGGCGGTGCAGCCGGCGGCCAGGGCCGGACCGAGCTTGCGGGCCAGCATCGAGGACGGAAAATTCCACGGCGTGATAGCGGCGATGACGCCGACTGGCTCCTTGGTCACCAGGATGCGGCGGTCCGCCCACGGCGACGGTACGATGTCGCCATACGCGCGGCGGCCTTCTTCGGCAAACCACAGGATATAAGCAGCGGCCGAACCGATCTCGCCCTTCGATTCGAATAGCGACTTGCCCTGCTCGATGGTCAAGAGTTCAGCCAGCACGTCCTGATTGTCCATCATCGCGTCATGCAGCTTGCGCAGCAGCTTCGAGCGCTCGAGAGCGGTGGTCTTGCGCCAGGTCTTGAATGCCTCATCGGCGGCTTCGATGGCGCGGCGCGTTTCGGCCTTGCCCGACTTCGGCACCGTGCCGATCTTGAGACCGGTGGCCGGGTTGGTGACGTCGACCGTCTGCCCGCTGTCGGCCGGGACCCATTCGCCATTGATGAGATTGGCCTGCCGCATGAAATGGCTGGTTTTCTGAAGCATGGTCTATCCTCCGTTCGGCGCGCTAACGGGCCGGTCTGTGAATTCTGCGTGAAGCGTGCGCATGACTGGAACCTGCTCTTTACCTAGGGCAAGGCCCGCAAGCAATCGCAAGATGGCATATAGGGCTTGGGCCAGCCCATAACGAGAGCAACCGTGGTTCGCTGAAGGGTGTGTATCGACATATCCTACCCAAAGACCTGCAAAACAATCGTCAGCCAGAAGGCCGTGGTAACGGCGGCAAAAGCGGTGGCGATCGTCATCTGGTTCGATGCCAGCGCCTGGCCGGTGTTGAACTGCACCGCGATAAGATAGGAATTGATGCCGGACGGCAGCGCCGCCACCACGACGGCCACCTTGGCTGTCAAGGGCGGCAGGCCGAGCAGCCAGACGAAGCCCAGAACCAGCGCCGGCATCAGGAACAGTTTCAGCGCCGAAAGCGCCAGTGCCGGCCGCACATTGCCCGATATGCCGAAGCGGCGCAGGCTGAGCCCCATGGCGAACAGCGCCACCGGCCCGGCGGTGTTTGCCAAGGCCTCGACCAGCCGCATCATGAGGGCCGGCAATGGCACGCCGCCGAGCCGCCACGCCAGCCCCAGGAGAATGCCGATGATCAGCGGGTTGATGAACAGCCGCTTCAGGAAACTGTGCAGGACCCGCAGCGGATGCACATGCTCGCCACTGCCGCGGCCGAACATTTCGAACAGCACGATCGACGCCATCATCATGATCGGCAGGTGCACGCAAACCAGCAACGACAGAACTTCGAAGCCACTCGGGCCGAATATGCCGAGGATGAAGGGAGCGCCGAGCAGCACGATGTTGGAAAAGGCTGACGAGACGCCTCCGACGACGCCGGCGCGGGCATCGCGTCCGAATATCCGCGTGATGACGACATGGCCGGCGGTCCAGGTGATCGCCGCCGCTGTGAAGTAGGCGCCCCACAGCGGCCAGGGCGCCACGCCGAGGAAATCCGCCTTCACCATGGTCTGGAACAAAAGCAGCGGCATCGCCACCGAAACCGCGAAATCGGATATGCCCTCGCCGCTCGCCGGCCTGAGATAGCCGGTAAGCCCGGCGAGATAGCCGAGCGCGACCAGGCTGAAGACGAAGAGGACGGTTTCTGTGAGCGGAGACATTTTTCAGGGATAGGCGAGCCATGCCCGGGGCGCAATCGCGGCAATATCCACAGTAGCTGCCCCAGCGATGACCACCGGAATATCTGAAAGTCGGCGAACTCTTCTGGAAACGCAACGTATGGTTTGTCATCTTGCCGGCCAGAAGATCGATCTGGTGAGGAAGCAACTCGCTAAAAAGTGAGGCTCGGAACGCGGCCGGTTCTTGGCTTGTCTTTGTGTCTGCCTTCCAATGCCTATATGCGAATCGTCGGAGGCCGATGCCGGGCTCCTGGAAGGTGACGATGTTCCGATTGGCCTTGGCGTTGTTCCTGCTTGTTGTGCCTGTGGCGGCCCACGCAACGGATGCCGGGTGGGCGCTGCTGCGTGACGGCGGCCATGTGGTTCTGCTTCGCCACGCCATGGTCACCGGCACCAGTGACCCCGCCAATTTCGACATCGACAACTGCGGCACCCAGGTCAACCTGTCGGCGCGCGGCAAGCAGCAGGCGAGCAGGATAGGCGCCCTGTTTGCCGCCCGCGCGGCGCCGGTTGAGCGCGTGCTCTCCAGCCGCTACTGCCGCTGCCTCGACACAGCGCGCATCGCCTTCGAGGCCGAGCCGAAACTGTTCGCGCCGCTCGACCTCTTGAAGGGCGACGATGGGCAGAAGGCCGCGCAGATCGCCGGCATCCTGAAGGAAATCCGCGCTTATTCCGGCTCCGACAATCTGGTCATGGTCACCCACCTGGAAAACATCGTCGCGCTCACCGGCATCTCGCCGCGCGAGGGCGAGGCCGTGGTCGTCGAGCCGCAGGGCGACGGCCTGCGCGTGCTCGGCCGCGTCACTTTCTGAGGACCGGCCGAGGACCGGCAAGACGGCGGCGGTTTGCCATCGCCGGCAGCTGCCGGAACATCAACCGGCGGAACTGCCAGCTTGACCCACGGGCCTTCTTGCGTTTCTTGGCATGCTTCCCATCTGCGCCCGGCTCATCAGGCCTTTTCCTGCCGGGAAAAACCGACTAGACAGCGCCCAAACAAGCTGCGGACAGATTCCGCCCGCAAAGAAGGAAAAGCCCTTGTCCACCACGTTCGACAAAGTCGCCAAGATCATTGCCGACACCAGCGAGATCGATATCGACACCATCACGCCCGAAAGCCACACGATCGACGATCTCGGTATCGACAGTCTCGACTTCCTCGACATCGTCTTCGCCATCGACAAGGAATTCGGCATCAAGGTGCCGCTGGAAAAGTGGACCCAGGAAGTCAACGACGGCAAGGCTTCCACCGACGATTACTTCGTCATGAAAAACCTGTGCGCCAAGATCGACGCGCTGGTTGCCGCCAAGACCGCCTGACGCCAGTTGAGCGCCGCGACCTTGACGCGCTTCGCCGCCTGACCCACAAAGCCGCTCATGAGCAGCCCCCGCGACGTCGTCATCACTGGAATCGGCCTTGTCTCCTCATTGGGAGAAGGCCCGGAAGCCCATTGGCAGAAGCTCGCGCAACCAGGCCTGCAGCCGGTGCTCGAAGCGGCGCGCTTTGCGCCCTACACCATCCATCCGCTGCCGGAGGTCGACTGGAACCTCCAGATCGCCAAGCGCGGCGACCAGCGGCAGATGGAAACCTGGCAGCGGCTCGGCACCTATGCGGCCGGACTTGCCCTCGACGATGCCGGCATCAAGGGCAATGATGATCTCTGCGCCACCATGGACATGGTTGTCGCCGCCGGCGGCGGCGAGCGCGACGAGGCGGTCGATGCCGCCATTCTCGCCGCTTCGGAAAGCCGCAATGACCGCGATGTGCTGCTCAATGAGAAGCTGACTACCGAATTGCGGCCTACCCTGTTCCTGGCCCAGCTTTCCAACCTGCTCGCAGGTAACATCTCCATCGTCCATAAGGTGACCGGCTCGTCCAGAACCTTCATGGGCGAGGAAGGCGCCGGCGTCGCCGCCGTCGAGACGGCCGCCGCGCGCATCCGCTCCGGCCAGTCGACACACATCCTGGTCGGCGGCGCTTTCCAGACCGAGCATTCCGACATGTTGCTCGGCTACGAATTGGCCGGCTATCTGCATCGCGGCCCGTGGATGCCTGTCTGGCAAAGGCAAGGGGCCGAGGGCGGCGGCGTGGTGTCTGGCTCCGGCGGTGCCTTCCTGGTGCTGGAGCAGCGCGAACACGCGATGAGCCGGGGGCGCAAGATCTATGCCGAGCTCGGACCGGTCGTTTCCGGCCGCGCCAGGCGGTCGCGCGGAGAGCTCGACGCCGAGATCGCCGCACTGCTCGCCCGGGCGAAGCTGCCGAACGGCGAGTTGCTCGCCATGTCGGGCGCGTCCGGCGCGCATGCGGCAACCACCGCCGAAAAAGCCGCTCTCGATGCCAATCCGGCAATCGCCGCGCGCGGTTTCTCAACGCTGACCGGGCACATGAAGGAAGCGCAGTTTCCATTCGCCGTCGCGCTGGCCGCATTGGCCGTCGACCGCAAGGCCGCCTACCCTGTCTTCGATGCCGCCGCCGAGAAGCCGTTCGAAGGCATTCCCGGAACCGTCCTTGCAACGGCGATCGGCTATCACCAATTCGAGGGCATGGCACTGGTCAACGCTGCGTAAGGCGGCATTGTTCGGCGATGCTGTAACGATAAAAGGTTGAGGGCTTCCGATGGCCAATCTCAGAGATCACATGGGCAGGCCGATCGTCGCCGTCACCGGCATCGGCGTGGTGACCTCGCTTGGCGTCGGCAAGGCCGATAATTGGGCGGCGCTGACCTCGGGCAAGTCGGGCATCCACCCGATCACCCGCTTTCCCGTCGATCACCTCAACACCCGAATCTCCGGCATGGTCGATTTCCTGCCGTCGAGTTCGAAGGGCGCCAGCCCCCTCACCTACGAATTGGCCGAAACCGCAGCGCGTGAAGCCGTGGCCGAATCCGGTCTCGATTCCAGCGATTTCGGCGGGCCGCTGTTCCTCGCCTCGCCGCCGGTCGAGCTCGATTGGCACGAACGCTTCTCGCTCTACAATTCCGACAAGGACGACGCCGGCGCCGAAAGGCTGCTGCGGGTGGCGCGCGGCCTGAAGGAACTCGACATTTTCGAGACCACCCAGTTCGGCTCGATCGCCGATCGGCTCGCCGACCGGTTCGGCACGCGCGGGCTGCCGATCACGCTGTCGACCGCTTGCGCCTCCGGCGCCACCGCCATCCAGCTCGGTGTCGAGGCGATCCGTCGCGGCGAATGCGACCGGGCCCTGTCCATCGGCGCCGATGGTTCGGCGACCGCCGAGGCATTGATCCGTTTCTCGCTGCTGTCGGCGCTGTCGACCCACAACGACATTCCGGAAAAAGCTTCCAAGCCGTTTTCCAAGGACCGCGACGGCTTCGTGCTGGCCGAGGGTTCCGGCGCGCTTGTGCTGGAATCGCTGGAAGCAGCGCTGGCCCGTGGCGCGACCGTTCTTGGCATTTTGCGTGGCTGCGGCGAAAAGGCGGACGATTTCCACCGCACCCGTTCCAAGCCGGACGGTTCGCCGGCGATCGCGGCCGTTCGCGCTGCCCTTGCCGATGCCGGCCTGGGCGAAGACGAGATCGACTACGTCAATGCGCACGGCACCTCGACGCCGGAAAACGACAAGATGGAGCATCTGTCGCTGTCGACCGTGTTTGGCGAGCGGATCGGCTCGATGCCGATCTCGTCGAACAAGTCGATGATCGGCCACACGCTGTCGGCGGCGGGCGCCGTCGAGGCCGCGTTCTCGCTGATGACCATGCGCGAAGGCGTCATTCCGCCGACCATCAATTACGACAATCCTGACCCCGCGATCGTGCTCGACGTGGTGCCGAACAAGAAGCGCAATGCCGAGGTTCGCAGCGTTCTGTCGAACTCCTTCGGCTTCGGCGGCCAGAACACTTGCCTTGTCATGGCGCGGGAACCGGTCTAAGCGACCTTTTTCAGTCCCACTGAACCGACAGGCTCCATGCGCGCATTGCAACTTATCGAGGACCGCCGTCTTGAAACGGTGGACCTGCCGCCTCCCCCGCCGCCCGCACTCGGCGAAGTCACGCTGCGCGTCAAGGCGGTGGCGCTCAACCATATCGACGTCTGGGGCTGGCGCGGCATGGCCTTCGCCAAGCGCAAATTGCCGTTGGTCGTCGGCGCGGAAGCCTCCGGCGAGGTCGAGGCGGTCGGCCCAGGCGTCTCCAGCCTGCTGCCCGGGCAATTGGTGTCGATCTACGGCGCCCGCACCTGCGGCCTTTGCCGTGCTTGCCGCGAAGGCCGCGACAATCTCTGCGAACATGTTTCCGGTGTCCACGGCTTCCACCTAGACGGTTTCGCGCAGGAGAAGATCAACCTGCCGGCGCGCCTGTTGGTCCCAGCGCCGCCTGGCGTGAGCGACATCGGCGCCGCGGTGGCTCCCGTCACCTTTGGCACGGTCGAGCACATGCTGTTCGACAATGCGAAGCTTCAGCCCGGCGAGACCATCCTCATCCATGCCGGCGGCTCCGGCATCGGCTCGGCCGCGATCCAGCTGGCCAAACGCATGGGCTGCACGATCATCACCACGGTCGGGTCGAACGACAAGATCGAAAAGGCCAAGGCGCTTGGCGCCGACCATGTCATCAACTACCGCGACGACCGTTTCGAAGGCGTCGTGCGCAAGCTGACGAAGAAGAAAGGCGTCGACGTTGTGTTCGAACATGTCGGCGCCGATACCTTTGCCGGCTCGATGCTGTGCCTGAAGCGCGGCGGCCGCCTGGTGACCTGCGGCTCGACATCAGGCGTGTCGACGCAGATCAACCTGATGCAGCTGTTCCAGCAGCAGTTGAAACTTCTGGGATCGTTCGGCTGCCGCATGGAGAACATGGCCAACGCCATGCAGAAGATGGCGGCCGGACAGGTCGCGCCGGTCATCGACACCGAGGTTGGCTTCGACGATATCGATGCAGCGCTGAAGCGCATGGAAGGCCGCGACGTCTTCGGCAAGATCATCCTGCGCGTCGCCTAGGCCCTGATTTCCGTGCTCAAGAAGCTTCGCCGCGACCTGAAGTTCCGCTATGGTCGGCAGCTGCGCCAAGTGAATTACTGGCTGGTTGCACGCGCCGCGATGATCATCATGTCGATGCTGCGCCTGCTGCCGGTCGACAGCGCGCTGAATTTCGCCGACCGCGTCGCACGCCTCATTGGTCCAAGGGTTGCGCGTCACCAGGTCGCCATCGACAATTTGCGCAAGGCCTATCCGGAAAAGAGCGAGGGCGAAATCCAGGCCATCGCTTCCGATATGTGGGGCAACATGGCCCGGCTTGCCGCCGAATACATTTTCCTTGACGCCCTGTTCGACTATGACCCGGCCGCCAGCAAGCCCGGCCGCATCGAGGTCAGGGGCACTGAACACTTCATCGAGATCGCGGCCGAAAAGCAGCCGCATATCGTCTTCACCGGCCATCTCGGCAATTTCGAGCTGCTGCCGGTAGCGGCGGCCACCTTCGGCATGAACATCACGGCGCTGTTTCGCCCGCCCAACAACCCCTACCTCGCCGACTACATCCTTTCAACGCGCCGCTCGACCATGGGATCGCTGCTGCCGTCGATGGCCGGCGCCTCGTTTGCCTTGGCCGGGGTGCTGGAAAACGGCGGCAACATTGGCGTTCTCGTCGACCAGAAATTCTCCAATGGCCTAAAGACGACCTTCTTCGGCCGTCCCTGTCAAAGCAATCGCGTGCTCGGCACCCTTGCCCGCCACTACGATTGCGATGTCTATCCGGCACGCTGTGTCAGGCTGCCGGGCAACCGCTTCCGCCTCGAAATCGAGGACAAGCTGGTCTTGCCGCGCACGGCCGACGGCAGCGTCGACGTCCCCGCCGCCACCCAGATGCTGAACGACGTGGTCGAGCGTTGGGTGCGCGAGGATCCTGGCCAGTGGATGTGGTTCCACAAGCGGTGGGAGATCAGCAACTGGCGGCGCAAACGGCGGCCCAAGCCAGCTCCCGTCTCAGACGCTTGAGCCAGCCGCCGGCGAGAACGCGAGTTCTATGCCGGCCGACGAAGCCGATTTGGACGACATTAATTGCTGACGACAATGCGTGTGTTGCCGAGGCCCACTTCCCGCACCATCGTATAGAAGGTCGCGGCATTGGTCGTGTGCAGCCGCACGCAGCCATGCGAAGCCGGGCGGCCGAGTTGCCTGACGGCGCCCGTTCCATGGATGGCGTAGCCACCGCGGAAGAACACGGAATAAGGCATCGGCGACATGTCGTATTTTCGCGAATACCACATCCGCGCGGTCCGCTGCGGCCGGTAAGTGCCGCGCGGCGTGAAATAGCCCGGACGGGCGGTGGACACGGCCCACCGGTAAACCGCCGAGCCATACCGGACGGTCATCGTCTGCGACGACACGTCGATATTCGCCACCAGCATCGCCGCCTGACTTGCGATCGATGTACCAAACAGCGCGGTTGCCAGCATCGCTGCCACGAAAAAGAACTTTTTCATACGATCAAACCCCTTTGATTGCCCCTTGCCTGCCCGCCATCACGTTGTTTTCACTTTTTTAATGGCGATGAACAGATAGCACATACTCCTTGACCAATTCGCCAATCCAACGCAGCGAATTTGAACGATTTCCCGCAATAGTTGCCGCAACGACGCGCCGCACGGCTCGATCGAGGGGCTTGCAAAACCACAGGGATCGCTGCTCAACTCGCGGCATGAACGAGCGACTCCTCGAGGCAATCGACATCAGGCGCGACGAGATGGTGGCGCTGACCGGCGACCTGATCCGTTTTCCGACCATCAATCCACCGGGCGAAGCCTACCGGCCTTGCGCCGAATATATCGGCGCGCGGCTGAAGAAGCGCGGCTTCGAAACCGAGTTCATCCGCGCCGAAGGCACGCCTGGCGACACCGATCGCTACCCGCGCGTCAATGTCGTGGCCCGTTTCGACGGAAGATCACCCGGCGCCTGCGTCCACTTCAATTCGCATATCGACGTGGTCGAGGCCGGCGACGGCTGGACCGTCGATCCCTTTGCCGGCATCGTCAGGGACGGCAAGGTCTACGGCCGCGGCGCCTGCGACATGAAGGGTGGCCTGGCCGCCTCCATCATCGCCGTCGAAGCCTTCATGGAAGTCTTCCCCGATTTTCCCGGCGCCATCGAAATATCGGGCACGGTCGACGAGGAATCCGGTGGCTTCGGCGGCGTCGCCCATCTGGCCAGGCTCGGTTATTTCTCGAAACCCAGGGTCGACCACGTCATCATCCCTGAGCCATTGAACAAGGACCGCATCTGCCTTGGCCATCGCGGCGTCTGGTGGGCGGAGATCGAGACCAAGGGTGAGATCGCCCACGGCTCGATGCCCTTCCTCGGCGACAATGCGGTACGCCATATGGGCGCCGTGCTGCAGGCCTTCGAAGACGAACTGTTCCCGGCTCTCGACCGCAAGATGACGCGCATGCCCGTTGTGCCTGAAGGTGCCAGGCGCTCGACCATGAACATCAACTCCATCCATGGCGGCCAGACCGAGGATTTCCGGCCCGGCCTGCCCTCGCCCAACGTGCCCGATTCCTGCCGGCTGACCATCGACCGCCGCTTCCTGCTCGAAGAGGATCTCGCCACGGTCAAGGGCGAAGTGACTGATATTCTCGACAGGCTGAAGCGCGAACGCAAAAAGTTCGACTACGAGATCCGCGACCTGATGGAAGTGTTGCCGCTGATGACCGAGCGTGACGCGCCGGTGGTCAAGGCGGTGGCGCAAGGCATTCATGCGATCTTCGACCGCGAGCCCGATTACGTCATCTCGCCCGGCACCTACGACCAGAAGCACGTTGCGCGGATCGGCCACATCTACGACTGCATCGCCTATGGGCCGGGCATTCTCGACCTGGCACACCGGCCGGACGAGTGGGTCGGCATATCGGACATGGTGGAATCGGCCAAGGTAATGGCGATCGGCCTCAACGTGCTGCTGCGCGGCACGGCTGCATGATTAGGCCGCGGCGCAAAAACATTTCACTTCGCGTGACGCGACAGCACGAAACGCAATTTACTCCCGCGCGAAATCACGCTTCTATCCGCCGGCTTGAGCATCTGAGCACATGGGGAGTTCAGCGATGAAACTGTGGAAGACCCTACTGGCCGCTGCCGTGCTGGCGTTCGCAACCGCCACGTCGGCGTTTGCCGCCCGGACCGATCTGGTCATCGGCATTCCGCTTGAGCCTCCGCATCTCGATCCGACGGCGGGAGCGGCCGCGGCCATCAGGGAAGTCACATACGCCAACGTCTTCGAGGGCCTCACCCGCATCGGCCCGAACAGCGAAGTTCTGCCCGATCTGGCCGAGAGCTGGACCGTTTCAGACGACGGCAAGGTCTACACTTTCAAGCTGCATACCGGCGTGAAATTCCACGACGGCACCGATTTCAGTGCCGATGACGTGAAGTTTTCGCTCGACCGTGCCCGCGCGGAAAACTCCATCAACGCGCAGAAGCAGCTCTTTGCTGCCATCGACAAGGTCGAAGTGGTCGATCCCGCCACCGTGAAGGTCACGCTTACCCACCCGCAGGGCTCGTTCCTCTACAATATGGGCTGGGGCGACGCGGTGATCGTTTCGCCGAAATCCGCCGACACCAACAAGGAAAAGCCGATCGGCACCGGGCCCTTCAAATTCGAGAGCTGGGCCAAGGGTTCATCGATCACCCTCGTGAAATCGGACCATTACTGGGGCGCCCCTGTTTTCCTCGAAAAGGCCGAATTCCGCATCGTTCCCGATGCCGCCGCCGCGGTGCCGGCGCTGCTTTCCGGCGACATACAGGCTTTCCCCTTCTTCGACCCCGACAGCGTTTCTCAGGTCAAGGACGATCCGCGCTTCAAGGTCGTGGTCGGCGCGACCGAAGGCGAGACCATCCTGTCCATCAACAACAAGAAGCCACCCTTCGACAAGCTGCAGGTGAGGCAGGCGATCTCCTACGCGCTTGACCGCAAGGCGATCATCGACGGCGCCTCGGCCGGGCTCGGTCTGCCGATCGGCTCGCATATGTCGCCGGCCAACAAATATTATGTCGACCTCACCGGTCTCTATCCGCACAATGTCAACAAGGCCAAGGAACTCTTGAAGGAGGCCGGGCTGGAGAACGGCTTCAAGGCCACATTGAAACTGCCGCCACCCTCCTATGCGCGGCTCGGCGGCGAGATCATCGCTTCGGAACTTCGCGACGTCGGCATCAATCTCGAGATCATTCCGGTCGAATGGGCGCAGTGGCTGGATCAGGTGTTCACCAAGAAAGACTACGACCTGACCATCGTCTCCCACACCGAGCCGAACGACATCGGCATCTATTCGCGCAAGGACTACTACTTCAATTACGACAACCCGACCTTCGACAAGATCATCGCCGATCTGGATCTGACCTCGGACGAGGCCAAGCGCAAGGAACTGTATGCCGAAGCGCAAAAGATCCTTGCCGACGATGCCGTGGTCGGCTTCCTCTACGAATTGCCCAAGGTCGGGGTCTGGGACGCCAAGCTGCAAGGGTTGTGGGAAAACGCGCCGATCCCTGCCAACGACCTGACCAAGGTGAAATGGAGCGAGTGAGGCTCGCACAACGGTTCGTCATCCTAGGGCGGAGCAGATAGCGCAGCGAACTGCGTAAACCCTAGGATCCATTCCGCGACTTATGAGCGATGCTGCCACGCAGAACCTGGGGGAACGTGAGTTGGAGACAGAAAGAGGCAACGCTGGTTTTGGACCGCCGCGCTCTTCGACTTCTGTCACGGCATGGATCCTGGGGTCTTCGCGACGTCGCTTCGCTCCTGCTTCGCCCCAGGATGACGAAGTTGCGCTTCCCCACCTCCCATGACCGCCTACCTTCTCAAGCGCCTCGCAATAGCCATCGCCACGCTGGTGCTGGCTTCCATCGTGGTGTTCGCCGTGCTGGAAGTCCTCCCCGGCGATCCGGCGCGGCTGATGCTGGGCATGAACGCCAGCGCCGGCCAGGTGGAGCTGTTGCGCAACCAGATGGGTCTCGACGCGCCGCTTGCCTGGCGTTACCTGCACTGGGCCGGCGGCCTGCTCAGCCTCGATTTCGGCCGATCCTACACCTATTCGGTGCCGGTCATCGATCTCGTGCGTGAACGGCTTGCCGTATCGCTGCCGCTGGCGCTGATCGCGCTGGCGCTCTCCACCATCATCGCCATTCCGGTCGGGCTGTTTTCCGCCAGCCGGCGTGGACGGGTCGGCGACACGGTGGCGATGGGCGCGGCGCAGCTTGGCGTGGCCGTGCCCAATTTCTGGTTCGCACTGATGCTGATCTATGTCTTCGCCGTCTGGCTGCACCTGGTGCCGGCCGGCGGTTTTCCAGGCTGGGCCGCCGGCGCCTGGCCGGCGCTGAAATCGCTGCTGTTACCGGCGGTGGCGCTTGCTTTGCCGCAAGCCGCCATCCTGGCGCGCGTCACCCGCTCGGCGCTGATCGAGGTGCTGAACGAGGACTATATCCGCACCGCCCGCGCCAAGGGCCTGCCCTACCGCGCCGTGTTGTGGCGGCACGCGCTGCGTAACGCCATGATCCCGGTGCTGACCATCCTTGGCCTGCAATTCGCCTTCCTGCTCGCCGGCACCATCATCATCGAGAATGTCTTCTACCTACCCGGGCTCGGCCGACTGGTATTCCAGGCGATCACCCAGCGCGACCTGATCGTCGTCGAAAGCGTCGTCATGCTGCTGGTCGCCGCCGTCATTGCCGTCAACCTCGTCGTCGACCTTTCCTATGCGGTGGTCGATCCCCGCCTGAGGACCCGGCAATGACGCTGCGCATCGACATCCCCGAGGACACGTTCAGCGGCATCCTGGCCAAGGCGTTCGGGAACACCGCTTTCGTCAGCGGCTTCGTCATCACCGCGCTGATACTGGCGATGGCCATCGTCTCCTATATCTGGACGCCGTACGACGTGACGAAGCTGGTCATAGCGGACAAAACCCAAGGCCCCGCGCTGGCGCACTGGTTCGGCACCGACCATTTCGGCCGCGACATCCTGTCGATGATCATGGTCGGGGCGCGCAATTCGATTGCCGTGGCGCTGGTCGCGGTCGGCATCGGCATGGGTGTCGGCGTGCCGCTCGGCGCCTTTGCCGCGGCCCGCGGCGGCCTCGTCGACGAAGCGCTGATGCGCATCAACGATCTCGTCTTCGCCTTCCCGGCGCTGCTGTCGGCGATCATGATCACCGCCATCTTCGGGCCGGGCGCAGTCAACGCCATCATCGCCATCGGGATCTTCAATATCCCGGTCTTTGCCCGCGTTGCCCGCGCCGGCGCGCTGGCGATCTGGCCGCGCGAATTCATCCTTGCCGCGCGCGCCGCCGGCAAGAGCAGCACGCAGATCACTGTCGAACATGTCCTGCCCAACATCGCCACGCTGCTCCTGGTGCAAGGCACCATCCAGTTCGCACTCGGAATCCTGGCCGAAGCGGGACTCTCCTATCTCGGCCTTGGCGCGCAGCCGCCAATGCCGAGTTGGGGCCGCATGCTGTTCGATGCGCAGACGCGCATGGTGGCGGCGCCATGGATGGCGATCTTCCCCGGCATGGCGATCGTCATCACCGTGCTCGGCCTGAACCTTCTGGGCGACGGCATCGCCGACATCCTCGACCCCAAATCGCGGCGGCAGCGATGAGCCTGCTTGAGATCGACAATCTGTCGCTGACCATCGGCGATACGCAAATCCTGAAGGACATGGAGCTTTCCGTCGCGCCTGGCGAGGTGATGGGACTGGTCGGCGAATCCGGCTCCGGCAAATCGATGACCGCGCTGACAGTCATGCGGCTGCTCCCGCACACCGCACGTGCCACTGGGCGCGTCACATTCGACGGCATCGATATCCTCGCGGCGACCGAGGACCAGATGTGCGCGCTGCGCGGTGACGACATCGGCATGGTCTTTCAGGAGCCGATGACTGCCCTCAATCCGGTCAAGACCATCGGCGAACAGGTGGCCGAAGGCATACGCTGGCACACCAAAGCGACGCGCGCCGAAGCCGAGGAGCGGGCGCGAAAAATGCTCGACCGCGTCGGCCTTCCCTCGGCGAAATTCCCGCTGTCGCGCTATCCGCACGAACTGTCCGGCGGCCAGCGCCAGCGCGTCGTCATCGCCATTGCCTGCGCGCTGAAACCGAAACTGCTGATCGCCGACGAGCCGACGACGGCGCTCGATGTCGTGCTGCAGGCGCAGATCCTCGATCTCTTGCGCGGTCTCGTTGCGGAGAGCCGCATGGGTCTGCTGCTGATCTCGCACGATCTCGCTGTGGTGACCGAGATGGCGGATCGCATCACCATCATGCGCCGCGGCGAGGTGATGGAGGCCGGAGACACCGCGCGCACGCTGTCGGAACAGCTTCATTCCTATACGCGCCAGCTGGCGCAAGCCTCGATGCATGTACCGGCACGCGCCAGGCCACACGGCGCCGGGCTGGGCCAACCCATGCTTCAGGTTGAAGGCGTGACCCGCGACTATCCCGGCCGGCGTACTTCGCTGTTTCGGCGCGCGCCTGATATCCGTGCCGTCGACGATGTCTCCCTGTCGATGGCGCCCGGCCAGTCGGTGGCGCTGGTCGGCCGCTCCGGCTGCGGCAAGTCGACACTCGCGCGCATGATCCTGGCGCTGGACCGGCCGAGTTCGGGCACGATCCGGTTTCGCGGCGAAACCATCACCGGCAAGAGCGAAGCCGAGCTGAAACCGGCCAGGCGCGACATGCAGGTTGTCTTCCAGGATCCCTATGGCTCCTTCGACCCGCGCCAGAAGGTCGAAAGACTGGTCGCCGAACCCTTGCATGTACTGGACAAAAAACCGACGCGCGCCGAGCGCCGTGAGATGGTCGCGCATGCGCTGCACGAGGTCGGCCTGGACCAGCGCGACATGGACAAGTACCCGCATGAATTTTCCGGCGGTCAGCGCCAGCGCCTGTCGATCGCCCGCGCGATCATCACCCGTCCCAAGCTGGTCGTCGCCGACGAGCCGGTTTCGGCGCTCGATGTGTCGATCCGTGCCCAGATCCTCGATTTGTTCGCCGGGCTCAACCAGAAACTCGGTATCGCCTACCTCTTCATCACCCACGACCTGACCGTCGCCCGCGCCATCACGGACGAGGTGCTGGTCATGCATGACGGCAAGATCGTCGAGCGCGGCAAGACGAGCGAGGTGCTGGACCGCCCGCAGTCAGAAGCCGCGCGAGCCCTGGTCACCGCTGCACCGGACCTGCACCGAGCGATCGCGCGAAGAATGCAGGAACAGGGGTGAGCAAGCTGTTCGACCTTAGTCTTCCGGCTGCACCACATCGACCGGGCTGATGTCGAGCAGGTCGAGCGTGCGGCGCAGCAGGCGCACCTCGGTCTCGGCCAGTTGCGAATCCGCCTTCGCGATCTCGGCCATGTGGCGGGCCAATTGCTTGCGTCGTTCGATGTCGAGATCGCGAAAAAGCGCGATCGCCTGCGAGCCATTGGTCTCGTAACCGAACTCATTGAGATATTCGATGACGTTGTCGATGCTGGTCTCGGGGATACCGAAAGCATCCTTGCAGATGCGCCGGAAGGCAATCATCTCGCTCTCGCTGACGGTGCCGTCCGCCAGGATCATGCGGAACAACATCAACAGTTCCGCCGAGAGGACCGGGTCGTCCGCCACCTTGCGCACGCCAGGGTCGCCGTCGAAGATAGAGCGTATCTGGTCCATCAATGCGAACGCCATCAGAGCCCCTTTCCGATTCCACTTCAATAATTAGCGCGGAATCAGCCTTGCGCAAACGGGATCGTCGTGGTCGAACGCCTGATATCTCAGCGAAGTGCGCTTTCTCATCTCGATGATCGACCTCAGCCTGCAGACTGTCGCCATGCTCGCTTTCGCCGCTTTTGCCGCGGGCTTTGTCGATTCGATCGCCGGCGGTGGCGGGCTGATCACCATCCCGGCACTGCTGCTTGCCGGTTTTTCACCGGTCGAGGCGCTTGGAACCAACAAGCTGCAAGGCATGTTCGGCTCCGGGTCGGCGACGATCCACTATGCCTCCAAGGGGCATGTCCACCTGCGCCGGCAATTGCCGCCGGCCCTGCTGGCGCTTGCCGGAAGCGCCGTCGGCGCCTTGCTGGCCACGATCGTTCCCGGCGACCTGTTGCGCGCCCTGCTGCCGCTGGTGCTGATCGCCATTGCGCTCTACTTCGCGCTCAAACCCAACATGAACGACGTCGACCGGGCCGAGCGCCTGTCGCCCTTCCTGTTCGGACTGACCCTGGTGCCGGCAATCGGCTTTTATGATGGCCTGTTCGGGCCGGGCGCCGGTTCCTTCTATATGCTGGCCTTCGTCGCGCTTGCCGGCTACGGCGTGCTCAAGGCGACGGCGCATACCAAGCTGCTCAACTTCGCCTCCAACATCGGCGGCTTCATTGTCTTCGCCGCGGTCGGCGTCATCTCCTGGAAGATCGGCCTGATGATGGGCGTTGCCCAGTTCCTGGGTGCCCGCCTCGGCGCCAGCCTCGCCATGCGCATCGGCGCCAGATTGATCAAGCCGCTGCTGGTGATCGTGTGTGTGGCACTGGCGGCGAAACTGCTGGCCGACCCGGCCAACCCGCTGCGTGTCATGATCGGCGTTTGATAGACAGCCACTGTTCGAATAATGTTGGATTGGCCGGGCGGAAGGATGGCCAATGCCAATCGAGATGCAGCGCCGAACGGAACAGGACCGCTCCATATCTGGACGCTTCGAGATGCGCCGGCTTCTTCCCGATCCCGCGCTTGAGGGCGTTGTCACCGACATTTGCGGCTACCGCGAAACCGCTGCCGGCCATTTTTGCAATGTCGAATACGCCTCGCTGACCGTGCCGCTGGTCATCAGCTTCGCAGAGCCCTTCGCCATCGGCCTTGGCAAGGCGCCTGATGACAATGACCGCTTCGCCAGCTTCGCCGCCGGCCTCTTCGCCGGACCTGTGATGATCGAATCCTTCGGCGCCGCCTGCTGCGTCCAGATCAATTTCACGCCGCTTGGCGCGCGCCGCTTCTTTCGCCTGCCGATGAGCGAACTGACCGACAGCATGGTCGTGCTCGACGACGTGCTGGGCACCGAGGGCATGGCGCTGCGCGAACGGCTTGGCAACGCGCCGAACTGGACGGCGCGTTTCGATCTTGCGGAAGCCTTCGTCACCGCCCGTCTTGCGAGCGCCGCCGAAACGCCGCCGGAGATCGCGTGGGCCTATGACCGCATCGTCACATCGGGCGGCCGGACACGGATTGCATCGCTCGCCGAGAGACTGGGCTGGAGCCGCAAACATCTGGCCGGCAGCTTTTCCAACGCCATCGGCATCGGCCCCAAGACGATGTCGCGCATCGTGCGCTTCAACCGCGCGCTCGGCCTGTCGCGGCAGCAAACCGCTGACTGGGCCGACATTGCCGCCGATTGCGGCTATGCCGACCAGGCGCATCTGGTGCGCGAATTCCGTGAGCTGGCAGGCGAGACGCCGACGGCGCTTTCGGTCAGGTAACATTTCTTCAAGACGCTGGAACGGCCTTCGCCCAGACTGGGTATCGACCAATCCAACCGAAGGAGATCGACATGAACAGCAGCACTGAAGCACCACGGCTCTACCCTGCCCTGCGCTATCGGAATGCCGCGAAAATGATCGACTGGCTGTGCGAAGCCTTTGGCTTCAGCGTCCGTGCCCGCTATGGCGAAGGCGATGTCGTTCATCATGCCGAACTGGTGTTCGGCTCCTCCATGATCATGCTGGGCACGGTGCGTGATGACGACTACGGCAAGATGGTCGGGGAGCCAGGTTCGGGCGGCGGCAAGTCGATCTATATCGCCGTCGACGATGCCGATGCCGCCTACGCCAGGGCAAAGGAAGCCGGTGCCACGATCATCCAGGAACTGACCGACCGCGACTATGGCAGCCGTGAGTTCATCTGCCGCGACCCGGAAGGAAATGTCTGGTCCTTCGGCACCTATTGGCCGAAGACCGGCGAGAAGGCCTGAGCCAATAGCGCCATATGGCTGACGACGCCCAGCTTCGTCATCCCTGCGCGAAGCAGGGCTGACGAAGCGATGGATGTTCCAGCAATCACCAGCGCCGGGAGATCAGCGCGCCATCGCGAAAATCGCGTCACAGTCGAGATGGGCCTCCAACTCGGCGGCGACCTCGTCCAGGGCCCGCTCGACCTCGGCCCGGTAATCGATGCCGCCACCGCTGATCCCAAGGCTTTCAAGGAACTTTCCTCGAAAGCCGTCGGCGCCGAACAGACCGTGCATATAGGTGCCGATCACTTTGCCATCGGCCGAGATCGCACCATCCTCGGCGCCGTTGATGATCGCCGACGGTCGCATAGTATCCGGCCCGGTGGTGCGGCCGAGATGGATCTCGTATCCCTCAAGCGGCAGGTCGAACGGCACCGAGCGCGCGCTGACATTGCGCACCGTCTTCTCCGGCTCCATCACCGTTTCGATATCGAGCAGGCCGAGCCCCTCGGCCTCGGTAACGCTGCCTTCGATGCCGTCGGGATCGCGCACCATATGGCCGAGCATCTGATAGCCGCCACAGATGCCGACGATGTGGCCGCCGCGCTTGCGATGCCCGGCAAGATCCCGGTCCCAGCCGTTCTCGCGGAATTTCAGGAGATCGCCGATCGTCGATTTCGAGCCGGGAATGACCACCAGCCCGGCATCGGCCGGCAGCGGTGTACCGGGCGGTACGAACACCACCTCTACCTGAGGTTCGGCCTTGAGCGGGTCGAGATCGTCGAAATTGGCGATGCGACCAAGCATCGGCACCGCCACCTTCAGCGCGCGCGCCTCGCCGGACGCAAGCCGTTCCAGCACCACCGAATCCTCCGAAGGCAACCTTGCCGCCGCCTTCAGCCATGGCACGACGCCGAAACAGCGCCATCCGGTGAATTTTTCGATCGCCTTCAGGCCATCATCGAACAGCGAGACATCGCCCCGGAACTTGTTGATAAGGTAACCCACGATCATGCGTCGGTCCTCTTCCGGCAGGATCAGATGCGTACCGGCAACCGAGGCGATGACGCCGCCGCGGTCGATATCGCCGACCAGCACAACCGGCACATTGGCACGCGTGGCAAAGCCCATATTGGCGATGTCGCGGCTCCTGAGATTGATTTCGGCCGGCGAGCCGGCACCCTCGACAATGACAAGGTCCGCGTCCTCGCTGACCTTCGCCCAGGAATCGAGCACCGCGTCCATCAGCCGGCCCTTCAGCGCCTGGTAGTCGCGCGCCCTCGCCTCGCCGAACACCTTGCCCTGCACGATGATTTGCGCGGCGACATCGGTCTGGGGCTTGAGCAGCACCGGGTTCATGTGGACTGACGGCGCGACGCCGCAAGCGATTGCTTGCAGCCATTGCGCACGGCCGATCTCGCCGCCGCTATGCCTGTTGTCGTCGGGAATGTCGGCGACCGCGGCGTTGTTCGACATGTTTTGCGGTTTGAACGGTCGCACCTTCAGGCCGCGTTTTTTTGCGGCGCGACAGAGGCCGGCAACCAGCACCGTCTTGCCGACATCCGAACCCGTGCCTTGCAGCATGATTGCCCTGGCCATCAGTTCCGGCCCTGCGTCGCGGTTCCGGTGATCGTGGATTTCTGCGCCAACGGCCCGCCGCGCCAGATGTAGAGCGCCAGCAGCGGCTCCTTGCCCGTTCGCATGGCGTGATTGACGTTCGAAGCGTGGTGGACGACCTCGCCGGCCTCCCGCTTGCGAAAACCGCCCTCGCCCATGCGCCACTCTGTGCCACCGGTCAGCGGAATATAGATCTCCTCGGCGACGTGATGGTGATCGGGATAGACGATGTCGGGCCCGAGGATCAGCAGCCCGGCCGCCACCTCGTCATTGGCGAAATGGCCACGCGTACCGAACATTTCCAGCCAGCCGTAATTGTCGATGAAGGCCTTGCCGAAATCAGCCTCCGTATAGGTCTGCCCCCAATGCAAATCGTTGCGCTGCCGCGCCAGCAATTGCACCAACGGCTTCGCATCCGGCGGCGTCAGTCCGGCGGCGCGATCGAGATGGCGCAGGCAGCCGAGCGTATGTGGCTCCAGTGCGCGGGCCGGCATGTCCCAGCCAATGCGCGCCACGGCGTCTCGCACCAGGGCATTGTCCGCTGAAGCGAGATAGGCGCGGAACTGTTCCAGCAGTTCGTCGAATTTTGTCGTCACATCTGGCTCCGAACATGCATTGATGCACAGCCGCTCCGCGATCGGCTGGGTTGCGCGGCGGCATCATTGGTCTAGATTGGTGCGCGCGCAAAGCCAAAAACGACAGGCCAGCGGGCTAGCTGGCCAGTATACAGGGAGCACGCCATGGACGCCGCGGTCGATGCGAGCACCAGCCAGTTCGAACTCAACGAGGAACAGCGCGCCATCCAGGAGATGGCCCAGGTGTTCGCCACCGATCGCGTCGCGCCGAACGCGCTCGACTGGGACCGCAGGAAACATTTCCCCGCCGATGTGATCCGCGAAACCGGGCCGCTCGGCCTCGGCGGCATCTACATAAGGGACGATGTCGGCGGCTCCGCGCTCGGCCGACTCGATGCCGTGCTGATCTTCGAGGCGCTGTCGCATGCCGATCCGGCCTTTTCGTCCTTCATCTCGATCCACAACATGGTGGCCTCGATGATCGACCGCTTCGGCAATGAGGAGCAGCGCCAGCGCTTCCTGCCCAAGCTGACCTCGATGGAATGGCTGGCGAGCTACTGCCTGACCGAGCCGGGCTCCGGATCGGATGCCGCGGCGCTGAAGACGCGCGCGGTGAAAAGCGGTGGCGACTACATCCTCAACGGCGCCAAGCAATTCATCTCCGGCGCCGGCGACAGCGACCTCTATGCCGTCATGGTGCGCACCGGTGCCGAGGGGCCGAAGGGCATTTCCACCGTCATCGTGCCGAAAGACGCGCCCGGCCTCTCCTTCGGCGCCAACGAGCACAAGATGGGCTGGCACATGCAGTCGACGCGCCAGGTCATCTTCGAGGATTGCAAGGTGCCGGCCGAAAACCTTCTGTCGGGTGAAGGCGCCGGCTTCGGCATCGCCATGGCCGGCCTCGACGGCGGCCGGCTGAACATCGCCGCCTGTTCGCTGGGTGGCGCGCAGTCGGCGCTCGACAAGGCATTGTCCTACACGGCAGAGCGCAAGGCCTTCGGCTCGAAAATCAATCAGTTCCAGGCTTTGCAGTTCAGGCTGGCCGACATGGAGACAGAACTGCAGGCCGCGCGCATCTTCCTCTATGCCGCCGCCTCCAAACTCGACCGCAAGGCGCCGGACGCCGGCAAATGGTCGGCGATGGCCAAACGCTTCGTCACCGACACCGGTTTCAACGTCGCCAACGATGCGCTTCAACTGCTCGGCGGTTACGGCTATCTGCATGATTATGGCATCGAGAAGCTGGTGCGTGACCTGCGCGTCCACCAGATCCTCGAAGGCACCAACGAGATAATGCGCGTCATCATAGCGCGCGCCTTGATCGGAAGGTGAAACTAGGCAGTAGGCAGTAGGCAGTAGGCAGTAGGCAGTAGGCAGAGATGACCGGCAAGATCAATTCGTACAAGGATCTTATCGTGTGGCAGCAGGCCATGGACCTGGCCGTCGCTACCTACTCGTTGACCAAGACGTGGCCAAAAGAAGAATTATATGGGCTCACCAGCCAGATCCGTCGTTCAGCCAACTCCATTCCTGCGAACATCGCGGAAGGGTACGGCCGAGACAATAGAGGCTCTTATCAGCAATTTCTCAGGATTGCCCAAGGCTCCCTGAAAGAGTTCGAGATGCACCTCCAGATCGCCGAACGAATCGGCTTAGCCACGCACGATCAAACAAATCAGATGCTGTTAGCGACCGAGGGCATCGGAAAAATGCTTCGCCAACTTATCATCAAACTTGCACCCGAATAGTCGCCTACTGCCTACTGCCTACTGCCTACTGCCTACTGCCTACTGCCTACTGCCTACTGCCTAAAGGCCTCACCCCAAATCAAGGAGCGCCCCTATGACCACCATCGCCTTCATCGGCCTCGGCAATATGGGCAATCCAATGGCCGCGAACCTGGTCAAGGCAGGGCATACGGTGCATGGCTTCGACCTGGTGACGGAGAGCCTGACCGTCGCGAGGGAGCACGGCGTCGTCGTCATGGCCAACGCACCGGCCGCAGTGAAGGACGCCGATGTAGTCATCACTATGCTCCCCGCCGGCAAGCACGTGCTGTCGGTCTATGAGGACATCGCCTCCAAGGCAAAAAAAGGCGCGCTGTTCATCGACTCCTCGACGATTGACGTCGATTCGGCACGCAAGGCGCATGCCATCGCGGCGAAACACGGCCTGCTGTCGATCGACGCCCCTGTTTCCGGCGGCACCGGCGGCGCCACCGCCGGCACGCTGACCTTCATGGCCGGGGGCTCCGACGATGCATTCGCCACGGCCGAACCAATCCTCAAGCCGATGGCCGGCCGCATCGTCCATTGCGGCGGCGATGGCGCCGGCCAGGCGGCGAAGATCTGCAACAACATGATCCTCGGCATTTCGATGATCGGTGTCGCCGAGGCCTTCGTGCTGGCGGAAAAGCTCGGCCTGTCGCATCAGGCGCTGTTCGACGTCGCCTCGACCTCTTCAGGCCAGTGCTGGTCGCTGACCACCTATTGCCCGGTGCCCGGCCCGGTGCCCACCTCGCCCGCCAACAAGGATTACAAGCCGGGCTTTGCCGCCGCCCTTATGCTGAAGGACCTGAAACTGTCACAGGAAGCAGCACTTGGCGCGGGCGCGGTGACGCCACTTGGTGCTGAAGCGGCACAACTCTATGCCCTGTTCAACGCCCAGGGGCATGGCGGCGCCGATTTCTCCGGTATAATTAATTTTCTGCGCGGCGCCCCTGCGTAACCAACGGATTTGATGGGCTTTTTCCTGGTTGGCCCGGCAGGACGGCCGCAAATTTAGATTTGCTTAAGCTCTCGATAACTCCGCGGTAACGATGTCCCTATAAAACGGATTGCGAGGCGGACATATCGCATCCGCCCGGCGCTCCGGATCAGGTCTCGCGTACCGGAGCCCTTCGCCAAGTGTTGAGTAGCGAAACGCCATGCGTATCTGGCAAAGCCGCGTTCCCGACGGAGCGCGGTTTTTGCATTTCCGCCGCGCCCGATCCGGGCTGGAGCCTATATTCCGATCGCGGCGTTCGGGATCGGCACGTGATCTTCATTGGTCAACACGATCGGCGCATCGAAACCGTCCACCCTGATCACGAGCAGGCGCATGCTCCATGTGCCTGCATTGCGAACCAAGTGGGAAAATACGGTCCCTTTACCCTTAGCGCCGTGAACGGGAATGCTGAACTGGGCATCGCCCGCGCCATTCGCATTGACGTTGAGATGCCCGCCGACCCAGAAATTGTCGGTCACATCGTCACCAATGGCGGCTTTCACACGGCTGTCGGCGCGAATGGCATCCATGGTCATGTGATAGGCACCATTACCTTTGAGCATAAACGGGACGCTGCCGACCATCGTCGCGCAGCCGCCTATACTGACCACCCAGACGGCAAGGCCCGCGATTGCCCAGTTGCGCTGCGTCCTGCGGAATTGTTCGGCATCGCGCCAGGTCCTGTTCTGCCAGGCCCAGCGGCTGCCGCGTGCCCCAAGCACGAAGATCATGATGAGGTTGACGACCGGGATCAGCGCCAGCAGCGCGATGAAAGTGTTGTTGCCGATGCCCCAGATCCAGTTGAGGAAAAAGGCGCCCCAATTCCAGCGATCCAGCTCGGCCGGGATTTCGGCCGGCTGATTGAGCGGTTGTGCTGCCATGCTGCCTCCCGTCGGTACGTATACCGATCGGTTTTAAAGCAACTCCAGGAAAAGTGTGAAACGGTTTTCCGCCCGGAATCGGGCCAACCCGAAAATCAGAGTTCCGCAGCACCCATTTCAAGCCTTTGACGAAAGCCGGCGAAAATTCGCCTTCACAGCCCGGCTGGCCGGCTTCAGCGCGGCGCTGATCGACCGTTCAGCCGCGACGCCGTTGAGCAGCGACGGTGTCTGGCCGGAAAGAACCTCCGGCCAGAAACGAGACGCCGACTGCAGAAACGACATTTGCGCCGCAACCGCGCCCTCGGCCATTGCGACGGTCTTCTCGCTGACCGCCCTTGCCGTCTCCGCACTCCAGGGCTCGCCGCTCCGGGCCTCCATGGCCATCAGTGGCAGGCGCATCATCGCCACCATCGGCGCCAGCATCAGGCCCGCGCCGATGCTGTTCGCTTCCTGCACGCGTCGACGTCTGGTCTTTCTCATGGAAACCCCCTTCGCGGCCGGATCGACCGCCGCTCACACTACGCGCCAAAGGTGGGATCGTTCCCTGGCCAGGATGGTATCTTCTCGATACCGAGCGTCTCCTGAAGAAACGCCCGGTCGAGCTTCGCCTACCGCTTGCGCAGATCCGCCTGTGCCAAATCCAGCGCTTTGCCGATACGTTCGCAGGCCATGTCGATCGTATCGCGGGTCCAGATCAGCGGCGGCGACAGGATCATCGTATCGCCGGTGGCGCGCAGCATCATGCCGTTGGCGATCGCATGATCGCGGACCGTCACCGCGGCACTTCCCGACGGCAGGAACCGTTCCTTGGTCCCCTTGTCCTTGACGATCTCGATCGCACCCATCAGTCCGATCGAGCGCACTTCGCCAACCAGGTCATGCCCGGCAATGCGCTCTTGCAGGGCCTTGGCGAAATACGGCCCGGTGTCGTTCCTGACGCGGTCGACCAGGCCTTCCCGTTCGATGATCTCCAGGTTCTTCAACGCCACGGCGCAGGCCACGGGGTGACCCGAATAGGTGTAGCCATGGTTGAACTCGCCCCCCTTCTCGACCAGCGTCGAGGCAATGCGATCGCCGACCAAGAGTGCAGACAGCGGCTGGTAGCCCGAGGTCAACGCCTTTGCCGTGGTGATCGTGTCGGGTTCGATGCCGAAGGTCTGCGCGGCAAACCACTCGCCGGTGCGGCCATAGCCGGTGATGACCTCGTCCAGCATCAACAGCACATCGTATTTGCGGCAGATGCGCTGCACTTCGGGCCAGTAACTGGCCGGCGGGATCTTGACGCCGCCCGCGCCCATCACCGGCTCGCCGATGAAAGCCGCGACCTTGTCGGCGCCGGCCTCGAGGATGGCATCCTCGACCGATTTGGCCGCGCGCAGGCCGAACTCATGGTCGCTCTCCCCCGGCAGCGCCAGTTCGTAGGCATAGGGCATCATCACATGGACGATGTTGGGCACGGCCCCGTTGAGCTGCTTGTGCATGGCATCCATGCCGCCGAGCGAGGTGCCGGCGATGGTCGAGCCGTGATAGGCCATCTTGCGCGAGATGACGCGGTTCTTTTCCGGCTTGCCCTCCAGCGCCCAGTAATGGCGCACAAGACGCAACGCGGTGTCGTTGGCCTCCGAACCGGATGACCCATAGAACACCTGGTTGACGTTGCGTGGCGCGATTTCGGCCAGCTTCTTGGACAACAGCACCGGCGTCGGCGTCGAGCATTTGAAGAAGGAATTGTAGTAAGGCAGTTCCTTCATCTGGGCATAGGCGGCTTCGGCCAGTTCGTCCCGGCTATAGCCGATGTTGACGCACCACAGGCCGGCCATGCCGTCGAGCAGCTCCGCCCCTTCGGAATCGTAAATGAACGGGCCATTGGCATGAGTGATGACGCGCGAGCCGGCCTCGCGCAATTCCCTATGGTCGGTGAAGGGATGCAGGTGATGTGCGGCGTCGATCTGCTGAAGCTGCTTCAGCGAATGATTTTGATAGGTCATGTCTTGATGTTTCCTCTGGATTCAATCCGGCTGCGCCGGGGCGAATGCATCAGAGGCAGGCAGGCGGCGAATAGCCGATGCGGGCGCACAGCCGCAAAAGCTCGGCGCGCAGCGTGCGCGGTGACGGTGTCACCGCGACCCTGAATGCGCGAGCCCCAACTGCGCTGACCAATATCCTGACGAGAGCCATGGTCGGTACCTTAGAGCAAAGGCTGGTCGACGTGAACCACCCTTCGCTTGGCCCATGAGGGAATGTGTCTATGGGTTGGCGCTCAGCGCCCTCTGCAGGAACACGTATTTCATCGCCGTCTGCGCGGCCTGCGGCCGGCGGTCGCCACGCCCGCCATGTCCGCCCTCGGTTTCCTCGAAGAACAGCGCCTTCGCGTGCCCGGCCTCCTGGAGGCGGGCCGCCATCTTGCGCGCGTGCCCGGGATGAACCCGGTCGTCGGCGGTCGAGGTGGTCAAGAGCACCGGCGGATAGGCGGTATCGGCAGTGACATGTTGATAGGGCGAATAGGCGGATAGCCATTTCGCGTCTTCCGGCTTCGACGGATCGCCATACTCTGCCATCCACGAAGCGCCCGGCGGCAATTCGGTGTAGCGCAGCATGTCGAGCAGCGGCACCTCGACGATGACGGCGCCAAACAGTTCCGGGTGCTGCGTCAGGGAAACGCCGGTCAGCAGCCCGCCATTCGAGCCACCCTGGATGCCGAGAGAGGCAGCCGTGGCGATGCCGCGCCTGACGACGTCCTCTGCCACCGCGGCGAAGTCATCGAAGCCGTTCTGGCGCTTGCCCTTCAATGCGGCCTGGTGCCAGGCCGGCCCGAACTCGCCGCCGCCGCGAATACAGGCCTGCACATAGGCGTTGCCCTTCTCCAGCCACAGCCTGCCTCGCACACCGGCATAGCCCGGCAGCAGCGGCACTTCGAAGCCGCCATAGCCGTAGAGCAGCGTCGGCACCGGCCCCTTCTGGTCGCGACGCCGCACGACGAAGTATGGGATCATCGTACCATCCTTCGAGCGCGCCTCGAACTGCTCCGAGATCAGCGGCGAGGCATCGAAACGCGCCGGCTGCGACTTCACCGTCGCAAGCGTCTCACCATCGTCATCGGACCAGATGATTGAACTCGGCGTCAGGAAATCAGTGAAGGAGAAGGACACGCTGGAGCCGAAATGCTCGGCATGGCTGATGCCGACAGTGCCGTTTTCGGGCAGTGCGACGGGCTTCAGCGACCAGGCGCTGTCCTTGCGCTGGCAGACGAGCACCTTGCCACGCACATTGTCCATCAGGCTGATGAACAACCGGTCCTGCGTTCTGGCGAGCCCGGCAATCGACACGCGATATGCCGGCGCCAACAAGGTTTCGATGGCGCCAAAACCGCCGGTTTCGATCCAATGCGCGAAATCGAGCGAATAGAGTCCATCAGGCTGGCACGCCGTGCCGTCCGGCGCCGTCCAGGGGGTGCGCACCCCGAACACCAGTTGATCCTTGAAAAGCGCTGTGTCGGTGACGTCGTCGGGCAGCGGAATGCGCCTGTTTTCGCCTGATGGCAGATGCAGGAAACTGTGCGATGCGAAGAAATTGAGCGTTCGCGCCAGAAACAGATGACGTTTCTCGCCGTCGAATTCGACGCCGGCCCCGACAGCGAGGTCCTCGGTCTTTCCCTCGAAGATCGGCGTGGCGTCTTCGAGTTTCGTGCCGCGCTTCCACAGCTTGACCACGCGTGGATAGCCGGATTCGGTCTTGTCCGCGTCCTCGAGGGCCGCCGAGACGATGACCGTGTCCTTGTCCAGCCAGCCAAAACCCGACTTGGAGGCCGGCGCACGGAATCCGTTCTCGATAAAGGACTTGGTGTCGATGTCGAACTCGCGCATCTCGCTGGCGTCGCCGCCGTCCGGGGACATCGAGAGCAGGCAGCGGCTGAAGTCCGGATAGAGCCGGCTGGCGCCGCTGAAGACCCATTTGATCCCCTCTTTCGCCGCGAGCTGGTCGAAGTCGATGATTGTCTCCCACTCGGGCTTGTCGGTCTTGTAGGAGGCGACCGTCGTGCGGCGCCACAGGCCGAGCGCATTGGTCTTGTCCTGCCAGAAATTATAGACATGACCGGCAATGGCCGCACCGACAGCGATGTTGTCCTCCGCCGTCATCAGGTCGAGCGCCGTCTGGAACGACGCCTGATAGGATGGATCGCCCTGCAGTTCGCCAACCGTGATCTCGTTCTGGCGGTGCACCCAGTCGAGCGGTTGTTCGCTCGTCCTGTCCTCCAGCCAGAGGAAGGGGTCTTCATGAGCGGATTCTGGCTTGGCGATGGGCTTGGTCATGGAATCTCCGATTGCTTCGGCATGCAACATCGACATGCCATGTCCGATATTCAATAGCTGCCGCATATCGGAAGAGGATTCAGGCCTTCGCGCGACGTCGTCCGAACCGCCACCATCACGCCTTGCCGCTCTGGCGCACGGACGAGCGATAGAGCGCGAAGATGACCAGCACGGCATCAAGCCCTGCGATCACCACGGGCAGCCCCAGCGGGCCGATGCCCTGCATCAACAGGCCGGCGCCGGGCGGGCCGACAATGCCGCCAACGCCCCACAGCAAGGCGAAAGCCGCATTGCCGGTGACGAGCAGCGTGCCCTTGAAGCGGCTGCCGAGTTCCACAAGCGCCATCGTATAGACGCCATAGCCGACCGCGCCCATCACCAGCAGCACCATCCAGATCAGCGGCGTCGTGATCGTGAGCGGCAGCAGCGCCGCGCAAACTGCCGTCGCCACGGCGCAGGCCAGGATCATGGGGCGGCCGCCGAAGCGTTCCGCGAGCAGGCCAAGCGGGATCTGCAGCAGGATGTTGCCCAGGGACAGCGCCATCACCAGTGCGGCGAGCACGGCTTCCGGCAGGCCATAGCCGGCGCCGAACACCGGGACCAGCGCATAGGTGCTTTGCTGGACGGCGGCCGAGACCAGCACGGCCAGCAGCAGCGCCGGCGCCAGCCGGGCAAAACCGGCAAAGCTGCCGGCCGGCTGCCCATCATCCTCGAAACCGGTGAGCTTCGAAGAGACAAGGCGCAGGATGACGGCGCAGAGCACGAAGCCGCCAATACCGACGCTGAAGGGAGCCCAGCCCTGCGTACCGACCAGTGTCAGGGTGAACGGGCCGGCGGCGTAGCCGGCGCCCATCAGCGTGTTGAACACGCCCATCACCCGGCCGCGCCGCGAAGGCGGCGCCAGCGACAGCGCCCACACCTCGCCGAGGATGTAGAGCGGATTGATGACCACGCCGATCAGAAAGCGGATGACATACCAGGCGACCCAGTTCTGCAGATAGCCGATGCCCAGGAAGCAGAGCGCTCCGATAAGCGAACAGCCCACCGCCAGGTTTCGCGCGCCGACCATACGCACCGCCGCCGGCACGAACGACGCCGACAGGATCAGTCCGAGCGGCATCATGGCCGCGGACAGGCCGATCAATCCCGGCGACATGCCTTGCTTCTGCATCAGGAGCGTGAACAGCGGCGAGCTCAGCCCTTGCGCGGCGCCGAACATGGCAAGTGCGGCGGTAACGCCGGCGAGCGCTGCCCACTGCGTTCCCGCTTCGCCTTCGCTCGAGCCGGTTGCGACCATGCTGTCATCCATGTGAAGTGCCGGCTGACCTCCGGGCCGGCAAGCGTCACTAGCTACCGGCACGATTGGGGGAAGGAAAGGGCCGGCAAGCGAAATCCGCTTGCGCCAACCGACCCGTCCGCCCGACCGTGGCCGAGCGGGCCTGGATCGGATGAGCCTGAGAGGCGCGGCAGGCCACGCTACGGGAAATAGCCGGCGATCGCGCCCTTCTTGCCGTCGGCGTAAGGCTTAAGCCACTGGTCGTCGATGGAAAGTCCGTCATCGTCCGAAGGCCCCTTGCCGATCGTCCTGCGCCAGGCGCGGAACTTGTAGTGGTCGAACACGTCGAGCATGTGCACCGCGTAGGCGGCCGCGAAGGTCTTGTCGCCTTCGACGATCACCAGGTTCTCGTCATTTTCGTAGGAAGCCTTGTAACCAAGATTGTGGCTGCCGGTGATGACGGTGGCGTTCTCCTCCATCGGATCGATGATAACAATCTTGTCGTGCACGATCGCATGGCCAACGGTCAGCACCTCAGCCTGGAAGTCGCGGGCGATGGTGGCGCCGGTCAGGTTTGCCGCCCGCACGATGGAGACGTTCGGAGCCTCCCAGATCTTTTCCGGATAGACGAAGGGCGCCTTGCCGTCCTTGTTCGACTTGTGGGTCACCGGATCCTTGGTCGGCGCGACATAGTTGGGCATGGCGGTTTCGTCGCTTATCGCGCCCTGCACGATCAGCTTCGGATCGGCCTTCGCCGCCGCGACGGCCTGGTCGACGATCGAGTTTTCGCCGAGCAGCGAGGGATTGAACACCAGAAACAGCACCGCCCGCTTCGCAACCTTGATGCGGGCGAAGACATCCTCGAGATCCACCGGCCGCACCGAGATGTCCTTCTTGTTGCGGTCGGGATCGTTCGGCGAAAACCAGATCGTCATGCCGTCCAGCACCGCCGTGGCGCCGTTCAGCGGGTTTGGCATGTGGTTCTCCTTGCGAAACGGCACGCCTTGCGTCTGTGCCACGCGGCCGGCAGCGCTTTCCGAGGCCGGCGGCGGAAACACGTCGGCCTTCATGCGATCCCAGTAGGCGTCGAAGATTTCGGCCATTGCAGGATCGTCGCGGATGAAGGCGTTGTTGGACTGCCCGCAAATGCCCGTCGACGTCCAGTTGGTGCTGCCGGTCATCACCGCTTGCGGCTTCCCCTGGGCGTCGCGGTAGACGGCAAACTTGTTGTGGCCGATGTGGTTGTTATTGAAGAGGCGATCCGTCACCACCACGCCCGCGTCGTGCAGGCGCTTCCTATAGGGTGCGTTGCCGGCGTCCCAGGCCTTGGTCTGGTCGTCCTTGCCCGAATTGGAAAGAATGACCTCCACGACATCCTTCGCGGCGATGATGGCGTCGCACAGCTCGTCGTCGCCAAGCTCGTAAAGCGCGAGCCGGACGGCGCCGCCGTCCATCTTGGCCCGTTTCAGCAGGCTGGTCAGCACGTCGGGCACATCGCCATGCAGGTAGGCGCGTATCTTGCTGGTCGGATCCTGCAGCACCGCCCTGATCTTGTCGCGCTGCCCGACCTTGATGCCGGCTTCCGCCAGTGCATGCGACATCCATTGCGTCGACAGCACGCCATTGGTGAAGGCCACACGCGCCTTGCCGAACATCTGCCCCAGGAAGATCGGTGGGCTGACCGCACCCCGGCCGAGATAGCCCAGCGGCCGCGCCGGCCCGGTGTAGGCGGGCTTGCCGCCGACGACCTGCTCGGGTCGTACCGGCACTGGATCGAGGCCGGGCTTCATGTCGCCTACCGGGCGCACCCGATAGGCGATCAATTCACCGTCAGGTCTGACGTCGATGCTGTCGCGGCGCCGCCGCACGGTGAGATCGCGCCAGAAGGTCTTTTGCACCGGCCACACACCAGTATCCTGCGGGATCCATCGCGGATTGCGCTGGCCCTTGAAGGGAACCCAGGACGCCAGGCAACGCTCTTCGCCTGTATCGGAATAGAGGCGCACGATCTCGAAGCCGAGGCAGCCCGGGATCATCCCGTCTATGTCCCAGGAAAGGAACGCGACTTCATTGTTGGTCGCGGCACGCACCTTGACGACATCAGGCATGGGGCTGTCCCTCCAAAGACGTTCAGCCCGCAAGTATATCAGAAGTAAAAGACGGTACTGTAACGCGCGCGCCGTCGGCATCCATTCACTCGGCCGCGCTCAGCACTTGCTGGCGCGTCATGGTGACAAGGTGAGGTCCCCGCCATGCAACTGCCGTTCCGGCATGTCGCTTCCCTCGCTCTAGTGGTCGCCGCCTCCGCAATGGCCGGACCGCCGCCGGTCCATTATGCCGCCCACTTTCGCATCCTACGAGGCTCCTCATGACCGCCGCCCTTCAACCCGCCGAACCGGCTCCGGCAACCGATCGCGCCCGTCGGGGCGGCCGCGCCGGAAAACGCGCCGGTGGCTCGGCCGCGTTCGAGCAGCCTGCCTTCCGCCAGCTGAAAAACCCGTTGCAGCCGACCAGGCTGGTATCCGAGGACGAGCTGGAATCGATCCACCTCGCCTCCTTGCGCGTGCTCAGGGAAATCGGCGTCGACGTGCTGCACGACGAGGCCCGCCGCATCATGAAGGCGCATGGCGCCGACGTGCGTGAGGGCAGCGAGCGGGTACGCTTCGACAGCGACATGATCCTCGAACTGGTCTCCCATTGTCCGTCCGAATTCACCATCCATGCTCGCAATCCCGCGCACAATGTGCGTTTCGGCGGCAACAATCTGATCATCTCGATGATGGCGTCGGCGCCCAACTGCTCCGACATCGATCGCGGCCGCCGGCCCGGCAACCAGCAGGACTACCGCAATTTCCTGCGCCTGGCGCAGATGCACAACATCTTGAACTGTACCGGCGGCTATCCGGTCGAGCCGACCGACATCCATCCGTCGGTCCGTCACCTCGAATGCGTCCGCGACCTCGCCACGCTCACCGACAAGGTGTTCCACATCTATTCGCTGGGCAAGGAGCGCAATGTGGACGGCATCGAGATCACTCGCATCGCGCGCGGCATCAGCCGCGAGCAATTGATGGCGGAGCCGTCGGTATTCACCATTATCAACACCAATTCGCCGCTCAAGCTCGACGTGCCGATGATGGAAGGCATCATCCAGATGTCGAGCATGGGCCAGGTCGTCATCGTCACGCCGTTCACGCTTTCGGGCGCCATGGCCCCGGTCACCATCGCCGGCGCGCTGGTGCAGCAGAATGCCGAGGCGCTGTCCGGCATCGCTTTTGCCCAGATGGTGAAGAAGGGCGCACCGGTCGGCTATGGCGGCTTCACCTCCAATGTCGACATGAAGTCCGGTTCACCTGCCTTCGGCACGCCTGAATACATGAAGGCGCAACTCGTCGGCGGTCAGCTTGCACGCCGCTACAAGATCCCCTACCGCACCTCGAACACCTGCGCCGCCAACACGGTCGACGCGCAGGCGGCCTATGAGAGCGTGTTCTCGCTGTGGGGCGCGGTGCAAGGCGGCGGCAACCTGATGATGCATGCGGCCGGTTGGCTCGAGGGCGGCCTGCGTTGCTCCTACGAGAAGACCATTCTGGACATCGACCTGCTGCAGATGGTGGCCGAGTTCCTGACGCCGCTCGATCTGTCGGAAGAAGCGCTCGGCTTCGACGCCATCCAGTCGGTCGGCCCCGGCGGCCACTTCTTCGGCACCCAGCACACGCAGGACCGCTACAAGACCGCCTTCTATTCGCCAATCCTGTCGGACTGGCGCAATTTCGAGACCTGGGCGGAAGCCGGATCGCCGACAGCGATGGAAAAAGCCAACAAGGTGTGGAAGGAACGTCTGGCCTCGTACGACGAGCCCTACATGGACCCGGCCATCCGCGAGGAGCTCAACGCCTTTGTCGCGAAGCGCACGGCCGAAGGCGGCGCGCCGACGGACTTCTGACCAATGTTGTTGACGAACAGTCGACCCCCACTCCGTCGAGCTGCGCTCGACACCTCTCCCCCGATCGACGGGGGAGAGGAAGGGTGCGCGGCGATTCCAGCCGGCGCCTTTCCTCTCCCTCCGGAGGGGGGAGAGGTGGCGCCGCGAAGCGGCGACGGAGTGGGGGAAGGCGTTCATGAAACACGCAGCCGCCGAAAAACAGGCACCACCCAGCGAGCACGAAATCTTAGGCAAGCGGGCAATCAAGCCGAGGCGATGCTTTGGCTCGAACTGAAGGCGCGCAAGCTTGGTGGCTATCGTTTCACGCGCCAGTTGTCCATCGGCCCCTTTTTGCCGACTTTGCCTGCCGCGAAAGATGGCTTGTTGTCGAAGTCGACGGACACCAACACGCAGACAGTTCCTATGACCGTCGCCGTGACGATTTCATGCGTGCCGAAGGCTACTCCATCCTGCGTCTCTGGAGCCATGACGTCATGAAACATCGCACTTCCGTCTGTGAAACCATCCTTGCCGCGCTTGACGGCAAGCTGACCGAAAACATCGCCGTATCCGATTTGCGCTTTGTTTTCACGCCCTGCTCTCTCGATTAAATCTCTTCAAAGATGGACCTATCTTCATGAAATCCCATGTAAAAGCGGTTGTAATTGGCGGCGGCGTCGTCGGCTGCTCGGTTCTTTATCATCTGGCCAAGGCCGGCTGGACCGACATCATGCTGATCGAGCGTTCGGAGCTGACCTCCGGCTCGTCCTGGCACGCGGCGGGCGGCTTCCATACGCTGAACGGCGATCCCAACGTCGCCAAGCTGCAGGCCTATACGGTCCAACTCTACAAGGAGATCGAGGAAATATCAGGCCAGTCCTGCTCGCTGCACCTGACCGGCGGCGTGATGATGGCCGACACGCCCGAGCGCATGGACTTCCTGCGGCTCGCCCATGCCAAGGGCCGCTATCTCGGCATGGACACCGAGCTGATCACCCCGTCCGAAGCCAAGGCGATGTTCCCGCTGATGGACGAGACGAATTTCGTCGGCGCCATGTGGGACCCGGTCGAAGGCCATCTCGATCCCTCGGGCACCACCATCGCTTATTCCAAAGCCGCGAAAAAACTGGGCGCAGAGATCGTGCTGCGCAACCGCGTCGTCGACCTGACTCAGCAGCCGGACGGCACCTGGAACGTCGTCACCGAACAGGGCACGGTCCATGCCGAGCATGTCGTCAACTGCGGCGGCCTGTGGGCACGCGAGATCGGCCGCATGGTCGGCGTCGAACTGCCGGTGCTGGCAATGGAGCACATGTACCTGCTCACCGAGCCGATGCCGGAGGTGGAGGAGTTCAACAAGTCGACCGGCCGCGAGATGATCGGCGTGCTCGACTTCAAGGGCGAGATCTACACCCGCCAGGAGCGGAACGGCGTCCTGCTCGGCACCTATGAGAAGGCCTGCAAGCCGTGGTCGCCGGTCAACACGCCATGGGATTTCGGCCATGAACTGCTGCCGCCGGACCTCGACCGCATCGCGCCGTCGCTGGAAATCGGCTTCAAGCATTTCCCCGGCATCGAGAAGGCCGGCATCAAGCAGATCATCAACGGGCCCTTCACCTTCGCGCTCGACGGCAACCCGCTGGTCGGACCGGTGCAGGGCCTGACCAATTTCTGGTGCGCCTGCGCCGTCATGGCCGGCTTCAGCCAGGGCGGCGGCGTCGGCCTCGCTCTGTCAAACTGGATGGTGCATGGCGACCCCGGCTTCGACGTCTGGGGCATGGATGTCGCGCGTTTCGGCGAATGGGCCGGCCTGCGCTACACCAACGCCAAGGTGCGCGAAAACTATTCGCGCCGCTTCTCCATCCGCTTCCCCAACGAGGAACTGCCGGCGGCGCGCCCGGCGCAGACGACGCCGCTCTACGACACCATGCTCGCCAACAACGCGGTCATGGGCGATTCGTGGGGGCTGGAAACCCCGCTCTGGTTCGCGCCCAAGGGCAAGGAGCCCAAGGACATCGTCTCCTTCCACCGCTCAAATGACTTCGGCCCGATCGGCGAGGAAGTGCACGCCACGCGTGAGCGTGTCGGCGTTACCGAAATCGCCAACTTCGCTAAATACGAAGTGTCGGGACCGGGCGCGGAAGAGTTCCTCAACCGGCTGATGACCAACCGCATGCCGAAGACCGGCCGCATCGTGCTGACGCCGATGATCAACGAGTTCGGCAAGCTAATCGGCGATTTCACCATCGCCAAGGCAGCCGAGGACCGCTTCATGATCTGGGGCTCGTCGGCCGCGCAGAAATACCACATGCGCTGGTTCGAGAAGCACCTGCCCAAGGATGGCTCTGTCCGTATTCACCGCTTCGACCAGACGCTCGTCGGCCTTTCGATCGCCGGACCGAAATCGCGTGAGCTGCTGCAGAAGCTGGTCGATGTCGACATCTCGACCAAGGCCTTCCGCTTCATGGACTTCCGTGAGATGGCGGTCGGCGGCGCGCCCTGCATGGTCAACCGCATCACCTACACCGGCGATCTCGGCTACGAAATCTGGATGGCGCCGGCCTATCAGCGTCTTGTCTACAAGGCGATTAAGGACGCCGGTGAAGAGTTCGGCCTGGTCGATTTCGGCATGCGCGCTTTGCTGTCGATGCGCCTGGAAAAGAACTTCCCGACCTGGTTCCGCGAATTGCGCCCGATCTACGGACCGTTCGAAGGCTCGATGGACCGCTTCATCAAGCTCGAAAAGAACGACTTCATCGGCCGCGAAGCGGCCGCCAAGGAACAGGCGGAAGGGCCGAAACTGCGCCGCGTCTCCTTCATCGTCGATGCGGCGGACGCCGACGTGATGGGCGACGAGCCGATCTGGGCCAAGGTCAGCAAGGATTATTGCACGGTGGAAAAGCCGCATGGCTATGGCGCACCGCGCTTCGACACCTCAGGCAAGGAAGTACGCGGCTCCAAGGCTGCCGAAGGCGCGTCCGCCGTGCGCGGCATCGTCGACGGCGACTGGCGCGTGGTTGGCTGGGTGACGTCGGGCGGCTACGCGCATTACGTCCAGAAGTCGATGGCGCAGGGCTACGTGCCGGCGGCCTTGGCCGAGGACGAAAGCGCCGGGCTGTTCGAGATCGAGATCCTTGGACACCGGCGTCCTGCCCGCATCAATGTCGAAGCGCCTTTCGACCCGAGCGGCGAGAAGATGCGGACCTGAGGGTCGGCCATGGACGGCGCGGCGCCAAAGGGAAGCTTCGGCCGCCATCGCAAGATCATGCCGTTCGAACCGGGCTCGATCGAGGCGCTGCGCGAAGCCTCCCGTGAGAAGGCGGCTTCGCTCAACCAGCATGTGCTGGGCTATGGCGCCCAGGCTGAAGCGGAATGGGCGGCGGCAGGCATTGCCGCCCCCGATCTGCCGGCGATGCGCCAATACCGGCTCGAGCGCATCCGCGCCGAGCTGAAGCGTCGCGGTTATGCCGGTGCGCTGCTCTACGACCCCGTCAACATCCGATACGCGACCGATTCGACCAACATGCAGCTGTGGGTGGCGCACAACCCGACGCGGCATTGTTTCGTCGCCACCGATGGTCCCGTGGTGCTGTTCGACTATTTTTCCTGCGAACACCTGTCCGACCATTCCGGCGTCGTCGACGAGGTACGGCCGGCGGTGTCATGGATGTATCTCTACAGCGGCGACCTGACCGAGCAGAAGGTCCGCCGCTGGGCCGCCGGCATCGCTGATCTGGTCAGGGAACATGGCGGCGGTAACAGCCGTATCGCGGTTGATCACATCAACCCGGAAGGCGTCGAGGAACTCGCACGCCTTGGTGTTTCCATCGGCAATGGCGAAGCGGTGATGGAGAATGCCCGGCTGATCAAATCACCGGATGAGGTTCTTGCCATGCGCCGGGCCATCGTCGCCTGCGAGGCGGCGATGGGTGAGATGGAACAGGCACTGAAGCCCGGCATTTCCGAAAACGAATTGTGGGCGGAACTGCATCGCGGCAACATCGCGCGCGGCGGCGAATGGATCGAGACACGGCTGCTGGCGTCGGGCCCGCGCACCAATCCATGGTTCCAGGAATGCTCGTCGCGCATTATCGAAGACGGCGACCTCGTCGCCTTCGACACCGACCTCGTTGGCCCCTACGGCTTCTGCGCCGATCTCTCCCGCACATGGCTGTGCGGCGATACAAAGCCGACCAACGAACAGCGCGACCTGTTCCGCATCGCCGCCGCCCAGATCGAGCACAACACCGAACTGATGCAGCCGGGCATCTCGTTCCGCGACCTTGTCGAACGCTCGGCGGTGCCGCCGGGCGACTGTTTCCCGACCCGTTATGGCGTGCTCTACCACGGCGTTGGCCTCGCCGACGAATACCCGACCCTGCCCCATGCCGGCGACTGGACGCCGGATACACCGGACGGTGTGCTCGAACCCGGCATGGTTTTGTGCGTGGAAAGCTATATCGGCAGGCTCGGTGGCCATGACGGCGTCAAGATCGAAGAGCAGATCCTGATCACCGAAAGCGGCAACGAGCAGCTTTCAACCTACCCGTTGAATGCGAGGCTGCTCGGCTAGTTCGGCAAGAGCGTCGCGCATGGCCCGGACTGTCGTTTCCGGCGTCGTCCTAGCGGTGATGAAGGGCAAGCCTCTGCGTCGTGCAGTCCAGCCGACGGTCACGACCTTGCGCGCAGCCGGCTCGAAACGCTGCGCCAGCGCCCAGCTTTCACAATCAATCGCGGCGACATCCGCCCTGCCCTCGGCGACAGCAACGATCGAGCCGCGATGGCCACCGCTTTCGCTCCGCGATGAAAAGATATCGAGACTTTCGCCAGCCGCCTGCAGATCGCGCGTCAGCGCGATGATGCCCGACATGGAATCCAGGCTGTTGAAGGTGAAGCGCTTGCCCCGGATGACGACACCGAGCGGCAGCAAGGCCATACCGTCCGCGGGTGACCGCACCTCCGGTCCCTCGCCTGCCCGCATCACCAGCGCGCTCGAATAAAGCTCACCCTGCCCGCCCTCATAGGCGTCGTAGCTCGGCTGGCCGACCACCTGCACATGGCTCGACAGCCCAAGCTCCATTGGCCCCCAGCAGGCCTGCGCGAACAGCAGCGCCGGGTGCAGCCATATTTCGTGGAAATCGAGTTCGTCCGCCGGCAATGTCGCCGGATCCGGTGCGATCAAAGCTCCTTGGGCATCGAGTATGCCGCCCGGAGCCGGCGGCAAGTCGCCATTTCGCCGTACGATGGTTTTCGGCGCATCGATCCCTTTTTGCCGGAAGGCATCACGCAACTGAGCCCATTGGGCATCGACCTCGCCGAGTGCTTCTGGCCAGTCGTACATAGGCAAAGCAGCAACAAATTCGCTCATGCCGGCACTCAATCACCATGCCTGGAGAAAGGATCGCAGAAACACGGCGCCCAATCAGAATTGGGCGACACGGATCCCGGGCTGTCCAGGAACTATTCCTTGGGCGGCTCGGCGGGCACCGGCGCGGTGCCGAGCCCATTGATGTTGCGCGCGCGAATACGCGGCTTGAAGGCCCGGCCGTGCTCAGGCGCGCGCCGCAGAACCGGATGCACGATCGGTTCCTTGGCCTTGAAGGCATAGGATTTGATCAGCGCGAAGTAGTTCGGATAGGCATAGCCGTTGTTCATCCGCAGCCAGTCGTCGCGGCGGTCGCGAAACAGTTTCGGCAGCCGATACCAAGCAACGGTGGGGCTCTTGTGATGCACGAAGTGCAGGTTGTTGTTGAGGAACAGGAATGACAGCGGCGAGCGCTCGACGATCACGGTGCGGCCTTCCGGGTGCTCGGACCATTGATGCTCGGCAAAGGTGCGGATCGCGATCAGCGACTGGCCGAGCCAGACCGGCGCCAAAATATAAAGCCACAGCGGAATGCCGAAGCCGAACTGCACGATCGGCACCACGACGGCGAGACCGATGGCATGCAACAGCCAGGCTTTGCGGATCGCCTTGTCGCCGGCCATTGCATGCTTGGCGTCGTCGATGAAGAAGCCGATGCAGGACAGCCACGGGCCGAGGAAAAAGCGGCCAGCCATCGTATTGTTAATCTTGAGCAGGAATTTCATCGTCGGCGGCAGTTCGTCATGCTGCCACAGCGCCTGATAGTAGCTTTCCGGATCGTCGAGCGGATCAGTCAGCCGCTCATCGGCATGGTGGCGCAAATGAAGCGTCTTGAAGCGGCGGAACGGCCAGACCAGACCGATCGGCAGGAAGACGAAAGCTTCATTGATCAACGCGCTGCGCGTCGGATGGCCATGCAGCACTTCGTGCATGATCGACGACTGCAACGCCAAGGTGAAACCGAGCATGACGAGCGCCAGGATGGGATAGGAGGGCCAGAGCAGGAAGCCGGCGGCAAGCCATGTTCCGTAACAGAAGAAAGCGAGGACCACCGTAGGCCATTCGATGGCCGGTGTACTGCGTCGCTTGATGCTCTTGCCTGCCATGCTATCGACCACTGTCCCTCAGTCGCCGGAACCCCAACTGGTTCCTGACAGCATTGTGTCAGGAGAGATGATTCCACTCAACGCGACAAAGTGTACAAAATGTTGCGTCTGCGCATTTTTGGCCGCATATGTTGTACATTGTACACAGTCTTAGGGATTCGTTTACGCCTAAACTCCCCATAGGGCTCTTTCAGCGCAAATTTTTCCTTCCGAAGCAAGGAGCGATAGGATGGATAAACGCGACTTGTCGACGATTTTTCGGGAGCGCCTGAAGCTGCTCCTGACACGCTCGGACCTGAACCAGTCGGCATTCGCGACAGCCGTCGGCATCGATCGGTCGGCTCTGTCGCAGTTGATGTCGGGCGCCTCGACACGCCTGCCGAGGGCCGAAACGCTGCTCAACATAGCCGCCGAATTCAAGGTATCGCTGGACTGGCTGCTTGGCCTCAGCCAGGACGAAGGCGTCACCGGTGAAATCCGCGAAAGCCTGGAGATCGAGGAAGCGCCGGACGGTTTCGACCGCACGCTGCTCGCCAAATGGTTCGCTGAAGCCGCGGGCACCAAGATCCGCTATGTGCCGGCCGGCATTCCCGATCTCCTGCGAACCCACGCGCTCGTCGATTACGAGGCCAACATCACCAACAGGAGCCGTCTGGCACAGGCCAGCGAGACCCGATATCGCATCGAATACAATCGGCGCCCGGAAACCGACATGGAAGTCTGCATGCCGCGTCACACGCTGGAGATCTTCGCACGCGGCCTCGGCGTGTGGGACCGTTTCCCCGCGGCCGACCGTCAGCAGCAGCTTACCCATATGGCGACACTGCTCGACGACCTCTACCCGACCTTTCGCCTGTTTCTTTATGACGGCCGCATGCGCTATTCGATCCCGCTGACCATCTTCGGCCCCTATCGCGCCGCCATCTATGTCGGCGACATGTATGTGGTGCTGAACGCCACTCAGCCGGTCCAGGCACTGACCCGGCATTTCGACAATCTGATCCGTGCCGCCGACGTCAACCCGCATGAGGCCGCTGCCTTCGCGCGCAATCTGGCCGGCATGCCGTTCGCATCAGGCTCTGTCTGAGCGGCGTGAGGAATGGCAACCGCCTGAGCGATGGTCCGGTTGCTATTTCATTGACTAGACATAAAGACTTCTTTATATCCTTATTCGAATTCAGAACATGAAAGCCAATCCGATGACGACCACCAACCCGATCGACGCACTTCTGGCTGAAAAGGGCGTGCTCTTGGCCGATGGCGCCACGGGCACCAATTTGTTCGCCATGGGACTGGAGGCCGGCGAGGCGCCGGAACTGCTGAACGAGACGGCGCCCGACACCATTACCAGCCTGCACCAGAATTTCGTCGATGCCGGCGCCGACATCATCCTCACCAATTCCTTTGGCGGCACCCGCCACCGGCTGAAGCTGCACCACGCGCAGGACCGCGTGCATGCGCTGAACAAGCGCGCCGCCGAAATCGCCCGCGCTGTCGCCGACCAGGCCGACCGCAAGGTGATCGTTGCGGGCTCCGTCGGCCCGACGGGTGAACTGCTGGTGCCGCTTGGCGCCATGACCTATGACGAGGCGGTCGATGCCTTCGCCGAGCAGATCGAAGGTCTCAAGGAAGGTGGCGCCGAAGTCGCCTGGATCGAGACCATGTCGGCGCCCGACGAGATTCGCGCCGCGGCGCAAGCCGCCATCCGCGTCGGTCTGCCCTACACCTATACCGGCTCCTTCGACACTGCCGGGCGCACCATGATGGGCCTGCTGCCGAAAGACATACACGGCGTCGTCGATGGCCTTTCCGAGGCCCCGCTCGGCGTCGGCGCCAATTGCGGCGTCGGCGCCTCCGATATCCTAGCGTCGCTGCTTGACATGACCGATGCGAAGCCGGAGGCGACCGTCATCGTCAAGGGCAATTGCGGCATTCCCGAATTCCGCGGCACCGAAATCCACTATTCCGGCACGCCCGAACTGATGGCCGACTATGTGCGCCTCGCCGTCGACGCCGGGGCAAAGATTGTCGGTGGCTGCTGCGGCACCTCGTTCCAGCATCTTGCCGCCATGCGCAAGGCGCTCGATGCCCATACCAAGGCGGATCGCCCGACGGTTGAGAAGATCGTCGAGCGTATCGGCCCGATGCGCAACAAGGTGGCGACGGAGAACACCGCCGAGACCAGCGAAGCCCGCCGCGAGCGGCGTCGCAGCCGGACCTGATATCTCTCGGTTTATTCGCTGTAGTCGGCGTAGCTTGACTGCGCCGACTTGAAGTCGACGACACTATCGCCGCGCATCGTCATCAGCGCACCCGACGTGGCGGGGTCCGTGATCTGTTCCAGCATGGCGCGAAAACGATCATTGGTCAGTGCCGACATGGCGGTGTGGCGCGCCTGCGCGACATCATCGCTGATGCGTCTGGATTCGGCCGACGGGGTTGATGAAACCGCCAAAGCGTCCCGTGCCGGTGGTATCGAACTGACGAACGTTCTGATCTGCAATTCCGGCTCCCTCAAGCCCGTGGACATGACGGGTTTAGCAAGCAGGGGGTTGCGATCCGGTACCGGAAATGCCGCGCAATTTAACGAACTGGACCATTCCGCGAAAAAAGGCCGGCAAGGGAATATCCCCTCGCCGGCCTGCCTTACCCGCTCGCGGGCCGGTTTCCGCTGTCGGAACGACCCCATCATCTGAAAACCGGCCGTATTGCCACTACCGGTTACCGCCCAGCGCCGAGGCAAGGCGCACAAGCGAGAGGAACTCGGACCTGTACCCAAACGGGTCGGGCCCCCGGGCGGCAGTGGCGATCTCCATGATCTTGTCGTAACCGAACTTCGCGGTCGCATCCTCGTCGCGCAACTTCTGGCCGAAGGCCGCGACCGCGACCGAGAAGCGCTGGTCGGTGCCCGCCTGGTCGAACGACGACACCTCGTTGGCCGAGGTCACCGGCGTGGTGATCAGCTTCGAGACGTCCTCGTTCGGCAGCTTGTAGCGGATCTTGACGAAGGCATATTCGTCCGCGTTGGCGACACCGCCATTGTTGACCGTGGCCTGACCGTAACGCAGCGGATCGATCTGCTCGCCACCGCTGCCCTTGGGCGTGATCTCATAGATCGCGGTGACCGAATGGCCCGAGCCGATATCGCCGGCATCGACGTGGTCGTTGTTGAAATCCTCACGGTTGAGCGCCCGGGTCTCGTAGCCGATCAGGCGGTATTCCGAGACCGTGCTCGGATTGAACTCGACCTGGATCTTCACGTCCTTGGCGATAGGGAACAGCGTCGAGGAGGCATCCTCGACCAACACTTTTTCCGCCTCGGCCAGTGTGTCGATATAGGCGGCGGTGCCGTTGCCGTTCTGCGCGATGGTCTGCATCATCCGGTCGTTCAGATTGTCGTGGCCGAAGCCGAACACCGACAGGAAGACGCCGCTCTTGCGTTCCTGTTCGATCAGGCGCTTCAGGTCGTCGTCGTCGCTCTGGCCAACATTGAAGTCGCCATCGGTGGCCAGCATCACCCGGTTGACGCCGTCCTTGACGAAGGATTTTTGCGCCAGCCTGTAGGCCTCCTTGATGCCCGCCTCGCCAGCCGTGCTACCACCGGGCGTCAGCTTGTCGATAGCATTGAGGATCTTGTCCTTTTCGGATGCCTTGGTCGGCTCGAGGACGGTGCCCGCATCACCGGCATAGGTGACGATCGATACGGTGTCGTCCGGCTTGAGCTTGTTGACCAGCAGCCGGAAGGCCGACTGCAGAAGCGGCAATTTGTCGGGTTCATCCATCGAGCCCGAGACGTCGATCAGGAACACCAGATTGGCCTTCGGTTGTTCGGTTGGCTTGATGTCGAACCCCTTGATGGCGACATGCATCAGCTTGGTGTGCGCGTTCCACGGCGTCGGCATGACGCTGACGGTCGAATTGAACGGTGTAGACGCCGAGTCAGGACCCTTCCAGTCATAGGGGAAGTAGTTGATCATCTCCTCGACACGGACCGTGTCGGCCCGCGGCAAGGCCCCTTCCTTCAGCGAACGGCGCACGAAGGAATAGGAGGCGGTGTCGACGTCGATCGAGAAGGTCGAGACCGGATCCTCCGCCGCGGCGTGAATGGGGTTGGTCTTGAAGTCCTCGATGCGATTGCGGTTTTCCCCTTGCGGCGCAATCTGATCGGCCGGCGCCATGGCCGGCTGCTGCACCATCAGTTTGGACTCGCCAGCCTGCATGCGGGCAACCCGCGAGGCGCTGGGCGCGCCAGCGGTATTGTTCAACGGAAGCGGTGCCGGCGCGGGCTCTGCCAGAACGCCACGCTCCTGAGCGCTCTGCTGTGCCGATCCGGCAGCGGTGGATTCGGGCTTCGGCGGTGGGGGCGGCGCCACAAGCGCATCGGCGGCATCGCGGCTTTCGACATCCGCGCCGGCTTTCTTGTCCGTCGTCGGCGCCGTGGCCGCGAGCGGCTCGTTGATCGGCTGATCTCTCGGCGCCTGCTTGGCCAGCGGCTTCACTGACGCCGGCTTGTCGGCAAGCGTCTCGGTGATTTTCTGGTCGCCGCCAAACGGCGACGGCTCCCTCAGCAGATGGAAGGCGGCATATCCGGCGATCGGCAGGGCGACGAGCCCGGCAAGAGCCGGCGTGGCGATGAGTTTCTTTTGCATGATTTCGCTCCAGAGCTTTTGTGCTCGCTCTGTGAGACGAAGCCCTGCAGCCGATCCTTGGGTGACGGAAATATTTTCCTGATCATAGGCGCGCATGGCGGCCTCGAAGGCGCGTGCCTTCGCGCTCTCGCCCGGCGCCGGTACTGCTGTGTCGCGCAGCTTTCTGAGTTCGTTGTCGTCGACCATGGTCACACTTCCCCGGCCGAGCGCATCAGCGTTTTCAGCCGTTTCTTCGCTTCATGGATGTGCCAGGAAACCGTCGTCTCCGAGATCGCCATCGCCTCGGCGGCGGCCGCGTGGCTCAAGCCCTCGCCATAGACAAGCAGCACGGCATCGCGCTGCTTGTCCGGAAGCCGCCGCACCGCCACCCACAGGGCCTCGGACGGGTCTTCCGGTTCGGCCGAGGCCTCGCCGGAAATCAGCGCATGAACACCGTAGGCTTCGGTCTTCACCGTTTCGCGCGCGGTCTTGCGTATCATGTCACGCGCCGCGTTCATCGTCATGGCGTAGAGCCAGGTGGTGAAGGCCCCGCCGCCGCGATAGTCGCGGATCGCCCGGCCTAGCCGGGCACAGACTTCCTGGGCGATATCCTCGGCATCGGCCTTCCTGCCGCACCAGCGGTAGGCGGCGCGATAGACGAAGTCGTAGTGACGCTCCAGCAGTTTGCCGAAGGCCCCCCGGTCTCCGCCCTTCGCCCGCTCGATCAGTTCGGCGTCGGAGGCTTCGCTCTCATCCAGCATCATCGCCATCATTTGCCTGTTGGACGAAGGCTAATGGCTAATCCTTGGGATGATGGAAAGATTTTTGTGAGGTCGTTCTTCCTTCTTCCCGTTCACGGGGAGAAGGTGCCCGAAGGCCGGATGAAGAGCGGCGCGAACTCTCGAGTGCTCTCCTCGCCAGTAGAACTCTAACTCAGCGTCTCCGCAAACAGCGCCGTCAACCGCCTCCAATGCCGCTCGGCGCCAGCTTCGTCATAAACGCTATGGTCCGGCACGCACCAGCCATGCGCCATGCCGACATAGTTCTCGATCGTGTGGTCGACTTCGGCAGTCCGCAGTGCCTCCTCCAGCCGCGTCGACTGTTCGGGCGGAAAACTCCGGTCGACACCCGCCATGCCGACATAGACACGCGCCTTGAAGGCGGCCGCCTTGCGGTGCGGGCTGTCGGCGGCATCGCTGGCCAGATTGCCGCCGTGGAAGCTGGCGGCGGCCTTGATGCGGTCCGGATAGGCCGCGGCCGCGTTAAGCGCCCGCGCACCGCCCATGCAATAGCCGACGGTGCCGAGCGGGCCGGTGGCACCTTCGGCGGCAAGAGCGTCCAGAAACGCGGCGCTGTCGCTGATGGTCATCTCCTGCGTCGTGCCGGTGACCAGCGCCATCAGCGCTGCCTTGGTCTTCTCGTCAGCGAAGGCGGTCTTGGCGTCGAACGGACCATAGGGCGCGTTGCGATAAAAAAGGTCGGGAACCAGCACCGCATAGCCCTCGTCCGCCAGCCGCTCGGCCATATCGTCGAGCGCCGGTCGCGGACCGAAAGCGTCCTGATAGAGAATGATCCCGGCCTTGGTCGGTGAAGCGGCGGACGAGCGGAACAGCCCTGCTCTTGCGACACCATCGCCGGTCTTTATCTCGATATTGCGTTTCGCCATGGCCGGGTCCCTTCTGATCGTGGCACATACATATCGGCGCCGGTTGGAAGGGCAAGGCCAGGCTGACGGGCGGCGTTCACAAAAGCGTATCGACCGGCCACGACGCATATTCCCCGCAAAGGAGCCACGGGGGTGTATGTGGCAAGTTCTTTTCGTGCATTCGCCGGCATCTTTGCCGCCGGCGGCGTGCCGCTAGCGCATGAAGCTCGCCATATGAAAGGCCTGGACCTCCGGCGGATAGCGGTAGGACGTGCCATGAGGACAGGCATTTCGGTCAAGGCAACCGCCGCTCCGGCAGGGCTCCCCATCTGCTCCCCGCACATGCGCCAGGCAGGTTTGGTAGGCGAACCCCTCGATCGAATAGGCGCCGACCGGACAGGATTTCAGGCAGGGTTTGTCGACACAGGCGTCGCAAAGATGGATCGCCGCGGCCTGCTCCGGAAGCGCGATCTCGTCCTCGAACAGCAACGCGCCGCGATAGGCATGCCAAAGCCCGTATCGTGGATGCATGAGAATACCGAGCGGCGACCGTTTTAGCCCCTCTGCCCGCATCGCCCATTGCTGGAATGGCAGATAGGGACGGTCGGAGGGCGAGACGGCGCGGGCACCAAACTTCTCCGCGACCGCGCCGATCACGTCGCGTGACCACGCATCGAGAGGATTGGCGATGACCTGCGTCTGCCTTTCCCGCCAGCGCAGGAAATGCGGCCAGGGTGCCGCGCCCGCCTGCCCTACGAGCAGGACGGACCTTGCGCCAGCGCCCGAGGCGCTAGGAGGAACATCCTCATCATCGGGAAAGACAAAGCCGCCGCGCAGGATGAGCCCGTGGGCGCCAAGCGCGGCCGCGATCTCCTCGATCATGCCGCGCACAGACTCATCCCTTCTTGTCCGGATCGGAAAAAGCGCTCCGCCAGACTTCCTTGTGGATGATGTTGGCGACTTTAGCCCCGCCTGACTCGGGCTCCTTTCAAGTGAAGGCGTCGGGCATCGACCCCTTCTTCCTGGCGATGAAGTCCTTCAGCGCTTCGTCGATGCTCGGGTCGAGTTGCGGCGCCTCGTAGCTTTCCAGCCAACGGCGGGCGAGATCGTTGGCACGCTGCGGTGCGGTCTTCTCGCCCTCGGCCAGCCACTGCTCATAGGAATTGTTGTCGGCGATGTTGGACCGGTAGAACGCCGTCTGGAAATTGGCCTGGGTGTGGTCGCAACCGAGATAATGGCTGCCCGGGCCGACCTGGCGGATGGCGTCCATGGCCTGGCCGTTTTCGGACAGATCGACGCCTTCGCAGAATTTCTGCTGCATGCCGAGCTGGTCGATGTCCATCATGAATTTTTCGTAGCAGGAGGCCAGCCCGCCCTCGAGCCAGCCGGCCGAATGCAGGACGAAGTTGGTACCGGCAAGGATGGTCGAGTTCAGCGTGTTGGCGCTTTCATAGGCCGCCTGTGCATCCGGGACTTTCGAGGCGCACAGCGAGCCGCCGGTGCGGAACGGCAGGCCGAGCCGGCGGGCGAGTTGCGCCGCGCCGTAAGACACCAATGACGGCTCCGGCGTGCCGAAGGTCGGCGCGCCCGATTGCATCGAGATCGACGAGGCGAAGGTGCCGAACAGCACCGGCGCGCCCGGCCGGATCAGCTGCGTGAACGAGGCGCCCGCCAGCACCTCGGCCAGGACCTGCGTCAGCGTGCCAGCGACCGTCACCGGGCTCATTGCGCCGGCCAGGATGAACGGCGTGACGATGCAGGCCTGGTTGTGGCGCGAATAGACCTTCAGCGCGCCCAGCATGGTCTCGTCGAACACCATCGGCGAGTTGGCGTTGATCAGGCTGGTCAGCACCGTGTTGTTCTCGACGAAGTCGTCACCGAAGACGAGCTTGGCCATCGCCACCGTGTCCTCGGCGCGCTCCGGCGCGGTCACCGAGCCCATGAACGGCTTGTCGGAATATTTGATATGCGCGTAGACCATGTCGAGATGGCGCTTGTTGACCGGCACGTCGACCGGCTCGCACACCGTGCCGCCCGAATGGTGGATCGACGGCGCCATATAGGCGAGCTTTACGAAATTCTGGAAATCCTCGATCGTGGCATAACGCCTGACGCCATCGAGGTCGCGCACGAAGGGCGGGCCATAGACCGGTGCGAACACCGTGGCATTGCCGCCGATCTGCACCGAGCGCTCGGCATTGCGGGCATGCTGGGTATAAATGGATGGCGCGGTCTTCAGCAGCGAGCGGCAGAGACCTTTCGGGAAATGGACGCGCTCGCCCTTGACGTCGGCGCCGGCCTCTTTCCAGAGCTGCAGCGCCTCGGCGTCGTCGCGGAAGATGATGCCAATTTCCTCGAGCACCGTATCGGTGTTCTTCTCGATCAGGGCCAGCCCTTCCTCGTTGAGCACCTCATAGACGTTGATCTTGCGCTTGATGTAGGTGAGCTGCGTGCCTGGCCCGCCGCCGGAGCGCGCCGCGCGCCTGGCCGCTGCTCCGCCGCTGGCACCGCGCCCACGCCGCGCGTTTGACGCTTCCTGGTCGACTGCCGCGTGTTCGCTCATGATCGCTCTTCCCTGAATATGGCCTGGCCTGAATATGACCTGGCCTGCCTATTGCTGGTCCATAACCGTTGGGGCCGCATGGCGCGGCTTTCGCCGGATCGTAGCCATGCACCCTATTCGAAACGGCCCGTCCGCGCCAACGCCTGTCGCAAAATCGACAAGAAAACCAATAGATTTTCCAGTCGCTTTCCTTTTGCGGGAAGTCGCAAATCAGCTATGGATACACACCCGTTGCGGGTTAGGTATGAACGCTAATATTTTGTGCCTTGCGACACAGTCGCGATGCCGTAGGGAGCTGGGTAAAAAATGTCCGACGACGAGATCATCCTTTCTGAACTTTCCGACGACGAGTTGGTGCAGCAGATGCACGACGACCTCTATGACGGGTTGAAGGAAGAGATCGAGGAAGGCACGCGCATCCTGCTCGAGCGCGGCTGGGCGCCTTATAAGGTGCTGACCGAAGCGCTTGTCGAAGGCATGCGCATCGTCGGCGAGGATTTTCGCGACGGCATCCTGTTCGTTCCCGAGGTGCTTTTGTCCGCCAATGCGATGAAGGCCGGCATGTTCATCCTGCGCCCGCTGCTCGCCGCCACCGGCGCCCCCAAGCAGGGCAAGATGGTGATCGGCACCGTCAAGGGCGACATCCACGACATCGGCAAGAACCTCGTCGGCATGATGATGGAAGGCGCCGGCTTCGACGTCATCGACCTCGGCATCAACAACGCGGTCGAGAAGTATCTGGATGCGATCGAGCAGCATCAGCCCGACATCATCGGCATGTCGGCGCTGCTCACCACCACCATGCCCTATATGAAGGTCGTCATCGACACCATGAAGGAAAAGGGCATCCGCGACGACTATGTCGTGCTGGTTGGCGGCGCGCCGCTCAACGAGGAGTTCGGCAAGGCTGTCGGCGCCGACGCTTATTGCCGCGATGCGGCGGTGGCGGTCGAGACCGCCAAGGACTACATGAAGCGCAAGCACAACGTCCGCGCTTCAGCCTAGCAGATTTCCGATAAAATCAACGACTTAGGCCATAATAGCGTGTTTCACTGGTTGCCGGCCTGCGCATTTTAAGCAACCTCGGTCTCGATACGAGGATACATTCTTTGTGCTCGTTTCGCCCCCCATTGCCGTGCTGGATTCTCAACAACTAAGTATGAGAATTCAGCCACAGCAAAACTGAGCCCAACTGCGACAATCGTTCCCCCAATCTGCGCCGACACGCTGGAGAGAGGCAGCCCCGCACTTAGGCTAACCTCTTTGATAAGTGCATAAGCAGGTTGATGAACGAGATACAGCGAATAAGACCGGCTGCCGACGTAGACTGCCAGGGCTCGCATCGACGCCGAACCGGTGAGTGCCTGCCTGTCAGCCGAAACAAGCAGCACTATAGATCCGGCGCTCAGGGCTACGAATCCCATGAAATAGGGAGAAAGCGCGGGCCGCGCCGTCACGATAAGCAAGACCGAGGCGGCAGCCAGCCCAGATTGCAAGATCGAGAGTCGCAGGGCCGCTATGCGCGACATGATCGCAGGCCATAACGACCATGCGAGCGCGATGGAGCATCCGAAAAGCAGCGAATCAGTCCGAACAAACCATAGAAGGTTCCCAAACTGACGAGCAGTGAGGACTTGCAAAAATGCGAGCGCCAGACACGCGACCAGAAGCCACCAACGTACGCCTACGAACGCCAGCACAAATGGCGCAGCCAGATAGAATTGCTCCTCCAGGGACAGACTCCAGTAGGGCCACAGAGGCGAGGGATTGTACGTTCCCATCCACTGATTGACACATGCGTAGATGTAGAAGTTTTCCAGATTGAATAGCGCTGCGACCCAGCTATCAAGCAGCCCATTGCCTTCGCCAAAGCTGCCAAAAGAGTTGAAAACGCTTCCAAGTGCGACGACTGCCGCGCCCCAGAAGAAAGCCGCCGGAAACAACCTGTAGAACCTTCGTCTCCAGAATTGGTAGCCGGTTGCCCAGAATTTGGCTGGGTCTATGTCCCGGATAAGAATTCCTGTAATCAGAAACCCAGAGATTGCAAAAAATAGGTCTACTCCCCCGCCTAGCCAAAAGTAGCCGGTCCAATCCGCCCACTCAGGTACAATGACGACGAAGTGCGCAACCATCGTGATCGCAACGGCGAAGCCGCGTAGCAGTTCAATATCAAGATTCTTCCGTTTCATCCCACAGGACTAGCGCCAACGGCCATCTGGTTCAACAACCGGTAGAGGGTCAGGTTGCAGTTGCGTAGTTAAGCATATTCGCCACCTGTCGCGGTCGTGCCTGCTACCGATCCGGGGAAATAACTTGCAGCACCGCCAATGCCGCCGACGACACCATTGCTACTAACGTCATATCGCTTGGCTAGCTGAATATCGCGACGGTGCCGGTGCGCGGCGCGCCAAAGGCAAGGTCGTCGTTGGCGTGGACATTCCAACACGGCAGGAGGTGAAGGGCGTACTGGCTGAAGCCACTGGCCGCTGGCGCCCGCTATTGATGGCGGCAGCCTTCTGCGGCTTGCGCGCGTCAGAGTTACGCGGTCTCCGGTGGGTGGACATCGAGGCCGCCAACATCCATCTCAGACAGCGTGCCGACCGCTTCAACCAGATTGGCCCGCCGAAGTCAGAGGCAGGCTTTCGAACCGTGCCGCTCCCCTCGCCCGTTGCGGCTGCGCTGGATGCATGGCGGAAAGAATGCCGAAAGGCGATCTGGTGTTCCCGAATGGAAGCGGCAACGTCGAGCGGCTTTCCAACATCGTGCAGCGCGGTTACAATCCCGCACAGGTCGTGGCCGGTGTCACAAACAAGGACGGTAAGGCCAAGTATGGAATGCACGCCCTGCGGCACTTCTTCGCATCATGGCTAATCAACAGGCCTGCGGATGGCGGCCTCGGCTTGCCATTGAAAACCGTTCAAGAGAGAATGGGACATAGTTCTGTGGCCATCACTGGTGACGTCTATTCGCACCTGTTCCCGCGCGGAGACGATTCCGCCGAACTTGCTGCTGGCGTCAACTCGATCCTCGGATAAGCAACATATTGGAACATAACCGAGAATTGCATAACAAAAACAAGGCAATTAGGCGGACACAACGTCCGCGCTTCCGCCTGAGCCTGACGGCGCCGCAATGAGCCATCAAAGAACCGCGCCTTGCAGCGCGGCTTTTTTGTTCCCAGATGATTGGGAAGGCCGCGCGGATCAGGGCTTGGTGACGGTGTCCTTGACCGCCCTGGCCGTCGATTTGACGTCCTTGCCGACGCCGCAGACGGTGTTCGCGCAGGCCGTAAGGGCCAGGGCACAGGCAAGAACGGCAACAGGCCCTACGCGTAGCAGTTTCATGGACGGCGTCTCCCTCGATAGATAAATTAGCCCCGTGGCAACAAAGGCCGGCTCGACTGGTTCCATCATGGCCAAGACACAGAAAACCAAACCGAATCAAGCGGACAAGGTGCTTATCATCGCCTGCGGGATGATTGCCCGCGAGGTGTTGGCCGTCAAGGAACAGCTCGGGCTGGATCACCTCGAATTGACATGTTTGCCGGCGGAGTTCCATTTCTATCCCGACCGCATCGCACCGGCCATGGACAAGGCGATCGAGAAGGCCAAGGCAGAGGGTTATGAGCACATCTTCGTCGGCTATGCCGATTGCGGCACTGGCGGCCTGCTTGACCGCGTCCTGGAGAAACATGGCGTCGAGCGCATGGCTGGACCGCACTGCTTCGCCTTCTATCAAGGCATGGAAGCCTACGCGAAGGTCGCAGACGACGACATGATGTCCTTCTACATGACGGACTTCCTCTGCCGTCAGTTCGATGCCTTCTTCATGAAGCCGCTCGGCCTCGACAAGCACCCGGAGCTGATCAAGGATTATTTCGGCAACTACGAGAAGCTGATCTACCTCGCCCAGACCGACGATCCGGAACTCGACAAGGTCGCCGAGAAGGCCGCCGCCATGCTTGGCCTCGCCTATGAGCGCCGCGCGACCGGCTTCGGAGATTTGACAGCAGGGCTGGCAAGTGCCGCGGCACAGAGCTGACAACTAGGCCGCCCCTTCCCCGGCCCGCAATGCAGCCAGCACATCGGCAAAGCTTGTCCTGCAGACGAATCCCAACCTGTCTCTCGCCGGCGACGCATCGGAGACCGAGTTCAAGCGCTGACGATGCTCGGGGCGCCTGATCACCAAGGATTAACCCGGACGCCCTAGCATAGCACGTGCCAAGGCCGGAGCCGGCCGCGTCTTGTCCAGCGGTGCGTCGCGAACCATGGAACCCCAGAAGTCGAACATCGTCGTCGTCACCGAAGGCGGGCCGCATATCTGGGCGGTCATCAACGCCATCGCCGACAGTTTGGGTCCCGTCAACGTCATCCTCGAAGCGCCTGAGTCCAAAAAGCAATTGCTGGTCAGGCGCGCCCGGCGCCAGGGTTGGGTCCCCGTCATCGGCCAGTTGGGCACGATGGTGCTGACGCGCCTGGGAAAGCGCTTCTTTGCCGGTCATGCCGACAGGATGATCGCCGAGCAGAACATGCAGCCCGAACCGAAACCGGGGCAGTCGATCATACACGTCCCCTCCGCCAACGCACCCGAATGCCTGGATGCCATAGCCACCCTCCGGCCGGGCGTCGTGTTTCTCGCCGGCTGCCGGATGCTGACGCGCGCCACGCTGTCGAAGATCACTTGTCCCGTTATCAACTACCACGCCGGCATCACGCCCAAATACCGTGGCATGAACGGCGGCTACTGGGCGCTGGCATCGGGTGATGCGCAAAATTTCGGCACCACCGTGCTGTTGGTCGATGCCGGCGTCGACACCGGCGGCGCGCTGCGGCAGGCGCGCGGCAAACCCGAACGCGGCGACAACATCTCAAACTATGCCCTGCGACAGGCCGCCTTTTCGCGCGACATCTGCGTGGCGGCGGTCCGCGATGTCCTGGCTGGAAGGCTCGCCACCATCGATCCGGGCTTGCCGTCACGGCAATGGTATCATCCGACCATCTGGTTCTATCTCTGGACGGGCCTCAGAACCGGAATCTGGTAGCTCTTCCTCGTCCGGACCAGCATGACGCGACGCAGCTTTCCGGCACGCCCAGCCCGCCGCCGGCACACGCCGGAAACGAATAAACGCACCTTTCATTTTACGACATCCAAATGCGTCGCTTTTGAATGCGCGCGCGTCGTCCCATAACAAGCGGGCCAACGAGGCTTGCGGCAATGCTCCAAAGTTCGAGGAGCGAGAATTCATGGCCGATCTTATCGTCGTCTACTGGCGCGACATCCCTGCCCAGGTCATCGTCAAGAAGGGCCGGCAGAACGCCAAGCGCGAACTGCCGCTGCGTTTCACCGAGGCGATCGACATGTGCGCCATGCGCACCGGCGCCGGCGGCACCGACGACTATCTCGCCGAATGGCGCAAGGCCGATCCGGTCCCGGTCGGCGACGATCTCGAAGCCGAGGTCGAAAAGGCCTTTCACGAGCTTGATGCGAAATATGACCGCGAGCGGCTGGTCGCTCTGGTCAAGGCGGGTGGCAAAGAAAATGTCTGACACGACTCCTGTCAAAGATGGCCAAAGGGTTGTCCAGCCGGTTACCCAGGCCACATTGGTCAAGAAGGCAGCGCCGAAATCCGACTACAAGCCGGCCGACGTGTCGCCGCAGCGGCGCGTACAGCGTTCCTTTGCGGTGAGATTGTGGTCTATTCGGCACTCGCGATTGCTCGAATGGTTCTATGCCCGCTTCGCAGACACCTTCCTGCTGCTGCATCCCTTGTGGAAAGGGATCGGCTATGGCCGCGTCGAAGCGCCGGTGAAGTTCGTCGAGAAGCGCGTCAAGGGCTTCATGTTCGACTGCCGCATGTGTGGCCAGTGCATTCTTTCGTCGACCGGCATGTCGTGCCCGATGAACTGCCCCAAGCAATTGCGCAACGGCCCATGCGGCGGCGTGCGCGCCAATGGCAATTGCGAGGTCGAGCCCGATATGCCCTGCGTCTGGGTCAAGGCCTGGGAAGGTTCGCAGAACATGGTCAACAACGACAAGATCCTGACTGTGCAGAAGCCGGTCGATCAATCGTTGCGCGAAACTTCGGCCTGGCTACGTGTCACCGCGCAGGCTGCCGCGGCGCGCGAAGCCGCCGACAGCGCCAAGTCCGGAGCCGCCGCATGAGCGACCGTCAGCGCGACGAGAACCCGGACGGCATTCACCTGCCGCTCGATCCCCTGCCCGGCCACTCTTCACGCGGCCGGCTGGAGCGCGTGCTGCGGCGCGGCGAATTCGCGGTGACGACCGAGCTCAATCCGCCGGACAGCGCCGATCCCGAGGATGTCTACAACAGAGCCAGGATCTTCGATGGCTGGGTCGACGCCATCAACGCCGTCGATGCCTCGGGCGCCAACTGCCACATGTCCTCGGTCGGCATCTGCGCGCTTCTGACCCGCATGGGCTATGCCCCGATCATGCAGATCGCCTGCCGCGACAAGAACCGCATCGCCATTCAGGGCGACGTGCTGGGCGGTGCCGCCATGGGTGTCGCCAACATGCTGTGCCTGACCGGCGATGGCGTGCAGGCCGGCGACCAGCCCGGGGCCAAGCCGGTGTTCGACCTCGATTCCATGTCGCTGCTCGAAACCGTCCGCATCATGCGCGACAACGGCAAGTTCCTGTCCGGCCGCAAGCTTACGACGCCGCCGCAGATCTTCCTCGGCGCGGCCGTCAACCCGTTCGCGCCGCCCTTCGACTTCCGCCCGATCCATCTCGGCAAGAAGATTGCCGCCGGCGCGCAGTTCGTGCAGACGCAGTATTGCTTCGACGTGCCGATGTTCAAGACGTTCATGCAGAAGGCGCGCGATCTCGGCCACACCGAGAAGGTGTTCATCCTGTGCGGTGTCGGCCCGCTCGCCTCGGCCAAGACGGCCAAATGGATCCGCTCCAATGTGCCGGGCATCCACATTCCGGATACCGTCATCAAGCGGCTCGAGGGCGCCCAGGACCAGAAGAAGGAAGGCAAGCAGCTCTGCATCGACATCATCAACGAGGTGAAGGAAATATCAGGCGTCTCGGGTGTCCATGTGATGGCCTACCGCCAGGAGGAATATGTCGCCGAGATCGTCGATGAATCGGGCGTGCTCAAGGGCCGCCAGCCATGGAAGCGTGAGATTCGTCGCGACGATCAGATGGTCGCCGACCGGCTCGACCGCATCTTGCATGAGGACATTACCGAAACCCAGGTGGACATGGTGAAGACCGCGCATTGATCCGCGCGGAGAGCGACCATTCGCTTGATCAAAATCAGATAACGATATAAAGAACTCTTTATATCACGACGGAGAGATTTCATGACCCGGACCATCGTTGCCTCGGCGACACGAGAAATCATCATCGGCTTCGACCAGCCCTTCTGCGTGATTGGCGAGCGCATCAACCCGACCGGCCGCAAAAAGCTCGCCGCCGAGATGGTGGCCGGCAATTTCGAGACCGTCATCAAGGACGCGCTGGAACAGGCAGCCTGCGGCGCCACCATGCTCGACGTCAATGCCGGCGTCACCGCCGTCGACCCGAACGCGACCGAGCCGGCACTGTTGGTGAAGACACTGGAGATCGTTCAGGGATTGGTTGACCTGCCGCTGTCGATCGACTCGTCGGTGACCGCCGCGATCGAGGCCGCGCTAAAGGTCGCCAAGGGCCGCCCGCTGGTCAACTCCGTCACCGGCGAGGAAGAGAAGCTCGAAGCCATCCTGCCGCTGATCAAGAAGTACAATGTTCCGGTCGTCGCCATCTCCAATGACGAGACCGGCATTTCGATGGATCCGGACGTGCGCTTCGCCGTCGCCAAGAAGATCGTGCAGCGCTGCGCCGATTTCGGCATTCCGGCGCACGATGTCGTCGTCGATCCGCTGGTCATGCCGATCGGCGCGCTGGGCGATGCCGGCCGCCAGGTGTTTGCCCTGCTGCGCCGCCTGCGCGAAGAGCTCAAGGTCAACACCACTTGCGGCCTGTCCAACATCTCCTTCGGCCTGCCGCACCGTCACGGCATCAACGCCGCCTTCATCCCGATGGTGATCGGCGCCGGCATGACCTCGGCTATCATGAACCCGGTGCGTCCGCAGGAAATGGAAGCCGTGCGCGGCGCCAATGTGCTCAACGGCACCGACGAGAACTGCACCAACTGGATCAGGACCTACAAGGACTACAAGCCGTCCGAAGGCGGCCAGGCCGTTGCCGCTCCGACCGCTGTCAACGCGCCGGGCGAAGGCGGCGGCAATGGCGGCCGCCGCCGTGGCGGCCGTGAAGCCCGCATGGCAAGGGGATAAGCGCGCAATCGTGAATTCACCTGCAAACATTACCGATCCGCTCGTGCTGTTCATGCCGTCCGGCAAGCGCGGGCGGTTTCCTGTCGGCACGCCGGTGCTCGATGCAGCGCGCCAGCTTGGCGTCTATGTCGAGAGCGTGTGCGGCGGACGCGCCACCTGTGGGCGGTGCCAGGTCGAGGTGCAGGAAGGCAATTTCGCCAAGCACAAGATCGTCTCCTCTAACGACCACATTTCGGCCAAGGGCCCCAAGGAAGAGCGCTATGAGCGCGTGCGCGGCCTGCCTGAACGGCGCCGCCTCTCCTGCTCGGCACAAATCCTCGGCGACCTCGTCATCGACGTGCCGCAGGATACCGTCATCAACGCGCAGACCATCCGCAAGGATGCCGACACCAGGGTGATCGCCCGCGATACGGCCATCCGCATGTGCTATGTCGAGATCGAAGAACCCGACATGCACAAGCCGCTCGGCGATCTCGACCGGCTCAAGATCGCGCTGATGAAGGACTGGGGTCTCAAGAACCTCGAATTCGACTTCTATTTGCTGCCGCAGGTGCAGGGCATATTGCGCAAGGGCAACTGGACCGCCACCGCCGCCATCCACAAGGATGCCGACAGCGACATAGCGCGTGTCATCGCCCTGTGGCCAGGCCTCAAGAACGAGGCCTATGGGCTCGCCTGCGACATCGGCTCGACCACCATCGCCATGCATCTGGTGTCGCTGCTATCGGGTCGCGTCGCCGCTTCGTCGGGCACGTCGAACCCGCAGATCCGCTTCGGCGAGGATCTGATGAGCCGCGTCTCCTATGTGATGATGAACCCGGACGGCCGCGAAGGCATGACGGTCGCGGTGCGCGAGGCGATCTCCAGCCTCGTCGACAAGGTCTGCGCGGAAGGCAACGTCCAGCGCAACGACATCCTGGATTCCGTCTTCGTCGGCAATCCGATCATGCATCATTTGTTCCTCGGCATCGATCCGACCGAACTCGGCGGCGCCCCCTTCGCGCTTGCCGTCTCGGGCGCCGTGCGCATCAAGGCATCCGACATCGGCCTCAAGCTCAACCAGGGCGCGCGGCTCTACATGCTGCCTTGTATCGCTGGCCATGTCGGTGCCGACGCGGCTGCCGTCACGCTGTCGGAAGGTCCGCATCGCCAGGACGAGATGATGCTGATCGTCGACGTCGGCACCAACGCCGAGATCGTGCTCGGCAACCGTGCGCGGGTCGTGGCGGCCTCTTCCCCGACCGGCCCGGCCTTCGAGGGCGCCGAAATCTCCGGCGGCCAGCGTGCGGCCCCCGGCGCCATCGAGCGCGTGCGCATCGATCCCGAAACGCTGGAGCCGAAATATCGCGTCATCGGCTCGGAACTGTGGTCCGACGAACCGGGCTTCCTCGACAGCGTGCAGGCGACCGGCGTCACCGGCATCTGCGGCTCCGGCATCATCGAGATCGTGGCGGAAATGTATCTCGCCGGTATCATTTCGGAAGATGGCGTCGTCGACGGCTCGCTCGCCGCGCGCTCGCCGCGTGTCGTCGCCAACGGCCGCACTTTCTCCTATGTGCTGAAGGAAGGCGAGCCGAAGATCACCATCACCCAGACCGACGTGCGCGCCATCCAGCTCGCCAAGGCGGCGCTCTATGCCGGCACCAAGCTGCTGATGGAAAAGCAGCACACCGAGCATGTCGACCGCATCCACTTCGCCGGCGCCTTCGGCTCGTTCATCGATCCGAAATACGCCATGGTGCTGGGCCTGATCCCCGATTGCGACCTGGACAAGGTCTCGGCCGTCGGCAACGCCGCCGGCGCCGGTGCGCGGATGGCGCTGCTCAATCGCGGCTATCGCCGTGAGATCGAGGAGACGGTGAGCCAGATCGAAAAGATCGAGACCGCGCTGGAACCAAAATTCCAGGAGCATTTCGTCTATGCCATGGCACTGCCGAACAAGGTCGATCCGTTCCCGAAACTGTCGGCGGCGGTGAAACTGCCGCCACGCAAGACGGTGAGCGAGGACGGTGTGGCAGGCGATGCCACCCCGCGCCGGCGCTCACGCGAAGGCCACGCGGCGCGGCGGGGCCGCGAGTAGTCATGCAAAGAAGAATGCCGCGTGTCATCTGACGCCGCATTTTTCTGACAATCCTGGCGCCGCCCCTCATCTGCCTGCCTCAATTACCTGGGCAAAATTCATTTGCATGCAAATGTTTCCGGATCGAGTCGATCCGGAAACCGAAACGCTGTTTTCGCGAAATCCATCCGATACATATTCAACGCATTTAGCGGACGTCGAAACGGCGGCCGGAGATCTCCACGACCACGGCCGCCTCAGTTCTCAAGGAGATAGAAATGTCGATGTTCGAAAACCTCAACCGCTTCGGTGTGACCATCAGGCAGGCCCATGCCAGGAACAAGGCGATCCGCGCGCTGAATGCCCTGCCGGCGCACGTCCAAAAGGACATCGGCTGGCCGGCCTCGCCGCCGAGCGACCCACAGGCGGCACTCGCTTCGCTGCTCCTGGGCACCACGCGCTGATGAATTTCGCCGACAAGTGCAAATTGCTCGTCAGGCGCCGGGGACCTCGCATACTCCCGGCGGTGACCAGCAACCGGCTGCGCGCCGCACTTTTGCCGTGCCGCTGACTGCGGCACGGATCACACCGCCGTGTGGACACGGCGTAAATCTTGACATTTTTGGCCAACGCACGATCTTCGCAAGAGAGGGGGAATTCTCTTAGTCGGCTGCAGCCGAAGCTCGTGTATGCGCATGCCAAGTTTGAAAAGCCATTTCGTTTCCTTCGTGCTCAGGTACAGCCGCAAGAAGGCGTTTTCCAGCCCTGAAAACCTGCGGCGCTGGATTGCTGCCGCGCGCAAGACGGAGGATCATCGACCGCCAGCCTCGTTGCACCAGCGTTTCAACATAGAGGCGCACATGGTCGACGGATTCCCGGTCTACGAGATCGCCCCCAGGGCCGGCGAGCGCAAACGGATTCTCTACCTGCACGGCGGCGCCTATGTCTTTGAAATCACGCCCTACCATTGGCATTTGATTGCCGACATGGCCGACCGGCTGGGCTACGCCGTCACCGTGCCCATCTACCCCATCGCTCCCGAGCATGACTTCCACGCCATGTTCGGCATGGTCGGCGATGTCTATCGCCGCATGCTCGACGAAACGGAGCCGGACGACATTATCTTCATGGGCGATTCAGCCGGCGGCAACATGGCCGTGGTGCTGACCATGATGGCCGCCGAGGAACGATTGGCTCTGCCGTCGCGCCATGTGCTGATCTCGCCTGGTCTCGACATGTCGCTCGCCAATCCCGAAGTGTTCGAGGCCGAGGGCAAGGATCCCTGGCTCGGCATCGCCGGCGGCCTGGAGGCGATCCGGATGTACAGTGCCGGGATCGACCGCACCGACTGGCATATCAGCCCGCTCTACGGCGATCTCTCTGTGCTACCGAAGACACTCCTTTTGACCGGTTCGCGCGACATGCTCAGTCCCGACAATTTGATCTTCGCCAAGAAGGCGCGAGCCGCGGGCGTCGAGGTCGATGTCATCTACGAGGAAGGCATGTTCCACGTCTGGCCATTGATCGACATGCCGGAATCGCGGCGGGCCCGCCAACGCATGGCCGCGTTTCTGAGCAGCGAAAAACCCGCGGATCAGGGCAAAAGCGAGGCGATCAGCTGGTCGGTCAAGGCTTCGTCAAGCGATCCATTCAAGACCGGCTTGGCGAGCATGTAGATCGCCTGCAATATTTCTTCATGATGTTCCGGCTGATAGTCGATGTCTTCCCTGCATTCGGTCAGATCAGCCCATGCTTCCACATCGGCAGCGGTAAGAGCTCCCGCTCGGGCCCGTTGTAGCACGCTCACGATCTGACCAGCAGTCAGCATCACCACCGGGGTGTCGGACCAGCCCAGCACGCCGATTGTCTCAGCAAGACGATCAATCGGTTTTGCGAACGTGACGAGATCGCCGAGCACCGAAGCTCGGTTCATCGCGACACCTGTCAGAATTTTCCGGTTTCCCGGAATACTTCGAAGGTCGCGCGGATGTGGTCGGCGACGGCCTTGACCGGTGCGCTGGCGTCCGGTGCCACCACCATGGCCAGATTATAGGTGCCGATGTCGGGCATGCCGTCCTTCGGGCAGAGCTCGACCATATCGTTGCCAAGGAACGACTTCGGCAGCGGCGCCACGGCGAGATCGGACATGATGGCGGCACGCTGGCCGGCCGTATGGGCGCTCATATACGCTATGCGGTAGTTGCGGCCCTCGCGTCCCAGCGCATCAAGCGCACCGGCGCGCCAGGCGCAGCCTTCTTCCCACAGCGACACCGGCAGCGGTTCGCGCAGATGCGCGCAGCCACCCTTGGCGCCGGCCCACACGATCGGCTCGGTCAAAAGCACCTCGGCGCCGAGCGCGCTGGTCTTGTAGGAGTTGGTCAGAAGCGTGATGTCGAGCGCGCGGTCGTCCATGCGGCGGCGCAGATTGCTGCTCTGGTCGATGGTGACGTCGACGGCGATCGAGGGATGCGATTGCGCGAAACGCTTCAGCACATGCGGCAGCACGCGCTCGCCATAGTCATCCGGCGAGCCGAGCCGGACCACGCCGACAATGTCGGGAATGATGAACTTCGAGACCACCTCGCGGTTGATCGACAGCAGCCGCCGGGCATAGCCGAGCAGCATTTCGCCATCCGTCGTCAGGGTCACCGAGCGGGCATCGCGGGCGAACACCGAGCGGCCAAGAATATCCTCCAGCTTCTTGATCTGCATCGACACCGCCGACGGCGTGCGAAAGACGGCATTGGCGGCAGTGGTGAAGCTGCCGGTCTCGGCAATCGCCACGAAAGTGCGCAAAACGTCAAGATCGAGCAGCGGCAGCGGATGATTGAGTGGGGCGTTCATGGCGATCGGCCTTCAATTTTTCTGATACAAAGCATCACTCCATTTCGTTTGATTGAACATCAGATCAGGAGCATAGTCAACTGCATCGATTGAGGATGCTGCCATAAGCAGCCATGAAACGACTCCGACACAGACCTGCAATCGATATGAAATGAAGCTGAAACAGACCTGGCGTAACCAGCCGCTGCCTGGGCATCGCCGCCTGGCGCATAAGGAGAAATGAAATGTCTATCCTGTCCTCCCTCGGCCGCATCGCGACCGAATTCAGCGCGGCCCGCGCCCGCTACCAGACCGAACGCGCCATCCGCTCACTGCCGATCGAACTGCAGAAGGATATTGGCTGGCCTGAAGCTGCCGACGCCAAGACCGGCATGCGCAACGGCATCGGATCCTGGGCTGGAGCAAAGTAGATCGTGTGTACCCTGTGCTGAAGGCCTGCCGTGCATTCCGCCCGGCAGGCCTTCTCGTTTTATTGGACGTTTCTTGTCGTTTTATTTGTATTCAAATGAATTCAGGAGCCATGCCGCCGCTGCATGGCGCATATGAACAAGCCGCATAGCATCTCGTTTTCTGAACTAAGCCACTGTAAACAATCGCGAATTCTGGACCCCCCGCCCCGCCTTGTCGCATGTGGTGTCGCTTTTCATATCAAGCGCTTCGCTTTTGCGATTTAGTTTCCGCTCACACAAGCCTATATCACCGTCAGCAAACGAGCTGCCCCACTCCATCAAGCGAAGGCGACCCGTCTGAGCAACCGATTGGAGATGATCATGAAGCTTTTTTCCCGCCTCTTTGCACGCCGCGAAATGAACCTGACCACCGCTCTCGAGCGCCAGCGCCTCGCCAACACCATGCCCGGCCAGACTGGCGCTATGGCTGCCGCTCGTCTCGGCTTCGTCGCCTAATATTTTTTTGAGACAGCGCTCCCTGCCGCTGCCTTCACGACTGTAACGCCGCCTGGCTCAAGCCAAGGCGGCGTTTCTGTTGTGCCGCGTTGCGCCCGGGCTTGTCCCGGATCGCATCATGGGTTCCCGCCTGTGAATTGCCCATTTGCGACCCATGTCGCAAATTTAATCTTGTCCAAGCGGTGTAGCCAATTGACAAGCATGGGATTTCCTGATGTCGCTATGCTATTCGCGACATCCTGTTCGCGTCATGGCTGCGTGAGGTTCCCGTGAACGCCGTTAAGCATCCGATCAAGCGATCGTTTGTATTCTTCCTTATTCCCGATTTCACCATGATCGCCTTTGCGACCGCGCTCGACCCGTTGCGCTCCGCCAACCGCATGCTCGGCTACGAGGCCTATCGCTGGCGCCTCGCCAGCATCGACGGCAAGCCGGTGCGCGCCTCGAACGGTGTGGAATGCGCGGTCAACACCTCGCTGGAGGAGGAACGCAAGAAGATGGCGGGGCCGGATCGTCCCAACATGGCCATCGTCTGCAGCGGCATCAATGTCGAGCGCTACCAGAACAAATCGGCCTTCGCCTGGCTGCGCGAAGAGTATAATCGCGGCGTTGCCGTCGGCGGCCTGTGCACCGGCGCGCATATCCTGGCCTCCGCCGGCCTGCTGTCCAACAAGCGCTGCGCCATCCATTGGGAGAACCTGCCGGGATTTTCCGAAGCGTTTCCCAAGGCCAATGTCTTTGCCGACCTCTTCGAGATCGACCAGAACATCTATACCTGCGCCGGCGGCACCGCTGCGCTCGACATGATGCTGAAGCTGATCGGCGACGATTTCGACGAGAGCCTCGTCAACCGCGTCTGCGAGCAGGTGCTGACCGACCGCGTGCGCAGCCCGACCGACCGCCAGCGCCTGCCGCTGCGCGCGCGTCTTGGCGTACAGAACTCGAAAGTGCTGACCATCATCGAACTGATGGAGGCGAACCTCTCCGAGCCGCTGTCGCTGATCGAGATCGCCGATCATGTCGACCTGTCGCGCCGCCAGATCGAGCGCCTTTTCCGCACTGAGATGGGACGCTCGCCTGCCCGCTACTATCTGGAAATCCGGCTCGACCGCGCCAGGCATCTCTTGATCCAGTCCTCGATGCCGGTGGTCGAGGTGGCGGTCGCCTGCGGCTTCGTCTCGGCCTCGCATTTCTCCAAATGCTACCGCGAGCTCTATGCCCGTTCGCCGCAGCAGGAGCGCGTCGACCGCAAGCAGTTGCTGGCGGCCTGATCCGAAACTACCGGATCAAGCCTCGGCTGGTTTCACCTGTGCTGTCCGCATCGCCTCGGCGCGTATGTCCTCGGTCAGCCGCGCCTTCAACGCCGAGAATTCCGGGCTGGTCTTCAGCGTGTAATGGCGCGGATGCGGCAGGTCGATGGCGACGTCCGATTTGATGCGGCCGGGCCGCGCCGTCATCACGATCACGCGCGAGGCCATGAAGATCGCCTCCTCGATGTCGTGGGTGACGAATAGCACCGTCTTCTTGCGCCGCTCCCAGATGCCGAGCAGAAGCTCCTGCATCAGCCCGCGCGTCTGGTTGTCGAGGGCGCCGAACGGCTCATCCAACAACAGGATCTCGGGATCGTTGGCCAGCGCGCGGGCAATCGCCGTGCGCTGCTGCATGCCACCCGAAAGCTGCTTTGGCCAATGGTTTTCGAACCCCTTCAGCCCGACGAGATCGACATAGGACGCGACGACCCCGTCCCGCTCCTTTTCAGCCATGCCGCGTTCGCGCAGGCCGAAGGCGATGTTTTCAGCGACCGTCAGCCATGGGAACAGCGTGTAGGACTGGAAGACCATGCCGCGGTCCGGTCCCGGGCGCGTCACCGCCTTGCCGTCGAGCAGCACGCGGCCTTCGCTCGGCGCCTCCAGGCCGGCGACGATTCTGAGCAGCGTCGACTTTCCGCAGCCTGACGGCCCCAGAATGGTGATGAAGTCATTGGCGGCGACCGCCAGGTCGATCGGCATCAATGCCTTGACCGGCTGTCCGCCGCGCACGCCGGCAAAGGTACGCGAGACTCCCTCGATGAGAAGTTTGCTCACGCCAGGCTCCACGGAAAGAGCCAGCGGTTGAACGCCTTGAAGGCGAAATCGGACAACAGGCCGATCAGACCGATGACGATGATGCCGAAAATGATCTGTCCGGTCGCCAGCCGCGACTGGCTGTTGATGATCATGTAGCCGATGCCAGAGGACGAGCCGATCAGTTCGGCGACGATGACATAGGTCCACGCCCAGCCGAGCACAAGCCGCAGCGTCTCGGCGATTTCAGGCGCATTGGCCGGCATGATCACCCGCTTGACGATGCTGTTGTTGGTCGAGCCCAGCGTATAGGCGGCCTCGACCAGATCGCGCCGCGTCGACCCGACCTTGACGGCGATGATCAGGATGATCTGGAACACCGAGCCGACGAAGATGACCAGCAGCTTCTCCAGTTCGCCAATGCCGGCCCAGAGGATGAGCAATGGAATGAAGGCCGAGGCCGGCAGGTAGCGGGCAAAAGAGACGAAGGGCTCCAGGAATGCTTCCACCGGCTTCCAGGCGCCCATGGCGATGCCGAGCGGCACGGCGACGACCGAGGCCAGCACGAAGCCGCCGAAAACCCGCCAGATGGTGATCAATATGTCGAGCCAGAAACGGTCCTCGACCAGCAGGCGCCATCCGTCCCTGAGCATCGACAGCGGGTCGGCGAGGAAGATGCGGTTGACGTGGCCGCCAAGTGTGATCCAGGCCCAGAAGACCACGAACAGCACGAAGAAGGAAATGCCGAGCACGGTTCGAATGCCCGGCGAGACCGGATGCAAGGGGCGCATCTTCATCCTTTGTCGGAGGGAAAGCGACGGCGCCCGGCGCCACCGCGTGATGCCCAGGGTTGATCCGTCAGTTCGCCACCGCGCTGGTGTCTGCAAGCGTAGTGACGTCGGGCGCTTCCTTGATCAGTCCCATCTGCAGCAAAAGCGCGCCTGCGGTCTTGGAAAAGTCCGGGAATTCCTTGGTGAAGAACTGCTTGTTCTCCGCCTTGTCCGCCCATTTCAGGTATTTTGCCGAATCCTCGAATTCCTTGGCCGACTGCTTCACGTCGGCGCCCATGATCTCGTAGGATCTCTGCGGATCCTTCTTGATCAGGTCGAGCGCATCGAAATAGCTGTCGGCGAGCGCCTTGGCGGCATCGGGATTGGCCTTGAGGAATTCGGGCGTGCAGCCGACCGTATCGAGAACCATCGGATAGTCGAGCGTGGTCGCCAGGATATGGCCCTGGTCGGCCTTGTCGCGCACGGCCGAGATGAACGGCTCATAGGTGACCGCCGCGTCGTTCTGGCCGGCAAGGAAGGCTTGGGCCGCCGCGTCCGGCTCCAGATTGACGACCGTCACGTCCTTGGTCGACATGCCATTCTTGTTCAGCACCCAGGCGAGCAGGAAATAGGGCGACGTGCCCGGTGCCGACGAGGCCACGGTCTTGCCCTTGAGATCGGCGACGGTCTTGATGTCGTTGCGTACGACGATGCCGTCGGCGCCATAGGATTTGTCGAGCTGGAAGATCTGCTTGGTGGTCACCCCGCTGGCGTTCCACACCAGCCAGGTCTCGACCGTGGTGGCGGCGCATTGCAGGTCGCCGCTGGCGATGGCGAGCGGACGGCTGGCCTGCGGCACCTTCTTCAAGGTCACGTCGAGACCGTGCTTTTCGAAGAGGCCTGCCTGCTTGGCAAGCGTCAGCGGCGCGAACCCGGTCCAGCCGCTGATCCCTATGGTCAGCGACGTGGCAGCCATGGCCGGCGCGGACAAGCCGGCGGCAAATGTCAGAGTTGCGGCAAGAACGGCGATCCTGGTCATGTCAGTTCCCCTTTTGTTTTATCTGAAGGGAATTGTCTCACAGACGTCAATCGGCTTGTCAATCAACAGGATGGTGAGGCGCACGGAGACCCAGGCAGTGTCCTGCAACCAGATCGGCGGCCGGCCACCAGCCGGCCGCCCGAAACCCGGTATCAGTAGCCATCACAGGAGCACTCTGCGGACGAGATTCGGTCGTTCCAATCGCCCCCGAGCTCGCGGACCCGGCGCCTGATCTCGATCGATTCGCCGCTCATATTCGTATCCTCATAGGCAACCAGCGTGCAGCCCCGGCGAACGAACACCGACGACACACGGTCGTTCCAGAACTGGCCGCCGCGAAAATTCACGGAATCGTCGGGCCCCATCTCGATCGACCGCCCGCGAAAATTCGAGTGCTCGAACATGACGCAGGCGGGCTGGTCGTCATATTGGGCGCTGGCGCCGTCGGCAAAAAGGACCGACGCGACGGCAGTCAGGATGACAAGGCGTTTCATCTCATGTTTCCTCGGTTTGGCCGCGACGCCCCTAGCCTGAATAGCATGATCTGGGCACTCTGCCACCGCTTCGGCCGGCGAGGCAAGCCTGGAGTATGATGCCGAAACCTGTGAAGCGGTTTTCGGACGACATCATGCTCTATCTCTTTGATCCAAAGGCGGATTCAGATTTCAGATCGAATCGATCTGAAATCATTCTGGCTCTAGCGGTTGTCTAGCCTCCAGTTGCGGTTGCGCCACATTTTCTCGCCGATCTGACAGTCGACGGCCGGCTTGTCCTGCGCCAGCACCACTGGCGGGTGATCGGCTGCTTCCGCCGCCCATTGCGGTGACGCCGAACCGGCAAGCTCGAGCACCAGCTTGCGGCGGATAGCTTCGGGAAATTGCGTCCAGTCGTTGACCGGGATCATGAAGGCTCCGGGGCCGCCGATGACGCAGTCGCTGTAGTAGCGGTCGAGATCGTTGACGTCATAGGCGCTGGTGAAGCCGCCTCGGGTCATCAGCGGCAGGCCGTTGATAACGATGCCCTGCCTGACCACCGCGTCCCGGGTGAGATTGACTGGCGCGCCCTGGTTGTTGGGTCCGTCACCGGAAACGTCGATGACGCGCCTGGTCCCCTCGTAGCCGCTTTCGGCGAGAAGGTCGCTGCCGAATTCCAACGCGCCGGAGATCGAGGTGCGCCGCGCGCTGTCGGGCGGCTGGGCCGACAATTGCGCCACCACGCGCTCCGCGTCAGCGCGGTTGGCGATCACCGTCCACGGCACGATGACGCGCTGCCATGTTGTGCCGGCCCACTCGACATAGGTGACCGCGATCTTGCCGTAGGTGCCATTGGCAATGGCCCGCAGCACATTGTCATGCGTCAGCGCCGCCGCGTAGCCATGGCGCTGGATCTCGAGTTCGTCCGCCGACATCGACAGCGAAACGTCGACCGCCAGCACCAGTTCGACATCGACCGGCTCGTCCGCGCGGGTCCCGGGCGCCAGCCAGAGAATCAACGCCAGCGCAGCGCAGCTCGAAAGGAAATGTCTTGCGCTCGGGAAAGCAGACATTCCTTGAGGGTAAGCGAAAACGGCCTGGTTAAAAAGACAAAAGCCCGGCTCTATGCCAGGCTTTTTGCGATCAGTCCGTTGCTCCGTCCGCGATCAGCTGCGCGGCTTGAGGTTCTCCGGGTCGTAGAGCGGCTTGTAGCCGACGCTGGCCACTTCGACCGGATAGGTCTCGCCGAAATACTCCACCTCGAGCTTGCGGCCCTCTTGGGCATAGGCCCAGGGCAGGTAGGCGAGCGCGATGTTCTTGCCAATGGTAGGGCCATAGGCGACCGACGTCGTGAAGGAGCGGCGGCCGAGTTCGTCGACGAGCGTCTCGCCGGTTGCCGGATCCATCACAGGCATGATGCCGACGGGGTAGCGGGCAACACCCTTGCCGTCCTTGTTGTCGGTCATGACAAGCGTGCACAGCATCGCCGGCTGGTGCTCGCGGGCGCGATATTCCAGATGCTTGGCCTTGCCGCAGAAATCGTTCTCCTTGACCTTCGGACGCGCGAGATCGGCTTCCAGCAGATTGTATTCGGTCAGCAGGTCGGCGTTCTGCAGGCGCAGGCTCTTTTCCATGCGGCGCGTGTTGGCGTAAGTCTCGACGCCGAATGGCATGACGCCGGTCGAGCGCAGCGCGTCCCAGACTGCCAGCCCATCCTCGTAGCGCATATGCAATTCCCAGCCCTGCTCGCCGACATAGGAGATGCGGAAAGCCGTGACGTCCTTGCCGCCGATCCGGATCGGCTTGATCGCGGCGAACGGGAAATTCTCCAGCGACAGCCCTTCGGGATTTTCGACCACCTTCTGCAAGGTCGTGCGGGCATTCGGCCCCCAGATGCCGATGGTGACGTATTTTTCCGTCACATCGGTGATAGTGACGTCAAAACCTTTGTCCTGCGCCGTGCGACGCATGTACTGGAAGTCGCGTGGGCCGGCGTCGGCGCCGTCGATGACGCGGCAGCGGTCGGCCATGCGGATGACGGTGAAGTCGGCGCGCACCATGCCTTCCTCGTCGAGGAAATGGGTGTAGATACCCTTGCCGATATTGTTGTCGCCGCCGATCTTGGCCGCGCAGAGCCACTCCAGCAACGCGACGTGGTCAGGTCCTTCGACGTCATACATCGAGAAGTGCGACAGGTTGACGATGCCGCAATCCTCGCTCATCGCCAGGTGCTCGGCATTGGAAACGCGCCAGAAGTGCCGGTTGTCCCATTCGTTCTCGCGCACCGGCACGCGGTTGCCGTATTTTTCGAGCAGATGCTCGTTGGCGGCATAGCCATGCGCGCGCTCCCAGCCGCCCAGTTCCATGAAGTAACCGCCGAGCTCCTTCTCGCGCTCCCAGAATGGGGAGCGCCTTATGTTGCGGCCCTTTGAGAACGGCTCGCGAGGATGCACCGCCGGATTGTAGACCTTCATCGCCGTTTCGGTGCAGCGATCCCAGATGAACTGCTCCTTGGTCTGGTGCGGGTAGAAGCGCGCATAATCGATGGCGTGGTGGTCGATCACGGTACGGCCGTCCGTCATCCAGTCGGCGATCAGCTTGCCCATGCCGGGGCCGTCCTTGACCCAGATGGCGACGGCATACCACAGGCCCCTCACCTTCTGGCTCTCGCCCATGGACGGACCGCCATCGGCCGTCACCTGCAGCAGGCCGTTGAAGGAATGGCTTTCATTGTAGCCGAGTTCGCCCAGGATCGGCGTCAGTTCCATGGCGCGTTCGAGCGGCGCCAGGATCTGCTCCATGTCGAGGTCGCGCTGCGAGGGCGACAAACGCGCCTGGTCCTTTTCCAGCAGGTCGCGCGGGTGGCAGAGACGCGGATTGGTCTCTTCGTAATAGCCCCATTCGATCTGCCCGCCCTCGGCGGTCTTGGGATCGCCCGTGTCGCGCATATAGGCCGAGTTGCCCTGGTCGCGCAGCAGCGGCCAGCCGATCTCCTTGCCGGTGCCGGCGAACTCATTATAGGGTCCGAAGAAAGTCAGCGGATGGTCGATCGGCATGACCGGCAGGTCCTCGCCGACCATCTCCGCGATCAGCCGCCCCCAAATGCCGGCGCAGACGATGACATAGTCAGCCTCGATCGTGCCACGGTCTGTCACCACGGCGCTGATGCGGCCGTCCTTGACCACCAGCGACTTGGCCGGCGTGTTGGCGAAGGATTTCAGCTTGCCCGACGCTTCCGCCTGGTCGACGAGCTTGCCGGCGACAGTCTGCGAGCGCGGAATGACGAGGCCGGCATCCGGATCCCACAGGCCGCCCTGCACCATCTCTTCTTCGATGAGCGGGAATTTTTCCTTGATCTCGCCCGGCTCGATCAGTCGCGCGCGTGTTCCAAACGCTTTCGCAGAGGCGATCTTGCGCTTGATCTCGTCCATGCGGCTGTCGTCGCCAACGCGGGCAACCTCGAGACCGCCGATGCGGGCGTAGTGACCCATCTTCTCGTAGAAATCGATGGAATAGAGTGTCGTCCAGCAGGATAGGAAGTCGTGGCTGGTCGTGTAGCAGAAGTCGGAGGCGTGCGCCGTCGAGCCGATATCGGTCGGGATGCCCGACTTGTCGATGCCGACAATGTCGTCCCAGCCGCGCTCGATCAAATGATGGGCGATCGATGCACCAACAATACCGCCGAGGCCAATGATGACGACCTTCGCCTTTTTCGGAAACTCTGCCATTGCCCGCGACTCCAGTGTGATAAAGCGCGCGGACTATAGGGCCGAGCGATGGGGCTGATGAAGCCTGTTTGCGACATTCGGAAAAAGCCAAGCGACTAAGTCCTATCTCAGGAGCGGGCAGCGCGTCGACTTCGACCTTGATCATGCCGGGGCGATTGCGCACCGGTCGAAAAATAGTGAAACGCCCGGTTGTAGGCGGCCGCCGAGGTCGTATGTCCGGCGTCATTGTTAACCCGCTACCGAAACAATAAAAGGCCGAGCAATGCCCGGCCTTTCCAACCATGCCGCAGAGATTACTTTATGCGGGCAACGCCGCCTGAGATTTCGACGGTTTCCGAACCGGTCAGGGCTTCAAGATCGCCATTGGGCAAGGTGACGAAGCAGCCATTCTGGCAGAACTCAACGGTTTCCCCTCCAGCCAGCGCAAGTTCGGTCTTACTGCCACCCTCCGTCACGACCAGCGTGCGGGTCTCGGCGTCCTTGTTGACCGCGCTGGCGGCATGGGCCGAGCCGCTCACGGCGAGCAAGGCGACGGCAGCGACGAGAGACTTCCACATGGTGCAATATCGGTGTTCCCACCGCCCCTGTTGCATTTCGCAAGGCATTTTCGCCCGTTGCATGGGAGCTTATATGAGATGGAAGCTGAACCGCAACTGAATGCCGCATTCATGCCGCAATTGGCTTTGGCTTCTCCAGTGCAGGCCGCAGGCGCACGCCGGCCCTGTTGATTTCAAGACCGATCTGCACACGGCACTCCCCGTTCCGATCGCGAACAGCTGACCGGCTCCGATATCTAGTCGGGATCGGGCTTGCGCGCCTTGCGTCCTGATTTGGCGGCTCGTTTCGCCTCGGCCGCGGCCTCTGTCTTCGCCTGTTCCTGCTCTATGAAATCGGCTTCGATCTTGTCGTCGTCAGTCGGCCAAGCCTTCGCGTGCTTGGTCTCGACGACGGCTCGCGGCGTCGAAGGGATTTCGATATGCTGGTCGTCGAATTTCTCGAGCACGGCGAAGCGGACGTCGTTCTGCACAATGTTGCCATTCATCACATCGGCCAGGAAAACCCTGATTTCGAATTCGAGCGCGGCCGCGCCGAAATTGGAAAACAGCACGAAAGGTTCGGGATTCTTCAGCACCAGCGGATGGCTGCGCGCGATTTCGAGCAGGACGGTATGGACCTGCTTGACGTCGCTGCCATAGGCGACACCGATCTTGATGTCGATGCGGCCGAGCTTGTTGCGGTGCGTCCAGTTGCCGACGGCGTTGTTGATCAGGTTTGAATTGGGCAGGATCACCGATTGCCGCTGGAAGGTTTCGATCTCGGTGGCGCGCACGCTGATCTTCTTGACCGTGCCGCTGATCTCACCGGCGACGATCCAATCGCCGACCTTGAACGGCCGCTCGGCCAGCAGGATCAGGCCGGAAACGAAGTTGGACACCACATTCTGCAAGCCAAAGCCGATACCGAGCGATAGAGCGCCGGCGACCAGCGCCAGGCTGGAGAGGTCGATACCGGCAGCCGAGATGCCGACGAGTGCCGCCAGCGCCACGCCGGCATACCCAATAGCTAGCCGGATCGAGTTGCGCACCCCGGTATCGACCTTGCCGCGCGCCATCACCGAACCGTCGAGCCAGCCCTGGAACCAGCGCGTCAGGAAATAGCCGATGATGAAGACGACAACACCGGAGAGGATGCCGGTGACCGAAATCGTCACCGAACCGATGGTGATCCCCGTCGCCAGCCTGTAGGCCCAAGCCTGGATATCGCCCAGTTGGAAGCCCCACATCAGCAGGATCAGCGGCAGGAACACCAGCACGATCATCAGATTGATCGCGACGCTGACCACGAGGCCGAGCTGGTCGAGTGCGGTGTCTTCATAGCTGGAGTTGACCGACAGCCAGCGCCCGACAGTGGTGTTGGCGAAAGCGCCCTCCTCGCCGATCGCCTGCGCCGACAGGAAGCCGATATAAGCGGTAATGAGCGCGGTGCCGGTGACCACGACCTGCAGCGAGACGAACAGCGCAAGGCCGATATAGCCCAGCAAGGCGGCGATGATGGTGAAAAGGCCGAGTGACAGCGCCAGGTAGCGCAGCCATGCCGGCCACGGCCGCCAGCTTCCGTCGCGCGCCCTGAACGGCCGCAGCATCGCCATCAGGATCAGGATGACGCCGACGATAATGGTTGCGAGGAAACTGCGGGCGATGGTCAGCGACAGTGGCGAGCCCATCTTGTCGTTCACGATCGACAGAAAGGTGTTGAAGCTGATGACCACGGCCATGGCCGTGGCCAGGCGCACCAGCCAGCGTGCCGGTCCCGTTTCGACCGGAATGAGGCGCCAGTTCGGCAGGCGCGGCGACAGGGCCGCATTGGTCAGCCGGTTGACGCAGAACACCACGCCGATGACGCTCGCCAGCGCATTCAGGAAGAGTCCGATATCGCCGCGCAACACGTTGTAATAATTGAAGAAGAAGATCGTCGACCCAAGAAAGGCGCCGACCGCCAGCGTGGGCAGCAGGGTCGACCAGAAGGCAACCGAGAGGCGGCTGAGATAGGACGGATCCTCGTTAGTGGGGTCAGCTTCGAACACGCGCCCGAACAGGCGCCTGCCGCCGACCAGCAGCACCAGGGCCAGGCCGAGCGCGACGAAGGTCGCCGCAAGAATGGCCTGGAACTTGAACTTGAAGGCGAAGCTCAGCCAGGAAGACACCGCCTTGTAGAAGTTGCGGAACTCGTCGCGGGCGTCCGAAAAGACCTGCGGGCTCAGCGCGTCCGACAGCACATAGCGCTTCGTCAAAAGATTGCGGAAAAGCGCGCTGCGCATATTGCCGATCTGGTCGATCAGCCCGCTGATGCGGATCGACAGGGCCTGGGCTTGCGAAATGACAGCGTTGATCTCGGCCTTTTCGGACGTCAGCGCCTGGCGTTCGGCGCTCACGATATCGGGCTCGGGCGGCTGGCCCGCGGCGGGCGCCGGGCCGAGCTGCTGAACTCTGGCGTTGATCTCGGCAAGGCGCGTGCGGAAGGCAAGCGCGGTATTCAGCGACTCGCGGGACAGTTCCTCAAGCTGCAGGCGGATGTCAACGAGACTTGAATCCTCCTCACCGTCCTGCTGAATCTTCTTCTCGAGACCATCGGTTTTTGCCGTCAGGTCCTTGATCATCTTCTGCTGATCGGCGATCAGTCCCGGGGGTGCCGGGCTGGCCGCGGGCGCCGCCGGAACCGGGCTGCCACCCGGCGCTACGGGAGCCTGGCTGGCCCCTGGCGTCGCGGGAGCCTGACCTGCGACCTGGGCGATGGCGCCGAGCGGCGCTGATGCGACAAGCGCGCAGACCAGAATCAGGCGGAAGAAGCGGAAAAGCATGATTTCTTGGCGACTCACGGGCGGCAAAGGCATTTGAAGAGCCCGTCCTTGATAAAGACGGCCATATCATGGAGCAAGCTGTCGCATCCGCCGCCTGTTTCCGCCCGATCGCCGATTCTTGAGTCGGCCAGTCGAAAGGCAATGGCGCAATATTGGCTTTGCGCTTGCGGCCTGCTCTATAGTCTGCCGCATCGCCCGAACCGGATGACAATGATGGCAGAGTACTCGGCCTTTTCGCTGCTCGCGAATGCACTCAAGGGAAACAAGGACTGGAAGCCGGCCTGGCGCAAGCCGGACCCGAAAGCTTCCTATGATGTCATCATCATCGGCGGCGGTGGGCATGGCCTGTCGACCGCCTATTATCTTGCCAAGGAACACGGCATGACCAATGTCGCGGTGCTGGAAAAGGGCTGGCTCGGCTCCGGCAATGTCGGCCGCAACACGACGGCCGTGCGCTCGAACTATCTGCTGCCGGCCAACACACGCTTCTACGAACACTCGATGAAGCTGTGGGAGGACCTGTCGCACGAACTCAATTACAATGTCATGTTCTCGCAACGCGGATGCTTGAACCTGGCCCACACGCCGGCCCAGTTCGACGACTATGCGAGGCGCGGCAATGCCATGCGCCATCTCGGCGTCGATGCCGAACTGATGACGCCGGCCGAGATCAAACGCCTGATCCCGGCGCTCGATATCTCCAATGAGGCGCGGTTTCCGGTGGTCGGCGGCCTGATGCAACGGCGCGCCGGCACCGCCCGTCACGACGCCGTGGCCTGGGGCTATGCGCGCGGCGCCGACCGGCGCGGCGTCGACATCATCGAGAATTGCGAAGTCACCGGCTTCCTGCGCGACGGCGACCGCATAACCGGCGTCACCACATCGCGTGGTGATATCAGGGCCAAGAAGGTGGCGGTCGCGGTGGCCGGCAGCACCGGACGCGTCATGCAGCTGGCCGGCGTCGAGACGATGCCGATCGAGAGCCACGTGCTGCAGGCCTTCGTCACCGAATCGCTGAAGCCCTTCATCGATACCGTCGTGACCTTCGGCATGGGTCATTTCTACATGTCGCAGTCCGACAAGGGCGGCCTTGTCTATGGCGGCGACATCGATGGCTACAACAGCTACGCCCAGCGCGGCAACCTGCCCATCGTCGATGAGGTGATGAGCGAGATGCTGGCGCTGTTTCCGGGTCTCGCCCGCGTGCGCATGCTGCGCTCCTGGGGCGGCGTCTGCGACATGTCGATGGACGGTTCGCCGATCATCACCACCGGCCCCCTGCCCGGCATGTATCTCAATTGCGGCTGGTGCTATGGCGGCTTCAAGGCGACGCCGGCCTCAGGCTGGTGCTTTGCCTGGACCATCGTCAAGGACGAGCCGCACGACTTCAATGCCGCCTTCACGCTCGACCGCTTCCATCGCGGCCTGGTGATCGACGACAAGGGTCAGGGCGCCAACCCTCGACTTCATTAAGCAAGGCTTCATCAGGAATATACCGTGCTGATCACCTGTCCCTATTGCGGCCCGCGCGACGTCATCGAGTTCACCTATCAGGGTGACGGCAACCGCGAGCGTCCCGACCCCGCCTCGCAGAATTTCGAGGCGTGGAATGCCTATGTCTATGACCGGCTGAACCCGGCTGGCGACCACAACGAGATCTGGCAGCATTCCGGCGGTTGCCGGGCGCATCTGCGGGTCGTGCGCAACACGCTGACCCATGAGATTTCGAGCGTCGCCTTCGCGCGCGGCGACCATGGTTCGGCCTCGCGTCACAAGGCGGAAGACAAATCATGAGCCCGCGCCGCACGGACACTGGCGGCCGCATCGACCGGCTGAAGACCATCCGCTTCACCTTCGACGGCGTCGCCTATACCGGCCATGCCGGCGACACGCTGGCGTCCGCGCTGCTGGCCAAGGGCGTCACCCTGTTCGGGCGCTCGTTCAAATACCACCGCCCGCGCGGCCTGCTCACCGCCGGCGTCGAGGAACCCAATGCGCTGGTGACGGTGCTGAAAGGCGAGGTTCGCGAGCCCAACATTCCGGCGACCATGGTCGAGATCCATGATGGGCTGGTCGCCGTCAGCCAGAACCGCTTCCCGTCGCTCGCCTGGGACATCCATGCCGTCAACCAGCTCGGCGGCAAGATCCTGTCGGCCGGCTTCTACTACAAGACCTTCATGGGACCGGTGTTCGGCCCGCTGAAGGGCACGCGTTTCTGGATGTTCTGCGAGCACTTCATTCGCCGCGCCGCCGGCCTCGGCAGCGCCGGATCGGCGAAGGACCCGGCCCGCTACGAGCGTATGAACGCTTTTTGCGACGTGCTGGTGGTCGGCTCCGGCCCCGCCGGCCTGATGGCCGCCAAAGCCGCCGCCGATAATGGCGCCCGCGTCATCCTGGCCGATCTCGAGCCGCGTTTCGGCGGTTCGGCCAACTGGTCCGATGAAACCATCGACGGCGCGCCGGCAACCGATTGGGTGCGGCGCACCGTTGCCCAGCTTGAAGGCCGGGACAATGTCCGGCTTCTGCCGCGCACCACGGTCTGGGGCTACTACGACAACAACACGCTTGCCGCGCTCGAGCGGGTCAGCGACCACAAGGAACAGCCGGCCAAGGGCGAGCCGCGCCATCGCTATTGGGCGATCCGCGCCAAATCCGTGGTGCTGGCCACCGGCGCCTTCGAGCGCCCATTGGTTTTCCCGGGCAATGACAGGCCGGGCGTGATGCTGGCGCATGCGGCGCAACGCTATGCCAACGAATTCGGCGTACTGCCGGGCGAGCGGATCGCGCTGTTCACCAACAATGACAGCGCCTATCGCGCTGCCGTCGCCCTGAAGAAAGCGGGGGCCGCGATCGTTGCCGTCGTCGACGTCAGGCCCGAACTTTCGGCTGAGATGCGCAGCCTCGCCACGGAAGCCGAGGCCGAAATCTTTACCGGCCACGCCGTCGTCGCCACCGAGGGCGGCAAGGCGCTGTCAGGCATCAAGGTTCAGCGCTTCGACATGGTTACCGGCGCGCTCACCGGCGATGCGCGCAGCATCCATGCCGACTGCCTGCTGATGTCGGGCGGCTGGTCGCCGACCATCCATCTGGCCAGCCAGGCCGGTGCGAAAGCGGAATGGGATGCCGCGCGGCAAGCCTTCCTGCCGCCGAAGCCAACGCAGCAATCGCCGACACAGCAGTGGCCAACACAGCAGTGGACCGGAGCCGGCGCCTTCACCGGCAGTTTTTCCACCGTCGAGGCGATCGCCGAAGGCCGCGCCGCCGGCCTCGCGGCAGCCGGTGGAACCGGCACTCCGGCGGCCTTGCCCTCTGTCGAAGCCGTACCCGGCGACCCCGATCCGGCGCCGGTGTTCGAGATCAGGGCCAGGGGCAAGAGCTTTGTCGACTTCCAGCACGACGTGACGGCGGAGGATGTCCGGCTGGCGCATCGCGAAGGCTTTGTCTCGGTCGAGCATCTTAAGCGCTACACCACGCTTGGCATGGCGACCGACCAAGGCAAGAGCTCCAACGTTCCCGGCCTCGCTATCATGGCCGAGGCGCTGGGCAAGCCGATCCCGGAAGTCGGCACGACCCGTTTCCGGCCGCCCTTCGCGCCGGTCTCGATCGGTTCGCTGGCGGCGGAGCGCTTTGGCGACCTGAAGCCCGAACGGCTGACGCCGATGCACGACTGGCATGTCGAAAATGGCGCAACCCTCTATTCCGCCGGCCTCTGGTACCGGCCGATGATCTACGGGCTTTCAGGCGAAACGGTCGAGCAGGCCTATGTGCGCGAGGCCAGGGCGACGCGCGAAAGCGCCGGCATCGTCGACGTCTCGACGCTGGGCAAGATCGCGGTCCAGGGCCCCGACGCCGCCGCGTTCCTCGACCGCGTCTACACCAACATGTTCTCGACGCTCGCCGTCGGCAAGGCCCGCTACGGGCTGATGCTGCGCGAGGATGGTTTTGCCTTCGACGACGGCACCACCTGGCGGCTCGGCGAACAGGATTTCCTGATGACAACCACGACGGCCAATGCCGGTAAGGTGATGCAGCATCTGGAGTATTTCCTCGATGTGATCTGGCCGGAACTGAAGGTCCACGTCACCTCGGTGACCGACGAATGGGCCGGCGCTGCGATCGGCGGGCCGAAGGCCCGGCAGATTCTGGCCGCCTGCGTCACTGGCACATCGGTCGATAACGCCGCCTTGCCTTTCATGGGCATCGTCCACGGCGAGATAGCAGGCGTGCCGGTTATGATTTGCCGGCTATCTTTCTCCGGTGAAATGGCCTTCGAGGTCTATTGCGGCGCCGGCCACGGCACGCAGGTCTGGGAGGCGCTGATCGAGGCCGGCAAGCCGTTCGGGCTGGTCACCTACGGGCTCGAGGCGCTGGGCACGATGCGCATCGAGAAGGGCCATGTCACCGGCGCCGAGATCGACGGCCGCACCACGGCGCGCGACCTGCATCTCGACTGGATGCTGTCGAAGAAGAAACCGTTCATCGGATCGGCGATGATGGACCGTGAAGGCCTCGTCGCGTCCGACCGTCTGGAATTGGTCGGCCTAATCGCGCTCGACAACCGGGCGCTCAATGGCGGTTCGCACATTGTCGAGGAGATCGACGAAGCCAATCCGCACGGCTCGATCGGCCACATCACCGCCTGTTGCTACTCGCCGGCGCTCGGCAAGCATATCGCACTGGCGCTGGTCAAGGGCGGCAAGGCCAGGCACGGCACGCGTGCCCACGTCTCCGATCCCCTGCGCAACCGCTTCGGGCCGGTGGAGATCGTCTCCAACCATTTCTACGATCCGGAAGGGACCCGCATGCATGGTTGAGCGCCAATCCCCCCTCGAGCCGGAGTTTCACGTCGGCTCGCATGGCAATTTCGAACATGGCGTCGAGATCCTCCTGACCGAAACGAGCCCGGGCTCGATCGTGCAGCTCGCCGCATGGCCGGGCGAGGAGAAGAGACTGATGGCAGCCATCGACGCCGTCACCGGGCTTGCGCTGCCTGATGGCGCCGGCGGCGGTCTGAGTAACGGCGTGAAATCGGTATTCGGCTTCGCGCCAGGAAAGTTCACGGTTGTCGATGAGGCCGAAGGGCTGGCCGCGGCCTTTGCCAAGGTGGTGATGCCGGACATCGGCACGGTGACGGACCTGTCGCATGGCCGCACGGCGATTCGCCTTGCCGGTCCGAAGGCCGAATGGGTGCTGGCGAAGTTCTTCGCCATCGATTTCGCACTGCCGGCCTTCCCCATAGGCGCGGGCCGCTCGACTGCCCACCACGATGTCTTCGCCCAGATCCAGCGCACCGGCGCCGATCAGTTCGACATCTATGTCTTCCGCTCCTTCGCGCGTTCGTTCTGGAAGGCGCTTTGCCATGCCAGCGAGGAAGTCGGTTACGAAGTGCAATAGATGATGTGGCCGGACCGCCGCTTAGTCGCGGCTTCTGGCCTCAAGGCCAGCCGGTTCTGCCGCTAGAGAATCCCGCCGCGGGCGCCCATGATGTCAAAACGTGGCCGTCCAACCGGTCAAAGGGACATGAAAATCCCGTCTCAGAGTCGGCGCATTCGTTTGGTTCGAACCTCCCCATGACTGCTGAAATATCCGCCGGCGCCACGGATCGCGCCGATGTGTCGGCCAGAGCCTTACTCCTGCTGCCGCTGACGGTCGCCTGCGGCGTCTTCATGACCAGCCTCGATCAGAATGTCGTGGTGACGGCACTGCCCGGCATCGGCGAAAGCCTCGCTCGTCCACCCAGCCAGCTCGGTCTGCTGATCACCGTCTATGTCGCCAGCCTGATCATCTCAATGCCGCTCGGCGGCTGGGCCGCCGACCGCTTCGGCCTGCGCAATGTCTACTGCTTCGCCTTGCTGGTGTTCGCCGCCTCGTCGGCCCTGTGCGGGCTCTCGAACGACATCTGGATGCTGGTCGGCGCCCGCGCGTTGCAGGGCTTCGGTGGCGCGCTGATGGGTACGCTCGGCCAGGTCGTCATCCTGTCGACCTTTCCGCGCAGCCGGACGTTGAAGATCAACATGTATATCTCGCTGGCCGGCCAGTCCGGACCGTTGGTCGGTCCGCTCGTCGGCGGCGCGCTGACCACTTACATTTCCTGGCGCTGGATCTTCTTCATCAACGTGCCCTTCGCGCTAACGGCGGCCGTGCTTGCCGCCTCGCTGTTTCCCACCATGACCAAGCCGGTGCGCACGCCCTTCGATTTTCCGGGTTTTCTGCTGGTCGGCAGCGGCATGGTCCTGCTGGTCTTCGGCATGGACTCGCTGGCGGCGAAGGACGTAGCCGGAAGCATGATCGCGGTTGAGCTTGTGCTGGCCGTCGTCATTCTGACGGCCGCCTCGTTCTACTGCCTGCGCGTGCGCAATCCTCTGCTCGATCTCAAGCTCCTGCGCATCCGCACCTTCCGCATTTCATTCCTTACTGGCGGCGGTCTGGATACGATCGGCCTCAGCTCCGTCGTCTTCCTGCTGCCACTGATGTTCCAGCTCGGCTTCGGCATGAGCGCGGTGCAGGCGGGATCGCTGACCTTCGTCGCGGCGGTCGGATCGGTGGTCATGCGGTTCTTCATGCCGCGCCTTCTCAATCGCTTCGGCTTCCGCCGCGTGCTGGTCTTCAACACGCCCGTGGTCGCCGCGATGGTCGCGGGCTTTGCCTTGCTGCAGGCGACGACGCCGGTGTGGATCACGCTGACCTACATCTTTGTCTTCGGCGTGTTACGCTCCGTGCAGTGGGCATCGACCGGCAACCTCGCCTATTCCGACATCGCGCCCGAACAGCTCGCCCGCTTCAGCGCGCTCTATTACATCCTGTGGCAGCTGGCGGTCGCCATCAGCGTCGGTCTCGCTGCTGCCATGCTATCATTCCTCGCCGGCGGCGGCGCGGCGGTCGCCAGCGATTTCCGGATTCTCTTTATGATCGAGGGCGTCATCACGCTCTGCGCGCTGCTCGCCTATCTCAAGCTGACGCCACAGGACGGTGCCCATGTCAGCGGCCATGGCATGCAGATGACCGAGTAGGCCACAAGCCTTACTCGCTGAACGTCACCCATTCTTCCAACGGCACGCGATCGGTGCGGAAGGCGTTTTCCGGCTTGGACGTGTCTTCATAGCCGAGCGCCATGCCGCAAACGACGATCTCTTCGTCGGGAATGTTGAGCACCGGCCGGATTTGCCGGTGATAGGGCGCGAAGGCCGCCTGCGGGCAAGTGTGCAGGCCCCTGCCCCGCGCCGCGACCATGATGTTCTGCAGGAACATGCCGTAGTCGATCCACGAACCCTGGTTGAGGCGGCGATCGATGGTGAAGATCATGCCGACCGGCGCATCGAAGAAGACGAAGTTGCGGTCATGCTGGGCGCGCATCCTGTCGACCTCGCGTCGGCCGATGCCGAGCGCGCCATAGAGACCGAAGCCATTGGCACGGCGGCGGGTCAGGTATGGCTCGAAAAACTGCGTGGGATAGTAGCGATACTCGTCCCAGTCGGCCTTTTCGGCCCGGATGCCGGAATTCAGGATGGCATCCGATATCTGCTGCTTGGTCTCGCCCTTGGTGACGTAGACGCGCCACGGCTGCATGTTGGTGCCCGACGGTGCGCGCGCTGCGACCGTAAGAATGGCGCGGATCGTCTCGTCGTCGACCATGTCGGACAGGAATGCACGCACCGAACGGCGCGTTAGGATCGCCTCGTCGACAATCTCGGCATCGCCCGCGATCCGAGCCTTCTTTTCCAGCATGGGCCGTCCCTCAGCCTTTGTGTCGATCGGACGTCCCCACTCGCCGCTCGAAGAAGCGGAGCCTTTGCATGAACCGTCAAAATCCTGCAAGCAAATCTTGAGCATCGGTGAAAATCTACTTGATTTTTTCATGAGCTTGCTTTCTCATGAAATTCGGATGGAAATTTTCATGACGAGAGCGTTTTGCCCTCCACTACCGCACGAACATTGCAGGGACCTGACGAACGCGTGTTGGCAAGCGATATCAGGGCGCTGCGCAGGGCGCGCGGGCTGACGCTGGCAGGGATCGCCCTGAAACTTGACCGTTCGGTCGGTTGGGTCAGTCAGGTCGAGCGTGGTCTGTCAACGCCATCGCTCAGCGACCTCAGGGCCTTCGCGGAGCTGTTCGGCGTTCCGATCAGCCTGTTCTTCAGTCACGACGTACCCCAGGAAAGCGAGCGCGGCGTGATTGTGCGCGCGGGCAAGCGCCGCACGCTTGGCACCAGCGAATCCGGCCTGGTCGAAGAGCTTCTGTCGCCCGATCTCGGTGGCAGTTTCGAGATGGTGCGTTCGGTCTTCGCGCCGGGCGCGGAGCTGAAGACCGAGGCCCGCCGACCGACCGAGGAGGCCGGATACGTCGCCTCCGGGCAGTTCGATATCGAGATCGCGGGCATCTGGCACCGGCTCGGCGAAGGCGATTCCTTCCGCTTCGAAGGCAAGCCTTATCGCTGGCGCAATCCCGGGACCGAGCCGGCGGTTGTCATCTGGGTGGTTTCGCCACCCGTCTACTGAAATGCATGTCGCCCAAGACCGTGCGCGGTTTTGGGTCGACGACATGCATCAAAACAAAAGCAGAAGCGCAGCGCGCTTGAAGTTTGGGAGAAGAACATGGCGGGTTTGCCGAGCACGGCGCGCGTGGTGATCATCGGAGGTGGCGTTGTCGGCACCTCGGCGCTCTATCATCTGGCCAAGGCAGGCTGGACCGACTGCGTGCTTCTGGAAAAGAACGAGCTGACGTCAGGCTCGACCTGGCATGCCGCCGGCAATGTTCCGACCTTCTCCTCGTCCTGGTCGCTGATGAACATGCAGCGCTATTCGACCGAGCTTTACCGGGGCCTTGCCGAGGCGGTCGACTATCCCATGAACTATCACGTCACCGGTTCGCTGCGCCTCGCCCACTCGAAGGAGCGCATGCAGGAATTCCAGCGCGCCAAGGGCATGGGCCGTTACCAGGGCATGGACATCGGCGTGGTCGGCGTCGACGAGATCAAACGCCGCTATCCCTTTATCGAGACGCACGACCTTGAAGGCGCGCTCTACGACCCGAGCGACGGCGATATCGACCCGGCGCAGTTGACCCAGGCGCTGGCCAAGGGCGCGCGCGACATGGGCGCCAGGATCATCCGCTTCTGCCCCGTGATCGGCGTGCGCCGTGAGAAGGACGAATGGGTGGTCACCACACCGCAAGGCGATATCCGTTGCGAGATCGTCGTCAATGCCGCCGGCTACCGCGCCGCCGAAGTCGGCAGGATGTTCGGCCGCGAAGTGCCGATGATGGTGATGAGCCATCAATATATCCTGTTCGAGGAAATCCCCGAACTGGCGGCATGGTCGAAGGAACAAGGCAAAAAACTGCCGCTGCTGCGCGACGTCGACACCTCATACTACTTGCGCCAGGAAAAGGGCGGCATGAATCTCGGCCCCTATGAGCGCAATTGCCGCGCGCACTGGGCCACCCACAACGATCCGATGCCGGAGGATTTTTCCTTCCAGCTCTTCCCCGACGATCTCGACCGGCTGGAACACTACCTGGCCGATGCCGTCGCCCGCGTGCCGATCCTCGGCACCACCGGCCTGTCCAAGGTCATCAACGGGCCGATCCCCTATGCGCCGGACGGCAATCCGCTGATCGGCCCGATGCCTGGCGTCCCCAATGCCTTCGAGGCCTGCGTCTTCACCTTCGGCATTGCCCAAGGCGGCGGCGCCGGCAAGGTGCTGGCCGAATGGGTCACGCAAGGCCAGACGGAGTGGGACATGTGGTCGTGCGATCCGCGCCGCTTCACCTCTTTTGCTGCTGCACCGGACTACTGCGTCGCCAAGGGCATGGAAATCTACGGCAACGAATACGCCATCCAGTTCCCGCGCCATGCCTGGCCGGAAGGGCGCGACCGCAAGCTGTCGCCGATCCATGATCGCACCAAGGCGCTCGGCGGCCGCTTCGACGCCTATAATGGCTGGGAACGCGCCACCTGGTACGCGCAGGACGGCGACGATATCTCCGAGGAAGCGACCCTGACCTTCCGCCGCGACGGGCCCTGGCAGCACCGCGTGCGCGAAGAGTGCCTGGCCGTGCGTGACGCCGCCGGCATCCTCGACCTGCCCGGCTTCTCGCGCTTCAATCTTGAGGGCCCGGGCGCCGCCGAATGGCTGAGCCTGCAGGTCACTGGCCTGGTGCCGAAGCCCGGCCGCATCGGGCTCGTCTACCTCGCCGACGACAAGGGGCGCATCGTCACCGAAATGTCCGTCGTGCGCCATGGCGAGGATCAGATGACGCTGATCACCGCGGCGGTCGCACAATGGCACGATTTCGAATGGCTGAAGTTGCGCATGCCAGCGGATGCGGCCTTCACGCTGACCGACCGCACCGAGGAGTATTCGACCCAGATCCTCGCCGGCCCCAATTCGCGAAAAATCCTCGCCGAGGTCTGCGACGCCGATCTCACTTTGCCATGGCTGACGCATCAGAAAACGACAATAGCCGGCCACTGGGCGAGGCTCGTGCGCGTCTCCTTTGCCGGCGAGCTCGGTTGGGAAATCCACACCAGGGTCGGTGACACAGCTGCCGTCTTTGACGCCATCTGGGCCGCAGGCCAGAAACACGGTCTTAAGCCGTTTGGCATGTACGCGCTGGATTCGCTACGGCTCGAAAAAGGCTACCGCACCTGGAAGGGCGATCTGTCGACCGACTATTCGATCCTGCAGGGTGGGCTGGAGCGTTTCGTCAAATGGGAAAAGCCCGCCTTCCGTGGCAAAACGGCGCTGCAGAACGAGAAACAGCAAGGCGTGAAGAAACGCTTCGTCACGCTGGTGGTGGAAAACCCCGGCGATTGCGACGCGCCCTACATGTCGACGCTCTGGCATGGCGGCCACATCGTTGGTGAAACGACGTCAGGCGGCTGGGGCCATCGCATCGACAAGTCCATAGCGCTCGGCATGCTGCGCGCCGACCTGACCGAGCCGGGCACCTCTGTCGAGATCGAAATCTTCGGCGACCGGTTCAAGGCTGTCGTGCAGAAGGACGAGCCGTTGTGGGATCCGAAGAACGAGAGGCTGCGCGCATGAAGCGGGTCATCCTCACCGATGGCGGAATGGGCCAGGAACTGGTGCGGCGCAGCAAGTCGGAGCCGACGCCGCTGTGGTCGGCCAGGGTTCTTATCGACGAACCCGATCTGGTGCGCGGCCTGCATGCCGAGTTCATCCGCGCCGGTGCCCGCGTCATTACCATAAACACCTATTCGGCGACGCCCGAACGTCTGGCGCGCGAAGGCGCGGAGGACCTGTTCAAACCGTTGCAGAAGCGCGGCATCGACCTGGCCAGGCAAGCGCGCGACGAGGCTGGCGACACGGCGATCGCCGGTTGCCTGTCGCCGCTTTTTGGCAGCTACGCGCCGGCACTGACCATTTCCTACCAGGACACGCTCGACATCTACCGCCGTATCGTCGCCGAGCAGGCGAATGGCGTCGACCTGTTCCTTTGCGAAACCATGGCGTCCGCCGAGGAAGCGCGCGCGGCCGTCACTGCGGCGTCGGAAAGCGGCAAGCAGGTATGGGTATCGTGGACGCTTGCCGACCACGGTGAGCCCCGGTTGCGCAGCGGCGAGACGATTGCCGCCGCGGCAAACGCCCTCGGTGGTTTGCCGGTGGCCGCTCGGCTGCTGAACTGTTGCCGCCCGGAGGCAATCGCGGCGGCCCTGCCTGAGCTGATCGAACTTGGCGGCCCGGTTGGCGCCTATGCCAATGGCTTCACCTCGATCGAGGCATTGCAACATGGCGGCACCGTCGACGTGCTGCACGCGCGTCACGACCTCGATCCGGAGGCCTATGCCGATCAGGCGATGGGCTGGGTCGAAGCCGGCGCCCAGATCGTCGGCGGCTGCTGCGAGGTCGGGCCGGGCCACATTGCCGCGCTGCGCGACCGGCTGGAAGAGACAGGGTGTAAGATTTCGGGAGTAACAAATGCCTAGACCATCATCGCGCATTTCCGGCATCGTGCCTTCGGGCAAGGATGGCTGGGAGGTTCATTTCGCCGCCTGGGCCCGCAAGGAAGCCGGCGAAGACATCATCATGCTGTCGGTCGGCGACCATGATTTCGACACGCCTTCGCAGACGATCGAGGCCTGCGTGGCGGCGGTTCGCGGCAGCAACCATCACTACACGCCGCTGCCCGGTCTGCCCCGCCTGCGCAAGGCGATGGCCGCGGCCTCCACCGCATGCACCGGCATTGAAACAACGCCGGATCAGGTCATCGCCACGCCCGGTGGCCAGGCGGCACTTTACGCGGCCGTGCAGGCAGTGCTCGACCAGGGCGACCACGCTATCGTGGTGGCGCCCTACTACGCCACCTATCCCAACACGTTCAGCGCCGCCGGTGCCAGTTTCACCGTCGTCGAAACACCGGCCGAGGACGGTTTCCAGCCGCGTGCCGACATGATCCGCGCGGCATTGCGGCCGAACACCCGCGCCATCCTGATCAACACCCCGAACAACCCGACAGGTGCGGTCTATTCGCGCGAACGGCTGGAACAACTGGCCGAAATCTGCAGGGAGCATGACCTCTGGCTGCTGTCGGATGAGGTCTACTGGACGCTGGGCGGCGGCGAGCATGTCTCGCCGCGTTCGCTGCCCGGCATGGCCGAACGCACGCTGGTCATCAATTCCATGTCCAAGAGCCACGGCATGACCGGCTGGCGCATGGGCTGGCTGACGGGTCCGGAAGCGATGATCGCGCTGCTCATCAACCTCAATCTGGTGACCACGTACGGCCTGCCAGCCTTCATCTCGATCGCCTGCGCCGAGGCACTGGAAAACCATTATGGCGTCAGTGACATCGCCGAACGCTATGCGGCCCGCCGCACCGTCTTGCTCGACGCCTTGCGCGGCACGAACGATGTGACCGTGCGCGGTTCCGAGGGCGGCATGTATGTCATGCTCGATATCTCCGATGTCGAACCCGACGATGAGAAATTCGCCTTCGCCCTGCTCGACAAGGAGAAAGTCGGCGTGATGCCGGGCTCCAGCTTCGGCGAGGCCGCCGCCGGCCACATCCGCATCAGCCTGTGCCAGCCGGAGCCGGTGCTCAAAGAGGCGGCACTGCGGCTGCGCCGTTTTGCTTTCACCTATCGCCGCGAGGCCGCATGAATACCCCTTCCCCCAAATCCATCCCCGCCAAAGCCCGCGCCGTCATCATCGGCGGCGGCGTGTCCGGCTGCTCGGTCGCCTATCACCTGGCCAAGCTCGGCTGGACCGATATCGTGTTGCTCGAGCGCAAGCAGTTGACATCGGGCACGACGTGGCACGCCGCCGGCCTGATCGGCCAGTTGCGCGGTTCGCAGAACATGACCAGGCTGGCGAAATACTCGGCCGATCTCTACGTCAAGCTGGAAGCCGAGACCGAGGTCGGCACCGGCATGCGCCAGGTCGGCTCGATCACCGTGGCGCTGACCGAGGAGCGCAAGCACGAAATCTACCGGCAGGCCTCGCTCGCCCGCGCCTTCGATGTCGACGTGCGCGAGATCTCGCCCAGCGAAGTCAAGGAGATATATCCGCATCTCAATGTCTCCGACGTCGTAGGCGCCGTGCATCTGCCGCTCGACGGCCAGTGCGACCCCGCCAACATCGCGATGGCTTTGGCCAAGGGTGCCCGCCAGCGCGGCGCCACCATCGTCGAGAACGTGAAGGTCACCAAGGTCCACACGAAGGCGGGCCGCGTTGCCGGCGTGTCCTGGGCACGCGGCGAAGACCAAGGCACGATCGAGGCCGACATCGTCATCAACTGCGCCGGCATGTGGGCGCGCGAGCTTGGCGCGCAAAACGGCGTGAACATCCCGCTGCATGCCTGCGAGCACTTTTATCTCGTCACCGAGCCGATCCCCGGGTTGAGCCGCTTGCCGGTCCTGCGCGTGCCGGACGAGTGCGCCTACTATAAGGAAGATGCCGGCAAGATGATGCTCGGCGCCTTCGAACCGGTGGCCAAGCCGTGGGGCATGAACGGCATCCGCGAGGATTTCTGCTTCGACCAGTTGCCCGAGGACATGGATCATTTCGAACCCATCCTCGAAATGGGCGTCAACCGCATGCCGATGCTGGCCACCGCCGGCATCCACACCTTCTTCAACGGCCCCGAAAGTTTCACGCCCGACGACCGCTACTATCTCGGCGAAGCGCCGGAACTGCGGGGCTACTGGATGGCGACCGGCTACAATTCGATCGGCATCGTCTCCTCCGGTGGCGCCGGCATGGCTCTGGCGCAGTGGATCAACGATGGCGAAGCGCCCTTCGACCTGTGGGAAGTCGATATCCGCCGCACCCAGCCATTCCAGAAGAACCGCCGCTATCTCAAGGAGCGCGTCTCGGAAACACTCGGCCTGCTCTACGCCGATCATTTCCCCTACCGTCAGATGGCGACGTCGCGTGGTGTGCGCCGCTCGCCCTTGCATGAGCATCTGAAGGCACGTGGCGCCGTGTTCGGCGAGGTCGCCGGCTGGGAGCGCGCCAACTGGTTCGCCCGGGAGGGACAGGAGCGCGAATACCGCTATTCCTGGAAGCGGCAGAACTGGTTCGACAACCAGCGCGAGGAACATCTGGCCGTCCGCAACAAGGTCGGCCTGTTCGACATGACCTCGTTCGGCAAGATCCGCGTCGAGGGCCGCGACGCCTGCTCCTTCCTGCAGAAACTGTGCGCCAACGACATGGACGTCGCGCCGGGCAAGATCGTCTACACGCAGATGCTCAACCAGCGTGGCGGGATCGAGAGCGACCTTACCGTGTCGCGCCTGTCGGATACAGCCTACTTCCTCGTCGTCCCCGGCGCCACGCTGCAGCGCGATCTGGCCTGGCTGCGCCGGCATATCGGCGAGGCGTTCGTCGTCATTACCGATGTAACCGCTGCCGAAAGCGTGCTCTGCGTCATGGGCCCGGATGCGCGAAACCTGATCCAGAAGGTCAGCCCCAACGACTTCTCCAACGAAGCCCACCCGTTCGGCACCTTCCAGGAGATCGAGATCGGCATGGGTCTGGCCCGCGCCCACCGCGTCACCTATGTCGGCGAGCTCGGCTGGGAACTCTATGTCTCGACCGACCAGGCGGCTCATGTCTTCGAGGCGATCGAGCAGGCTGGTGCCGATGTCGGGCTGAAACTCTGCGGCCTTCACACGCTGGATTCCTGCCGCATCGAAAAGGCCTTCCGCCATTTCGGCCACGACATCACCGACGAGGACAATGTGCTGGAGGCAGGCCTCGGCTTCGCGGTGAAGACGGGTAAGGGCGACTTCATCGGCCGCGATGCGGTGCTGAAGAAAAAGGAAGCCGGATTGGCCCGCCGGCTGGTGCAGTTCCGCCTGAAAGACCCGCAACCGCTGCTCTTCCACAACGAGGCGATCCTGCGCGACGGCAAGATCGTCGGCCCAGTTACATCAGGCAATTACGGCCACCATCTCGGCGGTGCGATCGGGCTGGGTTATGTGCCGTGCCATGGCGAGAGCGAGGCGGATGTACTGGCCTCGAACTACGAGATCGAGATCGCCGGCGAGCGTTTTGCGGCGGAAGCGTCACTGAAGCCGATGTATGATCCGAAGGCGGAGCGGGTGAAGATGTAGCTCCTTCTTCCTTCTCCCCGTTTTACGGGGAGAAGGTGGCCCGAAGGGCCGGATGAGGGGCGGCGCCGGAGTCTGATCAGTTCGCGCTGCCCCTCATCTGCCTGCCGGCATCTTCTCCCCGTCAAACGGGGAGAAGGGCGCTAATCATTCAAAACCTCTCCAGCCTCATCCGCACCTTCGCCAGGAACGCAGCCCGTGTCCGCGGCGTCGAGGCATCCATCAGATAGTGTGCCAGGAAGAATGTCCGGCAGCGCGTCGCACATAGCGCCCGCATTCCGCGCAGCAGGGTCTTGCGCCCCGGTTGGCCGACGACGACGCTCCACCAGGTCGGTGCGCCGCAGGTGGTGATGACGCCGACCTTGGTGACATGCGTCATCAGCGACTTGATCCCGCCCTTGCCGGCCGGCAGCTTGAAGGCGATGTCGGTGGCCCACACCCGGTCGAGCCAGCCCTTCAGCATCGCCGGCAGCCCGTACCACCAGGTCGGATAGACGAACAGGATCGCCTCGGCCCAGTTGAGCAGTTCGAAATGTGGCTTCAGCGCCGGGTCCTGGGGCGCCCGCTCATTATAGCTGCGCCGCTCCTCGCAGCCCATCACCGGGTCGAATTTTTCCGCATAGAGGTCGAGCAGCCGCACCTCCCAGCCTCTGCGCCTCAGAACGTCCAAGGCGGTGTCGCGGATTGCGGCGCAAAAACTTTCCGGCACCGGATGGCAGTAGACGACGAGGACCCGCATCAGAACGCATCCATGCTCGCCGCAACCTTCGTCATGAAGGCCTTCCGCGTCTGGTCGGTCGACAGATTCATCGTGTAATGCGCGAGGTAGGTCACCGGTGCGCCGGGCCTTACCGTTGCGCGCAGCATGCGCTTGATCAATTTGCGCGGCGGATCGCCCATCAAGATGGCGCGGAACCGGCTGCCGCCATAGGTGGTGACAGCGGCGACCTTCTTGATGTTGTGCAGCGAAGGCTGCACCTTGCCATCGACCAGCTTGAACGACACGCCGGGCAGGAAGACGCGATCGAAGAAGCCCTTCAGGATCGCCGGGAAGCCGTAGTTCCAAACCGGGTAGGAAAGCACCAGCGCATCGGCCCGCAACAGGCGCTCGACATAGGGCGCAACAGCGTCCCCGGGACCGCGCTGGTTGTGATAGTCCAGCCTCTCCTTGCGGGTCAGCCTCGGGTCGAAATCCTCGGCGTAGAGGTCACAGTCGTCGACCGAATGGCCCGCCGCCCTCAGCCGCTCGACGATCACACGGTGCAGGCCGCCATTGAAGCTGGTCTCGACCGGATGGGCAAAGAGGACGAGGATATTCACTGGAGAAGATCCCGCAGGTCACCGCGAGGCACCCCCCTCTGCCCTACCGGGCATCTCCCCCTCAAGGGGGGAGATTGGCAGTTTCGACGCTTCCCTTCCGTTCTGGCATTGGTGATTGGCGAAAGCCGAGGCGACAGTTGATCTCCCCCCTTGAGGGGGAGATGGCCGGCAGGCCAGAGGGGGGTGGACGCGCGCGAACCTCTCCTCATCCCACCCTCTGCAGCCCCTTGAACAAAAAAGTCCGGCCCGAACGATAGTCGTAGTCCGGGTTTTCCCAGGCGATCATCTTGCCAGGGTTGAGCAGGCCTTGCGGATCGGTCTCGCGCTTGAAGGTGAGTTGCACCGCATCCGTCTGCTTCATCCCGCCCTCCTCCAGCGTATAGCGATGCGGGTTGAAGATCGGGCAGCCATTCTCCTCATGCAGCCGTATGATCTCATCGAGCCTCGCCTCGGTGGTGAACTTGACCAGCGGCAGGCCGAAACAGGTGATGTTGCCGTCCAGCCGCACGAATTCGAGATGCGAAAAGACTTCGCCAGGAAACATCGCGTCCATCTTCTCGACCAGCGCCAGCTGGTTGGGAAAGGGATAGAGCGATTGCAGATAGGTGATGTCGGGGTCGACCCGCAGCGCCCTCAGCGTCGTATGGTTCCAGGCCAGCTCATAGGCCGGCGGCAGGCCCTTCTTCTCGTCCGGCGTTGCGACGGCGGCGTTGAAGATCACGTCGCCGCCGGCCCGCCGGGTGAAGGCAAGGAAAGCATCCAGCCCATGCCGCGCCACCATCACGACGCAGATGCTTTGCCCTTCCCTGAAAAACTTCTGGTGCCGTTTGAAATAGAGCTGCGGCACGGGCGCCGATATCGGCGTGATCAGCTTGGTCAGGATGCCATCCTGGCGGGCGAGCGCATTGCCGTAGCGCGCCGCGCCCATGAAAGTGTCGAAGCCGACGATGACATCGACCCACTCATAGGCCGCGGTCAGCGGCATCTCGACTTCCGAGATGATGCCGTTGGTGCCGTAGGCATGGGTCACCTTGTGCAGATCCTCGCCGGTGAGTTCGAGCACTTTCGGCTCGGCCTCCATCGTCACCACGCGCAGCCGCAGCACATTGCCGAAATCGCGCAACCCGCCGAAATTGATCGAGCCGACGCCGCCCGAACCGCCGGCGATGAAGCCGCCGATCGAGGCGGTGTTGTAGGTGGAGGGCGACAACCGCAGCTCCTGCCCGGAATGCGCGCGCGCTGCCTTGTCGATATCGGCCAGGATGGCGCCCGGCCCGGTCACCACGCGCCCCGGCGCGATCGACCTGATCTCGTTCATTTCGGCGAGGTTCAGCACCACGCCGCCCGAAAGCGGCATCGCCTGCCCATAATTGCCGGTGCCGCTGCCGCGCGGCGTCACCGGCACGCCATACCGATGACAGGCGGCCAGCACGCGGATCAGTTCGGTCTCGTTCTTCGGCGTCACGATCAGGTCGCCGGTGACATGGTCGAGCTGCTGTTTCAGTACCGGGCTGTACCAATAGAAGTCGCGGCTCTTCTGCTGGACGATGGCCGGATTGTCGTCGAGTTTGATCCCGTCGAGATCGCTTTTGAGCGCCGAAACGTCCATCATTCCACCATCAGTTCGTCGAGTTCGGCATAGTCGGGCAATTGCCGGTCGATCACGCGCCCGGCGCGCACGACGATGCGATCCGATTCGGGCCGGGACAGCAATTCCGTCCAGCTCCGACCCTTGAACAGGATGAAATCGGCATCGCCGCCGGCGGCAAGCGTGCCGAAGCCATCGAGCCGCATCACGCTCGCCGGCGTCGCGGTGACCGCTTGCGGCCAATCGGCGACCGGATGGTCGAAATGCAGGATGCGCGTCGCCATGCGGTAGACCTCTAGCATGTCGAGATCGCCATAGGCATAGAAGGGATCGCGCGTGTTATCGGAAGCTACGGCGACCGGAATACCCCTCGCCCTCATCTCGTGCAGCAACGTCACGCCACGCCAGCGTGGTGTCGTGTGGTCGGTCCGCCGGTCCTGCAGATAGAGATTGCACATCGGCAGCGACACCACCGCCAATCCGGCCTTCGCCACCTTGTCCAGCGTGTCCAGCACCTCGAGGTCGGGCTGACGCGCCAGCGAGCAGCAATGACCGACGAGGATCTTGCCTGCGAAGCCGTTCCAGAGTGCGGCCTCGGCGATCTTCTTCAGCGAGATGGCCGCGACGTCGTCGGTCTCATCGGCGTGGAAGTCCAAGTCGAGCCCATGCTCGATCGCTTGCGCGAAGACATGGTCGAGCAGCTCTTCCAGATCCGGCACCATATAGGTGACGACGCCGAGCACGCCCTTGGCGGCGGCAACCCGTTTCGCCAGCCTGTCGAACCATTTCCTGTCCCGCACGCCCTCGATGCCGAGCAGGCAGGCGCCCTGCAATTCGATACGGCCGCGCCATGTCTCACGCATCATCTCAAACACCGGCCAGGAGATTTCCTCCTGCGGTGCGACGCTGTCGAGATGGGTGCGCAGCGCCCTGGTGCCATGCGCGTAGGCGGAACGCAGCGAAAAATCCATGCGCTTGGCAAGATCCTCGGCGCTCCAGCGCGCGACGCGATCGGCGCCGGCGGCATTCAACGCGCCCGTGAAAGTGCCGTCGGGATTGGGTTTTCGAGGCCAGATATGGCCCTTGTCGATATGGGTATGGCAGTCGACGAAACAGGGCAACACGATACGCCCGCCAAGATCGACCGCGTCGACCGGCGCCGTTGCGCGGTCACGCGCTTCGATGCTGGAAATCCTGCCGTCGGCGACGCTGATGTCGGCAAGCGCAAAGCCATCGCTGTCGAAGGTTGCAGCTAGGCCTGGTGTCAGGGACGCATGAAGTCGGGCGTTGGCGAGTACGAACTGGCTGGATACTGGGATAGTCGCCGAGGTCATCGCTGCCCCTCATCCGCCTGCCGGCACCTTCTCCCCGTATAGAGACGGGGAGAAGGGAGAAGCTCCCGCGCTGACGCCCCCCTCTCCCGGTCTCTATACGGGGAGAGGGTAAGGGTGAGGGGCAGCGCCGACATTGGAATAAGCGAGCAGCCGCCACGGCACGTAAAATACAACAACGTTATCGCTCCTGCTTCAGTGCGCTCTCATGCCAGCGCCGCAGAATGAGATGCGAAATCAGGGACAGCACCAGGAAGATCAGGATTCCCGTTAGCGAAATCAGGAACAGCGCCGCGAACAGCCTTGGCGCGTTGAGCCGGTAGCCGGCCTCGATGATGCGCGAGGCAAGCCCAGACGACTGACCGGTGGCGCCGGCGACGAACTCGGCCACCACGGCGCCGATCAGCGACAGGCCGCCGGCGATCTTCAGGCCGCCGAGAAAATACGGCATCGCCGCCGGCAGCCTGAGGTAGCGCAGTTGCTGCCAGCGCGTCGCGCCGTTGAGCTTGAACAAATCGCGCAGATTACGGTCGACCGAGTTGAGGCCAAGCGTGGTGTTGGACAGAATCGGGAAGAAGGCGACGATCCAGGCGCACAGCAGAAGCTTGGTCGTCTGGTTGTCGACATAGATGTTGATCAGCGGAAAGATCGCCACGATCGGCGTCACCTGCAGCACGATGGCAAACGGGAAGAACGACATCTCCACCCATTTCGATTGCGCGAACAAAACCGCCAGCCCGACGCCGCCAACAACGGCCAAAAGCAGGCTGAGGAAGGTGATGCGCAAGGTGACCAGCAGTGCCGAGAACAGCAGGCCGGCATCGTTGTAGAGCGTCCACAGCACCACGCCGGGACGCGGCAGGATATATTGCGGGATCGCGTTCCACACGCAGATGCGATCCCACAGCCAGATGGCCAGGATCATGATCGCCAGCGGCAGCACCCAGCGGCCGATCCGCTCGAACCGTTCCTGGCGCACCCGGCGCGCCTCCTCGGGGTCGAGCTTGAGCACCCGCTCGTCAATGGCCGTCATGATGCGGGCCCGCCGTTGAGTTGATGGCATTGACCAGCACGTCCGAGGCCTGCCGGCAAAGGGATGCATAATCTGGCGAGGTGCGAAACACCTCATCGCGCGGATAGGATGCCTCGATCGCAAGTTCGTCGAAGACCCTGCCCGGCCGCGCCGCCATGACGACCACCCGATTGGAGAGAAACACGCTCTCGAAAACGCTGTGGGTGACGAAGACGACGGTAAAGCGCTCGTCCTGCCACAGTTCCAGCAGGTCGTTGTTGAGCTTGAAGCGGGTGATCTCGTCGAGCGCGGCGAAGGGCTCGTCCATCAACAGCACGCGCGGCCTGGTCACCATGGCGCGCGCGATCGAGACCCGCATCTTCATGCCGCCGGACAGTTCGCGCGGCACCGCATCCTCGAAACCGGTCAGGTGGACCCGTGCCAGCATCTCCGTTATCGCCGGAGCAGCCTTGGCACGGGAGATGCCTTTCAGCCTGAGCGGCAGCCAGACATTGTCGAAGACGCTGGCCCAGGGCAGCAGCGTCGGTTCCTGGAAGACGAAGCCGATATTGGCGCGATCGAGCGAACCGCCGCCGCGCCAGTCAAGCACGCCGGAGGTCGGCGTCGAGAGGCCGGCGATCAGCCGCAGCGCCGTCGATTTGCCGCAGCCGGACGGCCCGAGCAGGCTGAGGAAATCCCCTTCCCGGATTGTCAGATCGACATCGCTCAGCGCCGTCACGCCGTTGGAAAAGACCTTGCCGACGCCGCGCAATGCCAGCAATGCCGGAGCGACGTCCGACGCGTTCGCGGGCGCTTGCGCCACCTTTTCCCTTATCATGCCGGACCCCGGCCTATTTCTTTAGCTCGAGCCCGACGCCCTTGTTGACGAAGGCCAGCGTGTAGGCCTTCTTGATGTCGATGCCGCCGGGTGCGACCTTGGCCTTGACCATCTTGTCGTAGAAACTCTTGATCCGCGCATCCGTCATGGCGCCGATGCCGAGTTTTTCGGTGTCGCCGGAATCGGCAAGGCCGAACTTCTTCATCTGCTCGATCGAGAAAGCGATCTGCTCGTCCGTCATGTCAGGATTGTCTTTCTTGATCAGGTCGTTGGCGGCCTTGTTGTCGCCGTAGAGATATTTGTACCAGCCCTTGGCCGAGCCATCGACGAAGCACTGGACCACCTCCGGCTTCTTGTCGATCGTGTCCTGCATCACCTCGATCGTCGTCGAATAGGTGTCCCAGCCATAGTCGGCCAGCAGGAACTGGTTCGGCACGAAGCCGCCTGCCTTCTGGACCGCGAACGGCTCTGAAGTGACGTAACCCTGCTGGATCGACTTCTTGTTGGCGATGAAGGGAGCGGTGTTATAGGTGTAAGGCACGCGCTTGGCGGCATCGAAGCCGAGCTCGATGACCATCCATTGGAAGAACGTCTGCACGCCCTCGTCGCCCAGAATATACTGGTCGGCGTTCTTCAGATCCTCCCATTTGTCGAGCCCTTCGCCGGGGTGTGACATGATGACCTGCGGATCCTTCTGGAAGTCGGCCGCCACGACTCGCATCGGAATGCCCTGCTGCACGGCATCGAAGGCCGACAGCAGATTGCCGCCCATATAGAAATCGATCTTGCCGGCCAGAAGCATCGGCCGCCCGCTGACCTGCGGGCCGCCCTGCATGATAGTGACATCGAGGCCGCAGGCGGTATAGGTGCCATCGGCCACGGCCTGATAATATCCGCCATGTTCCGGCTCGGCCAGCCAGTTGGTGCCGAAGGTGACTTTTTCATTCGCCGCGGCCCCCAGCGTGCTGGCGGCCAGCAAGGCTGCCACGCCCACCGAGATCTTCTGTTTTCCGTACATCGACACCACCCATTGTTTGCTCCGGCGCTCCACGCGCCAGGCTCGACACCAAAGATTCAAGAAGCAAGACACATGCCACGGCGTCTCACGCCGGGACCCGCCCGCCTGCACCACAGCCATCTGCGAAAGCCGGAAAGGTCGTGCTGCACCGGAGGCATCGTGCCCATTTTTTGAACGCCTGTCCACAATCGCACCGGCGACATGCACCGCCATCTTGAAGCTGTGCACCGCCATCTTGAAACTGTAATGAAACCCGTCCCAGGCTGACGGCAAACCGGAGATTGCCATGTTCAAGTTTCTCACCCCCAAGTCGATCAAGCCGCCCTTTGCCCGCTATAGCCACGGTGTCGAGGTGCCGGCCGGCAAGCGGCTGGTGCTGTGCTCGGGCCAGGTCGCCATCACGGCGGACGACCAAATCCCCGAGGACGCCGGCGCCCAGGCCGAGCTCTGCTTCCGCAACCTCGCGGCGGTGCTCGGAGAGGCGGGGCTGGGACTGCAGGACATCGTGAGAATCAATGCCTATGTCACCGACCGCGCACATTTGCGGCCCTATATGGATGTCCGCGACCGGCTGTTTTCGAGCCCGGCGCCGGCCTCGACGCTGATGATCGTTTCCGGCTTTGCCAGGCCCGAATTCAAGGTCGAGGTCGAGGCAATCGCCGCCGGATGAGAAGCGCCGCGCTACGAATCGACTGGCCGATGGTCTAAAGTCAAACTATCAAAGGCTGGCGCCGCCCCTCATCCGCCTGCCGGCACCTTCTTCCCGTATAGTGACGGGGGAGAAGGGAGAAGCTGCGACGTTAGCGTCCCCCTCTCCCCGTTTTTCACGGGGAAAGGGTAAGGGTGAGGGGCGGGGCCGACGTGCTTCAGTTTCTTCGAGGTCAAAATGGACAAAACAAGAAGACGCGTCTGGTGGGGTGACTACCGGACCACCGAATATGCCTCGGTCGATCCGGAGGCGACGATTGCCGTGCTGCCGGTTGCGGCGATCGAGCAGCATGGGCCGCATCTGCCTGTCTCGACCGACACCTCGATCATGAATGGCATGCTCGACACGGTCATTTCGGGTCTGCCCGACGATCTCGACATCCGCATCCTGCCGGTGCAGGCGGTGGGCAAGTCGAACGAGCATCTGCACGCGCCGGGCACCCTCACCCTGCCGGCAACGACATTGGTCGAGGCCTGGACCGAGCTTGCCCTGTCGGTCGCGCGCGCCGGTGTGCGCAAGCTCGTCGTCGTCAATTCGCATGGCGGCAATGAGGAGATCATGGGCATCATCACGCGTGAATTGCGCGTGCGCGAAAGGATGCTGGTGGTGAAGACGAGCTGGCAGCGCTTTGGCCGGCCGGCCGGCATGTACACCGAGCTCGAGGATCGTCACGGCATCCATGGCGGCGATGTCGAGACTTCGCTGATGCTGCATTTCCGGCCGGACCTTGTCGACATGGGCAGGGCCGACAATTTCGTTTCCAACGTCGCCCGCGCCGAGAAGGAATTCTCGCTGCTGCGCCACACCGGCACGCACGCCTTTGCCTGGCTCGCCAGCGACCTGAACCCGAACGGCGTGGTCGGCGACGCCAGCATCGCGACAGCCGAAAAAGGACGCTTGACGGCAGAATATCAGGCCGACGGGTTCATCAGCCTGCTCAAGGACGTGCGCAAGGCAAAGCTCGCGGAGTGGCTTAGATAGTCTCCTAAGCGTCGATCTTCAGCGCAAAAGGCGTACCCTCGAAGGCGTCGGCGCCACGGCCGATCGACAGGATCGCCTCGATCATGCGGCCATTGCGATCAAGCAGTGCATCCGCCACGGCAATCAGGCGCGGATTGGGTGTCGCCGAGGGGGACAGCGTCCGCAATGTCTGAGCCAATTCGGCCTCGTCACGTTTCGGCGCCAGGGCGGCGGCGATGATATAAGCCGAGGCGGTCGAACGACTGATGCCTGCATAGCAATGCACCACCATCGGCCTTGCACGGTCCCACCGGCGCGCGAAATCGAGCAGGTTGCGCACGTGATCCTCTCCCGGCATGGTCATGCCGTCCTGCGCTATCGCAATGTCGTGCATGACCAGGTGCAGATGGTTTTCCCTGGCGATCGAGGCCGGGCGCACCACCTCGGTTCCGGCGGCGAGCAGCGACAGCAGGCGATCGGCACCGGTCCTCGCCACCGTTTCCTCGACCTTTGCCAGCGAACAGACATGGATCATCATCGCGCGATCTCCCTGGCGCCATCGTCGCGCCGCGAAGCCCAGCCGGCAAGAGCGGATTCGAGCCGACGCCATTCTTCCTCATTCCCCGGCAGGCCTGCGCGCAGGACATGCGGCCGGTCGGAGAAATGCCGCAGCAGGATGCCGCGCTCGCCAAGCGCGGAAAACAGGCCTGCGGCATCCGCTAGGCCGAGATAGCGGAACAACGTAGTGCCGCCCGCCACGGGCACGCCGAAGCGGCCGAACAGCGCGTCGAGCCGTGCCGATGCCTCCGCGAGCGATGTCCGCATCGCGTCCTGCCAGCCGATATCCGCGAGCGCTCGGACACCGTATTCCAGCGCCGGGCCAGCAACAGCCCATGGGCCGAATTGCGTTTCCAGCAGGTCCACCGTCGGCGTATCGGAAAGCGCGAATCCAAGCCGCAGGCCAGCCAGGCCAAAGAACTTGCCGAACGAGCGCAGCACGACGATGCCGCCCTGCCCGACATCGCCGGCCAGACTGTGTTCGCGCGGGCCGACATCCATGAACGCCTCGTCGACGACCAGCAGGCCGCCCTTGGCGCGCAGTCCCCCGGCCAGCGCCAGCAACCGGTCGCGCTCGATGACGCGCCCATCCGGATTGTTGGGATTGACGATGATGGCAAGGTCGGCGTCGGCGAGCGCCGCAAAATCGCTGACTTCGGTCACCTCGTGCCCGGCGATCGCCGCCGCCCGGGCGTGTTCGGCATAGGTCGGCCCCAGCACCAATGCCTTGCCGGGCCTCACCAGCGATGCCACGCGCGGCAACAGGATTTGGGTACCGGGCGCCGCGACGACGTGGGCTGGCGACGGCGCGCCGTAGGTGCGGGCCGCGGTTTCCGTCAGCTCGCGCCCGCGGCCTGCTTCCGGCAAACGCGACAGCGAGGTGGCGGGCAAGTCGAAAAGCGGGTAGGAGTGCGGATTGATACCGGTCGAGAGGTCGACGAAAGGCAGCAAGGCATTGGGGAAAAGCGCCCTCGCCCGGCCAAGACTTCCACCATGGTCCACCGCTCCTTCAAGAAGCTTCATGTCAGTCCTGATCGCTTTCCTGTCACTGGCCGTCGAATTCGTCCTGGGTTATCCGGACTGGCTGTTTCGCGCCATCGGTCATCCGGTGACGTGGTTCGGCAGCCTGATATCCTTTCTCGATCGCAGGCTCAACCGCGCCACTGATCCCGACGCGCTGCGTCGCCAACGCGGCGTCCGGGCGCTTCTGGTCATCGTGCTGATACCGGCGGTGATCGGCCTTTGCGTGCAGATCCTTCTGCTCTGGTTCGTTCCGCTGGGACTGATCATTGCCGCCCTTCTGGCGACGTCTTTCCTGTCGCAGAAGAGCCTGTATGAACATGTCGAGGCCGTGGCGGACTCGCTCGACTCGGGTGGCCTCGCCATGGGCCGTGTCGCCGTCTCGCGAATCGTCGGCCGTGATCCGGAGACGCTCGACAGGGCCGGCGTCTGCCGCGCCGCGATCGAAAGCCTGGCCGAGAATTTTTCCGACGGCATCGTCGCCCCCGCCTTCTGGACAGGCGTCGGCGGGCTAGCCGGGGGTGCTGCCTACAAGGCGGCCAACACCGCCGATTCGATGATCGGCCACCGCACCCCGCGCCACGAGGCGTTCGGCTGGGCGGCGGCGCGCTTCGACGATTGGATCAACCTGCCGGCGTCGCGGCTGACGGCTCTGCTGATCGTGCTGGCTGCTTTCCTGGTCAAGGAAGCCGATCCCCGCAACGCCTGGACTGCGGTGTGGCGCGACGCCAAAAAGCACCGCTCGCCCAACGCCGGCTGGCCGGAAGCGGCCATGGCCGGAGCGCTTGGCCTCGCGCTTGCTGGACCGCGCAGCTATGGCGGCGTGGTGGTCGACGATGTCTTCATGGGCGAAGGCGGCAGTCGCGAAGCCGACAGCGGCGACATCAGGCGGGCGCTGAAACTCTACCGCGTTGCCGACTATCTGCTGATTGCGCTGTTCGGAGTGGCCTCGGTGATTGCCATCGTGGCGTAGCGGAATCAGCGAGGCTATTTACCGAACGCCTCGCACACAGCCCGCAAAACTCTCAGAACTCGATCCCTTGCTGCGCCTTCACGCCTGCCGAAAAGTGGTGCTTGGTGACTCCCATCTCGGTGACCAGATCCGCCGCCTCGACCAGCGCCGGTTTGGCGTTGCGTCCGGTGACGACAATGTGCAGTCCCTCGCGCCGCGCCTTCAGCGCAGCGACAACCTTGTCGAGATCGAGATAATCATAGCGCAGAGCGATGTTGAGTTCGTCGAGCACGACAAGACTGATCGAAGGATCGGCGATCAATTCCAGCGCCTTGCCCCAGGCGGCCTCGGCGGCGGCGATGTCGCGCTTCAGGTCCTGCGTCTCCCAAGTGAAGCCCTCGCCCATCGCGTGCCACACGACGCGGTCGCCGAAAGCAGCGAACGCATCCTTCTCGCCGGTGTGCCATTTGCCCTTGATGAACTGGACGACGCCGATCCGCTTGCCATAGCCGAGCATGCGCAACGCCAGGCCGAAGGCAGCCGTCGTCTTGCCCTTGCCGGGACCGGTATTGACGATCAGCAGCCCCTTCTCGACGGTTTTGCTCGCCACCTCGGCATCCTGCACCGCCTTGCGCTTGGCCATCTTGGCGCGATGGCGCTCCGCATCCTTGTCTTCCGTCATGTCATTTCACCTTGAGCGGCAGCCCCGCCACCATCAGCAGCACCGTATCGGCGACCGCCGCGACCTGCTGGTTGAGCCGTCCCGCGTCATCGCGGAACCGGCGCGCCAGTGCATTGTCCGGCACGATGCCTTGCCCGACTTCATTGGATACCACGAACCACGGGCCGCGCGGCCGTGACAACACATCCGCCAACCGACGGCACTCGGTTGCGATATCGTGTTCGGCCAGCATGTGATTGGTCAGCCACAACGTCAGGCAGTCGAGAAGCATCGGCTGGTTGTCGGGCAAAGCCTTGATCGCGCCTATGAGATCGAGTGGCGCGTCGATCGTCGCCCAGCCGTCGCCGCGCCGCGAGCGGTGCAGCGCGATGCGTTCGCGCATCTCCGCGTCATAGGCTTGCGCGGTGGCGATATAGGCCCATGGCGAAGGCGCGGCCGAGACAAGGACCTCAGCATGCGCGCTCTTTCCCGAGCGTGCACCACCGATGATGAAGGTCAGCTTGCTGCGATCAGGCAAAGCTGTCGCGCAGGCTGGTGGCGGTGCCAGTGAAGCGTCCGCGAATCACGCCGACAACCGCCCCGAGCACCAGCCAGAACACCAAATTGGTCAGCGTTACCGCCACCACGAACTGGTGATGCAGGCCTTCCGGGATCGGCGTCTCGAAACTGTCGGGCTGCGGCGCGCCGACGATGTGCGGGGCGACGATCAGCAGGACGGCAAGGATGGTCAGCGGCAGCGATCTGCGGAACGCGATCAGGCCCAGTCCGATTGCGGTCGCGACCACGGTCGCCACCCACCAGATCTGGCGCTGTATAAGGTCGGCCGCCGGCATGGCCGGCAGTTCCGGCGGCAGGCCGAGGCCAGGCGCCAGCGTGAACACGGCAAAGCCGGCCAGGCCCCAGAACACGCCCTGGCGCCAGTTGCCGATACCGCCGGCGAATTCCGAGACCGCCACTAGAACGAGCGCGAAGCCGATGCCGGTGACGATATTGGCAAGCACACTGAAACCAAAACGCTCGAAGCCGTCGGCCGGAGCCCAGCCCTCGTCTTCCGCCGCCACGGCGGCTGGCTCCGGCCCCGGCGCGGCGGAGCTCATGCCGTTTCCTGCCGGCGCGGCAGGGCTCATAGCGTTGGTATCGGCCGCTGCCGACGCGGCGTGGTCGTGATGGTGGCCGCCGCCGGCCTGCTCGTAGACTTCAGCCTTGAGGATCAGCGGCACGGTGGCATAGGCCTGCATGCAGGCGAGAACGACGCCGGCCACGAGCCCTGCGATCGCCGCGATGAACACGACGTTGCGAAACAGGTTCATGATGTCAAATCCGCGTCAGTGGCAGGGAAACGCCATCGAATGACGATAATCGTGGGCGGCATTGTGGACCGCATCGATATGCGAAAAGCCGACAAAGCCAACGACGAAAATGCCGAGCAGCGCGGCAAGCGCGAGCTGCATGAAGCGCGACTGCGAGGAAACAGAAGTGCCGGGGGAGACGGAAGCGGTATTCATCTCTTGTCCTTTCGCCCTCCACCCGAGGGCATCGAAGTCATTTTCCTGTCGCCGGCAGGTCTCCTGGCTCGCGGATCAGCGCCCTTCTCCACCTTCCCGAAGAAAATCTTCAGTGGCCTATGGAGCGGACTACCGCACACAGTTGCGGGGGCAGCCACGGCATTGGGCAAGAACTCAGCCCGCACCGTATTCCCTCTTGGCTCCAAAGCGGAACCGACGACAGTCTGGACTATAGGCAGAATCGACGCCCCCGGCAAACCCAATTCCGCCGGCGACCATTGCGAATGCGCCATGTCGAGATCAGTTTGCTTTTGCCGCATTTGACAATTCCACTGGCCGGGTGTCGGCTGGCACCTTCACAGGAGCCAGCCATGCAGCCCAGTGCCAGCGAGCGCGATCCCTACAACGGCCTTGCCCGGGCTGAACCGACGCTGCCGTCATCGGCCTATTGGGACGCGGAGACCTACCAACGAGACCTCGAAGCCATCTGGTATCGAAACTGGCTGCTCGTCTGCCGCGAAGCCGATCTTGCCCAGCCGCTGGCTTTCCGCACCTTCCGCGTCGGCACGCAGGAAATCGTCGTGCTGCGCGACGACATCGGCGAACTGCACGCCTTCCACAACACCTGCCGGCATCGCGGCTCGCAGCTTTGTCAGGAGAGCGAAGGCCGGCTGAAGGCGCGGCTGATCACGTGCCCCTATCACGCCTGGTCCTATTCGCTGCGCGGCGATCTCGTGCGCGTGCCGTCGAAGTCGCTGCCAGACGGCTTCGACAAGGCGGACCATCCGCTCTATCGCGTCGCCCTGTCGGTGTGGCGCGGCTTCGTGTTCATCAACCTGCGAGAGGATGCGGCCGGCTCCGCCCAGGCATCTTTCGACCCGGCCTCCGGCAATCTCGGCAACTGGCCGCTGGAAACGCTGGTATCAGGCCATGTGCTGCGCAAGGTGATGAACTGCAACTGGAAGATTTTCTGGGAAAACTTCAACGAATGCCTGCACTGCCCGGGCGTGCACAAGGATCTGTCGCGGCTGGTGCCGATCTATGGCCGCGGCCTGATGAGCCGGCATGACGACCCCGAATGGGTCCGCAACGCCGACAATGACGCGCCGGAATTTTCCGGTGGCCTGCGGTCGGGCGCCGAAACCTGGTCGCGCGATGGCAGGGCGCATGGACCGCTCTTCCCGGGCTTGACGCCGGCCGAACGCGCCGCCGGCCAGACCTACGCCACCAGCCTGCCCTCGATGTTTATCGTCGGCCATGTCGACTATGTCAGGACCGTGCGCCTGATGCCGCTTGGTCCGGAGCAGACCGGACTGATCGCGGAATGGCTGTTCGCGCCCGAGACGCTCGCCGCGACCGACATCGACAACATCATCGCCTTCGGCACGCAGGTATTGGAGGAGGATACCGCGATCTGCGAGATCAACCAGAACGGCTTGCATTCGAAGCGGCACATGGCCGGCGTGCTGATGCCCGAGGAGTATGACCTGCACCGCTTCCACAACTGGGTGCGCGAGCGCCACGCAACGCGCGAGACAACCGGCTAGTCGGCCTTCAGAATTCGCTCCGGCAGAACCATCGAGGTCACTAAAGCGATTTCGGCAGATAGCGCCAGGTCACGAAGCCGCAGACGGCGGCCAGCAGGCCGAGCGTGACGAAAACCGAACCCAGCCCGAAGAACGCCAGCACCACCGAATAGACCAGGGGCGGCGTCAGTTCGGAAAAATCGAGATAGGTCCGGTACACCGCGGCCATCTGGGCGCGTTCGTAGGTACGCACCGAGCGCATGAAGGCGGTCGAACCCAGCGCATCGAGCGCAATGGTGAAGAAGGCGCCGCACAGCAGAAAGGCGCCGGTGAGCAGCGGCACGCTCTCGCCGACCGCACCTGCCGCCAGAAGCGTGGCCGACATGGCGAAATAGGCAAAGGTCATGGTCTTGCGGCCGCCAAAGCGCTTTCCGGCCTTGCCCCAGAAGATGGCCATGAACAGAAGCGCGTTGCCGGCCGAGACCAGCAAGCCACCGGCCAGTTCGCCCTCGCCGGTAATCACCATGAACAGCGGTCCATAGACGAAGAACGTCGTCCAGAAGCAGGAGCGGCCGAAGGCGATCAGCCAGGCGAGCCTCAGTCTCGGCTGCGCGACGAAGCGGCCGATATTGGCGAGCGGATTGACCGGACGCGTTTTGCCCGGTTGGATCGATTGGTTGTCGCTGAGCCGATAGAACCAGAACAGGGCCAGCAAGATCGCGGCGAACACCGCCACCGCGCCATGCGCGGCATAGATGCCGAAATGCGCGTAAAGGAAGATGCCGAGCGTCGGGCCACCGGTCCAGGCGAACATCGACCACGCCATGCGCAGCGACTCGGCCTGCATGAAGTCGGTCTTGCGGATATGGTCCATGATGTAGAGATTGAGCGTGATCGACAACGCGCTGGCGCCCATGACCCGGCACAGCATGCCGGCCAATTGTCCGGCAAGCGTATGGGTGACGAAGAAGAGCGATCCGATGGCGAGCAGGCAGGCGCCGGCGGTGTAGACCCAGCGCCGCGCAAAGCGGCGGATCAGCATCGGCATGAACAAGGTCACCGATAGGCCGAGCAGCGCCACGATGGTATAAAGGATCGAGACGATCTGCTCGTTGTGCAGAATCTCGTAGGCCTGGATCGGGATGACGCTCGACACCGTGGCGCGAGCGAAGGACTCGACCGCGTAGAGCGAGGCAAAGGTGCGCGCATCCGTGGCCTTGAGGGCCGGGAGCCAGATCGGATGGCGCACATGGGTGGACATTGCTTCCCCAAAGCAGAATCACCGGCCAAATCTGCCTTGGCCATTTCGGTGCCAATAAGAGGAAACCGACGCGCGTGCGGGGAAAAACGAAGCTGGTCAAAGGCTTTCCGGCGCTGGCCTAAAGCGAGATCCCAAACGGCCGGCGCGGCTCGGCGCTATGCCGACGGTCCCGGCCTTCTTCTGTCTGGTTGAACCGTGATAGTCCTCAAGCGGGGCTGAATCAGATCGCGAGACCATGACCATCCATACGCCGACCGCACCCGTTCCGGAGCCACCGAAGCGCATCGCCGCCATCGACGTCGTTCGCGGCATCGCGCTGCTGGCCATGGCGAGCTATCACTTCACCTGGGACCTGGAGTTCTTCGGTTACACCGATCCCGGCCTTACCGCCTTCGGCTGGTGGAAGATCTACGCGCGCTGCATCGCCTCGACCTTCCTGTTCCTGGTCGGCGTCAGCCTGTATCTCGCCCATGGCAAGCAGATCCGCTGGAACGGCTTCTGGAAGCGGTTCGCCATGGTCGCCGGCGCGGCGGTCGCCATTTCTGTTGTCACCCGCATCGCGACGCCCGATGGCTTCATCTTCTTCGGCATCCTGCACGAGATCGCGCTCGCCAGCCTGCTTGGCCTCGCCTTCCTGCGACTGCCCGCCCTGCTGACGCTTGTCGTTGCCGCGCTGATCATCGCGGCGCCCGTCTACCTGCGCTTCGAGGCCCTGGACCATCCGTGGCTGTGGTGGATCGGCCTGTCGGCAATCAATCCGCGTTCCAACGACTACGTTCCGCTGTTTCCATGGTTCGGCGCGGTGCTGATCGGCATCGGGGTGACGAAACTCGCCTCCGCCTCCGGCATGCGAGCGCGCCTGGCGAGCCTGGTGCCCGGCCGCTGGGCCAGTCCGCTGGTCGTCATCGGCCGCCACAGCCTCGCCTTCTACCTGATCCACCAGCCGCTGCTGATCGGCTGTGTCTGGCTGTTTTCGCAAGTCATGCCGGCCCAGGTCGAAACCCCGCAGGTCAATTTCCTGAAAACCTGCCAGCGCTCGTGCGAGCAGACGCGTGATGCAACCTTCTGTTCGAGCTATTGCGGCTGCATGCTCGATACGCTCGAAGGCGAGGCCTCTCTTGATCGGCTCTACAACAACGACCAGACTGCGGACTGGAGAGCCCATCTGTCCGATCTTGCCGGCATGTGCACCGGTAAGACCGAGGACAAGATGACGGAGGGAGGGACGCAATGACCGACAGCCAGCCGAAGCCCGGAGTGATCCCTTGGCCACCGGTGATCTACGCCGCGGCCATCGCCATCAGCGTCATCCTCGGCATGCTCTACCCCTTGCCCTGGATCGACGATCTTCTGGGCGACATCCTGTTCGCGGCCGGCTGGGTAGCACTGTTCGGCGCCGCGGCGCTCTGGGTCACCGCTATCCGCACCATGATGCGGGCCAAGACCACGCTCAGCCCCATCGCCCTGCCGGACCATCTCGTCACCTCGGGCCCGTTCGGCATCACCCGTAACCCCATCTACCTGGCACTCACCCTGATGCTGATCGGCGTCGCCTTCGTCTCGGGGATAGCCTGGTTCTTCCTGTTTGCCTTCATCGCCGCGTTTGTTACGCAGAAGGTTGCGATCGAGGGCGAGGAAAAAATCCTGGCGGCGAAGTTCGGCAAGAAATACCGCGACTACACCAAACGGGTGCGACGCTGGATTTGAGGCAGCGTCGCCTGGCTCTGTAATGACAGGCTGCTGGAGCAGCGCAAGCGGATCGCATTCCTTGGCGATTGGCCGAAGCCTCCCTAACTTCGTCATCCTAGGGCGAAGCAAGGAGCGCAGCGACGCGGCGCGGACCCTAGGATCCATGCCGTGACGTTAAGGCGTTGCAACAGTTCAGAATTCTGCCCCGTGGCACTCTACGATCAAGGTAACGGCATGGATCCTTGGGTCTTCGCTCCGCTTCGCGTCGCTACGCCCAAGGATGACGAAGTTCGGGAGGCTCCGGCCAATCTCGAACGTCTGCGAAAAGTTTGGCCTAGACGAATGCTGAAGTATTCGGTTGCGAGCGGGTTCACGTATTCACGCCCAGCTCCACCAGCCGCTCGACGCAGGATTCCTCGGCCTGGTCGAGTTCGGCCAGCGTCTCCTCGAGGTCGCGGCGCTTTTGGCGGAGGTCCTCGCGCTTTTCCTCGATGCGCTTGATCATCAGCTTGAGCTGCCCGACCTCGCCCGGCGGCTCCTTGTACATCTGGATGATCTCGCGGATTTCGTTGATTGAGAAGCCAAGCCTTTTGCCGCGCATGATCTGCCGGATGAGGTGGCGGTCGGATGGGCGAAACAGCCGCGTGCGGCCGCGCCGCACTGGCTGGACCAGCCCCTCGTCCTCGTAGAAACGCAGTGTCCGCGTCGATACGTCGAATTCCCGGGTCAGTTCGGTGATCGAATAATATTCCCGCATTGTCACTCCGTGCCGGAATCCCGGAGGAACGCCATGCGTCGCCCTCTGTTCCGCAACAAACCCTTGCCTCGCCGGAATCGACAAGACACCCCACGCAAGCCTCGCACGGCATTTACGTAAAAGTCAATTGAGCCCGTTCACCTGACGCCGAACCACCAGCTTGCGAGGCCGAGGAAGGCGAAAAAGCCGACGCAGTCGGTGACGGTGGTGACGAAGACCGCCGACGCCACGGCCGGGTCGATCTTGAACCGGTCGAGCAATAGAGGAATCAGGATGCCGGCAAGTGCGGCCGCGAACATGTTGATGATCATGGCGGCTCCTATGATCCCGCCGAGATTGGGATCGCGAAACCACGCGGCGGCGACGATGCCGATCAGAACGGCAAAGACGATGCCATTGATGAAGCCCACACCCACTTCGCGGCGGATGATGCGGGCGGCATTGTAGATGTCGAGATCCTTGGTCGCCAGCGCCCGCACGGTGACGGTCATGGTTTGCGAACCGGCATTGCCGCCCATGCCGGCCACGATCGGCATCAGCACGGCGAGTGCCACGATCCGCTCGATCGTGTGGTCGAACAGGCCGATCACCGATGCCGCCAGGAATGCCGTGACAAGGTTGACCAGCAGCCAAGGAACGCGCGAACGCGAGGTCGCAAGCACGGTGTCGGAAAGCTCCTCGTCGCCGACGCCGCCCATGCGCAGGAGATCTTCCTCGGCTTCCTGCTGGATGACGTCGACGACGTCGTCGATGGTCAGCACGCCGACTAACCGCTCGTTCTCGTCGACGACGGCGGCCGAAAGCAGGTCGTACTGCTCGAACTCCCGCGCCGCCTCTTCCTGGTCCATCGTGGCCGGGATGGCGTGGCGCGTCTCGTGCATGACCTCCTCGACCTTGACCGCGCGCTTGGTGCGCAGGATCTGGTCGAGGTCGATGGCCCCTAACAGCTTGAAGGTCGGATCGATGACGAAGATCTGGCTGAAGCGATCGGGAAGGTTCTTGTCCTCGCGCATGTAGTCGATCGTCTGGCCGATGGTCCAGAACGGCGGCACCGCGACGAACTCCGTCTGCATGCGCCGCCCGGCGGTCTCTTCCGGATAGTCCAGCGAGCGGCGCAGCCTGATCCGTTCGGTGAACGGCAACTGCGACAGGATCTCGTCCTGATCTTCCTTTTCAAGGTCTTCGAGAATGTAGACCGCGTCGTCGGAATCGAGTTCCTGCACCGCCTGCGCGATCTGCGCGTTCGGAAGGTTGTCGACGATCTCCATGCGGATCGCCTCGTCGACTTCGGTCAGCGCGGAAAAGTCGAAATCGGCGCCCAGGAGTTCGACCAGCGCTCGCCTTTGTTCGGGATGCAGCGCCTCGATCAGGTCGCCGAGTTCCGACTGGTGCAGATGGTCGACTTCACGCTTGAGGGTCAGCGTGTCGCGGTCGGCGATCGCAGCCCCGATCTGGGCAAGGAAGGACGAAAGCACTGCGCCGTGCTCGCCATAGATGTCGGCGTGGACCTCGTCAGCCGCCTTGGCGGAGGTCGTCTGCTTGTCCTGGTCTTCCACCAGCGCCTCCCGCCATCAGAATCCCGAAAAGGTGCCTGTCAGGTCTAGACCATGATCTTGAAAAGTGGAAACCGGTTTTGGGTCCGACGCTGAAACAAAAAGAGAGATAGGGCACAGCATGATTCGAGTTCGCAACCTGTTGCTCTAAGCCACGGAAATCCTGAATGAAACGGACACTTTCCATTGGCGATGACTTGCGCCGATGTGGTGCTGGCAGTCGAGCCCGGAACCTGTCGAATTCACGAGAACAAGATGGGCTTGGTGTTCAGGCGGCGCGACAGCGCATGTCGCTGGGGAAAGAGCACCCCTATGCAATTGGGTCAGAATTGTCATGATGCAGGTCCACGCATCGGCTGGACCGCCCAGGCCGAAACCCGAACAGCCGGAAACCCTTGAAGATCAGCTCGCAGAAACCGGACAAGGCAATCGAAGAGCGGCGCGTTCGCGTGGTCGTCGCCGAACGCAATCCGCTCGTCATATCGGCCCTGCGCGAAATGCTCGAATGCGACGGGCGTTTCGAACTTCTGGGCTCGGTGCAAAGCGGCAAGCATTTCCTGGAACTGGCAATGGCGGGCGAATTCGACGTCGCCGTCATCGGCTGGAAGCTCTCCGACATGGATGGCGCGGATGTTCTGGCCGAGGTCCAGGGCCGCAAGCTTGATGTGCGCATAACGGTGTTTTCAAATGACCATGACATCGGCATCCTGAAGCAGTGCGTGCGGCTGGGAGCCCAGGGCTACTGCTTTCAGTTCGACGATCCGGCCATCATCTTCGAGACGATGCTGGCCGTCGCGCACGGGCGCATCTGCATCCCCTTTATCGACATCAACAAGGTCAACGACACGCCGCTGGCGCTGCTCACGGTCCGCGAGCGCGAGCTGCTGGCGGTGCTCTCCGACGGCTGGACCAATCTGCAGATCGCGACGCGGACGGGCATTTCCGAGAACACGGTGAAATACCACCTCAAGAATCTCTACGACAAGCTCGACGTCCGCAACCGGGCGATGGCCGTAGCGCTCTATGCGCGCGAGAAGCGTACCCAGAAACAGCCTTTCGGGTAGGCCAAACGGGTAGGCCAGTCCCACCCGCACGCGGCAAGATCTTACCCGCCAAGGTGTGGCTTCCATTCGCCATCGAAACGAAACTCTCCGTCACCGCTTTGCTTGATCAGGAGGAGTTCGCACCATGGCCGGTTTCACCCATCTTTTCATTCCGGGGCCGACCAACATCCCCGAACAGGTCCGGCAGGCGATGAACCTGCCAATGGAGGACATGCGCGCCGCGTCCTTCCCCGATCTCACGCTGCCACTGTTCGAGGACATCAAGCGCGTCTTCAAGAACGAGAACGGCCGCGTCTTCATCTATCCATCCTCGGGCACGGGCGCCTGGGAAGCGGCGATGACCAATGTGCTCAGCCCCGGCGACCGCGTGCTGATGTCGCGCTTCGGCCAGTTCTCGCATCTGTGGGTCGACATGGCCGAGCGCCTCGGCTTCGAAGTCGATGCCATCGACTGCGAATGGGGGACCGGCGTGCCGCTAGAGCTTTACGCGGAGCGGCTGAAGGCTGACAAGGCGCACCGCATCAAGGCCGTCTTCTGCACGCAGAACGAGACGGCGACCGGCGTGACCAGCGACGTCGCTGGCTGCCGCGCCGCACTCGATGAGGCAAACCATCCTGCCCTCCTCTTCGTCGACGGCGTGTCGTCGATCGGCTCGATCGACTTCCGTCAGGAGGAATGGGGCGTCGACTGCGCGGTCAGCGGCTCGCAGAAAGGTTTCATGCTGCCCGCCGGTCTCGGCTTCCTGTCGGTGAGCAAAAAGGCGCTTGTCGCTTCGAGAACCGCCACCCACCGGCGCTGCTTCTTCTCCTTCGAGGACATGATCCGCGCCAACGATGCCGGCTATTTCCCCTACACGCCGGCGACGCAGCTGCTGCGCGGCCTGCGTGCCTCGCTCGACCTGATCGAGGACGAAGGGCTCGACGCCATCTTCGCCCGCCACCATCGTCTCGCTGAAGGCGTGCGCAAGGCGGTCGACGCGTGGGGCCTGAAACTCTGCGCCAAGGCGCCGAAATGGCATTCCGATACGGTGAGCGCCATCCTGGTTCCGGAAGGCATCGACAGCGGCGACGTCGTCAAGCGCGCCTACGGCACCTACCAGACGTCGCTCGGCGGCGGCCTCAACAAGGTGTTCGGCAAGGTGTTCCGCATCGGCCATCTCGGCTGGTTGAACGAGGTCATGGTGCTCGCCTCGCTTTCGGCGGCCGAGATGGCGCTGCTCGATTGCGGCGTGCGGCTGGCGCCGGGCTCCGGCGTCGGCGCGGCCATACAGCACTTCCGCGCCTCGGCGCAGATGCCGGTCGCCGAAGCGGCGTGAGAGGGAGCCAACGATGAGCCACACCATCAACCACCTTAAGAAATTGCGGCTGCAGCGCAGCGAGCTGGCGGTTCCCGGCTCCAGCCCGGAAATGATCGACAAGGCGGCGAACAGCGCCGCCGACTTCGTCTTCCTCGATATCGAGGACGCGGTCGCCCCGCCCGACAAGGAACGCGCCCGCAAGAACATCATCCAGGCGCTCAACGACATCGACTGGCGCGCCAAGGGCAAGACCGTCTCGGTGCGCATCAACGGTCTGGACACCCATTACATGTACCGCGACGTGGTCGACGTGATGGAACAGGCCGGTGACCGCCTGGACACGATACTGGTGCCGAAGGTCGGCGTGCCGGCCGACCTCTATATGGTCGAGGCCATGGTCAACCAGATCGAGATGGCCAAGGGTTTCAAGACCCGCGTCGGTCTCGAAGCGCTGATCGAGACCGCACTCGGCATGGCCAATGTCGAGGCCATTGCCGCGACACCCGGTCGGCTGGAGGCGATGCATTTCGGTGTCGCCGATTATGCGGCAAGCTGCAAGGCGCGTACCGTCAACATCGGCGGCCTCAATCCCGACTATCCCGGCGACCAGTGGCATTTCGCGCTGTCGCGGATGACGGTCGCCTGCCGGGCATACGGCCTGCGCGCCATCGACGGACCGTTCGGCGATTTCTCCGATCCGGAGGGTTATGTCGCTGGAGCCAGGCGTGCCGCCGCCCTCGGCATCGAAGGCAAATGGGCGATCCACCCCTCGCAGATCGCGCTCGCCAACGACGTCTTCTCGCCTCCGGAAAAGGAGGTGACGCGCGCCAGGCGCATCCTCGAGGTGCTGAAGGAGGCCGAGGCGCTCGGCAAGGGAGCGGCCGCCCTCGACGGCAAGATGATCGACGCCGCATCGGAGCGCATGGCGAGGAACGTCCTGGTGGTCAACGAAGCCATCGAACGCGCCGGCCAACCTGCTCGCTGACGAGAGTCGCGCGTCGCCACTCATGAGTTTACGGGAGGATAACAATGGACATCCACGAATATCAGGCCAAGGAACTGCTCGCCCGTCACGGAGTGCATGTGCCGCGCGGCGGGCTGGCCTACAGCCCCGAACAGGCGACCTACCGGGCGCGCGAGATCGGCGGCGGCAAATGGGTGCTGAAGGCGCAGGTTCATTCCGGCGCGCGCGGCAAGGCCGGCGGCATCAAGCTGTGCACCAATGACGAGGAGATCTCGAGCGCCGCCGAAGCGATGCTCGGCCGCAAGCTGGTGACTCATCAGACCGGCCCGCGCGGCAAGCTGATCTCGCGGCTCTATCTGGAGGAAGCGGTCGACATCGCCCAGGAGCTCTATCTCGGCTTCGTGCTCGACCGCAAGGAAGAACGCGTCATGATCGTGGCCTCGGCCGCCGGTGGCATGGAGATCGAGGACATCTCAGAGAAAAAACCTGATTCCATCATCCGCGCGACTGTCGATCCCGGCGTCGGCATGCAGCGCTTCCAGGCGCGCGAGATCGCCTTCGGGCTCGGGCTGGAGGACAGCCTGATTGGCAAGGCGACCGAGACCATCTTCAGCTGCTACCAGGTGTTCCGCGACTACGACGCCTCGATGCTGGAGATCAATCCGCTGGTGGTGACACGCGACGGCAACCTGGTCGCGCTCGACGCCAAGATGTCGTTCGACGAGAACGCGCTGTTCCGCCGGCCGGAAATCTCCGAACTGCGCGACAAGAGCCAGGAAGACCCGCGCGAGACCTTCGCCAGCGACCGCGGCCTCTCCTATGTCGGCCTCGACGGCAACATCGGCTGCATCATCAATGGCGCCGGCCTCGCGATGGCAACCATGGACATGATCAAGATCGCCGGCGGCGAGCCGGCCAACTTCCTCGACATCGGCGGCGGCGCCTCGCCCGAGCGGGTGGCGAAATCCTTCCGCGCCGTGCTTGGCGACAAGAATGTCGAGACCATCCTCGTCAACATCTTCGCCGGCATCAACCGCTGCGACTGGGTCGCCGAAGGCGTCGTCAAGGCGATCCGTGAGGTTGGCGTGACCGTGCCGCTGGTTGTGCGGCTCTCCGGCACCAAGGCCGAGGAAGGGCGCCGCATCCTGGCCGATTCCGGCGAGGCGGTGATCGTCGCCGACACGCTGGCCGAAGCCGCCGAAAAGGCCGTCGCCGCATGGCGTGCGGCCAACGAGAGAAAAGCAGCCTGAGGGAGGTCGAAACCATGGCAATCCTGCTCAACCGCAGCACGCGCGTTATCGTGCAAGGCTTCACCGGCAAGATCGGCAGTTTCCACGCCGAGGACATGAAGCGCTATGGCACCAAGCTCGTCGGTGGTGTCACCCCCGGCAAGGGCGGCCAGACGCATCTCGGCCTGCCCGTCTTCAACACGGTCAAGGGCGCGGTGCGCGAAACCCGCGCCGAGGCCAGCATCGTCTTCGTGCCGCCGCCCTTCGCCGCTGATTCGATCATGGAGGCGGCGGATGCGGGGATAAAACTCTGCGTCTGCATCACCGACGGCATCCCCTCGCAGGACATGATGCAGGTCAAGCGCTACATGCGCCGCTACCGCTTCGAGGACCGCATGCGGCTGGTCGGCCCGAACTGCGCTGGCATGATCACGCCGGGACAGGCGCTGATGGGCATCATGCCCGGTTCGATCTACCTGCCCGGCCGCATCGGCATTGTCGGCCGCTCGGGAACGCTCGGCTATGAGGCCGCCTCGCAGATGAAGGCGCTCGGCATTGGTGTGTCAACCAGCGTCGGCATCGGCGGCGATCCAATCAACGGCTCGTCCTTCAAGGACATTCTGAGGCTGTTCGAACAGGATGACGAGACCGATGCCGTGGTGATGATCGGCGAGATCGGCGGGCCGCAGGAAGCCGAAGCCGCGATCTGGGCGCGCGACAGCATGCGCAAGCCATTGATCGCCTATATCGCCGGCCTTTCGGCGCCGAAAGGCCGCCGCATGGGCCATGCCGGCGCCATCATTTCGGCCTTCGGCGAGTCGGCGCAGGAGAAGGTCGAAATCCTGAAAGAGGCCGGCGTCGTCATCGTGCCGACGCCGTCCTCCTTCGGCGAAGTCGTGGCGGATACGCTGGCACGCATAAAGAAGGCTGCTTGATGGCCGACCGGCCGAAGGCCGCAAAGCCGCGCTTGATATGTTTACCCGCAGATAACCGACGAGCATCGAAGCGATCCTCACCGAACGCTTCGACACGACGTTCAACGCCAGCGATGCGTAAAACAAATACTTAGAGCGGTTCAGCGTCTCACGCAGTCACTGAACCGCTCCAAGGTGCGGCCACAGCGGCAATCGATGGACGGGTCAGGAAATCGGTTTGGAACAGAGCAGGCGCATCAGATTTCGTGAAGACGAGCGCAGCCTTTTGTTGCGCCTGCTGCTTCAGGTCGCAAGCGCGCGCGAGCCGGAGATCGCCGCTGTTCTAAGCGGACGCAGGTCGCTTGTCTCGCTTGCCGCGGAGCAGCGCATCCCGGCGCTTCAGGCGAGCGGCGTATGGTTCCAGTTGCTGACGATTGCCGACGAGTTGCTTGCCATGCGAACGCGTCGCGAACTCGAACAAGGCGCGGGTGTCGACGAAGTGCCCGGATCGTTCGCCAGCGTGATCGCGCAGATGGCGGCGAACGGCCACTCGGCGGAGGAAGTCCAGGCGACGCTCGATGAGCTTTGCGTCGGCCCGACCATGACCGCGCATCCGACAGAGGCCAAACGCGTCACGGTTCTGGAGATCCACCGGCGTATCTATCGCAAGCTGACCGAACTCGACCAGCCGCGCTGGGCGCCGGGCGAACGTGACCTGTTGGTCGCCGATCTGGAAAGCGAGATCGAGCTTCTGTGGATGACGGGCGAGCTGCGGCTGGAGCGTCCGACGGTCGAACGCGAAATCGCTTGGGGCCTGCATTTCTTTCGCGAAGTCATCTTCGAGGCGACGCCGCAGCTCTATGGCAAGCTTCAAGGCGCTTTCGAGCGTCACTATCCGGGAGAGCCGATCAGAATCCCTTCTTTCATGCGCTATGCCTCGTGGATCGGCGGCGACCGCGATGGCAATCCAAACGTGACGGCTTTGGTCACCGCCCATGCCGTGGCCGAATACCGCAATACCGCGATAGGCTGGTATCTGACGCAGGTGCAGCGGCTGGTGACGGTGCTCAGCGCCAGCTCGAACGTCGTTGAGCTGCCGGCCAACTTCAAGCCGGTGCTGCAAACGGCGCTTGATAAAAGCGGACAGGCGCAAGAGATCGCCACCCGCAATCCTGACGAACCGCTTCGCCAGTTCGCTTCGGCCTTGCTTGCCCGGCTGGAGGCCACGCGAGACGGCGGCACGGCGGCGTACCTCTCGGCGGAGGCGTTTCGTGTCGATCTGAACGGCCTGTCATGCGTTCTCGAAGCAATCGGAGGGCGCGCGGTAGCCAGGCGTTTCGTGCAGCCCCTGCTTTGGCAGGTCGGAAGCTTCGGCTTCCGTACCGTCTCGCTCGACATCCGGCAGAACTCCACGGTCGTCAACCGTGTGCTGGCCGAGCTGTTTGCGCTGACAAATCCCACAGATCCGGTCGCGGCCGGCACACCGCAATGGTCGGCGCGCATTCGCGCAGCCTTAAGCGGGGGCGAACGGCTGGAGATCGACGCAGGCCGGCTTTCGCCGGAAGCAGGTGAGCTGCTTTCGACATTCTCCGTCATCCGCGAGCAGATCTCCAGCTCGGATGCCGACGCCGTCGGCTCTTTCGTTCTCAGCATGACCCGCTCGGCCGACGATCTGCTCGCGGTCTATCTACTGGCGCAATATTGCGGACTCTCCACCGCGCCTGGTGGCGGCGGCACAATCAGGCTGCGGATCGTGCCATTGTTCGAGACCATCGCCGATCTGCAGGCAGCACCCGTCATCCTGAACGAATTGCTCGGCATTTCGCTGGTGAGGCGGACGGTGCGGGATTTCGGCGCGCGCCAGGAGATCATGCTTGGCTACTCGGATTCCAACAAGGACGGCGGTTTCCTGGCTTCCAATTGGGAATTGGCAAAGGCGCAAAAGCGCCTCGCTGCCATCGGCCGTAAGCATAGGGTCAGGATCAGCTTCTTTCATGGTCGCGGCGGCTCTGTCAGCCGTGGCGGCGCGCCGACCGGCCGGGCAATCGCGGCACAGCCGGCAGGCACCGTCGCCGGAGCCATGCGGGTGACCGAACAGGGCGAGGTCGTATCGTCGAAATTCGCCAATCGCGGCACCGGCCTCAACCAGCTCGAGGTTCTCGCCGCCGGCGTGCTGGCCCATAGCGTCGGAGCGCCCGGCGGTGTCGAACCGAAGGAAACGCCGGAGTTCGACGAAGCGCTGGAAGCGCTGGCAGGCATGTCGCAGGCATCCTATGCCAGGTTGATGGCCGAGGCCGGCTTTCTCGATTATTTCAACCAGGCGAGCCCGGTCGCGGAACTGGCACTCCTGAAAATGGGCTCACGACCGGATCGCCGTTTCGGCGCCAGCGGGATTGCCGACCTGCGCGCCATTCCCTGGGTGTTCGCCTGGAGCCAGAACCGTCATCTGTTGACCGGCTGGTATGGCATCGGCAGCGCGCTGAGCGCCTTCGTCACAGTGCGCGGCGAGGCCGGGCGCGATCTTCTGGCCCGCATGTTCGAGCATTCGCGCTTCTTCCGCCTGATCGTCGACGAGGCCGAGAAGACGCTTTACCAGTCCGACATGGAGATCGCGCGGCTCTACGCCGGCCTGGTGTCCGACAGCCAAGCGGCTGGGCGAATCTACGCCCGCATCGCCGCCGAATACGAGTTGACGCGACGCCTGATCGGTGACCTCACGGGAGGCGATCTTTCCGCACGCTTTCCGATGTTCAAGCGGCGCTTCGACAATCTGCGGCGGCAGATGGACGACATTCACCGGCTGCAGGTCGAGCTGCTGCGCGAAGTCAGGTCAAATACCAGGACAGCGGATCAAAAGCGGGCGACCGACGCTCTGCTCGTATCGATCAATTGCATCTCGGCTGGCCTCGGGTGGACGGGATAGGCCCGGCTTCTGCCGAGCCACTTCGTCACATTGCATCATCGCCCAGGGCTAGAGCGTCGGGCGAATAGGGTGAATCGTTGGGATTCCCTTTTCGACTGAAATCTGATTCCTATGGATGCGGAGGTGCACCATGGGCAAAGCGGTTTCGCAGGATTTGAGGCTACGACTTGTTCGCGGCATTGCCGAGGGCAAGTCGCGGCGGGCAGTTGCGGCGCAGTTTGAGGTGGCGCCTTCGACGGCGGTACGCGTTCAGGCACGCTATGCGGCGACTGGTTCCGTCGAACCGGCCCGTCAGGGGCGTCCTGCCGGGTCTGGCAAACTCGGCCCGTATCGTCAGGCCATTGTCGACAAAGTGATGGCCAGGCCGGACATCACGATGCCTGAGCTTGGCGCGTGGCTTGAAGACGAGCACGGCGTCAGGGCGGACCCGTCGAACCTGTCGAAGTTGCTGTGCCGGGAGGGGTTTACGTATAAAAAAAGCCCTGCTGGCGTCGGAGCAAGAACGGCCCGACGTGAGAGCGGCGCGGCGTGAGTGGCGCGACCATCATCAGCCTCTGATGCGCGCCGTGCCGGCGCGGATCGTCTTCATCGACGAAACGAGCGTGAAGACCAACATGACCCCATTGCGCGGGCGCAGCCTGCGCGGCAAGAGGCTCCTCGCCGATGCGCCCTTCGGCAAATGGCATACCCAGACCTTCATCGCCGGCCTGCGTTGCCATGAACTGGTGGCCCCCTGGATCATCGAGGGAGCCATCGACGGTGCGGCGTTCGATGCCTATGTCGAAACCCAGCTCGCACCGGCTCTCGGGCGCGGCGACATCGTTATTCTGGACAATCTCAATGTCCACAAAAGTCCGCGCGCCGCAGAGGCACTCAAACAGCGCGGCGCCAGGTTCCTCTTCCTGCCCAAATATTCGCCGGACCTCAACCCGATCGAGATGGCCTTCGCAAAACTCAAAACCCTGTTGCGAAAGGCCAAAGCGCGCACCTACGACGATCTCGTCCGCGCCGTCGGAAGCATCTGCGCCATGTTCGATCCAACCGAATGCTGGAACTATCTCAAACAGGCAGGCTACGTTGCATGTTAATCGCCCGATGCTCTAATTGCCCTATAGCGCCAGCCTTCCGCTCCAAAAGGCCGGCGCATCGGCTATGCCGGCGCTGTCATCTCGGCCTTCGGCGAATTGGCGCGGGAAAAGTGCGCCGACGGTCGCTTCGATTCACGGAGTCGTCCAAGAAACACTTTTGGGGAATTTTGGTGCGGTCGAGAAGACTCGAACTTCCACGGGTTGCCCCACAGCGACCTCAACGCTGCGCGTCTACCAATTCCGCCACGACCGCACGTGGTAGGAGCCGGAACCGACCGGCTCGCGGCGTGTAGCAAATCGTTTCCGGCGAAACAAGTGCGTGGCGAGCAATAATCTCAGGCGATTGGCATAACGGTCCACAGGATTGGGAAACTGGACGTTTGTACCCGATGTCGCCATATGGAGAGCGGACGCATGCCGCCCGGTCGCATGCTTCGGGCTTGACCCGCGGGATGCACAAGCGAAAAACGAAAAAGCCATGCCAGAACGCAGCCAGATCGCCACGTCGTTCCTGCCGCTCCCCGGTTCGGCGCCGGTCGAATGGCTGGTCGAGCCTGGCCTCACCGCCTACCCCGATGCGCTGGCCTTCATGGAGGCGCGTGCCGAGGCGATCCGCGGCGGAGCAACCGGAGAAATGGTCTGGCTGGTCGAACATCCACCGCTCTATACCGCCGGCACCAGCGCGCGCATCGAGGACCTGATCGATCCTGACCGCTTTCCGGTCTTTTCGGCCGGGCGTGGCGGCGAATACACCTATCATGGCCCCGGCCAGCGGGTCGCCTATGTCATGCTCGACCTGAAGCGGCGCCGCGAGGATGTGCGCGCCTTCGTCGCCGCGCTCGAACAGTGGATCATCGGCACGCTCGCCGTCTTCAACGTGCGCGGCGAACGGCGCGAGGACCGGGTCGGTGTCTGGGTTGTCCGGCCCGATCGCCCTGCTCTGCCGGACGGCTCGCCGGCAGAGGACAAGATCGCGGCAATAGGCATTCGGCTGCGGCGCTGGGTGAGCTTTCACGGCATAGCCATCAACGTCGAGCCGAACCTCGGCCATTTCGGCGGCATCGTGCCCTGCGGCGTGCAGGATCACGGCGTCACCAGCCTCGTCGACCTCGGCCTTCCCATTGGCATGGCCGACCTTGATCTGGCGCTCAAATCCGCCTTCGAGGACGTCTTCGGCCCCGCCGCGGCCTTGCCTGCCGAGGCTGCTCGCAAGATCGGTTGAACCTGGCGGGTTCAGCTCAAAGCAATTGCGCCGACGCCCACAGGACGCCGCAGCCATGGATGACGAACACCGCCAGCAGCGCGCCGGCCATGGCGAACCGGTCGACCGCGCGGATCGGTTCCAGTTCGTGGCGCGGCTTCACCCCGCTGCCCATGGTCAGCAGGCTGAGGATCGAAAAGACCGCTCCCGCCGCGAGCAGAAAGCCGGAGGAGAACCCGGCCTGCCCGCCAATCATCAGCAAGGCCGAGAGCAGCAGGAACGAGGCCACCGCCAGCCAGATCGGCCCTGGGCAGATCTGGCGCAGCACCTGACCGCCATCGAACTTCCACACCGGCACCAGATTGGCGATGTTGAACAGGGCCACGCAGCCTGCCAGCGCCGCGAGCAGCGCGGCGGCGCCCTTGTGCCCCTCGCCGCCGGCAAACGCGCTGGCGGCTATGACGATCGGCACCAAGAAAGCGGAGAACCCCGCCCCCATCAATGCCACGAAGGCCACTTCGAACCGGCTGTTGTAGGGCCGGCCGCCAATGGCGATGCCGCCGAGCAGCGGGATGAAGATCATCCGTGCCTTGCGGTGCCCCATCAGCCGGAACGCCGCCATGTGGCCAAGCTCGTGCAAGGCCACCACCGACGTCAGGATCGTGGCCAGCGCCAGCCCGCCGAGATGGAGACCGAAGAACGGCCATAGGATCAATGCCGACAGCACCGCAAAGCCGATCTGGCTCAGCGGATGCTCGAACCAGCCGCCTTTGCGATAACGCCCGGTCGTCGCCCAGCGCTGCAGCTTGGAGAGCTCGCGGCGCATGGCGAAGTAACGGAACACCAGGAAGGCGATGCCGCGGTAGCGGTCGGTCCGGCCAAGGGTCACCCTTGTGCCATGACCCTCGGAAACCAGTTCGGTGGTCTCCTGATAATCCTTCCAGAAAGAACTATCGAGCACGGTATCCTCGATGACGCGCATCGAAAACCGGCTGCCCTCGACAACGTCCTCAAACTTTGACCTGCGCTCGATCGGCTTGCCGTCGCGGCCTTCCCACGACAGCATGATGCGGGTCACGCCCTCCCCGTCCAGCGCTTCGGCTGACAGGATCTCACCGGACCAGCCGGCATCGCTGCCAAGCGGCCACAGCGCCTGCCAGAGGCGCTGGCGGTCCATGGCAACCACGCGGCTCACCCTGACCGTGCGCAAACCAAGCGGCATGGTCATCAAGAGAAAGATCAGCCCGAGATTGCTGGCCACGAGAATGGCCGTAACGATCGGCGACACCTGGACGTTGCTCCCTGCCTTCAGGGTACCCTAACGTCGGGGCGGCAAGAAAGGCTTAACGGGCGGAGTGGCCCTGGCCATCGAGGAAACAGCGACGGCACGCCGCCAATTCACATGGCTCCGATCCAGATCGCCATGGAAATGAGGAACGTGCTCATGCAGACAAGCGAGACGACATCCTGAACCAGATCGGTCATAACTCTCTCCTGTTGTTTGCATGTTCGTATTTTGTTCTAATTTTGTTCGAATGTCAACGACCGAGCATAGGGGGATAGGAGGAGAATTTGACACGGTTAGTGAACGGTTAACCGGTCCGGAGGGTCGTTTGACAAGGCGGTGCCAGCAGACCGTTCAAGGCTGCCGCGCCGACACGGCGCATGACGACGACGGATGGTTCTGACAATTGCGCCGCGCCAGCAGGCTTCCTGTCTCATTTCAAGACGAAGGGGCTGGCATCCGTCTTGCTCCGTAGGTGTTGCCGGTTGATCCCGGTCCTGATCGCGTACTCTGATCAGGTTGTAGGCTCGCCGGGCTTCGAGGTTGTTGGGGTCTTCGCCCGGCGAGTTTATCGGAATGATGATCACCCTATCCTGAGAGCCGCCAATGAGCCTTCAATGCGATTAAGCCGGAGCAGATCGCAATCGCCAACACGATCAGTGCCCATGTGACACCAACGCGGGAAAGTCGCCATCGGCGGCCTTGTCTCATGCGCTTTCGCCAACGGTCAGCCTGATTGGCACCACCGTATTTTCCCTTGCCTTCACGCGCTCGCCGCCGCTTGCTTGAGGCGCGCTCAATCGGGATCTGCCTGTCCGATGTCCCAGACGACTTTGGGGAGCTCGATGCATCCTTCTCATCAAAGTACCCTCGTCACTGGCAAATCTCTCATGATATTTCGCGTGTGTGGCTATGGGGAGACTTGTTATGGCTTGGCGGGTTTTTGGAATTTTGGCGATGGGCCTGATCCCGGTCGCTTTCCTTAGTGGCACTTCGAACGCAAAAGCCTCCAACGCCGACATAGAGCGCTGTATTCATTCGAAGACACCGAACGACAAGGTTTACCATTGCTCGATTGCATTGAGAGGTCGACCTGGCGGAGAGATGACCGATCGCCTCCTTCTTCGAAGAGGCAATGCGCTCATGCAACTCGGAATATTTTCCGAAGCTGTCAAGATTTCTCACGCCTCATCGTGGCTAATCCGACCGTGGCTGGCTATGTCGACAATCGTATGGCCGCCCTGCGATCCCTCGGCCTTTATCAGGAAGCACTCGCGGACGCCAATCACGCAATAGACTTGGCGCCGCACAAAGCCTTTGTCTATCACAGCCGTGGTCTTGTTTTTGAAGACCTAAAACAGTTTGCTTCTGCTTTGAGCGATTTCGACCGAGCAATTTCCCTCGATCCTAACAATGCAGGGTTCATGGTCGAACGTGCGAGGGTCAAAATGGAAGCCGGCCGTGCGAGTGAGGCTGTCGAGGACCTCTCTCTCGCCATTGCCCAGGACCCCGGCAATTTGGCCGCGCTGAAGCAGCGCGGCATGGCGCGTCTCGCCCTTGGTGATCTCAACTCCGCGGCAAGCGATCTTCACACCTACAGCCGGGCAGTTCCCGACGATCGGGAAGTCGCGGCTGCGATTGCTGGCATTAAGCCCGCCGCAAGTAGGCGGCCTTCAACGCCTTGATGAGAGGCGCGGTGACTTGAGCAATTCCAGGAAAAGTGTGAAACGGTTTTCCGTTCGGAATTGCGTCAAAACAAAGAGCCTGAGCAATTCCAAGAAAAGTGTGAACGGTTTTCCGTCCGGAATTGCGACAAAGAGTTAGAGCAGTTCACCGTTTTCGTGAAACTGTAAACCGCTCTAACCGGATGGCATGAATACCTATGCCATTGAGGTTGGCTGTCGCAGCAGATTGCCGCTGCACCATTTGTGCGGCCGATAGCTGCCAGCCGAGGTGCAAAATTTTCTTCTATCTCCAGCCCACGGCGCCGGCTCCCATTGCTCGCGCACGGCAGCACGGCCACCGGTCAGGCCATCTTTGCCATTACCTTGGCCATGTCTGCCGTGTCGAACGCCCTCAGAGTCTGAGTTCTGATGTTGCCCAGCGATGCGATCGACAGGGATAGTGCGGTCGCGGCAATGTCGTCGTCGGCTTCGGCAATCGCCACGACATCATGTTGGCCAAGTGTCCACAACAGGGTGTGTACCTTGACGCCGCTTTTGCTGGCCATCGCCTTGAAGGCCTCGGCACGCTTCTGGGTATCCTTTATGCTCTTGATACCTTGGTCTGTGAAATTCGAGAGCAGCACGTAGTAAGCCATTCATTCCTCCCACAATGGGGAGCGGGCGGGCGCTCACGGCGCGTCCGCCGTCTCCCAGAGCCTACGATAACACGAGCCGGGGATGCGAACCACAGGCGGCCAGACACGCCATCGCGCACCATTGCGTAGCCTACAATGGGACAACCTTGCCGTCGGCCAGGGTGACGCGCCTGTCCATGCGCGATGCCAGCTCGTGATTGTGAGTGGCGATCAGCGCCGCGAGGCCCGACTGCCGGACCAGCGCCTCCAGTGCCTCGAAGACATAGGAAGCGGTGACCGGGTCGAGATTGCCGGTCGGCTCGTCGGCCAGCAGCACCAGCGGCGCATTGGCAACCGCACGCGCAATGGCGACGCGTTGCTGCTCGCCGCCGGAGAGCTCGGCGGGCCGGTGCGATGCGCGCTTGCCGATCTGCATATAGTCGAGCAACTGCGCCGCGCGTTCAGCCGCTTCCTTGCGCGGCAGCCCCTTGATCAGCTGCGGCATCATGATGTTTTCCAGCGCGGAAAACTCCGGCAGCAAGTGATGGAACTGGTAGACGAAGCCGACATCGTTGCGGCGGATCGCCGTGCGCTCGTCGTCGGACAGCCGGCCGCAGGCCCGGCCCGACAGGATGACATCGCCGGCATCGGGACGCTCCAGCAGGCCCGCCGTATGCAGCAGCGTCGACTTGCCGGTGCCCGATGGCGCCACCAGCGCCACCATCTCGCCGCGCCGCAGCGAAAAATCGGCGCCGTTCAAAATCGTGAGCTTGCGCGGCCCCTGGACATAATGCCGCTCGACGCTCTTCAGCTCGATAATGGCCTCGGCCATCATTCATACCTCAAGGCTTCGACCGGATCGAGACGGGCCGCCCGCCATGCCGGAAACACCGTTGCCAGGAAGGACAGGCCGAGCGCCATGATGATGACATAGGTCGTCTCGCGCGGATCCATTTTCGCCGGCAGTTGGCTGAGGAAGTAGAGCTCGGGATTGAACAGCACCTTGCCGGTCATCCAGGAAAAGAACTGGCGGATTGATTCGATATTGAGGCAGATGACCACGCCAAGCAGCACGCCGGCAACGGTGCCGGTCACGCCGATCGCGGCGCCCGTCATCAGGAAGATGCGCAGGATGGCGCCGCGCGAGGCGCCCATCGTGCGCAGGATGGCGATGTCGTGCCCCTTGTCCTTCACCAGCATGACAAGGCCGGAGATGATGTTGAGCGCCGCCACCAGCACGATCAGCGTCAGGATCATGAACATGACGTTGCGTTCGACCTGAAGCGCGGAAAAGAACGTCTCGTTGCGCTGGCGCCAGTCGACGAGGTCGATCGGCCGTTGCGCCGCCTCCTCTATCTTCGGCTTCAACGCGTCGACATCGTCGGGATTGTCGACATAGATCTCGATCGTCTGTGCGCGACCGTCCATGTTGAAATAGAGCTGCGCCTCGGAGAACGGCATGTAGACGATGGAGCTGTCATATTCCGACATGCCGACTTCGAAGATCGCCGCGATCTTGTAGCCCTTCATGCGCGGCGTCGTGCCGAGCGGCGTCACGTCGCCGTCCGGCGAGATGAGCGTGATGGTGTCGCCGAGCGTCAGGCCGAGATTCTCGGCCATGCGCTTGCCGATGGCCACGCCCTCGCCGGCATCGAAATTGGCGAGCGTGCCCTGCTTGATGTTGCTGGCGACGATGGCGATCTTGCCGAGATCCTCGCCGCGAATGCCGCGCACCAGCGCGCCCGTGCCGCCGCCGACATTGCCTTGCGCCAGCACCTGGCCATCGATCAACGGCAGAGCATATTTGACGCCGGCCACGCCGTTGATGCGGCTGGCGACCTGGGCATAGTCCTCGAGCGGAGAATCGAGCGGCTGTACGATCAGGTGGCCGTTGACGCCAAGGATGCGCGTCAAAAGCTCGGCGCGGAACCCGTTCATCACGGCCATGACCACGATCAGCGTCGCCACCCCCAGCATGATGCCGAGGAACGAGATCGAGGCGATGACCGAGATCACCGTCTCCTTGCGCCGCGAACGCAGGTAGCGCCACGCCACCGTGCGTTCGAAGATGGAAAAGGGGCCGGCGCCCGCCGACCTTGCCGTGGCCGCGTCGCTCATGCGGCGACACCGAAGCGTTTTTTCGCGTCGGCGACCGGCAGCGTCACGCGCTCGCCGGTTTTGCGATTCTTGATTTCGACCTCGCCGGCGGCCACGCCGCGTGGGCCCACGATCACCTGCCAGGGCAGGCCGATCAAGTCGGCGGTGGCGAACTTGCCGCCCGGCCGCTGGTCGGTGTCATCGTAGAGCACATCCTTGCCTGCAGCGGTGAAGGCTGTATTGAGCTCGTCGCAGACACGGTCGCAGTCCGCGTCACCCACTTTCATGTTGATCAGGCCGATGTCGAAGGGCGCCACGGCTTCCGGCCAGATGATGCCGTTCTCGTCATGGCTGGCCTCGATGATTGCCGCGACCAGCCGCGACGGGCCGATGCCGTAGGAGCCGCCGGAGGCGAAATGATCCTTGCCATCGGGGCCGGTCACCTTGGCGCCCATCGGTTTCGAATATTTCTCGCCGAAATGGAAGATGTGGCCAACCTCGATGCCGCGTGCCGAAACCTTGTCGCTCTCGGGGACCTTTTCCCAGGCCGCCTCGTCATGCATTTCGTCGGTGGCGGCGTAAGGCGTCGTCCACGTCCTGACGATGTCAGCGATCTCGCCGTCATTGGCGAAGTCGGTGTTCGCGCCGGGCACGGCAAGCGAAAGATAGTCGCGATGGCAGAAAACCTGGCTCTCGCCGGTGTCGGCCAGGATGATGAATTCATGGCTGAGATCGCCACCGATCGGCCCGGTGTCGGCGCGCATCGGGATCGCCTGCAAGCCCATGCGTGTAAAGGTCCTGAGATAGGAGACGAACATCCTGTTATAGGCGGCTCTCGCGCCCTCGAAGTCGAGATCGAAGGAGTAGGCGTCCTTCATCAGGAACTCGCGCGAGCGCATGACGCCGAAGCGCGGCCGCACCTCGTCGCGGAACTTCCACTGGATGTGGTAGAGGTTGAGCGGCAAATCCTTGTAGGACTTCACATAGGCGCGGAAAATCTCGGTGACCATTTCCTCATTGGTCGGACCGTAGAGCATGTCGCGATCCTGGCGGTCCTTGATGCGCAGCATCTCCTTGCCATAGTCGTTGTAGCGGCCGCTTTCGCGCCACAGATCGGCCGACTGGATGGTCGGCATCAGGATTTCCAGCGCGCCGGCGCGGTTCTGCTCCTCGCGGATAATCTGGCAGACCTTGTCCAGCACCCGCTTGCCAAGTGGCAGCCAGGAGAAACTGCCCTGCCCCTGCTGGCGGATCATGCCGGCACGCAGCATCAACCGGTGCGAGACGATCTCGGCCTCGCGCGGATTTTCTTTGAGGATAGGCAGGAAATAGCGCGACAAACGCATGGACTGGTCCGTGAATGAGAACGGCCACGCCAGAATCGGCGCGACGCAGGCTTGCTTGCCCCGGCTTCATATCCATTTCATGACGGATTGGAAACCCGGCCACACCGGCACAATGCCGCGTTTCAGCCCGGAATCCTTCGGTTTCCGATCAGGCCGCGTCGGCAATGAAGCGCACCGATCGTCTTTGGGCTTGGCCTTCAATTCTTTGCGCGCGTCAATTCAGGACATGCCGTAAAGGCTGCGCCACGCCTTGCTGGTCGTTTCGAAAGCAAACCATGCCATACTATTGTGCAGTGCAGCACGAGAATGCCTGTTTCGAGGCAAAATTCTTCGTGACTTTTTCATTCGGCTTAGGCTAGTGTGCCGCGATAACCGAGAGGGCGGAGAAAAATCTGCTCTCCTACGCGGTCAAAGTCTTGGGAGGATGCGATCTAGGCGCGGTTACTCGCTGCCGCCGGAAACCGGAAACAGATCGGACGCGTTTAATTGCAAGGCCTTGTGCCTTGCATTTTTTTTGTGCAATCATCTGGTTAGCGCGGTGAGTTGCCAGGTCACATGACCTTGCGTCAGCAGGTGTATGGTCGCGAAAACGCGACAGCATCGCGGGCCGCATCCTCACGATCTCGATGCAGCGCAGCGCCCTTGCCGGGCGATCTACTTCGCTGGAGTCTGGCCGAAATCCGGCACGATGTGCGGGATGTCGTTGAGGCTGTATCCCAGCCCGTGCGTCAGGCCATAGAAGATGCCCATGAGAATGGCCGTGGCGATGGTGGTGCGGATCACGGCGCGCAGCATGTGCGGCCCGCGCGGCGCGCTTGGAACAGTGCCCAGCGTCACGTCGTGATCATCATCCTGCGTGCGGACACTGAACGGCAGCACGGCAAACAGCACCACCCACCAGGTCGCGAAAAACAGGGCGGTGAACGAAACCCAGCTCATGATTGCTCCAGTTCGATCAGCGTGCCGAAGAAATCCTTCGGATGCAGGAACAGCACCGGCTTGCCATGGGCGCCGGTCTTCGGGTTGCCGTCGCCCAGCACGCGGGCGCCGGCGGCCTTAAGCTGGTCACGCGCGGCCAGGATGTCGTCGACCTCGTAGCAGAGATGATGCATGCCGCCGGACGGGTTCTTCGTGAGAAACGCCGCGATCGGCGAGCCCTCGCCCAAAGGCTCCAGCAGTTCGATCTTGGTGTTGCCGATATTGACGAACACCACGGTGACGCCGTGCTCCGGCAGAGCCTGCGGCTCCGTCACGTCGGCGCCGAGGGTGTTGCGGTAGGCAGCGGTGGCCGCGGCCAGATCCGGCACTGCAAGCGCGACATGGTTGAGACGTCCGAGCATTGGCTTCTTTCGAGGCAATAGGGCAGTACGGCAGCAGGGAAGACAGTCCACGAGGAGCATCCGATCTACTCTCGGCTCCTACCCTACTGCCTTATCGCCCTACTCCCCTACTCCCTTGTTCGTCACCTGGTGACGAAAACCGTCACCAGCGGCTTCTTGCCCCAGGCTTCGTTGGCCGCGCCACGCACCGCGCGCCGCACCGCCTCTTGCACGAGGTCGAGGTCCTTTCGGCGCTGGCGAGGAATCGAATCGACCGCGCCGACGGCGGCGTCGATCATCAGGTCCTCCAGCGTTTCGCCGCTGGCATCGGCCTCGGCGACGCCGATGGCGACAAGGTCGGGATCGCCGGCCAGCTCATATTTCTCGTCGAGCACGACATTGACCGCGACATGGCCGGCAAAGGACAATTTGCGCCGGTCGCGGATACCCATCGCCTGATCCGAGCCGATCAGATTGCCGTCCTTGTAGATACGGCCGAACGGCACCTGGTCGATGATGGTGGCGGGTCCCGGCGCGAGCCTCAGCATGTCGCCGTCGCGCACCTGCGCCACCTGGCCGATACCGGAGGTCGACATCAGCGAGCCCTGCGCCACCAGGTGCGCCGCCTCGCCATGGACGGGGACGCCGATCTGCGGGCGCACCCACTCGTACATCTTGCGCAATTCGCTGCGGCGGGGATGGCCGGAGACATGCACTAGCGCGTCGCCGTCCTCGATGATCTTGATGCCAAGATCGATGAGGCGGTTCTTGATCTCGAGGATCGCCTTCTCGTTGCCGGGAATGGTACGCGACGAAAACACCACCGTGTCGCCCGCCGTCAGCGACACCGATTTCATCTCGTCACGCGACAGTTTTGCAAGCGCTGCCAGCGGTTCGCCCTGGCTGCCGGTGCAGATGATCACCAGGTTTTCGCGCGGGATGAAGCCGAAATCCTCCTCGGCGATGAACTCCGGCAGGCCGTCCATGTAGCCGAGCTCGTCGGCCACGTCGATGACGCGCTTCAGCGAGCGCCCGAGCACGAGACACTGGCGGCCGGCATCGCGTGCCGCCCTGGCGATGGAAACGATGCGGCCGACATTGGAGGAAAACGTCGTGACGGCGACGCGGCCCTTGGCGGCCTGGATGACGCCCTTGAGGCCCTCGCCGACGGCGACTTCCGAAGGCGAATCGCCTTCCCGCAGCGCATTGGTCGAATCGCAGATCAGCGCCAGCACGCCCTTGTCGCCATAGGCGCGAAAGCGCGCCTCGTCGGTCTTGGGACCGATGGTCGGCTCCGGGTCGATCTTCCAGTCGCCGGTGTGGATGACGGTGCCCGCCGGCGACGTGATCGCCAGCGACATTGGCTCGGGAATGGAGTGCGCGACCGGAATGGCTTCGATCTGGAAGGGACCGACGGTGAATTTCTCGCCGGCGTGGTAGATCGTCAGCGGGATCTTCGGCGCGCCCTGCTCGCCTTGCCGCTTGGCTTCCAGCAACCCGGCGCTGAACGGCGTCATCCATACCGGCGCCTTCAGCCTCGGCCAGATGTCGAGCAGCGCACCATAGTGATCCTCATGCGCGTGGGTGATAACGATGCCGCGCAGATTGGCGAGGTTCTCCTCGATGAAGCGCGTGTCGGGCAGGATCAGGTCGACGCCCGGATGCGCGGCGTCTGGAAAGGTAACGCCGACATCGATGACGATCCACTCCCGCGCGCTCGGCGGGCCGTAGCCGTAGAGGGCGAAGTTCATGCCGATCTCGCCGACGCCGCCGAGCGGCACGAAGACGAGTTCGGCGTTTTCCGCTTTCGCCATGATTTTTCCCTTTCCAAGCCCACTATACCCGGGCGGATGCGACCGCGCCGAAATGCACATCGCCGGCGGCGATCGTCACAACAGTCCCCTCATCGTCGCGGATCACGAAACGACAGTCCTCGTCAATGGTCTCGAACACGCCACGCACCACATTACCGTCAATTCTGACAGCAACCTCACCGCCAAGTCCCGCTGCGCGTGTCAGCCAACGCCGCCTGACGGCGGCAAGGCCGCGCCCTTCATCCCACAGCCGTGCATTCTCGCTCCACGCATCCGACAGCGCCAGGAACAGTGTTTCCGCGTCGCAAGCCGCACCGAGCGCGTGCAGCGATGTCGCCGGATAAGGTACGTCCTCGGGGTGCGCCACGACATTGACGCCGATGCCGACCGCGACCGCGAAGCGGCCGCCGTCCAGAACGGCCGATTCCAGCAGGATGCCGGCGAGCTTGGCGCCGGAGGCAAGCACGTCGTTTGGCCATTTCAACTCGAAACGGTTTTGTCCCTGGCTCGCGCCATCGAGCCCGATGGCGATGCGGCCCTTGGGCACCACCGCGTCGAGCGCATCGGCAAGCGAGAGGCCGGCAACGAAACCCAGCGTCGCGGCAAGGCGGAGCTCACCACCGGTGATGACGAGCAAGGTCGCCGCCAGATTGCCTTCGGGCGACACCCAAGCGCGGCCGCGCCTGCCGCGCCCGCTTTCCTGCTTTTTGGAAACCACCCATAATCTGCCCGGGTCGCCTGCCCGGGCATGATCGAGCGCCACCGTATTGGTGGAGCCGACGCTGTCATGCGCTTCGAGCCGGAACCCTTCCGAGACTGAGGTTGGAGCCAGCCGAAATGCCATACTAGTGGTCCGATTCTAACATTCGCATCCCGTTCCAGCAGCGCAGTGAGCGAATGTCAGAATCAAAGGACCTCCAGCCAAATATGAGTTTCCAGTGGAGTTTTCAAATTTGACATTCGCGCACCACTTGGTGCGTCCCGAGAGGCGAATGTCAAACTTACTCACCAGCTAGAAGAAGGTCTTGGCGGCGGCTTCGGCATAAGTGCCGATCGGCCCGCCGATCAGCACATAGAACAGCACGAAGGCGCCGGAGACGCCGAGCACGAGGCGCAATTCGCTGGCCATCGGCACGAAACCGCCAACCGGCTCATCGAACCACATGATCTTGATAATGCGCAGATAATAGTAGGCGCCCACCACCGAGGCCAGAACGCCGATGATGGCCAGCGCGTAGAGGCCGGCATTGATGGCGGCGAGGAAGACATACCACTTCCCCCAGAAGCCCGCGAGCGGCGGAATGCCGGCCAGCGAGAACATCAGGATGGTGAGGATCGTCGCCATGATCGGATTGGTCGAGGCGAGGCCCGCCAGGTCGCTGATCTGCTCGACATTGCCTTCCTTGCGCCGCATGGCGAGGATGAAGGCGAAGGTGCCGAGCGTCATCACCAGGTAGATCAGCATGTAAATGGCGACGCCGCGCACGCCAGCCTGGCTGTTGGCGGCAAGGCCGACCAGCGCGTAGCCCATGTGGCCGATCGAGGAATAGGCCATCAGCCGCTTGATGTTGGTTTGGCCGATAGCCGCAAAGGCACCGAGCGCCATGGAAGCGATCGAGATGAAGACGATGATCTGCTGCCAGTCGGATGCGATCGGCTTGAATGCGCCCATGGTGACGCGCACGATCAGCGCCATCGCCGCCATCTTCGGGGCGGCCGCCAGGAAGGCGGTCACCGGTGTCGGCGCGCCCTCATAGACGTCGGGCGTCCACATGTGGAACGGCACCGCCGAGATCTTGAAGGCAAGGCCGGCCAGCACGAAGACCAGGCCCAAAACGAGGCCAAGCTGACGCCCGCCGCCGCCGAGTGCGGTGGCGATCTCGTGGAAGCCGGTATTGCCGGTGTAACCGTAGACCAGGCTGATGCCATAGAGCAGCATGCCGGACGACAGCGCGCCAAGGACGAAATACTTCAGCCCCGCCTCGGTCGAACGCAGATTGTCGCGGTTGATCGCCGCCAGCACGTAGATCGCCAGCGACTGCAGTTCGAGGCCGAGATAGAGCCCGATCATGCCGTTGGCCGAGATCATCAGCATCATGCCGAGCGTACACAGCAGGATCAGCACCGGATATTCGAACTTGTCGAAACGTTCCGCCTTGGCAAAGCGCATCGACATGATCAGCGTCACCGCAGAGCCGACCAGGGCCAGCACCTTCATGAAGCGGGCGAAGGAATCCTGGACGAAGGCGTTGCCATAGGCATTGCCCTGCCCGGTCGAAAAGATCAGCCAGGCGCCTGATATGACCAGTACGGCGACACCAAGGCCAGTCACCGTATTGGCGGTGTTGGAACGGGAATAGGCTCCGACCATCAGCAGCGCGAGCGCACCGATGGCAAGGATCAGCTCGGGCGTCGAGAGCGACAGGCTGGAGAGAAGGTCCGGCGTCATGGTTCGCAAAACCCTTGGGTTAATTCGCCGCCGCGGTCTGCGCGGCGCCGATGGATGCGGTGACATTGGTGACGAGCGACTTGACCGATTGGGCCGTCGCGTCGAAGACGGGAGCGGGATAGACGCCAAAGAAGATGACCAGCACGACCAGCGGGTAGATTATTGCCTTCTCGCGCGGCGACAGATCGAGCAGCCCCTTCAGGCTATCCTTGGTTAGCGCGCCGAAGATCACCCGGCGATAGAGCCAGAGTGCATAGGCGGCCGACAGGATGACGCCGGTGGCGGCGAAGAAGGCCACCCAGGTGTTGACGCGGAACACGCCAAGCATGGTCAGGAACTCGCCGACGAAGCCGCTGGTGCCGGGCAGCCCCACATTGGCCATGGTAAAGACCATGAACACAGTGGCGTATTTCGGCATGTTGTTGACCAGTCCGCCATAGGCGGCGATCTCACGCGTGTGCATGCGGTCGTAGATGACACCGACGCACAGGAACAGGGCGCCGGAGACGAGGCCGTGGCTGAGCATCTGGAAAATCGCGCCCTGCACGCCTTCCTGATTCATGGCGAAGATGCCCATGGTGACGAAGCCCATATGGGCGACGGAGGAATAGGCGATCAGTTTCTTCATGTCCTCCTGCATCAACGCCACCAGCGAGGTGTAGATGATGGCAACGACGGACAGGGTGAACACCAGCGGCGCGAACATTTCGGACGCCAACGGGAACATCGGCAGCGAGAAACGCAGGAAGCCGTACCCGCCCATCTTCAAGAGGATAGCGGCCAGGATCACCGAGCCGGCCGTCGGCGCCTCGACGTGCGCGTCCGGCAACCAGGTGTGCACCGGCCACATCGGCATCTTCACCGCGAAGGAAGCGAAGAAGGCAAGCCACAGCCATGTCTGCATATTGGCCGGGAAACTATGCGTCAGAAGCGTCGGAATGTCGGTCGTGCCGGACTGGTAGAACATCGCCATGATGGCGAGCAGCATCAGCACGGAGCCGGCAAGCGTATAGAGGAAGAACTTGAACGAGGCATAGACGCGCCGCTTGCCGCCCCACACGCCGATGATGATGAACATCGGGATCAGGCCGGCTTCGAAGAAGACGTAGAACAGCACGATATCCAGCGCGCAGAACACGCCGATCATCAGCGTCTCCAGCAGCAGGAAGGCGATCATGTAGGCCTTGACGCGCTTCTCGATCGCGTCCCACGACGCCAGGATGCAGAGCGGCATCAGGAAGGTCGTCAGGATGACGAACAGCATGGAAATGCCGTCGACGCCCATATGGTAGGAGATTCCGGAGTCGAGCCAGGCCGCCTTCTCGACGAACTGGAAGCCGGCTTGCGAATTGTCGAAGCCCGTCCAGATGAACAGCGAGACGATGAACGTGAACGCCGTGGTCAACAGCGCGATGGCGCGGATGTTGCGGCGTGCGTTTTCGCTGTCATCGTTGATGAACAGGATCAGCAGAACACCAACCAGCGGCAGGAAGGTGACCAGCGAGAGGATTGGCCAGGCGGTCATCAGAGCATCATCCAGGTGACGAGTGCGGCAACGCCGATCAGCATGGCGAAGGCATAGTGGTAGAGATAGCCGGTCTGCAGCTTGACGACGCGGTTGGTGACATCGACGACCCGCGCCGAAATGCCGTCCGGACCAAGGCCGTCAATGATGGTGCCGTCGCCGGTCTTCCACAGGAAATGGCCAAGACGCTTGGCGGGCCGCACGAATAGGAAGTCGTAGAGTTCGTCGAAATACCACTTGTTGAGCAGGAAGGCGTAAAGCAAGCGATGGTTGGCGGCGACGCTCGGGGGCAATTCCGGCGAGCGGATGTAAAACTTCCACGCCACCGCCAGGCCGATCAGCATGGCGATGAAGGGCGACAGTTCGACCCAGAGCGGCAATTCGTGGATCTCATGCAGGATGTGGTTGTCCGGGAGCGTGAACAGCGAGGCCTTCCAGAATTCGGCATAGCCCTCGCCGATGAAGGCGCCGTGGAAGATGATGCCGGCAAACAGCGCCCCGGCCGCCAGCACGTAAAGCGGCCCGAGCATGACTGGCGGCGATTCATGGACGTGGTGCATCACCTCATGGCTCGCCCGCGCCTGGCCGTGGAAGGTCATGAAGATCAGCCGCCAGGAGTAGAAGGAAGTGAAGCAGGCGGCGATGACTAGGAGCACGAAGGCAAGGCCCGCAACCGAATTATGGCCGGCGAAGGACGCTTCGACGATTGCGTCCTTGGAGAAGAAGCCGGCGGTACCGATGACGGTCACCGGAATGCCGACACCGGTCAGCGCCAGCGTGCCGATCACCATCATCCAGTAGGTGGTCGGGATCAGCTTTCTCAGGCCGCCCATCTTGCGCATGTCCTGTTCGTCGGAAACGGCATGGATGACCGAGCCCGAACCGAGGAACAGCAAAGCCTTGAAGAAGGCATGCGTGAACAGATGGAAGATCGCAGCCCCATAGGCGCCGACGCCCAGCGCCACGAACATGTAGCCGAGCTGCGAGCAGGTCGAATAGGCGATGACGCGCTTGATATCGTTTTGCACCAGACCGACGGTCGCCGCGAAGAAGGCAGTGAAGGCGCCGATGAAGGTCACCACCGTCAGTGCCGAATGCGACAGTTCGAACAGCGGCGAAAGCCGTGCCAGCATGAACACGCCGGCCGTCACCATGGTGGCGGCATGGATAAGCGCGGAGACTGGCGTCGGGCCTTCCATGGCGTCCGGCAGCCAGGTGTGAAGCGGCACCTGCGCCGACTTGCCCATGGCACCCATGAAGAGCAGCAGGCAGACGACGGTCATCGCCGTCTGCTTGTCCAGCGCATGGCCAAGGAAGGTCAGCACGGCGGGGCCCTGCGGCGCGCCTTCAGCCGGAATGAATGTTGCCGCATTGGCGAAGATGGTGCCGAGATTGACCGAGCCGAACAGCACGAACACGCCGAAGATGCCGAGCGCGAAGCCGAAATCGCCGATGCGGTTGACGACGAAGGCCTTGATGGCCGCGGCATTGGCCGAGGGCTTCTTGTACCAGAAGCCGATCAGCAGATAGGACGCGAGGCCCACCCCTTCCCAGCCGAAGAACATCTGCACGAGGTTGTCGGCCGTCACGAGCATCAGCATGGCGAAGGTGAACAGCGACAGATAGGCGAAGAAGCGCGGCCTGTCCGGATCGTGATGCATGTAGCCGATCGAATAGATGTGAACCAGCGCCGAGACGGTGTTGACCACCACCAGCATCACCACGGTGAGCGTGTCGATCCGGAGAGCCCAGGAAGCCTCCAGTCCGCCGGACTGGATCCAGCGCAGCACCGGCACGGTGAACACCTCGCCATGGCCGAAGCCGACGGTGAAGAAGGCGACCCACGACAGGACAGCTGATATCACCAGGAAGCCCGAGGTGATGTATTCCGATGCCTTGGCGCCGAGCGAATTGCCGAGCAGGCCGACGATCAGGAAGCCGAGCAGCGGAAGGAAGACGATCGCTTGATACATGATAGCCCGTCAACCCTTCATCATGTTCACGTCTTCGACCGCGATCGAGCCGCGGTTGCGGAAGAAGACGACGAGAATGGCTAGCCCGATCGCAGCCTCGGCCGCCGCGACCGTCAGCACGAACAGCGCGAACACCTGGCCGACCAGATCGCCAAGTGCGGCCGAAAAGGCGACGAAATTGATGTTGACCGCAAGCAGGATCAGCTCGACCGACATCAGGATGACGATGACGTTCTTGCGGTTCAGGAAGATGCCGAACACGCCGAGCGTGAACAGGATCGCCGATACGGTCAGATAATGTGCGATGCCGACGACCATCTCAGACTCCTTCGCCCGACTTGACCTTGCGGATTTCCATCCCGGTCGCCGCGGTGCGGGCGACCTGGGCTGCGATCGACTGCCGCTTGACCCCTTCCTTGTGGCGCAGCGTCAGCACGATCGCGCCGATCATGGCGACCAGCAGGATGAGGCCCGAAACCTGGAAGTAGTAGAGGTAGTCGGTGTAGAGGATGTCGCCCAAAGCTGCCGTGTTGGAGCGGGCGGCGAGATCCGGAATGGGCTTCGAGACCGCCGTGGCGAGCTGCGGCGCGAATGTATAGCCGCCCAGCACCACAATCAGTTCCGCCGCCAGGATCAGCCCGACCAGCGCACCGATCGGTGCGTATTGCAGGGCGCCTTCCTTCATCTCGGCGAAGTCGACGTCAAGCATCATGACGACGAACAGGAACAGCACCATGACCGCGCCGACATAGACGACGAGCAGGATCATGGCCAGGAATTCGGCGCCGGTCAGCATGAAGAGGCCGGCGGCGTTGAAGAAGGTCAGGATCAGGAACAGCACCGAATGCACGGGGTTGCGCGACGAAATGACCATGAACGCCGACGCCACCGCGACAAAGGCGAAGAGGTAGAAGAAGGCCGCCTCTAGTCCACTCAGCATGGGGTTCCCCCGGGGTTCCTAATTCCGACTCCGTCCCGACTCCGGTCCGAATTCGCGTGTTCCTTAGACGGGCGACGTTGCGCCGTCCACTTTCTTGTTCCTTCTCCCCGTTTACGGGGAGAAGGTGGCCCGAAGGGCCGGATGAGGGGCAGCGCAAAGATTGGCGACCTTGGCGCCGCCCCTCATCTGCCTGCCGGCATCTTCTCCCCGTAAACGGGGAGAAGGACGCCAATCACCGATAGGGCGCGTCCAGCGAGATGTTGCGCGCCAGTTCGCGCTCCCACCGGTCGCCATTCGCCAACAGCCTGTCCTTGTCGTAGTAGAGCTCTTCGCGCGTTTCCGTCGCGAATTCGAAATTCGGCCCCTCGACAATGGCGTCGACCGGGCAGGCTTCCTGGCAGAAGCCGCAATAGATGCACTTCACCATGTCGATGTCGTAGCGCACCGTGCGGCGCGTGCCGTCATTGCGGCGCGGACCGGCCTCGATGGTGATGGCCTGCGCCGGGCAGATCGCCTCGCACAATTTACAGGCGATGCAGCGTTCCTCGCCGTTGGGATAGCGGCGCAGCGCATGCTCGCCACGAAAACGCGGGCTCACCGGCCCCTTCTCGTGCGGATAGTTGATCGTCTCCTTCGGCGCGAAGAACTGGCGCATCGACAGGAAGAAGGCGCTGACGAAATCCTGCAGCAGCAGCGATTTGGCGGCCTGAGCTAGCGCGTTCATTGGCCGCTCCCATACAGGTTTATTGCAATGAAATAGCCCGCACATCCAAATAGGATGGGCGTCACGACACGAAACACAAATGTTATCGGCTTTACAGCGTCCGCACTTAGTTGCTTCAAAATACGAGGCAGCAGAACCAGATATTCGAACAACGCGATAAGAAGGCCGACAATTGCTCCCAAAAAGCCGACAGACAAATTACTCATCACGCAAACCCCGCGATCTTGAGGAAGGCGGCGGTGGCGACCACCATGAACAGCGAGATCGGCAGGAACACCTTCCAGCCAAGCCGCATCAACTGGTCATAGCGGTAGCGCGGCACGAAGGCCTTCACCATGGAGAACATGAAGAACATGAAGCAGATCTTCAGCACGAACCAGATCACGCCGGGCACCCAGGTGAAGGGCGCGAAGTTGAACGGCGGCAGCCAGCCGCCGAGGAACAGGATGGTGGCCAGCGCGCACATCAGCACGACGGCGACATATTCGCCGAGGAAGAACAGCAGGAACGGCGTCGACGAATATTCGACCATATGGCCGGCGACCAGTTCCGACTCGGCTTCCACCAGGTCGAAGGGCGGGCGGTTGGTCTCGGCCAACGCCGAGATGAAGAAGATGACGAACATCGGCAGCAGCGACAGCCAGTGCCAGTCGAGGAAGGTGTTAGGCAGGCCGAGCTTGGTGCCCAGCCCATCCTGTTGCGACATCACGATGTCGGACAGGTTGAGCGAGCCGACGCACAGCAGCACGGTGACGATGACGAAGCCGATCGAGACTTCGTAGGACACCATCTGCGCTGCCGAACGCAGCGCGCCGAGGAAAGGATATTTCGAGTTCGACGCCCAGCCGCCCATGATCACGCCATAGACCTCGAGCGAGGAGATGGCGAAAACATAGAGGATGCCGACATTGATGTTAGCGATCGCCCAGCCCTCATTGACCGGAATGACCGCCCAGGCCGAGATCGCCAGCACGGCAGAAACCAACGGCGCGAGGAGAAAAACGCCCTTGTTGGCGCCGGACGGGATCACCGGTTCCTTGAAAACGAACTTCAATAGGTCGGCGAAGGCCTGCAGCGTGCCCCAAGGGCCGACGACGTTCGGGCCGCGACGCAGTTGCACCGCCGCCCAGATCTTGCGGTCGGCATAGAGCAGGTAGGCGACGCCGATCAGAAGCACGACGATGAGGAGCACCGACTCGGCCAGAATCCAGAGCGCCGGCGCCACATAGAGGAAGAAGAAAGTGTCCATGCTTATTCCGCCGCTTGCTTGAAGCCGCTCTTGGCCAGCGCCGAGCATTCCGCCATCACGGCAGACGCCCGCGCGATCGGGTTGGTCAGGTAGAAATCCTTGACCGGCGAGGTGAACGTACCCTTGTTCAGCCGGCCGCCGAGCTTCGCCACCTTGGTGATGTCCTCGGCATTGCCGGCCGCGACCTGATCGATGCGGGCAAGATGCGGGTACTCACCGTAGAGCTTGTGGCGCAGTTGCGGCAGCGAATCGAACGGCAGCTTCTTGCCCAGCACATCCGACAGCGCCCGCAAAATGGCCCAGTCCTCGCGGGCATCGCCCGGCGCGAAGCCGGCGCGGTTGGTCTGCTGCACGCGCCCTTCGGTGTTGACGTAGGTGCCGGACTTTTCCGTGTAGGCAGCCGCCGGCAGGATGACATTGGCCCGGTGCGCGCCGGCGTCGCCATGGGTGCCGATATAGACGACGAAGGCGCCGCCGGTCTTGCCCATGTCGATCTCGTCGGCACCGAGCAGGAACAGCACGTCCGTTTCACCCAGCATGCCGGCGACGTTCTTGCCGCCCTCGCCCGGCACGAAGCCGAGATCGAGGCCGCCGACGCGTCCGGCCGCGTTGTGCAGAACGGCAAAGCCGTTCCAGTCGGCGCGGGCGGCGTTGACGGCAGCGGCAAGCCTTGCCGCCTGGCCGAGCACGGCCGCGCCATCGGCGCGCGCCAGCGCGCCCTGGCCGACGATGATCAGCGGATGCGTCGCCTTCTTCAGCGTCTGGAAGAACTTGCCATTGCCCTCGGCCAAATCCTTCAGCGAGTCCGGCCCGGCGCCCAGCAGTTCGTAGTCATAGCGCGTGTCGCCGATCTCGCCGATCACGCCGACCGGCAGATCGCCAATCCGCCAGCGCTTGCGGATACGGGCGTTGAGCACCGAGGCTTCGAAGCGCGGATTGGCGCCGATGATCAGCACCGCATCGGCCTGCTCGATACCCTCGATGGTCGGGTTGAAGACGTAGCTGGCGCGTCCGAGCGCCGGATCGAGCGCGGCACCGTCTTGACGGCAGTCGACATTCTTCGAACCGAGCGAGGCCATCAAGAGCTTCAGCGCGTAGATTTCCTCGACCGCGGCGAGATCGCCAGCAATGGCGCCGATCTTGTCGGGCGATGTCTTCGACACCGCGTCCTTGATCGCGGCGAACGCTTCGGCCCAGCTTGCCGGAACCAGCTTGCCGTCCTTGCGCACATAGGGCCGGTCGAGGCGCTGCGTGCGCAGTCCGTCCCAGATGAAGCGGGTCTTGTCGGAGATCCACTCCTCGTTCACCTGCTCGTTGACGCGCGGCAGGATGCGCATCACTTCGCGGCCACGGCTATCGATGCGGATCGCCGAGCCGACCGCGTCCATCACGTCGATGGATTCGGTCTTGGTCAGTTCCCACGGCCGCGCCTGGAAGGCGAAGGGCTTGGAAGTCAGCGCACCCACGGGGCACAGGTCAATGACATTACCCTGCAGCTCCGAGGTCATCGCCTGTTCGAGATAGGTGGTGATCTCGGCGTCCTCGCCACGGCCGATCAGGCCGAGTTCGGAAATGCCGGCGACTTCGGTGGTGAAGCGGACACAGCGCGTGCAGTGGATGCAGCGGTTCATCACCGTCTTGACCAGCGGGCCGATATACTTGTCTTCGACCGCGCGCTTGTTCTCGTGATAGCGCGAGGAATCGACGCCGAAGGCCATCGCCTGGTCCTGCAGGTCGCACTCGCCGCCCTGGTCGCAGATCGGGCAATCCAGCGGATGATTGATCAGCAGGAATTCCATCACGCCTTCCCGGGCCTTCTTGACCATGGGCGTGTTGGTGAAGATTTCCGGCGGCTCGCCATTGGGGCCGGGGCGCAGGTCGCGCACGCCCATGGCGCAGGAAGCCTGCGGCTTGGGCGGCCCGCCCTTCACTTCGATCAGGCACATGCGGCAATTGCCGGCGATCGACAGCCGCTCATGGAAGCAGAAGCGCGGCACTTCCGCGCCCGCGTCCTCCGCCGCCTGCAGCAGCGTGTAGTGGTCGGGTACAGTGATTTCTTTCCCGTCGACCTTGAGCTTTGCCATTCGTCTCAAACCCCTGCGGATTTCCCGCAATCTCATTTCCCGGGCGCGACAGACGCAGCGCCCGACATTTCATTCACGTCTTCGCGGCCAGCGCCGCCGCCTGGGCAGTCCATTCGTCGCGGCCGATGCGGCCGTTGAACGACAGATAGTCGTCGACCCAGGCGATCTCCTGCGGCGACCACGCGGCGATCTGGGCGAACGTCCAGATACCGAGACCGTTCAGCACCTTCTCCAGCTTCGGGCCAATGCCCGATATCGCCTTCAGATCCGAAGGCTTCGCCGGCTTGTCGATTGCCTTGGGCTGGCGGAAATCCTCCGGCAGCAGCACATCGGCGGCCTCGTCCGCTGCCGGACCGGCATCAGCTACCGGCGCCGTGGTGGCGGCCTCCTTGGCGGCGATATCCGTGACTTCCTGCGCGAAGGACTGCGCCTCGGCAATCAGGCTCTTCGCCGTAGCCCGCGCCCTGATGGAGGACGAGTTCGCGTCCTCGAATTGATCGACGCGCGCCTCGAAATCCTCGATCAGCGGCTGCATGAGGCGCTGTGACGCCTCGGCGGCCCCAGAAAGCGCGCCAATCCAGACGCCGAACGCGTGGTTGGCGAACCCGATGCCAAGCGCCGACATCGCCGCCGCGCCCGCGACAGGGTGCACGAGAAGGTTGACGGCGCTGGCCATCTCCTTCGGCATCATCCTGGTCAGGTCCTGGTTCATTTTCTCGAGCTGGTCCAAATTGGGCATCAATGAGTAGGGTGTCGAATACGGCGCCATAGAGTTCTCCTGGTCGTTTCTTCGTTCGGCCCCGCCCCGTTATCCCCGCAGTCGCAAATTCTTCTATTCCGCCGCCACCATCACCGGTTCGGCCCGGTGCGCGTTGCGCGAAAACTCGTCGATGCGCCGCTCCACCTCGCCGCGGAAATGCCGCATCAGACCCTGGATCGGCCACGCCGCCGCATCGCCCAGCGCGCAGATCGTGTGACCCTCGACCTGCTTGGTGACATCCAGCAGCATGTCGATCTCGCGCTTCTGCGCCTCGCCGCGCACCAGGCGCTCCATCACCCGCCACATCCAGCCGGTGCCTTCTCGGCATGGCGTGCACTGGCCGCAGCTCTCATGCTTGTAGAAGTAGGACAGCCGGGCGATCGCCTTCACGACATCGGTCGACTTGTCCATGACGATGACGGCCGCCGTACCAAGGCCCGACTTGAGGTCGCGGAGCGCGTCGAAATCCATCGGCGTGTCAATGATCTGCTCGGCCGGCACCAGCGGCACCGAGGCGCCGCCCGGAATGACGGCAAGCAGATTGTCCCAGCCGCCGCGAATGCCGCCGCAATGCGTTTCGATCAGCTCACGGAACGGGATCGACATCGCCTCTTCGACGGTGCACGGATTGTTGACGTGGCCGGAGACGCAGAACAGCTTGGTGCCGACATTGTTCGGCCGGCCGAAGGACGAGAACCATGCCGCGCCACGGCGCAGGATGGTCGGCGCCACAGCGATCGATTCGACATTGTTGACGGTGGTCGGGCAGCCATAGAGGCCGACATTGGCCGGGAATGGCGGCTTCAGCCTGGGCTGACCCTTCTTGCCCTCGAGGCTTTCCAGAAGCGCCGTTTCCTCGCCGCAGATATAGGCGCCGGCGCCGTGATGCATGTAGACGTCGAAATCATAGCCGGACGTATTGCCCTTGCCGATCAGCTTGGCCTCATAGGCCTCGTTGATGGCGCGCTGCAGTGCCTCGCGCTCGCGGATGAACTCGCCGCGCACATAGATGTAGGCGGCAACCGCGCCCATGGCGAAGCCGGCGAGCAACGCGCCTTCGACCAGCGTGTGCGGGTCATTGCGCAGGATGTCGCGGTCCTTGCAGGTGCCGGGCTCTGATTCGTCGGCATTGATGACCAGATAGCTCGGACGGCCGTCGCTCTGCTTGGGCATGAACGACCATTTGAGGCCCGTCGGGAAGCCGGCGCCGCCACGGCCGCGCAGGCCCGACGCCTTCATCTCGTTGACGATCCAGTCGCGTCCCTTGGCGACGATGCCGGGCGTGTTGTCCCAGGCGCCGCGCGCCATCGCGCCGGCCAGCGACTTGTCGAAGAGGCCGTAGATGTTGGTGAAGATACGGTCTTTGTCCTGAAGCATTGTTCGTCCCTCAGACCGGCTTCTTGCCGAAGACGCGGATGTATTCGGCGACACCGCCCGTGGCGAGCGCCTTGGCCTGCTTGACCCAGTCGTCCCGGTCGATGCGGCCTTGGAAGGAGAGATAGCCGTCCACCCACTCGCGCTCGGCCTTCTGCCACGAAGCGACCTGCGCGAAGGTGTAGATGCCGAGCGAATGCAGAATGCCCTCGATCTTCGGCCCGACGCCGGAGATCAGCTTGAGATCGTCGACCGAAGCCGGGCGCTCGATGCCGGCCGGACGGTTCTTGTCTTCGAGCGAGGGCTTTGCCGCCTTGGCGACAGGCTGCTTGGCTTCCGGCGACTTGAAAGCGCCAGCTGGTTCGGACTTGGGCTTCGGCCCGCTGCGCGGCTTCGAAACCGCCTCGACTTCCGGGGCAGCTTGGTTGGCGTTAGCGGCAGAATGGCGCGGCGGTCTGACGCTTGCCGCCTTCTCCTCGGCCAGCGCGACCTTGACCGGCGACGGTGTCATCATCGCCGGGCTCGTTTCCAGCGCATCGGTCTTCGGCTTGCTGGACTTCGATGGCGCGACCGGAGCCGTCGGTGCCGCAGCAGCAGGCGGCTGCGAGACAACGGCCACAGGCGCGCTCGCTGGAACGGCCGCAGCTTTGGCTGCTTTCGCCGCCGCCCTGGCTTCCCTGTCCCGGGTCGATTTCAGGATCGCTTTCTCGCTTGTCAGCGTCGTCAGGCCCGAGGCCGGTTCGGAGCCTGTGCGGCCGTTCTGCGGTCCCGGCGGCACCGAAGCCCCCTTGCCCGCATCATAGAGGTCGATGATCTCGGCCAGCCGTTCGGGCGTCAGGTCCTCGAACGTATCCTTGAAAATCATCACCATCGGCGCGTTGACGCAGGCGCCGAGACACTCGACCTCCTCCCATGACAAGGTGCCCTTGTCATTGGTGTGGAACTGGTCGTGGTGGATTTTCGAGCGGCACACATCCATCAGCGCTTCGGAGCCGCGCAGCATGCAAGGCGTGGTGCCGCAGACCTGGATGTGAGCGCGTGTGCCGACTGGGTTCAACTGGTACTGCGTGTAGAAGGTCGCGACTTCGAGCCCGCGGATACGGGGCATGCCGAGCATGTCCGAAATCGTCTCGATCGCCGCCTTGGTGACCCAGCCTTCCTGCTCCTGCGCCAGCATCAGAAGTGGGATGATCGCCGACTGCTCGCGGCCCTTCGGGTACTTCTTGATCCATTGCTTCGCCGCTGCCGCGTTCGCCCTGTTGAAGGCGAAGGAGGCTGGCTGGACGCTGGCTTCTGCGAGACGGCGGACTGACATTTAGCGATCGACCTCACCAAACACGATGTCGAGGGAGCCGAGGACGGCGGTGACGTCGGCCAGCATGTGGCCGCGGCACAGGAAATCCATGGCCTGAAGATGCGCGAAGCCGGGGGCGCGCAGCTTGCAGCGATAGGGTTTGTTGGTGCCGTCGGAGACCAGATAGACGCCGAACTCGCCCTTCGGCGCCTCGACGGCCGCGTAGACTTCGCCGGCCGGTACGCGGTAACCTTCGGTGTAAAGCTTGAAGTGATGGATCAGCGCTTCCATCGAACGCTTCATCGCTGCTCGCTTCGGCGGCACCACCTTGCCGTCGAGGTTCGACACCGGACCGATGCTTTCCTTGCCGAGCAGCAGATCGATGCACTGGCGCATGATCCGGGCCGACTGGCGCATCTCTTCCATACGCACGAGGTAGCGGTCGAAACAGTCGCCGTTCTTGCCGATCGGGATGTCGAAATCCATTTCCGAATAGCATTCGTAGGGCTGCGACTTGCGCAAATCCCACGCCGCCCCCGAACCGCGCACCATCACGCCCGAAAAGCCCCAGGCCCAGGCGTCGGCCAGTGAAACCGTGCCGATGTCGACGTTGCGCTGCTTGAAAATGCGGTTGCCGGTCAACAGCGCATCCAGATCATCGATCGACTTCAGGAACGGATCGATCCATTTGCCGATGTCCTCGACCAGATTCTGCGGCAGGTCCTGATGCACGCCGCCCGGGCGGAAATAGGCTGCATGCATGCGCGAGCCGGAGGCGCGCTCATAGAACACCATCAGCTTTTCGCGCTCGACGAAGCCCCACAGCGGCGGCGTCAGCGCACCAATGTCCAGCGCCTGCGTCGTCACATTGAGGATGTGCGACATGATGCGGCCGATCTCGCAATAGAGCACGCGGATCAGCTGGCCTCGCTTCGGCACTTCGATGCCGAGCAGCCGCTCGACGGCAAGCGCAAAGGCGTGCTCCTGGTTCATCGGCGCGCAGTAATCGAGCCGATCAAGATAGGGCACGGCCTGCAGATAGGTCTTGTGCTCCATCAGCTTCTCGGTGCCGCGGTGCAGTAGACCGATATGCGGATCGACGCGGTCGATGACTTCGCCATCGAGTTCGAGAACCAACCGCAGAACACCATGGGCAGCGGGGTGCTGGGGCCCAAAGTTGATGTTAAAATTGCGGACGGAGGTTTCGGCCATTCTGGCGCCTCAATTCGTCTTGGCTTTTTCGTCTCCAGGCAGCACGTAGTCCGTGCCTTCCCAAGGAGACAAAAAATCGAAATTGCGGAATTCCTGCTTGAGCTCGACCGGCTCGTAGATGACGCGCTTGGCTTCGTCGTCGTAGCGCAGCTCGACGAAACCGGTCAGCGGGAAATCCTTGCGCAGCGGGTGACCATCAAAGCCATAGTCGGTGAGGATGCGGCGCAGGTCGGGATGGCCCGAAAACAGCACACCATAGAGATCGTAGGTCTCGCGCTCGAACCAGTCGGCGCCGGGATAGACGCCGGTGATCGACGGCACCATCGTCTCCTCGTCAGCCTGCACCTTGACGCGGATGCGCACATTCTGTTTCGGCGACAGGAGATGATAGACGACGTCGAAGCGCTTGGCCCGCGACGGATAGTCGGCGCCACAGATATCGATGATCGAGATGAACTGGCAGTGCGCATTGTCACGCAGGAAAGTCATCACTTCGACGAGGTCGCGTGGTTCGACATGAATGGTGAGTTCGCCATAGGCGAACACCGCGTCCGAGATCCGTCCGCTCATTTTCTCGCCGAGATAGCTCGACAGTTCGCTCAGTGATGCGGCCATGGATTTACCGTTCGATCGTGCCGGTGCGGCGGATTTTCTTCTGCAGGAGAAGAATGCCGTAGAGCAGTGCTTCGGCGCTCGGCGGGCAGCCGGGCACATAGATGTCGACCGGCACGACGCGGTCGCAACCGCGCACCACCGAGTAGGAATAGTGGTAATAGCCGCCGCCATTGGCGCAGGAGCCCATCGAGATGACGTAGCGCGGCTCCGGCATCTGGTCGTAGACCTTGCGCAGTGCCGGCGCCATCTTGTTGGTCAGCGTGCCGGCGACGATCATGATGTCGGACTGGCGCGGAGACGCACGCGGCGCCACGCCGAACCGCTCCGAGTCATAGCGCGGCATCGAGGTGTGGATCATCTCGACCGCGCAGCAGGCGAGGCCGAAGGTCATGAACATCAGCGAGCCGCTGCGCGCCCAGGTGATCAGCGCCTCTGTCGAGGTGACCAGAAATCCCTTGTCGGCGAGCTCATTGTTGATTTCGAGGAAAAAGGGATCGTCCTCCCCCACCGGCCTGCCGGTGTTGGGATCGATAATGCCCTTGGGCTTCGGCGCGACGAGGGTGCCTGAACTGTCGTTCAATCCCATTCCAGCGCTCCTTTTTTCCATTCATAGGCAAAGCCGATGGTCAGCACTGCCAAAAACACCATCATCGACCAGAAGCCGAGCATGCCGATCTTCGAGAAGGACACGGCCCAGGGAAACAAGAAGGCCACTTCCAGGTCGAAGATGATGAACAGGATCGACACCAGGTAGAAACGGATGTCGAATTTCATGCGGGCGTCGTCGAACGAGTTGAAACCGCACTCGTAGGCGGAAAGCTTTTCAGGATCGGGGTTGCGGTAGGCCACCAGAAACGGCGCCGCGATAAGCGCGATGCCGACGACCGCCGCCACTGCGATAAACAGGACGATGGGCAGGTACGAACTGAGAAGTGCGTTCATGCAGCGGCTTTCCGTTGGCGCCAATCCACTTTTGTTACAGCACCGGACCTTAATGCGGAAGCGTGACAGTTTAACCGCTGAACCGTTTTAAGGGGCCTATGCTGCAACGCGGCGAGGGTTAGCGCAGCACTTCCAGCGAAGCAAGTCAAACCTTGTTCAAAACGCCGGGCTGGACGGCATAACGGAAGAAACTGGTCCGATGCGCTCCTGTTTGATTTCCTTCACTTTCTACTCCACTTTTATCTCCTGACATATCTACCGCCATTTGCCTGCTAGCATGCCGGAATCACCGGCTAAAATCCGCAAATCGATCAGGGCAAGGGCTCCCGATGAAGGAAAAAATCTCGCTCGCTATGGCCCGGCGCATCGCGCTCGGCGCTCAGGGCTTTCTCGACCCCCGCCCAAATGGCACGCCGGACCGCCGCCACTTCGCCCGCGTGCTCTCCCGCACCGGCCTGCTGCAGATCGATTCCGTCAGCGCGGTGGTGCGCGCGCATTATATGCCGCTTTATTCGCGGCTTGGCCCCTACCCGCTCGCGCTCCTCGACAATGCCGCCGTGACGCGCAAGCGCACGGTGTTCGAATATTGGGCGCATGAAGCCTCGTTCCTGCCAGTCGAGACATACCCGTTGATGCGCTGGCGCATGCAGCGCGCCGAGCAAGGCGACGAAATGTATCTGGGCCTCGCCAAATGGGGCCGCGAGCACGCCGCCTACATCGAAGAGATCTATCGGGAAGTCGCCGATCGCGGCCCGATCGCCGCCTCGGCGCTTGAGGGCCAGAAAGGTTCGGGCGGCTGGTGGGGCTGGAGCCACGCCAAGCACGCCTTCGAATGGTTGTTCTGGGCCGGCCGCATCACCACCGCGCACCGCCGCGGCTTCGAGCGCTTCTATGACCTGCCGGAGCGCGTGCTGCCGCAAGCGATCCTCGATCTGCCGGTGCCCGCTGCCGAGGACGCGCATCGCGAATTGCTGCGCATTTCCGCCCGCGCCCATGGCGTGGCTACAGCCGGCGACCTGCGCGACTATTTCCGCCTGTCGCCCGCAGACATGAAGGGCCGGCTGGAGGAACTGGTCGAATTGGGCGAGTTGCTGCCGGTGCGTGTCGAGGGCTGGAACAAGCCGGCTTACCTCCATAGAGATACCCGTCTCCCGCGCAAGATCGAAGCGCGCGCCCTGCTGGCACCGTTCGATCCGGTCGTCTTCGAGCGCTCGCGCACCGAGCGGCTGTTCGATTTCCATTACCGCATCGAGATCTACACTCCGGCCGAAAAACGCCAGTACGGCTATTACGTCCTGCCCTTCCTGCTTGGCGACAGGATCGTCGCTCGCGTCGACCTGAGAGCCGACCGACCGGCAAGCGTGCTGCGCGTGCCTGCGGCCTATGCCGAGCCCGGAGCGCCGCCTGAAACCGCCGCCCAGCTCTTCGAGGAATTGAAGCAGATGCAGGTCTGGCTTGGCCTTGAACGTATCGACGTGACGCCGGCCGGCGATCTGGGCCCGGCGCTGGTCGACATCGCCATGTCGTAGCCGCGCGTTGACACAGCTGCCTGCAAAAGCCTAAATCCGCTCCAGACGGTCCCCTGCCCGCAACGGCTGGGGCTAAGAGGGAATGCGGTGCGGGATTTCGATCTCAAATCCGCGGCTGTCCCCGCAACTGTAAGCGAAGAGCCAAGGCCGAAAGCCACTGGGAGTTCCCGGGAAGGCGGCTAACCAAAGACGACGACTCGCGAGCCAGGAGACCTGCCGTCTGCGACAGAAGAATCCGATCGCCCGGCGGGTTTCCGGGCAAGGAGCCCGGTTTTTGGACCACAACGGCAGTTTTTCGGCTGGTGCAGCGGATATATCGTCCGCCGATGGTGACGCCTTGTCCGGCGTCACCGTTATCGTCTGCGCGTCCTGCCGCGACGAAACCGGCTCCGACGCCCATCCCCGCGCCGGCGAACTCCTGGCACGGGACACACGCCGCGCCGCGGCATCCGAGCACGTCCGCGTCCGCGCGGTCGAATGCCTCGGCAACTGCAAACGCCGGCTCAGCGCCGCAATCCTGCGCGACGGCTGCTGGAGTTATGTGTTCGGCGACCTGACCACGGGCAGCGGCGCCGACCTCGTTACCGGCGCCAAACTCTTCGCCACCTCGAGCGACGGCCTCATCCCTTGGCGCGGCCGCCCTGATTCCCTGAAGCGCGGCCTCGTTGCCCGCATCCCTCCCCTCAACCTGCTGAAAGACTGACCATGACCACTTCCGTCTCCCGTGTTCCCTGCACTGTCGTCACCGGCTTCCTCGGCGCCGGCAAGACGACGCTGGTCCGCCATCTCCTCGAAAACGCCGGCGGCAAGCGCATCGCGATCATCGTCAACGAGTTCGGCGACATCGGCATCGACGGCGAGATCCTGAAAGGTTGCGGCATCGACACCTGCCCGGAGGAAAACATCGTCGAACTGGCCAATGGCTGCATCTGCTGCACCGTGGCCGACGATTTCGTGCCGGCACTCGACCGGATCCTGTCGCTGACGCCGAAGGTCGACCATATCCTGATCGAAACCTCGGGCCTTGCTTTGCCCAAGCCGCTGGTCCAGGCCTTCCAGTGGCCGACGGTGAAGAGCCGCGTGACCGTCGATGGCGTGATCGCCGTGGTCGACGGCCCCGCACTGGCCGAAGGCCGAGTCGCCAACGACATGGACGCCCTGCAGGCCCAACGCGCCGGGGATGACAGCCTCGACCATGACGACCCTGTCGAGGAAGTGTTCGAGGACCAGATCGCCTGCGCCGACCTGATCATCCTGTCGAAGAGTGACCTGATGGACGCCGCCGGCTCAGCCCGCGCCAACGCAATCGTCAACGAACACTCCGCCCGGGCTGTCAAGATCGTGCCGACGTCCCATGGCAAGGTCGATCCCTCCGTACTGCTCGGGCTCGGCCTCGCCGTCGAGGACGACATCGAGAACCGCAAGTCCCATCACGACGGCGCATTCGACCACGAGCATGACGACTTCGACACCTTCATTGTCGACATCCCCTCGATCGCCAATCCGGACGAGCTGGCAAAACGCGTCGCCGACGCCGCCGAACAGGAAAACGTGCTGCGGGTGAAAGGTTTCGTCGAGGTGGGCGGCAAGCCGATGCGGCTTTTGCTGCAGGCCGTCGGCCCGCGCGTCAACCATTACTACGACCGCGCTTGGACCGCCGAGGACGACCGCCGCTCGCGCCTTGTCGTCATCGGCCTCAAGGGGCTGAACCGCCCTGCGATCGAGCGTATACTCGCCGGCTGATTTTCAGGCACGGGCCGCGATGCACATCCTCACCACGACATCCGCCTCGCTCGACGATCTCGCCGAGCCGGTCGATCTGCGGCAGACGCCGGCGGATATCGTGGCCCTGTCCTTCACCGACAGCGACCTCGCCGGACTGGCGGCCGCGTGGAAGGCGGATGCCGGCCGCCTGCCCTCGATGCGGCTGGCGGCGCTGCGTGACCTGCGCCACCCGATGTCCGTCGATCTCTGGATCGACAGCGTCGCCCGCCACGCCCGGGTTATTCTCGTCCGCATCCTCGGCGGCTACGACTGGTGGCGCTATGGCTGCGACCAGCTTGCCGCGACCGCCCGGGAACGCGGCATAAAACTGGCGCTGCTGCCCGGTGAAAGCCACGACGAGGATCTCAGGCTGATCGAAGCCTCGACGCTGCCGCGCGCGGAACTTGATGCGCTGCTCGGCTATTTCCGCGAGGGCGGCCCGGCCAATATGAGTTCGCTGGTGTGGAGGTTGGCAGGGCTGGCGGGACAGGAGGAAGCAGCAGCCGCGCCGGTAACTGTGCCCAAAGCGGGCTACTACGAGCCAGGACGTGGCCCCCTCCTCCTCGAGGGGAGGGTCCCGCCGCAGGCTGGGGGCGGGGTCGCCGGTGAAGTGCACCGACTTCAAGAAACGCCATATCCAGTCGCACCGACCCCACCCGGCCCTGCGGGCCACCCTCCCCTCGAGGGGGACGGAAAGGTCGTGCCCATCCTGTTCTATCGCTCGATGCTGCTCGCCGCCGATGTCGCGCCAATCGATGCGCTTTTCGACGCCTTGCAGCAGCGCGGCATCACCGCCGTGCCGATCTTCGTCTCCAGCCTGAAGGACCCGGCATCCCTCGCTTTCGTCGAAACCGCCCTCACCCAACTGAAACCGGCCGCCATCATCACCGCGACCGCTTTCGCATCCGGCGCGGAGCCCGGCGTCGAAACCCTGTTCGACCGCGCCGGCGTCCCCGTCTTCCAGGTCATCGTCGCCACCACCCGCCGCGACGTCTGGGAAAACAATCAGCGCGGCCTGGCACCCGCCGACCTCGCCATGCATGTCGTGCTGCCCGAACTCGACGGCCGCATCCTCGCCGGCGCCCTTTCCTTCAAGGGCGAAAGCGATGTCGATCCGGCACTCGGCCACCGCGCTTTCGCCAACCGGCCGGAGCCGGATCGGGTAGCGCAGGTTGCCGATCGTGTAGCAGCTTTTGTCCGCCTGCAGGAGACATCTCGCGCCCGGCGCAAGCTCGCCATCCTGATCCCGGATTACCCGAGCGCCCCCGGCCGCACCGGCTATGCCGTCGGCCTTGACGTGCCGTCCAGCGTGCTGGCCATGCTGCATGACCTCAGCGAAGAGGGCTATGCCGTTGACGGGATTCCGCGAACGCCGCGGGAACTGCTGGATTTGCTGGAGTGCGGCGAAGAAGGATTGGGGCTGGAGGACTATCTCGGTCTTTCTACAGAGTTACCGACTGCTGCAATTGCCGCAGTCGAAGCAGCTTGGGGTAAGGCCCAAGGCGAGACAGGTTTGCGCGAGACGCCCCCCTCTGTCCTGCCGGACATCTCCCCCGCAAGGGGGGAGATTGCGCTGTCATTGCCGGTTTCGCCAATCTCCAATGTTGCCGGAGTAGGCGGAGCGTCGAAACTGCCGATCTCCCCCCTTGCGGGGGAGATGTCCGGCAGGACAGAGGGGGGTGTTCAAGCGCCGGCCCCGGCGAAATTCCCCTTTCGCGCCGCGACCTTCGGCAACGTCACCGTAGCGCTCGCCCCGGATCGCGGCCGCTCCGCCGACCGCCGCGCCGACTACCACGATCCGACGCTTCCACCCCGCCATGCCCTGATCGCCTTCGGTCTGTGGCTCCGGAAATCGCTCGGCGTCCATGCCCTCATCCATGTCGGTGCCCACGGCACGCTGGAATGGCTGCCGGGCAAGACCGTCGCGCTGTCGCAAAACTGCTTCCCCGAAATCATCGCCGGACCCCTGCCCGTCATCTATCCCTTCATCATCTCCAACCCCGGCGAGGCGGCGCAGGCCAAGCGGCGCATTGCCGCCGTCACCCTTGGCCATCTGCCGCCGCCGCTGACCGGCGCCGGCCTGGACGAAGACCAGCACCGGCTCGAACGCCTGGTCGACGAATATGCCCAGGCCGACGGCCTTGACCGCCGCCGCCGCGACCGTCTGGCCAGGCTGATCGTCGAAACCGCGCAAAAGACCGGCCTCGCCTCCGAAGCCGGTGTCGCCAAGACCGATGCGCCCGACGAGGCGTTGCGCCGTATCGATGCCTGGCTATGCGATCTCAAGGATTTCGCTATCAAGGACGGGCTCCATATCTATGGCCGCGCCTCCGAAAAAGAGCCCGACGCGATGCGCCGCCAGAGCGCGAACGCCGAAAAGGCCGCGCTGCTTGCCGCACTCGATGGCCGCCACATCAAGGCCGGCCCTGCCGGCGCACCCGCGCGTGGCCGCTCCGATGTGCTGCCCACCGGCCGCAATCTGTTCACGTCTGACCCGCGCACCGTGCCGACGCCGACCGCCTATGACCTGGGCAAAGCAGCGGCCGAGGAGGTCGTTCGCGCCTATATACAGTCGCATGGGGATTGGCCGCGCTCGCTGGTGATCGACCTCTGGGGTTCGGCCTCGCTGCGCACCGGCGGCGAGGAGATCGCGCAAGGCCTGGCGCTGATGGGCTGCCGGCCGCAATGGGACACCGCCACCGGCCGCATAACCGGCATCGAGGTGCTGCCGCCGGCCACGCTTGGCCGCCCCCGCGTCGACGTCACTTGGCGAATATCAGGCCTGTTCCGCGACATGTTCCCGACCCAGATCGCCCTGATCGATGCTGCCGCCGGCGCCGTTGCCGCGCGTGACGAGGACGATTCGGAAAACCCGCTCGCCGCCAAGACCCGCGCCGATGGCAAGGTCAGCCCCCGCATCTTCGGCACCTCGCCCGGCACTTACGGCGCCGGCGTCGAGGAGCTGTTGTCGAGCGGCGACTGGGGCGCGCGCGAAGAGATCGGGCGCGCCTATCTCGATGCCACCTCGCATGCCTATGGCGGTGCCGGGGGTGAAGGCATCTCAGCGCCCGGCGCTTTCGAGGGGCGCATCGCCGACGCCGATCTTCTCGTCCACACCGGCGACGATCCCGGCCGCGACATTCTCGAAGGGTCGGCCGATGTCGCTTTCATCGGCGGCTTTTCGGCCGCGCTTGCGGCTATCGGCCGGAATGCCGACGTCATCGTGCTCGACACGAGCGATCCGCAAAAGCCAAAGCCACGCTCTGTCGGCGAAGCCGTAGCGCGGGTGGTGCGCGCCCGTGCGGTCAATTCACGCTTTATCGCTGGTCAGATGCGCCATGGCCCGCGCGGCGCATCGGAATTCGCCGAAACGGTCGACCGGCTGGTCGGCTTCGCCGAGACCACCCATGCCATTTCAGGCGCGCTGATCGAGGCCGTGCACGACGCCTATGTTGGCGATCCCGAAGTTCGCGCCTTCATCCTGCGCGAAAATCCCGCCGCCGCGAAAGTCATCGCCGAACGCTTCCTGTCGGCGCGCCGGCGCGGTCTCTGGCACCCCTTGCGCAATTCGGTCGACGACGACCTCGCCGCGCTGATTGCCGAGGCCGAGGCGCTTGGGGTGGCGGCATGAACGCCTTTTCGCGCCGCGGCGCCTGCCCGGCCCTGTCCGCGCCGATGCAGACCGGGGACGGGCTATTGGTGCGGCTCAACCCGGTCTCTGGAGGATTGTCGCCGAAGCTCTTGATTGAGGTTGCAGAATCCGCCCTGCGGCATGGCAATGGCATCATGGAGGTGACGGCACGTGGCAGCTTGCAGATACGTGGGCTGACAACGGAAAGCGCACGGTCGCTGGCGGCGGAAGTCGACGCGCTGGGTATCGCGGTCCGGACCGGCGTGCCGGTCGAAACCGGGCCGCTGGCGGGCATCGATCCCCAGGAGATCGCCGATCCGCGACCGCTGGCTGAGCGGATCAGGGGCGCGATCGAGGACGCCGGGCTGACGGCAAGGCTTGGCCCGAAGGTTTCGGTGGTCGTGGACGGCGGCGGGCAATTGGCGATGGATGCGGTGACGGCCGATATCAGGGTGGTTGCTGTTCAAATGGGTGACGAAGTTCAGTGGCAGCTGTCGATTGCAGGAGACGGAAGGCAAGCGAAGCCGGTCGGCATGGTCGATGAGGACGCAGCGTGCGACATCGCTGTTGGTGCACTCAGGATGGTTGCCGAGAAAGGTCGAGAAGCTCATGCGAGAGATTTGTCGGAGAGGCAATTGGCATCTCTCGCAGGCTGGCATTCCTTCGCGCCCCCCTCTGTCCTGCCGGACATCTCCCCCACAAGGGGGGAGATTGCGCGGTCACCACCGCTTTCGCCAACCGCCAACGTCGAGCCAAGCTCCAACGTGGAGGAAGAAGCGCCGTCGGCCGAACTGCTGATCTTCCCTCCAGTGGGGGAGATGTCCGGCAGGACAGAGGGGGGCGCCGTAGAGCGCCCTCGCACGCCGATTGGCCTTTTCGACCTAAGCAACGGCCACACTGTCGGCATCGGCCTCCCCTATGGCAGCATGCCGGCCCAAAAGCTGATCGACCTCGCCAGCCAAGCATCGAACCTCGGCACCACCGAAATCCGCCTCGCCCCGGGCCGTGCCTTGCTCTTCCTCGGTCAGCCGGCGCACACCAACCAACCCCTTCAGGACGCCGCCTTCTCCCTCGGCTTCGTTACCACCCCCGCCGACCCACGTACCCGCATCGCCGCTTGCCCTGGCACGCCGGCCTGCGCCTCCGGCCGGATCGCGACGCGCGACATTGCCGAAACGATTGCCGCCGAGAATGCCGATATTCTCGACTTTACCCTGCACATTTCGGGCTGTGCCAAGGGCTGCGCGCATCCCGGCCCGGCGGCACTAACAATCGTCGGCGGCGAAAACGGAGCCGGACTTGTCGTGAACGCGACGGCAAAGGCCCTTCCTGCCAGCTACAGGCCGAGCTATGACGCCGCGCGCGGCATCGGCCGCGTCGCGGCGGTGATCCGCAGCGCACGATATCCAGGCGAAACCGCCGCAGCTTGCCTTACAAGGCTGGGGCTGGCCGGCATCGCAGAGGCTTACCGACGGGAATGAGCATGGCCGCCTACGACTACATCCACGACGGCACGGCGATCTACGAGCGCTCCTTCGCCATCATCCGCTCCGAGGCCGATCTGTCACGCTTTTCGGAAGCCGAGGCCGATGTCGCCATCCGCATGATCCATGCCTGCGGCCAGGTCGAAGCCGCTAGGCATTTTGTTTTCTCCCCCGATTTTGTTGCCGCCGCGCGCAAGGCACTTGCCGCCGGCGCACCGATCTTCTGCGACGCGGAGATGGTGTCCCATGGCGTCACCCGCGCCAGGCTGCCGGCCGGTAACGAGGTGATCTGCACCTTGCGCGATCCGCGCACGCATGAAATCGCCAGGGAGATCGGCAACACACGCTCGGCCGCGGCCATCGACCTGTGGGGCGAGCGCATGGCCGGCGCGGTGGTCGCCATCGGCAACGCGCCGACAGCACTTTTCTACCTGCTGGAAAAACTACGTGACGGCGTACCCAAACCGGCGGCCATCATCGGCATGCCGGTCGGCTTCGTCGGTGCCGCCGAATCGAAGGATGCCCTGGCCGAGAATTCCTACGGCGTGCCCTATGCCATCGTGCGCGGCAGACTTGGCGGCAGCGCTATGACCGCCGCCGCGCTAAATTCGCTGGCGAGGCCGGGCCTGTGAACGCATCTCCTAAAGGACGTCTCGTCGGCGTCGGCACCGGTCCCGGCGACCCCGAACTGCTGACGCTGAAGGCCGCGCGCGCCTTGGCGGAAGCCGATGTGGTGGCGTATTTCGCCAAGCGCGGGAACAACAGCAACGCCCGCGCCATCGTCGAAGCGCGCTTCCGTCCGGATATGCTGGAACTGCCGCTGCTCTATCCCGTGACCACCGAGATCGACAAGGATCACGACGACTACCGCTCGCAGATCGCCGGTTTCTACGAGGAGTCGGCCGAGAAAGTCGCCGAACATCTCGAAGCCGGCAAAATGGTTGCCGTCCTGTCCGAGGGCGACCCGCTGTTCTACGGCTCCTACATGCATCTGCATGTGCGCCTCGCCCATCGTTTCCCGACCGAGGTTATCCCCGGCATCACCGCCATGTCAGGCTGCTGGTCGGCGACCGGCCTGCCGATCGTCCAGGGCGACGACGTACTGACCGTGCTGCCAGGCACGATGAGCGAATTCGAGCTGACGCGTCGCCTCGCCGACACCGATGCCGCCGTCATCATGAAGGTCGGTCGCAACCTGCCCAAGATCAGGCGGGCGCTGGAGGCGACCGGCAAGCTGGCACGCGCCGTCTATGTCGAGCGTGGCACCATGGCCGGCAGCGTCTCGATGCGGCTGTCCGACAAGCCGGATGACAAGGCGCCCTACTTCGCCATCGTGTTGGTCGCCGGCTGGTCCGGCCGGCCCGGCATCCTCGGAGCGCAGGCATGAGCGGCCGCCTCACCGTCATCGGCCTCGGCCCCGGCAATGCCGATCAGGTCACGCCGGAAGCCAGCCGCGCTGTGGCGGAAGCAAAATTCTTCTATGGCTACAAGCCCTATCTCGACCGGCTCGATTTGCGCCCCGACCAGACCCGCGTCGCTTCCGACAATCGCGAGGAGCTCGCCCGCTCCAAGGATGCGCTGGTCAAAGCCGCCGAGGGCCATGACGTCGCCGTGGTCTCAGGTGGCGATCCCGGCGTCTTCGCCATGGCTGCCGCAGTCTGCGAGGCGATCGAGGCCGGTCCGGACGAATGGCGCGCGATAGATGTCGCTGTCGTTCCCGGAATCACCGCCATGCTTGCCGTCGCCGCCCGCATCGGCGCCCCACTCGGCCATGATTTCTGCGCCATCTCGCTGTCGGACAATCTGAAGCCATGGGAGCTGATCGAGCTGCGTCTTCTGGCGGCGGCCGGCGCCGGCTTCGTCATCGCGCTCTACAACCCGATCAGCAAGGCGCGCCCCTGGCAGCTTGGCCGCGCCTTCGAGTGCCTCACCGCGATCCTGCCCGGCACCACGCCGGTGATCTTCGGCCGCGCCGCCGGCCGCCCGGACGAACGCATCGAGGTTTTCCTGCTGGCCAATGTCGACGCGCAAAAGGCCGACATGGCGACCTGCATCATCATCGGCTCGCCAGAAACCCGCATCATCAAGCGCGGCGACAAGCCGGCGCTGGTCTATACGCCGCGTTCGGCCGCGGGCTCGACAAAATGATCCACCATCGCGGCCAGTTGATCGACGCTCTCAGCCGAAGGCACCTGTGGCAGATCGGGCCTGCGGATCATGACCACATCGATGCCAAGCGCCCTGGCGGCGGCAATCTTGCCGTAAGTGGCCGCACCGCCGCTGTTCTTGCACACGACGATGTCGATGCTCTGCCCCTCCAAAAGCGCACACTCTTCCGATTCGCGGAACGGCCCTCGCGCCAGCAGGTAGGTCGCATCCGGCACCGCCAACTCTGGCTCGACCGGATCGACGCTGCGTATGAGGTAATGGTGTTGCGGGGCGGCTTCGAACGCGCCGGCCTCCTGCCGGCCGATCGCCAGGAACACCCGGCGTGGCGTATCGCCAAGCGCCTGCACGGCAGCGCCGACCGTATCGACCTCAATCCAGCGGTCGCCTTGGACAGGCCGCCACCCAGGGCGGCGCAAGGCAAGGATCGGTACACCGGTCAACTGCGCGGCTTGCGCGGCGTTGGTGGAGATTCGCGCCGCATAGGGATGCGTGGCGTCGATCAGCAGGTCGATAGACCTGTCCGTGAGATAAGCGGCCAAACCATCGGCGCCGCCAAATCCGCCGCTTCGCACCGGAACGCCTTGAGCAACCGGACTTTCCGTGCGGCCGGCCAGCGACAGCGTGACCGAGGCGCGCGTGACCAGCTTTCCCGCCAGTTGCCGGGCTTCGGTGGTGCCGCCAAGGATCAGGATCGTCTTCATAGTCATCCTAGTGGACCATGTCGGCGCTGCCCCTCACCCATACCCTCTCCCCGTAAAGACGGGGAGAGGGGGATCGCCAGCGTTGCGGCTGGTCCCTTCTCCCCGTCCCTATACGGGGAGAAGGTGCCGGCAGGCGGATGAGGGGCAGCGCTGGCATGTCAAACAAGAAGCCAACACTCCAATGGCTCACGATCGTCGGCATCGGCGAGGACGGTCTAGCCGGTCTCGGCGACGAGGCCAAGCAGCGGATTGCCAAGGCGGAAATCATCTTCGGCGGCAAGCGGCATCTGGCGCTGGTCGCCCCCTTCGCCAAGGGCGAGCCGCACCCGTGGCCGGTGCCTTTCGATGCCGAGATGCGCGACGTGCTGGCGCTGGCCGGCAGGCGCGTCTGCGTGCTCGCCTCCGGCAATCCGTTCTTTCACGGAGTCGGCGCCACCCTCGCCCGAAAGGTCAAGGCGCGGGAGATGCATGTCATCCCGGCGCCGTCGGCCGTTTCCCTGGCCGCCGCGCGGCTTGGCTGGGCACTGCAGGATATAGAGACTGTCTCGCTGCATGGCCGGCCGCTCGACCTGATCCGACCGCTGCTGCAGCCCAACGCACGCATCCTGGCGCTGACATCCGATGGCGATGCACCGGCGGCAATCGCCCGCCTGCTTGCCGAACTCGACTTCGGCGCATCACGGCTTACCGTTCTGGAAGCTCTGGGCGGACCGGACGAGATCCAGCGTTCGGCCCGCGCCGATGCCTTCGACCTCGAAAACATCAATCCGCTCAACGTGCTGGCCATCGAGATTGATTCAAATCCGCAGGCCCGCGTCCTGCCGCTCACATCGGGCCTTGCCGATCACTTGTTCGACCATGACGGCCAGATCACCAAGCGCGAAATCCGCGCCGTCACCCTTTCGGCGCTGGCGCCAAGGCGCGGCGAATTGCTCTGGGATATCGGCGCCGGTTCCGGCTCGATCGGCATCGAATGGATGCTCGCCCACCCTGCGATGCGCGCCATCGCCATCGAGGCCGACCCCGGCCGCGCCGCCCGCATCACCCGCAACGCGGCCGCTTGCGGCGTTCCCGGCCTCATCGTGGTGGCGGGCAGCGCGCCCAAGGCGCTGGCCAGGCTGGACACACCCGACGCGATCTTCATCGGCGGCGGCGGCAGCGACACCGGCGTGCTGAACGCCGCCATCAAGGCGCTGCGCATCGGTGGCCGCCTGGTCGCCAATGCGGTAACGCTGGAGATGGAAGCCCTGCTTCTTGCCCAACATGTCAAATTGGGTGGCGATCTCACCCGCATCGCCATTTCGCGCGCCTCGCCGGTCGGCTCAATGCAGGCCTGGCGGCCGGCGATGCCGGTCACGCAGTGGGCTTGGGTGAAGCCATGATGGGGAGCCGGGTGAAGCCATGATGGTCGCGGGGATCGGCAGCCGGAAAGGCGTCAGCGTTGAAGACGTGCTTGCCGCGATAGAAACAGCGCTCGAAGCGCATGGGCTGGCGATGTCGGCTCTTTCGGCGCTGGCCACCGCCGCGCTCAAGAAGGATGAAGAAGCGGTTGCTGCCGCCGGTCGCACGCTGAACCTCCCGGTCATCATCGTCGATGACGCTGCCCTACAGGCCGCCTCGTCGGGGACGCTCAGCAACTCAAGCCTGTCGCAGAAACTGGCCGGCACGCCATCGGTTTCCGAAGCATCGGCCCTTGCGGTTGCCGGGAAGGGCGCGACGCTGCTCGGTCCCCGCACCGTGCTCGGTCCGGTCACCTGTGCCATCGCCATCAGCGGAGACGCGCCATGACCGTCCATTTCATCGGCGCCGGTCCCGGTGCGGCCGACCTCATCACGCTGCGTGGTGCGAGGCTCCTGGCAAGCTGCCCGGTGTGCCTCCACGCCGGTTCGATCGTGGCACCCGAATTGCTGCAGCACTGCGCCCCGGGCACAAAATTGATCGACACCGCGCCGATGTCGCTCGATGAGATCGAGACTGCCTATCTCGATGCCCACAAAGCCGGCCATGATGTCGCGAGGCTGCACTCGGGCGATCTGTCGGTATGGAGCGCCGTTGCCGAGCAGATCCGCCGGCTGGAAAAGCACGGCATCCCTTACACGCTGACGCCGGGCGTTCCTTCCTTCGCGGCCGCGGCCACGGCCCTTCGCCGCGAGCTGACCATTCCCGAAGTCGCGCAGAGCCTAGTGCTGACCCGTGTCTCCGGCCGCGCCTCGAAAATGCCGCCCGGCGAAACATTGGCCGGCTTCGGCCGCACCGGCGCCACGCTGGCCATTCATCTTGCCATCCACGCCATCGACCGCGTCGTCGCCGAATTGACGCCGCACTATGGTGGTGATTGCCCGGTCGCGATCGTCTTTCGCGCCTCCTGGCCGGACGAGCGCGTGCTGACCGGTACGCTGGAGACGATAGAGGCACGGCTCGCGGCCGATCCGATGGAGCGCACGGCGATCATCTTCGTCGGCCGCTCGCTGGCGGCGGAAGGTTTCGGCGAGAGTTCATTGTACGACGCCCACTACCAGCGGCGTTTTCGCGGACGGGACGGATTGTGAACGGCAGTACCAGCAACAAAGGCGAAAACGCAACGCTCGAACAGGCGCTCGCGCGGCTGAACTTCAAGCCGCGTCCGCTTGAGCCGGGCCATGTCTGGCTGGCCGGCGCCGGTCCCGGCGACCCCGGCTGCCTGACCCTGGAAGTGCTGGCGGCGCTGGCCGAAGCGGATGCGCTGGTCTACGACGCGCTGGTTTCACCTGATGTCGTGGCTGTTGCCGGAAATGCCGAGCGTTTCTTTGCGGGCAAGCGCGGCGGCAAGCCCTCGATGAAACAGGACGACATCACCGCCCTGCTGGTGCGGCTGGCACGTGAAGGCCGCCGCGTCGTCAGGCTGAAGGGCGGCGACCCCTATATTTTCGGTCGCGGCGGTGAAGAGGCTTTGGCACTGGCCCGCGAGGGCATACCGTTCCGTGTGCTGCCGGGCCTGACATCGGGCCTCAGCGCGCTGGCCGCCACGGGCATTCCAGCCACCATGCGCGGCATCAACAAGGCAGTCATCCTGGCGACCGGTCACGCCGCCGGCACAGACGACGACATCGACTGGGCGGCAATCGCCCGCACCGGCCAGCCTGTCGTGGTCTATATGGGCATGGCCAATCTGCCGCTGATAGCAGCGGCACTGCTCGATGGCGGCCTGGCGCCGTCGACGCCGGCGGCTGTGATCGTCGCCGCGACCACGCCGCGGGAGCGGACCGTCGTCGCCACGCTCGCCACCATTGCCGAGGCAGCCGCCGCTGCCGGCCTCGCCTCGCCGGCATTGATCGTCGTCGGCGGCATCGTCGCCATGCGCGCGGCACTGGCGGGCGGGGCATGACGGCGCGGGCCATCATCATCGGCGCGCCGCGCTCCGGCTCGGGCAAGACCAGTGTCACCATCGGCATCCTGCGCGCGCTCACCCGGCGCGGCCTGAAGGTGCGCGGTGCCAAATCGGGGCCCGACTACATTGATCCCGGCTTCCATGCCGCTGCTACGGGCCTGTCCGGCGTCAACCTCGACAGTTGGGCGATGCCGCCGTCGCTGCTCAACGCGCTGGCCGCACAGGCAGCCGACGATGCCGATTTCGTTATCCTCGAAAGCGCCATGGGCCTGTTCGACGGCATTCCGGCCGCGCCGGGGCGCACCGGTTCGGCCGCCGATCTCGCCCGGCTCTATGGCCTGCCGGTGCTGCTGGTGCTCGACGTTTCCGGCCAGTCGACCACGGCGGCGGCCGTCGCCAAGGGTTTTGCCACTTACGATCCGGATGTGCGCATGGCCGGCGTCGTGCTCAACCGGCTGGGCAGCGAGAGGCACCGGCGGCTTTCCGGCGACGCCATCGAGGCGACCGGCCTGCCGGTGGTCGGCGCTATCCTGCGCGATCCCACGCTCAATCTGCCCGAGCGCCATCTCGGCCTCGTCCAGGCCGGCGAATATGATGACCTGATGGCGCATCTCGACAGGCTGGCCGACATGGCGGAGAAGTCGCTCGATCTCGATGCCGTCATGGCGCTGGCAATGCCGCTCAATCCGGCAGTCGGCGATTTCGCCGACGCGCTGCAGCCACCTGGCCAACGCATCGCGCTGGCCGAGGATGCCGCCTTCACTTTTCTTTATCCGCATGTTGCCGCCTACTGGCGCAAGGCAGGCGCGGAAATCGTTCCGTTCTCGCCGCTCGCCGACGAAGCGCCCGAAGAGAATTGCGATGTCTGCTGGTTGCCCGGCGGCTATCCCGAGCTTCACGCCGGGCGGCTCGCCGCTGCCGCGAATTTCCGTGCCGGGATGACTCGCTTCGCGGAGGCGAAGCCCGTCCATGGCGAGTGCGGTGGCTTCATGGTGCTTGGGGAAGCGCTGGAGGATGCCTCCGGCGAAACGCATCGCATGCTGGGCCTGCTTGGCCACGCCACCAGCTTCGCCAGGCGGAAGATGAACCTCGGCTATCGCGAGGCGCGGCTGCGTGCGGACTGTCCGCTGGGGCCGCAAGGCGCGCTGATCCGTGGCCACGAATTCCACTATGCGCAGATGACGGCCACCGGCAATGACGAACCGCTGGCCGACCTCGCCGATGGCCAGGGCAATCCGATCGGCGCTTCCGGCTACCGGCGCGGCCATGTCTGTGGCACCTTCTTCCATGCGATAGCGAGGGCTGGCGCGTGAAGCTTCCAAATCTTACCCTTTCGCCCCGGCAGATCCTCGACGATGTCGCGCTCTGTCTGGTGTTTTTTACCCGCCTGCCCCTGCCCATCCTCGACTTTCGCGGCCGCAGTCTCGCCGCCGCGATCTGGGCCGCACCGGTTGCCGGCATCGTCGTCGGCCTGATCGGCGCCATCGTCTTTGCCACGGCGGACCGGTTTGGCCTTGCCATGGGGCCGGCGGCCGTCCTTGGCCTTGTTTCAACCGTGGTTGTCACAGGCTGCCTGCATGAGGACGGACTTTCGGACGTCGCCGACGGTTTCGGCGGTGGCAAGTCGCGCGGCCGCAAACTCGAGATCATGCGCGACAGCCGCATCGGCGCTTACGGTGCGGTGGCCCTGGCTCTGTCGCTGCTGATCCGCTGGAACGTGCTTTCGGAATTCGTCGACCCCACACAGGCGCTCTTTGCCCTTGTGGCTGCCCACGCCGCTTCGCGCGGGGTGCTTGGCGCCTTCATGCATGTCTTGCCGGCGGCGCGCTCCGACGGCCTGTCGGCCGGCGCTGGTCCTGTCTCGCTCGACACCGCCATAGCCGGCGCCGTGCTTGGCGCGCTTCCCCTGCTCCTGCTTGGCCCCGGCGGCGCCATCGCCGCGCTGATCTTGCTTGGCCTGCTGTTTGCCGCGTTCCACGCCCTTTGCCTCAACCAGATCGGTGGTCAGACCGGCGACACGATCGGCGCCCTGCAACAGGTGAGCGAAATCGCGGTGCTGCTCGTCGCTTCCGTAGCCCTTTCCTGATTCTCTTTTGGAGACCTTGCCCCGATGCCCCTCAAATCCCTCGACGAATTGCGCGCGGCCTGCCTTGACCTGCCCGCCGGCAGCGACATAGCGGCCAATGCCGTCGCCCGCCGCCAGGACACGCTTACCAAGCCGCAAGGCAGCCTCGGCAGACTTGAGACCATCGCCGCATGGCTGGCGCGCTGGCAAGGCCGCGACTTGCCGAAACTCGACCGGGTGAAGGTGTTCGTCTTCGCCGGCAACCACGGCGTCACCGCGCAGGGCGTGTCGGCCTATCCATCGGAAGTCACCGTGCAGATGGTGGCGAATTTCGCCGGCGGCGGCGCCGCAATCAACCAGCTCGCCCGCGTCGCCGGCGCCGAACTCGACGTGATCCCGCTCGATCTCGATCATCCCAGCGGCGACTTCACGCAAGTGCCGGCAATGGACGAGAAAACATTCCTTGCCGCCGTCTCGGCCGGCTATGACGCGGTGACAAAAGACCTCGACCTCGTCTGCCTTGGCGAGATGGGCATCGGCAACACCACGCCGGCCGCCGCCATTTCGGCGGCGCTGTTCGGCGGTGGCGCGGAGAAATGGACCGGGCGCGGCACCGGCGTCGACGATGCCGGCCTGAAGCGCAAGGTGGTGGCCATCGAAGCCGGCCTGAAGCGCCACGCCGCCGCCCTCGCCGATCCGCTGGGCGTCGCGGCCGCCCTTGGCGGGCGCGAACTCGCCGCGATCTTTGGCGCCACGCTGGCCGCACGGCATCTGGGCATACCCGTGTTGCTCGACGGCTTCGTCTGCACCGCCGCGGCCGCTCCGCTGGCAAGACTGCATCCGACCGGGCTCGCCCACACCATCGCCGCCCATGTTTCGGCCGAATCGGGCCACCGTGGCCTGCTCGAAGCTCTTGGCTTGCCGCCGCTGCTCGATCTCGGCATGCGCCTCGGCGAAGGCTCCGGCGCCTGCCTCGCCGTCAACATCGTCCGCTCGGCGCTGGAGTGCCATGCGCGCATGGCAAGCTTTGCCGAGGCAGGTGTTTCGGAGAAATAGGCTCAGGCAGCAAAGGCGGAATTGGCGCTGACGATGCTGCTGCCCTGGAAAGAGCATTGCTTTCCGGTTGGGCCGTTTCTAAGCCGCGTTTTTCAGCGCGGCCGGTTCGTCAGGGCGCAGCGTCAGCACCGATACGCCGGAAGCTGTAACGGCGACGGTGTGCTCGAACTGCGCGGAAAGCGACCCGTCTCTTGTCAGGACAGTCCAGCCGTCAGCCTCGGTTCTGACAGTCCGTCGGCCTCGATTGAGCATCGGCTCGATCGTGAAGACCATGCCCTCGCGGAGCACGAGGCCGGTTCCCGGTTTTCCGAAGTGCAGAACCTGCGGTTGCTCATGCATCTCCCTGCCGATGCCGTGACCGCAATAGTCATGCACCACGGAATAGCCATTTCGCTTGGCATGGCGTTCGATCGCCCAGCCGATGTCTCCGAGCCGTGCGCCCGGGCGAACAGCCCGGATGCCCATCCACATGGCCTCGTAGGTGGTCTGGACCAGCCTCCCGGCGGCTGGAGTGACCTCGCCAACGAGATAAGTCTTGCTGGAATCGGCGATATAACCGTTCTTCTCCAGCGTGATGTCAAAATTGACGATATCGCCGTCCCGAAGCACGTCCGATTGCGACGGAATGCCGTGGCAGACCACATCGTTCACCGAAGAATTCAACACAAAACCATAGCCATATTGGCCCTTGCTCGCGGGTCGGGCCTGGAGATCGTGAACGATGAAACGCTCGACCATGTCATTGATCTGAAGTGTCGACACACCGGCGAGCGAGGTTCGATCCAGCAGCCCGAAGACGGATGCCAGCAGCCGGCCGGATTCGGCGAGCAAGGCCAGTTCCCGGGGCTGCTTCGTCATGCTTCGCTGAAAGCCAGTGATTGAGCCGAAACACCTGCGGAACTGAGTTCGCGCTCGATGATCTCCGTGAAACTGAGCGTCGGATTGGTCTCGCACAGCATGCCGACCTTGATCCAATAGGCGGCCTGCGCGTTGATCGAACGATACGATACCTTGCTCGCCCTGCGCAGCTGGTCGTGCAAGTCATCATCAATGTTCACGATGCCCATCGGCACCTCCATATACGGTTCGTATATGAAGTATATATATAGAGCAACCGAGAAAGCCAAGGGCGTCGGCCTCACCACCGCAAGCCGCTCAACAGGCCCTGACTACAGGCCGGCCGAGCATCGTTGCAGGTCAAAAGATCACGACAAGACGTATGGCCCGAGACGCGCTAAACGTGTCTCGCTTTCAGGGTCTATCCACCAAGTCTTTGAAGAAATTTGGTGGGTGCGCACAGGATTGAACTGTGGACCCGCTGATTAAGAGTCAGCTGCTCTACCAACTGAGCTACGCACCCACTCGGCCGGCAAAAACCGGCGTTGGCGGGCATATAGCCGCCGATACCGATCCTGTCCAGCCCTGCCGGAATCATTTCCCGACAAATCGTACCAAGGGTCTCTCAAACCTCTGGAGAACCTCGGCGCATCACACGAAAAGCTTGCCTTCCGCCACCTTGACCGCGTTGCCGCCGATACGCGCGGAGGCCAGTTTTCCGCCCTCCACGTTGAGTTCCAGGCGGATGCGCGACGGCCGGCCCATTTCCAGCCCCTGCTCGATCCACAGCTGGGAAATGCCATCCGTCGGGCCGTCGAAATGCATGATGGCGCCGGCGAAGGCCGCCGCCGCCGAACCGGTCGCCGGGTCTTCATAGGAGGGCGTGCCGGGCACGATCATGCGGACATGGAACGCGCTTTCGTGATTCACGGTCTCGCGGCAGTAGACGTACGGGCTGGCGAAGGCCCATTCGCTCTTGCGCGGCGCCAGTTCGGACCAGGCCTGGTTATCCAGCCTGATCCGACCCGCCGCTTCGAGATTGGCAACCGGAATGGTCACATAGGGCACGCCGGCCGACCAGAACGCGACACGGTGATTCTCGAAACCGATCTCATGCGGCGCCAGCCCGAGCGCGGCGCCGATCGCCTGCGGATCGGCGGACAGGTCCAGGGGTTCCGGCAGTTTGGCGAGATCGAACTCGGCGAAGGTGGCGCCATCATGCTTGCTGACGGCGCAGCGCACCGGTCCGATATTCTCTTCCAGCACGAAAATGCCGGCGCTGCCCTCCCCCTCCAATTCCGTCAGCGCGATGGCCGACCCGACAGTCGGATGACCGGCGAACGGCATTTCATAGTCGGGTGTGAAAATGCGGATGCGGTTTCTATGCTTGGGGTTGTCCGGCGGCAGCACGAAAACCGTTTCGGACAGATTGAACTCGCGCGCTATGGCCTGCATCGCGGCCGTGTCCAGGCCTTTGCAATCCAGCACCACGGCCAACGGGTTGCCGGCCAGTCGCTCGGTCGTAAACACATCGTAAAGCAAGTAATTCCGGGTTTGCATTCCTGCCTCAATCCCAACATGGGCGAAATTTAATTTGATATTTGAACCGTCAAGCCTGATCTGTGCACGGATAGGGACATTGCGCTTCAATAGGGGTCCGACGTGGACCAGGTTGTCAATCCGCCAAAGACGGAATCGGGTTCCGCCATCGAGACGGCGCTCGGCCTCGACAGCAAGGGCCGGCGCAAGACGCGCCGCCGCGGCTGGCTCTATGCGCTGCTGACCCTGATCGCGCTGGCCGCCGGTCTTGGCCTCTACCAGTGGTATGCGGGTACGCCGGCCAGGATCGATTACACCACGGTGCCAGCAGCCAGGGCCGACCTCACCGTCCAGGTGTCGGCGACAGGCACGCTGCAGCCGCTCACCCAGGTCGATATCTCCAGCCAGCTCTCCGGCATCATCCGCACAGTCTCGGTCAACGAGAACCAGCAGGTGAAGAAGGGCGACGTGCTGGCCGCCCTGGACACCGCCAAGCTGCAGGTCCAGATCGAGCGGGCGCAGGCCTCGGCCAAGGCAGCCGCCGCCAACGTCGAGGATGCAAGGGTGACGCTCGCCGAAAACGAAAGCGCGCTGGTGCGCGCGGCGGCGCTCACCAAGCGTGGCATGGCGACAGACCAGTCGCTGGAGGCGGCGACCGCGACGCGCGACCGCTCCAAGGCGGCGCTCGACAGCGCCCAGGCCAATCTCGCCATCGCCAACGCGGATCTCAAGTCGCAGCAGACCGATCTTGCCAACAGCACCATCTACGCGCCGATCGACGGCATCGTGCTGACGCGCTCGGTCGACCCCGGCCAGACGGTTGCCTCCTCGCTGCAGGCGCCGGTGCTGTTCATCATCGCCGCGGATCTGAGGAACATGGAACTGGTGGCGGCGGTCGACGAGGCCGATATCGGCGCGGTCAAGCCAGGCCAGCACGCGCGCTTCACCGTCGATGCCTTCCCGGACCGGCCATTCGATGCCGAGATCCGCGACATCTCCTATGCCTCGGTCACGACCGATGGCGTCGTCACCTACAATGCGCGGCTCGAGGTCGATAACAACGAGCTGTTGCTGCGCCCCGGCATGACCGCCACCGTTTCGGTGGTCACAAGGCAAGCCAAGGATGTGCTCACCGTACCCGCAACCGCCTTCCGCTACCGCCCGGCGCAACAGGGCGCGCGTGGCTGGAGTCTCAGCGATCTGTTCACCGGCCGCATGGGGCGTCCCGGCGGCAATCGCCAGCGTCAGGCGGCCACGGCCCCCACTGACGGCTCGCGCACGCTCTATGTGCTGGAGAACGGCCGGCCGCATCCGGTCAACGTCAAGATCGGTTCGACCGATGGCGAACTGACCGAGATCACGTCCGGCCTTGAGGAAGGCGCGCAGGTGATCACCGCCTCTCAGTTGCGGAGCTAAGCCGTGGCCATGGCCGCGCCCCTCATCACCTTCGACAAGGTCTGGAAGAGCTATGGCCAGGGCGAGGCTCGGGTGCACGCGCTGGCCGGCGTCGACCTTGCGATCCGGCGTGGCGAATTCGTCGCCATCATGGGGCCGTCCGGCTCCGGCAAGTCGACGGCAATGAACATCATCGGCTGCCTCGACACGCCGACGGCCGGAACCTATTCCTTCATGGGCGTCGACGCCGGCCGGCTCGACCGCAACCGCCGCGCCATGCTGCGCAACCTCTATGTCGGCTTCGTCTTCCAGGGCTACAATCTGCTGGCGCGCACCACCGCGGCGGAGAATGTCGAACTGCCGCTGATCTATCGCGGCGTCGCCGCCCGCGAGCGCCGCGACCTCGCCATGCAAGCGCTGGCCCAGGTCGGCCTTGTCGGCCGCGAACACCACACGCCGGCGGAACTCTCCGGCGGCCAGCAGCAGCGCGTGGCGATCGCGCGCGCCATCGTCACCAGGCCGACGCTGCTCGTCGCCGACGAGCCCACCGGCAACCTCGACACTGCCCGCACCCATGAGATCATGGAATTGCTGACGCAGCTGAACAAGGAGCTTGGCCTGACCATCGCCATGGTCACGCATGAGGCCGATGTCGCCGAATACGCCGAACGCACAATCCGCTTCCTGGACGGTCACGTCGCCTCCGACACCATGAATCTGGAGACGGCCTGACCATGATCTGGGAAACCGTCCGCCTCTCGCTTCGTTCCATCCGCCGCAACGTGCTGCGCTCGTTCCTGACGCTGCTCGGCATCGTTATCGGCGTGGCCGCCGTCATCGCCATGCTGACCATCGGCTCCGGCACCACGCAAAAGGTCAAGGCCGATATCTCCAAGCTCGGCAGCAATCTGCTGGTCGTCCGTGCCGGGCGCCCCGCCGGTCCTGGCGGCCCGGGCGGACTTGACCAGGCGGTGCGTCCGTTGGCCGAGAAGGACTTGGCGGCACTGGTCGCGCATCTCACCGGCGCGCGCGCCATCTCGCCAGCCTCGCAGAAACAGGTGCGCGTCATCTTCGGCACCGAGAGCCTGACTTCGGGCGTCACCGGCACCGACAGTGCCTATCTCGACGCACGCGACTGGAAGCTGGTGTCCGGCCGCCCCTTCAGCGATTCCGAAACCCGTTCCGGCACCGGCGTGTGCCTGATCGGCGAGACGGTGCGCCAGCAATTCTTCGGCGCCGGCGATCCCGAGGGCGAGATCATCCGCGTCAACCGGACCTCCTGCAAGATCATCGGCCTGCTCGAGCCCAAGGGCTATACCGGCTTCGGCCAGGACCAGGACAATGTCGTTTTGATGCCGCTGCATGCCTATCAGCGTCGCATCGCCGGCAACCGCGATATCGACAACATTTATATCGCCGCAGACGATCGCACGCCAACCAGCGAGTTGCAGCCGCGCGTCGAGGACATTTTGCGTGACGCACGCCGCGTCACGCCCGACCGCGAAAGCGATTTCGCCATCCGCGACATGACGCAGATCGCCGACGCCATGGCCAGCGCCACCACCACCATGACCGGCATGCTGGGCGCGGTCGCCGGCGTCAGCCTGTTGGTCGGCGGCATCGGCATCATGAACATCATGCTGGTCTCGGTCACCGAACGCACGCGCGAGATCGGCATCAGGCTCGCCATCGGCGCGCATGAAAAGCACATCCTCATCCAGTTCCTGGTCGAGGCCACGGTGCTGTCGCTGCTCGGCGGCATCATCGGCATCCTCATCGGCCTGGCACTGGCCGGCCTCGCCTCGGTGACCCTGACCATCCCCTTCGCGCCAAGCCCGGCCGTCATCCTGCTCGCCGTCGGCTTCTCCGCGCTGATCGGAATGGTGTTCGGCTTCTTTCCGGCGCTACGCGGCGCCAGGCTCGACCCGATCGACGCGCTGCGGCACGAGTAGAAGGCACCGAGGCCAGGACTATCCTACTTGCCGCTTTCGAAATGCCACTCGACCAGCGGCTTCATGTGCGGCGCCAGGCCATCCGGAAGGTCGGCGGCATGGCGGATGATCACCGGCCCCTCGATCTCCGGATCGGTTTCGGTGGCAACGAAGGCCGAGATTCGCCGCGCGATCTCGTCGGCCGGTTCCGTCTGGTGATAGCGGCGGAAGATCACCGTACCGCTTGCCGTCGACAGGGCATGGTAGCGCTTGCCTCGTTTGGCATTCGACAGGTCGAGGCCGGTTTCCTCGCGCACCTCGCGGACCATGTTGAAATCGACATCGACCCGCCCGTCGCGGAAGTCGAGCGGCTCGAACGAGCCGGCGGCGAAATAGACGCGGCCGGGACTGACCGTTCGCGCGCCCATACGGATCGCCACCAGCGCATTGTCGCCGGCCACCAGCATGGCATGGGCATAGGCGTGCTCGGCACCGGAATTCTCGCGCCGCTTACGCCAGAGCATGAAGGTGGAATAGTTGACCGCATGGCAGCGGCCGACGAGGCGGTTGTCGCCCCAGGCAAGTCGCGAGAGCAACACCACGGTGCCGTCGAACAGCGCCGGATTGGCTGCTATCTCGCGCTGCCAGTTTTCGGCGATTGCGCATTCATTGTCCCGCGCGAAAGGGTGCGTGCCGGGATCGAGCCGGACGTCGATGGTATCGACCGGCAGGATGACATTGCGCGGCAGGTCGAAACTCATCTATATCAACCCCAGTGCCGCCTATCGAACCATGTCCAGTGCGATCGCCACCGGGCAATGGTCGGACGCCTTTGGCCGGTCCCAGCCGGCGCGTGGGAAGCGCTCGACCTCCTGGCCTGCCGGAAAGATCGTGCGCCAGGGCTGGCCACTGCGGATGATGTCGGGAACGGCGGTGGCATTCCTGGCCGCCAGTCCCCTGGAGAGCAGGATATAGTCGAGCTGGCAGAGATGCCGCTCTTCGGGCCCACGGGTATGGTAAAAGGTCCAACGGTTCATTTCCGGTCGCCGCTCGACGACGTTCTCGCAGAAGCCGCCAGCCGTCAGCACGTCGATGCTGGACCGGGCCTCGTCGACCACCTCGAAACGGTAGCCGCCGACATCATCGCCGGCAATCTTCACCCGCTGGCGGTAATCGTTCATGTCGCCGCAGATCGCCCACCGCTTTGCGGAGGCGTGCTCCTTGCCGAAGCGCTCCTCGATGATGCGGCGCACCGCTTGCGCCTCGGCGATGCGGACCGGCATCGTCGCCTCGCGACCGTCGAGCCCGTTGCGGGGCGGCCCCATCGATTTGAAATGGACGAGGTAGAGCGTCAATGGGGCACCGCCCACGGTGATGTCGACTTCAAGGCAGTCGCGCCGGAAGATGCGCTCATTGGCCTGCTTGCCGAGCGCCTCGAGTTCCGGCGTGTGCAGCCCGAACTGCTCGTAGGTGACATAGGCATGGCTGGTCATGCGCACGAATTCGATCGGCTGTCCCTGCGCGGTCTCGTTGCGCATCATCACGGCGACGTCGATGCCGCGCGAATCATTGCCTGACGTGGTGTATTTCTGGCGGTAGCCCTGCCCCACCATCTTGAACAGATAGCCGTATTCGAAGGCCTTAAGCGCCTCGATGTTGTCGACCTCCTGCATGCAGATGATGTCGGCCCGGGTGGCGGCGATCGCCAGCGCCGTCAGCTGGCGCGTGTCGTCTGATTGCGCGATGGCGCGGGCCTGCTCCAGCATCTTGTACTCGGCCTCGCTCTGGATATCGAACAGCGCCAGCGTCCGATCCTCGTTGAGCTGATTGCGATAGCCGGAAAAATCGAACCTGTTCATCAGGTTCTCGACATTGAAAGTGGCAAGGCGCAGCGACATGCCGTGACCTTTGCCTGCAAGCGGCGGAGAAAACAAGCTGGCAGGGCCACAAGCCCAGATCGTTTGGACCTGCGGCATTTCGCGCCATGGTTGACGGAACCTTTCCGTTCATCCGCCGTTCAGACGCAAACATCCACATTGGCTCCATTCCCAGGGTAGGCGTGGGGCCTGTACCTCTTGGAGAGTGCAATGAACTCGCTCTTTTCTTCCACCATCAAATCCGGGCTGATTGCGCTCGGCATTGTCTCCGGCATAACGGCGCCGTCCGCCGCCGGACCGATCCTGCAGCCGGACCTGTCGATTCCCGCCAGCACAGCGGCGCCGACCGTCACGCCGGTCCGCGAAGACTGGGCGGGCAACAACAACGGAACGTTCAACAACGAATGGAGATGGCGCCGGTCTGGCAACTGGAACCGTGGCAACTGGAACCGCGGCAACTGGAATCGTGGCGACTGGAACCGCGGCGACAATTGGCGTTGGCGCCATCGCCACTATCGCGGCGGCTACTACGATGATGGCGCGGGTGCCGCAATCCTGGGCCTTGGCCTGGGGCTCGGCCTTGGCAGCCTGTACAATAACTACGACTATTATGCGCCGCCGCCGCGCCGCTATTATCGCGCGGGCCGGCTTTCGAGTGCCCATGTCCGGTGGTGCTATAACAGGTACCGGTCGTATCGCGCTTGGGACAATACGTTCCAGCCCTACAATGGCCCGCGCCAGCAGTGCTGGTCGCCTTATAGGTGAGGTGCGACCAAACCGGTCGGGTCGAAATGAAACGGCGCCGCGAGGCGCCGTTTTTGGCTTGATATCACCCAGGTCTCTGGCCTGGTCCACCAGCTTGGTACTGAAGATACCTGCGACCGCGCTAGGCGAAGCCCTCAGTTCTTGGCCTTGTCGACCAGCTTGTTCTTCGAGATCCACGGCATCATGGCCCGCAGCTTGGCGCCGACTTCCTCGATCTGATGGCTGTCGTTCATGCGGCGGATGCCCTTGAAGCGCGACAGGCCGGCGCGGTATTCCTGCATCCATTCCGAGGTGAATTTGCCGGTCTGGATGTCCTTCAGCACGCGCTTCATCTCGGCCTTGGTTTCGGCGGTGATGATGCGCGGACCCGATACGTATTCGCCCCATTCGGCGGTGTTCGAGATCGAATAGTTCATGTTGGCGATGCCGCCCTCATAGATCAGGTCGACGATCAGCTTGACCTCGTGCAGGCACTCGAAATAGGCCATTTCCGGAGCGTAGCCGGCTTCCACCAGCGTCTCGAAGCCGGCGCGGATCAGTTCGACCAGGCCGCCGCACAGCACGACCTGCTCGCCGAACAGATCGGTTTCGCATTCTTCGCGGAAATTGGTCTCGATGATGCCCGAACGGCCGCCGCCGACGCCGCAGGCATAGGAGAGCGCGAGGTCAAGTGCGTTGCCCGACGCGTCCTGGTTGACGGCGACCAGGCACGGCACGCCGCCGCCCTTCTGGTATTCGCCGCGCACCGTGTGGCCCGGGCCCTTCGGCGCGATCATCACGACATCGACGGTCGACTTCGGCTCGATCAGGCCGAAATGCACGTTGAGGCCGTGCGCGAAGGCGATCGCCGCGCCATCGCGAATGTTCGGCGCGATCTCGTTCTTGTAGATGTCGGCCTGCAGTTCGTCAGGCGTCGCCATCATCATCAGATCGGCCCATTTGGCGGCATCGGCCACGCTCATCACCTTGAGCCCGTCGGCCTCGACCTTCTTGGCGGTCGCCGAGCCGGCCTTGAGGCCGATGGCGATTTCCTTGGCGCCGGAATCCTTCAGGTTGAGCGCATGCGCCCTGCCCTGGCTGCCATAGCCGATGATGGCGACCTTCTTGCCCTTGATCAGGTTCAGATCGGCATCACGATCGTAATAAACGCGCATTTTTACTTCCTTCCCGTTTTCTAAGGTCAAAGGCCCCGTGGCCCGGTTTTTGCTCCGAAAAGAGCGAGAAACTGCAGCGTCGCCCGGGCGGCGTCGCCGCCGATCGCCGCCTCAGTCAATTCCAGCCGGTCGCCGAGCAGCAGACGGATCTGCACGTCCCGGCCTACCAGCCCGAAAAAGGTACGGAACGCCGTCTCGGCATCCGCGAACTCCAGGAGCCCGGCCTTGCGCCCGGCTTCAAGCACCGGCTTCAGCCGTCTCGCCAGCGCGAAACGGCCATTCTCCAGCACGACGGCGCCAAGATCGTCCTTCCCCGATCCGGCATGACTGACCGCCACACGGTTCAGTGCGATCGAGGTATCGCTGGAAATGACACTGAGCCAGTCAGACGCGAAGCGCTCGAGGCTCGCCGTCAGCGAGGCAAGATCCAGCCCCTTGCCGTCGACCGAAGCAACACGCACCTTCGAGGCCTGCCACTGCACCGTCGCCGTCAGCAACCCGTCGCGGCCGCCAAACCATTTATAGAGCGTTTCCTTCGAACAGCTTGCCCGCCGCGCCACCGCTGTCATGGTCAGCTTGTCGCCCTCCTCGACCAACAGCCGCAATGCCGCGTCCAGAACGGCCTTCTGCCGCTCCGTCAGCGCCTGGCTGTTGTCGATGTCGGCGTTTGCCAGCAATACGTTCGTTCCTCGGGCAGGCGGGCTGGCCAGCAGGCCAGCCGTACCGTACGTTACGGTTCGGCATGCTATGGCGTATTGCACCGGACCTTGCAAGCTCTATTTCTATCCGGACGGTTTTCGCTGTCGGCCACCCCTGGGGCGAAGAATGCTGATCGGGTTGCTTGCCTTGACCATAGCCGCCGTTTTCGCCGGCGCCGCGATCTATGTCAGCGTCGCCGAACAGCCGGCGCGGCTTCGCCTTGATGACGGGGCGCTGCTGCGGGAATGGCAACCTTCCTACAAGCGCGGCGCAGCGATGCAGGCGTCGATCGCAATCGTCGCCTGCGTCCTTGGTCTTATCGCCTGGTGGCAGACTGGCGGGCACGCTTTCCTGGCTGGCGCGATATTGATCATCCTGCCATGGCCATGGACCTTGATCGCGATGATGCCAACCAACAGGGTGTTGGAAGCGATGGATGTCGGCGCCGACAATCCGCGGGCCAGGCCCCTGATCGTCAAATGGGGCAATCTGCACCTCGTTCGCGTGGCACTCGGCGTGCTGGCGACGCTGGCCTTCGTCTGGGGCAGTCGTCTGGGCTGATGTCGGGTTCATCCAACGAAACGGTCAGGCCACTGCGCTTCGGCAAGCCCAGCCTGCCTGAACGGATCGATCGCCGTGCCGGCGACCATCGAGGCGAGGAACCGCGGAACCGGCGGGATCTTCGCGATGGTCGCCACCAGCCGGTCGCGGATGAAAGGGCAGCGCCACGTTGGCCCCTTGCCCGGGTTGGGGCTCGTCGAATGCGCGGCATCGCCGATGACAGCCTACCTCCGGCCGACGGGAAGCTTCATCGTGCGCCAACTGGCGGCACAGTCCCTCATGGAGGCAGCCAAGGCAAGCTGGCGCTTTTACGCTTACATCAGGCGCAAGCCGGGCTCAGGCTTGGGCGGCATCAAATCCCTTGCGCGCCTCGCGCACTGCATCGTGGTTGAGCTCGGCCCACTGGAGCAATTGATGTAAGGCGCCGAACATCGACCGGCCCAGATCGGTGAGGCTGTATTCGACGCTCGGCGGCTTGGTCGGGAACACTTCGCGATGCACATAGCCGTCGCGCTGCAGGTCATAGAGTGTCTGGGTGAGCATGCGCTGCGAGATATCAGGCACCAGCCGCCGCAGCTCGCCGAAGCGATAGGGTTGTTCGGCGAGCGCTGCCATCAGCAGCGAACTCCATTTGCCGCTAAGACCCTGGATCACGTCTCTGACCGGGCAGTCGGATAGATCGCCGCCGCCGGTGATCGCTTTGTAGATGTCCAGTTTCGATTTCAGGCTGACGATCCGGCTGTCCATGGCTGGTTCCCTGCGTGTGCCTACCTCCCGAAAAACTGCCTTCTTTACGGGGACTGGTCAATTCCTATTTTAGAGCTGGTCTCTTTTAGAGACCTACGAAAAACCAAAGAGAATCCCGCCCCTTCGGCACAAAATCAGGATCCTTCCATGCCCGAAACCCTTCTCGTCACCGGCGCGTCCGGCCAGCTTGGCCGCAGCGTCGTCAACCACCTGCTGGACACCTTCAAAGTGCCGGTATCCCGGATCATCGCCACCACCCGCACGCCGGCGAGCCTTGCAGATCTCGCCGCGCGCGGCGTCACCGTGCGGGCAGCCGATTTCGACGATCAGGCATCCCTCCCAACGGCCTTCGCGGGCGCCGACCGCGCGCTGATCATCTCGACCAACGAATTGGCTATCCAGGGAAAGCGGCGCGCGCAGCAGGTCACAGCGGTCGCGGCAGCGAGGCAGGCCGGCGTCAAGCACCTGCTTTACACCTCCTTGCCCAACACCGAGCCCGGTTCGCCCGTGCTCTTCGCGCCCGACCACTACGGCACGGAACAGGCCATCAAGGCGACCGGCATCGCCTACACGATCTTCCGCAACGGCTGGTACGCCGAGAACCTGTTTATGGCCCTGCCACAGATCATGGCGTCCGGACATTGGTATACCTCGGCCGGCGACGGCCGTATTTCCTATTGCGCACGCGACGATATGGCGGCCGCCATCGCCGCCGGGCTCAACTCCGGCAACGGTGAGAACAAGACCTACACACTGACCGGCCCCCAGGCCTACACTGTCGCCGAGGTCGCGACGCTTGTCAGCGAAATCACCGGCAAGCCGATCGAGGTTGTGCAACTGTCCGACGAGGCCTTGACCGAGGGAATGAAGGCGGCAGGCTTGCCGGACGCGATTGCCCGGCTTCTCGTCTCCTTCGATGCCGCCGCCCGTGCCGGCGATCTCGGCATGGTCACGGATTCGGTCGAAACGCTGTCCGGCCGCAAGTCGACGTCGCTGAAGCAGTTCCTGAAGGCCAACGAGTCCGTGCTGGCGGGCTATAGCAATTCAAGGAAAATTGCGTAGCGGTTCCCCGTTCGGGGTTGCGCAAAACAAGGAGTTAAGGAGTTAGAGCGGGTCGACGATTCTATCGAACGCTGAACGCTCTAAGTCGGCCCGGCGGGAAATCGGATTAGGTTCCCGCCGCGCTATTTCGATGTCTTGAGCAGGCCAAGCCGGATCAGGCTTTCGCCGGTCGCCGCCAGCGCGTCTTCCCGAGACCGCGGCACCCAGCCGAGCATGCTGACCGCCTTGGCGTTGGTGGCATTCTTGACCTTGCCCAATTCCGTCACGAGCTGCGCGACTTCCGGGTTGAACAATCCGACCACCCGCACCAGCCAATCGGGAAGCTGCCTTGTCGAGACGCGCGCCGCCGCACCGCCGAGCCGCGTTTTCAGGTCCGCGCCATTTCCCGCACCGTCATGAAATCGCCGGCGACGGCGAGAAACCGCTGCCCCTTGGCAACGGGATTGGTCATGGCACGCACATGCAGCTCCGCCACATCGCGTGCGTCGACAACGCCGAAGGACAGGCGCGGCAGCCCCGGCATGGCACCCTTCATCATGCGCTGGACAAATTCGGTGGAGGTCGAGTGGTCCGATCCCAGAACCGGCCCGAAGATTCCGACAGGATTGACAGCCGCAAGCTCCAGCCTGCCGCCCTCTGCGGCGATGAAATCCCATGCCGCGCGCTCGGCAAGCGTCTTCGATTTCACATAGGCGCTGACCTTGCCCGTCGGATCTGTCCACCTCTCCTCGGTGAACGGCCGCCCGTCGGGCGGCATCTCGCCATAGCCAATGGCCGCGAAGGATGAGGTCAGCACGACGCGTTTGACGCCGGCGTCCCGTGCCGCCCGCAACACCCGCAATGCACCCTCACGCGCCGGACCGATCAGCTCATCCTCGTGCTTGGGCACGCCGGACGGAAATGGCGAAGCGACATGAAGCACATAGTCGCAGCCGGCCACCGCTTGCGGCCAGCCAGTGTCACTCATGAGGTCGGCGATGGCAAAGGACAGCCTGTCGGCCGGTTCGGCGCCGCCAGCCTTGAGCATGGCCAGGATATCGGTTTCACGCTTGGCGGAGCGCACTGTCGTGCGCACGCGGTAGCCCGCCTTCAGCAATTCGAGGATACAGTGAGCGCCGAGGAAGCCTGATCCGCCGGTGACAAGCACTAATTCGCCGCTCATGCCCGCCTCCGCACCCTGTTCAGGTCAAGAGCAATTCCAGGAAAAGTGCGTGCGGTTTTCCGTTCGGAGTTGCCTAAACCCAGAAATCAAAGTGGTTCAGGCCCCTGAACCACGCTTGATGATCGAGCTCGTCAGATCGCCACCTGCGTTCCGATCTCTACCACACGTCCGGTCGGAATCTGGAAATATTCGGTCGCGTCGGCCGCCGTGCGCGCCAGGCCGATGAACAGCCGGTCCTGCCACACCGGCATGCCGGAATTGGGCGAGGCTTTCAGCGAACGCCGCGACAGGAAAAAGGATGTCGTCATGATGTCGAACTTCCAGCCCTGCTTGCGGCAGATGGCCAGCGCGCGCGGAATGTTGGGCTGTTCCATGTAGCCGAAGGTCAGCGTCACCCGCATGAACAGCTCGTTGACCGTCTCCATCTTGACCCGCTCGCTGTCGGGCACCACCGGCTGCGGCGCCGTCACCACCGAAAGGATGACGTTCTGCTCGTGCAGCACCTTGTAGTGCTTCAGGCTGTGCATCAGCGCGGTTGGCGCGCTGAGCGGATCGCTGGTCAGGAACACGGCGGTGCCGGAAACCAGATGCGGCTTCTTTTTCAACAGGTTGCCGGCGAGGAAATCGAGCGGGATCTCGTTGCGACGCGTCTTGTCGAAGAGATAACGGCTGCCGCGCACCCAGGTCCACATGCCCAGCACGATCGCGAAGGCCACGACCAGCGAGGCCCAGCCGCCTTCGAACACCTTGACGATGTTGGAGGCAAAAAACCCGACATCGATCAGCGCAAACAGCGCCGTCAGTCCAATCGCCGGCCACAGGTTCCATTTCCAGATTCGCGTCATGATGACGAACAGCAGCGTCGTCGTCACCAGCATGTTGCCGGTAACCGATATGCCGTAGGCCGACGCCAGCCTGCTGGACTCGCCGAATCCGACCACCAGCATCATCACCACCAGCGCCAGCAGAAGGTTGACGCGCGGCATGTAGATCTGGCCGGACTGCTTTTCCGACGTGTGCAGGATTTCCAGACGCGGCAGCATGTTGAGCTGCACCGCTTGCCTAGTCAGCGAGAAAGCGCCCGAAATCACCGCCTGGCTGGCAATCACCGTCGCAGCGGTCGCCAGCACGACCATTGGGATCAGTGCCCAACCCTCGTTCATTTCGAAGAACGGATGGCCGACGATGCCGCCATTGGCCAGCACGAAAGCTCCCTGTCCGGCATAATTGAGCAGCAGGCAAGGAAACACGATCCACAGCCAGGCGAGCACGATCGGCTTGCGGCCGAAATGGCCGAGATCGGCGTAAAGCGCTTCAGCGCCGGTGACAGCCAGGAAAACAGCGCCGATCGTCACGAAGGAAACGTCGGGCGAATGGATCAGGAAGGCGACGATATAATGCGGGCTGATCGCCCAGAGGATTTCCGGGTCGGCGACGATGTGGTTGACGCCGGAAAGGCCGATGGCAAGGAACCACACAGCGGTGACCGGGCCGAAGACCAGCCCGACGCCGCCGGTGCCGAAACGCTGTACCGCGAACACCGCGGCAAGGATGACCAGTGTAAGCGGCACGACATAGGGCTGGAACGCGGGCGTGACGACATTCATGCCTTCCACCGCCGACAGCACCGAAATCGCCGGCGTAATGACGGCGTCGCCGAAAAACAATGAGGCGCCGACGATGCCGATGCCGAGAATGACAGCCGAGCGTTTTGGGAAACTGCCGCGCGCCAGCGCCATCAGCGACAGCACCCCGCCCTCGCCGCGGTTATCCGCTCTCAGCACGAACATGATGTATTTTATTGTTACCGTGATCGTCAGCGACCAGATGATCAGCGACAGCACGCCGAGAATATCGGCACGATTGGCAACATTGCCACCGGACGAGGCATGCAGGGCTTCGCGGAAGGCATAGATCGGGCTGGTGCCGATATCGCCATAGACGACGCCAAGCGCGCCCAGCATCAACACCTTGGTGCTGTGCTGTTCGATTTCGGGATGGCTCGACTGTTCGACGGGTTCTGCCTCACTACCAGGGTTGGCAAGGGCCATGGACGACACTCCGATAAGCGCGCGGTGCTCTACGCTTGCTGCAATGCAATATCAAGTGCCGCTGCGTGATGGCTCCCATGCCGGAAGCGCTGGGCTGCTCGGCAAACGGCCGGGCACCCGACATGCGCGGACCAAAACCACCGACACTACGTTGCTGGCGCCAGCAGGATTTGCCGCATAGGCCTTAAATAGCCACTTGCGTGCCGATTTCCACGACGCGGCCCGTCGGAATCTGGAAATATTCGGTCGCGTCGGCCGCCGTGCGCGCCAGGCCGATGAACAGCCGGTCCTGCCACACCGGCATGCCGGAATTGGGCGAGGCTTTCAGCGAACGCCGCGACAGGAAGAAGGATGTCGTCATGATGTCGAACTTCCAGCCCTGCTTGCGGCAGATGGCCAGCGCGCGCGGAATGTTGGGCTGTTCCATGTAGCCGAAGGTCAGCGTCACCCGCATGAACAGCTCGTTGACCGTCTCCATCTTGACCCGCTCGCTGTCGGGCACCACCGGCTGCGGCGCCGTCACCACCGAAAGGATGACGTTCTGCTCGTGCAGCACCTTGTAGTGCTTCAGGCTGTGCATCAGCGCGGTTGGCGCGCTGAGCGGATCGCTGGTCAGGAACACGGCGGTGCCGGAAACCAGCTGCGGCTTCTTTTTCAACAGATTGCCGGCGAGGAAATCGAGTGGGATCTCGTTGCGACGCGTCTTGTCGAAGAGATAACGGCTGCCGCGTATCCACGTCCACATGATCAGCCCCATGAGGCAGGCAACGGTGATCGAAACCCAGCCGCCTTCGAGGATCTTGACGACATTGGCCAGTAAGAAGCCGCTGTCGATGACGCCGAACAGCAAGGTCAGCGCCAAAGCGAGCGCCAGCTTCCATTTCCACATCTTGCGCATCACCACGAACAGCAGGATCGTCGTCATCAGCATTTCGCCGGTCACCGAGATGCCATAGGCGGAGGCCAGCGAGCTCGAACTGCCGAAGCCGACCACCAGCAGCATCACCCCCAACGCGATGAGCAGGTTGACGCGGGGCATATAAATCTGCCCAAGCTGCATTTCGGAGGTATGCTGCACCTCGATGCGTGGCAGAAGGTTGAGCTGCACCGCCTGGCGGGTCAGCGAAAAGGCACCCGAAATGACCGCCTGACTGGCAATGACCGTCGCGGCCGTGGCCAGCCCCACCATCGGCATCAGTGCCCAGTCAGGCAGCATCTGGAAGAATGGATTGGTCGGTTTACCGTTATTGGCGAGCACAAACGCGCCCTGCCCGAAATAGTTGAGCAGCAGGCAGGGGAACACCACGGAAAACCATGCCAGCACGATCGGCTTGCGACCAAAATGGCCAAGATCGACGTAGAGCGCCTCGGCCCCGGTCACCGCCAGGAACACCGCGCCGACAGTGACGAAGGCAGCTGTGGGTGTGCTGACGAGATAAGCAACCGCGTAATAGGGATCGATGGCCAGGAGGATCGATGGATCATCCATCAGGTGGTAGAGCCCCGCAACGCCGATGGCCAGGAACCACAACGCCGTCACCGGCCCGAACACCGCCGCCACCTTTCCGGTGCCGAAGCGTTGCACCGAGAACAGGACGGCCAGGATGAGAAGCGTGATCGGCACGACATAGGCATCCAATGTCGGAGTCACCACTTCGAGGCCTTCGACCGCGGACAGCACCGAGATGGCTGGCGTTATGATCGAATCACCGAAGAACAGCGCCGCCCCGCAAAGGCCGATGACGAGGATCAGTCGCGCGCCTTTGGGATAGGCGCTGCGCGCCAAGGACATCAGCGAGAGCGTGCCGCCTTCGCCCTTGTTATCGGCACGAAGCACGAAGGCGACATATTTTATGGTCACGATGATCGTCAGCGCCCAGACGATCAGCGACAGCACGCCAAGCACGTGAACCCGTGTATCGATGCCTGGCGAAGCATGGAGCGCCTCGCGGAAGGCGTAAATCGGGCTCGTGCCGATATCGCCATAGACGACGCCGAGCGCGCCCAGCATCAGAACCTTGGTGCTGTGCTGCTCAACCCCGGAATGACTCGATTGCTCGACGGGTTCAGCCTCGCTACCGCGATTGGCAAGGTCCATCGACCACTCCCTGACAAGCTCGGGGCGCTTCATGCATGCTGCGATACGATATCAATTGCACGCCATGGCCGCCAATATCCGCAAAGCGAAGCTACCCCTACCACCCGCAGGCCTTCAGGAACCGACCCACCGTACCGGCCATGCCATACTCCAACGCGTCGGCTGTCAACCCATGTCCTATCGACACTTCGGCCAATGCCGGTATGCGTCGGACAAGGTCAGGCAGATTGCCTACCGTCAGGTCGTGCCCGGCATTGACCTGAAGGCCGGCGGCAAATGCCGTGTCGGCTGTTTTCCCCAATCTTTCCAGCTCCTTGGCCGCCTTTGCGGAATCGGAATGGTAACTGCCATAGGGACCGGTATAGAGTTCGATCCGGTCGGCACCCGTATCACGCGCGGCCGCAATGCCGGCGGGATCGGCATCGGAAAACAGCGACACCCTGAAACCGCCCTTCTTCAGACGTTTGACGATCGGTGACAGGAACGCGGCGTCGGCGACGAAGTTCCAGCCATGGTCGGAGGTTGCCTGCGCCGGATCGTCGGGAACCAGCGTCACCTGCTCCGGTTGGTGCATTTCCACAAGCGCCAGGAAATCCTCGGTTGGATGGCCCTCGATGTTGAATTCCGCCTTGGGGAACTCATCGTCGATCAGTGCCCTGATCTTGGGCAGGTCGGAACGCCGCGTGTGACGCTCGTCGGGACGCGGATGGACGGTCAGCCCATGGGCTCCAGCCGCGAGCGCGATGCGGCCAAGCCCGATCATATCAGGCCATGGCAGGTCGCGCCGGTTGCGCAGCATGGCGATGGCGTTGAGGTTGACAGAAAGCTTGGCGGGCATGGTTTGGCGTCCGTGAAACAGGCGATCGAGGCGCGCCACGCTCATTCGTTCCGGCACGGCGCATTGAGACGGCGCATCTATAGCGTCTTTGACGGGAACAGATAGGGCCTTTCCGGTGTTCCAGAAGACCAAATACTCCACGAAACGGAGGCACCACCTTGAATTTCCTCCAATCCGTGCCGGCGATCCGCCGCATCGAGACCAGCCGCGACGACCTCTTTGCCATCGATGTGGTCGGCCATGTCTCGGCCGCCGATGCCGAGAACCTGTTCGGCCTGCTGGAGGCGGCCTATTTGCTCCATCCGCGGATCGACGTGGCCGTGCGCATAGTCGATCACGAGGGCGTCGACTGGGCCGACATCTCCGATGAGACCATCAAGAAGGGTGCCGTCCACGCATTGGAACATATTGGCCGTTGCGCGGCGATCGGCGCCCCTGACTGGACGCCGAACGCACGACACGCCTTGCCTGCTTCATCGCCCGTCGAATTCAGGCATTTCGAGCTCGAGGACGAAGCCGCTGCCTGGGAGTGGCTCGGGGCGCGGCCGACGAGTGAGGAGGCCACGGCCGCTCCAGAAAGAGGATGAAACGGTTCTCCGGGCTACCGCCGATCCCTTCTATCTGACAATGGTCAGCCGTTCGGCGGCCCGTGTAATCGCCGTATAAAGCCAGCGCTGGCGCGTTTCCTTGAAGGCCCAGCTTTCGTCGAACAGCACGATCTCGTTCCACTGCGAGCCCTGCGCCTTGTGCACCGTCAGCGCATAACCATAGTCGAAATCGTCGAAGCGCTTCTTCTGCTGCCAGGGGATGTCGGCGTCCGGATCCTCGAACGCCGCCTTGAGCAGCTTGATCTTGGCGACGCCGCGGTCCGGATCGTCCTCTTCCGGCGACACCAGAAGATTGATGCCGGGCTTCACTGTCTCGCGCGATGAGGTCATCACTTTCCAAAGCGACCCGTTGAGCAGCCCCTTGGCGGGATCGTTGCGCAGGCACACCAGCTTGTCGCCAGCCTGCGGATAATCGGCGTTGAACCCCTTGAGTTCACGCAGACGCTGGTTGTAGCGGCGGCGCGTCCGGTTGGTGCCGACCAGCACCTGGTCGGCCTTCAGCACCAGTTCCTGGTTGACGTCTTCCTTGCCGATCACCTGCGCCGTGCCATAGTCGCCGCGCATGAATTCGCGCCCCTCGCGCACGTCGAGCGCCAGCCGCAGGATCGGATTGTCGCGCGCCTGCCGGTGGATTTCGGTGAGCAGGAAGTCCGGCTCGTGATCGGTGAAGAAGCCGCCGCCCGAGATCGGCGGCAACTGGCCCGGGTCACCCAGCACCAGGATAGGCGTGCCGAAACTCATCAGGTCGCGGCCGAGCTGTTCGTCGACCATCGAGCATTCGTCGATGATGACCAGCTTGGCGCGCGAGATCGGGCTCTGCCGGTTGAGCGAAAAGGTCGGCGACATCGAGGTCTTGCCGGTCACCTCGTCCTCGACCGACTCCTCGCCCTTGGGCCTGTAGATCAGGGAATGGATCGTACGGGCGTTGACCGCACCCTTGGAGCGCAGCACCTGCGCGGCCTTGCCGGTGAAGGCGGCGAACTGCACCTGTCCGTCGACATGTTCGGCAAAATAGCGCGCCAGCGTCGTCTTGCCGGTGCCGGCGTAGCCGAACAGCCGGAACAGCTGCGGCTTGCCGGTCTTGAGCCAGCGGGCGACGGCCTGCAGCGCCTCGTCCTGTTGGGGTGAAAATTCCATCTGATCGTGTGACCGGATTCGCAAGGCAAAGACAAGATAGCCGCCACCATCATCGCTATTATCGGCGGCGAACTCCCCATGGCTACCTATCAGCCACGATTGAGAACGTAAAGGGAACGCGATCTCCCCGCGTGATCACCTGGAAGCGCGCGGATCGTTCTCCAGCAAGATCGGCTTGCCGTGCGGCGTGGCATGCGCGGCGCGTTCCCAAGCCTGTGCCATCGCATCGACATCGGGCTTGGCGGCCAGTCCCTTGGACGCAAGCAGGCTTTCCAGCGCCGCCAGCCAATGCTCGTAATAGTCATGACCGTCCGCCGCCGCGCCCGGCTTCTTCACCTCGGCCGACAGCGCCTGTGCCCACTCGCCCCATGAAAAAAGGCCCTTGTCGTGCAGCGCCACCGTCATGGCGAAGGCTTCGGCCTGCCAGGGTTCGGCGAAAACGGGCGCGTCGAAACCGGCGGGCAGATCGGTGGCCGGCATGGTCGCCTCAGGCCGGCTCAAGGTAGCTCTCCCAGGCGTCGATGGAGACAGTCAGGGTCGGGTCGGCGCCCTCGCCCCAGATCTCACCACCTTCGAAAACCACGGTATAGACCCATTGCGGATTCTCGCCCCGCCCATGCGCGTTGGTGTCGGGAAAGACGAAGCCGTCATGCACCGCCTCGACGAGGCCCTGTTTGTCACGCGCGTAGCGCGGCAGCCTGGTGTGGCCGGCCGGATTGAAATTCTTCGTCCGCACGACATCGCCGGCCTTGAAGCGCGGTGCTGTCCCGACCGCGCGGTTGCAAGGACCGCCCTTGGCCAGCACGGCGGGCACATCGGCTGCCTTCAGCACCTTTTTCGGGGTTGCCGCCGCATCGAGCGCCTCGCCCGCCCTGAGATCGCGGTCGCTGATGAACCCATGGCGCTTGAGCAGGGTCTCCAGCGCCTTGATCCAGATCTGATAGTAGCTTGAAGTATAATAATCGGCCGGGTGCAGCGATTCCCGCGCGTGCCGGCTCTCGTCGATGTTCCACGCGCCCATGGCGCCGGCGCAGAGCGTCACGCCGAGCGCCCGCCTTTCCCAATCGGCATGGAAATACGGTTCATCCTTTTCGGGCGCCACCGGCCCGAACCCCATTTGTCCGCCGAGATCCTGCGGCCCGTTCATGCGGGCTCCCTCGCCTGCGCCGTGCCGATCATCGCATCCCGGCTCACCAGCTCGGCGAGCTGTTCCTCGCTCCAGCCTTCGGTGCCGTCCGGCCGCATCGGCACCACGAGATAGCGCAGCTCCGCGGTCGAATCCCAGACGCGTATCTTTGTTGCGGATGGCAACGTCAGCCCGAATTCCTCGAGCACGCCGCGCGGATCGATCACCGCGCGCGACCGATAGGGCGGTGCCTTGTACCAGACCGGCGGCAGGCCGAGCACCGACCATGGATAGCAGGAGCACAGCGTGCAGACGACGAGGTTGTGGGTGTCCTCCGTATTGAAGACAGCCTGCATGTGTTCGCCTTGCCGCCCGGCGTAGGAGAGCGATGCGATCGCCGCGGTTGCGTCGCTTTGCAGCCAGGCGGCGAACTCAGGGTCGGTCCAGGCCCTGGCCACCACCCTGGCGCCGTTGCGCGGACCGATCTTGGTCTCGTAGGTGTCGACGATGACGTCGATCGCGGCGGGGTCGATCAGACCCTTGCGGGTCAGGATGGTTTCCAGCGCCCGAACCCGGGCAGCAAACGGATCGAGTTCGTTGTCGTGGTCATGATCATGGGACATGGCCACAAATTACGGCTCCGGTCCGCCGGCCGCAAGCAAGGCGGCTTGGGCCAGCGAGGACGAAGCGAACTCTCTATTCCGCGGCCGCCTTTTGCGGCTCGCCTTGCGTCTCGTCGTCGGCGTCGAACAGCGAGGGCTGATCCCCTGATTCGACCAGGCGCAACTCGGCCTTGCGCTTCGGCATGAGCCCGAGCAGCCAGCCCGAGAAATTTTCCATGTAGACGTAGATCACGGGTGTCACGAACAGCGTCAGCGCCTGCGAAGCAAGCAGGCCGCCGACAACGGCAACGCCCAGCGGCTGGCGCAATTCGGCGCTGGCGCCGGTGCCAAGCGCGATCGGGAACGTGCCCATAAGTGCTGCCAGCGTCGTCATCATGATCGGCCTGAAACGCATAAGGCAGGCCTTGTGGATGGAATCCCTGGCTGACATGCCTTCACGTCGGAGCTCCAGCGCCACGTCGACCATCATGATGCCGTTCTTCTTGACGATGCCGATCAGCATCAGGATGCCGATCACCGCGATGACTGACAGGTCCATGCCGGCGAAGCGCAACGCAACGAGCGCTCCCAGCACCGCTGATGGCAGGCCGGTGAGAATGGTGAGCGGGTGGATGAAGCTCTCGTACAGAATGCCGAGCACGATGTAGATGGTCAGGATCGCGCCGCCGATCAGCAGGCCCTGGTTGGCAAGCGAATCCTGGAAGGTCTTGGCCGTGCCGGCAAAGGTGGTCGAGATCGCCGTCGGCATGCCGATCTGCTCTTTGAGCGCGTTGATGCGCGTCACGCTGTCGCCGAGCGCCACGCCTTGCGGCAGGTTGTAGGAAATCGTCACGGCCGGAAGCTGGCCGAGCTGGTTGACCGTCAAGGCACCGGCCGTGCGGTCCACCCGGGCGAAGGCGCCAAGCGGCACCAGAGAGCCGCTCGCCGTCCTCATCTGGATGGCGAGCATGCGCTCGGGCGACCATTCGATCTTGGGATCGAGCTCGGTGATGACTTCGTAGCTGTCGGCCGAGCCGAAGATCGTCGAAACCTGGTCGGTGCCGAACCCGCCATAGAGGGCGGAGCGCAGCGTGTCGGTATCGATGCCGAGCTGGGCGGCCTTGTCGCGATCCACCACCAGCGACGCCTGCAGCGCATTGTTCTGCAGATCGCTGGTGACGTCGGTGAAGGTCGTGTGGTCGGCGGCCATCGCATCGTTCAGTTTCTGCGCCCAGATATCGGTCTGGCCGGTATCGAGGCCCTGAACCACGAGCTGATAGGCGCTGGCCGACGAGCGCGAACCGAGCCTCAGGTTCTGCACCGGCTGCATGTAGGTCTCGATGCCTGCCACGCCGGCCAGCTGCTTGCGCAGATCCGAAAGCACCTTTTCAATGTTCGGCCGCTGGTCCTTGCCCTTGAGCTGGACGAAAAGCTGCCCCTGGTTGAGCGCATTGTTGCCGCTGCCGGCCGACCACGCCACATGGTCGACATAGGGCGAATGCGAGAAGACGCTGGCCACCTGCCCTTGCAGCTTGGCCATGGCATCGAACGAGATGTCCTGGCGCGCGATGGTCGTCACCGATATCTGGCCGATGTCCTCCTGCGGGAAGAAGCCTTTCGGCGAGATCTGGACCAGCCATACCGACGCCGCCGCGGTGCCGATGAAGATGAGGAATACCAGGAAGGTGTGCCGCAGGCAGAAGCTCAAGAGCCAGTCGTAGCTGCGTGTGACGAGATCGCGCCTGTGGCCAGCGCTGTGCGCCTCGCGATCGGCCTTGGTCACCGACAGCAACCGCGAACACAGCATCGGCGTCAGCGTCAGCGACACGAACATCGACGCCAGGATGGCGACCGTCACCACGACGGCGAACTCGTTGAAGATGCGCCCGATCACGCCGCCCATGAGAAGCACGGGAATGAACACCGCCACCAGCGAGATCGAGATCGAGATGATGGTGAAGCCGATTTCGCGCGCGCCCTTCAGCGACGCGTCGAAGGCCGACAGCCCATCCTCTTCCATGTGGCGGAAGATATTTTCCAGCATCACGATGGCATCGTCGACGACAAGGCCGACGGCGAGCGTCAGGCCCATCAGCGATATGTTGTCGATGGAAAAGCCGAACAGGAACATCGCGCCGAGCGTGGCGATCAGCGAGATCGGCACCGCCACGGCCGGGATGATGGTGGCCGTCACCCGGCGCAGGAACACGAAGATCACCATGACCACCAGCGCGATGGTCAACAGCAGTGTGAACTGGACGTCGTTGACGGCCTGGCGGATCGAGGTCGAACGGTCATTGAGCAATTTGATGTTGGCGGCGGCCGGCAGCTGGTCCTGGAAGGACGGCAACATAGCCTTGACTCTGTCGACGACGTCGACCGTGTTGGCGTCGGGCTGGCGCTGCACCGCCATGATGATCGCGCGGGTACCATCGTACCAGCTTGCCGTCGTCGTGGTCTGCACCGAATCGACGACGCGCGTCACCTCCCCCAGCCGCACCGGGTGACCGTTCTTGGTGGCGATGATGAGGTTGGAAAATCCCGCTGCGTTGGTCAGCTGCGTGTTTGCGGTGATGGTGAGCTGCTGCTTGTTGTTCTGCAGCACGCCGAGCGGCGTGTTGCTGTTGGCCGACGAGATCGCCGCCTGCAGCTGGTCGATCGAGATGCCGCGCGCGGCGAGCGCGGTCGGATCGATCTGGATGCGCACGGCATATTTCTGCTGGCCGAAGATCGAGACCTGCGCCACCCCGTCGATGGTCGACAGCGATGGTGAGATGACGTTTTCCGCGAAAGCGTCGAGATCGGTCAGCGGAACCGTGTCGCTGACCAGCGACATCAAGAGGATCGGCGCGTCGGCTGGATTGACCTTGCGATAGCTCGGCGGCGAGGTCATCTGCGGCGGCAATGATTTCTGCGTGCGCGCGATCGCCGCCTGAACGTCCGCCGCGGCCGCGTCGATGTTGCGGTTGAGCACGAACTGGATGGCGATCGAGGTCTGGCCGAGCGAGTTCGTGGTCGAAATGGAATCGATGCCGGCGATGGTCGCGAACTGCTTGATCAGCGGCGTCGCCACCGATGTCGCCATGGTTTCCGGTGAGGCGCCGGGCAACTGGGCCGAGACGTTGACCACCGGGAATTCGGCGCTGGGCAGCGCCGCCACAGGCAGGAACTTGTAGGCAAACAATCCGCCCAGAATGAGGGCGAACGACATCAGAAGGGTGGCGACGGGCCTGCGGATGCAGAATTCGGAAATCATTGGGCCGCCTCGCCGGCCTTGCCGGCTTGTGCGACCTTGGCTGAGGCCTGGTCGCCGGACCCGGCCGCCGCCTTGCCTTCATGCACCGCGGCACCATTCTTCAATCGCGTCTGGCCTTCGACAACGACCTTCTCGCCGCTTTTCACACCATCGCTGATGGCGCTGCTCTGGCCAACGGTCAGCGCCACCTGCACCGGTCGCATCTCGACCGTGTTGTCCGGCTTGACCACATAGACGAACGGTCCCTTCTGGCTGGGCTGTACCGCGACGGTCGGAACGGATGTCATGTGCGGCATGATGCCGGCTTCCAGGACGATATTTACATACTGGCCGGGCCACAGTGAAAGATCGGCATTTGGAATGCTGGCCCGCGTGGCGATTGTGCCAGACGCGGTGTCGACGCTGGAATCGACGAAGTCGAGCGTGCCCTTGCCGATCGGCTTCGGGTCGTCGTCCTTGGTCAGGGTCACCGCCCCTTGCTGCGGATCAGCGAGCGCCTTGTGCAGCAGTGCCAGATTGCTTTCCGGCAGATTGAAGTTCACTTGCAGCGGGTCGATCTGGGTGATGGTGACGAGCGGGGTCGCCGTGCTGCTGTTGCCATTGCTGACGGTGACGAGATCGCCGACGGCGACGTTGACCGCGCCCAGCCTGCCGGCGATCGGCGCCGTGATCGTGGCATAGCTCAGTTGGACGGTATCGGCGTCGATCGTTGCCTTGTCGGCATCGATGGTTGCGGTCGCCGCTTTCTGCGCCGCCAGCGCCTGGTCATAGGTCTGCTGCGTGCCGGCCTGCTTGGCCACGAGATCCTTGGCGCGCGAGAGATCGGCCGTGGCGCTGGTCAGCATGGCCTGGTCCTTGGCGAGCGTCGCCTGGTCCTTGGCAAGTTGCGCCTTCAGCGCCCGGTCGTCGAGCGAAAACAGGACGTCGCCGGCCTTCACCATCTGCCCGTCCTTGACCTCGATCGACACGATCTGGCTGGAGACGCGCGCGTTTATGTTGACCACGGCGGGAGAGGAGACGAAGCCGATGGCATAACGCCGGATCGGGAAATCAGCCGTCGTCGCGGTCGCAGAAACGATCGAGGCCGAGCGGGCGCCATTGCCGCCGGCCGCCTGTTTGTCCGTTGCCCCCTTGTCTGCTGCTGTCTTGTCGGCTGCTGTCTTGTCGGCTGTCTGCGTGCCGGTTGCCGCCTTGTCCGCTACCGCGGCCTGCTTTGCGCCGATGAACTGCTCGACCTTTCCCAGCGTATCGGGAGACACATAGAGCCAGGCCGCGCCTGCACAGGCGGCTGCCAGCAATGAAAGAATGACTTTTCCACGCATCGTCAAGGGTCCGCTCCGTCCGACACGCCATAGCCAGGCGGTCGTATTCTAGCTCATTTCACGGCACCCTGCCGCAATTTCGCTGAATAGATAGGACACGCGTTGGGCGGAAAAGGGCCAAAACACGGCATTACGAAGATTTAATGTGCACTGCACAATCGCTGTGCAGGCTGCCGCATCCGCGGATCAGGGTCTATCGACCCCCGGATTGTGCTACCGCAGCATCGGCCACAGCGTCGCCGCCAGCAGCACGCCCATGGCGATGTTGAACCATTTCAGCCGCGCCGGATCCGACAGGAAACCGCGCAACGCCGTACCGAAGCCTGCCCACACCGAGACGCTCGGCAGATTGACGATGGTGAAGGCTACAGAGATCAGCACCACAGACAGGAATGGGTGCTCCGGATTGCTGTAGACGGCCATGGCGGTGATCGCCATCACCCAGGCCTTGGGATTGACCCACTGGAACGCCGCCGCATCGATGAAACGCATCGGCTGCCCCTTTGCCTCTCCCTTGCCGCTGAGCGAACGCGACATGGCGATCTTCCAGGCAAGGTAGAGCAGATAGACGGCGCCCGCGATCTTCAGCGCGGTGTGCAGTGCGGGAAACGCCGTCAGCAGCGCGCCAAGACCAAGGCCCACGGCAAGCAGCAGGACAAGAAAGCCGATGCTGATGCCAAGCATATGCGGCACGCTCCTGACCAGGCCGAAATTCACGCCCGAAGCCAGCAACATGAGATTGTTCGGCCCCGGCGGGATCGAGGTCACGAAGGCGTAGACCAGCAGAGCGAGGAATGCATCGAGGGACATCGGGATCACAAGGTCTGCAATGTTTACTCTTGTCGGCTGCCTCGCAAAGGCCAGCCGCCGGGCGGTGGCAAGCCATGCTTTTCAGCAAAGGCGTTTCCGGCTACCGCGCGCCCTACATGCCTTGCGGGCCGCGATTCATCGCCGCCACGCCGGTGCGGCAGATTTCGACCAGGCCGAGCGGCTTCATGATGGCGATGAACTGGTCGAGCTTGGAGCCCTTGCCGGTGATCTCGAAGATGAAATGCTCGGTGTTGGCGTCGATGACGCTGGCGCGGAAGGCGTCGGCCAGCCGCAGAGCCTCGACGCGGGCCTCGCCGGTGCCGGCAACCTTGACCAGCGCCAGTTCCCGCTCCAGCGGCCGCTCCTGGCCGAATTCGTGCGACCGCACGGTGAGATCGACCACGCGGTGGACCGGCACGATGCGCTCGAGCTGGTGCTTGATCTGTTCCAGCACATGCGGCGTGCCGCGCGTCACGATGGTGATGCGCGACAGATGCTTCTCATGCTCGGTCTCGGAGACGGTCAGGCTCTCGATGTTGTAGCCGCGCCCGGAAAACAGGCCGATGACCCGGGCAAGAACGCCTGGTTCATTGTCGACCAGCACGGAAAGCGTGTGGTTTTCCGGCCGCTCCGTCTCCTTGGCGATAAAGTAGGCGGAACCGGTGGGTTGAAGGTGCTGTGCGTTCATGACCTGGATCTCAAATTCTTGATCTAACTGTTTGCTTGCGCACGGCCTCATTCGACAAGGCCTGCCCTGGCTCGTCGTCTACACCAGTTCCCTGCCCTTGGCATCGATGGCGTTGGCCACGGCCTCGTCGGTCGCCTCGTCCGGCAGCAGCATCTCGTTATGAGCCTTGCCCGAGGGGATCATCGGGAAGCAATTGGCGAGGTTCGCCACGCGGCAGTCGAACAGCAACGGCTTCCTGACCGAAATCATTTCCTTGATGGCGTCATCCAGCTCGTCCGGCTTCTCGCAGCGGATGCCGTGGCCGCCATAGGCTTCGGCCAGCTTGACGAAGTCCGGCATCGCCTCGGTATAGGAATGCGACAGCCGGTTGCCGTGCAGCAGCTGCTGCCACTGGCGCACCATGCCCATATATTGGTTGTTGAGGATGAAGATCTTGATCGGCGCGTCATACTGCACCGCCGCACTCATCTCCTGCATCGTCATCTGCACCGAGGCGTCGCCGGCGATGTCGATCACCAGCGCGTCGGGATGCGCGATCTGCACGCCGAGTGCGGCCGGCAGGCCGTAACCCATCGTGCCCAGTCCGCCTGACGTCATCCAGCGGTTCGGCTTCTCGAAATGATAGTGCTGCGCCGCCCACATCTGATGCTGGCCGACCTCGGTGGTGATGTAGGTGTCCCTGTCCTTGGTCAGTTCGTAGAGCCGTTGGATGGCGTATTGCGGCATGATCACGTCGTGGTTCATCTTGAACGCTAGGGAGTCGCGCCCGCGCCATTTGGCGATCTGCTCCCACCAGGGATAAAGCGCCTTCTTGTCGGTCTTGGCGGTCGCCCGCCACAGCCGCACCATGTCCTCCAGCACGCGGCCGACATCGCCGATAACAGGAACATCGGCATGAACGTTCTTGTTGATGGAGGACGGATCGATGTCGATGTGGATCTTTTTCGAGTTCGGCGAAAACGCGTTGAGCCGCCCGGTGATGCGGTCGTCGAAACGGGCGCCGATGCAGACCATCACGTCGCAGTCGTGCATGGCCATGTTGGCTTCGTAGGTGCCGTGCATGCCCAGCATGCCGACCCAGTTCTTGCCTGATGCCGGATAGGCGCCAAGCCCCATCAGCGTCGAGGTGATCGGGAAGCCGGTGAGGTCGACCAGTTCCCGCAGCAGGTGGCTCGCTTCCGGGCCGGAATTGACGACACCGCCGCCCGAATAGATGATCGGCTTCTTGGCACCGGCCATCAATTCGACCGCCGCCTTGATCTTCTCGAGGTCACCCTGGACCTTCGGCTGGTAGCTGGTGCGCGGCGCGATCTGCGGCGGGACATAAAACCCCTTGGCGAACTGCACATCCTTCGGAATGTCGACCACCACCGGGCCGGGACGGCCGGTCGTGGCGACATGGAAGGCCTCGTGGATGGTCGCGGCGAGATCATTGACGTCCTTCACCAGCCAGTTGTGCTTGGTGCAGGGGCGCGTGATGCCGACCGTGTCGCACTCCTGGAACGCATCGGAGCCGATCAAGGAGGTCGGCACCTGCCCCGTCAGGCAGACCAGCGGAATCGAATCCATCAGCGCGTCCTGCAGCGGCGTCACCGCATTGGTGGCGCCGGGCCCGGAGGTCACCAGCATGACGCCGGCCTTGCCGGTCGAACGGGCATAGCCCTCGGCGGCGTGGCCGGCACCCTGTTCGTGCCTGACCAGAATGTGCTCGACCTCGTCCTGCTGGAAAATCTCGTCGTAGATCGGAAGGACCGCGCCGCCGGGATAACCGAAGACATGCTTGACGCCATTGTCCTTCAGCGCCTGCACCACCATTTCGGCGCCCGTCATTTCACGTCGCCCGTTCTGTCCATTGCTCATCGGTCTGGTCCCGTACTGTCCGCCATCTGGCGTTTGCTGGTCGTTTAGTCGTGTTTCAGGCAATAAAAAAGGCCCCCGAGGGAGCCTGTGTGTTGCGCATGGGAGGTTTTCGCCCGGCGGTTACACCGCCTTGCCCACGCGCCTTCCTACGAGAATGAGTGCCTTTTTCATGGTGGCGGACAATAGGATTGGTTCCACGCCGCTGTCAACGGCGAATGTGAATGGCATGAACGCGAATGAGCGGCGGGCTTACGGTCGGACGGCGTGATCAGTCGTCACGAGACAAATACCCGGTCGGGTTTCGGTAAGCCATTGAAAACATGCCAAACTATTGGAGGGCGTGACGCAGCGAAGCTTTTGACGGGATACTTTGTCCATGTCGGACCGCCCCACCCGGCCACAATAGCTCGACCAAGAAGCGTTTCGAATCCGGAGGAAATTCATGCTCGACAAAGCCCCCAACAAAAAGCTTTCCGACCTGCTCGATGCGTTCGGTGGCGCTCTTGCCGCCGGCGACATAGACAAGGCGGTCGGCTGTTTCCAGGAAGACTGCTATTGGCGCGACCTCGTCACCTTCACCTGGAACATCAAGACCATGGAAGGCCGTGACCAGGTCCGCCACATGCTGAATAGCCAGTTGTCGAGGACGAAACCCTCGCACTTCGCCCTCGCCGAGGGCGAGGATGCGACCGAGAGCGGTGGAGTGATCGACGGCTGGATCAGCTTCGAGACCGAGGTTGCGCGCGGTTTTGGCCATATCAGGCTGAAGGACGGCAAGATCTGGACGCTGCTGACCACCATGGTCGAACTGAAAGGCCATGAGGAGCCGGCGGGTTTCGCGCGGCCGATGGGCGCCAAGCATGGCTCCGGCAAGAACCGCCCAACCTGGAAGGAAGAACGCGAGAAGGAAGCGGCGGAACTCGGCTTCAAGACACAGCCCTACACGGTGATCATCGGCGGCGGCCAGGGCGGCATCGCGCTTGGTGCGCGCCTGCGGCAGCTCGGCGTGCCGACCATCATCATCGAGAAGAACGAACGCGCCGGCGACAGCTGGCGCAAGCGCTACAAGTCGCTCTGCCTGCACGATCCGGTCTGGTACGACCATCTGCCCTATATCGATTTCCCCAGAAACTGGCCGGTGTTCTCGCCCAAGGACAAGATCGGCGACTGGCTGGAAATGTACACCAAGGTGATGGAGCTGAATTACTGGTCGTCGACAGAGGCCAAGAGTGCGTCCTACGACGACAAGGAAAAGGAATGGACTGTCGTGGTGCACCGCGACGGCAAGGACATCACCTTGAAACCGAAGCAGTTGGTGCTGGCCACCGGGCAGGCCGGCAAAGCAAACCTGCCCAAATTCAAGGGTATGGAAAATTTCAAGGGCGACCAGCACCACTCCTCGCAACATCCCGGTGCCGATGCCTATGCCGGCAAGAAGGCGGTGGTTATCGGTTCGAACAATTCCGCCCACGACATATCAGCGGCACTTTGGGAAGCGGGCGCTGACGTGACCATGGTGCAGCGCTCGAGCACCCATATCTCCAGGTCCGACACGCTGATGGAAATCGGGCTGGGTTCCCTCTATTCGGAACAAGCGGTGCAAAACGGCATCACCACCGCCAAAGCCGACCTGATCTTCGCCTCCCTGCCCTACAAGATCCTGCATGAATTCCAGATCCCGGCCTATGCCGAGATGAAGAAACGCGACGCGGCCTTTTACGAGGGGCTCGACAAGGCCGGCTTCATGCTCGACTGGGGCGATGACGAGTCTGGCCTGTTCATGAAGTACCTCAGGCGCGGCTCCGGCTACTATATAGACGTCGGCGCCTCGCAGTTGATCATCGACGGGTCGATCAAGCTGAAGAGCGGTGTCGACGTGAAGGAGATCAAGGAGCATTCGGTGCTGCTTGGCGATGGCACGGAACTGCCCGCCGATCTCATCGTGTACGCGACCGGCTATGGTTCGATGAACGGCTGGGCGGCCGACCTGATCTCGCGTGAAACCGCCGACAGGGTCGGCAAATGCTGGGGCCTCGGTTCGAACACCACCAAGGACCCCGGCCCGTGGGAAGGCGAACTGCGCAACATGTGGAAGCCGACCCAGCAAGAGGCGCTGTGGTTCCACGGCGGCAATCTGCACCAGTCACGGCACTATTCGCAGTTCCTGTCGCTGCAGCTGAAAGCCAGGCAAGTCGGTGTGCCGACGCCGGTCTACGGGTTGCAGGAAGTCCACCACAAGGGCTGAAGCAAAAAGGTGGAGTGGGACGGAAGCCCGGTCGTGTCGGGCTTCGTCCTTATGTCATCCTTTGGGCCGCGAACTTTTCCACGACGCGCTGTAGCAAGGGTACATAGTCGCGAAACGCCCGCGTCTTCATATTGGCGATCTTGCCGCCCTCGTCCCAGATGCGGACCCGCACCGCTTCCTCATGGAACGGGTTGCTGCGGAACTCGGCCACCTCCTCGGCACTCATCGGCCCACCCTGCAGAGACAGCGTATGCACCGAAGCCGGCGACAGCTTGGAGAAATAGGTCGGGTCGGTGGCGCAGAGATAACGCTTGGCCGCGACGTGCAGCCTCACGCACTCGACGATGACCGGCGGGAAGAACGGCGCCAGCACCTCGCCGCCGGCTTCGTCATGATGCTTGTCCTCGACATCGTCGGGCGAATAGGTGCCGAACTCGCTGGTGTAATGGCCGATGTCGTGCAGCAGGGCGGCGGCCACCAGCACCTCCGGCGCTCCATCCTGCTCCGCCAGCCAGGCGCCCTGCAGCATGTGTTCCGACATCGTCACCGGCTCGCCGAGATAGGATTCCGCACCCCGGCGCTCGAAAATGTCGGCGATGAATTCGACGATATTGCCCGCGTTCAGATCCTGACCGCTCATTCCGCGGCCTCCTTGAAGCCGTGCTCGATCGCCGCCAGCGTCGACAACAGGCCGTCCTTGTCGGCGTAGCATCCCTGCAGCCAGCGCTTGCCTGTGCCGGAGAAAGCCTTGCGGGCATGCATGACCCGTGTGTTGTCGACGATGAACGCCTGGCCCGCCTCCAGCTTGAAGGTCACTTCGAAGGACGGATCCTCGATCAGTTCGGCGAACCGGCGATAGGCGCCATAGTAGGCGTCCATGTCTGCGAACGGCACGTCGACGACAGGCGCCAGCGAGCGGTTGTTGAAGCGGATGCAGATCAACTCGCCATCCGGTCCAAGCTCGATCATCGGACGCTTGGATTGCAGCCGCACGCCGGATGAGCCGGCATATTCGAAGCGCGCCGGACAGGAACTCAACAGCCGGAAGCCTTCAGGGTTCTCGGCCTGCAACGCCGCCGCGACGGCAAAACCGTCGACAACGCTGGATTCCCCACCCTCCACTGTATTCTCGATGCAGGAAAGGATCTGCAGGGTCGGCACGGGATCGCGATAGGGGTTATCCGTATGCGCCTGGAGGCCGAGATTGGTGTAGGCGAGATTGTTGGGATTGACCTCGGCGCGCACTTCGAACCAGCGGCCGTAATTGGTCTCCCTGATATAGCCGAACAGATCGGAGACCTTGCACAATGCCCCGGATTCCGCTGGCAGGCCGTCCATCACGGCAAAGCCATAGGTCCTCACCGCCGAAAGCCACTCGCGCAGGACGGTACGGTCATGGCTGGCAGCAGCGTAGCCGGCGCGTGGAACCGAGTTCTGCACGCTGGCCTTGGTCCAGCGCACAATATCCTCTCCGGTCCAGCCAGCCCCGCGCGTCGTATCGCGATCATAGGCATTGGCGCTCAACCAGGCAGCCGGAAAGCTGACGGTCTTCTGCTCCGGCACGAAGCTGATCTCGAGGGCATCGCCCTTGATCGCGGCCGCACCGATCTTCGTGTCGGCCGGAATGTCCAGGATGGTGATCAGGCGCTGGCCGTTGCCGGCGCTGCGCGTCTTGTCGTCCAGCGCATTGTCGCGCAGCCACATGGCATGAAAGCGGGTGTGCCTCCCGTCCTGCCAGCCAAGTTCGATTGTTCTGCCGTCGTCGCCAACCAGCGCGTGGGTCAACATGGAAATACTGTTCCTGTCCGTTACGGCCCACGGGCCGATCCGTGGGTTTCGAATGCATGTTGACCGCGCGAACGGCATAACTCAAATTATCGTTTTTTGGCCAATGACCGCAAATAGCTAATGGCTCGAAAATCCATTCCCTCCCTGCCCCCACTCGACTGGCTGCGCAGTTTCGAGGCCTCGGCACGGCTGTCGAACTTCACGGCGGCCGCGGCCGAACTCGGCCTGACACAGGCAGCCGTCAGCCAGCATATCCGGCTGCTCGAGGAACGATTGAAGACGCGCCTGTTCTCACGACTGGCGCGTGGTGTCGCGCTGTCGCCGGAGGGCGCCGCCTATCTGCCGCACATCCAGTCGGCCTTCGCCACCATCTCCAGCAGCACAACGGAACTGTTCGAACCCCGCGCCGTCCAGACCGTCTCGATCCGGGTGCCGATCTCCTTCGCCCTGCTGGTGCTGGTCCCGGCGTTGCCCGATCTTGCC